>NZ_CP051527.1:0-2722500 GCF_050916055.1 Sphingopyxis sp.
ATGAGCGGCGACGCCGCGGCGCTCTGGCCGCGCGTCGCTGAAGGGCTGCGCCGCGATCTCGGTGCGCGCACCTTCGACCATTGGCTGCGCCCCGTCCACTTCGCCGACTATTGCACCCTGTCGGGCGTCGTGACGCTCGAAACGCAAAGCCGCTTTTCGGCCAACTGGATCAACGAGCGCTTTGGCGAGCGGATCGAGCTCGCGTGGCGGCACCATCTCGCCGACGTCCGCTCGGTGATCGTGCGCGGCGGCGCGGCGGCGAGCGAACGCGGCGCGGCGCTCGCCGCCACCCCGCTTCCCGCCTTCGATCCGCCGGCGCCGGCGGTCAACGGCGGGCCGCTGCCGTTCGACACGCGGCTCAGCTTCGATCGCTTCGCGGTCGCGCGCAGCAACATCCTCGCGGCCAATGCCGCGCGCCGCATGGCGATGGCCGAAGTGCCGCAGTTCAATCCGCTCTATCTCTGCTCGGGCACCGGGCAGGGCAAGACGCACCTGCTCCACGCAATCGCGCAGGCCTATGCCGCGGTGCACCCGGCGGCGACGATCATCCTGATGTCGGCGGAAAAGTTCATGCTCGAATTCGTCGGCGCGATGCGCAGCGGCGACATGATGGCGTTCAAGGCGCGGCTGCGAGCCGCCGATCTGCTGCTCCTCGACGACCTGCAGTTCGTGATCGGCAAGAATTCGACGCAGGAAGAGCTGCTCCATACGATCGACGATCTGATGTGTGCGGGCAAGCGCCTCGTCGTCACCGCCGACCGTCCGCCGGCGATGCTCGACGGGGTCGAAACGCGGCTGCTGTCGCGCCTGTCGGGCGGGCTCGTCGCCGATATCGAGGCGCCCGAAGACGATCTGCGCGAACGCATCATCCGCCAGCGGCTCGCCGCGATGCCGATGGTCGAGGTGCCCGACGACGTCGTCGCCTATCTGGTCAAGCATTTCACCCGCAACATCCGCGAACTCGAGGGTGCGCTCAACAAATTGCTCGCCTATGCCGCGCTCACCGGCGCGCGCGTCGATCTCGCGCTGGCCGAAGACCGGCTCGCGGAAAATGTGCGCAGCGCGCGGCCGCGGATCACGATCGAAGAAATCCAGCGCGCGGTGTGCGCCCACTACCGCCTCGACAAATCGGACATGGTCTCGAAACGCCGCGTCCGCGCGATCGCCCGGCCGCGCCAGGTCGCGATGTATCTCGCCAAGGAACTGACCCCGCGCTCCTACCCCGAAATCGGGCGCCGCTTCGGCGGACGCGACCATTCGACGGTGATCCATGCGGTGCGCACGGTTGAGGCACTGCGCGTCGCCGACAGCGAACTCGACTCCGAAATCGCCGCAATCCGGCGCAGCCTCAACGGCTGATTGACGCAAAAAAAAGGCCCGCTGTCCGTGCGGAGGGCGGGCCTTTTTCGGTATTGCCGGCGGGCTTAGCCCTTTTCGGGCGGCGCCACAGTGATGCGGACGTTTTCGCCCGAATTGCCGGGGAAGCCGGTGAACATCGCCTCGATCAGGTTGGGGACGAGCTGCTGCAGGTCGTTGTCGCGCGACTGCGCCTCGGCGCGGCCTTCGAACAGGCGCGAGCCGTCGGCAGCACGGTCGATCTGCAACTGCAGGCCGCTGGTATAGACGGTATAGCTGCTGACGTCGTTATAGCCGCCACCGAAGCCGCCCCACATGAACGGGTCGCGATAGCCATAGACATAACGACGGCCGCCGCGGCCGCGGATGATCACCGGGCGATAGAAACCGCGGCCGTAATAGCCGCCGTACCACGGGTCGCCGAAGCCGGGGCTCGACACCACGCGTTCGCGGCCCTTGTCGACGCCATAATCCATCCGCACGACCAGATCCGACTTTTCGCCGGGCGCCGCGGGGCGGTAGCCGTAGCGCGTCAGTTCACCCGCGACCAGGCTGGCATATTGGCCGAATTCGATGCCGCCGGCGAGGCCGGGGTCGGCCGATTCGACGGTAAAGCTCTGGCCCTGCGGCGCCGGGAGCTGGGTCTGGAAACGGGCGACGTCGGCGCGGAAGGGGGTCGCGCAACCGGCCAGCGCCAGCGCCGTCCCGGTCATGGCGGCAAGGCCCAGCCGCCGAAGGTTCATCTTGTTCATCGCCATGCTCCGTGATTCGGGTAGCGCACAATCTTCGTGCTTTATCCCAAGACTACGCCGATGCGGCTTAACCTTGGTTGAACTCGGTTCGTCGCGGCTTTGTTCCGTCACCGTCGCATTCGATGCCGCATTTTCAGCGACATAGGCCGAGTGCATCATATGTGGCGTCGAGCGTCGGCTTTGCAAGGGTGCGCGCCTTTTCGGCGCCTTTGGCGAGGATCGCGTCGAGCGCGCCATGGTCGTCCTTCAGCGCGACAAAGCGCGCGTTGATCGGACCCAGCTTCGCCACCAGCAGTTCGCCGAGCGCCGGCTTGAACGCGCCAAAGCCCTGGCCCGCGAAGTCGGCGAGCACCGCATCGACCGACGCATCGGCGAGCGTGGCGTAGATGCCGACAAGGTTTTTCGCCTCGGCGCGCTCGGCCAGTCCGGCCGCCTCCGACGGCAGCGGTTCGGCATCGGTGCGCGCCTTGCGGACCTTTTGCATCATCGTGTCGGCGTCGTCGGTCAGGTTGATCCGGCTCATGTCCGACGGATCGGACTTCGACATTTTCGCCGCGCCGTCGCGCAGGCTCATGATCCGCGCCCCGCCCGGCGGGATGATCGGATCGGGCAGGGTAAACACCTGCGCGTCCGGGGCGGCGAAATCATTGTTGAACTTCTGCGCGATGTCGCGCGCCAGCTCGAGATGCTGTTTCTGATCCTCGCCGACCGGAACGTGCGTCGCCTGATACAGCAGCACGTCGGCCGCCTGCAGCACCGGATAGGTGAACAGCGCCGCCGACGCGCTCTCGCGGTTCTTGCCCGCCTTGTCCTTCCACTGCGTCATCCGGTTCAGCCAGCCCATGCGCGCGGTGCCGTTGAGCAGCCATTGCAGCTCGGCATGGGCGGGGACGCGCGCCTGGTTGAACAGCGTCGAGCGGTCGGGGTCGATGCCGCAGGCGACGAGCGCAGCGGTCATCGCGCGCGTGCTCGCGGTCAGGTCGGCGGGAACGTGCGGCATCGATATCGCGTGCAGGTCGGCGAGGAAGAACAGGCATTCGCCGCCCGCCGCCGCCGCATCGTCCTGCATCCGCACCCAGTTGCGGATCGCGCCCAGATAATTGCCAAGGTGCAAATGTCCGGTGGGCTGGATGCCCGAAACGATCCGCATGACTGTCTTCCCGTTAGAGTTGGCGCCGGCGCAGCTGGCCGACGGTGTCGCGATTGACCACGCCGAAGAGGATGGCGCAACCGAAGAATGTGACCGCGCCGGCGGCGACGATCGCGGCCAAGGCGGCGATCCGCTCGCCGACATTGCCGGTAAAAGCGTCGCCGGCCAGCGGCACCGCAAACCAGAGCACCGCCGCCATCACTGCCGCAGCCAGCACGATCCGCGCGATCCGCCACACGACCTGACGGGTCAGGTGAAACTGGCCGTGGCGGTGGAGGATCGTATAGAGCATCGCGACATTGCACCACGCCGCCGTCGATCCGGCGAGCGCCAGCCCGACGATGCCGAGCCGCGGGATGAGCAACAGGTTGAGCGCGATGTTGATCAGCAGCGAAATGGCCGCGGTGTAGACGGGGGTGCGGGTGTCCTTGCGCGCGAAGAAATTGGGCACCAGCACCTTGACCAGCACATAGGCGGGCAGGCCGACGACCAGCCCGCCGACGACCGCGCCGGTCGCGAGACCGTCGGCGCGCGTATATTGACCCCCGACATAGAAAGCGCTGGTGATCGCTGGACCCGCGACGAACAGCGCGACGGCGGCGGGCACGGTCAGCAGCATCGCCAGCTCGACCGCGTTGCTTTGCAGGCGAAAGGCGCCGTCGCGCTCGTCGGCGGCGATGAAGCGCGACAGCGCGGGCAGGATCGCGGTGCCCAGCGCGATGCCGATGATGCCCAGCGGCAACTGGTTCAGCCGGTCGGCCATCGCCAGATAGGTGATGCTCTTGTCGGGCAGCATCGCGATGAAGAACAGGTCGACGAAGCGGCTGATCTGATAGACCCCGGCCCCAAACACCGCGGGCAGGATCAGCACCCCCATCTCGCGCACCCCGGCGGTCAGGCGCGGACGGCGAAGCGTCGGCGCAAACCCCGACCGGCGCACCCAATAGAAGAGCCAGATCAGCTGAAACAGCCCCGACAGCGACACCGCGACTGCCAGATAGCGGCCGGTCGCCGCTTTCGCGGCCTCGCCGCCGTCGCCGGTCGCGAGACCGATCAGCAGCGCCGCGATCAGGCAGATGTTGAGCAGCACCGGCGCCGCGGCGGCGGCGGCAAAGCGCGACAGGCTGTTGAGGATCGCGGCAAACAGGGTCGCGACGCTCATCAACGCCAGATAGGGAAAGGCGACGCGCGCCATCAGCACCGCAAGGTCGAACGTCGCGTCGTCGGCCTGCAGCGCGTCGCTGGCGAACAGCGCCATCACCCACGGCATCAGGATCAGCAACAGGCCCGAAAAGACGATCAGGATCGGGATCAGCACCGCGAGCACCGCGTCGGCAAAGGCGCGCGCTTCGCTGTGGTCGCCGTCCTTCGTCATGCGCTGGTTAAACAGCGGGACGAAGGCGGCGGCAAAGGCGCCCTCGGCGAACAGGCGGCGAAAGATGTTGGGCAGCTGGAACGCCAGCTGCCATGCGTCGGCGACGCCCCCCGCACCGAGGATGCGGCTGAGCAGCATGTCGCGCGCGAAGCCGAAGATCCGGCTGACGAGCGTCAGCCCCCCGATCGTCCCGACATTCCGGATCAGGCTGCTCATCGGGCGAGCGGGGGCGTTTGCGGCGTCAGGCTTCGCCGACCGGCGCCGCGATGTCGCCCATCGCGCCGCCCTGTGCCTGCACCTGCTGCTGGAACAGGCCGTGGAAATCGATCGGTTCGAGCAGCAGCGGCGGGAAACCACCGTCGCGGACCGCATCGGCCACGACGCGGCGCGCAAAGGGGAACAGGATGCGCGGCGCTTCGGCGAGGAAGAAGGGCTGCAACTGATCGTCGGGGACGTTGCGCACCCCGAACAGCCCGGCATATTTCAGCTCGATGATGAAGGCGGTGCCTTCGTCGGCTTTCGACGTCACGTCGATCTTCAGCATGACTTCGTACAGATTGTCGCCGACGCCGTCGGCGGCGATGTTGAACTGGACGTCGACCTGCGGCGCCGACTGCCACTGATACACCGCGGGCGCGCTCGGATTCTCGAACGACATGTCTTTCACATATTGCGAGATCAGCCCGATCGCCGGGCTGGTATCTTCGCCGTTCGGCTGCAGGGCGGGGTTGTTCAGGTCGGCGCTGGTCTCGTCAGCCATGATGAAAATGCTTTCGTTCGAAAAAGTGTCCGGGTATCCCCTCCATCGGCCCCAGGAGCCGCCGGATGAGGGTTGCGGCGGCGCTTAGCAGCGGCGGGCTGCCAGCACAATGGCCGCGTCCACGCGCTCGGATGGCCGCGCCGACGTTGACCTTGGCCGCGACGGCGGTCATGGTGATTTGAAACATGGCTGCGCATCGCCTATGTATAGCCCGAGACGTTTTTCCCTCGCCGCATTGGACATTTGCCCGTGACTGCTTTTTCGATCGTCCTGCTCGCCATGATTGCCGCCTTCCTCGGCATGCGGCTCTATTCGGTGCTCGGCAAGCGCACCGGTCACGAACAGGAACCCGTGCTGCCGCGCCGCGACGAGCGCGGCGCCCCGGCGCCGGTCCGGCTCGAGGACAGCGACGCGCCGCATGCGCCGCAGGCCGCCATTCCCGACACCTCGGGCTTGGTGTATGAACCCGCCGCCGAAGCCGGCCTGCGCAGCCTGCTCGCCAGCGACCGCAACTTCGACGCCGGCCGCTTCATGGAAGGGGCCGAGGCCGCCTACCGGATGATCCTCGAGGCGTATTGGAAGGGCGACCGCGACACGCTGCGCGACCTGTGCGACGACGACAGCTACCAGGCCTTCGTCGACGCCATTGAGGCGCGCGAGGCACGCGGCGAGACACTTGAAAATCGCCTGATGGGCATCGATTCGGCGAAGATCACCGCGGTCGAGACCAGCCGCGGCGAGGCGCGCATCACCGTCCATTATCGCGCCGACATCAGCGCGGTCACGCGCGACGCCGAGGGGCGGATGATCGCCGGCTCGATGAGCGACGCGGCGCAGACCGACGATCGGTGGACCTTCCGCCGTGCAATCGGCAGCGGCGATCCCAACTGGTTGCTCGACGAAGCCGAAGCAGCCTGACGCCATGATCGCGGTGATGGGGGCGCCGGCGCGCCGCGCGCGGGCTTTCGGCTTCGCCTGTCTCGCCGCCTTGCCACTGCTCTCGGGCTGCGCATCGGTCATTCCCGATGGCGGCGCGCCGCGCCCCGCAACGTCGCCGCCCGTCACGGCGGCCCCCACCCCCGCGCCGAACGGTCCGGTGCGGCCGTACCAGCCGCGTCCGTCCGAAAGCGGCGGCGGTGTCGCCGCCAGGCCGATCGCGGCGACCCCCAATGCGGCGCTCGCCGCGCGCCCGGTGCCCGCCGGCGCCACCACCGCCGCGGCCAGCGGCGTCGTCGCCGGTCCCGATTTTGCGACGCTCGGCGTATCGGCCGATCAGGCGCGCACCGCGCTCGCCGCGTTCCGGCTCAGCTGTCCCTCGGTGCAGCGCCGCGCCGATACCAGCGGGCTGACCCAGAACGCCGACTGGGCCGCAAGCTGCTCCGCCGCCAATGGCTGGGCCGACAACGACGCGAGCAATTTCTTCGCGCGCCATTTCGCCGCCGTCCAGGTCGGGCCGGGCACCGCCTTCGTCACCGGCTATTACGAACCCGAAATCGCCGGCTCGCGCACGAAAAGGCCGGGTTACGACGTGCCGATCTATCGCCGCCCCCCCGACCTCGTCAACGTCGATCTCGGCCTGTTTTCGACCGAGCTCAAGGGCCGCAATATCCGCGGCCGCGTCGATGGCACCAGCTTCGTCCCCTATCATGACCGCACCGCGATCGAACGCGGCGCGCTCGAGGGGCGTGGGCTCGAAATCGCCTGGGCCGCCGATGCCGCCGAATTCTTCTTCCTCCAGGTCCAGGGTTCGGGGCGCCTGCGTCTGCCCGATGGCGGGGTGATGCGGATCGGCTACGACAGCCAGAACGGCCGCAACTATGTCGGCATCGGCAAGCTGCTGCTCGATCGCGGCGAACTTCAATCGGGGCAGGCGTCGATGCAGGGCATCCTCGCCTATCTGCGCGCCGATCCGGCGCGCGGCGCCGCGGTGATGAACGAAAACCCCAGCTGGGTCTTTTTCCGCGAGCTGACCGGCGCCGGGCCGCTCGGCGCGCTCGGGGTGCCGGTCACCGGCCGCGCCAGCGTCGCCGCCGATCCCAAATATGTGCCGCTCGGCGCCCCGGTCTTCCTCTCGCTCGACCGTGCCGAACCGAACGGGCTGTGGATCGCGCAGGACACCGGCGGCGCGATCAAGGGCGCCAACCGCTTCGACAGCTTCTGGGGTGCGGGCGACGAGGCGCGCGCGATCGCCGGCGGCATGTCGGCGCGCGGGGTCGCGCTGTTGCTGCTGCCGCGCGCCAGCGTCGCGCGGCTGATCCCGGCGCGCTGAGGCCGGCATGGCGCGGCGGCTCGACCCGCACGAAAGCGCGCTGTGGAAAAAGGTCGCGGCGACCGTCGATCCGCTGACCAAGTCCCGCGCCCCGACCGAACTTGCTGCGCCGCCGACGGTGCGGCCGCCCCAAGCCTCGCCGCGGAGCATCGCGGCGCCCGCGGCCCCAGCGCCGCCGCCGCGCGCCACCACGAAGCTGCCGCCGCCGCGGCGCACCCACCAGGCGGCGACGCTCGACGGCCATTGGGACCGTCGGCTGCGCAAGGGGCTCGTTCGCCCCGACATGAGCATCGACCTGCACGGCCACACGCTGGCGTCGGCGGAGGCTTTGCTCGACGACGCGATCGGCCGGGCGCTGCTGCGCGACGCGCGCGTGCTGCTCGTCGTCGCCGGGCGGCTGCGGCCGGGCGCCGACCGCCTGCCGCTGATGCACGGCGACCCGCGCCCGCGCGGCGCAATCCGCGCGTCGCTGCCCGACTGGCTCGCCCTGTCGCGCCACGCCGACCGGATTGTCGCCCTGCGCCCGGCGCACATCAGCCATGGCGGTGCGGGCGCCGTCTATGTCATCCTGCGCCGCGGCCGCGGCTGAGCCGCCGCCGAATTGAACCGCCGCCGCTTTCGCGTATAGGTGCGGCACCAAAGGCTTGAAGGATAACGCCTTGTCGACCGATTCCGCGCCGCACGACGTCATCATCATCGGCTCGGGCGCCGCGGGGCTTACCGCCGCGATCGCGCTCGCCGACCATTGCCGCGTGCTCGTGCTCGCAAAGGGGACGCTCACCGGCGGCTCGACCGCGTGGGCGCAGGGCGGCATCGCCGCGGTGCTCGACGCGGGCGACACCTTCGAAAATCATATCGAGGACACGATGGTCGCCGGCGCGGGGCTCAACCGGCGCGAAACGGTCGAGTTCGTCGTCGAGAATGCGCCCGTCTCGATCGAACGGCTGGTCGACATGGGCGTCCCGTTCAACAAGGACGCCGAGGCGCTGCACCTGACGCGCGAGGGCGGCCATTCGCACCGCCGCATCGTCCATGTCGACGACGCGACCGGCTGGGCGGTGCAGGCGGCATTGCTCAAGACCGCCGAGGCGCATCCGAACATCACCCTGCTGCCGGGGCAGGCGTGCATCGACCTGATCACCGGCCGCCACGAGGAACGCTATTCGGGGTCGGGGCGTGTGTGGGGCGTCTATGCGCTCGACGAGGCGACCGGCAAGGTTCACGCGCATGTCGGCCGCGCGACGATCCTGGCGAGCGGCGGGGCGGGGCGCGTGTACCAGTTTTCGACTGCCCCGCGCGGCGCGACCGGCGACGGCATCGCGATGGCGTGGCGCGCCGGCTGCCGCGTCTCGAACATGGAAATGATGCAGTTCCACCCGACCTGCCTGTTCAACCTCGAGGTCAAGAATTTCCTGATCACCGAGGCGGTGCGCGGCGAGGGGGGCATTTTGAAGCATCCCGAAACCGGGCATCGCTACATGCCCGATTACGACGCGCGCGCCGAACTCGCGCCGCGCGACATCGTCGCCCGCGCCAACGACGACCAGATCAAGCGCTTCGGGCTCGATTACGTCCATCTCGACATCAGCGACAAGGACCCCGATTTCGTCGCCGGGCATTTCCCGAACATCTATGAAAAGCTGCTGACGCTCGGCATCGATATGACGAAGCAGCCGATCCCGGTGGTGCCGGCGCAGCATTATACCTGCGGCGGGGTGCTGATCGACCTTGCCGGGCGCACCGACCTGCCGGGGCTGTATGCGGCGGGCGAATGCACCGAAAGCGGGCTGCACGGCGCCAATCGTCTCGCCTCGAACAGCCTGCTCGAATGCTTCGTGTTCGGCGAGGCGGCGGCAAAGGACATCATCGCGCGCTGGGACACGCTCGCGGCGCCTCCGGCGATCCGCCCATGGGACGAAAGCCGCGTCACCGATTCGGACGAAGAGGTGGTGATCAAGCAGACCTGGACCGAAATCCGCCGCTTCATGTGGAACTATGTCGGCATCGTGCGCACCACCAAGCGCCTCGAACGCGCCCGCCACCGCGTCGCGCTGCTCCGCCGCGAGGTGCACGAATATTATTCGCAGTTCCGCGTCACCACCGACCTCATAGAGCTGCGCAACCTGATCGAAACCGCCGACCTGATCGTCCGCAGCGCTCTCCACCGCAAGGAAAGCCGCGGCCTCCACTACACGCTCGACTACCCGGACATGCTGGCGGAAGCGGTCGATACGGTGCTGGTGCCGTGAGGGCGCTTTAGGACAATATTCTCACACAAAGACACAAAGATGGCGCGTGCTTATCGACTCAAATCGCCATTGGCGATGCGGCGTACTCCCTCTTTGAGCGTGGCTCCGCCAAAATTCATCAGCACGCCAAGTGGCAGATCGAGGAGGCGCAGATAGGTCAGTACCTGCTTGCTATGGAGCGGCGAAAGCCGCTCAACCGATTTCAATTCGACGAGCAATTTGCCTTCCAGCAACAGATCCGCGCGGAAGCCTTCGGAAAGCTCGATGCCATCATATTTGATCGGAATAGGCTTCTGGCGTTCGACGATAATTCCGCGTCTTGCCAGTTGATCCGCCAAAATGGCTTCATAGGCCGATTCTAGGAGGCCCGGTCCCAAATTCTGATGCAGCTGGAACCCGCAGTCGACGACAAGCCTGGCCAAATCCTCGACGCTCGCAGTCATCGACGCACCTCTTTGTGTCTTTGTGTGAGATTTCTTTCTTTATCCCCCCACGCCCAACAACCGCCCAACCAAAATCAGCACCACCGCGCCGATCACCGACGCCAGACATCCCGCGCGGTGGAAGTCGCCGCGGCCGCGCGATGTCGCCAGCCCCGCCAGCAACGATCCGCCGATGCCGAGCAGGATCGTCGCGACCCACCCCATCTCGACCGCGCCCGGATAAAAGAAACGCGCCAGCGCCCCGATGATCAGGCCCGAGATGATCGCGCCGATAATGTTGATCATGTGCCAAACCCCTCATGCAAAAACCGCTCCGCCAGCGCCGCGTGCAGCGCCGCGCCGCGCGCCATCACCGTCTCGTCGAGCACCATATGGTTCGAATGCAGCCCGCAGCATTGCCGCCAGTCGCTGCCTTGCTCGCTGGCGCCCAGCCAGAACATCGCGCCGGGGACTTTCTCCAGCACATAGGCGAAATCCTCGGCGCCCATCACCGGATGGTCCATCGTCAGCCAGGCCGCCTCGCCGAACACATCCTCGACGACGCGCTGGCCGAATGCCGCGGCGCGGCTGTCGCAGACGGTCACCGGAAAACCCTCCTCGATCTGCACCTCCGCCGTGCAGCCATGCGCCTCGGCGATCGCGGGGGCGAGGCGCTTCAACTCGCGCGCCACCATCGCGCGGCGCTCGGGCGAAAGCGTGCGGATCGTGCCGAGCATTTCGGCGGTCTCCGGGATGATGTTGTTCGTCGTCCCCGCCGCGATCTTCGCGATCGTGACGACCGCGGGGTCGAACACCGAGATGCGCCGCGTCACCATCGTCTGGATCGCGGTGACGATCGCACAGGCGACCGGAATCGGATCGACCGCATCCTGCGGCATCGATGCATGGCCGCCCGCGCCCTTGACGGTGATCGACAGCACGTCGGACGAGGCGAGCAGCGGCCCCGCGCGCCCGGCGAAAATCCCGTGCGGCGCGTTAGGCATGATGTGGAGCGCAAAGGCGGCGTCGGGCAGCGGATCGATGATCCCGTCGTCGAGCATATAGCGCGCGCCATGATGCCCCTCCTCGCCCGGCTGGAACATGAACATCACGGTGCCGGGCAGCCGGTCGCGCGCCGCGCACAGCAATCTCGCCGCCCCGACCAGCATCGCGACATGCGTGTCATGCCCGCACGCATGCATTGCGCCGCTGATCTCGGACGTGAAATCCAGCCCGGTATCCTCGACCAGCGGTAACGCATCCATATCGCCGCGCAGCAGCACGGTGCGCCCGTTTGCCGGCCCGCGCAGGATGGCCACCAGCCCGGTGGTCGAAGGGCCTTCGCGAAATTCGAGCGGCAGTCCGGCGAGCGCATTCTTGATCTTCGCGAGCGTCTTGGGGTTTTGAAGGCCAAGCTCAGGCTCGCGGTGGATCGCGCGGCGCAGGTCGACGAGGTCGGGGAGGAGGGTTTCGGCGGCGGTGGGCCAACTGGCGGTTTCGATATTCATATTGCGGCCTTTCGCGTCAGCGCTCCCGTAACGAACATACTGGCGGTGGTGCGGCGAGATGTCGAGGTGCGCCCAAGCGGTCCGGCGCATGACGAGGGGGCAGGGGGCTTAAAGCGACAAAAGCGACGGACGCGCTAACCGAAAATGTCTCCTTTGTCGCTTTAACGGGAAGGAGCGGGCTGCCGCATCGGGCATCGCCATCCCAAAGTTCAGCAAAGTTCAGCCCTATGACGGTTCCGTGTCGCCGCGCCGCGTGTGGTTGCCGTGGAACCGGAATCGCGTGCAGGGATGGGAGGGTGCTGCTCATCCGCAAGCTTGAACCACAACGGAATAATGTAGGAAAGGGTTTTATACAGGGATCGTGAAGAGCGGAGTTAAGCAGTCCATGACGGACCGTTGCCGCCCCTTAACCATCGGTTGCGCGGACGTCCAACTACCCATGGTATCGTCACCCTGAGGATCGTCGTTTAACGGTCGGCATCAACTGAAATACGACGTCTACAGTATGACGTGAACTGAGCGGCAATGGATCGTTCTCGGCCGTTGCATTTAGCCTCCTATTGGCGCGAAAGCGATCATATGTTTATGTCAGGGTTCGGCAATTAAGCGCAAGGGGGCGATGACGAGATGTATACCAGTGGAGGGACCATCAAGGACGCGCTCGATGCGATACACAAGCACGACTATGTCTTACCAGCCATTCAGCGCGAGTTCGTGTGGAAGCCCCAACAGATCGAGAGGCTTTTTGACAGCCTGATGCAAAAATACCCTTTCGGGACGTTCCTTTTCTGGCAGGTGGAGCCGCAAACTGCGGTCTCGTTTCAATTCTACGATTTCATGCGCGAGTATCACGAACGCGACGCGGCGCACTGTGCCCCGCTCGGCGCGCAGCCAGGTCATCCAGTGACAGCAGTGCTTGATGGTCAGCAGCGGCTCACCGCACTTAACATCGGATTTCGCGGGTCGATGGCCGCCAGAACGCGCGGCGGTTGGTGGGCGAATGACGCCTCGTTTCCGAAGCGCAGGCTATGCCTCGACCTGATCGCCGCGCGCGATCCCGATGAGGACGGTGCCGTATATCGGTTCCGGTTCATGACCAAGGCTCAGCGCGAGGTTGCGACCGACGCCGTGTGGTATCCCGTCCACAAGATCGTGAGCGTGGAAGACAACACTGGTTTGCACGAGATCGTCGAAGGCTTCGACCTCAACAAGGAACAGCGCAAACTCGCGTTCAACGCGATCGCGCGCCTTTATAGCGTCTACCACAGCGACCAGCTGATCAACGCCTATGCCGAGCGGTCGCAGGATATCGAGCGCGTCCTCAACATCTTTATCCGACTTAATTCGGGCGGAACGGTGCTATCCTATTCGGACCTGCTGCTGTCGATCGCGGTGGCGCAGTGGAAGCAGCTTGACGCTCGCGCGACGATCCACGAGCTCGTTGGCAGCCTGAACGCAACGGGCCGACGCTTCGCGTTCAGCCAGGACTTCGTGCTGAAGGCTGGGCTTATGCTAACCGATATCGCCAGCGTCGGCTTCAAGGTCGAAAATTTCACCGCCGACAATATGTCCAAGCTCGAAATCGGATGGCCCAAAATCGAAGCAGCGCTGCGCCAGACCGTCGCGCTCGTGGACCGTTTCGGCCTATCCGGGCAGACCCTGCGCGCCGACAGTGCATTGCTGCCCATTGCCTATTACCTCCACCGGCGCTCGTTGCCCGATGCCTATTTGACGCACTCGTCTTACGCTGCCGATCGCGAAGCGGTGCGGGGCTGGCTGGTGCGTTCGCTGCTCAAGTCGTCGGGCATTTGGGGCAGCGGGCTCGACGTGCTACTGACAGCGCTACGCGAGCTCATTCGCACGCACGGCACGAACGGCTTCCCGGCGGCCGAGCTTGAGCGCGAGATGGAGCGGCGTGGCAAATCGCTACGGTTCGAGGATGCCGAGATCGACGATTTGCTGCACCTTACCTACGGCGACCGGCGAATGGTCCCGCTGCTCTCGCTGCTCTTTCCTTTCGTCGACCTCGCGCACGAAATGCACGTCGATCATGTCTTCCCACGCTCGCGCTTCACCGCAAAGAAGTTGGCGAAGATCGGAGCCGGCGATGAGGCAGCGGCATGGATGATCGAGCATGTCGACGCGCTGCCCAACCTTCAGTTACTCGAAGGTACAGCAAACCAAGAGAAGCTCGCCGCGCTACCTGCGGCGTGGCTGGCGAAGACCAAGCCTGACTCCGCGAGCCAAGCTGACTACCGCGACCGTCACTTGCTAGGCACCGTGCCCGATGAGATGATGGACTTCGAAGCGTTTTTCACCGCGCGACGCGAGGCGATGCGCGGGCGGTTAAAGGCGCTGCTCGCTGCAAGCTAGCTGCCAAGGTACACGTGAAGGGTGGCCTTCCGGTGTCCTAACGAAAGCTTTGAACCCGTACGCGGCAATGGCAGCTATTCTTTGCCACCCTGAAGACCGGATAGTCAGCAAACCACCGCAAAGATGACTTCCACGCGGGGCCGGAACGCCTAGCTATCGCCCCCCGAACAACTGCCGCCCCGCCAGGTCGAGCATGATTTCCTCGCTGCCGCCGCCGATCGCGTTCACGCGCACCTCGCGGTAGATGCGCTCGACCTTGCTGCCGGTGATGTAGCTCGCGCCGCCGAGCACCTGCGCCGCCTCGCGCGCGACGGCCTCGAGCATCCGGGTTGCCTGCACCTTCAGCATCGCGAAGTCGGCGGGGCGGGCCTTGTCGTTCTTGACCTGCCACGCGGCGAGGTCGACCCACGCCTGCGTCGCTTCGATCTGGCGCTCCATGTCGGCGAGCTTGATGCGGATCGACTGGTGGCCGACGAGGGGTTTGCCGAAGGTCTCGCGGTTTTGCGCCCATTCGGCGGCCTCGGCCATCGCGACGCGGGCGTAGGCGCAGCAGCCCATCGCCATGCCCAGCCGCTCGCTGTTGAAATTGCGCATGATGCCGATGAAGCCGCCATTCTCGGGGCCGATCAGATTGGCCGCGGGGACGCGGACGCCCTCGAAATGGATCGCGGCGGTGTCGCTGCACCGCCAGCCCATCTTGTCGAGCCTGGTGCGCTCGACGCCGGGGCTGTCCATGTCGATCAGCAGCAGCGATATGCCCGCCGCGCCCGGCCCGCCGGTGCGCACCGCGCAGGTCAGCCAGTCGGCGCGCATCCCCGACGTGATGAACATCTTGCCGCCGTTGACGATATAGCTGTCGCCGTCCTTCACCGCGGTGGTCTTGAGGTTGGCAACGTCGCTGCCGCCGCCCGCTTCGGTGATGCCGAGCGCGATGATCTTGTCGCCGCCAAGCACCGGCGGCGCGACGCGCTGTTTCAGCTCGTCGGAGCCCAATGCGAGGATCGGGGGCAGGCCGATGCCGTGCGTCATCAACGACGCGCCGAGCCCGCCGGCGCCGACTGCGGCGAGCTCCTCGGTGACGACCAAGCTGTGGAAATTGTCGAAGCCTTCGCTGTGCCCGCCATATTGCTCGGGATAGCGCAGCCCCAGGATGCCGGCCTCGGCAGCCTTTTTGTGCAGGTCGCGCGGCAGCTCGCCCTCGGCCTCCCAGCGGTCGATATGCGGCGCGATCTCGCGGGCCACGAAACGGCGGACGCTCTGCGCCAGCGCCTCATGCGTCTCGTCATAATAGGGCGACCGCGCGCGCCAGTCGTCGAAAGCTGTCATCGTCCGATGCTGGGCGGGGCTTACGTAAACGTCAAGACAGGTTTGCCTCAGCGGGCTGCAAGAATGATCTCACACAAAGGCACGAAGGCACAAAGGGCGGTGCCGATGCACCCTCTTTGTGCCTTCGTGCCTTTGTGTGAGCCATTTATGGCGCGACTTGGCAGTCGCGCGGTTCGGACCGGGCTTGCGCCATCCGCTCAACCACTTAAGGTCGCGCGCCATGACCAAATCGCACCTGCTCGGCGGCCTCGCCGCTCTCGCCCTCTTGTCCACCCCCGCCGCCGCGCAGCCGTCGCCCGAGGCGGTCGCCGAGGCCGCGCTGAAGCGCGCCCCGGTGTTCGACGGGCATAACGACGTGCCGTGGGCGCTGCGCGGGCGCGAAGGCAATATGATCAACGATTTCGATTTCGAGGACACCACCGACACCGCGAAACCCGACGCGACGCCGCCGGCGATCGCGATGCACACCGACCTCCAGCGGCTGCGCAAGGGCCGCGTCGGGGCGCAATTCTGGTCGGTCTATGTGCCGAGCAACCCGAACGAGCCGCTCGCGGTGCAGCAGACGCTCGAACAGATCGACGTGATGAAGCGCCTCGTCGCCCGCTACCCCGACGATCTGATGCTCGCTGCGACCGCCGCCGAACTCGAAAAGGCGATGAAGGCGGGCAAGATCGCGGGCATGCTCGGCATGGAGGGCGGCCATTCGATCGGCTCGAGCCTCGCGGTGCTACGCCAGATGTACGACCTCGGCGCGCGGTACATGACGCTGACCCATTCGAAGAATCTCAGCTGGGCCGACGCCTCGACCGACGCCCCGGCACACGGCGGCCTCACCGATTTCGGCCGCCAGGTGGTGCGCGAAATGAACCGCATCGGGATGATCGTCGATTTGAGCCACGTCAGCGAAGCGACGATGGCCGATGCCCTCGAAACCGCGCGGGCGCCGGTGATGTTCAGCCATTCGGGGGTGCGCGCAATCAACGACCATCCGCGCAACGTCCCCGACAGCGTGTTGCCCGCGGTAAAGGCGAACGGCGGCATCGTGATGATCGTGCTGCTCCCCGCCTTCCTCGACGCCGAGGTCCGCGCCCAAGGCCTCGCGCGCACCGCCGAGGCGGCGCGGCTGAAAGCGCTCTACCCCGGCGATCCGGCGGCCGAAGCGGCAGCACTTAAAAGCTGGGACGCCGCCAATCGGGTGCCGAGCGCCAGCGTCGCGAAGGTCGCCGACCATGTCGATCATCTGAAACGGACGATCGGCGTCGATCATATCGGACTCGGCGGCGATTATGACGGGATGGATTCGGCGCCGGTCGGGATGGAGGATGTCGCGGGTTATCCGGCGCTGTTCGTCGAACTGGCGAAGCGCGGTTATGTGCAGGCCGAGCTGGAAAAGATTGCCAGCGGCAACATGCTGCGCGTGCTGAAGGCGGTCGAGACCTATGCGGCGAGCCAGAAGGGGCAGGCGCCGGGCGAGACGCCGGTGGTGAAGTGATGACAGGCGTCGCCCCCGCGCAGGCGGGGGCCGCCGTCGGTTTACGCAGCGCCGCAGGAAAAGGCTTCTAGCGGCCCCCGCCTGCGCGGGGGCGACGCTATTTCCCTCTTTCCCTGAACGGCCAGTTGGTGACCCCGCCAGCCCACAGCGCCCACCAGATGATCAGCGGTTGCAGCACCAGCCGCGGGCCGTGATACCACCAGCTCAGCGTCTCGCCATCGATCGCGACATTGGCGAACGCGTGGTGCATGTTCGCCGGCCAGACGCACAGCGCATAGGCGGCGAGCCCCCAGCCCGCCGCCTTGCGCGTCGCCGGGATCATCAGCCCGATCGCGCCCGCGATCTCGGCGATGCCGGTCGCCGCGACGACCAGCGCCGGTTCGGGCACCCACGGCGGGGTGATCGCCAGGAAGGGCGCCGGGCGCACCACGTGCAGCCAGCCGGCATAGCCATAGGCCAGCGCGAGCAACCAGCGCAGCGCAGTGCGCGCACCGTTTTGCCGCTTGCCTAGGGGCATGTTTTTGCGTCTATTCGCCCAATGACCGCCACCATATCCCTCCGCCCGTTGTTCGCCCCGTTGCTCGCCATCCTCGGCGCCGCTGTGTTGCTGGGCGCCGCGCCAGCCAAACATCCGGTGCCGGGCGCCGCGGCGCCGGCCTTCATCCTCACCACCTTCGACAAGCGCAAGGTGTCGCTCGCCGAGCTAAAGGGCAAGGTCGTCGTCATCAACTATTGGGCGACCTGGTGCGCGCCGTGCAAGGCCGAAATGCCGATGATGCACCGCTATTTCAAAGCAAACCAGGCGCGCGGGCTCGAAATGTTCGGGGTGACGACCGAGGACAGCGTGCCCAAATACCAGCTTCAGAAGGTTGCCGACCTGCTGTCTTACCCGTTGGCGAACAAGATCAGCGGCGGCTATGGCGCGATCGACAACAGCGTCCCCTCGACCTATGTCATCGACCGCAAGGGCGTGGTCCGCCACGCCAAGAAGGGCGTCTATTCGGCCGCCGAGTTCAAGGCGGCGCTCGACCCGCTGCTGGCTGAGGGCGCCTGAATCGACGCCGTTGGTATCGAAAGGAGGGGCTTACCGCCCGATCGCCGCCAGCATCGCCTCGACGCTGGTGAACTTCTCGCGCGGGTTGCCGTCGAGCGCCGCGGCGACTTCGGCGGCCTCGATGCGGCGCCAGTCGGCAAAGGTGACGGGGGTGACGCCGCGGCTGGCGAGCAGCGCGTCGAGCCCCGGCCGTCCCGCCTTGCCCGCGCCGCGCCCGACATCCTCCAGCACCATTTCGGCGATGCGAATGCCGTCGGGCTTGTTGGTGCCGATCGTCCCCGACGGCCCGCGCCGTGCCCAGCCGACGCAATAGAGGCCGGGCAGGATCCGCCCTTCGTCGTTGGCGAACCGGCCGCGGCCATGCTCATAGGGGACGCCGGGGATCGGCGGGGTCTGGTATCCGATGCAGCTGATCACCAGCCCGGCATCGACGGCATAGGTCTCCCCGGTTGGCACCGAACGCAGCTCGTCGTCGAGCGTGGTGCGTTCGACGACGACGCGCTGGACCTTGCCCTCTCCTTCGATCGCGACCGGCATCGCAAAGAAATCGAAATCGATCGTCACCGGCTTGGCGACCGGGTTGGCGGCAAAGCTGCGCAAATGGGTCACCGACTTGCGCATTCCGGGCTCGAGCAGCGCATCGTCGCCCTCGGGCGGCAGGTCGGCGGGGTCGACGCGCGGGCTCGCGCGGTCGAGATGCCCGAGTTCGCCCAGCTCCTTGGGGGTCATCGCGATCTGGTGCGGGCCGCGGCGGCCGAGGATGTGGATATGCCGCACCGCGCTCGCCGCCAGCTGGTCGCGCGCGTGCGCGACGATGTCGCTGCCCGCGAATTCCTGCGGCGTCTTGGCCAGGATGCGCGCGACGTCCAATGCGACATTGCCGTTGCCGATCACCGCGACCCCGGCGGCGCCCAGCGGCGGATCGAGTGCCGCAAAGTCGGGATGGCCGTTGTACCAGCCGACGAAGGCGGCGCTGCCGATCACCCCCGGCAAATCGGCGCCGGCTATGTCCAGCGGCCGGTCGTTCGGCGCCCCGGTCGCCAGCACCACCGCGTCGTACAGCCCCACCAGCTCGTCGATCGTCACATCGGTGCCGACCGCGACATGGCCGACGAAACGGACGTTGTCGGTCAGCGCGACGCCCTCGTACCGGCGCGACACGGCCTTGATCGACTGGTGGTCGGGGGCGACCCCGGTGCGGATCAGGCCATAGGGAACGGGCAGCCGGTCGATCATGTCGATCGCGATATCGTCGGCCTTTTGCAGCGTTTCGGCGGTATAATAGCCCGCCGGTCCAGACCCGACGATCGCGACGTGACGCATCAGTCCACTCCTTCGGGTGCGCACGCAGCAGCGCGGCCCCTCTGTTATATCGCGCGATGCTAGCGGCGAAATGCGTCAGGGCAAGCGGGCTGTTCCGGACCGGCGCCCGATGGCCGCAGCAGCCTTGACAGCGGGAGCGCGCAATCATATTGCGCCCCACGATTGCCCTGTCGTCTAATGGTAAGACTGCGGTTTCTGATACCGCCTATCGAGGTTCGAATCCTCGCGGGGCATCCAATCCCACCCTCTGAAATTCTGCGCCACCCGCCCGCCCGCGGGGATCAGGCGCGCCCGGCCAGCAGGTCATCGACCGCCGTTGTAACCGGCTCGTTGCGGTCCTTGCGCTCGGAATAACGGTCGACGAGCTGGTCGGCATGGCCGCGGGTCAGCACGGTAAAGCGCACCAGTTCCTCGGCGACATCGACGATCCGGTCGTAATAGCTCGACGGCAGCATCCGCCCCGCGGCGTCGAATTCCTGATACGCCTTGGCGACGCTCGACTGGTTCGGGACGACGATCATCCGCATCCAGCGGCCCAGAATGCGCAGCGTGTTGACGCTGTTGAACGATTGCGACCCCGCCGACACCTGCATCACCGCCAGCGTGCGGCCCTGCGTCGGGCGGAGGCCTTTATAGGCGAGCGGCAGGTGATCGACCTGCGCCTTCATGATGCCGGTGATCTGGCCGTGGCGTTCGGGGCTGCACCAGACGTGGCCTTCGGACCACAACGAATGCTGGCGCAGTTCCTCGACCGCGGGATGATCGTCGTCGGCGATCTGGTCGGGCAGCGGCAGGTCGGCGGGATCGAAGATGCGCGTCTCGCACCCGAACAATCGCAGCAGGCGCGCGGTCTCCTCGACCACCAGCCGCGAATAGGAACGCTCGCGCAAGCTGCCATAGAGCAGCAGGATGCGCGGCGGCGGATCGAGCGGGCCGAGTCCGAGCGCGGGCCGGGCGTGGACATATTCGGGGCGGAGCGCCGGCAGATGGTCGGGGTCGGCGAGCGTGCGGAGGCGCGGATATTCGGGCGCGGGCATGATCAGGCTTTCGTGGGGGTCGTCGCGGCGAACCAGCGCCGTCCGAACCAGAAGGCGACATGGACGAGCAGGATCAGCACCGGCACCTCGACGAGCGGGCCGATGACCGCGGCGAAGGCCACGGGGGAGGCGAGCCCGAACGCGGCGATCGCGACCGCAATCGCCAGCTCGAAATTGTTGCCCGCCGCGGTGAAGGCGACCGCGGTGGTGCGCGGATAATCGGCTTCGATCAGCTTGCCCATCCAGAAGCTGATGACGAACTGGATGACGAAATAGAGGGTCAGCGGGATCGCGATGCGCACGACGTCGCCCGGAATGGTGACGATCTCGCCGCCCTTGAGGCTGAACATCATGACGATGGTGAACAGCAGCGCGACGAGGGTGATCGGGGCGATCGTCGGCAGGAAGCGCGTTTCGTACCAGTCGTCGCCCTTGGCGCGGGCAAGCCATTTGCGGGTCAGATAACCGGCGAGGAAGGGGATGCCGAGATAGATGGCGACCGCCTCGGCGACCGTCCCGAAGCTGACGTCGATGACGCTGCTTTCCAGCCCGAACAGCGGCGGCAGCACGGTCAGGAAGAACCAGGCGTAAACGCTGAAGAACAGGATCTGGAAGATCGAATTGAACGCGACGAGCGCCGCGACATATTGATTGTCGCCCTTGGCCAGCTGGTTCCACACGATCACCATCGCGATGCAGCGCGCCAGCCCGATCAGGATCAGCCCGGTCATATATTCGGGCTTGTCCGCCAGGAAAATCGCCGCGAGCGCGAACATCAGCACCGGCCCGATGATCCAGTTCTGGATCAGCGAAATCGCCAGCACGCGCTTGTCGGCGAACACCCGCGGCAATTCGTCGTAGCGCACCCGCGCCAGCGGCGGATACATCATCAGGATCAGGCCGATCGCGATCGCGATGTTCGTCGATCCCCACGACAGCCCGTCGATCGCGGCGGGAAGCCCTGCGAAGGTCGAGCCGAGCAGCACCCCCAGCGCCATCGCCAGGAAAATCCACAGCGTCAGATAGCGGTCGAGGAACGACAGGCGTTCGCGCGTCGGCCCGGGCATCGCGGCGCGCCTCAGCCGCCGACGCGCTGGCCGGCGGCATCGACGACCGGCTCGCCGTCTTCCTTGGCAAAGGCGCCGCGCTGGGCGGCAGGGAGCAGGTCGAGAACCGCTTCGGACGGACGGCAAAGCTTGACGCCCAGCGGCGACACCACCAGCGGCCGGTTGATCAGCACCGGATGCGCGATCATCGCGTCGATCAACGCCTCGTCGCTCAGGCTTTCGTCGCCGAGGTTGAGCTCGGCAAAGGGCGTGCCCTTTTCGCGCAGCAGGTCGCGTACGCGCATCCCGGACCGCGCGATCAGCTGTTCGAGCAGCGCGCGCGTCGGCGGCGTCTTCAGATATTCGACGACATGCGGCTCGATCCCGGCGTTGCGGATCAGGCCCAGCGTGTTGCGCGACGTCCCGCACGCGGGGTTGTGATAGACGATGATATCGGTGGTCATTCGGCTGGCTCCGGCTGGGGGTTCGAAATTTCGCCATGGCATGGCACGACGCCGATCAGGTCGGCGCACATCTGCGGCGACCCCTGGCAACAATCCTGCATCAGAAAGGCGAGCAGCCGCCGCATGCCGTCATAGTCGGTGCGATAGCGAATCAGGCGGCTCTCGCGAACCGACCGCACCAGCCCGGCGCGTTCGAGCGCCCCGAGATGGTGCGACATCGTCGACGGCGGCACCGCGGCGCGTTCGGCGATCGCGCCCGCGACCAGCCCCTCGGGACCCGCCTCGACCAGCATGCGGAACACCCCCAGCCGCGTTTCGTGCGCCAGCGCGCCGAGTGCATCGACGGCCCAAAGCTGCGTCTCGCTTTCGATCATAAAACGACCTTTCCAGAATTATCGAATTATAACGCCGGATGCGTCCGGTCAAGCCGGCGTGAATCTTTTTTGTCCGCGCCGATCGCGCGTGCATCCATCGGCGATCCCGGTGCCGTCTAGGGGATGACTGGCCGCGCGCCGGTCCTGGCGGCGACTTCGTGCGGCGATCGATCCTGTGCTCCCCGGTGCAGCTCTTTTCCCGTATCGCCGGCTCCGACTTGCCGGGGGTCGCCGCCTGTGGTTTCACCATGCCGAATGGCATGAAGGAGAGTGCCGATGTATTCCGTTTTCGCCGTGACGACCGCCGCCACCGCGGTGCCGCCCGCCGCCGCTGCCCCCGCGGCGGCCGCCGCGCCTGTGGCGCTGCCGCCGCACGCGATCAACCCCGCCGACGTCGCCGCCTATATCGACCCGCGCGATATCGCCGCCTATCTGCCCGCGCCGCCGCCGACCACCGAACTGGTCGCGGTCAGCAACGACTTCTTCAACCTGCTCGAAAATGTCACGATGGTGGCGCTGTTCGTCGTCGGCTTTTTCCTCCTCGCGCGGCTGCTCCATGCGTGGATGCTCCACCGCTCGATCCGCCGCGGGCTCGACGCCAAGTCCGACCTCGTCGGTGCGATGATCGACAAGCTCAACAAGCCGTACGAGCATCTCGGCGGCCAGGCCAGCGACGCGCCGGGCGACGACCGCAACGGCCTCGTGCTGCTCGCGATCGGCCTTGCCATGGCGGGTTTCGGGTTGATCCAGGGGCATGAACAACTGATCCGCATCGCCGCCGGCGCTGCGCTCTTCCCCGCCTTCGTCGGCATCGCGCTGCTCGTCCGCCGCCGCCTCGCGCGCGCCGCGGCCGCCGAGGAACGGGCCGCTGCCGAGGGATGAGGGCGCCGATGAAGATCGGGCGCTGGGCCGGCGCGTTGCCGAGGGCGATCGCGCCGCCTTCCAGCTGCTCGTGCTTCGGCACGAGGCGCGGCTGCGCGCCTTCCTGGCGCGCGCCGCGGGAAGCGACGCCGACGATCTCGCGCAGGAGGCGTTCGTCCGCGCATGGCAGCGCGCCGGCGATTATCGCGGCGAGGGCAGCTATGCCGCCTGGGTCATGGGGATCGGCTGGCGCCTGTTCCTCGACCAGCGCCGCACCGCGCGGCGGCGCGAGGGGCTGGCGGCGCGCGACGATGCGCCGCGCCACGTCGATCCGCGCCCGGCCAGCGACGCCGCGATCGACGCCGCGCGGCTGCTCGACCAGCTGTCGCCGCAGGAGCGCGCCGCGCTCACCTTGTGCTTCGGCCACGGCTGGTCGCACGGCGAGGCGGCCGAGATCATGGGGCTGCCGCTCGGCACCCTCAAATCTCTCGTCTTGCGCGGCCGCGCGAAAGCGCAGAAACTGATCGGCGAAGGAACGGACGCATGACGGCCCCCGACGACATCGACGCGCTGCTCAGTGCAATGCTCGCACCCCCCCAGCGCCCCAGCGACCGCCACTTCGCGGTGCAGGTCGAGCGCGCGGTCGACGCCCGCGCCGCCTACGCCCGCGCCCGCGCGCGCTTCTGGCGCAGCTTCGCTTACGAAGCGCTCGCGATCGCGGCACTGCTCGCGGCGTTGTGGCTGTTGTCGGACATGCCGATGCTCGCGCCGCTCGCCGGCGCTGCGCACTGGGGCCTCGCCCCGCCGCTGCTGCTTGTTCTGCTGCTGTGGTTCGGCACCCAGCGCTGGCGCCAAACCTGACCGGCGCCAGCACCCCGATCAGGCGTCGGCCTCATCCTCTTCGGTTTCGGATGCCGCGGGCGCATTCGGGCGCGATTGGCGGCCGCGCTGCGTCGCGGGGATCGCGGACGTCGCTACCGGCTCGATCGCCGCCGCCCCTTTGACCAGCGCGTCGAGCGACCCGCCGTCGAAGCCGAGTTCCTTCATCAGGCTGTCGATCACCGGCGCCTGCGCGCGATAGGCGAGCGCGGCGGATACGGCGTGGTTCGCCAGATTGCCATTATCGCCCTGCGTGCCGCCCGCGCCGGCACCGCCGCCCGATTGGTTGATCCCGTCGACCTGGATGATCTTGATCGAATCGATCGCCTCCATCGGCTTCGCGGCCTCGCGCACGACCTCGGGCAGCACCTTGAGCAACGCCATCTTGGTTTGCAGCGAAATCTGGTCCGACGATAGCAGGTTCGCGGCCTCGTTGATTGCGCGCTGACCTGCGGCCTCGACCTCGAAACGGATGCGCGCGGCTTCGGCGCGCAGCTTCTCGGCCTCGGCCTCGCCCTCGGCTTCGAGCCGCAGCGCGGCGGCACGGTTGCCTGCGGCTTCCTTTTCGGCTTCGGCCTCGACCTTCACCGAAATCGCCTGCCGCTCGGCTTCCTTGGCGGCCTCGATCAGTTCGATCCGCTTCGAACGCTCGGCGACCTCGGTCTCGCGGGCGGTTGCAACCTGCTCCTCGGCGGCGACGGCGATCGCGCGCGCTGCGTCGGCTTCGCCCCGCGCCTGGCTTTCCTCACGGCTCTTGTTCTGGATCAGGATCTGCTGTTCCTGCCGTGCCAGCTCGATCGCCTGTTCCTGCGCGATGCGCGCTTCCTCGATCGCGCGGTCGGCCTCGATCTGCTTGGCGTCGACCAGCTGCTTCGCCTGAATGCGCGCGTTGTCCGCCTCCTGGTTGCGCTGCGCCTGTTCGCGCGCGATCTCGGCGGCCTGCGCGGCACGCCGCATCTCGACCTCGCGTTCCTGCTCCAGCCGCGCGAACTCATTGTCGCGCGAAATTTCGAAGCTCCGCTTGTCGGCTTCCAGATTTTTGGTCTCGATCTGGACGCGCGTATCCTGCTCGATGTCGTTGCGCGCCTTCTTGCGCAACTCGATCTGCTCGGTCAGCTTGGTCAGACCTTCGGCGTCGAAGGCGTTGTTGGCGTTGAAATGTTCGATCGACGTCTGGTCGAGGCCGGTGAGCGACACCGATTCGAGCTCGAGCCCGTTCATCGACAGGTCGTTCGAGCTTACCTGCTGCACCTTCTGGACAAAGTCGGCGCGCTGTTCGTGGAGCTGGTTCATTGTCATGCCCGCCGCGACCGAGCGCAGCGCGTCGACGAATTTGCCCTCGACCAGATCTTTCAGTGCCTCGGGGTTCATCGTGCGCAGGCCAAGCGTCTGCGCCGCCATCCCGATTGCCCCCGCATCGGGCCGCACGCGAACGTAAAATTCGGCCTTCACGTCGATCCGCAGGCGATCGAGGGTGATCAGCGCGTCGACATTCTTGCGTTCGACCGCTAGGCGTACGGTGTTCATATTGACCGGCATCGTTTCGTGCAGCACCGGCAGGACCAGCGCGCCGCCGTTCATGATCACGCGTTCGCCCCGAAATCCCGTGCGGACAAAGGCAATCTCCTTCGTCGCGCGGTGATAAAGCCGCGTGACGATCAATCCCAATATCAGGATCGCGGCAAGCCCGATGCCGGCATAAATCGCAATTTCAATCATGAACCCACCCGTTGCTGTCGATTCGCGCTTCCGTGATTGGAAGGCTTGGGATGGATATTAGGATCAGTCGAGCCGGGGTAAATAGAAATCGCCGCGGGTGAAGGCTTTGAATATATCGCCATCGCGCTTTACCAGCAGCACGCTCTCGCCGGCCTGGAAAATCTGGTCGGCGCTGTCGGGTTCGACCATGATCTGGTGCGGCTGGCCATGCGGATCGGTGACGCGTGCGCGCGCGGGATTGCCGACGCTGGCGGTGCCGATGCTGATTTCGGCGTAAAGTCCGATCAGCTCGTCGCGGTCGATTGCGGTGGTTTCGAGGCCGGGAATAATGTGCGCGACAAGGCGCGCCGCGCCGCCCGTCACCGGCAGCACGGCGACCGCGGTCAGCGGCACCATCAACAGGTTGGTGCCGGGGCCGCCGGTCAGCGCGGTCATCACCTGCTGCAGCCCAAGCCCGAGCGCTCCGAACAGCGCGAGAAAGAGCACGAGCCACGTCAGGAACGGCACGCGGCCGATGCCGGCCCAGGCCAGCAGCGCGTCGGCGAAACCGACATCGCCGTCGGTATCGCCGTGCACATCGGCGTCGATGTCGCCAGCGAGTCCGATCGCCTGCACGGCACCGATCATCAGCATCAGCAGCAGCGCCGAACTGAAGACGATATTTTCAGGAGCGAGGAACTGGTCGAGCATCGGCGATTATGTGACCGCGCGGGCGCCGCTTGGCAAGCGATGCCGCGGCAGCGGCACTAGGCAGCGGCGTCCTCGCCGTCGATGCCCTGATATTTGAGCTGGAGGTAGCGTTCGCGCGTCGCCAGCTTGTCGAGTTCGCCCGCGGCGAGGCTGCGCGCGGCGCCCGCGATCTCGGTTTCCAGCATCTTCAGCCCGCCAAGCAGCGTCTCGTCGGGGGTGCGCCCGGCATGCGCTTCGCCGCGCAGCCCGGCGGGGATGCGCTGATAGCCGGCGACGAGTTCGGGCAGATCCTCGCCGACCAGCTTGCGGATGTTCGCCGCCGCCGGTTCGCCGGGGTCGAGCGTCTGCAATTGCGGCGCGAGCAGGTCGAGCTGCACCCCGATGCCGTCGACCAGCTGGCGCGCCGGCGCGGGCAGCATCGGGCGTTGCGCCTCCAGCCAGATTTCGGTGCGCCCCGCGAGCTGCTTCAGATCGGCCTTCGGCAGGTCTGCCTGGCGCGGCTCGGGGAAGGGCGGCCATTTGCCGAACAGCACCGCGACCCCGATGAGCAGCACGACCAGCGCGAGCAGCCCGGCGAAACCGAGCGGCTGGACCAGCATGCCGAACAGCGCCGCGCCGAGCAGCACGACCCCGCCCGCGACAAGCGCGCGGCCGAGTTTCTTGTACAGATGCTGGCGGCGCAGCGCGACGCTCTTGGTGCCGATCGGACGCCGCCGCTCGCGCGACCGCTCGATCGCGGCGCTGCCCAGCGCGCTGATCTTGTCGACTTCGCTCATCGTCATCCTTCGAGCGCGGCGAGCGGGCTGTCGGCGCCGCCGACGCTCGCCTGCGCCTGGCTCGCACCCTCGGCGCGCGCGATATAGCCCTTCGACTTGGCGACCTCGCCCTCCAGCGTCGTCACCGTCGTCTTCATGCTGTCGAGCGCTTTCAGCTTGAAGGTGTCGATCGCATCCATCGTGTCATAGATGTTCTGGAACGCGCGCTGCAGCGTCTCCATCGGGATCGTGCTCGACGCCGCCTGCTCGTGGATGCGCGCGGTGTTGTCCTTCAGCATCTTCGACGTGCCGTCGATGATGTTCGCGGTCGTGGTGTTGAGCGCGGTGATCTGTTCGAGCACCAATTTCTGGTTGGTCATCGCCTGCGCGACGGTGATCGCGGTCTTCAGCGCGCCGACGGTGGTCGTGCTGGCGCGGTCGACGCCCTTCACCAGTTCGACATTGTTCTTCTTGACGAGGTCGAGCGCCAGATAGCCCTGCACCGTCACCGCCATTTGGGTGAGCAAATCCTGCGTCCGCTGCCGCGCATAAAACAGCGCGTTTTCGCGGAGCACCTTGGCTTTCGCGGGATCGCTGCCATCGAGTTCTTCGGCCTTCGCTTCGAGTTTGGCGTCGAGCGTCTGGGCGATGTGGACCATCTGCTCCAGCTTGCCCATCGCCTCCCACAATTTGCGGCGTTCGACGTCGATCGCGGCATTGTCCATCAACAGCTCGTCCTTGCCGTTCGACAAGGCGGTCAGGATGCCGCCGATATGCGTCTGCGCGCTGCGATACTGGGCGAAATAATTGTTGATCTTGCTGCCGAAAATCTTGTCGAGAAAGCCGCGCTTCGACAGCAATTTGCCGTTCGCCGACGGGTCGAGCCGCTCGACGGTGTTGCGCAGTTCGATGAGGTTCATGCCGATGTCGGTGTCGCGGTCCATCGCCTTGATCGGCCGGTCGAGGAAGCGGTTCGACTGGTTCGCCGCCTCCAGCATTTCCTTGCGGCCCATGTTGGTGATCTGGTCGACCTTCTGGCCGAAAGCGGGCGAGTTGACGTCCTGCGCGACCAGATCGTCGATAAAGCCGTCGACGCGCTCTTCCAGTTTCGATTTCTGCTCGCCCGACAGCGGCACCAGCCCGGCGGCCTTTTCGGGCGACACTGCGGGCACCGGATCGGGCGGGGTCAGCTTCAATTCGTCGGTCACCGTTGCCGTCGCGGTTTGCTCGCTCATTCGTCTTCCTTCCAACCCCTTGCCGTCTGCCTATATGGCATGCGGCCCTGTGTTATTCAAGCACCACACCATCTTGGTTTGCGGCACCGGCCCGCTCCCCCACCCAGCCTCCCATAGCATATCCTGTCGGGAGGCTGGGTGGGGGAGCGGGCCGGTGCCGTCACGCCTGACGACGCAATCCCGGCGCGATCCATGCCGACAGGATCAGCTGCGCCATATGATAGACGAGGATCGGGACCAGCACCATGCCCGCGGTCGCGGGCGGAAACAGCGTCGCGGCGAGCGGCGCGCCGACCGCGATGCTTTTCTGCGCCCCCGAAAACAGCAGGGTGATGCGGTCGCCGCGCGCAAGGTTGAGCAGGCGGCCGAGCGCCCAGGCGCCGCCGAACGACAGGCACAGCAGCGCGGCGACCGCGACCAGCATGATCGCGACCTCGCGCCCGTCGAGCAGGCTCCAGATGCCCGCGACGACCGCGGCCGAAAAGGCGACATAGACCGCGATCGCGATCGCGCTGCGGTCCATGAACGTCGCAAGGCCGCGGTGCGCGAGCACCCACGGCCGCAGCCAGCGCTGGACGAGCTGCCCGGCGACGAAGGGCAGCAGCAGGATCGACACGATCCGCACCACCGCCTCGCCGTGGACCGCGCCCGCGCTGCCCGCGAGCAGCGCGAACAGCAGCGGCGAGAGCACGACCCCGACAAGGTTGAGCACCGCCGCCGCGACGACGCTGGCGGCGACATTGCCGCCCGCCAGACTGCTCGCCGCGGTCGCCGACTGGACCGTCGAGGGCAATATGCCGAGGAACAGAAAGCCGAGCGTCAGCGTCGCGGGCAGCAGCGGCGCGGTCGCCGCCTGCGCCGCAAGGCCGAGCAGCGCCATTACGCCGAAACAGAAAGCCAGCGCCGCCCCCTGCAATTTCCAGTTGCGGATGCCGTGCAGCACCTCGTCGCGCGGCAGGCGCACCCCGTTCAGGAAAAACAGCAACACGATCGCCGCGGTCGACGCCCCCTGCGCCACCGGCACCGCCGCGCCGCGCACCGGCAGCAGGCTGGCGAGCAGGATCGTCGCCAGCAGGATGGGGACGAAGCGATCGGGGAAAATGCGCGACAGCATGGCGCGAGCGATGGCGGGAAGGCGCGGCGTTGGCAAGCATCCGATCCTCCCTGTGGCGAAGCCATGGGGAGGGGTGGAGGGGCCGCCGCGGCGCGCCAAAGCTCCTCCGTCAGCCCTGCGGGCTGCCACCGCCCCATCGCTGCGCGACAGGGAGGACCGTTGAGGTTTCTCGACAGCCTCGGGACAAGCTCCGCTCGACACGCCCGAACAGACGGGTAAATTGGCCCGATGGCCCACATCCTCATCCTCGCCGCCTTGTCCGAAGAGGCCGATGCGCTCTGCGCCGGCATCGGCGCCCCCGACGACGGTCCCTTCGCCGTCCGCCGCCTCACCGCCCTCGGCCACCAGCTCACCGTCGCGACGACCGGGCTCGGCAAGGTCAATGCCGCGCTCGCCGCGGGTCTGCTCGGCGCCGACGCCGACATGCTGCTGATGACCGGAACCTGCGGCGCGCTCGGCGCGGAGGCCGGGCGCGCCTATTGGCTCGCCGAGGCGGTGCAGCATGATTATGGCGCCATGCATCCCGGCGCCTTTCGCCGCTACCGCGCCGGCGACTGGCCGATGGGCGACGCGGGCCCAGAATCGTCAGGCGCGCATTTCGCGGCGATGGCCGACCCCGGCCTCGGCCTGCCCCATGCCCGCATCGCCAGCGGCGACAGCTTCGTCGCCTGCCCCGCCGCCGCCGCCGATCTCGCCGCGTCGCTCGGCGCGACGCTGGTCGATATGGAGGTCGGCGCGGTCGCGCAGGCCGCGGCGCGGCTCGGCAAGCCATGGGCGGCGATCAAGGCGGTCACCGACGACGCGAACGACGCGACCGGCGGCGATTTCCGGGCCAACCTCGTCCGCGCTGCCGGCCAGGCGGCGGCGGCGGTCGAACGCCTCCTGCCCATGCTCTGACCGCCCATGCTCGTGACGGGCGCCGCGCGTCGCCGTCGCGCCCTTGCTTGACCAAAAGTTTCAGCTTGCTACTGACTTCGGACATAAAGAAACCAACGACCGTCGTGGAGAGATTGTCCGATGCACCCTTCCGTTCACGCCCGCGCCAACCCCGACAAGCCGGCGATCATCGTTGCCGAAACGGGCGAGGCGATCAGCTATGGCGAACTCGACGCGGCGTCGAATCGCGCCGCGCAACTGTTTCGCGCGCACGGGCTGGGGCATGAGGATGTCGTTGCCTTCATGCTCGAAAACACGCCGCATTATTACGGGCTGACGTGGGGCGCGCAGCGTGCGGGGCTGCGCTATGTCTGCATCTCGTCGCGGCTGACGCAGGACGAGACCGATTATATCCTCGAAAATTCGGGCGCGAAGATGCTCGTCGTGTCGGCCAGCCTCGGCGCCGCGGCGCAGCAACTGACGACGACGATCACCCGCTTTGCGATGGGCGGCGACATCGCCGGCTGGGGATGCTGGGAAGATCCGGTCGCAGCCATGCCCGCGACCCCCGTCGCCGACGAGCGCGCCGGGGTCGACATGCTCTATTCGTCGGGGACCACCGGCCGGCCGAAGGGCGTCCGCGTCCCGCTGCCCGAGGACCCGGCGATCGATGCGACGAACAGCCTCGTCATGCTCGCCTCGGCGGTGTTCCAGATCGATGCCGACAGCATCTACCTGTCGCCGGCGCCGCTTTATCATGCCGCGCCGCTGCGCTGGTCGATGACGATCCACCGGCTCGGCGGCACCGTCGTGTTGATGAAGAAATTCGATCCCGAGGCGGCGCTGGCGCATATCGAAAAATATCGGGTAAACTCCAGCCAGTGGGTGCCGACGCATTTCGTGCGGATGCTGAAATTGCCCGAGGAGGTCCGCAACCGCTACGACACCTCGTCGCTCAAGGTCGCGATCCACGCCGCGGCGCCATGTCCGGTGCCGGTCAAGCAGGCGATGATCGACTGGTGGGGACCGGTGCTGTTCGAATATTACGCGGGGTCGGAGGGCAATGGCATGACCTTCGTCTCCAGCCCCGACTGGCTGACCCACAAGGGCACCGTCGGCCGCCCGATCCTCGGCGCGGTGCACATCATGGGCGAGGATAATGAGACCGAGCTTGGCGCAGGCGAAGAAGGGACGGTGTTCTTCGAAAGCGAAAATATCTTCGAATATCATGGCGACAGCGAAAAGACCGCGTCGAGCCGCAATTCGAAGGGCTGGTCGACCCTCGGCGATGTCGGCAAGGTCGACGAAGAAGGCTTCCTCTACCTCACCGACCGCAAGAGCTTCATGATCATCTCGGGCGGGGTGAACATCTATCCGCAGGAGATCGAGAACCACCTCGTCACCCACCCGAAGGTCGCCGATGTCGCGGTGGTCGGCGGACCGCACGACGAAATGGGCGAGGAGGTGATCGCGGTGATCCAGCCCGCCGACATGGCCGACGCGACCGACGAATTGCGGGGCGAACTGATCGCCTACGCGCGCGAGAAATTATCGGGGGTGAAAATCCCCCGCCGCATCGACTTCATGGAAGCGCTGCCGCGCCACGACACCGGCAAGCTCTACAAGCGGCTGCTGCGCGACCAATATTGGGACAAGGCGAAAGCGGAGGCTTGAGCATGACCGCGCGCGTCGAGTTTTTCTTCGATCTGTCGTCGCCGTGGACGTGCCTCGCGTTTCACAACCTGCCGGGCGTGCTCGAACGCACGGGCGCGACCGCCCGCTACCGGCCGATCTTGGTCGGCGGGGTGTTCAATGCGGTCAACCCCGCCGTCTATGCGGCGCGCGAGCAGACCGACAACCGGCGGCTTCAGCATAGCTGGAAGGTGCTGCAGGATTGGGCGCGGCTCGCCGATGTGCCGATGAATTTTCCGTCCGAGTGGCATCCGGCCAAAAGCATCGCCGCGATGCGCTTCTGCTGCGCGCTCGAGGATGATCAGGCGGCGCTCGGGCGGTTTGCGCGCGGCGCCTTTGCCAGCTATTTCGACCGGCAGGAAAATCTCGACGATCCCGCGGTGCTCGCGGCGGTCGCCGATGCCGAAGGGCTCGACGGCGCGGCGCTCGCCGCCGCGGCCGCGACCGACCCGGTCAAGGCGCGGCTGCGCGCCAACACCGAGGAGGTGATCGCGCGCGGCGGCTACGGATCGCCGTCCATGTTCGTCGATGGCGACGACATGTATTTCGGCAACGACCAACTGCCGCTCGTCGAAGCGGCGCTTTTGAGGACCCGCGCATGAAAGACCGGATTTCGATCAATATGCTGGACGGCGGCATCGCCGACGTCCGCCTGATCCGCACCGACAAGATGAACGCGCTCGACCCCGCGATGTGGGATGCGCTCACCGAGGCGGTCGATACGCTGAAGGCGATGGCGGGGCTGCGCGTCGTCGTTCTGTCGGGCGAAGGCCGCGCCTTTTGCGCCGGGCTCGACCTGTCGAGCCTCAGCAACGCGCGCGATCCGGGGGCGAGCAGTGCCGGCGGCACGCTGGCCGATCGCACCAAGGGCATCGCCAACAACGCCCAATATGCCGCCTGGGGCTGGCGCGAAATCCCGGTGCCGGTGATCGCCGCGGTGCACGGCGTCGCCTTCGGCGCCGGCAGCCAGATCATGGCCGCCGCCGACATCCGCATCGTCCACCCCGACACGCGCATCGCGATCATGGAAATGCGCTGGGGCCTCGTCCCCGACGTCGCCGGCATGGCGCTGTGGCGCACCCAGGTCGCCGACGATGTGCTGCGCGAGATGATCTATACCAACCGCGAATTCAACGGGTCGGAGGCAAAGCTGCTCGGCTTTGCGACGCATGTCTCCGACGATCCGCTGGCCAAGGCGATGGAACTGGCGGCGGTGATCGCCGACAAGAACCCGCACGCGATCCGCGGCGCCAAGCGCTTGTGCAACATGCTCGCCGACGCGAGCGACGCCGACATCCTGCAGGCCGAGAGCGACGAGCAGGTCAAGGTCATCCGCACCCCGAACCAGATGGAAGCGGTGATGGCGGGAATGGAAAAGCGGCGCCCGAATTTCGCGGATTGAGCGAGCCGTAAGGCCTGCCTTTGCTTCTCCGTTTGCATCGAGCGAAGTCGAGATGCGTCTAACGCCGCGCTGGCGTGTCTCGACTTCGCTCGACACGAACGGGTCGAGGGGCGGGTTCTTTACAGCAACCCCAAAAACCGCACCGCATGGTCCCAGTCGCGCTGGTGCGCGGCGCGTTGCGCCTGCGCCTCGGCATCGGCCCCCCAGCGGCGTTCCTGATAGAGCAGGTCGAGGCTGACCGCGTCCCACAAATGTTCGGCGTCGAACGCCTGCTCGATGCACGCCAGCCCCGCGACCAGCGACCCGCCGATCGTCGCCAGCGGGGTCAGCGCCGTCATCCGCCACGGATCGAGCGCGAACACCGCATTGCGCAGCGCCGCGATGGTGGCGGGCGGCTGGTCGACCGGCAATATGCCCTGGGTGATGACGAACTCGATCCCGAACCGCGCCTCGGCCCACGCCAGGATCGGGTTCCACGCCGCCACCTGCTCGGCCTGCAACGCCGCATCGCGGTCGTCGCGATAACAGAGCAGGTCGGTCGCGTCATAGGCGGCGATGGGTTCGGCGAACACCGCCGGGTCGGGCGTCGCGAGGTCGATCGCAGCGTTGGCGAGCCCGGTCATCGGCATCGCGCGCGGATCGATCGTCTCGCCCTGCGCCCGCCATTCGGTCGCGATCGCCTCGGCCAATGCCGTGCTCGCGACAGCCAGCGGTGCACGGTGCGGCGTGCGCATCGGCCGCCCGTCGAGCGCGATGCCCCAGCCACCGTCCTGCGGGACGATGGCGACGTCTTTCCAGAAGCGTTTCACAGGTTTCTGGGCGAACGCCAGCGCCGCGCCAGCAACCGCGGCATCACCGCGAAATCGAACGCGCCAATCAGCACCAGCGCGACGCCAATCCAGCGGTCGGTCGGCTGCCCCGCCAGTTCCCAGCCGCCGCGGATCAGCACGAAGCCGATCAGCACCAGCAACGCGCCCGCAAGACGCATCGCGACGATGGCGAAATATCGTTTTTTAGCGAGCGCGTCATTGGCGGGGGTCATGTCGGTTCCTTATCGCCGCCGAGGTGGCGCATCAACTGCGCGAGCGCGCCGTGGCCGCTTGCTTCAACGCCTGCGATGACCTTGTTGCGTTCGTCGGCGGATTTGTTCTGCGACAGCTTGATCGTTGGCCGCCATGCGGTGATCCGCAGTTCGAAGCCGACAATGGCGCCGGTCATCTTGCTGAACAGCGCCGGGTTCATCTTGTCGCGCGTCCATGGCGGGTTCGCGCCGACGCGCGCCTCGTGATTTGCCGACAGGGTGTCGAGCTGCGCGATCAGCGCGGCATCGTCGAGCTTGCTGACGACGCCCTCCATTTCGATCGTGACATAATTCCACGTCGGCACCTGATCGGCGTCGGCATACCAGCTGGCGCTGACATAGGCGTCCGGCCCCTGCACCACTGCGAGAGCCGTTGCGCCGGCCAAGTGCCGCGTCAGCGCATTGCCGCGCGCGAGGTGGAATTGCAGCGTGGCCCGATCGTCGCTCAGCACCACCGGCGCATGCGCGACGCGCGGCCCGTCGGGGGTGGCTGCAAAGATCGCGGCAAAGCCGATCTCGCGGACCAGCAGCTCGGCCAGGTCGTCTTGCCGCGGTCGAAAGGCACTATTGGGGTGCATCAGCTCGGTTTGGCGGGACGCGCTGGATGTTTCTTGGCACTCGGCTTTTTGCCAGCCGGTTTCTTCGGCGGCGGTTTGCCCGGCTTGCCTGCCTTCGCCTTTTCCTTGGCCGATTTCCCGGCAAAGTCGGTCGGCTTGCTATCGGCGGTGCGCCCGCGACGTTCGCCACGCCGCGCCTTGCGGATCTGTTTGCTGTGCGCCTTCGCCTGCGCCTTCAGCGCCGATTTGGGCGGCGGACCTTTTTCTTGTGCGTCGATCCCGACCTCACCCAGCAGCAGGTCGAAGCCCAGCGCATCGAGGCTGGCGGCGAAATGGTCAGGCACTTCGGCCTGCACGTCGATCGCGCCGCCGTCGGGGTGATCGATGCGCAGGCGGCGGCTGTGCAGGTGCATCTTGCGGCTGATCGTCCCGGTCAGGAACGCGCCCTTGCCGCCATATTTGCCGTCGCCGACGATCGGATGACCGATCGCCGCCATATGGACGCGCAGCTGGTGGGTGCGTCCGGTCAGCGGCTGCAGTTCGACCCACGCGGCGCTGTTCCCCGCGCGCTCGATGACGCGGTAGCGCGTTTTCGATGGCAGGCCGTCGTCGTGAACGTGCATCTTTTCGCCGCCCGATCCGGGTTGCTTGGCGAGCGGCAGGTCGATTTCGCCCTGCTGGATGTCGGGCACTCCGACGATCAGCGCCCAATAGGTTTTTTTCGCGCTGCGGTTCGAAAAGCTCTTGGCGAAATAGGCCGCGGCCTTGGGCGTCCGCGCGATCAGCAGCGCGCCCGACGTGTCCTTGTCGAGGCGGTGGACCAGCTTGGGCCGCGTCGGCCCGTCGAATTTCAGCGCGTCGAGCAGCCCGTCGACATGGCTGTCGGTCTTGGTGCCGCCCTGCGTCGCCAGCCCCGGCGGCTTGTTGAGCACGATCGCGCTCGCGTCGCGGTGAATCATCATGCCGGTCGCGAGCTCGATATCGGCATCGGTCAGCGGGCGGCCCTTGCGCGCCGGGCGCGCCGCGGCTTCGACGGGCGGGGTCGGCATGACGAGTTTCTGGCCGGTCGCGATGCGGTCCGACACATCGGCCTTTCTGCCGTCGAGGGTCAGCTGGCCCGACCGCGCCCAGCGTGCGAGCAGCGCGTGCGGTGTGCCTTCGCGGTGGCGCTTGAACCAGCGATCGAGCCGGATGCCGTCGTCTTCCTCGGCGATCGTCGCGCTGTCGAGCTGTGGTTTGGTGTCGCTCATGCCGGCATCTGCCGCATGAGGAACAGGCCGAGCCCGCACGCCGCGATCGCGCCGATCGCCGAGGCGAGGACATAGGCGGCCGCCTGAGCGTTTTGGCCGCGTTCGAAAAGCATCCAGAATTCCATGCTGAAAGAGGAAAAGGTGGTGAAGCCGCCGAGGATTCCGACGCCGATGAACAGCCGGGCGGTTTCGCCGATGCCATCGCCGCGCGCCAGCGTGCCGATCAGCAGTCCCATCAACAGGCCGCCGACGATGTTGATCGTCAGCGTCCACCACGGAAAGCCGGGGCCGAGCCGCGCAAGCATCGCCTGCCCCACCAGATGGCGGGCGCCGGCGCCGATCGCGCCGCCGATCATGACGGGGAACAGGCTGTTCATGACGCTCGCCCTAGCCCGAAATGGCGGCGAGGCATAGCGGGTGCGTTGCGGCTAGGTGTCAGGCACGGCCAGTGCGGTCGCCGGGCGGATGTGCGCCGCGCGCCAGTCGGCGGGCCGGACGAACGCGCCCTGCCAGAGGCCGCGCCGCTTGGCCTGTGCTTCGGCTTCCTCGACCATATAGTCATCGCCTTCGGCAACCGCCCAGCCGAGCCGCACCATTTCGGCGCCCAGGTCGACGCCGTCGGAGAACGGCCGCGTGCGGCAGGCGGCGAGGGTGCGGTCGTAGCGATCCTTGGCGACGAGTTCGCAATGGAGCGCCGCGCGGCCTGCCATCTGCTCGAGCGCCTCCCGCGCTTCGCGCCCGCACGGCCAGCGGCTGGCGTCGCGGCGCGCGCAATCCTGCCGATATTCGGCGGCATCGATCCCGGTCAGCCGGATCGTCAGCGCAGCGCCGTCGTGCCGCACGGTCAGGCTGTCGCCGTCGATCACATGAACCAGCCGCACCGCGGCAACGGGCGCAGGCCGCCAGAACCAGGCGATGCCGGCGAAACCGGCAAGCAGAAGCAGCGCTGCGAACGACCGAAATCGTCGGCGCCACACCATGCGGGCGAGGGACGGGCGCGGGGACGGGACCACACGCGCCGCCTGACGCGACGCGCGTGGCTTGGCAAGCACCAAAAATCGATTGACGATGAGAACAAAACATATCCAAAATGGATCGAATTCGAACCGGCTGGCCGACGCATAGCGGGCCGCGCTGGCCCATCGGTCCGGATCGGCGGCAAACGCGAGCGAATAAAAGGCGAATAGCACCGAAATGACAGCATAAGTGACGTCAAGGCGGCACCATCAGGGGAAGGCGGCAACATGGGACATTCGATGCGCATTGCGACTGCGGCGGAGGCTTTTCTCCGCGACACCGGCGAGGGTGCGACACCGTCGTCGCTGGTGTTCGTTGGCGGGAACGCCCTTTCGCCCGAAGTCGAATGCGTCGCGGGTATCCGCCTCGCCGCGCATGTTCCCGTAGCTGCGGCGGCCGACCATCTGCGGCGGATGATCGATGTCGATATCGTTTGGCTGGCGCAGGCGGATGCGATCGCCCCGGATCTTTTCGCCGGCATCTGCGCCGCGGTCGCCGCGAAACAATGCCATTTGCTGTGCGACACCGGGCTTGCGGATCTCGATCGGCTGGTCGCCGCCGTCCCCGCGTCGATCCGGACCGAATGGCTGGTTGATGCCGACGCGGCGGACCACCTTGCCGCGCTGGCGGCGGCGCAGCGGACGCGCGGCATGGCGGTCCACGATCTGGCGCGCGACTCGGCGATGGAACGGATCGACCGGTTGCAGGAAGAGGTCGCGCGGATATCGCGGCTGCTCGGCGACCTGTCGGGGCAGCGCGGGCTGTCGGGATCCCCGCCGGCCTTCGCGCCGCTGATCGACGATTTCGATGGGTATGCCGGCCAGGTGCGGTCGCCGACGCGCGACTATGCGGCGATACCGCGCAGTTTCGTGCCCGAAGAGCGCACGATCGAGCGGCAGCGCGCCAAACAGGTGCGGCGGATCCTGCGCCAGCGGCGGATGCGCGAACAATATTTCCCCGCCGACCTGTTCGCCGATCCGGCTTGGGACATGCTGCTCGACCTTTACGCGGCGCGGCTCGAGCGCCAGCCGGTGTCGGTATCCAGCCTGTGTATCGCCGCGGCGGTGCCCGCCACCACCGCGCTGCGCTGGATCAAGACGATGACCGATGCCGGCCTGTTCGTTCGCGAGGCCGATCCGCAAGACGGCCGCCGCATCTTCATCGCGCTCGCCGAAGGAGCCGGCGATGCCATGGCGCGCTATTTCGAGGCGCTCGACGAATAGCCGCCGGCTTGCCTCCACGGCGAAGCTGTGGCAGGGGCGCGCTTCCCTCGCACTTGGCGATATTCGGGGGCGCTTAGCTCAGTTGGTAGAGCATCTCGTTTACACCGAGAGGGTCGGCGGTTCGAGCCCGTCAGCGCCCACCATCGCCGCGGCGGGTCGCGCCTTGCGGACCCGCCACACGCTCCACAGCGTGAACAGCCCCATCGCCGCCCAGACGATGTTCAGCCCGGCGGAGGGCAGCGCGCCATTATAACCCGAATTGATCACGAAGCCGCCGGCGCCGACGACGTTCATCCACTGATAGGCATAGCCGCGCGGCTCCAGCTTGCCGAGCGAGAGCAGGATATAGCTCGTCAGGATGATCGCCGCGGCGGCCCAGCCGATGATCTCGATGCCGACGGTGAACGGGGCCATGACGCTTTTCCTTCGGGCGGCGCGTCGGTCAGGGCAGCTGGCGCTCGATCGCCTCGACCGCGTCCTTGGCTTCGGCAAGGGTGAAGCCGGTCCGCTCGCGGACCAGCTTGATCGCCTCGATCTTGCGGTCCTGACGGACCATTTCGCGGATTTCCTCGTCATCGATGCGCTCGTCGCCGACGCGCACCATCGGCCGCGGCGCGCCGCGCGGCGGCGCGGTGAGGTCGCGGCGGGCCTTTTGCCCGCGCAGATAGCGTGCGAGCAGAAGACCGAGCGCAAGGCCCACGACGAGGATCAGCAGTTTGCCCATGCCGCGACCCGCCGCCTACGCCGCGAGCTTGCGCAGGACGTAGTGTAGGATGCCGCCGTTCATATAATATTCGACCTCGTTCGCGGTATCGATGCGGCACAGCGTGTCGAAGGCGAAGGTCGAACCGTCGGCGCGGGTGACGGTCACCGTCACCGTCTGGCGCGGCTTCAGGTCCGCGACGCCGGTGATGGTGAAGGTGTCGTCGCCGGTCAGCCCCAGCGTTTCGCGCGTGTCGCCGTCCTGGAACTGCAGCGGCAGCACCCCCATGCCGACGAGGTTCGAACGGTGGATGCGCTCGAAGCTTTCGACGATCACGGCGCGGACGCCGAGCAGGTTGGTGCCCTTCGCCGCCCAGTCGCGCGAGCTACCGGTGCCATATTCCTTGCCCGCGATCACCACCAGCGGGGTGCCGTCGGCCTTGTGGCGCATCGCGGCGTCGTAGATCGGCATGACTTCTTGGCCATAGCGCGACATGCCGCCCTCGATGCCGGGGACCATCTCGTTCTTGATGCGGATGTTGGCGAAGGTGCCGCGCATCATCACGTCGTGGTGGCCGCGGCGCGCGCCGTAGCTGTTGAAGTCGGCCTTGTTAACCTGATGTTCCATCAGCCATTTTCCTGCCGGCGAGTCCGCCTTGATGCTGCCGGCGGGGCTGATGTGGTCGGTCGTGATGCTGTCGCCGAGGATCGCGAGCGGTTTCGCGTCGATGATGTCGGACACCGGCGCCGGGGTCATCGTCATCCCCTCGAAATACGGCGGGTTGGCGACATAAGTCGATCCGGCGCGCCACTGATAGGTGTCGCTGCCCTCGACCTCGATCTTCTGCCAATGCTCGTCGCCGCGATAGACATGCTCGTAACGCGCCTCGAACATGTCGCGGTCGATGCACGACGCGATGGTGTCGGCGACCTCCTGATTGGTCGGCCAGATGTCGGCGAGGAACACGTCCTTGCCCTGCTGGTCCTGCCCGATCGGGGTGGTGGTGAAATCCTCGGTCACCGTGCCCTTCAGCGCATAGGCGACGACGAGCGGCGGCGAGGCGAGGAAGTTGGCGCGCACGTCGGGCGACACGCGGCCTTCGAAGTTGCGGTTGCCCGAAATGACCGACGCGGCGACGATGTCGTTGCCGTTGATCGCCTCCGAAATCGGCCCCGCGAGCGGCCCCGAATTGCCGATGCAGGTGGTGCAGCCATAACCGACCAGGTTGAAGCCGATCGCGTCAAGATCGGCGGTGAGGCCCGCGCGGTCGAAATAGTCGGTCACAACCTGCGATCCCGGCGCGAGCGAGGTCTTGACCCACGGCTTGGGCTTCAGCCCCAGCGCGTTCGCCTTGCGCGCGACCAGACCCGCAGCAACCATCACCCCGGGGTTCGAGGTGTTGGTGCAGCTGGTGATCGCGGCGATGACGACGTCGCCGTCGCCGATGTCATGATCCTTGCCCGCGACCGGCACCCGCTGAATGCCGTCATGCTTGTACACCGACGCCAGGTCGGCGTTGAACACATCGTCGACTTCGGTCAGGATGACCTTGTCCTGCGGACGCTTCGGCCCCGCCAGCGACGGGACGACGCTGCCCATGTCGAGCTCCAGCGTGTCGGTGAACACCGGATCGGCCATGTCGGCCGACAGCCACAGCCCCTGCGCCTTGGCATAGGCCTCGACCAACGCGACAGTCTCGGCGCTGCGCCCGGTCAGGCGCATATAGTCGAGCGTCTTGTCGTCGATGCCAAAGAAGCCGCACGTCGCGCCATATTCGGGTGCCATATTGGCGAGCGTCGCGCGGTCGGCGAGCGACAGCGACGACAGGCCAGGGCCGAAATATTCGACGAAGCGCCCGACGACGCCCTTGGCGCGCAGCATCTGCGTCGCGGTGAGCACGAGGTCGGTCGCGGTGACGCCTTCTTTCAGCGCGCCGGTCAGCTTGAACCCGACGACTTCGGGGATCAGCATCGACACCGGCTGGCCCAGCATCGCGGCCTCGGCCTCGATCCCGCCGACGCCCCAGCCGAGCACGCCCAGCCCGTTGATCATCGTCGTGTGGCTGTCGGTGCCGACGCAGGTGTCGGGATAGGCGACCAGATTGCCGTCGGCGTCGGCGCTCGACCACACCGCCTGCGCGATATGTTCCAGATTGACCTGGTGGCAGATGCCGGTGCCCGGGGGCACCGCCTTGAAATTGTCGAGGCTTTTCGACCCCCATTTCAGGAAGTCGTAGCGTTCGCCGTTGCGATAATATTCGATTTCGACGTTCTGTTCGAACGCCTTCGGATGGCCGAATTCGTCGACCATGACGCTGTGGTCGATGACCAGGTGGACGGGGACGAGCGGGTTGATCTTGGTCGTGTCGCCGCCCAGCTTGGCGATCGCATCGCGCATCGCGGCCAGATCGACGACGCAGGGAACGCCGGTGAAATCCTGGAGCAGCACCCGCGCCGGGCGATACTGGATCTCGCGGTTCGAATGCGGATCCTTCTGCCAGTCGACCAGCGCCTGGACATCGTCGGTCGACACGGTGAAACCGCCATCCTCGAACCGCAGCAGGTTTTCGAGCAGCACCTTCATCGAAAACGGCAGCCGCGACACATCGCCCAGCTTCGCCGCGGCCTTGTCGAGCGAATAATAGGCATAATCCTTGCCGCCGACGCTCAGCGTCGAACGGGTGCCCAGCGTGTCGTTGCCCGTGGTCGTCATAGGATAGCAGTCCCCATGTTGGCGCGGCGGGGGAAAGACCGTCCGGTGGCAATGCAGGAGAGCGGGGCCAGCGGGAGTCGCACGCGCAGGTTTATGTTGGCGCCGCCTTACGCCGGGGGCGAGGAATTGCAAGGGGGTGAGGGAGGGTTCATTGGTGCTTGGGCGGTGTTGGGGCGATAGCGGCGCGAGGATTTTTTTGCACAAAGACACGAAGGCACAAAGGGGCGTGCCCCGCTTCGTCAGCCTCGAACGAGACACGTGACTCGTTCGAATTGACGAGGAGGGTGCGGAATAATCCAAAGTGGGCAGGGTTGAGCTGCATCCGCGCCCAACCGTGGTAATCAGGCGCGTGGCTGATGAAACGACTATGCGGCGTCGAGGCCGGGTATTCCTACCGCCCGCCGTGCTGGATCGTATGGGCTGGACAGATGAAACCGTTGTTGAGCTGGTTAAAACACGCGATGGTGTGCTGCTTCGGTCGCCGAAATCGGGCCAACGTCTCAGCCCCAGACAAAGGCGGAACGCCGCATTCGGGGGCAGTAGGGGGTCTTGGCGACAGGAGCGGTGGAACCTGTTTCGCGCAAAGGCGCAAAGGCGCGAAGAAAACCGCAGCATTCCCCGCTTCGTCACCCCGGACTTGATCCGGGGTGACGACGACGAAATTGCAGAGTATCCATTCTGGCACGAAGAGCAGGCCCGGACAATGACGATCCCCCGCGAAGAATTTGACCGCCTGCGCGAAGCGGCCGACGATCTGGCCGACCTGCGCGCCTTTGACGGCGCCAAGGCCGCGCTGGCTGCGGGCGAGGACGAGCTGGTGCCGGGTGACTATGCCAAACGCCTGATCGCCGGCGAAAGCCCGCTGCCGAGCTGCGCGGGTTGAGCCAGATGAATCTGGAGGCGGTGTCGGGGGTCAACCGGGTGCAGATCGCCGGACCGGTCATCTTTATACATGGGCTGGCGCCAGAAAAGTAGATTTCAAGATCTGATGTCCACGCAAATTTCGGGAGTTTCCTCGCTCTACTTTCGGGACTAACATTCTACGAGAAGGGGCTCCGCGATGCTAGAATCAAAATGGAAAACTGTTGAAGATCAAGTCCGAGGAATAGCGTCCCTAATTTTTGGGAAGACCTGCGCTCCCGGCCGGATAGCAGGTGTAAACTTTGATGGCGTGGTCGAGGCTAGCGAACTTGAGACCATCATTATCGAAATCAGCATACAAAATGATCTGGATAAAGTTCGGCAAGGAGTCACGCGGCTAACTCTTGCGCGTCAAGCACTCAGTTTGGAGGGAGTGTTAGGCCGGGGATATATTGTCCTTACGAGAGAGCCAACACAATCAATGCTGGACGCTGCTGCCGCTGCAAAATTAACAGTTTGTTCAGCAAGTCAATTTGCAGCCATTTTTTTTGAATTTGTTCGATACAAAACAGCACGGCTTGCTGCGTCTTTTGGAAGTTCGATTGATCCCATCACCGGAGATATCGATAACGTCGAATATGTTCCGGTAAAATATGAGCGATTGGACGGAAAAGGTGAAATTTCCATTGTCGAATTGTCAGAAATGTTGGTTAGCGGTAGCAATATTATTCTTCTAGGAGAATACGGATCTGGAAAAAGTCGATGCATAAGGCAATTGTTTTCATATCTATCCGACAATTGGGATTTAACATTCAAATTTCCATTTGCAGTAAATTTGAGGGAGTGCTGGGGATTAGACCGTGGCGACGAGATTGTGCGCCGTGGAAATTATGTTCTGGGCCTTGATGATCTTGCGCCCCATGCTGTGCGTGCCCTGAATCGTCAGAGTTTAATCCTGCTGCTTGATGGCTTTGACGAGCTTGGAAGTCAGTCGTGGAGTACCGACGAGACAAGGCTCCGTCAGCTAAGATCCAGAGCTTTGCTGGGGGTGAAGGACTTGGTAAGCAAAGCTAGGGCTGGGTGTCTGATAGCTGGGCGCGAGCATTATTTTTCGTCTAATGAAGAAATGCTTTCTGCTCTCGGGTTAAATGCAAGTGACACCGTGATAGTTAAAGCAAAAGACGAGTTTACGGACGACGAACTTGAGTCGTATTTTGACGCAGCGGGACTGGCAATAGAACTCCCTTCGTGGCTTCCTAAAAAGCCTCTCATATGTCAGACTATTGCACTTCTATCTGATGACGAATTAGGAAAAATGTTCGGCATAACTAGTGAAGGCGTAGAGTTCTGGAATCACTTCATAAAAGTTGTTTGTCAGAGAGACGCTCGAATTAATGCGTTTTTTGATGCTGACACAATTTATAGGGTTTTCGTTGCTCTTAGCAGGATTACCCGCCGCCGCCCCGCCAATATTGGGCCTATTTCCCAACGAGATCTTCAAGACGCTTTTGAAGCCGTAGTTGGTCAATTGCCGGTCGAAGAGGCTTCGGCGATGCTGCAGCGCCTTCCAAGCTTGGGCCGCATTGGAGCGGAGTCCCAAGATCGTCAATTTGTGGATATGTTCATTCTCGACGGACTGAGAGCGAAGGATGTTGCGGGTTTTCCAGAACTGGAAGAATCGCAAAGACAGGCTACATTTGCCGAAAAATGGCTGAATCCATTAGATGTACTTGGCCAATCGATACTCTCGGCAGATTTGAAGAATAGAGTAGATGCGTTTCGTCAGCTTGCCGTTCGCGCCTCGGCAGCAAAAAACCCAACATTGGCCGCCGATATAGTATGCGCTCTGGGTCGAATCGTGGGCGATCAAGTAGACATGCAAGGCATGAACCTAGTCGGCGCTGGCTTCACTCAGTTTGATCTTGATAGAACCCCCTTGAGAAACATAACTATTTCTGAAGCAACAATCGAACATTTGATATTGCCGAACTCACCACCGGCTGGATTAAGGATCGAGCATACGTTGGTTGAAAAGGTTTCTGGCGCAGCTTCTTATTCAGGACTGCCGAATTGGATACAGCTTGATACCGTCGATATTTTTGACTCAGTGCAGACGGTGGCTCAAATTAGAAAAGCAGGTCTTTCTCCAGCGCATGAAATTTTGGTTGCCATACTTAAGAAGACTTTTCAGCAAAAAGGTGCGGGTCGAAAAGAGGAGGCATTGCTGAGGGGTTTCGGGGCGGGGGCGTCAAAAAAAATGGCGGCGGCAATACTAGCATTGCTAATGCGCGAAGGAATCTTGGGAAGACACAAAGGCGACGAAGGCTGGATTTATCATCCTGAACGGTCCCACACGGCACGGATTTCTACGCTGCTCGATCAGCTGAGATCTTCGACCGATGGGCTTTGGGAAGACGCGAACTCACTGAATTGACCACGATTATGGAGTTGCAGAGTTACGGAAACCGCTGACCTAACCTCCAAATCTCATTGATCAGTCTCGGTCACTTCCCAGAGCCCAATTTCCCGGATCTGTGCCGACTGCTGCACAAGTCCAATAATTTCACGTTTCTAACGCAAGGCAACTCCCGTGCATTCTCCGCCGCCTTCGCGCCACGCATTGCAGCTCGTCCGTGCGCTCGACCGCGAGCAATGCGGCCGGACATTTTGCTACCACCGACATCGCCTCCTCAGTGGGCGCACGCAACCACATGTCGTGATGCTCGGGGCGGGGGATCACGGGCATGCGGTCGTGGATGTCGAACAGTTCCTCGGTCGCATCGACCATGACCCCGGTGTAGCAATCGGCCCATTCGTCGGTCGGGGGCCACAGGCCGGCTAGGCGGAGAGCGGCTGGTCGGTGACGCTGAGCCAGCTTTCGGTCATCCGGCCCTTTGGCCCCTCGGCCTCAGCAAAAGCGGTGAACGGGATCAGGCAACGCTGCCAATAGCGCTGCGCCATGATCAGCGCGGCATGATTACCTCGACGCGGCGATTCTTCGCGCGGCCGGCGGGGTCGTCGGCGCCGGTGGCGGTTTCGTTCGGCGCGATCGGGGCGGTTTCGCCCTTGCCCGACACCGCGAAGTCGCGCTGGCGCACGCCGACCTGGCGCGCGAACCAGTCGGCGACGGTGCGGGCCCGGGCTTCGGACAGGCGCTGGTTGTACGCGTCGTCGCCCTTGGCATCGGTGTGGCCAATCACCTGAATGCCGCCGGCGGGCGCCTTGCGGATCAGCGCCGCGGCCTTTTGCAGCTGCGCCTCGGCCGCTGGCGTCAGTTCGGCCTTGTCGAATTCGAACAGTGCATCGGCGGCCAGATCGATGATCGTGCCCATGTCGGTGACGCGGATGTTCAGCCCGCTGACGTCGCCGGTCAGGCTGCTGACGCTGCCGGTCATGCCGCCGGGGGTGTTGGCGGCGGCGGGCGCAGGGGTGGTCACGGTCGCGGCAGCGGTGGCGGGCGCCGCGGGCGCATCGCTCGCCGCCGCCTCCTCGCGATCGGCGGCGGGGGTGCAGGCGGCGAGCGCCAGCGCGGGGAGCAGCGCGAGCGCGGCGCGCGTCATCGCGTGACCGGGACGCCGTCGAACGGACCGACTTCGGGCAGGTTGATCGACACCGTCGGGCTGGTGACCGGCGGGGCGGGGAATTTCGCCCAGATAATGCCGGGCTTGACCTCGCAATCGGTGCGCAGGAAATTGCCGCTGACGTTCGACGCCATCCAGTCGGCATTGTCGTCCTTGAGCACGCCGAGGCGCTGCGACGTCGCGTCGTCGATGACGCTGATCTTTTCGACGTTGAACGACTGGCTGTTGTATTTCTCGGCGCTCGAACAGCGCAGGGTGACGGTCAATATGTCGCCGGTGACCGCGACCTTCAGCAGATCGACCTGCGATCCGTCGGGGCCGGGCTGGCTCTGGATCGCGGCCTGCGCGGGCATGCGGGCGACAGGGGCGGGATCGGGAGTCGCCATCGGTTCGCGCGTGACCCCGGTGTCGCTGGCGGTCGCGGCGGTGTCTTCGGGGTAGGTGGGCTTTTCGCTGACGTTGCAGCCCGCCAGGGCGATGCCGGCCACAGCGGCAAGCGTAAAGGGCCGAATAACCACCGATAATTCTCCATCCTGTTGCGCTGGTCAGTCTACGCGCGGGGACTGGCGCGGGTTCCCGCGGCGGAGGTGCGGGCGGTCAGGCGCTGCCGCGCACCACCAGCTGAACGGGGATGCGGGTGCCGCTGCGCGTATGCTCGTCGTCCTCGAGCGCCATCGCGACCAGCGCCTCGCCCGCGGCGTCGAGATCGGGCTCGATCGTGGTGAGCGCGGGGTCGGCGAGGGTGCCGGCGCGGATGCCGTCGAAGCCGATCAGCGCGACGTCCTCGGGCACCCGGCGCCCGGCGTCCTTGAGACCCTGCAACACGCCGAGCGCGAGCATGTCGCTGGCGGCGAAGATCGCGTCGGTGGCGGGATGCGCGGTCAGCAACGCCTGCACCGCGGCGACCCCCTGCGCGTGGCGGTCGGCGGCGGCGGGCGGCTCGGCGATCACCGGGGTCAGGCCGTGCGCCGCGAGGGTGGCGGTGAAGCCGTCGCGGCGCTCGTCGAACTGGCGCTGCGGCGACTGCTGCGGCCCGATGAAGGCGATGTGGCAGCGCCCGGCGCGCGCGAAATGTTCGGCGGCGAGCTGGCCGCCGAGGTCGTTCTCGCTGCGCATCCAGTGAAACGGGCTGCCCGGGCTGCCCCAGCAAACGAAGTCGAGTCCCGAGGCCTGCGCCGCGGCGAAATAGTCCCACGCCGCCCGGTTGCTGGTGGTGCCAATGACGATCATCGCGTCGGCGAGGCCCGACGCGACGAAATCGGCGCGGAAATTGTCGGGATTTTCCTGAAAGCTGACGAGCAGGTTGAACCCGCGCGCCGAGGTCGCGGCGGCGATGCTGCCGAGCAGCGCGAAATAAAAGGGGTTGATCGCGCTGCGATCCTCACCGGGGCGGCAGATGGTGACGAGCGCGATCGTCTCGCTGCTTTTGAGGCGCAGCGACGAGGCGTGGCGATCGACGACATAACCGAGCTCGCGCGCGGCGGCGGCGACGCGGGCGCGGGTTTCGGCGTTGACCCCGGGCGAGTTGCGAAGCGCGCGCGACACGGTCGATTGCGACACGCCCGCGCGCTCGGCGACGTCGAACGATGTCGGGCGCAGCGTCTTCATAGGCGGTCCCTCTTCCTCTTCGCGCCGTCTGTCGCCGCGAGGGCGGGGCTTGTCAATCGGCGAGCCCGTGCGCTTGTCCGGAACGACGGCCTAAAGGCCGTCGAGCGCGAGCAGCGCGAAGGTCGCGAGCCAGTGTTCGCCCATATAGTCGCCGGTGACGTGCGGCAGCGCCGCGGCGAGGTGGCGCTGCGCTGCGGCGGTGGCGACGGGCGCGGCGGGATGGGCGGGGCCGAGCGCCGACGCGATGGTGCGCCAGTTCCACGCGCGGCTGAGATTGAGGCCGTCGAGGTGCGCGATCTTGCCGTCGCTGCGGTCGGAGACGGTGGCGGGGGTGAACAGCGTCGCGGGCTGTTGGTGCGCGGCGCGCGGCAGGAAAGCGTCGAACCAGCCGGCGAAATCGCTCCCCAGGACGGCGGTCATCAGCTGCGCTTCGCTGAGCGCAGAGGACAAAAATTCGTCGCCGCCGGGCTCCCACGCCTGACAGTCGCGATCTTCGCCGAACCAGTCGGCGGCGCGGGCGTCGATCAGCGCCACCAGCGCGGGGTCGCGGGTCGCAGCCCAGTCGCGCGCAAGCGTCAGCGCGAATGCGATGTTGAAATGGGTGCCGACGCGCAGCGGATAGGTGAGCTTGGGCAGGAAGGCGTGGAAGCGCTGCGCGAAGGCTAGCGCGAGCGGTTCGAGCGCGGCGGCCCAGGGCGCGTCGTGACGCTCGGCCTCGGCATGGAGCGCGAGCAGCCACGCCCAGCCATAGGGGCGCTCGAACGCGGCCGAATACGGACGCGAGAGAAAGGCCAGTTCGACCGCGACCTTGTCGGGCACCAGCATGTCGTCGGCGCGGGCAAGGATGTCGGCGGCGACGGGAAGATCGGGAAAGCGGCGCGCGAGGCGCAGGATCTGCCACCAGCCGTGGACGCAGCTGTGCCAGTCGAAACTGCCGTGGAAGATCGGATGATGGTCGCGCGGCGGCTTCGTATCCTCGGGACCGTTGAGCACGAGGTCCATCTTGTACGGATATTTGCGGCCGATGTGAGCGAGGGTCGCGGCCGCGAAGCGGGCGGCGTGGTCGGGGGTGAGGTGGGTCATCAACCTTCCCCTAACCGTTCGTGCTGAGCTTGTCGAAGCACCGTCCTTCTTCCTGCGGCGTCAAAAGGAAGAACGGCCCTTCGACAAGCTCGGGGCGAACGGAATTGGGGGACGGCGTCAGAAAGCGAATAGCCAGATGAAGAGGATGTTCACCGCCAGCAACGGCACCGCGGTCCCGATCTGCGCCTTGATCACCCCATAGGGATTTTTGAGTTCGAGCAAGGCCGCGGGGACGAGGTTGAAGTTCGCCGCCATCGGGGTCATCAACGTGCCGCAGAAGCCCGCGAGCATGCCGATCGCCGCGACGACCGCAGGGTCTCCGCCGTACTGCTTGATCAGCAAAGGCATGCCGACTGCGGCGAGCATCACCGGGAAGGCGGCGAAGGCGTTGCCCATCACCATCGTGAACAGCGCCATGCCGAGCCCAAAGGCGAGCACCGCGCCGAACAGGCTGCCCTGCGGGATCGCGGTGCCGATCAGATCGCCGACGACCTCGCCGACCCCCGCCAATGCGAAAACCGCGCCGAGGCTGGCGAGCATCTGCGGCAGGATCGCCGCCCAGCCGACCGCGTCGAGCAGGCGGCGGCCCTGTTGCAGCGGGAGCAATGGCAGCGGCTTGAGGCGCGCCATGCCGACGGCGAGCGCGATCAGCACGCCGAGCGCGAGCGAGATGAGCGTCGTCTGTTTCGGGTCGGCGATGCCGGGCACCCATTTGAACAGGAAGGTTCCCGCGAGCGCGACCGCGGGGATGATCAGCGCGACGAGGAGCAGGAACGGGCCGTGCTGCGCCGCGCGCGTCGTCTGGATGTCGGCGGGGACCTCGCCGCCGGGGGCGCGGCCGATCTGGCCGGCACCCGCGATCGCGACGAGCGCGAGGACGAGGCAGCCGTTGCCGAAATCGCCGAGATGATCGCCCGCGAGCATCGACAGAGCGAGAAGTCCCCAGAAGGCGGCGTTGCCGAAGCGTTTGGGGTTGCTGCGGTCGGCGCCGCCGAGCAGCGCGAATGCCGCAAAGGTGGCGCCGGCGAGGATATAGACATGATCGAGCGTGATCATGCCGCGGCCTCCGGTTTTGCCGCGATGCGGCGGTCGAGGCGGCGGAGGCGGAAGCCGTGGATCAGGAAAGCGGCGATCGCGGTCGGGATCGCCCACAGCGAGAAATGCAGCGGCTCGATGATATAGCCGTAACCTTCGAGCACGCCTTTCATCAGCAGGATCGAGCCGATCGCGAGGAAGATGTCCTCGCCGAAGAACAGCCCGACATTGTCGGTCGCGGCGGCGTGCGCCTTGACCTCCTCGCGCTGCGCGTCGCTGAGCGCGGAATTCGCCGCCTCGGCGGCGGCTTCGGCCATCGGCGCGACGAGCGGGCGCACCGTCTGCGCATGCCCCGCGACCGAGGTCAGGCCGACCGCGGCCATCCCCTGCCGGAGCAATAGATAGCCGGTGAGCAGCCGCCCGAGCGTCGCGCCCTTCATGCGCCCGATCAGGCTGCGCGCATGCTGCTGAAGCCCATAGGCTTCGAGCAGGCCGATGACGGGAAGGACGATCCAGATGATGCTGACATATCGGGTGTCGTTGAACGCCTTACCGAAGGCCGCGACGATCGCGGCAATATCGAGCCCCGCCGCGAGCCCGGTCGCGAGTGCCGAGGCCATGATGACGAGCAACGGATTGAAGCGGAGCAGGAAGCCCGCGATGATGATCAGGATGCCGATCAGGACGAGCATGGGGTGCATGCTTTCGGCGTCGAAGCTGAAAGGAGTTCACGCGGAGACGCGGAGGCGCGGAGAAAGAAGAAAGAAGAAAAGAGGGGATCCGCGCAGAGGCGCAGAGATAGTAATTTTGAATATTCTGTGTTCCCCCGCGAAGGCGGGGGCCTATCTCCGGTGGGCGCAAGATAGAACCGACAGGAGATGGGTCCCCGCCTTCGCGGGGACACGGGGCTATAGTTCTCCGCGTTCTCTGCGCCTCTGCGCGAATCAAATTCTCCGCGTCTCCGCGTCTCCGGGTGAATCTTCTTCATTCGTGTTCGCTCCCCGCTTCCCCATAGCCGCCGCCGCCCGGTGTTTCGATTACGAAGGCGTCGCCCGCCGCAAGGTTCGCGCTGCCCGTCGCGGCCAGCATCTCGATGCTGCCGTCGCCGCGCTCGACCCAGTTGCGGCCCGGCGCGGCATCACTGCCGCCCGCCAGCCCGCTCGGCGGAATTGCGCGGCGGCCCGCAAGGATGTTCGCGGCCATCGGCTCGCGGAAGCGGATGCGGCGGGTGGCGCCGTTGCCGCCGTGCCATCGGCCCGCGCCGCCCGATCCCTGGCGGATCGAGAACGCCTCGACGATCACCGGAAAGCGCATTTCCATAACCTCGGGGTCGGTCATCCGGCTGTTGGTCATATGCGTCTGGATGACGTCGGTGCCGTTAAAGCCCGGCCCGGCGCCCGAGCCGCCCGCGATCGTTTCATAATATTGGTGCGCGTCGTTGCCGAAGGTGAAATTGTTCATCGTCCCCTGCGCCGGCGCCATCGCGCCGAAGGCGGCGAACAGCGCGTCGGTGATGACCTGGCTCGTCTCGACATTGCCCGCGACCACGGCGGCGGGATAGGCCGGGGACAGCATCGAATCTTCGGGGACGATCAAAGTGACGGGGGCGAGGCAGCCCTCGTTCATCGGGATCGGATCGTCGAGCATCGTGCGCAGCACATAGAGCACCGCGGCGCGGACGACCGGCAGCGGCGCGTTGAAATTGTCGGGCAGGGTGGCGCTGGAGCCGGTGAAATCGATCGTGACGTGGCGCGCTTCGCGGTCGACTTTGACGGCGACAACGACTTCGGCGCCATTGTCCATCGCATAAGCGAAATGGCCATCGTTGAGGCGGGCGATGAGCTGGCGGACGGCGGCCTCGGCCTGTTGCTGGCCGTGCGCCATATAGGCGGCGACGGTTTGAACGCCGTGCGACGCCGAGAGGTCGGAAAGCGCGCTCGCGCCGCGCTGGCACGCGGCGACTTGTGCCTTCAGGTCGGCGATGTTGAGCGCGGGGTTGCGCGCGGGCCAAGAGCTGTCGATCAGATGCGCGGCGACGGCGGCGTCGCGGAAATTTCCGTCGTCGACGATCAGGACATTGTCGAAGAGGATGCCTTCATCCTCGATGCTTTTGCTGTTCGGCGGCATCGATCCGGGGGCGATGCCGCCGAGGTCGGCGTGATGGCCGCGCGCGGCGACGAAGAAGCTCGGCGCGTCGCCTTCCACGAACACCGGCATGATGACGGTGATGTCGGGCAGGTGGGTGCCGCCGTCGTAAGGGGCATTGAGCGCGTAGGCGTCGCCGCGCCGGATGCCGCGACCGTCTTTGGTTCGCTGGCGGAGGATCGTGCGCACGCTTTCGCCCATCGAGCCGAGGTGGACGGGCATGTGCGGCGCGTTGGCGACGAGCCGCCCTTCGCCGTCGAAGATCGCGCAGGAAAAGTCGAGCCGCTCGCGGATGTTGATCGACGAGGCGCTATGCTGGAGCGCGCCGCCCATCTCCTCGGCGATCGCCATGAACAGGCTGTTGAAGATTTCGAGGCGGATCGGGTCGGGTTCGCCTTTCTCGCCCCTCCTCTTCAGAGGAGGAGTAGCGAGACTTGGTCCGGCGAAGCCGGGCCTGGTCGCAGCGGGGTGGTGTGCGGCACCGGCGTCCACCACCCCAAACCCCTCCTCTGAAGAGGAGGGGCTTTTTGTTAGCCGCAACGTCCCTTCCTCCTCGACCGTCGCGTGCCAGCCCGGCTCGATCACGGTGGTTGCCAGCGCGTCGACGATGATCGCGGGGCCGGCGACGATGCGGCCGGGGGCAAGGGCGGCGCGCTGGTGCAGCGGGACGTCGTGCGCTGCACCCGCGAGCCACGCCGCAACGGTTTCGGGCGCAGTTTCGGTCGTGGCTGTCGGCGCGGGCAGCGTCGCGGGCGGCTCACCCGCCTCGGTCAGTTCGACGCGGATGTGGTCGACCACCAGATTGCTGTGCGGGGCGTAGCCGAAACGCTGGCGGAAGGCGGCGGCGAAGGCCTGCGCGACCGCGGCGGGCGGCGCCAGCGGCAGTTCGATCGCATTGTCGCTGTCGGCGAGGCGGACGAAGAGCAGGGTTTCGCGGCTCGTTGCGGCATCGGGAGACAGGTCGGTTCGGGCGTGGCCGGCGAGTTCGGCTTCGACGTCGGAGAGCGCAGCGGCGCAATCTTCGGCGAGCTTGATGCCGAGCGTGCGCTCGCGGATCGCCGACGGGCGCGCGAGGCCCATGCCATAGGCCGAAAGCACCCCCGCGAGCGGGTGGAGCAATATTTCGTCGACCCCGAGCGCGTCGGCGACGAGGCACACATGCTGCCCCGCGGCGCCGCCGAAACCGACGAGGCTGTAGCCCTGCGACACGTCGTGGCCGCGCGCGATGGTGATGCGCTTGATCGCGTTTGCCATCTGCTGGACCGCGATGGCGAGCAGCCCTTCGGCGAGGGCTTCGGGGGCGAGCCCGACCTCCTTTGCCATTTCGGCGAATTTCTGGACGACGATATCGCGGTCGAGCGGCTGGTCGCCGTTCGGGCCGAAGAGTTTGGGGAAATGCGCCGGCTGGATCTTGCCGAGCAGGACGTTGCAGTCGGTGACGGTGAGCGGGCCGCCGCGGCCATAGGCGGCGGGGCCGGGGTTCGCGCCCGCGCTTTCGGGGCCGACCGACAGCCGCGCCCCGTCCCAGCGGCAGATCGAGCCTCCCCCCGCCGCCACGGTATGGATGCGCAGCATCGGGGCGCGGATGCGCGTGCCCGCGACGATCGTCTCGTTATCGCGCTCCAGCCGCCCGGCATAATGGCTGACGTCGGTCGAGGTGCCGCCCATGTCGAACCCGATCAGGCGCGTCTTGCCGAGCGGCGCGGCGCTGCCGACCATGCCGACGATGCCGCCCGCGGGGCCCGAGAGGATCGCGTCGCGGCCGTGGAATGCCGATGCCGAGGCAAGCCCGCCCGAGCTTTTCATGAACTGCGGCTGGGCGCCCTCACCCAGCTGGGCGCAGAACTGGTCGACATAGTGGCGCAGCACGGGCGAGAGATAGGCGTCGGCGAGCGTCGTGTCGCCGCGGCCGATCAGCTTGATCAAGGCGCTGACATCGTGGCTGGTAGAGATTTGCGCGAAGCCAAGCTCGCGCGCGATTTCGGCAAGGCGGCGTTCGTGCGCGGGATAGGCATAGCCGTGCATCAGCACGATCGCGACGCTGGCCAGCCCCCGGTCGCGCGCCGCTTGCAGCGATGCGCGCGCCCCGGCCTCGTCGAGCGGGACCAGCACGGCGCCGTCCGGCCCGACCCGCCCGGCGATCTCGGCCACCGCTGCGTGCGGCGGCGCGATGCGGTCGAGCCGGCGCGCGAACAGCTCGGGCCGGTCCTGATAACCGATGGTCAGCGCATCGCCGAACCCCCGCGTGATCGCGAGCAAGGTCGCCTCGCCCTTGCGTTCGAGCAGCGCGTTGGTCGCCACGGTCGATCCCATGCGGATATCGAGCGGCGGCAGCGCCCCGTCGTCCGCGCCGGTCAGCGCGCGGATCGCGCCGACCGCCGCGTCGCCGGGGCGCGCCGGGTCTTCGCTCAGATATTTGGCGGTGACCACCGCGCCGTCGGGGGCTCTGGCGACGACGTCGGTAAAGGTGCCGCCGCGGTCGATCCAGACCTGCCAGCGGTCAGCCACCGGTCACCCGGTCGGGCCAGCGAATCGTGATCGCCAGCCGGTGGTCGGCCGCGACGCGGTCCCAGCTGCCCTTGAGCTGGCGTTCGATCAGCGAGCGGATGAAATGTGTCCCGAACCCGTCGGATTCCAGCGCCGGGGTTTCGGCCAGCCCGCTTTCGACCCAGCTCAGCTCGATCTCGCCGCCGTCGCGGCGCCAGCCGACCGCCAGCGCGCCGCGACCCGACAGCGCGCCATATTTGATGCTGTTGGTCGCAAATTCGTGGAGCGCAAGCGACAGCGCCTGCGCCCCCTCGTCGTCGAGGCGGACATCGGGGCCGGTGACCGCGGCCTGGCGCTCCTCCGACCAGCCCGCGATGCCGAGTTCGCGGCGGACGATGCGGCCGAGGTCAACGCTGTCGACCGCGCCGGTGACCAGCATCTGCTTGGCGTCGGACAGCGCGCGCATCCGCCCGTCGAACTTCGCCTCGAAATCGTCGAGGCTGTCCGATTCGCGCAGCGTGATGCGCGCCAGCGCGCCGATGCGGGCAAAGGCGTTCTTCATCCGGTGCGCCATCTCGCCGATCATCAGCTCGCGATCCTCGGCGTGGCGCGCCTGTTCGTCGGCGAGCGCCCGCGCCGCGCCGACCCGCCGCTGCTGGACGCGGTTGAGCTGCATCGCCAGCACCGCCAGCGCGACGCCGAACAGCAGGATGAACGCCGGACGCCCCAGCCGTTCGAGCAGGCGGCCATAGGAGATGCGCACCGTCCACAGCCGGTCGGCGACGCGCACCCGCGTCTCGTGCGCGTCCCAGCCCATTGTGCCGTGGCGAAAGACCAGCGGCGCCGCCGGCCCTTCGCCGGCGAATATTTCGAGCCCGTCGATGCCCGCGAGCTGCGGGCCGATCGCGGTTTCCATCAGGTCGTGGATGCGGAACGGCGCATAGACGAAGGCCACGATCGGGCGCGCGCCGGGGCGGGTCGCCGCGGTCGGGGGCGCCGCCGCGCCGGGCTCGGCGCCGACCGCGACAGCGTTCGCGGCATAGACCGGCACATAGATCAAAAAGCCCGGCTGTTTCTGCGCCGCGTTGTTTTCCTGGATGAGCTGGACGACGCCGCTCGCCGCCGGGCGCCCTGTCGCCCACGCGCGGCGCATCGCGGCGCGGCGCACGGGATCGCTGTACATGTCATAGCCCAGCGCCCCCTGGTTGCGGGCGTTGCCGGGTTCGATGAGCACGATCGGAAAGCCGATCGGCTGGTCGGTCGCGGCGGGCCAGACGGCGACGTCGCGGCCGTAATTTTCGCGGATCTGCGCCTCGACCGCGGCGGGGGTGCGCTGGCGCATCGCGACCGCGATCCCGACCCCCTGCATCCCCGGCGCCTGCGCCTGCGGCTGCAGCGCGGCCAGATAGGCGCGCACGCCGGGGCCGCTGGTGGCGCGGTCCGACTGGTACAGCGCCCGCACCCCCTGCAACACCGCGATCTGGTCGTTCAGCCGCGCATTGACCTGCATCGCGACGCGCCCGGCGCGCTCGGCCTCTTCGGCCTTGTTATAGAAAAAGCTGGTCGCCGCGGCCCCGACCGCGCCGAGCAGGATGACCAGCCCGACGAACCGGACCAGCAGCGCCATCAGACGATCTGCCCACAGCGAAGGGCGCATTGCGGTTATTCCTGCATGACGGCTGCCGGCGGCAGCGACCCCTCTGACGCTTCCTTTTCCACGCCGCGCCGCCGTTGGCAAGCCCCGACTCCGTAGGGGTTCCGGCGGCTTGCCTGTCCCCGCGACGGGTTGCAACGCGCAACCTTTCGCTTATGCTGGACGGTGGATAAGAGGAGCAAGCGAATGATTGTCTATGGGTCTTTGGTATCGCCGTTCGTTCGCAAGCTGCTCGCCTATCTCGGCGAAAAGGGGCTGGCGTTCGACCTGAAGGGGGTGGGTATCGGCGATCCCGATCCCGGCTTTCGCGCCGCCTCGCCCTTGGCCAAGATGCCGGCGATCGACGACGACGGCTTCACCCTCGCCGATTCCAGCGCGATCATCCATTATCTGGAGGCGAAACATCCGACCCCCGAACTGATCCCCGCCGACCCGCAGCAGCGCGGACAGGTGATCTGGTGGGACGAGTTTGCCGACACCGTGTTCGCGGCGTGCAGCGGCAAGATCTTCTTCAACCGCATCGTCGCGCCCAAATTTTTGGGGCGCGAAGGCGACCTCGCCGCCGCGGCGCTGGCCGAGAGCGAGGAACTGCCCCGGCTGCTCGATTATCTGGAAGGGGCGATCCCGGCATCGGGCTTTCTGGTCGGCGATCGGCTGACCCTCGCCGACCTTGCCGTCGCCTCGCCGCTGATGAATTTCCGCCACTGCGGCGGCTGCATCGATCCCGCGACGCATCCGAAGATCGCGGCGTGGAGCGAAGCGATCCTGTCGCGGCCGAGCATCGCGCCGTGGATCGCGAAAGAAGAACGGATGATGGCGCGGGTGATGCAACCCGCGGATTAGGGTCAGGGCCTTAACGACTGCTTTGCGCGGCGGACGCGATTCGTTAAGCGGGCTGGGGTATCCAACAGGGGGGAGGCGAAGGCTTTGCGACATCAATATCCGTTGCCGCTGCACCACAGCTGGCCGCTGTTCGAGCGCCCGCGCCATTTCGACCTCGGCTGGGTCGACCGGGCCAGCGTCCGCCCGCCCGCGCGCGCCGCGGACGGGGTGTCGCTGGCGTTCGCCGCGGCGCCCGATGCGGCCCCCGACGCCGAAGCGGCGCTGGCGCAGCGCGGCATCGGCGCCTGGCATTGCGACCTGGCCGACGACCGGCTGACCTGGTCGGACACCGTCTACGACCTGTTCGGCATCGCCCGCGGCGCCAATGTGTCGCGCGGCGCGACGGTGGCGGTGTACCGCGAAGCGTCGCGCGCCGCGATGGAACGGCTGCGCGCCCACGCGATCGCCCATCGCCGCGGCTTCACCCTCGACGTCGAGATCGGCCCCGCCGGCGCCGCCAGCCGCTGGATCCGCCTGATCGCCGCGCCGGTCTGCGACGGCGACACGGTGGTTGCGCTGCATGGGTATAAATGCCTGCTGCCACAGCCGGGTCGCTAGGCATGCTGGAATGACGAAGGGTCGGGCACGGCCATAAAGCCCTCTCCCGACGGGAGAGGGCGAACGACCGCTTGCCACCACCCGTTGCGGCCATTTGCTTCCCCGTGGCTGCTACGGGGGCGATCGGCCGAAGCGAACGAAGCGATCCTCCCCGGAACGGGGAGGGGGACCATGCGAAGCATGGTGGAGGGGTACGCGGTGTCGAGCGCTGCGGATGCGGGCCTGTACCCCTCCACCACCCTTCGGGTGGTCCCCCTCCCCCCCCTGCGGGGGAGGACCAGCACCGTCCGCTCACCACCATAATTCGGACATTTCCACGCTACCACGAGGCAGGGAGAGCGTAGAGAAGACGAAAAGGATTCACGCGGAGGTGCGGAGTTGCAGCCGTGGCGGATGGATTTAGCGTCGGATGGTCAGGCAATCCCGGCGCTGCATGATGAGCGGCTGCGCCGCCCCGTCTTTCTTCTCCGCGCCTCCGCGTGAACAACATCTCAATCTCTGCGCGACTGTCTTTTGTCACTCGGCCCGCGGGGCCTCGTTCAGCGCTTCGGCGTTCGCCGCGGCCCGCCCGATGGCGATCCGATCGCCAAGGTCAGCGGGTCAGCCAGACGTCGAACAGTCGATTGAACATGAAGGTAAAGGTTCCGGCAATCAGCAGCGCCCCGATCACGATGCCGTGAATATGTTTGCGATGCGCGACATGATCGCCCTTCCGTGCGCTCGCGACGATGCGCCAGCTGACAAAGAGCGTGAGAACCGACAGGATGTGGATCGGACTGAACTGGCCGCCGTTGATGTCTTTGATGAAAAAGGTGTCGATCGCAGTGGTCACCATCGCCGTGATCCACACGTAGCCAAGAATGCGGTGCAGCCGGTCGCCCTTCGTCCGCAGCAACAACATGGGCGTCAGCGCCAGCGCGATCGCGAGGGTTCCGAAATGGATTGGATAGGTGATCGGGACCAGCGCCACCTGATCGCGCCCGCGCCAGATGGCCAGCGCCATCGCCGCCAGCATGGCGACGCAACCGGCAGACAGGACATAATCCATCGCCCCCGGCTTATAACCCCACAATTTGCGCGACGCCGCGACGTCGACCGAAATCGCTGTTTCCATGATGCCGCCCCCCTTGGCGAGAAGGCTAGCGCAGACCAGGAAAAGCGCAACATTTGCTGACGACGTTCATCTACAGCGCTGGTTTGACGGACAGATGCCGATTGAACGGCAGCGCGGAATTTGGTCGGGTCGCGGCGGTAGAGTGACTGGAAGCGACGAGAAGTGGACATTGCTGCTCCCCTCCCTTTTAGGGAGGGGCTGGGGGTGGGCAGCCGCCAACGGCGGCATTCGCACCGCCGCTCGCTATCGCTCACAACCCACCCCTAACCCCTCCCTGAAAGGGAGGGGGATTGTCTGGAATCCACCCCACATCGGTGGCTAGTCACTCATAACTCAAATGCGTCGCCTTCCCCCGGAAGATCCAGTGCGACAGGATCGAATACCCCAAAATTACCGGCAGCACGAACAGCGCGCCGATCAGGATGATGCTCAGCGCCTCGGGGCTGGCCGCGGCCTGCCAGATGTCGAGCCGGTCGGCGATCAGATAGGGGTAGAAGCTGTAGGCGATGCCGACGAACCCTAGTGCGAAGAGGATGCCCGCGGTCGCCAGCGGCACCCATGACAGGGCGTCGCGCTCGCGCAGCGGGCGGCGCAGGAAGATCGCGAGGCCGATGAACAAAGTCGTGGCGGCGATCGGGATCGGCAGCAGCGCGATGATTTCGGGCAGGCGGAACCAGCGGTCGAAGATGCGCTCCGACAGCAGCGGGGTGGCGATCGAGATGATCGCCATCGCGAGCGCCGTGGCCCACAGGCTGACCTCCGCCCAGCGCACCGCGCGCTTCTGCAATTCGCCCTCGACCTTGTAGATCAGCCAGCAGGCGCCGACGAAGACATAGCCCGCGACGAGGCCGAGCGCGGCGAGCAGGCAGAACAGGACGGCGGCGAGGCTCTGGTCGAAGCCGAGCACATAGGCGCCGAGCATATAGCCCTGGCAGAGCGCGGTGAGCAGCGACCCGGCGAAAAAGGCGTGGTCCCAGCGATGCTTGTGCTCGGGCGCCGCCTTGGCGCGAAATTCGAAACTGACCCCGCGCAGGATCAGCGCGACGAGCATCAGCACGACGGGCAGGTAGAGCTGGGTCAGGATAAGTCCGTGCGCGATCGGGAAGGCGACGAGCAGCAATCCGATGCCGAGCACCAGCCACGTCTCGTTGGCGTCCCAGAACGGTCCGATCGAGGCGACCATCAGGTCGCGATTCTCGTCCCTCTCCAGCCGCGTCAGCATGCCGACCCCCAGATCGTAACCGTCGAGGATGACGTAGAGCAGGATCGACAGCCCCATCAGCCCGGCGAAGATGACGGGCAGCCACCAGGGATCGATGAACGGGGTCATGCCGGGCGCTCCTGCGGGGCGGCGGGGCCTTCGGCGGCGGGCACCGGGAACATCGGCTTGCCGTCGCGCGCCGCCTTGCCGAGCCGCGCGAGGCGGTAGAGCACCGCGACATAGGCGGCGAGCAGCACCGCATAGACCGCGAGGTACAGCGTCAGCGATCCCGCCACCATCGTGCTGCCGACCGGGCCGACCGCGTCGGCGGTCTTGAGCACCCCGGTGACGAGCCACGGCTGGCGGCCGATTTCGGTGACGTACCAGCCGGCGAGCGTCGCCGCCCAGCCGCTGAAGGTCATCGCGACCAGCGCGTGCCCCAGCCAGCGCGGCATCGCATCGACGCCGCGGCGGCGGATCTTCCACGCCGCGAACCACGACAGCGCGAGCATGGCCATGCCGATGCCGACCATGATCCGGAATCCCCAGAACAGCGGCGCCACCGGCGGATGATTGCCCTGATAATCGTCGAGGCCGGGGACGACGCCCGCCGCCTCATGCTTCAGGATCAGGCTGGCGCCCGACGGGACGGCGATTTCCAGATGGTTGGTGCGGTCCGCTTCGTCGGGGATCGCGAACAGCACCAGCGGCACATGGCTGCGCGTTTCCCAGTTCGCTTCCATCGCGGCGATCTTTTGCGGCTGATGCTCCAGCGTGTTGAGCCCGTGCAGGTCGCCGACGAAAATCTGCACCGGGATCAGCAGCGCCGCGGCATAAACCGCGGCCTTCAGCGTCCGCCGCACCCCTTCGCCGCCGCCGTCCTTCAGCCAGCGCCACGCCGACATCCCGGCGATCAGAAACGCGACGGTCAGCGCCGAGGCGATCAGCATGTGGGTCAGCCGGTACGGCATCGACGGGTTGAAGACGATCGCCCACCAGTCGGTCGCATGGACGACGCCGTCGCGGATTTCATACCCCACCGGGGTCTGCATCCAGCTGTTGAGCACGATGATCCAGAACGCCGACAGCGTCGTGCCGCCCGCGACCAGCAGCGTCGCCATCGTGTGGACCCAGTTCGGCACCCGGCTGAACCCGAACAGCATGATGCCCAGGAACACCGCCTCGAGGAAAAAGGCCGTCAGCACCTCATAGGCGAGCAACGGCCCCGCGACATTGCCGACCTTTTCCATATAGCCCGGCCAGTTGGTCCCGAACTGGAAGCTCATCGTGATGCCCGACACGACCCCCATCGCAAAGCTCAAGGCAAAAACTTTCACCCACAGGCGGTAGGCGTCCATCCACGCCTCGTCCTTGGTGCGGTTATACGCGAGCTTGAAGCCGAGCAGCGCCCAGCCGAGGGCGATCGTGATCGTCGGGAACAGGATGTGGAAACTGATGTTCGCCGCAAACTGGATGCGCGCGAGGATCAGCGGGTCAATCGCGTCCATGGTCTGCGTCCTTCCCCATCATCCGTTCGTGTCGAGCGAAGTCGAGACACCTCTGCTCCGCCCCAGCATCCGGTCCTTGAACTCGAGCGCCTTCACGACCCGCTCGCCGAGCCGCAGCAGTTGGAGCAGCCGCTCGTTGTCGAGCCGCCGCATTTCGGCATACCAGTCGGTGAGCAGTTCGATCTGTTCGTGCATCGCGGCGATGCGTTCCTGCGCGAAGCGGTCCGACGCGTCGGTCGCGGGCTCCATGAGCAGCGTGCGCAGCGTCGTCAGCGTTGGGTCGATTTCACGCTTCTTGCGCTCCTCGACCAGGGTGCGGAAGATCGCCCACACGTCGCGCGGGGTCTCATAATAATCGCGGCGGTCGCCGGGGACGTGGCGGAGCTGGACCAGGTTCCAGCTCGCCAGTTCCTTCAGCCCCATCGACACGCTGCCGCGCGACAGGCTCAGCGCCTCGCTGATCTCCTCGGCATGGCGCGGCGCGTCGGCGAGGAACAGCATCGCGTAAATCTGCCCGACGGTGCGGTTGATCCCCCAGCGGCTCCCCATCTCGCCGAAGTGCAGGACGAACGCCTGCGCGAGCGGGGAGAGCCGAAACGGCGGGGACGGGGACGCCGCTGGAGAAACGGCGCGCGAGTCGGGGGCGGGGGACAGATCCATGCCCGCGCCATACGCCTTCATTTCTGAAGTTTCAATAATTATTGAAACTTGTGAGAGGCAAAAAGGGCGATATGCGCGAAGATAGGCAATTTTGTTGCGCCGCAGCACCGCTTCTGTTAGGGGCGCGGCGTTTCGCAGTGCTCAGCGCGCTGCCCCCTCCCATCAAGGCCCGTTTCCGCATGTCTCTGCGCAATATCGCCATTATCGCCCACGTCGATCATGGAAAAACCACCCTGGTCGACCAGCTGTTCCGCCAGTCGGGCACCTTCCGCGACAACCAGCGCGTCGAAGAACGCGCGATGGATTCGAACGATCTGGAAAAGGAACGCGGGATCACGATCCTCGCGAAGTGCACCAGCGTCGAATGGGGCGAGGGCGCCGACCTGACGCGCATCAACATCGTCGATACCCCGGGCCACGCCGATTTCGGCGGCGAGGTCGAGCGCATCCTGAGCATGGTCGATGGCGTCATCCTGCTCGTCGATGCCGCCGAAGGGCCGATGCCGCAGACCAAGTTCGTCACCGGCAAAGCGCTCGCGCTCGGCCTCAAGCCGATCGTCGTCGTCAACAAGATCGACCGCAGCGACGCGCGCGCCGCCGAAGTGCTCGACGAAGTGTTCGAACTGTTCCTGACCCTCGAAGCCAATGACGAACAGCTCGACTTCCCGATCCTTTATGCCTCGGGCCGCGGTGGTTATGCCTCGGAAAGCCCCGAAGCGCGCGAGGGCACGCTGGAGCCGCTGTTCAAGACGATCGTCAGCCATGTGCCCGAACCGGGCCTGCCCGAGGACGGTCCGTTCACCTTCCTCGCCACCCTGCTCGACCGCGATAACTTTATCGGCCGCATCCTGACCGGGCGCGTCCAGTCGGGGACGATCAAGGTCAACCAGCCGATCCACGCGATCGACATGGACGGCAAGATCATCGAGACCGGCCGCGCGTCGAAGCTGCTGGCGTTCCGCGGGCTCGAGCGCGTTCCCGTCGAGGAAGCGCGCGCGGGCGACATCGTCGCGATCGCGGGCCTGGCGCAGGCAACCGTCGCCAACACCATCGCCGACACCAGCGTGAGCGAGCCGATCGCCGCGCAGCCGATCGACCCGCCGACGCTGTCGATGCGCTTTGCGGTCAACGATTCGCCGATGGCGGGTCGCGAGGGCAGCAAGGTGACGAGCCGCATGATCCGCGACCGCCTGTTCCGCGAAGCCGAAACCAATGTCGCGATCCGCATCACCGAAAGCGCTGACAAGGACAGCTTCGAAGTCGCCGGCCGCGGCGAGCTTCAGCTCGGCGTGCTGATCGAAACGATGCGCCGCGAAGGTTTCGAACTCGGGATCAGCCGCCCGCGCGTGCTGTATGGCGAGGACGAGGCCGGCAAGCGCACCGAACCCTATGAAACCGTCGTCATCGACGTCGACGACGAACATAGCGGCACGGTTGTCGAGAAGATGCAGATCCGCAAGGCCGACCTGACCGACATGCGTCCGTCGGGCGGCGGCAAGACGCGCATCACCTTCAGCGGCCCGTCGCGCGGCCTGATCGGCTATCACGGCGAATTCCTGTCCGACACGCGCGGCACCGGGATCATGAACCGGTTGTTCGAAAAATACGGCCCGCACAAGGGCCAGATCGCGGGCCGCCAGAACGGCGTGCTGATCAGCAACGGCAATGGCGAAGCGGTCGCCTACGCGCTCGGCCCGCTCGAAGAGCGCGGCATCCTGTTTGTGTCGCCGGGCGAGGCGCTGTACGAGGGCATGGTCATCGGCGAGAATGCCAAGCCCGACGACCTGGAAGTCAACCCGATGAAGTCGAAGCAGCTGACGAACTTCCGTTCGACCGGCAAGGACGACGCGATCCGCCTGACCCCGCCGAAGCGCATGACGCTGGAACAGGCGATCGCCTATATCGACGACGACGAGATGGTCGAAGTGACCCCGAAGAACATCCGCATCCGCAAGGCGCTGCTCGACCCGCACGAGCGGAAGAAGGCGAGCCGCAAGAAGGAAGCGGCGTAAGATACGGACCGGCGGCCCCCAAAGGCCGCCGGTTTTTCTTTGGGCGGTCTCTTTTGCCGCTCGCGCTTCCCTTTCCGTTTTGCGCGCCCTTTCGGTTCGCTCTTCCCTTTCCGTTCGTGTCGAGCGAAGTCGAGACACGCGAAGGCATGCGCGTTCCAAGCGTGTCTCGACTTCGCTCGACACGAACGGTTACAGTGGGGCCCCGATAGATGAGGACCGCTGCTTGCCCCGCCTGATCCTGTTCAACAAACCCTATGGCGTGCTGTCGCAATTCACCGACAAGAGCATGGCCGCCACCGCTGACGGCCCGCGCGCGACGCTGTCCGACTATATCGACGTGCCCGGGGTCTATCCGGCGGGGCGGCTCGATCGCGATAGTGAGGGCCTGCTGATCCTGACCGACGACGGCGCGCTGCAGGCGCGCATTTCCTCGCCGAAGCACAAGACGCCCAAAACCTATCTGGCGCAGGTCGAGGGCGAGCCCGACGCCGCGAGCCTCGACCGGCTGCGTGCCGGGGTGATGCTCAACGACGGCATGACCCGCCCCGCGACCGTGTGCCTAATCGACCCGCCCCAGCTGTGGGATCGCGAACCGCCGGTGCGATACCGCAAGAGCGTGCCCGACTCATGGATCGAACTGACGATCACCGAAGGCCGCAACCGCCAGGTCCGCCGCATGACCGCCGCGGTCGGCTATCCGACGCTGCGGCTGGTCAGGTGGCGGATCGGGGCGTGGGAGATTGGGGAGTTGGCAGTGGGGGAGTGGCGGGAAGTTTCCAATGTTGGCAAATGACCGATCAGAGTTAGGCGCCCTTTTGTTTCGGTCACTGTTGAATCTTCCGATTTTGGATTTGCCTGACCGAATTTTGTGTCAGTGATCGGCCTGTGATCAGGCGCGAAGAGGGAGCAACCTTCTTAAGTGGAGTAACGCATAATAGAGCCTCACCCTTGCGCCTTTGGAGAATCTAAAGGCACCTTCGGGGAGGCCTCCTAAAGGCTGCTCAGCCGTTGCTTGAATCTCTCTCTCGCGGCTGGGTTAACGAAGCGGAGCTCTCTATCTACCCGTCCAATCGCTTCGGACGGAGATCCGCTCAAAGCGAGCAAAAACAGCTCTGCCTTAATCTGTTCAGCTGCTCCGTGCTCGTCAAACCGCCTAGCGCGAAACAGTATCAATGCCTCATCGATAACATCGGCCGAGCGCAAGGAGATGCCTAGCTCCATCTTAGCAAGCAGCGTGTACTGCGAGCGCTGGTAGAGCTCGATAGCGTCGTTGATTGTATCCAATGCTCCAGCTTCATCTTGGTCTACGTAGTAAGAATATCTCGCTCGCATACAGGCCTCGACCTCCCGACCTTTTTCGCTTGAAATGCGCGAGATCGATTTCAAGGTCGTATTCATTTCCTGCGCTAGACTCGCATCTTTGCTCTGGGATATTTTGTATTTATTAAGAAGAACCTCAAAATACGCAAGTACACTTATAGGATTTGATGGGAAATCATAGTAGCTTTCTTTAGCGAGATTGAAAGCTCGATCGTATTCTTCTGTAATATTGAATATCAGTACGAGTTCACGCTTGGAGTTTTCTTCCCATCGACGATCCTGCATCGCAGACTCGAATCTCGGTATGGCATCGTTATATCGCCCCGTCTTTCTGTAATAAAATCCCAAAACATAGTTATGCTCCTCGCCCTTGATTTTCTGTACTTCAGAAAGAAATCTAGGGCCTCTTCTTCTGGCGAGAGCCATACAATAAAAATGTCGTATCTGATTTCTGACGTATTCCTCGTAGTTCGGCTTATCAAGAACGCGTTCTGCCAACTCTATAACGTTGCCATATCTCTTGTTTTTATAGTTTTGAGAAATCGCATTGAGGAAGTGGGCTGGTATGAGCATGTTCTCGGGAACATTGCGCCCTTCCAGCAGGGCCATTCTGATTGCCACAGCCTTTTCGGAGTAGTCAAAATCGTCAGCGGTGTCTTCGGAACTCAATATTTCGCGAGAAACGCTTTCTATCGCCTTTGAAAATCGAGCGGGTATGCTGATACTACCACGAGCGACATAGTCCCGGATAACGTCGTTCAACCGCACGTATTCGCCCAATGTTCCAATGCCTTGGCAAATCCCATTTTCTATGAATTCATTCAGCGAAGGAGAGAAGTCTACATCTAATTCCTCGCCGATCTTAAATATAAAATCTAAAGAAACGAACTCGAACCAGCTAAGAAATACCAAGAGGTCAAACTTATCGGTATCGTCGCGATATCCCTCGACGTAAATGCTAGCCTTAAGTCGCGCAAAATCAACAATTTCGCTCGACCTCTCGACTGCGCCTCTTATGCCCTCTTCCTTGATGATCTCACCGGCGTAAATCGCCTGCTCCGGGTAGCCATTCAAAACGTTACGGAGGAAGCTTAGGTCGGAAGTATTCACATCATCAAGGCCCTCAACGTCCCTCAGGTATCGGACAAGAAGGCCTAATCGCTCTGATTCATTTAATTCGGGAACCCTGATATGATATATTTCCTCTCTTTTGCGATAGAGGGCTGCTTGAGGGCTGGAAGCCGCCGCAATGCAGAAGTAAATACGATTCTTGGGTAGCCTCTTGCATAGCTCTAGAAACCACTCTGCATAAGTTCCGCCAAACTGAACGATACAACGCCAGTCATCAATCATCAGGATTTCGTTCTGATTGCTCAGCTCAAGAGCGAGCTTCTCCAAAATTTCGATCTTTTCTTCGAGGCTTAAAGAGCCAAGATTCAATGACGAGTCAAATTCTGATGAAAAACCCAGATCAAGGATTTTACTTGTGAAGCCGTCGATCCCATCCTCGTATCGAACTGTAATTACGATAGGATGATGATGGTCGTCGAGTTTGTTTGCTTTCCTGAGGGCATGGAGAAGGTATTTTTTTCTCCCAATATCGCGGAGACCGGAAGCAATAATAGCACAAGGAAGGGTCTTTTCGTAGTCGTCCATTCTAGCTTCAAACCCTTTCAATTGGTCGTTCCGACCAACGAAAAGCCTTTTAGAGCGAAGTGATTTCGGATTACTATCAATCGATAACCTACTAAATGCCGAATTAATTATGCGATATGCAGCATTCGGACGCGGCACTACCCGTAGGTTGTAATTGTCTCGCAGCCAATCTGGGATGCGAGGGTCTTTATAGTTTATAGATCGATCAATAATGATAGGAAGGACTTGCTTCATTTTCCCGTTATCAAGCAATTTCTTGCTAGTAATTATTTCTTCTTTTACCCATTCAGATTCTAGGGCTGCATCCGAAATAAGGAGAACAAATAGATCGGTTCGATCGAGCCCTCTCATGATCTCATCAAGGGTTTTCATTCCGGCTTCGAAAGTGAATTCGTCATAGATGGCCCGATCGCCAAATTTGTTAGCGAGAATAGACACGTATTGTTTCTTGTCGGAGCTACTGTGGGATAGGAAACAGTGCATTTGAGTGCCTTATTTGTGGATGTGCCGCAGCTTTATGTTGGTTGGGTATCAGTCTGCCACGTGGAGATGAAAAGGTAAACGGTGACAGCAAGTTGTGCGAAGGTTAGAACAAAACATAAACAAACCCCTTTCCTACATTCCTCCCCCACGTCATATCCTGTCCGGTTTGGCTAACAGGAGGACACATCATGCAGAACCGGACACCGATCGCGGCGGAGGCTCGGCCGCCGCTTTCCGACTTTACGCCGGTGCCGCGCAAATATCGGCACGACGGGTGGACGCCCGAGCGGCAGAAGGCGTTTATCGCGGCGCTCGCCGATACCGGGTCGGTCAGCCGCGCCGCCGCGATGGTCAATATGGCGCAGGCGAATTGCTATACGCTGCGGCGCGCGGCGGGGGCGGAGAGCTTTCGGCGGGCGTGGGAGGCGGCGCTCGATTTCGGGGTAGCGCGGCTGAAGGATATCGCGTTCGAACGCGCGATCGACGGCTATCTGGTACCCGTCTTTGTCGCGGGCAAGCTGATGGGGTTTCGGCGCAAGCATAATGACGCGCTGTTGATGTTTTGCCTGCGTCATTATGGGCAGGATGCGGGCGGCAAGCGCACGACGATCAACTATTTTTCGACGCGGGCGAGCGCGGGGGTGGTGGGTGGGGCTTCGGGGGGTGGTGTTGGGAGGCGGGGTGTCTCGACTTCGCTCGACACGAGCGGATCAAAAGGGGGTGATTCGAACGGATCAGGGAGCATTGCCGAGGCTTCGACGACGACGGTGCGGACGGTGATCCACGGTCCCTCGGCTGCGCTGGGGACGAACGGTGGCGGTGATGGGGTCGCGGGGAAAGACGAGGCTGCGGCGTTGCTCGAAGGGTTCGAGGGGACGGCGCTCGACGCGCAGGCGGAGGCCGAGATCGGCGCGGCGCTGCTGGCGCTGGCCGAGCGGCAGCGGGCGATCGATGCGGCGGTGAGCGAGGGCGGGATCGAAGCGGTGGCGTTGCAGCTCGACGATCCGGGGGTGCCGCTGGTCCGGCTGGGCGAGCAGGACCTGCCCTATTACGGACCGTTGCAGCCGGGCGATGGGCCGGCCGACGATGACCCGGTGCTGCGGATCGCGGGCGAAGCCGACTGGGTCGCAGCCGGGGCGGACATTCCCGAGGGCTATCGCGAATGGATCGAGGCGGCCGAAGCGCGCGGCGAGCCGGTACCGGTGGTGCCGCTGTCGCCGCCCGCGAACGGGGTCGCGGCGGTGGAGAAGCCGCCGTCGTCGCGGCAGGCGCGCAAGGCGAAGGCGGCGGGCGGGGGATGATCGCGAGCGGGAGGGCGGCGGCGCGGCGCGGCGCGCGCTCGCCGCTCAGGCGCGCAGACGTTCTTCGCTGACGCCGTCGTCGGTCATGCCGGCGATGAAGCCGTGGACGGCGCGGGCGTCGATCGGGCGGCTGAGCAGGTAACCCTGGATCTGGCCGCAGCCTTCCTGGCGCAGGATCTGGCATTGCGCGGCATCCTCGACCCCCTCGGCCAGCGTTTCCATGCCGAGTGCGTCGGCCAGCGTGGTGATCGCGCGGATCACCGCGTTGGCGTTACCGCCCGCGGCCAGATCGCGCACGAAGCTCTGGTCGATCTTGAGCTTGTCGAACGGGAAGGAGCGCAGGTAGCTGAGCGAGGAATAGCCGGTGCCGAAATCGTCGAGCGCGATGCGGACGCCGAGCGCGCGCAGGCTGTGCAGCGATTCGAGGGTGCGTTCGACGTTGGCGATGAAGATGCTTTCGGTAATCTCGAGCTCGAGGCGGCTGGCGGGCAGGCCCGAGCTGGACAGCGCCGACAGCACGGTCGCGGCGAGGCCCTGGCTGACGAACTGTTTGGGCGAGATGTTGACCGCCACCGACAGATCGCCGGGCCATGACGCCGCCTGGCGGCACGCCTCGCGGATCACCCACTCGCCGATCGGCAGGATCAGTCCGGTCTCTTCGGCGAGCGGGATGAAGTCGGCGGGGCTGATCATGCCGCGTTCGGGGTGCGGCCAGCGGATCAGCGCCTCGAACGCCTTCAATTTCTCTTCCTGGAGGCTGTAGAGCGGCTGGAAATAGAGTTCGAAGCCGCCGTCGCGGATCGCGAGGCGCAGGTCGAGTTCCATCTGGCGGCGGTGCCGCGCCTGTTCGTCGAGCGACTGTTCGAAGAAATGATAGGTCGACTTGCCGTCGCGCTTGGCGCGGTAGAGCGCGAGGTCGGCGTTCTTCATCAGGGTGATGCCGTCGGCGCCGTCGGACGGCGCGACCGCGATGCCCATGCTGGCCGAGGCGTCGGCCTGGTTGCCGTCGATCATGATCGAGCGGTCGAAACAGCTTTGCAGCTTGTCGGCGAGCGCGGCGAGATTGGCGTCGGCGGGCAGGTCGCCGATCAGGATCGCGAACTCGTCGCCGCCGAGCCGCGCGACGACGGCGCCGTCGAGCACCGCCTGCAGATGCACCGCGACGTCGCGCAGCAGCGCGTCGCCGGCGGGATGGCCGAGGGTGTCGTTGACGACCTTGAAATCGTCGAGGTCGACATAGACGACCATCAGCCGGTCGCTGTCGCGGCGGCGCGCGAGCGCATTGTCGAGCTGTTCGACGAACAATTTGCGGTTCGGCAGGTTGGTGAGGCCGTCGTGCAGCGCGACATGGGTGATCTGGCGCTCGCGCTCGGCGATCGCGGCGACCATCGCGTTGAAGCTGGCGCCGAGGCGGCCGATCTCGTCGTCCGAGGTGACCTCGACCTTGGCATCCTTGCCCTCGCCGATCAGCCGCGTTGCGGTGTCGAGCGCGCTGAGCGGGCGGGTGATCGTGCGCGCGACGCGCCAGCTCATCACGACGACGAGGGTCAGGCCGGCTGCGGCGAGCGCGGCGAGCAGCCATTGCAGCCCCGAATATTCGCCGAGCGCCTTGCTGAGCGAATGGTCGAGGACGAGGCGGGGGCGGACGCCGTCCTGCAGCGCGGGCAGCGCGGTGACATGGTGAAGGACGCGCTCGCCGTCGCCGGTTTCGGTGATCTCGCCGAGCGGCGCGCGGGCGAGCGCGGCGGGCAACTGCGAGGCGCGCAGGACGCGGGCGTGGATGTCGACCGCGGCGAGGCGGCTCAGCCGGTCCATCTCGGCGGCGTCGAGCGGCTGGGCGAGGACGAGCCAGCCGATCGTGTCGGGCACTTCGATCGGCGAGGCCGCGGCGAGCGCGAGCTTGTCGCCGATGCGGATGATGCCGCGTTCGCGCCCGCCATCGAGCGCGTCCCACAGCTGTTCGACCGGCGGCAGCGCGGCCGCCGACGATCCGGTCATGCTGCCGTCGAGGCCGACGACGAAGGCGGCGTCGCTGCGCGAACGCTGGCGCAGGCTGACGAGCGCGCTTTCGAGCGTGGCTTGGTCGTCGGTCGCCACCGCTTCGCGGAACCCGAAGTCGCGCGACAGCACGTCGGCGGCGCCGCGCATCTGCTTGGCGCGCAGTTCGATGATTTCGTCGAAGACGCGGGCGTTGGCGGCGAGGTCGCGCGAGGCGCTGGTTTCGCCGAAGCGCGCGATGCCGTTCCCCGCGATCAGCAGCACCGCCGCGAGGATCGTCGCGAACAGCGCCGCATAGACGACCGCGATCCGCAGCTTGAGCGAACCGAACCGCAGCCTGGCGGAGAAGGGGGCCTTGCGTTTCATCGCAGTTTCAGGGCGATCTTTTGTGCGCCCTGGCCGGCGCCGACCGTCACCGCGCGCCGCACCTCGCCGCCGGGCGTGCGGGCGCGGGCATGCCAGACGGTCAGCTGGAAGGCGCCGGGCGCCATGCCCGACAGGCGGACGATGCCGTTCTGGTCGGTCTTGCCGGCATAGGGGGTGTCGACGACACGGACATAGCCGCGCATCTGATCGTGGATGTTGCAGCCGAGCGCGACGGTGCCGGCGACGGGAAAGCTGTGCGAGCGGGTCTGGTCGCGGCCGTAGAGATCGATTTCGAAGCGCGCCGCCTTGGAAAAGCTGTAGACGCTGTGGCGCACGGTATCGAGGTTGGGGAAGGCGACATTGGTGCCTTTGCCAACGATGATCGTGCCGGGGACGAAGGCGACATTCTTTTGCGCCATCGCGGCGCGCCCGGGAAAGCGGATCGCGCCGCCGCGCCAGCCGCCATTCGGATCGAGTTCGACGACCGCGTCGCGCACCGGCATGCCGCGCTCATCGACCACCTGAACCTGCATCGCCGCGGGCGCGGCGGCCCATGCGGCGGCGAGCGGAATGGCGGACGTTAGCGCCAAAATGGAGATGATCGGTCCCTTCATGGCGCCCGGCAGTAGGGGCGCTTGTTTAACAAGGCGTCAAAATCCGGCAGCGTGGTTAACGCTTTGTTTGCGCTTTGGTGCGAATTGCCCCGATATGGATCAACCACTTATCCGTTTTTTCGGCTCGCTGTGTCTGGCCGCTGCCGCCTGCGCGGCGCTGCCCGCGACCGCGCAGGACGCTACGCTCGTCGATGGCGGCAAGCTGCTGCTGACCAATGGGGTGACGACGATCGAGGGCACCAGCGGCGGCGGGCTCGCCACCTGGGCGACGATCGCGGGCCGCGAAACCGACGCCGGGATCGGCGTTTCGGGGCATGTGACCTTCGTCGAACTGCCCGATTACGGCTGGCAGAGTCATGGGCTGGCGGTCGGGCTGTTCGACCGGGTCGAGCTGAGTTACGCGCGCCAGAATTTCGACACCCGCGACGTCGGCGCGGCGCTGGGGCTGGGGCAGGGCTTTACTTTCAACCAGGATGTCTTTGCCGCCAAGCTGCGGATCGCGGGCGATGCGGTGTATGGCGCACCGATGCTGCCGCAGATTGCGGTCGGGATCGAGCACAAGCGCAGCGGCGACGCGGCGGTGGTGAAGGCGGTCGGCGCGCGCGAGAGCAAGGGGACGGATTTCACCCTGTCGGCGACCAAGCTGTTCCTGTCGCACAGCATCCTCGTCAACACCACGGCGCGGTTGACCAAAGCCAACCAGACCGGGCTGCTCGGTTTCGGCAGCGCCGGCGCCGACGATTATCGGCTGCAATTCGAAGGGTCGGTCGCGTATCAATTGTCGCGCCGCGCGGTGATCGGCGCCGAATATCGCACCAAGCCCGACAATCTGGCGATCGCCCGCGAGGACGACTGGTGGGACCTGTTCGCCGCCTATGCGGTGACCCGCAACCTGACCGTCACCGCGGCTTATACCGACCTCGGTTCGATCGCGACCTTCGACAAACAGCGTGGCGCCTTTCTGTCCGCGCAAGTCGCCTTTTGAGGAGCAGGCTATGTTGCTGTTCGCTGCCGCCCTGCTGATGCAGCCCGTCACCGAGGCGCCCGTCACCGAGGCCCCGGTCGTCGACGCTCCGGTCGATTGGGACAAGGAATTCGGGGTCGAGGAAAAGGTCCGCGATCCCGCGACGGGGGAACTGCCGGTCGATCCCTATGTCCAGGACAACCGCAACGCCGGCGCGGCGCCTTTCGTGGGGCCGAAAATGGCCGCGGCGTTCGGGGGGCAGGACGGCATCCGCCGCATCGCCGCGCGCACCGTCGAGCTGTCCGAAGCCGACCCGCGCATTGCCGAGATTTTCAAGGCGCACGACATGGTGCGGCTGAAGCGCACGCTGTTCGAGCAATTCTGCTATATATTGGGCGCCGGCTGCGATTACAGCGGCCGCGACATGGCGGCGTCGCACAAGGACATGGGGGTGCGGATGCGCGACATGAACGCGCTGGTCGAAAATCTGCAGCGCGCGATGCGCGAAGAAAAGGTGCCGTTCGCGGCGCAGAACCGGTTTCTGGCGAAGCTCGCGCCGATGTCGGGCGACGTGATCACGCGCTGATCACGGGTGCCGGATCAGAAATCGGGTAGTGCCTGGCTGGCGAAGCCCCACCCCTTGAGGTCGGGCCTCGCGGCGCGGTCGAGCAGTTCGGCGGCGTCCTTGATCGTCCATGCTCCGGCGCTTTCGACGTTGGCAAGCGCGTCCCAGCCGATCGGCACCGCGACGGGGGCGTTTTCGCGCGCGCGCGCCGAATAGGGCATGATCGCGGTGCTGCCGCGCTGGTTGCGCAGCCAGTCGATGAATATCTTGCCCTTGCGCTTCGCCTTGCTCATCGTCGCGACATATCGGTCGGGCTCGGCGAGGCTGAGCGCCTCGGCGAAGCGTTTCGAGAAATCCTTGTGTGCCTCCCAGCTATGGCCGGGGTCGAGCGGGACGACGACATGCACCCCCTTGCCGCCCGAGAGCATCGCGAAGCTGACCAGCCCGATGTCGGCGAGCTGGCCACGGATGTCGGCAGCGGCCTTTTTGACGTCGGCAAAGGCGAGGCCTTCGTCGGGATCGAGGTCGAAGACCATGCGGTCGGGCTTTTCGAGGGCATCGACATGGCTGCCCCAGCCGTGGAACTCGATCGTGCCCATCTGGACGCAGGCGAGCAAACCGTCGGCGTCCTCGACATAGAGATAATCCTCGTGCCCGCCGTCTTTTTCCTTGATCGGAACGTGGTGGACATGGTCGCCGAACGAGCCACTGTCGTGCTTCTGGAAAAAGCATTTCTTGCCGCGCCCTTGCGGGCAGCGGACGAGGCTGATCGGGCGGCGCGCGGCGTGCGGGAGCATGAGCGGGGCGATCGCGGAATAATAGTCGGCGAGGTCGCCCTTGGTCGCCTTCGCTTCGGGAAAGATGACGCGGTCTCGGCTGCTGATCGTCACGTCGCTTTCCGGGCCAGGGGCTGGCTGCTGCTTTTCGGGGGTCACGTCCTTGGCCTTCTTGTCGCTGCGCAGCCCCAGGAAGCTCGCATGGCGCACTGATCCGCCCGCGGTGAATTCGGCGAAGGCGATTTCGGCGACGAGATCGGGTTTCAGCCAATGCGCCTTGCGCGCCGATGCGGCGTCGACTTCGAGCGGCGCGGTCTTGCGTTCGCGGGCGGCGAATTTCTTTGCGAGGTCGACCATCGTGTCGGTGTCGAAGCCAGTGCCGACATTGCCCTTGTAGACGAGCGTATCGCCCTCCCACTGCGCGAGGAGGAGCGACGCGAAGGGGCGGCCCTTCGCCGATGACGGATTCCAGCCGACGAGGATGAACTCCTGCCGCCGGGTGCATTTGACCTTCACCCAGTTTTTCGACCGGCGGCCCGCATAGGCGGCGTCGGCGCGTTTCGAGATGATGCCCTCCTGTCCCGCACCGCACATCGCGGCGTAGAGTTTCTCGCCGGCGCCGATGACATGGTCGGCGACGGCGATCGGCGGCGCTGCGTCGCGGAGCAGCGCTTCGAGGCGTTCCTTGCGTTCGAGATTTCCCAGCTTGGCGAACGACTTGCCGTCCTGTTCGAGCAGGTCGAAGGCGAAGAAATGGAGGTTGGTGCTCTCGTCCTGCGCGCCGTGGCCGCGCTTGAGCACAGCTTGCAGTGCAGAAAAGTCGGGGTTGCCGTCTTTGCCATAGGCGATGATTTCGCCGTCGATCAGGCAGGGCGGCAGGTCGAGCGCCGCAATGTGGCGCACCAGCGGGGCGAATTTGTCGGTCCAGTCGAGGCCGTTCCTTGTATAGACGCGAACGTCCGATCCCGCGGCGGCGATTTCGGCGCGATAGCCGTCATATTTGATCTCGTGAAACCAGCCGTTGCCGACCGGCACTGCATCGACCAGCGTCGCCAGTTGAAGCGGGCGGAATTTGGGTGGTCTCCCGCCGGTCGCCTTGCCTTTGGGCGGCGGTTTGGCAGCCTTTAGGTTGTGCGCGGCCGCCGCCGCCATCTTCTTTGCGAAGGCCGCGCCCTTTGCGCCCTGCAGCGAATGCTCGCCTTCCTCGTCGCCTGCGATCTCGGCCATTGTGCGGCCGGTGAGGATGCTGGTGAGCTGGCGCCCGACGAGATCGTCGCTGCCGCCCGCATGGCGATCGTCGACCTTGCGTAGCAACCAGTTCTCGCGCTTTTCGCCGGGACGCGGCTTCATGCGGACGAGCAGCCATTCGCCTTTCATCCGCTCGCCGTCGAGGATCAAGTGGAGATGTCCCTGGTCGATATCCTTCGCGCTCTTGCCCGCAACCGGCGCCCACGTGCCGAGGTCCCACAGCATCACCGTGCCGCCGCCATATTCGCCCTTGGGGATGCCGCCTTCGAACTCGGCATAGCTGAGCGGATGGTCTTCGGTGCGCACCGCGAGCCGCTTGTCGGCAGGATCGGCACTCGGACCTTTGGTCACTGCCCAGCTTTTGAGCACGCCGTCGACTTCGAGGCGGAAGTCGTAGTGCAGCCGCGTCGCGTCGTGCTTCTGGACGATGAAACGATTTCCTTTGGCACCTTTGGCGACCTTCCCCGCGGGCTCAGGCGTCAGCTTGAAATCGCGCTTGGCGTTGTATTGGGCGAGGGGGTCGGGGCGGGGCATCAGGAGGTGGCTGCTTTGTGCCTCTGCGAGGGCGGGGGTCCATCATCCAACACTTCGCCAAATACGGTCCGTTCGGTCGAAACCGGGACGTTCGGAGATGGGCCCCTGCCTTCGCAGGGGCACGGGTAGCGGACTGGCAACGCAGCTTTCACGGGCACATCATGCCCGCTTGCGCGCCGGGGCTTTCTTGGCCGGCGCCTTATTCTCCGCCGCCACCGGCGCTTTCTTCTTGCCGTCGACCGAGGCTTTCAGCGCCGCCATCAGGTCGATGACGTTCGACCCGCCCGTCACCGGGCTGGGTTCCTCGACATCCTCCAGCACCCGCTTACCTTTCGCCTTCGCCTTTTTGGCGATCACGCGCTTGATCGCCTCGACATAATGATTGTGGTAGTCGCCGGCGTCGAACTTGCCCGATTTCTTGTCGATCAGCGTTGTCGCGAGGTCGAGCAGGTCGGCGTCGGGTTTGGCGTTGCCGACGTCGCGGAAATAATTCGCCGCCTTGTTCACTTCGTCGGCATAGCGCAGCACTTCGAGGACCAGCCCCTTGCCGCACGGCCGCAGACCGACGAGTTGCTCCTGCCCGCGCACCGACAATTGCCCGAGCCCGACCTTCTTCGATTTGCGGAGCGCTTCGCGCAGGACGATATAGGCCTCTTCGGCGAGCTCGTCGGCGGGGACGACATAATAGGGCTTGGCGTAATAGAGGATGTCGATGTCGCCGGCGTCGACGAACTGGAGCAGCTCGAGCGTGCGTTTGCTCTCCAGCTTCACCGCCTCGATCTCCTCGTCGTCGAGCAGAACATAATTGCCCTTCGACATCTCGTACCCCTTCACGATGTCGTCGGTGTCGATCGCGCCGATACCTGGGACGATCTTTTCATATTTGATCGGCTTGCCGCTCGGTTCGTGGATCTGGCGAAAGCTGACCGAGGCGCCCGATTTGGTCGCCGGATAGATTTCCACCGGGATCGACACCAGCGCGAGCCGGATCTGCCCCTTCCAATAAGCGCGCGCGGCCATCGACGTTCCTTTCAGTCCAGGCGGCAGGTCGATGGTCAAATGATCGACGCGGCGACTCGTTCCGGCGACGGGCAATGCCTTGTTCACCGTCTTTTCATGCTCGCGCCCTATGGCGGTGTTCGAGGGACCGCTCGTATCAGGGGGTCCCATGAGTCTGGCGCAGGAAATGCGGCGATTGCGCGCCGAGCATGCCGCGCTCGTCACCCTGTCGCGCTTGCTGATGGAGCTGATTGCGGCGCCGCACCCGCCGCGTGCGACCGAGCTGGCGGCGGTGCGCGGGATGCTGCGCGATACGCTGGTGCGCCACCTGAAATGCGAGGATTGGGCGCTGTATCCGCGCCTGAAGAAGGACGGCGACCCTGCGCTCAGCCGTCTGTCCGATGCTTTCGCCCGCGAGATGGGACATATCGCCGACGATTTCGCCGCCTATGACGCGCGCTGGACGCCCGACACGGTCGCGGCGAACTGGGCGGGCTTCTGTGCCGAGACGACGGGCATCCTCGACGCGCTGGCGATGCGGATCGAGCGCGAGAACCACACCCTCTATCCCGCCGCAGAAGCAATGATCCGGCCCGACCACGCCGCCTGATCGCGGCGGCGTAACCCAGATGGCGCGGTTTTGGGTGCGGCGCATGCCGACCGCGCTTGATTTGCCGCGCTGCCTCGCCTAGCCGCGCGGCATTATCTGGAGATTGAGACCATGACCGACACCCCGCCCGACCGCATGTCGACCAACCCGCGCTCGCCCCATTTCGACATGGAGGTGCTGCAGCGCGGCATCGGCATCAAGTTCAAGGGCAAGGAGCGCACCGACGTCGAGGAATATTCGATTTCGGAAGGCTGGATCCGCGTCGCGGCCGGCAAGTCGAAGGACCGCTTCGGCCAGCCGATGACGATCAAACTGTCGGGCGAGGTCGAAGCCTGGTTCGAGGATGCGGCCGCGGAGAACGGCGAAGCATCGAACGACTGAGGGCGTCAGCGCCGTCGCTGGGCGTTTGGGATTATCCCCATGATTTCTGCGCCCCGAAAAGGGGGAAGCCACCCGGGGCGGCGGACCGTCCCGGATGGCTTCGTCGCTCGCCGAGCCTTGGAGGTGGGGGGTAAGGCTCAGTTGCCGAGCGAGGCGACGACCATTTCCAGGTCGTTTCCGGGTTTCCAGTCATTGCTCGCCCACACGGGCGCCGGGAAAGATGGGGCTGCTGCGGGCGCGCCGGCGCCGCCCGGGTAGATGAAGCCCTGCACCGGGTTGGCGCGCAGGCCGAGGTCGCCGATCGGTGCATACCAGACGCGGACCATGCTCCAGTCGCCGGCATCGCTGACGTCGATGACGCGGACGTTGCGTTCGATCTGGCCGCGGCGGCCGTTGATCGGCGACCAGTTGGCATGGTCGATCAGGATTTCGCGCTCGCCGACGATCTTCTTGACCACCGCGACATGACCCATCGGCATGCCGCGGGTGCCGGCGAACGCCATGACGGCGCCCTGGCGGGGTTCCTGTCCGCGATCATAATCATTGGCCGCCTGCGTCCACCACGTCTTCGCATTGCCGCGGATTTCGACGCCCGATTCGGCACGCGCGAAGGGCACGCATTGCAGGTAACCGCGTGCGGCGGCGGGGGTGCTGGCCAGCGCGCCCGCCAGCATCAATACGGACGCGAGCGCGGCGGTCAGAAAGCGGCTGGTAAACATGGATTGCGACCCCCATCGGCTCGTCTTCAAGCGTTGAGGCTGTTTGCCACGATCGCCGCGCGCCACCAGCCGTCTAGCGGTGAGTTGCGCGCGAACTGCGATGGGTCGCGGAACCTTTTGGGATCACTTTCGGTTCGTCGCCGGCGCGGCTCGCCCCGTCGCCGCGCCCGCCGTCAGGCGGCGGCGGTCGCGATCGAATCCGGCCGCCGGAACAGGGTGAGCACGTCGCTCGCGGGCATCGGGCGGCCGTAATAATAGCCCTGGATATTGCTGCAGCCGAGGCTGCGCAGCGTTTCGACCTCGACCTCGGTCTCGGCGCCTTCGGCGGTGGTCGACATGCCGAGGCTGTCGGCGAGGGCGACGACGGCGCGGATGATCGCGATCGATTCGATACTGCCTTTTGCGGCGCCGACGACGAAGCTGCGGTCGACCTTGATCGTCGAAAATTGCGTCTTGCGCAGATAACCGAGCGAGGAATAGCCGGTGCCAAAGTCGTCGAGGCTGAGGCGGATGCCGAGCCCTATCAGTTGGTCGAGCAATTGCGCGGCGCCGCCGCCGTCGCGCAGGAACACGCTTTCGGTGACCTCGATCTCAAGGCGTTGCGGCGAGAGTCCGCTCTGGGCGAGCGCCGAGACGACGACCGACGCGAAGGCAGGGTCGGTGAGCTGCTCGGCCGAGACGTTGACAGCGACCTTGAGGTTCGAGGGCCATTTCATCGCTTCATGGCAGGCGGTGCGCAGCACCCATTCGCCGATCGGCGAGATGAGGCGGCTGTCCTCCGCCAGCGGGATGAAGCGGCCGGGGGAGACATTGCCGAGCTTTTTGTTGTTCCAGCGGATCAGGCCTTCGAAGCCGTTGAGCGTGCCGTCGGTCGCGGTCACGACCGGCTGGTAATACAGTTCGAACTCGCCACGATCGAGCGCGCCGCGGAGCTCCTGTTCCATGACGCGGCGTTCTTCGGCCTGGGCGTGGAGCGAGGCGACATAGGCGGCGACGACATTGCCGCCCTTGTCCTTGGACTTGTAGAGCGCGAGGTCCGCGTTGCGGGTCAGCGTTTCGACCGTCGCGCCGTCCTGCGGCCCGATCGCAAAGCCGATGCTGGCGCCGACGAACAGCTGGTGATTGTCGACCACGTAAGGGCGGCTGATCGCTGCGATGACGCGCTGGGCAAGAATTTCGGCTTCGGCTGCGCTCGGCACATTGTGCAGCACGACCGCAAATTCGTCGCCGCCGAGGCGGCCGCACGTCATGCCGCGCTCCATCATGCCCTTCAGCCGCGCCGCGACCTGCGCGAGCAGCTTGTCGCCGACGGGGTGGCCGAGCGTATCGTTGACCGCCTTGAACCGGTCGAGGTCGATCATCAGCATCGCGCAGCGCGACTTGGTATCGATCGCCAGATCGAGGGCGCGGGCGAGGTCCTCGTGGAGGCTGAGGCGGTTGGGCAGGCCGGTCAGATTGTCGAAGCGCGCCATGCGCGCGATCTGTTCGGCGGTCGCGCGCTGTTCGGTGACATCGGACCCGACGCCGCGAAAGCCGAGGAACTTGCCGGTTTCGTCAAGACGCGGCGAGGCTGACAATTCCCACCAGCGCGGCGCGCCGTCGATCGTCACGGGGACGATGAAGTTCGAAAAGCTCTCGCGCCGCTTCATGCGCTCGGCCATGTCGTGCAAGGTCTTGGGGAAGTGGCCGGTGTCCCACGCATCGCCCGACAGCGCCTGGAGCAGCGGCACGCCCTCCAGCGCCTCGGCGGTCACACCGAGCGCATAGGCGAAGCGCGGCGAGACATGGACGAGGCGGCGGCTGTTGTCGGTTTGCCACAGCCAGTCGGCGGAGGTTTCCTCGAACTCGCGGAGCAGCAGGCTGACCGTTTCGTTCTTTTCGTGCAGCGACTCCTCGGCGCGGCGGAAGCGGATGTGCGTCTGCGCAAAGCGGACGCAGAAGGCGCAGAGCAGCAGCCCGGCGACGAGCGCCACCGGGGCAAGCTGGGGCGCGCCCGCGCCGACGAGGGCGACAGCCGCCGAGACGGTGACCGGCGCGATGAACAGGATGCAGGCGAGCGGCACGCTGTGCGCGACGATCGCCAGCGTCAGCATCATCAGCAGCGCGATCGTCCACATCGACAGGACGTGGTCGAGCCCGGGGGTTGCCCCCTGGAGCCAGAAGGTGGTGCCCCACAGCAGCGCCGAATAGAGGGCGTGGCGATGGCACAGCCGATATTCGGGAAGCCCGGCGAGTTTCGGATCGCCGAGTGGCAGGCGGGCGAAGGCACGGTAGGACACGAGGCTGAACAACAGCGCAATCACCAGCCAGCCGCCGACGATCACCGACGGCGTCCGCATCGTCATCGTCGCCGCGGCGGCGATCGCCATGCCGATCCCCATCCACAGCCGCAGCGATCCCTTGCCGCGCAGCGGGGCGAGCTGCAACTGGCGCAGGTCGCCGACCTCTTCGGTCGGCGATCCGAACCCTAGCAGGGGGCGCAGCGGAATATTCTCGGCGGCGAAGGGGTCGGTCAGCAGGCTTTTCACGCCGACCGGTCTAGCGCGGCAGGGTTACCCGAAAGTAACCGTGACGGTTCCGCCCGTCGCCTTTTTTCCGTCCCGATGCGGAACAGAATCAACGTGGATCAGGCGGCGATCGCAAAAGGCTGGATTTCACCGGCGAGATATTGCGCCCGCGCCTTCGACCGGCTGAGTTTGCCCGAGCTGGTTCGCGGCAATGTACGCGGCGGGATCAGCTCGATCAGGCAGTTCATGCCGGTGATCGCACGGACGCGGTCGCGGATCGTCTCGCGTAACAGCGCGCGCTCGTCCTCGTCGCTGGTGCGGCACTGGACGAGCACCGCGGGGGTTTCCTCGCCGCCCGGCGCGGTGATCGCGAAGGCGGCGATGTCACCCGATTTGAAGCCCGGCAATTGTTCGACCGCCCATTCGATATCCTGCGGCCAGTGATTTTTGCCGTTGATGATGATCATGTCCTTGGCGCGGCCGACGATATAAATGTAACCGTCTGACAAATATCCCATATCGCCGGTGTCGAGCCAGCCATCGACGAGGCACGCGGCTGTCGATACGGGGTCGCGGTAGTAACCGGTCATTAGCGACGGACCACTGCACCACACCTTGCCGACGGTCTGGTCGGGCAGCGCATTGCCGGCCTCGTCGCGAACCTCGATCACCATGTCGCGCGCGGCGCGGCCGCAATTGACGATGGCGCGATAGCGCGTCGGGCGGTCGGTGTCGTTGGCGCCGCCCGACAGCTCGGTCTCTTCGACCAGTTCGACGACGATGCCTTCGCCCGGCGGCATGATGCTGACCGCGAGCGTCGCTTCGGCAAGGCCGTAGCTGGGCAGGAAGGCGCTGGCCGAAAAGCCGGCGTCGGCAAAGGCGTCGACAAAGTTCTGCATGACGTCGGGGCGGATCATGTCGGCGCCATTGCCGGCGACGCGCCAGCGCGACAGGTCGAAACGGTCGGCGACGTGCGTCTGGCTCGACACGCGGCGGGCGCAAATGTCGTAACCAAAGGTCGGCGAGTAGCTGAGCGTCGTGCCTTCGTTGCGGCTGATCAGGTCGAGCCAGGCGAGCGGGCGGCGGGCGAAATCTTCGGTCTTGAGATAATCGACCGACACCTGGTTGGCGACCGGCGACAGCAGGCAGCCGACGAGCCCCATGTCGTGATACCAGGGCAGCCACGAGACGCAGCGGTCGCTGTCGCGCACCTCCATGCCATGGCTGTGCGCGGCGAGATTGTTGAGCAATGCGGCGTGGGTCACCGCGACGCCGTGCGGAAAGCGCGTCGAGCCGCTGCTATATTGCAGATAGCAGGTTTCGTCCGACTGCTGTTCGGGCAACTCCGCGACGGGGGCCGGCTTCTGTTCGAATGCGCTCCAGTCGACGGGCGTTACGCTCTCCTTCTCGGCGGCTTCGGTCGCCATTGCGGCAATTTCGGGCGGGAAGAACAGCATGGTCGGGTCACAGCTGGTCAGCTGGACGACGAGCTGGCCGACATAGGAGTCGCGGCCGCCGAAGCTGGTCGGCAGCGGCAGCGGCACCGGCCAGGCGCCGGCATAGATGGTCCCGAAGAAGAGCGCGGCGAATTCGGGGCCGGTTTCGGCGATCAGCGCGATGCGGTCGCCGGGTTTGACGCCGGCGGCAATCAGGCGATAGGCGGTCTGGACCGCGTCGTCCTTGAGCTCGCGATAGGGGTAGGGCCGGGTCAGCTTGCCGCGCGGATCGTGGAAATTGAGCCCGCGGGTGCCGCTGGCGGCATAGTCGAGCGCCTCACCGACGGTGGCGAAATCCGAAAAGCGGCGCGGCTGGGCGCAGAAGGTCGGGGTCGGCCGAAGCACCTCCTCCGCGGTCATGCTGTTATCGGTCATAAGGGGTGCGACATCCCGTGAAACGGACCGCGCGGCAACAAGCATGTCATCTTTGCGTGTCATGGTGCCTGGCGCGATCCCTGAGCAGTTGGAACAAATTCGCCCGTTTCCGGGCTATATGGCCCGATATGGCGGCGCTGATCGTTCTCAATCGGGCCCGACTGTGGCATAAACATGGCATGGGGAACAGCCGCGCACCATCCAACCGGACCAGAAAAGCTTTGGGCGCAGCGCGGCTCGACGAGCTGGCGCTGTCCTATGTGGCGCGATTCGCCACCAGCCGGGCGAAACTGACACGCTATCTGTCGCGAAAAATTCGCGAATCCGAATGGATCGACGAAAGCGATGCGATGGCGGCGTGCGAGGCGGTGGCCGACCGGATGGAGCGGCTGCAGTTCCTTGACGACCGGCAATATGCGGTGATGCGCGCCGGGGCGATGACACGCCGCGGGCTGGGGGTGCGGCGGGTCAAGGCGCAGCTTTATGTGGACGGCATCGCCGCAGCGGACAGCGGCGAAGCGATCGAGAGTGCCGAGGCGGCGGCGATGGACGCGGCGGTCGGCTTTGCCCGGCGGCGGCGGTTCGGTCCGTTCGCGGCCGTGGCGGCAGGCGATCCGAAACTGCGCGAGCGGCAGATCGCGGCGTTTTTGCGCGCCGGTCACCCGATGACGCTGGCGCGGCGCATCCTGGCGATCGCCCCCGGCGATGACGACGCGCTGGCGGCGCTGGACGACGCGGCGGCGCTTGATTAGGACGGCGGCGGCCGGCGACGCCGCTCGCCGTGATGATCGAGAGGATATGCGATGCGTGCGATACTGACCGCTCTGGCCATATCGCTGGCGATGCCGATCGCAGGCTGCGCCGGCGATTCGGGGGCCCAGACCGAGGGCGCCCTGACGATCCCGGTGACGATTACGGCGCCCGGGCAAACGCACCGGTTCGACGTCGAAGTCGCGCGTACCGCAGAGGAGCAGCGGCAGGGGCTGATGTTCCGCACCAGCCTGCCCGCCGACGGCGGGATGCTGTTTCCCTTTGCCAAGCCGCGCATCGCCAGCTTCTGGATGCGCAACACGCTGATCCCGCTCGACATGATCTTTATCCGCGCCGACGGCAGCATCGACCGGATCGCCGAAAATACCATCCCCGAATCGATCGAGCCGGTCGCGAGCGGCGGCGAAGTTGCCGCGGTGCTCGAGCTTGCCGGCGGCACCGCGGCGCGGCTGGGCATCGACGAGACGGCCAAGGTGACGTGGAAAGATCGAAAATAGCGCCGCCAAACCGATGCGTCCCACCGTTTGACGCTTGCGAAGCGCCGCAGCTTGCCTGTAAACGCGGGCGCCATGAGCATCCTTGGCAAGATTTTCACCTGGTGGGACGGCGCGACCGTCGGGACGTTGCTGAACAGCTGGCGCACCGGCGAGCAGGTGGGCGAAGACGGGCTGGGCAACCGCTATTTTCGCGCCCGCAAGGGCAATCGCCGCTGGGTGCTGTATAACGGATCGAACGATGCGAGCCGGGTGCCGCCCGAATGGCACGGCTGGCTGCACGGCACCTTCGACGAGCTGCCGACCGACGCGCTGCCTGCCCCGCGCGCATGGGAGCAGCCGGCGACCGCCAATCTGACTGGCAGCATCGCGGCCTATCGCCCCGCCGGAGCGCTCGAGCGCGGCGGGCGGCGAGCCGCGGCAACCGGGGATTATGAGGCCTGGCGGCCCGGCGCGGATTAATGCGTCGCTGCGCCCAGACCCTGCTGGCGGCGTCGATCGCCGCGTCCGCGCTGAGCGCATGCGACCGCACGCCTTCGCAGGGCAAGGGCAGCGCGACGGTGCCGACGATCGCCAAATCCGAAACCGTGCCGCAGGAAGTCGGCGGTTTCGAAGGCGCGACCCCGATGGCCGAGCGCGTCGCGGTGGTCGGCCTGCTCAACAAGCGCAACGGGCTGGTCCGCGAACTGGAAATGAAGCCGGGCGACACCGCCCGCGTCGGGCGGGCGATCGTCCGCCTGCGCGCCTGCGAACAGACCGCGCCGTGGGAGGATCCGCCGGAGACGGGGGCGTTCGTGCAGTTGACCGTGCAGGATCAGCGCGACGACAATTGGTACCGGGTGTTTTCGGGCTGGATCTTTCGCGAGCGTCCCGATCGCAACGTGATCGAGCACCCGATCTATGACGTGTTCGTCAAAAGCTGTGCGATGACATATCCCGGCGGCGAACCCGTTGCCCGGTCGGCCCCCAAGGCCGCCGCGCCGCCCAAGGCGTCGAGCGCGCCCCAGTCGCCCGCGGCGAACGGCGGCGAGGGCGGCCCGGCACCGGCACCGACGCCGCCGCCCGTTCCCGCGCCGGCCGCAGCGGAGCCGTCCGACAACACCGAATAGAGCCGCGCGAGATAGGCGGCCTGGGGGATTTCAATCGCCCCCAGGCTGGCCAGATGTGGGGTGATGAACTGGCAGTCGAGCAATTGCCAGCCGCCGGCGACGAGCCGCGCGACGAGATGCGCGAGCGCGACCTTCGACGCATCGCGCGCCCGGCTCACCATCGATTCGCCGAAAAAGGCGCGGCCGAGCGATACGCCATAGAGGCCGCCGACCAGCTCGCCGTCCAGCCAGCATTCGACGCTGTGGGCATGGCCGAGGCGGAACAGTCGCTCGTAGCTCGCGCTGATCACCGGATTGATCCACGTCGTCGGCCGGTCGTCCGCCGGCGCGGCGCACAGCGCGACCATGGCGGGAAAGGCGGTGTCGGTGGTGACGCGAAAACGGTCGCTGGCGATCACCTTGCGTAGGCTGCGCGAGAGGCGGAACCCGCCCAGCGGCAGGATCGCGCGCAGCCGCGGCTCGACCCAATGCACCGACGGGTCATCGACCCCGTCGGCCATCGGGAAAAGACCCTGCGCGTAGGCGCTGAGCAGCAGCGCAGGGTCGATGGTTTCGATCTGGCGCGTCAGCTGGCGGGCTTCAAGAATTTCAGCGTCATGCGGTCCGATTCGCCGATCGCGACATATTTTTCGCGGTCGGTGTCGCCTTCGCGCAGGTTCGGCGGCAGCGTCCACACGCCCTTTTCATAGTCGTGGGTGTCTTTGGGGTTCGCGTTGACGTCGCTTTCGCCGGCGAGCTTGAACCCCGCCGCTTCGGCAAAGCCGACGACCGACGAGCGCTTCATATAGCCGCTCTTTTCCTCGAGCGCCGAATCCATGTCTTCGGGCAGCCGGTGATCGACGACGCCCAGCGTGCCGCCGGGTTTCAGCATCGCGAAAATCTGCTTGAACGCCTCGGCGGTGTTGTCGGCGCCGCCGAAACGCCAGTTGTGGACGTTGCGGAAGGTCAGCACGACGTCGGCGCTGCTGTCGGGCACCTTGGGATTTGTGCCGCCGTTCGGAAATTCGGCGAGCTTGAGCGCGCCGTACAGCGCGGCCTCGGCGGTCTGCTTTTCCTTGATGCGACCGAGCCCGCGCTCCCACGGCGCCGCGACATAGAGGGTGCCGCCGCCCGCTTTGGCGAGCGGGGCGAGGATTTCGGTGTACCAGCCGCCGCCGGGCCACAATTCGACGACGGTATCGCCGGGTTTGACGCCAAAGAAGGCGAGCGTTTCGGCGGGGTGGCGCCAGGGATCGCGCGCGACGTTGGCGGGGGTGCGGGTCGGCGCGGCGACCGCGGCGGTGATGGCGCCGGCGTTCATATCGTGGCCCTGCTGGGCATCGGTGCCGGCGGGCGCGGCATGACCGGCGTGGCCGGCATGACCGTCCTGGGTGACCGCGGCGGCGGGAACGGCGATAGCGATGGCGGCACTTGCAACCAGCAACAGGGAACGCATATGGGCACCTCTCTTTTGGGGGAACCCCTGTTTGGGTAGGGATGCGACGCAATGCAAGTGTCGATGCTGATCGCCAGCGCTGCGGGCGCCGTCCTGGCGGTCGCCGCCGAAGTCGCCGACTGGCGCCGTCGCAACCGGCGCGATGTCGATGCGGTCGGGTTCATGCCGTGGCGCGGGATCGCGCTGATGGGGGTCGCGGTGGCGCTGTTCGCGGCGGTGCTGGCGTTGAAGCCGTGATTCTTCTCGTCATTGCGAGCGGAGCGAAGCAATCCAGAGCGGTTTACGCGACTCTGGATTGCCGCGTCGCCTGCGGCTTCTCGCAATGACGAGAATGAGCGGCTTTTAGAGGCACGCCTCGAGATACGGCTGATCGAAGCCGTACTGGCGCGCTTTTTCTAGTGTATAAGGGCGCAGGCCCATGGCGCGATATTCGCCGACGATCTTGCCGTCCTTGTCCTCGTCGAGATATTCGAACTTGAACAATTCCTGGGTGACGATGACGTCGCCTTCCATGCCGATCACTTCGGTGACGTTGGTGACGCGGCGCGACCCGTCGCGCAGGCGTTTGATCTGGATGACCATGTCGACCGAATCGGCGATCTGCTTTGAAATCGCTTCCTTCGGGATCTTCACGTCGCCCATCAGCACCATATTTTCCATACGGCCCAGGCATTCGCGGGGTGAGTTGCTGTGGAGCGTACACATCGACCCGTCGTGACCGGTGTTCATCGCGGCGAGCAGATCGAAACATTCGGCGCCGCGCACCTCGCCCATGATGATGCGGTCGGGACGCATACGCAGCGCGTTCTTGACGAGATCGCCCATGTGGATCGCGCCATTGCCCTCAAGATTCGCGGGGCGGGTTTCGAGCGGCAGCCAGTGCGGCTGTTGCAGGCGAAGTTCGGCGGCATCCTCGATGGTCAGCACGCGCTCGCCGGGGTCGATCATCTTCGACAGCGCGTTGAGCATCGTCGTCTTGCCCGAGCCGGTACCGCCCGAGATGACGATGTTGAAGCGGCTGGCGCCCGCGATCTTCAGCGCGGTGCACATTTTCTGGCTCATCGCGCCCCACTGACACAGCATGTCGAGGGTGATCGGCTTTGCGGAGAATTTACGAATCGAGATCGCGGTACCGCGCAAGCTGAGCGGCGGGACGATCACGTTGACGCGGCTGCCGTCCTTGAGGCGGGCGTCGGCGAGCGGGGTGGTCTGGTCGACGCGGCGGCCGACGAGGTTGCAGATGCGCTGGGCGATCTGGAACAGATGCTGTTCGTCGCGGAACTGGATCGGGGCGATCATCAACTGCCCCTTTTTTTCGATATACGTCTGGTACGGGCCGTTGACCATGATGTCCGAAATGTCGGGATCGGCGAGCAATTCTTCGAGCGGGCCAAAGCCGAGCAACTCGTCAACCAGCACCTTTTCGAGCGCGAACTGCTCGCGGCGGTTGAGCGTGATGCGCAGCTCTGCAAGCACCTCGAGGATGATCGGGCGGAATTCCTCGGTCAGCTCGTCCTTCGACAGCGTGGCCGCGGCTTCGGGATCGACGCGTTCGAGCAGGCGCGGCAGCACCTGTTCCTTGATCTTGTGGACGCTGGCTTCGAATCCTTGCGCCTTTTCGGGTTCGGCCATGTCGGCGGTCGAACGCAGGTTCAGCCGCTCCATCGCCTCGTCTTCGGGCGACAGGTTCGACGGCATCTGCGGAAGGTCGGGGGTGTCGATCGCGGGGAACTGGGCGCCGCCGCCCACGCCCGATCCACCCTGCATCGGCTTGGCCACGCCAAAGGCGGGGCGGCCAGCGGTTCCGGGTCGGCGTCCGAATGCACTCATTCGCTTTGTCCTGCTTTCCAAATATATTCGGGCATCGCCGCCAGTCGCCGGCGCACCCGATCGGACACGGTGAATAAAGTGGAAACTTTGACATTGTCCTAATGCGGCGCGCGATTGTGAAATGCCGGGGGCGGCGTGAGCCATGGGCTCACGCGGAGACGCTGAGGCGCGGAGAGATAGGGACTTTCGCGCAGAGGGCGCAAAGGACGCAGAGAGAAGGAGGGCCGCAAAACCGCTAATCCAATTCTCCGCCGCGTCTCCGTCGCCGCGTGCACCTAATCACAGCAGTTTCGGCCCACAAAAAGCCTACCCCTGTTGAGATGTGGGCGTTGCTGCAGTCAAATTTTGGACTGGATGGGCGCTTGCGACACCGAACCAGCCAGGTTCGCGGTGGCTAGCCTGATGTGACGGTGGTCGAATGGCCAGTCTGTCGGGCATGATGATTGGCGCGATTCTGAGCGACTACTTCATCAGCTGTGGCCCCACCGATTCTCGAACCTTCGGTATTACAATATGTGTAATAGAAGGTATCGATATGCTCAGCCTTCACACGCTCATCGTCATCATTAGGCATCGTAGGTGTCTGCCCCTCACGAGCCTATCACGCCTGGCCAGTTTTTGAAATGCTCTTAATTCTTCGCGATCAGCTGGCGGTGACATGCTCAGCGAGGACGGTCAGGCCCTGCTCGTTGACCTCGGCAAAGCCGCCTTCAACTTCGATCACCTCGGGTGCGGCGCCCTGCGTCGCGTAGATGGTCAGCGGCGCGTTGCGCAGCGTCGCCATGAACGGCGCATGGCCTTCGAGCACCGAGAAGTCGCCTTCGCTGCCGGGCACGGTGACCATGTAAACCTCGATCGACCGCTCGAGGCGGGCCGGGGTGACGAGTTCGAACTTCAGAGCCATCTTTTATTCCTCAAACCCCTCTCCTTTAGGGAAGGGGCAGTGAGACTTGGTACGGCGAAGCCGAGCCTAGTCACAGCGGGGTGGGGCGTTTCGGCCTTGCGCTACATCGCGAGACCCCACCCCAACCCCTCCCCTGAAGGGGAGGGGCTCAGGTAAGTCTTACGCGTCTTCGGCGAGCTTGGCGGCCTTGGCGACCGCTTCGTCGATGCCGCCGACCATGTAGAAGGCCGCTTCGGGAAGGTGATCATATTCGCCGTCGACCACCGCCTTGAACGACTTCACCGTGTCTTCGATCGCCACGAACTTGCCGGGGATGTTGGTAAAGACTTCCGCGACGTGGAACGGCTGCGACAGGAAGCGCTGGATCTTGCGCGCGCGTGCGACGACCAGCTTATCTTCTTCGCTCAGCTCGTCCATGCCGAGAATCGCGATGATGTCCTGCAGCGACTTGTACTTCTGCAGCGTTTCCTGAACGCGGCGGGCCGTTTCATAATGCTCCTGGCCGACGATGGCGGCGGTCAGCACGCGGCTGGTCGAATCGAGCGGATCGACCGCCGGATAGATACCGAGTTCCGAAATCGCGCGGTTCAGCGTCGTCGTCGCGTCCAAGTGGGCGAACGAGGTGGCGGGAGCAGGGTCGGTCAAGTCATCCGCGGGAACGTAAATGGCCTGCACCGAGGTGATCGAGCCCTTGTTCGTCGAGGTGATGCGTTCCTGCAACGCGCCCATGTCGGTCGACAGGGTAGGCTGGTAGCCCACGGCCGAGGGAATGCGCCCGAGCAGCGCCGACACTTCCGAACCCGCCTGGGTGAAGCGGAAGATGTTGTCGACGAAGAACAGCACGTCCTGACCTTCGACGTCGCGGAAATATTCGGCGATCGTCAGGCCCGACAGCGCCACGCGGGCGCGGGCGCCCGGCGGCTCGTTCATCTGGCCGAACACCAGCGCCACCTTCGAACCCTCGGGGGTCGGGTTGCCGTCGGCGTCCTTGGCGATCACGCCGGCGTCGAGGAATTCGTGATAGAGATCGTTGCCTTCGCGGGTGCGTTCACCGACGCCCGCGAACACCGACGTACCACCATGGCCCTTGGCGATGTTGTTGATCAGCTCCTGAATGAGAACCGTCTTGCCGACGCCGGCGCCGCCGAACAGGCCGATCTTGCCGCCCTTCGCATAAGGCGCGATCAGGTCGATGACCTTGATGCCGGTGACGAGGATGCTCGATTCGGTCGACTGATCGACGAATTCAGGGGCCTTGGCATGGATCGGCGAGCGGAGGTCGGTGACGACCGGGCCGCGTTCGTCGATCGGCTCGCCGATGACGTTGAGGATGCGGCCGAGCGTCTGCGGGCCGACCGGAACCGAAATCTGCGCGCCGGTGTCGGTCACGGGCTGGCCGCGGGTCAGGCCGTCGGTCGCGTCCATCGCGATGGTGCGGACGGTGTTTTCGCCGAGGTGCTGCGCGACTTCGAGAACGAGGCGGTTGCCGTTGTTGTCGGTTTCCAGCGCGTTCAGAATCGCGGGCAGGGTGCCGGTGAACTGGACGTCGACGACGGCGCCGATGACCTGCGCGATGCGGCCGGTGGCGATGCCGGTGCTGGCGGCCTTGGGCGCAGCGGCCTTCTTCGGCGCAGCAGCCTTGGGCGCGGCAGGCTTCTTGGCGGGTGCCTTCTTTTCAGGGGCGGGTGCGGTTGCCATGTTCGTTTCCTTGCCTTCTTTATGTCGTCATCCCAGCGACAGCTGGGATCGCTGGCCTGCTGGCGCAGCTTCGGGTGGGTAGCGGCCCCAGCTTTCGCTGGGGCGACGGAATTTTACAGCGCTTCGGCGCCAGCGATGATTTCGATAAGCTCGGTCGTGATCGCCGCCTGACGCGTGCGGTTGTAGATGATGGTCAGTTTGTTGATCAGGTCGCCCGCGTTGCGCGTCGCATTGTCCATCGCGGTCATCGACGCGCCCTGTTCGGACGCGGCGTTTTCCAGCAGACCCTTGAAGATCTGGATCGTGATGTTGCGCGGCAGCAGGTCGGCGAGGATCGCTTCCTCGTCGGGTTCATATTCGACCGCGGCGCCGCTCGCTGCCGGAACATCGACGGGGGCGGGAACCGGGATCAGCTGCTGGCCGGTCGCTTCCTGGAGCAGCGCCGAGCGGAACTTCGAATAGAAAAGATGCGCGACGTCGAACGCGCCGGCTTCGTACATCTCCATCACCTTGGCGGCGATGTCCTGCGCCTGTTCGAAGCCGATGTCGCGGATGCCCGTCGTTTCATACTGCTCGACGATCTGGCCCGCGAACAGGCGCGCGATGACCGGGCGGCCCTTGCGGCCGACGAGGTAGAAGAGCACCTTCTTGCCCTGCGCCTGCAGGTCGAGCGCCTTGTCGCGCGCGGCGCGGACGATGTTCGAGTTGAACGCGCCGGCAAGGCCGCGGTCGCTGTTGAGCACGACGAGCAGATGGGCGTCGCTCTTGCCGGTGCCGGCGAGCAGCTGCGGCGCCGAATCGGACCCGCCGACCTTTGACGCCAGGCTGGCGACGACGCCTTCGAGGCGCGTCGCATAGGGGCGCGCGGCTTCGGCGGCCGCTTGCGCGCGGCGCAGCTTGGCGGCGGCGACCATCTTCTTGGCCTTGGTGATCTTCTGGGTCGATTTGACCGAGCCGATCCGCCCTTTGAGTTCCTTCAACGATGCCATTTCGGCCTCTCTAAATCGTCATCTCAGCTTTCGTCGGGATGACGGAACCAGTTACGCGAAAATCTTGGCGAAGGCTTCGAGCGCCGCGACCAGACCCTTTTTGGCGTCGTCGCCGAGATCCTTGGTGTCGCGGATCGTCTTCAACACGTCGGCGTGGTCGCTGCGCAGATAGGCGAGCATCGCCTGTTCGTAGCGGTTGACGTCGGTGACGGGAACGTTGTCGAGGAAGCCGTTGGTGCCGGCAAAGATCGACGCGGTCTGTTCTTCGAACGGCATCGGCTGGAACTGCGCCTGCTTCAAGAGCTGGGTCAGGCGCGCGCCGCGGTTGAGCAGCTTTTGCGTCGACGCATCAAGGTCCGAGCCGAACTGCGCGAAGGCTTCCATTTCGCGATATTGCGCGAGTTCGAGCTTGATCGAGCCCGACACCTTTTTCATCGCCTTGGTCTGCGCGGCAGAACCGACTCTGCTCACCGACAGGCCGACGTTGATCGCCGGGCGGATACCGGCATTGAACAGGCCGGTTTCGAGAAAGATCTGGCCGTCGGTGATCGAAATCACGTTGGTCGGGATGTACGCCGACACGTCGCCCGCCTGCGTTTCGATGATCGGCAGCGCGGTGAGCGAGCCCGACCCATTGTCGCTGTTCATCTTGGCGGCGCGCTCGAGCAGACGGCTGTGCAGATAGAAAACGTCGCCCGGATAAGCTTCGCGGCCCGGCGGGCGGCGCAGCAGCAGCGACATCTGACGGTACGCGACGGCCTGCTTCGACAGATCGTCATAGACGATCACGGCGTGCATGCCGTTGTCGCGGAAAAACTCGCCCATCGTGCAGCCGGTGTAGGGTGCGAGGAACTGCAGCGGGGCCGGCTCCGACGCGGTTGCGGCGACGACGATCGAATATTCCATCGCGCCATTTTCTTCGAGCTGGCGGACGATCTGCGCCACGGTCGAGCGCTTCTGGCCGACCGCGACGTAGATGCAATAGAGCTTCTTGCTCTCGTCATCGCCGGCGTTGGCCTGCTTCTGGTTGATGAAGGTGTCGATCGCGACGGCGGTCTTGCCGGTCTGGCGATCGCCGATGATCAGTTCGCGCTGGCCGCGGCCGACGGGGACGAGCGCGTCGAGCGCCTTCAGGCCGGTCTGGACGGGTTCGTGCACCGAGGTACGTGGGATGATACCCGGCGCCTTCACTTCGACGCGCATGCGCTTGTCGGCCTTGATCGGGCCTTTGCCGTCGATCGGATTGCCGAGGCCATCGACGACGCGGCCGAGCAGGCCCTTGCCGACGGGAACGTCGACGATCGTGCCGGTGCGCTTGACCTGGTCGCCTTCCTTGATCTCGGCGTCGCTGCCGAAGATCACGATGCCGACGTTGTCGGCTTCGAGGTTCAGGGCCATGCCCTGTACGCCATTGGCGAATTCGACCATTTCACCGGCCTGGACATTGTCGAGGCCGTGGACGCGGGCGATGCCGTCGCCGACCGACAGCACCTGACCGATTTCGCTGACCGTGGCGTCGGTGCCGAAATTGGCGATCTGGTCCTTGATGACCTTGCTGATTTCAGCGGCGCGGATTTCCATTGTTTAGCCTTTCATCGGGCAAATTTGGCGTACGGGCTGTTCAGCCCTTCATCGCCTGGGCGAAACTGTTGAGACGGGTACGGATGCTGCCGTCGATCAGCTGGCTGCCCAGCTGGACGACGAGGCCGCCGAGGATGGCGGGATCGACGGTCGTCGCGACGGCAACGTCGCGCCCGACACGGGATTTGAGGTTCTGGGTCAGCTCGGCAAGCTGCGCGGCCGACAGCGGATGCGCGCTGGTGACCTTCGCGGTCACTTCGCCGCGGTGGTTGGCGACGATGGCGTCGAACGCATCGATCATCTTGGGCAGATCGGCGAGGCGGCGGTTCTCCGCCAGCACGCCGAGGAATTTGGCGGTCAGCGAATCGAGCTGCATCGCCTTGGCGACCGCACCCACCGCATTGGCGGCGTCGGTGCGCCCGACGACCGGGCTGGCGATCAGCGCCGACAGGTCGTCCGATTCGGCAAGGCCGGCGCGCAGGGTGGCGAGGCTTTTCGACACCGCGTCGATCGCGTTCGATTCGCGCGCCAGATCGAACAAAGCGACCGCATAGCGGCCCGCGAGGCCCGCCGTGATGTTGCCTTGAATGCCGCCGGAATTCTCCACGCGTGAAAGTCCTTTGCTACGATCCCGTGGGGGATGGGTCGCGCGGGTTTTGGCGGATATTGGGTAATATCCCCCGCAGCGAAGTCGCGGCGCGCCTAGCAACGATTCTGCGGCAATGCAAGGCGGGGGTGGGGTGAATCGCGGCCCGTCCCCAAAGCCGTTTGCGCTGAGCTTGTCGAAGCCCGGTTCTTTCGTCAAAAGCCGGGCCAAGAGGACGGGACTTCGACAAGCTCAGTCGGAACGGCAGAGAGGTAGCGCATGGGCGAGATGATCCGGATGACGATGAACGATGGCGCCGAGATCGCCGTCTATCATGCCCAGCCGACCGGCGAACGGCGCGGCGGGTTGGTGCTGGCGCAGGAAATCTTCGGGGTGACCGACCATATCCGCGAGCTCGCCGACGAATATGCTGCCGACGGCTATGAGGTGCTGTCCCCCGCGCTGTTCGACCGCGAGCATCCGGGGTTCGAAAGCGACTATTCGGGGCCGCAATTCGAGCGCGCGGTGCAGCTGGCGCGCGAGCTGCACCCATTCGAACAGAGCCTGAAGGATGCGCAGACGTGCATCGACGCGCTCAAATCGAAAGGCGCGGTGTTCATCACCGGCTTTTGTTACGGCGGCTCGGTCGCGTGGCGGATGGCGCAGATCAGTTCGGACCTTGCCGCGGCCTCTTCCTATTATGGCAGCCTTGTCCCGACCCAGTTCAAGGACGAGGCGCCGCGCTGCGCGACGATCGCGCATTTCGGCCGCTTCGACGGCGGCATTCCGATGGAAGGCGTCGAGGCGCTGATCGCCAAGGAGCATCCGACCGCGCAGATCTTCGTTTATGAAGCGGGCCACGGTTTCAACAGCGACCGCCGCAAGGATTATCACGAACCGTCGAGCGAGCTGGCGCGCGAACGCACGCTGATGCTGTTCAAGGCGTGCGGGGGGTAATCCGGCGGCTAGGCCGGTTTAGGGGGAGCGGACGTTCGCTGATTTCCGTACCCCGGCGAAATCCGGATCTAAGAGAGTTGGTAAGCTGGCCTGGCGTGATTACGCCCTGGGCCCCGGCTTTCGCCGGGGTACACAGCATCCATGTCCATTTCCGGCTTAAGGCGCCGCGCGCTGGCATTCATAGACCAGCCGTTCGTTGGGGTTGGGCGGCAGCGCGCTGCGGATCGCGTCCTGCTGGGTGGCGAGCGCGGCGAGCGCGCCGGGGTCGGCCGAGCAGCCCTTGAGCGCGACACCGGCGCGAATCTCGCGCGCTTTGGTCATGGTTTCGGCGTCGAGCAGGTAGCGGTCGACGCGATAGTCGCGCCCCGCGGCGTCGATCGACGCGACGGTGACCGTCGCTTCGTCGTTCGGCACCAGGATGCGTTGCCAGCGCCCGTCGGACCCCTGCGCATATTGGGTGCGGCCGTTGACGCAGCCGCCGGCGGCGATCGCCACCGGGACGTCGGTGGTCGACGACACGGTGATGCGGCTGCGGTCGGGGCGGATCGTGCAGAGCAGATTGCCCGCTGCCAGTGTCGGCGCCGCGGCGGCCGGCGCGGCGCCGGGGCCGCCCGTGCTGTCGGCGATTTCGGCATGGGCATCGGGGCGGGTGACGAACAGGACCGCGGCGACGAGGATCAGCGCTGCGCCGACGCCGCCGGCGATCTTGGCGTTGCGCAGATTCTGCTGACTGTAGAAGAGCAGCCCGGCGCCCGCCGCGAGCGCGCCGATGACGAACAGCACCCCGGCGAGCGCGATGCGGTTTTCGCGCGCGGCCAGCGCTGCTTCCTCGGCGCGCGCCTGTTTCAAATCGCGGTCGTGCTTTGCCGCGGCGTCGCGGTCGGCGTTCGCCGCGGCGCTGGCGCGCGCATCGGCGTCAAGCGCGGCGCGGTCGCGCGCGTCGGCCTCGGCCAGCGACAGGCACGGGGTGCCGACGGTCGTGAAGGGCTGGTCGGCGTCGGCAAGGAAACGCGTCAGCTCGCGTCCCGCAATCGCGAAGGCGAACGGCGAATCGCCGTCGTCGGCGCGGGTGATCGCGGTGTTGATGCCGGTGATGCGCCCGCACTGGTCCACGAGCGGCCCGCCCGAATTGCCGCGCGAGATCTTTGCGGTGTGGATCAGCATCGCGACCCCGTCGACGCCTTGCGTGTTCGACAGATTGCCCTCGCTGCGCGTCGGGGTGCGCGGGGTGATATAATCGTTGGCGCTGCGCGCGGTGGCGAGATCGACATTGCCCGGATAGCCGAGCGCGACGACATCGTCGCCCGATTCGAGCGGCCCCGAATAGATGGCAGCGGGCGGGATGCGCCCCTCGGTAATCTCGATCAGCGCCAGGTCGCGCGCGGTGTCGATCGCGATCAGTTTCGCGGCATAGCTTTTCTTGCCCTCCGACGGGACGACGCCGAGCGCGACATTGCCCGGATAGCGCACCGCCGATTCGACGACATGGGCGTTGGTGACGATCCGCGTCGGCGAGATGGCGATGCCGCTGCCGTGACCGAATCCGACGACCTCGCCCTCCATCATCGCGACGGTGACGACGCGCACGACGCTGCGCGAGGCGGCGCTGATGTCGTCGGCGGCGCTGGCGGGCAGGGTGAGGGTGAGGATGGCGAGGAGGAGCGCAAGGAGGCGGGTCATGGCGCGCACCCTAGTCCCGCCAACTTTGAACGCAAGCATCGGGACGCGGGATTGGCGCCGGGGTGGCATTCGGAGCCCGACGCAAGCGAAAGGACGATGCGATGACCTATCGAATAACCGGGCTCGACCCCGCCGCCCCCCCGCTGTTCGCGCTGAGCGATGCCGAGCTTGCCGCCCGAAACGCGCGGCGGATCACCGCGACGGCCGACCGCGGCTTTCCGTGCCGTATCAGCCTTGATGACGCGAAAGCGGGCGAAGAGGTCATCCTGCTGCACCACATCAGCCATGACGTCGATACGCCGTTTCGCAGCGCCTATGCGATCTATGTGCGGGCGGCGGTCGAGGCGGCGACCTATCGCGACAGCCTGCCGCCGGCGTTCGCCGGGCGCATGATGGCCTTTCGCGGTTTCGACGGCGACGCGATGCTCACGGCCGCACGTCTTGGTCCCGGCGACGCGGGCGATGAGGCCATCCGCGACCTGTTCGCCGACCCCTCGGTCGCCTATATCCATGCCCAATATGCGACGAACGGCTGTTTCGCCGCGCGGATCGAAAGGGACGAGGCATGAGCGCCGCCGAGACCATGACCGACGACGATCGCTGGCAGGCGGTTGCGCGCCGCGACAAGGCCTTTGACGGCCGCTTCGTCACCGGGGTGCTGACCACCGGCATTTATTGCCGGCCAAGCTGCGCCGCGCGGCATCCGTTACGCAACAATGTGCGCTTCTTTGCCGATGGCGCGGCGGCGCGCGCGGCGGGGCTGCGCCCGTGCAAGCGCTGCCTGCCCGACGATTTCGCGCGCGACGAGGGCGCGGTGATCAAGGCGATTGCCGCGATCAAGGCGAGCGAGGAGCCGCTGGCGCTCGCCGACCTCGCCGTGCGCACCGGCTATTCGCCGACGCATTTCCAGCGCGTCTTCACCCGCCACACCGGGCTGTCGCCCGCCGCCTATGCCCGCGCGCTGCGCGAGGAGCGCGCGCGGCAGGCGCTGAGCGCGGGCGCGCGGGTGACCGACGCCATCTATGACGCGGGCTTTTCAGGGCCGTCGCGCTTCTACGACAATATGGAGGGACGGATGGGCATGACCGCATCGGCGTGGGTCAACGGCGGCAAGGGCACCGACATTCATTGGGCGGTGGTGCCGACGAGCCTCGGTGACATGCTCGTTGCGGCGACCGAAAAGGGGGTGTGCCGATTGAGCTTCGCCGAGGGGCGCGAGGCTCTGGAAAAGCGCTTTCCGGCGGCGACGCTGGTCGAGGGCGGCGATGATTTCGCGGCGTTGCTCAAGGACGTCGTCGCGGCGGTCGAGGCGCCGACGCAGGGTTTCGACCATATCCCGATCGACGTGAAGGGCACCGCCTTTCAGGAGGCGGTGTGGCGCGAACTGCGCCGAATCCCGGCGGGTGAGACGCGCAGCTATGCCGACATCGCCGCCGCGGTCGGCAAGCCGAAGGCGGTGCGCGCGGCGGGCAGCGCCAATGGCGCGAACAACGTGGCGGTGCTGATTCCGTGCCACCGGGTGGTGCGCAGCGACGGAACGCTCGGCGGCTATGCCTATGGCCTGCCGATCAAGGAAGAATTGCTCAAGCGGGAGAGTTTCTGATGTCCGACAAAGTGGCCGAATTTCGCGCGCTGCACGTCCCCGGCGATCCGCTGATCCTCGTCAATATCTGGGACGCGGGGAGCGCGAAGGCGGTCGCCGCGGCGGGCGCGAAGGCGATCGCGACGGGCAGCTATGGCGTCGCGGGCGCGCAGGGGCGCGCCGACGGCGAGGATTTCCCGCTCGACGACGTGTTCGACAATCTGGCGCGCATCCTTTCGGTCACCGACCTGCCGGTCACCATCGACATGGAATCGGGTTATGGCGCCGATCCGGCGTCGGTCGGGGCCTCGATCGGCATGGCGAAGGCGGCGGGCGCGGCGGGGATCAACATGGAGGACCGGATGTCCGGCGAGGGGGCGCTGTTGCCGATCGCCGCGGCGCAGGCGCGTTACCGCGCCGCCGCCGACACCGGTATTTTCGTCAACGCGCGCTGCGATGTGTTTCGCGGCGCCGACGTGGCAGCGGACGGCGACGCGCTGGTCGCGGCGACGCTCGAGCGCGCGCGGGCCTATGCCGACGCGGGGGCGGGGTCGCTGTTCGTACCCTTCCTGCTCGACGCGAAATGCATCGGCGCGATCTGCGATGCCTCGCCGCTGCCGGTGAACATCCTGCGCGGCAAGGGCGGGCCAACGCACCGCGAGCTGGCCGGGCTGGGCGTGGCGCGGATCAGCCACGGGCACCAGCCGTGGGCGGCCGCGATGGCGTGGCTGACCGGACAGGCGGTCGAGGTGCTGGGGGGCAACGAGCCCGATTATTGAGGCGGCGGCGCGGCGTCAGTCGCTTGCCGCAGGTTCGGATGCCGAGTTGGGGCTTTCCCGGTCGCGCATCCTTTCCAGCTGTTGCAGCAACTGCTCGCCGCCGCTGCCGTGTGGATCGAACGCGATCGACTGGGCCAGCTTCAACGCCGGATCGAACGATCCTTTGTTGGCCAGTGCAAAAGCATAGGCGACGCGCACCTGGATATTTTCGGGCGCCAGAGCAAAGGCGCGTTCCAGCCCCTGCACCGCGATGTCGGGCGGACGGACGCCCTGGTCGGTAAAGCTCTCGAAATAGGCGTAGAGCGGGACCGGGTCGTCGGGATTGGTACGATTGGCGAGCTGGATCGGCTGGCGCACGCTGCGCCACGCGCCGGCGCTATAGTCGCCCTTCTTGTCGAGTTCGAACGCGTTGAGCCGTGCGAGCAGCACATTGGCGCGGACATGGTCGGCCTTGGCGGCGAGCGCCAGATCCAGCGCTGCGCGCACCGCCGCCAGATCGCGCGCTTCCTCGCCGGTCGCCCATTCGGCGGCGGCAAGTTCGAACCAGACGCCGGCGTCGGCCGGATAGCGGTCGGCCAACAATTTCAGCCGGTCGCGTACCTTGCTCATGCGCTCGGAGCCGCGGTCGGCGCTGATCCGTTCGAGGTGCAGCGGCAACAGCGCGTCTTCGACCGCCGACAGCGGCGCAATGACGATATTGTCCGCGACCGGGATCGGCTCGAGTGTCGTGCGATAGGTCAGCGGACGGACCATGTAGCGGTTGAGATCCTTGTCGAGCTGCGCGAGGTCGCCGAACGCTTCGGTCGCCGCCTCTTTCGCATCCTTGCCGGTATTGATCGCGTTGATATAGGTGGTGAGTTGGCCGACCCGCTCGGGGTGATTGTAGAGCATGTGGGTGAGCACCCAGGCGCGGCCGTAATAGACATCGACCTGGCCGCCGTTCTTCATCGCGCCGGGCCGTTCGAGCAGGATCGTGTCGGCGGGGATTTTGGGCATTTCGAGCAGACCATAGGCGCGGCGATAGGCGGCCTTGCCGATCTCGGCCTTGCCGTCGCGGGTGAAATCGACGGTCGAATAATATTCGGCGAACCCCTCGATGAACCAGGCCGGGAAGGCGGCGGTGACATAGCGTTTCATGAAATGATGGCCATATTCATGGAACAGCGTCTGCTGCGAATCCGAGGTGCCCAAATTGCCCTCGAAATTCTCGCGGTGCGACACCGCAAAGCTTCCCTCGGGGTCGGGGCTGTAGAAACCGGCGATCGACGCGCCGCGCTTTCCCGAGGCCAGCCGTGCGGCTTCCTCGGTCTGCTGGACGAGATAGATGGGGAGCCGGTTGGGGTCGCGCCCGCCCGGCACCTTGAACCGGAAGCGCAGCGTCGCATCGAAGCGTTGCAGCGTTTCGGCGAAATCGCGCAGCGACCGCTCGCTGCCCTCGCTGTAGATGATGAAATTGTCGGTGTCGGCGCGCAGCCATTTGACCTCTGCCGCCGTTGCGCTGGCCAGCAGCGCCATCGTCGCGGCGCCCAGCGCCCATCGTCTTTGCATCATCGTCCCCCCGGCCCCTGTTCTGCCCGGCCATGCTGCCAAGCCGGGGCGCGGCTGTAAAGCCCGGTTATGTCAGACGAAACTATAAGGATCGATATCGATGGCGAGGCGCGCCTTGCTGGGCCAGTCGATGCTGGCGACCCAGTCGCGGATCGTTCCCTGCAAATCGAAGCTGCGCGGGGCGTGGAGGAGGAGGCGGAAACGGTGGCGGCCGCGCAGCATCGCGAGCGGGGCGGGGGCGGGGCCGTAGACCGCTAGGCCTTCGGCGACCGGCGCCTTTGCGCCCAGCCGCTGCGCGACGCCGCGCGCGACCTCGATATCTTCGGACGAGATGACGAGCGCGGCGAAGCGGCCATAGGGCGGCGCCCCCGCCTGTTTGCGCGATGCGGCCTCGGCGGCGTAGAAGCCGTCGCGGTCGTTGGCGACGAGCGCCGCCATCACCGGGGCGTCGGGGACGCGGGTCTGGATCAGCACCTCGCCGGGCTTCACCCCGCGCCCGGCGCGCCCCGCGACCTGCGCGATCTGCTGGAAGGTGCGTTCGGACGCGCGCAGATCGCCGCCGTCGAGGCCGAGATCGGCGTCGACGACGCCGACCAGCGTCAGGTTCGGGAAATGATAACCCTTGGTGACGAGCTGGGTGCCGATGATGATATCGACCAGCCCGCCCTCGACATTGTGGACGAATTCGGCGGCCTTGGCGGGCGACCACAAGGTGTCGCTGGTGACGATCGCGACGCGCGCCTCGGGGAAGCGCAAGCTCACCTCGTCGGCGACGCGCTCGACCCCGGGGCCGCAGGCGACGAGGCTGTCCTCGTCGTCGCATTCGGGGCAGAGCCGCGGCGGCGGCATGACATGGCCGCAATGGTGGCAGGCGAGGCGATGGACGAGCCGGTGCTCGACCATCCACGCGGTGCAGTTGGGGCACTGGATGCGGTGGCCGCAGGTGCGGCAGAGCGTCAGTGGGGCAAAGCCGCGGCGGTTGAGGAAGAGCAGCGACTGCTCGCCCTTTTGCAATCGGTCGGCGAGCGCGTCGACGAGCGGCGGCGCGAGCCAGCGGCCGCGGTCGGGCGGGTCGCCGCGCATGTCGATCGCGGCGAGATCGGGCAAGGTGGCGCCGCCGAAACGCGCGGGCAGGACGATGTGGCGATAGCGTCCCGCCTCGACCATCGCCAGGCTTTCGAGCGCGGGGGTGGCGCTGGCGAGGATGACGGGCAATCCCTCGAAATGCCCGCGCATCACCGCGACGTCGCGCGCGTGGTAATGGACGCCATCCTCCTGCTTAAAGCTGGTTTCATGCGCTTCGTCGACGACGATGACGCCGAGACTCGCGTAGGGCAGGAACAGGGCCGAGCGCGCGCCGACGACGATCTTCGCCTCGCCGCTGGCGATCGCGTGCCAGGCGCGGCGGCGCTCGGTCGAGCGCAGGCCCGAGTGCCAGGCGATGGGCTCGCAGCCGAAGCGCGCGGCGAAGCGGGTGAGCATCGGTTCGGTCAGCGCGATTTCCGGGAGCAGCACCAGCGCCTGTCTTCCGGCCGTAATCGCGGCGGCGATCGCCTCCATATAGACTTCGGTCTTGCCCGATCCGGTGACGCCGTCGAGCAGCAAGGTTTCGAATTTCGCCGCGGCGACCGCAGCGGTCAGTTGCGCGGCGGCGGCGGTCTGTTCGGCCGACAGGTCGGGCGGGGCGAAGGCGGGATCGGGGTGGGGGTAGGGCTGGTCAGCCGATACCGTTACCGCTTCCAGCGCACCGGTGTTCACCAGCCCGCGGATCACCGCTTCGCTGACCTCGGCGAGCGCGGCGAGTTCGCGCACCATGCCCTGCCGCTCGCCGATCTTGTCGAGCGCGACAGTGCGCTGCGGCGTCATCCGTGTGGGCAGCCCGCCGGTGGCGCGATATTCGACGATCGGGCGCTTGGCGTCGGCGAAGGCAACCCCGGGCAGCACCATCCGCAGCACCGACCCCGGCGGGGCGAGATAATAGTCGCTGGTCCATTCGACGAGACGGCGCAGCGGCGCCGCGATCGGCGGGACAGCGACGACTTCGTAGAGGTTGCGCAGGCGATTGTCGCCGACCGCCTCGGGCGCGCCGAACGCGCTGTCCTCCCACACCACGCCGCCCATCTTGCGCGGGCCCAAGGGAGCGACGACGACGCTGCCGAGCGGCGCTTCGGTGCCATAGGGCACACGATAGTCGAGCGGGCCGAGGGCGGCGGTCAGGAGGAGGACGCGGGCGCGAGTCATGGGACTGCGCAGGATATAGGGCTAACTCTTCCCGGTGGAAGCAGCTATTGACAAATCGGGCCTTATTGCTCATTGTGTGCAAATATGCGCGAACGGAGCAAATGCGCCATGGCAAAGGACGAAATTCCGGCGATACGTCACTATGGAAGAGGGGATAGAGTCTATGTGACGGCCCAAAGAATATGGGTCATCCTCGTCGCTCTCGTGGAAGCAAAAAGGCTACCCAATTGGAAGCCAAGACCGGGGAAGGGCGCGCCAACAATTACCTACGGAGAGTTGGTTCAGCTCATTAACCGAAGCCACCTTGCAGGACGCACAATACGCAACGAGCTGGGTATTATCGGTCACTATTGTCGGATGAATAGCCTGCCGTGTCTCAACACTTTGGTTGTTAATCAATTCGGCGAATGCGGCGAGAGCGTCGTCGTATCCGAAGGCCGTGACCCCGCGGGCGATAGGCGCGAAATTATGAAGATTGACTGGTTTGCCTACGGCGTGCCGACAACCGGTACGTTGCGCAAGGTTCACTCGAAATTTAATGTTGGCCATTGACCAACGTCATTGGCTTGTCGCCAAAGCCGCCTTCCCCGCCGCGCGTTTCGTCGCCTTCGGCCGCCTGAACCAGAAGCTCCACACCGCAAGGCTACCGAGCAGCGTCAGCGACAGGCCCGAACCCGTCAGCAAGATATGCCACGCCCAGCCGCCGACTTTCGATGCGTGGATCGGGAAGGCCATGTTGAACGCCTGCGCGCCGCCGGGCATCGCCAGCGCATCGCGCGATGCGAGCACGGCGCCGGTCGCCGCATCGAACCACAAGGTCGTGCGGCCGTTGGGCAGCCATTCGGCGGGCTGTTTCATGCGCAGGCTGATCGGGTCGTTGGCTTTGCGCGGCAGGCTGAGGATACGGAACTCGGCGGCGGGGAAGCGGCGGTGCGCTTCGGTGAGCATTGCGGTGTAATCGGGCGTTTCGGTGAGCGGGCCGCCGCTGTATTTTGGTGGCTCGAGCGCCTTGGCGGTTTCGGCGACCGGGCCGAAGGGGACTACGACTCCCAATGCGAAGGGGCGGAAGATCATCATCGTGCCGGTGACGATCGAGATCAGCAGCAACGGTGCGACGACGATGCCGAGGTCGCGGTGGTGCATGACGATCGACGGACGGCTCATCCGCTTGGGCCAGAGGCGCAGCTGGAAGGTCCGCCGCGTCCGCCACCATAGGATCGCGCCGCTGATCACGAAGAACAGCCCGCTCAGTCCGGCGACGCCGATCACCCATTCGCCGCTGTCGCCGGCGAAGAGATGGTGGTGGAAGTCGAAAATCCAGAGCTCAGGCCGTTCCCACTGGCTCGTCCAGCGTGTGACGATGTCGCCCGACTGGCTGGCATAGGCGCCGGCGCCCTCGGCAAAGCGCAGCTGGTGCAATCCGAAGCGGTCGTCGGCGTAGATGATGCCCTGCGCGCCGGGCGTCGCCATCAGCCGTTCGGTGGTCGCGGCCACCGTGGCGAGGTCGCCGCGCAGCGGATCGCCGCTGCCCGGCACTCCGATCCACAGATGTTCATAGAGCAGGATCGTGCCCGACAGGCCGAGCAGCGCGAGGACGAGGCCGATCAGTCCCCCGGTCCAGCGGTGCAGCGTGTCGAGCAGGGTCATCATTTAAACGCCGTGCCTGATTTCAAAAAGCTGCCGTGCTCCCGCGAAGGCGGGAGTCCATCTCCGGTCGGCGCCATTTTGAACCCACCGGCGATGGGTCCCCGCCATCGCAGGGACGCGGGGTTTATCGAACCGATGATCGATGACAGCAGCATCAGAACCGATAATCCCACCCGAGCGTGAAGCTGCGTCCGCGGCCCGCGAAGTTGAAGAAATTGTCGGTCGGGCGCTGGGTGTCGCTCGCGTAGCTGATATATTGCTTGTCGAAGAGATTCTGCACCGCGAGGCTGATCCCGCCGAGGCCGGTCTGGTAGCGGACGATCGCGTCGGTGAGATTATAGCCTTCGAAATCGTTGCGCGCGTCGCGGTTCGGGCCGCGGAAGGTCCGCGCCAGATAGAATTGCGTCTGCACGCGCGCCGAGAAGCGGCCCTTTGCATAGGCCGCGGCCAGGTTCAGCCGGTCGGGCGAGATGTTGGCGCCGTCGAGGTCGGTTTCGACCACGCCGTCCTCGTCATCGTCGAACTGGCCCAGGATATGCGCATAGCCCATCGACAGCGCCAGCCCGTCGATCGGCAACTTGACCGCGAGGTTGATCTCCAGCCCCTCGATCTCGACGCGCTGACGCAGCACTTCGAAAATGCCGTCGGGCCGCGCGATGAGCAGCTGTCCCTTCTTGCTCGACGACCAGAAATAGGTCGCGCTGGCGTCGAGCGGGCCGCGCTTCACCTCGACCCCCAGTTCGCGGTTGTTCGAGACGATCGGCGAGATGTCGAGGAAATCGTCGATGTCGACCCCGGCGGTGCTCACCGCGCGGGTGATGCGGCCGACGTCGGGAACGGTGTATCCCTCGGCATAGCTGGCGTAGGCGCGGATGCCCTCGACCGGCTCGACGATGACGCCGCCGTTGAGCAAGATGTCGTCGAAGGTCGGGCTGCCGCCGGCGACGAAGGTGCTGCCCGACGAGGCGAGCGTCGTATAATCGTCGATCGTGATCTTTACATTTTCATAGCGCGCGCCGCCGGCGAGGCGGACGAGGCCATCGAACAATTTGAGGTTCGCCTGCCCGAACGGCGCGAGGCTGCGAAAATCGGTCGGCGGCACCCAGGCGCGGTCGGTCGCGATCAGCCGCTGCTCGGTGGTGTCCCACAGCGCGTCGAAGCCGGCGATCAGCGTCAGCGCCTCGAACCCCGGCAGCGCGCGTTCATAGCTGAGCTTGCCGCCGAGCTTGCGGCTGCGGTTCTGCGACTGGTCGAACAAGGTGCCGACGGGGGCGATCGCGGCGTCCTGGAAGGTGGCGATCGGGTTGGGTTCGCCGCCGAAGGTGTCGCGGCTGCGGTTCCAGAAGATCTGGCTGACGAAATTGCCGCCGCCGAGGTCGGGATCCGTCAGCGACAGCGCGACGCTTTCGGTGCGGCCGGTGGCGGGGATGCCCGGCGGGGTGCCGCGGCGCTGGCTGGTCGGCAGGCCGGTGGCGCGGCTGCCCGGGACGACCTCATAATCGCCATCGCCCTCAAGCTCGAAGCGGCTGGCGATCAGGTCGAGCCGCATCGTGTCGGTGACTTCGTAGCCGAAGCGCCCGAACAGCGAGAGCGTCCTGCTATCCTGGGTTTCGCCCTGTGTCAGGTTGATCCCGACCGGGCGCCCCTCGCCATCGCGGAAGATGCCGCGCACTTCGTAGGTCGCGCCGACCGAGGCGTCGAAGCGCCCGGTCTTGTACTGGACCAGCCCGGCGACCTTGCCGCCCATGCCGGCCTTGGAAAATTCATCGTCGGCGGTGCCTTGGAGCAGCGCGCGGCCGCTGATACCCTCACTGGCCGGTGCGCCGACGGTGACCTGGTTGACGATGCCGCCGGTGCCACCAATCCCCTGGAGGGCGTTCGACCCGAAGATCAGTTCGACGCGGTCGACGAAAAAGCCGTCGATGGTGAAGCCGTCGCGGCTGCCGTCGCGCAGCGGCGTAGATTGCGGAATGCCGTTGATCGCATAGAGCGGCGAGCGTCCGCGCAGCGTCTCGCCCGCGCCCGACAGTTTCTGGCGTGTCGGCGAGAAACTGGGGGACAAGGTCGCGACCGCGTCGGTGACCGAACCCGAAATCGCCAGCTGCTGGTCGAGCGCATCCTTGTCGATGATGTCGATGGTCAGCGGCAGCGCGCTCGGGGGCAGGATGGTGCGCGCGGCGGTGACGATGATCGTGCTTTCGCCGGTGGCGGTATCGTCGTCGGCCTCCTGCGCGAAGGCGGGAGCGGACAGCGCGGTGGACGCCAGCGCGGCGACGAGCATTTTGCGAATCATTCTTAACTCCTGTTGGGAGCGCCGCTAATGCGAAGGATTTGCAGATGCAAGGGCTTTCGCGCCGAAGTTGGCGGTTATCGGCTACGGCTCGGGGGCGCTGCTCAACCCCGTTCGTGTCGAGCGCAGTCGAGACACGTGAGGCCATGCACGAACGCAATGTGTCTCGACTTCGCTCGACACGAACGGAAATCGAGGGCGACGCTTTTACTCCCAGACAGACCTTTCGGCGGAGAGGGTGACGTCGCACCCCAAACCGCGCTACACCCTTCGCATGCGGGAAAAGGAACTGCGCTTCGCCCTGATTTGCTACGGCGGCATCAGCCTCGCGGTCTATATGCACGGCATCACCAAGGAAGTGTGGCGGCTGGCCGCGGCGTCGCGCGCGGTGCACGATGGCGCGCCGCTGACCGGGTCGGGGGCGGTCTATGGCGACCTGCTGAGCGCGATCGCGGCGGCGAGCAACGTCCGGCTGCGCGTGCTGGCGGACATCGTCGCGGGGGCGAGCGCGGGAGGGATCAACGGCATTTTCCTGGCGCGTGCGCTGGCCACCGGGCAGTCGCTCGACCCGCTCACCGACCTGTGGCTCGACAGCGCCGACGTCGACCGGCTGATCGACCCCGACGCGCGGCCGCTGTCGGCGGCGACCAAATTCTGGGCGGTGCCGATCGCCGGCTGGATGATGAAAAAGCGCGGCAACGTGATCGACCGCACCGTCGGCGCCGCGGCGCAGGACGAGGTGCGCGCCAAGCTGTCGCGCTTCGTCCGCGCGCGCTGGTTCGAACCGCCGTTCGGCGGCGAGACCTTTGTGAACTTGCTGCTCGATGCGTTCGAGGCGATGGAGCAGGGGCCGCGCGGGCCGGTGCTCGTCCCCGCCGGTCAGCCGGTCGACCTGTTCGTGTCGGTGACCGATTTTGGCGGGCATAGCGTGCCGCTGGCGCTCAACAGCCCGCCGCGGGTGACCGAGGACGAGCATCGGCTGATGCTGCATTTTCGCGAGGACAGCCGCACCGGCGCGCGGCTCGACGATGTGCCGGGGCTGACCGCCGCGGCGCGCGCGACCGCGAGCTTTCCGGGTGCGTTCCCCCCGTTCACCTTGCGCGAACTCGACCGGGTGCTGGGCAAGCGGGCGATCGACTGGCCGGGGCGCGACACTTTCATCCGCACCCAGCTGCCCACCGCGAGCGAGGGCGACCCTGCCGACCGGGTGCTGATCGACGGATCGGTGCTCGCCAACGCGCCGTTCCGCCCGGCGATCGCTGCGCTGAAGCAGCGGCCGGCGCGGCGCGAAATCGACCGGCGCTTCATCTATATCGACCCCAAGCCCGATTATCGCTCGATCAGCTTTGGCAAGCCGGCGGCGAGCGAGGCGGCCGAGGTGCCGGGTTTCCTGCCGACGATCCTTGGCGCGCTGTCCGAAATTCCGCGCGAACAGCCGATCCGCGAGAATGTCGAGGCGATCGAGGCGATGTCGCGGCGCATCCGCCGGATGCAGCATATCGTCGATGCGATGAAGGTCGAGGTCGAGGAACAGGTGGCGGCTTTGTTCGGCAGCACCTTTTTCCTCGACACGCCGACGGTGGCGCGGCTGAACAAATGGCGCGCCAAGGCGCAGGAGCAGGCGGCGACGCGCGCCGGTTTCGCTTATGCGCCCTATGGCCATCTGAAGCTGTCGGCGGTGATCGAGGATATGGCGGGGCTGATCGACCGGCTGTCGCCGCCCGAGGGCGCGGTACACCGGTCGAACCGGCGGCTGGCGCTGTGGAACGAAGCGCGGTCGCGCGGGCTCGACAGGATTTCGGGCAAGCGCGGCGCCGGGGCGAGCGACGATGCGATCGCCTTTTTCCGCACCCACGATCTGGGCTTCCGGATCCGGCGGCTGCGGTTCCTCGCGCGCGAGCTCGACACCGCGGTCGAGGCGACGCGCGACGGGCGCGACCCGGTGTGCGAGGACATGCGCGACGCGATCTTCTCCGCGCTGGGCCTGTATCTCGATCGCCAGAGCGACAGCTGGCTCGCCGACCTCGACCTGCCCGCCGACGCCGGGCCGGGCGAGCGGATCGATGCGATTGCGGCGCGGCGCGATTTGCCGGCGATCGACGGCGAGGCCGACGCGCTGATCGCGGCCGGGCTTGCCGCGATGCCCAAGGACGACCGCCGCACGCTGCTGCTCGCCTATCTCGGCTATCCCTTTTACGACATTGCGACGCTGCCGCTACTGCAGGGGGAGGGTTTCGACGAGTTCGACCCGATCAAGATCGACCGCATCTCGCCCTCCGACGCGACCGCGATCCGCAGCGGCGGTGCGGCGGCGATGCTGAAGGGGATCGAGTTCAACAGCTTCGGCGCCTTTTTCAGCCGCGCCTATCGCGAGAACGACTATCTGTGGGGGCGGCTGCACGGTGCCGACAGACTCATCGACATCGTCGCGTCAAGCGTGACCGGCGAAGGGGCGTTGGCGGCGGCCGAACTGGCGGCGCTCAAGCGCCGCGCCTTCCATGCGATCCTCGACGAGGAGGAGGGGCGGCTGCCCAAGGTCGCGGCGTTGATTGCCGAATTGCGGGGCGAGATCGGGGCGCTCTAAGCCCTTATGGGCTCAATGCGAATGCGTTTCCGCGCCATGGTCGTGCGCGCCCATGATGTCTTTCGACCGGTCGGGCTGGACGCCATGCGGATGGCCGCGTTCGCTGTTGAAGATCGCGGCGACGAAGGCGTCGCCCGAAATGAAACCGCCCTTCACCTCATATTTCGCCGCGGGTTTCATTGCCTGGACCTGCGCCAGCGTTTGCCCTGCCGCCTTGGCGCTTTCGACCGCGGCGATCACCTCGGCGAGCATCGCGCGATAGGCGGCAAGATCGGCCTTGGTCGCGAGCGGGCCGTGGCCGGGGATGATGACGCTTTTGTCGTCGGCGAGGCCCAGCACCCGGTCGGCGGCGGCGAGCACGCCATAGGCCGAGCCGCCGCTGCTGAGGTCGATATAGGGCAGGGTGACCTTGTGGAAAAACAGGTCGCCCATGTGGAAGGCGTTCGCGGTTTTCCAGTGGAGGATCGAATCGCCGTCGGTGTGCGCGTGCGGCGCGTGCATCACCTGCACCGTGTCGCCGTTGAGGTGCAGCGTGATACCGTCGTGATAGGTCAGCACCGGCAGCGCCTGCTTCGGCGCCGGTGCGGCGCTGCCGCCGCGATGGACGCTGCCTTCGGCGAGCCGCTCGCGGACATGGTCGTGCGCGATGATCATCGCCCCCGCCTTGCCGAAATTCTCGTTCCCGCCGCTGTGGTCGCCGTGCCAGTGGGTGTTGATCAGCCATTTCGCGGGCGGCGCGCCGAGCGCCGCGATCGCAGCCTCGATCTTCGGGGTCAGCGGCGCATATTGGTCGTCGACCAGGATCGTGCCGTCGGCGCCGTGGCTGACCGCGATATTGCCGCCGGCCCCGAACAGCACCGCAAGACCCGGCGTCACCGGTTCGGTGCGAATTTCGACTTTCGAGACGTCCTGCGCCGTCGCGGGCAGCGGGGCGAGGAGGGTAGCGACGGCGAGGAGGGCGGCGCGGACCATGATGAGGAGCCTTTGACGGGGACGGGAGCGCGACGGTAGCAGGGTGCCGGGGAAAGAAAAGGGGCGCGGGAGTTGCCCCCCGCGCCCCTGATTTTCGTGACCGCCGCGACGATCAGAATTCGTAGGAAACGCCGACCTTCAGGCGCCACACCGACGACGACACGTTGATCTGGTTGTCCTCTGCGAACGCCTGATCGTTGAAGCCGCTGATGATATACTGGCCCGTCGCCGTATCGACGCCGCCGGTGGCGAGATCCTGGAGCCCCGCGAAGTTGCGGCGGCGCTGGACGTTCCAGTCCTGGTCGAGGAAGTTCAGGAAATTGTCCATCGTCGCATAGAGCTTGATCTTGTCGTTGCGACCGAACAGGCGGCCCGGCCCCGGCAGTTCCTGCGAGAAGCTGAGGTCGACGTCGAAATACCAGTCGTTCGAGCAGGTGTTGCGATCGATCGTCCGTCCCAGATATTTCTTGGCGCAGCCGAGGTTGCTGGCGAAATCGACCAGCTGCTGCACCGCCGCCAGGTTCGAACCACCGGTCTGGACGCCCGCCCCGTTGAAGATCGGCTGGCGGATGTTCGGATCGTTGATGCCGGTCGGAATATAGAGCAGCGCGTTTTCAAAGCCCGAGGCGCTGTCGTTGAAGACGCCGCCGCCGGTAAAGGTCAGGCTGTACGGACGACCCGAGCGGGCGATGAAGCTGACCGCGAAGCGGGTCGACAGATCCTCGAAGAATTCCTCGCGGAAGGCGAGGCGCGACGAGATGTTGTGCGTGCTGCTGTAGAAGCTGCGGCTCGCCGCGGGGTTCTGGCGATCAGACGCGGCGACGAGGTCATAGTTCGACCCCGCCGTCGAGTTGTACATGCTGCGGCGATCCTGCGCGTCGGTATAGGCATAGCCGACGTTGAAATCGACGTTGCCGTTTTCGGTGAACAGGCCGCCGTCGAAGGTCTTCGACAGGATGAACGACGCGTTGTGGCTGCGGAACCCGGCGCTGTTGGTCAGCTGGAGTTCGTCGTCGCGGCCGGTAGCCGGCGAGAAACAGCCTGCGTTGACATTTTCATAGACCGGTCCGGGGTTCAGACCGACCAGCACCGCGTCGCAACCAGCCGCATTCGGATCGATCGAACGATAGATCGGACGACCGTCGACGGTGTAGCCGTCGATACCGAGCGCCGGGTTCACCGTCTGCGACAGATCGACCAGGGTGAACGGGTTGCGATATTTGCTGTAGATATAGTCGAGGTTGAGGTTCCAGCCACTGAAGAAGCCCGACGGGGCGAAATTCAGTTCCGACGAGAAGCCGATGTTGGCGCGCAGCACCGACGGCATCTTGATGTTCGGGCTGATCGACTGGGTGTCGCCGAGGCCGCGCGCGGCGTTGTTCGACGCCGACTGCTGGAAGCAGGCGGGAACGCCGGTGAACTGGCCGCCGGTGACGACGTCGATCTGGCCATTGGCATCCTTGATGGGCGCACATTGCGCGTCGTTCGTCGTGCCGGTCGCGAAGCCGCGGCCGTCGTTCTGGAACGCGTTGCCGAACCACACGAGCGGATCGCCGCCCGAGAAGATGCCGACGCCGGCGGTCAGCTTCGGCCGGCCGAACATGGCGAAATCGTCCATGTCATAGGTCAGCGCGACGCGCGGCATGACGATCGGAGGCAAGTTGCTGAACGCGGTGGTGTTCGAGAAGCCGTAGCGTTGCAGGAACACCGGGTTGAGGTTCGGCTGGCCGCCCGAATACCAGTCGGCGCGGACGCCGATCACGGCGTTCAACCGGTCGCTGACTTCCCAGTCGTCCTGCGCGAAGATCGAGAAGGCGGTGCGCTTGAAGGCGGCGGCCGCATCGGTGACGACGCCGGTGGCGGTGAAATTGCCCTCGGCGCCCACCGCATCGCCGTCGGCGATTTGCTGGGCGGTCGGGTTGGTAAAGGAACCGCCGGACAGCAGACCGGCGCGCAGATCGTCGATATTCTCGAAATAGAGGGTGCCGGTGGCGTTCTGGACGAACAGGTTGAACAGGTCGGCCTGGTTCATTTCGAACCCGACCTTGATCTGATGGGCGCCCTTGTCGAGCTTGCCGACGGCGCGGAAGGCATCGACCTGGGTGCGAAGGTCATTGGCCGCGCGCGAGAAGCCGGGTCCGGCGAGCACCTGGCCGAAGCTGGTGCCGTCCTGGCTTTCGACGCCGACGATGATGCGCGGGATCGGATTGTCCGACTGCGCTTCGCCGCCGCCGATCGGGTCTTGGCGGTCGGTGATCTTCGACCGCGAATAGCGCAGTTCGGTCGAGAATTCGTCCGACCACTGCGAATAGAGGCGCGCCGAATAATAATCCGACACCGTGCCGCTGAGGTAGAAGGTGTTGAGGCCGGTGACGCGCGGATTGGTCGACGAGCTGCTGAAGTCGTCGGCGCGGGTCGAGGCTTCCTCAAGCCGCTGATAGGTCAGTTCGAGGCGATGGTCGTCGTTGACCTGCCAGTCGAGGCGACCGAAGTAACGATCGTTTTCGAACGGGCGGCTGCGGACCAGCGGGCCGGTTTCGATGCCATAGACGCTGCTAAGCACGTCCGACACTTCGTTGAACGCAGCGACCGGGACGCCGCTGATTTCGTTGGCGTAACCCGCGCCTGCCGGGCCGTCGTCCTGCGACTGGCCGGCTTCCTGGTGCTCATAGGCGCCGAAGAAGAACAGGCGATCCTTGATGAGCGGGCCGCCGAGCCAGGCGCCCCAGCGCTTTTCGGGCTCGATCGGTGCGACCGGCTGGCCGGCGACATTGTTGCCGCGCAGGCCGTTGTCCGAATATTCGAAGAAGCCGCCGAACTGATAGTCGTTCGTGCCCGATTTGGTGACGACGTTGATCGCGCAGCCGGTGAAGGCGCCGTAATCGACGTCGAACGGCGCGAACTGGACCTGCGTTTCGCGGACCGCGTCATAGGGGATCGGGGTCGAACTGCGCGACGAGAAGCCGGTGTCGTTGAGGCCGTAGATGTCGCCCTGGCTGATCCCGTCGACGGTGAAGGCGTTGCCGCGGTCGTTGCCGCCGAGGCACGAGATGCGGTCCTGGCCCGAGCCGCCGTCGTCGCGGTCGAGGCTGACGCGCGGGTCGAGGCGGATGATGTCGCGGACGTCACGGTTGAACGACGGCGCGCTGGCGAGGACTTCGGTGGTGAAGCTGGTGCCGGGACCGACTTCGAGCTGGGTCACGCGGACGCGGCTGCCGGTAACGACGATTTCGCCGCCGCCCGAGGTCAGCGCGAAGGTGAGGTCGGTGCTGCCCTGCAGCGTGGTGTAGATATCCTGGAGCGACTGGCCTTCGTAGCTGTCGGCGTTGACGCTGACGCTGTAGGGGCCGCCGGTGGTCAGGCCGGTGGTCGAGAAGCGGCCGTCGGCGCCGGTCGTGATCGTGCGCGCGGCGCCGGTGCGGGTGTCGGTGATGACGACGGTCGCGCCGCCGATCGCCGCGCCGCTGTCGTCGTTGACCTGGCCCTGGATGCCGGTGGTGATCTGCTGCGCCTGCGCGGGCGCCGCGACGACGGTGGCGACGCTGATCGCCATCAGGCTCGCAGCGATCGAATAACGAAGTTTCATGACAGGATGTCCCCTTTTTGGTGTCTTGCGGCCGGCGCGACGAGGGGCGCGCTTGACCTGCGAGCGCCCCTGAAGCCCGCATGTGGCACGATTGTGACAGCAAATGTGACAGTGCAAGCGGTGCCGGGCGGCGTGCGACGCCGAGGTGCAAAAAACGCATGATTTGCGTCGCGCGCGCCGACTTATCCACAAGCGAGCGCGTCTTTTTCCCGACTAGTGTTGCTGCAATGCAACAATTTCAGACGGCAGCGGCGTGCGAGTCGTTTCGATGGCATCGCCGCGAGGGTGGCCGACGTCGCCGGCTGCCCAAGGTTCTGGCCCTAGCGTGCCGGCGGCAATGGACCCATGTTGACCGCCCTGACGGCCGCCGCGGTCCGCACCGTCAGGTCGGGTGTCGGCGGCGACGGCATGGTGGCGCGGATCTTGATCAGCCAATCGCCACGTTTGACGACATAATATCCGGTTTTCAGACTTTTATCGCGCAAGCGTCCGTCGAACCAGCCGCTCCTGAGATCGGTGGCGCTCACCGCCATGCCGTCGGGTGCGAGCGCGGGGCTGGCGGCGAAGGTGTCGGTTATCGCCGCCGAGATGTCGTCCGCGGTTTCCGCGATCGTCATGTCGCCGGCGGGATAGACAAAGATATCGACCCACGCATCGCCCGTGGCGCCGCCGGTCGCGCTATAGGTCACCGACACGTCACCGGGGCCGAACACCGTGACCTTGCGGGCCGGCATGTCGCCGAGGCTGCTGGGAAAGACATAGCCCGAGGGTCGGTGCCGAAACCGCTCCCCGTCGCGCTGTACATCGGTCGAATCGACAACCTCTGCCACCGGGGTGGCCACCGGTTGGGCATGAACGGGCAGGGCGATAAGGAGCGCGGCACCGGCGGCGAAGGCCAGCGGTAGCGCGCGCCCGATCAAGCGGCGTCGCCCGCCGCTTCCTTCGCCTTGTCGGCATAGACCTTGACCGGATCCTTGCGGCCTTCGACGACATCCTTGTCGACGACGATCTCGACCACATCGGTGAGGTCGGGCAGGTCGAACATCGTGTCGAGCAGGATCGCCTCGACGATCGAGCGCAGCCCGCGCGCGCCCGTCTTGCGTTCGATCGCCTTTTTGGCGACCGCGACCAGCGCGTCGTCGGTAAAGGTCAGCACGACCTCTTCGAGATCGAACAGCTTGCGATATTGCTTCACCAGCGCGTTCTTCGGCTCGCCGAGGATCTTGACCAGCGCGTCGATGTCGAGATCCTCGAGCGTCGCGATCACCGGCAGGCGGCCGACGAATTCGGGGATCAGGCCGAATTTCAGCAGATCCTCGGGCTCGATGCTTTTCAGCACTTCGCCCATGCGGCGCTCGTCGGGGCCGGCGACATGCGCGCCGAAACCGATCGACTTGCCCTGCAGGCGGTCGCCGATGATCTTTTCGAGGCCGCTGAACGCGCCGCCGGCGATGAACAATATGTTCGTCGTGTCGACCTGGAGGAATTCCTGCTGCGGATGCTTGCGCCCGCCCTGCGGCGGCACCGACGCGGTCGTGCCTTCCATCAGCTTGAGCAGCGCCTGCTGCACGCCTTCGCCCGACACGTCGCGGGTGATCGAGGGGTTTTCGGCCTTGCGGCTGATCTTGTCGATCTCATCGATGTAGACGATGCCGCGCTGCGCCTTTTCGACGTTGTAGTCGGACGACTGGAGCAGCTTGAGGATGATATTCTCGACATCCTCGCCGACATAGCCGGCCTCGGTCAGCGTCGTGGCGTCGGCCATGGTGAAAGGCACATCGAGGAAGCGCGCGAGCGTCTGCGCGAGCAGGGTCTTGCCGCTGCCGGTCGGACCGACGAGCAGGATGTTCGACTTCGCCAGTTCGACGTCGTCGCCGCGGCCCGAGTTGGCGAGCCGCTTGTAATGATTGTGCACCGCGACCGACAGCACGCGCTTGGCGGTGTTCTGGCCGATGACATAGCTGTCGAGATGCTGGCAGATTTCGAGCGGCGTCGGCACCGCGCCGTCCTTGCGCGCGGCAACCCCGCCCTTGATCTCTTCGCGGATGATATCGTTGCACAGTTCGACGCATTCGTCGCAGATGAACACGGTCGGCCCGGCAATCAGCTTGCGGACTTCGTGCTGCGACTTGCCGCAGAAGGAGCAGTAAAGAGTGCTCTTGCCGTCCGAGCCGCTCAATTTGGTCATAAAACTTCCCTTGGCAGGCGCCGAAATGGCGGTGCCGTCCTTATCCTAGCCCGCGGCCACCCAATTACAATATGGCAATTGGGTGACATCGCAGCAATGTCCCGCCTAGCAGCGAGGCGCCAAGCGGGCGTCAACAAATGCGGTTAAGCGCTTGTCTTGGGCTACCGCGCGGTCGGTGCCGCAACCTGATCGACTCAGGGCGTCGGGCCTTCGCTCACATCCTTCGGCGCGTCGTCGCTGGGCAGGCCGGGGCGGCGGTCGAACACCTGGTCGACGATGCCGAATTCCTTGGCTTCGTCGGCTTCGAGGAAGGTGTCGCGGTCCATCGCCTTTTCGATCTCTTTCAGCGAGCGGCCGGTGTATTTGACGTAGAGCTCGTTCATCCGCTTGCGAATGCGCAGAATCTCGCGCGCCTGGATCTCGATGTCCGACGCCATGCCGCGGGCGCCGCCCGACGGCTGGTGGACCATCACGCGGGCGTTCGACAGTGCGACGCGCATCCCCGGCTCGCCCGCGGCGAGCAGGAAGCTGCCCATCGACGCGGCCTGGCCGATGCACACCGTGCCGACCCGCGGGCGGATATATTGCATGGTGTCGTGGATCGCCATGCCTGCGGTGACGACGCCGCCCGGCGAGTTGATGTACATGTAGATGTCCTTCTTCGGATTTTCCGATTCGAGGAACAACAGCTGGGCGGTGATCAGCGAGGCCATATGATCCTCGACCTCGCCGGTGACGAAGATGATCCGTTCGCGCAGCAGCCGCGAGAAAATGTCGAAGCTGCGTTCGCCGCGGCTCGTCTGTTCGACGACAACGGGGACCAGCGCGGCGAGCGGATCAATCATCTGAATTTCGTCCTTCATCATGGAGTGCCGCGCCGCGAACCGGCCGGCGACCCCCTCTGCCGCCCTACATCGTCGCCAAGCGGGGCGGTTTCAAGGGGGCAAAAAAAGGGGCGGGAAAGTCCCGCCCCATTATGCGTCAGTCGCCCTGGCCCGGTTCGGGCGAGAAATATTTGTCGAACTTGTCGTCGACGCCTTTGAACTCGTCGGCGTCGGCGGGGCTGTCCTTCTTGACCGTGATGTTCGGCCATTCGGCGCTGAACTTGGTGTTGACCTCGAGCCATTTTTCCAGCCCGCTCTCGGTATCGGGCAGGATCGCCTCGGCCGGGCATTCGGGTTCGCACACGCCGCAATCGATGCATTCGTTGGGATTGATGACGAGCATATTCTCGCCCTCATAGAAACAGTCGACCGGGCAGACCTCGACGCAGTCCATATATTTGCAACGGACGCAGGCATCGGTGACGACATAGGTCATGGGTTCTTGCTCCCTTCGATGACGGCGATGCGGCCGTCAGGCTCTGTAATAACGGCCCGCCTCTATGCCGCTGGACGACGGCGCGTCAACGCTTTGCGACAGTTGCGAATCACTCTCATTGCATTAGCCGCTGCGGCCGTGCGGGTGGCGACAGCTTTTCCTTCACGCCTGATAGGTCAGCTGGCGAGCGGGGCGGCGCCGGCGTCGAGGCGGCGGTAATGCGCCGCCGCCTCGCTTGCCGGACCGCGCCGCGCGGGCAGCGCAAGCAGCCGGAGCACCGCGATATGTTCGCCGACCGGCAGCACCAGCACCTGCCCGGCATGGACCGCGCACGAGGCGCGGGTGACGCGCCGCCCGTCGAGGCGGATATGGCCCGCCGCGATCACCGCCTGCGCCAGGCTGCGCGAGCGCGCGAGGCGCAGATACCAGAGCAGCTTGTCGAGCCGGATGCTGCCGGCCGCGGCGGGGCTGGTCATCCGTCCTTGCGGCCGTCGGCGAGCAGCGCGGCGAGCCCGGCGAACGGGCTGTGCGGCGAGGGCGCGCGCCGCGCCGGGCGGTCAGGCCGCGGCGGCGCGGGATTGTCCCGGCGCGGCGGCGGTGGGGCGCGCTTCGTCTTGGCCTGATCGGCGGGCGGGCGCCGGGCATCGCCGTTCGCGCCGCCGCGCGGCGCCGCGGCGACGGCCTTGCGCGGCGGTTTGCGGCGCGGGCGTTTTTCGGCCTTGCGCAGCCCCGACCAGCGCCAGCGGTGCAGCGCGGGTTCGCCGACGCTGCGGAAACCGAAACTGCCGAGCAGCCCGCGCCGTGTCTCCTCATCGAGACCGAGCGAGGTGGCGAGCGCCGGGTCGATGACGAAGCCGGGCAGCGATGCTGCGGCGGCGGCGTCGGCCTCGTCGCCATGATGGTCGTCGTGATGATCGGCGCGGCCCGCGATCGGTGCGGTCGGCGGCGCGGCGGCCTGCATCCGCGCGGCGTGCGCCTGGCGCGCGAGCTTTTCGGCCATGTCGATCCGCAGCCAGCCGGCGGCGCAGCGGCGAAAGCCGGCGATCGTCAGCCCGCCGTGGCTGCCGGTCTTTTGCAGCACCGCGCCGTGCGGCGGCAGTGCCGGAATCGGCGCGCCCTGCTGCGCCGCAGTCAGCGCGGCGCGCCAGCGCACCGCCTCGGGCTTGAGAAGGGTGGGATGGAAAATGTCGAGCGACCCGATGGTGAGGCCGAGCTTGCGGAGGATCGGCCGCTCGTCGGGGGCGAGCGCCGCGAGTTGATCCTCGACCGCGGCGCGGCCGATCATCCCGCTATTGTCGGTGAGCGCCGCGAGCAGCGCGCGGATGCGCGGCGGGGTGAACAGGTCGCCGGCGGCGTCGCCCATCGCGGCGAGCGGGGCAGCGTGCCGCGCCAGTTGCTGCGCCACGAAGCGCTGCAAGCGGTCGGCGATCGCCTGCACCTGCGCGGGTTCGAGGCGGCGCAGCGAAGGGTCGATCTGGATCGACGGCTGGACCAGCGTCGGCCCCTTGGCGAGCGTGGCCACGGCGTCGCCGTGCCACGCGAGGCGCGGCGCGCTACCCGCCTCGGCAACCAGGGTGATCGCGCGGTCGTCGCCTTCGGCCAGCGCCGCGGCGCGGCGCGCGAGTTCGGCGCGCAGATGCTTTTCCGCCGCCGCGAGCAGCATGCGGTGATCGCTGGCCTTGGCCACCGGGTCGACCCTGAACTGGAACCCCTTCAGCGTGCCGATCGCCTCGCCGTCGACCGCGACGGTGCCGTCGGGGCCGACCGCCACCGGCAAGGCGGCGCCGCGCTGTCCGGCGTCGCGCAGCAACAGCGCCAGCCGCCGGTCGACGAAACGCTGCGCGAGCGCGGCGTGCAGCGCGTCGGACAGCCGCGATTCGAGCGATTGGGTCTGTTCGGTCCAGCCGGCGCCGCCCATGATCCAGTCGCCGCGCTGGGCGATGAAGCACAGGGTGCGGACGGCGGCGATGCGGCTGGCCAGCTGGTCGATGTCGCCCTCGACATCGTCGAGCCGGGCGAGGCGGCGGGCGAACCAGTCGGGGTCGATCATCCCGTTGCCGCTGGTGCGCCATTGCCACAGCTTGAGCACGGTGCGGCTGTGATGTTCGGCGCCCAATTGTTCGAAGTCGGGCAAGCCGCAAACGTCCCACAGGCGCTGGACCGCATCGAAGTCGCCGCCGCGCGCGCGCACCTCCATGTCGCCGGCGAGATGCTTGAGCACCGCGATGTCGACCGCCTCGGGCGCCGGGCGCAGCGCCGGCTGGGTCGGCGGCTGGGCGAGGTCGGACAGCAGCTGGTCGAGCGAGCCGAAGCGCGGGGTCGGGTTGCGCCAGAACAGGCTGGCGAGCGGCGGGAAATGATGCCCCTCGATCGCGGCGATTTCCTCGGGGGTGAAGCCGCCCTGCGGCAGGCCGATGGTGCCGAAGCTGCCGTCCTGCTGGTGGCGCCCGGCGCGGCCGGCGATCTGCGCCATCTCGGCGATCGTCAGCCGCCGCAGCCGGCGGCCGTCGAATTTTTGCAAGGACGCGAAAGCGACGTGCTGGACGTCGAGGTTGAGCCCCATGCCGATCGCGTCGGTGGCGACGAGATAATCGACCTCGCCTGCCTCGAACATCGCGACCTGCGAATTGCGCGTCTTGGGGCTGAGTGCCCCCATCACCACCGCGGCGCCGCCCGAAAAGCGGCGCAGCATTTCGGCGATCGCATAGACTTCTTCCGCCGAAAAGGCGACGATCGCCGAGCGCTTCGGCAGCCGCGACAGTTTCGACGACCCGGCGTAGCTCAGGGTCGAGAAGCGCGGGCGGGTGACGATCTCGGCCTCGGGAATCAGGGTCTTGACCAGGGTGCGGATGCTCGCCGACCCCAGGATCATCGTCTCTTCGCGGCCGCGGGCGCGCAGCATGCGGTCGGTAAAGACATGGCCGCGCTCGGGATCGGCGCCGAGCTGCGCCTCGTCGATGCCGACGAAGGCGACGTCGCGGGTCAGCGGCAAGGCTTCCATCGTGCCGAGCAGATAGCGCGCTTCGGGCGGGATGATTCGCTCTTCGCCGGTGACGAGCGCCACCTGCGCCGCGCCTTTCATCGCGACGACCCGATCGTACACCTCGCGCGCCAGCAGGCGCAGCGGAAAGCCGATCATCCCGCTCGACCGGGCGGTCAGCCGCTCGACCGCCAAATGGGTTTTGCCGGTGTTGGTGGGGCCAAGGACGGCCTTGACCTGATGAGGAGAGGGTAAGGTCATTGTCTTGTCCGCCAAGCTGGCATGGGCGCGCCCGCGGCGCAACAGGCGATAGCGGCGCCCGCGCATTCTAGTGCACTTGCTCACCGATCCAAAGGTTCCGGTCCTTTCCACGTCATGTCGCGGCGGGGCCACGGCTTGCCGCATCGCCGCGCGCGACGATCCCCATTAAATTGACTTTAACGAACTTTCTTTACAGACGAAGCTTCGAAAACATCATTCGGCGGCGGGATTTTCGGGCGCGCCGAGCGGGGGTTGCAGACTTGTTCCAGCGTCACGAACCCATCGCGGGGATGTCCGGCAATGCGGCCGCCCTCACGATGTCGCAAGCGGTTCCGCTGCTGCGGCACAGCGCCGACAACGCGGCGCCGCCGGCGTGGCGCGACGCGCTGCGCGACCGGATCGCGCACCTCGACCTGGTTCCCGACCTTGGCAACAATATCGGTTCGACCGAATGGTGGCGCGGCCTGGCCACGCTGACCCTGCTGTGCGGCAGCGCGATCGCGACCTTCCCCGGCGTTGCGCCGCTCGCCGCCCCCGGCACCGCGGCGCTCGACGCCGCCGATTTCAACGAGGCGCGCGCGCAGATGATCGTGCCGCTCGCGCTCGGCGGCGACACCGGGCGCCACATGGCGGCGACCGACGCGGTCCGCCCGCTGACGCAGACCCCCGAGCGCCCGCAGATCGAACTGACCGCGACGCTCGGCCGCGGCGACAGCTTTGCCCGTCTGCTCGAACGCTCGGGCGTCGGCGGCAGCGAGGCGCAGGCGCTCGCCAGTCAGGTTTCGGGCGCGGTGCCGCTCGCCGACATCGCTCCGGGCACGCGCATCGACCTGGTGCTCGGCCGCCGTGCCGCGCGCACCATGCCGCGCCCCGTCGAGGCGCTGGCGATGCGCGCGCGCTTCGACCTGCGCATCGAGATGGAGCGCATCGACGGGCGGCTGGTGATGCGGCGCATCCCGATCGCGGTCGATACGACCCCGCTGCGCATCCGCGGCCGGGTCGGCGACAGCCTGTATCGATCGGCACGCGCCGCCGGCGCCCCGGCGGAAACGGTGCAGGCCTATCTGCGCGTCATCGGCAAACAGATTTCGGTCGGCAGCGCCATTCGCGCCTCCGACGAATATGACATCATCGTCGATTATCGCCGCGCCGAAACCGGTGAGAGCGAGACCGGCAAGCTGCTCTATGCGGGGCTGATCCGCGACGGCAAAGCCAAGCTGTCGATGCTCGAATGGAATGTCGACGGCCAGCGCCAGTGGTTCGAGGCGTCGGGGGTCGGCGAACAGCGGGGCGGCATGACGCGCCCGACCAACGGTCGCATCACCTCGAGCTTCGGAATGCGGCGGCACCCGATCCTCGGTTACAAGCGGATGCACAGCGGCATCGATTTCGGCGGCGGGTATGGCGCCCCGATCTATGCGGTCAGCGACGGCGTCGTCAGCATGGCGGGGCGCAACGGCGGCTATGGCAATTTCGTCAAGCTCAGCCACGGCGACGGCCTCGCCACCGGCTATGGCCATATGAGCCGAATCGCGGTGCGGTCGGGCCAGCGGGTCAATCGCGGACAGGTGATCGGCTATATCGGCTCGACCGGCCTATCGACCGGCCCGCACCTCCATTACGAACTGTATCGCAACGGCCGCGCGGTCAATCCGTCGTCGGTCACCTTCGTCACCCGGGCGCTGCTCGAGGGCAAGGCGCTCGCCGATTTCCGCGCCCGCATCCGCACGCTGACCGCGGTCGCGCCCGGCGCCGCGCTGGCGCCGATTGCGCCGAAGCAGGCCGAAGGGCCGAAGCTGGGTTCGCTTGCAGACGTGGCCTCGAAGCGCGCGGGCGGCGGGATCTAACGCGCTATCGACCCTGCTCTGCTCCGTTCGTGTCGAGCGAAGTCGAGACACCCGTCGGCGAGGCGCCAGATCTAGGGGCATCTCGACTTCGCTCGATGCGAACGGGATTTGGGGTTCCTTGAATCCGCCAATATCCATTTGCCCCGCGCCCGCACCCCGCTATGCACGCGGCATGACTGCCGCCGCCTTTCCTGACCTGCGCCTGCGTCGCACCCGCCGCACCGGCTGGAGCCGCGCGATGGTGCGTGAGACCCACCTGTCGCCGGCGAACCTGATCTGGCCGTTGTTCGTCTGCGACGGGACGGGCGTCGAAGAACCGGTCGCCAGCCTGCCCGGCGTGTCGCGCTGGTCGGTGGACCACATCGTCGATCGCGCCCGCGACGCGGCGGCGGCGGGCATTCCGTGCGTCGCGCTGTTTCCCTATACTCAGGCGGGCCGGCGCAGCGAAGACGGCGCCGAGGCGCTGAACTCCGACAATCTGATGTGCCGCGCCGTCGCCGCGATCAAGCAGACGCTCGGCGACGACATCGGCGTGCTCACCGACGTCGCGCTCGACCCCTATACCAGCCACGGGCAGGACGGGCTGATCGACGACAGCGGCTATGTGCTCAATGACGAAACGGTCGCGGTGCTCGTCGGGCAGGCGCTCAATCAGGCGCGCGCCGGCGCCGACATCATCGCGCCGAGCGACATGATGGACGGGCGCATCGGCGCGATCCGGCAGGCGCTGGAGGCCGAGGGGTTCGGCCATGTCCAGATCATGAGCTACGCCGCCAAATATGCCTCGGCCTTCTATGGCCCGTTCCGCGATGCGGTCGGTTCGCGCGGGCTGCTGAAAGGCGACAAGAAAACCTATCAGATGGACCCCGCCAACGCCGAAGAGGCATTGCGCGAGGTCGCGCAGGACCTGGCCGAGGGTGCTGACAGCGTGATGGTCAAGCCCGGGCTGCCTTATCTCGACATCGTGCGCGCCGTTAAGGAGGTTTTTGCAGTGCCGGTCTATGCGTACCAGGTGTCGGGGGAATATGCGATGATCGAAGCCGCTGCCGCGGCCGGCGCGGGCGACCGCGACGCGCTGGTGCTGGAGACCTTGCTGGCGTTCCGCCGCGCCGGGGCGTCGGGGGTGCTGAGTTACCATGCGCTGCATGCCGCGCGGCTGCTGGGTGCATGACCAAATGATCGATAGGGGTGGGGTTTTATGACTGCGTTACCGCGGCGCTGGCTGTTCGTGCTGACCATATTGGTCGGCAGCTTTCTGCTCTTTCTCGTCCAGCCGATGGTGGCGCGGATGGTGCTGCCCAAATTGGGCGGCGCGCCGGCAGTCTGGAACAGCGCGATGCTGGTCTATCAGGCGCTGCTGCTCGGCGGTTATGCCTATGCCCACTGGCTCGGCCGCTTTGCGGTGCGGCGCCAGGCGATGATCCATGTCGCGCTGCTCGTGCTGGCGGCGCTGTGGCTGCCGATCGGCATCGCGAGCATCGCGCCGCCGGGGGCAGGGCAGGAGGCGCTGTGGGTGCCGCTGCTGCTCGTCGCCTCGATCGGTCCGGTGTTTTTCGTCGTCGCGGCGCAGGCGCCGCTGATGCAGCGCTGGTTCGCCGCTGACGCGCGCGCCGGTGATCCCTATTATCTCTATGCCGCGTCGAACCTCGGCAGCTTTGCCGGGCTGATCAGCTATCCGGCGCTGGTCGAACCCAGCCTGCCGCTCGCGGCGCAGAGCTGGGGCTGGACCGCGGGCTACGGTCTGCTCGTCGCGCTCGTCGCGGCGAGCGCGGCGGCGCGCTGGCATGGCGCGACCGCAAGCCATGACTCCGGCGCCGACGCCGTGGCCGATGAACCGCGTCCGGCGCTGCGGCGCCAGCTGCACTGGTTGCTGATCGCGGCGGTGCCTTCGGGCCTGATGCTATCGACGACGACGCATCTCACCACCGACATCGTCGCGATGCCGCTTTTGTGGGTGTTGCCGCTCGGGCTCTATCTGCTCAGCTTCGTGATCGCCTTTTCGACCGCGACGCGGGTGACGCAGATCGTCACCACCATCGCCCCAGCGGTGCTGCTGCTCGTCGGCGGTCTGGGACTGCTCAGCTCGGGCGGCGGCTCGATGCTCGTGGCGTTCGCCAGTCTGGCGATGCTGTTCGTGGTCGCGACCGCTCTGCACGGTTATCTCTATCACCTGCGCCCGGCGCCGCAGCATCTGACGCTCTTTTATCTCGTCATGTCGGCGGGGGGGGTGGTCGGCGGGCTGTTCGCGGCGCTGTTCGCACCGCTGCTGTTCGACTGGGTGTACGAGCATCCGCTGCTGATCCTCGCCGCGGCGGCGCTGCTGCCGCTGCCGGCGCTGTTCCCGTGGGACAAATGGCTGAAGCTGACCCCGGTCAACAGCCGCATCGTCGTGATCCTGCTGGTCGCCTTGGCGGCGGTCGCGAGCTGGACGATGGCCTCCGACTGGGACGGCGCGATCGGGACCGGAACTGCGGCGTGGGGATTTGCCATCGTGGCGGTCGGCATTCTGGTCCTTGGCTGGCGCTGGGCCTTTGTCGCGGTGCTGGCGCTGCTGATGATCGGGGTCGGCGGCTGGGATACGCTGGAGGAAAGCGTCGCTGGGACGCGGGTACGCAGCTATTTCGGCGTCTATACCGTCACCGATGATCCGCAACGCGCGCAGCGCCGCCTTGCCCATGGCACGACGCTGCACGGACTCCAGCGCACGGCGACCGGTCACCGGCTCGAACCGACGACCTATTATGGTCACCAGTCGGGGGTCGGGCTGACCCTCGACAAGGCGGAGATGCTGGCCGGCGCCGACGCATCGATCGGCATCGTCGGGCTGGGGGCGGGGACGCTCGCCTGCTATCGGCAGCCGGGACAGGACTGGACGATCTTCGAAATTGATCCGGTGATGGTCGACATTGCGCGCGATTCGGCCAAATTCACCTTCCTGTCCGATTGCGCGCCGGCGGTGCCGATCGAGATCGGCGACGCGCGGCTACGGATCGCCGACGGCCCGGCGGCCCGCTTCGACATCCTGGTCATCGACGCCTTTTCGTCCGACGCGATCCCGCTCCACCTGCTGACCAAGGAAGCGATCGGCATTTATGCGCGGGCGTTGAAACCCGATGGCGTGCTGCTGATCCATATCTCGAACCGCTTCTTCGGGCTCGAACCGGTGCTGGCGGCCGAGGCGCAGGCGCGTGGGTGGAGCGCGGCGATCCGGCTCGATCCGGGGCCGGCGGGCGATTACGATCCCAGCGGCCTCACCGGGTCGAACTGGGTCGCGCTCACCGCGACGCCGCAGCGCCTGGAGCAGTTGACCGGCGCGCTGCGGCCGCGCGACAAGGCGCGCGACGACGGCGCGTGGGTTCCGCTCGCCGCGCGGCCCGGCTTCGAACGCTGGACCGACGATTATTCATCGACGCTGCCTGTCCTGCTGTGGGGCAGCCTGATCGGGAAACGCGACGAATGATCCACCGCGACGTGAGCATCATCGGCGTCAACGGCAAGACGCCGACGATCCACCCGAGCGCCTTTATCGCGCCGGGGTGCCGGATCATCGGCGACGTGCGCGTCGGCGCCGATGTCACCATCTGGTATAATTGCGTCCTGCGCGCCGACGTCAGCCACATTGTTATCGGCGCACGGTCGAACATCCAGGACGGCAGCGTCGTCCATTGCGACGGCCCGATGCCGCACCGCCCCGAAGGCTTTCCGACGATCATCGGCGAGGATGTGCTGATCGGCCATATGGCGATGGTGCATGGCTGCACGCTCGCCGATCGCGCTTTCGTGGGGCTGAAGGCGACGGTGATGAACGGGTGCCGCATCGGCAGCGACGCGATGCTGGCGGCGGGGGCGCTGCTCACCGAGAACAAGGAAATCCCCGACCGCGAACTGTGGGCCGGATCGCCGGCGCGGCGGGTGCGCGAGATCGACGATGCCCAGGCTGCGGGGATGCAGATGGGCGTCGCGCATTATGTGATGAACGGGCGGATGCACAAGGCGGCGATCGAGGGCTGACATCGCCCTCGGCCCGCTGTGACATGCCGCACAGCGTTTCGGCAAAAGGACGTATAACTCAGGTCATGGCCGGCGAATCGATGCCAGCCATCTCGCAGCCCTTTTGAAAAAGGAACATTGTGATGACCAAGAAAGTCGATCCCAAGGCAAAGCAGCCGAAGCCCGTCGAATTGAACGACGACCAGCTGTCGGACGTCGCCGGCGGCCGCGCCAGGAAGGCCGCCCCGGCGGCGCCCGCAGCGCCCGCACCCATGATGTAATCGCCGTTCGCCGCGGCGCCCGGCGTGTGCCGGGCGCGTAAGGCGGCGGTCGAGCGTCAGGCTGAGATCCCCTCCCGCAAGCGGGAGGGGAAAGGCCTCAGCTGAAGTTCACCATCGCATAGAGCATCGGGATCGACAGCAAGGTGTTGGTCCGCGAAAAGATCATCGCGGTCTTCGCGGCCTTGGCCTTGGTCGCATCGTCGGCCTCGACGATGCCCAGCGCCTTTTTCTGGTTCGGCCAGATAACGAACCACACGTTGAACGCCATGATCAGTCCCAGCCACATGCCCGCGCCGATCAGCTGATACGGATCCTCGAAGGTCAGCGCCGGGACCAGATATTTGGCGTGTCCGGCGATTGCGACGCCCAGCACCACCGTCGCCAGCGCCGCCCAGCGGAACCAGAACAGCGCAGCGGGCGCGATATGCTTGCCGACCGCGGGTTTCAGTTCTGCCGGGATTTTGGGCATCGTCGGGATCTGGACGAAGTTGAAATAATAAAGCAGGCCGATCCACAGCACGCCAAAGAAGGTGTGCAGCCAGCGCATGATCGCATTGCCCGCGGCGATGCCGTCCTCGAAATTCTGGCCGTTCAGCCCGAGCATCAGAATGATCGCGAGCACCAGGCCCGCGCCCAGTACGGCGTGCAGATTGCCGAAAAATTTGTCCATGTCTTCCCCCCTCGCATGTTGGCGGCGCGGCGCGACCCGGTGCCTGTCGCCGCTATGCCAGCGTCAGGGGTCGGACTCAACTTTTGTCGGTTGCTTCTTCGGGAATGGCGAGGCCGTGTTTCAGCATCACCGGCAGCTGCGACAGGGTGAAGACGAACGACAGGGCGGTCACGCCCCACACCTTGATCGTCAGCCACAGATCGAAGCTCATCTGCTTCGCCTGGATGAGTTCGTACATGACATGGTTGGCGATGCCGAGCGCGGCGAAGAACAGCCCCCAGTTGCGCGACAGGAGCAGCCAGCCGCGGTCGGTCAGCCCGTCGAGCGCCGACTGGAGCAGATATTTCAGCATCGGCCGCCCGAACCACCAGCCGCCGAGCAGGATCGCGGCAAAGGCGGCGTAGATGATCGTCGGCTTCATCACGATGAAGCGTTCGTCGTGGAACCAGATGGTGAGCGCGCCGAAGCCGATGACGAGGATGCTCGACATCCACAGCATCGGCGAAATCTTGCCGAGCTTCCATTTCGACACCGCCATCGCGACGATGATCGCCACCATGAAGGCGACGGTGCCCTTGATCGCGGCGGTGGTCGCGGCAAACGCACCTTCGCCGCCCGAGGCGAATTTATAGGCGAGGAAAAACACGAGCAGCGGCCCGAAGTCGATCGCGAAATTCAGCCAGCCATGCTTGGCAGGCGGCGGCGCCGGAACCGCCTCGGGGCCGGCGGGAAGGACGTCGCTCATCGGATATTTCCTGCAATGATGCCCGCGATCTCGTCGGCATCGAACGGGCGAAGGTCATCGATCGTTTCGCCGATGCCGATCGCGTGGATGGGAAGCCCGTGGCGTTCGGCCGCGGATACGAGCACGCCGCCGCGCGCGGTGCCGTCGAGCTTGGTCATCACCAGCCCCGTGACCCCCGCCACCTCGCGGAACACGTCGATCTGCGCCAGCGCATTCTGTCCCGTGGTGGCGTCGAGCACGAGCACCACATCGTGCGGCGCCGCAGGGTTGAGCCGCCCCAGCACGCGCTTGATCTTGGCAAGCTCGTCCATCAGCTCGCGCTTGTTCTGCAATCGCCCGGCGGTGTCGACGATCAGCACGTCGATGCCGGTCGCGGTCGCCTGCTTCACCGCATCGAACACGATGCCGGCGCTGTCGCCGCCCTCGGGCCCCGCCATGATCGGCACGCCGAGGCGTTCGGCCCAGACCTTGAGCTGGCCGATCGCGGCGGCGCGGAAGGTGTCGCCGGCGACGAGCATCACGCCATAATCCTGTTCCTGGAACAGGTGCGCGAGCTTGGCGATGGTCGTAGTCTTGCCCGATCCGTTGACCCCGATCACCAGGATGACCTGCGGACGCGGGAAGGCGTCGATGTCGAGCGGCTCGGCCACCGGGCGCAGCACCGCGGCGATTTCCTCCGCGACGATGCGGCGCAGTTCGTCGGTGCCGCCGGCGACGGCATCGCGGCGCGCCGCCAGCCGGTCGCGGATCCGCGCTGCCATCGCGGGGCCGAGGTCGGCGGTGATCAGCGCTTCCTCGATCCGGTCGAGATCGTCCTCGTCGAGCCGCGCCTTGCCGGTGAGCCCCGCCAGATTGTCGCCCAGCCGCTCCGACGTGCGCTTGAGGCCGCCGAGCAGCCGGTCGCTCCAGTTCGCGGTGCTCATGCGGCGATATCCTGGGTGATGGGTGTGGCGATCATGCGGTCTCCGTCCCGCGCGGTCAGCCGCACGTCGATGATGATGCCCGGCGCCGCGGGGGCTGCGAGGCGGATGGCGGTGAAATTTTCGGCATGGCCGGTCTGCCCGTCGCGCTCGACGAGCAGCGCCGCAGCGGTGCCGCTCTGGCGGTCGAGCCAGGCGTGCCGCCGCCGGGCGTTGGCCTCGCGCAGCGTCGCGGCGCGTTCGCGCGCTACGGAACGGCCGACCTGGGGCATCCGCGCCGCGGGGGTACCGGCGCGCGGGCTGTAGGGAAAGATATGGCCGAAGACGATGTCGCAGTCGTCGATCAGTGCGAGCGAGCGTGCAAACATCGCGGCGTCCTCGGTCGGGAAACCGGCGATCAGGTCGGCGCCGATGGCGATGTCGGCGCGCGCCGCCTTCAGCCGCTGCACCAGCGCGACGGCGTCGGCGCGGCGGTGGCGGCGCTTCATCCGTGTCAGCACCATATCGTCGCCGGCCTGGAGCGACAGATGGACGTGCGGCATTATCCGGCGTTCCTGGGTGAGCAAGGCGAACAGATGGTCGTCGATGCGGTTCGGGTCGAGCGAGGAGAGGCGAAAACGCTCGACGGGCAGGGTGAGTAAAGCCTCGACCAGCGCCGCCAGCGTTGTGCCGCTGTCGTCGCCATAGCTGGCAAGGTCGACCCCGGTCAGGATGATCTCGCGCTGGCCGCGCTCCAGTGCGGTGCGCGCGCTTGCGACCACGGCATCGACCGTCGCCGACCGCGCGGTCCCGCGCGCCATCACCGTCGCGCAAAAGGTGCAGCTGTGCGAACAGCCGGTCTGGACGCCGAGGAAGGCGCGGGCGTGGTCGACGCCGGAGAGCGCGGGGGTGTAAGGCAAACTGCGCCCCTGCGAAGGCAGGGGCCCATCTCCGGACGGCTGCGTGCTGCGACCACCGGCGATGGGTCCCTGCCTTCGCAGGGACACGGTGGCTGGGCGATAGCTCTCGACGAGCCCCTTGGCATCGTTGCGCACCACCCGCGCGCCCATGTCGGCAAAGCGCGCAGCCTCGAGTTCGGCGGCGCAGCCGGTGACCACGACATCCGCCTCCGGTCTTTCGCGCAGCGCCCGGCGCACGGCTTGCCGCGCCTGCCGCACCGCTTCGTCGGTGACCGCGCAGCTGTTGAAGACGATCGTGTCGCGCGCGCCGGCTTCGCGCGTCGCGGCGCGGATCGCCTCGCCCTCGGCGATATTCAGCCGGCATCCGAAATTGACGACGTCGGCGCCGTCCACAACCGCACCGCTCATCCGAACTGCGCCCAGTCGGTCTCGCCCTCATACACCCGCGTTGCCGCGCCGCTCATCACGATCGGCTCGCCCGGGGCCCAGCGGATGATCAGGTCGCCGCCGGGCAGCGCAACGGTGACCGGCGATTGCACCAGCCCCGCGCGGATCGCCGCGACCGCGGTCGCGCAGGCGCCAGTGCCGCACGCCTGCGTCAGCCCGACGCCGCGCTCCCACACGCGAAGCTGCAATTGATTGTCGCCGTCGAGGCTGGCGACGTTGACGTTGACGCGCTCGGGGAAAAGCGGGTCGGTCTCGATCCGCGGCCCCAGCGCGTCAAGCGCGACGGCGTCGGCCTCGGGGACAAAAAACACGATATGCGGATTGCCGACATTGACCGCGGCGCCATGTTCCAGCTCGTCCCACGCGACCGGCATGTCGCGGGTGTCCATCGGCATCGCGAGCGGGATATGCTCCCAGTCGAACCGCGGTTCGCCTAGCACCACTTCGGCGCCGCCGTCGGCCGGGGTGACGCGCAGCATCCCGCCCAGCGTCTCGATCACCGCGGGCTGGCCGATCAGCGTCGCGACGCAGCGGGTGGCATTGCCGCACGCCTCGACCTCGCCGCCATCGGCGTTGAAGATGCGCATCCGGACGTCGGCCTTGATCGACGGTTCGAGCAGGATCAGCTGGTCGCAGCCGATGCCGTGGCGCCGGTCGGCGATCGCATGGGCGCGCGCCGGGGTCATCTCGACCGCGCCGCCGCGCGCGTCGATGACGACGAAATCATTGCCGAGGCCGTGCATCTTGGTGAAGCGGTCCGCCATAGCCGCGCATGTAAGGGCGCGGGCGTGGGAAGTCTAGCGATGCGGCCAGCACCGTCGCGCCTGCCTGCGCGGTGGCGACGGCTAAGTTACGCCGACTTGCGCAGCGGCTCGGCGCCCGCCGTGTCCGAACCCGCGGCGACGTCGGCGGCGGGCAGCATCGGGGCGCGAAGCAGGCCGCGCGCGGCGAGCATCGCCGCGGTGTCGGCGGCCGAGGCGGCGCGGCCATAGTGCCAGCCCTGGCCCTTGGCGCAGCCGAGGCGGGTCAGTTCGATCGCGGTCGCCTCGTCCTCCACCCCTTCGGCAGTGATCGGCATCGACAGGCTTTCGCCCAGCCGCACGATCGCGACGACGATCGCCTGCGCATCGGCGCTGTCGCGCATCGCGGCGACGAAGCTGCGGTCGATCTTGATCCGGTCGAAGGGTAGTGCGCGCAGGTGCGACAGCGAACTGTAGCCGGTGCCGAAATCGTCGAGGCTGAGCGACACGCCCTGGTTCTTGAGGCTGGTGACGATCGAGCGGACGAGCGGCAGATCCTCGAACAGCGAGCTTTCGGTGATCTCGACCTCGAGCTGACTGGCGGGGAACCCGACCTCCACCAGCAGCTTTGTCAGTTTCTGGCTGAACCAGGGGTCCTTCAGCTGCTGCGGCGAGATATTGACCGCGAGCATGATCGAGGAATCCCAGCTTTTGGCGATTTCCATCGCCTGTCGGACGACCTGCAGCGACAGTTCGCCGATTAGGCCGCTTTCTTCGGCGACGGGGATGAAACGTTCGGGCGGGATCATGCCATATTCGGGCGAATCCCAGCGCATCAGCATCTCGAACCCGACCAGCCGGCCGGTCGCGATATCGACCTGCGGTTCGAAATGCGGCAGGAATTCGCCGCGCGGCATCCCGCTGCGGATCCCGGTTTCAATCTGGTTGCGGACCTGCACCGCCATTTCCATGCCCGCCTCGAACCAGCAATAGCGGTTCCGGCCCTCGTCCTTGCAATGATACATGGCGATGTCGGCCTGGCGGACCATCGTTTCCATCGTCATCGTCGCTTCGCTCGCCAATGCGATGCCGAGCGAGGCGCCGACGCGGATCTGCTGGGCATCGTGCGCCACCGGGGTTTCGAGCGCGCCGACCAGTTCGGCGGCGAGCGCGTCGATGTTGGCACGCGCCGCGCCGTCGAACGGCAGCATCGCGACGAACTCGTCGCCGCCGAGCCGCGCCATCGTCGCCGTCGGCGGCAGGATTGCGGCGATGCGTTCGGCGGCGACCTGGAGCACCCGGTCGCCGGCGGCGTGGCCGTGGATGTCGTTGACGGTCTTGAAATGGTCGAGGTCGAGCAGGAACAGCGCGACGTGGCGGCGCTCGGCCGCGGCGCTGGCGATCAGCCGCTGGCCGTCGGCGAGCAGCGCGCGGCGGTTGAGGAAGCCGGTGAGCGGATCGGTGTCGGCGAGATACCGGGCGCGCTGCTCGGCCTCGGTGCGTTCGCGAATCTCGCGGTTGAGGTCTTCGTAGCGGCGCCAGCCGAACAGGATCAGCGCGATGTTGAGCACCAGCGTCGCGGTGAGCAGCTTGTCGGGTCCGCCGCCCAGCCCGATGAGCGTACGGACCAGCGCCTGCATCACATTGCTGCCGGTGCCGACGAAGAGCAGGATCGCGGCGACGACGATGCCGCCCGCGATGATGTCGCGCTTGGCGCCTGCGCTTCGGTCCGGTTGCCTTGCCGTCATATGATTACCCCACCTCAGGCGGCGATAATGCCCGCACAGCGGTGAAATTTGCGTTAAGCGGCGCGGTCTGCCGCCAAGGGGCTGGCCGCTTGCCTTTTTTCCCGGCTTTGCGTAAAGGCCCTCGCGTACCGCCGCATCTTGGGGCGGGACATATCGACATCCGCGACGGAAAACCCTGTCCACGGATACCGCTGGTTGGCGAGGTTTCGCTCACCGGCGTGTTTTGCGTTGCGGACGTCGAAAGCAAGGATTTTGACTGTGTTCGATAGTCTGAGCCAGAGGCTGGGCGATGTTTTCGGGAAGCTGCGCGGTCGCGGTGCGCTGACCGAGGCCGACGTGCGCGCCGCCATGCGCGAGGTGCGAATCGCGCTGCTCGAGGCCGACGTCGCGCTGCCCGTCGTGCGCAGCTTCGTCGATCAGGTCATCGACCTCGCGATCGGCCAGAATGTCCTGCGCTCGGTCACTCCGGGGCAGCAGGTGGTCAAGATCGTCAGCGACGCGCTGACCGAAATGCTCGGCTCCGAAACCGCCGAGCTCGACCTTGCCGTCACCCCGCCCGCGGTGATCATGATGGTCGGCCTGCAAGGTTCGGGCAAGACCACCACGACCGCGAAGATCGCCAAGCGGCTGAAGGAAAAAGAGCGCAAGAAGGTGCTGATGGCGTCGCTCGACGTCAATCGCCCGGCGGCGCAGGAACAGCTCGCCGTGCTCGGCACCCAGATCGACGTCGCGACGCTACCGATCGTCGCGGGGCAGGGGCCGGTCGAGATCGCGAACCGCGCGATGCAGGCGGCAAAGCTGCAGGGCTATGACGTCCTGATGCTCGACACCGCGGGCCGGCTGCACGTCGACCAGCAGCTGATGGACGAGATGCAGGCGGTGTCGCGCACCGCCAATCCCGCCGAAACCCTGCTCGTCGTCGACAGCCTGACCGGTCAGGACGCGGTGCAGGTCGCGCAGCGCTTTACCGACCAGGTGCCGCTGACCGGCGTCGTGCTGACCCGCATGGACGGCGACGCGCGCGGCGGTGCGGCGCTGTCGATGCGCGCGGTCACCGGCAAGCCGATCAAGTTCGCAGGCACGGGTGAGAAGCTCGACGCCCTCGAACTGTTCCAGCCGTCGCGCATCGCGGGCCGCATCCTCGGCATGGGCGACGTCGTCAGCCTCGTCGAACGCGCCGCCGAAACGATCCAGGCCGACGAGGCCGAGGCGATGGCCAAGAAGATGGCGAAGGGTCAGTTCGACCTCGACGATCTTCGCACCCAATTGAACCAGATGCGCCGCATGGGCGGGCTGGGCGCGCTCGCGGGGATGATCCCGGGCCTGAAAAAGGCGCAGGTTGCGGCGGCGCAGGGCGGCGCCGACGACAAGACGCTGGTGCATATGGACGCGATCATGGGGTCGATGACCGCGAAGGAGCGCGCCAAGCCAGAGCTGATCAACGCCAAGCGCAAGATCCGCATCGCCAACGGGTCGGGCACCACCGTGCAGCAGGTCAACAAGGTGCTGAAAATGCATCAGGAAATGGCCACCGCGATGAAGAAGATCCGCAAGATGGGCGGGCTGAAAGGCCTCGGCGCGCTGCTCGGCCGGGGCGGCGGCATTCCCGGCATGGGCGGCGGCGGCATGGGTGGCGGCGGAGGCGGTGGCCTTGGCGGGCTGCCCGGGCTCGGCGGCGGCGGCATTCCGCCCGACCTCGCCAATCTGATCAACAAGAAGAAATAACTCGACTGAACCTAAACTTTTGAACTGAAGGAAAATATCATGGCTACCTCCATTCGCCTGTCGCGCGGCGGCTCCAAGAAGCGCCCCTATTACAAGATCGTCGTCGCCGATTCGCGCAGCCCGCGCGACGGCCGCTTCATCGAGCGCATCGGCAGCTACAACCCGCTGCTCGCCAAGGACAATCCGGAGCGGATCAAGCTCGACGCCGAGCGTGCGACGCACTGGCTGAGCGTCGGCGCCCAGCCGAGCGACCGCGTCGCCCGCTTCCTCGATGCCGCGGGCATCAAGGAACGCGCCGCGCGCAGCAACCCCAACAAGGCGGTTCCGGGCGAAAAGGCCAAGGAACGCGCCGAGGAAAAGGCGCAGAAGCTGGCTGACGCCGAAGAAGCTGCCGCCGCTGCCGCCGCCGCGCCGGCCCCCGAACCCGAAGCGGTCGAAGAGGCTGCTCCGGCTGAAGAGGCTGCGGCCGAAGCTCCCGCCGCTGAAGAAGCTGCTGCTCCCGAATCGGCTGAATCGGACGCTACCGGTTCGGTGAAGAGCGAAGAGACCGCCGAAGCGGTGGCCGATGCCGTCGCCGACGACGTCCCGGCCGAAGCGACCGCCGACGACGCCGCCGCGATCGCCGAAGAAGTCGCCGAAGGCGGCCCGGTCGCCGCAGAAGCCGAGGAAGCGCCCGCTGCGGAAGCCGGCGAAGAAGAAGCCAAGGCCTAAGTCTTGGCCGACCCGCACCGCCCCGTCACCCTCGCCGCCATCGCCGGCGCGCATGGGGTGCGGGGCGAAGTGCGCCTCAAATTGTTCGGCGAAGGCGCGGAGGCTCTCCGCGCCTTTTCCACATTCGACGCCGCCGGCCGCATGCTGACCCTGAAGTCGGTGCGCCCCGCGAATCAGGGCGCGGTCGCGACCTTTGCCGAAATCGCCGACCGCAGCGCCGCCGAGGCGCTGCGCGGCACGCTGCTCACCGTTCCGCGCTCGGCGCTGCCGCCGCTTGGCGCGGGCGAATATTATCACCACGACCTGATCGGCCTGCCGTGCCGCGCGAGCGATGGCCGGGCGATCGGCCATGTCGTCGCGGTCGACAATTTCGGCGCCGGCGACATCATCGAAATCGAAAAACCGGCCGAACCCGGCAAGAAGCCGCAGCGCTTCATGGTGCCGATGACCGCCCGCGCGGTCCCGCAATGGTCCGACGACGGCATGACCATCGACGCGGCTTTCGTCGAATAGACGCCGTCGCCGCGCCCGTTTTGCATCGGCTCGCCGCACAATCCGCCCGAATTACCCGCGCAATGGCCCGCCCCGTCTTGCCGCGCGTCATCATGTGCCGGAAAGGCCGGATCAACCCGCGGGGGCGGCTTGTCTGGTTGAAGGAGTAAGACGATGCGTGCCGTTTCCAAAAATCGAGGACTTTTGTTGGTGTTTGCCGGGCTGGCCACCGCCAGCGTCGCCGTGCAGGCGCAGGAGGCCGAAGGCGATGTGATGGCGACCGTCTATGGATCGGAAGCGCCCGCGCCTGCCGAGATGACCGAAGGGCCGGACATCGAAGGCATCATCTCCGCGCGCGACGGCAACCGGATCCAGGTTACGACCGCCGACGGCAACAATGCGGTCATCGCGCTCAACGAGAGCACCCGGATCAAGTCGAGCGGCGGCTTCCTGGGTCTCAGCCGCAACAAGCTTGCCGCCGACGCGCTGCTCAACGGTTTGCCGGTCTCGGTCGAGACGAAGCAGGCGGGCGGCGACCTGGTCGCGAGCGAGGTCGAATTGAAGAACAAGGATCTGAAGACCGCGTCGATGATCCACAACGGGACCAACCAGCGCTTTGCCGAACAGACTGCGGCGACCGAGGCGCTGCGCGGACGGGTCGGCGACATCGACCAGTATAATGTCAAAAGCACGACGAGTGTGAACTTCGATACCGGCAAGGCGGTGCTGTCCGAACAGGCGAAGGCCGATCTGTGCACCGCGGCCAGCACCGCCGAGGGCATGGACAATGCGATGCTGCTCGTGGTCGGCTACACCGATTCGACCGGCAGCCAGGAAATCAACCAGGAGCTGAGCGAAAAGCGCGCCGGCGGGGTCGTCAATCACCTGCAGCAGGCGTGCGGCTGGAAACCCTATCGGATGCTGACCCCCACCGGGATGGCCGCAGCCGACCCGGCGGCGGACAATACGACCCCCGAAGGCAAGGCGCAGAACCGCCGCGTCGCGGTGAACATCCTGGTCAGCAAAGGCCTCGACGGGATATAAGTGGCTCCGGGGTGGGTTCGGCCCACCCCGACCTTCCCGCGGCTGTTGTCGCCCCGCGCCGCGGCTGTTAGCGTCGCCGTTCTTTGCCGGGGGGACGGATATGCGCTGGACATCGGGATTGGCCTTGGCGGTCATGCTGGCGGCGCCGCTGTCCGTCGCCGCGCAGGACACCGCGCCGCAGACGCTCGACCGGATCGCCCCCGAAATCGATGCGCTGTTCGCGGCCTATCAGGCCGAAGCGCATGTCCCCGGCCTCGTCTATGGCGTCGTCAGGGAGGGCAAGCTCGCCTATGTGAAGGGCATCGGGGTGCGGGACCTCGATACGAAGCGCCCCGTGACCTCCGACAGCCGGTTTCGCATCGCGTCGATGACCAAGGCGTTCACGGCGCTGGCGATCCTGCACCTGCGCGATGAGGGCAAGCTCCGCCTCGACGACCTGGCCGAGCAATATGTGCCCGAAATGAAGGGCTGGACCTATCCGACGACCGACAGCCCGCGCATCCGGGTGCGCGACCTGCTCCATCATGTCGGGGGGTTCGTGACCGACGATCCGTGGGGCGACCGGCAACAGGTCTTGCCGCAGGCGGACTTCACCCGGATGATCGCGGCGGGGGTGCCGTTCAGCCGGGTGCCGCAAGGCCGCCACGAATATTCGAACTTCGGTTATGCGCTGCTCGGCCGGATCGTCGCCAATGCGTCGGGCATGGCTTATGCCGACTATGTCCGCCAGACGATCCTGACCCCGCTCGGCATGACGGCGAGCGGCTTCGACGTGACGCAGACGCCGAAGGCCGATTACGCCATCGGCTATCGCTGGGAGAACGCCCGCTGGGCGCTGGAACCCGAGATGGCCGACGGCGCGTTCAACGCGATGGGCGGTTTGCAGGTCAGCGCCGGCGATTATGCGAAGTGGGTCGCCTTCCTGCTCTCCGCGTGGCCGGCGCGCGACGGGGCCGATGACGGGCCGGTGAAGCGGGCGACGGTGCGCGAGATCGCGCAGGGACTCAATTTCGTCTCGGTAGCCACCCGCAGCGGCGCGAGCGGTGCCACCGCATGCAAGCAGGCCGCCGCCTATGGCATGGGCTGGCGCGTTGCGCAGGATTGCGATCTCGGGCTGACGCTGGCGCATGGCGGCGGCTACCCGGGATATGGCAGCCATGTGATGCTCATGCCCGATCACGGCGTCGGCGTGTTCGCACTGTCGAATCGCACCTATGCCGGGCCCGCGGCGCCGGCGTGGGACACGGCCGTCCTGATGCACAAATCAGGGCTGCTCGAAGCGCGACAGGTTCCGGTGTCGCCCGCGGTGGCCGAGATGTTCGCCGCGGCGCGCGCGGCCTATGCGGCGGGCAGCCTCGCCCCGCTCGAGGGGCGGCTGGCGATGAATTTCCTGATGGACCGCTCGGCCGAAAACTGGGCCGCCGAATTCGCCCGGCTGAAAGCAGAGGTGGGCGAATGCCCGACGGCCGAACCGCTGGCACCGACCGGCGCGCTGTCGAGCGCCTTCCGCCTCGACTGCGAGCGGGGCCGGATCGACGGAACGCTGCTGCTCGCACCGACGATGCCGGCGTCGATCCAGGCGCTGCGGCTGCGAGTGGTTCAGCCATAGGGGCGGTGAATTGGCGCGGGAGCGCGGCAATCGAACGCGGCCGCCAGATCATGTAAGCCGCCGGGTCGACACGGGGGCCGGCGATGTATATACATCATGTATATACGGAGTCAGCCATGACCAAAGAATACCGCGCCAAAGTTTTCAAATCGGGCAATTCGCTCGCGCTGCGGCTGCCCAAGGCGCTGGGATTGGAAGAGGGAACCGAGATGATCGTCCGCGAAGAGCGCGGCGAGTTCCGGTTCGAACCCGCGGCCCGGCCTAAAGCCAAGATCGACGTCAGCGGCTTTGCCGGCAAGGCGCCTTGGCTCAAGCCGCTACCCCCTGAGTTGCGGGAATTTGAGGAGAGACCGAGCACGATTGCAGCGCGGAAGGCTGCTGAAGAGGCGGCCAAAAAGACGTGATCCGCTATCTGATTGATGCCGACAGCTCGATTTATGCAATGGTTGACGCAGCATCGCCCGTAAATCGGCGCATCGCGGAGTGTTCGCCTGGCGATATCGGAATCTCGGTAATCAGTTTTGCTGAGATCGCGCTTGGGTCGCAGTTGGGAAAACCGCCGCCCTCAATCGTCCTCGATGCCTTTATTACGTCCATTCCCCTGCTAGGATTCGACGAAGCCGCCGCGCGCACATATGCGCGACTTCCCTTCAAGCGCGCTCGCTTCGATCGTCTGCTTGCCGCCCATGCGTTGAGTCTCGGCGTGACGATCATTACCAACAACGAAGCCGACTTCGCCGACGTACCGGACCTCAAGGTCGAGAATTGGACGCTGCCATGAGCTTCACCGCCGTCCCGCTCACCCTCTACCCCGACATGTTCCCCGGTCCGCTGGGGCACAGCATGGCGGGGCGTGCGCTCGAAAGCGGCACCTGGTCGTGCACGCCGGTGCAGATCCGCGATTTCGCGACCGATAAGCACCGCACCGTCGACGATACGCCGGCGGGCGGTGGAGCGGGGATGGTGCTGAAAGCGGATGTCCTCGCCGCCGCGATCGACCATGCCGCCGCGGCGCATCCGGACCTGCCGATCTTGGCGATGACCCCGCGCGGCGTGCCGGTCACCCAGGCGAGGGTGCGCGCGCTGTCGGCCGGCCCCGGCGCGATCATCCTCTGCGGCCGGTTCGAGGGCTATGACGAGCGGATTTTCGACGCGCGGCCGATCGAGCAGCTGTCGATGGGCGATATCGTGCTGTCGGGCGGCGAGATGGCGGCGCTGTTGCTGCTCGACGCTTGCATTCGGCTGCTTCCCGGCGTAATGGGCGCGGCTTCAAGCGGTGACGATGAGTCGTTCGAAAACGGTTTGCTCGAATATCCGCACTATACCCGTCCTGCTAGCTGGGAAGGGCGCACGATCCCCGAAGTGCTGCGATCGGGGGATCATGCGAAGATCGCGGCCTGGCGGAAACAACAGGCACAAGATCATACACGGTTACGCAGGCCGGACCTTTGGGAGCGTCATATCGATGCTCGGGCCCGACCTGCCTCTGGCGCGCGGCGAACAGAAGAGGACTAGAGGCATGAACCTCATCCAGACGATCGAAGCCGAAGAAATTGCCAAGGCCGACAAGACCATCCCGACCTTCCGTCCCGGCGACACGCTGAAAGTCGGCGTGAAGGTTGTCGAAGGCGAACGCACCCGCGTCCAGAATTTCGAAGGCGTGTGTATCGCGCGTTCGAACAAGGGCATGGGCTCCAACTTCACCGTGCGCAAAATGTCGTTCGGCGAGGGTGTCGAGCGCGTGTTCCCGCTCTATTCGCCGAACATCGACAGCATTACCGTCATCCGCAAGGGTGCCGTGCGTCGTGCGAAGCTTTATTATCTTCGCGGCCGCACCGGCAAATCGGCGCGTATTGCGGAGCGCCGCGATTACCGGACGGAAGCCAGCGAGGGCTAAGGGAAGTTTCCCGACCCCAAGCGAAAACAGCTTTCCAAAACGACCGGTTCCGCCACAGCGCAGAACCGGTCGTTTTTCGTTTCACCACACCGAAGGGCATAGAAAATCATGGGTTATCGTATCGTCGTCGCCGGAGCCACGGGCAATGTCGGGCGCGAGGTGCTCGCCATCCTTGCCGAGCGCGAGTTCCCGATCGAGGAACTGGCGGTTGTCGCCTCGTCGCGCAGCCAGGGACTCGACGTCGAAATCGGTGACACCGGCCGCACCATCAAATGCCAGAATATCGAGAATTTCGACTGGGCCGGCTGGGACATGGCGATCTTTGCGATCGGCAGCGAAGCGACGAAGATCCACGCGCCGAAGGCGGCCGCGGCGGGCTGCGTCGTGATCGACAATTCGTCGCTCTACCGCATGGACCCCGACGTGCCGCTGATTGTGCCCGAGGTGAACCCCGACGCGATCGACGGCTATAAAAAGCGCAACATCATCGCCAACCCCAACTGCTCGACCGCGCAGATGGTCGTCGCGCTGAAGCCGCTCCACGATGCCGCGAAGATCACCCGCGTCGTCGTCTCGACCTATCAGTCGGTGTCGGGCGCCGGCAAGGCGGGCATGGACGAGCTTTGGAACCAGACGCGCCAGATCTTCGTCGGCGACGAAAAGGACATCCAGAAGTTCACCAAACAGATCGCCTTCAACGTCATCCCGCACATCGACAGCTTCCTCGACGATGGGTCGACCAAGGAAGAGTGGAAGATGGTCGTCGAGACCAAGAAGATACTCGATCCCAAGATCAAGGTCACCGCGACCTGCGTCCGCGTGCCGGTGTTCGTCGGTCATTCGGAAGCGATCAACATCGAGATGGAACGCGAACTGTCGGCCGAAGATGCCCAGCGCATCCTGCGCGAGGCGCCGGGGGTCGTCCTCCACGACAAGCGCGAGGACGGCGGCTATATCACCCCCGTCGAATGCGTCGGCGACTTCGCGACCTTCGTGTCGCGCGTCCGCGAGGATCCGACGGTCGAAAACGGCCTCAACCTGTGGTGCGTTTCGGATAACCTGCGCAAGGGCGCGGCGCTGAACGCGGTGCAGATTGCCGAACTGCTCGGGCGGCGGCATTTGAAGAAGGGCTGAGGTTTCAATCCTCCCTGTGGCTACGCCATGGGGAGGGGGACCGCCGGGAAGCGTGGGTGGAGGGGCCGCGACGTCGGCGCCATTGCCCCTCCGTCAGCGCTTCGCGCTGCCACCTCCCCATCGCTTCGCGACAGGGAGGATCGCGTTGGCGATGCCGCGGTATTCAAGCTATGCCGCTGGCATGATCACCCCCTACAACTTCACCCACGCCCTCTGCCGCACCCCGGCCCCATCGGCGGTCCACGGCATCCGCGCCGATGGCGGCCCCGACCCCGATTTCGCCGGGCTTGTTGCCGAGCATGACGCCTATGTCGCGACGCTTCGCGACCTCGGCCTGACCGTCGACGTCCTGCCGCCGCTCGCCGACTTTCCCGACGCGCTGTTCACCGAGGATGTCGCGCTGACCTTTCCCGAAGGTGCGATCCTGCTCCGCCCCGGCGCGCCGAGCCGCGCCGACGAGACCCGGCATATCCGCGCCGCGCTCGCCGCGCATCATCCGCGGCTGCTCGACATGACCGGCCCCGGCCATGCCGACGGCGGCGATGTGCTGCGCCTTGCCGACCGGGTGATCATCGGCCTGTCTGACCGCACCGATCGCGCCGGGGCGACCGAACTGGCGGCGCTGCTGGCGCAGCTCGGATACCGCGCCGAAATCGCGCGGACCCCGCCCGGCGTTCTTCACTTCAAGACCGGCTGCGGGCTGATCGACAAACGCACGATCCTCGCGGTGCCCGCGATGCGCGACTGCCCCGAATTTGCGCGGCTCGAGGTCGTGCTCACCCCACTCGGCGAAGAGGGCGCGGCGAATATCCTGCGGGTGCGCGATACCGTGCTTGTCGGCGCCCGGTGGCTGGCGACGCAGGCGATGCTGGCGGCGCGCGGCGTCCGCTTTCGCGCGCTGGCGACCGACGAGATCGCGCGCATCGACGCCGGGCTCAGCTGCATGTCGCTGCGCTGGTGATGAGGATTTCGCTAACCCGAGTCCGTTTGTGTCGAGCGACGTCGAGACACCCCGAAGACGCGCGCTCACGATGGGCATCTCGACTTCGCTCGATGCGAACGGAAGAAGAAAGATGATCGAGCGCGCGCCGCCCGCGCAGCGCCGCCTGCTCGGCGCGCTGCTCATCCTGCTGCTCCTCGCCCAGATCGAGCAGCCCTATCCCGAGGTCGCGTTGCTCCAGCATATTCCGACGATGCTGCTGCTGGTCGCCGCGCCCGCGCTGCTGCGGCGCTGGCCGCTGTCGACCCCGGCGCTGGCGTGCATCGTCCTGTTCCTCGCGCTCCATACGCTCGGCGGCCGTTACGCCTACAGCAACGTCCCCTATGACGACTGGGCCCAGGCGCTGACCGGCGCGACGCTGTCGGAGGCGTTCGGCTGGAACCGCAACCATTATGACCGGCTCGTCCATTTCGCCTTCGGCGCGCTGTCGGTGATCCCGGTGGCCGAGATCGCGCGGCGCTGGGGCGGGCAGGGGCGGCGCGGCGCGGCGCTGGCCGCGCTGGCATGGGTGCTCGCGCTGTCGGCGCTCTATGAAATCTTCGAATGGCTGCTCACCATCGTCGCCGCGGGCGCGACCGCCGACCGTTATAATGGCCAGCAGGGCGACATCTGGGACGCGCAAAAGGATATGGCGCTCGCGGCACTCGGTGCGATAATGGTCACCGCGTTCAACGGCAGGAGATAGGCGATGCGCAGATTCACGACCCTCGCGGTGCTCGGCTTGCTCGCCGCGTGCAAACCCGCCGCGGAACCGGCGGCGCCGGGCGACGACAGCCTGCCGAAGGCCGCGCCGATGCCCGCGGCGAAGGCCGACGGCCCGGCGGCCGCGACCACCGCGGTCAGCCTCGACGGGGAGGGGCTGCGCTTTGTCGACAAGACCAGCGGCAAGGCCAGTCTGCTCGCTTTCGGTGTGCCGCGTGCGCAGGCCGAAACGGCGCTCGCGAATGTCGCGGGCAAAGCCGACGACCGCAGCACCAACGCCGAATGTGGCGCCGGCGCGATGGAATTCACCCGCTATGATGCGATGACGCTCAATTTCCAGGACGACAAATTCGTCGGCTGGTTCCTCGGCAACGAGCCAGGCGCCGACGCCTATTCGACGATGAGCGGCATCGCGATCGGCACGACGCGCGCCAAGGCGGCCGAATCGGTGACGCTGGCGGCGGTCGAGGACAGCACGCTGGGCGAGGAGTTCAGCATCGGCGGCGGCGACAATGCGATCGGTGGCATGTTCGCGGCGCCCGGCGACGCGGCGAAGATCGACGCGCTGTTTGCCGGGACGAACTGCTTCTTTCGCTGACGCGCGCGGCTATTTGCTGCGCATCACCACGCACGGCTGGCTGGCCGAGCGGACCTTGGCGCAGAATGTTTCGGCGTCGGCGCGGGTCGCAAAATTGCCGGCCTGAAGGCGCGTGAGTTTCGCGCTCTTGACCAGATAGGGCTGGTTCGCGGCGAGCGCGGGATATTTGCGTTCAAGCGTCCCCCACAGCTTGCGGGCATTGCCATCGACCGCAAAGGCGCCGAGTTGGGCGCGCCAGCTGTCGGCGGCGACGGCAACGGGTGCAGCGACCGGAGCGGCGGCGGGCGCGGCAGGCGGCGGCGCCATCGAGGCGGTCTCGACTGGAGTAGGCGCGGGAGCCGGTGTGGGTACGGGCGCAGTTTCAGGTGCAGGTGCGGGCGTCGGCGGTGCGGCCTGCGGCAGCGCGCCGCTTTCGGGCGGCGGTGCATAGCTGGTGCCGGGTGTTACGGACGGGCCGACGGGTGGCCGGGCGGCAGCGGTCGCAGCCGCGGCGGCGGCGGTCGCTTGTGCGGCGGCCGCAGCGGCGCTTTCGGCGACGGGCGATGACAGCGGTGCGGGCGTCGGCGCTGGGGTCGGAACAGGTGCCGGGGTCGGTGCAGGCACCGGCGCGACGGCAGGCTTGGGCGTCGGCGCGATCACCGGCGGCGGACTGTAGCTGGCGCCGGGCTGCGACACCGGCAGGCTGGCGGTGCGCACCGGCGACGGCGCGGGTTTCGCCGGCGGCGGAGCGGCGGCGTTGACCGCGGCCAGGCGTGCGCGCTGTTCGTCTTTTTCGATTTCGGGGAGCATCGCGAGCCCGCGCTGCCGCTGTTCGAGCGGGATGAGATTGTCGAGCTGGGCGAGCCGTGCCGAGGCGATACCAAGTCCCGCGTCGCTGGCGCGCTTGGTCAGCGCATAGGCGCGCGGCCAGTCTTCGGCCGCGAGATCGCCGTTGAAATGCGCGGTGCCCAGCACATATTGCGCGCGCGGTTCGCCGCGGGCGGCCGACCGGATGATGTGCGGCATTGCTTCGTCGCGGCGGTTGGCGGTGAACAGGATAAGCCCCAGATTGTCTTCGGCCTGAAGATGGCCCTGCTTCGCGGCGCGGCGGTACCAGCCTTCGGCCTGCGCAGGGTCGGTGGGCACGCCGCGGCCGAGCTTGTACGCCTGGCCGAGGTTGAACTGCGCATCGGGGTCGCCGGCGAGCGCGAGCGGGCGCCAGACCGCGACGGCCTGCTGGTAATTGCCCTTCTCCCACGCATCGACGCCGTCCTTGACGTTGGCCGCTGCGGCGGCCGAGACGGGTTTTGCGGGCGCGGCGGCGGCGGGCGCCGCGAGCAGCAGCGCCGACAGGGCCGGGAGCGCCAGCGGCAAGGCGGTGCGGAAAATGCGCATCAAAAATCTCCAATGACGTGCGCCGCCGGACGGGCGGTCAGCAGTCCCCGCAGCGGACCTACACCGCAAATGGCTAACACGGCGTTAGCGACGGGTGCGGGGATCACGAATCCTGACCCGCGATGGGACAGAAGGTTCCTAACGTGCTGTTTACCATGGGTGCGAAGGGGTCGTTCACCTTCTTTTTGACATCGTTAACTCAATTTTAGCGCCCCGCATGGCATTCCCCGCTCAATTCGAGGATTTATCAGGGGGACAGCTGTGCGCGTTCTGGCATTGGCTTCACAAAAGGGCGGGTCGGGCAAAACGACATTGTCGGGGCACCTCGCGGTGCAAGCCCAACTTGCCGGCGCGGGTCCGGTCGTCCTTATCGACATCGATCCGCAGGGTTCGCTCGCCGACTGGTGGAACGAACGCGAAACCGATCTTCCGGCCTTTGCCCAGACCACGGTCGCGCGGCTGGCGTCGGACCTTGAGGTGCTGCGTCAGCAGGGCTTCAAACTCGCCGTCATCGATACGCCGCCGGCGATCACCATGGCGATCCAAAGCGTCATTTCGGTCGCCGAGCTGATCGTCGTTCCGACCCGGCCCAGCCCGCACGATCTGCGCGCCGTCGGCGCCACCGTCGACCTGTGCGAACGCGCCGGCAAGCCGCTGGTGTTCGTCGTCAACGCCGCGACGCCGAAAGCGAAGATCACCAGCGAAGCCGCGGTCGCGCTGTCGCAGCACGGCACCGTCGCGCCGGTCACGCTGCATCACCGCGTCGATTATGCCGCGTCGATGATCGACGGCCGCACCGTGATGGAGGTCGATCCGAATGGCCGCTCGGCCGACGAAATCCGCCAGCTGTGGTCCTATATGAACGACCGGCTGGAAAAGAATTTTCGCCGCACCGTCTTTGCCGCTCCGATGCCGACGCAGGGCAATTACGGCGCCGTCCGTCCGATGGGTGGTGGCTTCGGCCGCCGCATCGCGGGCCAGTAAGGGGGAGCCGGAGACATGGGCGAACCCAAACCCCTCGCATCGCTGAGCGCCGGACTTCTCGCACGCAAGGGCGCCGCGCGCCCCGCCATGCGCCGCCAGCCGCTGGGCAGCGGCCCGGCGCCGCTGGCCGGAGTCGGTTACGACGACCTCGGCTGGAACGACATGGGCTATGATGTCGATCCCGAACAGTCCTCCGAACCGGCGAGCATGCTCGACCTGAAGCCGCTGCTGACCGGATCGGTCCCGGCGCACAATGTCGAGGCCGAACATGCCGTCGACGACAGCGCCGGCCATGACATCGCAGACGGCTTTGCCGCCGAAGCCGAACCGGTCGGACCCTATGACGCCGAACCGTTCGAAGCCGCGGCGCCCGAGGTGCCCGAAATCGTCCGCCAGCAGGAATCGTTGACCGACCGTCTGGCCGCCGTTGCCCGCAAGGTCGAGCAGCGTCCCGCCCCGAAGGCACGGACGCCGCAGGCCCCGCGCGCGCTGCGGGCGCGCGAGAAGGCGGCGTTCACGCTGCGCCTCGACGCCGAACGCCATCTGCGGCTGCGTCTTGCCAGCGCGGTCACCAACCGGTCGTCACAGCTCATCCTGACCGACCTGCTCGACGAATATCTGTCGTCGCTGCCCGAAATCGACGCGATGGCGAGCCGCCTGCCGGCGGCCCGGCCCGCGCGCCGGACGATGCAGCCGGACGTGAACAAAGGGGACTGACCATGAACCGCAAGCTGTTGATGAAACTGGCCGTATCGGGCTTCGTCCTCGGGATTTCCACCGCCGGATGCACCGGATTGGGCCAGAGCGCCGCCGCGCCGTCGAGCGCGGGCGCCAAGCCCGGTGTCGCTGCGAAAGCGGCCGACAAGGCACGCGTCGCGCTCGAAGCTGGCAAGGCAGACAAGGCGGTGACGCTGGCCGAAGCCGCGGTCGCCGGCAGCCCGCGCGATGGTGCCTATCGCACGCTGCTCGGCCAGGCCTATCTCAACGACGGGCGCTTTTCCTCGGCAGCTGCCGCGCTCGGCGAAGCCATCGAACTCGGCGCGAGCGACAGCAACACGATCATCGCGCTGACCCTCGCGCATATCGCGCAGGGCAAGAATGCCGACGCGATCGCGCTGCTCTCGCAGCATCAGGACACGGTGCCGGCCTCGGACGCCGGGCTCGCTCTGGCGCTCGCCGGCGATACCCAAGCGGCGATCTATGTCCTCAGCGAAGCGGCGCGGGCGCCGGGCGCCGACGCCCGGACGCGCCAGAACCTCGCGCTCGCCTTTGCCCTGTCGGGGCGCTGGGCGCAGGCGCGCATCCTCGCGGCGCAGGACCTGTCGATCGCCAAGCTCGACGCGCGGATGACCGAATGGGCGAAACTCGCCGAACAGCCCGACGGCCAGCTGCGCGTCGCCAGCCTGCTCGGCACCGCGGCGCAGGCCGACGCCGGCATGCCGGTGCGCCTTGCGCTCGCCAATTACCCGGACACCCAGATGGCCGCCGCGCAGCCGGCGCCGGTCGACCTCGCCAGCGCCGATCCGGCGCCGGTCGCGACCTATGCCCCGCCGCCGGTGATGCTCGCCAGCGCCGACACCACCGACAGCGCCATTCGCACCGTCGAACTGCCGATGCCGCAGCGTGATGCCAACGGCGTCGTCCCGGTCACCGAGTTGCCCTCGCCGGCGCCCGCCGCCGCGGAAACGATCCTTGCCGACGCGCAGCCCTATCGCAGCGCGCCCGCCACCGGCGGTGAGCGGCTGCGCCCGTTGCAGCAGCAGGCGATCGAGATCGCGACGAACATCGTGCCGCGCGCGATGGCGTTCAATTCCAAGAAACCTTCGGGCTGGGCGGTCCAGCTCGGCGCATATGACAGCCTGGGCATCGCCAAGGAAAAATGGTCGCTGCTGAAAAAACGCAACGGCATGCTGGCGGGTTTCCCGGCTTCGAGCCACGCCGCGACGGTGAAGGGCCGCGCCTTCCACCGCTTGACGGTGAACGGCCTCGCCAGCCGCGACGATGCGCAAAGCCTGTGCCGGCAGCTCAAGGCGCAGGGACAGGTGTGTTTCGTGCGCCAGATGGGCGGCAGCGAAACGATCAAATGGGCCGCCGGCGCGAGCCCGCTGCGCCTCGCTTCGCGCTGAATCGCCTACCTTCCCCTGCGTGGGGATCCAAAAAAGGGCGCGGCCGGGTGGTCGCGCCCTTTTGCTTGGTCGAGCGAACGGGCTGGACCGCTCCCGCCCGCCGGGGCATGATGCGGGCATGGAAACGATGCCGACCTGGTTCACCGGCCAGCTGCTGCTCGCACTGCCGGGGATCGGCGATCCCCGCTTCGAACAGGCGGTGATTGCGATGATCAGCCACGACGACGATGGCGCGATGGGGATCGGCATCGCCGAGCCGATCGGCGGCATGACCGTCGGCGCGGTGCTCGACCAGCTTGAGATTCCGCACGCCGAGCCGCTCGATCAGCCCGTTTTCCTCGGCGGCCCGGTCGAGCCGTCGCGCGGTTTCGTGCTGCACAGCCTCGACTGGGGCGGTCAGGAGGCGGTGCAGGTCGGCGATCGCTGGATGATATCGAGCTCGCACGATATTTTGCGCGCCATCGGCGAAGGGCGCGGGCCGTCGCGCTGGCTGGTCGCGCTGGGCTATGCGGGCTGGTCGCCGGGGCAGCTCGAGGACGAAATGGTCCGCCACGGCTGGCACCTGACCCCGGGCAGCGATGCCCTGTTGTTCGAAACGCCGCCCGCCAGGCGCTGGCAGGCGGCGTTTGCCGAAGCCGGGGTGGACGCTCGGCTCCTGACCACCGAAGGGGGCGAAGCTTAGGGGCAGTTAGCGCGCCAGAGCGAGCAGCGCGCGGCCCTGATCGAGGTTGGCGAGCGCGGTGCGCGCGGCCCAGCGCGAATCGACATAACGGCCGTCGGCGAGTTCGACATCGTAGCGGATCGGGCTGTCGAGCGCGGCGCCATAGGCGGTTTTCGCGTCGCCGGTGCGGCCGAGGCGGGCATAGGCGGTGCCGAGGTTGATCAGCCGCGAGGGATCGCGGATGTCGCCTTCCCAATCGCCGGTGAGGGTTTCGACCGCGGCGGCGTTGGCTCCGGCCTGCAACTCCGAATAGGCCACGGGGAGCGCGTCCGATTCCACCTGCGGCGCCGTAACGACGACGATTGATTGTGCCGCGGCGGGCGTCGCGAAGGCGATGGCCACAAGCGGCAGCAGAATTTTCTTCATCTCTCTATCTCCCCGAAAACTTTGGCCGATTTTCTCGTGCATCGAGAGAAAAGTCAATGTTTTCGCCGGTTTGTAACACTGGTGTCACAATGGAGAATTATGCTAACCGCATAGCGCATTATTAAGTCAGGATTATCAGAATCTTGGCTTTGCCGACTCGCTGTCACATTCTGGTGGTCGCGATTGTCACAATTGTGCCCGCCAAAAATAAATTTCCGCTGGGGCGCATTTTGTGCCGGCGATTCGCATGCCCACGATCGTCGGCGGAGCGAGCCGCGGGAGCGATATAAAGAAAAGTTTATATTTGATCCTGAGGGCGCTTTGGGCTAGGGCGCGCAACATAATTACCCGACTTTTCGTGGCCGCTCGCCTGCGGCCGAACATCGCCTACAGGAGATTTAGCCGTGGCCACTCTCGCCGCCGACACCCGTGATTATGTCGTTGCCGACATCAGCCTTGCCGACTTCGGCCGCAAGGAAATCAACATCGCCGAAACCGAAATGCCGGGCCTGATGGCGCTGCGCACCGAATTCGGCGCGGCGCAGCCGCTGAAGGGTGCCAAGATCGTCGGCTCGCTGCACATGACGATCCAGACCGCGGTGCTGATCGAGACGCTGACTGCGCTCGGAGCCGAGGTGCGCTGGGCCACCTGCAACATTTTCTCGACCCAGGACCATGCCGCCGCCGCGATTGCCGCGACCGGCGTGCCGGTGTTCGCGATCAAGGGCGAAAGCCTCGCCGATTATTGGGACTATGTCGGCCGCATTTTCGACTGGGGTGTCGAAGACGGCACGACCTGCAACCTGATCCTCGACGACGGCGGCGACGCCACGATGTTCGCGCTGTGGGGCGCGAAGCTCGAAGCCGGTGAGACGATGCCGGCGCCAGAGAATGAAGAAGAGATCGAGATGCAGCGCGCGCTGAAGGCGTTTGTCGCGACGAACCCCGGTTACCTGACCAAGACGATCAAGGCGATCAAGGGCGTGTCCGAAGAAACGACGACCGGCGTCCACCGCCTGTACCACATCGCCAAGAAGGGCGAGCTGCCCTTCCCCGCGATCAACGTCAACGACAGCGTCACCAAGTCGAAGTTCGACAACCTCTATGGCTGTAAAGAGTCGCTGGTCGACGCGATCCGCCGCGGCACCGACGTGATGCTGGCGGGCAAGGTCGCCACGGTTGCCGGCTTCGGCGACGTCGGCAAGGGCTCGGCCCAGTCGCTCCGCAACGGCGGCGCGCGCGTGCTGGTGACCGAAATCGACCCGATCTGCGCGTTGCAGGCGGCGATGGAGGGTTTTGAGGTCGTGACGATGGACGAAGCCGTCAAGCGTTCGGACATCTTCGTCACCGCGACCGGCAACGCCGACGTGATCACCGCCGAACATATGGCGGCGATGAAGAATATGGCGATCGTCTGCAACATCGGCCACTTCGACAGCGAAATCCAGATCGCGGCGCTGGCCAATTACAAGTGGACCGAAGTGAAGCCGCAGGTCGACCTGGTCGAATTCCCCGACGGCAAGCAGATCATCATCCTGTCGAAGGGCCGCCTGGTCAATCTCGGCAATGCGACGGGGCACCCGAGCTTCGTGATGTCGGCCAGCTTCACCAACCAGACGCTGGCGCAGATCGAACTGTGGACCCGCGCCGAGCAGTACGGCAACGACGTCTATGTCCTGCCCAAGCATCTCGACGAAAAGGTCGCGGCGCTGCACCTCGACAAGCTCGGCGTGAAGCTCAGCCAGCTTAGCCAGAAGCAGGCCGATTATATCGGCGTGCCGGTCGAAGGTCCGTTCAAGCCCGATCATTATCGCTATTGATGTCGAAGCGGCGGGCCGCCGTTCGGTCTATCCTCGTCATCGCGAGGAGCCGACGGCGACGCGGCAATCCAGAGTGGGCGGTAACCGCCCTGGATTGCTTCGCTCCGCTCGCAATGACGATGCGATGAGACGAAAACTGTGGACGGCGCGCCCATCGGAAGGTGGAGCGCGCCGTTTCGCCATGACATGCGATTGAAACATGACTCCATCGTCTTTAGGGCAGACGGTCATGATCGCGGCGCGCGCACCAGACAGGCGAGAGCATAAGGGGGGATGAGCGGCACGCTGTCCCCGACCCTGCTGTTCGCGCTCGGGCTGTTCGCGGCGCTCTGGCTGCTCGCCGGCTTGTGGGCGGCGGGGCGCGGCATCGCGATGCAACGCCGCGCGGCCTTCGTCGCCGGACAGACCGAACGCCTCGCCAGCCTGGTCGAGGCGTCGCCCTATCTTCCCGTCATCGTCCGCGGCGACTGGCGCGTCGAGGCGAGCGAGCGGCTGGGCCGCTGGCTGGGACTCGACCGCGAGCCGCGCGATTTCGACGAACTGCGCGGTATCGACGCCGGGTTCGACGCCGCGGGTCACGAGGCGCTGCGCCAGGCGATCCTCGGCGCGCAGCGCGGTGCCAAACCCTTCACCCTCAGCCTGAAGCCGCAGGGCGGCATCCGCACCATCGTGATCCACGGCGCCGCCGCGCCCGCGGCGGTCGGCGGGCCCGGCAGCGTGCTGCTGTGGCTGAGCGATGCGACCGACGGCCAGCAGGCGCTGGCGCAGGCGCGCGGCGAACGCGACGAGGCGATGGCGGCGTTCGAAGCGCTGTCGGGGCTGATCGAGGCGGCCCCATTCCCGATGTGGTTCCGCGACACCGACCTTCGCCTCGCGCTGGTCAACCGCGCCTATGTCCGCGCGGTCGAGGCGAAAAGCGCGGTGGCGGTGATCGACGGCGGCATCGAACTGTGCGAGACCGTCGCCGGGGTCAGCGCCGCCGAGGCGGCCGACCGCGCCCGCGCCGAAGGCAGCGCGCAGCTGCGCACCGTGCCGGTGACGATCGAGGGCGAACGGCGGATCATGCGCGTCGTCGACGTGCCGCTCGCGCCCGAGGGCGGGCGGACGATCGGCATTGCCGGCTATGCGATCGACATTCAGGAGCTTGAAAGCGAGCGCGGCGCGCACCGGCGCTTTGCCGACACGCAGCGCGAACTGCTCGACCGGATGTCGGCGGCGGTCGCCCAGTTCGGCCCCGATCAGGCGCTCGTTTTCGCGAACCAGCCCTTCCGCCGCCTGTTCGCGCTCGCCGCCGACGATATCGACGAGGCGCGGCCCTTTGCGCGGCTGCTCGACGCGTGGCGCGAGGGCGGACGGACGCCCGAAGTGCGCGACTATCCCGAATGGCGCCAGGCGCATGTCGACTGGTTCGCGCAAGCCGGGGCGAGCGAAGAGGACTGGCTGCTCCGCGACGGCACCCATTTGCGCGTCGTTGCTCAGCCGACTCCCGACGGCGGGCTGTTGCTGATCGCCGAAGACCGCACCGAGCAGGTGCAGCTGGCGGGCGCGCGCGACACGCTGCTGCGCGTCCGCACCGCCACCTTCGACAATCTGTTCGAAGCGATCGCGGTGTTCGCGCCCGACGGGCGGCTGCATTTGTGGAACCAGCGCTTCCGCCGCCTGTGGGGGGTGGATGAGGGGGCGCTGGCCGCGCACCCGCGCGTCGACGCGCTGATGGGCGGGCTGGCCGACCGCCTCGCGAAACCGAACCAGATCAGCATCGTGCAGGAGGTGATCCGCGCCGCGACGCTCGAACGCACCCAGCGCGTCGGCGAGATCCGCTTTGCCGACGGGCGTCATTTCGACTTCGCCTCGATCCCGCTCCCCGACGGCAATGCGCTGCTGATCATGCTCGACGTGAGCGACAGTCGGCGGATGGAAAGCGCGCTCAGGGAACGCAACGAAGCGCTGGAGGCCGCCGATAAGGTCAAGACCGCCTTCCTGTCGCGGATGAGTTACGAATTGCGCACGCCGCTGACGTCGATCGGCGGGTTCGGTGAGATGTTGCAGGCGGGCTACGCCGGCAAGCTCGCCGACCAGCAGCAGGCCTATATCGATGCGATCATGGATTCGGTCGCGGTGCTGGGGCGCCAGATCGACAATGTGCTCGACCTCGCGCAGGGCGAGGCGGGGACGCTGGCGGTCGAGCGCGCGCCGGTCGATATCCGGGCGCTACTCGACGGGGCGCTCGCCGACGCGCGCGTCTTTGCCGCGGCGGAAAAGGTCGAGCTGGTCGGCAATATCGCCCCCGATCTGGGCAGCATCGCAGGCGACGCGCCGCGGCTGTCGCGGCTGGTCGCGGGGCTGCTCGACAATGGGGTGCGCTACACCGCCCCGGCGCGCAAGAGCGGCGGGCGCGTCCTGCTCCACGCCGCGGGCGACACGCGGGGAATCGACATCATTGTATCCGACAATGGTCCGGGAATGCCCGACGCGGTCGCCGCGGTGACCAAGGGCCAGCAGGCCGGCACCGCATCGGGCGGCATCGGCCTCGCGCTCGCCCGCCAGCTCGTCGCCGCGCACGGCGGCACGATGGAGGTGGTGAGTGAAAAGGGACAGGGGACGCTGGTGCGGATCAGCCTGCCGCGCGGCGGATGACGATCTTTACTTGCCACTACACCTTCGACGAAGCCGACCGCATCGGGGCGGCGATCGGCGAGGCGCTGCGGCCCGGCGATGTCGTCGCGCTGTCGGGCGACTTGGGCGCGGGCAAGACGACGCTGGCGCGCGCGATGCTGAAGGCGCGGGGACTGGCGGGCGAGGCGCCGAGCCCGACCTTTGCGATCGTCCAGCCCTATGCGCCGCCCGAGGTCGACCTGCCGGTCGCGCATGTCGATCTTTACCGCATCGAAGCCGAAGACGAACTCACCGAGCTCGGGCTCGACGATTATCGCCGCGACGGCGCGCTGTTGATCGAATGGCCCGACCGGCTGGGATCGCAGGGCTGGCCCGACATGCTGATGCTAACGATTTCGGGCGACGGCGACGCGCGCGTCTTGACAGCGTCGGTGCCGCCCGCTTGGGAAACCCGATGGTCTCTTTGATGATTCCGCCCGCCCATGCCCCGGCGTTCCTCGCCGCGCATGGCTGGGGCGATGCCCGAATTCTGCCGCTGGCCGGCGACGCGTCGTTCCGGCGCTATTTCCGCGTCGTCGATGGCGACCGGCAGGCGGTGCTGATGGACGCGCCGCCGCCGCACGAGGATCCCCGGCCGTTCGTCGCGGTGGCCGAATATCTGTGCGAACAGGGGCTGACAGCGCCGACGATCCTGGCGCGCGACCTGGCGCAAGGCATGTTGTTGATCGAGGATTTCGGCGATGTCCGGCTGCGCGAAACGGTCGATGCGGTGCCGCAGGCCGAGCTCGATCTGTATACCGGCGTCACCGACCTGCTCGTTCATCTCCACACGCAGCCGCCGATGCCGGGGCTGACGGCGCAGAGCCTGGCGCAGTGGCTGGACGAGGTGATGCTGTTCAGCGACTGGTATTGCCCGACGCTGGGGATCGAGGTCGATCGCGACGCCTTTCGCGGCGCATGGGAAGCGGCGCTGACCCCGGTGGAGCACGACGGGCTCCCGCGCGTCACGGTGCTGCGCGACTATCACGCTGAAAACATCATGCTGGTCGAGGGCAAGGAGGGGATAGCCCATTACGGCCTGCTCGACTTCCAGGACGCGCTGGTCGGCCACCCCGCCTACGACCTCGCCTCGGTGCTTGAGGATGCGCGGCGCGACGTGACCCCCGCGGTCGAGGCGGCGATGCTCGCGCGCTACCAGAGCGCGACCGGGCAGGATATCGAAAGCGCCTATTGGGCGCTCGCGGCGCAGCGCAACACGCGCATATTGGGGGTATTCGTGCGCCTGTGGAAACGCGACGACAAGCCCTATTACCGCCAGTTCCAGCCGCGCATGTGGGGGCTGCTCGAACGCGACCTCGCGCATCCGGGACTGGCGCCGGTGCGCGCCTGGTTCGACGAAAATATCCCCGCCGACAAGCGCGCGGCGGCGTGGTGATGGACACGAAGATCGAAAGCGCGATGGTGTTGGCGGCGGGGCTGGGCAAGCGGATGCGTCCGCTGACGGCGACCCGGCCGAAGCCGCTGGTTCGCGTCGCGGGCAAGGCGTTGATCGACCATAGCCTCGACCGTATCGAAGCCGCCGGGATCGGGCATGTCGTCGTCAACGTCCATTATCTGGCCGACGCGCTCGAGGCGCATCTTGCGGCACAAAAGCGCAATTTCACGATCGCGATTTCGGACGAGCGCGACCTGCTGCTCGAGACCGGAGGCGGGATGGTCAAGGCGTTGCCGCAGCTTCGCGGCGACCCGGTCCTGATCGCCAACAGCGACAATATCTGGACCGACGGGCCGCACGACAGCATCCGGCATCTGGCGCGCCATTGGGACGGGGCGCGAATGGACGCGCTGCTGCTGCTGATCCGCCTGGCCAGCGCGACGGGGCACGGCGGCAAGGGCGATTTCCATATGGAGCCGTCGGGGCTGTTGTCGCGCCGCAAGCCCGGCCGCATCGCGCCCTTCGTGTTTACCGGGGTCCAGCTGATCTCGCCGCGACTGCTCGCCGATGCGCCCGCGGGGCCGTTCTCCACCAACATCCTCTGGGACCGGGCGATTGCGGCGGGGCGGCTGTTCGGTGTGTCGCATTTGGGCCAATGGTTCGACGTCGGCTCGCCCGAGAGCATCGCGCCGACCGAAGCGGCGCTGGGTGAGATTTGACCATCTATCGCGTCATTGCGAGCCGCGCTCGCAATGACGAAGTGTGAACCCGATGGCTGACGCAAAACCGACCGTCTTTTCCATCCCCGTCCAGCGGGCGTTCGCCGACGCGCTCGTCGCCGGCCTGATCGACCGGTTTGCCGACGGTGCGTTGGGGCTGGCCAAGGGGCTGATCCTGCTGTCCAGCAACCGCGCGCGCAGCGCGGTGCAGGCGGCCTTCGTGCGCGCCAGCGGCACGGGGCTGTTGATGCCGCGGCTCGCGGTCATCGGCGATGCCGACCTCGATGAAAGCGTTGCGCTCGCGCTCGATGCGATCGACGATGCGGCGCCGCTCCCGCCCGCGATCGACGCGCTGCGGCGGCGGCTGATGCTCGCATCGCTGATCGAGCGACACAATCCGGTGGGTGAAGAAGCGATCACCGGCGCCGCCGCGTTCCAACTTGCCGAAGGGCTGGGGCGGGTGATCGACCAGCTCCATTATGAGGAGGTCGCCCCGGCGCGGCTCGGCGACATCGAAGCCGCGCTGGGCGACCTCGCCGGTCATTGGCAGGCGTCGTGGCAGCGGCTGCAGCTGCTGATCGACCATTGGCCCGCAATGCTGGCGGCGACGGGGCATATCGACCGCGCCGACCGCCGCAACCGCCTGCTCGCGCGGGTCAGCGCAGGATGGCGCACCGCACCGCCGGGACGCTTCGTTGTCGCGGCGGGGGTGACCACCGCGGCGCCTGCGATCGCGCGGCTGCTGCGCACCGTGGCGGACCTGCCGCAGGGGATGGTGGTGCTGCCGGGGCTCGCCCTCGGCATGGCCGCGGAAGAATGGGACGCCTTGGGGCCGGTCAAGCCTGATCCGGAAAAGCCGGGCGAGCGTCCGCTCGAAACGCATCCGCAATATCATCTGAAACTGCTGCTCGGGCGGATGGGGATCGCGCGCGACGAGGTTGGCGCATGGGCCGCCGCTTCGTCGTCCGACGGCCCGGAGGCGCGCGCGCCGTTCCTGTCTCTGCTGTTCGCCCCCGCCGCCTACACCGCGCGCTGGCAGGCTGCGGCCGATGTCGCGCCGGGCCTGAGCGGGGTCAGCGCCGCGACCTTCGCCGACGACGGACAGGAGGCGCAGGGCATCGCGCTGATGATGCGGCGCACGCTGGAAGAACCTGGGCGCACCGCCGCGCTGGTGACCCCCGACCGCCTGCTCGCCGAACGTGTGGCCGCGGCGCTCGCGCGCTGGGACATCGCGGTCGACGACAGCGCCGGGCAGCCGCTGGGGCAGACGCCGCCGGGCGCGCTGTTGCTGCTGCTCGCCGAATTTGCCGCGGCGTTCGATCCGGTGCGGCTGGTCGCGCTGCTCGGGCATCCGCTGGTGCGAGCGGGCGAGGGACGGCTGGGTTGGCTCGACCAGGTGCGGCGGCTAGATCTGGTGCTGCGCGGGCCGGGGTTGGTGCCGGGCTGGTCGGGGGTTGCGGCGCGTATCAGCGAGATTGCGGCCGACGGCGATCGGCGCGGACATGGCGCGGCGACGGGGATTGGCGATTGGTGCGCCGATGTCGCCGCAGGACTGGGCGCCGCGCTCGCGCCTTTTACCGCGGGGGTTCCCGCGCCGCCGTCGGTGCTGCTCGGCGCGTTGCAGGACGCGCTCGGCTGGCTGACGGGCGACGGGGCGTGGACGGGCCATGCCGGCCGTGCGCTGTCCGATCTGTTCGACCGCTGGGCGCTGGCCAAGGGCGACGGTCCGGCGCTCGTCGCCCCCGCCGATTTCCCCGCGATGCTCGCCGACCTGATGTCGGGTGAGAGCATCCGACCGCCCTATGGCGGCCATCCGCGGCTGTTCATCTGGGGCTTGCTCGAGGCGCGGTTGCAGCGCGCCGACCTGATGATCCTGGGCGGGCTCGACGAAGGGCGCTGGCCGCCGCAGCAAAGTCCCGACCCTTGGCTGGCGCCCGGCATCCGCCGGATGCTAGGTCTCGCCGCGCCCGAGCGCCAGCAGGGGATGGCCGCGCATGATTTCGCCGGGGCCTTTGCGGCACGCGAAGTGGTGGTGACACGCGCGCTGCGCAGCGGCGGCGATCCCGCGGTCGCGTCGCGCTTCTGGCTGCGGCTGAGCGCGCTGGCGGGTGAACTGCCCGAAGCGACGCTGGACGGGCAGTCCGTGACCGCGCTGGCGGCGGCGCTAGACGTGCCGCCCGGCGTCAGCGAGCCTGCCAACAAGCCGCGGCCGGCGCCGCCGCAGACCGCGCGGCCCGACCGGATCAGCGTCACCGGGGTCGACCAGTTGGCGCGCGATCCCTTTGCCTTTTACGCCGCGAAGATATTGCGGCTGAGCGAACTCGAAGCGCTGAGCAGCGGTCCCGACGCCAAATGGTTCGGCACGCGGGTGCATAAATTCCTGCAGGACTGGCAGGCGGCGGGGCTGACCGAGGTGGGATTTGCGGCGGAACTGGCCGCATTGCGCGCCGATCCGGCGCTCGACTCGCTGGGCCGCGCCTTCTGGCTGCCACGCATCGAACCATCGCTGCGCTGGGCCGCCGAGCGCGTGTGGGCGGCGCGAGACGAGCGTTGGCCGGTGGCCAACGAGGTGAGCGGCACGTTGCTGGTCGATGGTATCACGCTGCGCGGCACCGCCGACCGCGTCGATCAGGCCGCCGATGGCACGCTGGCGATCGTCGATTACAAGACTGGTGCGGCGCCGTCGGCCAAATCGGCGGGCGACGGGCTGAACAGCCAGCTCGGCCTGCTCGGGCTGATCGCCGAACAGGCGGGGCTGGGCGACTTGGCGCCCGAACCGGTCGGCGCGTTCGAATATTGGGAATTGAAGCGCGACCGAAAAAAGGGCGTCGGCGGCGCGGTCAAGGCGATCAAGGGGCAGAAACCCAACCCGCCGACCGCCGCGGCGGTGGTCGAGCGCGCGTGCGAAGCGCTCGCCGAATTGAGCGCGCGCTTCCTGCTGGGGCAGGAGCCGTTCGTCCCCGGCGACAGCGCCAAACGCTACGCCGATTTCGACCAGCTGATGCGCCGCGACGAATGGTTCGGGCGTGGCGATCCCGATCCGGGCCCGGCCGGCGAGGGGGGGGCATGATCGATCCCGACAAGCTGATCAAGACGCTCGACGGCGGACAGCGCGCTGCGGCGGAGCCGGATGACCATGTCTGGCTCGGCGCCTCGGCGGGGACCGGCAAGACCCAAGTGCTGTCGGCGCGGGTGATGCGGCTGATGCTGGCGGGCGTGTCGCCCGAGGCGATATTGTGCATCACCTTTACCAAGGCGGGCGCCGCCGAAATGGCGCATCGCATCCACGAGCGGCTGGCGATGTGGGTGCGGATGGCCGACGGCGACCTGCGGCTCGACCTTGCGGCGCTGGGGGCGGATTGGGCCGAGCCGGGCATAATCGACCGCGCGCGGTCGCTGTTCGCCACGGTGATCGACAGCCCCGGCGGTGCGGTGCGGGTGCAGACGATCCACAGCTTCTGCCAGACCCTGCTCGGCAGTTTTCCGCTCGAGGCGAATATCCTGCCGGGCTTTCGCGCGCTTGAGGACAGCGAGGCGAGCGCACTGCAGCGTGAGGTGCTGGGCGAGTTGCTGGCGCAGGGCGACGCCGATGGTCAGGCGATGCGGGCGATCGCCGCGATGCTGTCGCTGCGGCTGGGGCAGGATGCCGCGATCGCTTTTCTGGCGCGCTGCGCGAGCAGTTTCACGGCGGCGAACGCGCCGCGCTTCGCACCGCGCGCCGCCGATTTGCGGGCGCAGCTGGGATTGCCGCAGGGCCATCCGCTGGCGTGGCAGGCGGGTGCGCTGGCGGGCGGCGCGGTCGCCGATACCGACATTGCGGCGGTCGCCGCGAGCGGGCGCGGCTGGGGGACGAAAACGGGCGACGGGCGCGCCGACATCATGGGCGACTGGCTTCGCGCCGACGCCCATGGGCGCGCCGCGATGCTCGCGGCGGTGCACGGCTGCTTCCTGACCGGCGCGGGCGACATGCGCGCCGACTATATCAAGGACAAGGGCGGCATGCGCAGCTGTCTTGCCGCCGCCGAACGCATCGTCGCGGCGACCGGGGAACTGCTCGCGACCGCCACCGCGATGGCGGTCGCCGACGATCTGGCGGCGGCGTGGGATTTGGGCAGCCGCTTTGCCGAGGCCTATGCGCTGGCGAAGCGCGAGCGGGGGCTGGCCGATTTCGACGATCTGATCAGCATTGCCGGGCATCTGCTCGCGCGCGGCGATTTCGGCGACTGGGTGCGCTTCAAGCTCGACCAGCGCACCGACCATATTCTGGTCGACGAGGCGCAGGACACCAATACGCGGCAATGGGAGATTGTCGCGTCGCTGGCCGGCGAGTTTTTCACCGGGGTCGGCGCCAAGGACGACCGCGTCCGCACGATGTTCACCGTCGGCGACCGCAAGCAGGCGATCTTCGGCTTTCAGGGCACCGAGCCGGCAGCGTTCGAAGCGGCGCGGCAAAGCTTTGCCAAGCGCGCCGCCGAGGGCGGCAGGCCGTTCGAGGACGTCGATCTCGACACCAACTACCGCTCGAGCCCTGCGGTGCTCGATGTCGTCGATGCATGGCTCGCGGCTGGCGCGAGCGCACTGATGGGGCTCGACAGCGACGAACCGCCGCACATTCCCGCCGATTTCAACCGTGACCGCGCCGGGCGGGTCGAGCTGTGGGCGCCGCTGCCGGTCGGCAAGGCGCTCGACGGCGTCGCGGAGGATGAGAGCGGTGTCGATTTTGACGGTGAGGATGAGACAGGTGGACCGCGCGACACCTCCGCCGCCGCGAGCGACCCGGCCAGTCTGCTCCTCTCGCGCGCGATTGCCGACGAGGTGCGGGACTGGATCGCGCACGGCAAGGACGGCCGCGCCGTCGCGCCCGGCGACATTTTGATCCTGGTCCGCCGCCGCAAGGATGTCGCGGCGCGGATCGTCGCGCGCCTGCAATCGCTGCATGTGCCGGTCGCGGGGGTCGATCGCTTTTCGCTGACCCAGTCGCTCGCTGTGCAGGACCTGCTCGCGGCGATGCGCTTTGCGGTGCAGCCGCTCGACGACCTCAATCTCGCCAGCCTGCTGGTGTCGCCGCTGTTCGGCTGGACGCAGGACGAGCTGTTTGGCTTTGCCCATGGCCGCCAGAAACGCGCGCTGTGGGAGCAGCTTCGCACGCGCGAAGGCGAAGCGCCACCCGCAACGATGGCGGCGCTGCGCGAATTGCTGGGCATGGGCGATTTCACGACCCCGTTCCGCTTTCTGGACAGAATATTGTCGGGGCCGCTCGACGGGCGGCGCAAGCTTTATCGTCGGCTGGGGCGCGAGGCGCGCGACCCGATCGACGAACTGCTGGCGCAGGCGCTGGCGTTCGAGCGGCAGGAAGCGCCGTCGCTCCTCGGCTTCCTCTCGCACATCGCCGCGAGCACCGCAGAGATCAAACGCCAGAGCGAGGCGCGCAGCGATGTCGTGCGCGTGATGACGGTCCATGGGTCGAAAGGCTTGCAGGCGCCGATCGTGATTTTGGCCGATGCGACCGATGATCCGAAGCCGCGCCGGGTGAGCTTTGGCCTGTCGATGGCGGGATGGGATAAATTGCCGGTATTTCCGCTCGGTAAGGACGAGCGCCATGGCGCGATTGCGGATGCGCACGACGCCAGGGAAGCCGCCGAGAGCGAGGAGCATTGGCGGCTGCTGTACGTCGCGATGACGCGCGCCGAGGACTTGCTGGTGGTTGCAGGGACGCGGAAGGCGGACGAGCTCCCCGAAGGCAATTGGCACAGCGCGGTCGATGCGGTGCTGGCCGACATGGGCGCCGCCTGGCAGGACGCCGGGCCGCGCTGGGGGCAGAAGCGCGTCCATGCCGTGGCGGGCAAGGCGCGTGCGGCGAAGGACAAGGCGCGGCTCGCCGCGCCGTCGGTGGTCGTGCCCGCATGGGCGCGGCAAGCGGCGCCACAGGAAGCGCGCCCGCCGCGTCCGCTCGCGCCCTCGGCGCTGGGCGAGGACGATGTCGCGGCGGTGCCGCAGGGCAGCGACCGCGCGGCCGCGGTGACCCGCGGGCGGCTGCTCCACGCGCTGTTCGAGCGGCTGCCGCCGGTGGCGCCGGAGCTGCGCCGTGCGGCGGCGCTGCGCTGGCTCGCGGCGCAGGCGGCCGATCTCGACGCGGCGGCGCGCGAGGCGATGATCGATGAAGTGCTGAGCGTGCTGGACAACCCCGCGCACATGGCGCTGTTCGGGCCGGGCTCACTGGCCGAGGTGCCGCTGTCTGCTGTGGTCGACGGGACAGTGGTCGCGGGGATCGTCGACCGGCTGCTGGTCACCAATGACGCGGTGACGGTGATCGATTACAAAACCGGGCGTCATATGCCGCGCAGCGCCACCGATGTCGCCCCCGCCTATCTGCGCCAGATGGCCGCGTATCGTGGCGCGCTGGCGGCGATATTTCCGGGACGCCGGATCGAAGCGGCGCTGCTTTATACCGCCGGACCGCGGCTGATCGGGCTCGACGATGCGCTGCTCGATGCGCACAAGCCGGGCTTGGCGGCAACCAAGGCGAATTTGGGCGGTTGAGGTCTTGAGCAGGAGGCTGCGACGCCTTAGCTTGAGGGCAACGGATTTTCAGGAGTTTGTATCATGGGTACCAAGGCCATCACCGACGACAGCTTCCAGGCCGACGTCCTCGACAGCGACACGCCGGTGCTTGTTGATTTCTGGGCTGAGTGGTGTGGACCGTGCAAGATGATCGGCCCAGCGCTGGAGGAAATTTCCGACGAGCTGGGCGAAAAGGTCGTGATCGCGAAGCTGAACATCGACGATCATCCCAATGCCCCCGCCAAATATGGCGTGCGCGGCATCCCGACGATGATCCTGTTCAAGAATGGTGAGGTTGCGGACACCAAGGTCGGTGCGGCGCCGAAGAGCGCGCTCAAGGGCTGGCTTGAGGGCGCGCTTTAAGAAGCGACCTTCATATGCCGATGGGCATCTCGACTTCGCTCGACGCGAACGGGTTTGTTAATTCCGCCTCAGCTCCGGTAATCGGCGTTGATGCTGATGTAGCCGTGGGTGAGGTCGCAGGTCCACACCGTCGCGCGGCCTTCGCCCAGCCCCAGGTCGGCGCCGACGCGGATTTCCAGACCCTTGAGATGCGTTGCAACGGGCGCCTCGTCATAACCGTCGACCGGCAGCCCGTCCTTCGCGACCCAGTGATCGCCGAAGCGGATCGCGAGGCGGTCGCGGTCGGCGGGCTCGCCAGCCTTGCCCACCGCCATCACGACGCGGCCCCAGTTGGCGTCTTCGCCCGCGATCGCGGTTTTGACCAGCGGGGAGTTGGCGATGGCGAGTGCGACGCGCTTGGCGCTGGCGTCATCGACCGCGCCGCTCACCTGCACCTCGATGAATTTCGATGCGCCCTCGCCATCGCGGACGACCTGCTGCGCGAGATCAAGCGCGACCGCGTTGATCGCGGCGTAGAGGGCATCGGCGCCGGGATCGTCGCGGGTGGTGAGCGGTGCGCCCCCCGCCTGTCCGGTCGCGAACAGCAGCACCGTGTCGCTGGTCGAGGTGTCGCTGTCGACGGTGATGCTGTTGAAGCTGCCGCCGGTCGCTTCGGTCAGCATGTCCTGGAGCAGCGCGGGGGCGACCGCGGCGTCGGTGAAGATATAACCGAGCATTGTCGCCATGTCGGGGGCGATCATGCCCGATCCCTTGACGATGCCCGCGACCTGGACGGTGCGGTCGCCGACGATCGCGCTCGCGGCCGAACCCTTGGCGAACGTGTCGGTGGTGCCGATCGTTTCGGCGGCGGCTTCCCACGCGCAGGGCTGGGCAGTCAGCGCGGCAGCGACCCCGGCGCGCGCCTTGTCCTTTGGCAGCGGGACGCCGATGACCCCGGTCGAGCTGACGAAAACTTCGGCGGCGTCGCAGCCAAGGTGATCCGCAACCTGCGCCATGATCGCCTCGACCGCCTCGCGGCCGCGATAGCCGGTGAAGGCGTTGCTGTTGCCCGCGTTGACGATCAGCGCGCGTGCCGATCCGTGCCTGACCTGTTCGCGGCCGAGTTCGACTTCGGACGAGCAGCAGACGTTGCGGGTGAAGACGCCGGCGACCGTGGTGCCGGGGGAGAGCTCGACATAGGTGAGGTCGCAGCGGTCCCAGTCCTTGTAGTGCGCCCGCGCGACGCGGCGCGTCACCCCGGCGATGTCGGGGAGGGCGGGGAAGGCTGCGGGTGCGAGGGGGGATATGGTCATGGGGAGGGCGTTTAGCGCCTCTCACCCAAACGCAAAACCCCTCCTGTTCAAGCCTTGGAGACGAAACGTCTGATCGCCCAAGCAAGTCCGATGCAACAGCCTGTGACCCCCAACATCGCAGCAAGAGCCATCAATTTGGATGAAATGTCATGGCTTGGCTGATGGCCCGCCCAGTAGGCCGCCGCAAACAAAATTGGGATACCCGCCACCGCAAAGGTAGTCAGAGCAACGACGCCGCCGATTAGCCAGCCAACGAGAGGGCTAAGCTCGCCTAACTTCATTTGCACAGCCTCCGTTCCGCCAACTCCCGCAAGAGAGGGCTTTAATCCTCCCTGTCGCATAGCGGTGGGGAGGTGGCAGCGCGAAGCGCTGACGGAGGGGCTTTGGCTCTACCGTCGATGCCCCTCCACCACCACTTCGCGGCGGTACCCCTCCCCACGGCTGTGCCGCAGGGAGGATTTGGATGTCAGGCCGGAATGCCGCTGATCGACTTCACTTCCATGAAATCCTTCAGCCCGAACACGCCGCCTTCGCGGCCATTGCCCGATGCCTTGTAACCGCCGAACGGGGCGCCGGGGCCGGGGCCCCAGGCGTTGACCGCAACCATGCCGGCGCGCAGTTTCGGGGCGACGTCGGCGGCCTGGGCGGGGTCGCCCGAGATCACCGCCGACAGGCCGTATTCGGTGTCGTTGGCGATATCGACCGCCTGGTCGATGTCGTCATACGCCATCACCGTCGCGACCGGGCCGAATATCTCCTCATTGGCGATCCGCATGTCGCGCGTAACGCCGGAGAAGACGGTCGGCTTGATATAATAGCCGCGGTTGACGTTCGACGGCAGGCCGGTGCCGCCGGTTTCGAGCGTCGCGCCCTCGTCGATCGCCGACTGGATGAGACCTTGGATCTTGTCGAACTGCGCCTTGTTGACGACGGGGCCGATGTGCGCGCCTTCGGTCTGCGGGTCGCCCACGCTGGTGCCGTCGAACATCGCCTTGATCACGCCGACTGCGGCCTGCGCCTCGTCTTTCTGGACGAGGATGCGGGTCGGGGCGATGCAGCTCTGGCCGGTATTGACGAGCACGCCCGACACCGTCGGCGGCAGGACCGCGGCAAGGTCGGCGCCCGGCAGGACGATGTTCGGCGACTTGCCGCCGAGTTCCTGATGGACGCGCTTGACCGTGTCGGCCGCCGCCTTGGCGACGAGGATGCCGGCGCGGGTCGATCCGGTGAAGCTCACCATCTCGATGCCCGGATGCGCGCTGATCGCGTTGCCGACGGTCGGGCCGTCGCCCTGGACGAGGTTGAAGACGCCCGGCGGGACGCCCGCGGCGTCGAGGATTTCGGCAAAGATCACCGCATTGCCGGGGCATTCTTCGGAGGGTTTCAGGATCATGCAATTGCCGCCGGCGAGCGCCGGGGCGACCTTCAGCGCGATCTGGTTGAGCGGCCAGTTCCACGGCGTGATCATGCCGACGACGCCGATCGGTTCATAGACGATCTTGTTCGCGCCATGCTGTTCGGTGAAGGAAAAATCCTTCAGTGCCGCGATCGTGCCGACAAAGCCGCCGATGCCGGCGCCGACCTGAGCCGTGCCCGCAAAGCTGACCGGCGCGCCCATTTCGCTCGCCATCGACTTGGCGAGGTCGGGGCCGCGCTTCTTATATTCCTCGACGATGCGGTTCAGGAGGTCGAGCCGTTCCTCGCGCGTCGTTTGCGAGAAGCTCTTGAACGCCTCTTTCGCGGCGGCGACGGCGTCATCGACGTCGGCCGCGGTGCCGAGGACGACGGTCGATGCCGCTTCCTCGGTCGCAGGGTTGATCACGTCGTGGAGCTTGCCGCCCTTGCTGTCGACCCATTTGCCGCCGATGTAATTTTGTTTCAGGTGCGTTTCGGTATCGCTCATAGTCTGTCTCCCATCGGCGTTTTATGGATACGTCTCGCATTGCTACCTAATGGCGGCGGCGAATGAATCAAGGCGCCGCGCGCTTTTCCGCCGCGAGCCGTGACATCAATATGGCGGCGCGGGTCGCCTGCCGCGCGATGCTGGGCAGATCGACGGTTTCTTCGGGGCCATGATCACCGGTCGAATAGGCGCCGAGGCCGGCGAGGCTGTCGACATGCGGGGCGACGAAGCTGATGTCGGCGGCGCCGCGCTTCAGCGGGTCGAGCGCGGCCATTTCGGCGAGCCCGAGGTCGCGGTTGATGGCGTTGAGCCGGGTCAGCAGCGCGCGGTTGCCGTCGGTCGGCGCCATCGCCGGATAGCCGCCGGGGTCGAAGGCGAGAGTCGCGTCGGTGCCCGAGGCATGGTCGGCGACGATCGCCGCCATTTTGGCCTTCACCCGCGCGGCCTGGTCGGCCGACAGGGTGCGCAGGTCGCCGCGGGCGATCGCGCTGGCAGCGATGATGTTCGTTTTGCCGTTCGCGCTCGCGCGAATCTTGCCTTCGTCGAGCGTGACCTGTTCGCCGCCCGCCACCAGTCCGACGTTGAAGGTCAGGTTGGGTTCGGGCAGTTCGGTGCGGAAGCGGTGGATGATCCGCGCCAGCTCGTAAATCGCGCCGTCGCCCGCATCGGCGCTGAAAATGCCCGAGCTGTGGCCGGTCTTGCCCGTTGCCGTCACCTGCCAGCTTTCGGACGAGCGCCGCGCGATCGAGCTCATGTCGGCGCCGCCATCGCGGATCAGCCCCTCGAACCCCAGCGCGACGTCGGCCGCCTTGCCCGCCTCGATCAGGTCGGCGCGCGCGACGCTCAGCGGATCGCCGGTGTCTTCCTCGTCGCCGGTCATGTGAAATTCGATATTGGCGTCCTTCAGCGTCCCGGCCCGGTGCATCGCGCGCAACGCGGCGACGACGACGACCATCCCGCCCTTGTCATCGCCGACCCCCGGACCCTTCGCCTTGTCGCCGATGCGTTCGAAGCGCTGGAAGGGCGAATCGGGTTCGAACACCGTGTCGAGATGCGCGATCAGCAGCAGTTTCTTGGTGTCGGATTTGCCGGCATGTGTCGCGATCAGATGCCCGGCGCGGCCCGTTTCGCGCATCGGTTTCCACGTCACGGTGAAGCCCAGCGGCTCAAGCTCGGCACGCATCATCGCCGCGACCTTTTCGACGCCGTCGAGGTTGAGCGAGCCGCTGTTCTGGTTGACCAGTTTTTCGAGCAGCGCGATCGAGCGGTCCTGCTCGGTGGCGACCGTTTTCGCCATCTCGGTCTCCGCCGGGCTGAGCTTGGCCGCTGCCGCGGGTGAAAAGGCGAGCTGGAGCGCGACGAGCGCAGCGACAGGCAAAAATTTCATGAGGACTCCTATGGATGGCCCCTTTTGGTGTTTGTCGTCTTCCGGAGCAAGCCTTGGGCCGATTTCTCGGGAACGGCGCTCGTCGCGTTCTCTAGCTACCTTGCCGGACCATGAAGATCCCGCCCTGAGCGAGAATGAACAGATTGCCCGCGCTATCCTCGCCGAAACCGTTGATCCGGCCGACTGCACCGACGTCGGGGGTAAAATCGTCGTTCCGTAATGCGGCTTGAGATCGCCCGAGCGTCTGGCCCTGCTGCAAACGGGAAAAGGGCACCGACAGAATGTTCGAAGGTCCCTCGTCTTCAATTTGTGCGAAAATATACTGGCCGCGAAGCGACGCCACCGGGCCGCGATATACATATCCCCCCCGGGTAGACCCTCCGTCGGGGACTTCGATTGCCGGCGGTGTTAGCCCCGCCGGAGCGACGCCTGAATAATGAAACGTTCCTTCCTTGTAAGGCCAGCCGAAATTGAGGCGTGGCGTGTCGAGGGGCATCAGGTCGATCTCGTTCGTTTGGGACCGTCCCATCTCGCCGATGATCAACGTCGATTCATAGAAGGCGGCATGATCGGGACTGAAGAGCCCCAAGGCAAATATGAAGGGGTCGCCGCCACCGCCTATGAAGGGATTTCCCGGCGCCGGGGAAATCGTCGATCCGTCGCTGCTGATCGCGGCGCGCAGGACTTTGCCGAATTTCACGTTGAGGTTCTGCGCATACATCGACAGGGTGCCATAGGCGCCGCCGACGACCCAGCCGCCATCGCCGAGCGCCATATAGAGGTAGCCGTCAGGACCGAAGCCGACCCAGCTCAGCGATCCCAGGGCGCCGCTGTTGAATTCGCCCCCGCTCGGCGATGGCATAAGGACCAGCGTGTGGTAATTGGAGGCGGTGTCGGGTTCGCCCAGCGTGTAGCTTCGAACCTCCAACGTTGGACCCGCGAGGGTGTAATCGGAAACGAGAAAGACGATCAGGCGCCGGGAAGATGCGTGATCGGGGGAGGCAGCGAGGCTGAATCCAGCACGAAATCTCGGGTCGGTGACATCCGGAATCTCCAGCACGGGCGTTCGTTCGCCCGTTGCCGGATCGAAACGGTAAATAATTCCCGTATTACTGCCGATATACACCCGGCTGTCGCCGGGGATTGCCGCAAGATCGGTCGCGGTAAATGTTGCCACCCGCACGAGTGAAATCCCCTCGCGACTGTTGGTGACGGTGACATTGACCAGCTGTGTCACGCTGGCGCGGCCGTCGCTGACGCGAAGCTGGACGGCATAGACATTGTCGCCGTCGGCATCGCCGGGCAGGTCGTAATCGGGTGCCGCCTTGAAACTCAGCGCCCCCGCGGCGGTGATCGACAGCAGCGAAGCATCGGCGCCGCCGTCGATGGTGAAGGTCAGCGCGTTGCCATCGGGATCGGTCGCGGTCGCCTGATAGGCGGCGACGCCGTTCTCAACCAGGCTGGCCGTCTGCGCCGAGGTGAAGCTCGGCGGGGCATTGGCGGCTGGCGGCGGCGTGGTTCCCCCGTCGCTGCCGCCCCCGCCCCCGCCGCACGCGGCAAGGAAAAGCGGCGCAATTGCGAGCGCGGAGGTCTTCTTCATGGCCAGCGGTCCTTCCGTAGCAAGCGATCGACCGCAGCGTGGCAGCAAAAGGCGCGCCCGGCAAGAAATCCGCCTATCTTGCCAGCAGGTTGAACCTTGCCGGATGCCAGCCTCTCACCCCGGATAGGGCGAGGTTTTCAGCAGTCGCGCGAGGTGCGCGGCGTTGGCGGCGACCATCCTGGCGGTTTCGGTGACCTTGCGGGGGCGGTGCTCTAGGTCCTTGAAATCGACCGCGCCCATCGCTTCGCCGACCCAGTAGCAGGCAGCGACGGCGGGAATCGTCCAGCCGACGTCGTTCAGCGCTTGGAAAATCTGCGCCGAGGCCTGGTGCGCGCCGTCTTCGTTGCCGACGATCGCGGCGACCGCAACCTTGCCATAGCTCGGCATCCGTCCCGCCGCGTCGGTTTCGGACAGAAAGGCATCCATCCGCTCCATCACCAGCTTGGCGACGCTCGACGCCTGCCCCATCCAGATCGGGGTACCGAAGATCAAGATGTCGGCGGCGAGGATCGCCTCGCGGATTTTCGGCCAGTCGTCGTCCGGCCCCTGGTTCGACGTGACCCCCCATTTGACATGGTGTGCCGCGATGCGGATCGGCTTGCCGACTTCAACGTCGTGGGCGGCGAAATGTTCGGCGAGCACGGCAATCATCGCGTCGGTCGAGCTGGCGCGGCCGCCCGCCGACAGCGAGCAGTTGATAGCGGCGGCGGTGAGCGGCTTGGTCATGGTCGATCCTTCGCGAACCCCCTCGCGCAGGAAGAATGGCCGGCAAGGGTGCGAAGTTCCCGCCGGGTCAGCCGGCGCCGGGCACCGTGTCGAAATCGTCGAGCCGGTCGAGCGCCGAGCGCGCGATCGCGTGCAGCTTGACCGCGTTGACGGTGAGCCCTTCGCTGGCGTGGCCGGTCAGGTCGTCAATCTGGAACCTGACCCGCGTCTGGCCGGGGGCGAGTTCTTCGAAGGTGAATTTCAGCCCGGTCTTCAGCGCGCCCTCGTCGACGTCGTAGATGATGTGCGTTTCGCGCGGGATTTCCATCATCACCGCGAGGCGGATCGTCTCGGCATCGGGGCGTTCCTTGGGGGCGAATTTGGCGAACCCCTTTTCACCGCGCCGGATCACCGCTTCGTGGAGGCGGGTCGAGCCGCCGTTGGTGACGAGCGGCAGTTCGGCAAATTCGCTGCCGTCGCGGCCGAACATGCGGGCGAAGACCTCTTCGCGCGGTGCGGCGACGGTCCTGGTCTGGCTGACCAGTTCGGCGATCTCGCCGCAGCCGCCGAGGAGCGACAGCGCGGCGATCATCATCATCGTGCGAATCATGGCAAACCCCCTGCCGATCTAGGCCGGGTTTAGCAGCGGCACCTTACGAAAGGGTAAGGGCGGGCGACCCGACGACCTGTCAAGAGCTCTTGACAGATCGTTGTGCGCGTCTGTAAAGAACTCTTTACAAGGAAGGGCTAGCGGTTGGAAAATCGGGTGCGCGAATATCGCGAGCGGGCGGGGTGGAGCCAAGGCGAACTGGCGCGCCGGCTGCGCGTGTCGCGGCAGACGATCAACGCGGTCGAGACCGACAAATATGACCCCAGCCTGCCGCTGGCGCTGCGCATGTCGGGCCTGTTCGGGCTCGAGGTGCGCGAACTGTTCATCGACGATTGGCAACCCGAGGAGGAAGCATGACCACCGTTCCCAAAAACGCGGCCGCCAAGCGCCGCAAGACGTTGCTCGCGATGGGAGTCGGCGCGATTGCCGGCGGCGCCGGGATGATGTTGTTGCTGACGATGTTCGACCGCGCCGCGCTGCCCGACCCCGACCCGTCGCGGATCGCCACCGCCGGGATCGGCCTCATCTATGCGCTGATGGGGGTCGCGGTCGGGCTGGGCGTGCTGGCGCCGCGCGCCGGCGCGCGCATCCTCAACGTCGAGGATGCCGATGAACTGCGCGAACAGCGCGCGATCTTGCTGGCCAATGCCGTCGGTTGCATCGCGATGGGGGCGGCGTTGATGCTGCTCGGCGTGGCGGCGGGCGCAGGGGCGCCGCTGGCGCTCGGCCAGCCGCTGGTCTTTGCCCTGCTCATCGCGGCGCTGATCGTCGCCAGCGTGGCGGGGGTGTGGTGCTGGCCGCGCTACGACGAATTGATGCGCAGCATGGCCGGCGAGGGCGCGGCGGCTGGCGGTTACCTGATCTTCTTCGCGCTCGTGCTGTGGGGCGGCGCCGCGGCAACGGGGCTGGCGGCGCTGCCGGGCGCGCTCGACCTGCTGTCGATCGCCTTCGGCTTCATGTTGATCGGTTGCTTCGTCGCGGTCGGTCGCCGCGGCATGCTCGAAATGCGCTGACGCCCGACAAAGCTGACCGCGAACGAAAAAGGGCGCCCGGTCCCCCCAGACCGGACGCCCTTCTTACGCGTCGCTGATCCCTGCGGATCAGGCGCTGTAGTACATATCGAACTCGACCGGGCTCGGGGTCTGTTCGACGCGATACACTTCGTCCCACTTCAGTTCGACATAGGCTTCGATCTGATCCTTGGTGAACACGTCGCCCTTGAGCAGGAAGTCGTGGTCGGCGAGCAGCGCGTCGAGCGCTTCGCGCAAGGACCCGCAGACGGTCGGGACTTCGGCGAGTTCCTCGGGCGGCAGGTCGTAGAGGTTCTTGTCCATCGGGTCGCCCGGATGGATCTTGTTCTGGATGCCGTCGAGCCCTGCCATCAGCAGCGCCGAATAGCACAGATAGGGGTTCGCCATCGCGTCGGGGAAGCGGAACTCGACGCGCTTCGCCTTGGCGCCCGCACCATAAGGGATGCGGCAAGAGGCCGAGCGGTTGCGCGACGAATAGGCGAGCAGCACCGGGGCTTCGAAGCCTGGGACGAGGCGCTTGTAGCTGTTCGTCGTCGGGTTGGTGAAGGCGTTGAGTGCCTTGGCATGCTTGACGACGCCGCCGATGAAATAAAGGCACATGTCGGAAAGGCCCGCATAGCCATTGCCGGCGAACAGCGGCTTGCCCTTTTCCCAGATCGAGATGTGGGTGTGCATGCCGCTGCCGTTATCGTCCTTGATCGGCTTAGGCATGAAGGTTGCGGTCTTGCCATAGGCATGCGCGACCTGGTGGACGACATATTTGTAGATCTGCATACGGTCGGCGGTTTCGGTGAGGGTGCCGAAGGTCAGGCCGAGTTCGTGCTGCGCAGCAGCGACTTCATGGTGATGCTTGTCGCAGGGCAGGCCCATTTCGAGCATCGTCGAGACCATCTCGGCGCGGATGTCGACGGCGCTATCGACCGGCGCGACGGGGAAATAGCCGCCCTTGGCGCGCGGGCGGTGCGCCAGGTTGCCGCCTTCATAGCTGCGGCCGGTGTTGGTCGGCAGTTCGATGTCGTCGATCTCGAACCCCGACTTGTTGTAGCCGGTTTCGAAGCGGACGTCGTCGAACATGAAGAATTCCGCTTCAGGGCCGACATAGACGGTGTCGCCGACGCCGGTCGAGGCGACATAGGCCTCGGCGCGCTTCGCCGTCGTGCGCGGATCGCGAGCATAGCCTTCGCCCGTCGACGGCTCGACGATGTCGCAGAAAATGACGAGCATCGGGGTCGCGGAGAAGGGGTCGTCATAGACCGCGTCGAGATCGGGCATCAGGATCATGTCGCTCTCGTTGATCGCCTTCCAGCCTTCGATCGACGAGCCGTCGAACATCAGCCCGTCTTCGAGCGAATCCTCGTCGATCACCCCGGCGCACATGGTGAGGTGCTGCCACTTGCCCTTGGGATCGGTGAAACGCAGATCGACCCACTCGATATCGTTTTCCTTGATGCGGGCGATGATGTCCTTGGGCTTGGTGGCCATGGTCTAAACTTCCTTCTTGCGATGAGGACCGGCTGCGCCGGCGTCGTTGAACAGGATGGGGAGCGGGGTTTAAAGCGCGTCGTCGTTGCGCTCACCGGTGCGGATGCGCAGCGCGGTTTCGACCGGGATGACGAAAATCTTGCCGTCGCCGATGCGGCCGGTCTGCGCGGCGGCGGCGATCGCCTCGACCACGCGCTCGGCCATCGAGTCTTCGACGATGACCTCCAGCTTCACCTTGGGCAGGAAATCGACGACATATTCGGCGCCGCGATATAGTTCGGTGTGGCCCTTCTGGCGCCCGAAGCCCTTGGCCTCCGTCACGGTGATCCCGCTGACCCCGACTTCGTGCAGCGCCTCCTTCACCTCGTCCAGCTTGAACGGTTTGATGATCGCCTCAATCTTCTTCACGCTTGCTATCCCCCTTTGGGCCGCCTCCGCCCGTCGCGGGCAAAGCCGGATCAGGCACGCCTGGTCCGGTCTCCCCCGTCGAGTCGGTGCGGTGTGCCGCCATCTTGCACCAATCAAGAGCCGTGCCAATTGGCGAATCGCAAGCTTTCGGTAAGAATTATGGAAGGAAGTTGCGCCGTTGCTTAAGGGGTGAGCAATGCACTCGCTGGCTTGCCTAAAAAAGCGGCAGATGCGTGTTTGTTCCTCCCAATGGGTACGCCACAGGGAGGATTTGATTTACCGCCCCATCGGCGCCGTGCTGTCGGCGAGGTTCGCCTTCGTCCAGTTCGACCGTTCGATGACATAGGCGCGCACCGCCTCGGCGTCGGCGGGGGTGAGGACGTTGGCGAAGCTGACCATGCCGCGGTCCTTGAGCGCGCCGTCGAGGATCACCGCTTTCCACGCGTCGGCGCTGGCGAGGGTGCCCGACACGCGCAGATCGGGGGTGAAGCCGTTGCCGATCGCGCTGTCGCCGTGGCAGACGATGCAATAGCGGCCGAAATGCGCTTTGCCCGCCGCGATCTGCGCCGGGGTGCCGATCATCGCCGGCGGCGTCCAGGCGAGCGCTGTGGTCGCGGGTGGGGCAGGCAACTGCGCGGTGCCGCCGATCTTGAGCACGACGAGGCGCGGGATATTGGGGACCTTGCGCGTCACCCCGCCCGCGACCCCGGCGACAAGCGGGAACGCGCCGCCCTTGCTGGTCATGAAGGCGACATATTGCACCCCGCCGACGCGGAAGGTCGACGGCGCGCTGACGATCCCCGACTGCATGTCGAGGTCGAGCAATTGTTTGCCGGTGTCGGCGGCATAGGCGCGGAAGCGGCCGGTACTGGTGCCCTGAAAGACAAGGTTGCCCGCGGTGGTCATCGTGCCGCCGTTCCACGCGGCGGGGTGATCGACGCCCCACGCGACCTTGCCGGTGCGCGGGTCGAAGGCGACGAGGCGCCCGGTGGTCGCGGCGACTGCGGCCCGATACGCCGCCTTGTCGTCGGGCAGCATCGTCCCGGTCAGCGAGGCGCCGATATTGAAGCCGACGACCTTGCGCCGGTCGAGTTCGGTCATGTCGGCGATATAGCCCTGCGGGATCTGCTGCGCCGGGATGTAAACGAGGCCGGTCTTGGGATTGTAGCTCATCGGGTGCCAATTGTGCGCGCCGAGCGCGCCGGGAATGGCGATGAACGGCTTGCCGGTCTTGTAGAAGCGCGCCTCGGGATTTTCGATCGGGCGCCCGGTGGCGAGGTCGTATCCCGTCGCCCAGTTGATTCCATCGACGAAGGGCTTGGCGTCGATCAGCTTGCCGGTGGTGCGGTCGATGGTGAAGAAGAAGCCGTTCTTTGGTGCGTGGTACAGCACCTTCGTCGGCGCGCCGTTCACCGCCTGCTCGGCGAGGATAATCGGCTGGGTCGCGGTATAGTCCCACGTCTCGCCCGGCGTTTCCTGATAATGCCATTTATAGGCGCCGGTGCTGGCATCGACCGCGACGATCGACGACAGGAACCAGTTGTCGCCTTCGCCGTTCGAGCGCGTGCCATGGTTCCACGGGTTGCCGTTGCCGACGCCAAGATAGACCTGGTCGAGATCCTTGTCGTAGACGATCGCGTCCCACACCGTGCCGCCGCCGCCCGAGGTCTGCCACTCGCCGGTGTCGGACCAGGTGACATTGCCCTTGCTCGCAAAAATGGCGTCGGAGGCTGCGCCGTCCTTTGCCTTGTCGGGGTTCGGCGCGGTGTAAAAGCGCCATTTTTCCTTACCGGTGTCGGCGTCATAGGCGGTGACGTACCCGCGCACCCCGAATTCGGCGCCGCCGTTGCCGATCAGCACCATGTCCTTGACGACGCGCGGGGCGCCGGTGATCGAATAGGGCTTGCGTTTGTCGAAGGTCTGTGTCGACCAGATCGGGTTGCCGGTCTTGCGGTCGAGCGCGATCAGCCGGCCGTCGAGTGCGCCGACGAAGACCTTGTCGCCCCACACCGCGACGCCGCGGTTGACGACGTCGCAGCACGCGCTGACCGCGCGTTCGCCGGGGACCTTGGGGTCGAATTTCCATAAAGGCTTGCCGGTCGCGGCATCCCACGCGCTGACCTTCGACCAGGCGTGGGTGACATACATCACACCGTCGACGACGACCGGCGTCGCTTCCTGCCCGCGCGCATCTTCCAGATCGGCGGTCCAGGCGATGCCGAGCTCGCCGGCATTCTGGTCGCTGATATCGGTCAGCGGACTGAAGCGCTGCTCGTCATAGCTGTAACCGATGGCGCCCCAATCGTCGCCGTTGCCGCCGGTCTTGAGCAGGGTCTCGCTGGCTTGTTCCGCGGCGTCGAGTGTGGCGGCACCCGATATGCTGTCATTCTTCGACGCATTGCATGATGCCAGTGCCAAAGCCGCGGTGCCCAGTAGCGCGGCCGAAAAGACCCGTTTCGCCATCCCTTGTCTCCCGTTCGACGCCTATCTTGACGTTAACGTCAAGTCTGCGCGCGAAGGGAGACGGGTGCAAGGGGGAATTTGGGGGGTGAAACGGACGAAGGGATTCGCGCAGAGTCGCCGAGATCGCAGAGGGAGAAGGGGGTCACGCGGAGGTGCGGAGAAACAGCGAACCCCAATGCCGTTGGCCCTGAGCTTGTCGAAACGCCGTTGTTTCTTTCAACGTCGGAGAGAAGAACGGTGCTTCGACAAGCTCAGCCCGAACGGAGGTGGGATATCGCTCTGCGTCTCCGCGCGAACCAAATTTCTGCGCTCTCTGCGCGAATTGTGAAATCTTACTGCCAAGGCGGCGCGTTCAACCCCTTGGGGCTGGCGGTGAAAATCTCACAGCCGGTTTCGGTGATGCCGATGCTGTGTTCGAACTGTGCCGAGAGCGAGCGGTCGCGAGTTACTGCGGTCCAGCCGTCGGGGAGCATCTTCACCGCAAATTTGCCGGAGTTGATCATCGGCTCGATCGTGAAAAACATGCCGGGGCGCAGCTCGGGTCCGGTGCCGGGGCGCCCGGCGTGGACGACCTCGGGGGCGTCGTGGAACATCTGGCCGAGCCCATGACCGCAGAAATCGCGGACGACCGAATAGCGGTGGCGCTCGGCGTGGTTCTGGATCGCATGCGCGACGTCGCCCATGCGGTTGCCCGGCTGCGCCTGCTCGATGCCGAGCATCAGGCATTCATAGGTGACTTCGACCAGGCGCTTCGCCTTGATCGGCACATCGCCGACCAGATACATACGGCTGGTGTCGCCGTGCCAGCCGTCGATGATCGTCGTCACGTCGATATTGACGATGTCGCCCTCGCGCACCGGCTTGTCGTCGGGGATCCCATGACAGACGACATGGTTGATGCTGGTGCAGCAACTGTGGGTGAAACCGCGATAGCCGAGCGTCGCGGGGATGCCGCCGCCGTCGAGCATCATCGTGCGGACAAGGTCGTCGATCGCCGCGGTGGTCACCCCCGGCTGAACGAAGGGGACAAGCGCGTCGAGAATTTCGGCCGACAAGCGACCCGCCTTGCGCATGCCGGCAAAGCCCGCTTCGTCGTGGAGCTTGATCGTGCCGTCGCGCACGGGAGTGGGCGTGCCGGCGCTGGCGGTGGTTACGGAGATGTAGTCGTACATGGGAGGGGATATAGCGGCTGGAGGGTGAAAAAGCGAGGGGGCCGTCTAGCTCGTGGTCAAATGGTCGCGAAACCACTGCGCCAACTCGGCCTCGCTGAGTTCGCCCGCCGCCAATGCAAGAGCAGTGGCGATGGCCTCGTCGGGTCCAAACTCAATCCGCTGACCATTCAGCCGCAAAAACAATCTCGCAAGCACCCACGCGGTCCGTTTGTTGCCTTCGCCAAAGGGGTGATTCCGCGCAACGCCAAAGGCATAAGCAGCAGCCAGCGCCATATGGTCATCCTCACCATATGCCCATTGGTTCACGGGTCGGGCCAGCGCTGATTCCAGCATACCGAGATCGCGCACGCCGGATATGCCGCCATGTTCGGCCAGCTGACGGTCGTGAATAGCCAGCGCCACATCGGCATCGAGCCAGACCGGCTCGACGCGACCGATCATTTTGCGAGAACGCGCAGGATATCACGATCCTCGCGCATAATTTCTTCCGCTATCGCCATCTTGGCCGCGAAGTCCGGGTTGGAGGCAGTCAGGCGCAAGCCATCAGGCGATTCCGTGGCATAGAGCGTATCGCCCAGCGCGACGCGCAACCGTGCAAGCAACTCCTTGGGCAGGATGACGGCGGCGCTGTTACCCACCTTGGTGATTTTGAGCGGCGTGTTCATACCCTCGTTATAACACGCCGCCCGGAAAATTCAAGCCAGCGTCTACTCCGCCGCCTTCGCCGCCTTGTCGGCCTTCGGCATCTTCGCCTTGCCCTTGCCGGCTTTCGGCGGCGCCGAGACGATTTCGAACGCCAGCGGGTTGCCGACCTTGGCGTCGTCGCCGGTCTTCATCTTCACCTTGACCTCGCCGCCATGGACGAGCTTGCCGAACAGCAGTTCCTCGGCCAGCGGCTGCTTGATCTTTTCCTGGATCAGGCGGCCCATCGGACGCGCGCCGTACAGGCGGTCGTAACCCTTGCCGGTCAGCCATTCGCGCGCCGCCTCGTCGAGTTGGATGTGGACGTTGCGGTCGGCGAGCTGGAGTTCGAGTTCGAGGATGAACTTGTCGACGACGCGCGCGACGACCTCGGGCGGCAGATAACCGAAGGGGACGATCGCATCTAGGCGGTTGCGGAATTCGGGGGTGAACATGCGCTTCACCGCCTCCTCCTGCACATCCTCGCGCGTCTGCTGGCCGAAACCGATCGACTCGCGCGCCATGTCGCTGGCGCCGGCATTGGTCGTCATGATCAGGATGACGTTGCGGAAGTCGACGGTCTTGCCGTGGTGGTCGGTCAGGCGGCCGTTGTCCATCACCTGGAGCAGGATGTTGAACAGGTCGGGATGCGCCTTTTCGATCTCGTCGAGCAGCAGCACGCAATGCGGGTTCTGGTCGATCGCATCGGTGAGCAGCCCGCCCTGATCGTAACCGACATAGCCCGGCGGCGCCCCGATCAGGCGGCTGACCGAGTGGCGCTCCATATATTCGGACATGTCGAAGCGCTGGAGCGGAATGCCCATGATCGACGCGAGCTGTTTCGCGACCTCGGTTTTGCCGACGCCGGTGGGGCCGCTGAACAGATAATTGCCGATCGGCTTTTCGGGGTCGCGAAGACCGGCGCGGCTGAGCTTGATCGCCGACGACAGCACCTCGATCGCGACATTCTGGCCGAACACGACGCGCTTCAGGTCTGTCTCGAGGCTGGCGAGCGTCGCCTTGTCGTCGCTCGACACCGATTTGGGCGGGATGCGCGCCATCGTCGCGATCACCGCCTCGATCTCCTTGGCGGTGATCGTCTTCTTGCGCTTCGACGGGGCGACGAGCATCTGCATTGCGCCGACCTCGTCGATCACGTCGATCGCCTTGTCGGGCAATTTGCGGTCGTTGATGTAGCGCGCCGACAGGTCGACCGCGGCGTTGATGGCGTCGGGGGTGTAACGCACCTGGTGATGCGCCTCGAACGCGCTGCGCAGCCCGGCGAGGATTTTCTTCGTGTCCTCGAGCGTCGGTTCGACCACATCGATCTTCTGGAACCGGCGCAGCAACGCGCGGTCCTTTTCGAAGTGATTGCGGAACTCCTTGTAGGTCGTCGAGCCGATGCAGCGGATGACGCCGCCAGACAGTGCGGGTTTTAACAGGTTCGACGCATCCATCGCGCCGCCCGACGTGGCACCCGCACCGATGACGGTGTGGATCTCGTCGATGAACAGGATCGCGTGCGGCAGGCCTTCGAGTTCGGTCACGACCTGTTTCAGCCGTTCCTCGAAATCACCCCGGTAACGAGTCCCGGCAAGCAGCGCGCCCATGTCGAGCGAATAGATGACCGCGGGCAGCAGCACCTCGGGCACGTCGCCCTCGATGATCTTGCGCGCGAGGCCCTCGGCGATCGCCGTCTTGCCGACGCCGGGATCACCGACATAGAGCGGGTTGTTCTTGCTGCGGCGGCAGAGAATCTGGATCGTGCGGTCGACCTCGGCATGACGTCCGATCAGCGGGTCTACCTTGCCGCCCTTCGCCTTTTCGTTGAGGTTGACGGTGAACTGGTCGAGCGCGGTTTCCTTCTTGTTCTTGCCGCTGCTGTCCTTGTCCTTCGTCTCTTCCTTTTCCTCGGGCTCGGCCTGCGGCGAGGGTTTGCCGCCCTTGCCGACGCCGTGGCTGAGGTAGGAGACCGCGTCGAGGCGGGTCAGATCCTGCTGCTGGAGGAAATAGACGGCGTAACTTTCGCGTTCGGAGAACAAAGCGACGAGGACGTTGGCGCCGGTGACCTCGTCCTTGCCCGACGACTGGACGTGCAGGATCGCGCGTTGCACGACGCGCTGGAATCCGCTGGTGGGGCTGGGGTCGCTGTGCCCCTCGACCTTCAGACTGTCGAGTTCGGTGTCGAGATAATGGACGACCGCGTTTTGCAGGTCTTCGGTCGCGACGCCGCAGGCGCGCATCACTTCGGCGGCATGATCGTCGTCGATCAGCGCGTAAAGCAGGTGCTCGAGCGTCGCATATTCGTGATGGCGCTCGGAAGCGGCCTTCAGTGCGTTGTGCAGGGTCTTTTCGAGGCTTTCCGAAAAGGACGGCATGGACTCATCTCCTTGGGGACAAGCCGGGGAGAGGCCCGCCCGATAGGCACAAGGTGGCGATGCCGCCGCCCCGCCGCAAGGGAAAAGCGGAGGCCTGTGTGAAATTACGATGACAGGGTTGTTTTATGGTTAACGAGGCGTTGAGATTTTGGGCCTCAAGATTCGGAACCAAGATAGCCGTTGAGAAACGCGTAGCTGAAGTCGCCGCCGTGCCGATAATGACCGACATAATGCGTGGCGGTGATCGCGAAAGAGAAGTCGGTGCTGCGTCCCGTGCAGGTTTCGATATCTCGAAGGCTTCCGCGGGCGGCTGCGAAACGGTCGCGAATGGCCTTGAGTTGGGGGATCGCTTTAGATTTGACGCTCGCCATGCGGGCGAGTTGGCGGCATTGCTGCGCGAGCGTGGGCGGTTGGCGCCCCTGCTCAACCATTCCGTCCCCGATGTTGAAAGAGATGGTCCGGACGCGCACAGTGCCGAACTCGCCGGTGCTCGTAAGCCCGCTGCTCATCACTTGGATGCCGCCGCCCCGGCTTGTCGTCGCAAAGCGCACCCTGTCGTGGCCGCGGGTAAACAGCAGTGTCACCGGCGCGTTGATGCCGATCCAGTCAGACGCGTCCGAGCGCATTGGCGCGGCGCTGTCCGCATTCACTCGGTTGAACTCCGATACAGGCATTCCTGGCCACGCGGTCACGACCTTTTCGGTGCCGCAACTGCAAAGCGGGAGCAGCATGAAGGCGATCATTGGATTTACGGATTTCGGCAATTCCAAGTTACCGCGCGCCTAGCCCTTTTTGAACAGGGCGTCGGCGATCGCCTTGTGGCTCGCCGCCGCCGCCTTGTGCGTCTTCACCCGTTCGATCTCGGCTTCCAGCAAGGCCATGCGCTCGTCGAGTTCGTCGATCGACAGCGGGTCGAGCGGTTGGCGGGCCAGCGCGGCCAGCACATCGTCGCGGCGGCGGGGCAGGTCGTCATCGTCCATGGCGGTTCCTTTCGCGCGGGTCCCGGTGGAAGCCGCGACTGTTGACCCGTGTCGCCATGCTGTCAATAAGGCGTGCGAGTGGGAAGTTAATCGAAAGTGGGGGTTTTCAGCGTGACCAGCTTGCCAGCAAGCATGACCGCCGTCGCGATCAGCGCGCCGGGCGGACCCGAAGTCCTGATGCCCGAAACGCGCGCCGTGCCGCAGCCGGGGCCGGGCGAGGTGCTGGTGCGCGTCGCCGCGGCCGGGGTAAACCGTCCCGACGTGCTGCAGCGCATGGGATTCTACCCGCCGCCGCCGGGGGCGTCGGACCTGCCGGGGCTCGAAATCGCCGGGACCGTCGTCGCGGTCGGGGCGGGCGGCGACCCCGAACTGCTGGGGCAGGCGGTGTGCGCGCTGGTCGCGGGTGGCGGCTATGCCGAATATTGCACCGCCCCGGCGGGAAGCTGTCTGCCGGTGCCGCGCGGCTTTTCGATGACCGAAGCGGCGGCGCTGCCCGAAACATTGTTCACCGTGTGGCACAATCTGTTCGAGCGGGCGTGGGTCAAGGAGGGCGACACCGTACTCGTCCACGGCGGCACCAGCGGCATCGGCACCACCGCGATCGGCCTCTGCAAACTCTTCGACATCAAGGTCATTGTCACCTCCGGCAGCGCCGCCAAATGCGATGCCGCGCGCGCGCTCGGCGCCGACCTGGCGGTCGATTATTCGGCCGAGGATTATGTGGAGGCGGTCAAGGCGTTCACCGACGGCCGCGGCGTCGATGCGGTGCTCGACATGGTCGGCGGCGATTATGTGCCGCGCAACCTGGAGTGCCTTGCCGACGACGGCCGTCACGTCACCATCGCCTTTCAGCGCGGCGCCAAGGTCGAAATCGACATCAGCCAGGTGATGCGCCGCCGCCTGACGATGACCGGATCGACGCTGCGCGCGCGCAGCGCCGATTTCAAGGCTGCGCTCGCCGACGAAATCCACCGCACGCTGTGGCCGCGCCTGTCCGAAGGCGCTTGGAAGCCCGCAATGGACCAGAGCTTCCCGCTCGCGGAAGCCGGCGCCGCGCACGCGCGGATGCAGGCTGGCGAGCATGTCGGGAAGATCGTGCTGACGGTGTGAGCCCCGCCGCCGCCCGACGCTACGCCGCGAGCCGCTTTTGCAGATCGCGCCCGCTCGGCTCCTGAAACGGGCGCAATCCGAATTCGGGCATGATGGCGAGGAGATGATCGAAGATATCGGCCTGGATATCTTCATAGGCGTTCCACGCCGTGGTGTTGGTGAAACAGTAGATTTCGATCGGGAGCCCGTGCGGCGACGGGTCGAGCTGACGCACCAGCAGCGTCATTTGCTTCGCTATATAGCGATTGGCGCGAAGATATTCGACGACATAGGCGCGAAAGGTCCCGATGCTGGTGACCCGCCGGGTGTTCACCAGATCGCGCCCTGCCTTTTCGATCGCGGCATTCCATTCGCCGATCTCGTCCTGCTTGTGCCCCAGATAGGCGTGCAACAGCTGGAAGCGGCGCAGCCTGTCCTTTTCCTCGACGGTGAGGAAGCGGATGTCGTTCTGGTCGATGAACACCGAGCGCTTGATCCGTCGCCCACCCGATTCGGCCATGCCGCGCCAGTTTTTGAAGCTTTCCGAAATCAGGCGATGCGTTGGGATGGTGGTGATCGTCTTGTCCCAATTCTGAACCTTGATCGTGTGCAGCGCGATGTCGATCACATCGCCGTCGGCATTGAGCTGCGGCATTTCAAGCCAGTCGCCGACGCGCAGCATGTCGTTCGACGTCAACTGGACCGAGGCGACCAGCGACAGTATGGTATCCTTGAACACCAGCATCAGCACCGCCGCCATCGCGCCGAGCCCCGATAGCAGGAGCAGCGGCGATTGTTCCATCAGCGCGGCGAGGATCAGGATTGCGGCGCCGGCGTAGAGGACGATCTTGAGCAGCTGGATATAGCCCTTGATCGGGCGGCTGGCGGCACCGGGGCGACGATCATAGACCTGGTTGCCGAGCCCGAGCGCGCGGCTGATCGCCATCGCCACGAACAGGATGATCGAGGCGGACACAACATTGTGGACGACGGTGACGAGCGTGGGCGGCAGGTACGGGACAAGCGTGATGCCGTTCGACACGATCAGTGCAGGGACGATGTTTGCGAGGCGCGCCGCAACCGGCAACGGTGTCAGATTGTCGTGCGGCAGCCAGCGGGTGACGATCCGCAGCACCATATGCTTGACCACGAAGTTGGCGAGCCAGGCGAGGAGGGCAAGCAGGGCGAAGGCCAACAGCGTTTCGGCCCAGGGAGGAATATCGGCAAGCAGGGGAAGGAAATCGGCGATCGAGCGTGTTTCGGTCTGGTTTTGGCGCATAGCGGCATGCCCGCCAACGTGCGGGCCCTGTCTCCTTTTGTCAGCGGGGAGCGGCCAACCTGCATATTGCGGCGCGGTCTGTCAAATCGGGCAAGCGCATCGCCCTTGCCGACGAACGCAAACCGGTCTACATCGCAGCCTGCACGGCCGCCCCGCGAGGGGCGGCCCTTATTATTTCCGCTTGGAGAAACTGAGCCATGGCCACTGCCGATGCCACCCCGCTGATGCCGCATGCGACCGCCGCCTGGCTGGTCGACAACACCGGCCTCACCTTTGTCCAGATCGCCGAATATTGCGGCATCCACATCCTTGAGGTCCAGGCGATCGCCGACGAGACCGCGGCGACCAAATATACCGGCCGCGATCCGGTGCGTGCGCATGAACTTTCGATGGAAGAGATCGAAAAGGGTCAGGACGACCCGAACTACAAGCTCAAGATGACCAAGCAGGCGCAGGACACGATCCGCCGCACCCGTGGCCCGCGCTACACGCCGGTCAGCAAGCGTCAGGACAAGCCCGACGGCATCGCGTGGATCCTGAAGAACCACCCCGAAGTGTCGGACGGCGCGATCGGCAAGCTGATCGGCACGACGCGCAACACGATCGGCGCGATCCGCGACCGCAGCCACTGGAACAGCGCCAACATCGTCGCCAAGGATCCGGTGACTTTGGGCCTCTGCTCGCAGCGCGAACTCGATGCGCTGGTCGCCAAGGCGGCGAAGAAGGCGGGGATCAAGGCACCCGAGGACAGCCGCTTCGAGGGCGACCGCGAGGCTTTGCTCGAAGAACTGCGCGCCGAACGCACCGCCGCCAACGAGGCGCGGGCCGCCGAACAAGCCAGCGAAGCGGCGAACGCCGCCGCGAACGACGAAACGGCCGCGTAAAGCGTGGCGTCGGTCAGCGACGACGAGGGCATTCCGGCGGCCAGCGGGTCGCCGGACGCCTCGCTGACCCAGGACGACAGCTTTACCGCGACGAGCCACGCCGGGCTGACCTATCCGTGGGGCGACGCCGCGCCAGGGGCGGGCGAGACGATCCGTATCGCGCCAGGGATCAGCTGGGCGCGCATCCCGATGCCGGGGTCGCTGGGGCATATCAACAGCTGGCTGCTCGACGACGTTTCACCGGACGGCGGCGACGGCGTCGCGGTGGTCGATACCGGCATTTGCCTGACCATGTGTTCGGACGCGTGGAAGGCGCTCTATGCCGGGGCGCTGAAGGATGCGCGCATCACGCGCGTGATCGGCACCCACCTGCACCCCGACCATATCGGCCTCGCCGGCTGGATCGCCAAGAAACGCGATGTAAAGCTGTGGATGACACGCGGCGAAATGCTGACCGCGCGCGCGATCGTCGCCGATTCTGCCGACACTGCGCCCGACGAAGTGCTGGCGCAGTCGCGCGCGGCGGGCTGGGACGAGGCGGCGATCGAGACGCAGCGGACGCGCGGCTGGAACATGTTCCAGCGCATGATCTTTCCGCTGCCGCGGTCCTATGTACGGATCGCGGACGGCGAAATTCTCGACATGGGCGCGCACCGGTGGCGCGTCGTCACCGGATCTGGGCATAGCCCCGAACATGCGTGCCTGTGGAACGAGCGCGAAGGCGTCCTTGTGTCGGGCGACCAGGTGTTGCCGCGGATCAGTTCGAACGTGTCGGTCAACATCACCGAACCCGACGCCGATCCACTGGGCGAATGGCTTGCTTCGATCGACAAGCTGATCGCCACGGTGCCCGGCGACGTCACCGTTTGCCCCGCGCATGGCGAGCCGTTCAAGGGGCTGCACGTCCGCCTGATCGCGCTGCGCGACGAGCACCGGATGCGGCTGTACAACCTCGCCGAAGCCGCCGCAAAGGCGCCGATGCGCGCGGTCGACAGCTTCCCGCTGCTGTTCAACCGGCCGATCGGCGAACATAATCTGGGCCTTGCGACCGGCGAGGCGCTGGCGCATCTGAAGCGGCTCGAAGTCGAAGGCCGGGTGCGCCGCGAGGATCGCGATGGCGTGTGGTGGTATCACGGGGTGGCTTGAGGCTCGGCGGGCGAGCGTCGGCTTAGGGGTGGTGAGCGGACATCTAAATCCTCCCCACTTGTGGGGAGGTGGCAGCGCGAAGCGCTGACGGAGGGGGTTGGCGTCGTCACGCAACCCTCGCGTCAGGCCGCCAGCCCCCTCCACCACCTTCGGTGGTCCCCCTCCCCGCAAGCGGGGAGGATCTAGGCGTCCGCCTTCGGTCGCTCGCCTGCCGCCCCTCAATCCCGGCGCTGCATGATCCAGCTGAACGCCAGTCCATTGAAGATGGTGTAGAGGCCATAGAGGATCAGCCCGGCGAACCAGTTGCGCGTCGCGATCGCCATGGCGCCGACAAGCAACAGGAACTCGAAGATATAGGTGATGTGCGGCCCGACCTTGTCGGCGAGCGGCCGGACCATCTGCTGAATCAGCGGATCGTCGCTCTCCATAAAGGCACGGTGCATCGCGAAATTGCCGACCCCGGCACAGAAAATGGCGATGATTGCGATATACATAGGTTTGCAAATGGGGCGGACGGGGTGGAAATACCAGCGCCTTTGAGGTTATAGGGACGCAGCGGCAACGGACCGACCGCGTGTTCGGCGAACCCTCCCGTCTCCAAGCGAAGGACGTCCCCGATGGCAACCCTCCCCCGACTGGCCGCACTGTGCCCGCCGTTCGCAGCGCTGCTTGTCGTCGTTCCCCAACCCGCGCGTGCGGCGCAGGAGGCGGCCACCCCGCCGCAGCCGAACCCGGTGCTCGCCGACCCGGTGCTCGCCAATCCGATCCCCACCGCCCTGATGCCCGCCGACCCGCCGTTGCCCGAGGCGGTGCGCCGGATGATCGAGGCCGCTTTCGCCAGCGGTGAGGATGCCGAGGTCGATGCAGTGGTCAGGATCGCCCGGATGACCAACCCCGACAGCCGCGACGAGCTCAACACGCTGGTCGCCTATTACCAGATCGCCCAACCGCCGGCGGTCCAGCCCGACCCGGTCAGCACTTTGTTCGCCGCCGCGGTGGCGAGCGGCAAGGATGCCGATGTCGAGGCGGTGGCGAAGCTGGCGAAATCGACCAATCCCGACCGCGCGGTAGAGATCGAGGCGCGGCTGGTCGCCTATCGCGCCGAACGGCAGCGGTTGAAGGACGAGGCGGCGGCGGCGGCGCGCGCCAAGCTGGCGCAGGCGAAATTCTGGCAGAACTGGAAGGGCGAGGGGCAGATCGGCGCCTCCCACAGCAGCGGCAACACCAAATCGGCGGGGCTGAGCGCCGGGGTCGCGGTGGCGCGGAGCGGGATCGACTGGACGCACAAGCTGCGCGCGCAGGCCGATTATCAGCGGAGCAACGGCCGCACGTCGGTCGAACGCTATCTGGTCGAGCTCGAACCGCAATATCGCATCAACGAGCGCACCTTCGCCTTCGGGCTCGGGCGCTGGGAGCATGACCGGATCCTGGGGTATGACTCGCGCTGGAACGTATCGGGCGGGCTCGGTTACAAGGTGATCGACAGCAAGGCGATGACGCTGAGCCTGAAGGGCGGGCCGGCGTTTCGCCAGACCGAGTTCATCACCGGCGAGGCCGATACCGAGCTGACCGGACTCGCCGGGCTCGACTTCGGCTGGCAACTGTCGCCGACGCTGCGGCTGACGCAGGTCGCATCGACGATCGTCGGCGAAGCGAACAGCTCGACGAGCGCCCAGACCGCGCTCAACGCAAAGCTGACCGGCGCACTGTCGGCGCGGATCGCCTATTCGGCGCAGATCGACACCAGCCCGCCGCCGGGCATCGAAAGCGTCGATACGCTGACTCGGTTTACTTTGGTGTACGGGTTTTGACGCGCTACTTGATCGCCGCCAACACGTAGAGGAATTCCGCGAAGCCCATCGTCGCATCGACCAGACCCGCGACTTTCGGATTGGTCGACTCGATCAAATAATATTCGTCGGGGGCGTGCGCGCCCGAGCCGTGGCCGATGCCGAAATGCGCCGCGGGGATCGACACCGGCGGCGCGGTGAAGGTTGCGCCGGGCCAGCTGCCCGCCATCCGCGGGTTGAGGCTGGTCGCGACTCCGAGCGCCTTGTAGGTCGCCAGCTCCGAGCGGACGAGGCGGCTGTTTTCGGCGACCTCCGTCGGATCATAACCGCCCGAGACATTGACCTCGACGTCGGTGAAGCCATGCTTGTCGAGATGCGCGCGGAGTTTCTTTTCGGCCTCGGCGCGGGTCTGGTTGGGGACGAGGCGCAGGTCGAGCTTGGCGACCGCGCGGCCGGGCAGGATCGTCTTGCCGCCGGGGCCGGTATAGCCAGCGACGAGTCCCTCGATATTGACCGTCGGCTCCTGCGCGAGGCGGGTCAGCGCATCGGGGTAGGAGAGATTGTCGATCCAGTGGGTGATACCGAGCGCCTGTTTCTGCGCGGCTTCGTCGCCGGCCTGCGCGGCCTCGCGGATCAGGGTCTTTTCGCGGTCCGTCAAGGGGCGGACATTTTCGAACCAGCCTTCGATCGCCGGCGTGTTGCCGTCCTCGGTCACCAGCGTTTGCAGCGCCTGGACCAGTCGCCACGCGGGCGAGTCGACCATCGCCTTCAGGCTGGAATGCACATCGCCCTTCGGTCCGCGCCCCCATTTCTCGCCGCTCGCGATCAGTTCGAGTTCGATGATGCCTTTCGAGCCTAGGTTGACGGTAACATTGCCGGTCTTGCCCTGCGACGCGAAGGGAATGAAGATGCCTTCGCATTTCTTGAGCGCGGCGAGGATGTTGGGCTTGGTCGCGATCTGGCGGAAATGCGGCGATCCGATCTCCTCCTCGCCCTCGCAGACGAGCACGATGTTGACCGGCAGCTTCGCCTTCGCGGCGCGGATCGCGTGGAGCGCGGCGAGGAAGCTCGCTTCGGGGCCCTTCTGGTTGACGGCGCCCCGGCCCATGATCGCCTGCCCGAAACCGGGGCGCTCGACCATCTTGCCCTCGAGCGGCGGCGACGACCATTCGGCCGGGTCGAACTGCTTGACGTCGTACATGAAATAGATGCCGAGCGTGCGCGGCGCGCCGACGTCGATCGTCCCGAAGACGCCGGGGTGGCCGTCGGTCGGGACAATCTCGACATTGGTAAAGCCCGCATCCTTCGCCAGCTCGGCCATATAGGCGGCGCCCTCGGCCATGCTGCGGTTCTCGGCGGCGATCGAGGGGAGCGCGATCCAGTCGCGGATGCGCTTGATCGAGGCGGTCTTGCCGGCCTCGGCCGCCTTGCGGATGTCGGCGATCGGGCCATCGGCGGCGAGGCCCGGTAGCGAGCGCATGAGCATGGCGCCCGCCGAGAGCATCGCGCCGCCGCGAATCATGTCGCGGCGATTGAAACGGTCGAAGCGGCTGAAATCCATGATGCGTCCCCTCTGCTGTCTATGCTGCGGGGAGTGTTGGCTGAATATCGGGGCAACGCAAGCCGCTTCGGCTGATCGACCGGAACCGGAGCGCTATTCTCAGGGGGCGTCCCGGACGGCGTAAATGCCAGGATGGTAGCGCGGGATCGGCGCTGCTTCACCGCGTTCCGCTGCGACGTCCAGCCATAGCGCCATCGCAATCTGGACCTCGTGCAGCGCGGCCTCTGCGGCCGGGCCGTGGGCGCTGCAATAGGTGAGGTCGGGGACGTCGGCGACCCAGCACGCGTCTTCGTCCGACCAGAACAGGTTGATGTGATAATGCGTGCTCATGGAAAAACGTGCCTGCTCAGTTTCTTGATTCAAGTGTCATAGTCGCCACTGTCCCAAGGTTCGTAGAATGCCATGTAATTTCCTGGCTGAGCTTCCACCGTCCAAATTCCATCTTCGTCATGGGGTTCACACGGAATGAGTCCAAATAGCACGCCAAACTTTTCGACTGAGAATGGCTCGATTTCGATACGTTCAAAACTCACTTCACCAAGACTGCTCAGCCGATCATCATAAACCTGTTTCCTGGCATCGTCGTCCATCGTATCACGCGGGCCGAAGCTGTCTATCAGCGCGTTCAAGAATTGCCCCTCGGCGTCGAAAAAATACAATGCGACGAACTCGCAGCCTTGACCTTCGGGAGAGGCGGGCACGAATGGGGTCGTAAGGAAAAATTGACGACCATCTCGCATCCGCCCAATATATTTCGCAGTGTAGTCGTCGTGATCGATCGCCACGATTTCAGGCGGTCCTTCGCCTTGGACCAGCTCTGCCCGGTCAAGCTCGGGCTTTGTCAGGGTTGGCTTGCCGAACCACGCAAGAAATCGACGGATCATCGCACCCCCTCCAGCAACCCCTCATCCTTGATCCGCTTCTGCCACAGCATCGGCGCGTTGACGTGGACGTTCTGGCCTTCGCTGTCGACCGCAACCGTCACCGGGAAGTCCTGGACCTCGAATTCGTAGATCGCCTCCATGCCAAGGTCGGCGAAGCCGACGACTTTGCTGCCCTTGATCGCGCGCGCCACCAGATAGGCCGCGCCGCCGACCGCCATGAGGTACGCGCTCTTGTGCTTCGCGATCGATTGCGTCGCGGCGGGGCCGCGTTCGGCCTTGCCGACGCAGGCGAGCAGGCCCTGATCGAGCATCATGTCCATGAACTTGTCCATGCGCGTCGCGGTGGTGGGGCCGGCGGGGCCGACGATTTCCTCGCCGACGGGGTCGACCGGGCCGACGTAGTAGATGACGCGATCGCGGAAGCTGACGGGCAGTTCCTCGCCCTTCGCCAGCATCTCGGCGATGCGCTTGTGCGCGGCGTCGCGGCCGGTGAGCATCTTCCCATTTAGCAGCAGGCGGTCGCCCTGTTTCCAGCTCGCGACGACCTCGGGCGTCAGCGTGTCGAGGTCGACGCGGATCGCGGCACTATCCGGCTGCCAGTCGATCTGCGGATAATCAGCCAGCTTCGGCGGTTCGAGGAAGGCCGGGCCGCTGCCGTCGAGCGTCACATGGGCGTGGCGGGTCGCGGCGCAATTGGGGATCATCGCGACGGGTTTCGATGCGGCGTGCGTCGGCCAGTCGGCGATTTTCACGTCGAGTACGGTCGCAAGGCCGCCGAGCCCCTGCGCGCCGATGCCGAGCGCATTGACCTTTTCATAGAGCTCGATGCGCAGCTCCTCTGTCGGCGACGAGGGCCCGCGCGCGAGCAGCTCGGTCATGTCGATTGGGTCCATCAGCGACTGCTTGGCAAGCAGCATCGCCTTTTCGGCGGTGCCGCCGATACCGATACCGAGCATGCCCGGCGGGCACCAGCCGGCGCCCATTTGCGGGACCATTTCGAGCACCCAGTCGACGATCGAGTCCGACGGGTTCATCATCTTGAACTTCGACTTATTCTCGCTGCCGCCGCCCTTCGCCGCGACGTCGATCACGACCTTGTTGCCGGTGACCATTTCGACGTTGAGCACCGACGGCGTGTTGTCCTTGGTGTTGACGCGGCTGAACGCAGGGTCGGCGAGGATCGAGGCGCGGAGCTTGTTTTCGGGGTGGAGATAGGCGCGGCGCACGCCCTCATCGACGACCTGCTGCAGGCTGCGCGGGCTGTCGAGGCGACAGTCCATGCCCCATTTGATGAAGACGGTGACGATGCCGGTGTCCTGGCAGATCGGGCGATGCCCCTCGGCGCACATGCGGCTGTTCGAGAGGATTTGCGCCATCGCGTCCTTCGCGGCGGGCGATACCTCGCGCTCATAGGCGGCGGCGAGGGCACGGATATAGTCCATCGGATGAAAATAGCTGATGTACTGGAGCGCATCGGCGATCGTTTCGACGAGGTCGTCTTCGCGGATGATGACATTGTTCATGGGTGCAGCCCCCTTGTCCTGTGGTCCGGATTCGCGCCTCCCTAGACCCGGCAGGCCGGGCTGGAAAGGGATTAGCGCCCCGGCTTGCGGCGGCCGAACAGCGGCCGGGGCGCGCGCACCAGCGGGGCTTCGTCCGCGACGCGGCGGCGGAGAACCGGCGCTGCGTAATCGACGAGCGGGCGCTTTTGCACCAATGCGGCCCAGCTTCCCGTCGCGGCGACCGCGAGCAGCACGATCCAGCCCGCACCGGTCGAGGGGACCAGTGCCCACCCGAACGCGGCGGGGGCAATGAGCGCCATGATCGTGGGGATGGCGGCCAGGATAACCAGCGTGCCGAACAGCCCCCACCAGCGCCCGATGCGGGTCAGTGCGAGGCCGATCGCCACATTGGTCGCCGCGAGCGCGAGGAATTTCGCACTGACCGGCCCCGGCAGGCTCGCCATCGCGGGCGAATAATCGCCGAGCGTATAGGCGGCCTGGATGTCGAACAGCAGCGCATTCTCATAGGCGTCGCAGAGCGCGGCGAACACCGGCACGACGGCGGCGGCGAGCAGCGGGCGCAGACGCAGGTCGCAGAACAGAGCGATGCAGCCGCTGGCGAGGAACCCGGCGTAGAAGAGCATGTAGAGATAGTCGCGTTCGTTGCCGGTGCGCATCGCGGCGAGGCGGACCACCTGCGCCGGGTCGCTGTCGGGGCCGAAGATCGCGACCAGATCCTCCTGCCCGCGCGCGAACTCGAAGGCGAGGACGGGGACGCCATAACCGGGGGCGATGGCGTGGCCGGTCGGCGGGAAAACCTGCTCGAGGTGGAAGCCGAACAGTAGGGTAGCGATACCGAAGGCCAGCGTGACGTACCACCAGCGGGTCGGGGTCGGCGGCCGGGTTCGCCGCGTTTCAACCCAATGCTGCAAGCCCCCAACGATCACGCGCTAGCGGTCCGGTCGAGCGCTTTCGCTCATCCTATTGGCACTCGGCGCATTTGCCGCGCACCTCGATCACCGGGCGTTCGGCGGCAAAGCCGGTGGCATTCGCGGCGGCGCGGACGCCGGTCGATAATTTGTCGTCGTCGACATGCACCGCGCTGCCGCAGCTGTCGCAGATCAGGAAAATACAGTCGTGGAGGCAGCCGGGGTGGCTGTTGGCGACGAAGGCGTTGGCGCTCTCGACGCGCCGCACCAGGTTGCTCGCGACGAACAGGTCGAGGATGCGATAGACGCTGTTCGGCGCGACGCGCTTGCCGCGCTTCTGCGACACGATGTCGGCGATTTCATAGGCGCTGGCGGGCTTGCCGATCGCCGCGACGGCGTCGAAAATCTGCGCACGCATGTCGGTCCATGCTTCGCCTGCCGCCTCGAGCGCCGCCTGCGCCGCGGTGGCGAGCGAGGCGCCGCTGGCCTCGACGTGCGGATGATCATGCTTGCCCATGGCGTTTCCTCATGCGCGGGAAATCCCGCGCCAACTCTGGCCAATGTAGGGTGTTTCGGGGCCGCCCGCAAGCCACGGACCGGTCCGTTCCGGCGCCGTCAGTGGCGTTGCCAGTGGCTGGGTTAGTGTCTGGCGCGGTGGTTGAGATCGTGGCCGAGCGCGACCACCGCGACCCCGATCATCGTCGCGATGACTTCGCTGCCGTCGTGCGGCCGCGACAGCGCGCCGGCCATCATTCCGAGCCCGAAACTGCCGACCGCGAACGGCATCATATAACCGTGGCTGAGCACGCCGGCGACGAGGGTGATGAGCGCGAAGCCGATCGCGACGATCAGTCCGATTTCGTGGAACAGATGGTTGTCGAGAAACACCCCGCCGACCGAGGCGATCGACGCGAAGAACACCGTCGTCGCCAGGCAATGGACGAGGCACAGACCCGACAGTCCCATCGCCAGCTGGTCGCCACTGAGCGAGGTCAGCGGCCGCGCCTCGCGCGCAGCCCGGACCAGCGCGCCGAGGCGCGTCGGGAGAGGGCCGGAAACAGGCATTGGGCTGGCGACGTCGGTCACCCGATTCTCCGTTGAAGCAATTGCGACGCTGGATATGGCATAACATGACAAAGGTTACAATGTCTCATTGTGACCTTCTGTCCGGCAAAATCGCGTCCCCGCCTTCGCGGGGTGACGACGAAGTTTACCCCTCTTCCGCCCTGAGCGCCTTGCGGTCCAGCTTGCCGATCATCGTCTTGGGCAAGTTCAGCCGCACCTCGACCGCGCCGACCCGTTCGTGCTTGCCGAGCCGCGGGTTGAGCCACGCGGCGAGCGCCTCGCCCGAGGCGTCGAACCCGTCTTCCAGCGTCACGAAGGCCTTGGGCGCCTCGCCGCGATAGGGGTCGGGGACGCCGAGCACGATCGCTTCCTTCACCGCCGGATGTTCGTACAGATGCGCTTCGATCACGCTGGGGTAGACCTTGAACCCGCCGACCGCGATCATGTCCTTCAGCCGGTCAACGATGCGGACATACCCCTGGTTGTCGATCGTGGCGACGTCGCCGGTGCGCAGCCAGCCGTCGGCGGTGAAGCTGTCGCCATCGGCGTCGGGGCGGTTCCAATAGCCCTGCATGATCTGCGGTCCCTTGACCACCAGTTCGCCGGGTTCGCCGGCGGGCGCGTCCTTCGTCGCATCTTCCTTATCGACGAGGCGCAGATGCGTCGCGGGCAGCGGCTGGCCGATCGTGCCGGCCTTGACCGGGCCTTCGTAGGGATTGGTCGACACGACCCCCGAACTTTCGGTGAGGCCATAGCCTTCCACGAGCGCGGCGCCGGTGGCGGCGACGAATTTCTCGCGCAGTTCGGCGGGCATCGGCGCGCCGCCCGAAATGCAGATGCGCAAGCTGGAGAAGTCGGTCTTCGCAAGGTCGGGATGGTCGAGCAGCGCCTGATACATCGTCGGTACCCCGGGCAGTGCGGTGGCGCGCGTCCGCGTGATCGCCTGCAACGCCTGCTTGGCATCGAAACGCGGCAGCATCGCGATCATGCCGCCGTTGAGGATGGTGCGGTTGAGCACACAGGTGTTGGCGAAGACGTGGAAGAAGGGGAGCACGCCAAGGATCCGGTCCTCGGCGTTATGGTCGGGATCGATGCTGTTCACCTGCCGCGCGTTGGCGGTCAGATTCTGGTGAGTCAGCATCGCGCCCTTCGGGGTGCCGGTGGTCCCGCCAGTGTACTGGATCAGCGCGACGTCGCGCTCGGGGTCGATCGCGACAGGATCGGGGCGCCCGTCGTTAGCGATCAGCGCCGAAAAGCGTGTGACGCGCGGATCGTCGGGCAAGGCCGCGACATCGGCGCGGCGGAGCACGCGATAGAGCAGCGACTTGACCGGGGTCAGCCCGCCGGCGACCGAGCCGACGACGAGATGCTTCAGGCTCGATCCGTCGAGCACCGCGAGCGCGGTCGGCAGCAGCGCCGCCGCGCTGACCGTGAACAGCGTGTCGGTGCCCGAATCCTCGACCTGCGCTTCAAGCTCGGCGACGGTGTAGAGCGGCGAGAAATTGACCACCGTGGCGCCGGCGGCGAGGGCGCCATAATAGGCCGCGACATAATGCGGCACGTTGGGCAGGAACAGGCCGACACGGCTGCCCTTGCCGATCCCGCGCTGCTGCAAACCGCGCGCGACGCGCGCCGCGGCACCCGAGACCTCGGCATAACCGAAGCGCCGCCCCATGAAATCGATCATCGGCGCGGCACCCTTGCGCGCCACGCTGTCCGCCAGCATCGCGGGCAGCGTCAGCGGCGCGAAATCCTGATCCCACGGCGTTGGATGGCGGTAACCGGTCGACCAGGAATAGGCGCTGTCCATCGGGGCTGTCGTTCCTCTCTCGGTGAAGTTCTTTCCTTACACTATGGTAAGTAAGCGAATATCGCAACCGGGCGGCGCTTGCGGCGCGCCGCGCCCGCGGCTAGGCAGAGGCCGTCCTTTCCGCCTGGGGGTTTGCCATGTCGCACCTGTTTTCACGCCTTGCCGCGCCGCTCGTCCTGCTTGCCTGCTTTGCCGTCCCGCCCGCCGCCGCAAAGGACAAGGCGCCGCCGGTACGACCGGCGCAGATCGAGCAGCTTTATGGCTGCCGCGACATCGCCGACCCCGCCGCGCGGCTTGCCTGTTTCGACCGCGAGGTCGGCGAATTGTCGGCCGCCGACCAGGCCCGCGAGATCACCTTTACCGACCGCGAGACGGCAAAGAAGGCACGGCGCGGGCTGTTCGGTTTCTCTTTCCCCAAGCTCGGCGGGATTTTCGGCGGCGACGAAGATGCGATCAAGGAAATCGAGACGACGATCCGCTCGGTCAGCATCGACCGTTCGGGCAAATATACGCTGGTGATGGAAGACGATGCGGTGTGGGTGCAGATCGACACCACGGCGCTGCCGCGCCAGCCCAAACCGGGCCAGAAGGTGAAGATCAAGACCGCGACGATGGGCAGCTATTTCGCCACCATCGACGGCGGCCGCACCATCCGCATGAAGCGCGACCGCTGATCCGCCGAGGGCGGCCGTCTCGTTCGCCGGCGCCGCGATGACCGACGCTGCCCCTTTCCTCCGGCTCGAACCGGATACCCGTCCGTTCGTCCTGCTCGACGATGCGCGGGTGTCGGGCGCGGTGCCGGCGCGGCTGTTTCGCGACCCGGTCGATATATTGGACGCGAATCGCGCCGCCGACGTGCCGGCGCTGCTGACGGCGCTCGACGCGGCGCGGGCGCGCGGTCTCCATGCGGCGGGTTATCTGGCCTATGAAGCGGGCAAGGGCCTCGCTCCGGCGTGGCGCCGCGCATCGGACGACGATGGCGGCGCGATGCCGCTCGGGTGGTTTGGGCTGTTCGAGCGCTGCGAGCGGATCGCTGCCGATGCGGTGGCGGCGCTGCTGCCCGATCCCGCCGCGGCATGGATCGGGGCGGTGCAGCCGCGCGTGGCGCGGGGTGGCTATGAGGCGGCGGTCCGCCGTACGCTCGGCTATATCGCGGCGGGCGACATCTATCAGGCGAATATGACCTTCCGCGCCGATGTGCCTTTCGCGGGCGATCCGCTGGCGGTCTATGCCCGGCTGCGGCGGACCGCGCGCGCGGGCTATGGCGGCTTCGTCTGGACCGGCGACCGCGCGATCGCCTCGCTGTCGCCCGAGCTGTTCTTTGCGCTGCAGGGTGACCGGGTGATGGCGCGGCCGATGAAGGGGACGGCGGCGCGCCGCGCGGACCCTGATGCCGACGCTGTGGCGGCGCGCGGGCTCGCCGCCGATCCCAAGCAGCGCGCCGAAAATCTGATGATCGTCGACCTGATCCGCAACGACTTGTCACGCGTCGCAGTGCCGGGATCGGTCGCGGTCCCCGACCTGTTCCGGGTCGAGAGCTTTCCGACGATCCACCAGCTGGTGTCCGACGTCACCGCGCGCCTGCCGGACGGCGCCGGCGCGATCGACCTGCTGCGTGCCGCCTTTCCCTGCGGCTCGATCACCGGGGCGCCAAAGGTCCGCGCGATGGAGGTGATCGACGAGCTCGAAAGCGACCCGCGCGGCGTCTATACCGGATCGATCGGCTTCATCGAAGCGGGCGGCGACGCGGCGTTCAACGTCGCGATCCGCACTTTGGTGTTTCCACGCGACACCGGCTTGCACGATCGGCCGCCTTGCGCCACGCTGGGGCTGGGTTCCGGAATCGTCGCCGACAGCGAACCGGCTGAAGAGTGGCGCGAATGTCTGGCCAAGGGGGAATTTGTGGGCGCAGCGGGCGAAAGCTTCGACCTCATCGAAACGATGTTGTTCGACCCCGTCGAGGGGGTGCAGCGGCTCGACGGGCATCTGGCGCGGATGAAGGCGAGCGCCGAGGCGTTCGGCTTCGCCTTCGACCGCCACGGCGCGCGCAACAGCCTGCAATCGGCCACCTTCCGCCTCCGCGCCGCGGCGCGGGTGCGGATGCGGCTCGCGCCGTCGGGGGCGCTCGCGGTCGAGGTGTCGCCATTGCCGCGGCTAGCCGAGCTGCCGGTTCCGGTCGCGGTACGGCCGGCACCGATGGTGGCGGGCGATTTCCGCCTCGCGCACAAGACCAGCCTGCGCGCCGCCTATGACGCGGTGCGGCAAGACAGCGGCGCCGCCGAGGTCGTGTTCGTCGACGAGCCCGGTTTCGTCACCGAAGGCAGCTGGAGCAATATCTTCGTCGAGCGCGATGGGCAGCTGTTGACGCCGCCGTTGGCGCTGGGGCTGCTGCCGGGGGTGCTGCGCGCCGAACTGATCGAGAAAGGGCGCGCGGTCGAATCGCATCTGCGCCTCGCCGATCTGGCGGACGGTTTTTTCATCGGCAATTCGTTGCGCGGGCTGGTCCCGGCGCGGCTGGTCGGTGCTGAAGCCAGCGTCGCATGAGCTGCGGATTTAATCGGCCTGCATAGGTAAATTATCGTGCCGCCGCCTTGCGATTTGCGGGCGAAGCCTTTAGGCGCGGCCCCGCGCAATTTCCTGTCAATTCGCCGCCCGACCGCGCCAGCCACGGAAAGCCCGACCATGTCCCTGAAGCCGCACACCTCCGCCGCCCTTGGCCGTATCCAGCCGTCGGCGACGCTCGCCATGACCGCGCGCGTTTCGGCGTTGAAAGCGTCCGGGGTCGACGTGATCGGGCTCAGCGCCGGCGAACCCGATTTCGACACGCCGGACTTCGTCAAGGAGGCGGCGATCGAGGCGATCCGGGCGGGTCAGACCAAATATACGCTGGTCGACGGCACCGTCGCGCTGAAGGAAGCGATCCGCGGCAAGTTCCGCCGCGACAATGATCTGGACTATGGACTCGACCAGATCACCGTGAACGTCGGCGGCAAGCACACGCTTTTCAATGCGCTGGTGGCAACGGTCGATGCGGGCGACGAGGTGATCATCCCGGCGCCCTATTGGGTAAGCTACCCCGACATTGTCGCTTTCGCCGGTGGCACCCCGGTCGTGGTCGCCGCCACCGCGGCGCAGCATTACAAGCTGACCCCCGACCAACTCGACGCCGCGATTACCAAAAAGACGCGCTGGGTCATCTTCAACTCGCCGTCGAATCCGTCGGGCGCGGCCTATTCGCCGCAGGAACTCGACGCGATCGGCGAGGTCATCCGCCGCCATCCGCACGTGATGGTGATGACCGACGATATGTACGAGCATGTCTGGTACGCCGACTTCGAATTTTCGACGCTGGCGCAGCGCTGCCCCGACCTCGTCGACCGCATCCTGACCGTCAACGGCTGTTCGAAGGCCTATGCGATGACCGGCTGGCGCATCGGTTATGCGGGCGGCCCGGCGTGGCTGATCAAGGCGATGGGCAAGCTTCAGTCGCAGTCGACATCGAACCCCTGCTCGATCGCGCAGGCGGCGGCGGCGGCCGCGCTCGGCGGCCCGCAGCAGTTCCTCGACGATCGCAACGCCGCGTTCCGCAAGCGCCGCGACATGGTCGTGGCGATGCTTAACGACGCGCCGGGGCTCGACTGCCCGGTGCCCGACGGCGCCTTCTATGTCTATCCCGACGCGAGCGGCTGTATCGGCAAGAAAACGCCGACGGGGCAGGTGATCGACAGCGACGAGGCGCTGATCGACTATTTCCTCGAGTCGGCGCGCGTTGCCGCCGTGCACGGCGGGGCGTTCGGCCTGTCGCCGGCGTTTCGCGTCTCCTATGCGACGTCGGAAGCGGTGTTGAAGGAAGCGTGCGTGCGCATCCAGCAGGCGTGCGCCGCGCTCACCTGACCCAAACGCGACTGGTGGAGCGCTGATTTCCGCCGGCACGACATATTACAGCCTGCATAGGAATTCTATACCGACCGGTCTTGTAATGCCGGTACCGGAACCCATTTGCACATGAACGGCGGGTAACCGCCCGGTTCACCTGCTGGTAAGTCGCCCTCGCTAGGGTGATCCTCATCACTGCACGGTCGGTCGGGGCGCGCCATATCGTCGGTGTAACCAAGGCGGGATTGCCCGCGAATAGCAATTTATGAGAAAAAGAGGCTCCCATGCTTTCCATGATCCGCTCCGATTGGTTCCTGACGATGCTCGCCGGCTTTGCGATCGGCACGACCTGGATCGTGCTCAACCAGCCGTCGCTGCCGCTCGCGGCGTGATAACGGCGCCGCGCAGCCTGCCCGGTCGCATCCTCGCCGCGTTCGCCGCGGCGGCGATCGTCGCGCAATGCACGCCGGCGCAGGCCGAAAGCGTCGTCAAGCTGCCCGCTGCCGCGGTCGATCCGTCGGTCAAGGCAAAGCGCGCGACCGCGGTGCTCGCCGGCGGCTGTTTCTGGGGCGTCGAAGGCGTCTTTTCGCGCGTCAAAGGCGTGATTTCGGTCGAATCGGGCTATCATGGCGGCAGCGCCGCGACCGCGCGGTACGAGCTTACTCATGACGGCAAGTCGGGGCATGCCGAGGCGGTGCGCATCGTCTATGATCCGACGCAGGTCAGCTATGGTACGCTGCTCCGCGTGCTGTTTTCGGTCGTCGCCGACCCGACGCTGAAGAATCGTCAGGGTCCCGACGTCGGCAGCCAGTATCGCGCTGCGATCGTGCCCATGGACGCGGCCCAGCGCCGCGTCGCGACCAGCTATCTCGCGCAGATCGGCAAGGGCGGTTTTTTCGGCAGGCCGATCGTCGTGCCGGTCGAAAGCTACAAGCGCTTCTATCCGGCCGAGGCGAATCACCAGGATTTCATGCGCCGCAACCCGACCAACGGCTATATTACCCGCTGGGACGCGCCCAAACTCGCCGCGCTCAAGCGGCTTTATCCCACCCTCGTCCGCACGACCTACGCCCCCTGATCGCAGCCGCGGTTCCGCGACTGGTCGCGCGCCGGGAATCGTTCGTCGCAAATCGCTGGTTCGCCGGGCGTCGCTGCGGGACGCAGGTCGCCGACCGATGGGGTCGGGGACGGATGATGGCTGCAGCCGCGGGGTTTGAATGAAATTTGCGTATTCGGGCAGGCCGCTGCTCGCGACGATGATGAGTGCGGTGGTCTTGGCCGGATGCGTCGGCAGCGCCGGCGTCGTGCCGCAGCCGCGCGCCCCGCAGCCCCCGTACAACCCGCGCGGCGCGGTCAGCGCGCCGATCGGGCAGCCGGTGCGGGCCGACGTGCCGGCGCCGCAAACCCCCGCCGATCCGGGCTTTCGCCGGCCGCCGCCGGGGCTGAACGAGCGCATCTTCCAGCTGTGGCGCACCTTCCCCGGCAAGACCGGCATCGCGGTGCAGCGGATCGACGGCGAATGGTCGGTCGCCCAGCGTGGCGACGAATTGTTTCCGCAACAGAGCGTGTCGAAACTGTGGGTCGTGCTCACGGTGCTCGACGCGGTCGATGCGGGGCGGATCAGCCTGGACCAGCGGGTGCGCATCGGCCCGGAGGATCTGACGCTGTTTCATCAGCCGCTTGCCGCGCGCGTGCAGGCCCAGGGTTCTGTGACGATGAGCGTGCGCGAGCTCATCGAAACCGCGGTCACGCAAAGCGACAACACCGCCAACGACAGCCTGCTGCGCACGGTCGGCGGGCCCGATGCCGTGCGCCGCTTCATCGACAAGCACGACCTGGGCGCGATCCGCTTCGGTCCTGGCGAGCGATTGTTGCAGGCCGGCACCGCGGGGCTGGCGTGGCAGCAGGCCTATTCGGTCGGGCGCGCCTTTTACCAGGCGCGCGCGGCCCTGCCCGATTCGACGCGGCTGGCGGCGCGCAATGCCTATCTGGCCAATCCGCCCGACGGCGCCAGCCCGGCGGCGATGGCGCGCGCGCTCACCCGGCTCGCGCGCGGCGACCTGTTGTCGGCCGAATCGACCGAATATGTGCTCGATGTGATGAGCCGGACCAAAAGCGGGCCGCGGCGGCTGAAGGCCGGGCTGCCGGCGGGTTGGAAATTCCTCCACAAGACGGGAACCGGGCAGGATTACAAGGGCGCGACGGCGGGCTACAACGACATCGGTATCGCGACCGCCCCCGATGGCACGCGCTATGCGATCGTGGTATTGCTCGGCGATACCACCGCCTCGGTCCCCGCGCGCATGACGATGATGCAGGCGGTTTCGGGCGCGGTGGCCAAATTTCATGGACGATAGGACCAGATCATGAAGCGCGCCGTTCTTTTCTTCGTCGCGCTGCCGCTGGCGCTGGCGGGCTGCGCGACCCCCGAAACGCGGCTGCGCACCGGGCTGGTCGACGCCGGGCTGTCGCAGCGGATCGCCGCCTGCATGGCCGAACGGATGGTCGATCGGCTGTCGCTGCTGCAATTGCGGCGGCTGGGGTCGCTGTCGAGCCTGAAGGACGAGCGGATGAGCGACCTGTCGCTGAACCAGTTTCTGCGCAAGGTGCGCGCGCTCAAAGACCCCGAGATACTGACCGTCACGACCAGCTCGGCGGCGCTCTGCGCTTTTGGCTAGCGAAGATAATCTGGGGCGCTGCGGGGTAGCCTTGCCCGCCAACTTGTGCTTAGGCGGCGGCAATTCTCCCCGCCCCAAGACTCGAAAGGCCCGGCAGACCTCATGAACATCCACGAATATCAGGCGAAAGAACTGCTCGCGAAATATGGCGTCGCGGTGCCCAAGGGCATTGCCGCGATGAGCGTCGAGGAAGCCGTCGCCGCGGCCAGGCAGTTGCCCGGGCCGCTGTATGTCGTGAAATCGCAGATTCATGCGGGTGGCCGCGGCAAGGGCAAATTCAAGGAACTCGGCCCCGATGCGAAGGGCGGCGTCCGCCTCGCCAAGACCATCGAAGAGGTCCAAGCGCACGCCAAGGACATGCTCGGCAACACGCTGGTGACGATCCAGACCGGCGACGCCGGCAAGCAGGTCAATCGGCTGTACATCACCGACGGCGCCGACATTAAGCAGGAATTCTACCTCGCCCTGCTCGTCGACCGCGCCTCGAGCCGCATTGCGGTCGTCGCCTCGACCGAGGGCGGGATGGACATCGAAACCGTCGCGCACGCCACGCCGGACAAGATCCACACGATCACCATCGACCCCGCCACCGGCCTCCAGCCGCACCACGGCCGCAGTGTCGCGGCGGCGCTTGGCCTGTCGGGCGATCTGGCGAAACAGGCCGCCAAGGTCCTTGGCGGCCTTTATGCCGCCTTCCTCGGCACCGATGCCGAACAGATCGAAATCAACCCGCTCGCGGTCTGCGAAGGCAAGGATGGCGACGAACTGCTCGTACTCGACGCCAAGGTCGCATTCGACGGCAACGCGATGTTCCGCCACAAGGACCTCGCCGAACTGCGCGACCTGACCGAAGAAGATCCGGCCGAGGTCGAGGCGTCGGAATATGACCTCGCCTACATCAAGCTCGACGGAAACATCGGCTGCATGGTCAATGGCGCGGGTCTGGCGATGTCGACGATGGACATCATCAAATTGAACGGCGAATTCCCCGCCAACTTCCTCGACGTCGGCGGCGGCGCCAGCAAGGAAAAGGTCACCGCGGCGTTCAAGATCATCCTCAAGGATCCCGCGGTGAAGGGCATCCTCGTCAACATCTTCGGCGGTATCATGAAATGCGACATCATCGCCGACGGTATCGTCGCGGCGGCGAAGGAAGTGAACCTGTCGGTGCCGCTGGTCGTCCGCCTCGAAGGCACGAATGTGCAGCAGGGCAAGGATATTCTCGCCAATTCGGGGCTGCCGATCGTGGCGGCGAATGATCTGGGCGATGCGGCCAAGAAGATCGTTGCGGAAGTTCGCGCCGTCGCGTGATGTTTTCCCCTCTCCCGCCGGGAGAGGGATGCGAAGCCTTGCGGACTTGTCCGCTAGTCGAAGCTGGGTGAGGGTTAGGGCAGCCAGTCGTCACCCTCACCAAGTCCGACTGGGCAGCAACCTGCCAAGCCTCCCGATCCTCTCCCACGGTAGAGGCATTGGGAAGCCAGGTTGACGTTTACGTAAAGCGCAATTATGGCGCAGTGCACAAGTTTTGAGAGGAGCCAAGAGCCCATGAAAATCCTCGTCCCCGTGAAGCGGGTGCTCGATTATAACGTGAAGCCGCGGGTCAAGTCCGACGGCACCGGTGTCGATCTGGCCAATGTCAAAATGTCGATGAACCCGTTCGACGAGATCGGGGTCGAAGAAGCGATCCGCCTCAAGGAAAAGGGCGTCGCGACCGAGATTATCGCCGTGTCCGTCGGCCCGCAAAAGGCGCAGGAAACGCTGCGCACCGCGCTCGCGATGGGCGCCGACCGCGCGATTCTCGTGCAGACCGACGATGCCGTCGAGCCGCTGGCGCTCGCGAAGATTTTCAAGGCCATCGCCGACGCCGAACAGCCGGGTCTCGTGATCCTCGGCAAGCAGGCGATCGACGACGATAACAACCAGACCGGCCAGATGCTCGCCGCGCTGACCGGCTGGGCGCAGGGCACGTTCGCCAGCGCGGTCAATGTCGAAGGCGATCATGTCAGCGTGACGCGCGAAGTCGATGGCGGCCTCGAAACGGTGAAGCTCAAGCTTCCCGCGATCGTCACCACCGACCTCCGTCTGAACGAGCCGCGCTATGCTTCGCTGCCGAACATCATGAAGGCGAAGTCGAAGCCGCTCGATACCAAGACCCCCGCCGATTACGGCGTCGACACCGCGCCGCGGGTCAAGGTGGTCAAGGTATCGGAACCGCCGGTTCGCTCGGCCGGGGTCAAGGTCGCCGACGTCGATGAACTGGTGGCCAAGCTCAAGGCGATGGGCGTCCATAGCTGAATCTATCCCCCGTTCGTGTCGAGCGAAGTCGAGACACCCAACGGGACAGCGCAAGGTCGAGGGGCATCTCGACTTCGCTCGATGCGAACGGGACGGGAAGAAGGAACGTACGAGATGAAAACTCTGGTTTGGGTCGAACATGACGGCAAGGCCGTCAAGGACGCCACGCTCGCGGTGGTCACCGCCGCGTCGAAGCTTGGCGAGGTCCATCTGCTCGTCGCCGGTAGCGGCGTCGATGCGGTCGCCAAGGAAGCCGCCGGCATCGCTGGGGTCGGCAAAGTCCACGTCGCCGACAACGCCGCTTTTGACCATAATCTGCCCGAAAATGTCGCGCCGCTGGTCGCCGAACTGATGAGCAGCCACGACGCCTTCCTCGCGCCCGCGACGACCACCGGCAAGAATGTCGCGCCGCGCGTCGCCGCACTGCTCGACGTGATGCAGATCAGCGAGATCCTGTCGGTCGAAGGCGAGAAGACCTTCACCCGCCCGATCTACGCCGGCAACGCGATCGCGACCGTCGAATCGAGCGACGCCAAGCTCGTCCTGACCGTGCGCGGCACCGCGTTTGACAAGGCGGCGATGACCGGTGGGTCGGGTACCATCGAAGCGGTGAGCGCGGGCAGCGATGCCGGCATCTCAAGCTTCGTCGGCGCCGAGATCGCCAAGTCGGAGCGTCCCGAACTCACCTCGGCCAAGATCATCGTGTCGGGCGGGCGTGCGCTCGGGTCGAGCGAGAAATATGAAGAGGTCATCGTCCCGCTCGCCGATAAGCTCGGCGCCGCGCTCGGGGCTTCGCGCGCTGCGGTCGATGCGGGTTATGTGCCCAACGACTATCAGGTCGGCCAGACCGGCAAGATCGTTGCGCCGCAGGTCTATTTCGCGATCGGCATCTCGGGCGCGATCCAGCATCTCGCCGGCATGAAGGATTCGAAGACGATCGTCGCGATCAACAAGGACGAAGACGCCCCGATCTTCCAGGTCGCCGACTTCGGCCTCGTCGCGGATCTGTTCAGCGCCGTCCCCGAACTGACCGGCAAGATCTAGGCCACCACGCCAGTGGCGGGCAATCATCCCGGGGTTCCCGGAATGGGCGGCGCGCCGTTCGATGCCGGTGGCCGCGAGGCGGCACGGTCGCATCGCGCGCGCCGCGACGACGACAATGACGATGTCGAGGACGACGATCATACGCGCGCCCTTGTCCTCGCCAGCGTTGCGCGCGACGCGCGGCTCGATCAGAAATTCCTGCTGCTGATCACCCTGTCGGCGGCGATCGCCACGCTTGGGTTGTTACAGGGGTCGGCGGCGGTGGTGATCGGGGCGATGCTCGTGTCGCCGCTGCTCGGCCCGATCATGGGGGTCGGTTTCGGACTCGCGACGCTCGAAAGCAGCCTCATCAAACGATCGCTGGTGACGATGGCGGCGGGCATGGCGCTCGCGATCCTCGTCGCGATGGTGATCATCTGGCTGTCGCCGATCCAGGATGTCACCGCCGAATTGCGCGCGCGGACCCAGCCGACCTTGCTCGACCTCGGCGTGGCGGTCGTCGGCGGCATTGCGGGCGTCTATGCGATCATGCGCAAGCTGTCGGGGGTGATGGTCGGCGTCGCGATCGCGACCGCGCTGGTCCCGCCGCTGTCGACGATCGGATTCGGGCTGGCGACCGGCCGCTTCGATTTCGCGCTGGGCGCGTCGCTGTTGTTCCTGACCAACACGCTGGCGATCGCCTTTGCCGCGACGATCGTTGCGCGGCTCAACAAATTCGGCCCGTCGATGACGGCGCAGCACACCGCGATGCAGGTGGTCGGCATCATCGTCACGCTCGGCATTCTTTCGATCCCGCTCGCGCTGTCGCTCAACGACATTGCCCGCGAATTGCGCGCGCGCACGACGGTGCAGGCCGAACTCGACCGGCTGCTCGGCAAGGACGACCGCGTCGATACGCTCAACGTGCGGCTCGACGGCGACGATGTTGCGGTCGACGGCGTCGTGCTCGTCGATCAATATGCCGCGCGGCTGAATGCCGAACTCGCCGCCAAGTCGCGCGACAAGCTCGACCGCTCGGTGCGCGTCAGCATCGTCCAGTTGCGCCAGCAGACCAATGCGGCGGCCGAGTTCGAAGAGCAGCTCAACCGCCGGATCGCGACGCTGGAACAGCGCGACGCCGACAGCCGCAACGTCATCGCCGGACTGACCGTCGGCGCGCTCGTGCCGCGCGAACGGATACTGATCGACGGGCAGGCCCGCCGCGCGGTCATCCAGCGCGACCGCGAGGCCGAAGGCGAACAGGTTGCCGCGGCAGTCGACCGCATCATGGCATCGGTGCAGGCCGACTATCCGCAGTGGCTGATCACAAACGGCACGCTGGCGCCGGTGGAAGACCCCGCCGAATCCGAATAACGGCGCAGGCGAAGTGTCATCACGGCGTCATCCTTTTGTCATCGACGCGCGCTTGAGAGCGGATGACGCCGGTCGTTCGAATCGAGGAGCTCGTCCCATGCCCCAACCCGACAAACGGGCGCTGCTCGCCGCGGGACTTGCCGCGGGCGAAGACGACGCCGCCCTCCACGCGCGGCTGGTAACCGCCGGCGTGTCGGCGGCCGCGGCAAATTATGAAATCGACCGGCTGGGCAAGGATCCGATGGCGGCGATGCTGCGGCGGCAGGCGGCACGCATGGCCAAGCAGCGCTGGTTGTTCGCCAATCAGCGGCGCCTCGCGATCGAGGCCGACGAAGGGTTCGCGCTCGACACGCTAGATCGCCCTGCACCCGATCATTTCTACCGCCATTATTACGCCGCGAACCGTCCCGCGAAGCTGGTCGGTATCGTCGATCACTGGCCGGCGCTCGCGCGCTGGTCGCTCGACCATTTTGCCGCCGTGGCGGGCGATGCGGTGGTCGAGGCGCAGGTCGAGCGCGAACGCGACCCCGATTACGAACTCGCCAAGGACGATCACCGCCGCCGCCTGCGCTTCGGCGAATTCATCGACTGGCTGCGCGACGACGCGGCGAGCAACGACGTCTACCTCACCGCCTACAACAGCGGCACCAACGCCGCGGCGCTCGCCCCGCTGTGGGGCGACCTCGCGCCGATCGCGCTGCTCGCCGACGACCGCCCGCAAGGCGGCTTCTTCTGGCTCGGCCCGCGCGGCACGCTGACCCCGTGGCACCACGACCTCACCAACAATCTGCTGGTGCAGGTGATCGGGCGAAAACAAGTGCGCATGGCGCCGCCTTGGGCGTTCGACCGGATGAAGAACGCCCGACACTGCTTCTCGGACTGGGGCAATGCGGCGCTGCCCGCGGGCGTCGGCGACGCCGAGACGCCGCCAGTGCTCGAAACCGTCCTCGCGCCGGGCGAGGCGGTGTTCCTGCCGGTCGGCTGGTGGCACCAGGTCGAAGCGCTCGACCTGTCGGCCAGCATGAGCTTCACCAGCTTCCGCCGCACCAACGCGCATGTCGAGGATTATGCATCCTATGGGGTGATTTAGGCGGCTTGCTTCGGCTGCGGTGCACCTTCAATCTTGGCGGTGGCAACACCCCCTTGCACGTTTCAAATCCGCAACTTAAGCTTGACCTATGGGACGCAGGGGATGGCCGATTTCGATCGCGTTGGCGATGCTTGTTGCGCCGGGAGCGGCGCAGGCGGCCGAGGATGTTATCGAACTGGCGCCGACCACGCCGTGGAACGTCCATTATGCCGACGACTATTGCCGACTGGCGCGCATCTTCGGCGCCGACAAGCATAAGCTTACCCTCTCGATTGAACAGGACGCGCCGGGCAGCAGCTTTCGCATGACGCTGGCCGGGCCGCTGCTGCGCCGGCTCGACCGCCAGGACGAAGCGCGCGTCACCTTCGGTGCGATGCCCGCGCAGCGAATCATGTTTTTTCCCGGCACCGTCGGCAAGGACCAGACCGCCTGGATTTTCGGCGATACGGTGCGGCTGAAACCCTATCCGGCCGAAGAAATCGCCTTCGCCGCAGCGAACGGTTACGCGCGATCGTCGATCGGAGAAATCACTGAAGCCGACGAGGCCGCGGTTACCAGCGTGCTGATCGGTCGGCCGCTGCGCAAACCGGTGCGGTTGAAGACCGGACCCATGCAGGGCGCGTTCGCGGCGATGCGCAAATGCACCGACGAACTGCTCGATCATTGGGGAATCGACGTCGCGCGGCATCGCGCGCTTTCGCGCTGGGTCATGCCCGCCGGCAATCCCGGAAAATGGTTGAACAGCGGCGACTATCCCGCCGCCATGCTGTCGCGCTGGCAGCCGGGGATTGTGCGGTTTCGCCTGTCGGTCGGCGCCGACGGCAGTCCGACCGCCTGCCATATCCAGCGTTCGACCAACAGCGAAGGCTTCGACGACGCGGTGTGCAAGGGGCTGATGCGCCGCGCGCGCTTTGAACCAGCGCTCGACAAGGACGGACAGCCGATCGCCTCTTATTATGTCAATGCGGTGCGCTTTCAGTTTTGAGCGGGCGTAACCGTGCTTGCCGCGCCGAAAGCGGAAAACGGCTTGCCCCGATGCAAAATACTTAGCATCATTAAGTAATGACCGATCTCGCCGCGCCGCTGTCCGCCTTCATGACCCGCGTTGCCGGCCCCGGCACGCTATCGGGGCTCGCACGTCTGTCGGGCGGCGCCAATATGGAGAGCTGGGCGTTCGACTGGGGCGCGTCCAGCCATAGGGGCGCCTATGTCCTGCGCCGGGCACCGTCGGCCGACTATATGGCGGATCGCCCCTATGGCCACGCCGACGAGGCGGCGCTGGTGATGGCGGCGCATGACGCTGGGGTGAAAGCGCCCAAGGTTGTCGGCGTGCTGGCGGACAGCGACGGCATGGGGACCGGTTATGTGATGCGCCGGGTGATCGCCGAGGTGAACCCGGCAAAGATCGTACCGGCGCCGCCGCCGTCGCTGATCGCCGATCTCGGCCGCGAGATGGCGCGCATCCACGCCATCCCGCGCGCCGCCATTCCCGCCGCGATCCCGTTGATGGACACCGGCGCCGCGCTCGCCGAGCTCAAGGCGCGCTTCCTGACCTATGGCGGCGACCGCCCCGCAATCGCGCTGGCGATCAAATGGTGCGAGGATCATCTGCCCACGCCTGCCGAACCGGTGCTCGTCCATGGCGACTACCGGATGGGCAATATCATGGTCGACGGTGACGGGCTTGCGGTCGTGCTCGACTGGGAGCTCGCACATCGCGGCGACGCGCATGAGGATCTGGCGTTCGGCTGCATGACGGTGTGGCGGTTCGGCCAGCTCGACAAGCCCGCCTTCGGGGTCGGCAGCATCGAGGAGTATTTCGCGGCCTATGAGGCAGCGGGCGGCGCCCCGATCGACGCCGCGCGGTTCCGCTTCTGGCTCGTCTATCGCACCCTGTGGTGGGCGCTCGGTTGTCTGCAGATGGGGCAGGCGTGGCGCAGCGGCGCCGACACGACGGTCGAACGCGTCGTGGTCGGGCGGCGCACCGCCGAACAGGAGCTCGACCTGATCGCGCTGCTGGAGGAGGAAGCGCCGGCAGCCGAGCGCGCCCGCGCGCTGCCCCCGTCGCCGTCCGCCGCGCCGGTGCCGGCCGGCGAGCCGACCAACGCCGAAATGGTGCAGGCGGTGCGTGACTGGCTGGCGAGCGAGATTAAGCCGCGGTCCGAAGGCCACGGCAAGTTCCAGGTCGCGGTCGCGATGAACGCGCTCGGCATCGTCATGCGCGATCTGGGCGCCGGCGCCCGCGCCGAGGATCAGGCGCTGGCCGCCGCGATGATGGCCGGCGCGACGACGCTCGCCGAACCCGGACTGCTGGCGCGGATGCGCCGCGCCGCGCTCGACAAATGCGCCGTCGACAGCCCCAAATATGCCGCGCTCGCGCGCGCCCGCGCCGCGTGGGGCGGATAAGAACAAGGGAGAGAAAATAATGGATTTTGCGATGCCGGCCGACCTGCAGGCCTATCTACACGAACTCGATGCCTTCATCGACGCCGAGATCAAGCCGCTAGAGGACGCCGACGACAATATCCGTTTCTTCGACCACCGCCGCGAACATGCGCGCACCGACTGGGACAACCAGGGGCTGCCGCGGCATGAGTGGGAGCAGTTGCTCCGGCAGGCGACGCGCAAGGCCGACGCCGCGGGGCACTGGCGCTTTTCGGCGCCCAAGAAATATGGCGGCAAGGATGGGTCGAACCTGTGGATGGCGGTGATCCGCGAGCATTTCGCCGCCAAGGGGCTCGGTCTCCACAACGACCTGCAGAACGAGCACAGCATCGTCGGCAATTTCCCCTTCGTCGAGATGTTCGAACAGTTCGCGCAGAATGACGAGCAGAAACAGGAATTCATCCTCGGCGGCTTCGAGGGCAAGCGCCGCACCGCCTTTGGCCTCACCGAGCCCGACCATGGGTCGGACGCGACGCATATGGAAACGCGCGGCGTTCGTGAGACGCGGGGCGGCGTTGACGGCTGGCGGATCGACGGGCGCAAGATGTGGATCACCGGCATGCATGTCGCGACGCACTGTGCGACCTTTTGCCGCACCGACGGCAAGGACGGCGATGCGAAGGGGATCACCTGCCTGCTCGTCCCCACCGGCACGCCGGGGATGACGGTCGATGAATATATGTGGACCTTCAACATGCCGACCGACCATCCGCGCATGACCTTTACCGATGTCTGGGTGCCCGACAGCGCACGGCTTGGCCCGGTCGGCGGCGGGCTGTCGATCGCGCAGAGTTTCGTCCACCAGAACCGCATCCGGCAGGCGGCCTCATCGCTGGGCGCCGCGGTGTTCTGTATCGAAGAGTCGGTGAAATATGCGCGGCAGCGCAAGCCGTTCGGAGAGCCGCTGAGCAAAAATCAGGCGATCCAGTTTCCGCTCGTCGAACTCGCGACCCAGGCCGAAATGCTGCGCCTGCTGATCCGCAAGACCGCGTGGGACATGGACAATATGCCGCACAAGGAGATCGAACATAATCTCTCCGACAAGGTCAGCATGTGCAATTACTGGGCGAACCGCCTCGTCTGCGAAGCCGCCGACCGCGCGATGCAGGTCCACGGCGGCATCGGCTATTCGCGCCACAAGCCCTTCGAGCATATCTATCGCCACCACCGGCGGTATCGGATCACCGAGGGGGCCGAGGAGATCCAGATGCGCAAGGTCGGGGCCTACCTGTTCGGGTATCTGGGGCCGAGGCGGGGGACGTTGGGGTGATACTCAAATCCTCCCTGTGGCGAAGCCATGGGGAGGGGGACCGCCCGCAAAGCGGGTGGTGGAGGGGCCGCGACGTCGCGTTATCGCCCCTCCGTCAGCGCTTCGCGCTGCCACCTCCCCATCGCTGCGCGACAGGGAGGATTTTTTCGCCCTACCGCTTCCTGACAAACTCCGCGCGCAGCACCAGCCCCTTGATCCCGTCATGCCGGCAGTCGATTTCCTGCGCATCGCCGGTCAGGCGGATCGACTTGATGACGGTGCCGACCTTCAGCGTTTGTCCCGCGCCCTTGACGATCAGATCCTTGACCAGCACCACCGAGTCGCCATCGGCGAGCAGATTGCCGACCGCGTCGCGCACTTCGGGTCCTGCGGCATCGGCGGCATCGCGCGCCGCGATGTCCGCGGCGGACAGCCATTCGCCGCTCGCCTCGTCATAGACATAATCATCGTTGCTCATCGCTCCGCCCTGCGCCCCCAACGGATGCGGGTCAATGGCGCTTGGCATATCGGCAATCCATGATAGGTTTCGAGGTGAAACCAAATAATCGGGAGAGTCGAGATGTTTGATCTGGTGATTCGCGGCGGCACCGTGGTCAATGGTTCGGGCGGCGCGCCCTTTGTCGCGGACGTCGCGGTCGATGGCGACCGGATCGTTGCGGTCGGCGAGAATCTTGGCGCCGGGCGCGACGAAATCGACGCGAGCGGCAAGATTGTCACTCCCGGCTTCGTCGACGTCCACACCCATTATGACGGGCAGGCGACATGGGACCAGGAAATGGCGCCGTCGAGCTGGCACGGCGTCACCACCGTCGTCATGGGCAATTGCGGCGTCGGCTTTGCCCCCGCCAAGCCCGACCGCCACGATTGGCTGATCTCGCTGATGGAGGGAGTCGAGGATATCCCCGGCACCGCGCTCGCCGAGGGCATGTCGTGGGATTGGGAGACCTTCCCCGAATATATGGACGCGCTGGAGAAATTGCCGCGCACCGTCGATGTTGCGTGCCACGTCCCGCACGGTGCGGTGCGCGCCTATGTGCTCGGCGACCGCGAAAAGCCCGGCGCGATCCCGACCGATGCGGACATCGCCGAAATGTCGCGCATCGTCGAGGAAGGCATTCGCGCCGGCGCACTCGGCTTTTCGACCAGCCGCACCGTACTCCACAAATCGATCGACGGCGAGCTGGTCCCCGGCACCACCGCGACCGCCGAGGAGCTGATCGCGATCGGCCGCGCGATGGGGCGCGTCGGTTACGGCGTGTTCGAAATGGCGAGCGACCTCAAGCGCGAGTGGAACGAGTTTCAGTGGATGGGCGATCTCAGCCGCGAAACCGGCCTTCCGGTGACCTTCGCCGCGCTGCAATCGATCGCCAAGGAATTGCCGCTCGAAGAGCAAATCGAGGAGATGCGGCGCCAGAATGCGACCGGCGCGAACATCGTCGCGCAGATCGCGCTGCGCGGCAACGGCATCATCATGGCGTGGCAGGGGACGGTGCACCCCTTCCGCTTCAAGCCCGCGTGGAACGAGATCATCGACCTGCCGTGGGCCGAGCAGCTCGCGAAGCTGAAAGACCCGGCGTTCAAGGCGCGGATGATCGCCGAGGATAATGTCTGGCCCGAAAGCGACATCATCGATTTCCTGAAGATCGTCGCGCTCGGCTGGCCGGTGCAGTTCGAAATGGACCCCGACTTCAATTACGAGCCGAAGATGGACGAAAGCATCATGGCGCGCGCCACCGCGGCGGGGGTCTCGCCCGACGAATATGCCTACGACCTGCTGATGAAGGACGATGGCAAGGGCTTTATCTATTTCCCGATCCTCAACTACCGCGACGGCAACCTCAATTTCCTCGAGGATTTGCAGCATGCCGACGACACGGTGAACAGCCTGTCCGACGGCGGCGCGCATTGCGGCACGATCTGCGACGCCGCGTCGCCGACCTTCATGCTCCAGCATTGGGTGCGCGACCGCGCGGGCAAACGCATCGCGCTCGAACATGCGGTCAAGCGCCAGTGCCGCGACACGGCGCTGCTGTACGGGCTCGAGGATCGCGGCGTGCTGGCACCCGGCTATCTCGCCGACCTTAACGTCATCGATATGGACGCGATCAAGCTCGGCAAGCCGTGGCTGGCGTTCGACCTGCCGGCGGGCGGCAAGCGGCTGCTGCAAAAAGCCGATGGCTATGTAGCGACGATCAAGTCGGGCGAGGTGACCTTCCGCGATGGCACGATGCAGGGACCGACCCCCGGTGGCGTGATTCGCGGCCCGCAGCGCGTCGAAATGGCCATGGCGGCGGAATAGGCGCATGTTTGACGGCGCCGGCCTGCTCCGACTTGCGTACGCCGCGAACATATTGATCCTCGTTCCCGTCTGCTGGGGCATGTTCCTCGGCAGCGGGGTCGCGAGCGTGTTTGAAGGCAAGATCGATGAATCGGCGGGGCTGCGACTGCTCGTCGGCAGCCTGTGGTTTGCGATTCTCGCGTGCAGCATCGCGGGGCTCGCGATGCCAAAGCTGTTCGCGCCGCTACTGGTGGTGCAGATCATCTACAAGAGCTTGTGGCTGCTCGTCTTTGTCGCGCCGCTCGTCGCGGCGGGGCGCAGCGGCGACGTGCCGTGGGGCATTTCGGCCAGCTTCATCGCGATCGTCGCGACCTATCCCTTTCTGCTCTGGAAATCGGGCGCGCTCTCCGCCGCCTGATCGGTAACCCAAGGATGATGACATGAAAGCCATGCAATTGCGCGCGCCGGCGTCGCTCGACAATCTGACGCTGATCGATCTAACCGACCCCGGCGATCCGGGGTCGGGCGAAATCCGGGTGCGACTGAGCGCGTCGTCGCTCAACTTTCATGACTATGCCGTCGTCGTCGGAATGATCCCCGCCGCCGACGGGCGCATCCCGATGTCCGATGGCGCCGGGACGGTCGAGGCGGTGGGCGAGGGGGTCACGCAGTTCAAACCCGGCGACACCGTCGTGTCGATCTTCTTCCCCGAATGGATCGACGGCGCCCCGCCCGCGACCGCGTTCCGCGGCGTGCCGGGCGACGGTATTGACGGCTATGCGCGCGAAGTGGTGGTGACGCCGCAGCATTGGTTCACGCGCGTTCCGCAGGGGTACAGCGTTGCCGAAGCCGCGACCTTGACCTGCGCCGGCCTCACCGCATGGCGCGCTTTGTTTGTCGACGGGGTGACGCAGCCCGGATCGACGGTGCTCGTGCAGGGCAGCGGCGGGGTGTCGGTGTTCGCGCTGCAATTCGCCAAAGCCGCGGGCGCGAAGGTGATCGCGACCAGCTCGTCCGACGCCAAACTCGAACGGCTGAAGGCACTCGGCGCCGACGAACTGATCAATTACAAAACGTCACCGGCGTGGGGCGCCAGGGCGCTGGAAATCACCGGCGGGGTCGGGGTCGATACTGTCGTCGAAATCGGCGGCGCGGGCACCCTCGACCAGTCGATGGTCGCGACGCGCGTCGGCGGCCATGTCGCGCTGATCGGCGTGCTCGCGGGCTTTGCCGGACCGGTGCAGACCGGCCTGCTGATGGCGAAAAATCTGCGCGTGCAGGGACTGACGGTCGGCAGCCGCGCCCAGCAACTCGCGATGATCGCGGGGATCGAGGCGAACGGCATTCGCCCGGTGATCAGCGATCATTTCCCGCTCGAACGCTTGGCCGACGCCTTTCGCCATCAGGTCGCTAACGGCCATTTCGGCAAGATCGTCGTCGATATCTGACGCGCAATGGCGCGATCAGGGCGCCAGCAGGTCCGCCGGCAGCGTCGGCTCGCCGAGGATCAGGGCCATACGGCGCCAGATCTCGTCGCGGTCGGGATTGCCGCGTTCTATGAAGGCGCGGACCATCTGTTCGCCGATGCCGTAGTTGATCACATAGCTGCGATACTGGTCGGTAAAGGCGACCGACTGTTCGGCGCGCTGCGGCGACACGAGCAGATATTTCTGGGTCAGCTGGACCGCGGTTGGACGGTCGATCATCCCGTCGAGATATTGCTGCGCGATCGTCAGCCGCGCGCCGGTGAGGACCTTCATCGCGTCGAGCAACTGCCAGTAGCGGTCGTCGGTCGGCGGCGCGATTTCGGCGAGCGGCATCAGCACGTCGCGTTCGGTGTCGGGCCGGGTGCGATCGGGAAAAGCGAGGTCGATGCCATAGTTGGCGGTACCTTCGGCGATCAGGCTTTGGGGGCTGTAGAGCGGATAGACGCTGAATTCGGTCCAGCCGCGCGCCTTCACCAGCTGCTCCTCGATCTTCATGTTGAGCAGGTGATGCCCCGGATAGCCCTCGTGACAGCCGAGGTCGAGCGCGCGCGACAGGCGGATCGGCAGGTCGGTGTTGACCTGGATGATGCTGTGATAGCCGCCCTGGTAATAATTATAGCCGCTCCAGCTCTTGCCGGTCACAAATTGTAGGTCGAAACTCTCGCCTTCGGGCATCGCGATATGCGCCGCAGTGCGGCCGCGGCAGCGCGCGATCGCCGCGTCGAACACGGGTTTCAGGCGCTCCTTGGCGATCGTGAAGCCGTCGAGATACGCCTCGACGCGGGTGGCGAGCGGACCGTCGCCCGGCACCAGCGCATCGATCGCTGCGAGCCCGGCGTCATAGTCGGCCAGCGGCTTGAGCTCGGGGCGGACACCGAACAGCCGCTCGGCCTCTTCGGCAAAGGGAAAGCGCGTCCCCTGCATCATCATCAGCCGCGTTTCGGCAGCGCGCAGCTGCGCGCGCAGGAAGGCGCCGCGCCGCCGCTCGATCGGGTCGGCGAGGTCGGGCGCGGCGGCGTCGAGCTTGGCCATCAGCTGCTGCGCCGCTGCGAGCAGCGCCGCCTTGTCACGCGGCGCCTTGGTCGCGGCGTCGAGCAGGCCGGGCGGGCCGTAATAGGCGTCGATATAGCCTTTTTCGTGCGTGCCGATCTCGAGCGTCAGCAGCACATAGGCGGTCGCGACCGCGCCGACGGTTTGCGACGCGAACATCGCCGCTTCGGCATTCGTCGCGGTCGGCGCCGGCCAAGCCATTGCCGCTCCGGTGGCGGTCGCGGGCGGCGGCGCAGCGCCGGCGGGCGGCGGCAAGGCGGTTGCATCTGGCACCACTTCCAGCCGACGGACATCGACTTCGGGCAGGTCGCGCGCCGCCGTGGTCGCGGTGGGTGGCGGCGAAACGGTGGCCGTTGCGACAGCGGGCGGGGACACCGCGCCGCTGCTAACGGGCGCGCCGCGTTCGCGCGCCTTGCGCTCCTCGACCGCCCGTTTCATTTCGGGGTCGAGCGCGTAGCAGCCCGACAACATCGCGGTCGCGGCCAGCGCGAGCGCGGCGGCTTTCAAGCAGTGGGTCATGCGCCGACCCCGATCGGCTCGGACGTGTCGGTGACGTCGCCGTCGCCGTTGATCTCGGCATGGGTTTCGGCCTCGACCGCGGCATGGTCGGAATCGAGCGGCGCGAAGCGCAGCACGGCAAAGCCGACCAGCGCGGCGACCAGCGACCCCATCAGGATCCCGATCTTCGCCTCCTCGATCAGCAGCGCGTTGCCGGGGAAGGCCAGGCCGCCGATGAACAGGCTCATCGTAAAGCCGATGCCGCAGAGCAGCGATACGCCGTAGATTTGCAGCCAAGTCGCGCCGCGCAGCTTGCCTGCGATACCCCATTTGACGCACAGCCAGACGCTGCCGAAAATGCCGATCTGCTTGCCGAAGAACAATCCGGCGGCGATGCCGAGCGGCAGCGGCGCAAAAATCTGTTCGGCGGTCAGCCCGCCGATATCGACCCCGGCATTGGCAAAGCCGAACAGCGGCACGATGGCAAAGGCGACCCACGGATGCAGCCCATGCTCCAGCCGGTGGAGCGGCGAGGTCGCGCTGTCGGGCGCGCCCGGCGTGGGGTCGAACGGCACCATCATCGCCGCCAGTACCCCGGCGATCGTCGCATGGACCCCCGACAACAGCATCGCATACCAGAGGACCGCGAACAGCAGCAGATAGACCGCCAGATTGCGCACGCCGCCGCGGTTGCAGGCATACATGACGGCCAGGATCGCCGCCGCGGCGCCGAGCGCGATGAGGTTGATTTCGGCGGTGTAGAACAGCGCGATGATCGCGACGGCGCCCATGTCGTCGACGATCGCGACGGTGACGAGGAACAATTTGAGCGACGTCGGCGCGCGCTTGCCGAGCAGCGCTAGGACGCCGATCGCAAATGCGATGTCGGTCGCCGCCGGGATTGCCCAGCCCTGCGCCAGCCCCGGGGTGCTGCCGGCAAAGAGCATATAGAGCGCGGCGGGCACCACCATCCCGGCCGCGGCGGCAATCATCGGCAGCCGCCGCCGGTCCCAACTCGCCAGCCGCCCATCGACGAACTCGCGCTTGATCTCGAGCCCGACGAGCAGGAAGAAGATCGCCATCAGCCCGTCGTTGATCCACAGGTGGACGGTCATCGGGCCAAGCTTGTCGGTGAGCACCGGGCCGGTCATCGCATGGATCGCGTGATGATAATCTTCGCCGAGCGCCGAATTGGCGATCACCATCGCCAGCGCCGCCGCGAAGATCAGCAGCATCCCGCCAGCGCTCTCGCTTTCGAGAAAGTCGCGAAGGGCGGAGCGGGAGGTGGATTTGTTCGGCATCGGGATCGGCAACCTGATTGTCTGAAATGAATATTGCCCTCCTCCTAGCGCGCGGGACGGTGGTCGTCACCCTTTACAAACCCGCCTTTTCGGTTACCCATTGCCCGATTGGCGCCGGAATACCGTGAGGGGGCGGGGCGAGCGGGGTGGAGCTTTCGACCGCATGGCTGGAATGGTTCGTGCTGGGGGCGGGCCGCGAACTGATGCTGTTTGCATCGGTGGGCATCCTGCTGATCGGGCTCGACGATCTGTTCGTCGATGCCCTGTGGTTCGCAACCCGACGCCGCCGCGACGCGCCTGTTGCACCGGCCGGGCCCATCGAGGGCCGCCTTGCCATTTTTGTGCCCGCTTGGCGCGAGGAAGCGGTCCTTGCCGCAACGCTGCGCCGCGCGCTCGCGGCGTGGGATGGCGAAGATTTCCGCCTTTATGTGGGATGTTACCCGAATGACGCGGCAACGCTTTTTTCGGTGTCGCCGCTGGTGGCGCGGGATCCGCGGCTGCGGCTGGTTATCGGCGCTGAGGATGGGCCGACGACCCAGGGCGACAATCTCAACCGGCTGTGGCAGGCGCTCGGCGACGACGAGCGCGCCGAGGGCCAGCGCTTTGCCGCGATCGTCCTCCACGATGCCGAGGATCATGTTCATCCCGGCGAACTCGCGCTGTATCGCCGCCATCTTGCCGATCATGCGATGGTGCAGATTCCGGTCGTGCCCATCCTGCGGCGCGGGGCGGCGTGGATTGGCGGCCATTATGGCGACGAATTCGCCGAGGCGCATGGCAAGGAACTCGCGCTGCGGTCGCGGCTCGGCGTGGCCATGCCGTCGGCCGGCGTCGGCTGCGCGCTGACCCGCAACGCGCTCGCCCTTCTGGCGATCGAGCGCGGCGGCGATCCGTTTCGCGCCGACAGCCTGACCGAAGATTATGAGGTCGGGATGCTGATCGGGGCCTATGGCCTCCAGTCTCGCTTTGTCGACACGCGAACCGTGGAGGGCGAACGCATCGTGTCGCGCGGGGCGTTCCCCGGCGCGTTCGAGGCCGCCATCCGGCAGAAATCGCGCTGGATTGCCGGGATTGCCCTTGCCGGCTGGGACCATCTCGGCTGGCCGGGCAGGCGACCGGGCGCCGCGCCTGAGGCGCGTGCGGGCGAACGCTGGGTCGCCCGCTGGATGCTTTGGCGCGACCGCCGCGCCCCGCTCGCCGCACTCGTTCTGCTGGCGGCCTATGTAGGCCTAGTTTTCCAGCTGCTTGCTTTGGCGGGGCAAACGATGCTGGGTTGGCCGACACCGGCCGTCGGCGAGGCGACGCGTTTCCTGCTCGCCGTCGATGCATCGCTCCTGGTTTGGCGGCTTGGGATGCGGATGCACTTCACGGCGCGCTGGTACGGGCCGGGGCAAGCCTTGCTCGCAATGCCGCGCGCCTTTGTCGCCAACGTAATCGCGATCCTGGCTGCCTATCGGGCAGTGATCCTCTATTGTCGGATGCTGCGGTCGGGCGAGGTGGTGTGGGAAAAGACCGACCATCCCGACGAAGCGGCGCTGCCGGGCGTACCCGCGCTGCGGGCGGTGAAACGTTGAAATCCCGCCCCGTCGCCGGTGCACCAGCGTTGCGTTTTCTGTTGGTGTGCGTCGGCGGCTGGACCGTGCTGCGGGTCGCAGCCACATGGAATCCGGCGTTCCCGATAATTCCGGACCCCGTGCCGCCGCCGCAGTGGGCCGCGCCGTCGCCCTTTGTCTCGCCCACTCCTACGGTGACAAAAGTGGCAGAGTTGACATCATCATGGCGGTGGCGTGTCACGTCTTCGCTATTACCGGCAGCGGTGCAGGTCCGCCCTGTCGATGCCGTTCTGTCGACAAGTGCGCCGTTGGCCCCCGCCACGGCCCGCAGCAGCGACCGCCACGACCCTCGCTTCGCAATGGTGGCGCGGCAGCTACCCGAGCCGACGGGCGGGGTCGCGCGCAGCGCGATGCCGCGGCAGGGAAGCGATTGGCGGCATAGTTCGTTCGCGGCGAGCGCCGAGCCGGCGATTGGGCAGCCCTTCTGGATCCAGCGTCCGCTCGCGGGTTGGTCGCTTGGCGGCTGGGTCTATGTGCGCGGCGGGGCGCGGACCGCGCCCGCGGGAATAGCGGCTGCGAGTCAGCTCGGCGGCAGCCAGGCGGGGCTGCGTCTCGCCCATGGCTTCGGGGCTTCGGGGCGCACCCGCGGTTATGCGCGCGCGACCGTCGCGCTCGACAGCCTGCGTCAGCGCGAGCTGGCCTTCGGTGTCGCTTATGCCCCGATCGCGCGCCTGCCGCTCGATATCGCGATCGAGCAGCGCGTCGCGCTTGGCGGCGAGGGGCGCACCGCGCTCGCGGCGACGGTGAGCGGCGGCGTCAGCGACGTGGCCCTGCCTGGCGGGTTTCGGCTCGACGCTTATGGGCAGGCCGGTGTGGTCGGTGCGCGACAGCGTGACGGCTTTGCCGATGGCGCGGTCGTGATCGATCGGCGGGTCGGGCGGGGCGAAACGTCGCTCCGCGTCGGCGCGCTCGCCGCCGGCGCCGCGCAGCCGGGGGCGGCGCGGGTCGACGTCGGCCCGCGCGTCACGCTGCGGTTGCCCGACATCGGGCAGGGCAGCCGGATCGCGCTCGACTGGCGTCAGCGGGTAGCGGGCGATGCCGAACCCGAAAGCGGCCTGGCGCTCACACTCGCGGCCGACTTCTGAAATTCGGCGATCGACGGCGACTGCCGATTCCCCGCCCCGCAAAAATCGTCTAGGGTCGGCGCGATCGGTCCCGTTCCGGGGCCGCAGACGTACAATCGGGGCTCATGGACCTTTACCTTCCTGTCGCCAATCTCTCGGTCAATGCCCTGGTCATCGTCCTGCTCGGCGGCGGGGTGGGCTTCCTGTCGGGGATGTTCGGGGTCGGCGGCGGTTTCCTCACCACGCCGCTGCTGATCTTTTACGGCATCCCGCCGACGGTTGCGGCGGCGTCGGCGGCGACGCAGGTGACCGGCGCCAGCGTGTCGGGGGTGATGGCGCATCTTGAGCGCGACGGGGTCGACCTGCGGATGGGCGCAGTGCTGGTCGCCGGGGGCTTGGTCGGGTCGCTGATCGGCGCTGGCCTGTTCGAACTGCTCACCGCATGGGGCCAGATCGATACGACGATCAACATCCTGTACGTCGCGCTGCTGGGATCGGTGGGCGCATTGATGGCGCGCGAGGCGTGGGGCGCGCTCAGCGCCGGCCGCGCCGGGCTTCCGGCCCCGGCGCGCAAGCGGCGGCATCACCCGATGGTCGCCAACCTGCCGCTGCGCTGGCGCTTCTATCGCTCGGGGCTCTATATTTCGCCGCTCGCACCGCTGCTGCTCGGCGTCGTTGTCGGGGTGCTGACGATGCTGCTCGGGGTCGGTGGCGGGTTCATCATGGTGCCGGCGATGCTGTACCTGCTCGGCATGGGCACGCAGGTCGTCGTCGGCACGTCATTGTTCCAGATCCTGTTCGTGACGATCGCGACGACGATGGTCCACGCGATGACCACGGGCGCGGTCGATATCGTCCTCGCCGGGCTCCTCCTGCTCGGCAGTGTCACCGGCGCGCAGTTCGGGGCGCGGTTTGCGCAAAAGGCGCGGCCCGAATATCTGCGGCTCGCGCTGGCGGTGATCGTGCTCGCGGTGGCGTTGCAGATGGCGGTGGGGCTTTTCATCCGCCCCGACGAAATCTTCACGGTGCAATGACGCGGTTCGCCGCCCTTGGCCTCGCGTGCGCGGCGCTGTTGCTGCCCTTCGGCCCGGCGCGCGCGGCCGACCCGCGGCTGGTGCCCGACGTGTCGAGCCGCGCGATCGACATCCAGTACAGCTTCACCGGCGAGGAACTGCTGCTGTTCGGCGCCATCCTCTACCCCGGCCAGCGCCTGCCCGACGACCGCGCCGACATCGTCGTGGTCCTGAAAGGGCCGGTGCGCCCGATCGTGCTGCGCGAGAAACAGCGGGTGGCAGGGATATGGGTCAACGCCAGCAGCATCCGGCTGCGGACGTCGCCGGGATTTTACGCGATCGGATCGTCGCGGCCGATCGACAAGCTGGTTGACGAACGCACGGCGGCGATCTTCGAACTCGGGCTTGCCAATTTGTCGATGTCGCCGACCGGCTTTTCGGAAGCGAAAAAGCTCGAACGCTTCGAGGCGGGGCTGATCGATCTCTATCGCCGGCTCGGCCTCTTCTACGAGAACCCCGCCGCGGTCGAGATCAGCGAAGGCGTCCTCTACCGCGCGCGCATCCCGGTGCCGGCGCGCGTTCCGGTCGGCACCTACCGCGCCGAAACCTTTCTGATCAGTCGCGGCCGCGTGCTCGCGGTCGCCTCGCGCGACGTCCAGATCCGCAAGGCGGGCTTCGAACGCTTCGTGGCGCTCGCCGCGCAGCACCATGGCTTTCTGTACGGCCTGTCGGCGGTGTTGCTGTCGCTGGTCCTCGGTTATGGCGCATCGGCGATCTTCCGCCGCCGCTGAGCGCTCGCGCGGCATCATAAGCGCTTTGTTTACCCTCATCTGCGATACCGGCGCCGGGACTATGACAGGCGGGGCTATTTGATGGATATCCAGGGCGGCGCTTTCAACGCCGGCGATTCGACGGCGGCACAGCACGTCCGGCTTGCCGGCGGCGGAACCGTTGCCCCGGTCGCGCCGGTCACGACGCATCACCGCGACGAATTGTTGATCGGCGAAGTCATCGAGATTTCAGGGTCGGCATCGCGGATTCTGCTCGATGCGACGGCGATCGGCCGTTTGTCGGGATCGACCGACGCCGCGGTCGCGATGGCGGGCCAGGTCGGCGCACAGGTCAAGGTCCGCGTCGGCCATGTCTGGCTGCTCGGCAGCATTCGCGACCAGCAATTGCACGAGCGCGGCGAAGGGCTGATCGTCGCGACGATCGACTTCCTCGGCGAGGGCGATGAGGAAAAGATCACCGGGCGCATCCACAATTTCCGCCGCGGCGTCACTCGCTACCCGATCCCCGGCAGCCAGGTCTATGCCGCCACCGGTCACGATCTGAAGCAGATTTATGCCGCCGACGAGCGCGCGCATGTCGAGATCGGCACCGTCTATCCGACCAAGGATATTCGCGGCTCGCTGTATGTCGACGCGATGCTCGGCAAGCATTTCGCGCTGCTCGGTTCGACCGGCACCGGCAAGTCGACCAGCGCGGCGCTGATCCTCCACAAGATCTGCGAACTCGCGCCGCAGGGCCATATCGTGATGATCGACCCGCACGGCGAATATTCGGCGGCGTTCAAGGGCACCGGCGCGCTGTTCGACGTCGACAATCTGGCGATGCCCTATTGGCTGATGAACTTCGAGGAGCATTGCGAGGTCTTCGTCACTGCCGAGGGACGCGACCGACAGGCCGACTGCGACGTGCTCGCCCGTTGCCTGCTCCAGGCGCGCGGCAAGAACCGCCTTGCCGAGGGGATGAGCAAGATCACGGTCGATTCGCCGATTCCCTATCTGCTGTCCGACCTGCTCAACATCCTGACCAACGAGATGGGCAAGCTCGACAAGGCGACCTCGTCGGCCCCGTTCATGCGGATCAAGGGCAAGATCGAGGAAATGCGTGCCGACCCGCGGTATAATTTCATGTTCTCGGGCATGCTCGTTGCCGACACGATGGCGAATTTCCTCGGCAAGATTTTCCGCCTGCCGTCGGACGGCCGGCCGATCTCGATCATCGACGTGTCGGGGGTGCCGTCGGATATCACTGGCGTCGTCGTCGCGGTGCTGTCGCGCCTGACCTTCGATTATGCAATCTGGTCGCGCGGCGAGCCGCAGCGGCCGATCCTGCTCGTGTGCGAGGAAGCGCATCGCTATATTCCGGCCAAGGACACCGGCCAGGGGCAGGCGGTGCGCAAGATTCTCGAACGGATCGCCAAGGAAGGCCGTAAATACGGCGTGTCGCTGGGCCTGATCACCCAGCGCCCGTCGGATCTGGCCGAAGGGGTGCTGTCGCAGTGCGGCACGATCATCTCGATGCGCCTCAACAACGAGCGCGACCAGCATTTCGTGAAGGCGGCGATGCCCGAAGGCGCGCGCGGTTTCATCGATTCGATCCCGGCGCTGCGCAACCGCGAATGCATCGTCTGCGGCGAGGGCGTGTCGATCCCGATGCGCATCTATCTCGACACGCTCGAAGAGGACAAGCGTCCGGCGTCGAGCGATCCGCTCTTCTCGAAACTGTGGCGCGAAGCCGGCGGCGAGGGCGAAATCCTGGAGCGCGTCGTCAAGCGCTGGCGCAGCCAGGGGCGTTGATGTTTTCCGCGTCAGCGGACAAAAGGATCACCCCGCCGGCGGTTCCCACAGCTCGATCGGATTGCCTTCGGGGTCGTGGACGCGTGCGAAGCGTCCGGTCGCGGGGTCGTCCCACTCGGCCTTGGTGATCACCGCGTCGCCCGCGGCGCGAAAGGGCGCGAGCACGGCGTCGAGGTCGTCGACGCGCAGATTGATCATAAATTGCCGCTCGGCGGGGAAATAGTCGGTGTCGGCCTTGAACGGCGCAAACACCACCGGCCCCGCGGCCACCGCCCAGCTCCACTGGTCGACCGGCCCCGTATCGTCGGCGTTGCAGCCGGCCCCGATCCCCAGGCGCTCGCGATACCAGGCACTCAGCGCGTCGGGGTCGCGCGCCCGGAAAAACAGCCCGCCGATGCCTTTGACATGTCCCATGCTATCCTCCCCGCGATGAGCGGGGCAGGCTAGCCCGATACGGTCAGCGTTTCCACTCTCCGCTGCCCTTGAACTCTTCGCGGATCTGCCCCGACTGGTTGAGCCGCGGGTCGGTATAGGTTTGCGCCGTCGCCGCAGCGGGCGCAGCGGGGGTGCCGATGCCGCGGTCCTGCGCCGCCATCGCGCTCGGGATCGGCGCGGGCGCGACGTTGGGCAGCGGTTCAACCGTGCCGCTGCCTTCGGGAAGCAGGCCCGCCGCCGCCGCGCCGCCGCCGCGCAGGATCGCGATCTGCTGTGCGACCGGCAGATAGGGACCGGGCACCGGTTCGCGGCCCAGATAGGGCGCACGAAACGCGTCGGGCATGCCCCAGCGGCCGCGCCAGCGGTGAAAGATATGCGCGCCGACGATGTTGGTCATCACCAGGCTCTTGCCCCAGCGCGGCCAGATCGCCTGCGTATGATAATGCGTCGCCAGCCCGACCTTGGGGAAGACGTAGCCGCCGAGCGCTGCCGAGGCGACGCGGCTTGCGCGCAGCCAGTTAGGTTTGCTCGGCGCACGCGCCATCGCGCCGTCGCAGCTGAAGGTGAACTGGCACACGCCGGCGCGCTGCGATCCCTGGAAGACCACCCCGCACACGGTGTTGGGGAAGCTGGGATGGCGGACGCGGTTGAGCACCGTCTGGGCAACGCCGCGCATCCCGTCGTCGGTTTCCGACGCGGCTTCGTAGTAGATGGCGGAGGTCAGGCAATAATGCGCCCGCTCGCGGTCGAGCGCGGTCACGCCGCGAAAGGCATAGCTTTTGGCGGGCGGGCCGACGAAGGCCTCGTCGCGCAGCAGCGCCGGATCGGCGGGGGGCAGCGCCGCCGCGTCGGCGAAACCGATCGCGCGCGGGTCGGGCAGCGTCGGGTCGATCGCAAGCGCTGCCTCATAATCCTCGGCATTCATGATCGCCCAGCGCGCGGGATCATAGGCGCGGAAGGTCAGTGGGACGCTGACGCTATAGGGGCCGAAGACCGCGGGCGCGCGCAGCCGCCCGCTTTGCAGCAGGAAGGCGAGGCACGCGACAGCTATCACCGCCGCAATCGCGGCCCAGAAGGCGCGCCCCGGCCCCGCCGGTTTCGGCGGCCGCGGGTCGCGCCACGTGGCGCGGGCAGGCGCGGCGTGGGCAGACAGGGCGAGTTCGGGCTTCATGTGCGCGTCGAGATTCCATGCCCGCCCCGTGCGACTGATTCGCGCGGGAATGGCTCGCGACACTCTATGCGCCGAAACGCCAACAAAATGTTTCGCCGGCTGCAGGTTGTGCCGCAGCGGGACAGCGGCGCTGGGTGGCCGTCGAATGGACAGACGCCGATCGTTCGATCTGCCAGCCGCCACCGCGCCATTCTCCTCTTGCCCATATTCGCCGCACCACCTATATGCGGCTCACTTCTTGACATGGTCAGCCAGTTGGGACGTCGGGGCCGCGGGCCGCGGCGGCTATTCCTGCATGGTTTTCCGGTCGCCCGATCTTGAAAGACTGACTTGGCCGATCTCGACACCCTGAATGCGATCATCGCGCCCGAAGCCGAGGCGATGGGTCTCGCGCTGGTGCGCGTCGCCTTCTTTGGCGGGGAAAGCGATCCGACCTTGCAGGTGATGGCCGAGCGTCCCGAGACGCGGCAGCTGACGATCGAGGATTGCGCAGACCTGTCGCGCCGCATTTCGGCCCAGCTCGACGCGCTTGAAGAAGCGGGCAAGGATCCGATCGACCAGGCGTACCGGCTGGAAGTGTCGTCGCCCGGCATCGACCGGCCGCTGACCCGCCGCGCCGACTTTGCCGACTGGGCAGGGCACGAGGCGAAGGTCGCGCTGAAGGAAAAGCTGAACGGCCGTCAGCGCTTCAACGGGCTCCTGGTCGGGATCGACGGCGATACTGTCACGATTTTGGACAAGGAAGAGGTGGAGCACAAATTGCCGTTCGACGCGATCGATACGGCCAAGCTGGTGCTCACCGACAAATTGATTGCTGCAACCGTCCCGCTTTCAGCCGAAGGCGCCGACGAACTGGAAGAAGAAGGACAGGACTGATGGCCACTGCCATTTCCGCCAACCGCGCCGAACTGCTGGCGATTGCCAACAGCGTCGCCAGCGAAAAGATGATCGACAAGACGATCGTCATCGAAGCGATCGAGGAAGCGATCCAGCGCGCCGCGCGCGCGCGCTATGGCGCCGAAAACGACATCCGTGCCAAGCTCGACGTCCAGACCGGCGACCTGCGCCTGTGGCGCGTCGTCGAAGTGGTCGAAACGGTCGAGGATTATTTCAAGCAGGTCGATCTGGCCGCCGGCCAGAAATTGCAGCAGGACGCCAAGGTCGGCGACTTCATCGTCGATCCGCTGCCCGCGGTCGACCTCGGCCGCATCGACGCCCAGTCGGCCAAGCAGGTGATCTTCCAGAAGGTCCGTGAAGCCGACCGCGAGCGACAGTATGAAGAGTTCAAGGACCGCGCCGGCGAAATCATCACCGGGGTCGTGAAGTCGGTCGAGTTCGGCCACATCGTCGTCAACCTCGGCCGCGCCGAGGGCGTGATCCGCCGCGATCAGCAGATCCCGCGCGAACTGATGCGGGTCGGCGACCGTGTCCGCGCGCTGATCCTGTCGGTGCGCAGCGAAACCCGCGGCCCGCAGATTTTCCTGTCGCGCGCGCACCCCGACTTCATGAAAAAGCTGTTCGCGCAGGAAGTGCCCGAAATCTACGACGGCATCATCGAGATCAAGGCCGCCGCCCGCGACCCGGGCTCGCGCGCCAAGATCGGCGTCATCAGCTATGACGGCAGCATCGATCCCGTCGGTGCCTGCGTCGGCATGAAGGGCAGCCGCGTCCAGGCGGTCGTCCAGGAAATGCAGGGTGAAAAGATCGACATCATCCCCTGGTCCGAAGACACTGCGACCTTCGTCGTCAACGCGCTCCAGCCGGCAACGGTCCAGCGCGTCGTCATCGACGAAGATGACAGCCGTATCGAAGTCGTCGTTCCCGACGACCAGCTGTCGCTCGCCATCGGTCGCCGCGGCCAGAATGTCCGTCTCGCCAGCCAGCTCACCGGCAGCCAGATCGACATCATGACCGAGGCCGACGCCAGCGAAAAGCGCCAGCGCGAATTCGTCGAGCGCTCGACGATGTTCCAGGAAGAGCTCGACGTCGACGAAACGCTCGCGCAGCTGCTCGTCGCCGAAGGCTTCAGCGAACTCGAAGAAGTCGCCTATGTCGGGATCGAGGAACTGGCCGGCATCGAAGGCTTTGACGAGGAACTGGCCGAGGAACTGCAGAGCCGCGCGCTCGAAGGTCTCGAACGCCGCGAAGAGGCGGCCCGCGCCGAACGCCGCGAGCTTGGCGTCGAGGACGATCTGGCCGAAATTCCGCACCTGACCGAAGCGATGCTCGTCGTGCTCGGCAAGGCCGGGATCAAGACGCTCGACGATCTCGCCGATCTTGCGACCGACGAATTGATCGCCAAGAAGCGGCAGGACAACCGCCGCGGCCCGGCGCGCGAGCGCACCGAGGACAAGGGCGGCGTGCTCGGCGAATATGGCCTGTCGGAAGAGCAGGGCAACGAGATCATCATGGCGGCGCGCGCGCACTGGTTCGACGACGAACCGGCGGAAGCTGCTCTCCAAACCGGGGAGGCCGCTGATGCGGACCCCGCACAATGATCAGCTGAGCGAACCCGACCGCGCTGGACGGCGCGGCCAGCATGTGCCCGAGCGGCGCTGCGTCATAACCGGCGAGGTTTCGCCGGCGGAGCGGCTCGTGCGCCTCGCGCTCGGCCCCGACGGCGGCATCGCGCCCGACGTGCTCGGCAAGGCGCCGGGGCGCGGCGCGTGGATCGGCGTCAACCGCGCCGACCTCGACGCCGCGCGCGCCAGGGGCAAGCTGAAAGGCGGGCTGGCACGCGCGCTTCAGGACGGCGATTTCACCATTCCCGACGATCTGGGCGCGCGCATCGAGGCGCAATTGCAGCGCGCGACGCTCGACCGGCTCGGGCTCGAATCGCGCTCGGGGACGCTGATCAGCGGCAACGACAAGATCGAACAGGCGGCGCGTCGCGGGCAGGTCCGCCTGCTCCTCCACGCGAGCGATGCCGGCGAGGACGGGCGCAAGAAACTGGCGCAGGCATGGCGTGTCGGCCAGGATGACGAAGGCTCAGGCCGCGAGGGGCTGGTCTTGCCGGTGGACCGAAGCACCCTATCTATGGCATTGGGGCGCGAGAATGCGGTGCATCTGGCGATCCTCGATGCCCGCGCCGCGGACCGGGTGCTGGCGCATTTGAGCCGCTGGCAGTTTTTCACCGGATGGAGTAGGGACGCGGCCAACCGCGTTTCCGCGAAGGATTCCCGCCCAGCGGGACCAGGGGAGATGTCCACCGACCCAGACGTGCTGGGGCCGGATGCGGACGCGATTTGAAGGAATGATGGTTTTCGATGAGTGACGAACAGGACAAACCGACCCTTACCCGCAAGCCCCTGGGGCTGAAGCGGACGGTCGAGGCCGGACAGGTACAGCAGCAATTCAGCCACGGCCGCCGCAATACGGTGGTGGTCGAGGTGAAGCGTCGCCGTGTGCTCGGCCGTCCGGGCGAAGCCGCCCCCGCGCCCGAAGCCGAAGAGGTCAAGGCCGCGCCGGCTCCCGCCCCGGCTCCGGCGCCCGCTCCTGCGCCGAAGCCCGTCGCGCCGCGTGCGAGCGAGAACGACAGCCTGATGTCGCGTCAGGAGCGCCAGGCGCAGCTGCTGCGCGAGGCCGAAGAATCGCGCATGAACGCGCTCGAGGAAACGCGCCGCCGCGAAGAGGCCGCGCGCGCGCGCGCTGCCGACGAGCAAAAGGCCCGCACCGAGGCACGCGAAGAAGAACAGTCGGCCCCGCCGGCGCCCGAAGCTGCGCCCGCCGCAGACGCGGCCGAAGCCGCCCCGACGGCGGCGAGCGAAGAGCCCGCCGCGGCCCCGGCATCGCGCCCGGCGAGTGTCGCCCCCGCGCCGCGCCGTTTCACGCCGGTCGAGGCGCCCAAGCGTCCCGAACCCAAGCGCCCCGAACCGAAGGCGCCTCGCGGCGGCGACAGCCGCCGCCAGTCGGGCAAGCTGACCGTCACGCGCGCGCTCAACGAGGATGAGGGCGCCCGCGCCCGCAGCCTCGCGGCGCTCAAGCGCGCCCGCGAAAAGGAAAAGCGCTCGCACATCTCGTCGAGCGGCCCGCGCGAGAAGCAGGTCCGCGAAGTCGTCGTTCCCGACAGCATTACCGTCCAGGACCTCGCCAACCGCATGGCCGAAAAGGGCAGCGACCTGGTAAAGGCATTGTTCAAGATGGGCATGCCGGTCACGATCAACCAGACGATCGACCAGGACACCGCCGAGCTGCTCGTCACCGAGTTCGGGCACGAGATCAAGCGCGTGAGCGACGCCGACGTCGATATTCGCCACGACGAGGACGTCGACGACGCCGCGCACCTGAAATCGCGCGCGCCGGTGGTCACGATCATGGGCCATGTCGATCACGGCAAGACCAGCCTGCTCGACGCGCTGCGCGGCGCCAATGTCGTGGCGGGCGAGGCCGGCGGCATCACTCAGCATATCGGCGCCTATCAGGTGAAGACCCCCGACGGGTCGCTCGTCACCTTCCTCGACACGCCGGGCCACGAAGCCTTTACCGAAATGCGCCAGCGCGGCGCCAACGTCACCGACATCGTCATCCTGGTGGTTGCGGCCGACGACGGCTTGAAGCCGCAGTCGATCGAGGCGATCGCCCATGCCAAGGCCGCCGGCGTCCCGATCATCGTCGCGATCAACAAGGTCGACAAGGAAGGCGCCAATCCGCAGCGCGTCCGCGAACGCCTGCTCGAACATGAGCTGGTGGTCGAGGAAATGGGCGGCGACGTGCAGAATATCGAAGTGTCGGCGCTCAAGAAGACCGGCCTCGACAAGCTGCTCGACGCGATCGCGGTGCAGGCCGAGATCATGGAGCTGAAGGCCAATCCCGACCGCAATGCCGAAGGCACGGTGGTCGAGGCGAAGCTCGACAAGGGCCGCGGTCCGGTCGCGACGATCCTCGTCCGCCGCGGCACGCTGAAGGTCGGCGACATCTTCGTCTGCGGCGCCGAAAGCGGCCGCGTCCGCGCGCTGATCAACGATCAGGGCGAGCAGATCAAGGAAGCCGGTCCGTCGCTGCCGGTCGAGGTGCTCGGCCTCGGCGGGGTGCCGATGGCGGGCGATACGCTGACCGTCGTCGAGAATGAAGCGCGCGCGCGCGAAGTCGCCGCCTATCGCCAGAGCGAGGCGCTCAAAAAGCGCACCGTCCAGGCGCCGGTCAGCCTCGAGGGGATGTTCGAGGCGCTCGCCGACAAGGCGAGCGTCATCCAGTTCCCGGTCGTCATCAAGGGCGATGTGCAGGGATCGGTCGAAGCGATCGTCAATGCGCTCAACAAGCTGTCAACCGACGAGATCCGCGTCCGCGTGCTCCAGTCGGGCGCCGGCGCGATCACCGAGAGCGACGTGACGCTGGCGGCGGCGACCAATGCGCCGATCATCGGCTTCAACGTCCGCCCGAACCCGAAGGCGCGCGAGATCGCGAAGCGTGAAAAAGTGCGCTTCATGTATCACGACGTGATCTATCACCTGACCGACGAAATCCGGAAGGAAATGGCGGGCGAGCTGGGTCCGGAGCGGATCGAGACTGTCGTCGGCCGCGCCGAGGTCAAGGATGTCTTCCCGGCCGGCAAGCGCGACAAGGCCGCTGGCCTGCTCGTGCTCGAAGGCGTTATCCGCAAGGGGCTCCACGCGCGCCTCACGCGCGAGGACGTCATCGTCTCGGCCACGACGATCGCGTCGCTGCGCCGCTTCAAGGACGACGTCGCCGAAGTGCGCGCCGGTCTGGAATGCGGGGTCGTGCTGTCGGATACCAACGACATCAAGGCAGGCGACAACCTCGAAGTCTTCGAAGTCGAATTGCGCGAACGGACGCTTTGATCCAAATTTGTCGCCGACAGCTAGCGGAACGGATATGATCAGCGCAAGGCATGTAAGCTTATTGCTTACATGCCTTGCGCGATTCGCCGTTTTGATTTAACTGCAATAGATGGATATCCGCTACTCGAAAGCCGCGCAGCAGGCGTTGGTTCGATCAAACAAGCGGCGAGTTCTTTTGGACAAGATTGCGTTGTTGGCTTCAAATCCGGCAGCGCTCGAAAACAATGTAACGCGGCTCAAAGGGCGGCCAGAGAGCCGATTGAGAGTCCAGGACTGGCGAGTCATCTTTGTGATCGAGGATGACATATTGATGGTTCGGGAGATTGCGCCGCGCTCGTCGGCATATGAGGATGAGACATGACGGTTCAATTTATCGAAATCGCCGGCCAAAAAATGGTCATTCTGCCCGAAGCGGAATATCGGAGCCTTGCCGATCAGGCTGAAGAGCGTGCGGACGTTGAGGCGGCCGAACGTGCGGAAGCGCGTCGTGTTGCTGGCGAGGAATATGTTCCGGCATCGCTCGTCGAACGGTTGGTGAACGGCGAGGCGGGATTGCTGGTCTGGCGCGAATATCGTGATCTGTCGCAGCAGGCGCTTGGTGACAAAGTCGGCCTATCCAAGATGACCATTTCCAGTCTCGAAAGAGGCAAGCGCGACACGAGCGCCAAAAACTGGCGTGCGCTCGCCGACGCCCTGTCGGTCGATGTCGACGACATCATGCCGTTCGACTGAGGCGCGCATGGCGCGCTATGTGGCTTTGTTCGGCAGCATCAACGTCGGCGGCAACCGGCTGACGATGGCCGATTTGCGCGCGGCGTTCGAGGCTGAGGGCTTTGCTGATGTCGAGACCGTCGTCGCCAGCGGCAACGTCATCTTTTCGCACCCCGCGCGGCCGACGCGCGGGCTGGAGGAGAAGCTGACGCTGATGGTCGACGACCGCTTCGACATGACGTGCGCGGCGCTGGTGCGCAGCCGCGACGAACTCGCCGCGGCGATTGCCGACAACCCGTTTGCGGGGACCAACGAGGACCGGTTCGTCCACACCATGTTCCTCGACGGCCAGCCGACGCCGGCGCAGTTCGACGCGCTGGCAGCCGACAAGTGGATCAAACCCAACGAACGGCTCGCGCTCGGCGACCGGGCGCTTTATATCGATTATGGCGACGGCGTCGCCGACAGCAAATTGACCGGGCGGCTGATCGAGCGGCACCTGGCGCACAAGGGCACGGCGCGGAACATGCGCTCGATCGCGCGCATCGTGGCGAAACTCGACGAACTGGAAAAGGGTGCGGGATGAAAGCGGTAGAGAGCAAAGGCCCGTCGGTTCGCGTGCTGCGCGTCGGCGAGCAGGTGCGCCACATCCTGTCCGAAATTCTCGCGCGCGGCGACGTCCATGACGATCTGCTGACCAAGCAGCCGGTGAGCATCACCGAAGTGCGGATGTCGCCGGACCTCCGCCACGCGACGGTGTTCGTCAAACCCTTGCTCGGCAAGGACGAGGACAAAGTGCTGAAAGCGCTGCGCACCAACACCGCGTGGCTGCAAAAGAGCGTCGCCGAAAAGATGAGCATGAAATATGCCGCGAAGCTGAAATTCCTGAGCGACGAAAGCTTCGACGAGGCGAGCCATATCGAGAAATTGCTGCGCGACCCGAAGGTGGCGCGGGATTTGGAGGGCGAGGGCTGACCCCTGTTCCCGTTCGTGTCGAGCGAAGTCGAGACACCCATCGACGTAAAATAAGCCCGAGGGGCATCTCGACTTCGCTCGATGCGAACGGGTTTCGGAGGCGCTCTAGGGCTACTTCCCCTTCTTGATCCCCGCCGCCCTTTCCAGTTCGACCAGCGCTTCCTCCAGATAGTCGATCATCCTTTGCGCATGCGGGACGCTGCGGCGGCAGGCGGTGATGCCGAAATCGATGTTCTTGAAGTTCGACACCTGGGTGATGTTCATCGCCATGCCGTCGACCGGGATACTCGCGGGATACATGCCGTCGAGGCGCGCGCCGTTCCAGTACATCTGCTCGCGCGGGCCGGGCACGTTCGATATCGTCACCGAATAAGCGGGGAATTTGTCGGCAGTGCGCGTCAACGCGGTCAGCATCATCGGGAAGCTGGTGATCGCGGTATACAGCTGGATCTGCGCCGCGGTCATGTCGCGGAGCTGCGCCTTTGCCGAATTCATCGATTCCTGGATCGCCGCCATCCGCGCCGCCGGGTCGTCGATATGAGTCGCGAGGTTCGCCGTGACCGACGCAACCGAATTACCCGAATCGACGTCGTCCTTGGGACGGATCGACACCGGAGCCATCGCTTTCAACGGTTTGTCGGGCAGCTCGTTCAGCGATTGCAGATATTTACGCATCGCCCCCGCGCACATGCCGAGCACTGCGTCATTGATCGTCCCGTTATAAGCCTTGCCCATCGCGCGCACGCGTTCGAGCGACCAGCTTTGCGCAACGAAGCGCCGCGCGCCGGTGATGTTGCGGTTGAAGCTGGTGCGCGGCACCCCGGCGAAGGGGGTGGTCAGCCCGTCGCCGCCGATGCCGAACATCGCCGCGAGATACTGGTTCAGCGCCTTGGTCACCCCGACGCTGTTGCCCCATTGCTCCTTCAGGAAATCGCCGATCGCCTTGATATCGGTCAGGTTCGGGCGCGGGGGTTTGCGGGCCGCCGGGAACTGGCGCTTGTACGCCTCATAGGCTTCGACCGAGAGCGGCGAATAGCTGCGCCGTTCGTTCGGGTCGGGCGAAAACATCGAATTGTAGAAATGGATGCTCGCGGCGCCGTCCATCAGCGCGTGGTGGACCTTTTTGAAGGTCGCGATCTGGCGATTGGGCAGGCCGGAAATCAGCGTGATTTCCCACAACGGCCGGGTGCGGTCGAGCAGGCTGGAATGGAGCCGTGAGGCGAGTTCGAACATCTCGCGATAGCGCCCCGGCTTGGGCAGCGCGGCGGCGCGGACATGGTAATGCATGTCGATATCGCGGTCGGGTTCGAGCCGGATCGGGCCATATTGGCCGAAGGGCGTCAGCTTCAGCACTTCGCTGAACGGCCGCCGCAGCCCTTCTGACTGACGCAACAGCGTCAGTTGTTCGTTCAGCCACTCGGTTTCGTCGACCCCCTCGGGCAGGGTGTAGAGGTTGATACCGCCGATATGCATCGGCATCTCGCGGCTCTCGCTCACCAGGAACATCGCATCGCTGATCGGCATCAGGCGCATCGGCAGCTCTCCCCACTGTATCTGCTGCATATTTGTGACGCAGCATGACAGGGGGGCGGGGGGAGTCAAGCGGCGCCCACCGGCGGTCGTTGCCGCCGATGCGATGCGGGGTGACGCCGCGGCGTTGGCGCGGTATCGCCGCGGCATGGCCAAGCTCTACTTTTATTATGCCAGCATGAACGCCGGCAAGTCGACCACGCTGTTGCAAGCGGATTTCAACTATCGCGAGCGCGGGATGGAAACGATGCTGTGGACCGCGGCACTCGACGATCGGTACGGCGCGGGGCAGGTGACGAGCCGGATCGGACTGATCGCCGAGGCGCACAAGTTCGATCCCGACAGCGACCTGTGGGCGGCGGTGGGTGCCGAACATCGCCAGCGCCCGCTCGCCTGCGTGCTCGTCGACGAAGCGCAGTTCCTGACCCGCGCGCAGGTGCTCGATCTCGCACGGCTCGCCGACGAAACGGACATTCCGGTGCTCTGCTATGGTCTGCGTACCGATTTTGCTGCGAACCTCTTCCCCGGCTCGGCAGCGCTGCTCGGCCTCGCCGATGCGCTCGTCGAGTTGAAGGCGGTGTGCGAATGCGGGCGCAAGGCGACGATGAACCTGCGCGTCGATGAAAGCGGCCGCGCGGTCGTCGAGGGCGCGCAGACCGAGATCGGCGGCAACGACCGTTATGTCGCGATGTGCCGGCGCCATTTCATGGCCAAGCGGCGCGAGGCGGCGGCGCATGCCGATGCTTGACCGGCTCTATGTCGCGCTCGCCGACGGCGATCTGAGCCTCGCGCCGCTGGTCGAGGCGCACCGCGCCGCGCTCGGCGGCGCCTGCGCCGCCGATCCCGCCATCTGGCCGATCTATTCGTCGAGCTTCGATCCGGCGCATTTCGACCGCAGTTTCGACGCGCTGCTCGGCCACGCCAGCCGCATGCCCTATGCGATCTTCGCCGGCGAGCGACTCGTCGGGATGACCGCGTGGCTGCGCGCCGATGTGTCGGCCGAAACGGTCGAGATCGGCAACAGCTATATCCACCCTGATGCGCGCGGCACCGGCCTCAACGGCCGGCTGAAACGCCTGATGATCGACCACGCCTTCGCAGTCGGCATCCGCCGCATCGAGTTCCGGATCGACGAGCGCAACGCGCGCAGCCAGGCCGCGGTCGCCAAGCTCGGGGCGGTGAAAGAGGGGGTGCTGCGCGCCGAGCGGATCACCTGGACCGGGCATGTCCGCGATACCGGGCTGTGGTCGTTGCTGGCGGAAGATTGGGCGGTGCGGCGCTGACCTGTGCCACGCAGGGCGGGGTCAGCGCCCGTTCAGGCACCCGATGCTAGACGAGTCGCCATGAAAACCCTGACCCTGTCCCTCGCCGCTGCGCTCCTGCCCCTTTCGATTGCGGGAGCCGCCGAACCGGTCGCCGAGCCGCGCGCACTTGGGACCGAGGCAAGCATCATATTTCCCAGCGACAGCTCGATCCGCAACTGGCGCGCCGACGATGGCCGCGGCATCTGGATTCAGGATCGCCGCGGCGACTGGTATTACGGCCGCTTCGCGGGCTATTGCCGCGATATCGATTTTGCCTCGGCGATCGGCGTCGAAACGCGCGGCGCATCGCGGCTCGACCGGTTTGCGGCGATCATCGTGCGCGGCGATCGTTGCCCGCTCACCTCGTTCGTGACCTCCGCTGGTCCGCCGTCGAAGCGCGACCGGGCCAAGGATATCATGGGCGAAAAGCCCGCGGCAAATTGACAATGGCGGCCCTGCGCGCCTAGCGCGCGCCATGAACGGCTGGATCATATTCGACAAACCTTTGGGGCTCGGCTCGACGCAGGCGGTCGGCGCGGTCAAGCGCGTGTGCCGCGAGGCGGGGCTGGGCAAGGTCAAGGTCGGCCATGGCGGGACGCTCGACCCGCTGGCGACCGGCGTGCTGCCGATCGCGCTCGGCGAAGCGACGAAGCTGTGCGGGCGGATGCTCGATGCGAGCAAGGTTTATGCGTTTACGATCGCGTTCGGGACCGAAACGTCCGGGCTTGATGCCGAGGGCGAGGTTGTTGCGAGCAGCGATGTGCGGCCGACGCTGGCTCAGGTCGAGGCGGTGCTGCCGCGCTTTACCGGGCCGATCGAGCAGGTGCCGCCGGCGTATTCGGCGATCCGGATCGGCGGCCAGCGGGCGTATGATCTCGCGCGCAAGGGCGAAGCGGTGGAGATGACGTCGCGGGGGGTGACAATATATTCCCTTCGTCATGCCGGACTTGATCCGGCATCCATTGCGGCGCCGGCGGAATGGACCCCGGATCAAGTCCGGGGTGACGAGGAAGGGGCGGACCCGCTCGACTTCGTCACCATCATCGCCCACGTTTCCAAAGGCACCTATATCCGCAGCCTCGCCCGCGACATCGCGCACGCCGTCGGCACCGTCGGCCACGTCACGATGCTGCGCCGCACCAAGGCCGGGCCGTTCGATCTGGAACAGGCGATTTCGCTGGACAAACTCAACGCATTCGGCCAAGGCGCCGCGCAATCAGACGTCATTCTGCCGCTCGAGGCAGGGCTGGTCGACATCCCGGCTCTGAACCTTTCCCCGGAAGCGGCAGGGGCGATCCGTCAGGGTCGCGTCTGGACCGGGGTAGCTACGGATGACGGGCTCTATTGGGGACGGGACGATCAAAATCGTCCGATCGCCCTGATCGAGGCTTTGGCGGGAACGCTGAAGGTCGTGCGCGGCTTCAACCTATAAAGCACGATGTTCGAAGGAAGAAATTATGTCGATTACCGCCGAGCGCAAAACCGAAGTCATCACCGACAATGCCCGCAGCAAGGGCGACACCGGTTCGCCGGAAGTGCAGGTCGCAATCCTGACCGACCGCATCAATAACCTGACCGGTCATTTCAAGGCGAACCACAAGGACAATCACAGCCGCCGCGGCCTGCTGATGATGGTCAACAAGCGTCGCAGCCTCCTCGACTATCTGAAAAAGAAGGACGAGGCGCGCTATTCGGCACTGATCGCGAAGCTGGGTCTGCGTAAGTAAGAATTTCTGGCGGCCCCGGTTTTCCGGGGCCGCTGTCATATTGGCTCCGTGCAAATTCGCCGGACCACAGGGCCGCTCCCGCATCCGGCGGGACCGCCATTGGGGCCACAGACGCCCCGCACCGCCCCGGGTCGGATTACCCGGAATCAGAGGCCCCGCCCGGCATCGGGCCCGGCGGGCGAAGGAAACTCCATGTTTGACGTGAAAAAAGTATCGATCGAGTGGGGCGGTGAAACGCTGACCCTCGAAACGGGCAAGGTTGCCCGTCAGGCCGATGGCGCGGTTGTCGCGACGCTCGGCGAAACGATGGTCCTGGCCGCGGTCACCGCCGCCAAGACGGTCAAGGAAGGGCAGGACTTCTTCCCCCTGACTGTCCACTATCAGGAAAAATATTCGGGCGCCGGCCGCATCCCCGGCGGCTTCTTCAAGCGCGAACGCGGCGCGACCGAAAAGGAAACTTTGGTTTCGCGTTTGACCGATCGTCCGATCCGTCCGCTGTTCCCCGAAGGTTTCTACAACGAGATCAACGTCATTGCCCAGGTTCTGAGCTATGACGGCCACAACGAACCCGACATCCTTGCGATGGTTGCCGCGTCCGCGGCTCTTACGATTTCGGGCGTTCCCTTCATGGGTCCCATCGGCGCCGCGCGCGTCGGTTATGTCGACGGCGAATATATCCTGAACCCGACCGACGAACAGGTTGCCGCCGGCGACCTCGATCTGGTCGTCGCTGCCACCTACGATGCGGTGATGATGGTCGAATCCGAAGCCAATGAGCTGTCGGAAGAGATCATGCTCGGCGCCGTGCTGTTCGCGCATGATGCGTGTAAGGATGTGGTCAAGGCGATCGTGAAGCTGGCCGAACAGGCTGCCAAGGATCCCTGGGACATGGCCGAACAGAGCGATCTGACCGCCGCCAAGGACAAGTTGAAGAAGCTGATCGGCAAGGACATCGCCGCCGCGTACAAGCTGACCGACAAATCGGCCCGCTCGAACGCGCTGAACGTGGCGCGTGCTGCCGGCAAGGCCGCGTTCGCCGACGCCGCGCCGCAGGACCAGATGGCTGCGGGCAAGCTGATGAAGAAGCTGGAAGCCGAAATCGTGCGCGGTGCCATCCTGAAGGACGGCAAGCGCATCGACGGACGCACCACGACGCAGATTCGTCCGATCGTTGCCGAAACGCACTTCCTGCCCCGCGCGCATGGCTCGGCGCTGTTCACGCGCGGCGAAACGCAGACGATCGCGACCTGCACCCTGGGCACCAAGGACAGCGAGCAGATGATCGACGGCCTGAATGGTCTGTCGTACTCGAACTTCATGCTGCACTATAACTTCCCGCCCTATTCGGTCGGCGAAGTTGGTCGTTTCGGGGCGCCCAGCCGCCGCGACATCGGTCATGGCAAGCTGGCATGGCGTGCGCTGCACGCGGTGCTGCCGACGAAGGACGAGTTCCCCTACACGATCCGCATCACCAGCGACATCACCGAGTCGAACGGCTCGTCGTCTATGGCGTCGGTGTGCGGCGGTTCGCTGGCGATGATGGACGCGGGTGTGCCGTTGAAGCGCCCGGTTTCGGGCATCGCGATGGGCCTGATCCTCGAAGGCAAGGATTTTGCGATCCTGTCGGACATCCTGGGCGATGAAGATCACCTCGGCGACATGGATTTCAAGGTGGCGGGCACGTCCGAAGGCATCACCACGATGCAGATGGACATCAAGATCGCGGGCATCACGCGCGAGATCTTCGAAGCCGCTCTGAACCAGGCGAAGGAAGGCCGCGCGCACATCCTCGGCGAAATGGCAAAGGCGCTGGGCGAAGCCCGCACCGAGCTGTCCGATTATGCGCCGCGTATCGAAACGATGCAGATCGACAAGGCGAAGATCCGCGACATCATCGGCACCGGCGGCAAGGTGATCCGCGAGATCGTCGCGACCACCGGCGCCAAGGTCGACATCGACGACGAAGGTCTGATCAAGATTTCGTCGAGCGATCCGGCCCAGATCGAAGCCGCCCGCAAGTGGATTTCGGGCATCGTCGAAGAAGCCGAAGTCGGAAAGATCTATGACGGCAAGGTCGTCAACCTCGTCGATTTCGGCGCGTTCGTGAATTTCATGGGCGGCAAGGACGGTCTCGTCCACGTCAGCGAAATCGCCAACGAGCGCGTCGAAAAGGTCTCCGACGTTCTGGCCGAAGGCCAGGAAGTCAAGGTCAAGGTGCTCGAGATCGACCCGCGCGGCAAGGTTCGCCTGTCGATGCGCGTCGTCGATCAGGAAACCGGCGAAGAGCTGGAAGACACCCGCCCGCCGCGTGAAGCCCGCGAACCGCGCGGCGATCGTGGTCCGCGCCGTGACGGTGGCGACCGCGGTGACCGCGGTCCGCGTGGCGGCGGTGGCGGCCGCGATCGCGGTCCGCGTCGTGATGGCGGCGGCGAAGGCCGCGGCGATCGCGGCCCGCGCCGCGAACGCAGCGAAGGTCCGGAAGACCAGGGCCATGTGCCCGACTTCCTGAAGGACTAAGCGCTTTCGGAAACGAACAAGGAGGGGCTGCCGAAAGGCGGCCCCTTTTTTGTTCGTCGGGATCGCGAAAACTTCATTTGCCATTCAGGGCCGGGCTGTCACCATGGCCGGGTAATGCAAAAGAACGTCCTTCTGCTCGTCGCCGCCGCTCTGGTTGCCTTGCCCGCCACCCCGGCCCGGGCGGACGATGACGACGACCGCGCCGGACCGTCGCGGGTCAGCGAAGCCCAGGCGGTGCGGATCGCGCGCGGTTACGGGATAGTTCGGGTGACCGAGGTCGAGCAGGACGATGGCGGCTGGGAGGTCGAAGGACGCGACCGGCGCGGGCGCGAGGTCAAGGTGACGATCAATCGCCTCGGCCGGGTCACCAAGGTCGAACGCGGCGACGACGACTGAGCGCGACTGCGGGCCGGGCCTAGAGCGCCAGCCCGGTCCATTTCCACCAGGCGAAATAGGCCGCGATCATCAGCGCGACATTGATGGGCGCCAGCACCGCGCTCAAGCGCAACAGGTCGGCGGGGCGAAATCCGCCGCCATCGACGTCCTGGAACAGCAACAGCGCTTTCGAACAGGCGGGCAGGGTCAGGCAATAATTCATGCCCACGGTCGCGATGAACAGCACCGCGATCGGTTCGATTCCCGCACTTTGTGCCATCAGGATGAAGGGCGGGCCGAGCGCTGCGGTGCGCGCGACATGGCTGGTCAGGAACAGGTGCGACGCGGTGCTGATCAGCGCGACCGCGCCAACGACGGCGATTTCGGGCAGAGTCCCGGCACGGCTGCCCTCGAGCCCGGCCAGCGCGAACAGCCGGTCGATCAGCCACCCCGCCGCCTGGGTGTTGATCAGCGCCTGACCCAGCAGCATCGCGCCGCCGACGAACAGGATCAGGCTCCAGTTCACCGCTTTCATCCCGGCCTTGAAACTCATCACCCCGACGCGCGGCGCGGTCAGCGCGATCATCGCCAAAATCGCGACGGTGGCGATCTCCAGCCCGTGCCAGTCGGTCGTGAACCACAGGCCAAAGGTCGTTGCCGCGACGACGATCACGCGCCACTCGGTTCCCGACAGCGCCGCCCGGTCGGTGGTCGCCCCGGCTTCGATCGCCGCGCCGCGCTGCGCAGGAGTCAGGAACAGCCGCAAGATGACGCCGCACGCGATCGCGCTTGACACGGCGGCAAAGGGCAGCCCCCACAGCGCCCAATTGGCAAAGCCGAAGCGCTCGCCCAGCCGCTGGTCGAGCAGATCCTGCGCCAGCAGATGCGAGCCGGCACCGGTCAGCGCGGCGCTTGTCGCGACCAGAATGACGACGGGTATCAGCAGCGCAAAGGCGCGGCGGCGCGTGTCGGCCGCGTCGGCGGGGAGCAGATTGAGCGCCGGCAGAGCCGCGGCGGCGCGCCCCGACGTCGACGGGATCAAAAAGGTCAGCGGGATCAATGCCAGCGTCGTCAGCCAGAACAGCTGCGCCGTGGTGCGCGCCCGCGCCGCGATACCGCCGGTGATCCGCGCTGCGAGCCCGCTCGACTGGATCGCCGCGCCGATGACGAACGCGCCCGCCATCAACCAGATGATATTGTGGCCGAGCATCGCCATCAGCTCGGCCTGATCGGCGGCCTGCAGCGGCACCAGCGCGACCGCGGCGGCAAAGGCGATCCAGGCGGCGTCCAGCCGCGTCGTCGTCCACAGGATCACCGCGGTTCCGAACACCGCCAGCGCGGCGCGTGCGGGCGGAAGCAGGTCGGCGGGGAGGATGACCAGTGCGGCCAGCAGCGCGAAGGCGAGTGCCGCCATCGCCCAGCGGAGCGCGCCCGATGTCACGTCGTGGCGGCCGTCACGCGCGCGGCATCGCGCGGCCCGCGAGGATCGCGCGCATCGCATTCTCTGCGCCCAGCGCGAGCATGGTTTCGGCCTCTGCCATCGCAATTTCCATGGGGCCGGGGTGCATCGAAGTCGAGAAAAAGGCGTCGATGCCATGGTGGTAAACGACGCGCGCACGATCGTCGACCGCACCCGCGAGCGCAATCACCGGCAGCCCGCGCGCTTTGGCGCGGCGCGCGACTTCGACCGGAATTTTGCCGTTTGGGGTTTGCAGATCGATGCCGCCCTCGGCGGTGAACACCAGGTCGGCGCGATCGAGATGACCGTCGAGGTCGAAATAGGACAGCACCACGTCGTACCGCGAGCGAAGCGCGGCGCCGAGGAACACCGACAGCCCGGTGCCCAGCCCGCCCGACGCGCCGCCTCCCGGCATCGCGCGCACATCGACGCCGCAGCTCGCCTCGATCACACCGGCTAGCGTTTCTAGCGCCGCCTCCATCTGGACGATCGTCGCTTCGTCGGCGCCCTTCTGCGGCCCGAACACGCGCGCGACGCCGCGCGGGCCGCACAGGATCGTGGTGATGTTCAGCACCGCCTCAATCGCCACATCGTTCAGCCGCGGGTCGCGGCCTGTCATGTCGATTGCCGCCAGTTGCGCCAGCCCGCCGCACCCGGGCGCGATGTCGACGCCATGCGCGTCGAGCAGGCGGACGCCCAGCGCCTGCGCCATCCCGGCGCCGCCGTCGTTGGTCCCCGAATCGCCGCAGCCGACCAGAATCCGCGTCGCGCCGTCGTCGAGCGCGGCGCGGATCAGCTCGCCGACCCCGCGCGTCGTGGTGCGCATCGGGTCGCGGCAATCGGACGGCACCAGTCGCAACCCCGCCGCCTGCGCCATTTCGACGACCGCGGTGCGCGGCCCGTCGCCGCCGAGCAGCCCCAGGCACGCCTCGAGCGGGTCGCCGACCGGCCCGGTGACGGTGACCATGCGGGTGCTGCCGCCTGTCGCGACCGCCATTGCGCGGGCGAACCCTTCGCCGCCATCGACCAGCGGCAGGCTGACGATGTCGGCATCGGGGTCGGCGCGGCGCACCCCGGTGGCGATGGCGGCGGCGACGCGATCGGCCTCGAGGCATTCCTTATACCCTGACGGCGCGACGAGAATCTTCAGGCGCATGGCGGGGTCCGTCGGCAGGGGGTTGCGGATGCACCGACCTGACACGCCGAAAATGAACGGCGGATGACAGCGTGCGCGGTCCAGCCCCGCGACGCCGAAAGCGCTCGCATCGGCAACAGCTTATCGTTTATGATCGAGCCATGTTGACGATCCTCGCCGCGCTCGCGCTCGCCGCCCTATCGACCCCCGTGCCGCCGCAGGCGACGCAATTGCCGCCGCCGGCCCCGCCGATCCCGGCGCCGGTGACGCCGGTGGTCGAGGCCGACACCCGGCCCTTCGTCGCGCTGGTCACTGACCTCGGCACGATCACGGTGCGGATCGAGGACAAGCGCGCGCCGGTGACCGCGAAGAATTTCCTGCGCTATGTCGATGCGAAGCGGATGGACGGTTTTTCCTTCTATCGCACGACGCGCAGCTGGGGCCCGGCGGGCCAGCTGGTCCAGGCGGGCAATCGCGGCGATGCCCGGCGCAATTATCCGCCGATCGCGCACGAGCCGACGACGGCGACCGGCCTCACCCATTGCAAGGGCGCGCTGTCGATGGCGCGGCTGGCACCTGGCGATGCGACCACGGACTTTTTCCTCCTCGTGTCGGAGATCAAGGGCTTCGACGCCGATCCCGCGCAGCCCGGCGACAATGCGGGCTTTGCGGTGTTCGGTGAAATCGTCGCGGGCGCCGACGTTGCCGAAAAAATCTTCGCCGGGCCGGTGTCGCCGACCGCCGGCGAGGGGGTGATGGTCGGCCAGATGCTCGAACCCGCCGTGACGATCAAATCGGCGCGCCGGGTTCCGGCCCCCGCCGATGCGCCCGCGGGGTGCATCGTCAAAGCGTCGTAATTCCGCGCCGGCACCCCCATCATTTATTTTGCGTTCATCCGCGCTGTGGCTATACCGCGCGCATGACTCACCGCACCCTCTTCGGCGCCCGCGCGCGCCTGATCGCCACCGCCCTCGTGCTGACCCCCATGTTGGCGGCCTGCGCCGGCGGCGGCGGGGTCAAGCAGGACACGCGCTATGTCGCGCGCGACGTCAACACGCTCTACCGCGCGGCGCAGGACCGGCTCGATCGCGGGCAATATGGCCTGGCCGCGGCGCTGTTCGACGAGGTCGAGCGCCAGCATCCCTATTCGCCGTGGGCGCGCCGGGCGCAGCTGATGAGCTCGTTCAGTTATTATATGGACCGCGAATATACCCCGGCGATCGAGGCCGCGCAGCGCTTCCTGGCGATCCATCCGGGCAACAAGGACGCGCCCTACGCCTATTATCTGATCGGGCTCAGCCTGTACGAACAGATCAGCGACGTCACCCGCGACCAGAAGATCACGCAGCAGGCGAACGCCGCGCTCGGCGAAGTGATCCGCCGCTATCCCGACAGCCGCTATGCCGCCGACGCGCGGCTCAAGGTTGACCTGGTGCAGGATCATCTGGCGGGCAAGGAAATGGAAATCGGCCGTTTCTATCAGCGCAGCTCGAACTGGCTGGCCGCATCGCTCCGTTTCCGCGAGGTCGTCGACCGGTATCAGACGACCAGCCACGCGCCCGAGGCGCTCTATCGCCTGACCGAATCCTATCTCGCGCTCGGTATCCCGGCCGAGGCGAAGAAATCGGCGGCGGTGCTCGGCGCCAACTATCCCGGCAACGAATGGTATGAGCGCGCTTACGAACTGATGCAGAAGCACGCGCCGACCGCTTGACGCGCGAAGCGTGGATTCGCGCTTTGTTCTAATGTAAGGGGCGAATCGTGCTGACCGCCCTGTCCATCGCCAATATCGTGCTGATCGAACGGCTCGACCTGGAATTCGCCGCCGGGCTCGGCGTGCTGACCGGCGAGACGGGGGCGGGCAAGTCGATCCTGCTCGACGCGCTGGGGCTGGCGCTCGGGATGCGCGCCGACAATGCGCTGGTGCGCCAGGGGGCCGCGCAGGCGCAGGTCACCGCCAGCTTCGCGCCGCCCGCCGCGGACACCCCGCTCGCCGCGCTGCTCGCGGCCAACGACATCGCTCTCGACCCCGGCGAACCCTTGCTCGTTCGCCGCACGCTCAAAGCCGACGGCGGCAGCCGCGCCTTCTTGGGCGACCAGCCCTGTTCGGCGGCGCTGCTGCGCGAGGTCGGCGGCCATCTGGTCGAAATCCACGGCCAGCATGACGACCGCGGCCTGCTCGTCCCCGCCGGGCATCGCGCGCTGCTCGACGCCTATGCCCGCGCCGACACCGGCGCGGTCGCCGCCAAGCATGCCGCTTGGCGCACCGCCGAAGCCCGGCTCGCCGCGGCGCGCGCGGCGCTCGACGAGGCGACCCGCGACCGCGAATGGCTGGAACATTGCGTCGCCGAACTGCGCACGCTGGCCCCGCAGCCGGGCGAAGACGCCGAACTCGCCGCAGCGCGCGCGGCGATGCAGCGGGGCGAAAAGATCGCGGGCGATATGGGCGCGATCATGGAAGCGTTCGAAGGCAGCGACAGCGGCCCCGCAAAGCTGCGTGGCGCGGCGCGGCGGCTCGACCGGCTGGCGGGTGACCACCCGCTGCTCGCCGAGGCGCTCGCCGGGCTCGACCGCGCGATCATCGAGGCCGACGAGGCCGAGACGAAGCTGCACGAAGCCGCGCGCGCGCTGGAATATGACCCTGACCGCCTCGAGACGACCGAAACGCGCCTGTTCGAACTGCGCGCGATGGCGCGCAAGCATAATGTCCAGCCCGACGCGCTGGCGGCGCTGACCGACGACCTCGCCGCGCGGCTCGATGCGATCGAGGGCGGCAGCGCTGGGCTCGCGAAGCTCGAGGCTGCGGTTGCCGAAACCGCCGCTGCCTACACCCATGCCGCCAGCGCGCTGTCCGACCTGCGCTCGAAGGCCGCGGCGCGGCTCGATGCCGCGGTGGCGGGCGAGCTGGTGCCGCTGAAGCTCGACGCCGCGCGCTTCCAGACGCTCGTCGAGCGGCTTCCCGCCGAGCGTTGGGGACCCGAAGGCATCGACCGCGTCGAATATCTGATCTCGACCAACCCTGGCGCGCCGTTCGCGCCGCTGGCAAAGATCGCCTCGGGAGGCGAACTCTCGCGCTTCATTCTCGCACTGAAGGTCGCCCTCGCCGAAGAGGGCGGCGCCGACACGATCATCTTCGACGAGATCGACCGCGGCGTCGGCGGTGCAGTGGCCAGCGCGATCGGCGAGCGGCTCGCCAGGCTTGCGGGGGCCGGCAAGCAATTGCTCGCGGTGACCCACAGCCCGCAGGTCGCGGCGAAGGGCGCGGCGCATTTCGTCATCGCCAAGTCTAGTGAAGGTGTCGTCACCCGCACCAGCGTCCACGCGCTCGACGACGCCGGCCGCCGCGAAGAAATCGCGCGCATGCTGTCGGGCGCGGAAGTGACCGACGAGGCGAGGGCACAGGCGGAGCGGCTGCTGGAGGTGGTGTGACCGTGATCGCATATGCCAACCCCTCCTCTTTAGAGGAGGGGCAGCGAGACTTAGGCGCTTGGCGCCTTAGTCGCAGCGGGGTGGTGGTGCTTCACCGGCGTCCACCACCCCAAACCCCTCCTCTGAAGAGGAGGGGCTTATAATGGTCGGTCGCCGAACCATGCTCGCCCATGCGTCGAAAATGCGGCGCGAACCAACCGAAGCCGAAAAGCGGTTGTGGCGCTATCTCTCTGGCGCCAAGCTGGGTGGGTTGAAATTCCGACGGCAGGCGACGATCGGCAGCCGGATCGCCGATTTCTTTTGTCCGGCAAAAGGGCTTGTCGTCGAAGTCGATGGCAATACCCACGACCGTGAACGCGACGAGGCGCTGGACCGGCGCATGGCTGAGCAATACGGCTATCGAACCATTCGCGTGACCAACGAGGACATATTCACCAATATGGATGGCGTTCTGCAGCATATCGAAAACATCGCGTGCGAATTGCCCGACCGATGGCCTTCGGCCGTGCGCGAGGCATGACAGCGCCGCACCCCCTCGACCGACCCGTCTGGAGCATGCTCACCGGCCGGCAGACGCATCTTGCCGAGGGCGATGCGCGCGCGCTCAGGATCGATCGTGGATATGGCGTTTTCGGCGCCGCCGCCGACCCCGGCGACGAGGCGCAGACGGCGCTCGCGGCGCTGGTGCCCGCCGATGGCGAGATATGGATCATCGAGGATGCGCCGTGGCCGCTGCCGCCGGGTACGCGTGAGGTGAAGCGCGCGGTGTTGGCGCAGATGGTCGCCGACGGCGCACTGCCCCAGGCGCGGCCGGGCGAACCCGCGATCGTCGCGCTCGGCGATGCCGACGCCCCCGAAATGGCGGCGCTTGCTGACCATGCCCGGCCGGGACCGTGGGGGCCAAAGACGCATCTCTACGGCCCCTTTTTCGGCATCCGCGAGGAAGGCCGGCTGCTCGCCATGGCGGGGCAACGGATGCTCATGCCCGGCATGGCCGAAGTCAGCGGCGTCGCGACCTGGGCCGATTGCCGCGGCCACGGCTATGCACGAACGCTGATCGGCCATGTCATGCGCGCGATGGCCCTGCGCGGCGAGACGCCCTTCCTGCACAGCTATGCCGACAATGCGGGCGCGATCGCGCTCTATGAATCGCTCGGCTTTCGCATCCGCCGCGAGGTGCATGTGCTGGCGATTGCGAAAGACTGATATATGACCGACATGTCCACGCTGTCCGAAGCCGAAGCGGCCAATGAGTTGATGCGCCTGGCCAGGCAGATCGCGCATCACAACCAGCGTTATCATGCCGAGGACAGCCCGGAGATTTCGGACGCCGACTACGACGCGCTGGTTCGCCGCAACAATGCGCTCGAAGAGGCATTTCCGCACCTGATCCGCGCCGACAGTCCGAACAAGCTTGTCGGCGCCGCGGTCGAGGCGTCGCCGCTGGCGAAGGTGGCGCACGCCCAGCGGATGATGAGCCTCGACAATGCGTTCGCCGATGACGATGTCGCCGAGTTTGCCGCGCGGGTGCGGCGGTTCCTGAACCTGCCCGAAGATGCCGCGGTCGCGCTGACCGCCGAGGACAAGATCGATGGATTGTCCTGTTCGCTGCGTTATGAAAAGGGCGTGCTGGTGCAGGCAGCGACGCGCGGCGATGGGAGCGTCGGCGAGGATGTCACGCCGAACGTCCGCACCATAGCGGACATCCCCGAAAAACTCGCCGGAGACGCGCCCGATATCTTCGAAATCCGCGGTGAAATCTATATGGCCAAGTCCGATTTTGCTGCACTCAATGCTGCGCAGCAAAAAGCCGAGGCGAAGGTCTTTGCCAACCCGCGCAATGCCGCCGCCGGGTCGCTGCGACAAAAGGACGCGAGCGTCACCGCGGCGCGGCCGCTGCGCTTTCTGGCGCATGGTTGGGGAGAGGTCAGCGACGTGCCCGCGGCGACGCAATATGACATGATGCGCTTGATCGAAAGTTGGGGGGTGCCGGTGTCGCCGCTGCTCGGCCGCTTCGACAGCGTTGCCGATGTGTTGGCACATTACCGCGCGATCGAGGCGCGGCGCGCCGAGCTACCCTATGACATCGACGGGGTCGTCTACAAGGTCGACCGGCTCGACTGGCAGGCCCGGCTGGGCTTCGTGGCGAAGGCGCCGCGCTGGGCCATCGCGCATAAATTCCCCGCCGAGCGTGCGCAGACCACCTTGGAAGCGATCGACATCCAGGTCGGGCGCACCGGCAAGCTGACCCCGGTCGGGCGGCTGACCCCGGTGACCGTCGGCGGCGTCGTGGTGTCGAACGTCACCCTGCACAACCGCGACGAGATCGGGCGGCTGGGGGTGCGCCCCGGCGACCGCGTCGTCGTGCAGCGCGCGGGCGATGTGATCCCGCAAGTGGTCGAGAACCTGACCCGCGATGAGAACCGGCCGGTCTTTGGTTGGATGGAATTCTGTCCAGTTTGTCATTCTTGCGCGGAAGCGGAGGAAGGCGAAGTCGATGTTCGGTGTTCTGCCGGCCTCATTTGCAAAGCCCAAAAACTTGAGCGGCTGTGTCATTTTGTCAGCCGCGGCGCGCTCGATATTGAAGGGCTCGGTGAGAAGAGCATCGAGGAGTTTGTCAATCTCGGCTGGCTTCACGGACCCGCCGATATTTTTCGCCTAAGGGAACACCGGGGCGATTTGATTGGACGCAAAGGATGGGAACGCGCGTCCGTTGATAAGTTGTTCGAGGCCATCGAGGCGAAGCGGCACCCAGATGCTGCGAGATTGCTGTTCGGGCTTGGTATTCGGCATGTAGGTCAAGTGTCGGCGAGGGACCTGATGAAGGAGATCCAAGAATTTAGCGATCTGAAGGCGAGAGCGCGCAGGATTCAGGAAATTCGTCCTGAGCTGGTCAAACAAGCAAATGAAACGAACAAGGCCTTTGAAGAGCGGAAAAGGGCTGCTCTGAAAAATGTTATCGACGTCGAAGGGATGGAGGTGGTCTGCTACTCTTTGGCAGATTTCTTCAATGAAGAGCATAATGTCGCCCTTTGGGATGACTTGCTCTCTGTGCTCTCCCCTCCGCCATATGTCGTGGAAACTCGCGCGAGCGAAGTTTCAGGGAAGACCATCGTGTTTACCGGCAAGCTGGAAACGATGAGCCGCGATGAAGCAAAGGCTCAAGCTGAGGCTCTTGGTGCACGAGCCGCTGCCTCGATCAGCGCCAAAACAGATATCGTTGTCGCTGGTCCTGGCGCCGGTTCTAAACTAAAAGAAGCTACAGATCGGGGTATCAAGGTAATCGATGAGGCAGCATGGGCGGAGATTGTCACGGGGGCGAAATGAAGGACGACGCATTTTATAATCGCGTAGGCGGGGAGCGCATTGAGTCACGTCAAATTGACGAGCTGATCGGTCTGTGTCGGGGAATGGCGGCTGACGGAGCTATTAATCAGCTTGAAGCCGAGTTTCTTCAAAAGTGGCTTGCAGCGAATGCCTCGATCAGCGGCCATCCGGTTATTCAGACGCTGTATCAACGAGTGTCCGAAGTGCTCGCCGACGGTCGGCTCGAAAATGACGAAGCTATAGACTTGCTATCAACGCTCGACCAACTCTCGTCACGTGATTTTGAGCACGGCGAGGTGCTAAAGTCGTCCGACTTGCCGGTGTGTGACCCCGCCCCAGATTTGATTTTTGGAGATCGGCTTTACTGCTTCACGGGAACTTTCAATTTCGGACGGCGTGCTGATTGTGAAAAAGCGGTGCTCGCAAAGGGTGGGCTACATGGTGGCCTGACAAAGAAAACGGATGTTCTCGTGATCGGCGTTTACGCAACCGAATCTTGGAAGCATTCGAGCTTTGGAAACAAGATTGTCAAAGCATGTGAGATGCGCGACGAGGGCATTCCAATTTCAATCGTTTCCGAAACTCACTGGCAACGGTATTTGTAGTCCCCGTGCGTGCCGTCACAGACGGCGCGGGCGAAATGCGGTGAGGGGACCAAATGGCCAAACGCGATTATCTGAGTCACCTGATGCGCGATCTGGAATCGCATACCGACGTGCGGCGGTTCGGCAGCGGGTGGCTGTCGGGCTTTTTCGCCTTGCTGTTCGCGATCGTCGGTTTCGGGATGGTGATCGCGCTGCGCTTTCCGGACTGGTTCGCGACGCCGGAACTCGCGATCATCAAGGATTGGGGCGGGTTCCGCGGGGTGGTTCATCTGGTGCTGCTCGCGAGCTACGGCCTCGCATTGCTCAGCCTGCTGCTGCGCCCGCGCAAGGTGCTGGGCGCGACGGCGCTGATCATCGCGCTCGCCGCGACGCTGATCGGCGGCGCCAATGTCCAGCCCGCCGAAACGCGCAGCTGGGGGATCTTCTTCGGGCTCGACTTTTTCGTCGTCAACCTGCTGATCACGGGGTTCATGTTCGCGCCGCTCGAACGTTTGTTCCCGCATCGCCGCGCCCAGCGCCTGTTCCGCACCGAATGGCGCGAGGACCTTTTTTATTATCTCGTCAGCACGATGTTCGTGCAGATACTCGGCTTCCTCGCGCTCGCGCCGTCGACGATCATCAACGAAAATACGAGCAACTGGCAGGCGTTTCGCGCCGCGGCCGCCTCGCTGCCGTGGCTGGTCCAGTTCGCGATCGTCCTCGTCGCATCCGACCTCGCGCAATATTGGTACCACCGGCTGTTCCACAAAGTGCCGTTCCTGTGGGGCTTCCACGCGATCCATCACAGCGCGAAATCGATGGACTGGCTGGCGGGGTCGCGGATGCATTTCGTCGAGATCATCCTGCTCCGCTCGATCACCTCGCTGCCGCTGTTCACCCTGGGGTTCAGCCCCTCGGTGATGCAGGCGTATATCGGCTTCGTTTACGTCTGGTCGTCGTTGCTCCACGCCAATGTCGGCGGCAATTTCAACCGGCTGGGCCACTGGATCGCGACCCCGCGCTTCCACCACTGGCATCACGGGCTGGAGCGTGAGGCATTCGACGTCAATTTCGCGATCCACTTTCCGTGGCTCGACAAGCTATTCGGGACGTTCCATCTGCCCAAGGATCGCTGGCCCGAAAATTACGGCATTCCCGAGGATGTACCGAAAAATTACTGGGGACAGTTCCTCTATCCGTGGCAACGCACCGGCAAGAAGATCGACGAGGCGCCGGCGGAGTGATTTGTTCACGCGGAGAGGCGGAGCTGCGGAGAAATTGCAAAGCAGCGAAGCCGCCTGTCTTTTTCTCTCCGCGTCTCCGCGTCTCCGCGTGAATCCTTATAGCCGTGAACGTGGCTTGCCAGCGGAACGCTTCGACCATAAAGCCCGCCGCGTGGGCCTGCTCGCCGCCTTTCGCCGTCCCGGCATCCTGCTGCTGTTGCCGCTGCTCCTTGCGCTCGCCGCGCGGGTGCTGGTCGCGCCGGGGTGGATGATTGAAAGCGATGCCGGCGGGTCGATCACCGTGCGCATCTGTTCGGACCCGGCCAATCCCGGCAAGACGGTAACGATCCCGCTCGAAAAGGCGGGCAGCCACGACGGCGGTGAGACGCAGCAGCATTGCCCGTGGGGCGCGCTCGCCAACGCGCCGATCGTTCCAGCCGAACCCATGCTGCTTGCCGCGCCGATGGTCGCGGCACCGCCCCCGGTCGCGGTGCGCTCGCTGGGCTTTGCGCCGGGTATCGCCTCGCCGCTGCCGCCGAGTACCGGACCACCCGCTTTCGCCTGAACCAGACGGACCGGCCGCCCGCGCACAAGCGCGGCGCGGCGCTTTGCTGATTTCACGCGAAAGATTGAACCATGAAAACCCACGCCTGTCGGGCGGCGCCATTGCTGGCGCTCGCCCTCTCGTTTGCTCCTTCCGCAGCCCACGCTGCCGAGGCCGAAACCGATCCGACGATCATCGTCACCGCCCCCGACCTCGCCAACGCGGCCGAAGCGCGCGTTCAAAAGACCGCCGGCGGCGCCGATGTCGTCGGCCATCAGGATTATGCCGACAAGTCGATCGTCAGCTTGCGCGACACGCTCGCCTTTTCGCCGGGCGTCTATCTTCAGCCGCGTTACGGGCAGGAAGTCCGCATCTCGATCCGCGGATCTGGGCTGTCGCGCGGCTTTCATATGCGCGGGCTCACGCTGCTGCAGGACGGGGTGCCGATCAACCTCGCCGACGACAATGGCGATTTTCAGGAGCTCGAGCCGATCTTCTTCGACCATCTCGAAGTCTATCGCGGCGCCAATGCGCTGCGCTTCGGGTCGGGAGCTTTGGGCGGCGCGGTCAATGGCGTCACGCCGACCGGGCGGACCGCCGAGGGCTTTTACCTCCGCGGCGATGTTGGTAGCTTCGACAGCTATCGGGGTCTGGTGTCGGCGGGCGTTGCGGGCGACCGGGTCGATGCATGGGCGGCAATCAGCGCCGACACGTCGGACGGCGACCGCGATCATGTCAAACGCCGCAGCTTTCGGTTCCACGGCAATGCCGGGATGCAGTTCAGCGACGTCGTATCGAACCGGCTCTACGTCAGTTTCAACAATATCGATCAGGACATTCCCGGGGCGCTGACGCGAACGCAGGCGCTGACCACCCCGTGGATGGCAAACCCCGCCAGCGTCGTGGGCGACAATGCGCGCGATATCGACTCGCTGCGTATCCAGAACCGCACCCGCTTCGACTGGGGCGCCGCGACGCTCGACGTCGGAGCCTTCATCAACGCCAAATCGCTCTATCACCCGATTTTCGAGGTCATCGACCAGGAAGCGCTTGACCGTGGCGGCTATGTCCGCTTCGACTATGCGGGCGACGTGGTCGAGGCGACCTTCGGCGGCGAATTGCGCGTCGGCGACATTCGCTCGAAACGCTTCGTCAATCTTGCCGGACAGCGCGGCGCGGTGCGCTTCAACGCCGATCAGGACGCGCGCGCTGCGTCGCTCTACGGCGAAGTCCGCGTCAAGCCGGTTGCTTCGCTGTCGCTGATCGCGGGCGGCATTTATGCCGACGGCGAACGCAAGCAGGTCATCCATCTCAACGTCGCCGCACCGGCCCAGAACGGCACGATCGGCCGCGCCGACTTCAATGCCTTCTCGCCCAAATTGGGGCTGTTGTTCGAACCGGCGGCGGGTATCCAGCTCTACGCAAATTATAGCCGATCGGTCGAATTCCCCGGCTTCAACGAACTGGCCCAGATCGCCAGCTTCGTGGCGCTTGATCCGCAGCGGGCATGGACGGCCGAGGTTGGCACACGCGGGCGGACCGGGCCGATCGGCTGGGATCTCACCTTCTATCGCAGCGATATCAAGGGCGAGTTGCTCCAGTTCAACGTCGGGCCGACGATTCCCGCCTCGACGTTCAACGCCGACCGCACGCGTCACGAGGGTATCGAGGCCGCGCTGCAGATCGATGTCGCGCGCTGGCTGCGGCTGCGGCAGGTCTATACCTATAGCAACTTCCGCTTTCGCGGCGACGCCAGCTATGGCGACAACCGCCTGCCGGTGGTGCCGAAGCACGTTTATCGGGCCGAGGCGCGGATCGGCAGCGATGCGCTGCACATCGCGCCGAACGTCGAATGGGTGCCCGACGGCCCGTTCGCCGATTACCGCAACCTCGTCCGCACCCCCGGCTATGCTTTGCTCGGGGTGACCGGCGGGGCGCGGGTCGCCGAGGGGATCGATGCTTTTGTCGATGTCCGCAACATTACCGGCAAAAAGGCGATCGGCGACATCAGCGCGGCGATCGCCGTCACGGCGACTTCGGCGGTCTATTATCCGGTCGAGCGCCGCGCGGTCTCCGCCGGCGTTCGCGCGCGCTTCTAAGGCGGAGGACAGGGGATGACCGACACCAACCGCATTCCGCTCTATCGCACGATCTGGCGCTGGCATTTTTATGCCGGGCTGTTCGTCATCCCCTTCTTGCTTGTGCTGTCGGTGACCGGCGCGGCTTATCTGTTCAAGCCCGAGCTCGACCGGTGGCAGGAGCGCGCCTGGCGCGGCTTGCCGGCGGTCGGCGCGGTCGATGCCGACGCGCAGGTCGCCGCAGCGCTCACCGATTTTCCGAGCGCAAGTTTTCACTATTACCGCATTCCCGAGGCGCCGGGCGACGCGGCGATCGTTCATATCGCACTGTCGAACGGCACGATGCGCGACGTCGCGGTCTCGCCGCAGGGCCGCGTGATCGGGTGGGCCGTTCCCGACGACCGCATTTCGGCGTGGCTGGCGAAGATTCACGGCAGCCTGCTGATCGGCCGCGCCGGCAAGCTGCTGGTCGAACTCGCGGCAAGCTGGGCGATCGTGATGATCCTGACCGGCCTCTATCTCTGGTGGCCGCGCGGCCGCGGCGCCGCGGGGGTGGTCTGGCCGCGCCTGTCGCTCGGCGGCCGCGCCGCGCTGCGCGACCTGCACGCGGTCACCGGCTTCTGGGTGTCGGGCCTCGCGCTCGTCCTGCTGTTGACCGCGCTGCCGTGGACCGATGTCTGGGCGAGCGGCTTTCGAGCCGTCCGGGCCGAAATGGGCTGGGTCGCCGGGGTGCAGGACTGGAAGGGCGGCGCGGCCGACCCGCACGCCGCGCACGACCACCGGGCGATGGCGATGGGTGGGCACGCGGTCCATGCCGCCCCCACGATACCGCTGGCGCGCATCGTCGAACAGGCCCGCGCCGAACATATGCCGGCCCCCGCGATCGTCCAGCCGCCGGGCGCCCCCAACCTGTTCGGCCCGCGGAACGGCAATGCCTGGACACTGACCACGCTGACCCAGAACCGCCCGCAGGTGCGCAAAGTCAGCTATGACCCCGCGACCGGCGCCGAAGTCTCGCGCAGCGGCTTTGCCGATAAGCATGTCATCGACCGCGCCGTCGGTTACGGCATCGCGTGGCACGAGGGGCAGTTGTTCGGCCGCGCCAACCAGCTGATCGGCGTCGCGACCGCGCTGGCGCTCTTCACCCTGGCAATCTCGGGTTTCCTGATGTGGCGGCGGCGGCGGCCCGGCGATTCGCTCGGTGCGCCGCCCGCCGCGCGTGACCCGGCGCGGCTCAGGGGCGTTGCCGCGATCGTCCTGCTGCTCGCGGCGCTGCTCCCGCTCCTCGCCGCATCGCTGGTCCTGCTCTGGATCGCCGAGCGCCTGATTCTCCCGCGGCTGCCGCGGGCCGCGCGCTGGCTGGGCGTCGGGAGCTAGGCAGGCACGCGCGCGCCCGAGGCTGCGGCGGGCACGGCGCCGGGGATCGCGGCGTCCATATCCTTGTTTTCGGGAAAGATCGGCCACAGCAATTGCTGGCCGAGCGTCGCCGGGGGCAGGTTCTCGACGCCATAGCTCGCCGGATAGCGCCGGGTGATCTTGGCGGTGCCGAACAGCACGTCCCAGAAGAACAGCAGGTTTCCGAAATTGCCCTTGTAGTGGACCGCGGGGTCGCTGAAATGGCGGCCGTGGTGCGCGTGGTGCGTGGCCGGGGTGCTGATCGTCCGTTCGACAATCCACATCAGCGGCGACAATGCCTTGATGCGATACAACGGCGCGTCCCATGCGACGTCGCTGTGGGCGCCAATGATCACCGCCATCTTGACCACCAGATAGCCGGCATAGAACCAGCCGAGCCCGAGATAGACGAGCACGCCCGCGAACCAGATGCTCGGCATCAGCGCATAATAGATGATGTTGTTGCGGTAGACGAGCCGCACGCTCATGTAACGCGCATTATGATGCGCGCGGTGGAGGTTGTAGAGCCACGCAAAGCTGTGCGATGCGCGGTGCCACCAATATTGCATCATGTCTTCGAAGACGAGGAATAGCGCGAGCGCGGCTAGCCAGGGGATATCCGCCAGCGCGCCTTCATAGTGCGGGGCGAACCGGTGGCCGAGGGCGCCGACGGTCAGCAGGATCAGCGGCTGGGTCGCGATCAGTAGCGTGAACGTGCTGACGATTTCGAGGATCCCGTCGTGACGCGTCTGCTCGCTTTTCGCGAACAGCGCGGTGCGCGCGAATTCGAGCAGGCAGAAGCCCACATAGACGGCGGCGACGAGCAGGCTCGATTGCGCGGTGGTCAAATGCATCCGGGGTCTCCCAACTTGGCCGCGGTCGATTCCCGCTTGCCATTGCCGACCCCATGCCACAGCGTCGCCGACCAGAATGCAAAGAAGTTATCATTTTGCCATGGCCGACCGGTCGCGGCTGTCGGATCGTGAACTGGCGGAGCTCGCGTCGCGCGCGCGGGTGCAGCATTTTGCCGACGGGCAGTTCGTCCAGCACCAGGGTGATCCCGGCGACGCCTTCTGGGCCGTCGTCGACGGTCATGTCAGCATCGGCCGCTATGCTGCCGATGGCGCCTTCACCCTGTTCGCGGTGCTGGCGGCGGGCGACCTGTTCGGCGAACTCGCCTTTTTTACAGGGGTGCCGCGCCAGGTCGACGCGATCGCGAGCGGCGGCGCGCGGATGATCGCGATCAATCGGCCGCTGCTCCGCCAGTTGATGGCCAGCGACGTCGGCTGGGCCGAACTGCTATTGCGCAGCCTGTCGCGCCAGCTCGCCGGCGCGCTCGACCTGATCGACGCCGAACGGCGGCTGCCGACGGTCGAGAGGCTCGCGCAATTGCTTGGCGTAATGGCGCGCGACAGCGGCGACGGCGCGACGGTCGGCGCGACCCAGCAGCAGCTGGCAGACCTGCTGGGCGTGTCGCGCGTGACACTGGGGGCGGCGCTTCGCGAATTGGCGAATGCGGGGCGCGTCGAACGCGGCTATCGCCGGATTCGCCTGCTGGGCTAGCCCCAACAGACAGTTTCAATTGTAACCAGTTCATGCTAGGTCGCAGCTTATGAAAGACGGCTTTACCCATGTCCACGAAACGCCGCCGCCGGGCGCCGCGGCCGACTGGACGATTGCGCAAAACTGGGACGCCTTCACCGCCGACGAACATGCGATGTGGGACCGGCTGTTCGCGCGCCAGTCGGCGATGCTGCCCGGCCGCGCCGCCGACGCTTTCCTGCGCGGCATCGACGTGCTCAAGCTCGAAAAGCCCGGCATCCCCGACTATCGCGAGCTGAACGCGCGGCTGATGGTGGCGACGGGGTGGCAGGTTGTCGCGGTGCCGGGGCTCGTTCCCGACGAAGTGTTTTTCGACCATCTGGCGAACCGCCGCTTCCCTGCCGGCAATTTCATCCGCACGCCCGACCAGCTCGATTACCTCAAGGAACCCGACGTGTTTCACGACGTGTTCGGCCACGTCCCGATGCTCGCTGACCCGGTGTTCGCCGACTATATGGTCGCTTACGGCGAAGGCGGCCTGCGCAGCCTGAAATTCGACGCGCTGAAACAACTCGCGCGGCTTTATTGGTACACCGTCGAATTCGGTCTGATCCGCGAAGGCGACGGCCTGCGCATCTATGGCGCCGGGATTGTGTCGAGCTATTCCGAAAGTGTCTTCGCGCTCGATTCTGGCAGCCCCAACCGCATCGGCTTCGATCTCGCGCGCGTGATGCGCACCGATTACCGGATCGACGATTTCCAGCAGAATTATTTCGTCATCGACAGCCTCGAACAATTGCTGTCGACGACCGTCGATACCGACTTCGCGCCGCTCTATGCCGCCAATGCCGCGCTGCCCGCGATCCCGGTCGCCGACATCCTGCCCAGCGACGATGTGATCACGCGCGGCACGCAGGATTATGCGCTGGCGAAGAGCGGCTAAGGTCGGAACGCCGAGGCGTCAGTTCCGGTCCTGGCGGACCGCCCCGACAAGCTGGCGGCGGTGCTGGAACGCCTCGCGATCGGGCGGAACGCTGTAGACGCCGCGCAGCAGCGCGCTGTCGCGGTCCGACAGGTCGCGGCGCCCGGTTTCGGCCGCGAACAATTCCATGATCGAATCGCGCGGCGGCGGCGGGCTGTCCCTGATTTCGGCGAGCGCCACCATGGCGGCGTAGGAGGCGACCGCGTCGAGCGGGGTGCCGTCGGCTTTTTCGACATCGACGATCACCAGCGCGGTGCGCAGCGCGCGCACGACCTGGGTGCCGACGACGCTGCTGTTATAGTGTTTCACGATGCCTTGGTTGGCCGGCATCCCGTCGCGCGTCTCGATGCGCACATTGTACCACCAGCGGATCGGCCCGTCGCCGTCCAGCACGCGTTCGCGCTCGGGGCGCGGCAGCTCTGCGAGCAGATCGGGCGCCTTGGCGAGCATCGCGCGGGCCAGGCCGGCGCCGTCGGCGGTGAAGACGACCGCGATATTGGCCGAACAGCCGGCCTTCGCCACCGGTGCTCCCGCCGCCGCCGCGACCTCGCGGATGCGGGTATCGACGATCGCGGCGACGTCGGCCTCGACGCCAATGGTGCGCGGGCAGACCGGCACGATCCACCGCGCGACGGGTTCGAGCCGCGCGACCCCGGCGCGGCGGACGAAGTCGGCGGCGCGCCGCCGCTCTTCGCGCTCGGCCTCGCGGCTCCCCGTCACGACGATCGCGTCGGGATCGTCGGCGGTCGGCGCGGCGGCAAGCAGGGCGATGGCGGCGAACAGGCTCATGGCAGTTTCAATCCCGTGGTGGGATGCCGATCGTATCAAATCGCCGCGCGATTTCCAGCTTTTGATTTACCAGCTGCCGAACGACGCGTCCGCCGGGTCGGCTCGGTGAAAGGCGCGTTCTTTGCGTCGCCACCCGTAACGCCGCCGCTTGACCAGCAGCAGGCACGGCCATTCGGCGCTGCCCCCGCGGGCGGTCAGGCGAAACCCCTGCGCGCGATAGGCCGCGATCACCGGCTCCATCTGGCGCGCGATCAGGCCGGCGAGGATGATGCGTCCGCCGGGCCCGGTGATGCTGGCGATGTCGGGCGCAAGCGTGATCAGCGGCCCGGCAAGGATGTTCGCGATGACGAGGTCATAGGGCGCGCGGTGGCGGATCGCCGGATGGTCGGTTCCCGCAGCGACCGCCAGCGCCAACCGTCCGCCACCCCGGCCTAACGGGACGCCGTTGATCGCCGCATTGTCGCGGGTCACAAAAATGCTCGCGGGGTCGATGTCCGATGCAATCGTCCGCGCGCGCGGCCACAGCGCCATCGCCGCAAAGGCGAGCAGCCCGGTGCCGGTGCCGATGTCGGCGATATTGCGCGGCACGACGCCCTGCCGCGCCAGCCGGTCGAGCATCGCGAGGCAGCCTGCGGTCGTGTCGTGGCCGCCGGTGCCGAACGCCTGGCTCGCGTCGATCAGGAACGGCACCGTCCCCGCCGGTACGCGGTCCGCGTGGCTCGTCGTGTGGACGAAAAAGCGCCCCGCCTGCACCGGCTCCAGCCCTTGCTGACTCAGCGTCAGCCAGTCTTGCTCGGGCAGTTCCGCGACCTGCGGCTCCTTGCCCTTCGCGCTCGGCACCAGCGACTGGAGCGCTTTCAGCAGCGCGCGGCCGGGTTTGTCGTCGACATAGGCGTCGAGCTGCCACCGCCCGGCATCCTCGTCGATCTCGCGCGTCACCACCACCGGCGGCGGCGCGAGCGCGTCGAGTTCGGGCACCTCGCCGGACAGCGCCTCGGCCTCGTCGCGGGTGCAGGGCAGCGACACGATCCAGCTCATGGCGCCGCTGCCGCCTCTTTGGCGAGCCGCGCATCGAGGCGCGCCGACGCGTCGGCGGCATAGGCGCGGCACTGGTCGGGGCCAGCCAGCGGCGCGGTACCCGCGAACCGCGCGAACAGGTTGCTCGCGCTCGGATGCGGGGTGATCAGGATGTCGCAGGGCAGCGCCGCCACCTTGGCAGACGTCGCGCGCATCATCGCGACATAGTCGGGATGGTCGCGGAACCGGTAATCGTCAGCCGACACTGCGCTCAGGCTGTCGACATAGGCGATGGTGCGGCAATCGTCGCCTTCGCACGACCGCCACGTCCAGCTCGTGCTACCCGGGGTGTGGCCAGGCGTCGCGTGAAGCGTCAGTTGCAGGCCGGCAATCCGCACCGTCTGTCCGTCGCGCAGCGCCGCGTCCGCCACGACAACCCCATTGAAAGGCTCGATCGCGCCGCGCTGCGGATCGCGCGCCTCGGGCTCGCCGCTGCGCAGCTGGGCTGCCGCGGCAGCGCTTGCAAAGACCGGCGCGCCGGTTGCGAGCTGGAGCGCGGCGAGCCCGCCGACATGATCGTGATGTTCGTGGCTGGCCAGCAGCACGCCAATGTCGGCGGGGTCGAACCCGAGCGCGCGGATGTTGGAGAGGATATGCGGCGCCGCTTCGGCGGTCGCGGCGTCGATCAGCACCAGCCCGCCCGGCGCGTCGATCAGCAGCGCGGTGATGCCGCAGGTGCCGACATAATAGGTGTTGCCGTGGATCTTCGCCGGCGGCGCGGGGTCGCTCCAGCCGTCGCGGCCGGCGCAGGCGGCGGCGAGCGCCTGGCCCGTCGGCGCGGTGGCGGCGGGGCCGGGGACGGGCGGGGCCGCCTGCGGCGCGCAGCCGGCCAGCGCGAGCGCGGCAAGGATCGCGGCCTTAGCGGACATAGCTGGCCCCGTTGACGTCGAGCACCGCGCCGGTCATCGACGCGGGCGCCTGCATCGCGCACCAGCGCGCCATTTCGCCAACTTCGTCCGGCATTGCGACGCGGCCGAGCGGGATATCGGCGAGCAATTTGTCGCCGCCGCGGCTCGCCAGATACTCGTCGGCCATGCCGGTCATCGTGAAGCCCGGACAGATGGCAAAGGCAAGAATGCGGTCGCGGGCATAGGCGCGCGCGATCGTCTTGGTCATCGCGACCATGCCCGCCTTCGACGCCGCATAATGCCAGTGCGCCGGGCTGTCGCCGCGATAGGCAGCGCGGCTCGCGACATTGACGATGCGGCCGCCGACCTGTTCCCCGGCGGCTCCGCGTTCCTGCCAGTGGCGCACCGCATGGCGGCACAGCGCCGCGCTGGCGGTGAGATTGACCTGCAAGGTGCGGTTCCAGCCATCGAGCCAGGCGGCATCGTCGGCGTCCAGCGGGTTCGCCTCGAAAATCCCGGCGTTGTTGATCAGCACATCGACGCGGCCGTCGAGCCGGTCGAGGCTCGCCTGCCACAGGCGATCGGGAACCGCGGGGTCGGCGAGGTCGCCATCGGCGCTCGACAGCGCGACGAGCTTCGTCGCATCGGTGGCAAGCGCGGCGGCGATCGCCGCGCCGATACCGCGGCTCGCGCCGGTGATCAGGATATGGGTCTGCATCGCCCCGCCTTAAGAGCGCGACCCGACCTTGCCAAGCGTGCCGACGGTATGTCGTTCAGGCGACGCGGCGACTGAACTCGCTCGCGGCTTTTTCCAGCGATTGCAGCCGCTCGCCCATCTTGGCGAACTCTTCGGACAAGGTGCTGATCTCGCCCGCGACCATGCCCGAATCGTTGCGGATGCTCGCGATCGTCGACGACATCGAATCGGCGGCGAGTGCGGTTTCATCGACCGCGGCGGTGATCGAGGTGACCGTCTGCGCCTGCGCGTCCATCGCGTCGCGGATACGCTCGGCCGAGCGCTGCACTTCGTCGATCGTCGCCTGGATCGACTGGTTGGCGCTCACCGAACCCTTGGTCGCCTGCTGGATCGCGGTGATCTTGCCGGCGATGTCGTCGGTCGCGCGGGCGGTTTCGTTGGCGAGGCTTTTCACCTCCTGCGCGACCACGGCAAAGCCGCGGCCCGATTCGCCGGCGCGCGCCGCTTCGATCGTGGCGTTGAGCGCGAGCAGGTTGGTCTGGCCCGCGATCTCGCGGATCAGGCCCAAAATGGATTCGATCGATTCGGCGTGGTGCGACAGCGCTTCGGACATCGCGACGGCTTCGCCCGCCTGTTCCGACGCGCGCGTCGCGACCGTGGCCGATGCTTCGACCTCGCTGCGCGCATCCTCGATCGCACGGATCAGCCCGGCGGCGGTCGAGGCGGCTTCGCGCATCGCCATCGCCGACTGTTCGGACGCCGCGGCGACTTCGCTCGTCTTGGCGATCATGCCCTTGGCGGCCTGATCGGCCGATGCCGCCTGCGCCGCGAGTTGCTGGCGCACCCCGTCGGTTTCCTGGACCAGCGACGCGATCGAATGGTCGAAATCGCCGGCGAGCGCCTGGCGTTCGCTCGATCGCGCGGCGCGGTCGAGCTTTTCGTCATAGGCGAGCATGATGTCCATCTCGAGGATCGCCAGCCGGTTGATCGCGGCGGCCAGCCGGACCAGCCGGTCGGTGTCGCCGGCACAGGCCTCGACGACATACTCTATCGTCAGCCGCTGGCTTTCCGCGATGCACGACAGCACCGACGCCAGCGACACGCCGACGCGCAGCGCCATATGGGTGTTCTGGCACGCGATCGTCGCGGCCTCCTGTCCGGCCGCGTCGGCATATTTGACCGCCATATGCTTGGCGCTGCCCGCGACATAGGCGGAAAACAGGTCGCCCTCGACCTTGCGGGTGTTGTTCGGCAGCGCGTTGAACGCGTCCCAATAAGCGCGGCCCATCTCCGCCTCGCGCCCGGCGACGATGGTGTGGATTTCGGCGGCGTCGGCGGCGAGCCGCCCGTCGAGGTCGTAGAAGGGGAAACGATCGGCCATCAGCACCGGATCGATCTGCTGCTTATGAATCGGATTATCCTTCACCATGATCCTGTTTCCCCTGGACGATCCTCTGCGATGCGCGGGTCTCGGCCCGCATCATCGGTAAAATGCGTAACCGGGCTATGCCGCGTCGATGGTAAAGGCGCCGTTAACCAGCACGCGCAAAAATCGCGTCGCAAGCCGGCACGAGGCGCTATACAGGGGCAGCCGGAAGCGACTAATGGTTTCCGCTGAAACCAGTTGGCCCAAAGCCAGGAGAGCATGAAGTGATCATCGGCACCCCCAAGGAAATCAAGAATCACGAATATCGGGTCGGCCTGACCCCCGAAAGCGCGCGCGAACTCGCGGCGCACGGCCACCGCGTGCTGGTGCAGACCGGGGCGGGCGAGGGGATCGGGGCGCACGATCGCTATTATGTCGAGGCGGGGGCCGAGATCGTCGCGACGGCGCAGGACATCTTCGCGCAGTGCGACATGGTGGTGAAGGTCAAGGAACCGCAGCCGGTCGAGCGCGCGATGCTGCGCGAAGGGCAGATCCTCTACACCTATCTCCATCTCGCCCCCGATCCCGACCAGACCCGCGACCTGATGGCATCGGGCGCGGTGTGCATCGCCTATGAAACCGTCACCAGCCCGCACGGCGGCCTGCCGCTCTTGAAGCCGATGAGCCAGGTCGCGGGCCGCATGTCGATCCAGGCTGGCGCGACCGCACTCGAAAAGGCCCATGGCGGCCGCGGCGTGCTGCTCGGCGGCGTCCCCGGGGTCGCGCCGGGCAAGGTCACCGTGATCGGCGGCGGCGTCGTCGGCTTCAACGCGGCGCAAATGGCGGCCGGACTCGGTGCCGACGTCACCATCCTCGACCGCGATCCCGAAGTCCTCGAACGCGTCGGCACCTTCTTTGAATCGCGCGCCAAGACCCGCTTCTCGAACCGCGCCAACCTCGCCGAATGCGTCGCCGAGGCCGATCTAGTGATCGGCGCGGTGCTGATCCCCGGCGCCGAAGCGCCCAAGCTCGTGACGCGCGAGATGCTCGGGACGATGCAGGCGGGTTCGGTGCTCGTCGATGTCGCGATCGACCAGGGCGGCTGTTTCGAGACCAGCCACGCGACGACCCACGCCGACCCAACCTATGTCGTCGACGGCATCGTCCATTATGCGGTCGCCAACATGCCCGGCGCGGTTGCGCGCACCAGCACCTATGCGCTGAACAACGTCACGTTGCCGCACGCGCTGCGCATCGCCGACCTCGGCTGGAAGGAAGCGCTGCGGCGCGACGTGCATCTTTCGCACGGGCTGAACGTTTGGAATGGAAAGGTGACGTTCGAGGCGGTAGCCGAAGCGATCGGAACCGACTATGCGCCTGTCGAGCAGGCGCTCGCCTGACCCGAAGGACCAGACCAGACGATGACCGATTACACCGACCCCGCCGTGCCGCAGGACGAGCAGGAAGAAAATGAGGTGCTCCGCGCCGCGCGCGAGCGTCGCCAGCAACAGGAAGCCGCCGAAGCAACCGCAGCCGCCGACCGCGACGCGGCGAAGGGCGATAAGAAGGGCTTCGGCTGGAAAACGGCGGCCGGGATCGGGGTCGGCTCGGCGGCGGTGCTGGCCGCGCTGCTCTACGCCAACCGCGACAAGATCCGCTAGGCGTCGTTCGGGGGCGGACCGTATATTCGTCCGGGCAGCATAGCTCAGGCCTTGCTGCGCAGATGCTCCGAAATCCACCACGCCACGAAGCTGCTATAGGAAGGCCAGAGGTTCAGTCCCGGCCTTGCGTGTCGGACGGCAACGTCGGGGTCGCCCCAGGCATCGCGGTCGATGGCATAGATACGCCGGTCTTTCTTCCAATAGCAGTACCACGCGCCTTGGGGATCGCGATAATCGGTCTTTTCCTCGCTTCCCGCGATCGCGATGAAATCGGGGTGCAGTCCGAAGTCGTCGGATAGCAATCGCGTCCAGGCTTCCATTGTGATCGACGCACCACGCATCGGATCGCACAGCGACAGATGGGTGCGATCGTTGCAGATGCAGTCCATCCGGTATGTGCGCATCAGGTCGAGCGTTTCCGGGTCTCCCGTCCAGCCGAGGTCGCGCAGTGCGCCGGAAACCTTGCCGCGATCCTTGGCGGGCCGTGCGGCATCGACCACTTCGCCTTCAAAATCCGTCTGATGCCGCAAGTGGAGATCGATGAAACGCCGCGCCGCCGACACGTCCCCGATAAGTCCCGTGTCGCGATCGGCCATCGGCTCGGCCGCAGCGATCACGCCCGCAAAGCGATCGGGCGACTTCGTCGTTTGCGGCATCGAACCGACAGCGGCGCTATGCGGCCAGCTATGCCGGTAGCTCCCCTCCCAGCCGATGCGGTTCAGGATCGCCGCAAAGATATGATCGACGATCAAATCATTGTCGTCGTAACCGTCCAGCAGATCGGAGTCCGGATTTCTCGCCGTGCGCGACGCGAACATCTTCGCATGCGCGCCCAGCATCGCGTCGGTCGATTCATAGCCGCCGGTCAGGGCCTTTACGTAGACGGCGAACTCTTCCAGCCGGTATTTGGGGTGCCGTTTTCGCGTCCATTCGTCGGCGCTTGCCTGCCAGGCGTCCCGATCGAAATCGCGCAAATCGAGGCAGTAGCTGAGTAGCGCGTCCTTGAACCACGGCTCATACCCGGGTTCGAATGCCTCGGCACGCCGCAAGTCCTCCACCTCGACCCCGAGCAGACAGGCCGCGCATTTGGCGCATTCGATGCCGCGGTATGACGGTCGCGGCAGGTCGTGGTCGGCGCAGGCATCGACCAGCCTTTGATGCCGCTCGAGCGTCCGGCGCAAATAGGTTTCGGCCCGCGGCCCATCGCCCTGTCCCCAATAGAGATTGGCGAGCGCAAAATAGTACCGGACCTGACTGGATATATTCCATATCGCCAGATCGACTTGGCCCTCGCGAAGCTGCCGCTCGACGAACGCGACGAAGTCGACGCCGCCATAGGCGGGTTCGGGTTTTTCCAGAAAATCATGATACATGCCGAGCAGGTGATCGATACGGCTGATCCGGGCGTGCGAACCACGGCGCCGGGATGACGAGGCCCTGTTGCGCTTGAAGAGATCGAACAGCCCCATGCAGGATGGCTAACCCAGTCCTGCGACCGTTGCAATTGTCCCCGACCCCTGACCGCGCTGGGGCGGCAGCGCGCGCAAATAGTTGTGCCGCTGCCCCCTAAGCAATTGCATATCGCGCCCGCGGCGCTAAACCGGCGCCCATCGACCGCACAGAGTCAAAAAACGGGGCTGATATGGCTGGCAACGAACCGAGCGCAAGGCCGCTCTCGCCGCACCTGCAGGTGTATAAATGGGGGCCGGCGATGACGGTCTCGATCCTCCACCGCGCCAGTGGCGACGGGCTGGCGATCGTCGGCGCGCTGATGTTCCTGTGGTGGCTCGGCGCGATCGCCGGCGGCCCTGATGCCTATGCGGCGTTCGTCGCCTGCGTGTGGCACGATCCCAATCCCGACGCCGGCACCTTCCACATGGTCACCAACCTGTTGGGCAAGATCGTCCTCGTCGGGCTGACCTGGGCCTTTTTCCAGCATCTGTTCTCCGGCTTGCGGCACCTCGTGCTCGATACCGGTGCGGGGTATGAGCTGAAAACGAACAAGCTGTGGTCGACCGTCGTCATCGTCGCCGGCGTGCTCGCGACCGCCGCGACCTGGCTCTATATTCTGGCGGAGGCACTCTGATGGGCAGCGGCACGCGTCTGGGCAAGGTTCGCGGCCTTGGGTCGTCGGGGCATGGTTCGCAGCACTGGTTGCAGCAGCGGCTGACCGCGCTCGGCAACGTCCTGCTCGTCACCTGGTTCGTCGTTTCGCTCGTCCGGCTGCCGCTCGGCGATCATGGCGCGGTGGCGCGCTGGGCATCGAACCCGACGGTCGCGCTCGCGCTGATCCTGATGGTGGTCAGCGTCTTCTGGCACCTCCGGCTCGGGCTGCAGGTGCTGATCGAGGACTATGTGCACGGCGAGGCGGCGCGGCTGCTGGCGCTCGTGCTGCTCAACTTCTATGCGATCGGCGGCGCCGCTTACGGCATTTTCGCCATCGTGCGGATCGTGTTGGCGCCCGTCGCGCCCGGCCCGGGGGGCATGTAAGATGACCGACGCCTACAAGATCATCGACTATGTTTACGACACCGTCGTCGTCGGCGCCGGCGGATCGGGTTTGCGCGCGACGATGGGCAGCGCCGAAGCGGGGCTGAAGACCGCGTGCATCACCAAGGTGTTCCCGACGCGCAGCCACACCGTCGCGGCGCAGGGCGGCATCGCCGCCAGCCTTGGCAACAATAGCCCCGACCATTGGCAGTGGCACATGTACGACACCGTCAAGGGTTCCGACTGGCTCGGCGACCAGGACGCGATCGAATATATGGTGCGCGAGGCGCCCGCCGCGGTCTATGAACTCGAACACGCCGGCGTGCCGTTCAGCCGCAACGCCGACGGCACCATCTATCAGCGCCCGTTCGGCGGCCATATGCAGAATATGGGCGAAGGCCCGCCGGTCCAGCGCACCGCCGCCGCCGCCGACCGCACCGGCCACGCGATGCTCCACGCGCTCTATCAGCAGTCGCTGAAATATGACGCCGACTTCTTCGTCGAATATTTCGCGCTCGACCTGATCATGGAAAACGGCGCCTGCCGCGGCGTGATCGCTTTGTGCATGGACGACGGCAGCATCCATCGCTTCCGCAGCCAGGCCGTCGTGCTCGCGACCGGCGGTTATGGCCGCTGTTATTTCACCGCGACCTCGGCGCACACCTGCACCGGCGATGGCGGCGGCATGGTGCTGCGCGCCGGCCTGCCTTTGCAGGACATGGAATTCGTCCAGTTCCACCCGACCGGCATCTACGGCGCCGGGGTTCTGATCACCGAAGGCGCGCGCGGCGAGGGCGGCTATCTCACCAACTCCGAAGGCGAGCGCTTCATGGAACGCTACGCCCCGTCGGCGAAGGACCTCGCCTCGCGCGACGTCGTCTCGCGTTCGATGGCGCTCGAAATTCGCGAAGGCCGCGGCGTCGGTCCGCACAAGGACCATATCTTCCTGCACCTCGACCATATCGATCCCGCGGTGCTCGCCGAGCGGCTGCCCGGCATCACCGAGAGCGGCAAGATTTTCGCCGGGGTCGACCTGACGCGCCAGCCGCTGCCGGTGGTGCCGACGGTGCATTACAATATGGGCGGCATCCCCTGTAACTATCATGGCGAGGTCGTGACGCTCGGCAAGGACGGCCCCGACACCGTCGTCCCCGGCCTGTTCGCGGTCGGCGAGGCCGCGTGCGTGTCGGTCCACGGCGCGAACCGCCTCGGCTCGAACAGCCTGATCGACCTCGTTGTCTTCGGCCGTGCGACCGGGCACCGGCTGCGCGACATCGTCAAGCCCGGCGCGGCGCAGGCGCCGCTGCCGACCGACAGCGCCGATCTCGCGCTCGGCCGGCTCGACCATTTCCGCCACGCGGCAGGCGGCTCGCCGACCGCCGAGGTCCGGCTGGAAATGCAGCGCGCCATGTCGGCGCACGCCGCGGTGTTCCGCACCGACGAGCTGATGGCCGAAGGCAAGGACAAGCTCGCCAAGACCTATGCCCGCATGGCCGACATCGGCGTCACCGACCGCAGCCTGATCTGGAACACCGACCTGATCGAGACGCTCGAGCTCGACAATCTGATCGCGCAGGCGACGGTGACGATGCATTCGGCGTATAACCGCAAAGAAAGCCGCGGCGCCCACGCGCACGAGGATTTCCCGAACCGCGACGACGCCAACTGGATGAAACATTCGATCAGCTGGTTCGACGGCTGGGGCGGCAAGGGCGGCGGCGTAAAGCTCGATTACCGCCCGGTCCACGAATATACGCTGTCCGACGACGTCGAATATATCAAGCCGAAGGCGCGCGTTTATTGAATTTCCGGCTGATTGAATCGCAGATTTAGGTGATTTGAAGCTTCATTTTGAACGATGCTCCAACGGGCTGCGTTGCGTCGAAGAAATACAATCAATCCGCCGAGAGATAACTACAATCAAGTCGCGTCGGGAATATCCATCCGCTCGTGCAGGATGCGAATAACCCAAATCTCGTCTTCGGTCGGCTTGGCAAAAATGCACAGATGATGACCTGACCGAATTTTCCATTCGTTGCCGATCGGCTGCACGATCCGTAACCCTGCGGCCGCCTTCGTCAAATCGTCCTCGATTTGGCCGACATAGTGATCGGCCTGATCGACGCCCCAACGGTCGGCCGTGTAAAGCCAGATATCGGCAATGTCGCGCCGCGCCGCGGGCGGCAGCAGATAGCGGGTCACGCCGCGCCTTTGTAATTGGAACGCATTTCCTTCAGGAATTCGTCGAAATCAAAGGGCTCGGGCGGACCGCTGTCGATGCCTTCCTGAATCGCTGCGCGCAGCGCCTGCAACTTCACATCGTCGGCGATATACCGCCGCATGGCCTCGCGCACGACTTCGCTGGTCGATCCGAACTCGCCGGACTCCACCTTCTGGCGCGCAAACTGGATGAAGGGTTCGCCGAGAGCGACCGAGGTGTTCTTGATAGCCATGGAACGGCGTTACCAAAATTTGGTAACGACGTCTAGAACCACGCTTCGATCGGGTTGATCGCGGAAAACGGCTGGTCGACGTCCTGACCCATCAGCCACAATTTCTGGCAGGCGACCGAAAAGAACATCAGCGCGATCGTCCAGACGATGATCGTCTTGATCACCTGCCAGCGGCGCGCTTCATACGCCGCTTGCGCGCGCGCGCGGTGGTCGATGCCCAGTTCGCCCTCGAATTCGGCGACCAGCTGCGCACGCCGGGTGCGTGAAATATTACCGATGCTCGCGGCATGGTCCTCACGGGTCGAACGGCGAATCGCCATTTCAGATACCTTGCGCCCAAATAATCGAGCGACCATCCGTAGGGACCAGCCCCTGACAAAGGGTTAACCCGGCGCGATAGCTCAGACGGTGACGACCAGCTTGCCGACCGCGCTGCGATCGCCCAGCTTGGCGATCGCCTTGCCGCCGTCGGCCAGCGCGAAGCTTTCGGTGACGCGCGGCTTGATCTGCCCCTGCTCCCACAGCTGGAACAATCGCGCGATGTTGGCGCGGTTGCGCACCGGTTCGCGTGCGACGAAGGCGCCCCAGAATACGCCCGCAACGTCGCAGCTCTTGAGCAACGTGAGGTTGAGCGGCAACCGCGGGATGCCCGCGGGGAAACCGACGACGAGGTAGCGGCCTTCCCACGCGATCGAGCGCAGCGCCGGTTCGGCATAGTCGCCGCCCACCGCGTCATAAATCACATTGGCGCCGCCCGGCCCGACCGCCGCCTTGAACTTTTCGGCGAGCGCCTTCGACGCATCCTTGTCGAACGGCTGATAGCCATAGACGACGACCTCGTCGGCGCCGGCCTGGCGCGCGATTTCGGCCTTCGCCTCGCTCGACACCCCGGCGACGACGCGCGCGCCGAATGCCTTGCCAAGCTCGACCGCAGCGATCCCGACCCCGCCCGAGGCGCCGAGCACGAGCAGGGTGTCGCCCTGCTTGATATGCCCGCGATCGACGAGCGCGTGGATGCTGGTGCCATAGGTCATCAGCAGCGAAGCACCCTCGGCGAAATCATGGGCTTCGGGAAGGTGGTAGACATTGTGGACGCCGACCGCGACCGCTTCGGACATGCCGCCATTGCCGCAGCCGGCGAGCACCCGGTCGCCAACCTTGAAATCGGTCACATCCTCGCCGACCTCGGCGACCAGCCCCGCGACTTCGCCGCCGGGAGCGAAGGGGCGTTCGGGTTTGAACTGATATTTATCCTCGATAATCAGCACATCGGGGAAATTGACCGCGCAGGCCTTCACATCGATCACAATCTGGCCCTTGCCGGCGGTCGGGCGCGGCAGCTCGCCGATCGTCAGCGTTTCAGGGCCGCCGGTTGCAGTCGACAATAGGGCCTTCATGCGTCTCTCCTCTGTGATTATCAAAAGACCGCGGGGGTCAGCCAGGGCTGCGTCGCCGCGATCTTCTGTTCATGCGCGGCGATTGCCGCATCGCTTTTTTCGGTCAGCGCAATCTCGTCGAGCCCGCCGAGCAGGCACATCTTGCGGAACGGGTCGATCTCGAACGCGAACCGGTCCTGAAACGGCGTTGTCACCGTCTGGGTGTCGAGATCGACGTGGACCGGATCGGTCGCCGCAACCTCTATCAGCCGGTCGATCGCCGCCTGCGGCAGTACGACGGGCAGGATGCCGTTCTTGACCGCATTGCCCGAAAAAATGTCGGAATAAGAGGGCGCGATGACGACGCGGATGCCAAGATCGCCGAGCGCCCAGGCGGCATGCTCGCGGCTCGACCCACAGCCGAAATTGTCGCCCGCGATCAGGATCGGCGCGCGGCTGTATTCGGGGCGGTCGAACAGGTTGTCGGGGTCGGCGCGCAACGTTTCGAACGCCCCCTTGCCCATCCCCTCGCGCGTGATGCCCTTCAGCCAGTGCGCGGGGATGATAACGTCGGTATCGACGTTCTTCAGCCCAAGCGGAATCGCGCGGCCTTCGACCTTGTCGAGCGGGGTCATCCCATCAACTCCCGCACATCGGTAAGCCTACCGGTCACCGCCGCTGCCGCCGCCATCGCGGGCGACACGAGGTGCGTGCGCGCACCCGGACCCTGGCGGCCGACGAAATTGCGGTTGCTGGTCGAGGCGCAGCGTTCGCCTGCCGGCACCTTATCGGGGTTCATCGCCAGGCACGCCGAACAGCCGGGCTCGCGCCATTCCATCCCGGCGTCGATGAAGATGCGGTCGAGCCCTTCGGCCTCGGCCTGCGCTTTCACCAGCCCCGATCCGGGGACGACGATCGCCCATTTGACGCCCGGCGCCATCTTGCGGCCTTTCAGCACCGCGGCGGCGGCACGCATATCCTCGATCCGGCTGTTGGTGCAGCTGCCGATGAAGATATTCTCGACCGCCACGTCCTGCATCCGCATGCCGGGGGTAAGCCCCATATAGGCGAGCGATTTTGCCGCGGCGGCCTGTTTCGACGGGTCGGCAAAGCTGGCGGGGTCGGGGACGATGCCGGTGATCGGCACGACATCCTCGGGGCTGGTGCCCCAGGTCACGCTCGGCGCGATGTCGCCGGCGTCGATGACGACGACCTTGTCGTAAGTCGCTCCCGCATCGGTGGTCAGGGTCTTCCAGTAAGCGACCGCGGCGTCCCAGTCGGCGCCCTTCGGCGCATAGGGGCGGCCCTCGATATAGGCGAAGGTCGTCGCGTCGGGCGCGATCAACCCGGCGCGCGCGCCGCCCTCGATCGCCATGTTGCTGACCGTCAGCCGGCCTTCGATGCTCAGCGCACGGATCGCGCTGCCGGTATATTCGATGACATGGCCGGTGCCGCCTGCGGCGCCGATGGTGCCGGTGATGTGGAGGATGATGTCCTTCGCCGACACGCCGGGACCGACTTCGCCCTCGACGCGCACTTCCATCGTTTCCGACGGCTGGAGCAGCAGGGTCTGGGTCGCGAGCACATGTTCGACTTCGCTCGTTCCGATACCGAAGGCGAGCGCGCCGATGCCGCCGTGGCAGGCAGTGTGGCTGTCGCCGCAGACGATCGTCGCGCCGGGCAGCGAAAACCCCTGTTCGGGGCCGACGACATGGACGATGCCCTGCTCGGCCGCGACCGCGTCGATGTAGCGGATGCCAAAGGCGGGGGCGTTGGCCTCCAGCGCCGCGAGCTGCGCCGCGCTTTCGGCGTCGGCGATCGGCAGGCGGTTGCCCGCCGCGTCCTTGCGCGCCGTCGTCGGCACATTGTGATCGGGCACCGCCAGCGTCAGGTCGGGGCGGCGCACGGTGCGGCCGCTGGCGCGCAGCCCGTCGAACGCCTGCGGGCTGGTGACTTCGTGGACGAGGTGGCGATCGATGAAGATCAGGGCGGTGCCATCGGGGCGCTGTTCGACGACATGCGCGTCCCAGATTTTCTCATACAGGGTGCGGGGGCGAGTCATGCGGTTCACTTAAGCCGATGGAATAACAATGCAAGCGAGTGGCGATCAAAAACGCAATTTTCGGTCGTCGAAGACACGTCGCCCCCGCGCAGGCGGGGGCCGCTTGCGGTTTGCACTGCAACGCCGCTCCGTACCGACGGCGGCCCCTGCCTTCGCAGGGGCGACGAACTGGTCTATAACGCACTCATGTCCACACTCGCCATCATCGCACTTATTGTCGCCACCGTCGCCGCGATGGAGTTAGTCGCCTGGGCGAGCCACAAATATATCATGCACGGCTTCGGCTGGGCCTGGCACCGCGACCATCACGAGCCGCACGACAAGCTGCTCGAAAAGAACGACCTGTTCGCGATCTTCGGCGCCGCGATGAGCATTTCGGCGTTCGCGGTCGGCAGCCCGCTGATCATGGGCGCCGCGGCGTGGGAACCGGCGACGTGGATCGGGCTCGGCATATTGTTCTACGGCATCATCTACACGCTGGTCCACGACGGGCTGGTCCATCAGCGCTATTTCCGCTGGGTGCCGCGGCGCGGCTATGCCAAGCGGCTGGTGCAGGCGCACAAGCTCCACCACGCGACGATCGGCAAGGACGGCGGGGTCAGCTTCGGCTTCGTGCTGGCGCGCGACCCGGCAAAGTTGAAGGCCGAGCTGAAGGTACAGCGCGAGGCCGGGATTGCGGTGGTGCGCGAGGCGCTGGTCGATTGAATCGAACCTAAACCCGTTTGTCCTGAGCTTGTCGAAGGACCGTTCTTCCTTGCGACGTTCAAAGAAAAGGGCGGCCCTTCGACAAGCTCAGGGCAAACGGTGTTTTTTGAAGCTATAAACCCGTCCGATAATCGGCGGTAATTACCCCCGCCGCCGCCAGCTCCGCCTCATGGCTTTCCTCGCGCCAGCTTTCGGCAAGCGCCTGCCGTTCCCAGTCGAGCATCGCCGGATGCGCGAGCATATGGTCGACCCACGCCTGCCCGGCGCCGACGTCGAGGCCATAGGTGCGGATGCGGAAGGCGACGGGGGCGAAGAAGGCGTCCACCGCCGAGAAATCCGCGCCCGCGAGCCACGGGCCGCCGAAGCGCGCCAGCCCTTGCTCGAACAGTTCGCTAAGGCGCATGACATTGGCCTTGAGCGCATCGGACGGGGGCTTCGGCGTCACGCGCACCCCGACGTTCATTGTGCAATCGTTCCGCAGCGCCGCAAAGCCGCTGTGCATTTCGCACGCCGCGCACTGCGCCCATGCGCGCGCGTCGGGGTCGGCCGGCCACACGCCGTCGTGGCGGTCGGCGAGATAGAGCGCGATGCCGAGCGAGTCGTAGATGACGCGGCCTTCGTCAAGCAGCGCCGGGACCTGACCGGTGGGCGAGAAGCTGCGGAATGCGTCATAATTGACCGGCTTTGCGAAGGGCTCGATCCGGTCCTTAAATTCGATGTCCAATCCGCGCATCAGCATCCACGGCCGCAGCGACCAGCTCGAATAATTGCGGTTGGCGGTGATCAGTTCGTACATGTCGCGCGCTCCCGGGCCACGATCGGCGATGTATAGCCGGCGTCGTGCGCAAAGGGCAGGGCGCTACCGTCCCGGAGCGCTGCGAGCACACGGCCGAAATCGGTTTGCGCGCGCCAGCCGAAGCGGCGTTCGGCGCGCGACGGGTCGTAGACGCGGTCGATCGTCGCCGGCAGTACCCAGCCTCGCGCCGCGTACAGCGCCGCCGCATCGGGAAAATGCCGCGCGATCACCGCGCGCGCGTCGCGGGCCAGTTCGTCGGCCTCGTCGCGCGCAAAGGGCGGCGGCGCCGAGAGGATGAAGGTGTCGCAGCCGATTGCGGGTGCGGCTTCGAGCGCCGCGAGATGCGCCGCGGCGGCATCCTCGACCGTCAGGCGGCGGTGGAGCAGTTCGTTGGCCTTCAGATTCTCGCCGCTCGGGACGGCATGCGTGTCGTCGTCCTCGGGAAAGAAGCGCCCGGTGCGCAGGATCAGCACGGCGATGCCATGCTCGCGGTGGACCAGCCGGCACGCTTGCTCGGCGGCGAGCTTGGTGATGCCATAGATGTTGCGCGGCTCGAGCGGACCGAATTCCTCGTCCATCCACCACGCGCCCGCTTCGCCCGCGCCGGCGCGAACGTCGGCGCGCACCATCAGCGAGGTGGTCGAGGTGAACAGGAAACGGTCGTTTCCCGCCGCGACCGCCGCCTCGATCAGATTGAGCGTACCGCTGACATTGACATCGACGAACGCCTGCCGCGGGTATCGCGCGATGTCGGGTTTGTGCAGCGCGCCGCCATGGATCACCGCGTCGATGCCATGCTCGCCCATCGTCCGCTCGACCAGCGCGCGGTCGGCGACGGTGCCGATCACGTCGGTATACGCGCCCGGCACGACGTCGAACCCGGTCACCTCGTGGCCGTGCTCCCCCAGCAATGGCGCCAGATGACGTCCCAGCCACCCCGACGACCCGGTCAGCAAAACGCGCATGCAAGTCTCCTTTTGCGCGTGACGCGCTGTTATCCCTTTGGCGCCACCGCGCCCGTCTGCGCCGCTGCACTGCGCGGTGCCGGCGGCAGTTCGCCCATGTCGAGCCAGCGCGCGTCGTCGCGCTTGTAATAGCTGTCGATCGCCGCGAACGGGACCCGGAACGGGAATCCCCAGTCGCTGTTCCACATCGCCACGACCCCGGTCCGCGTCGCCGGTTCGAAGATCATCGTCGCGCGATAGCCCGAAACCGCGCCCGAATGCCCCTCGAGCCGGCGGCCCTTGTAGGTGAAGCTTCGCCAGCCGAGCCCATAGGCGGCGTCGCCCGTCGCCTGCCGCAAGCTTCCGCCATAGAGCCTTCCGGTGCCGACGCGCGGGCGATGCGCCTGCTCCAGGACCGGGTCCGGCAGCACATCGGGGCGCGCGCCCATCATCGCGCGCATCCAGGTGGCGAAATCGACGATGTCGCTTTCGACCCCCGCCGCGGCCGGCACGCGCCAATAGGCCTGCTTCAGCGGCAGCACACGCGCGCCGCGATGCGGCTTCGCCCAGTCGGCGGCACTCGTCAGCCGCTTCATCCCGTACCCCGCGCTGACCATGCCGAGCGGCAGGAAGAATCGCTCGACGACGGTATCGGCAAACGACTTGTTCGCGGCGGCGGCAAGGATCTCGCTCGCGGCATCGAAGGCGATATTCTGATAGGTGTGACAGGTGCCGGGGTCGCATTGCAGCGGCGCCCCCGCCAGGCTGGCGCGCAGCGACGCCGGATTCTGCCCATCCTCCAGCCGCTCGTCATAGGCGTTTTTGGTGAGGCCGGTCCGTTGCGCCAGCAGATCGCCAAAGCTGAGCTGCGCCTCGGCCCCGCCCGGCAGACGGAGCGAAGTGCCGCCGCCGCCGACCGGACGGTCCAGATCGACGCTGCCGTCCGCGGCCATCGCGGCGGCGAGGGCGCCGGTCGCGGTCTTCGATACCGAGGCCCAGCGGAACAAGGTGTGCGGGGTCACCGGCGATCCCGTCGCGCTGTCGGCGACGCCATAGGTGCGCACGAATCGCAACTCGCCGTCCTCGACCACCGCCACCGCCAGCCCCGCCATTTCGGGCCGCGCCGCCAGGTCGGACAATTGCTGGTCGAGCGCGCGATAGTCGATTCGCCCGCGCCATTCGCCGGGCGTGTCGGGCAGGTTCTCGGGCGCCTTGATCGGGATCGGGATGCTGGCCAGCGTGTGGCTGCCGCCAAAGGCATGCAGGCCGAACCAGCCCGCGAACCCGAGCGCGGCCGCTGCGATCAGGACCGTCAAAGCACGCGGCAGGGACTTTTGTTTAGACTGCGACCTCATATATGGCGGCCGTCTTAGCCGCCACTTCTACCGCCGTCACCCCCGCAGGACATCACGGCGCGAGATGGCGCCACGCCTTCAGCGTGCCGATGGCGTAAACTGCGCCAAAGACAAAAACGATCAGCGACGACCAGATGGCGAAACTGTCGCTGTGTTGCGGCCGCCACAGGTGGAGCGGGACGAACATCAGGCCGCGCAGCAGATAGATGGCAGTGATCGTCACCAATCCGGTCCGCAGCAGAATCAGGCGCGGCAACTGCCCGGCACCCGAAAAGGCATAGGCGGCCCAGATCAGCAAGACGGCGCTGATGGCAAGGGTCACGAGCGTCGGCGTCCACTCACCCCGTGCCGCGGCGCGCGCCATCGCTTCGCCGGCGCCGAAGAAACGATACCAGTCCGGCCCGCCGAAAATACACGCGATGTGGAGCAGCGCTGCCGCCACCGACAGCCACCCGCCGACAATCAGCCAAGCGGTGCCGGGATTGGCGGCCACATTAGACAATATAATGCGCCGTCGTCTTGGCCGCGACGTCATCCGCCGTCACCCCCGGCGCGAGTTCGATCAGCCGGAACGGGCTGTCATGATCGTCGCGCCTGAACACCGCGAGGTCGGTGATGATCATGTCGACGACATTCTTGCCGGTCAGCGGCAGCGTGCATTCGGGAATGAACTTCGGGCTGCCGTCCTTGGCGTTGTGTTCCATCACGACGATGATCTTTTTGACCCCGGCGACCAGATCCATCGCGCCGCCCATGCCCTTGATCATCTTGCCGGGGATCATCCAGTTGGCGATGTCGCCATTCTCCGCGATTTCCATCGCGCCTAATACGGTCAGGTCGATATGCCCGCCGCGGATCATCGCAAAGCTGTCCGACGACGAAAAATAGGCCGACTGCGGCACTTCGCTGATCGTCTGCTTGCCGGCGTTGATCAGGTCGGCGTCTTCCTCGCCCTCGAGCGGGAAGGGGCCGATGCCGAGCATGCCGTTTTCCGACTGCAATGTGACGGTCATCCCCACGGGGATATGGTTCGCAACCAGCGTCGGGATGCCGATCCCCAGATTGACGTAATAGCCGTCCTGCAGTTCCTGCGCGGCGCGCGCCGCCATCTCATCACGCGTCCAGCTCATTGGCTTGGCTCCCATTTTTTGTCGGAGGGGAAGGCGTCGTCCCAGCCCAGTTTTTCCCACGGGCCATAGACGGGGTTCGGAAACAGGAACCAGCCCTTGTCCCACAGCGTGGCAGCGGCGGGGCTGGTCGCGAGCGCCATGCGCTGCGCGGCCGGCAGGTCCTTGTCGTTAAACTGCTGGCTGAAATCGCCGAGCTGGTCGCCGGCGAGCATGATGACGCAATATTTTGCCGCGATCGTCGCGCGGCGTCCGTCCTTGCTCGACCCGCCGGCATCGTCGCCCATCAGGAACAGCGTCTCGCCATGCTTGAAATCGCCAAGCCCCGCGGCGCGCAGCGTGCCCTCGCTGCCCTTGGCATTGGCGGCACTGCGGTTGGTGTTGGCGATCACGGTGATCCCCGCGGCGCGCAGCTTGCCGAGCATTTCGACCGTGCCCGGCATCGCGGCGGCCTTGCCGGCGCCGGTCTTTTCCCACGCGTCCCAGATTTTCGGGTCGAACGCGATGCCCTGCTCGGCGAAATAGCGCATCGGCCCCAGGTTCCAGATCAGCGTCTCGTCGGCGTCGAACACCGCCGCGAAAGGTTTGTCGCCGCACGGCTCGAACGCCGGGGCGTCCATGGTGGCGCCGGGCGCAAGCACGACGCTGTCCTTCGGACGCTGCTTGATCCGTGCGACGCCATAATCGGCGATGCGCGCATTTGTCGCGCGGACGGCGATGGCGGCCTCGGGCGAGCCATAGAGATATTGCAGCGCCACCGGCGGCTTGGCGGCTTCGGCGGGGGTAGCGATAGGTGGCGGGGGCGGGGCGGTTGCGACCGGAGCGGAATTGGCGGCGCAGCCTGCCAGCAGCAGGGCAGAAACCGGGATCATATGCGCTTTCATCAGTGCGTTCCCCGCGGGCCGAGCGGGCGGGGCAGGTCGGTCGGGTTGGCGAGTTCGGCGTTCACGCCTTCCATGATCCGCTCGTAGGCCTGCTCTTCGTCGATGTTGACGGCATGCGCATAGGCTTTCGCGCCGTGCCGGATCGCATCGACGACCGCGAGCCCGAACAGCATCGGATCGGCGCCAAGACCGGCCGGATCGATCACGCACAGTACGTTGCCGTTCGACTGCTTCCACATGCGCAGAAACTCTTCGCCGCCTGCCAGCGCCGGGATGCCGCTGACGTCGATCGAACCCTTGTGGCCGATCCCTTTGCGACCGAAGCTCACGCCGCCTCGCGGGCGCGCACCGTGCGGAATTCGATCTTCTTGTCGTACGGCGCGCCGACGATCATCCGCTTCACATAGATGCCCGGCAGGTGGATCGCGTCGGGATCGAGGCTGCCGGTGGGCACGATTTCCTCGACCTCGGCGACGCAGATCTTCGCCGCGGTCGCCATCGGCGCGTTGAAGTTGCGCGCCGTCTTGCGGAAGATGAGGTTGCCGCTCTCGTCGGCCTTCCAGCCCTTGATGATCGCGAGGTCGGCAAAGATGCCGCGCTCGAGGATATAATCCTGCCCGTCGAAATTCTTCACGTCCTTGCCCTCGGCCACCAGCGTGCCGACCCCGGTCTTGGTATAAAATCCGGGGATGCCTGCGCCGCCGGCCCGGCAGCGTTCGGCGAGGGTACCCTGCGGGCAGAATTCGACCTCCAGCTCGCCCGCCAGATATTGCCGCTCGAACTCCTTGTTCTCGCCGACGTAGGACGAGATCATTTTCTTGACCTGCTTCGTGCGCAGCAGCTTACCGAGCCCTTCGCCGTCGATCCCGGCGTTGTTGCTGGCGATGGTCAGGTCCTTCGTCCCCGCATCGCGGATCGCGTCGATCAGCCGTTCGGGGATGCCGCACAGGCCGAACCCGCCGGCGCAGATGTGCATGCCGTCGAAGAGCAGGCCGTCGAGGGCGGCGGCGGCGTCGGGGTAGATTTTCTTCATGGGTGGGAGAACTCCATGTTCAGGGCAGTGCCGAGGTCTTTAAGCGCCTGCTCGCCGCTTGTCACCTTGATGGCGCGCATGCCGAGCTGGGCTGCGGGTTTGCAGTTGATGCCGAGGTCGTCGAGATAGACACACGCCGCGGGTTCGACGCCGAGCGCGTCGCACATCATCCGGTAAATCGCCGGATCGGGCTTGCGCACGCCGACCTTGCTCGATTCGATGACATGGTCGAACCGCGCCAGAATCGCCGCGACCTCGGCCGCCTTGCTGTCGCTCTGCGCCATCCCCGCGCCTTTTCCGCTTGGCACATTGTTGGTGATGCACCCCAGCTTGAACCCTGCGGCTTTCAGCGTATCGAGCGCCGCGACCATCGCCGGGCGCACCGCGCCGGCGAGCACCGCCAGCACTGCCTCGCCCGCCAGTTCATGCCCCAGCGCCCGTGCTTCGGCGGCGAACAGCGCGTCGAAGGCGGCGGCGTCGATTTCGGCGCGCTCGAACTTTGCCCAGGCATTGCCGTCGGGATCGACGGCGTTGACGCGGCGGACGAAGTCGCGCGGCAGCCCGCGCTCGTCCTCCAGCCGGTTGAACGCCTCGAAGGGCGACGACGTGATGACGCCGCCGAAGTCGAAGATGACGGTGGTGACGGTCATGGCTCGACGATCAGCCCGGCCTTGGGGTCGGCCTTACCGGCCAGCATCTCGTGATAGGCGGCGAGGGCGGCGACGGCGCCCGCGCGCCTGTCGATGCGGGCGAGGCGCGGCGCGACCGCCATGAAGTCCAGCCACGCCGCGGCGACCTTTTGCCCAAAGCCGGCGCCGCCCCAGTCGGCGACGCGTTTCTGGATCCGCCCCGGCGCGAAGAAGCCTTGCCGTTCGGGGCCGGGCAGGCCCTCGACATCGGCCTGCGCATCCCAATGCGACTTGCCGACGATGATCGATGCCTGCAGCTGGCTGCCGAAATGGCTGTGGACGACGCGCGTCACCGCGCCATTGCCCGCCATGTCGACCAGCGCGGCGGGAGTGGTGGCGTTGAGCGTCATGATCTGGTCGTAACTGACGACGCGGTCGTAAATTCCTTCGGCCGCCAGCGCCTCGACATTGGCAGCGCTGGTCAGTCCGATCGTTTCGGGGCGGTCGACGCGCTGCGCCAGCGAAAAGCCCAGCCCGATCGCGGTCTTGCTCGACGCGCTGGCGATCAATATCTGCTGGACGCCGTAATCGCCTTCATCCTCGAACTGGTCGGCGATCAGCCAGCCGGTCAGGAACAAGGGACGAAAGACCGGCCAGTAATCATGGTCGGCGGGGCGATATTCGGACAAGGCGGTGATGCGCTGATAGCTGTTGTACACCGGCGGCAGCGCTGTGCGGCGCGGTGTTACATCGGTAAAGCCGCCGGGGCCGATATGGCCGGCCCCCAGCACCGCATCGCTCGCCATCGGATAATAGCCGTAAAAAACCTCGCCCACCGCGATGCCGTCGGCGGCGCTTTCGGTGACGGTCGCGAAACCCCACACCGGCAGGCGGCCGGGCGCGGCGCGCTCGGCGAAGAAATCCCAGTATCCCTGATCGTTTCCGAACAGCCCCGACGGCTTGCCGAACACCGCATAGGTGATGTTGTTCGCGGTCATCGCATAGCTGTCGATCTGCACGCGAACCTCGCCCGGCGCGAGCGGCGCCGGCGGATCGGACACCAGTTCGGCCTGCGTGATATCGTCGCGATCGATGTCGATCGCCCAGCTCTGTCTCTGCATCTGCGGACCCCTCCGATTGATTTGCCCGGCGGTGCGGGATCGCCGACAGACATACAGATGCCGGGCGCTGGCGCAAACTTTAGCCCGCGGCGACCCCGAACAGCGATCCGATCGCCATCGTCGCCGCCATCGCCATCGCACCCCAGAAGGTGACGCGAACGACGGGGCGCAGCACCGGCGCGTTGCCCGCCCAGGCGCCGAGCGCGCCCAGCGCCGCGAGAAAGACCAGCGACGCCGCCGACACGATCCAAGGCAGCGTTGCCCCCGCGAACAGCCACGCCATCAACAGCGGTAGCGCCGCGCCGATTGAGAAGCTCGCCGCCGAAGCGACGGCGGCCTGGATCGGCCGCGCCGCCATCTCGTCGGTCATCCCCAGTTCGTCGCGCAAATGGGTGTCCAGCGCATTGTGCGCGGTCAGCTGCACCGCGACCCGCTCGGCAAGCGCGCGGTCCAGCCCGCGCTGTTGATAGATTTGCGTCAGTTCCTCCAGCTCGAACTCGGGATCGGCGGCAAGGTGGCGCTTTTCCAGTTCGACGTCGGATTTTTCCGCATCGCGCTGCGAACTGACCGACACATATTCGCCCGCCGCCATCGACATCGCGCCCGCGACCAGCCCTGCGGTGCCGGTCAGGAGGATCGACGACTGCGACGCCCCCGCCGCCGCGACCCCCGCGATCAGGCTGGCGGTCGATACGATGCCGTCGTTGGCGCCAAGGATTGCGGCCCGCAGCCAGCCGACGCGGGTGGCGACGTGGGTTTCCTCATGCATCGGCTTTCTGCTTCCCGCCCCTAATATTGCAGCTGCAGCCCCGGCCGCGACCAGCGCGTCTTCACCAGCCGCCCGGTCCCTGACAGGGTGATATAGGCATCCTGCCGATCGGAGCCGCCGAACGCGATGTTGGTGGTGAAGATGTCGTCGGTCGCGACGAACTCGACGAGTTCGCCCGCGGGGGAGACGACGCTGATCCCGCATTCGCCGATCGTCGCGACGCAGATATTGCCCGATGCCTCGATCGCCAGGCTGTCGAAGAATTTATAGCCCGCGGGGCGATAGAGCGGGATGCCGGGACCGCCGGGGCCCGCATCGGCCGCGACCTTGCCGGGGGCGGTGATGGTAAATTTCATCAGCCGGCACGTATAGGTTTCGGCGGCATACAGCGCGTCACCATCGGGCGACAGGCCGACGCCATTGGGGTTGTTCGACGGAAAAATCACTTCCTCGATGAAGCTGCCATCGGCCTTGGCATAGAAAATGCCGACGATGTCGTGGCAGCGCTTGGCATAATCGACCTTGCCATGGTCGGTGAACCAGAAGCCGCCGTGCTGGTCGAACACGATGTCGTTGGGGCCGCGCAGCACGACGCCATGATCGCCCGATTTATAAAGCACCTCGACCGCGCCGTTCTCGATGTCGATCCGTTCGATCCGCCCGCCCGAATAATCGCTGGCGATGCCATGCGGCGCCAGATAGCCATCCGATTCGACATAGTTGAAGCCGCCGTTGTTGCAGCAATACAGCTTGCCGTCGGGGCCGATCGCCAGGCCGTTGGGCCCGCCCCCCGGGGTCGCGATGACTTCCTTCTTCCCGCCCGGCCAGCAGCGCGTGATCCGCCCCGCCTCGATCTCGACGACGATGACGCTGCCGTCTTCCATCACGACCGGCGCCTCGGGGAAGCGCAATCCGTCGGCGATCAGTTCGAACTCGGCCATCCTCGTCTCCCTTGCTTGTCCGCACTTGCTGTGCTTTGCGGCCATCATGCCCGTTCGTTCGCTCTTCGCCAGTCTTTTCTACGAAGCCGACGCCGGCTCGTCCGACCTGCTCGAAGATTTGGAGCACAGCTGCCGGCAGCTCGCCGAGGACGATCTGGCCGGCCGGCGCTGGAGCCGCGATCATGGCTACAAGGGCTATACCAGCTATGCGAGCCTCAATGACCTGCCCGAACGTGACCCCGCGTTCCACGACCTGAAGCGCCTCCTCGACAAGGAGGTGCGCGCCTTCGCCAAAGCCGCGCACTTCGACCTCGCCAAACCGCTCAAGCTCGACTCGATGTGGGTCAACGTCCTCAAACCCGGCGGCACCCACAGCGGCCACATCCACCCGCACAGCATCGTGTCGGGCACCTTCTATGTCGCGGTCCCGCCCGGATCGGGCGCGCTGAAGCTCGAAGATCCGCGCCTCGCGATGCTGATGGCCGCCCCCGGCCGCACCGACGACGCGCCCGAACAGCTGCTGCCCTTTATCTACGGCGAGCCCGCCGCGGGCCGCGTGTTCCTGTGGGAAAGCTGGCTCCGCCACGAAGTGATGCCGCATGCGGGCAAGGGCGAACGGATCAGCGTCAGCTTTAACTATCGCTGATCGGGCCTATATCGCTCGCGTCCCCCAAGAGATCGAAGGACCCCCCATGACCCCCACCTACGACGCCGACCTCCAGCTTTTCATCGCCGGCGCCTGGCGGAGCGGCGAGGGGCGTGAGGGGCGGCCGGTGTTTAACCCCGCGACCGCCGACACGATCGCCGAACTGCCCGTCGCCACCATCGCCGACCTCGACGAGGCGCTCGCCGCTGCCGAGCGCGGCTGGCCGGCCTGGCGGGCGAAGACTCCCGACGAACGCGCCGCGCTGATGCACAAGGTCGCCGGGCTGATCCGCGAGCGCGCCGACCAGATCGCGACGCTGCTGACGCTCGAACAGGGCAAGCCGATCGCCGAGGCGCGGGGCGAAGTGCTGTCGGCGGCGTCGCTGTTCGCTTATTTCGCCGAGGAGGGGAAACGCATCGCAGGCCGCGTGGTCCAGCGGCCGGCGGGTCAGCGCGCGATGGTGCTGCGCCAGCCGGTTGGGCCGGTCGCGGCGTTCAGCCCGTGGAACTTCCCGGTCAATCTGATGGTCAAGAAAATCGCCCCCGCGCTCGCCGCGGGCTGCGTCGTGATCGCCAAGGCGCCCGAGGAAACCCCCGGCTGCACCGGCGCGATCATGCGCTGCATCGCCGACGCCGGGGTGCCGGGCGACGTCGTCCAGCTCGTCTATGGCGACCCTGACATGATCAGCCGCCACCTGCTCGGCAGTCCGGTGATCCGCAAGGTCAGCTTCACCGGCTCGACCGCGGTCGGCAAGCATCTGATGAAGCTTGCCACCGACCGGGTTCAGCGGATCACGATGGAACTCGGCGGCCACGCCCCGGTGCTGATCTTCGACGACTGCGACCTCGAAGCCACGCTCGACCGCGTCGTGATGCAGAAGTTCCGCAACGCCGGTCAGGTGTGCGTCTCGCCGACGCGCTTCTATGTCCAGCAGGGCATCTACGACGCCTTCGTCGCGGGCTTTGCGACCCGCACCGCCAAGGTAAAGGTCGGCAGCGGGCTCGACCCCGATACCCAGATGGGGCCGCTCGCCAACGCGCGCCGCGCGCCGGCATTGGCAGCGATGATCGCCGATGCCACCGCGAAGGGGGCGCGGGTGATCGCGGGCGGCGCGGCGACGGGCGAGGGCTATTTCTTCCAGCCGACCGCGCTCGCCGACGTCCCGCTCGACGCCGATGCGATGAACAACGAGCCCTTCGGCCCGATGGCGCTGATCCGCCCTTTCGCCACCGAAGACGACGCGCTCGAACAGGCCAACCGGCTACCCTACGGCCTCGCCGCCTTCGCCTTCACCGAAAACGGCCGCCGCATCAACCGCATCGCCGACGGCATCGAAAGCGGCATGGTCGGGATCAACAGCTTCGTGATCTCGGCAAACGACATGCCGTTCGGCGGCATCAAGGAATCGGGCTTCGGCAGCGAGAGCGGGCCCGAAGGGTTGGACGGCTATCTGGTGACGAAGGCGGTGCATATTTATTGACGTGCGCGGAGAGCCGACCGTCAGACTTTTCGTCATCCCGGACTTGATCCGGGATCCACTGCGGCGCCGAAGTCATGGACCCCGGATCAAGTCCGGGGTGACGATGTTAGATTGTCTGCTTTGGGGTGGTTAGCTGCCGCCCTCATTTTTCAGATCGGACACCCAAGGAAAATCGACGGAAGCCTCCCGAATTGCCGTTTCAGCAGTGTCAAAGATGCCTGAAAGTTGCCCCGGCGCCCAGTATTCCATGTGATGATTATACTCCGGAATTTCATCAACATAGAACTTGTCATAAGAAAATTCGAAACGACCGTCTGCGCGCCGGTGAATGGTGACCCGGGTTTGCCCGTCAGGGGCTACGACATGCTTGATGACCTCGCTCACAGACTTCCAATAGTTGTGGCCGACGATGTCTGCAATCGGTCGTTAAAGGCCATCCCTCAATCCGTTCGTGTCGAGCGAAGTCGAGACACCCTTCGACCTCATACCACGCCGATGGGCATCGCGACTTCGCTCGATGCGAACGGGGTTGAGTAGGGCAGCAAATGGTCGTTTGCGGACATCACGCCACCGCGCTGCTAATCCCGCTCCAACACCACAAAATCCCGCCCCAGCGGCGCCAGATGCGCGCCGCCGTCGACGAAGATCGTCTGCCCCGTCACCGCCTCGGCGCGCGCCAGATACACCACCGCTTCGGCGACCTGCGCCGGAGTCGGCAGCGCGCCGAGCGGCATCCGCGCCGCCAGCCGCTCGACCTGCGCCGCCGAATAATCCTCGGTCGCCAGCGTCAGCCCCGGCGCGACCGCATTGACCCGCGCGCGGTCCCCAAACGCCACCGCCAGCGTCGCCGTCGCCTGCCACAGCGCCGCTTTCGACAGGCTGTAGGCGAGCTGGTCGGGCACCGGCTGCGCGACGCGCTGGTCGACGATATTGACGATAGCCGGGCGCTTGCCCGCGCTCGCGGCGACCAGCGCCTTCGCCAGCATCACCGGCGCATGATGATTGACCTGCATCATGCCGGTCAGCGCGGCGGCCGACAGGTCGGCCCAGTCGCCCTCGGCGAACAGCGCGGCATTGTTGATCAGCAAGTCGGGCGCGCGTCCGAACGCCGCGATCACCGCGGGGATCAGGGCATCGACCGCCGCCGGATCGGACAGGTCGGCGGCGAAGCGGTGGCTGATCGCGCCGGTCTCGGCCAGCGCGTCGGCCAGCACCGCGTCCGCGTCGCCCGGGCTGCGCTTGTGGATCGCCAGCGCATAGCCCTCGCGCGCCAGCCGCGCCGAAATCGCGGCGCCGACGCGGTGGAGGCCCCCCGTGACCAGCGCCAGTTTCTGCGTCACGTGCGCGCGCCCGAACGGCTTCGGCGCATCGTGATGCCGATCTCTTCGCCGTCTTCGGCGATCGCCAGCTTGACGATCTTGACCTCGACCGCCTCGACCTTGTCGTCCTGCAGGAACAACGTGTCGATGATATGGTCGGCGACGCTTTCGATCAGCACGAAATGGACGTCCTTCGGAATGCCCTCGGTCGCCGCGAATTTCAGGTGCATATAGTTTTTCGACGCGCTGAGCGGAGTGGTCGGATCATAATGACCGGCCATCGTCAGCTTGGCGCGCACCGAAATGCGCAGCGGCTGCGGCAGGTGGGTTTCTTCGGAATAAATGCCGGTCAGCACCTGGACGGTCAGCCCGTCCACCTCCAGCCACAATGTATCGGTCACAAGAAATTCCTGTTCGGCAGGACCGTTATTCGGCTTTCCTTCACCGACCCCGGACCCTAAAGCGCCGCCGCATTAGCGAAAGGGCGCGCGTTGGTCGAGTTACTTCCATTGTCGGACATCGAACCGCAGGCGGTCGAGCATCTGCTCGACGCCGCCTTCGGAACCGACCGCTTTGGCCGCACCGCCTATCGCATCCGCGCCGGCATGGCGCCGGTTCCGGCGCTCAGCTTTGCCGCGGTCGAACGGGGCGCGCTCGTCGGCACGATCCAGTGCTGGCCCGTCGCGCACCATGCCGCGGACGGCATCGCGACCCCGCTCGTCATGGTTGGCCCCGTCGCGGTGCGCCCCGACCTCCAGCGCAGCGGCCACGGCCGCCTGCTGATGGCGCATATGCTGGCGGCGGCGGAAACCGGCGCCGACAGCGCGCTGATGATGATCGGCGACCCCGAATATTACGGCCGCTTCTTCGGCTTTGCCGCCGCCGCGACGGCGGCGTGGGAACTCCCCGGCCCCTATGAAAAGCACCGCCTCCTCGCGCGCGCGATCAACGGCCACGACCTGCCGACCAGCGCGGGAATGATCGGGCCGCGTTAGGGCCCGTGCCCCTGCGAAGGCAGGGGCCCATCACCAGACATCGCGTCCCGATCGGCCACTGAACGGGACCGGCCGGGTCGATGAATGGGTCCCTGCCTCCGCAGGGGCACGGTCGGTGGACACGCGCCGCGACTTGCACCCCGCGCCCGACCCCCCATGTCGGAACCCTGGTCAGCCCCGCGCCCCCGCTTCCCCGAGCCGTCTTCTTCGCGTCTTCGCGTCTTCGCGTGAACCCATTCTTCGCTTCCTCATCGGCCAAGCGCCTCGTTTCGCAGCGAAGCCGACTTGCACCACGCGCCCGCCCCCCTATGTCGGTTCCATGGTCAGCCCCGCGCCTTCGCTTCCCGAGGATTTTGCCCAGCTGTCGCTGAGCGAAGCGGCCGAACTGCTCGCGGCGCGCAAACTGCCGCCGGTCGAGCGATGGCACCCCGAGCGCTCGGGCGACAGCGCCATGGAAATCCGCGCCGACGGCAGCTGGTATCACGAGGGAGGCCGGATCAACCGCCCGGCGATGGTCAAGCTGTTCTCGACCATCCTGCGCCGCGAACCCGATGGCGACCATGTCCTGGTCACCCCCGGCGAAAAACTCGCGATCGCGGTCGAGGATACGCCGTTCCGCGCCGTCGAGATGAAGAGCGAAGGCGAGTGCGAGGCGCGCAAGCTCGTCTTTCGCCTCGCCACCGACGATCTCGTGCTCGCCGGACCCGATCATCCGCTCAGCTTCGGCAGCGACCCCGACGCGCCCGACCCGCGGCTGCATGTGCGCGGCGTCGTCGGCAACGGGCTCGAAGCGCGGATCGACCGGGCGCTCTATTACCAGCTCGTCGAACTGGCGCTGGCCGAAGGCGGCGATCCCCCCGCCATCTGGTCGAACGGCGCGCGCTTTGCGCTGGTGCATGGCTGATGCTGTCGGCGAAGCTGCGCACCGCGCTCGAAAATCTGCTCCCCGGCGATGATGAGGACGAAGGCTATCTCGGCGCCCCGACGCTGCGCGACGCCGCGGTACTGGTCGCCTTTACCGACCGCCCCGACCCCGGCGTCATCCTGACCCAGCGCCCGCAATGGCTGCGCAGCCATGCCGGGCAGGTCGCCTTTCCCGGCGGCAAGATCGATCCCGGCGACCGCGACGCGATCGATGCCGCACTCCGCGAGGCGGAGGAAGAGATCGGGCTCAGCCGCCGCGACGTGGCGATCGCGGGGGCGACCAAGGCCTATCGGTCGGGCAGCGGCTATCACATCACCCCCGTGCTCGGCGTCATCCCGCCCGACCTGCCGCTCGATCCCAATCCCGACGAGGTCGAGGACTGGTTCGAGGTGCCGCTGGACATTCTGTTCGACCCCGCCAATTACGACCGCCAGCAGGCGCATTGGCAGGGGCACGACCGCCATTATTACGACATGCACTGGCAGGGACGGCGGATCTGGGGGGTGACCGCAGGGATCATCGTCAATCTTGCGCGGCGGATGCCGGCGGGATGGCACCGGTGACGCGGCTTCCCCCCGCCGAATGGCGCGACCGCCCCGGACTGCGCCGCATCGTCGCGGCGCTGACGGCGGACGGCGGCGCGGTGAAGATCGTCGGCGGCGCGGTGCGCGACACATTGCTCGGGCTGGCGGTGACCGACGTCGATCTCGCGACCCCGCTGTTGCCGCAGGAGGTCACGCGGCGGCTCGCGGCGGCCGATATCAAGGTAATCCCCACCGGCATCGCGCATGGCACCGTCACCGCGATCGCCAGCGGCGATCATCACGAGATCACGACGCTGCGCCGCGATGTCGAAACCGACGGCCGCCGCGCCACCATCGCCTTTGCCGACGACTGGCGCGAGGATGCGGCGCGGCGCGATTTCACGATCAACGCGCTCTATGCCGACCCCGATACGGGCGCGATCGACGATTATTTCGGCGGCGTCGCCGATCTCGATGCGCGATGCGTCCGCTTCATCGGCGACGCTGCGACGCGGATCGCCGAAGATCATCTGCGCATCCTGCGCTTCTATCGCTTCGCGGCGCGCTTCGGACGCGGGGCGCTCGACCCCGCAAGCCACGCGGCGGTGATCGCGGCGCGCCAGTCGCTCAAAAGCCTGTCGCGCGAGCGCGTCGCCGACGAGCTGACCAAGATCCTGGCGCTGCCCGATCCGCGCGCGATCGTCGGCCAGATCGCCGATGACGGCCTGTTCGACGTGATGCTCCCCGAACTGGCGCCCGGTTTCGCCGCCGCGCTCGCGGCGCTCTACGCCAACGAGCAGGCCGTTGCGGCCGCGCCGTCGGCGCTGCGCCGGATGGCGGCGCTGCTGCCCCCCGATCCCGCCGTCGCCGAACAGGTCGCCAGCCGCCTTCGCCTGTCGACCCGCCAGCGCAAGCATCTTGCGGCGTTGGCGGCGCACCGCACGAACGGGCGCCCGGTGCGGCAACTGGCGCACGCAATCGGGGTCGAGGCGGCGCGCGACGTCCACCTGCTTGGCGGCGATCCCGCGACCGCGGCGACGGCGGTCGCGGCGCTCGGCGGCTGGGACGTTCCTCAGCTACCGCTCAAGGGCGGCGACATCGTCGCGCGGGGGATCGCGGCGGGGCCAGAGGTCGCGCGGATCTTGAAGGCGGTCGAGGCCGCTTGGGTGGCCGAGGATTTTCCGGACGCGGCGCGCGTCGGCGAACTGGTCGATCAGAATATCGGGCGCAGCAGCGACTGACGCCAGTAATCGAGCGCCGCGGCGCCCTCCAGCGGGCGCGCGAACAGATAGCCCTGGCCGAAATCGCATCCCAGCGCCGACAGCAGCCGCGCCTGGTCGACCGTTTCGACCCCCTCGGCGGTGGTTTTCATCCCCAGCACTTCGGCCAGGCTCTGGATCGTCCGGACGATCGCCACCTTGTCGCGGTCGTCGACCATATGCTCGACGAAGCTGCGATCGATCTTGAGCACGTCGATCGGCAGCCGCTGCAGATAGGCGAGGTTGGAATAGCCGGTCCCGAAATCGTCCATCGCGACGCGCGCGTTGAGCGCCTTCAACTCGCCCAGCACCGACAGCGCGAGGTCGGGGTCGCCGATGATCGCGCTTTCGGTAAGTTCGACCATCAGCCGTTCGCCGCCGATGGCATGCGCCGTCAGCGCGTCGCGGACCACCGCGGCGATATCGTCGCGCACCAGCTGGATCGCCGATACGTTGACCGAGAAATAGCAGTCGACCGGCTTGCCGTTCTGCCGGTCCCAGTCGGCGAGCACCTCGGCCGCCTTGCCGATCGCCCATTGCCCGAGCGGAACGATCAGCCCCGAATCCTCGGCCACGGGGATGAATTCGGTCGGCGACACCGCTGCGCCGGCGCTGTTGTCCCAGCGCGCCAGCGCCTCGAATCCCGCGACGCGGCCGCTGGACAGCTCGATCAGCGGCTGGAAGGCGAGGTGCAGCCGGTCTTCCTCGATCGCGTTGCGCAGTTCGGTCTCGAGCCCGAAGCGATTGTCGGACAGCATCGCCGCCTCGGGCTCATAGATTTCGATGCGATCGGTCTGCTTGGCGCGCTTCAGCGCGATCTGGGCGTGACGGATCTGGTCCGCAGCGTCGGCATCGAGCGCGGGCTGGATCGCACAGCCGAGCGCGCAATCGACGCTGACCTTCAGTTCGCCGATGCGGAAAGGGTGGTCGAAGCAGCCGCGGATGCGCCGTGCCATCTCTCGGACGTCGGCGCGCCCACCCGCGACGCGCGACGAGATCGCGAATTCGTCGCCGCCGGTGCGTGCCAAGATGTCGCCGCTGCGCAGGCTCGATTTCAGCCGCCGCGCGACGGTGATGATCAGCTCGTCGCCGGCCAGTGGCCCGATATGTTCGTTGATGCGGCTGAAGCGCGCGAGGTCGAGCAGCAGGATCGCATGGTCGCCGCCGGCGTCGCTCGCGGTGCGCTTTTCGACCAGCTCTTCGAACCCGGCGCGGTTGGGCAGACCGGTCAGGCTGTCGGATACGAGTTCGCGGCGCAGGTTGCGCTCGGTCATCATTTCCTGGGTGCGGTCGATCAGAGTCAGCAGGAACAGCGATTCGTCGCCGCATTCGTCCGCCAGCGGTCCGATCGACCCGCGCAGGTCGCGCGCCGCGATGCCTTCGCCCAGCTGGCACGAAAATTCCTGCAGCGCGGCCGGGTCCTGCGCTGCACGCTCGACTGCACGGAGCAGCGCAATCGGCGCATCCACCCCCACCGGCGACAGCTTTAGTCGGTCGAAGGCTGCGTTACTCGCGTGGAGCCGAAAATTGCCGCGCGCCAGCGGACGGATGAGCGCGGCCGGCACGGGCAGCGCATCGATCCAGCCGACAAACAGCAAGGGCCGGTCTTCGCCGGTTCTATCAATAGGCATAACAGCGGGTTTTGAGCGACCTTTCCCCATTTGCCCATCGGTAAGTGAGCGGGGGTAAAGAAGCTATTTACAGCGTCCTTGAATTGCGATCAGTCGAAACGGTTGGTGCGCGGAAAGCCGGTCGGCGGCATCCTGCCGGCAGCGCCGCGCGCCACCCGCCACGGCATCAGGTCGGCCTCGGTCCGGGTGCGGCCGCTATCGCCGCCCATCGCCCAGCTCAGCCCCTCGGCAAAGACGAAGCTGATCGCATCGGACAGGCCGCCGTCGCGATAGCGTTGCAGCATCACGCCCTGGCCGCGCGCCATGACCGGCACTTCGGCGATCGGAAACACGACCAGCTTGCGGTTTTCGCCGACCACCGCGACGCTGTCGTCGCCCGGCCCGACCGGCCGCACGATCGCCAGCCGCGCGCCGGCCTTCAGGTTGACGACGCCGCGGCCCTTGCGCGTTTCGGCGGCGACTTCGCCCATCTGGGCGATAAAGCCGTGCCCGCTCGACGAGGCGAGGAGGAGGCGGCCGTCGGCGGTTGCCGGAGTCATCGCGACGATCCGCGCCTCGGGGTCGATATCGACCATCAGCCGCAGCGGCTCGCCGAACCCGCGTCCGCCGGGCAACTTGTCGGCCCCGACGGTAAAGAAGCGCCCGTCGCTCGCCGCGATCAGCAGCTTGTCGGTGGTCTGCGCGTGGGCGGCGAACAACAGCTCGTCGCCTTCCTTGAACTTGAATTCGCCCCATTGCGCCTCGGCGACATGGCCGCGTTGCGCCCGGATCCAGCCGCGCTTTGACAGGATCACCGTCACCGGCTCCTTTTCGATCATCGCGTCGAGCGGAATGTCGCGGGCTGGCGCCGCTTCGGCAATCGTCGTCCGCCGCGCGCCGAGCACGGTTTCGAGGCCGTATACCGCGCGCAGCTTTTCCAGATCCTTGCGCAGCCGCGTTTTCTGCCGCGCCGGGCTCTCGACCAGTTTGACCAGCTCCTCGCGCTCGGCGGTCAGATCGGCCTGCTCGCGCTTCAGCTCCATCTCCTCGAGCTTGCGCAGGCTGCGCAGCCGCATGTTCAGGATTGCCTCGGCCTGCCGGTCGGTCAGGATGAATTCGGCGATCATCACCGGTTTCGGCTCGTCCTCGGTACGGATGATCTCGATGATCCGGTCGAGATTGAGGAAGGCGATGATGTAACCCGCGACCAGCTCCAGCCGGTCGTCTATCTTGTTGATGCGATGCTGGGCGCGGCGGACGAGGACGACGATCTGGTGCTGCAGCCATTCGGTGAGCAGTTGCTTCAGCCCCATCACCTTGGGGGTGCGCGTCGCGTCGAGGACGTTGAGGTTGAGGGCGAAGCGGCTTTCCAGGTCGGTCAGCCGGTACAGGCTCTCCTTCAGCACCTCGGGATCGACGTTGCGGCTCTTGGGTTCGATGACGATGCGCAGATCCTCGGCGCTTTCGTCGCGGACATCTTCCATGATCGGCAGCTTCTTGTCGGCGATCAGCTGCGCGATCTGTTCGATCAGCTTGCCCTTGGCGACGCCGTACGGGATCTCGCTGATCACCAGCTGCCAGGTGCCGCCGGGCTGCTTCTCGATCCCGCTGTCCTCCCAGCTGCCGTCTTCGAGCTTGCCGGTCGAAAACCGCGCCCGGACCCTGAAACCGCCGCGGCCGGTTTCATAGGCGTGGGCGATCGTCTCCGCGCTGTCGACGACGATGCCGCCGGTGGGGAAATCGGGGCCCTTCACATGCTCGAGCAGTTCGGACAGTTCGGCATTCTGGTTGTCGATCAGCACCAGCGCCGCGCCGATCACCTCGGCCGCGTTATGCGGCGGGATATTCGTCGCCATGCCGACCGCGATCCCGCTCGCGCCATTGGCAAGCAGGTTGGGGAACAGCCCCGGCATGATTTCGGGCTCTTCATCTTCGCCATTATAGGTCGGCTTGAAATCGACCGTGCCCTCGTCGAGCCCCTGCATCAAATCGACCGCGACGCGCGTCAGCCGCGCCTCGGTATAGCGATAGGCCGCGGCATTATCGCCGTCGATATTGCCGAAATTGCCCTGACCGTCGACCAGCGGATAGCGCAGCGAGAAATCCTGCGCGAGGCGGACCATCGCGTCATAGACCGCGACGTCGCCGTGCGGGTGGAATTTACCAATGACGTCGCCGACGACGCGCGCGGATTTCTTGTAACCCTGCGACGGGTCGAGCCGCATCGCGCGCATCGCCCACAGCAGGCGGCGATGCACCGGCTTCAACCCATCGCGCAGATCGGGCAGCGAACGCGCGGTGATCGTCGACAGCGCATAGACCAGGTACCGCTCCGACAGCGCGCTGTCGAACGGAGTATCGGTCATGCCGGGAACCGGGCCGGAATCGGGAGCGCTGTTGTCGGGATCGTCGGTCGTATTCGCCATGGTCGCGGCGCGATAGCAAGCGCCGGGCCACATGGCAAAGGGGCTGTGATCGCGCCCGGTCGATTGCCGACACAGCGGTGCCCTTCGCCCCCTCTTGCGCACCGGCGGGGTTTCGCGCAATCGGGTGACAGGGAGAGATGCAGCGGTGACCAGAATGAACGACGACCGGCCGGGGCCGGTGGCGCGCGCGGTGCGCCGGCTGTTGCTCGGGCTTTACCGGATGCGCGGCTGGAAAGCGGTCGGCGTGGTGCCCGAACCGCGGCGCTTCATCATCATCGCCGCGCCGCACACCAGCAACTGGGACTTCGTCAATTTCCTCGGGTTGACCGCCGACCTTCGGGTGCGGCCGCATTTCATGGGCAAGCTGTCGCTGTTCCGTTGGCCGATCGGCGGCTTCATCCGCCAGATGGGCGGCATCGCGGTCGATCGCCGCAACAGTTCGAACGTCGTCCAGCAGATGGTCGATGAATTCGCTCGCCGCGCCGAATTCATGCTGACCGTCGCGCCCGAAGGTACCCGCGGCAAGGCAACGAAATGGCGGACCGGCTTCTATCAGATTGCGCTCGCGGCAAAGGTGCCGCTCGTCGTCGGAATGATGGATTATGGCACCAAGACCGGCGGGCTGGGGCCGCTGATCTGGCCGACCGGCGATTTTCGCGCCGACATGATGAAGGTGCTCGAAGTCTATCGCAGCTGCGTCCCCAAATTTCCCGATCGCGCGGTCAAGTCGATCGATGATATCGTGGGGGCCGATGCCGGGGAGGTTCGCGGATGAACGACATGCTGACGATGCTGGCGATCAATTTCGCGGCGCTGCTCGCGGTGATCCTGATCCTGTGGGGGGTGGCCGTTCGCATCCGCGACGTGTCGTTCATCGATGCCTTCTGGGCGTTCGGAATGGGGCTGCTCGCGTGGAGCAGTGCCTTTCAGGCCGGGTTTGCGGCGCCGCACGGCAAGCTGTTGCTCGGGCTGACGACGCTGTGGGGGCTACGGCTCGCGATTCATCTCGGCCTCCGCTGGGCGCGCCAGGGCGAGGATCCGCGTTACGCGCGGATCATGGCGCGGACGATGGAGGCGAAGCGCTGGAGCTGGGCGCGCACCGCGCTGCTCACCGTCTTCCTGACCCAGGCCCCGCTGCTCTTCATCACCTGCCTGCCGGCGCAGCTCGGCATCTGGGCGAGTGCCGCGGTGCCGCTGCCGGGTGTCGGCGTGGTCGGCTGGATCGGGGTCGCCGCGGCGCTGACCGGCATCGCGTTCGAAAGCATCGGCGACTGGCAACTCGATCGCTTTCGCGCCGACCCCGCGAACCAGGGGCGGGTGCTCGACAGCGGGTTGTGGCGCTACACCCGCCATCCCAATTATTTCGGCGATGCACTGACCTGGTGGGGTATATGGCTGGTCGCCGTCGATACCGGCCACTGGGCCGCGGTCGCCAGCGTCGTCGGGCCGGTCTTCCTGACCTTCACCCTCACCCGCTGGTCGGGCAAGGCGCTGCTCGAAAAGGGGCTGCACAAGACGCGGCCCGATTACGCCGCCTATGTCCAGCGCACCTCGGGCTTCATCCCATGGCCGCCAAAGGCGCTCTAGACCGCGGGCTAGGCGGCGAGGCGACCGCCGCCGACGTCGGCGCGCTGGGCGATGCGCCGCGCATTCGCGCGCTATTGGCCGACGCCGCCCGCGCCGGGCGGTCGGTCAGCTATTCGGAACTGCTCGGCGATCTCGGCTTTCGCTTTACCCGGCCAAAAATGCGCGCGCTGTGCAAGACGCTCGCCGAAGTCGATCGCCTCTGCGCGCTCGACGGCGAGCCCGACCTCGCGGTGCTGGTGGTGCGCGAAAGCGACCGGCTGCCGGGGCAGGGCTGGTGGGTCGGCGGCACCGCGCTGCTGCTCGGTTATGACGGCCCTTGGGAGGGCGCCGCGGCGGCGCGCTTCATTCGCGAGCAACAACAGCTGGCGTTCGATTATTGGGAAGCGCGACCGGACCGATGATGACCCCGTCGGACCCATCTTATTTGCAGACGAAGCGCGTCAAACAGGGCGCGGCTGCGATGTCGCCGCTCTTCGGGCGATTGGCGGAATGGATCGCGGCGGAATATCGGGCGCCGGTCCCGCTCAACATCGTCTTCGACTGCAACGAACCGTTGCACGGGCCGCGGCTCGACGTGGTCTTCGAACGGCGCCGCGATGCCATTCGGTTCATGAACGACCGCACGATCGGCTACGACGCCGTGAAACAGGCGGCGGTCAAGGCGCGCCTGCTCGACCTGCTGCGCGAAAGCGGCGAAAGCCTGCCCGGCGCTGAGCGGCTGTTCGTGATATTTTCGGCCTTCGATGCACCGGCGCGGTGGGAGGCGAACAGCCAGATGACCGACGCGCGCATCGCTGAGGTCGAGCGCGCCATCGGCAGCATCGCGATCTGGAAAATTCGTCCCGGTTTCGCCACCGCGGTGATCTTCTTGCACACCGACGCGCAGGTGAAGATGACCGAAAGCGGGGATTTTCGGGACCGCTGCCGCGACGCTTATATGGCGGTTTTGCGCCGGTTCGACGAATATGGATATTTCCAGGACGATCCGATCGAGTTCGCCTTCGATTCGCGCGAAAATTTCGAAGCGAAATACGATGGCGACTGGTTCGCTTACGACCGCTGAGCCACCAACTGCTGCCGTTCGCGGGCGCGGCGAAAGCCTTCGCGCGCGGTGCAGCGGGCCAGCCAGGCGCGGGTCGCGTCGCCGAGCTGCTCCTCGGCGCCCAGCGTTGTTGCTAGGAAGGTGGCATAGCCCACCGCAATGTCGGCGATCGTGAAGCGCCCCGCGACCAGCCATTCGCGGCCGTCGGTCAGCGCCGCTTCGATGCTTTTCGCCCGCCCGCCAAAAAAGGCGCGATAATCGTCGACCGCCTGCGCCAGCCGGCGCTCGGGCACCTCGACGCGCGTGTAGCGGATCATGATCGCGAGCGGAAAGGTCAGCGTCGCATCGCTGCGGTGAAGCCAGTTGCGCGCGTCCCAATAATCACCCTCGTCGCGGCGCACTTCCAGCGGCGTTCCCTCGGCGATGCGTTCGCAGATCGCAGCCGACTCGGTCATCAACCGTCCATCCTCGACCCACCCCGGCACCGTCATCAGCGGGTTCACCGAGCGATAATCGGGTTCGAACGCCCGCGGCGGAAACGTCAGGACGCGCAGGTCGATGGCCATCCCGGTCTCCTCGACCGCCCACAGGCAGCGCAGCGACCGCGCGTCGGAACAATGATAGAGGATGGGCAGCGTCATGCGGTGATATCCTTCATCCGTTCGATGTGCAGCCGGTGTTCGCGCCAAGCGATGAACAGGCCGCTCGCGACGATCAGCGGCGCGCCGATCCACGTCGTCTCGGCGGGCAAGGTGCCAAAGAACCACCAGCCGCAAACGATCGACCACAGCAGGCTGGAATAATCCATCGGGGTGACCACCGATACGGGCGCGAGGCGCAGCGCGCCGGTCAGCGACAATTGCACCACCGCGCCGAGCAGCCCGAGTCCGATCAGCAGCCCCCATTCGCCAGCGCTGTGCGGGGTCAACACGAAGGGGAGGGCAATGCCGAGCGGCACCATCGAAATCAGGCTGAACCAGAAGACGATCGTCAGCGCGCTTTCGGTGCGGCCGAGGTCGCGGACCTGGATGGTGATCAGCGCGGTCATCACCGCGCCGCCGAGCGCGATCAGCGTGCCGAGGCCGTGGTCGCCGGCGAACCCCTGCATTAGCAGCGTCGTCGGGTTGAGCACCACCAGCACTCCGACAAAGCCGACGATCACCGCCGCCCAGCGCTGCCACCCGACGCGCTCGCCGAGCAGCGCGGCGGCGAGGAAGACGCAGACGATCGGCACCGACAGGTTGATCGTTGTCGCTTCGGCCATCGGCAGAAAGATCATGCCGCCGAAATTGAGCGCCATCCCGGTCAGCCCCATCACCGCACGCCGCGCGTGGACGCCGATCCGCCTGGTCGCGAACAGGCCGAGCCCGCCGTGCGCCAGCGCCCACAGCGCGAGCAGCGGCAGCACCAGCGCCTGGCGCCAGAACAGGCTTTCGACGATGTGGATGCCCGCCTCGGCGATATATTTGACGAGCACGAACATCAGCGAGAGGCTGAGCATCGCGAGCAGCCGCAGCGCGATTCCGCCGAGATAATGTTGCGGCGGGTCGGAGGCGGGGGCGGCGGTCATCGGCCTTTTGCGCATATCAGCCCACAGATGCTTTGCAAGCTATGCAATTTTTGCTGGCGCGTTCGCAGACGCCGTCGCGAGGTCGCGCCATAAGCCTTGCCCCGCTGCCGCTGTCGGGCTAAGGGCCCAATCCGGCCTAGGGGTATAGCTCAGTTGGTAGAGCATCGGTCTCCAAAACCGAGGGTCGTAGGTTCGAGTCCTACTGCCCCTGCCAGGCCAGTGTCCCAAGGGGACCCAGCGACGCCCAAGGCGTCCCAACAAAAAACAAGGAAATCAGCGGGTTACAGCGCGGGCATGTCCCAGCGCGTCCCAGCTACCCCCCTTGCAGCCCAAGCCTGTTTTTGTCATTTTTGGGGTAGGAAATCGGGTCCTACCCCAGATTTTTGGGGTAGAAGATTCGAGCCGGTTTTTCCCACCATGTGGAGACAGGTTCATGCTTACCAATGTCGCTTTGAAGGCGCTGAAGCCGGACGCCAAGCGATACAAGAAAGCCGATAGCGGCGGCCTATTCATTTTCGTCGAGGCCAATGGGTCGAAGCTGTGGCGCTTCGCCTATCGCCATGACGGTAAAGCCAAGCTCCTCTCGGGAGGGCGCTATCCCCAGACCACGCTCGCCGACGCCCGGGCCTGGCGCGACAAGATGAAGCATCAGCTTGCCCTAGGCCTTGATCCCTCGGAAGAGCGCCGGAAGGAATTGGCGATCCTGGCCGTGCCGGCGGGCAGCACGTTCGAGGAGGTAGCGCGCGAATGGCTCGAGGCGCGCTTGCTATCCTGGGTGCCTAAATATGCCTCGCGCATCGTCGCCCGTCTTGAGGGCGACGTGTTCCCCGCCGTGGGCGACAAGGATATCGCGGCGATCACGCCGCGCGATATGCTCGACATCTTCCGCACGATCCAGGCGCGCGGATCGTTCGAGACGGCGCACCGGATCAAGAATTATTGTAGCGAGGTCTTCCGCTACGCGATCCCTGACGGGCGCTGCGACAGCGATCCTTGCCGCGACCTCAGCCCGGCGATGGCAAAGAAGAAACCTGTCCGCCATCGCTCGAAGATCGCCGCCAAGGACCTTCCCGACTTTTATGTGAAGTTCAACGCCGATACCGGGGAGCGTTTGAGCCATCTGGCGCTACGCTGGACGATCATGACCATGGTGCGCACGTCGGAAACGCGCTTCGCCGAGTTCGACGAGTTCGAAAACATGGGCGCCGCCGATCCCCTGTGGCGGATTTCGCCAGAGCGGATGAAGATGCGCTCGGAGCACCTTGTTCCGCTGTCGCACCAAGCGGTGGAGTTGTTCAACGAGATTTGGGAACTGAACGTCTACAGGCAAGCAGGCAATATGCGGCTCGGCCGCTATCTCTTTCCGGTGCCAATCTCGAAGTCGCTCGTGATCAGCGAGAACCGGATGCTCGATATCATGTACCGCATGGGGTTCCGGGGAAAAGCGACCGTGCACGGGTTCCGCTCGCTCGCGAGCACGGTCCTCAATGAAAGCGGCTTGTTCGAGGGCGACTGGGTCGAGATGCAACTCGCGCACCAGCCGCAGGGCGTGCGCGGGGTGTATAATTCGGCGATCTATCTCAAGCATCGCCGGCCGATGCTGCAGTGGTGGGCGGACTATCTCGATCAGGCGGAGGCGCGAGGAATGGCCGGAGCGGCTGTCGTGCCATGGGCGTAAGGTCGCTAATGTTCATTGCTTTTATGGTCGGACGGCTCGCCGCTTGACCGTTTAAGCTCGTTGGCAAGGATTCAAGAATTTACTTGACGTGAGGCATAAGATTCGGGAAACAGCTTGCAGAATCTCACAGAAGGACATTGCATGCCGTCGTTCCAGGAACAACTCGATGAGGCCTTTCCCCCGGACGCGGATGCGGCGCTTGCCCGCTGCGTTGCCCAAGCGATCATGCTTGCCGGCGACGTGATGGCCAACGAACCGTTCCTCAATTCGCTGATCGGGGCCGATATTCGCGGCCACATTCGTCGTGCTGCGGTTCTCTTCAACGTCCACGAGAGTTGCCGGGCAGGGGATCTTCCGTTCGATTCCGACATGACGCGTATGCCGCTGGGCGGGGGGCACTGGGTCGAGCTTCGTTCGGGCGCATATCGTGCGCACATCTGCCGGACCGATGGTCCCGTGGCTTTTCCCGAAGAAACGCCGACGCGCCAGGATCAGCGCCTCAGCAACCAGCTCGACATGTTCGAGCCCGACCCCGTGGTCGTGCCGTTTCGGGCGCTCTCGGATACCGAGATGTACGCGTGGCTAACGTTCGGGGCGGAGGGGCGCGATCTCACCCACTTGTGCTGGGGTATGCCCGAGGCCGGCCGCAACAGCTGGCTGGCGCGCACGAACGTCCTCAATCGCCTCGGCCCGGCGTTCGAATATCCCGTCGAGGCGCCGGAGGCTGCCACTCCCTCGGTGGTTCTGCGCTTTCGCGACCATATCGAAGAAGAATTGCGCCGCGACGATGAAGGCTCTGGTGCCGACGAAGGCTCCTGATTACCGGTGACGACATGAGCAAAGACAAGGACGCTCCGACCTCGGTCGGAGCAAAACCGATTCCGGAACGGATAAGGGAAGCCCGCGAAGCGCGTGGGCTGTCAGGGGAGAGCTTTGCTGAAGCGATTGGCGTCACTCGTCAGGCGGTCGCGCAGTTCGAGACGGGGCAGACGTCGCCGGGCGGCGAGACGATGAGCCGGATCATTGCCGAAACCGGTCAGCCGATTTCCTTTTTCACGAATGTGCCGTCACGGCCCGGCGAGCCACGCGCTCCCTTTTTTCGCAGCCTGAAGAGAATGGAGCAGCAGCAGCGCCGGCGTATCGTGCGCCGTATGCAGTGGGCCGGTGACATCGGTATGCTCCTCGAACGCTTTATCGATCTTCCGGCAGTGAACTTTCCCGACTTCGAATTCGATCTCGAGCGCGGCGATGAGGACGATATCGAACGTGCAGCCGAGGCGCTGCGCGATCATTGGGGACTTGGCCGCGGCCCGATCCGCAGCCTTGCTGCCATCATGGAGCAGAACGGGATTCTCATCGTTCGCGAGCCCGTGCGCTGCCAGGACATGGATGCCGTCAGCTGCTGGATCGGCGGCCGTCCAATCGTGCTGCTTTCAGAGGAAGTCGTCAGCGGTCCCCGCGACCTTTTCAATCTCGCGCACGAACTCGGTCACCTCGCGCTTCATCCCGACGTCGAAGTGAGCGGTGCCAACCTCGACATGATCGAGAAGCAGGCCAACCGCTTCGCGAGTGCCTTCCTGCTTCCGCGCGAAAGCTTCAGCCGGGAAGTTCTTGGCAGTTCGCTCGCCTATTTCAAATCGCTTAAAAGCCGATGGGGCGTTGCGATCGCAGCGATGGCCTATCGTAGTCGCGATCTCGGCATCTTGTCGGAGAACCAGTATTCCTATCTGTTTCGGCAGATGAACGCACAGCGGATCCGGAAGGTCGAACCTCTCGACGACATGTTTTCTGTCAATCGACCCACGGTGCTTGGTGACGGCCTGCGCATGCTCGTCGAACATGGCGTCCATAGCCGATCGCAAATCGAAGCGTCGCTCAGCCTGAACCTGCGCGACGTCGAGGCGATTGCTGGCCTCGACCATGGCTATCTCGACCAGCGCGTCGTACCCATACGCCTCCATGCCGATATTCGGGTCGATCATAAGTAGCCGACAGCAGGGCATGGTTGAAAGGTTCGAGAGATACTACGTGTTGCACTGCAGCATCACTAGCGCCCTATTCCAATAAGGGGCCGTCCATTTTTATGACGACGAGATCGCAATGGGGTAGGTCGCGCGACGCGACCCGATGAAAGAGCTCCTTCATCACAAACCTGGCGGCCTTTTAGGCCGCCTTGTTTGTAGATGGACCAGCGCCCGCACTTGGACATTTCTGCGTCCCATATGGCATCTCGAAAACCGCTGTTGCGCTCGGTCAGCCGCTCAAGCTCTCCTGGCCTCACGCGCCAAAGGTAAAGCCAGCTCGGTATCTGGCCCGAAGTGGCGTCCACCCTCCGCCTTCCTCTTTGTACAGGCCCTCAGAGGCTCCGACCAACCAGCTCTCGCATGATCTCGCTGGTGCCGCCGTAGATGCGGCGGACGCGCGCGTCGCGCCAGATGCGCGCGATCGGATATTCGTTCATATAACCCGACCCGCCATGGAGCTGGAGCGCGACATCGCAAGCTTCCCACTGCATCTCGGTGTGCCAATATTTGCTCGCCGCCGCCTCGTTCGCGGTCAGCTCGCCGGCGACATGGCGGGCAATCGCCCAGTCGAGATGGGCCCAGCCGACTTGAAGCTTCGCCTTCATGTCGGCGAGGACGAACCGCGTGTTCTGGAAATCGATCACGCGCTGCCCGAAGGCCTTGCGCTCCTTGGTGAACGCCACAGCTTCGTCGAAGGCGCGCTGCGCGGCGGCTTGCGCAGTGATCGAAATCGAGAGGCGCTCCTGCGGCAGGTCGCTCACAAGGTAAATGAAACCGCTATTTTCACGGCCGAGCAGGTTGCCGACAGGAACGCGGACGTCGTTGAAGAAGAGCTCGGACGTATCGGCCATCCATTGGCCCACCTTGTCGAGATTGCGCCCGCGCGCGAAGCCGGGCCGATCGGCCTCGACAAGGAGAAGGGAAGTTCCCTTGGCGCCCGCATCGGGGTTGGTCTTGCAAACCGTGATGATCACATCGGCATTCTGACCGTTGGTGATGAAGGTCTTTGCGCCGTTGATGACATAGTCGCTGCCATCGAGCCGTGCTGTGGTCCGGACACCTTGGAGATCGGAACCGGCTCCCGGCTCCGTCATGGCGATCGCGGCGATCGTCTCGCCGGCGAGCATTCGGGGGAGCAGATGCGCTTTCTGCTCCTCGCCGCCGTAGTGGAGGATATAGGGCATGGTGATGTCGGATTGCAGGGTGATCGAATCCGCCATCATCGCATAGGTGAATTCCTCGTTGATGATCGCATTGAAGGTGAAGTCGAGGCCGAGGCCTCCATAGACCTCGGGCATGGTCGGGCAGAGCAGACCCGCCTCGCCGCACTTCAGCCAGAAGTCCCGTGCAACCCGGCCGGCATCTTCGAACTCGTCAATCCTCGGAGAGAATTCGCGTTCGATGAACTTGCGTACCATCGCACGAAATGCCCGATGTTCCTCGCCGAACAGGCTGGTTCCGTCACGTTCGAGCATGGCCTTCTCCTCTCATCGCTTCTGCCTTAGGGAAGCGATGGGCAAAGATAAACCAGTTTATCTAATCAGCTTTGGCGGATTTCGACGCCCCTAAACCGCTGTTACGGTGAAATGCCGGATTGAGAGTGGAAGCGGTGAGGTGGCCCTGGAATTCCGCAAGCCGCTTTAGAGTCTAGCCGGAATGAGGTCGGTTACGACGTCTATCAAATTTTTGGTAACATCTTTGCGGTCGCCGCCCAAGGCCTCGGTGATCACCGCTTGTCCCTTGGACGGCGCTACCCCGACGCGTTCAGCGATACGCTTTCGATTGAGATGGGCGATGCCCTTTCTGAATATCTCTTCGGCGGCCGAATCTAGCAAGCGGCATTCCAGTGACTCCCGATCAATCGTCTTCTCGATCGAGAATTTTTGAAGGCGCTCCTCCAGCCAATCACTGACGCTTGGCGCTTCGCTGCGGGACTCGCCAAACAAAAAGGCAAATAGCGCGCGTAGTGTCTCGCGAAGAAGAATGGGATATTCCCGGAACCGGGACAGGCCCTGGTTCCACGCTTCCTCCATGCACAAGAATGACGCGATGTGGCGGGCTAGCGGCCCGCACAAGCTGACGCTGCACGGTGATACCCAATATATGGGCCAGTTTTTCTATGACTCGTTCAACGACCGGCAAGCGACCGGTATCCTTGCGAAAGGTGGCGGAAAATACTGGCTGTTCAATGCCCGGGCAACCTGTGCCTATGATGATCTGAAGGTATCGGCCTGGATCAAGAATATCGGCGACAAGCTCTACTATCCCTTCGGGTTGAACCTGGAAGGCTCCTTCGGCCTTAGCCAGCTTATTCGTGGGCAACCGCGAACCTACGGGATCGAGGCGACGATCTCTTTTTGAGGCACTCCCACTGCCGCGGCCGGCATTTGCGTCGGCCGCGGCCTTGTTCGCTCCAGCTACCCGTGATCCCGGCGCACTCCATCCGTCCTCGTTGCGCTCGATGGCGAGTGGCGACAATTGACAACGGTAAACCAGTTTATTAGTTACCCGTGTCGAGGCGCGCGCTAAGCGGGCCTTTGGACCTTGGGAGAGACCGATGAAAATCCTCGTCCCCGTCAAGCGGGTGCTCGATTACAACGTGAAGCCGCGGGTCAAGTCCGACGGCACCGGCGTCGACCTTGCGAATGTCAAAATGTCGATGAACCCGTTCGACGAGATCGGTGTCGAAGAAGCGATCCGCCTGAAGGAAAAGGGCGTCGCGACCGAGGTCATCGCAGTTTCCGTCGGCCCGCAAAAGGCACAGGAAACGCTGCGCACCGCGCTCGCGATGGGCGCCGACCGCGCGATCCTCGTGCAGACCGACGACGCCGTCGAACCGCTCGCGCTCGCGAAGATCTTCAAGGCGATTGCCGACGCCGAACAGCCCGGCCTTGTCATTCTCGGCAAGCAGGCGATCGATGACGACAACAACCAGACCGGCCAGATGCTCGCCGCGCTCACCGGTTGGGCGCAGGGCACCTTTGCCAGCGCGGTCAATGTCGATGGCGATCATGTCAATGTGACGCGCGAAGTCGATGGCGGCCTCGAGACGGTGAAGCTCAAGCTTCCCGCGATCGTCACCACTGACCTTCGCCTCAACGAGCCGCGCTATGCGTCGCTGCCGAACATCATGAAGGCGAAGTCGAAGCCGCTCGATACCAAGACCCCCGCCGATTACGGCGTCGACACGGCGCCGCGCGTCAAGGTCGTCAAGGTTTCGGAACCGCCGGTTCGCTCGGCCGGCGTCAAGGTCGCCGATGTCGATGAACTGGTTGCCAAGTTGAAAGCCATGGGAGTGCATTCATGAAAACGCTCGTCTGGGTCGAACATGACGGCAAGGCCGTCAAGGACGCCACGCTCGCGGTGGTCACCGCCGCGTCGAAGCTTGGCGAAGTCCATCTGCTCGTCGCCGGTAGCGGCGTCGATGGCGTCGCCAAGGAAGCCGCGCAGATCGCCGGCGTCGGCAAGGTGCATGTCGCCGACAACGCCGCCTTCGGTCACAACCTGCCCGAGAATATCGCGCCGCTTGTCGCCGATTTAATGGGTTCGCACGACGCCTTCCTTGCGCCCGCAACGACCACCGGCAAGAATATCGCGCCGCGCGTCGCCGCGCTGCTCGACGTGATGCAGATTTCGGAAATCCTGTCGGTCGAGGGTTCGAAGACCTTCACCCGGCCGATTTATGCCGGCAACGCGATTGCAACCGTCGAAAGCTCGGATGCGAAGCTGGTGCTAACCGTCCGCGGCACCGCGTTCGAAAAGGCCGCGACCTCCGGCGGTTCGGGCACGGTCGAAGCCGTCTCGGCCGGCAGCGACGCCGGCATCTCGAGCTTCGTTGGCGCCGAAATCGCCAAGTCGGAGCGTCCCGAGCTCACCTCGGCGAAGATCATCGTATCGGGTGGCCGTGCGCTCGGTTCGAGCGAGAAGTACCAGGAAGTCATCCTCCCGCTCGCCGACAAGCTCGGCGCCGCGCTCGGTGCTTCGCGCGCTGCGGTCGACGCGGGCTATGTCCCCAACGATTATCAGGTCGGCCAGACCGGCAAGATCGTCGCGCCGCAGGTCTATTTCGCAATCGGCATCTCGGGCGCGATCCAGCATCTCGCCGGGATGAAGGACAGCAAGACGATCGTCGCGATCAACAAGGACGAAGACGCCCCGATCTTCCAGGTCGCCGACTTCGGCCTCGTCGCCGATCTGTTCAATGCCGTGCCGGAATTGACCGGGAAGATCTGAGGCTTTTGGTGCGATCCGCGACTTGAGGCTCGAAGCCTCTTTGATTGACATACCAAGTGCACGGTTTGTAAATAGCGTCGCAAGAATCAAGTGAAGAGGGCGGGATGAGGCTGGTACGGTTCGATGGTGGTGCTGGAGCGCGAGCGGGCGTGGTTCGCGGCGATACAGTGGTCGATCTCGAGCCGCTCGGCTTCCCCGATCTCTTGACGGTGGTGCGGGCAGGCGTGGGGGCGCTTGCCCGCATCACCGATTACGCGGCCTCGGCCGCGTCGGTGCCGCTGGCATCAGTGCGGCTTCTCGCGCCTATCGAGCGACCCGGAAAATATCTCGCGATCGGGATGAACTACCGCAAGCATGTCGAGGAGGGCGCCAAGCTCGGTATCGCCGAGCCGAAGAAGCAGCTCTGGTTCAACAAGCAAACGACCTCAATTGCCGGGCCCTTCGACGGCATCGTAAAGCCCGATGTATCGGACCAGGTCGATTATGAGGTCGAACTCGGCGTCGTCATAGGAGCGGCCGCCAAGCATGTGGCGTCGGCCGATGCGCACCGCCATATCTTCGGCTATTTCGTCGCCAACGACGTCTCGACGCGCGACTGGCAATTCCATTCGCAGACGATGACGATGGGAAAATCCTTCGACACGCATGGTCCGATCGGCCCATGGATCGTGACAGCCGACGAAATCGCCGACCCGCACGACCTGCCGATCCGCTGCTTGGTCAACGGGGACGAGCGCCAATCGTCGAACACCGGCATGATGCTGCATAATATCTATGAGCAGATCGAATATCTCTCGACGGCCTTCACGCTCGAACCCGGCGACCTCATCGCAACGGGTACACCCGAGGGCGTCGGCATCGCGAAGGATCCGCCCGTCTTCCTGAAGGTCGGCGATGTCGTGCGGTGCGAGATCGACGGCATTGGAACGATCGAGAATCCAGTGATCGCCGAGCCGCGCTAGGTTTTCTTCCGCGGCCAGGTGTCGCGAACCATTTTGCGCCATTTCTGCAGCGTCGGGTCGAGATAGGCATCGACATCGTCGAACAGCGTCCGGATCCCGAGGCCGGTCGTGAGCGCCGCGCTCATGCGAACGATCTCCTCGGCATCCGCCGTCGACCACCCATTCTCGGACAGGATACCGACCCAGCGGCGATAGACGCCGAGGCGGTAACGCGGCACAATCTCGCGGATGCCGCCCTTCAATTCGGGATCCTTTGACGCATTGATCGTGATGTCGAGCGAAACCCAGAAATCATCGTTGAAGAAATAGAGCCGGAAATCGTTCAGCATCAGGTCGATAGGGTCCTCGCCCCTGGCGAGGCCCGCCTCGATGATTTCCTCGGTCTTGGCCGATGCGCGCGCGAAGGCATATTCGATCGTCGCGAGCGTCAGGCCGTGCTTGGTCTCGAAATGGTGGAGGAGTGCGCCCTGGCTGACGCCCGCCTGCTCGGCGACCGCGGCCGTCCGCAGGCCCGAAAAGCCGCGCGCTGCGATCACTTCGAACGTTGCATGCGCAACGCGCTCGCGCATCTCCTCCGAGCGTTCGCCCTGCGAACGCCGCGGTCGTTTCACGCCGCCGTCAGGAACGGTATCACCACCTCGACGAACCGGTCCTTCTTCTCGATCTGTGTCCAATGTCCGCATTCCCCAAACACATGCAGCTCCGAATGGGGCAGCAATGCCGAGAAACGATAGGCCACGTCAACGGGAACGATCACATCCTCGCGCCCATGGACGATGAGCGCCGGCGCCTGGATGCCCCGAATATCATCCTCGGGGGTCGCCAGCCGATCGAGCTTCGCCTGCCGCGGCTCGGGAAAGAGGCGCGAGAAGGCCTCGTGCGAGCCGGGACGAATGCTCGCATTGTGACGCGAGAGCACGATCGCGTCGGTGACGAGGCCCGGATTATAGGCGAAGGTTTCCATGAGCTTGCGCATGTTTGCCTCGGACGGCTCATAGCCCCAGACGTCGAGCAGGCCCTCCGACATCTCGAACTGGAGCCCAGCCGCGCCCATTAGTGCGAAGCGGCGGACGCGCTCCGGGTGACGCGCCGCGACCGCGAGGCTCAGCGCGCCGCCATAGCTGTTGCCGATGAAGGAGGCTTGGCTGATGCCGAGTGCATCGAGAAATCCGATAATGTGGTCGACCCAGAAATCGAGGGTGAAGTCGGTCACATCCTCGGGCACTTCGGTATAGCCGAAGCCGACCATGTCGGGCGCGAACACGTGGAAATGCTCGGCTAGCGCCGGGATGACGCCGTTCCAGTTGGCAAAGGCGGTGACGCCCGGGCCCGAACCGTGGATGAGGACGAGCACGGGCAGCGCCGGGTCGCCGGCCTCGATAAAATTGGTGCGGATGCTGTTCGCGACGATGGATTGGCCTATTTCGGGGTTGGTCATGGTCTTCCTTGTCCCTGGGTTGGAGCGCGATCGCACTAGAGCATCGTCGTGCCGCCGTTGACGCTGACGACCTGGCCGGTGACGAAGCCAGCCTCGTCGCGCGCCAGATAGGCGACCATGCTTGCGACTTCTTCTTCGGTGCCGGCGCGTCCCACGGGGATCACGCCCACCACCTTTGCGATGAGCTCCGGGTTGCTCTTCTCGATCTCGAGATATTGCGGGGTCACGATCGCGCAGGGCGCGACGGTGTTCACGGTGATGCCGTCCTGCGCGAATTCGCGGGCGAGGCCGGTGGTCATGCCGTGCACGCCCCCCTTGGCGGCATTATAGCCCGCATGATCGAACAGGCCGTTGCGAACGCTGTCGGCGCCGATGTTGATCACGCGGCCCCAGCCCGCGACCTTCATGTGCGGCAGGACGTGCCAACTGCACCAGATCGCGGTCCAGAGATTGCGGTCGATCGTCGCGCGAAGCGTCTCGGGCGTATGGTCAAGGAAGGGGCGGAGGATGCCGCCGCCCGCATTATTCACCAGGATCGCGGGCGCGCCGAGCGTCTCGGCCGTCCTGGCTATGAGGTCGCCTGCCGTCTTCTCGTCGGCGAGATCGCCCCAGAAGGCCGCGCCCGTCTCGCCTGCCGCTTCGCGCGCCGCATTCTCGTCGAGATCGGCGAACATGACGCGGGCGCCGTCAGCCTCGAGGCGCCGCGCGATCGCAAGGCCGATGCCGCGTCCGGCGCCGGTGACGATTGCGACCCGGCCATGATGGTGTGTCTCACGCATGGGAAAGGATCGCGCCGCCCTTGCCGAAGCGCGGGTCGGGAAGGCTGCCCCAGGTGTCTAGCACCTCGGGTTTCGCTTCGAGTGCGCGCGGTGGCCGGGCATCCTCTTCCTCGAACTCTTCCATGCCGAAGCTATATTCAGTGGTCATTCCGTCGGGATCGAGGAAATAGAGGAAGATGCTGCCCGATGGCTCGTGCCGGCCGGGACCGAAGACGATCGGCACCTCGGCTTTCTTCATCCGGTTGATCGCCCGGCCAACGTCATCGATGTCCGAGACCATGAAATTGACGTGATTATAGCCGTCGGACGGGCCGGTCAGGATTGCGAAACTGTGATGGTAGCGATTGGGGAAGGCGCGCAGGAAAGCGATCTTGCCCGGCACATGATCCGAAATCAGGAAGTTGAGCTTGCCGACCAGCGAGGATTCCACGGTAGCGAAATCGGCCACGTTGAGCACGACATGGCCGAGGCGCGCGATCGCGGTGTGGCCGGCCTCGAAGTCGCCTTGCAACTCGGGATCGACATGGAATTCGAAATGGAGGCCGCAGCCCGGCTCGCGGAAGCGGAGTGCTGCCCCGACCTTGAGCTCGGCCGCTTCTTCAGCGGAGAGCCACTCCGGGCCGAAACCTTCGTCGTCGAGATAGGTGAAGGCGCGGTCGAGATCGGCCTGGCTTTCGAGCTCGAAGGCGGCGCGTGCGAGGCCCGGCGTGTCGCCCTCGCGGATGACGAGATTTTGCGGCAGCTCGCTGCAGCGCAGATAAGCCGTATCGCCCGTCTGCCGATCGACCGTGAGGCCGACAAGGTCGCGGTAAAAGCCGAGCGACTGGTCGAGGTCCGACACGTCGAGTGCGACATAGGACAGGCGCCGGTAGCGGAAAGGTGCGGTCATATCGTCGTCCTAAAGCAAGATGCTGATGCGCGCGTGTGGCCGCAACGCGTCCATATCGAGCACGCATTTCTTCTCGGCGATGCGAAGCACGCCGTCGATTTCGAGAAGCTGATAGGCATAATGGCCGACGAAGATGTCGGTGTTGCCGTCCTTCGAGCGCCAGACAGCGAAAGAGGCCGTCGCCTCGATTGCCCCGTTCCGCGCCAATGCCCGGACATTGCTGACGAGATGGCGCGTCTTCGAGCGCGGGAATTCGCTGTGCGCGCCCTTTTTCTCGAGGCGCACAACGCGTTCGTGGATGCGGGTACGGTCGTCGAAGATGTAGAAGAGCGACTTGCTCGGGTCGGCGAAGTCGCCGTCGACGTCGGTCGGGGGCACCAGGTAACTCGCCTCGTCGGCGAAGAGCGCCTCCCATTCATTCAATTGCCACCGGTCGAGCAGATCGGCCTCGTGAAACAGGAAGCTTTGCACCCGGTGCTGGAGGAGCATCGCGTCGATCTCGGCCTCGCGGGTCATGCGCGATGCTCCTGGATGCGGCGATCCCACTCGTTCCAGAAGCAGCGCATCTGGAGTTCGTCGTCATAGGCCGAGCCGCCTTCGCGGAGCATGCCACGCGAGATGTCATTATATTGCGCTTCGCGCGCCGCCTGGTAGCCGACCTGGCATTTCTCGATCGCCTCGACATCGTCGGGGGTCGCAAAGCCGCCGGGTCCGAGAAACTCGGTGAAGTTGAAGAGGCGGAACTTGCGCAGCCACTCCGACTCCTCGGCAGGGGCCAGCGCCCAGGCATTGACCTCCATATAATCGGGCGCGGTCGGCCAGAAGGTGCGGACCGTGATCGCCATTACGTCGTTGATGACGAGATTGGGGAAGATGATCATGTTGCGGCTTTGCTTGGCGATCCGCTCGGCGCGTTCCTGGCCGAGACGGGTGGTCAGATCCTGCTGGATCGCCTCGATCTCGCGCTTGCCTTCCTCGCCCCACAGCGGAATCCAGTTGGCGATTGGCCGGCCCCATGGCGCGAAATACTCGATCACGGCATGGCCGTTGCCAAGGTCGTGGCCGAAACCGGCGAGACGGGTGTCGTGCGTCGAGCCATTGGCGTTCTTCAGATATTCGAGATAGGTCGAGTGGGTGCTCGCAGCGTGATATCCATCGACGCTATTCTCGGCGAGCAGCTTCCAGTTGCCGCGGATCGAATATTCCTGCGTGCCGCCCACGATCGTCATCCCCTTGGACGATTGCTCGGAGACGAGTTTCAAATAATCGCCGGCGCCCGCGAGATAAGTCGCCAGATCCTCGCCGTCCGCGGCGAAGCTCACGAAGAAAAAGTCGCCGAAGCGATCGAAGCGCGGAGCATGGCTGAGCTGCTTGCCCGGATCGTCCTTGTAGTCGGCGGGATAACCGGCATGGCCTGGCACAACCATCAGCCGCCCCGTGTTGGCGAACACCCAGCCATGATACATGCACTGGAAGGCGGGCGCGGATCCCTTGCGCTCGCGGCAGACGACCGCACCGCGATGGGGGCAGACGTTGATCAGCGCGTGATATTTGTCCTCCTTGTCGCGGGTGAAGAGCATCGGCCGCCCTGCGACCTTACGTGTCACATAGTCGCCGGGGTTCGGGAGCTCGGACGCATGGCCGAGATAGAGCCAGCATTTGTCGAAGATGGCGCGGCACTCGCGCTCGAACACTGATTGATCGACGAAGGCTCGGCGCGGAACGCGGTAGATTCCGCGCGTTTCATCCACGACCGGTCGCAGGCTCTGATCCATTCCTCTTCCCTTTCGAGCTCTAGGCTCTTTACAAACCGTGCACTTGGTATGTAACATGAGTCGCAATTAGTCAATCGGTGAACAAACACCGCAACGGGAAGAGGGACGATGCCCAGCTATCAAGACATCGCCACACGGCTGCGCGACGCTTATGCAGGCGGCGCTATTCCGCCGCTCCGCGATGCGCTGGAGCCGACCGATGCCGACGGCGCCTACGCCGTACAGACGATCAACACGCGCTTCTGGGAAGGCGAGGGGCGGCGAATCGTCGGACGCAAGGCCGGGCTGACCGCGAAGGCGGTGCAGACGCAGCTCGGCGTCGACCAGCCCGACTTCGGGGTATTGTTCGAGGATATGCGCGTGTCCGATGGCGGCACGCTCGATCCGGCAAAAACTCTTCAGCCGAAAGCCGAAGCCGAAATTGCGTTCGTCCTCGGCGCAGACCTCCCTGAACCCGACACCACGGTCGACCAAGTCGCAGCCGCCGTGGCGAGTGTTCATGCCGCGATCGAGATCGTCGACAGCCGCATCGCTGACTGGAAAATCACTTTTGCCGATACGGTGGCGGACAATGGCTCGTCGGCCTTCTTCGTGCTGGCGGAAAATGGCCTGCCGCTCGCCGGGCTCGATCTTGAAGGCGCAGCGATGGAGATGGACGTGGGTGGCAAGACCGCCTCGACCGGTGCGGGCGCAGCAGCGCTTGGTAACCCGCTCAACGCTGCCGCCTGGCTCGCGCAGACATTGGCCCGAAGGGGCGAGCCGCTGAAGGCGGGCGACATCCTGCTTGCCGGCGCGCTGGGGCCAATGGTTGCTTTGACGCCCGGCGATCATGTCCAGGCACGCATCGCCGGCATCGGCGAATGCAGCTTCACCTACGGACCCGGCGCATGACCAAGGTCAAAGTCGCGATCATCGGATCGGGCAACATCGGGACCGACTTGATGATCAAGGTGATGCGACTTTCCGAGACACTGGAGATGGGCGCTTTTGTCGGCATCGACCCAGAGTCCGATGGGCTGAAGCGCGCCGAACGGCTGGGCGTGCCGATCACGGCAGGGGGTCTTGATGGTCTGATCGGCTTGCCCGGCTTCGCTGACATCGCGATTGTCTTCGACGCGACCTCGGCGGGCGCGCACAAGCGCCACAGCGAAGTGTTGATCGGGCACGGCAAGCGCGTCATCGACCTGACCCCGGCGGCAATCGGTCCCTACACGATCCCGCCGGTCAACGGCGACGCGAACCTCGATGCGCCCAACCTCAACATGGTGACCTGCGGCGGGCAAGCGACGATCCCGATCGTTGCGGCGGTGAACCGCGTCGCGAAGGTGCATTATGGTGAGATCGTCGCCTCGATCGCGTCGAAGAGTGCTGGCCCTGGCACACGCGCCAACATCGACGAGTTCACCGAGACGACGAGCGAAGCGATCGTGGCGGTCGGCGGCGCGACCCGCGGCAAGGCGATCATCGTACTCAACCCCGCCGAACCGCCGCTGGTCATGCGCGACACCGTTTATTGCCTTTGCGACGACGCCGATCGCGACGCGATCACCAAGAGTATCGAGGCGATGGTCGCCGAAGTGCACACCTATGTTCCCGGCTACCGCCTCAAGCAGGCGGTCCAGTTCGAAAGCATCGGCAGCAATGCGCCGCTGCGCATTCCCGAAATGGGCGGCAGCTTCACCGGTCTGAAGGTCAGCGTCTTCCTCGAGGTCGAGGGGGCGGCGCACTATCTGCCCGCCTATGCCGGCAACCTCGACATCATGACGTCGGCGGCGCTCAAGACCGCCGAGAAGATCGCGCTCCGTATGAACCAGGGAGTCGCCGCATGACCTTCGATGCGACCACTCAAAAGCTTTACATTCAGGACGTCACGCTGCGCGACGGCATGCACGCGATCCGCCACCAGTATGGCCTCGATCATGTGCAGACGATCGCGAGGGCGCTCGACCGCGCGAAGGTCGATGCGATCGAGGTCGCGCATGGCGACGGACTGCAGGGGTCGAGCTTCAACTATGGCTTTGGCGCTCACACCGACTGGGAGTGGATCGGCGCGGTAGCGGAGGTGCTCGAGCACAGCGTCCTGACGACGCTGCTGCTCCCCGGCATCGGGACCGTTCATGATTTAAAGCGTGCTTATGACCTCGGTGTGCGGTCGGTTCGCATCGCGACGCATTGCACCGAAGCCGACGTCTCGAAGCAGCATATCGAGGCGGCGCGGGGCCTTGGCATGGATGTCTCGGGCTTCCTTATGATGAGCCATATGTCGGCGCCCGATGCGCTGGCGCAGCAGGCGCTGCTCATGGAAAGCTATGGCGCGCATTGCGTCTACGTCACCGACAGCGGCGGCGCGATGACGATGGATCAATATGCCGCGCGGCTTGCGGCTTACGACCGCGTCCTGAAGCCCGAGACACAGCGCGGTGTTCATGCGCATCACAACCTCAGCCTTGGCGTCGCGAACAGCATCGTCGCGGTGCAGAATGGCGCGATCCGGGTCGATGCCAGCCTCGCGGGAATGGGCGCGGGGGCGGGCAACGCGCCGCTCGAAGTGTTTATCGCCGCCGCCGACGTGCACGGCTGGAACCATGGCTGCGACCTCTACGCGCTGATGGACGCCGCCGAGGATCTGGTGCGGCCGCTGCAGGACCGCCCGGTGCGCGTCGATCGCGAGACGCTGACCCTGGGTTATGCCGGGGTCTACTCCAGCTTCCTGCGCCACGCAGAGAAGGCCGCGGCCGATCATGGACTCGACACACGCGCGATCCTCGTCGAACTTGGCCGCCGCAAAATGGTCGGCGGACAGGAAGACATGATCGTCGATGTCGCGCTCGATATGCTGCGCGCCGGCAAATGACCGTGCCGGCTGCCATCGAGGAACAGGTTCGGCTCGCCGCCCGGGCTCTTGCTTCGGCGGGTCTCGTCCATGCCTTCGGCCATTGCAGCGCGCGGCTCGACGCGACGAGTTTCCTCGTCTGTGCGCCGCTTCCTATGGGGCGTATCGCCGACGAACCCGGGACGGCCGTGCCGCTCGACGGAGCGCTTCCGGACGGCGTCCTCGGCGAAGTCCGCATTCACCGCGAAATCTATCGCCGGCGTCCCGAGGTCGGCGGCATTTGCCGTATCATGCCGCCCGCCGTCATGGCGCTTTCGGCCGCCGGTATCGTGCCCGCCCCGCGGCACGGCATTGGCGCCTATTTCAAGTCGATTCCGCTCTGGAACGATCCGCGCCTGCTCCGCGACGACGCCGCGGCCGCGGGTCTCGCCGACCTGCTCGGCGATGCGCCTGCACTCGTGATGCGCGGCAATGGCGCCGTCGTCGTCGGCGAAGGCCTGCCGCAAGCGGTGACGCTCGCTTGGTTTCTCGAAGACGCGGCGCGCGTCGAGCAGAGCGTCCGCGCCATGGGTCTCGACGTCGAAGCAGCACGGCTTTCGCCCGAGGAAATCGATGCGCGGCAGATATGGTCGGGCGGCGTGGTCGAGCGGATGTGGCGGTATCTCACGGGAGAGATGCTATGAGCTATTCCTCGATCTATGCGGCGAGCGTCGCCGATCCCGCGGCTTTCTGGATGCAGGCGGCCCGGCTAGTCGATTGGGAGCAGGCGCCCACGCGCGCCGGAGACGCACAGCCCGACGGCATCTGGACCTGGTTTCCGGACGGCCGCCTCAACACTTGCCACAATGCCGTCGACCGCCATGTCGCGGCCGGTCGCGGCGACCGCATCGCGCTGATCCACGACAGCGCGATGACGGGCTGCGTGACGCGTTACACCTATGCCGAGCTCCAGCGCGAAGTCGCGCGCGTGGCCGGCATGGTCCGAGCGCAGGGCGTCGAACTCGGCGACCGCGTGATCATCTACATGCCGATGGTGCCCGAGGCGGTGTTCGCGATGCTGGCCTGCGCGCGGATCGGCGCGGTCCATTCGGTTGTGTTCGGTGGCTTCGCATCGCACGAGCTCGCGAAGCGGATCGACGACGCGGAGCCCAAGCTGGTGTTGACCGCCTCCTGCGGCCTCGAACCCGGTCGGATCGTCGCCTACAAGCCGCTGCTCGATGCCGCGATCGGGCTGGCCGAGCATAAGGTTGCGCGCACGGTGGTCCTGCAGCGACCTGAGCTCACCGCTTCGCTCGAAGCAGGGCGCGATCTCGACTGGACCGAGGCCTGCGGATCCGCCGAACTCGCGGATTGCGTGGCGGTGCCCTCCGACCATCCGCTCTATATCCTCTACACGTCGGGAACGACGGGCATCGCCAAGGGCGTCGTCCACGACAATGGCGGCCACGCTGTCGCAATGGCTTGGTCGGTGCCGAATATCTACGGTGTCGGCCGCGACGAAGTCTTCTGGGCGGGATCCGACATCGGCTGGGCCGTCGGGCACAGCTATATTGTCTACGGCCCGCTCATCCATGGCTGCACGAGCGTTATGTACGAAGGAAAGCCGGTCGGAACCCCCGATGCCGGCGCCTTCTGGCGCGTCATTCGCGATCACCAAGTCGATGTCTTCTTCACCGCGCCGACCGCGATCCGCGCGGTAAAGCGCGAGGATCCCGAGGGCCGCCTCCTCGCCGAGAAGGGGATAGGCCGCCTTCGCGCGCTTTATCTTGCCGGCGAGCGCGCCGATCCCGACACGCTGGGCTGGGCCGAGGCGATGCTGGGCCTTCCGGTCATCGACCATTGGTGGCAGACCGAGCTCGGCTGGCCGGCGCTTGGCACCTGCATCGGACTTGGCGACACCCGCACGCGGCATGGCAGCGCCGGGCGCCCCATTCCCGGCTACAGTTTCGCGATACTCGATGACGAGGACAAGGAACTCGCGGTCGGCGAGATCGGCGACATCGTTCTTCGCCTTCCGCTGCCGCCGGGCTGCTTTCCAACGCTCTGGCAGCGCCACGCGCATTTCCAGGACGCCTATCTCAGCCAGCATCGCGGCTTCTACACGACCGGTGACGCCGGAATGATCGACGAGGATGGCTTCGTCCATGTCATGAGCCGCATCGACGACATTATCAATGTCGCGGGACACAGGCTGTCGACCGGTGCGATCGAGCAGATCGTCGCTGCGCATCCGTCTGTTGCCGAATGCGCGGTCGTCGGCGCTAACGATGCGATCAAGGGAATGATTCCCGTGGGCTTTATTGTCCTCAAGGCCGGCGTCATGTCTCCGGACCGCGATGTGTCACGCGAGGTGGTAGCGCGCGTACGCGATGAGCTCGGGCCGGTCGCCGCTTTCAAGTCGGTGCATGTCGTGAAGGCGCTTCCAAAGACCAGATCGGGCAAGACATTGCGGGCGACAATCCGGTCGATCGCCAACGGCGAGTCCGTGTCCGTCCCGGCCACAATCGAGGATCCTGCGGCTCTTGATCATATTTACAAATCGGTGGCGGATACTTCCAATGTGGAAGGATTTCCTTGACACAGAAAACATAAACCGGTTTACATAGATTTGAAAATCAGTGCCGACAGCGACAGACTGCGGCCAACTTGGGAGGGTTGAAAATGCAAGCGACGACACTCAAAATCCTTTTGTCGGGAGCGGCCATATTGGCGCCGCCGCACGCCGTCATGGCGCAGGACACAGCGGCGCCCGAAGCGCCTGCCGCGCAGGCCGAAACCTATCCGGGCGAAATCCTGGTCACCGCGCAGCGGCGCGAAGAGCGCGTTCAGGACATTCCTGTCGCGATCACGGCATTTGGCGGCCAGCAGGTCGAAAAGCTCGGAATCATGAGCCTTGAGAACCTCGCGCCGCGCGTACCATCCTTCTATTTCGGCAGCTTCGGCGCAGCGCGCCCGCAGCTTTATATCCGCGGTATCGGAACCCGGTCCTTCGATCCGGGCTCGGAAAGCTCGGTCGGCGTGTTCATCGACGACGTCTATGCTGGCCGCGCCTCGGGCTCGTTCGGCTCGCTTCGCGATATCGAGCGCATCGAAGTTTTGCGCGGTCCGCAGGGCACGCTCTACGGCCGCAACACGATCGCCGGTGCGATAAACGTGATTACCAAAGGCCCCACCGATCATTTCACAGGCGAGGCGGAAGCGGGCATCAGCAACCGCGATGGCTACAGCCTGTTTGGTGCCGTCGGCGGTCCGATTGCGGGCGACAAGCTGATGTTCCGCGTTGCCGGCTGGAAGGCCGAGCGCGATGGCTATCAGACGAACCTCACCAACGGTAACAAGTTCCAGGGCATCGACAATTGGGGCGGCCGCGCGCGCCTCAAATTTGCGCCAACCGACGTTTTCACCGTCGATCTGACCGCCGAACTCTCGCGCGATGGCGATAAGGCGGCCTTTGCCGGCTTCAATCGCGGCAGCGGCCCGGCGCGTTCGCTCGCTGGCGTTACCACACCACCCAATCCCTTCGCGGTCTTCCTTGGACGCCCGGGCCGGACGCCGATCGCCTACAGCGGCGGCAACGACGGCTATTGGTCGTTCGACCCCTATCTCGATCGCAAGACCGAGAGCTATATCGGGCGTGTCGAATATGATGCCGGATTTGCGACAATCACGTCGATTAGCGCATTGAAGAAGCTGCGCATCGCCGACGGCCGCGATCTCGAAGGTTCGTCGCTCGATGTGATCAACCAGCTTAGCAACGAGCGCTCGAAGCAATTCACCCAGGAAATCCGTATCACGTCGGATCCGAACGGCGGCGCATCGTTCGACGGGGCCCTCGACTGGATCATCGGGGCCTTCTACTATCGCGATCGCAGTGCGCGGCGTGACGAGTTCCGCCTCGGCAACGACAGCGTCGTGGCGCTGCTCAGCGGCGGGCCGCAGGTCAGCACCGCGATCTCGGATTATGAGATCGACAGCTATGCGCTGTTCGGACAGGCGACGATCCATCTCGGCGAGAAATTCGAGGTGACGCTCGGTGGCCGCTACACGCGCGACGAAAAGCGCGCGGTGCAGCAGGGGCTCAACACGCGTCCGGGCGTTCCGCTCGTCGCGGCTCCCTTCTCGGTCGACAACAGCGCAACCTATGAGAGTTTCGACCCGCGCGTCGTCGCAACATACAAGTTCAGCCCCGATGCCAGCATCTATGCGAGCTTCTCGACCGGCTTCAAGAGCGGCGGCTTCCAATATGTGCCCTTCTCGGCGGCGCAGGCGAATGTCCTGTTCCAGCCCGAGGACATCACGACCTATGAAGTCGGCTTCAAGTCCGAGTGGCTCGATCGCCGGCTCCGTTTCAACGTCGCCGCATTCCACTATGATTATAAAGATCTGCAGGTCTCGCGCATCGTCGACCTTGGCGGCGGTGCTGCCGCTAGCCTGATCAGCAACGCCGCCGCGTCGAAGATTTACGGCGCCGACGTCGAGCTCATGCTGCGCCCGAGCGACAATTTCGACGTCAGCGTGACCTATGGCTATCTCGACGCAAAGTATGATTCCTATTTTACCAACGCGGCGAGCGTTCCGCCAACGGCTGCGACGAATTTTTCCGACCGGCCCTTGGTGCGTGCCCCTAAGCACAGCATCAACGTCGGCGGCGAATGGCGAATCCCGACCGGCGACGACAGCGGCCTGACGCTGCGCGCGGACTATGCCTTGCTCGCCAAATTCTACCATGAGCCGGGCGAGGCGGATGCCATCTATGGCGGCGCGGTCAGCTTGTCGAAGGAGCCGTCCTATGGCCTGCTCGACCTTCGCGCAGCCTATGAGATCGGCGACTTCCGTGTCACCGCCTATGTGACCAATGTGACGAAGAAAGATTACCGCCGCACGGTTCTGGCGCTCGGCTCGACGCTGAGCGACTTTCCCGGCGAACCGCGGACCTACGGCCTCAAGGTCGGTTATCGCTTCTGATCTCCTCCGGCCGTCCTGCTAGGGCTAGCAGGCGGCGGACTTGGGGGCCGGATGGTGTCGGCAACGCGGCGCCTTCTGGCCCCCTTTTTGCGTGTATTGATGACATAATATCCCACTGCAAGGTTCGCCCCGCTTGACGCTGCGGCGCTATCTAGTAAACATACTTACAAAATGGGTTGTCATGGGAGAGTGGCATGGCGTTCGAGCGCTTGACGCTTAAAGTCGAAGACGGGTTGGCACGTCTCGAATTCAACAATGCGGTGCGGGGAAACCCGATCGACGAGCAATTCTGCGCGGAAACCTGCGAGGCCGCGACCCGGTTGTCGGTCGATCCAGCGGTCCGCTGCGTGTTGATAACAGCCCTGGGCGACGCCTTCGGCTATGGCGGCGATATCACGAGCTTTGTCGACGATCTCGATTCATTGCCCGCGAACATCAAACGTTGGACCACCACCCTCCATAGTGGCATTGCGCGGCTCCAGCGCATGGACGCGCCTGTCGTCGCGGCGGTGCACGGCGTTTGTGCAGGTGGCATGTCGGCGTTCGTGGCCGGCGCGGACATATTGATCGCGGCAGAGGATGCAAAGTTCGTTGCGGCCTATCCCGGCATCGGCTTCTCCTGCGATGCGGGATCGTCCATCATGTACGCACGCCGCATGGGCGCTGCGCGCGCCCGCCGCTTCCTGCTTCTCAACGAGAGCCTTGGAGCCGAAGCCGCTCTCGCCTGCGGGCTGGTCGACGAGGTGCACTCGAACGACGCTTTCCGTTCGCGCGCCGAAGAGGTGGCACGGCAACTTGCCGCAGGGCCGACCAAAGCCTTCGGCGAGATCCGCCGGCTGATGCTCTCGGTCTTCGACCAGCCGCTCGAAACCCAGCTCGAACTCGAAGCGCAGGCGCTCAGCCGAAGCTCGGGAACACGCGATGCCGCGGGCGCGATTCTGGCGTTCACCGAGCGGCGCCGGCCCGAATTCGAGGGGATGTGACATGTGGCTCTTTCCGGAAATCCGTAGTCTTGGCCAATATCCCGAATATTGGGCACGGTACGACCCGAGCCGTGCCGCACTCCGCACCGCCACACGTATCGTCGACTTTACCGAGTTCGACCGCGCCTGCGCGCGCGTTGCCAATTATCTCTCGGACGGCATCGCACGCCCCGGCGAGCTGGTCGGCTTCATGGGGAAGAACAGCTTCGACTTCTATTTCGCCCTGTTCGGATGCGCGCGCACCCGCGCCGGGCTGGTCATCTTCAACTGGCGCCTGGCGCCCGCCGAGCTTGCTGCGCAGATCGCCGACAGTGAAGTGCGCCATGCCATCGTCGAGCGCGAGCAGGCGGACCTATGGGAGGCAGCCTGCGCCCATCTGAGCACACCGCCGCAGGTGATCTGGATCGACGAGCACGAAACGCTGGAAAAGCGCGTCGCCGCCTGTTCGGACAAGCCTGTCGCGGAGCGCCCGCACCTCGAGGACACGGCATTCCAGCTCTATACATCGGGCACCACGGGCAATGCGAAGGGCGTGATGCTGTCGCATGGCGGCACCAACATGATGCGTCTGTCGGAGCATCTCGAGCCGGCTTACAAATGGGAGGCCGGGGACAGTTTCGTCAACGGCCTGCCCAATTTTCACCTGCTCCACATCGGAATCATGCTTCAGTGCCTCTACAATGGTGTCGCGATCGACATCGTTCGGCAGTTCGACCCCGCCGCGATGCTTGGCACAATCGACCGGATGAAGCCCACGCTTCTGACGCTGACGCCGACGATGCTCCAGATGCTGCTCGACCATCCCGACGCGGCCAAGACTGATTTTTCCTCGATCCGGCTCACACTCTATGCGGGCTCGCCGATCAGCCTTGGCCTCATCAAGCGCGCGATCGCGACAATGCCCGGTGAATTCATGCAATTCTACGGGTCGACCGAGGCGGGCGGCGCAACGTCCATTCTCAGGCCCGACGAGCACGACCTCGAGCATGAGGACAAGCTCAAGAGCTGCGGCCGCCCCTTGCCGCTGATCGAGTTTCGCATCGTCGATGGCGAAGGGATCGAGGTGCCGGATGGCGAGCCAGGCGAGCTCCTCATCCGTCAGCCCTCGATCACGACCGGCTATTGGCGCCAGCCGGACTTGACCCAACAGGTCATCGAGAACGGATGGTATCGGTCGGGCGACATAGCCCGGCGTGACGAGGAGGGGCTCTATTATATCGTCGACCGCGCGAAGGACATGATCGTCTCGGGCGGCGAGAATATCTACTCGGCCGAGATCGAAAATGTCCTGTCGACGCATCCCGCCGTCGCCGGCGTCGCGGTCATCGGGGTGCCCGATGCGCGCTGGGGCGAATGCGTCAAGGCGATCGTCATCGTTCGCGAAGGACATGCGGCCGATGAAGAGGGGCTGGTTGCCCACTGCCGCGGCCTGCTCGCTGGCTACAAGGTTCCCAAAAGCGTCGATTTCGTCGAAGCTTTCCCGCTGGTGCCGTCGGGCAAGGTCTCGAAGAAGGACTTGCGGGCGCCATATTGGGGAGGACAGCAAAGGAGCGTCGCATGACCGACGACCCGCTGCTCGTCGAACGGCTTGGCCACGTCGCGCTGCTGACCTTCAACCGGCCCGAAAAGCTCAATGCGCTGTCGAGCCCGGTCCGCCGCGCATTCCTCGCTATATTGTCGCTGGTTTCCGACGACGATGACGTTCGCGTCGTTGTCTTGACCGGAGCGGGTCGCGCCTTTTCGGCAGGTCTCGATCTCGCAGAGATCGCTGCCTCCGGAGCCAGCGTGGAGGACAATGTCGCGGGCGAAAATATGGTCGATGCCATCACGGCCTTTCCGAAGCCGATTATCGGCGCAATCAATGGACTGGCGGTTACCGGCGGGTTCGAGATCGCGTTGGCGCTCGACATTTTGCTCGTCGCGGAAGGCGCGTCCTTTACCGACAGCCATGTTCGGGTGGGCATCACGCCGGGATGGGGGCTGTCACAGCGGCTTTCGCGCGCCGTCGGCCTGTCGCGCGCGAACGAACTCTCGCTTTCCGGCCGACCACTTCCGGCCGACGAGGCGGTGGCATGGGGTCTGGCGAACCGGGTCTACGCTGCCGATGAGCTCCTCCCGGCGGCGCTCGAGCTTGCGCAGCAGATTGCCGAACATGAGCCGGGGGGCGTCGTGGAGATGAAGCGCCTCATCGCCGAAGGTTTCAGGACCAGTCTGGCCGATGCGCTGTGCATGGAAAATGCTGCCGCGCGCGCGGCCAATGTCGATGTCGGAGCGGGGGCCGTCGCGTCTGGCTTTGCTCGCGCCCGTGCACGCGACTGAACGTCAGGCAAAAAGCCGGCCGCCGTCGACGACAGCAACCTGGCCGGTCGTAAAGCCTGCGCGCATGAAATAGAGATAGGCTTCGGCAGCTTCGGCCGCCGCGCCCATCCGAGGCAGCGGCTGCGCTTTGGTCATGGCGGCTTGTGCGTCTTCTGGCACCTTGGCCCACATCTCTGTGGCAATCAGGCCCGGCGTAACCGCATTCACCCGGATCGGTGCCAGATCGACCGCGAGGCCACGCGCGAGATGCTCGACGGCGCCGGCGACTGCGGTCGACATCGTCGAACCCTTCGCCGGTCGGTGCGCGTAGAGCCCGGCGGTGAGCGTGATCGAGGCCGCAGGAGCGAGGTGGGGAAGCGCATATTTCACAGCGAGCAGCGGCCCCCAGAAGCGTGCGCCCATGGCAACCTGCGCGGCGGCGAGGTCGAAATCGGGGCCGATCGCGAGTCCGCGCGGGAGGCGGTCCCCGGCGGTATGGACGAGATGGTCGATCGGGCCTGTGCCGCGGAAAAAGGCTTCGAGGCTCGCCTCGTCTGTCGTATCGACGACCGCCCCGCTAGCGCTCGCCCCGAGCCGCAACGCCGCGGCCTCGATCTTGTCGGCGTTCGTCGATCCGATCCGAACGGTCGCGCCCGCAGCGATGGCCGCCTCGGCAACGGCGAAGCCGATCCCCGAGCTTCCGCCGAGAATGACGATGTGACGGCCTTCGAGCATCTCGCGCGTCCTCTCTTAGAGCTGGATAATCCGCTTGCCCTTGTTCTCACCGCGATAAAGACCGGCGAGCGCATCGGGGCATGCCTCGATACCCGAGAGGATATCTTCTTCATAGGCGAGCTTGCCGCTGCGCACCCACTCGGCTAGCTGCGCGACGCTGGCTTCATAGTGGTCCATATGATCGAAGATCACGAACCCCTGCATGCGCGCGCGTTTGACGAGGAGGTGCCGTTCGACGCGCGGACCCTGGGGCCAGGGATCCCATTGTTCGATGGCGGCAGTGCCGCAGACGACGACCCGGGCGCGAAGCGCGAGATGCGCCATCACCGCGTCGCTGATCGCTCCCGCGGTGTTGTCGAAAAATATGTCGATGTCCTCTGGACAGGCCCGGCCGAGCGCAGCGCGCAGGTCTCCCGCTTTATAGTCGATCGCGGCATCATAGCCGAAACGATCGAGGCACAGCCGGACCTTGTCGGGGCCGCCCGCAATGCCGACCGTGCGGCATCCAAGCAGCTTGCCGATCTGGCCGACCGCCGACCCGACTGCGCCCGCCGCGGTTGAAACGAGCAGGGTTTCGCCGGGCTTCGGCTCGCCGATGCCGGTGAGGGCGAGATGCGCGGTGACGCCGTTGATCCCCAATATGCCGAGGCTCAGCGACAGCGGAAGGTCGGTCTCGGAGATCTTGCGCACGACTGCCGCGCCGACCGCGACGGCCTCTTCCTGCCAGCCGAACCAGCCCGTCACCGCGTCGCCAGTCGCATAGTCCGGGTGGCGCGTCTCGGTCACGATCCCGGCGGTGAGCGCGCGCATCACCGAGCCGATCGCGACGGGCTCGGCATAATTGCCCTTGTCGGCGATCCATCCGCGCATCGCAGGCTCGACCGACAGATATTGATTTCGAACCCGGATCTCGCCGTCGCCAAGCGGCTGGTGCGGCGCTTCGACGATCTCGAAATTCTTCGCCTGGGCGATGCCGGTCGGACGGCAGACGAGAAGGCACTGACGGTTCATTGGACAAGCCCCATAGCGCTGCGCGCGGCCGCATAGTCGGCTGCGAGCCAGTCGATCCACTCTCCAGCAGGTCCAGCAGCCTTCACGGCGCCGATTCCCTGGCCTGCGCTCCAGATATCGCGCCACGCCTTGCTGTTCGCACCGCCATCGTTGATGTTGATCGCGCCACCGCTGGTCGCGGGAACCAGATTGTCGGGATCGAGGCCATTCTCGATGAGCGAAGGGCGCAGGAAGCTTGCCTTCACCCCGGTAAAGCAACTCGTGACGAGCACATCCTTGGCGCTTCCCTCGACGAGCATCGTCTTGAATCCCGGCTGGGTGTTTGCCTCGCTCGAGGCGAGGAAGGGCGAGCCGATATAGGCGAAGTCGGCGCCCATCGCTTCGGCCGCGAGGATGCCGCGGCCATTGGCGATGCAGCCCGCGAGCAGCAGCAGGCCGTCCCACCATTCGCGTATCTCGCCGACGAGCGCGAAGGGCGACTGGTCGCCGGTATGGCCGCCGGCGCCAGCGGCGACGGCGATGATCCCGTCGACCCCCATTTCGGCGCATTTCTGGGCGTGCCGGTTGCGGACCACATCCTGAAAGACGAGGCTGCCGTTCGCCTGCAGCTCACGCACCAGGCCGGGGTCGGCCGCGAGCGCCAGCACGACGACCGGAACCTTGTGCTTGAGGACGACCTCGAGATCGGGGGCAAGTCGTTCGTTGCTCTTGTGCGCGACGAGATTGACGCACCAGGGCAGCGATCCGACGCTTGCTGCGATCCGCGACAGATCCTTGTCGAGCGCCTCGGTGCTCCGCGGGTTGAGCGCAGGCATCGCGCCGATGATCCCCGCCTGACACTGCGCGATGACAAGCTCCGCCGTCGAGGCGATGAACATCGGCCCCGCCATGACCGGAAGGCGGAGGCCGGCCTTTAGCCGGGCGGCGAGGGTGGGATCGGTCATTCGCCGCTCCGCCAGGCGATCCGGCCTTCATCGAGGACGAGGCGATCGCCGACATGGGCCTGGAAGGCGGCGCCATCTGGGTCCGGCCAGATGCTGAAAGCGAGGGTGTCGCCGGGCAGGACGATTCCCGAGAATCGGCAGGAGAGGGCGCTCATGTCGGCGGGATTGCGTTCGAGTGCGCGCGAGACGGTCGCGCCTGCGACGCCATAGCTGCCAAGGCCGTGCATGATCGGGCGATCGAAGCCCGCCGACCGGGCAAAGCCCGGGTCGATATGAAGCGGGTTCCAGTCGCCTGACAGGCGGTAGATGAGCGCGGCGCGCGGCGACAATGCGGCGCTGGCGTGCGTCTCGGGATCGGACCCGGGGATAACGGATGTGCTGGCGGGAGGCGTCGGGCCTCCAAAACCGCCGTTTCCGCGCAGCAACAGCGTCTGGCGGAGCGTGCAGTAGAGACCGCCATCCGCCGCGTCGGCGATCTGGCGCTCGAGTTCGAGCACTGCGCCGCGACCCTCGCCGCGGTCGGTGAGGCTGATGACCTTGGCGCTCCCGACGACGTCTGCCGATGCCGGGAGCAGCGCGTGATACTCGGCGGCCTGCGCGCTGTGGACGAGGCGGCGGAAATCGACGCCGAAGGCGGCATCGCGAATCCACATGCCGGGCGAGCATAAAGTGACCGCGAAGCTCGGGAGAACCGAGAGGCGTGTCTCGTCGAGGAACGCGAGGTCGCTTTCGTCGAGCGGGTCGCGGCCGAGGCCCAGGCCGAGCGCGTAGAGGATCGCATCGCGCGGCGCATAACTTTGCCGCGCTTCGCCGAAATCATGCGCGAGGATGCGATCGGGCTGGAACGCCATGGCTCAGACCGGTTCCCAGGTGAAGACGTCGGCCGACCGGTGGAGCGGATAGAAATCATTCTCGAACTGGTCGAACACCCGATCGGCGATCGTCTCGGGGGTCCAGCCCTCGGCGGTGTGGGCGGTGCGGATCGGGCGCGGCTGCGAAAAGAGGAAGATCTCGTTGTTGCGCACCGCGAAGATCTGGCCGGATACTTTGGCGCCTTCATCGCTCGCCAGCGCGACCACGAAGGGCGCGATCTTGTCGGCGTCGAGCTTCTTCAGCCCGTCGACGCGCTTTTGCTGTTCGGGGGTGTCGGTCGGGATCGAATCGATCATGCGCGTCCAGGCAAAAGGCGCGATCGCGTTCGAGCGCACGCCGAAACGCTGCATGTCGAGCGCGATCGATTTGGATAGGCCGACGATGCCGAGCTTGGCGGCCGCATAATTGGCCTGGCCGAAATTGCCGATGAGGCCGCTGGTAGAGGTCATATGGACATAGGCGCCCGAGCCCTGCTCCTTGAAGAAGGGCGCGGCGGCGCGGCTCGTGTTGAAGCTGCCCTTGAGGTGAACAGCTATCACCGCATCGAAATCGTCGGGCCCCATTTTGTGGAAATAGACGTCGCGAAGGTTTCCGGCATTGTTCACCACCGCATCGATGCGACCGAAGCCGTCGACCGCGGCCTTCACCATCGCGCAGGCGCCGTCCCAGTCGGCGACGCTGTCATGATTGGCGACCGCCTTGCCGCCCGCCGCGACGATCTCGGCCGCGACCTGCTCGGCGGGCGAGCCTTCGTCGCCCCCCTCGCCGGTGAGCGAGACGCCAAGATCGTTGACCACCACCGCGGCGCCGGCCTTCGCCATCTCGAGCGCGATGCCGCGGCCGACGCCGCGTCCCGCGCCGGTCACCAGCACGGCTTTTCCGTCCATCATTCCCATGTGTTACGTCCTCAATAGCTTTTGGGGAGATCGAGCACCTTTTCGGCGATGAAGCTCATGATCAGCTGCTCGGTGATCGGGGCGAGGCGGGTCAGCGCGCTTTCGCGGTAGAGCCGCTCGACATGATATTCCTTGGCATAGCCGAAGCCGCCATGCGTCGCGACTGCCTGCCAGGCCGCATCATGGCACGCACGCGCCGCGAGGAACTTGGCGCTGTTCGCCTCGGCGCCGCAGGGAAGGCCGCTGTCGTAGAGCCGCGCAGCCTTCTCGACCATCAGCCACGCCGATTCCAGATACATCCATTTTTCGGCGAGCGGATGCTGGATGCCCTGGTTTTGGCCGATTGGCCGGTCGAACACGATGCGCTCCTTGGCATATTGGGTCGCGCGCCGCAGCGCGTCGCGACCGATGCCGATCGCCTCGGCGCCGATCAGCACGCGCTCGGGATTGAGGCTGTGGAGGATGTAGGAGAAGCCCTTGCCTTCCTCGCCGATCCGGTCCTCTTCGGGAATGAACAGCCCGTCGATGAAGATCGCGTTCGAATCCACCGCCTTGCGGCCCATCTTGGGGATGAGATGGACGTCGATCTTGCTGCGATCGAGGTCGGTGTAGAAGATGGTGATGCCGTCGGTTGGCTTGGCGCAATCCTCGAACTTGGTCGTGCGCGTGAGCAGCATGATCTTGTTCGCGACCTGCGCCGTCGAGGTCCAAACCTTCTGCCCGTTGACAAGATAGCCGCCCGGCACCTTCTCGGCGAAGGTCTTGATCCGCGTCGTGTTGAGCCCAGCGTCGGGCTCGGTGAAGCCGAAGCAGCACTGGTCCTCGCCGGCAACGAGCCTGGGGACCCAGCGTGCCTTCTGCTCGGGCGTGCCCTTCACGACGATCGGATGCGGACCGAAGAGATTGATATGGATCGTCGAGGCGGCTGCAAAACCGCCGCCGCACGCCGCGACCTCGTTCATCATCGTCATCGCCTCGGTGACCCCGAGGCCCGAGCCGCCATATTCCTCGGGCATGGTGATGCCGAGCCAGCCGCCGTCGGCCATCGCGCGGTGAAAATCCTTCGGGAATTCGCCTGTATTGTCGCGGTCGAGCCAATATTCATCGTCGAACGGCGCGCAGACGGCGCGAACGCCCTCGCGGATCGCGTCGAGATCCTCTTCGGTCGGAAGTGAGCGGGTGGCGGTCATAACCTCTCTCCGTGGTCAGGCGCTGGCAAGGGTGCGGCGCGCGGCCTTCAAATGGGGAATATCGTACATTTTGCCGTCGATGCCGAGCGTGCCGGCGTCGGGGCTGGCAGCAAAGGCATCGACGATCATCTGCGCCTCGGCGATCTCCTCGCCCGAGGGGCTGAAGCAGCGATTGATGATCGCGACCTGGTCGGGATGGATCGCGATGCGGCCGGTGAAACCGTCGCGGCGGGCTCGGCGGCAATCGGCCTCCAAACCTTCGGGGTTGCGGAAATCGGCATAAAGCGTGTCGACCGGCGCAACGCCCGCCGACGCGGAGGCGTAGAGGCAGAGCGAGCGGGCGAGCCGATAGGGATCGGTCCAGTGCCCATCCTCTTCCTTGTTACCGGTGGCACCAATCGCGGCTGCGAGATCCTCGGCGCCCCAGGTCAGCGCGACGAGCCGCGGGTGCGGCGGAGTGTAGCTGCCGAGATTGAACATCGCGAGCGGCGTCTCGGTCGCGACAACGGCGATCTTGACCGTACCGACGATCATGCCGGCTTTCGCCTCGAGACGGTCGAGTTCGGCGCCGATGCGTTCGATATCGGCCGCGCCATTGGCCTTGGGGATGAGCAGGCCGTCGAGCCCGGGCTTCACCACTGCCGCGAGATCGTCGAAGGTCAGGCCGGTGTCGAACGGGTTGACGCGCACGAAGAAGGACCAGTCGCGCGGGGCCTGGTCATCGAGGAAAGCGGCGACATGCGCGCGCGCGGCCTCCTTCATGCTCGGCGCGACCGAATCCTCAAGATCGAGGATCAGAACGTCGGCGCCGATACCGCGCGCCTTGGCGAACTTCTTCTCGCTATCGCCGGGTACGAAGAGGAGCGAGCGAAGCCTCACGCGGGGCCCCGCATCATCAGCGCGCCGCGCAGCGTGCGGCAGACGATCTCGTCCTTCTGGTTGAGGCCGAGATGCTCGAAGGTGACGATGCCCTGCGTCGGGCGCGACTTGCTGTCGCGAAGCTCGATCACCGTCGTGCGCGCGCGGATCGTGTCGCCCGCGAAGACGGGTTTCGGGAAGGTCGTCTCGCTCATGCCGAGATTGGCGATCGTCGTGCCGAGCGTCGTGTCCTGCACCGAGAGGCCGATCACGAGTCCCAGGGTGAAGATCGAGTTCATCAGCGGCTTGCCGAACTCGGTCGTCGCGGCATAGGCATGATCGATATGGATCGCTGCCGGATTATAGGTGAGCGAACTGAACAGGATATTGTCCATGTCGGTCACCGTCCGCCGGATCTCGTGATCGAAGATCTGGCCCACGCTGAGCTGCTCGAAATAAAGTCCTGCCATTTTGTCTCTCCCTAGTCGAGGCGGCCGAGGATCGAGACCGCCGCGACGCTGTTGAACGGCGCGCCGCCGAGATTGTGCGTCAGGCCGAAATCGACTTGGGCGAGCTGCCGATCGCCGGCGCGGCCGCGCAGCTGATTATAGACCTCGTAGGCCATGCGGAGGCCCGAAGCGCCCACCGGATGCCCGAAACATTTGAGCCCGCCGTCGGTCTGGCACGGGATCGCACCGCCACGGTCATATTTGCCGTCGAGAATGTCGAACACCGCGCGGCCCGAATCCGACAGGCCGAGATCCTCCATCGTGACGAGCTCGGTGACCGAAAAACAGTCATGTACCTCTGTCAGCGATAGCTCGGCGCGCGGATCGGTGATGCCGGCTTCGGCATAGGCGCGCTTCGCCGCGACCTGAGTGTTGCGCACCGAGGCGCCGTCCCATTCGCCATAGCCCATCTCCCAGCCATTGCTCGCCGAGAGCTGGATCGCTTTAACAGTGACGGGGTTCGCGATACCGAGGCTCTTCGCGATCTCGGGTGTCGTAACGATCGCACAGGCCGCGCCATCGGAGACGCCGCAGCAATCGAACAGCCCAAGCGGATCGGCGATCATCGGCGCCTTCAGGATGGTCTCCATCTCGACCGCTTTTCTGAGATGCGCCTTGCCGTGGAGCGCACCATTCTGGTGGCTCTTCCAGCTGACATGCGCCATCGCCTGCTTGAGGTCGCCGCCGTCGAGCGAATGGCGCGCGCTATAGGCGCCCGCGAGCTGCGCGAAGGTGCCCGGCGCCGAGCCATAAGGCATCCACAGGTCGTTCGCGAGGCCCTTGGTCCGGAGCGGCAGCCCGCCATAGCCGGTGTCTTTGAGCTTCTCGACGCCGAGCGCGAGTCCGAAATCGATCGCGCCTGAGGCGACGGCATAGACCGCGGCGCGCAGCGCCTCGGTGCCTGTCGCGCACATATTCTCGACGCGGCTGACCGGGATGGTCTGGAGACGCAGAGCATGGGCGAGGGGGAGCGCGCTGTTGCCGACATTGATGTCGTCGAGCGCATTGCCCATCCACGCGGCCTCGATCTGGCTCCGGTCGATGCCGGCATCGCCGATCGCTTCCTCGAAGGCCTCGATCATCAGATCGTCGGCGCCGCGATCCCAGCGCTCGCCGAACACCGAGCAGCCCATGCCGATGATCGCGACCCTGTCCTTGATACCCGTCGCCATCGCTCAGGCCTCCATCTGCGGCCGCTTTGCGGGCACGCCTTTCCAGAAATAGGTCCGCATGCCGCGCCTCTTGTCGATCGACTTGATCCTGAGCCGCATGCCGAGCGCATCGCCTACGGCAAAACCGGTGCCGCTCGCGTCGGTGAGTTCCATCAGGATGCGCGCGCCATTGTCGAACTGCACCAGCCCGAACCAGAAGGGCGGGTCGGGCGTGTAATTGAGGCGGTCGGCGGTGACCGACGCGACCTTTGCCGGCAGATCTGCCAACCGCACATCCTCCAGCGCCTCGCGTCCCGTGGCGCCGGGGCGCACGGGGATCGGGGTCTTGGGGAACTGGACATTGCCTTGCCCATCGCGGCCGCCGATGAAGCCAAGCGTGTCGCGGCCATAGCGTTCGACGACGGTCGCCTGCGCCTTTTGTTCGAATTCGGAGCGGACTCCGAAATCGAGGTCGACGCCGCCGCTGAGCGACAGGAACCGGACATAGTCGGTCAGCGCTTCGCCCGCGCCGAGCGCCGCCCGGACGGAACTCGCGCCGGGCACCTTGGCGTCGACGCGGAAAATGAGGGCGTCGCAGCCGCTGCCGAAGCCCGTAAGGAGGACATGGTCGCCCGGACGCGCGGCGTCGAAGGCGAGGCCGAGCGCGAACAGGGCATGCGCGGCGCCGAGATCGCCCGCCTGCTCGGCGAGCGTCGCGGCGAGGTTAGGTGCGGTGATACCCGTCCGGCGCGCGATATCCTTCCACATGCCCGAGAGCGGCTCATGGACCGCCGCCCATTTGATATCGCCGGCGGCGATCCCGGCCTTCGCGCAGGCATCGTTGATTGACGGGGCGATGATCGCACTGCTCGCGACGTCGCGCACGAAGCGCTCTTCGCTCGGATAAGCGGTTTCGTGGCCGCGCGAGGCATAGCTGTCGAGCAGGTCGTGCGCCTGCGATGCCCAGCCGACGAGCTTCGCAGCGCCATCGGCGCCGGTGCGCACCGCGCTGCCGCCGTCACCATAAGCCAGATGGGCGAGGCTTCCGGGCTTGGCCGGCCGCCGCTCGCCCGCCGCGATCAGGCTGTCGTCGGCGCCGAGCAGCGTGTCGAGCAGTGCTGCGACTGCGCAGCGCCGGCTTCCGGCGACATCGAGCGTTCGCGTCGTGCGCGGCAGCGCCAGCGCGTCGACGAGCAGGCTCGAATGCGCCCGGTCGATGAAGGGCGCCGAGGTCGATGCGAAGCAGATGCGCGCAGGCGGCGACTCGGTGAGCAGCCGACTCGCCTCGGCGGCGAGCGTGAAGGCATCCTCGTCCCAGCCGGCGACGGCGCGATAGCCTGCCTGGCGTCCGCCGAGTCCAAAATGTTTCAGCGATCTGGCAGCCTGCGCCCGGTCCAGGCGCAGCAGCGGCAAATATCCGCCGACAGCCACAATCGACCCCGGTTGATGGGTCACCTCTTGCTACCTCCCGCCAATGTTCAGTTGTTTCCTGCAACCATCCTTGACAGCAATTTTTGAAGTTGTAAACTGACTTACGAAATTAGGGCGACGCTAGGTCGCTATCCAGAATTGAAGACGGGGAAGAGGCTCACCATGGATATATTCCGGTCCGACGTGCTCGCGGGCAAATCGATTCTCGTGACGGGCGGCGGATCGGGGCTGGGCTTGGAAATCTCCAAGGCGCTGGCCGCCAAGGGGGCGACCGTACATATCTGCGGCCGCCGCGCCAACGTCCTCGAGGCCGCCGCCGCCGAGATAGCGCTGGAGAACCCCGGAAAGGTACATTGGCATACTTGTGACATCCGCGACGCCGATCAGGTCGACGCGATGGTCGAGGCGATGTGGAAGGTCGGACCGGTCACCAGCCTCCTCAACAATGCCGCCGCCAACTTCATTGCGCCGACCAAGGGGCTGAGCCCGCGCGGATTTCGCGCCATCACCTCGACGGTGATGGACGGAAGTTTCCATGTGACGCTCGCACTCGGCAAGCGCTGGATCGACGAAGGCATCAAGGGGTCGGTGGTCAGCAACCTCGTCACCTGGGTGTGGACCGGTTCGGCCTTCGTCGTCCCCTCCGCGATGGCGAAGACCGCGCTTCACGCGATGACGATGTCGCTCGCGGTCGAATGGGGGCCCTATGGCATCCGCCTCAACGCGACGGCGCCGGGCCCCTTTCCGACCGAAAGCGCCTGGGAGAAGCTCAATCCGATCCCCGATGCGAAATCGTCGGCGACGAGCGAGGAGACGGTGCCGCTCCGGCGCTACGGGGCGATGCCCGAACTCCAGAATTTGATCACCTTCCTGTTCTCCGACGGCTGCGACTATCTCACCGGACAAACGATCGCGATCGATGGCGGTCAGCATCTCGCGGGCCCCGGCACCTTCGCCGACCTGACCGGCATGACCGACGCGCAGTGGCAGACCGCACGCGAGGCGATCGAGCAGTCGACGCAGCGCGACAAGGCCAATCGGGCAGGCTGATGAACAGAGAAAAAAGGGGCCTGGCCGATGATTGAACGCAATATCTTTAGCGAAGAGCATGACATGTGGCGCGAGTCCGTCCGCAAGTTCGTGGAGAAGGAAATCGTCCCCCACCATGACCGGTGGGAAAAGGAAGGCATTGTCCCGCGCGAGCTCTGGCTGAAGGCGGGCGAGGCCGGCATGCTCTGTTGCACCGTGCCCGAGGAATATGGCGGGCTAGGCCTGGACTATCTCTTCGACGCCGTCGTCTATGAAGAATTGTGGCGTGTCGGGGCGAGCGGTCCCGGTTTCCTCATCCACACCGATCTCGTCGCCACCTATATCCTGTCCTTCGGGTCGGAGGAGCAGAAGCGCCGCTGGCTGCCGAAGATGGTCAAGGGCGAGGCGATCGGCTCGCTCGGTATGACCGAGCCCCATGCGGGCAGTGATTTGAAGGCCGTGCGCACGCAGGCAGTGCGCGATGGCGATGAGTTCGTGATCAACGGGCAAAAGGTCTTCATCTCGAACGGCCAGCTTTGCGACGTGATCGTGCTTGCGACCAAGACCGACAGCCAGGCCGGCGCACATGGCGTGACGCTGTTCCTCGTCGATGCGGCGACGCCCGGGTTCAACCGCGGCCAGAATCTAGAAAAGCTCGGCATGAAGGCGCAGGACACGTCCGAGCTCTTTTTCGACAATATGCGCATTCCCGAGGGCGCGATGCTCGGCGGCGAGGGCGAAGGCTTCAAGCTCATGATGACCAAGCTGCCGCAGGAGCGCCTTGCACAGGCGATCCGCTCGGCGACGGTCACCGAGGTGATGCTCGAATGGACCGTCGATTATACCGCCGAGCGTCAGGCGTTCGGTCAGTCGATCGGCGATTTCCAGAACACACAGTTCGTTCTCGCCGACCTCAAGGCCCGTTCGGTGATGGCGCGTGTCTTCACCGACAAATGCATCGACCTGTTCATGAAAGGCGAACTCGATCCCGTCGACGCCGCGATGGCGAAGATGGTGACCTCCGAGCTTCATTGCGAGACGGCGGACAAGTGTCTCCAGCTGTTCGGCGGTTGGGGCTATATGTGGGAATATCCGATCTGCCGGGCTTATGCCGATGCACGCATCGTCAAGATCGCGGGAGGCTCGATCGAGATCATGAAGACGATCATCGCGCGCGAGATGTTCAAGGGCAAGCTCCAGAAGAACCGGGGCTGACCGGATTATGGCACGCGGTCCAAAAGATTCCGAAACAGTTCCTTTTGAAAATCTATCAATCGGGGCTAGCGGTGGCGGTGCAAACCAACACCAAGGATCTGCTGTGACCAAAGACCTCAACACCGGACTTCGCTTTGGCTTTCTCATTCACGACGTGTCGCGCCTGCGCCGCGTCGTGGTGGACCGCGCCCTCAAGCCGCTCGGCATCACCCGCTCGCAATGGTGGGTACTCGCCTTTTTGTCGCGCCGCGACGGGATGACCCAGACCGCGCTCGCCGCGGACCTCGACCTCACCAAGGTCGCGATCGGCGGCCTGCTTGACCGCATGGAAGCGGCGGGCTTCGTCGAACGCCGAGCCGACGCCAGCGATGGCCGCGCGCGCCGCGTCTATCTGACCCGCGCGGGCAGCAAGATGGTGATCACCATCCGCGAGAATGTGGAGCAGATCGAGCTCCAGATTCTCGAAAATGTGTCGGAGGATGCGCTGAACCAGGCCGCCGCGACGCTTCTGACCATCAAGGAGACGCTCCTCGAACTCGCCGGAAGCGAGGCCGAGACGCTGGGCCCCGATCCCGAATTTATGACATAGCAATCAGGAGAGATATGGTGTTGGGTTTGCAGGACAAGGTAGCGATCGTCACAGGCGGCGGTCAGGGTATTGGCAGGGCGCTTTCGCTCCGTCTCGCAGCCGAAGGCTGCAAGGTCGCAATCTTCGATCTCAAGGCGGAAGCCGGCGAGGAAACCGCCGGCATCGCGGGCGAAGGTGCGGTCATCAAGACCTACGCGCTTGATGTCAGCGACCAGGACGCGGTGAACGCCGCGGTCGAGGCGGTCGAGGCCGATCTTGGCCCCATATGGGCGCTGGTCAACAACGCCGGCTGGGACAAGCCGTCGCCCTTCCTCGCGACCGACAAGACGCTCTGGGACAAGATCATCGCGATCAACCTTTACGGTCCGCTGTTCACCCATGCTGCGGTCGCGCCGCGCATGGTCGCGCGCGGCGGCGGCCGGATCATCAATATCGCCTCGGACGCGGCGCGCGTCGGCACCAGCAACGAAGCGGTTTACTCCGCCTGCAAGGGCGGCCTGATCAGCTTTACCAAGTCTGTTGCGCGTGAACTCGCCTCCAAGGGGGTGCTGCTCAACGTAGTCTGCCCGGGACCGACCAACACACCGATGATGGCGAGCGTGCTCGGCGAGGGCGAACAGGCGGTGAAGTGGAAGGACGCGATGGTCCGCGGCATTCCGCTGAAGCGTATGGGCGAGCCCGAGGATTATGCGGGTATCGTCGCCTTTCTCGCCTCCGACGACGCGAGCTTCATCACCGGCCAGACCTTCTCGGTCGCCGGTGGCATGAACATGATCTGATCAGTTCATGTCCGAAGCGCCGCCTCCCGGCTATGCGCTCGTCGATCTAGGCAAGGGGTATAGCGCAAGGTTCGGACCGGTCTTTATCGACCGCTCCAGCCAGCGCATGGCCTTTCGCGTCGGCGAGCAGCATCTCAACCCCGTCGACACCTGCCATGGCGGGGCGCTCGCGACCTTTTCGGATGCGATGATCGTCGCCGTCTGGCCGGGCTGCGAGTCCGGCGCGGCGCATACGCCTACGATCACGCTCAGTGTCGACTATTTCGCGCCCGCGCCGTCCGGCGCGCTCGTCGAGGCGCAGGTCGAGCTCGTGAACCAGACCCGCACGATGCTGTTCGTCCAGTCGCTGCTCACTATCGAGGGACGCAGGATCGGACGCGCATCGGCAATTTACCGCAAACCCGAACCTTCAGGAGAGACAAGATGATCGACCCCACCACTTTCGAAGACGTGATTTACGAGGTCCGCGGCCGCGCTGCCTGGATCATCATCAACCGGCCGAAGCTCTACAATGCGTTCCGCGCCCAGACGATCGAGGAACTCATCGCCTCGTTCAAGCTCGCGGCAGACGACAAGGGCGTCTCGTCGGTGGTGCTGACGGGGGCCGGCGACAAGGCCTTTTGTACCGGCGGCGACCAGAGTGCGAAGGACGGCCAATATGATGGTCGCGGCATCGTCGGTCTGCCGATCGACGAACTGCAGTCGATCATCCGTGACATTCCCAAGCCGGTCATCGCCCGCATTAACGGCTTCGCAATTGGCGGCGGCCATGTCTTCGCGACGCTGTGCGACCTGTCGATCATGGCCGACACCGCGAAGCTCGGCCAGGTCGGTCCCAAAGTCGGTTCGGTCGACGCGGGCTGGGGCACGGCCTTCCTCGCGCGGCATGTCGGCGACAAGAAGGCTCGTGAAATCTGGTATCTGAACCTCCAGTATAGCGGGCAGGAGGCGCTCGAAATGGGTCTCGTCAACAGGGTCGTGCCCGCCGACGAGCTCGACGCCGCCGTCAACGAATGGACCGACATCATCGCGCAGCGCTCGCCTACCGCATTGGCGCTCGCCAAGCGCAGCTTCAACGCCGACAGCGATAATATCCGCGGCATTAGCCAGTTTGGCCTGAACGCGGTCAAGCTGTTCTATGACACCGAGGAATCGAAGGAAGGCATGCGCGCCTTCCAGGAAAAGCGGATGCCCGATTTTCACAAATATGTGAAGTAGGCGCGGGCAAGCGACCGTCATGGCTCCCGTTCCCTTCGATCCCGCCGACATTGCCGAGCTGTTGCCGGCCGGCGGGCGCGTGCTGGTGACGGGAGCCTCGGGCGAATCTGTGCTTCTCGCCGAGGCCGTGATGGCAGCGGGCGAGGCGATCGGCGCGATGACCTTCACCGGCATCTTCGTGCCGGGGCTTAATCGCCATAGCTATCTTGCGAGCGCTGCGGCGCGCGTCGAGACCTTCTTCGTGACCCCACCGCTCAAGAAGGATCTGGGCGGGCGCGTTGAACAGCTACCGCTTTGCTACAGCGACATCCGCCGTCGGCTCCGTAATATCCAGATCGACGCGCTGATCTGCATGGTGACGCCGCCCGACGGCGAGGGCGTCTGCAGCTTCGGGCCCGCGGTCGATTTCGCAGCCGAACTCTGGCCGCAAATCCCGATCCGGATCGCGCACATCAATCCCGCGATGCCGCGAACGCGCGGCGACAGCGGCATCCCTTTCAGCGCGCTCACCGCCTATGTCGAGCAGGCGGCGGGATTCGACGGCGAACCCGATGGCACGGCCGATCCCATCGCCGAGGCGATTGCTGGCCATGTCGCACCCTGGATCACCGATGGCGCCACGCTTCAGACCGGGGTCGGCAAGGTGCCGGGCGCCATATTGCGCGCGCTCACCGGCCGGCGGAACCTGCGTGTCCATAGCGGACTTGTCGGCGACGAGGTTGTCGATCTTCTCGAAGCGGGAGCGCTGGCAACGGGGCAGGCGGTCACCGCGGGCGTCGCGATCGGCTCGCGCCGGCTCTACCGCGCGATCGAAGGGCCGGAATTTGCCTTTCTTCCCGCCGCGGTCACGCACGACCGCGCGATCATCGCGGGCATAGCCAATTTCGTCGCGATCAATTCGGCGCTTGAGGTCGATCTTCTCGGCCAGGTCTTTTCGGAATTCGGGCCGCGCGGGCTGATATCAGGACCCGGCGGCGCGCCAGATTTCACGGCGGGCGCGCGGCAGGGCGGGGGGCTTCGCGTGATCGCGCTGCCGGCCGCCGCCGATGGAGGAGCCATCAGCCGCATCGCGCTTCCCGGCGCCTCGGCGGGGCCGGTGACGCTCGGCCGTATGGACAGCGACATCATCGCCACCGAGTTCGGCGCTGCCGATATCCGGGGGCTTTCCTACGACGAGCGCGCCGAAGCGCTCGTCGCCATCGCCGCCCCGCAGCACCGCGAGGCGCTGACCGCCGGCTGGCGCGCCTATGCGGCGAAACTTTGAAAAGGACGAGATATGAGCAAGATCATCATCAGCTGCGCGATCACCGGATCGATCCACACCCCGTCGATGTCGCCGCATTTGCCGGTGACGGCCGAAGAAATTGCCGAAAGCGCGCTCGGCGCCGCCGAAGCGGGCGCCGCGATCGTCCATCTCCATGCGCGCAATCCCGAAGACGGGCGGCCCGACCAGAGCCCCGAGGCTTTCGAACCCTTCCTGCGCGTCATCAAGCAATCGTCGAACGTCGTGGTGAACCTGACGACCGGAGGCTCGCCCTATATGCCGGTCGAAGAGCGCGTGCAGCCCGCCGCGGTCTGGAAGCCCGAAGTCGCGAGCCTCAACATGGGGTCGATGAACTTCGGGCTGTTCCCGATGCTGAAGCGTTACAAGGAGTTCAAGCATGAGTGGGAGCCCGCCATGCTCGAGGGCAGCCACGATCTCGTCTTTCGTAACAGTTTCAAGGACATCCGTTACGCACTCGAGACGCTGAACGCAACCGGCGCGCGCTACGAGTTCGAATGCTACGACACGAGCCACCTCCACAATCTCCATTATTTCTGGACCGAGGGCCTCGTGCAGGCGCCGCTGTTCATCCAGACCTGCTTCGGGCTCCTTGGCGGTATCGGCCCGCACCCCGAAGAGGTGCTGCACATGAAGCGCACCGCCGACCGGCTGTTCGGCGACAATTATCGCTGGTCGGTGCTCGGTGCCGGCGCCTCGCAAATGAAGGTCGCGGCGCAGGCGGCCGCGATGGGCGGACATGTCCGTGTCGGTCTTGAGGACAATCTCTGGCTCGACAAGGGCGTCCTCGCCCCGAGCAACGCGGCGCAGGTAACGCGGGTGCGCCAGATCATCGAGGGGCTCGGCCTCGAGGCCGCGACACCCGACGAAGCGCGCGAAATTCTCGCGCTCAAGGGCGGCGACAAGGTCGGCTTCTGACGATGCGCGCCCTCGCCGACGTCCCCGCAACCTTTCCGCCCGATCGCCTCGCGATCGTGCACGGGGCTGCGCGCTGGACGTGGGGCGATCTCGACCGTCGCTCGGCGCAGTGGTGCGCCTGGCTGACCGGGCGCGGCGTGACCGCCGACGATCTTGTCGCATTCGCACTGCCCAATGGTCCCGACTTTATCGCGCTGGCTTTCGGCATCTACCGCGCCGGGGCAACCCCGGCACCGATTTCCTGGAAGATTACCGCGCATGAACGGGACGCGGTGATCGCGGTCATGCAGCCGCGCCTCGGCATCGCGCCGGGCGAAGGTCCCGCCGACGATGCGCCGTGCGGCGCGCCGACCGGCCATATTGCCGCGTCGTGGAAGGCCTGTACGAGCGGCGGGAGCACCGGAATCCCCAAGGTCATCATCGACGGCCGTGCCGCCGGTTTTCCCGAGGGAATCGACTTTATCGGCATTCCGGCGGACAGCTGCATATTGGTTCCGGGTCCGCTCTATCATAATGCGCCGTTCAGCGCCGCGATCTTCGCCCTGTGGAAGGGCTCGGCGATCGTCACGATGGACAAGTTCGACGCGATGATGGCGCTCGGGCTCATCGACGACGAGGGCGCGACCTGGTCTTTGATGGTGCCGACGATGATGCACCGGATCATGGCGCTCACCCCGGCCGCGCGCGCCTGTCACGATCTCTCGCGCTGGGCGATGGTCGTCCACACCGCGGCGCCGATGGCCCCCTGGCTCAAGCAGGCGTGGATCGACTGGTGCGGGCGCGATCATATCTGGGAGGTCTATGGCGCGACCGAGGGGCTCGTGCGGTGCTGGATCGGCGGGCGCGAATGGCTCGAACGCCCGGGTTCGGTCGGCCGGCCGATCGGCGGCGGACGGATAAGGATCGTCGATGAGGCCGGGCGCGAATGCGAAGCCGACGAGGACGGCGAAGTCTTCGCCATGCCGCCCGGCGGCCCGGGGTCGACCTATCGCTACATTGGCGCCGAACGCCGCGCCACCGAGGACGGCTGGGAATCGGTCGGCGATATCGGACGGCTCGACGCCGACGGCTATCTCTATCTTGCCGACCGGCGGACCGACCTCATCATCTCGGGCGGGGTCAATATCTGGCCCGCCGAGGTCGAAGCCGCGATCCTGCGCCACCCGGCGGTCCGCTCCTGCGCGGTCGTCGGGCGGCCGCATCCCGATCTCGGGCAGGCAATGCACGCCGTCGTAGAGGCCGGGGAGGGGATATTAAATCTCGCCGACCTCTCACAGTTTCTGAACCCTTGGCTCGCGCGCGAGAAGCACCCGCGCAGCCTCGACACCCAAATACAGCCCGTTCGCGACGACGCCGGCAAGGTCCGCAAGGGGCCGCTCGCGTCCGCCCGATGATCGAAGGAAACAGGATGACGACCCAGCCGCCCGCCATGGAGCAGTTCCGCCTCGAGTTTCAGGACAGTGGCCTCGTCCATCTTGTCTTCGATGCGCCCGGAAGGACGATGAATGTCTTCTCCAACGCCGCGATCCACGAGCTCAAGGCCTTCGCCGGCTGGCTGGGGACGAGCGACGTCGTTGGCGTCCTTATCCGCTCGGGAAAGGACAATGCCTTTTGCGCGGGGGCCGATCTCACCGAACTCGGCGTCGCTTACGACATGATCGTCGCCGCGCCCGCGCGCGACCGCTTCCATATCGCTTTCGACCATTTCTTTCCGCTCAGCGCTGCGCTCCGCGCGCTCGAGACGGCAGGAAAGCCGGTCGCTTCGGCGATTGCCGGCCTTGCGCTCGGGGGTGGCTGCGAGCTGACGCTTGCGACCCATTATCGTGTTCTCGCCGACAGCCCGAAGGCCGCGCTCGGCTTGCCTGAGTCGCTCGTCGGTCTGCTGCCGGGTGCCGGCGGTACGCAGCGCTTGCCGCGCCTTGTCGGTGTCGAGGCCGCGCTCCCGATCCTGCTCGAGGGCGGCCGGCTCGCGGGCCAGGCCGCGCTCGATGCCGGACTTGTCCATGCGGTCGTTCCGGCCGGCGAGGAAATTGCCGCCGCCGAGGCGTGGCTGTTGTCGGTGCCCGTCGCCGCGCAGCCTTGGGACCTGGACGATTGGCTCGACCCCGGTCCGGCTTCGGTGTCGGCGCGGATCGACCCGGTGCGCGCGAAGATGATGGTGGAAACCGGCGGTTTCTATCCCGCGCCGATCGCGATCCTCGACTGCATCGAGTTCGGGCTGCCGCAGGCGTTCGACGGCGCGATCCGCAGCGAGATGGCGATCTTCGCGCACCTCATCCAGAGGCCCGAGCCGCGCAATATGATCCAGACCCTGTTCCTGGGTAAAACCGATTATGACCGGCACGTTCGCAAGGAGAGCCTGCCGGCGTTCGTTGGCGATGTCGTCGCCGCGCTACGTCCGCTGGCAGGCGGATGGAGCGACCCGGCAGTCCGGGCCGAAGCCGGCGAAGCGGTGGGCATCTGGGCGGAAAACCTTGGCACCGATGAGCAGAGGCTTGCCGATTATGCGGTGGTCGCCGAGCTTGGCTATCCTGCCTATCTCGGGGGACCGTTCGCGTCGCGGCGCGCCGCATCGACATGACCCGACGCCGCGTCGAAGTGAATGTAGCTCATGAGCCGTTTGATACGCAGCAGTCCGAAGAAGTCGATCATGTGCCGGATCCCGGCGTGGAATAGGGCGGCCGCATCGGCATCGCTCATCCGGCCCTCGGTCGCGTCGATGAAGCGCTGCGATTCCGCGCGCGCCACGAGGTCCGCCGGTGCGGCGTAGAAATCGACGACGGTCGGGGGAAAGCCATTCTCTTCGGTATAGCCCTCGGCGCGCATGAGTTGCCAGATCGTGACGATACGGCTGTCCATGATGCTGAGCGCCGGGCCTTTCGGCGTTTTGCGGATGTCGACGATCCCGAGCTTCTCGAAGACCTTCGCGTCCTTCGCCGCATTTGGCCATTCCTCGGCCAGCGTATCGAGCAGCACTTCACCGTCGAAGCCGACGCGTGCGGCGACCAGCGCCTCGAGGTTCTGGAACGCGGCGGCATCGACGCGGCCCTCGCCATTCCGTCCGCCGAGCGCTTCCTTGATCTGGGGCAGGGTAAGGCCGTCGTCGCGTTGCAGCTTTCGCACCGCGAGGACCGCCTGGACATGCGTTTCATCATAATCGGCGACGTTGGTCGCCGGGCGCGCTGGCTCGGGCAGCAGCCCGTGCCGGAAAAAAACCCTGATGGTCTCGCGGTGAACGCCGGTCCGTTTCTCGAGGTCACGCATCTTCATGCGCACTCGATAGGCCGCGATCCGCATTTTCCGCAACGAATTTTCGCATAAATGATAAGTTGCTTTACCTTTATGCGTATGGATGATACGTAATATGAAATCGCCTTGGGAGAGGACGAATGGATTATTTGCGTTATTATGTACCCGTGGTCGTGCAACTCGCAGCTTATGTGGGCTTTGCGCTTGGCGGAAACTGGGTTTTCATCGGCATCATATCGCTGCCCCTGCTCGGCTTGATCGATTCGGTCCTGCCCAACGACATGCGGCCGCGTACCATGAAACGCGGCCTTCTGGCCGACCTTCCGATCTGGTTCGCGACGATTCTCGCGGTCGGTCTCTACTTCATGGCCGCCTACTGGGTCCGCTCGGCCGAGGCGATCACGCCCTGGCAATATGCGGGTGCAATCCTGTCGCTCGCCTGGATGAGCGTTGTTCCGCTCGTTCCCGCCTCGCACGAACTTTATCACCAGCGCGGCAAGCTTCGCCGCTTCATCGGTACCTATTCGCAGGTCTGCTATCTCGATTGCACCCGCGAGATTGCGCATGTCACCGGGCATCACCTCGACGTGGCGACCGAGCATGACGGCGACACCGCGCGCCGCGGCGTCTCGCTCTACGGGTTTACCGGCCATGCCGTCATCCAGAGCACGGGCGACGCGTGGCGGATGGAAAGCGATAGCCTCGAGAAGCAGGGCTACGGCCGCTGGTCGATCCGGCACCGTATCTGGAAAGCGCTGCTTGCGCAGCTCGTCATGCAGAGCCTCGTCTTCCTGATCGGCGGCTGGACCGCCGTCGCGGTGGTTCTCGGCGGCATGATCGGCGCGCGCTTCTGGGTCGAAAGCTTCAACTATTTCCAGCATTACGGCCTCATCCGCATTCCTGGAGGCGCGATCTCGCGCCGTCACGTCTGGAACCATCTCAAGCCCTTGTCGCGCGTGATGGGCTTCGAAATCACCAATCATGCCGACCACCACACCGACAGCTTCGCGGCCTTCCACGAACTGCGCCCCGATCGGCAATGGATCCCGATGCCGAGCGTCTTCGTCTGCTTCTTCTCGGCGCTGATTCCGCCGCTCTGGCATAATGTCGTCATCAAACCTGCGCTGAAACGCTGGGACAATGAGCTCGCAACTCCCGAGGAACGCGAACTTGCCAAGGCACAGAACCGCGCTGCCGGCTGGCCCGACTGGTTCGACGAGAAGCCGGCAGGCGCCTGGGCGGCGAGCTGATGGCGGCCCGGCACGCACTCTACATCCTGATCGCGGTCGCCTCGGCGGCCGCGGCCTGGTGGCACGGGATCGCATGGGCGCGGGACGGGGGCAATCTGCTGCTCTTGCCGACCTTCTTTCTCGACGCCTACCGGAGCGGCAGCGCCGCCGCGTTTCTCACAATCGACATATTGGCGGTCTGGCTCGTCTTCATGATATGGGTCGTGCCCGACGCGGTGCGTGTCGGGCTCGGCGCGCGCAAGGGCTGGCTCTATTTCGCCTTGTCCTTCGTCGGGACCTGCTTCGCGTTCCCGCTCTATCTCGTCGCGCGTGAGCGCCATCTCGCGAAGGCGAGCGCGGCCGGCTGAAAATCGGGCGTGGCGGGCGCCGCCTGGCGGCGCCCGACCGCTTATCCCATCACATAGATCGACTTGGTGCGCTGATAGCTGGCGAGAGCTTCGGGTCCGAATTCGCTGCCCATCCCGCTCGCCTTGATCCCGCCGAAGGGCGAGCCGAGCGATGGCATATAGCCGTTGACGCCGACCGTGCCGCTCTCGACTTGCCGCGCCACCGCGATGCCGCGCGCCTGGTCCCGGCTCCAGACCGAGCCGCCGAGGCCGAATTGCGAGGCGTTGGCGATGCGGACCGCGTCGGCCTCGTCGGTATATCGGATGATCGACAGCACCGGCCCGAAAATCTCTTCCTGCGCGATCACCGCATTTTCATCGACATCGGCGAACACCGTCGGTTCAACGAACCAGCCGCTGTTATGCCCTTTCGGGCGCCGCCCGCCGGCGACGAGCCGCGCTTCATCGCGCCCTTTCGCAATATAGGATTCGACGCGGTCGCGATGCGTCGCCGAGGCCATCGGCCCGACATGCGTCGCGGGATCGAGCGCGTCGCCGACCGTGAAGGATGAGACCGTCTCGGCGACAGCGCCGACGATCTCGTCGTAGCGCGCCGCGGGGACGAGAAGGCGCGTTCCATTATAGCAGGCCTGTCCGTTGTTGAGCATGCTTACCATCGGGATCGCGGGCAGGAAGGAGGCGAGATCGACATCGTCGAGCAGCAGCGCCGCCGACTTGCCGCCGAGCTCGAGCGTGACCGGCCGGAGCAGCTGGCCGCATTGCGCTGCGATCGCGCGGCCGGCGCCGGTCGAGCCGGTGAAGGCGACCTTGTCGACGCCGGGATGCGCGACGAGATAGGCCCCGACCTCGCGGTCGGCGGCAACGATATTGATGACGCCCGCAGGAACGCCCGCCGCGAGCGCCGCCTCGGCGACGAGATAGCTATCGAGCACGGTGCCGGGCGAAGGCTTGATGACCAGCGTGCAGCCGGTGAGCATCGCGGGCGCGATCTTGCTGAAGGCGAGGGTGACCGGGAAGTTCCAGGGCACGACCGCCGCGACGACGCCGATCGGGGCGCGGTCGACGAGGGTTTCCTGGCCCATTTGCGACGGACGCGTCTCGCTCGAGCTCAGGCTCTCGGCGAGGCTCGCATAATATTGCAGGACGCCCGCCGGAAATTGCGCCTCGAGCATGTTGGCGAGCGTGACCGGCATGCCGTTCTGAAGGCTGACCGCCTCCGCGATCGCGCTGCCGCGTTCGATGAGCGCCGCCATGAAGCGCAGCATCACCTCGGCGCGCTCGCTCGGGGCGAGCTTTGGCCACGGCGAATGATCGAAGGCGCGCCGCGCCGCTGCAACGGCTGCGTCGATATCGGCCTCGCTGCCTTCGGGGACAGTCGCGACATGTTCGCCGGTCGAGGCATTGTGGATCTTGAAGCTGCGGTCGGTTGCGGGGCGGACCCACTCATTGCCGATAAAAAAGCTGCTGCGATCGAGGCTCATCTCATTCTCCCGTGATCATGCGCCTGTGCTGGCGTCTGTAAATTTATCGTAGTGGATGTCGGCAAGGCCGATGCCGGCCTCGGTGAGCGCGTGAATGCCGGCATCGATCATCGGCGGCGGACCGCACATATAGCCATGGGCGCCCGGTCCAAGGCGTTCGAGCGCCTGCGCGGCATAAGCTGTCACGAAGCCGGGGCGATATTGCGGGTTATTCTCCTCGGAGAGGACCGGCCAATAATCGAAGCTCGCCGTCCAGGCGCTGCGGATCGCCGCGATCGCCTCGGCGGCATAGAGGTCGCGTTCGCCGCGGCCGCCGAACAGGAGAATGCAGTCGCGCCGGACACGCCGGTTCGCGGCATCCTGCAGCAAGCTCAGAAGCGGGGCCAGCCCCGAGCCGCCGGCAATGCAGATGATCGGTCCTTTGCCCTCGCGCAGCCAGAAATTGCCGTGCGGGCCATCGAGTTCGATCGGCTCGGCGGGAAGCGATCCGCCGAACAGGCGATCGGTAAACTGCCCGCCGGGGACGTGACGGATGAAAAAATGCGGTTCGCTCGTGCCCCCGGCCTCGGGGGCATCGGCGAAGCTGTAGGAGCGATGGATCGATCCATCGCCCCAGTGGATGTTGGCATATTGCCCGGCCTTATAGTGTATCGGTTTATCAACTCTGATGGAAACGCGCTTGATGTCGTGGGTGAGGTCGTCCGCGCCCTCGAATCGCGCCGGCTGCCGCACCGCTTCCTGGTAGGCGCTGCTTCCGATCTCGACATCGAGGACGAGATCGGACTTGGGAAGCGCCTGACAGGCGAGGATATATCCCGCCTCGAGTTCTTCGCGGCTCAGCGTATATCCAAAGGGCGTGATAGCTTCGACTTTACCCGAAATCAGACGGGTGCGGCAGGACCCGCAAGTGCCGACGGTACAGTCGTGCGGATAGGCGATTCCCTCGGCGAGCGCGCGTTCCAGAATCGTGGTACCCGGAGGTACGGAAAAGCGGTCCCCCGACGACTCGATCTCAACCGAGCGCTCGGGAGCCTTTCCAAAAAGCTTGGATAACAGCGACATTCGGCATCTCTCTCGAAAAACTCGTAAAGTGGTTGACATGTTTGTGGCACAGATTATTTTGCGTATCAAGGTCACGCAATAAATTGCGGACATGATCGCACCGGGTCTCCCCGTCCGCGTGCAACTGGGAGAGCTCTAATGAAGACGTCTATATCCGCGAGCATGCTCGCCGTCGCGATCGCCACCCTGTCGTCGCCCGCCTTCGCACAGGAAGCGCCGGCGGAAGATACCGGTACGCAGGACCAGGTCGGTCTCAGCGACATCATCGTGACCGCCACCAAGCGATCCGAAAATCTGCAGGACGTCCCCGTCGCCGTGTCGGCGATCTCGTCCGAGGCGCTCCAGAACAAGGGCGTATTCGAAACCAGCGATCTCAACAACACGATGCCGAACTTCCAGGTGTCGTCGCCTTACGGGCAGCAGCAGCCGAATTTCTCGGTGCGCGGCGTTGGCGTCGGCACCGAGTTCAACGCCAACGCGGCCTCGCCGGTTGGCGTCTATGTCGACGAAGTCTATCAGGCGTTCCGGTCGAGCCACGGCCAGCAGCTTTACGATCTCAACCAGATCGAAGTCGTGCGCGGCCCGCAGGGCACGCTTTACGGCCGCAACACCACGGGCGGCGCGGTGAACTTCATCACCAAGTCGCCGCAGCTCGAGGGCCAGGAAGGCTATTTCACGGCCGGCTACGGCAATTTTAATCGCATCAACCTCGAAGGCGCGATCGAGGTCACGCCTTCGCCCGACAAGTTCGGCCTCCGCCTCGCGGCAACTTACGTCGATGCCGATTCCTACATCAAGAACCGGCTCCCCGAAGGACCGAGCACCGCGGCCGGCGGCGGCGCATCGGGCCTCAACTTCAACAGCGGACGCAGCCCGGGCGGAACGAAGAGCTACGGCCTTCGCCTGTCGATGCGCTGGAAGCCCGTCGATACCGTCGATCTCAAGCTCAAAGTCTATGCGGCCGAAGCCGAAGGCGGCACCGAGAGCCCGATCCCGACCGGCTCGTCGCGCACCAGCGATGTGATCAGCTACACCAATCCCAACTTCCTCCTTGGTGGGCTCTTTTCGGCGCTCGCGCCGGCGGGTCTGCTCCCGACGAGCTACAGCCAGTCGGGCCGCGGTCTAGGGATCAACGAAGTCGAACTCGACTCGGTCGGGATCGCGACGTCGCGGGCACGCGGCGCCGTGTTCGACGCGCGGATCGAACTCACCGACAATCTCAAGCTGATCTCGGTGAGCGGTTATGACGATGGCCTCTACTCGCAGTCACAGACCGATTGTGACGGCACGCCGCTGCGCCTTTGTGCGATCGGCTACCGGTCGAAGTTCAGCGCGTTCAACCAGGACGTTCGCTTCGATTTCGACGGCGGTCCGTTCAAGGCGATCGTCGGCGTCTTCTACGGCAAGGACAAGGTAACGGGCGACAACACGCCCGACTTCTTCAACTTCCTGCGTGATGTGCGCGCCGCGGTTGGCCTCCCGGCGAGCTATTTCAACCCGGGCGGCGCATTCAACGGCACGGCCCTGTCGGCGGGCTCGCTCCCGACCGGCATCTATGCGACCCAGCATTTCGTCCAGAAGCGCACCTCCTATGCCGCCTATGGCGAAGCGAGCTACGAGATCACGCCCGCACTCAAGTTCACCGCGGGCCTGCGCTACACGAAAGACAAGAACCGCTTCCTTGATGGCGTCACCACCTATTTTGACGATACCGGCACGGCGCGCCTGATCACCGTCTCCGATTTCCAGCAGGGGGGGGGCTTCGCGCCCTACTTCCTGCAGGATGTGCAGGATGAGGCGGGCAATGTCGTCATCCCCTCCTTCCAGGGTCTCGGGATCCCGCTTCCGGGCGGCCTCAGGAACCAGGGTTCGGCTGGACGCGTCACCGGGCGCGCGATCGTCGACTGGAAGCCCGTCGACGACGTGATGGTCTATGCCAGCTACAGCCGCGGCTACCGCTCGGGGACCTTCAACGGTCTTGCCTATGGCAGCGCCAACCAGGTCTATTTCGTCAAGCCCGAGCAGGTCGATGCCTTCGAAGGCGGTATCAAGTCGCGCTTCTGGGACAATCGCGCCCAGTTCAACATCTCGGCTTTCTACTATAAATATAAGGGCCAGCAGGGACAGGTGGTCGATGCGTCGGCAACCGCCAACCTCATCGCGCTCGACGGGACGCTGAAGGGCCTCGAGGTCGAAGCGATCGTCGAGCCATTCAACGGCTTTACGCTCAGCGCCTCCTTCGGTTTGCTCGACTCAAGCTACAAGGGCGGCGACTGCCCCGCCGATCCGTCGACGATTCCGAACTTCCCTGCACAGCTTGGCAGCTGCGTCGTATCCTCGGGCGGGCCGGTCAGCGTCGGGGGTAATCCCTTCCCCTACGCCGCCAAGCAGTCGGCCTCCTTTGCCGCCGATTGGGACGTCATCGATGATGGCGACAACAAGTTCACGCTGCACGGCGACGTTAATTACACCGGCCAATTCTATTTCGACTCGTTCAAGGATTACAGCCGCGGACCGCTCCCGGCCGTGGCCTCGGGCAAGTTCGGCGACGGAAACGGCAAATATTGGGTCGCCAACGCCCGTGCCACCTATACGATGGGCAATTATTCGATCTCGGTCTGGGGCAAGAACCTGACCAACAAGCTCTACTACCCGTTTGGTATCAGCCTCGAGAATCTGTTCGGCACCGGCTACCGCGTCCGCGCCCAGCCGCGCACCTACGGCGTCGAGGCGACCCTTCGGTTCTAGGCAAAAGGGGGCATCGCGGCCCTGGCAACCTCCCGCCGGGGCCGCGACGCAATAACTGCATATATTTCAATAAGAAAATTGGAGAGTGATGATGTTTGAGAGCAATGTCTGGGCGGAACCCGATATGGAGATCGATGTCGTCCATGATGGGCGCCACAAGCTCCCCGACGTTGCCATGGGACGCGAATCCATCCCCTATATCGTCGTGCTTCCCGAGCATCAGATCGCCTTCTTCACTTATACCTGGGTCTCGAAGGACAGCGTCGCCGGTGCCGCGCTCGCCGTCTTCGGACCCGGCGTCGGCGGCGACCCGATCCAGCAGCGCCTCGCCGACCGGCCGGTTTCTCCCGACATGGGCTTCGACGACTGGCAGATCGAAGGATTCGAGATGCAGCAGGATCTCCAGTTCGGCGCCGCGCATGTTCGCTGGGAGACCCCCGAAGCCACACTCGATTTCGAGTTCGAGGCCTTCCATCCGCCTTATGCCTATGCATCCGATCCGCGCGGCTGCCCTGCCTATTGCGCGACCGATCGCATCGAACAGGCCGGCCGTGTCAAGGGCACGCTGCGTATCGGCGAGCGCGTGATCGAGTTCGACGCCACCGGCCACCGCGACCATAGCTGGGGCACGCGCGACTGGGTGCCTTTCCAGCAATATGAATGGTTCGTCGGCCAGGTCGGCGACGAGATTTCGGTGCACTTCTGGCGCTTCAATGCGCTCGGCAAGGAAAATATCCGCGGCTATGTGTACAAGGATGGCAAGGCATCGCGCGTCGAGACCGTCGCGGTCGATGTCACCTATGACGATCAATATTGGCAGACGGGCTACACCGCCGAGATCGTCGACGAAGCCGGCCGCACGACCAGCATCAAGACCGAGGTGTTCGGCTGCTACACGCTGAAGCCCGTCCCGAATTGCAGCCTCAACGAGAGCGGGGGCCGCTCCTTCATCGACGGCAAGGAAGGCGTCGGCTGGATGGAGTGCTGCTGGCCCACCGATTATCTGGAGCATATCCGTGCACATGGCCCTTATTGATCGCCCGACGATGATGAACGATATGGAAGCCGTCCATCGGCATATTATCGATCGTCGCAGCGCAAACCGCAGCCTGCCGCCCTATCGCGCGGCGCTCACCGAGGAGATCGTCGAGATACTCTCGACCTTCTTCGCCAAGGAGCGACCCGCCGCGGCCGTCTCCGGTGTCCGCCGCGTTGGCGGTGGCGCGTCGAAGGAGCAATTCTTCTTCACGCTCTCGGAGGGCGGCAAAGAAGAGAAATTCCTGCTCCGCATGGACCCGCGCTCGGCGATCACCGAGACCGATCGCGAGCGCGAATTCACCCTGATCGGCGCGATGCAGGGGCGCGTCCCCGTGCCCGAGCCGGTGTGGATCGACAATGACGCGAACCACTTCCCGCAAGCCGCAGCGATCCTGCGCGTCGTGTCGGGGGTGACCAAGCCAAGCGATGCCGGGGTGAAAGTCTCCGGCCTCGGAACATGGCTCGGGCCGGACCTCCGCGCCAAGATCAAGGACCAGTTTCTCGATCACCTCGTCGAGATACATCGCTACGACTTCCGCGCCAACCCGCTTCCCGGGTTCGAAGTTCCCGACGCCGACCCGAAGCAGGCGGCGCGCTGGGCGTATAATTACTGGCGCGAACTCTGGGATGTCGACGAGGGTGAGGCCCGGCCGATCATGGCGCTCGCGAGCCAGTGGCTGGCCGACAATATGCCCGACACCGCCGACCTCGTGATGCTGCACGGCGACTATCGCACCGGCAATTACCTCTTCGACGAGGATAGCGGCGAGATCACCGCGCTGCTCGACTGGGAACTGGCGCGTATCGGCGACTATCACGAAGACCTCGGGTGGGTGTTGATGGAAATCTTCGGCGCCTTCGATCCCGACGGCACGTTCCGCGCCAGCGATCTGTTCGAACGCGAGGAGTTCATCGGAGAATATGAGCGCCGGTCGGGACGGTCCGTAAACCGGAAGACGCTTCATTATTACGACGTGATGTCGAGCTGGAAGTGCAACGTCATCGTTGCGGCAAACGGTCTGGCCGCGGCGCGGTCGCAGCATAATCACCAGGATGTGCTGCTGACCTTCCTCGCTGCCGCCGCACCGATGTTCGCGAACGACCTTGTCCGCCTTCTGAGCAAGGGAGCCCCGGCATGACCCCCAGCACTGACGAACGGATCGCGAGCGTCATTCGCTCGCTCACCGAAGTGATCCTTCCGCACTTGCCCGCCGATGCGTCGCTGGCTCAGGAGCAGTGTCAGCTGGCGATCGGCCATCTGCAGATACTGCGCCTCCAGATTGACGGCATCCAGGATTTCGAGGCGGAAGAGCTCGCCGACACGCGCGTGCTCGCATCCGAACTCGCCGGCGCGATCGATGGAGGTCCCCGGACCGCCGCTGCCCGGAGTGGGCTCGATGCGGTTCTCGAAGACGAGATATCCGGTGTTCGGACGGCGCTGAGCGCGATCAACAAGGCCATCGAGGATCTTGTCCAGGCGGTATCGGCCGACGGCAGCGAAACGGCCAAGGCCAGGTTGCCGCAGCTCATTCTCGGCCATGAAGCGCGCCGTGTCGAAAAGGACCGGCGCTGGTTTCTCCCTTACGGGTTCGACACGATGGAGGCGGCGGCATGATCCGCGCCGAGGACGCCGATTTCCATTTCACGCCGGACTCGCATTGGCAATGGGTAGAGACGATAGCGCTTCCCTTTTGCGTCCCCGAGGCGAACATCAACGTCATCGTCTATGTCGTCGCGCGCCCGATGCTCGGCGTGTGCATGGCGGATGTGACGATCCTCGACCGGATCAGCGACTTGTGGGAGGAGCAGGCCTATATCGACAATCAGCAGCATATGCCTTGTCCCGAAAAGCTGAGCGACTTCACGCTGCCCAACGGGCTTACGATCAAGGCGGTCGACCCGACCAGACATTATCGCGTCGGTTATCGGGGCATCGACGACACCTGGTTCAAGCTCGACTATCATGCGCTGCATACGCCCTATGACATCAACGACCCGGCGATCGATCCGCTCGCAGCAGAGCGCAACGGGCCGGCCTGGGACAGCAGCTGGGCCGGTCATTATGAAATGACGTACCGCATCACCGGCGAACTGGTGGTGCGCGGCAAATCCTATGCCGTCGATTGCGTCGAAACCGGCGACCGGAGCTGGGGGCCACGCCCCGAACGCGAAAATGGCGCGGTGATCTGGTGGCACGTCAGCTTCGGCGAGGCGCTGACCTGCCACATGTTCGTCAAGCACGACATCGCCACCACCAACGAAATGGGCGCGCTGATCAGTGGCTATATATTGGAGGATGGCGAGCTGTCGGGGCTGGTCAGCGCCAGGGGGCGGCAGGACTATCGCGGCGCGATGCCAATGGTTGGCGAAGTGAGCGTCATCGACGCGCGCGGTAAGTGCTTCGACTTCACCTATTCGACCGTAAACGGCTGCTATTGGGCGCCCTATCCGTCGAACACCTATCTGCAGTCCTCGCTGCGCGCAGCGCACAAGGGCCTCATCGGCACCGGGGTGCAGCAACTGGGACTCAGCCGCGCCTACCTGACCCGTCATCGCGACGCCATTCGCGCGCGATATTAGTTCGAACGGAGATACAAGATGAAAGCCACCGCAGCCATCGTCCGCAACGTTGGCGGACGCTTCAGCGTCGAAGAGATCGAGGTCGCCGAGCCACGGGGCAGTGAGGTGCGTGTCAAGATCGCCGGCGTCGGCATGTGCCACACCGACCTTGTCGCGCGGGACGGCTTTCCGGTGCCGTTGCCGATCGTGCTGGGACACGAAGGGTCGGGGGTGATCGAAGCGGTCGGCCCCGACGTGAGCGGCCTTTCTGTCGGCGACCACGTCGTGCTCAGCTTCAACAGCTGCGCAGCGTGCCCGACATGCGAGGAGGATCTGCCCGCCTATTGCCACAATTTCCTCGCGCAGAATTTTGCCGGCGTTCGCCTCGACGACGGCAGCTCGCCGCTGAGCCAGGACGGTTCGGTCATCCATGGCAGTTTCTTCGGACAATCCTCGTTCGGCAGCTACGCCATCGCCAACCAGCGCAACACGGTGAAGGTCGACAAGGATCTGCCGATCGAGATCCTTGGCCCGCTGGGCTGCGGCATCCAGACCGGGGCGGGAGCGGCGATCCTGTCGCTCGGGCTGAAAGCGGGCCAGTCGCTGGCGATCTTCGGCGGCGGTGCCGTTGGCCTTTCGGCCTTGCTTGGCGCCCGCGCTGTCGATGCCGGGACGGTAATTGTTGTCGAGCCCAATGCGGCGCGCGGCGCGCTCGCACTCGAACTTGGCGCGACGCATGTTATCGATCCCGGAGCCACCGAAAATGTCCTCGATACGATCAAGGAACTGAGCGGCGGCGGGGTCAATCACGCGCTCGATACGACGGGCATCCCCGATGTCGTCGCGGTTGCCGTCGAAACCACGATTGCGCACGGCACGGTCGGGTTAATTGCGGTGCCGCCGCCCGAGGCGATGCTGCCGGCCAACATGATGAGCATGCTCGTCCGCGGCACGATCATCAAATATATCACGGAAGGCGACGCCGATCCGCAGACCTTCATCCCGCAGATGATCGCTTGGTACAGGGCGGGAAAATTCCCGTTCGATCGGTTGGTCAAGATCTTCCCGTTTGACCAGATCAACGAGGCGGCAAAAGCTTCTGAAGACGGATCGGCGATCAAGCCGGTGCTGACCTTTTAGGCGGGGTCTGGTGGGCCGCGGCGCAAACAGTAAACAGGAGGAAGCGATCTTCAATTTCCGGGATTTCGGGGGCGTGGCGACCGCCGATGGCCGCCGGGTGCGGAGCGGGCAGCTTTATCGCTGCGGCCAGCTAAGCCATGTCCACGATACGGCGGCGGACGAGCTGCGGGCGTTGAACTTCGCGCTGGTCGCCGACCTGCGTCATCCCGGAGAACGCGCCAAGGCGCCTTCCTTCTGGATCGACGACCATGCCGATCGCATATTGGCGCATGGTCAAACGACCGACCAAACCGCTCCTCATCTCAACTTCTTCCGTCCAGGCATGACCGATATCGATGCGATCGATAGACGATATGGCGACTTCTATCGCGACCTGCCGTTCAACCCGGTGTACCGGTCCCTCTATTCCGAGATTCTAGACCGCATGGCAGACGGTGCGACGCCTGTTCTGATCCATTGTTCGGCGGGCAAGGACCGCACCGGCTTGCTCGCGGCGCTGATCCTGACGATATTGGACGTGCCATTCGATGCCATCGTCGCCGACTATCTGCGGTCGAAAGATGCGCTGACTGCCGGCCCGCTCCGCGCCCAATTGATGGAACGCGCCGCCGAAGAGGGAGGCATCGCACCCGACGACGGCGTTATGGACGCGGTGCTCGGCGTCAAAGCCGATTATCTTGCCGCCGCCTTTGCTGAAATCGAAGCGCGCTGCGGCTCAATTGCAACCTATCTTGACGGGATCGGCGTTGACCCGGTGGCCCGCGCAGCCCTCGTCGAGATTCTGGTCGAGAAGAATTAGCAGCGGGCGGTGAGGAGCGCGACGATGACAACACAAGGGCTGACCAAAGACGACCTGTTGACACTCGACGTGTCGCGGGGTGAGCTTTACGCTGAAGACAGTTGGCGACCTCTCTTCGAGTTGCTCCGCGCTGAAGCGCCGGTCCATTATTGTCCCGACAGCGTGTTCGGTCCTTATTGGTCGGTAACCCGCTACGACGACATCGTCGCGGTCGAGGCCGACCCACAGACATTTTCTTCCTCGTTCGAACATGGCGGGATCGTCCTTTTCGATATGCAGGATACCAATGTGAAACTGGCAATGTTCATCGCCATGGACGATCCCGAACATGGCGCGCAGCGCAAGACCGTTGCGCCGGCGTTCGGCCCGTCGGAAATTGCGGGGCACGCGGTGGCGCTGCGTGATCGTACCGCGCGCCTGCTCGACAGCTTGCCGGTCGGTGAGGCATTCGACTGGGTCGAGCGGGTCTCGATTGAATTGACCACATCGATGATCGCAACGCTTTTCGATTGGCCCTGGGACGACCGCCATCGGCTGCCCATCTGGTCCGACTGGACCGCCAAGATCGACATCGGTCCCGACCCGGTGCTCAATGCCGAGCGGGAAACGCATATTTTCGAAATGGCGGCAGCGTTCAAACAATTGTTCGATGAGCGCAAGGCTATACCGCCGAAAGGCGATCTGCTGTCCATTATGGCGCATTCTGAAGCCATGGCGGACCTCGACGAACAGCGCTTCATCGGTGCGATCGCGCTGCTGCTCGTCGGCGGCAACGACACGACGCGCAATTCGATGTCGGGCTTGGTCGAACAAATGAACAAATTTCCCGACCAGTGGGCTCGTTTGAAGGCCGACCGCTCGCTGATCTCGACCGCTGCAACCGAGACAATCCGGTTGCAAACCCCAATCTGTCACATGCGGCGTACCGTGGTCCGGGACACCGAGCTCGGCGGTCAAAAGCTGAAAGCCGGCGACAAGGTAGCGCTCTGGTATAATTCAGCGAACCGCGACGAGACGGTTTTTCCCGACGGCGACGTCTGGGATGTCGGTCGCAGCAACAGCCGCCGCCATTTGTCGTTCGGCTACGGCATCCACCGTTGTCTCGGCGCGCGCCTCGCCGAATTGCAACTGCAGGTGCTGATCGAAGAATTGCTCGCGCGGGACATGACGGTCGAGATCGCGGGCGAGCCCGAACGCATTCCGTCATGCTTCACGCGTGGATTTCACCATCTGCCGGTTCGGATTCGGAAGGGGTAGGCGGCGTGGCAGATGACTTCAAACGCTATAAATGTCTTAATTGCGGCTATATTTACGACGAAGCGAAGGGTTGGCCCGACGAAGGTATCGCGGCGGGAACGCGCTGGGCCGACGTGCCCGACGACTGGATTTGTCCCGAGTGTGGGTCGGAAAAGCGCGACTTTGAGATGATCGACTGGGAATGAAAAATCGGATCCTGCCTCGTTTTAACCCGGTAGTGTGAGAGGAGAGCGATGACGTTCGATCCCGAGGGCTTTTGCGCGGCAAATGAAAGCGCCCCGACTTGCGGGCTCGACGAGATACGGCTCGGCGCAAGGGACAAGACCGTCCGCCGCCGAGTTCCGGCAATGCGTGACTAAAGTCCCATCCGGACGGCGAAGCGGCAGCCTCGATCATTGCCGGCAACATCGCTCTTCAACGACGACGTCACTGCGAAACGCCCAGGCCGGCTTCCTCGTGTGATCGCGTCTGAGTAACGCGGCGTACCGATAGTCGTTCGCTCGCTTGACGCTTACGTGAGTGGCATATAGTAATCCTATTTACAATAATAGGCATGATTGGGAGCCGGTTGAGCAGCGAAATAAACGCGAGCGCGTCGGAGCAAGCAGAAGGCGGTCCATCCGTCAGCAGGAATCGCCCGTCGACCGCGCTGATCGTCGGCGGCTCATCGGGCGTCGGCCTGGCCACGGCGCATCGCCTTGTTTCCCAAGGGATCACGAAGATCGCCATCGCGGCGCGCTCCGCCGAACGCGGCGCGGCCGCGGCCGCGAGCCTGTCGTCGGCGTATGTCGATGCCCGTTTCTTCGTCTGCGATGCGAACAATCCAAATGCGGCCGTTGCCCTTGTCGCGGCGGTCGAAGCCACGTTCGGTGCGATCGACGTTCTCGTCGTCTCGACGGCGGCGGCGGTGTTGCCGCGTCTGCTGGGCGATATCGATCCCACCGAAATCCCGCGCATTCTCGTCGACCAGGCCGCCGCCCCCATGCTGATGAGCCGCGCGGTCCTGCCCGGCATGCGGGCCCGCCAATCAGGAGCAATCGTCCTCGTCGCGTCCGACGCCGCCAAGTCAGCGACACCCGGAGAAACGGTTATCGGAGCGGCGATGGCAGCGATCACCATGTTTGCGCGCGCCATGGCGATGGAGGTAAAGCGCGACGGTATCCGCGTTAACATCGTCACGCCGTCGCTCATCAGCGGAACGCCGATCTACGAACGGCTGATGGAGGACGAGTTCAGTGCGCGGCTCTTCGGCAAGGCGGCCAAGCTTGCTTCGCTCGGCGTCGCCAATGCCGACGATGTCGCGGCGACCATCGCCTTTCTCTGCTCGCCCGATGCGGCGCGCATTACCGGACAGGCGATCAGCGTCAACGGCGGCATTTCGGCCGCCTGACCGGTAAACAGGATTATCGGCGTCTCGATAATGGGAGATGATGGGTGAGCAGCGAAGGCGAGCGAGAAGAGGTCATCCGGCATCCCGTGCGATCGGCCCACATGGCCGCGGCGCTCGAGGCGGAAGGCTGGCAGCGCCTGCTTCCCGCGTGGACGCTTGCCGGCGCGATCGAAGATGCCGCGAAGCGCTTCCCGGACAAAGCCGCGATCGTCCAGCTTAAGGATGATGCCGCAGCGGCCAATCGCCTAAGTTTTAGGGACTATCGCGACCAGGTTTTCCGGGCTGCCAATTTGTTTCGCGGTGCCGACGAGGGCGCACCCCCGGTTGTCGGCGTTGTCATGCCCTTCCTGCCTGAGGCTTTTATCGCGATGTGGGCGGGTGGGATCGCCGGACGTTATGTGCCGATCAATCCGTTTCTCGATGTCGAGCATGTCGGCGCAATCCTCAACGCGGCCGGCGCGACGGCTCTTGTCACGGTGCCGCCGGAACGGGGGCGGGGGGTGTGGGAGCGGCTTGATGCGCTGCTCGATCGGGCGCCGGGGGTGCGGCAAGTCTGGCTGGCAGCCGCGGAACCGGACGATCCGCGAAGCTTCGAGGCGGCGCTGGCGCGCGAGGCGGCGGTTCTGGGGTTCGAACCCGAGACCGATCCCGCCGCCGAATGCGCCTATCTGCACACCGGCGGCACGACAGGCAGTCCGAAGCTCGTGCGCCACACGCATGAAGGCCAACTCCTCCAGGGCTGGCTCTGCGGCATGGCGATGGGCCCCGAAGAGGATGTTGTGTTTGGTCATGCGATGCCCAATTTTCACGTCGGCGGTGCGATCGCGTCGGGGACGCGCGGGCTCGTCTATGGCCAGACGATCGTCACGCTGACCGCCGACGGCTTCCGCAATCCCGCGGTGATGCCGCGCTTCTGGGACATCGTGCGCGAGCAGGGCATCACCGCGATCGTCACCGCGCCGACGACGGCGGCCGGGCTCGCGAGCGCCAGGGGCGAGGGGCCGGCGACTCTCGCGCGCTATACGACCGGCGGCGGGCCGCTGCCGCTCGAAGTGGCGCGCGCCTTCGAACGTCGCTTCGGAATCCAGCTCAAGGAGGTCTGGGGCGGCACCGAATTCCACGGCATATTGAGCTTCCATTATGACGGCGATGTGCCGCCGCGCCTCGGCTCTTGCGGGCGCGTCGTGCCCTTTCACCGGGTGATCTCGGCCGTTCTGGACGGCAATCGCTTCGTTCGCGAGGCGGGCGCTGACGAACGCGGCGTGCTGATCGCGGCCGGACCGACGCTCATTCCCGGCTATGTCGATCCGGCTGCCGACAAGAGTTTCTTTGTCGAGGGCGGCCCCGATGGGCTCGTCTGGGCCACGACCGGCGACATCGGCATGGTCGACGACGACCAATATGTCTGGATCTTCGGGCGCGAAAAAGATGTCATCATCCGCGGCGGTCACAATATCGATTCCGCGCTGATCGACGAGGTCTTGGCCCAGCATCCGGCGGTGTTGCACGCCGCTGCGGTCGGGCGGCCGTGCCCATCGAAGGGCGAACTGCCGATCGCTTATGTCGAGCTCAAGCCGGGGGCCGAGGCGTCGGCCGAGGAACTCGCGGCGCATGCGCGCGCCCATATTCAGGAGCGCGCCGCAGTCCCCGTCGACATCGTCACGCTAGCGGCGCTGCCCATGACGGCCGTCGGCAAGGTGTCGAAGCCGCATTTGCGCATCATGGCGCTCGAGGCGGTGGGCCGGGCCGAATGCCCCGACCGCGCGGTCGCGGTCGAGGAGAAGGGCGGCAAGCTCACCCTCGTCGTCACGGCCGACGATGAAGCTGACCAGGCGCGGATTGCGCGCATCTTCGCCCCTTACACATTCCCGACGCGTGTCGACCTGACCGGAGCCTTTGCATGAATTTTCGTAGCCCCCGCACCCAGCTTCGCACCCATAGCGTCGAGAACCAGCCGCCGCCGCTCGAAGGAGCGAACGCCTTTCTCGCCGACCGCGCGCTTTGCGAAGCGGTGGCCCGCGAGGGCGGCGGCTGGGCGGCGGAGGATCTGACCGCGCTCGGCGCCAAGGTCTTCGATCCCGAATGGGTGCACAAGGCCAACTCGGCGAACCGCTACACGCCCGAGCTCAAGCGCTTCGACCGCTTCGGCCAGCGCGTCGACACCGTCGAATTCCACCCGGCCTGGCACGATCTGATGGGTCTTGCCTATAGCCATGAGGTGCATGCTCTGCCTTGGCGGACGAAGAACAGCGGAGGGCATGTCGCGCGCGGCGCCGCCTCGATGCTCTTCGCGTAGCTCGAAAGCGGCGTGCTCTGCCCGACCGCGATTACCTATGGCGTCGTCCCGATGATGTGGCAGCAGCCCGATCTCGCCGAGCAATGGGAGCCGCTCATGGTCTCGAAAGACTATGATCCGAGGCCCATACCGCATGGCGAGAAAAGCGGCATTTCGATCGCTTTCACCGCGACCGAGAAGCAGGGCGGCTCGGACATTCGCCGCAACATGACCGAGGCGAAGCCCGCGGGGCAATCGGGGCCTGGCCGCGAATATATTCTCACCGGGCACAAATGGTTTTGCTCGGCGGCGGGTGCCGACATCATCTTCGTCATCGCGCAGACCGAAAAGGGTCCGGGCTGTTTCCTGGTGCCGCGCTGGCTCCCCGACGGGACGCGCAATCCGATTTCGCTCGAGCGCCTCAAGGACAAGCTCGGCAACAAGTCGAACGCCTCGACCGAGCTCGAATTCGAGGGCACGCATGGATGGCTTGTCGGCGAGGAAGGGCGCGGCATTCCGGTGGTGATGGAATTCATGCTGCACACCCGCTTCGACGTCTCGCTAGTGCCCGCCGGCATCATGCGGCTCGGGCTTGCGCATGCGACGCATCATGCGCGCAACCGCACTGCTTTCCAGCGCCGCCTCATCGACCAGCCGCTGATGCGCAATGTCCTCGCCGACCTCACCGTCGAGAGCGAAGCGGCGACCGCGATGGTGTTCCGCATCGCGCGCGCCTTCGACGCCGCGCGCAACGACGAAGGCGAGCGCGTCTTCGGGCGGCTCGCGGTGGCGCTTTCCAAATATTGGCTGAACAAGCGCGTGGTTCCCTTCATCCATGAAGCGATGGAGGTGCATGGCGGCGCCGGCTATATCGAGGAATCGGTGATCCCCCGCTATTATCGCGAAGCGCCGCTCAACGGCATCTGGGAGGGGGCGGGCAATGTCATCAGTCTCGACGTCCAGCGCGCGCTACGCAAGGAACCCGCGGCGGCCGATCTTTTTTTCGCCGAACTCGAAACCGCGCGCGGCGGTGACCGGCGGATGGATGCGGCGATCGCCGAACTCGACCAGCTGATCCGCGGCGAGCCGCTTGCCGACGAGAGCGCGCGCTATCTCACCGAGCGCATGGCGCTCGCGCTACAGGCCGCAGCGCTCATCCGTCACGCGCCGCACGCGGTCGCCGATGCCTTTTGCGCGACGCGCCTTGGCGGGGCCGGGGGCCAGGCGTTCGGGACGATGCCCGGAGGCATCGACCAGAATGCGATCCTCGAGCGGAGCTTCGACGCCGGCTGATTGCGATGGCCGTATCGGCCTTGGGCGGCGGGTCTTCGGTAGTCCGCCGCTCAGCGCCCTTCGGCGTCGAGAGCGCGGACCCGGGCCAGCTCTTCGGCGGAGAAATGACGCTGGCGGAGCGTCTCGACGGCCTGCCGAAAGGCACCGCTGTCCGGGCTGCCATAAGCCGATCGCAGCGCTTGTTCTTCGCTGCGATAGGCGGTCATGCGCTGGGTCCAACGCTCGCGCGATTGATCGAGCGTGGCCAAGCGGTCGGCGGCACCGGCGCCATATTCCGATCGCCTCAGCGACGCGATCTCCTCGCTCGATCCGCCCGATGCACGCATGGCCTCGACGCGCTGGTACAGGGCCGACGGCATCGCGGACGCCTCCCGGGCGTCGCGAACTTCTTGCGGCACCTGCGCGTCGATCGCGGCAATTGCGCGCTGCCGCTCACCCTGTGTCATCGTGGAATCGCGGAGGATAGCAAGGCGCCGCATGTCGACATCCGCGAGCGCCGCGTCGTCCCCATAAAAGGCTTTTGCCAGATCGGGGCCAAGCGTCGCGCGTTGTAATGCTCGCATCTGGGAGACCCTGGCACCCAGGTCCGCCGGGCTTCCGCCGCCCGATGCAAGCGTCGCTCGCGCGGCATCCCTGTAGGCCATGTAGCGGTCGAGAACCGCGGCTATCTCGTTCACCGCGCGATCGGAGAGACCGGCTCCCGTCGCATGCAGCAGGATGCGTCCACGTAGGACGTCCTTGCTCTCTTCGCCATTGGCGCTGAAGAAATATTCGAAGAGGCGGAGGGCATTTTTATCCGGCACGAAATGGCCGGCGCCGTCGAGCGTGAAGCTGCCGTCTACCGCGGTACCTGCCAGCGATGCGGGCAGCGGCGCGCTCGCGGCCGCCGGAATGGCGAGGCGTGCCTTTGCGTCGGCGGACAGGCCATTGTCGGCAAGCGTGACGAGATGGCCCTGTTCGTCGGTGTCGGCACCGCTGCCCGGGACCAGACGCCAGGTCAGTATGCCGAAGATGAGCAGTGTCCCGCCGGCTGCGATAGCGAGCGCCCGGCCTTTCGGCCGGGACCCGCCGTCCCGCGCGATCACAGGCCCGCCGTCTTCAGCCTGTTCGCATGATTGCGATAAAGCGTCCGGGGGTCGACTTCGAGGACCGAGGTCAGTCCGAACAGATTATTGACTTCGTCGAGATGGTTCATGCGGTAATTGTCGCGAATGACCGTCCCGAAATGGCTGGCGCAGGTCTCGACCAGCCCGTCATTGGGCTCGTCGTAAAAGAGGCTGAGCGCCACCAGCGCCGGGTCGCCGGGATCGAACGCATTGGTAAACGGCGCATCGCCCGACCAGCTATAGTTGCGGATCGATCCGGCGGATGTTTGCGTGACAGCCTGTCCCTGGCCGCAGGGCGTCGTCGGCATTCCGGCCGGGAAGCTCGAATTGAAGGCGGCGATCCCTGAGGGCGAGAAGTTCTTCAGCACCGCCGTTATGCTGATCGGGTCGGGGCTGCCCCCGAGCGAACTCCAGATCATGCTGACGAGATTGCTGAACGCATTCGAGGCCGGCGTCGGAACAAGTTGCCCGTTGACGTCGAAGGTAATCAGATCCGAGCCCTTGTGCGGCGAGCCAACCGTGGTCAGCGAAGCGACGAGATCGGGTCGCACCGCGGCGACATAACGGATGTCGAGACCACCCTGGCTGTGCCCGATCAGGTTGAACTTCAACGTGGGCTTGCCCTTGATCGCGCGAATGTCGTCGAGCTGCGCGATCAGGGATTCGCCGCGCGCGACCGAGCTGTTGAAAGGGCTGACCTGTGTCACATAGACCTCGGCGCCGGTCGATCGCAGATTCTCGGGGATACCGTTCCAATAGGGGAGGACGCCGCCGAGCTCGTTGAAGCCTGCGAGGCCATGTTCGAGGACGATCGGATATTTGGTCCGCGTGAAATCGCAGTTCGTCCAGCAGATATCCCACGCCATCGCCGGCGTGGTGGCCAGCGCGGCGGCGAGCAGCGCCCCCGCTTTCAAGAGCGTGCTGGTAAGCGTTTTCATAGTCCGTCTCCCGATTGTTTATCATTGTGGATCGGTCGGCGGGCCTGGCCGCGGGTCTCAGCCTCTCCCTTTGGACAGGAGCGGCTCGAGCCAGCGCCAGAGGTCGGCGACGACCTCGGCCCGGTTGGTCTCGTTGAGCATTTCGTGGCGGCCGCCTTCATAGAGACGGCTCTCGACCGTCTTGCCGGCGGTGCGGTAGCGCTCGATCAGCGGGGTTACGCCGCCGAGAACGCAGTGGAGCGGATCCATGTCGCCCGAAAAGATATAGATCGGCAGGCTCGCGGGGATCGCCGCGATCGCCGCCGGATCAGCGAGCCGGGGGCCTTCGGCGGCGAGCGAGGCAAAGCTCGCCTCGGTGAGCCCGAACCCGCACCGGGGATCGTCGATATAATGATCGACCTCGGCCGCGTCGCGGCTAAGCCACTCGAACGGGGTGCGTGCAGGCTCGAACGGCGAATTCAGCGCTGCGATCAGGCCCGCTGGATCGCCACCCGCGGGAATATGGTCGACAGCGACAGAGCCCGAAAGGATGAGGCCGTCGAGGCGATCGCCATGATCGATTGCGAGGGCCTGCGCGATCATCGAACCCATCGAGTGGCTGAAAAGGAAGAGGGGAAGGCGGGGTGCCGCCGCCTTCGCCCAATCGACGAGCGCAAGAAGATCATCCTCGACGCCGACAAAGCCGCCCTCGCCAAAGTCGCCGAGGCGGTCCGCCGCGAGCGCATCCTCGCCATGACCGCGATGGTCGATCGCAACGATGTCGACGCCGCGGCGGATGATTGGCTCGAGCGGCGCGAGGTAGCGCCCCGCATGCTCGCCCATCCCGTGCGAGACCACCATGATCGCGCGAAGAGGCTCGCCCGACGACCAGCGCCGGGCGAGCGGCGCGAGGCCCCCGCGCTCGCGCAGACGGAAAAATTCCTCCTCGATCGGCGCGCCGCTCACCGGAAGCGCGCCGTCAGTTCGACCCCGAAGCGGCGGGGATAGGGGACGGTCGAGAATTTGGTCAGCGTCGAGGGATCGATCTGGATGCCCGTCGATTTGCGATTGTCGGTGAGATTCTTCGCATAGGCGGCGATCTCGAAGCGGCCCGAGGGCTCGACGAAGGCGATGCGCGCGCCAAGGTCCCAGAAGGCGGGGACGCGAAAATCGGCGCTGTTCGTTGCAGAGAAATATTGCCTTGTGACGTTCGTCGCATCGACATGGAAGCTCAGCGAACCCTCGGCGCCGATCGGCAGTCGATAGTCGGCCGCGAGGTTGAGCGTGCGGTGCGGCGCCTCGATCAGCTCGTTGCCCGCAAGATCGACGCCGTTGAGCACCAGTTCCTTATACTCGCTGTCGAGCAGGCCGAGGCCGGCCGAGAGGCTGAAACCTTCGACCGGGCGCAGTACAGCCTCGATCTCGAGACCCTTGATCTCTGACCGGCCAGCGTTGACGAGCTGCTGGTTGCCGATGCCGACGACATTGATGAACTGCTGGTCGCGGAACTTGTAGAGGAAGGCCGACGCGTTGAAGGTCAAGGCACGGTCGAACAGTTGCGACTTCAGTCCGACTTCCCAGCTGTCGAGCTTTTCGGGATTTGCGACGTTGAGGTCGGCGGGGTTGGTGAGCGCGCCGCCGTTGATCGCGCTGCTGCGATAGCCGCGCGCGAACTGACCGTAGATCATGATGTCGTCCGCGGGCTTCAGCCGGACGCCGATTCGCCCCGTCAGCTCGCCATCGCTATAGCTTTGATCGGGCTGCACCGGGATGATCGGGGCGACCTGGAAATTGGTGAGCCGGCCCTTGTCCCATGTGTAGCGGACACCGCCATAGACGGCGAGCGCCTGCGACAGGTCGAAGGTGCCGTCGGCATAGACCGCATAGGAGCGGCGCGCCTGCTCATAGCTCTGGGTGAGCACCGGGAAAACCGGCGGACCGCCGAAGAGCAGATAGGTCGTCTCGATGTCGATATCGTCGCGCTGATGATAGAGGCCGACGATCGCGTTGAACGGGCCGCTGCCATTGGTCGAGAGGCGCAGGTCCTGGCTATATTCCTCGGTCTTCGATCCGAAATCGATGTGGAGCAGCGGCGCGATCGTCCCGTCGCCATCGACGAGATTGAGAAAACGGCCGCCGATATAGGAGCTGATCGAGGTCAGCGTGACGCCGCCGAGATCCTTGTTCATTGTCAGGATCGCGCCGCGGCCGCGCACTTCGATCACGCCCGAGCGGTCGGTCGCAACCTGATGGCGGCTGAGCGGGGTTCCGTCGAACGGGTTGAGGCGAGGGTTGAGCCCGAAGGCATTGGTGCCGCCTGGGCCGAGGCCTTCGTTGATCGCGCCGATCGCGCGCGCATCATTCTGGACGGCGAAGAGCCGCAGCGTCGCGTCGAAGCCCGCATCATCCTTGTAGCCGATCGTCAGGCGGCCGGCCTTACGGTCGATGTTCGAGAGATCGCGCCCAGCGGGATTCACATTCTCGATATAGCCGTCCGAATGCGCGACATTAAAGGCGAAGCGCACCGAGAGCTTGTCCTCGATGAGCGGCGCCTCGCCCGCGCCCTTGATCTCGGCGTAGTTATATTCTCCATAGCCGACGCTGATTTCGCCCTCGTTGCGGAAGGTCGGCGCGCGCGAGATGAAATTGATTGCGCCGGCGGTCGTGTTCTTCCCGAACAATGTGCCCTGCGGTCCGCGCAGCACTTCGACCCGCTCGATGTCGAAGATCTGGGCGCCGCCGAGGAAGGAGGAGCCGACATAGACCTCGTCGTAGAAAACGCCGGTCGCCGAGATGGCGTTGAGATTGAACTCGGGGGTCGAGATGCCGCGGATCGCGAACTTGGGCTGGCTCTCGTCGCCGAGAACCGAGACGCGAAGATTGGGGGTCTGGCGCGCGATTTCGGTGCCGCTGTCGATCCCTGCCGCTTCGAGCTGCGCGCTGCCCAGCGCGGTCACCGAGACGGGCACGTCCTGCAGGCGCTGCTCGCGCTTTTGCGCGGTGACGATGATCGTGCCGTCGTCGGGGGCGTTCGATTCTGCCGCGTCGCTCTGGGCCCAGGCGGCCGCAGGGCAAAAGGCCACGCTCGCGCATAAGGTCATCAGCGCACGGCGGCGCAATTTGCGAAATTCCATCCTGTCCTCTCCCGAACTGCGGTCGCTGATGCGACTCGCCTGCGCAGCTTCACGCTGCGCTGACTATATTATGCAGTTTCTGTAAGATTCCAATTTGGAAGTTTCAAATTGGTAAATTGGTTTCCTGTCCAAAGGCTTCTTCGAGGAAAGCGAGACCCGCGGCCAGCTTGGCCTGATTCATATGTCCGACGCGTCCGGTGAGAAAATTCGTCGCCGAGTCGATCATCGTGGTTACGAACTCTCGGCCCGCTGAAGTCAGCCGCAGCATTTTCTCGCGGCCCGAACCCGGACTCTCGATAATCTCGATCATTTCGTGCGGCGGGCTCGCCGTGTCGCGGATGATCTTGGTGACATTGGGCGGGCTCATCTCAAACCAGGTGCCGAGCGTCGCCTCGATATCCTTGCGCGGCATCCAGCCATCGGCGCCGGCTTCGGAATGCAGGAGCCAGAGGAGGGCGGCCTGCTTGCGGCCTAGCTGGCCCTGACCCATCGCCTGCTCCATCTCCATGCCGAACCGGTAGTGCACGGGATAGAAATAGCCGAGCACGCGCTCGGCAAAGGCGTCGGGATCAGCGCGTCGCGCCCGCTTCCCTCCAGTTTTACTCTCTTGCATTGGCGCAATGTCCCCTTCGCCCGCTACCTTGCACGATGCGACGGGGACGGCGCAAGCGGGGCGAGGGCGATCCTGCGTCTAGCCGCGCGGTTTGAGCATCGCAGCCATCGCCGTGGCGACTGCGGGGTCACGGGCGAGCCGGACGACATGTGCTTCCTCGAGCGCGAGCTGCGCGGGAAGATCGTTGCCGCGCGCCGCGCGGGTCAGCAGCTTGATCGCCGCATAGGCGCCGCCCGGCCCCTCTGCGAAAGCGCGCGCGGCGGTCTCGGCGGCCGCCGCGAGCGCGTCATCCTCGACCACATCGTCGACCAGCCCGAGTGATCTGGCCTCCTCGGCGGCGAGGAAACGCGCGGTCATCAGGAGAGCGCCTGCCTGCCGGGGCCCGAGCGCTTGGGTCAGGAACCAGCTGACACCCGCATCGGCGCTGAGGCCGAGTCGCGCGTAGCCGGTCGAAAAGCGCGCGGACTTGCCCGCGATGACAAGGTCCGCCGCGAGAGCCAGGCCGAAGCCCGCCCCGATCGCATTGCCTTGCACCGCGGCCACGACCGGCTTGGACAGGCGGTAGAGCCGCTCGAGCATCGCGTGGAAGCCGGTCGCCATCTCCTGCAGTTCATCCGCGACGCGGTCGAGTTTCCCGGCGAAATGCCTGAGGTCGGCTCCCGCGCAGAAATTGGCCCCCGAGCCCGCGATCAGCACGGCGCGAACTGCCGGGTCCTCGGCCTCGGCCACCGCGCCCATGAGGTCGGCGATGAGCCCCGGCGTCACCGCATTGCCGCTGGCCGGCCGGTCGAGACTGATCCGGAGCAGCCCCGCCTCATATTCGGTGACGACGCTCTCGCTTTCGGCCTTGCTGGTCATGACTGGCTTTCCTTCAGATAGGCGGCGCGCAGGGCGGTCTTGTACAATTTGCCATTGGGCTGGCGCGGCAATTCGGCCGAGAGATCGACCGAACGGGGCACTTTGATCCGCGAGAGATGCGCGCGGCAATAGGCGATGATCTCTTCCTTATAGTCTGCTTCGTCGGCGGGCCAGGCGGCGGGCTGGACCACCGCCTTCACTTCCTGCCCGAACTCCTCGTTGGGAATACCGAAGACCGCAGCATCGTCGATCCCGGGATGCATGACGAGCAGCTGCTCGATCTCGGCGGGATAGACATTGACCCCGCCGGTGATGATCATGAAATCCTTGCGGTCGGCAAGATACAGATATCCCTCCTCGTCGAGCGAACCCATGTCGCCGAGCGTGACCCAGCCGCGCTCATTATAGGCGCGCGCGGTCTTGGCCGGGTCCTTGTGATATTCCATCGCCGGGCCATTGGCGAAGAAGATATGGCCGATCTCGCGCGGCGGGAGCGGCTGGCCCTCGCCATCGAGAATATGGAGATCGCCAAAGACCGACTTGCCGACCGATCCCGGGCGCGCGAGCGCTTCCATGCTGCCGATCGACGTATAGCCGACCGCTTCCGAGCCCGCGTAGAACTCCCAGACGATCGGGCCCCACCAGTCGATCATCTGCCGCTTGAGCTCGGGCGGGCAGGGCGCGGCAGCGTGGACCGCGACGCGGTGGCTCGACAGGTCGTAGCGTGACTTGGTCTCATCGGGCAGCCGCGCCATGCGGTGGAGCATCGTCGGCACCCATTGGCTGTGGGTCACGCGATGGCGGTCGATGGCGGCGAGCGCCGCCTCGGCATCGAAGCCTTCCATGATGATATTGGCGCCGCCGGCGCGGTGGACCGCCATCGAATATTTGGTCGGCGAGCCATGATAGAGCGGAGCGGGCGTCAGGTAGCGCGTTGCGGCGTCGAACCCGTAAAGCTGCGTCAGCAGCGAGGCGAGCGGGTTCGGCTCGTCGCGTACGGCCCCGCCGCGCGGCTTGATCCCTTTCGGCCGCCCGGTCGTTCCCGAGGAATAGAGCATGTCGGCGCCGACCGCGTCGGCCGGTCCGACGACAAGTTCGGTCTCGGCGTCGAGGAGGGGGAGCAAGGGATCCGCCAAGCCTGTTCCCGCGCCGGTGAGAAACCAGTGCTCGACCTGCGGTAGTTCGGTCTTCAGCTCGGCGATCAGCGGCTCATAGGCGGGCGAGGCGATAAAGACGCGCGATCCGCTGTCTTCGACCAGATAGGCGACCTCGCTCGCTGTCAGCCTCGTGCTCACCGGCGTGAAATAGAGACCCGCATACCAGGCGCCCCATGCGACCGGGTGGTACAGAATCTCGTTGTCGATCATCATCGCCAGATGATCGCCCGGCCCGTAGCCGAGCCGACGGAGCAGGCCTGCGAGCTTGCGCGAAAGGCTGTCGAGCCCGCCGTAGGTCATTGTCTCGCCGGTCGCCGCCATGATCGTCGCCGGCCGATCGGGCGCTGTCCGCGCGATCACCTGCGGATTCATTGCCCCGCCTCCACCGGCGCGACCGCGTCGTTCGTTGCCATCATGTCGCTCTCCCAAAGCCTACCGATTCTCCCCATTATGCGCGGCTCGATAAATTATGCAAATATTGAACACTTGCGATATTGAACAATCTTGCATAGGAGACGGTCCAACAGCAAAAGACGGATCGGGGGAGAAGATTGTGGCCAGCCATTCAGTCGATTTGGCGCCGTGGAGCACGGCGCTGTCGCCCGAGCATCAGCAGATCTTCGACGAAGCCGACCGTTTCGCCCGCTCCGAGCTCCGGCCGCTCGCAGCGCGGATGGACGATGACGAATGGTGGCCCGACGCGGTCTTTCGCTCGCTCGGCAAGCTCGGCTATTTCGGAATCAGCGTGCCCGCCGAGCTCGGCGGGTCGGGCGCGGATATTTTTGCCACCGGCCTCGTTGCGCAGGCGTTTGCTCGCTCGAACCACGCCTTCGCGCTCGCCTGGGTCGTTCACGAGAATCTCTGCCTCGGCAATGTCTATGCCAATGCCAGCGACGAGCAGCGTGCGCGCTTCCTGCCGAAGCTGCTCAGCGGCGAGTGGATCGGGGCGCTCGGCCTCACCGAGCCCGGCGCCGGGTCCGACGCGCTCGGCTCGATGCGCACGACCGCGCGGCGCGAAGGCGACGACTATGTCCTGAACGGCGGCAAGATCTACATCACCAACGGTCCTGTCGCCGACGCCGTCCTCGTCTATGCCAAGACCGATATGGCGGCCGGGCCCAAGGGGATATCGGCCTTCGTCGTCGAAACCGACACCCCGGGGTTCAAGGTCGCACAGAAGCTCAGGAAGATGGGCTTTCGTGGTAGCCAGACCGCCGAACTCGTCTTCGAAGAGTGCCGGGTTCCCGCCGCTAACCGGCTGCGCGGGGAAAATCAGGGCGTCGCGGTGGTGATGAGCGGGCTCGATCTCGAGCGCGCGATCATCTCGCCGATCATGCTCGGCATCTGCGAGCGCGCGCTCGAGCTGACGATCGAGCATGCCAAGACGCGCGAACAGTTCGGCCAGCCGATCGCGGGCTTCCAGATGATCCAGGCCAAGCTCGCAGACATGTTCGTCTGGATCGAGACGATGCGCAGTTTCACCTACCAGGTGCTCGCCGAATGTACGGCGATCGCGCACGGCGAGGGCGGACGCGGGCGCATCCATGCGCTCACCGCGGCATCGGTGATGTACGCCGCCGAAACCGCCAACCGCGTCCTCAACGAGGCGGTGCAGATCCATGGCGGCACTGGCTATATCTGGGAAAGCGAGATCAACCGGCTCTTCCGTTCAATCAAGCTGATGGAGATCGGCGCAGGGACGACCGAAGTGCGCAAGCTCATCATCGCCGCCGACCTTCTCAAATGAGCGGCGCCGGGCGCATCGCGGCGAGCCGGCTCGCGAGCGAGCCGCACGTCCTCGCGCCCGATCTCTTTGCCGGCCGGACGGCGCTGGTCTCCGGCGGCGGGAGCGGTATCGGCATGGCGATCGCATGGCTTTTCGGGAGGCTTGGCGCGCGCGTCGCGATCTGCGGGAGATCGGCCGAGCGGCTCCAGAGGGCCGCCGGGGACATGGCGGCGCACGGGATCGACGTGCTTTCGGTGCCGACCGACATTCGCGACGAGGAGGCGGTCGAGCGGCTGTTCGAGGCCGTGATCAGCCGATTTGGATCGCTCGACATTCTCGTCAACAATGCCGGCGGGCAATATCCGCAGGCGGCATCGGACATCGTGCCCAAGGGTTGGCGCGCCGTTGTCGAGACGAATCTTACGGGCAGCTGGCTGATGATGCAGGCCGCAGCGCAGCACTGGATCGAGACAGGCCGGCCGGGCTCGATCGTGAACATCGTCGCGTCGAACGAACGCGGTATGCCCGGCATCATTCACAGCAGCGCCGCGCGCGCTGGCGTGATCAATGCCAGCCGGACGGCGGCGGTCGAATGGGCGCCGTACGCCGTTCGCGTCAATTGCGTCGCACCGGGCCTTATCGAGACCCCGGGCCTCGACGTCTATCCGCCCGAGGCCCGCGCCGGCTTTCGTGACGCCAATCCGCAGCGGCGGTCCGGCGACCCCTGGGAAGTTGCACAAGCAGTGGCCTTTCTGTCGAGCGCGGCCGCTTCTTATGTCACCGGCGCGACGCTCGTCATCGACGGCGGCGGCGCACTCTCGGGCGAACTTTGGACCCACCAACCCAGCCCCTATGATCGAGGAACAACAGAGACGTGAAATTGTCGGGTAAGAACGCGCTCGTCGTCGGCGCATCGAGCGGGATCAATCTCGCGATCGCGAAGCGGCTCGCCGAGCATGGCGCGCGCCTTGTCGTCGCGAGCCGCACGCCCGAGCGCATCGCCGCCGCGGCCGAGGCCCTGCGCGCCGATGGCCTCGACGCCATCGGCCTTGCGGGCGATGTCCGCGACGCCGCCGCCATGGAGGATGTCGCGGCTGAGGCGGCGCGCCATCTCGGCTCCCTCGACATCGTCGTATCGGGCGCGGCAGGCAATTTCTTTGCCTCGGCAGAGGAGATGTCCGCCAACGGGTTCCGGACGGTGGTCGAGATCGACCTGATCGGCACGTTCAACGTCTTCAAGGCCGCATTTGCGCACCTGCGCGTGCCGGGCGCTTCGCTCGTCGCGATCTCGGCGCCGCAAGCGCAGCGAGCGATGCGCAACCAGGCGCATGCGTGCGCGGCAAAAGCCGGCGTCGACATGCTGACGAAATGCCTTGCGCTCGAGTGGGGCGTGCACGGCATTCGCGTGAACGGGGTTTCGCCGGGGCCGATTGCCGACACCGAAGGGCTCGCGCGCCTCACCGGGGAGGGCGACATGGCAGAACGCGTGCAGGCGGCGCTCGCGCTTCCCTATTTCGGGCGCGGCAGCGATGTCGGCGAGGCGGTGGCCTTTTTGAGCAGCGATGCAGCAAGCTATATCACGGGCACCATTCTCGATTGCGACGGCGGCATGCGCCTCGGCGATCTCCCGGTGCCGTCCGGATCGCGGAACTAGGCATGGATTATCACTTCGACAGCGTCCTTGTTGCCAATCGCGGGGAAATCGCCGCGCGGATTCTTCGCTCGGTGAAAGCGGCGGGACTTCGCGCCCTGCTCGTTACCCATCCCATTGACGGGCAGACCCCGGCGATGGACCTCGCCGACGATGTTCGCATGCTCGAGGGTGCAACCCCCGTCGCCGCCTTTCTCGATGGCGACCAGATCATTGCCGCTGCAAAGGCGATGGGCGCCGGGGCAATCCATCCCGGCTATGGCTTTCTCTCGGAAAACGCCGGTTTCTCGCGGGCGGTCGAGGCCGCAGCTATTGTCTGGGTCGGCCCCAAGCCTGAGACGATCGATCTCATGGGCGATAAGATCTCGGCGCGGCGCTTCGTCGAAGAGCGTGGCTTTCCTGTCGCGCCTTCGGTCATCGAGGAGGATGACCCGGACAATTTTGCCGCCAATGCGCGCGCCGTGGGCGCGCCGCTCCTGATCAAGCCCTCGGCGGGTGGCGGCGGGAAGGGGATGCGGATCGTCCGCGATCTTGCAACGCTCGAGGAGGAAATCGCTACGGCGCGGTCGGAGGGCGAGCGCTACTTCGGCGACGGCCGGCTTTTCATCGAGCGCTATGTCGAAAATCCGCGGCATATCGAGGTGCAGGTCCTCGGCGACGGACAGGGCGGTGCGATCCATCTGTTCGAACGCGAATGCTCGCTGCAGCGACGCTTTCAGAAAATCGTCGAGGAGGCGCCGTCGCCCGCGCTCGATGAAGTCGAGCGACAGAATATCTGCGAGGCCGCCGCGGGCATAGCGCGCGCGTGCGACTATCGCGGCGCAGGCACCGTCGAGTTCATCTACGGCGGCGGCGAATTTTTCTTCCTCGAAATGAACACGCGTCTCCAGGTCGAGCACCCCGTGACCGAGATGATCACCGGGATCGATCTTGTCGAACAGCAGCTCGCGATCGCGTCGGGGGCGCCGCTTCCGGTGGCGCAGGACGCACTCACGCGCTCGGGCCATGCGATCGAGGCACGTATCTACGCCGAGGATCCCGCGAACGGCTTTTCGCCGACGACGGGGCCGGTGCTGCGTCTGGCGCCGCCCGAGGGCGCGCGCTTTGACGCGGGGCTGCTCGAAGGTGAGCGGGTGCATTCGGCCTTCGATCCGATGATCGCGAAGCTGATCGTTCATGCCGCCGACCGCCCCGCGGCGCTGGCAGCGATGGACGCGGCGCTCGCGAAGCTGATCCTGCTCGGGCTTACGACCAATATCGGATATCTACGCCGCCTTCTCGCCGATCCCGATGTGGCTGCGGGGCGCATGCACACCGGTCTGATCGCCGAAAAAGCCGATCTTGCTGCCGAGCCGCCGCCGGACGCCGAGACGAGCGAGGCACTGGCGGCGCTGGTGGCGCTTTTGATCCCCGACGTCGGGACAGGGCTTGAAGCGGTGCCGGCGATGCAGGCGGCCATGGGGAGGTGGCGCAACTGATGCAGGGCTATGTCATCGTTGGCGATATTGTCGTCCCGCTCGAACTCGGCAAGGGGCCGCGGCTCGCCGACGGCCGGCTGCTTGGACTCGACAGCGGCATATTGCGTGTCGGCGAAAAGAGCTGGCCGGTTGCCGCGGTGCGCGATGGCGACCGGGTCTGGGTTCATTTGAAGGGCCGGATCCACGAACTGCTTTGGCGCGACCCCGTCGCCTACCACGAAGCCGCCGCAGCGAGCGGGAACGATAATCTCGTCGCGGCGCCGATGCCGGGCATCGTGGTGCGGCTGATTGCCGCCGACGGCGCCGATGTCGCGGCAAGCGACGCGCTTCTCGTGATCGAGAGCATGAAGCTCGAAACCACGCTCCGCGCCCCGGCCGACGGAACTCTCTCGCTGCATGTCGCGGCGGGCCAGGGCTTCGATCGCGGTGCGCCGCTCGCCACCATTACGCCGAAGGACTGATTTATGCGGCGCATCGAAAGCAGGATATCGACGGCTTCGGCCGAATTTTCCGCCAATGCGGCGCATCACCGCGCCATCGCGGCCGACCTTGCCGAGCGGCAGCGCGCGGCGCGCGACGATCGGCCGCAAAGGGACCGCGACCGGCTGGCGCGGCAAGGGAAGATGGGGCTGCGCGACCGGCTCGACGCCCTGCTTGACCCGGGCACGCCCTTTCTCGAGCTTTCGACTCTCGCGGCGGGCCGCGCCTATGACGGCGAAGTACCCGGCGCAGGGCAGCTTTGCGGGATCGGCGTCGTGGGCGGGCGCGAGGTGATGATCCGCGCCGACGATCCCGCGGTGAAGGGCGGCGCCTGGTATCCGCATTCGGTGAAGAAGATCGTGCGCGCGCTCGACATCGCGATCGAGAACCGGCTTCCTGTGCTGCATCTTTGCGACAGCGCGGGGGGCTTTCTGCCGCTGCAGGCCGATTTCTTCCCCGACCGCTATCATGCCGGCCGCATTTTCCGGAACCAGTCGATCCTCTCGAAGCTCGCCGTCCCGCAGGTCGCGATCGTCATGGGCCATTGCACCGCCGGCGGCGCCTATATCCCGGCGCTCAGCGATTATTCGGTGATCGTTCGCGGCACCGGCGCGGTTTTTCTGGGAGGTCCGCCGCTCGTCAAGGCGGCGACCGGCGAGATCGTGAGCGTCGACGAGCTCGGCGGCGCCGATATGCACACCAGCGTCTCGGGCGTCGCCGACTACCCGGCCGCATCGGAGGCGCATGGAATCGCGCTTGCCCGTGAAGTCATGGCGACGCTCGCGCCGCGTCCCAAGACGCGGATCGACGAAGCCGCAGCCGAGCCGCCGGCTTATGATCCCGAGGAGCTTTACGGCATCTTGCCGCGCGATGGGCGCACTCAGCTCGATATGCGCGAGGTGATAGCGCGCATGGTCGACGGCAGCCGTTTCCACGAATATCAGCCTGCCTTCGGCACCACGCTCGTCTGCGGCTTCGCGCGCATCTGGGGCTATAAGGTCGGGATCCTTGCCAACAATGGCGTGCTCTTTTCCGAAAGCGCGCTCAAGGGAACGCACTTCATCCAGCTGTGCGACAAGGACCGCACGCCGCTGCTCTTCCTCCAGAATATCACCGGCTTCATGGTCGGGCGCGATTATGAGCGCGGCGGCATCACCAAGGATGGCGCGAAGATGATCATGGCGGTCTCGGGCGCGAGCGTGCCCAAGTTCACCGTCAACGCCAATGCGAGCTATGGCGCGGGCACCTATGGCATGGCGGGGCGCGCCTTCGACAGCCGCTTTCTCTTCTCCTGGCCGCATGCGCAGGTCGGGGTGATGGGCGCCGAGCAGGCGGCTAATGTGCTGACCGAGGTGAAGATGCGCCAGCTCGCGCGCGAGGAGCGCACGCTTGGCGAGGCAGAGGCGGCCGCGATCCGTGACCCGATCCTTGCCGAATATGCCGACAAGGCGAGCGCCTGGCACGCGACGTCCGAGCTTTGGGACGATGGTATTCTCGATCCGGTCGCGACGCGTAATGCGCTTGGGATCGCGATATCGGCTTCGCTCAACGCGCCGATCGACGATCCGGCGCATTATGGCGTGTTCCGGATGTGATCAGCTTGCGCCGCTTTCTGACGACTCGGGGTCGGTGCTAAGCGGCTGGAAGGCCAGCTTGAAGAACTGGATGCCGCGATCGAGTTGCTGCTGGTCGACATGTTCGAGGTGACGACCGAGATAGTCGAGCGACTGGCGGATCGATTCGTCGATGAAGGCGCGGCCTTTCGGGGTCAGGCACACGAGCTTCTCGCGGCCCGAGGTCGGATTCTCGATCTGTTTCACAAGCTCGAGCGGCGGGCGGGTGAGCTCGCGCAGCAGGTTCGAGACGCTCGAATTGCTGATTTCGAACCAGGCCGAGAGCCGCTCCTCGATGAGCTTGCGGCGGAGCCAGCCGTCTTTGTCGCCGCGCGAGTGGATGAGCCAGAGGATCGTGCCCTGCTTCCGCGAAATGCGGCCTTGGCCCATGACCGTCTCGACGTCGATCCCGATCCGGTAGTGCATGGGATAATAGAAGGAGAGGAGGTCGGCGAGGCTCGCCTGCCACTTCTCGTCGGCGGATCCTTGCGCCTTATCCCCAGCCGCGCGGCTGGTCGGCGTCATGCCCGAACTGGCTTGCTTTCCCATGTGTGTCCTCTCCCGGCGTGACTGTGCCATGAAGCCCACAAATTCAACAGTGAAATTATTTGATTGTGCAATTCTTGCATTATTTCATTTCTGCAGTTAGTGCCGTCCTGCAGCCGGACCCGGGAAGGGAAGGCGCAGACCGAGGCTGGCCAACGAAGCCGGCAGAAAGGGAGAGACAATGCAAAAGGCGATCCGCGGCGCAGGTGCGTCCATCCTCACTTTGGCGCTGCTCGGCGCCGCGCCGGCGATGGCGCAGGACAGCGAAACCGAAACCGATACCGATACCAAGGTCCAGGGCAGCGACGCTGCGCCAGGCGAAATCATCGTGACCGCCCAGAAGAGGTCGCAGCGCCTCCAGGATGTGCCGGTCTCGATCTCGGCCTTCACGAGCGAGCAGCTCGAAGGCAGCGGCATCATCAACCTGACCCAGATCGCACCGCGCGTTCCTGGCTTTTACGGCGGCAGCGCGGGCGCGACCCGGCCGCAGCTCTATATCCGCGGCATTGGCAGCCGCCAGTTCGACGCGGGCTCTGAAGCGTCGGTCGGCGTGTTCGTCGACGAAGTCTATCTCGGGCGCACCGCGGGCACGCTCGGTGCGCTGCGCGATATCGAACGCATCGAAGTGCTTAAAGGTCCGCAGGGCACCCTCTATGGCCGCAACACGATCGGCGGCGCGATCAACGTCATCACCAAGGGGCCGACCGACAGCTTCGCGCTCGAAGCCGAGGCGGGGATCGGCAACTACGACGCCTATAATGTCTTCGCGGCGGTCTCGGGTCCGCTGCTCGGCGATACCGTCAAAGGCCGCATCGCCGGCTGGCGCACCTTCTCGGAGGGCTATATGCGCAATCCGCAGACCGGCAATCATGCGCAGGGCATCGACAATTATGGCGGGCGGCTGCGCCTCGATTTCGAGCCAAGCGCCGATTTTCGCATCAGCCTGATCGGCGAACTGCTGCGCGACGACGGCTATTCCTTCTCGGGCAAGAGCGAAGGGACGATCGTCAATCCGAACGCGGTCTTTTTCGCGCGCGCCGGCGCGATGCCGGTCAAAACCCCCGGCCGCTACGCCGAGCGTACCGATCGCGACAATCTGCTCGACCGAAATGTCGAGACCTTTAGCGGCAAGCTCGAATGGGATGTCGGTCTCGGCACTTTGACCTCGATCACCGCCTATCGCCACAACCGCGCGATCGACGACCGCGATTTCGACAACACGTCGCTCGACGTGATCCAGCAGGTCAGCGACGAACGCAGCAAGCAGTTCACGCAGGAATTGCGCTTCGCTTCCGATCCGAGCGGCCCGTTGTCGTTCGGGGGCGCGGTCGACTGGATCGTCGGCGGCTTCTATTACAATGATCGCAGCACCCGCATCGACACCTTCAACTTCGGCGCCGACAGCGTGAAGTTCGCGCTCACCGGCGCGCGCCAGACCGACGTCGCGGCGACCCGCTACCAGACCAAGAGCCTCGCGGCCTTCGCTCAGGCGACCGTGCATATCACCGATGCGCTCGATTTGACGCTCGGTGGGCGCTACACCGAGGATGACAAGGACGCGATCTCGAGTGGCACCACCACCGCGCCGGGAATCCCGCTCGTCGCCGCCAATTTCACCACTGGGCAGGGCGGCAAGTTCAGTTCGTTCGATCCGCGCGTCACCCTGTCGTACCAGCCCACGCGCGATCTCAATTTCTACGCAAGCTACAATCAGGGCTTCAAGTCCGGCGGCTTTCAATATGTGCCCTTCTCGGCGGCGCAGGCGAATGTCGTGTTCGAACCCGAAAGCCTCGATGCTTATGAGGTCGGCTTCAAGACCCAGCTCCTCGACCAGCGCCTGACCTTCAACGGCTCGGCCTATTATTATGATTATAAGGATCTCCAGGTGCTACGCGTCGTTGCGGTGCCGGGCGGCGGCGCGGCGACCTTGATCACCAATGCCGCGACCAGCGAGATCAAGGGGTTCGAGCTCGAACTTGTCGCGCGTCCGTCGGACCGCTTCGAGGCGAACCTCAGCTACGCTTACACCGACGCTAAATATAAGGCCTTCCCGTTCAACGCGACGACCGACTTCTCGGACACGCGGCTCGTCCGTGCGCCAGTGCACTCGGTCAATGTCGGCGCGCAGTGGACGCTTCCGTTTGGCGGCGGCAATTCGCTTCAGCTGCGTGCCGATTATGCGCTGCTCAGCCAATTCTTCTTCGAGCCCGGCGAAGGAAACGCGATTTACGGCACGACGACACCGCTGGCGGTCCAGCCGAGCTACGGATTGCTCGACCTTCGCGCGACCGCGCGGATCGGTGATTTCCGCGTCAGCGCTTTCGTGATGAACGCGACCGACAAATATTACCGCCGCACCGTCCTCGCGCTGCCAGGGCAGCTCGTCGGCTATGCCGGCGCGCCGCGCACCTACGGCCTGACGATAGGCTGGTCCATATGATCTCGACGAGGAGGCGGCGGGCCTTTGGCCAGCCGCCTCCTCGTGTTTAGCGGAACAAGCCGAGAGGCGTATGTTGCTGCACGTCTCGCTATCTGGCGTTCTTTTAGGGTTCGCGCATGCGGGGAATTTCATCGCACGATTGATTTAATGAATCAGTTAACCTGTAAAAGGGTGGAGCGATGCGATCGTCAGCCGCGTCGGCAAGACCGGACCCGTCGCGATGATCGGGGGCGTCGCCCGAAATCCGGCCGCTGTCCATCATATCGAGAAGGTTCTCGGCAAGCCGCTCCTGCTGCCCGAGCCCCCAGATCGCGGGCGCATTGGGCGCGGCGCTACTGGCATTCGACGACTATCGCGCCGCCCTTGGCAGTTCGGCCGTGCCTGAAGACGATGCTGATCTGGAGAGTCGGATCGGAATTCCGGGGAATTGCGCCCCCGCGTGCAAGGGCGATCCGGCAGCTGCGATCGCGGGCGCTCATCACTGCGCTAGTATCAAGCGAGGCCTTCCTCCGCCCATGGCCGCCGGCCGCGCAATCTCTCATGGCACGCGCCATTCCAGGCGCGCCAGCCGAGGATTATCCGATCCCCGAATGTTGGCATGCCGCCGAGCTACCCACGAGCGAACGATCTAGATCGGAGGGAAAGCCTGTACGCCAGGGTAGCGAGCATAGCCTTCACCCACACCATATTCCATGATGCCCCAGCCGATGTTGTCACCATCGCGAACTTCGATGACATGGTCGGACAGGGTGCGCAACGCGGCTCGATCGGCGTCGCCGTCCAGTTTCCAGCGGCTGTGACTTGCAAAAAGTTTGCCCTTGTCGTCGCCGTGGAACCAGCCGTCGAGCCCACCATAAAGACCGCCCTTGAGAAAGTAGCGCGCGGGCAGGGCGCGCACGTCTAGCTTGCGCCGGCTGCCGTCGCTGAAGACAGGCTCGAGCACCGCGGACCGCACCGTCTGGCCCATCGGATCGTCGGCCCAGTCGATGTCGTGTGTCATCGCGACTAGCCGCCGCGTATTGCCCGGACGTTCGCCGACGGGCCGGACCTCTTCACCCGTGATATATATGCTATCGCCAGGCGAACGTTCCTTGAGGAAGAGCTGCAGGCCGTAGTCGGCGAACTGCACCGTGATCCAGAGAAACAGGAAGGGGGGATAGAAGGTCATCGGCAGATGCGCCGGATCGGTGCGCATTTCGGCCCGGATGCCCCAGCTATGGTCGCGCTGTCCCCACCAGTTTTCGGGCGTCACGTCCCACCGCTCGCCGTCGAGTGCGATCCAGCCGCGATACCGCCCGAGCTGTTGGACGCGGGCCATGTCTTCGGTGACCCGTCCCTTGCGACGGCGGAAATGCGCCTCTTCCTCATGGGCATTCATGCTCGCGTGGAAATCGAGATCGAAGGTCAGGCCGGACTCGTTTTCCGCGAGCGAAAGATGGTGATGGCGCAGCCCTTCTACCACTTCGATCGCCAATGGACCGAGCGCCGTATCGAGCGGATTGGGCCGCGCGTGGCGGCTGACGCGAAAATCGATCTGTTCGCCGCCGCGCGTGATCCCGGCGAAGGCGTCCATCACGTTGCGGTTCGGATGATAGCCGAGCCCGATGTCGAAAATGACATCGCCGCCCGGAACCGGATGGCCGGTGTACCACAGCCGCTCCATCCACGCCGGATCGCTAGACTGGACATGATCGAAAGTCGTCGTCGTCTGGTGGCCGATCAGATCGTCCTGTGGGGTCAGCATTATGGTTCGTCCTTGTCGGGTTCGCGGCCCAGCGAAATTTCGGCAAACATCGGGCGCGCGCTGGTCGTGAGCTCATATCGGATCTGGCGGGTCAGATAGGCGTCGAGGGCGTTCTGTATCGCTACCGGAGGCGACGACTGGACCGCGAGCCAGTCGATGAGAGCGGCGACCTCTCGGTCGCCAAGGTCGCGCGATGGAACGTCGGCCGCTAGCGGTATGGACAGCGACGGCATATCGGCAGGCCGGTTCGGCACGGCAGCGATCGCATCGTGGAGATCGCGGAGCGCCGCTACCTGCTCGCCCAGAAAGGCCGGCGACCAGTCGCCGCGCAGCTTCAGGCTTTCGAGCATGAAGATCACCCCATAGGCCTGACCTCGCGCGAACTCCCCGTCCATTACGGGGATCAGGTCGCGGCGCAGCACGTCGACCATGCCTTCGATCAGGCGGGCAAAGCTGTTGTTCATGCCGCCACCAGCAATTTCTCGATCTGGCGCAAGGTGGGCGCGATCTGGGTTGCCATTGCCGGCATGCGCATATCGCGAAACCCGTTGCGCTCGAACGCATAGGCGGCCGCGATATGCGTCACGGCAAGCTTGAGCAACGAGAACAGCGTGTAATAATGAACGTTGGCCGGATTGACCGCTACGCCGGTCTTTGCCGCATGGCGATCATAAAGCTCCTCGCGCGATACCAGCTTGGACATCAGCGGCGTACCACCACGATACTGCGGCAGGCAGGTCCAGGCAATGTCCTCGTGCGGATCGCCAAGATGCACGAGCTCCCAGTCAAGGATCGCGGTAATCCGCCCGTCGACCTCGAGGAAATTGCCGAGGCGATAGTCACCGTGGATGATGCTGAGCCGCGGCGCGGCGGGCGGGTTTGCCCGCAGCCAGCCGATGAGCTTGTGGAGCATCGGATGCGACCGTAGGGCCCAGCGGTGGTATCCGGCCTCCCAACGTTCGACCTCGCGCAGCGCCACATTTTCCTTGGTGAGGCCGTCGCCGAAGCGGGCGAGCGGGCTGCCCCGCCAGTCGATGACGTGGAGCGCCCCGAGCCCGTCGGCGAATTGTGCGCCGATCGTAGCCCGCGCCGCGTCCGACAAGCCATCGTCATCCCCCCACGGGATCGGAGTCGATCCCTTTGCCTTATCGACGATTAGAAAGGGACCGCCGAGGATGCTGCTGTCGTCCGACCAGTAATGCGGACGCGGTGCCGCGACTGATGACCCCTGAACCGCCGCGAGCGCGGCAAATTCCGGCTCGGCGCTATAGGGAGCATAAAGGCCGTTTCCCGGGCCGATGCGAAGGATAAGGTCCTGCGTGCCGCTCTCGGATTTCAGCGTGAAGGCATAGGTGATCCACGAGAAGCCCGATGGGAATTGCACCATGTCGCCAACGCGCGGCCCGACAACGCCATGCTGCACAAACCAGGTCTCCAGCCGAGCAGGCAGGTCCGAGGCGGAAGCGACGCTCAAGCCCCGGACTCCGCGAGAAGTTTGCGCAGCGCTGCTTTTTGCACCTTGCCGGTTGGTGTTTGCGGTAGCGCCTCAAGAAACAGCACTTGCTTGGGAACCTTGTAGCCGGCGATCAACGTGCGGCAGTGCGCGATGATCGCGGCGTCGGTCAGTCCAGCGGACGGATCGACAATCACCGCCGCCGTCACCCGCTCACCCCATTTCGCATCCGGCAGGCCGACGACGCCGCATTGGCGAATTCCAGGGAGCTTGCCGAGTGCGCCTTCGACCTCGGCCGAGTAGATATTCTCTCCGCCGCTGATGATCATGTCCTTGGCGCGATCGACGATGGTGAGAAATCCCGCCGCATCCATTCGTCCGAGATCGCCAGTGCGATACCAGCCGCTCCGCCAGGCTTCGGCCGTTGCGTTGGGGTGTCCCAGGTAGCGGGCAAACGCCATCGGACTGCGAGCCTCGACCTCGCCAACGGTTCCCGCTGGCACGACCTGGCCGTCGGCATCGACAATACGTATCACACACAGCGGCAAAGCGCGGCCGCACGAAGCCAGGATCGCCGCATCGTCGGTGAAATGGTCCTCGGGCCGCAGGATCGTAACAAAATTTGCCTCGGTTGTGCCATAGACCTGGATCAGGTCGCAGCCAATTTCGGCGCGCGCGCGCATCATCGTCGTCGCGCCGATCGGTGAACCGAAATAGATGATCGAGCGAAGCGCCGCAAATGCCTCGGGCGAGGCGCGCGGATGATCGAGCAGCAACTGGATCGCCGCCGGAACGATCGGGGCCATGCTCACCCGGTCGCGGTTGATGGCTTCGATGCACAGATCGGGGTCGAACTGCGGCACCATGGTGATCGCCGTCCCGTTGAGCAGCGCGTAAAGGCACAGCCAGCTGCCACCCAGGTGAAAATTGGGCATCGCCATCAACATGACGTCGCCTTCCCCCCAAGCCAGCGCGGGTTCGAGTGCGGTGCACAGGAAAGACCAAGCGAAATTGCCTTGCGTCGTCGCGACGCCCTTGGGCAGGCCGGTGGTGCCGGAGGTGAAGGACACGAGACCGATTTCATTCGCATCGACGTCGCGGGTCACCGCGCCGGCATCTCCGGCTGCCAGCCAGGCACCATAGGCATCGTCTTCGGTACCGAACACGACGAGCGGGAAATGGGTGGAGCAGCCATCGCGGACCTGTGCAAACACCGTTTCGAATTCGGCGGCGACCACGACCAACGCGGGCTTGGCATTGTCGACGATCTGGACCAGTTCGGCGGACGCGCAACGCCAGTTGAACGGCGCGAGCGCGCAGCCCGCCTTGCTTGCGCCGAACCAGAGCTCCCAGAATTCGATGCTGTTCTTGCCGAAATAGCCGACGAGCGTCCCTGGTCCTGCGCCAATCGCGATCAACTGGCTGGCGATACGGTTGCTGCGCTCGTCGAACGCCGCATAGCTGCGCCTACGGTCACCATCGATTAGCGCGATCGCGTCGGGCGTCTTGGTCGCCCAATAAGGTGCGATATCGGCGATACTGCGGATCTGGTCGAACTGCCAGTTGGCGAGCTGGGAATCGGAAAGGCTGTGCTGGTTCATATCAGGCCACCGAGATGCCGCCGTTGATGCTGATTGCCTGGCCCGTGATGCGGCGTGCGGCCGGGCTGGCAAGGTAGAGCGCCATCGCCGCCAGGTCGCTTGCGTCGGCGAGGCCCAGGTGCGCCATCGCAGCAGCTTTCTGGAACAGTTTGGCAGCAAAGGGACTGCTGTCGATGAGCGCCGCCCCGGGCGTGTCGGCGATCAGCGACGGCGTCAGTAGGTTTATGCGGATACCGCAGCGCTTTTCCTCAAGTGCGGCGGCGCGTGCGAACATCACGATGCACCCCATCGCCGCTCCCACGAGCGTTTCGCCTGGGGTAGCGGTCTTGGCGGCGTCGGATGCGACGATAACCATCGCGCCGCCGCCGGCGGCGCGCATCGCCGGCAGCACGGCAGTCATCATGTGGAGCGGCGGCCGGGTGATTTCATCGATCCGCGGCATGACCTCGTCGATCGGGATTTCGTGGAGCAATTCCGGAGGGTGGCTGGGCCCGGTCGTGCACATCAGGACGTCGATCTGCCCGAGAAGGACGCGCGCCTTGGTTGCGGCTCGCACGGCATCCTCGGCGTCTGCCGCGTCGACGCGAACGAAGGCGATCGAAGCGCCCGGTACACGCGCCAGCAGCTTGGTCACGGCAGCCGCGCCGCGGTCGTCGTTGCGACCGAGAACAACGACACGCGCTCCGGTTTCGGCAAATTGCGCGGCGGCTTCGAACCCGACACCCGCCGTGCCGCCTAATATCGCGACCCCGCATTCACCAAGCGACTTCTCCATCATGGCGTCTTGCTCGCATTGCGATAAATGCCCGAGGTGCGCGCTACCGGCTCGCCATCGGCCGTGATGATCGCCTGGGTGAAGACCAGCGTTCGCGTGGCCTTAGGGCAGACGACCTCGGCCTCGACCCACGCCCCCGGCTCGACCGGCGCGAGATATTCGACCGTCAGGCTGATCGTCGCACGATGCGCGTCATATGCTTCGGGGCCGACTGCGCTGATCTGCATGTCGGCGAAGGTCGCCATCGCGCCCCCGTGGCAGCCGCCGACGGGGTTCAGATGCTGCGGCCCGACGCGGAAGCCGATCTTGTGTTCGGCCAGATTGACATAGGCCGGGCCGAACCCGTCGTTGTAGCCGCAGTTCAGAGCAAGGGGTTCGAACCCGTCGGGCACATCCTCGCTCACAGCGCCGAGGCATTCTTGCCGACCCGGCCGCGGTCCTGCTTGGCCAGGAATTCTTCCGATCGACGGACCAGTTCGGGATTGCCTCCGCACAGCGCATAACCGAACAGGCATTCGACCTTCAGCTGTTCGTCGAGCGTCCGTCCGACAACTTCGAAAATCGTTTCCTTTGCCGACTCAACGGCGCGCCGGTCGTTGCGCAATATGCGGGCCGCCATATCCTCTGCTGCCGCCATCAACTCATCGTGCGGCACGACCTTCGAGACCATGTTCGTCATCAACGCGCGCTGGGCGTCGATCGGTTCGCCGGTCAACTCCATTTCGAGCGCGATGCCAACGCCGCAGGTATTGACGAGCCGGACGATGCCACCGTCGGCAGGATGCATGCCGCGGCGCAGCTCGAAGGAGCCGAATTGCGCGCGTTCGGACGCAATGCGGATATCGCACGCCATCGCCAGCTCGAGCCCGCCGCCGAGCACCCAGCCGTTGCACGCCGCGATGATCGGCTTGTAGATGCGGTGAAGCCCGCGGGTGATGCCCCCGGCGAAGCCGTCGTCGAGCTTGTCGCGGCCGAGCGACGGGCCGACGCCGTCCCACTCGGGAACATGAGTCCGCAGATCGGCACCCGCGCAAAAGGCGTCGCCGGTGCCGGTGAGGATCGCGATACGCAGTTCCTCGTCATCGCGAAAGTCGATCCAGATCTCACGCAGGCGATCATGCACATCGAGGTCGATGGCATTCTTCACCTCCGGCCGGTTGAGAGTGATATAGGCGATCGGCCCACGCTTTTCATAAAGAACTTTCTCGGTCATGACTTGTCCTTGGCGGCGAGGATGGCGGGCGGTGCCGCGCGATGAAAGCCGTCATACGGCTGGCTTTTGTTGGATGGCGTAAGCGGCCCCCAGACGCGCCGCGCATTGGGCGCCCCACCATCGACGCGGATCGTCGCGCCGGTGACGAACGCGGCAGCGGGCGAAAGCAGGAAGACGATCGCGGCCGAGACTTCCGCTTCAGACCCGAAGCGCTGCAATGGAATTTCACGCGCGATGTCATTCTGGATATAGGGGGTGTCGGCGGCATCATAAGTGTCGAGGCCGCTCGAGGCGATCGCTCCCGGCGCCACACAATTCACCCGCACATTTGCCGCCGCCCACTCGCTCGCCGCGCTTTCGCTGAGCGTCAGCATTCCGCCGCGCGAGGCGCCCGAATGCGCATAGTTTGGCCAGCCATTTTCGATATCCGCGATCATGTTGACGATCGCCCCCCCATGCGCCTCCATCCAGCGGACATAGACTTCGCGCATGACGATGAAGCCGCCGGTCAGATTGGTGCGCACCACGGCCTCGAAGCCGCGCGTCGTGATGTCGCGCAGCGGCGCGCGATATTGTCCGCCGGCGTTGTTGAACAGCCCGTCGATCTTGCCGTGCGCTGCCAGTACCGCCTCGACCATCGCGATCACTTGTTCCTCGTCGCGGATGTCGCAAACATGGGTCGAGGCCTTGCCGCCGTCGGAGGCGATCTCGTCCTTTACCGTCCCCAGCTTCTCCGGCTTGCGACCGACCAGCGCGACCGTGGCCCCGAGCGCTGCCAGCTCATGCGCCGTGCAACGGCCGATTCCGCTGCCGCCGCCGGTGACGATAACGACCTGGCCGGTATAGAGGCCGGGGCGAAAGACCGATGCGTAGCTCACGCCGCTGCCGCCTGACGCTTGGGGTCGGCGGCGCGCCCGACGCGCGCGCGCGCGACTATCAACTTCATGATCTGTGCGGTGCCGTCGCCTATCTCGAGCCCCATCACGTCGCGCATCCGCTGCTGGTGCGGCAGATCCATCGACCATCCATAATGTCCGAAGGTCAGCAAGCATTGATGGATGACATCGAAGGCCGTGCGCGGTCCGAACCATTTGATCATCGCCGCCTCCACTGTGTGCGGCTGTCCTACATCGCGCAGCGCGAGCGCATGATAGGCAAGCTGTCGCGCCGCGGCGATTTGCGTCTCGCCCTCAACAATCGGAAAGGTGACTCCTTGAAACTGGGCGATCGGCCCGCCGAACGCCTCGCGCTCGGCGGAATAGGCCCATGCCTCGTCGATCGAGGCTTGCGCCGCGCCAATGCATTGCAGCGCGATCAGAGCGCGGCTGAAATCGAAACCTGCCATGACTTCGGTAAAGCCGCGCCCTTCGGCCCCCAGCCGATGCGAAGCAGGAACGCGGACGCCGTCGAAGAAGACCGATCCCCGGCCAGAGGCATGGCTGCCGACGTCTCGGTACCGCGTCGTCGACAGCCCCTCGGCCGTGGCGGGCACCAGGAAAGCGGTGACGCCGCTCGATCCCGTTCCGTCGCCGAGGCGCGCGAAGACGACATAAACGCTTGCCTGACCGGCGAAGCTGGTCGAAGCCTTCTCGCCGTCGAGAATATAATCGTCCCCCTCCTTGCGGGCACGAAGGCGGAGAGCGGTGGCGTCCGACCCGGCGTGGGGTTCGGTGATGGACAATGCCAGCGTTGCCTCGCCGCGGCAGACCTTGGGCAGCCATTCATCCTTTACGGTATCTGTCCCGTTGCGAACAATGATCGTCCCGCAAAGCGACTGGACCACCGCCAGCGCCGATACATTGAAATCGCCATAGGCCAGCTCTTCTGCAATGATCCCTGCGGTCACCGCGCTGGCGCCCATGCCGCCATAGGCTTCGGGCAGGTCGATGCCGATCAGCCCCATTTCGCCCATCTCGCGCACCAGGCCCGGTTCGAACGCCGCGTCTATCTCGCGCTGGAGATAATTGGGCAACAGCCGCTCGCGGGCGAAGCGTCGCGCCGCATCCTTCAGGGCCAGTTGGTCGTCCGTGAAAATCATGCTGTCTTGTCTCTCATGTGTCGAGTTGCGGTTCGAAGGCGTGTCGGTCGAAGGATATGACTGCTTTGCGGAGCAAGGCGGCCAGCTGAGCGAATTCGTCGTGGTTCAGCCCGGCGAATGCATGCTGCATCGGCGCGGCGAAGTCGCGAAGGCCGCTTTGTGTGCGCGACCGTCCGCTGGACGTGATCCTGACGCTGTGACGCCGGGCATCGGTCGGGTCGCTGATCCGTTCGACCAGGGAATCGCGCGACAGCGCGTCGACAATCTGGCTCATATGGGCGCGGCTAGCTCCGATCAGCTCACTGAGCTTGGCCGGCGGCGCTTCACCCTCCTGTTCGGCCATCAACAGGCAGAGCACGTGGAAGGAGCTTTCGGACAGCCCCATGTGACGGAACACCGGCTCGAAATATTGCCCGAGGCCCACGACGCAGATGCGCAGCAGTCGCACCATGATCGTTTCGTCCATGGGCAGGTCGGGCAGTGCGGCAGCCATCGGTGCCACACTTTTGTCTACTGCCGCCAGCCGCTCCGCTCCACGCATTCCTTCTACCTTCCAATTATATGGGGACCCTACCGGGGCGCGGCGACGGGTCGCTGCGCCCCGGCCCCCCTTTTATCAGTAGGTGAATGTACCGCGAAGGCCGATGATCCGTGGTTGCCCGGCAAAGCCGACGACCGTCGCGCCGAGGGCATTGACCGTGCGGCGGTAATCGGTGTTGAGCACGTTGCTGGCATAGGCGGTCAGCCGGAAGTTGGAGGCGAAATCGACCGAGGCGCGCAAGTCGAGCAGGCCATAGCCTTCCTCCGCGGTGAGCGGAATTCCCGAGCCATAGATGGGATTGCCTTCGCCGGGTTCGTGGAAGAAGTCGCTGAGCAGTGAATAGCTCGCCGCGAGCGTTACCTTGTTATCGCCGAACGGAATTCGCCACTCGCCGTTGACGCTGATGCTGTGCTTGGGCGCGCGAACAAGTGTCGTGCCATCGAACGTCAGATTCTGCCCGAGGTTGAAGACATAATTGTCATATTTCGCATCGAGATAACCGTAGTTGAAGCCAAAATCGAGATTATCCGATGGGTGCATCGAGACTTCGAGCTCGACCCCGTCGACCTTGCTGCCCGCCGCATTGGTAATCAGCGTCTGCGGCCCCGAAGCGGTGTCGATGATGCGCGATACCTGTAGATTGGCATAGTCGTAGTGGAAGGCCGAAAGATTGACGCGCAGCCGGCGGTCGAGCCAGTCTGATTTCACGCCGATCTCATAAGTTTTGATGTCTTCGGGCGCAAAGACCGTTCCGGCTGCCGCGGCATTGAACGGCGCATATTGAAAGCCGCCCGATTTGAACCCCGTCGAGTAGCTGGCGTAAACGCTGAGGTCCGGCGAAATTTTGTAGCTGAGCACCGCGCGCGGGTCGAAACTCGTATATTTGCGGTCGACATTGACTGAGAAACCCGCAGCGATGATCGGAAGCGCATCGGTGGTCGTGTCGACGAAAGCGATCCGTTTCTTGTCTTCCGTGTAGCGGCCGCCAAGGGTCAGCTCGAGCGCGTCGGTGAAGTGAATGGTCGCTTGGCCGAAGATCGCGTAGCTCTTGATGTTATAGTTGGCCGAAACAATGTCGGTTGCCGGGGTCGATGCGACCGGCGGTACTTGCGCGCCGGCGAATGCGACACGCGGCGCGCTGTCCACCCCTACCCGGAAGATGTCATCGCGCGAGCTCTTGTCCTTGTAGTAGAAAGCCCCGATGATCCAGTCGAGCTTGCCGTCGAAAGAGGTCGCGCCGTCGGGATTCGAGGTCAGGCGAAGCTCTTGTGTGTACTGGTTCGACCGTTCGATACCGATCTGGCTCAGCGTATCGAGCGAGGAGCCGTCGAGGTCGCGGCTGTCCCGTACTTTCAGCTTTTTATAGGCGCTGATCGAGGTGAGCGTCGCAAAGCCAAGGTCGCCCTCGACCCGCGCAACACCGCTGTAGCTGTCTCGATCAAGCGTCGGGTCAAAGTTCAGGAAGCCGGCACGCAGGCTTTCGGGTCGGATCAGGTTGGGCAGACGCGCAGGGGACGCGAAGAAGACCGACCCGGGGTTGGCGGGAGCGCCTCCAGCCGTACGGCCGGTGCCCTGGTTGATGCCGCCGAACCCCGCCTTGTCGCCGTCATGAAGATATTCGCCGGTCAGGTCGATGCGCCAGCCATCGGTGGGCTCGATCGCGAGCCGAATGCGCCCTCCCGTGTTGTCCACCCCCTGGAACTTGGTGCCCGTCGCGAGATTGGTCACATAGCCATCGCGTTCGGTGTGCCAGCCGGCAACGCGGAACTGGATCGTCCCGTTGGACGTGATTGGGCCGCCTGCCGCGCCAAAGACTTCCCAGCCGTCGAAATTGCTGATCCCCGCCTCGGCGACGGCCTCGAAGGTCGCGGTCGGCGCCTTGGTGATGACATTGATCGCACCGCCGATCGTGTTGCGTCCGTAAAGCGTGCCTTGCGGGCCGCGCAGAACTTCGACGCGCTCGATATCCTTGAGCGATCCGAAGGAGCCGCTCGATCGGCCAAGATATACCTCGTCGGCGAAGACGCCGACCGAGCTCTCGGAACCCGGATCGAAGGAACGCGTGCCGATGCCGCGGATGTAAAGCTGCGGGCGCAACGCTCCGAAGCTCCCGAAATAGACGCTCGGGACGCGCGGCGCGATCGAATCGAGGCTTACCATGCCGGCGCTGGAGAGCTGGTCGCCGCCGAGTGCGGTGATAGCGATCGGGATGTCCTGAATGCGCTCCTCGCGCCGCTGCGCGGTGACGAGAATGTCTCCGTAGGCGGGTGCGTCAGTTTCAGCGGCCGCCGTTGTTTGCGATGGAGCATCTTGCGCCACAGCCGGTTGCACGCCGACAAGAGTCGAAGCGCATGAAAGGAACAATCCGCACTTGCTAATCTTGTTCATAATCCATCTCCCATCACCGAGCGTCTAACTTTACGGCTTATGCCGTAGCGTCGCGCCCTTTGGCCGCCAGAATATATGCGCTTCTGGAGCGGCGATATTAGTGAACCACTTTATCTAATGTCAACGTATTTCTTAAAGGGGTTAAAGACCTTGCTAAGGCATGGCATTCCAAAGCGCCGGCGGCGGCCGAGGTCTGCCCTAAAGAGCGTCCTCGGCCGAGCTTGAACCACGCCAGACGCGGTCTGGGCCGGCTGCGCGCGATTCGATCAATCGGGCGGCCTGCGGCCGCCTAGAGGGAGAGGGGAGCCTTGGTTTCGTGGCGGGTTGGAAAGTCGCGAGAGGTCTCGTGGCGGCCCGCCATGGAGAAGCACCATGGCCAAGCAAGCCCAGAAGATCACCCTCAGTCCTTCGCGCGACATACCCTTCGACAGGCTCCGCCTGTCGGCGGCCAATGTCCGGCGCGTGAGGCCAGACGAGGGAATTGCGAACCTTGCTGACGACATTGCGCGGCGCGGTTTGCTCCACAATCTGAACGTGCGCCCGATCCTCGACGCCGAGGGTCAGGAAACTGGCGACTATGAAGTTCCCGCTGGCGGCAGGCGCTTTCGCGCTCTAGAACTGCTGGTCAAGTCGCGGCGCCTTGCCAAGGATGCGCCCATCCCGTGCGGGGTCCGCGCCGCGAATGACGCCATTCTCGCCGAGGACGACAGTCTCGCTGAAAATGCGCAGCGCGTGAACCTTCATCCGCTCGACCAGTTCAGGGGGATGCAGGCCCTTGTCGATAAGGAGCAGGCGATCGAGGACATCGCGGCCCATTTCTTCGTCACACCTGCGGTCGTCCGCCAGCGGCTGAAGCTCGCCTCGGTGTCGCCAACGCTCCTCGACATCTATGGCGAAGACCGCATGTCGCTCGAGTTGCTGATGGCCTTCACCGTCGCGAGCGACGAAGAGCGGCAGCTCCAGGTCTGGGAAATGATCGCCGATGCGCACGATCCCTCGCCGTCCTGGGTGCGCCGGAAGCTCACCGAGAACAGCGTCCGCGTGTCCGACAAGCGCGTCCGCTTCGTCGCCCTCGATGCTTATGTCGAGGTGGGGGGCAGCGTGGTGCGCGACCTGTTCGAAATTGATCATGGCGGGTGGCTGACCGATGTCGGCCTGCTCGACCGGCTCGTGGCCGCAAAGCTCGAGGCCGAGTCGCTGCGGATCGGCGCCGAAGGCTGGAAGTGGGTCGACGCCGCCGAGGAGCATATATTCAACGCCGGGCGCGGCCTGCGCATGCTCGCCGGCGACGAGGTCGCGATGACCGAAGAGGAGGAGAAGCGCGCAGCCGAGCTCGAGGCCGAGGGCGAGGCGCTCAGCGAGGAATGGAGCGACGCGGACGATGTGCCCGACGAGATCCACGCCCGGCTCGAGGCGATCGACGCCGAGATCAGCAGGCTTAATGATCGGCCGGTTATCTACGATCCCGCCGAGATCGCGATCGCCGGCGCCTTCGTCTCGATCGATCCCGAGGGTCGCCTGCGCGTCGAGCGCGGCTTTGTGAAACCCGAGGATGAGCCCAAAGCCGAACCGGCCGAGGGCGAGGAGGCCGGCGCTGAGGTTCCGGGCGACGATGGAGCCGTCGAGCGCGCGGACGCGTCGCCCTCGACGTCCGGCCAGGCTGCCGCCAAACCCGACGAGGAAGAGACCGGGCTGAAGCCGCTCTCGGAGCGGCTGGTATCCGATCTCACCGCCTGGCGGACGCTCGCGCTTCAGGATGCGTTCGCGCAGAGCCCGGACACGGCCTATGTCGCCGTTCTCCATGCGTTTGTGCTGTCCTGCTTCTACGGATGTAGCCGCGAAAGCTGCCTGCAGACGTCGGTGCAGTCGGTCGGTTTCTCCAACGCCCCGGCGGGACTTCGCGACTGCGCGCCGGGTCAGGCGATCGCGGCGCGGATCGACGCGTGGCGGGCGCGTCTGCCGAAGAGTGACAAGGATGTCTGGGACTGGCTGCTCGACCTCGGCGACGAGGACCGGGCGAGCCTCTTCGCGCATTGTGCGTCGCTGTCGGTCAATGCGCAGGCCGAGATCGTCAAGGGCTATGACGGCCGCGTCTCCGCGCACGGTATCGCGCGCCGCCTCGCGCACAGCCACATCCTTGCGCGTGCGGTGGGTCTCGATGTCATCGAGGCGGGATGGCGCCCAACCGCCGACGGCTATCTCAGCAGCGTTCCGAAGCCGCGGATCCTCGCCGACGTCTCCGAGGCGCGGGGCGAGAATTTTGCCGGGATGATCGACCATCTGAAGAAGGGCGACATGGCGCGCGAAGCCGAGCGTCTGCTTGAAGATGCGGGATGGTTGCCTGAGCCGCTCCGGACGCCTGAGCTCGAACAGCCCGCGGTTGCGGACACCCGGGTCGAAGCGCCGAACGCTCCCGCTAATGACGATAGCGATGGCGAGCTGCCCGCCTTTCTCGCCGAGGAAGGAGATGACGAAGTCGGCGATCCGGACGCGATCGCTGCCGAATAACTCCGCCCGCGCCTCGCGCGATCTTGAACTTTGACTTCGAAAGCCCGGCCGGACCCGCCGGGCTTTCGCTCTTTCTGGAGAATGGAAATGCGAAATACTACTTATCTTACCACGCCGGCGATCTCGGCCCTAGGCATGGGAGGCGATCATGGCTGACCGCGTCTCGGTAAGTTTCACGCTCGGCGGCTCCCTGTCCGGCGATGCCTATCTCGAACTCGTCGCGGCGATCGCGGCCGAGGCCCTTTCGATCGAGTGGGACGGACCGGCCATCGAGCCGTCGCACCGGACGGTTGGCGAACCGCTGACACTCCTCGCCAACGAGGTCGCGTGGGGCAAGGTCGAGGCGCTCGAGACCTTCTGCGCCGGCCATGGTTTACCCTATCGTGTCTGGTCGGGTGGCTTCTTGGCCGAATGGGGCGCTGAGCGACTGATCTTTCGGGGCGACGGGGCTCCGGAAAGCTTCATCGCCGACGAATCTGATCGCGTACTGATCGACCGGCATGAGATCGTCCGGCGCGGCAGCATCGAGGCTATCCTCGCCTATTTCGACGAGGCCGAATTCACAGTGCCGCCGCTCGTCGTCGAGGGCGATCCCGAAGTTGCCGTCGAGGACGCGAGGCAGGAGGCGGCGCATGGCTGACTATCATTCGCCGACGATCGTGCGCCCTGACATTCCCCGAAGCGCGATGTCATTGCTCGAGCACCGGCTGTTGATCGGGATGTTCAGTCATGAGGGAGGCGAGGACGCGGTATATTTCTTCGCGGAGGACTATGTGAACGATCTGCTCCACCTCGACCTTCCCGAGGTGCATCGGCTGCTCGAAGATGATCCCTTTCCGGATAGCTATGCCGTGACCGTCATCCGGGAGCATCTCCGCAAGCTCGATCCCGCGGAAGGCGAGCTGGCACTGGATATGTCGGTGATCGACTATGAAGGCATATTCCAGGACATCGTCAAACGCTGCGACGCGCTTGACGATGTCGAGGTCGTGGCCGCCTGGACCTGCACCAAGATGCGGCCCGACGGCTTCGGCGGGATGGCGACGCTGATCACCGCCGACGCGATCGAGACCATGTCGACCGCGTCTTTCCTCGATGAGGTTCGGAACCGCTGTCGATCGGAGCGGCAGGTCGAAGCCTGACCCTTCCATCATCTCACTTTGGCCCGGCCCCTGCGCCGGGCCTTTTCGTTTCGGGAGATTGTCATGGCCGAAATTATCGAGACGACGGTTTATCAACTGGAAGAATTATCGGACGAGGCGAAGGAGAAGGCGCGGGACTGGTATCGACAGGGCGCCTTCGAAGACGACTGGTACTGGGCCGTCTACTCGGACTTCGAGCGGATTTGCGACATCCTCGGTATTGCTCTGGCGAGCGTATCGGTGCGCCTTTATGGCGGCGGCTCGAGGCGAAAACCCTGCATCTGGTTCTCGGGCTTCGCGAGCCAGGGCGACGGAGCCTGCTTCGAGGGCGACTATCGCTACGCGCGCGGATGCGCATCTGCCGTTCGAGCCTATGCGCCGAAGGACGAGGAACTTCATCGGATCGCCGATGCGCTGCTGGCGATCCAGTGGAGCAATTTATTCCAGCTCGGCGCGCGGATCACCCACCGTGGCCGCTATTATCACGCATATAGCATGGAGATCGGCGTCGAACGGTACAGTCCGGTCCATCAGGCAATGACGGCGACCGCCGAGGACGAACTCGCTGAAGCGCTGCGCGACCTTGCCCGCTGGCTTTATAGGAAGCTCGAAGACGCGTTTGACAATCTGACCTCCGACGAAATCGTCGACGAAGCGATCGCCGCCAATGCCTACAGCTTCACCGGCGACGGAGAGAGGTTCGGATAGAGGAGAGGGTGGCCGGAAGGGGTGAGCCACCGGGTCCAAGAGAGAGCGGCCGCTGGCTCGCTTCCTTCCTGCTCTTCCGAGGATATTCCGACATGCAGATTTTGCCCTCCCGCGCGGCGCCCGCCGCCGCGTGCCCTCTTCCGCAAGCCTCATCCGCAGGCGCCGCAGCCTGCCTGCTCTCGGCCGGCGAGGCCATCCTGCCGCTGCTCGAGGCTGGGCAGCCGTTCGACACGGCCGCGCTACGCGCGGCGATGACCGGGGCCTTTGGTGCGAGCGATGCCGAGGGCGCGTGGGACTGGAAGGCGGCCTATGATGCCTGCGAGGTCGCGCAGATCCTGCTGCTGCGCCGCTATGGCACCGCGCTGGCGGTCCGCAAGCTGACCGTGATCGCGCAGCTCGCGATGTGGCAGCGGCTCGCGGGCCGCATCCCGACGCACACGCGGCGCTCGCTAGAAAGCCAGGCGATGCAACAGTTCTCGACGCCGCTGCCTCTGGCGTTCGTCGTCGCCCATGCTGCATCGATCCAGCCTGGCGATGTGGTTCTTGAACCATCGGCGGGGACGGGCATGCTCGCGATCCATGCCGAGCTTGCGGGCGGCCGGCTCGCGATCAACGAGCTCGCCGAGCCGCGCGCGGATCTTCTGAGGCACTTGTTCACCGGCGCCGCGGTGACCCGGCATGACGCCGCAACGATCGACGATCGCCTCGATCCCGCAGTCCGCCCGAACATCATCCTGATGAACCCGCCTTTTTCGGCCGTGGCCAACGTCGAGCGGACCATGCAGGGTGAGGCTCTCCGGCATATCGCCTCGGCGCTGGCGCGTCTGGAGGTCGGAGGCAGGCTGGTCGCGATTGTCGGTGCGAACTGTTCGCCCGATGCGCCCGCCTGGCGCGAGGCCTTTGTGCGGTTGCAGGCGCAGGCCACCATCCTCTTTTCGGCGTCGATCGCTGGAAAAGTCTATGCCAAGCATGGGACGACGACGAGCACGCGGCTGCTTGTGATCGACAAGGTGGCTGCGTCCGACCCGTCGGTGATCGTACCCTCGCTCGGCGAGGCGGGCGACGTCGGAACGCTGCTCCAATGGGTTCGGGCGTTCGTGCCGCGCCGCGGGGCACCGCAGCCGGCGCTTGCCACAATACCGCCCGTTACTGTCGCCCCCTCGCGTGCAGGCGACGTGGCCCCGAACGGAGCGGCGCGCCCAGTGCCGGCGTCGGCGACGCCAAGCCCGGCGCCTGAGCTTGGCTATGAAACCTGCGAATGGGCGGCGCCCGAAGGCCAACTCGCCGAAGCGATCTACGAGCCCTATGCACTCCAATCGCTCACCATCCCATCGGCGAAGCCGCACCCTACCGCGCTCGTCCAGTCCGCGGCCATGGCGTCGGTCGCGCCGCCGAGGCCCTCCTATCGTCCGCACCTTCCGGAGCATCTGATCCGCAACGGCATCTTGTCGGACGCGCAGCTGGAATCGGTCATCTATGCGGGCGAGGCGCATGCCGGCCACCTGTCGGGCGCATGGACGGTCGATGAGACCTGGGACATGGTCACCGCGGCAAGTGAGGACAACGAGAACGCCGTTCGCTTCCGCCGCGGTTGGTTCCTCGGCGACGGCACCGGCGCCGGCAAGGGCCGGCAGGTCGCGGGCATCATCCTCGACAATATGCTGAAAGGCAGGAAGCGCGCCGTTTGGCTCTCTATCTCGGACCGGCTGCTCGAGGACGCGCAGCGCGACTGGTCTGCGCTTGGACAGGAGCGACTCCTGGTTACGCCGCTGTCGCGCTACCGCCAGGGGAACCCGATCAAGCTCGCCGAGGGCATCTTGTTCACCACCTATGCGACGCTGCGCAGTCAGGCGCGCGAGGGCAAGGCGAGCCGGGTCGACCAGATCGTCGAATGGCTCGGCGCGGACTTCGATGGCGTGATCATCTTCGACGAAGCACATGCGATGGCCAATGCTGCCGGCGGGAAGGGGACAAGGGGCGAGCAGAAGCCGTCGCAGCAGGGACGCGCGGGTCTTCGATTGCAGCACGCATTGCCGGACGCGCGCATCGTCTATGTGTCGGCGACCGGCGCGACGACGGTGCAGAACCTCGCTTATGCGCAGCGGCTCGGTCTCTGGGGCGGCAGCGACTTTCCGTTCGCGACGCGGAGCGAGTTCGTCGCGGCTATCGAGGACGGCGGCGTCGCGGCGATGGAGGTGCTGGCGCGCGACCTGAAGGCGCTCGGTCTCTACGCCGCGCGCTCGCTGTCCTTCGACGGCGTCGAATATGAGCTGCTCGAACATGCTCTGACCGACGAGCAGCGGCGCATTTACGACAGCTATGCCGGCGCCTTCCAAGTCATCCACAACAATTTAGGCGCCGCGATGGAGGCGGCGGGGGTCACGAGCGCGCTTCACGGGACCCTCAATGCGCAGGCGAAATCGGCGGCGCGATCGGCGTTCGAAAGCACCAAGCAGCGCTTTTTCAATCATCTGATCACGGCGATGCAGACCCCGAGCACGATCGCGAGCATCGCGCGAGATCTCGAGGCTGGGCATGCTGCGGTCGTTCAGATCGTTTCGACGGGCGAGGCGCTGCTGGAGCGACGACTGGCCGAGATCCCGACCGAGGAATGGGATGATGTATCGGTCGACATCACGCCGCGCGAATATGTCCTCGACTATCTCGCGCACAGTTTTCCGGTCCAGCTCTACGAGCCCTGCACTGACAGCGAGGGCAATCTTTCGTCGCGCCCGGTCTTCGACGGCGAGGGTAATCCGATCGTGAACCGCGAAGCGGCGCGCCACCGCGATGCGATGATCGAGAAGCTCGCCTCGCTCCCGCCGGTGCCGGGTGCGCTCGACCAGATCGTCCAGCATTTCGGGGCCGATGCGGTCGCCGAGGTCACCGGGCGATCGCGTCGGATCATTCCGGTCGATGGCGGCGATGGGTCAATGCGCTTCGCGGTGCAGAACCGGCCAGGCAGCGCCAATCTCGGCGAAACCCACGCCTTCATGGACGACGAGAAGCAGATCCTCATCTTCTCGGAAGCGGGCGGGACGGGGCGCTCCTACCACGCCGATCTCGGGGTGAAGAACCAGCGTCGCCGCGTCCACTATCTGCTCGAACCCGGCTGGAAGGCGGACACCGCGATCCAGGGCTTCGGGCGCACCAATCGCACGAACCAGAAGCAGCCGCCGCTGTTCCGTCCCGTCTCGACCGATGTGAAGGCGCAGAAGCGCTTCATCTCGACGATCGCGCGGCGCCTCGACACGTTGGGTGCGATCACCCGCGGCCAGCGGCAGACCGGCGGTCAGAATATGTTCCGCCCGCAGGACAATCTGGAATCGCATTATGCGCGCGACGCGCTCCGCCAGCTCTACCAGCTCCTCGCCGACGGCAAGGTCGAGGGCTGTTCGCTGCTCGCTTTCGAGGCTGCGACGGGGTTGTCGCTCCTCGACGATGGCGGGCTCAGGGACGAGTTGCCGCCCATCACCACATTCCTCAACCGCATGCTCGCGCTGACGATCGACCTCCAGAACATTCTCTTCGAAACCTTCGAAGGGCTGCTCGCGAGCCGGATCGAAGGTGCGATCGCGTCGGGGACCTACGAGATGGGCCTCGAGACCCTGCGCGCCGAGAGTTTCACGGTGAGCGCGCGCGAGACGATTTATTCGCACCCCGGCACCGGCGCGGTGACGCAGCTGCTGACGATCGAGCGCAAGGATCGCGTTGCGCCGTTGTCGCTTGAGGACGCCATGTGCATCGTCTCGGGCTGGAGCGGCGAGCTTGTCGTCAATGCGCGCTCGGGTCGCGCCGCTGTGAAGGTTCGGGCCCGCAGCCTTGTCGACGACGCTGGCGTCGTTCATCGGCGCGTCGGTCTGCAGCGGCCGCTCGAGAAGTCGAACATGCTCGCCGAGGACTTCGAGCAGTCGCATTGGCGGCCGGTGGACACCGAGGCCTTTGGCAGTGCATGGAGCGCCGAGCTCGCCGAACTTCCCGAATATGAGATATCGACGCTGCACATCGTCGCCGGGCTGCTGCTCCCGATCTGGAAACGGCTGCCGAAGGAATCGGCGCGGGTCTACCGGCTTCAGACCGGTGCCGGCGAGCGGATCATCGGGCGCAAGGTCACGCCGGCCTGGGCCGCGGGCGTGACCGGCGAAGCGCCAGCGCGCCTTGCCGTGCCCGATGCATGGCGGATGCTTCAGGCGGGGGACATTAAGCTGGGCCTCGCGGAAGGCCAGTCGCTACGGCGCGTCCGGGCCATGAACGATTGGCGGATCGAACTGTCGGGGTTCAACGATCTGGGCGTCGAGCGGCTGAAAGCAATCGGCTTGATCTCCGAGATCGTCTCGTGGAAACTGAAACTCTACGTGCCGGCAGGGGCTACTGGCGCCGATGTGTTCGCTGCGCTCCTCGACCGGTTTCCGATTCAGAGGGTGCAGGATCGCAAGGTCGTCTGAAGGAGCCCCGCATGACCAGTCAAGCTTCGGATATTGCGCGCCGTCTCGGTGAAAATGCCGAGGCGGTGTGTCGCCGCTACCTGTCGAACGGACGCCGCGAGGGCCATTATTGGCTGGTCGGCGATGTCCATAACGCACCCGGCCGCAGTCTTTACGTCCGCCTCGCCGATCATAGCGACGGGCGCGGCGCGGCGGGGAAATGGACCGACGCTGCGAGCGGGGATCATGGAGACCTGCTCGACGTCATCGCCGCGATCTGCGGTCACACGGCCTTTCGCGAGACGCTCGAGGAAGCGCGGCGCTTCCTGAGTTTGCCGCCGCCGCCCAATATGCCCCGAAACCCGGCGCCGCCAAAGGCGTCGAGCGGAACGCCGGAGTCGGCGCGAAGGCTGTGGGCCGCATCGAGGCCGATCCTTGGCAGCCTCGGCGCAGACTATCTGGCAGGGCGGTCTATCGTCACCGTCCCGGCGAGCGATCCGCTGCGCTATCATCGACACTGCTTCTACCGGGCGTCGGAAGATGACGTCCCAGGCGGAAGGCCGGCGTGGCCTGCAATGATCGCGGCCGTCACCGACTTGGGCGGGGCGATCACCGGGGTCCATCGCACCTGGCTCGATCCCGAGACAAGGGACAAGGCGCCCGTCGCCTATCCCCGAAGAGCCATGGGAAACTTGCTCGGCCATGGCGTCCGCTTCGGGCCCGCCGCTCGCGTGATGGCCGCCGGCGAGGGCATCGAGACGATCCTCTCGCTGCGCGAGGCCGTTCCCGCCTTGTCGATGATCGCCGGCCTTTCCGGCGCACATCTCGCGGCGCTGGCATTTCCGGCGGGACTGAAGCGGCTCTATGTCGCGCGCGACGACGATCCGGCCGGAGGGGTCGCGCTCTCCACCCTTTCCGAACGGGCGGAACGGACCGGCATCGAACTGCTGCCGCTTGAGCCCGAATATGGCGATTTCAACGACGACTTGGTCATCCGCGGCCGCAGTTTTCTCACCGGGGCGCTTCGCACGCAGTTCGCCGCTGCCGATCGCCTGAAATATCTCTGACGACCGGGCGTTGCCGGGAGGCGGGAAGGGACGGCGTGCGATACTGGCGCCCTGCATCCGTATGCGCGGCGCGCGCCCCGGCCTTCGCGAGAGGGCGACTGCGGCAGGCGAGGCGGGGGCGCAATGGCGGCCGGGCGGCTATTTTCCGCCGGGGCCTGCGGCCCCTTTGCATCGCGAGGCAAAATAGCCTTCGTCCGCCATCCTCCGCTGCGCTCCGGTCGCGGCGCGCCGCGATGCGCCACCGCCCCGCCTGCCGCGAGCCGTCGCCACGAAGGCCGCGCGGGGCGCGGCTCCGACAGACGGAGACAGACGATGCATGATGCTACCGGACATGCCCATGACCGCCCGGACGAGCCCGGGACGACCGCTTATCTTCTCCAGGAGATGCAGCTCTTCGGCCATCGCCCGTTCGAGGATGAACCCGATCGGCGCCCGCTCCCCGACGCCCGGCTCGCCGGCGGCGCGGTCGCCGACATGTTCGACGGGCTTGCTGGCTGTCTTACCGAGACCCGCATCGAGCCCGATCTCGAGGACCTGCTGTGGAATGTCGTCAATATCTTTCACCGCGCCGGCGAACGCGTCGAACGGCAGCTCGACGATAATGAGCAGCTCCAGCGCCGGCTCCAGCGCGAACAGGACGGCAGCGAGATCCGGTCGGTCGAACTCGAGCGCGCGACGCGCGAAGGAATATCGCTGATCGAGAGACGCGACGCGATGGAATTCTTCCGTGAAGCGGCCGCCGATCAGTTTCGCATCCACCTGCGCAAGGCTTGGGCACCGCGCTCGGGGTCCCGGATCCAGCACCGGACGATGACCGCGTCGATGATCGACAGCCGCGACTTCCTCGATGATCGACTTCGCGAAAAGGCGGCCTCCTTGCTTCCGGAAGGGACACGGATCGCTTTCACCGGCGGAAGCGATTGCGGCCATCATGCGGCGATCTGGGATGCACTCGACAAGGCAAAGGCGCGGCACCCCGACATGATCCTGCTCCATGGGGCGACGCCGACTGGCGCCGAGAGGGCTGCGGCCTGCTGGGCGGATAGCCGCGGCGTGGCGCAGGTTGCGTTTCGGCCCGACTGGAACAGGAATGGGAAGGCAGCGCCGTTCAAGCGCAACGACCGTATATTGGAAGCTCTGCCGGTTGGCCTGATCGTCTTTGCCGGAACGGGCATCCAGGACAATCTCGCGGATAAGGCCAGGAAGATGGGCATTCCGCTTTGGGATTTTCGAAAGAGTCCGGGCTGAGCCGCAGAAACCCCGTTGTTACGGGAGATTGCCTCAATCTGGCTCTATCTTCGGAATATATTTGAAAAATATGGACCGGGCCCGCATTTTCGGAATCTCCCAAGATCGCCTTGACCAGCGGCGATCGGCCGTCGCGGGTTGGCCAGCCTGGTAAGAGGGCAGCGCTGCCGGCACTGACGAGGGGCACGTGGACCGGACGGGTCGGAAACCCCGGTTGGCGCGCCAGAGGTCGCAATGCCGACGATCGACGCTGCGCACGCTTTTGCGCTCGACGTCACGCGGGTGAAGGACAGGGCAGGCCTTGCGGACCTGCTCGCGGAGGCTTGCGCGCGCATGGGATGCTCCTGGTTCGCGCTTAGCCACCACATCGACTTCCTCGCCGCGCCCGACCGCGGGATACGCATTCACAATTATCCCGAGGAATGGGCGCATTGGTTCGATGAACGAAAGCTCGGCCTCACCGATCCCGTGCACCGGGCGAGCCAGCGCAACATGGCCGGCTTCCTCTGGCACGATATGAAGCCGCTCGCGGGCGAGCGCGCCGAGGACGAGATGATCCTCTCAGAAGCGCGGCGGCACGGTATCGGCGACGGACTGACCGTGCCGGCGCATATCCCGGGCGACGTCCATGGATCGGTGTCGTTCGCGTGGCGCCCGGGGGTGGCGGCGCACGCCGATGCGCTCCTGTTCGCCCGGATGATCGGCGGGCCAGCCTTCGACGCCGCCCGCCAGATCGCTTATCCCGGTTTGCAGCACATCGGACCGAGGCTCACCGATCGTCAGCGCGAATGCCTGATTTGGGCCGCGAAGGGCGATCCGATATGGAAGATAGCACGCAAGATGGGGCTCAGTCCCGACACCGTCCGCGAGCATCTTCGCAACGCGAGGCACCGCTACGAGGCCAATGGCGGCATCACGCTTACCGTTCGCGCCTTGTGGGACGGCGACATCAGCTTCGAGGACATCGGCAAGCGCTGAGAAAATCGTCCGCACCCCCCTATCATGCTATGGTGCGGCAGTAAAAAGCCCTTCAATTGGAACGCCTCTTTTCAAACGGAGGCAAATCCATGCTGCTTATTGTCGATTCCACCAACCGCGCGCTCGAACATAAGGCGCTGCGCACGATGTTCGAAGCCCGCAAAAAGGTCTTCATCGATCTTCTGAAATGGGATGTTCCGGCGCTCGCCGATCGCTTCGAGCTCGACCAGTTCGACGACATCGATGCGACCTATTTGATCGTGACCGATACGGATGGCGAGCATCTGGCCTCCGCGCGGCTCTTGCTGACGACGCAGCCCGCGCTGCTCGACAGCCTGTTTCCCGGCTTGGTCGCCGCCGAGCTTCCGCAGGGAGCCGATGTCCTCGAAATCACCCGCTTCTGTCTCTCGCCCGGCATCGGCGCGCGGCTGCGCCGGACGGCGCGCGATACGCTGCTGGTGGGGCTCGCCGAATATGCGCTCGCGAACGACGTCCGCACGTACACCGGGGTCGCCGAGCTTCCCTGGTTCCGGCAGATCCAGACCTTCGGCTGGGATTGCCGAACGCTCGGCGAGCCGGTGCTGCACCGCGGGCAGGCGCTCGTCGGCCTGCGCATCGACATCGATGTCTCGACCGTCGGAAAGCTCGCCGCCGCGGGCATCGTCAGTAACGCAGCCGCGGCCACGCCCGCCTGCGCGGCGTGAGGAGGGTGCGATGATGATCAACCCCGCCGCGTTCGACGTGGCCGCTTCCCGATCGGCACCCGGCAACCGCCTGATGGATGAGGGATTTACGATCCTGCGCGGCGCGGCCCCGGCCGCGCTCATTGCGCGCGTCGCCGAGGACCTGGCGCCGCGATATGCCGCGACCCCCTTTTGCGAAGGCGGCTTTTACGGCGAGCGGACGAAGCGGTTCGGACGGCTTCTCATCCGCTCGCCGCATGTGGCCGATCTCGTCATGAACCCGGAGATTCTCGATCTCGCGCAGCTTGCGCTCGGTAACTGGTGCGACCGCATCCAGCTCAACCTTGCGCAGGCGATAGAGCTGCATCCAGGCGCATTGGCGCAGTTCCCGCACCGCGACCAGGACCTGTGGCAGGGGTCGCTCGGTGAGGTCGAATATCTGATCAACGTCATGTGGCCGCTGACCTCCTTCACCGCGGACAATGGTGCGACGATCATCTGGCCGGGCAGTCACGGCGTCGAGGCTCTCGTCGAGGAGCCGAAGGAAGCGCCGATCTTGGCGGAGGCCGAGCCGGGAGACGCGATCGTCTTTCTCGGCTCGACGCTCCACGGCGCTGGCGCGAACAAGAGCGACGGCGTCCGCCGCGGGATCATCGTCAGCTACTGCCTTGGCTGGCTCAAGCCTTATGAAAATCAATGGCTCGCCTATCCGCCCGAGATCGCGAGGACTTTTCCGCCCGAACTCGCCGCGCTCGCGGGCTATGCGCAGCATCGCCCCAATCTCGGCAATTTCGAGGGGCAGTGTCCGTCGATATTGTTCGGGGGCTATCCAACCGATCCGATCCCCGCGATCGACGCGCTTCGCCCGGATCAGGAAGCGTTGCTCGCCGACTTTGTGGAAACGCAGCGGCCGGAAGGGGAGGGCGAGCGCGGGGGCGGGGCGCTGGCGGCATGAGTCCGGGAGCCACGATGGAGCGGGTCTATCTAGACCTGAAGGCGCGTATCCTTTCGGGTGCCTATCCCCCGGGCACCCGGCTCGATCCCGCGCAGCTTGCAAGGTCGCTCGCTGCCAGTGCTACCCCGGTCCGTGATGCGCTCTATCGTCTCTCAGGCGAACGCATCGTCGAGAGCTGGCATCAGGAGGGGTTTCGGCAGCCGCTCCTTGCCGAGGCCGATCTGCATCATCTCTATGGCTGGACCGGGGCGCTGCTCGCACTCGCGCTCAAGGGACGCACGCCGCGACCGGATCTGCCGGGCGGTCTCATCGAGCTCGCGACTCACGACGGCTATCCTGACGCGATCAAGGGCTTGTTTCGAACAATCGCGATCGGCAGTGCCAATCGCGAATTACGCGATGCGATCGTCAATTGTGTCGAGCGAAGCATGACAATTCGCGCGGCGGAAGCGCGGGTCGATGCCAGTGCTGGTCCGGCGCTGGCCGCGATGGCCGAGGATTATCGCTTCGGCCGATGGAGCGCTTTACGCAGCAAAATCACCCGTTTTCATCGGCGGCGAGTGACGTTCGCCGGACGGGTTGCCGCTGAAATCCAGCCCCGCTCTGATCCGCTCAGATAATATTCGGACGATATGGGCCGTATAAAATTCCTATCTGTGGCGCCCGTCGTAGTTTCGAGAGTGCCGCAATTCCGCGGCATCTTGGAAGGAAGCGATCATGGACCGCGAAACCAACGACCTGATCGAGCTCGGCAGCATCAGCGATGACACCGCTGGCGATGTCGGCCTCGGTGGCGAGATCAACGGCAAGTTCAAGCCGCTCGGCCTCAGCGTCGACTGACCGGGAGCTGGGGGCCGGCCAGACCGGTTCCCGGCACCCCGCCTTTCACATTCCAGCACAAGGAAGAAGACGATGGAACGCGAAGCGAATGATCTCATCGAGCTCGGCACTGTCAGCGCGGACACTGCAGGTGACTGGGGCCCTCCGTTCGAGCCGGCCGGCCGCATGCTCCGTCCTGCGATGGAGCAGGAATGAGCAGGTGCGGGGAGCGGCAGGTGCCGCTCCCTAAACCTGCGGGGCAAACACGATGGGATGGCAACTGACTCCCGGCATCGGCTACTGCGAGGCAGGCGGCGAACTCGTCTTCCTCGATCTGACGCGCGATAAATATTTCGCGCTGCGGGGGCTAGATCGCGGGGCGTTCGAACGGCTGCGCGCAGGCGAACCAAATGATAGCGACGCCATGTCACGGCTGGTTGCAACCGGCCTGCTGGCGCGAGCGGAGGGAGCTAGCAGGCTCGATCCCGCTCGAGCGGCCGTTCCTTTTGACGATCTGGCCTCGCACGAGGATGGTGCCTTTAGCTTGCCGATGAGCCTTCGCGCGGCCTCGGCGCTGCATTGGGCGCGGCGTGCGATGAGGCCCACCGCGATCGGAACGACCATAGGCAAGTTCGCGGAGGCGAAGCGGCGGCTTGGCGTTGTGGGCGACGAGGGCGCAATCGTTGACATCGCGAAGCGCTACGCGGCCTGCCGTTGGCTTGTTCCCGTGCCGACGCGTTGTCTCATCGATGCGCTCGCACTCGACCGCATTCTCCTTTCCCGCCAGCTCGTAGCGACGCTCGTGTTTGGTGTCCGGCGCGATCCATTCGCCGCGCACTGCTGGCTCCAGACACCTGAGACCGTGTTGACCGGAACTTCTGCCGAGGCGCGAAACTACACGCCCATCCTGGTGATTGGATGAAACGCGCACTGATCGCCTACCTTGGTAACGAGGATGTGGCCGGCCCCGTTGTCGCCGCTGCCGGGCGGTTTGGGATGCGCCCGCTGCCGTGCGGCACCGATTTGTTGCTCTTCGCGGGAGAGGCGATCGCCGATCGCGTCATGCCGGACGGTGCATTCCTGCTCGGCGAGATATTCTCCCTGACCGGCGCGACCTGCCCTGCACCGGCGGATGGTTGGGGCAGCTTTCTCGCTTTCTCTCGCGACGATGCAGGTTGGCGCATCGACCGGGCGCCGCTGACGGGGTTGCCGCTCTACTGGACGCGGTGGCGCGGCGGGATCCTCTGTGCCTCGCACCTCGCGCCGCTCGTCGAGATGATCGTCCCGATCGGTGTCGACTGGGATTTCGTCGCGCAGGCGCTCGTTTACAGCAATTTGCGGACGGAGCGCACCGGCGTCGCGGGATTGTTCGAGCTCTTGCCCGGGATGCAGCTTGCGTGGGACGGCAAGGAGCCACGCACGGAGATGCTCTGGTCGCCGTGGCAGCATGTCGGCGACGTGCGGAACGCAAAGATCTCCGAGCTGGCGCCCGAGCTCGAACGGCGTCTGGTCGGCGCGGTGCGGGCGTGGAGCCGCGCCCGGCCTCATATCATGCTCGAGCTGTCGGGCGGGCTCGATTCCTCGATCGTCGCAGCCGCGCTGACGGGTGCCGGCGCGGACTATGCCGCGGTGAATTTCGTGACCCCTGGTGCGGACGGCGACGAACGACATTATGCGCGCGCCGTTGCGCAGCACTGCGGCATCGATCTTGTCGAGGCCGAACTCGATCCCGCGGACATCGACCTCGCCGCCGCGCCTGAGACCATTGGCCCGCGGCCAGGAGCCTATGCCGTTCTTCGCGGAATTGATCGCGCTTTCGAACGGGTGGTGGAGGGCCGCGATGTGTCCGTGTTCGGCGGCATCGGCGGCGACAATATCTTCTCCTTCGATGGCTCGGTGTCGCCCTTTCTCGACGCGGCGCAGACTTTCGGTCTCGGACCTCGCGCTTTTGGAGTGCTGCGCGATATTGCGCGCGGTGGCGGAGCAACGCTTTGGGATGCAGGACGCTTGGCGTGGCAGGCGTGGCGGCGTGGTCCGCGTGTCGGCTGGCGTAGCGAGGCCGAATTCATAGCGAAGGAGGCCGTTCCGGCGGCGCCATTCGCACATCCGTGGGACGAGGGCGCACGCGCGCATGGCCAGGCGAAGCGAAATCATGTCGAAGCCCTGCGCCGCATTCTCGACTTCACCGACCGCCCGCTGCGCTGGGCCGATCGCGACGTCGTCGCGCCGCTGCTGTCGCAGCCGGTGGTCGAATTCTGCCTGTCGATTCCAAGCTGGACCTGGATCGAGGGCGGCCGCGACCGCGCGGTGGCGCGCGCCGCCTTCGCTCACTGCCTTCCTCCCGAGGTGGTGTGGCGGCGAGGGAAAGGCAGGATCGAATCGGTCGCGACGGCCTCCTATCTTCGGCAGCGGCCGCAGATTCGGGAATTGCTGCTGGGCGGACGTCTTGCCGCCCAAGGCTTGCTCGATCTCCCGGCAGTCGACGCCTATCTGGCGCGCGACCTGGCTGACGGAGATTTTCTCTATTTTCGGTTGCTGGAAATTGCCGACGTAGAGCTTTGGCTGCGGTCCGTCGAAGCTTTGCGCCCGGCGGGTGCGAGCCTAGACCAGCGCGCATATTGCGCCGATTTTGCGGGATCGGGGTCGATCTCGCCCTTGAGCCAGTAAAGAAACCAGTCGAGGTTGCGTTGATAGACGGCGAGTTTCTGTCGCGGCTCGAACTTGATGTGCGGCGCCAGCGGGAAAATATGCATTTCTCCCATGCGCGCGGTGGCGAGCTTGCTCTGCAACTCGATCGTTTGCCGGGCTTCGCTCTCGGGCAATTGCATCAGCACCGGGGAGCGGATCCGGTCGACGTTGGCCGCCGGCGACATATGCTTCCATGCGGCGCGATCGGCGTCCGGCGGTCCGAGCTTCCAGTTGCGGCGGAGATTGTCGGCGAACATCTGGCGGCTTGGCCTCTCGTTGAACCAATAATAGGCGGGTTCCATCTGCACCGAAGCAATCGCGGCCGCCTTGAGCAAATGGCTGTGACTCGCAGTCCACATCGTGACCTCGCTCCCGAAGCTGAGACCGCCCATGCCCACCCGCGTCCGGTCGACCAGTCCCTGTTCTGCGAGATGGTCGATCGCCGCGCCGACGGCTTTGAGGCCAAGCGAATAGCGCGCTTCGGCCCCATCTGCGCCCGGCAAGACGTTTATACATAGCGTAGCGATCCCCTTCGCGGCCATGGCGCGGAGCGGATATTCGTCGCCGAGGCCGCCGCGCAGATAGCCGGGGCACCGGTAATAGGTGATGAAGAGCGGCAGCCGCCCGGGGATCTTCGGGCGGATCACTATGCCCGACGCACGGCTGCCGCCCACCTGCCAAGCGATGGTTTCGGCAAGGAGCCCTTCGCTGTCAGGAAAGTTGTTCGGGGTGTCGAGGACGCGTTTCGTACCGTCGTAAGCGATACGGACGAGGCGCGGCGCGATCGATGGCGTGGCCTCGACGCAGAAAAGGGCTGCGGGCGTCGCGGCGCATGGCGCATCCTCGTCGCGGCCGCCCGAAAGCAGCCCATCGCTCTCGGCGAGCCGATTGAGCGCGCCGGTTGCGGGCGACCAGAGATGGATGGTTTCGCGGAGCGCGCGGTCGCGCAGGGTCACGGCCGTGCGTCCTTCCGCGAGCGCCAGAGTCGAAGCGAGCCGCTGCGATCGATCGAGGCAGCCGAGGAGCTCGAAACAGACGTCGCCCGCTTCGAGCTTGGCGCGCAACGCCGCCGATACCTCGGGCGTGGCGCGCGGCAGCGGCGGGGGGAGTGCCGCGCCTTCGCTCGCGCTGGCCGGACGCGACGTTCGCGCGAGCGGGTCGTGGACCCGGGTCATGCGCGGCCGGTGGGCGAGGAGCGGAGCGCGATCGAACCAGTCGCCTGTAAATCGTTGCGTCGCAGCGCGTCCGTTGATCAGTCCGCCGCGGTAGAGCGGAGCGGCAAGGTCGACCTCGCCGTCGACGAGGATACCGGCCTCGCGCTCATCCTCTTCCGCCCGCGCGATCGCGTCGCGCGACGGTCCTTCGCTGGCGACGATCGATCCGTCGGGCTGGATAGCAAAGGCTTGGATATCACCGTCGCCGGCGACAACCGGAACGAACCCCGAGCCATCGATCCCGCTGCGCCACAGCGCGACTCGTCCGTCGACAAGCGCGCGCACGACGAGGCTTTTGCTGTCCGGCAACCATGCCGCCTCGCCGGGCGTGACAACGCCGACTTCGTAGATCAGCGCTGTCCCGACCCGGCCGAGCGCGCGAGGGGGAAAGCTGCCGTCGGCGTCGGCGATATACCAGTCGACGTCGATCCGGTTCGTTGCCGTCGAGGGGCGCTCGACCCGATACGCCACCCAGCGCCCGTCGGGCGATGCGGCGAGGCCCGAAATGTCGGCGACTTCGGCAATCTCGCGTGGCGTCGTCTGGCCTGCTGCGGCGGGCGCCGCAGCCAGCATGGCGAGGAAGGCAGCCGTGCGGATCACCAACGGATCACCGCCTGGAGCGCGACTGTCCGGCCATAGGGATTGGCCTTCTCGGGATCATAGCCGAGCGCCGAGGTGCTGCTGAGCAGTTCTGCGGACGGGGGATCGCGATCGAACAGATTCTGGACGCTGAGCGACAGCGTCAGCCCGCGGGCCCCATTCTCGTCGCCGCCGAAACGCTGCGACAGGCTGGCATCGACGGTCGTCCACGACGACACGCGCGCTGCGGGGATGACGGTCTGGTTCGTATAACCGTCGATATAGTTCACGAACGCATTCGCCGAGAAGCGGCCCTTCGACCAGCCGGCGCGTCCCCGCAGCCGCCATTTCGCCGGGCTCGCATAAAGGCCGACGACGTCGATCGACGGCGCGCCCTCGGTGAGCTGGCGCTTGATCGAGAAAATATGCGTACCCGATATGCCGAGGTCGAGGTTTCCGCCTGCGAACCCCGGCGCGTATCCGAGATCGAAATCGATCCCGCGCTGGCGTTCAGCTGAGAGGTTGCGCGTCCGCCCGTCGAGGATGGCGACGATATCGCCCGGTGCGAAACCTAACGGATTGGAGAAAAGGGGCGAGTTGAAATAGCCCTGTACCACGTCGGGCGCCGGGTTTTCGGTTACCACCCCGGCGAAGGTTTCGCGGTCGACCAGGAAGCGCAGATAATCCTCGCTCGCGCTGCCGATCCGGTCACGATAGTCGACATCATAATAGGTCAGCGATGCCCTGAGGCCGGGGAGCGCGGGTGGCGCGATATCGAAACCTGCGGTCCAGGTGGTCGCCGTCTCGGGCTGGACGTTGGGAGCATATCCGAACAGCCCGATGACATTCGACGTGCCCGAAGGCGCGGCGGGGTCGGGAACCTGGAGCGTCGTATAGAAGGCGACTGTTTCTCCGATCAGTTCGGAGAAGAGCGGGGCTCGAAACGAGGTTCCGTAGGAGGCACGCAGCGCGATGCCGTCGACGGGCTCCCAGCGCACGCCGAGCTTCGGATTCTCGGTGCGGCCGAACTGGTTATAGTCCTCGATCCGCCCCGCTAGCGTCAGGTCGAGCTTGCGCAACCCGGAGATGGCATTGTCGGTGCCGAAAATGGGCACGAGCAGTTCGGCGTAGATGGACTTAACGCTGCGCGGACCCGGCAGGCCGAAGAAGGGCGATGCGTCGGGTGTCAGGAAGCTGATGTCGTTGATCGTGAAATAATCATATGCCTCGCGCCGGTACTCGGCGCCCGCGGCGACACGGACTTCGCCGCCGGGCAAGCGGAACAATGGGCCGTCGGCGCGCAGGGCCGCTGACCAATTGTCAAAGGTGTCGATCGTCTCATAGCTGCCGCGGATGCGCGCGATCGTCGCCGGATTGTTCGCGCTGCCGTCGCCGAAGACGTTGAAGGCAGTCGCAGGGTCCGTGTCGGCGAGCGCCTCGCGGAGGCGCGCGCTGTTCACGGCATTGTCGAAGCTCGCGCGGCTCTTCTGGCGGCCGTAATTCCCGCCAAGCTGGATGCGCCAGCTCCCGATCTGCTGCTCGACACCTGCTGAAGCCGAGACCGCCCACACGCGGCCCCGGTTGATCTGCGATCCGAGGTCGTTGGTGAAGCTGTAGGCGACCGAGACCGGCTCGCCCGTTCCGATCGGGTCGACGTAAAAGGGGTTGGTCACCGGAACCGCTGCGGTGCGGAAAAAATCGGTCTTGCCTTCCTGCCGGTAGCGCCGCTCGGCCGCAAGAATGTTGGCGCGCAGGGTCAGCGTGTCCGTAATGTCGATTTCGCCGCTGGCATAGAGGCTGTGGACGCGCTGGCGGGGGAGCAGTTCGCTTTCGATCCGGTTGTCCCGTCGGTTCTGGACGCCGGGAAGCATGTCGGCGGCGGTGAGAGCGGTTCCATTCTGGCCCGTAGGGATTCCGAAGATCCGCCCATCGGCGGCGGTGATCGTCCCGGGCGCCGCAAAGAGCGAGCGATAGTCGGCGCCGCCGAGCGGGCGCAAATCCTCCCGGGCATAGTCGCGCTTTGCGGCGGCGAGCGCGCCGCGCGCCGAGTATTGGTAGGCGACCATGATATGCCCGCCATTCCACCCCTTGCCGAGGATCTGACTGAACTGGAGGTCGGTCATATCGCCATCGGACGTCCCGGCGCGAAACAGCGTCTCGGCGCCGTCAAAGCGATTGCGGAGGCGCAGGTTGACGACGCCGGCGACTGCATCTGCGCCATAGATCGCCGAGGCGCCGTCGGTGAGCACTTCGATGCGCTCGACCGCTGTCACCGGGATGAGCGAGATGTCGGCGAAGGCGCCGCCGAGCCCGCCGAGTGCGGGACGCGTTCCGTCGATCAGCACGAGCGTCGATGAATTGCCGAGGCCGCGCAGGTTGATGCCGCTGCCATAGGTCGCGTCGGCCCCCGCGCCGTTGCGCGTCGTGGCGCCGAGCGTGGTCTCGGTCACGCCGCCGCCGAAGGCCTGCGGCAACGACTGGAGCAATTGCTGGACGGTGCCGTAGCCGCTCCTCTCGATTGCTTCCCGGTCGATTGTCACGACCGGCGAGCCGACGGGACCGACACCGCGAATGCGCGAGCCGGGAATAGATCCCTTGTGACAGGATTTAGCCTCGATATGGTTTCTTCCGCGCGGCGGAGGATGTCACGCTGCTCCAGCACGGCGTGGGGGTCGGGACCTGCCACGTCATGATCCTCGAAGCTGTGGTGCGCCTGAACGTGATTGCGCACCCCCGAACGCGCCCGGTTTTTGAGGATCGAGCGCGCTGCCGCCGCGAGATAGGCGCCGGGTGCCTCCAACAGGCCCGCGCCATCGCCTTTCGCCGAGAATATTCGGCGAAATGTCTCCTGCACGAGGTCCGCGACCTCCTGCGGCGGCACGCGTCGCCGGAAGATGCCGGCCACATGCGACCGCTGGGAAGCATAGAGCGCCTCGATCCTGGCACTATTTCCGAAGGGAGCCCAATCGCCGGGCGGCAGCGGGTCGCCGGACGAGATGGCGCGCTGTTCCGACTTGTCGTCCTCGAAGTCCATTCTCAATCGCCTACCGGTCGGACGGAAGCGGCGATCAAAGCCGGGCGGTAAGAACATATTCGGAAATATGCGCCGCCGCCTTTAGCCCGAAGGCTTGGACATACGCGTCGGCCACCCGGCAAGGATGGGAATATCGCAAAGGCTTCCGAAAGAGATTCTTACGTCCCGGCACCGCGCGCCTTCCAGCCCGATGCCAGATAAGCATAGCCTGACGTTACGGCAGGGCAAGCCTTCGCTGCATCGATTGATCCAGAATGAGTCTATTTCTCGAATTTTCGGCAGTGTTTAGCGGGCCTGCGACAACGTCGGTCGGAAGGCCTTTCTGCTCGAAACGATCCTCGAAATCGCAGTCTGCTAGCGGCCGCGATAAGGCTCGCATGCTATTCCGTCGCCGTCGCCATCCATCTCGGACCGATACCCAGGTTGACCCCGACGAAGCGGCGCGGCGCCGACCGCCCACGCCTCCTTGCAGTTGCGGAAAAAGACGCCGGAAGGCGAGGGGAGATGCGTTGGCGAATTCACGCGTGGGGCGTTGATCGCGCGCGGCCGCGGCCGCGGATTTGCTGCGCGATATTCGGCCGGGGTCTGGAAGCTGCCGGCCCAAAGGCCGAGCCGCGCGGTTCGGGCGCGGGCCTCGGCGCCGATATAGCGATCGCTGAAATGCGGGAGCGCCACGGCAAGGCCCGCGTCGATCATCGCGCCACCAAGATCCGTCGTACCGGCGCGGCAGGCCGCAACAATGCGGCCATAATCGTCGACATCCTTCTGGTCGCAGACGACCTGGCGCCCGGCGATCAGGCTCGCCAATCTTCCCTGCGCTTCTTTCCCGCACATCCATGTCGAGCTGTTACGCTGACAGCTCTGCGCCAGTTCGGGTGCGTCGATACCGTAAAGCCGGACCGAAATCCCGCTGAGGTCCAGCGAATCCCCGTCCGCCGCCCTGGCGGGGCCACTGATATCCTGCGCCAATGTTGGTACCGGCGCCATGAGAATGGCGATTGCGAATATGTGTCTCATGCTTAGCCCATAACCCGGTTTCGTGAGCAATTCCTTCCCCGGACAAGTCCATTTTGCACAGGCGCTCCGGGGCCAACGGGGCAGGTCCGGCGCGATGAATGGCGCGTCCGCGCGCGCAACGGCGCTGCGCCGCCTTTTTCCCCGGCCGCCGAGCGGCCTCCTCGCGGGCGCTGCGCGCACAAAAAGCCGGCGCGGCGCCGTCCTTCGCTGGCGCTCCGGCCCTGCGGGTGCGCACGCGTCAGGCGCCATTCGCTGGCCGCCGGTGCCCCGGGGATGGCCCCGGGCCTTGCAGGAGCAATCATCATGGCCGCAATCGGTCTTGTCAGCGGAACGATCGAAAAGGGCTTCGTCGGCCAGCTCGCGACCCTCTCGATCCGCGTCCCCATCGAGATCCGCTGCAACAAGGGCAAGAATGGCGACATTCAGCCCGACTATCGTCTCTGGTCCGACGGGGTCGAGTGCGGTGCCGGCTGGCTCCGCCGCAGCGAGGCGTCGGGCAAGCTCTACGTGTCGCTCAGCGTCGAAGCGCCCGAGTTTGGGCCGCGCCGCATCTATGCAAACCTCGGCCGCGCGGCGGGGCAGGACAATCCCGATGTCTATGCAATCATCTGGAATCCAGCGGATTGAAGGGGATCGGCGGCATCCTTGCATCCGGTTCAATCTCTCCGTGCAAGGCCGCCGCCACCTTGTTAGGGTGAAGCCAATGCGCAGCAGTCTCGATCATCTCCCACCGCACAAGCAACGCGAACTCGAGCGGATCGTCCAGATCGTCTTCGAGGAATTCGAGGATGCGCTGGCGCTCGCGACCCAGGACTGGAAGCGCAAGGGCCGCATTGCCAAGATTATCCTCTATGGCAGCTATGCGCGCGGCGGTTGGGTCGACGAGCCGCACACCGCCAAGGGTTATCAGTCGGATTACGACCTGCTGATCGTCGTGAATGACGATCGGCTGACCGATCGGGTCGAATATTGGTCGAAGCTCGACGATCGGTTGATCCGTGAGCTTTCGGTGACCAAGACTTTGCGAACGCCTGTGAACTTCATCGTTCACAGTGTGGGTGAAGTGAACGCTGGCCTGTCACAGGGCCGCTATTTCTTCATGGACGTCGCGCGCGACGGGATCGCGATCTATCAGGCCGTCGATGACGAACTTCCTGAGCCGCAGCCAAAGACACTGCACGCGGCGCTGGAGATGGCTCGGGAGTATTTCGAGGAATGGTTTCCGAGCGGCGGAGAATTCTTCGACAACTACCGCTTCAACCTGTCGAAGGACCGGCGCAATAACGCCGCGTTTCAGCTACACCAAGCAGCGGAGCGGTTCTATAATTGCGCGCTGCTGGTGTGTTCTTTCTACTCGCCGCATGTCCATAATTTGGCATTCCTGAGAACGCAGGCCGAACGCATTGATGCCCGATTGCTTAATGTCTGGCCGAGCGAGACCAAAGCGGCTCGCTCTCGATTCGAGAAGCTCAAAGAGGCGTACATCAAGGCCCGCTACTCAAAACATTACCGCATTTCCGAGGACGAACTGAGCTGGCTCGGCGCGCGGGTTGAAGCACTGGCAGCGATCGTCGAAACCATCTGCCGTGAGCGGATCGCCGAGCTTGAAGCGACGGCGAGGCAGGCCAGCTAGCCGGCCGTCTATTTGCGGCGAAAGCGCTCGAAGCGCTTTCGATCGTCATCCACCTTGTTCGCCAAGCTCGCGTTCGCGCACTCCTCTCCGCTTGCCGAGCCTTTCCGGCAGTCTTCCGCGACCTGCCTGGCCTCGTCGAGATGCGCATGGAAATATTCGGTGCTTCGGGGTTGTGCCGGCGCGCAGGCGACCAAGGCAAACGCAGCGAAGAATGAGAGGCGTTTCGGCATTTCAGGCTCCAGGCAATTCCCCCAAATTCCTTTTGCCACGGCGTGCTCAGGCGATGGAGCAAAATTAGCCTCAATCTGGAGCAATTTTCGAGGGCGCTGGGTCAGCCTAATGTCAGATCCTCCTTCGCGACCTCATAATAGCTGGCAACACGATCGGCGTAGGCCTGGTCGAAAGTGGGTGCGTTGGCCGCCCAGCTGGGGCCGCCTTCGAGCACCCGGCGATCGATCGTCACGACGTAGGAGTCGGTTGTGGGGTCGAACGCGAGCAGCCGGAAGGGCAGGGGATAATAGGCTTTGCCCATGCCGAGGAAGCCGCCAATGCTGAGGATCGCATAGACTGTCTGGCCGGTGCGCTTGTTGATCATGAAGGCGTGGACCGATCCGAGCTTGTCGCCATCGCGGGTCTTGACCGCCATCGTGTCGGCCTTGTTCGACTGGCAGAGCAGCTGGGTGGGTTCGTCAATATCGGCCATGGGTCCTCCTTCGTGTCGATCGCACAACATGCGAGCGACAGGCGGGTTCCCGATTTCGGAAAGGGCCGGGTAGCTTTGAAGGCAACATCTGCGGTCGCGGCGCATTGTCTGGGTAACAGACAAGGAGTTTCATCATGGCCGCCGACAAGCCTCTCTCATCGCGCCGCATTCTCATCATGGCCACCGACGGGTTCGAACAATCCGAACTCGAGGTGCCGCTTGAGCGACTGAAGGACGCGGGCGCTGATGTCGATGTCGCCTCGCTGGGTACAGGCGAAATAACAGGATGGGACGGTGACGACTGGGGCGACGATGTCGAGGTCGATCTTGTTATCGCCGATGCAAAGGCATCGGATTATGATGCGCTCGTATTGCCCGGGGGACAGATCAATCCCGATCTGCTCCGCGTCGAGGAGTCTGCAATCGCATTGATCAAAGACTTTGCTGGTGCGGGCAAACCTGTTGCGGCAATCTGTCATGCCCCGTGGCTGCTCGTTGAGGCAGGCCTCGTGAAGGGTCGCCGCATCACGAGCTACAAGTCGATCCGTACGGACGTGGCAAACGCTGGTGCCACTGTCGTTGATGAACCGGCGGTCGTGGACCGAAACATTATCACGAGCCGTTGCCCGGACGATCTCCCGTCCTTTTGCGATGCGATCATCGATGCGCTGACGAACGTTCAGGCGCCGGTCGAATAGGCGCGGACGATAAATTTCATCGACCGCAGCCTTGCGCCCGACCCCTGTAGGGTGGCCGACCACGAAGCAACCTCGAAAGAGCGGGTCACGCCATCTTCTGAAATCGCTCGAACCGGCTGAGCGCGGTCTCGACCTTGCTGCGGAGCGCTTTGGTTTCCGGGACTAGCCATGTCCATTTCTGGATGATCAGCGCGCCCGCCTTGCGATCCATCTTCGTATCAATCGCGGCGACGATCCGGTCGCCTGCGAGCACGGGGAGCGCGAAATATCCCAGCACGCGCTTGGCCGCGGGGACATAAGCCTCGAACCTGTGCGCATATCCAAATAGCGCTGACAGGCGTTTCCTTTGGATCACCAGCGGATCGAACGGCGACAGGATATGAACCCGCGTTGCCGGGAGGAGGGAGGGAAGTTCATCCAGTGCATCCGGCTCGGCCCAGTGGTTCGCGCGCGCCAGCCCCTCGATCTCGACAGGCACGAGCGAACCGCGCGCGACGCGTTCAGCAACCCGCCGCGCCACCTCGGCCTTGGCCGGCGCATCGCCGTAGGTCATGCTCTCAAGGCTGACTACGCCTTGGGTACGCAGGCCCCGATCAAGCAGATAGTACGCAAAATCCTGTGGGGAGGCGGGCGAGGGCCGGGCGGTCCAGCCGAAATGGCGTTCGGTCAATTCATAGGATCTGAGCATGCCGGTCCGCGCGCTGATCGTGAGATCGCCGATCCAGAACCCTTGGGTCAGCAGGCGTTTGGACGGTTTGCGGCTGGCCCAGGGATGATCTTTTTCCACCAGCTCCTGATCGTCGATATCGCGGAGCGAGAGCGGGCCATTATCACGGATGCGGGTGAGCAGCGCCGCATAGGCATCGGGGTCAACCTTGGCAAAGGAGGGATGGGGCTGGATACGCCATGCATCCATCGCGGCGACGAAGAAGCGATAATCGTCGGTCCGGATGTAGGCGAGGGCATGTGCCCAATATTCGAACGCGGATTTCTCGATGGATTGCACCGCTTCGAGGGCAGAAGCCCGGTATTCGGGAATGCGCGACCAGAGGATGTGGTGATGGCAGCGCTCGATGACGTTGATCGTGTCGATCTGGACATAGCCGAGATGGCGTATGGCGGCGGCGACCGCCGCGGGGCCGGCGCCAAATGGCGCCGCTTCGCCGAGCCGCTGCGCTCGCAGCCACAGACGCCGGGCATCGGCCTGGCTGATTCTTGTGGTCTTCGCGGTCATGTCCTTGCTTCAGATCCCACTGAGTGGCGTTCGATCGGTGCCGTTACGACTGGCGGCGCTCACTGATAGCGCAGTGTCTTCTCGAACCCTTCGTTGGCCTTTGTCATCTTCGCCAGCTTTCTGAGATAGCCGCGAACATTGCGGTGGAAACGCGCATCGTCATAGATGCCCGTTGCCGCATAATCTTCTTGGGCGGCCAGTGCCTTGATGCGTCCGGCGAACGCGGCCTGCTCACCTGTGGAGTCAGATGTTTTAAGTGTTCGACAGACCCATTCCTCGGCGGCGGCCTTGTCATAGTCGTCCTGCGCGTCGTAGCCGCGCCGGTCGGCTGCGGCCTGATCAAGCTTAGCGGCCTCGAGACGCCGTTCCAGCCATTTCCGGACCTGCTCCCCATCCCATGCCTTTGCCGGATCGTGCATCATAGTCTCCAAACTTTGTCAGCATTGCCCATTAGATGAGAGGGGCACAGAAGCTAGAGTTCATTGGAGATGAAGTCAGTCCGGCGGCTTTGCGCCTCGTGCCGGTCAATCTGACACCGGCCGGCTCGTGCCCGAAAGCAGTCATTCTTTCGAGGCTTCCGAGAGACTGCTCCGCGCCTGATTTCGCTCATTCTCCGGGCGAAACGCCGATCCCAAAGGCGCCATCCCGGAAACTGACCCTCGCGAGATGGCATCGCGTTAGACAGGCATAACCGATGTGTGGATGCCCGGAACAAGCGGAATCGAGTTGGTGCAAGCCTTGAACGCTCAGGGGCATCTGTTCCAGTCATTGTGATCACCGGCCATGCGGACGTTCCGCTCGCCATCCTGGCAATGAAGGTAGGAGTCGCGGATTTCATCGAAAAGCCGTTCGACGACGAGATCATGCTTTCCGCCATCAGGCGGGCGCTGGCGCAGCAGGCCGGAAGCGAAACCGCGCGCGCCGAGCGGCAGTCGATCCTCGGCCGGATGGCTGGGCTTTCGGCGCGCGAGCGCGAGGTTGTCGACGGACTTGTCGCCGGGAAGGCGAACAAGGCCATTGCTTTCGATCTTTCGATCAGCGCACGGACGGTCGAGGTCTATCGCGCTAATGCCATGATGAAGATGCAGGCAAAGACGCTCTCCGACCTCGTCCGGATGGCGACAATCGCACAGCTTGATGCGCTGCGCGATAGCGCGAGCGGCGCAAGTCCGCCTTTGCCGTGGGCTCGTCACTTGGCAGCCTGTCCGACTCCTGTCGGAATTTGTCAATCCATCGGCAAATTGCTGCCGCCTGGACTGAGAATGCAGATCAGGCTGCGCGCCTGATATGGGGCGTCAGCAGCATGCCCTTGGAGCCGAGGCGATCGCGTGCTTCGGCGCGCCGCTCAACAGCGTGGACGATCGTCGCAAGATCGTCGATCCCAATATCGAAGGATTCGCCAAGTTCGGCGAGCACGGCCTCGATATCGTCGGCATCGAGGCTTCTCCTGTCGATCGACTGGAGGTCGCCGGAAGCGAGGACCGCGCGGTGGGGATATGAATGACCCGAAATGCGGTGAAACGCGATTCCCGCTGCGACCAGGATTATTGAGTTCAGTCCGACTGCCACAAAGGGAAAACTCCAGCCGAGCGCGTGAACCGCTGGTCCGCCTATGACGGCGGTGAGGGCGGCAGCACCTCCGGGTGGGTGGAGGCAGCGCGCGATAGACATGACGGCGATCGCAAGCCCGACCGCGAGGGCTGCAGCCAACTCGTGCGAGGCTGCGGTATTTGCCACGACGACGCCGACCAGTGCCGACAGAATATTGCCCCCAATCACGGGCCAGGGTTGAGCCAGCGGGCTGGCGGGTACGGCAAACACGAGGACCGCCGATGCGCCGATCGGTGCGACAAGCCATATCGGAGTGAGGCTCGCCAACAGCGCAGCGCTCGTCAACGCGACAATTAGGATAGCCGCAAGTGCTCCGAGCGATGCCGCCAGACGATCGCTCGATCGGGCACCGGCAAGCCGTGGATGGAAACGCAACCATTCGAAACGCATAGGAGAAGACCCTTGAAGATATCCGTCGCGCGCCTTGGCGCATCGCAGATCGTCCGCAAAGAAAGCATTATTTGTGCGGCATGAAGCGCCCGGCGTTCGTCAGTTGCTTTCGAGCTATCATCCAAACCTGTCGAGCAGGTCGGAAAGCAACGGCTTGATACGCCGTATCTCCTGCTGATGCGCAGTTGACAGCGTCCGCAGCAGATTTTCGGCCTTGGGCGTCAGGTGCAACACGAGTTTTCGGCGATCGCCCTGGGCGGCTTCGCCGGCCAGCAGTCCCAGACCTGAAAGCCTCTTCACCAGTTCCGATACGGTGTGCGGCCGCAGAATCAGGCGCTGCGCGAGATAGCCGACGGTGGCTTCGCCGTGCGGTACGCCGCGTATCGCGAGCAGCGCTTGATGCTGCCTGGGGGAGAGGCCGGCCTTGGCGGCTTCGCCTTCGCTGAACGCGAGAAAAATGCGGATCGTCGCCCGGAAATCGGCCAGCGCCGCATAATCGGCGTCATCGAGCGCGGCAGGATCTCTGCTCATCGAGCGAAACGGGATTGAGAAATATCGTAATACGACATAATGGGCGGCCTCTCACTGTTCATCCGGAGTTTGTCTATGCCCGCCCACGCCGACAGGCGCCACCGCCTCGCCGATCATAGCGCGGATCGACGGATGCTGCTTCTGGCGGTGATGGCACTGGTTGTGGGCGTTGGAGCGACGGGCGGGGCGTGGCTCCTCATCAGGGCGATCGCATTGATGACGAACCTGTTCTGGTTCGGTCGCTTGTCCGCAGCGCCGACCGAGATTATCGATTCGGCGCTCGGGTTCGGTACGATGTTCGTCCCTGTTCTCGGAAGCCTGTTCGTTGGCGTGATGGCACGGTTCGGCTCAGACAAGATCAGGGGCCACGGCATCCCAGAGGCGATCGAGGCGATCCTATTCGGCGAGAGCCGCCTGTCGCTGAAGATCGCTGTCTTGAAGCCGGTTTCTTCGGCAATCTCGATCGGCAGCGGCGGCCCCTTCGGTGCGGAGGGGCCGATCATCATGACGGGGGGCGCCATCGGCTCGCTCTTTGCGCAGCGCTTCCGGTTGAGCGCCGCGGAGCGCAAGACGTTACTGGTGGCCGGCGCCGCCGCCGGCATGACGGCCATTTTCAACACCCCGCTCGCCGCGATCCTGCTCGCGATCGAAGTTCTCCTCTTTGAATGGAAGCCGCGCAGCTTCGTGCCGCTCGTCGCCGCGGTTCTTATCGCGTGGACGGCGCGGCCATCGCTTATCGGCTTTGGGCCGATGTTTCCGTTCGACGCGGCGATGTCCGCATCGGCGGCTTTGGCCGGTGGGGCTGCTGCGATCGGCATCGTCACCGGCCTCCTTTCCGCATTCATCTCGTCGACGCTCTATCTCACTGAGGACCTGTTCCAGCGGCTGCCCATCCACTGGATGTGGTGGCCTGCCATAGGAGGGATTGCGGTGGGTATCGGCGGCCTGATCGACAAGCATGTTCTCGGGGCCGGCTATGCGAGCATTCAGGCGCTGCTCGATAGCTCGCTCGCACTCCGGGTGGTCGTCGCGCTGATGGTCGTCAAGGCGCTCGTCTGGCTGATCGCGCTCGGTTCGGGCACGTCCGGAGGCGTGCTGGCACCGCTGTTGATCTTGGGCGGAGCAGCCGGATACCTTGCGGGGCAGATGTTGCCGGGCGACGCCGGCTTCTGGGCAATGATCGGAATGGCAGGCATTTTGAGCGGCGCGATGAGAGCGCCGCTGATGGGCGCACTCTTCGCGGCCGAGGTAACCGGGCATTTCGATGCGCTGCCCTTTACCGTCGCTGCCGCGGGTTCCGCCTATGCGGTTAGCGTGCTGCTCATCCGGCGATCGATCCTGACCGAGAAGATCGCGCGCCGCGGTCGCCACATCGTTCAGGAATATAGCGTCGATCCGCTTGCCTTGTTTCAGGCCGACCAGATCATGACGCGCGACCCCGCTACGTTAAGCGGTGCTATGCGCGTCGGCGATGCGCTCGACTTCTTCCAGACCCGCGCAACGCATCGAAGCTATCCCGTTGTCGATGAGGAGGGCGGTCTGATCGGACTTGTGTCGCGCACCGATGCACTGCGCTGGCAAGCGGGTGAGACGCCCCTCATGGCGAAATTGTCCGAGGCCATTGCGGATGCCGGCCTACCCTTTGCTTACCCGGACGCGCCAATCGGTGCGATCGCCGATTTGATCGTCGAGAGTGGATTTGGCCGGGTTCCCATCGTCGAGCCCGCTTCCCGGCGAGTGGTGGGAATTCTCTCGCGGCAGGATCTTTTGAAGGCGCGAAAATTTCATCGAATTGCCGAAGATCGGCGCAATTGAGAGTACGGCGAATGTCGAAGACTGGCTGCGGCGCGACCGCCAATCGCTGGCACGGAACCCGTGGTGACGGTCATAATAGCTAATGTCGTCCGCTTACCTGGTCCCGCAATGCAAAGCTGCCAGTCCGCTGTCGGCCAAACCTCACGCGCCACGCGCAAACGAATTTCGGCTTGCCGCCTCAGGTAAAGCTGCGCAATATCTTGGCAAATCCATGGGGGTCGCAAAATCTTGCCCATTGGAGACCTTCCATGAATATTCGCAGTTCCGTTCCATGCGGCCTTCTGTCCCATCTCGCGATGCCCTCCGCGGAGGTACGCCCATGACCACCAGTCGTCGGAAATTCCTGGCTGCGACCACGGCGGTGCTAGGGGCCTCGGCGGCAAGCCGGACAGCATCGGCTCAATTGCTCAAGGGGCCACTGCGCAAGATCGCGACCGAGGAAGCATTTGCCACGCCGGAGCTCGCAAAGGCATGGTTGGAGATTGCCCGGTCACAGCCCAACTCCAGCCTGGATATTCCCACCGGCATCCTGTCGATTTTCGACAATCCGCGTCCCGGATCGAACCAGGAGCGGTTTCGCCGCCAGCTGCTCGATGTGGACGCCGAGCGCATCCGCGACATGGACGAAGCCGGCGTCGACATGCACCTTCTGTCGGTGACGATACCAGGCGTGCAAATCTTCGAGCCAGCCCGGGCGAGCGAGCTTGCAGCGACAACCAATGACTATCTCGCCGCCGCCATCGCGCGGCACCCGGCACGCTTTGCCGGGCTTGCCTGCTTTGCACCGCACGATCCGGTTAGAGCGACGCGGGAAATGGAGCGCGCGGTCAACGTGCTTGGCCTGAAGGGCTTTATCGTCAATTCACACACTCACGATCTTTATCTGGACGATCCGCGCTTTGCCCCGATCCTTGAGGCGGCGCAGGCGCTCGATCGTCCGATTTATCTTCACCCGCGCGCACCGTCCAATGGCATGGCCGCTACGTTTCGGGACTACAGCATGGGAGGGTCGATCTGGGGCTTCGGTGTCGAAGCCGGGACGCATGCGGTACGGATGATCCTGAGCGGGGTTTTCGACCGTTATCCGCGGCTGCGCATCATCCTTGGGCATATGGGGGAAGCACTGCCCTTCTGGATGTGGCGCCTCGATCATATGGCGGCGCGCCGGGCAAAGGACGGGCGGATGAAACCCTTGTCGCTAGCGCCCAGCGACTATTTCCGGCGGAACTTCGCGGTGACGACCAGCGGCTTTGAATCTCCCGATGTGCTTGATCTCGTGATCAAAGTTGCCGGCATCGAGAATGTCATGTGGGCGATCGACTATCCCTATGAAAGTTCGCGCGATGCGGTGACCTTCATCGAAGGCGCCGACCTGACGGCCAGCCAGCGCGCCAGCATCTTTCATCGCAATGCGGAGCGGCATTTTCGCCTGTCTTGAGACGCTTCTCGGCGAGCCTTGATTTGGCAGAAATGGCTCGCCAATGTCTGCGGATATTCGGTATAGATTTTCACACATGCAAACGAGGGGGCTTGGATGCATCGGTTTTTTTTTGGGGATATTGCTGTCGATCGCCGTCGTGACCCCTGCCAAGGCGGAATATGGCTGGTGCACGATACAGAAGGACGGGTCTTACGACACATATCTTTCAGCGGTCGTCGACATCGGCGAGGGATCGAATGTCCATCAGGAAGTGCTGACGCGCCAGTTTGGCCGCGCGTTCCAGAGCTATGTTGCACAGTTTGAGACAATCGTTCGCGAGCCCGACTGCCATTCCTCCAAACGACTGAGCGATGCCGAAGAAGGCAACAGGCGCTATTCGATGAGCGTCGGAGAAGTCATTCGGACCAACTGGCGGGGAGCATGGCCCGCGCCCGGCGCATCCTCTGGTCCAGTCGCGGCATCGGGTAGCCATCTTACCGTCTCGTCACCGCCAGCCCCCGCGGCTCCGGAGTGGAGCGAGGCGCAGCAGCAACAACAGCGTCAGGCGGCTGCGGAACTCGCCCGCAACATCGCCGCCAGCGCCAAGGCGAGGGCGGAATCGGAGGCGGCGCTCACGGCGTTTCTCGACGCCATGCGCAAGCGGGGGCGCGCGCAATGAAACATCATCTGAAGCTCTTCGTGCTGGCGATCGCGGTCGCGATGATTGGCGGTCCCGCGATGGCGCAGATCGAAAGCGCACAGCCTTTGCCGGTCGGCCAGCCGTTCACGCTTGCGGCTGGTGAGCGCAACGCAGTGCGCTATTTCTATTTTGCCGGCGTGCCCGGGGAAACGCGAAGCATCGACGTCAGTCTCGCCGGGAAAGTCATCATCGAAGTCTATGACGCCGCCGGAACGCTGTTGATGGTGCGGAGTGCGAGCGCTGGGCGGTCATTCGACTTCATACCCTCCTACGCCGAAACCTATGTCATCGCCGTCATCCGACCGGGCGCGCCGATCGAAGCGGTGCTGCGAACCTCCGTCGTGGCTCCAACCCTACAGCAATCGATCATGGCCATAGGCGTGGGCTATGAGTTCGCAACCGAGCATGGTGTCTCCCGATCGTGCTGGAGCGAGCAAGGCGCCGAGGTCACGCACACAGGCACGCTTCGGAAGGGCGACGCCTTCACGATGCGTATCAGGCTCGGCGCGGATCGATTGTCGCAAACCAATGAGACGCTTGTCGGGGCCATCGCTTCGCGCAGCACGGTCCGCAGCTGGCTGGAGGGTGCCAACAGGGTCAGCGAAGTCGACACGAACGGCACGGTCAGCGTTTCCAAACAGGTAAACGATCCGGCCAGCTTCCGCTGGCTGCCCGGCGTCGCGCGCAAGTGGTATCGCTACACCTGTCCAAGCTAGAGGGAGGCGGATACTCGCGACGCTGCAGGCGGCATTTGGACGATCCACTTCGTCACCGAGAACCCCTTCGATAATTTCCGCTATCTTAAATCCACGGCTAGAAGCCGCCAATCCCTGGTCGACCAATCTTACTCAGCAAGATGACCGGTGATCCTGTGGCGGCCGGACTCTGCGGCAGGTGTGAAATCGACGTGACAGCAATTGCTCGGCGCGGCAAAGTGCAAGCCTGATTTCCCCCCGCTCGGAGGCTCAATTGGCGACCGTTGCACATCCGCGGCCCGGCTACGGCCGAGACGACCGGTTCTTCCTCTCCATGGCGCTCGTCATGGCAGCCATCATAGTCGCGGGATTTTCCATGCAACTGGCGATGGGGCGCTCAAGCTTCTCGGCTCCGCCGCTCGTTCATTTTCATGCCGTCATATTCTTCGGCTGGGTCGTGATTTATGTAACGCAAAGCGCCCTTGTGACGCGCGGATCGATGCCGCTTCACCGTCGGTTAGGCTGGCTCGCCGCAGCCTGGGCCACGACGATGGTCGGCGTCGGTATCTTCACGACCATGACCATGGCGCGTCAGGGGACCGTCCCCTTCTTTTTTCAGCCTGCCTATTTTCTCGTCATGAACTCGATGACGATGCTCTGCTTCGGCGGGCTTGTCGCGGCCGCCATCACACTGCGCATGCGGACCGAATGGCACAGGCGCCTCCTCTTTTGCGCGATGGCCTTTCTCACCGGGCCCGCGTTTGGCCGCCTGCTGCCCATGCCGCTCCTCATCCCGTTTGCCGAATGGGCCGTGTTTGCGGCCGTGATGGTCCTGCCACTCGTCGGCATCGTTTCGGACATGCGGCGTCGCGGATCGGTGCACGCCGCCTGGTGGTGGGGTATGGCTGCGATGGTCACATCGCAGCTCGCAATGACGTTGATCGCGCACAGTCCACTTGGCCTCGCCATCTACGGGCAAGTAACGCGCGGGTCGCCGGGCGCGGCTGCGCTGCCGTATGAATTCGCGCCTCCGCCCGAAAGCCATTTAATTACGGGCCGCGGTTAGCCGTTTAAGCCTGCCAAGCGTCGCGCGGTTTCTTATTTGTCTGGCGGTGCGCGAGCATAAGGACCCGGCGCAAGTCTGGAAGCTGGACGGCGGCCGGGACCAGCGACCGCCGCCCTACTTGATGCCGCATGTGTGTGGGGCACATGGGGGTGCGGCACGGGGAGATCGTGGCGCCAGATGGTTAAACAAACCTTAATTTTCAGGCAAATTGAGATGAGGTGAATGCTGTGGGGAGTCTCACCGCGACAGTTCCCGTCGAGCCAAGCTATCAGCCGAAATGGTCGCGTGCCCGGGATCGGTCGATTGACGTGATCGCGGAAAGGCGATCGCCGATGTCCGCTTCTCGATTTTCGGCCCCGAAAGCCGCCGGTCGGCTGGCGGCCAACTCCTACGGCAAACTGTCTGTCGCGATTTTAACTACTCAAGATGTTGCGGACGCAGCTAGCACCTAGATTGCACCGATCTGCTTAGCCAGTATGACGGCCTCTGTACGGTTTGCGGCACCCAAAACGGCCATAGCTGCCGCAATATGTGCCTTTACGGTTGATGGTGAAAGCGCCAGCGACCGGGCAACTTCCTTGTTGGACTGTCCCTCCGCGATGAACTTCAGCACCGCAATCTGACGCATCGAGAGAGTCGCGGCAGCGGGGCCGGCTATTGGCGTTCTTGACACGTCCGAACCGCCGACCAGATCGAGAACGCGCGGCGGGATATAGCGCTCGCCCGCCAACACCAGGGTGATCGCCGCCTCGATCACCGCGCTGCGCGCAGTTTTCGGCACGAAACCCGCAATCCCCATTTCAAATAGCGCCAGGAGGAGTTCATCCTCCTCGCTCCCCGTCACGACCAGAATTGGCGTGAGCGGCGCGCGTTCGCGCAGCTCGCCGATACCCTCCAGAGCCGATGCGCCGGGCATCACCAGATCGCATATGCAAATGTCGGGAGCGGCGCTAATAGCATCCCAAGCCGATGGAAAATCGGTTGCGCGTGTAATCACTGCTTCGGGCCAGGCAACGCCGACCAATCCGGCCATGGCTTCGCGCATCATGGCATGGTCGTCGCAGATCAAACTCGATTTCATCGGTCGCGCTGTGCCCCGGCGCCAGGATATGCGCTGATTCAGCGCTAATCTGTTCCCGCAGGCAGTTCAAGCCAGAATGCGCTGCCATTTTTCCACCGTTTATCAAGCCCTGCGGTGCCATTCATCAGCTTGGCGAGATGTACGACGGTTGCCAAACCCAGCCCAAATCCACCCCGTATTTCGTCGCCATGATTGGACCCTTGGACATAATGATCGAAAATAATATCCCGATCGCGCCCCGGGATGCCGACGCCGTCATCGATAACCCATATCCGCACCCGGGCTTCATGGTGCCTCGCGCCAATCAGGATCCGGCTGGCATTAGCATGGCGAATGGCGTTGCCGATAAAATTGCCGATCGCTCGCTCGACCAAGGCGGGGTCGGCCAACACTCGCAAGCCGGATGGCACGGCGATTATATCGCTATTCGACAAGCGGGAATGCGGCTCATTATATTCGGCCATATGGGCAATCAGCGGGCCAATGGCGAAAACGCGTGAATTGGGCTTCACCTCTCCTGCATCCAGTCGAAGATGCTCCAGGATTTGGGTGAGCGACTGATCGGCGGCGTCGAGTGCCCAATGCAAGCTTTCTACCGCCTTGTCATGTTGGGGGCCGGGCAGGCGGCGTTGGGTTTGGTCGGCGAACATTCGCGCTGCTTGCAACGGTTGCCGCAAATCATGCGACGCAGACTCTAAAAAGCGGGTCTTGGTGTCGCGCTCGGCAATCACATCGGCAAGCGCAGTGTCGAGTTGAACCCGCGTGCGTTCGCTCACCACACGCGCCGCAATGGCATCGCGCGTGGAAATCCTGAAAATCTGCTGAAGCTTCATCATCGTCACCGCCATTAGCACCAGAAAGCCGATGAGCGCGTAATCATAACGCATCGGGTGGAGCAGCAAGAACACCGCGAGCGAGCCGAACACGCCAAATATCGTCACGGTGGATAGCGCCCTCGCGCCTTCAGCATGGATCATCAGATTGGTGATCACAAAACCCATGTAAACCGTGATCAGCACATGGCGGAGAGCGATATCGGCGGCAGGCATCAAAATCCAGATGCTGGCTATGGCGCCCAGCACCATCGCAAAATTGAGCGCCTTTCCTACCGGCCCCCAAAAACCGACATAGTCTTCAATCGGCGGTTTGCGATAAGTCACGAACAGATTGGCAGTCACCAAAATCAAGATCGTCGCGGCCATGTAAATCAGCCAGCCGTACAGATATGGCGCAGGGACTTTGCCGGCAAAATGCCACCACACGCCGGTGACCACACTGGTCATGGCAAACATGCCAATGGGCATTGCCAATCCTTCGATCCGCAAAATGTTCGCCGCATGATCGCTTGCGTCGATTTTGGTGCCGAGTGTGCTCACTCTTTGTCCTGCTCCCCGTGCGACACATCCCACAGCATCAACAGACGATAACATCGGTCAACACAAGTCCCCTGGCCATCTGGCCGGGCGCGCGGAGGTTGCACTAGGCCATTTGGCCCGCCCACCTGGCCAAGTGATTTGGCCCCCCGATGTCCCGTAAGTCTCCGCGCAGCCAGCCTCAGGCCGCTCGTCCGAGACTTCGATGCAATCAGGGACCTTATGATGATCGTCACCAACCCGACCAAATTCCGCCGGAAAACTGCTATGGCTGGCGGGCCAAGCCTAGCCGACCTGTCGTCGCCCGCGATCGCCAATCTCAAAGTGGGTGAGCTGGTGCCTATTCTGGCGCTGGTCGGGGCATCGCTGCTGGCGCTCATGTCGGCTCCGGCCGAAGCTCGCAAGCGCGAGGCGACGCCGATCGACTTGGCGCTGGAAAACACCGACGCGCTGACGTCGCAGGCCAGCGCCGCGTTGCAAGGCGGCGACGGCCCGCGCGCCATTGCCCTGCTGTCCGAGCTCGTGTCGCGCCAGCCGCGCAACGGCTCCAATCAGGCCTTGCTGGCGCTGGCATGGCAGATGCGCGGCGAAAAAGATGCGCAGGCGATGGATATGGCGCAGGCGGGCTACGACCTCGCCGCGCGTGCCGAGCCGGGCCAATATTGGCCGGCGGCGATGGCCGGCCGCGTCGCCTTTGATCAGGGGAAATACGACCAGGCGACCGACCATTTCGCCCGGGCAACGCTGCTGCGTCCAAGCGACGGCCGCGCCGTCGCTTCTCTGGCTGCTGCGGCCTATATGAACGGCGATGCTGGGCTGGCGGCGCTTGCCGCGGACCGCGCGGTGGCGCTGGACCCTCGCAACGCGTCGGCGCTGCGGCTGGCAACTTTCACCGCTGCCGCAGTCGGCGATCATGCCAAGACGCTGGCGCAGTTGGACGCCTTGGCTCAAGTCGCGCCGGACGATGCCGAACGCGACCGGGCGCGCGCCATGCAATTGCTCGAAACGCGCGCGATCGATACAGCGGTGCTCGAAGGCGAAGGCGGCGGCGATGTCGGTGTGGCCGCGTCGCCCGACCAGATATCGGTCGATGTCGCGATCATATTGGCGCAGAATACGCATCGCGAGCGTACCGGGCTGAACCTGTTCGACGGGCTTGGCCTGCAATATGGGTTCAACCGACAGGCTACGCGCACGATCACGCGCGACAATGCCGGCACCAACGGCAACAGCTACCAGCGCGTGCTCACCGCATCGATCTCCGTGCCGCAGCTCAATTATAACCTGAACCTGTTCAACCGCGGCGGGCAATTTTACTCGGTCGTCGCGCGTCCGCAGCTGACGGCCTATCGCGGCGAAGAGAGCGAATTTTTCGTCGGCCGATCGATCCGCGTCGCGGTTGGCGGGGTCAATCTCGGTTCGCTCGAAACGATCGACATCGGCATCGAGATGAAGGTCACGCCGGTCGAAATCACCGCCGATGGCGCGCGCATCCGGATCGAGACCGGACGCAGTTTCGTGACCTCCGATCCCGCGGGCAGTTTCAGCGAGGCGCTGACGCTGTTCCGCCAAAAAGTCGTCGCTACCGCCGAAATCCGCTTTGGCGAAACGCTGCTGCTGTCGGGTCTCACCGAAACGGTCGACGACAAGACATTTTCAAAGACGCCGGTACTCGGCGACGTGCCGCTTGTCGGCAATTTGTTCAACGAGCGCAATTTGACGCAGCGGCGCGACTCCGTCCTTGTCCTGGTCACGCCGCAACGTCCGATGGCCCTGCCGGGGCGGCCCTGGGCGCGATCCGATCAGGTCGAAAAGCTGGCGACGCTGTGGACCGATGTCATCGACCCAATGAGCAACGCCGACGTCGCGCGCAAACGGCTCGCGCAAATCGCATTCTTCACCCGCATGACACGCGCCGACGTCGCGATGCCGATGCCCGATGCCCGTACCGCCGCGCCCGAAATGCTGGCGGAACTAACAATCCGGTCGCCCAACCCCTGACCCGAAAAGAGGATATGACGATGACCACAACCGTTACTAACCCCGATCGCCGTGCTTTGCTGTGGGCTGGCACCTCGCTCGGCTTGTGCAGCCTCGCTCTGCCCGGCCCGCTGCACGCCGTGATGCAGGACAAATCGAAATATACCGGAAAACCGTTCGGCCAGTTGTTCAAGCCGACCGCCGGCGGGTTCGGCATGATCGGCCCGTGGGGCGAAGTGCGTGCCGCCCGGCTCGACGAAGGGCTCACCCCCTATCTGATCCAGACCGCCAACAAGGCGGGCCTGTTCGACTACACCGGGCGGATGCCGTTCGTCTCGTTGCAGGGATCGACCGGCGAAATCCGGCTGACGCCCGAAGGCATCGTGTTCGGCAAGGCCAAGCCGGCACCATGGGACAAGGCTGGCGTGACCGCGCTCAAAAACGCGTTGAAAAGGGATCGCAAGGCGATGCAGTCGGCCATGCAGATGCGATCGGCGATGGCGACGTCCTTTGCCGCGATCGCCGTGGCGACAAAGACCCCGCCCGCGAAACAGGTCGCCTCTGGCTTTTTCTCGGTCGTCGAGGATCTGGGCCGCGCCGCGACCTGCACCACGACTACCGTGACCGAATCGGTGACAACGCTCGTCGAACGCACGGTCGACAAAATTCAGACCGCCGCCCAGCGCTATGCCGAATGTTATGACGAGGCGCTGACCTCGGGAGCCTGCGGCTTTACCGCGTCTTTCAACCTCGACGCGGGCAAACTTTGCGCGGCGGGATATTGCCTTGGCAAAGGCTTCATCGATGTCGTGGTCGGCGTGCTCACCATCGTTACCGAAGTCGTCGAGGAGGTGATCCGCGAGGTGACCACCTGCACCAAGCCGCTGGCCTATCTGCTCCCCAGCAACTGGGATCTGCCCGACGTCAGGCTGCCCGACCTACCGATCAAGGAGCTGAAGCTGCTGGCGAAAGACGTCACCAAGGCGCTCGAGTTCATCAGGGAATTCAGCGACGACCTGTTTGCCTTTCTGGGACCGTTCGGAAAATGCCTGGTCGAGGGCAAATGGACGATCAACAGCGCCCCCATCCCCTTCATTCAGGGCATCGGCATCCCGTTCGGCGCGACGGTGTGCATCACTGCGGCTTGCGCGCGCGATCTGGCGGCGCAAAATCTGGTCGGCGAAGCCTCGGCCGCCTGGGGCGGTGCGCTGGCGGCGCTGGCGGCGCTCAGTCCAGAATTCGCGGCGGCGGCGGGGCCGCTGGGCGTCGTCGCGGCGCCCGCGCTCGCCGCGGCGACGGCCGCCCTGTCGCCCGGCGTGATCGCCGCGCTGCTGGCGATCCTCTGCTTCATCATCATGGCGCTGCTCTATGCCAGTGCGATCGCCGCGCAGCTCGGCACATTCTTGCTGACGTCGCAGATTCCGGGGCTTCCGAACGTCTTTGCCGATGGCGAAGTGTGCATCACCCACCCCACGCTCGCGCTCGCCGCGATCATGTACGCCACCGCTGGAGGTGTTCCCGCCCAACTGGTCCCGCCGATCGTCCTGGGTTGATCGCCACATCGCTGATTTTGAACAATTTTACAAGGAGTCCAGATATGAACCGTCGAATGACTTTCGCCCTGCTGTGTTGCACGGCGCCCCTTTTTACGCTCGCTCCCATCCCCGCCATCGCTCAGGCGCCGGCGACCGAATTTGTCTCGTACGACAACACGCCGTTCGGACCCGGCGACCGCAGCATGAAGCTGTCGATCCAGCTGACCGGCGGCGAAACCAACGCCAACACCGAACTGTGGGTCATCTATGGCGAGAATGGCGCCGCGATCACGTCGGCGACCGTCGGCGGGTCGGCGGCGCAGGCGCGCGTCCGGCTCGATACGGTGAACGGCGAGGGCGTCGCGAGCGGCAATTTCATTTTTCCGCATAGCGATAACCGACGGCCGAACATGACCGACACCAATGCCGCCCTCATCAGTTCGGGGCGGACGGTCTATTACAAGTTAGTCAAGAAACGCGGCGCCAATGTCTCAACATCGCCGCTGGTCAGCTTTGCGATGCCCGACAAGCTGACCATCGCCAACTTCGGCGACAGCTATTCCAGCGGCGAAGGATCGCCTTATGCGAGCGGCGACCGATGGGACAACGAGATTTGTCACCGCAGCGGCAATTCGGGACAGGCGCGGGCCGTCCGCACTATCAAGAGCGAATTTCCCGGCATGGCGATCGCTTTCAAGAATGTCGCCTGCTCGGGCGCACAAGTGGCCGAAGGCATCATGCTGTCGCAAAAGAAGCAGACCTGGTTCGGCGAAGGCGAGGAATTGCAGCGCGTCGTCCCGCCACAGATGACTGCGGTGCGCGACTGGATGGGCGACAATGGCTATGCCGAACTCAATATCGCGATGGTGTCGGGCGGCGGCAACGACGTGAATTTCGGCCTCTTTGTCGAAAAATTCTTCGTTCTGCCTTTCGAGTTCAAGGCTGACAGCACCGAATATAACAATCTGCGCACGACGATCGCGAACGACGTGCCGCAGTTGTATCGCAGCCTGGAACAGGCGTTCGAACAGAATTTCACCTATGACCGGGTGCTGGTGTCCGAATATCCCGACCCGATGCGCGGCGCCGATGGCCAGTTCTGCGATGCCGAACATAGTGCAATGAATTCCGCGTTCCTGGTTCCGCTCAACAATGCGGTTCGGACCACGGTCTCCGATTTTCCCAAGTTTCGTTATGTCGGCGGCACGATGGCCGAATCACGGCGGAACGGGCTGTGCAACAATGAAACGCCCTATTTCAACAATGGGCTGTTCGATACATTTTGGGTACAGGGCGACGTGTTCGGGATCGTCCATCCCAACCGGCGCGGCCACCGCGAAATCTATCAGCCCGTCTACGAAGCGCAGCTGCGCGGCGCGGTGCGCGACATCGCGATCAAATGGGCGAAGATCAAGGCAAAGGAGGCGGCCCGCGCCGCCGCCGCCGCCGAACAGCTGAGCGCCCGCACCCAGATCGTTCAGGCGCGGCGCGGCGCGCAGCCGTTGAGGGCGATCCGGGCCATAAAGGTCAGTCCCGCCTTCACGCTCAGCGCCGCCGACAAAATGGCCACCAGCAAGGCCATCACGGCCGCTGCGGCCAGTGCAAAGGGCAAGCCAGTGCAGACGTTCGGCATTCCCGACAACCGACTGCCCGACGACGGTGAATAGCATGGGGTATCGGCAGCTAAGATCAGTTCTGATCGAGTAACTTCGAGCCGCTTGCGGAGAGGCTGCGATGGCCAGTAGTCGTCCGCGAGCGGTCAAGGGCCGTTGAAACACGCGACCAAGGGAGCAATGACCGCTTACCCATATAAGCAGCCAGAAGCCGACAGACTGCTATCGGCCAAGTTACGCCTATCTTCTACCGGGAAACCTCGGGATGTCGATCTGATCAAACATTCCGCCATAGCCAAGGGCCATTGGCATGTCCCATTCCAGCATGGAATAAGGATGTCCGGCATCAAAGGCGCTCGCATCGTCGAGCCGCTTGAGCGTCGTTTCGTCGAGCGTGATTGCGGCGGCAGCCAGATTTTCGTTAAGCTGCTCGGCCTGCGTGGCGCCGACGATCGGAATTACACCGCGCGACATCATCCATGCGAGCGCAAGCTGGCCCGACGTCACCCCGAGCTCGTCTGCGATGCCGTCGAGCGCCACCGCAATCTCGCGGTTGCGTGCATCGAGCGGCTGGAGTTGCATGCTGTCCATGCGCTTACTTCCAGCATTGGCGGAATTGCGCGTATACTTGCCCGTTAGGATGCCGCCCGCGAGCGGCGACCATGCGGTGACGCCGATGTCGTGCGCCTTGGCGAGCGGAAGATGCTCGCGTTCGATCGAGCGCTGGACGAGGCTGTATTCGAGCTGCATCGCGGTGACGGGCACCATCCCGCGCAGTTCGTGGAACGTCTGCGCCCGCGAGACGACCCATGCGGGGACGTCGGACAGGCCGACGTGGAGTATCTTGCCCGCGCTGACCGCATCGCCGAGCGCGCGCTGGACTTCCTCGACCGGCGTCGTGAAATCCCACCAATGCACAAAATAGAGGTCGATATAATCGACCCCTAGGCGCTTGAGGCTTGCGTCGAGCGAACGCGTCAAGCTCTTGCGATGCATGCCGGCGGCATTGGGGTCGCCGCTGCCAGGAACCGCATTGGCATATTTGCTCGCGATTACGAAGCGGTCGCGATCGGCCTTGACCAGCCGCCCGACGATGCACTCGCTCTCGCCGCCGGTATACATGTTCGCGGTGTCGATGAAATTACCGCCGGCCTCGGCAAAGGCGTCGAACACCGGCCGGCATTCTGCCTCGGGCCGTGACCAGTCGGCCGCGGTCCCGAACGTCATTGTGCCGAGCGCGACCTGCGATACGCGCAGGCCGCTTTTCCCGAGCAGGCGGTAGCGCATCAGCTCTGCTCTCCGAGGCCGGGATTGTTGCGCCAGGCGTCGTCGGGGAAGGGGATCACGCCGAGCTGCATTGCAAACTCGCGGAAGTTCCAGTGCGTGCGGCAGCGCACGATCTTGCCGTCGCGATAAAATTGGGTAGTGGTGCCGCGCGTGTAGGTCGTCTTGCCCGCGGCGGGAATGCCGAAGAAATCCTCGTTATGCGTGGCCTTCCAGATCCACTGCATATAGCCCCACTCGTCATATTCGAAGTCGGCGCCGAGGAAGATATTGTCGGCGTAGCGGCGATAGATCTCGTCTGGGAATTCGCCGGGCGTCGGGCCCTGCCGCGTCTGGGCATGCTGGCGCGGGCAGCGATCACCGTCATAGCTCAGCACTTCGAACTTGTGGACACCGAACGGCGATTCCGGGCCTGAATTGTTGAAGACGACGAACGCTTTGTAGAGATCCTCCTTGGTGGTGATCGTCTGCATGAACTCGATGTCTTCCCAGACGAAGTCGTCCGCATAATAGCCGAGCACTTCTTCCGCGCCCTTGTCGAAGAAAGCGGTGACCCAATCTTGCGCGCTATTAAAATCCTTGGGCCGCGCATTGTGCGAGGGCGTGTCGACGCCGGTCGACATGGTTGGCGCACGAAGGCCGCGCAGCACGCGCTGCTGGTCGGGCGTCAAATGCTCGTCGGTGACATGGGCCGCGTATAGAAAATGCATGTTTCTTCCTCTCTCGTCCGGCAATGCGCGGGCTGAACCCGTTCTGCGTCGCGGCAAACTATCCTTCTACAAGGGCTTTGCCACGGCAGAAGGGGTCACGGCGAGGCCGAACGTGCCAGCGGGTCCAATTCTTTGGCACCCTCTGCTTTTTCTTGGCACGGCTGGCCCTTCGGGGCAGGCGTTGCTGCCCATAGGCTTAGCGCCAACAAGAAAGAGGATGGCGCCCGGTGCCGTCCCGCATGCGGAGAGATTTATGAGCGAGACCCTCCTCAACCGGAGCGACGATTCGGGAAGCGAAGAACGGGTCTATGATCCTCTTGATCCGGTCGTGAAGCAGGAACCTTATCCATTTTACGCCAAGCTTCGCCGGGACGATCCGGTGACATGGCTGCCTTCGCTCCAGGCATTCGGCGTCGCCCGCTACGAGGACGTCGATGCGCTGCTGAAGAACGGCAAGCTCTACAGCAGCTCGATGTTCTGGCCGGCGCTGCTCGGCGAATATGACCCGGTACCCGAAGTGCCGCCAATGATCTCGATGGACCCGCCGGGCCATGTCCATCTCCGCAAGCTCGCGAACAAGGCATTTGTGCCCTCGAAGATCAAGATCCTCGTCGACCGGACCTATGAGGTTGCAAACGAGCTGATCGACGACATCATCGCGAAGCACGGCCAAGAGGGCGAATTTGATTTCGCGACCGATTTCTGCGCGCTCTATCCCGTCACGGTTATCGCACAGGTGCTCGGCGTGCCGACCGCACGCCGCGCCGAATTCAAGATCTGGGTCGACAATATCCTCGCGGCGGCGAACCGCGCCGCCTACGGCCCCGAGCGGCTCGCCGAAATCCAGGACAGCTCGGACAAGGTCCGCGCCTTCTTCGAGGATCTCTACGACGAGCGCGCGGCCGATCCGCAGGATGATCTCATCTCGCAGTTCATCGTGGCCGAGATCGACGGCGAGAAAATGTCGCGGATCGAAGTCATTCAGATGTCGATCCTGCTCCTGATCGGCGGCGTCGAGACGACGACCAACCTTCTCGGCACGACCTTGGTCGAATTGAAGCGGCACCCCGAAGTCTATGCCCGGGTTCGCGCCAATCCCGAGCTCATTCCCGCGCTGATCGAGGAAGTGCTGCGCTACAATCCGCCGGTCCAGATCCTTTTCCGCCACACAATGGAAGACACAGAGCTTGGCGGGGTGAAAATCCCGAAGGGCTCGACGGTGATGCCGCTGCTCGCTTCGGCGAACCGCGACGAAAGCAAATTCGCCGATCCCGAGGTCTTCGATATCGACCGGAAGATCGCATTCCCGCTGATGTCCTTCGGGCAGGGGCCGCATTTCTGTCTCGGCAACTACCTCTCGCGGATGGAAGCGCGCTCGGCCCTCGAAACCGTATTCGAGCGTTTCGAACTACTTGAGCCGCTCTCGGACGAGGTCGACTGGCTCGATTCCTATTTTGCCCGGGGGCCGCATCATCTCAAGGTTCGTTTCCGCGCGCGCAGTTGAGCCGTTTTTCGAGGGCTGCAGCAGGGGAGAGGCGAAATGCCAAGGCTGGCGCAGTGCTTCGGCACCGCTGATTATGAGGAGGCGGCACGGCGGCGCCTGCCGCGGCCGCTGTTCGACTATATCAGCGGCGCAGCGGACGACGAGAAGACCGCGGCTGCGAATGTCGCGTCGTTCGACCGCTATGATCTCGTTCCCCGTTATCTGACCGACGTCACGCAGGTGAGCGCCGCAACGCGCGTTCTGGGCTGCGACCTTGTGTGGCCGCTGATCCTTGCGCCGACGGGCATGAGCCGCATGTTCCATCCCGATGGCGAGCAGGGCGTGGCGGTTGCTGCGGCGGGTGCCGGATGCGGCTATGCGCTGTCGACGATGGCGACCGCCTCGATCGAGGATATCGGGGCGATCAGCACGGGCCCGAAGATCTATCAGCTCTATTTGCTTGCCGACGATGCGCTGAACTTTGCCAGCATCGACCGTTGCAAAGCCGCTGGCTTCGATGCGCTCTGTCTGACCGTCGATACGATCGTTGCGGGCAACCGCGAGCGCGACTTGCGCTCCGGCCTCACGGTTCCGCCGCGCCTCACACCGGCATCGCTCGCGTCCTTTGTAAGCCGCCCGGGCTGGTGTCTCGGATATCTGGGCGGCGGGAAATTCTCGCTGCCGAACGTCACCGCGGGCGGCGAAGGCGATCTCTCCACGCTCGCCGCCTTCTTTGCGTCAAAGATGGAGGCGAACATCAGCTGGGAACGCATTGCGAAGATCGCTGCTTATTGGGGCGGTCCGTTTGCGATCAAGGGTCTGCAATGCGCAGATGATGCGCTTCGCGCCGCCGATGCGGGGGCGACGGCGGTGATCCTGTCGAACCATGGGGGCCGCCAGCTCGACGGTGGCGCCGCTACTATCGATCTCGTCGCCAATATTGTCGATGCGGTGGGCGACCGGGTCGAGGTCATCCTCGACGGTGGTGTTCGCCGCGGCAGCCATATCGTAAAAGCGCTGGCCATGGGCGCGCGCGCTTGCATGACCGGGCGTCCCTATCTCTACGCGCTGTCCGCCTTCGGGGCGCAGGGTGTCGAGCGCTGGCTTTCGGCGATGCACCAGGAAACATTGCGCACGATGGCGCTCATCGGCTGTGCGTCGATCGATGACATCGGGCGCGAGCATCTTCGCCTCGCGGGAACCGCGCCGGCATTCCTGGCTGCGGAAGCGGCGGCGGGCGACGCCGAGCGCGTGAGCGCGGTGCTGCGGCAGGCCTAGAGGTCTAGCTTGCGCGCGACCTCGACGATTTCGTCGGCTTTCATCTGGGCAACGACGCTCGGCCGGCGGCCCGTCCAGCGCTTGAACGCGCGCGAAAACGTCCCCTCGTCGGAAAAGCCGAGCATATAGGCGATATCGCGAATGACTAGGTCGCTGCGCTTCAGATATTGAAAGGCGAGTTGCAGCCTGACCCGGTCGAGAACATCGGAAAAGGTCGTTCCTTCTTCCTTGAGCCGACGCAGCAAAGTGCGCTCGGTCATGTGCAGGCTCTTGGCGATATCGCTCTTGCGCACCATCCCGTCGGGCATTCGCGCGACCAGCGCGTCGCGCACCCGGACAGCAAAGCGTCCAGCCATGCGCGTTTCGAGATAGCGGTTCGCGACGCCATCGAGCAGCGAAGCGAGTTCCTCGTCGGCAACCAGGATCGGACGGTCGAGATCGGCGCGCGCGAAGATGATCATATCCTCGGGCTGTCCATAAGTGACCGGGCAACCGAAAAAGGCTTCGAGCCCGTCGCTCTGGCGGGGCTTCGGATGCGCGAGGCTGACCGCGATCGGCGTGATCTCGATCCCCGCGATCCAGCGCAGATAGCCGAGCACCGAGGCGAGGACCGTGTCCACCGTCTGATAGATCGGCGGCGCGCCGCCGGTATCGAAGAAGATCGAGAGCGTGACCTGTTCGCCCGACTCGGTGAGCGTCGCGGTCGCGGAGTCCGAGATGAGGCGGCAGTAGAAAGCGAAACGGTGTAGCGCCCGCGACAGCGTGGCTGAGCAGCTCATCGCATAGCCGACGACATGGAACGTCGACGGCCGGACTTCGGCGGCGACCCGAAGTGCGAAATCATTGCCGCACAGCGAAACGGCTTCGCGCCATAAAAGGCTGATCTGTTCCTGTGAATAGCGACCGTAGCCGCCTTCGAGACGGGACGGGTCCATGCCGATGTCGTTCAACACCTTGTCGGGATCGATGCCGCTCGCCTGCATCGCTCGCACGATTGCCAAGACCCACCCGGTCAGTCCGGATTTCGATTCCGTTTCAGCCACCCGACCCTCATCATTTTATCGTTGTGCGACGAATAGGCCAATCGAGTACCGATGTCACGTTCGGCCTGATGGGCGTTCCGGAAATGTCGCGTTCCTGCCGAACCTGTCGCTTTGTCCCGAACGGCTTTCCCGTGGCACGTCGCGCCCTGTCGTTTGCCCCGAGGATGGTCGATGCACGCTGCGACGAAGGCAGATAGCGCCGCAAAGGCCGACGATGCCATAATGAGGAGGAGAGGGTTTATGCGCATCAGGGGATATCTTTATCGTGCGTCGGCGGCATGGGTCGTCGGCATGGCACTGACCGCCACGCCAGCGATGGCGCAGACCGAACCGGCGCCCGTCGCCGAGACCAGCGATCCCACCGACATCATCGTGACGGCCACCAAGCGAAACGAGAACCTGAGCCAGGTGCCGATCGCCGTGTCGGTGACCACCGACGCCGACATTGCCGCCAAGGGTATTGTGCGGCCGCAGGACTATTTGATCTCGACGCCGAACGTCACTTTCATCGACGAGGCGACCGGCGACAGCTTTACCAATATTCGCGGCCAGACCTCGGTCCGCAACTCCGATCCGAACGTTGCGGTGGTAATCGACGGCGTGCAGCTCTCGAGCCTCAAGCAGTTCAACCAGGATCTGTTCAACATCCAGCAGATCGAAGTGCTGAAGGGTCCGCAAAGCGCGATTTACGGCCGCAACGCTGCCGCCGGCGCGATTGTCGTGACCACTAAATTGCCGCGCGAAGAACTCGGCGGTTCGGTGCTCGCCAGCTATGGCAGCTGGAATACGGCGCGCGCGCAGGCTGAAGTCAGCGGTCCGCTGACCGATACGCTCGGCTTCGGGCTCGCCGCATCCTTCCGCGACACCGACGGGCCGTTCACCAATATCACGACGGGTGAAAAGCCGTACCGGCTGCGCACCGTGCTCGGTCAGGCGCGGCTCTATTGGGAGCCCGCAGACGGCCTCACCGTCGACTTCAAACTTAGCGGCCATGACACGAAGGGGGGATCGACCGCGTTGCAGTCGCAGTTCGTCGGCCTGCCGATCGGTGGCATCCCGGTGAACGAGCTCGATGCCGACCGGACCGACCTTCCGTTTGTGACCAATGTCATCGGGCAGCTCGACGAATGGCTCGTCGCCGGCTCGCTTAAAGTCGATTATGACATGGGCTGGGCGACGATCACCTCGGTGACTGCGGCGGACAAGCTCTACCAGTTCTTCGGCGGGGACTCGCCGCCGTATCTGGCGGACTCGGGCACACCCGGCTCGACGGTGCAGGGCTATAAATATCGCGACAAGAATTTCTCGCAGGAGCTGCGCCTGACATCGGCCAGCGGTCAGCGTTTCCGCTGGCAGGTCGGCCTCTATTATCTCAATTTCAGGCGCGGCCAGATCAGCGAACTCAATCAGGATCTCGTTGGTGTGGTCCCGCCGTCTGACGGCATCGATCCGCCGGGCGATGCGATCATCGGCGCGACCGTTTCCTATGCGCGGCAGGCCTACAAGACGGAGAGCTTTGCGCCTTTCGCCAGCGTCCAGTTCGACATAACCGACGCGCTGCACCTTAATCTGGCGGGCCGCTACGATATCGAGAAGCGCAGCGTCGTCGAGCTTGCGCCTGACGCGATCAACCCGGTCACCGGGGCCAATTATAATCTCTGCATTCAGGCGCGGGGTCCCGGGACGACGCTCGCCGATTGCCAAGCCTCGGAGACTTTCAAGGAATTCGAACCGAAAGCCAGCATCTCCTATGATCTCGGTCGCACGGGCAGTGTCTATGCCAGCTATGGCAAGGGCTTCAAGAGCGGCGGCTTCAACCCACTCGGCAGCCGCGCGGCGTTGCTAGCGGTCGCACCGCCGGGCGCGCAGGTTTTCGTGCAGGACCAGTTCGAGCCCGAGAAATCGACCTCGTGGGAAGTCGGCACGAAGCTGCGTCTCTTCGATCGCTCGCTCAGCCTCAACCTCGCTGCCTTCACAACCAATGTGTCGGGCGCGCAGCAGTTTGAATTCTTCCCGTCGGCGGGTCTCCAGACGACGACGTCGATCGACAAGGTCCGCCTTCGCGGCTTCGAGGTCGATTTCAACTGGCGCATTCCGGGCGGGCCGCAGATCTTCGGCGCCTATGGCTACACCGACGGCAAGGTCCGCGCATTCGCCGCGAACCCCGCCTATGTCGGCAACCGCGCGCCCAACGCAGCCAAATATAATCTGAATGCGGGCATCACGCATGATTTCGATTTCGGCAACGACCTGACTCTGACTCCGCGCGTCGAATATACGCGGATCGGGTCGATCTGGTGGGACGTCATCAATACGCCGGGATCGCGTCGCAGCCCGGTCGAACTTGTCGATGCCCGCCTCACGCTTGCAAAAGCTGACAGCTGGAGCCTTTCGATCTTTGGCAAGAATATCTTCAACGAGAAATATAACCGCTCCGTCCTGCCGCTGCTCGGCGTGTTCCAGCTCACGTCGCGCGCCGAAACCCGCCACCTTGGCGTGGAAGGACGGTTCAGCTTCTAACCTCTCCCGTCCTGCCGTCCCCGACAGGCTTTGCCGGGGACGGACATTTTTGAGATGGTCGGACAGCGCGGCGCCATCGGGGCGCTGCGGGACAAGAACGAGCCACGGAGAGACGTAATGAACAAGCAATGGGCGCAATATTGGATCGGGCTTTTTGCCGATGGGACCGACGAGCTGATGACGCTTTACGCTCCCGAATTCCAGTTCGAGGACGTCAATTTCGACCTCCGGATCAACAGCGACCTGCCTGCGCTGCGCTCCTTCTTCGAGGGGTTCATCATCGAGGACCCGACGGCGAGCTATAACAGGTTCGACGTCTTCGACTATGTCGGCCACGACCGCCTTGGCTCCTTTCAATGGACCTGGGAAACCAAGCATGCTGGCGATTTTCTGGGCGTCGATGCCAAGGGCAAGGTGACCAAGACGCGCGGCGTTACCGTCATGGGATGGAATGAGGACGGCAAGATCACCCTCGAGCGGAGCATCTGGGACGCCATCCCCGTGCTCCAGCAGCTCGAAGCCATCCCCCGGTGACGGCGGTCATGACCAACAATAGGGAATATCGCATCGGGTCGCTCGCCGCCGTTGAGGCGGGCGAGCCGATTCTGACCGAAGCGGCCGGGCAGGATGTCGCGCTGTTTCTCTGCCGCGGCAAGGTGATCGCGACCAACGGCCAGTGCCCGCACGCCGAAGGTCCTTTGCACGAGGGCGACGTCGACGGCACGATCCTGACCTGCCCCTGGCACGGCTGGACCTTCGACCTCGAATCAGGCGCCTGTCAGGAGGATGATTCGATCATCCTCGAACGCTATCCCGTCCGCATCGACGGCGACGATGTGTTCGTGACTCTATGAGCGAAGCCGCCGCCCTTCCTGTTGTTTCTGCAGCGCTGATCGACCAGTTGCTCGCCATCGTCGGCGACGCGGGGCTCGTGACGGGCGCGGATGTCGCGGCGCGCTATCCGGGCTATTTCATGGACCGGATCGGTGCCGACGCGATCGTGCGTCCGCGCACGACCGAAGAAGTCGCGGCGATCCTGCGCCTATGCAACGAGGCGGGCCAGCCGATCGTCGTCCAGGGCGGCATGTCGGGCTGGGTGCGCGCGACCGAAACGCGTGGGGGCGAAATCGCGCTGTCGCTCGAGCGCATGTCGGTGATCGAGGCGATAGATCCGGTCAATCGCACCGCGACCGTGCAGGCGGGTGTCGTCCTCGAAACGCTCGAAACCGAGCTGGCGCAGCATGGGCTGACCTTTCCCCTCGACCTTGGGGGACGCGGATCGTGTCAGCTCGGCGGCAATGCCTCGACCAACGCCGGCGGCATGCGTGTTATCCGCTATGGGATGATGCGGGAACAGGTGCTCGGCGTCGAAGCCGTGCTCGCCGATGGCCGGGTCATTTCGTCGCTGAACCAGATGATCAAGAATAACACCGGCTATGATCTCAAGCAGCTGTTCATCGGTTCCGAAGGAACGCTCGGCGTCATCACGCGGCTGGTTCTGCGCCTTCGCGAGCGTCCGACGAGTTCCAACACCGCGATCGTCTGCGCAGCGACGTTCGACCAGATGGTCAAGTTGCTGCGGTTCGTCGACCAGGGGTTCGGCGGGTTGCTGAGCGCGTTCGAGTTGATCGACAACAGTTTTTACAAGGTCAACACCGGGGCGGGAAAACATGCACCGCCGCTGGCCGACGACCAACCCTATTATGCGATCATCGAGATGCTCGGATCGCAACAGGAGCGCGACACCGAGCTGTTTGAGACGATACTCGGCGAAGCCGGCGAGCGCGGCTATTTTGACGAAGCCGTCCTCGCCAGTTCCGAAGCGCAGCGCCAGCAGATATGGGAAATCCGCGAGGATCTCGAGCATGTGGTGCGCGAGTTTCAGCCTTTCTATGCGTTCGATGTGTCGCTCCCCGTCGGCGATATGCAGGACTATATCGCGGCGGTCACGTCGCGGCTCAAGGGTCGGTGGCCCGAGGGCAAGATCGCTTTCCTCGGGCACATGGGCGACGGCAATCTTCATGTTGCGATCGGCGCGGGCGGCGCGGGCGATCGGCACGGCGTCGAGGCGTGCGTTTACGAACCGCTGCGCCCGATCGGCGGATCGATCTCGGCCGAACATGGCATCGGCCTGGAGAAGAAACCGTGGCTCGACGTATCGCGCTCGGCGGCCGAGCGCGGGCTCATGGCCGAACTCAAGCAGCTTCTCGACCCGGGGAATATCCTGAACCCGGGCAAGGTTCTGGATGTGCATCCATGACCAAGCTGCGCCTCCTCGGCTATCCGGTTAGCAATTATGTGAACATCGTACGCGCCGCTCTTCTCGAAAAGGAGCTGCCGTTCGAATTTGTTGCGACGCGCTCGTCACAGGACGCCGCGTTTCGCGAGCTAAGCCCGCTCGGGAAGATACCGGTCCTCGACACCGGCGAGGGCAGTCTTACCGAGACGGTCGCCATCCTCGATTATCTCGACGATGTCTTTCCGGAAATGCCGCTTCGTCCCGAGGCCGCCTTTGCCCGCGCGCGCGCGCGGCAGACGATCAACATCATCCAGCTCTATGTCGAAGCTCAGGCGCGCCAGCTCTTCGCGGGCGTCTTCATGGGCGGCACGAACCTGCCGACAACCGAGGCGTCGGTTCGCGTAATGCTCGACCGTGCCACCGCCGCGCTGTCGCAATTGCTGTCGCCCGCGCCCTTTTTCTTCGGGGACCGACCGGGGCATGTGGATATCTTCGCTTTCTATAATCTCGACATCGCCGACCGGGTCACGCGCTTTGTTTATGATCGCTCGATCATCGACGAGATTGGCGGTCTCGACGATTGGCTGGCGGCGATGCGTGCACGGCCGAGCACCCGGCTCGTGACGACCGAATTTCAATCCAGTTTCGTGACCTATCTGGCGGACCATGGTGCCGCCTATCGCCCGGACGAATCCCGAAGGCCCCCATCTTATGCGTGACGTCAAGCTGACCGACAAATATACGATCGACGAAGGCACTGTGCTGATGACAGGCACGCATGCGCTCGTGCGCCTGCCGATGCTGCAAAAGGAACGCGACACGCGCGCCGGGCTCGACACCGGCGGGTTTATTTCGGGCTATCGCGGATCGCCGCTCGGTAGCTACGACCAGGAATTGTGGCGTGCGAAGGATTTGCTCGAGAGCATGGACGTGATGTTCCAGCCGGGCGTGAACGAGGATCTCGCGGCGACCGCGGTCTGGGGAACCCAGATGCTGGCGGGCATCCCCGATGCGACCAAGGATGGCGTCTTCGCGCTCTGGTACGGCAAAGGCCCGGGCGTCGACCGGTCGGGCGATCCGTTCAAGCATGGCAATATGGCAGGCTCGCACCCGAACGGCGGCGTGCTGATCGTCGCGGGCGACGACCATAGCGGAAAATCCTCGACCGTCGCGCACCAGAGCGAAGTCGCGCTGATGCACGCCGGCATGCCGATCCTCGCACCGTCGAACGTTCAGGACGTGCTCGAATTCGGCCTGCTGGGCTGGGCGATGTCGCGCTACACCGGGCTCTTCACCGGCTTCAAAATGTGCAACGAAGTGCTTGAGCAGACGATGACGGTCGAGCTGCCACGGCCAGACAATGGACCCGTGCTGCCCGAACGCGGTGTCGCACCGGCCAACGGCTTTAACAATTTCCCGACCCATCTCGACCGCGTCCAGTCGGAGATCGTCGCCAAGCGCTACCGCTGGCCGCTGGTTGAGAAATTCGTGCGCGCAAACGGCATCGACCGGGTGCTCATCGACAATGGCGCCCGAAAACTCGGTATCGTCGCGACCGGCAAGGCCGTGCAGGACGCGCGCCAGGCGCTCAAGCTGCTTGGCCTCGACGATGCCGAAGCGGCGGCGCTCGGCATTTCGCTGTATCAGCTCGGCTGCATGTATCCCGTCGAGCGCGAAGGCCTCGCCGAATTCGCCGCCGGTCAGGCCGAACTCCTGTTCATCGAGGAAAAGGACGGACTGACCGAGGCGCAGGCGAAGGCGATCCTCTACGGCCGGCCCGGGGCGCCGCCGATTGTCGGCAAGACCGACGAGACGGGCGCCTTCATGATCCCGAGCGACGAGCAACTCGATCCGCTCCAGCTGGCACTCGTGATCGCCGAGCGGCTGCGGCGACTTGGAAGCGAGCCGCCTGCGATCGTGGACTGCGTTTCTGCGCTTCGGACGGCGATGACCAAGGTCGCGAACCAGAAGCCTGGCGACGCTGTGCGGGCACCCTATTTTTGTTCGGGCTGCCCCCACAATACGAGCACCCGCTTTCCCGACGGCAGCCTCGCGGGCGGTGGGATCGGATGCCACGCGATGGCGATGTATTCAGGCCCTGAAATGTTGCCCAACACCCAGATGGGCGGCGAGGGGGCGCATTGGTACAGCCTCGCCTATTTCACCAAGACGAAGCACATCTTTCAGAATATCGGCGACGGCACCTATTATCACTCGGGTCTGCTGGCGATCCGCGGCGCAGTCGCGGCGAAGGTCAACATGACCTACAAGATCCTCTTCAATGATGCTGTCGCAATGACCGGCGGGCAGCCTGTCGACGGGCCGCTGACACCCGGCGACGTCACGCGCCAGGTGCTCGCCGAAGGCGTCGAGCGCTGCATCGTCGTCACCGACCGCCCCGACCTCTACGACGCGAACAGCGGCCTCGGCGAGGGCGTGACCGTCCACCACCGCGATGAACTCGATGCGTTGCAGCGCGAGCTTCGCGAGGTGAAGGGCGTCACCGTTATCGTCTATGAGCAGACATGTGCCGCCGAAAAGCGCCGCCGCCGTAAGCGCGGGAAATTCCCCGATCCGGCGAAGCGCATGTTCATCAACAGCGCGGTCTGCGAGGGATGCGGTGACTGTTCGGTCCAGTCGAATTGCGTGAGCGTCTGGCCCAAGGAGAGCGAGCTTGGTCGCAAGCGCCAGATCGACCAGTCGAACTGCAACAAGGACTATAGCTGCGTCAAAGGCTTCTGCCCCAGCTTCATCACCGTGCTCGACGCCGAGCCGCGCAAGCCCAAGGTTTCAGCGCTTGCGGGCGAGGCGCAGACCGATCTTCCCGAACCCGTACTCGCGGCGCTTTCGAACGGCGCGTTCAACATCATGGTCTCCGGCATCGGCGGCACCGGTGTCGTGACCGTCGGCGCGTTGCTCGGCATGGCGGCGCATCTCGAGGGGCTCGCCTGCTCGGTCTTCGACATGACGGGGCTCAGCCAGAAAAATGGGGCGGTCTACAGCCACGTCCGCATTGCGGCGGTGGCAAGCGATCTTGCAGCGCAAAAGCTCGGCACCGGCGAAGCCGATCTCGCGCTCGCTTTCGATGCCGTAGCGGCGCTGGCCAAAGAGCCTGTCGTCACCCTGTCGAGCGCGCGAACGACGACCGTCGTCAATGCGCGTATCACCCCGACGCCGGCGTTTCAGCGCAATCCCGACCTCATCCTCGACCAGAGCCTGATTGTCGGACGACTCCAGAAGCTGTCGGCCGAGCTGCACGGCGTCGATGCGACCGGTCTCGGGCTCGCGCTGTTCGGCGATACGATCGCTGCCAATCTCTTCATGCTGGGCTATGCGTCGCAGCTCGGATTGCTTCCAGTCTCGCCGGCGTCGATCTTGCGCGCGGTCGAGATCAACGGCGTCGCAATCACGTTTAACCAGTCGGCCTTTGCGCTCGGTCGCCTGCTCGTGGTCGATCCCGATACGGTCAATTCGGCCGTCGCTGCGACCAAGACCGAGCCGGATTTTCAGCCGCTCACCGAACTCGCCGACATCGTCGCGCACCGCACGGCCTTGCTCACCGCCTATCAGGACGCCGCCTATGCGGCGCGCTATCGCTCGCTCGTCGATGCGGTCGCTACCGCCGAGGAACTGGTGCTTCCCGGCAGCACGGCGCTCGCCGTCATGGTGGCACGCAACTTCGCCAAGCTCATGGCCTATAAGGATGAGTATGAGGTCGCGCGCCTGCATGCCGATCCCGCCTTCCGGCGCGAGCTTGCGGCTGCGTTCGAGGATGGCGCGAAGCTGCGCTATAATCTCGCCCCGCCGCTCTTTTCGAAGCGCGATCCCGAGACCGGCCATCTGCTGAAGCGCGAGTTCGGACCTTGGGTCGGCAAGATGTTTCCGTGGCTTGCCAAGGGCAAGAGACTGCGCGGCACGGCGCTCGATCCTTTCGGCTACACGGCCGAGCGGAAGATGGAGCGCGCGCTGATCGACGAATATGAAGCCAGGCTGCGCGGCATGATTGCGGTGCTCAACGCGTCCAACCACAAGTTCGCGGTCGAAGCGGCAAGCCTGCCGGCGCAGATCCGTGGCTATGGCCATGTCAAGGAAGCCGCGGTCGACCGCGTGCGCGCACTCGAGGCGAGCGTGGCCGAGCGGTTCCGCAATGCCGCGGCGGCGCCCGAAACGAACAATGACGATAATCGGGTGGCTCTGACCGCCTGAGAATGAGGAGAGTGACATGGTCCGGATGCTGATTGGCGGAGAACTTGTGGAGGGGAGCCGGACGCTCGACGTCTTCGATCCGTGCACCGGCACTGCCTTTACCCAGGTTCCCGATGCGGATGCGGCCGACGTCGAACGCGCGGTTGCCGCCGCCAAGGCGGCCTTTCCTGCCTGGCGCGATCTCATGCCCGGCGCGCGCGGTGACGTTCTGCGCGCAATGGCCGGCAAGGTCACGGAAAATGCCGAAGAGCTTTGCGCGTTGCTCGTTCAGGAAACCGGCCGTCCGATGGGGCTCGCTCAGTTCGAAATCCTCCATCTCGCGACCGGCTATCTCACCTATTATGCCGGGCTCGATGTTCAGCCCGAGCTGATCGTCGAGGATGATACGCGCCGGGTCGAACTGCATCGAAAGCCGCTCGGCGTCGTCGGCGCGATCGTGCCTTGGAACGCGCCCGTCTTCATCGCCGCCAACAAGATCGCGCCCGCGCTCGCCGCCGGCAACACGATCGTCGTCAAGACCGCGCCGACGACACCGCTCACGACGCTGCGCCTTGGCGAGCTATGGGCCGAGGTCGTGCCGCCGGGCGTCGTCAACATCCTGTCGGGCGGCAACGATGCCGGCGCCTTGCTCGTCGCGCACGAGGATGTCGCGAAGATTACCTTCACCGGCTCGACCGAGACAGGACGCAAGATCATGGCCTCCGCCGCGCCGACGCTGAAGCGCGTGACGCTGGAACTCGGCGGGAACGACGCGGCGATCGTGCTGCCCGATGCCAATGTGGCGGCGATCGCCCCCGCGATCTTCGCCTTCGCCTTCTTCAATTCGGGGCAGGTCTGCGCGGTGATCAAGCGGCTCTATGTCCACGACAGCCTCTATGACGCTATGTGCGACGCGATCGCGGGCCTGGCGTCGTCCGCCAAACTCGCGCCCGGGAGCGATGCGGCGGCCGAGTTCGGACCGGTGCAGAACAAGGCGCAATATGAGAAGGTGCTCCACTATCTTGCCGAGGCCCGCAAGGCGGGCAAGATCCTGGCGGGGGGGGAAGTCGCGGGAGGGCCGGGCTTTTTCGTGCCGCTGACCGTGGTGCGCGATGTAGCAGAAGGATCGGCGATCGTCGACGAGGAGCCGTTCGGTCCGATCCTCCCCATCATCCGCTACAGCGATGTCGATGACGCCGTGGCGCGGGCGAACGCCTCGCCTTTCGCGCTCGGCGGCTCGGTCTGGGGTAGCGATGTCGCAGCCGCCACCAAAGTCGCGGCGCGGCTCGAAAGCGGCAGCGTCTGGGTCAACCAGCATTGCGCGCTAGACCCGCAGGTGCCGTTCCCCGCAAACAAACAATCGGGTTTCGGCGTCGAGGGCGGCGTCGAGGGTCTCTATCCCTATCTGGCGCTCCAGACGATCAACGTTGCGAAGCCGGCGGCCTGAGGCATGACGACGCTCATCGTCTGCATCAAGCGCAAGCCCGGCCTCAGCCCCGAAGATTTCACGCGGCATTGGCAGGATAGACACGGCCCGCTGCTTCGTTCGTGCAGCGATTTCACGCGGCATCTTAGAAGCTACACCCAGCATGTCCTCGCCGATCGCGACAGTTCGGTCGCAAAGCTGTTCGGCGTCTCGGGCGACTATGACGGCGTCGCGGTGCTCGATTTCCGGAGCGAAGCGGCGATGCGGCAAGCGTTCGCCGAGCCCGCTTATATGGCGGACGTGCAACCCGATGAAGCCAATTTCGTCGACCTCGAAAATTGCCAGTCGTTCGTCACCAACCCTTCGCCCGTTGTGGCGTCGGGGCAGGGCCTGTTCGATCTGTCGGGCAAGACCGCCGTCGTCACAGGCGGTGCGAAGGGCGTCGGCGCGATGATCAGCCGGTCGCTGCTGGCAGCGGGCGCGCGCGTGCTGATCGTAGCGCGCGGATCGCCCGAGAACAGGGCATTTGCGCAAGCCCTGGATGCCGACGGTTCCTGCACCCTGCTTGCGCATGACCTGTCGACGAGCGAGGGAATAGACGAGGCAGTCGCCGCGATCGCCGCCGAGGCGAGCGACGTGCACATCCTCGTCAACAATGCCGGAACCTTCACCGCGGCGCCGATCGACGCGATCACGCCCGCGCAATGGGACCGCGAACTGGGCGTCAATCTTCGCGCGCCCTTCTTCCTCGTCCAAGGGCTGTTGCCGCAGTTGACCGCAGCCGCGCGTGACGGCGACCCCGCGCGGGTGATCAATATCGGATCGATCGCTGGGCTTTGGGCAAAAAGCAGCAGCGCCTATGCCTATAGCGCTGCCAAGGGCGGCCTCCATCAGCTCACGCGCGCGCTCGCTTCGGATCTCACGCGCCAGCGGATCAATGTGAACGCGGTGGCGCCTGGATTCTTTCCGAGCGACATGACCGATGGTTTCTTCACCGCCGTGCCCGGCCTGAAGGAACAGATGATCGAGGGAATTCCAGCCGAGCGGCTCGGCAGCGAGGCCGACATTGGCGGCGCGGTCATTTTTCTCGCCTCGCGGGCAGGCGCCTATGTCTCCGGATCGATCCTTCCGGTCGAGGGGGCCTTATGGGCGGCGTGACCACTATCGCGCTGATCGAGCGGCGCCCCGATATCTCGCGCTCGCTCTTCACCCGCTACTGGCGTGATGTGCATGGGGTGATGGCAGCGCGTATTCCCGGCTTCGATTGTTACACGCAGCATCATGTGACGCCGCTCAATCCCGCCACCGAACCGTTCGAGGGCATCGCGATCGTGACCTATCGTTCGGAGGAGGATCGCGCGGGGCTCATCCACAGCGAGGTGACCCAGCATATCCACCGTGACGAGCAAAATGTCTTCCGCCGGGCGCTTCTCTACAATCTGGGCGAGGGGGCTTCGCAGACGGTTGTCGGCAACGTCGGCGCGGCGGGGCACACGATGTTTCTGGTCGTCGAGACGGGCGCCGACGTCGGCGCGATCGTCGCGTCGCTCGGCGAAGCGCCGCTCTATCTGGCTGTCCATGATCTGACGGGAGGCGATCCGTCGGGCTGGAATCAGACGGACACCAGCGGCCGGGTTTTCGCATCGCTGCTCCACGGCGTCTGGCCCGATCGCGCAAGTGCGGTCACGGCTGCGGAAAAGCTGCCGGCCGCTGCTTATCTGCTCAACGAACAACATGTGATGGTCGCGGGTGGCAAGCCGACGCCGGTCGGGCTACGCGGACTTGATGCAGTGCGGACGATCGAGGAGGCAGGGGCGGACAATCAGCTGAGCGATGCGGTGGTCCGGGCGGTTTACGGGTTGTTGGCCGCCCCATGAGTTTGCCTGGCGAGTTCGGCGGCAAGGCATTCCTGCTCGCCAGCGCCGCGATCGGACTGTCGGCGGGAATGACCGCGACTCTCTTCTACAGCCTCGGCAGCTTCATTCCGTCGCTGCAGGCCGAATTTGGCTGGAGCCGCGGCGATATATCGTTAGCGGTGACGTTGATGACGCTTGCAGTCTTCGTCTCGGGCGCGTCGGCGGGCCGTTTGTGCGACCGGTACGGCGCGGCAAATGTCGGTGCGGCCAGCCTCGTCGCTTATGCATTGGGCGTGGTCGTGCTTGTCGCAACAGCCGGCAGCGTCGAACTGTTCTGGGCGCTCTACGTTGTGATCGCGTTGCTCGGGGTAGGATCAACGCCGATCGTACTCATCCGGCCCATTGCCGCGGCTTTCGAACGGCAGCGCGGTTTGGCGCTCGGGATTGCCCTGACAGGGGCGGGGCTGGCGGGCTTCTGGGTTCCGCAGATGGTGGCAATGGTGACCGAAGCGGCAGGTTGGCGCGCGGCCTATCTGGCGCTTGCCGGAATCGCGATCGCCACCGCGCCAATCGTCTGGTTCGGGTTTCGAAGCGTCCCGCAAGGACGAAAGCCCCGCGCGACCGCTGTGCCATTGGCCGGAATGACTGCGGCCGAGGCGCGACGAACCGGGCGCTTCTGGCTGCTTACCATCATCTCGTTCGCCATGGCGGCCGGCCTGGGCGGGGTGGTCGTTCACCTCGTGCCCTTGTTCCGCGATCTTGGCGCCGAGCCTCTGGCGGCCGCCGGAACGGCTTCGCTCGTTGGATTGTCGAGCGTTGTCGGCCGGCTTGGTATCGGCCTGCTCCTCGACCGCTTTCCAGCCGCACTCGTCTCGCTCGCCGTACTCGCCCTCGCCGCCTTGGGGATCGGCCTTTTGCTGCTCGACGGGCTCGCGATGGGCGCCGTCGCGGCCATTTTGCTCGGAATGGCAGCGGGCGCCGAAATCGACCTGCTCGCTTATCTAACCGCGCTCCACTTCGGGCAGCGGCAATATGGCGCGATCTACGGGTGGCAATATAGCGTCTTTGCGCTTGGCTATGGATTAAGTCCGTTCGCGCTGGGGCTGATGCGCGACGCAAACGGCGATTATGGTCTCGCGTTGACGGCCAGCGCGTCGCTCGTCGGCGGCGCGGCGCTGTTGATGCTCGGCCTTCGCGCAGAGCATCTGCCGACAATCGATTGTCCGGCGGAGCCGTCCATGTCATCAACCCCTCTATGATGAGCAACTTCGGACATCGGGCATGTTTCTCGAGTAAGCTGGCGCCTTGATGTCGCTTGGCGGCCCCGGCTGGCTCGCGCTTGCGATCCTGTGTGAGGTTCTCGCGACTTCTTTCCTGAAGATGGCGGACGGCTTCACGCGCCCGCTGCCATCGGTGGTTGTGATCCTCGGCTACGGCCTCGCCTTCTACTGTCTGTCGATGGCGCTCCGCACGATCCCGGTGGGCGTCGCCTATGCCATCTGGTGCGGTATCGGGATTGTTCTGGTCACGGCGATCGCCTGGATCGTATATGATCAGAAGCTCGACGCCTGGGCGCTTGCCGCGATCGGTCTGATCCTGGTCGGGACACTGATGCTGAACATTCGCCCGGCTGTCGGTGGTTAGGAGGCCGGCGCTATCGGCCTGACGCCGGAAAAGCCGTCGGCAACGGTGCGCCGGCAATCGCCGCCTCGATATTCTCGACCGCGACCGCGAAGAGGGCGCCCAGATTTTCCTGGGTGTGCGAAATCTCGTGGTTGGTCAGGATATGATCTGGAAGGTCGCGGAGCGGATTGTCGAGGGGAAGCGGCTCGGTCTTGAAGACGTCGAGCGCGATCGTGCCAAGATGCTCGATGACCTCGGGATCGGTGAGCGCGGCTTCGTCGATGATAGCGCCTCGAGAAAGATTGATCAGGATTGTTCCGGGCTTCATTGCGAGAAGCCTCGATCGCGAGAGTAGCTTGTCGGTTTCCGGCGTAAGCGGGACGAGCGGCAGGACGATGTCGCTTGCGGCGATGAGCGTATCGAGGTCGCACTGCGCAAATCCGGGCGAGGAAGGAAGCTTGGAGCGATTGCTGACAAGGACGCGCGTGTCCCACCCGTCGAGGCGCTTGATCAAAGCCTTGGCAATATTGCCGTAGCCGATGATTCCAATGGTCTTGCCCTTGAGCATGCGCGCCCGCGGCGGTCCCGAGCGGGCGTCGCCCCGGCGCAGTCGCTCTTCCGCATCGCGCAGCCGGTACAGGGCGGTCAGCATGAGAAGCATGGCCGCCTCAGCGACCGACTCGAAATTCTCGGCGACACGGCCGTTGGCGAAAGCGATCCCCCGGCCTTGGGCTGCATCGACATCGATGCCCTCATATCCGAGCGAAGGGGTTATGATCGCCTTGAGCCCAGGTGCCGCATCCATGTCGGCCCCACTGCATGGCACCCCGAATGAGACAAAAATCTGCGTTTCGCTCCAGCAAGGAGTGTCGGCTGGCGCGGCGAGCCCCAACTGCAAATCGATATCGACTTCGTCCGATGCAATCGCTGATGCGAGCTTTTTCAGGAAGGCCTCCGCACTGGGCGGGCCGGCTATAACGATTTTCTGAATACGCATCTGACGGCCGTTCCCTCGGTGATTGCAAGCTAAGCAATCAGGCCGAAGGGCGGGGGGAAACGCAAGCGGTGGCAACGATTTTGGCACGATCTGGCGCGGCATGTCGCGTTTGGAAACATAATAGGGACCGCATTTTTGGCACATGGCTCACCCAAGAGCGGCAAGTCCGCATTCGGCCAGAGATCGCAAATCGAGCGCGGCATACAATCGGGCGCACTCTGACCTCGCAGGCTCGGCCAGGGGCCGCGCTGATGCCGGGCCGCGCGGCGCACTCGGCTCGCTTTCCTTGCGGCGTGGCGGCTAGGCACTGGCGCGCATCGCACGCCACCCCGCTGCGGGCTCGCCAAGAGCGCTTTTGTTCGGGCCCTGCGGGCCAGCGACTTCGGAGGTGGGGAGGGGGATGTGGTAAGCCCCGCTACATCGCTGTAGCGGGGCTTCCCTAGATTACATCCGAAGATGCGATCAAATTCTGCCATTCTTTCGTCTGGACAGGTAAGTGAAACGTCCGGGATCGCTGATTGGTTGCCTGCTATTGCTCAGCCCTCGAAATTTTTCTTCTCGTAGACCGTGTCGATCGTCTCCCCGTCCCAGACATAGCAAAGATGTCGTTCCTGCCGGCAGTTCGCGAGGAGGCGCGGCCGGAATGCGGCGGCGCATTCGCCGCCTTCGTGGCGGACGCTTCGGTAGCGGATGCCATCGGACCCGGCCTCGCGCAGCTCGGCCGCGAGCCCCTGTGAATGCGCATAGCTGTCAGGGTCGTACAGGTGGGCATGGCTGTTTTTGTGGCCGCGGATGTCGTGGAGGTCGGCGGTGAGATCGGTGGCGTAAACGCGCATGTCGATCTCCTGCGCGGGCTCTTCGGTCGCTGCGAGGAAGCGGACACGGTGGTGCTTGGTCTCGGCGATCGCCGTTTCGATCGTCAGCCCGGCGTAGAAGACGCCGAAGCTGCCGTCCGTAAAGCGGCTGCCTTCGGTGTTGAGATGGGTGAAGGCCGCCATGATCGGTGTCGTGCCGGGCCCGGCGACGCGGTCTTCGGGCGGGACGAGCGAAAGATCGCCCGCCTCGTCGCGGAGGCGGTCGTTGGTCATCGCCTCGATCAGGAACACCGCCTCGAGGTCGGCCGGCTCGGCGACCCTGTCGAACAGGCCGACGGGCGGGAAGCGGCTCGGGATGATGCGATAGCAGGGCGCCCAGCTCGTGGCGGTAACGGGGATGTCCAAGGGATCAGCCGCGCTGGCCGTCGATATATTGGCGAACGACATAGAGATCGGCGACATTGCCCGATGCCATGCGATCGATCGCGGGCTTGCCGCCAAAGAGGTTCGCCCTGTTCGGCTTGCGCACCCATTCGTCGGCGGTCTTGGGCACGAGGATCTGGAGCCCCTTGTAGATGCCCATCACATAGGAAATGCGCTCGAGCGCGTCCTTGCTCAGCGCCGCGACATCGCCGCGCTTCCAGTTGTGAAAGGTCGAACGGCTGTCGAGACCGAGAAGACGCATCTGTTCAACCTCGCTGAGATCCCATGCCTCGGCGATGTTGAAGAATGTGCGGAGCGCAGGCCCTGTCAGCTCCTTGCGATCCAGTGCTTTTGCCGCCGTCGCCATAATGGCCTCCTTCGAAACGCAATATGTTCCTTAAATGGACTAATATCAAGTTTAGTTCCGAAAAGAAACGTCGTTTCGAGTTCGCTCAGCGACGGAACGTCACGGCGACGGGGCAATGGTCGGAATAATGCTTCTCGCCGAACGCATAGCGTGTCTCTGAGAAGGCGCTGAGATCGGCGGCCGCGCGCTTGTCGAGCACGATATGGTCGATGAAGCTGTCGTAGCGTGGGTCGCAGCCGGGCGCCTTGCCTTCATCGGCCAGATGGAGGTCGGCATATGCCGGCTCCGCATCGTCGATATCCTGCCAGACGGTGTCGCCGGGAAGGGCGAGGCGCCGGTTCCAGTCGCCCAGCACTACGAACCGGTCGGGGCCGCGTGCGGCCGCATCGATCCAGGCTTCGAGCGCCGGGATCTGATCGAGCAATACCGGGCAGGCCTTGGCTTCGCTCCCGGCGAAGCAGCCAGATTTGAGATGGATGCCGAGCAGGCGGATCGCCGCCTTGCCCTTCGGCCGAAGCGTGATGTCGACGCCCGAGCGGAGCTGGGGGTTGCCGAGCATCAACGAGATGACATCGGGGTGGCGCTCGAAGTCGATGCCCTTGCGGACTGCGAACCCGACCGCCTGGCGTATGACCTGCGCTTCAGGATGCTTGCCGCCGCAGGTGCCGCTCGGGGCGCCTGCACGCTCTTCCATGACGATCGCATAGCGCGCCGGATCGAAGACACGGCTTGCCGCGGCAACATTCTCTGCCTCCTGGAAGGCAATGACATCGGCGTCGAGGCCGTCGGCGATCCGCCGCATGGCGGCATAATCCTCGGGCGCCCGAACCTCGCATCCCGTGCCGTCCTTTGCGGCGAGGAATTCGACGTTCCAGCTCGCGATCTTGAGCGGGCGCTCTGCGGGCTCAGGCGATGCCGGGATGATTTGCGGAGTGCAGCCAGCGGCGAGAAGCAGCGCGAGCGGAGCGACAATATATTTGAGCATCAGGCGCTTGTGCGCCGATCGCTCTTCAACATCAATTGTCATGCGCCGTAGCTCAGCGCAGGCTTCTGAAAGTGACCGACCACCGCGGCTCGTCCATCGCGGCAATGCTATGCTCCCAGTCGTTACGGACCTCGCCGTCCATATGATAGATCGACCGCGCGGCGAGCTCGGAGCTCGCGCGCTCGAAGCAGGTGTCCTTGCGCCGCCGGAAGCGCATGGTGGCGGATGCCCCCAGCGAAATACCGATGACATGCTTGAAGACCGGCCGGTCCTTGTGCCAGCCGATGCCGGCTCCGGCGCCATATTGGATGAGCATCGCCTGCTCGAGCGCTGATGTGTCGATGCCGGCGAACTGGGCGGCGCGGGCGCGGGTACCTTCGAGCCAGATCGGGAGCGGTTCGCCGGGCGCAAAGCGACCCGTCTGGAAATCATAGGTCCAGCCGAACGACCGGGTCAGCCTTTTCCCTTCCCATTGCTGGAACTGGAAGGGGGCGAGACGAGCGGCTTTGATGCGATCAATCAACTCCGCTTCTTCGGCGGGCGTGACGACATCCTCGCCATAGGTGAGGCCGGGAAGGAAAGGCGGGGCGAAGAGGTCCGGTTGCGCGGCGCGGCGCGCCGCTGCGCCCTGGCTCACAGCGGCAGCGCGGCTTGGGCCCGCAACGGCTCGACGAAGAGCGTGTGGCGCGGCAGCTCCTCGAACAATGTCTCGTTCGGCAGCGTGCCGTCGAGCCAGTGCATGACATCGCGGCGATGGACGATGACGCCGTGGCGCGATTGATAGGGGATGACGTCCGCGCCCGCCGGGATCGTGAGGATGCGGTAGGAGAGCGGCCAGTCTGCGAGCGGCGGATCCCAGATGGCGGCGAGATAGAAGAAATTGCCGCTGTCGAGCGTCACCCGGTAGCGGTGATCGCCGGTGCCCATGCGAAACTCGGACGCCGGGATCAGGCAACGGCGCTTGGGAAAGGCGCGGCCCACCGATCGGACGAAGCGATAGTTGATGCCGTCCGAGAAGCGCGGATCGCTTCCCCAGACCGCCTCGACCATCTCGATCTCATTTTCATCCTCGGGATTGCGCCTTATGAGCGCACGGCGTCCCCCGTCCGGGGCATCGGGATCGAAAGGGGTTGGCGCCATACCCATATGTGGAACATAATGGGAACGAGGATGAGTCGCAAGGGCAAGGGGATGCTCGCGAATGTGTAATGATTACAGGCTGGAAGTCGATATCGCTTCGATCGCCGAGGATTTCGACGACCTCCAGATCAAGATCGGTATGCCCGAGGGCACTCCCAACGTGCCGGCGCGTGAGGATGTGCGAATCACCGACAAGGCTCCGATCGTGAAGGCAAGCGATGGCGCGTCGGTCGGCGAGCTCGTCAACCGGCGCTGGAGCTGGCCCGGGCAGGGCGGCAAGCCGGTGTACAATGTTCGCTCGGAGCGCCGCGACCTCGGATCGCAGCGGTGCCTCGTCCTCTGCGACGGGTTTTATGAATTCACCGATCCGACGGACAAGGCACAGAAGCGCCTCGATAAATGGCTCTTCACGATGAAGGATCACCGTTGGTTCTGCATGGCGGGTATCTGGCGCGACAGCCATGTCGGCGAGTCCTTCAGCCTGCTAACGATGGACGCAGGCCCAGATATCGCACCCTATCATCATCGCCAGATCATCCCGCTCGCGCGGGAGCAATGGGCATCCTGGCTCGATCCGCGCGTACACGCCGCCGACATATTGAAGTGGTTGCCCGAGGGGAGCCTTGAGGTGACCCAGGTCTTTGGCGAGCTGCCCGCACAAGGCGCGCTCGCGCTATGAGCGGCGATCACGGGCTCGAGCGCTTCGTCGATGCGCAGGAACAAATCTATCCGGGTGCCCTTGCCGAGATTCGGCGGGGCGCGAAGCGTTCGCACTGGATGTGGTACATCTTCCCGCAGCTCGCGGGGCTAGGTCGGAGCGCAACGGCGCAGCGTTATGCGATCTCGGGTCTTGAAGAGGCGCGGGCTTATCTGAAGCACCCACTTCTGGGGTCGCGCTACGTTGAATGCGTTTCGTCACTTCAGGATTTGATCGGTCATGATCCCGTCGCGGTCTTCGGCGAGGTCGACGCCGTGAAGCTTTGCTCGTCGTTGACGCTATTCGAGGCCGCCGATCCCAGGCCACTGTTCGGAGCAGCGCTCGACCGCTGGTTCGCGGGCGCGCGAGATCAACGCACGCTTGAGCGTCTCGAACGGGCATTGCTAGGCACCAAAAGCGCATGACGATCGAACTTCAAGTCGCCCTGATCGGCCTTGGCGGGGCGCTCATTGGCGGCCTGCTGTCGGTCGTCTCGACTTGGCTGATTCAGCGCAGCGAGCGGAAGAAGTATCGGCGCGATCGCTCGTGGGAACTTCGCCGGGAGGCCTATACGATCATCGTGGGCAGCCTGGAGCGCGGGCGCGCTATCCTTCAAGTCATCGACGAGGGATATCGCGAGGATCCGCATGGATATGATGAAGGCGACCATGTGAAGCGCGCTAGCCGGGAGATGAGCGAGCATTTGCAAGCGGCGCGGTTCGCCTATCATGCCCAGCGTCTTTTGCTGTCACCGCGCTTCATCGCGCGTTTCGAACATTATCTAAAAGAAATGCGCGACACGGACGGTCCCGGACTTGCTCCGCCCGAGCAAGCCGCCGACTCCGCGGCCGTCGTCGCGCGCGCCGTTCCCGATCTCGAGGCGATCGCACTTGAGGAACTCGGCCTGGATTTCTGACTTTGAGGGCGAGAACGCAATGCCGCAGTCTTTATCCAAGGTTTCGCCAGAATTGGCCTTTGCGGCGGGGGTGCTGCGAACGTCTCCGTAGGTTACAAGCGTTGGAGCCGTTGCCTCCCCGAATGCATCGTCGAGATTAAGTAACGGGAAGGGCCGCTCCTAGTGGTCGTCCATAATGTTGCTGGTCCGTTGCTCTTCCTCGAAGCGACCTGAAAGAGTAAACCGCCTACGAGAAGCCCCATCACGTCCATGACGCTTCGAGGGTTGCCCGCCCAAAGAATCACGTTGACGATGGCCATCACCGCCTGTCAGATTCCACGCGCGGGTTCGGCCGTAAATTTGCGCGGCGGGATCGTCATCCAAACCGGGTGACGAACGATTTGGCAAAATCGAAATAATCTTTGTTCCAGCTGAACTCGCACCATCCCATTCCGGGGACGCCATCGAATGTGATCGTTGCTCCGGCGGTGTTGATGTAGGTCTTGGGATCAAGATCGACCTGGATGCTGGCAAAAATTATGTAGTCAACGTGCGACACGCGGTTGTCCGTGTCGGTCACCTTCATACTGAAGGTCTTCTGGATCATCTTGTCGTCATAGACAAAATCATATTCGACAGCGGCGAGGTGCCGCATGAGGCCGTCGCGGAATAAAAACCCGCGAAGTTCAGTCCTCCCAAACGACTGCATCTCAAAAAAGTGGATGGAACTGTCGCCGGTCGTCGCGTGAATCCACTTATAATGCTGGTTAAGTCCCCAGATTCTTGGGCCCCAGCTATGGTCTCGAATGAGATGACCCTCGTGATGGAATTTCTTTCCATCCACTTCAACGTCTGCGCTCAATCGCCCATGCTGCTCCGTCCGGTTGTCGCCGAAGTATGGCGGATTACCCTTTGGGTGCATGCTGAACGGATAAGCGGGATGCGTGGCTTCGAACTGCCCGCTAAATTTGATTCGATCGCCTGCCCAAGCCAGATCGACGCGCTTGTAAGGCTCGCGCACGGACATCGAAAGCGGACCGAAATTGAGTCCGTCGAATCCCATATCGTCCGCGATCTTCCCCTCCACCTCTTCAATGACAGGAGCAGGCAGGCCGGGACCGAACAAGCAGGCGCGAGCCTTGATCGCGCCTGAGCCTAGGACCGCAGGATAAATGAAGCCGGCGATTCCTTGTTCCGGCATCATCAGCATATGTGCCAAAGATTCCCGGCTGTCTGGGGCCATTTTGTGTCGAAAGGCATGTTCGGTCGGGAATTCCGCAAAATTCTGGTTGAGCTCGGCCACGTCGTGATCCTTTTGGTGGTTTCTTGGAAGAGTCGCGTCAACGCGATTTTGTCGCGCACATTTCGGTAAGACTGGGAAGTTCGCCAGGAGCCGGGTCGAAACCAGAATCTTTGAACCAGACACGCTCGCGGCGATTCTGGCGCACAGAAAATTCAAAAACGGTGCGAGCGACAAAGGCGCGCCAAGCAGGATCGGCATCCTCGCACACGGCAGTGGTCAGAGCGGAGATTCCGCCCGCAAGCGCCAGATAGCTCGAATGCGGCTCATCGGCATCGACGTCATTCAAAAGCGCAAGCAGCGCCTCAGCGGCCGATCGGCTACGCGGACCACCGGAAGCGTCTTGGCCGATGGCAATGGCGGTAGCCCGTGCGTCGTCCCGGCACAGGCGGTGATAGCGGTCTGCATAAGGCAGTTGCTGCAACAGCATCGTTAGCTGAGCAACGATGAGGCCAGACTGTTCGACCGCCAAAGCTTCGTCGGGGTTGATCGCTGGGATAATGGCGTCGCGCAAACCGTGGAGGACACTCTCCAGTCGCACTGCAATGCTTGGCGTCATGCCTGTTCTCCTTCCAGAAGTCGGCACAACGTGCACGACAATCCGACATGGCAGGCGGCCAGGAAGCCCAGAAATGCGCTCTGGTGGTTGGTCCCGTCGCGCGCCGCGCGCGTCCCTGAGGCGAAATTCATGACGGACAATTTGAAGCTGTTGAGGACTTGATACCAGTGGAGCGTAGCTCGGTCGATCGAGCGGCCCGACCGTCGGGTGTAGCCGTCGAGAAAAGCGTCAACCCGCATCATCGAGCCAATCAGCAGTTCGCCTTGGGAACCACGGCTGCAAAACAGAGGTTCGAGCGAGTAGGCGACGTCCTCATGAAAATCGCCGATGTGCGCGAGCTCCCAGTCCAAGATGGCGGTCATTTCCAGCGTGTCTTCGTCGAACATGAAATTGCCAAGTCGATAGTCGCCATGCAGCAACGCCGGCACGGCACAGACCGGTGCGTGTTCACGCAGCCAGCAGGCGGCGTAGGTTAGGAGGGGCGAAGCCTCGATTTGATCGTCTTCCAGGACCCGAACCCATAGATTGAGCTGCCAGAGCGCTGCGTCTTTGGTGCCAGCTCGCGGAACGGCATAGGTGGACAAATCCGCCGCCGAAAAATCGAAGCCGTGGATCGCAACCAGATTGTTCAAATACTGGGGGATCAGGGCTGCGGAAGCGCGCTCCCCGATAATGATGCCAACGCCCGACGGACCGGAAACGGCGTCTCGTGGCTTGGTGTCGCCGCGCACGAAGCGCGTGATCATCGCGGGCTGGCCCATATGGCGACCGTCGCTATCAACAAAGGCGACATCGGGCGCTGGCACCGCGCCCGCAATGGCGCGGATCACTTGTGCCTCGCGGGTGCGACATGTTTCAACGATGCCTTCTAGCGGGTCCATGCGCAGAACAAGTCGTTCAGCCAGTCCAGTTGTCTCATCTACGAGCTCGAACACGAACTGCTCTTTTGAAGCGCCTCCGCCCATCCGCCGAACATTCTGTGCCTTGCCCGGCACACCATAGGCGTCGATCAAATACCCGAGCCGCTCTGCCACATCTTGCGCGTCACGAGGCTTGTAGCTGCCCTCGCCTTGGCGAGAGTGTTTAGCATCCAGCAGCGCGACCAAGTGCGCCTCGAAATCCTTGCGACGGTTTGGAGGTGCGTCGCTGTCGCTTTCCAGTTCAGGCATGGAACAGTCCTCTCGAAGTTTTTATCTTCACCGTGCCGACAACAGTGCAGCAAGCGCCACTTTATCGAAAAATGGGGCCCTCCACCTCCGCTGCGATGCGAGAGGAAGAGGGCTCCAGTATAAAGGCTCCGTTCGCGGATCGCTGGGAGGCTCAAGCCGGTCCCGAAAAGCCTTGATTGCTAGATCTTGAAGCCAAGCGTGATCCCGTAAGTTGCGGGCATTCCGGCAAAGCGTCCTTGAGAATCATTGGATGGGATCACGGTGGTCCAGTAATAGGTGTCGAAGATGTTTTTGCCCCAGAGCATGACCTTCCATGCTCCGTCGGCGGCTTCGTAACCGATGCGGGCATCGACCGTGGTATAGCCCTTGATGTTGAAAACATTGCCGGCGAGATCAGGGCGGGTAAACGAGTTTGTAGAGTAGGGAAATGGAATCCGGTTAGCGCCGATCGCGGCATCTGAATGCGACCGGGCGTTTGCGCTCACCCCGACGAACCCTGAACCGCCATTCCCCATCTCCCGGCGGTAATCGGCATTGACCACACCAGAGAATTTCGGCGTAAATGGCAGCGGATCGCCTTCGAATGTATCGGCAATGCCGTAGATGTTGAAGTTCTTGGGCGCGGTCGGTCCCTCGGTGACGCGTGAATTGAGATAGGTGAACGCGGCATTGATTGTCAGGCCGTCGATCGGCCGCGCCGTGACGTCGGCTTCAAGCCCGTAGATTCGCGCTTTGGGCACGTTGATCAAGGCATCCAGGCCGCCGAATGTGGCATCGAACAATTTGCCCCGTATCTGTTTGTCCTTGTAGTCATAGTAAAATGCGGCCGCGTTGAACTGCACTTTCCGATCTGCAAGCGAAGCCTTGAACCCTGCTTCATAGGCCGTCACAGATTCCTGCGTCACCGGCAACAAACCTAGATAGGTGGATGTGGACAGACTTGGAAAACTGCCGGCTTTGTATCCTCGCGATATGTTGGCATACAAAAGTACATCGCTACTGACCTTGTAGTCGACCCCGACGCGCCACGAGATGTTGTTCTCACTCAGCGTTCCCGTGATCGGCGGACCGTTTGTAAACGCCGGCGTGAAGGTGAAGCAGGTGCCGTTGACGCCCGCACCGCCGAACAGCGTGTCCACGCGACCCGTCGGAGAGGTGTAGGAACAGATGGTCGAATCATTCGTGCTGTCGGTATAGCGCGACGCGACCTTGACCGTCAGTTGATCAGAAACATCAAATTCAAGGTTGCCGAACACTGCATAGTTCTCAATCTCCTGGCGATTGGTCACGCCGCTGAAATTGATCCAATTGAGCGATCTGGTGTAGCTAGAATTGTCGAAATAACGCAGCGCCTGATCTTCATAGGTGGTGCTGTCTTCATAATTCGCGCCCAGCAGCCAGCGGAAACGCGAGGCGGGGTCGTTCGCCAAGCGAAGTTCCTGGTTGAACGTCCGGATGAACCCATCCGCCCTTTGCAGGTCGAACGTGACCAGTGCGTTCCCGTCCTGGTCGATACGCTGCTCCTGATCAAAATCCGTGTAAGAGGTCAGCGACGTCAGCGTGATGCCACCGCCCAGTTCAATATCGCCGCGCAATGCGATCTGCCACATACGACGATCGGAGAAGGGCTCGAAATCGACGAGAAGGCCAGTTCCTGGAACGTAGCCGCCGATACCGTTGCCGGGCGCTCCACCAAATGCTTCCGGAGTGAGGATGACGCCGGTGGCTGGGTCGATTACGGTTCCTGTCCAGTCAGCCGCGCGAGCATTGTCGGGCGCGAAGGGTGACGCGATGATTTTCGCAATCGATTCAAGACCGGTCGGAGTCTGCGGATTGACGGAAATCAATTGCTGGGCCTGCGGCTGAGACTTGTCGATCCAACCATTGGCATTGAATTGCAATTTGATCGTATTGGACGGTTCCAGCTCAAATAGCAGGCGACCGGCAATGTAAGATTGATGCCCATTGGTGTCGTCGCGAGTGAGACTCTTTTGCCAATCATCGGAGTTCAGTCCGTTGATGGCGAGGCGAACGCCAGCGCGATCACCAAGCGGGCCACTGATATAAGCGTTCCCTTCGATCGCGTTGAAGCGCCCGAAGCTGATGTCCCCGCCAGCCTGCCACGTATCGGTGGGCTTGGCAGCGATATAGTTGATCGCGCCGCCAGTCGAGTTTTGTCCGAACAGGGTGCCTTGCGGACCCTTCAGAACCTCGATCCGTTCAAGGTCGAAGGCGCTGTGCGCAGCCAAGACTGGGAAAGGAAGTGGCGTCTGGTCCAGATAGACGCTTACTGCCGGATAGACGCCGAGCGAACTTTCCTGGAATCCGACGCCACGCAACGTGAAGATGGGCGTATTCGCCGTGCTCGTCGAGTAGGCGAGTCCCGGAACGACGGACGCGACGTCTTCGAGCGACGAAATGCCGCGCTCTCTAAGCTCCTCGCCACCGATGGCGGTAATCGTCAGCCCGACGTCGTTGAGGTTTTGCTCGCGCTTGTTGGCCGTGACGACAATCTCGTCGCTGCTGATGTCACCATTCTCCGGCGATGTATTTTGCGCGTGGGCGGTCGGTCCATAGACCAGCCCTGCGATTGCAGCGCCAACCAGCAGACTCCACCTGTGATTTTTCCTCATGATCATCCCCTCATCCCAGTTTTTTTGGTATGACCTTTAGGTATCATGTTGCCTATTATCTAGTCAAGTGGTTTACGATATCTTGGGATTGCGACGACTAAAGGCCCTAAAAGACATTGAAAATGTGCCAATTTCGAAGAGGTAATCCGGTGTGCGTCCATGGTTCGCGAGGCGGCGGAATCGTCACTTCGCCCGTCGGGCAAATGTTCCGTACATTGCCGCGTAACGCAGAGTCGCGGACGTCGTTACGTCAAAGGGGCGAATGTCGCCTTTGATTTAAGAAGCAAGCGGTTGGTATCTTGCGAATGGAGGCGAATCACCCGCGCCGCATCGTCAGCGCGACCCTCACGCATCGCTGCCACCATTTTCCGACGTGCCGTGAGCGAGTCTGCGCGGGGCCGATGTTTCAGCTCGGTGAGCATTTCAGCCACCAGACCAGCGATTGCATCAACGAGCAGAATCATCAGGGGATTGTGCGAACATCGAGCCGCGAGCCGGTAAAATTCAACCGCAGGCTCGATCGCCGCGACCTGATCGTCGAATGTTCTTATGCACCGTTCAAGCTCGTCGATGTTTCGATCCATACGAGCAAAATCTCGCTTGGTGCCGCGCTGGGCTCCCAGCCTGGCACACTGGCCAAGCAAGCTTGCTCGCACCTCAAGCAAATCGGTAAGCGGAAGCCGCCCAAGAATGAGCATCGATCGGATCGACGCCTCGATTCCGTCAGACCCGCTATCTCGAAGAAAGGTGCCCCCTCCGACACCTCGTTTGAAGCGCAGCACACCCGACATTTCGAGACTTCTCAGAGCTTCTCGAACTGCCGATCTTCCGACGCCCAGGCTGCTTGCCAATTCTCGCTCTGGGAGCAACCGGTCACCCGAGCGCAAATGGCCGCTTCGAATTTGATCGAGAATATGATGCTGGACTGTCTCAAACGTCCTAAGTCTGGCTGATACTCCTGCGACCGGGCGGTTCGGCCAGGAGTGAACCGTGTCGTGACTTCTGCCCGAGCTTGGGCTCTTGACGGGGCCGTCGTCGTCTACCGGTCTGGCTGCGACCGTCGTAAGAGCAATAAAATCTGCAAGCTCCGTATTGTGATCGGCGGAAATTTTGCGCCGCAACGCCTCGGATCGCGCGTCCAGTTCAAGCAGGATAGTCGATCCAAGGTCCGTCACCGAAACACGCTGAGCGCGCTTATCGGCATGATCGACTGCAAGTACAACCAGACCCAACTTCGATAAGTCGTTAAGAACGCGCTGAACCGCCTGTCGCGAAATTTGGAGTTGGCGCGCAACGTCCGCTGCCGAAACGGGGCCTGATTGCAGACCGATAGTTTCGAGCACTTGCCACCGAGCACTGGTGAGACCTAAATCTGCTACCAACCTGTCGCGCTCTGCGGTCAAAAGATTGTTCAATCGGAAGGCGGCTTGAGTGAGCGCCTTAAACTGAGCGCTATTCGAGAAATATGATCCGGTAACCTCGTTCACAGATGGGCGGTCGCACTTGAGCAACATGTTGTCAATGTTGCCGCACCAGGAATCCTCTTCGAGCGAGCGACCATTGTCAACGATCAGCCAGACGGCGGCTTCGAAACCTTTTTCTGAGGTCCCAGGCACCGAGCTACTTCGCATTGCCAATGCTGTTTTGTGGCTCACATGGATTTTTCTTCCAGTGCTGAATTGGTAAGGCAACGCGTGCGGGACTCCAACTTCCCGAATTATGGGGGTAGGTCGATGGGGATCAGCCCAAAATAGGCCCCGCTTTACAGGCATGAAGGCGTCGCAGCGCTAAATGATCCACAGCCGCCTGCCGCAGGTCGCTTGACGCGCGTTCTGCGAGAGTGGAACATATAAAGAACATTTGAGTCGAACCCGATATGATCGCACCACCTTTATCGCAGCCCCGGCCGAGGGCCGAGGAGCTTCAATCGCTTCGCGACGCTGTGGCGCGCGTCGCGTCGGAGCGTGGACCGGTGCTGCCCTTTGGCGTGGGCCCGCTCGATCATCTTCTTGCGGGCGGCGGGCTCGATGGCGCGGGCCTCCATGAAGTCGCGGCGGCATCGGCAAGCTGGAGCGACGATGCGGCCGCCACCCTGTTTGCAGCCGGGATCGCCGCGCGCTTTGCGGCGCCGGGCCTGTCGGCGCTATGGGCGCTTACGCGCTTCGACCTTTATGCGCCGGGCCTCGAACAGGCGGGACTCGGACCCGATCGCATCCTCTATGCGCAGGGCAGCAATGACCGCGAGCTTCTCGCCATGTGCGAGGACGCGCTTCGCGACGGGGCGCTGGCCTGCGTCGTCGCCGAGGTCAAAGCGGCCGACCAGACCGCGACACGCCGACTGCAGCTCGCGGCCTCCGAAGGCAAGACGCCGATGCTGCTCTATCGCCGCTACCGGCGTTACGGGCAATGTCCGCTCACCGATCTTTCGCTGGCGTGCACGCGCTGGCGGGTCGGGAGCCTCGCATCGGCTCCGCTCACGATACCGGGCGTCGGGCGCGGGCGCTGGTCGATCGAACTTGTGCGCCAGCGCGGCGGGCCGCCTTTCTCCCTCGAACTGGAGGCGTGCGATGACCAGGGTCGCCTCGCTCTTCCTGCCGCAACTCGCGATCGAGCGAGTGCGGCGGGCGGCGCCGATCTCGCGCTCGGGCACGCCGCCTGAGCCCGCGCGGCTCGGACCGCGCTTCCCCGAACCTGTCGACGACAATCCCGGTGCCTGTTCGGTGCCGCGCGGTGGCGGCTGGCGACCGGGTGCGCGCTGGGCACAAGACACGTCGGCGCATGGACGGCCCAACCGGGCTGCGATCGACGCGCTGCCAGCACACCAGCGGCCGACGATTCTCGTTGCGCGCAGCGGTCAGCGCGACCTCGTTACCGCTGCGTGTCCGATCGCGCTCGACCTCGGTCTAGCGCCGGGCATGGCAGCGGCGCATGCGCGCGCGCTGGTGACCGATCTCGATATATATGATGCGGCGCCCGACGCGGATGCCGCGTGGCTCGACCGGCTGGCGCTGCATGCGGTGCGGCACTGGACGCCGACGGCCGCTGTATCGGGCTCCGACGAGCTCTGGCTCGATCTGACCGGCACCGCCCATCTCTTCGGAGGCGAGGCGCGCTTCGCGTCGCGGCTCGTGTCATTCCTGCGCCGTCTAGGCTTCACCGCGCGTATCGCGATTGCCGGGACGCCCGGCACCGCGCACGCGCTAGCGCGTTTCGGCGGCGCGGCGACCCTGGTCTTGCCGCAAGGGGAGGAGGGCGGGGCGCTTGCTGGGCTCCCGCTTCGCGCGCTCCGGCTTGCGCCGGAGGCGCTTGTGTCGGCGGCGCGCTTCGGGATCGAGCGGATTGCCGACCTTTACCCGATGCCGCGCGGGCCGCTGGCGCGGCGCCTCGGGCGCGGCGCGGTCGAGCGGCTCGACCAGGCGCGCGGGCATCTGCCCGAGCCGATCGTTCCCGTCGTCCCGTTCGAGACGCCTGTCGCGACCCGGCGGTTGGTCGAGCCGATCGCGACCGCCGAGGCGATCGAGCAGGTCATTGCCGATCTGGTCGGTGACCTCGTCGCCGAGCTCGCGCGGCGCGGGCTCGGCGTGCGAACGGCGATGCTGAGCTGCGAGCGCGTCGATGCGCGCGAGCAGCGCGTGGCAGTCGGGACGGCGCGGGCGACGCGCGATGCAAAGCATCTTGTGCGTCTCTTCAAGCTCCGTATCGACCGCATCGAGCCGGGGCTGGGGATCGAGGCGATGACGCTCGCGGCGCCGCAGGTCGAAGCCCTGGCGCCCGAGACGATCGGATCGCCGCTCGATAGCGGAGAGCGCACGCCCGACATCGCGCCGCTCGTCGACCAACTCGCGGGACGTGCGGGTGAGGCGGCCCTCTTTCGCTTGGCGGCGATCGAAAGCGATGTGCCCGAGCGCGCGATCGGCCGCGCCGGCCCGCTCGCCAAGCCTGCCGGCTGGCCGGCCTGGGCGCGTCCGGTGCGGATGCTGGGGCGGCCCGAACCCTTGTCGGGCGTCGTCGCGCTGCTGCCCGACCACCCGCCGCGCCGCTTCGCGTGGCGCGGGCGGAGCTACCGCGTCGTGGCGGGCGACGGACCCGAACGCATCCATGGCGAATGGTGGCGGCGGGCCGGCGAGATGTGGCCAGTGCGCGACTATTTCCGGGTCGAGGCGGAGAGCGGCGAACGTTTCTGGCTGTTCCGCCGCGGCGATGCGCTGGAGGAGAATACGGGGGATTTGAGTTGGTACATGCACGGCGTGTTCGGATGACGACCTATGTCGAGCTCCAGACGACCAGCCATTTCTCCTTCCTGCGGGGGGCCTCGTCGCCCGAGGAGCTGTTCGCGGCGGCGGCTTTGCTCGGTCATTCGGCGCTCGGGCTCTGTGATCGCGGCAGCGTCGCCGGCATGGTTCGCGGCCTCTCGGGGCAGGAGGCGACCGGCGTCCGGCTGATCCCCGGATCGCGCGTCGATCTGCGCGATGGCCGTTCGCTATTGCTCTATCCGAAGGATCGCGCAGCCTGGTCGCGGCTGACCCGATTGCTGTCGCTTGGCAAGGCGCGCGGCGGCAAGGGCAATTGCTGGCTCGACTGGTCCGATGTCGCAACCTGGGCCGAACGGCTGGTCGCGGTACTTTTCCCCGACGCCGCCGGCGAGCGGACGCGCCGGGACCTTGGCGAACTCCGCGAGGTTTTCGGCCCCGATTCCTTTCTGGCGCTGTCGCTCCGGCGCCGGCCCGGCGATCTTGCGCGCCTGCACGCGCTCGACGCCCTGGCGCGCAGTAGCGGGGTGCGGAGTGTTGTCTGCGGCGACATCCTCTACCATGCGGCCGAGCGCCGCCCGCTGCAGGATGTGCTGACGGCGATCCGCGAGAAGACCACCGTCGATGCGCTCGGCTTCCGGCGCGAGCGCTTCATGGACCGCGCCCTGAAGTCGCCGGCCGAGATGGAACGGCGCTTCGCGCTCTTTCCCGACGCGATCCAGGCGACGGCGGATATCGCCGCGGCCTGTCGCTTCGACCTCGCCGAGATCCGCTACCAATATCCGTATGAGGAAGTGATGGCGGGGCGGAGCGCTCAGGAGGCGCTTGCCGCGCTCACCGAGGAAGGCGCGGTCGGCATGTTTCCGGGCGGCGTACCGCCGGCCTACCGGAAACAGATCGACCATGAGCTGCGCCTGATCGGCGAGCTTGGCTATGCGCCCTATTTCCTGACCGTCAATTCGATCGTCGCCGAGAGCCGGCGCCGCGGGATATTGTGCCAGGGACGAGGGTCAGCAGCGAACAGCTGCGTCTGCTTCCTGCTTGGCGTCACCTCGATCGACCCGATCAAACATGAGCTGCTCTTCGAGCGCTTCGTCTCGGGCGAACGCAAGGAGCCCCCCGATATCGATGTCGACTTCGAGCATGAGCGGCGCGAGGAAATCATCCAGTGGATCTACGAGACCTATGGGCGCCATCGCTCGGCGCTGACCGCTGTGGTCACGCGCTACCGGACGCGCGGCGCGGTGGCCGAGGTCGGCAAGGCGCTCGGGCTGCCGCGCGATCTGACGAAGATGCTCACCGGCCTCGTCTGGGGCTGGTCGGTCGACGGCATTCCCGACGAACAGATCGCCAGCCTCAATTTGAATGCCGACGATCACCGGCTGAAACTGACTCTCGATCTCGCGCGCCAACTGATTGGAACACCGCGCCATTTGTCGCAGCACCCGGGCGGCTTCGTGCTGACCGAAGAGCGTCTCGACGATCTCGTGCCGATCGAACCGGCGCGCATGGAAGACCGGCAGATCATCGAATGGGACAAGGACGATATCGACGTCCTCAAGTTCATGAAGGTCGATGTCCTCGGCCTCGGCATGCTCGGCTGCATGAACCGCGCGTTCAACCTGCTGCGCGAGCATAAGGGCGTCGAGGTCGGCATGGCCGACCTGCAGGATGATGATCCCGCCGTCTATGGCATGATCCAGAAGGCCGATACGCTGGGCGTCTTCCAGATCGAGAGCCGGGCGCAAATGTCGATGCTGCCGCGCATCAAGCCCAAATGCTTCTACGACCTGGTGATCGAGGTCGCGATCGTCCGCCCCGGCCCGATCCAGGGCGATATGGTCCATCCCTATCTTCGCCGCCGCGAGGGCAAGGAGAAGCCCGAGTATCCGAAGCCGGAGCTTCGCGCGGTGCTCGAGAAGACGCTCGGCGTCCCGCTCTTCCAGGAGCAGGCGATGAAGGTCGCGATCGTCGGCGCGGGCTTCACCCCGGCCGAGGCCGATCAATTGCGGAGGGCGATGGCGACCTTCAAATTGACGGGCGGGGTATCGCATTTCTACGACAAGCTCGTCGGCGGCATGGTCGAACGGGGTTATCCCAAGGATTTTGCCGAGCGCACCTTCAAGCAGATCGAGGGCTTCGGGAGCTATGGCTTTCCGGAGAGCCATGCAGCGAGCTTTGCGAAGATCGCCTATGCCTCGTGCTGGATGAAGCATCATCATCCCGACATATTCTGTGCCGCTTTGCTCAACGCCCAGCCGATGGGTTTCTACGCGCCGGCGCAGATCGTGCGCGATGCCCGCAATCATGGCGTCGAGGTGCGCCCGGTCTCGATCAACGACAGCCATTGGGATTGTACGCTGGAGGAGACCGAAGGCCGCTATCTCGCGGTACGCCTCGGCTTTCGCCAGGTACGATCGCTCGCCAATGTTCATGGCGCTGCGATCGTCGGGGCGAGGGGAGACCTTCCGTATGACTGCGTCGAGGATGTCTGGCGGCGCGCCGGCGTGCCGCGCGCCGCGATCGAACGGATCGCCGAGGCCGATGGCTTTGCCTGCCTGTCCGAAGACAGGCGCCAGGGCTTGTGGAAGGTGCGGGGGCTGGGGGAAGCGCCGCTACCGCTCTTCGCGGCGGCGGATGCCCGCGAGGCTTGCTTCTCGCCAGAGGGGCTCGAACCCGCGACCGCGCTCCGGCCGATGACCGAGGGACGCGAGGTGGTGGAAGATTATCGCACGCTGCAGCTATCGCTACGCGCGCATCCGCTCAGCTTTTTGAGGGAGGAGCTTGATGGCATGGGGATCGTCCGCTGCGCGGAGCTCCCGCATATTCGCGACGGGCGGAATATTGAGGTCGCGGGCGTCATCCTTGTTCGCCAGAGGCCTGGCTCGGCCAAGGGCGTGCTATTCGTGACGATCGAGGACGAAACAGGCATCGCGAACGGCATCCTCTGGCCCGATCGGTTCGATATCTATCGCAGGCCGGTGATGTCGGCCTCGATGATCGCGATGCGCGGGCGGCTGCAGAAGGAAGGCGAAGTCATTCACATCATTTGCGACCGGATCATCGACCATGACGCGATGCTGCGTTCGATCGCGCAGGGCGACGTCTCGATAGCGCCAGGGCGCGGCGATGGCGCGAGAAACGGGGGAGGGCCGGACTCGCGCGACGCGCCGCTGCGGATCCGAAGCCATGACTTTCACTAGCATCACCCCGCCAGGATCCCTGTGGGTGCGATCTGGTGCACCGTCATGCTACAATCAATGCCGACCGCTAACGTTCGAGCGAAAAGGGTATGACAATGTTCAGATGCAAGCAAATGCCGCTCGCCGAATGGTCGGCGCTGCAGGCCGGTTACGAACAGCTTTTCACGACGGTCTTTCACGGCGATCAGGGCATGGCCTTGTTCATCGAGAGCAATGGCCTCGGCGAACTCGATACGCTTCTGATTCCGGGGCACAATGCAGCAGCGGTCGAAGCCCTCTCGCCGGGCGGCTGGGCCGACTGCCCCGATGCCACCGATCGTCATTGGGCACTTCTGGTCGGAAATGGCGATGCATGGGACACCCTCGGCCTGCCGCAGCCGTGATCGAGCGCGGACAGTAGCATCATGGACAGATGGGACTGGGCCTGCGCGGTTGCCGTCGAGCGGCAATATGGGGCGCAAGCAGCAATCCATATTGCGGAGCGGATTGGCGCGCTTGCACTGGAAGGCGACGCGGACGGCGTTGCCCGCTGGCGTTCGATCGCTGCCTGCTTCGAGCATTTGCGAGCGTCGGCGCGCCTCGCGGCAAACCATTGAGGAACTGCAAATGCCGCATTTCGAACTCGATCTCGATCAGGATGGCTCTGCGCGGGCAATCTACAAGGATGGCGAACTGATCGACGGTGCAATCAGCCTGGAATCGCCGAACAGCATCGTTCAAACTTACTTCGTCTCGGCAATCCGGAGCATCGATGCGATGACGGTGGGAGACGATCCAGCCGGCGACCGCGCACGCGACAACCGACATTTCGGCCTTCAAGCCTTCCTGATGAGCCTCGTCGGCACCGAGGCATTTCTCAACATATATTTTCACCAGCTTGGAAATCTGCAGGGCCTGGACGACGTCATCGACCTTGCGAGGAGCGACAAGCCGATCGAGCACAAACTCGGTCATTTGCCGCGCCGCGCTTTCGGCAGCCCGCTTCCCAATTCCAAGAAGCTCTGCGCGAAGATGCGCGAGCTCTACGATCTCAGGTCCAACATGGTGCATCCGAAGTGGACACCCTCCTCGATCGCCTTCGACGGCATGATGTACGCGGGGTTTGTCGACAATCAGCAGAAGCTGTTCGAAAACCGCGAATTCTGCCGCGAAACACTCCGCTGGTGCCTGCTTGTGGTCGCGCGCATCGGCGTCCACTCCGGCTCCACGCGTTGGGATTTCGTCCATAACTGGTCGATGATTCACGAGACCAATGAAAGCCTCTCGAACTATCTCGGAATTCCTGCCGACGGTATCTGACCTACTGGACGGGAGACAGGCATCGGAAGAAGACGCGCTCGGTCTTGGGATCGAAGTCGGCAGCGAAGCCGGCATCGGTCCAGGCGCGCTGGTGCGGCCCGCACTCGGCGTCATTGGCCCACCAATGGCCTTTGCCGGCACCCCTCGGCAATACGCCGCGGATGATGCCCTCGATCTGGTCGAGAGTGAGCTTCAGTCCTTCGGCCGAATTGCGGCTCCGCCACCGGCGAAGGAACGCCCCGAGCGGATCATATTTACCCATGCTGCCCCTTGGCCTTTCGTAAGCGCGGGCGGCCCGTTACCGCACCTTGGGCCGGAAACCACCCCTTTTTGTCGCCTGGCTGCGGGTCTCGGCTCGCCTTGGCCGTCAACCCCCTGCGGGGGTTCGCCCTCGCGCGGGCGCTCGGTGACGGCGGCTCGCGGCCCCTTCGGTTGGCGCCATCGGGGATGGTCCCCGAGCAACCCAAGGAGACTTCAAATGGCAAGCATCGCAAATCTCACCGTCAAGGACGACGGCAGCCTCGAGGGCAATCTCGCGACCCTCATGGTCACCGCCCCGATCGCGATCGTCCCGAACGGCCGCAAGGTGAAGGACAGCGAGCCCGTTATCAACACCAGCCGCAGGACCTATCACATCGAGCTCCGAGCCACGCCGGCTACCTACATGGCGGGCGTTTCCTGGTCATATCCGCAGGACGAGTTGATCGCGCTTCGCGCCGCGGAGACCGAGCGCGAGAGGATAGCACCCGTCGCCGGCGGCATCGACTTTGCGGCGCTGAACTTTGCCTACCGGATTTCGGGGGACAAGGTCGCCTGGCGGCCGCAGCGGGTCTTTGACGATGGCCGCCAGCTTTTCGTCGAATTCGGCACGAGTGTCGTGACCGCTGAAATGCCGCCGCTCTTCATTCTCGGCGACAAGGGCGCGGCCGAACTCGTCAACTACCGCGTCCAGGGCCGCTTCATGATCGTCGACCGCCTCTTCGAGCGCGCCGAGCTTCGCCTTGGCAGCGGGCGTGCCGCTAAGTCGGTCCGCATTGAGCGCGATGCGCCGCGCCGCCGGAGCGCCAAGTGACCGCGCCCGAACGGGAAGGCGAGGCGGCGCCTGTCGAGGAGGAACGGCCTCCGGCGGCGGTGGCTCCTGCCAGCCCCGACGGCTTCCGTCTCGAAGGCGAACTGCCGCGGGTCATGCGCCTGTCACGCAAGACCCTCGCCCTAGCGGGCGGGGCGGCGGGGCTCGCGATCGGCGGCGCGCTACTCTGGGCATTGCGAACTCCCGACCCCAAGCCCGCGCAGGAACTTTATGAGGTGACGAATCCCAATCGGGCTGAATCGATCACCGGAGGACCAGCAGATTATGGCTCGATACCGAAACTGGGGCCGCCGCTTCCCGGCGATCTTGGAAGGCCGATCGTCTCGGCGCAGAATGCCGGGGAAACCGTACCCGTGCCCGGTATGGCGCAGCCGCCGGTCGATCCCCGGATCGCGGCGGCCGAACAGGCGCGGCAGCGCGCCTTGCAGGAGCGGGAGGCGGCGCAGGCGAGCCGGCTCTTCCTTGGCGGAAGCGGTGGTGCACCGCTACGCGAGACTGCGGCCGAGATCGCCGCGGCGCCGGCTTCCGCCGAAGCTGCGGCGGAGAAGCCTACGATCGCCTCGGCGCGGCGAAAATTCATGGCGGGCGGTGGTCGGCCTCCGATTGAGAGCAGCGAGCCGATCGTAGCACCGAGCTCCCCCTTCATCCTGCAGGCAGGCGCTGTTATTCCAGCCGCGCTCATCACGGGCATACGCTCCGACCTGCCTGGTCAGATCAGCGCGCAGATCACGCAGAATGTCTTCGACAGCCCAACCGGCCGCATTCTCCTGATCCCGCAAGGCGCGCGCCTCGTTGGCGAGTATGACAGCGAGGTTGTCGCCGGGCAGAGCCGCGTGCTTCTCGCATGGGACAGGCTCATCCTTCCGGGAGGTCGGTCAATCAGGCTCGACCGCCAGCCCGGCGCCGATGCTTCAGGCATGGCGGGCATCGAAGACAAGATCGACAATCATTGGGGCCGGATGCTGCGCGCAGCTCTGATCTCTTCGCTTCTCGGCGTCGGCACCGAATTGGTGTCGGGCGGCGACAGCGACCTCGTGCGCGCTTTGCGCGCCGGGGTGCAGGACGGGACGAACGAGGCGGGGAGGCGGGTTGTCGAGCGCGAACTGTCCGTCCCGCCGACTCTCACAATTCGCCCGGGCTTCGCGTTTCGCGTCATCGTCACGCGCGATTTGATCTTGGAGCCGATCGACCTCGGGGCTGCGCGATGACGAAGCTTCGTCTCGGGCCAATCACCGAAGAGAAGCCGGTGAAACTTACGCTCGAGATATCGGGCTCATTGGCGCGCGACCTCGCGGATTATGCCGAGATCCATGCCAAGCTGACAGGGCTCGCATCGCCGTTGACGCCGGAGAAGCTGATCCCGCCGATGATCGAGCGCTTCATTGCCGGCGACCGCGAATTCATCAAGCAGCGCCGACGGACGTGATTTCCGATGACCGAGCGGATTCTTCGCCTTGCAACGGTTCTGGACCGAACGGGCCTGTCGCGCTCGGCGCTCTACCGCAAAATTGCTGAAGGCAGCTTTCCCCGCCAGATGAAGCTCAGCGTCCATAGTTCAGGGTGGTATGAGTCAGCTGTCGAACGTTGGATCGCTGATCCTATGGGCTATTGGGAGGAACCGCGCTCGCGTGCAGGCGGCTCCGCATACTAGCGGCCATCGCGATGACTGTCTGCAACGGCTTATGACGGGTCCTGCCAGCCCCTAATTGTCCTCACTTTCATGCGTTTTTGAACGGCTCGTCGCACGCCAGAATCATTTGGTCGAAAATGCCGAATTCGTCCCAGAAAGTCCCACTACAGCCCATGAAACTGGCGGTAGAAGTTGGGGTAGGACGCACTTTTTCGGGTCTGTAGTTGTTATATTTCAAACACTTAAATGGCCCCCTCGAGTCCTACTGCCCCTGCCAGGTCGAAGAATGAGGCCACGTCCTCGCCCGCACGGCGGGCCTGAAGTCCGGGACGGCCCGGCGGCATCTGCCAAGGAGGCTGCCGCATGGCCTGGATCTATCTTTTCATCGCCGGTCTGTTCGAAATCGTCTGGGCGTTCGCGCTCAAGCAGTCGGATGGCTTTACCCGCCCCGGTGCCGCGCTGGTGACGGTGGCGGCGATGGCGGTCAGCATCATATTGTTGGCGGCCGCGATGAAGTCGCTACCGCTCGGCACCGCCTATATGGTGTGGACCGGCATCGGCGCGGTCGGCGCCTTCGTCGTCGGCATCGTCGTCCTCGGCGAAGCGGTCAGCCCGGTGCGCATCATCGCCGCGCTGCTCATCGCTGCCGGGCTGGCGCTGATGAAATGGTCGGCACCGGCCTAGCGTCGGGACGCTAAGCGACCGCGCACGAAAAAGGGCGGCGATCCCTGCGGACGCCGCCCTTGATGTCGTGCGGAACGGCGAAGCTCAGGCTTCGGCCATGTCCTCGTCATACTGCTCGACCGGGCCCGAATCCTGGCCCTTGGCGTCGACGTCGCGGTCGACGAACTCGATGATCGCCATCGGCGCCGCGTCGGAGGCGCGGATGCCGGCCTTGATCACGCGGGTGTAGCCGCCGTTGCGGTCCTTGTAACGCTCGGCCAGCGTGTCGAACAGCTTCTTGAGCTGGGTCTCGTCGAGCAGGCGGCTCTGCGCGAGGCGACGGTTGGCGAGGCCACCGCGCTTGGCCAGCGTGACGAGCTTTTCGATATAGGGACGCAGTTCCTTCGCCTTGGCGACGGTCGTCGTGATCTGCTCATGCTTGATGAGCGCCGCCGACATATTGCGGAACAATGCCGTGCGATGCGCGCTGGTGCGCTGCAGCTTCCGGCCACCCGATTTATGACGCATAATCCATTCCTTCGTTTGTCAGAGGGGCCGTGTGAGGTACCCCAAGCCAGGTCGATTGCGGGCCGACCCATTCCCGTTGGATGCGCCCCGGCGAACCGGGGCGCTATCTCGATTAACCCAGCAGCTCTTGTTCGAGCTTCTTGGCCATTTCTTCGATGTTTTCCGGCGGCCAGCCGGGGATGTCCATGCCCAGGCGCAGACCCATTGACGACAGCACTTCCTTGATTTCGTTCAAGGACTTGCGGCCGAAGTTCGGGGTGCGGAGCATTTCGGCCTCGGTCTTCTGAACCAGGTCACCGATATAGATGATGTTGTCGTTCTTCAGGCAGTTCGCGCTGCGGACCGACAGTTCCAGCTCGTCGACCTTCTTGAGCAGGAAGCGGTTGAGTTGGTTGACGTCGCTCTCGTCGGCGGTGGTCGGCGATGCCGCCATGCCGATCATGCCGCTGTCGTTCATGGCTTCTTCGAAGTGGACGAAGACCTGCAGCTGGTCCTGGAGGATGCGTGCGGCATAGGCCACGGCGTCTTCCGGGGTGATCGTGCCGTCGGTTTCGACGGTCAGGTTCAGCTTGTCATAGTCCAGTTCCTGCCCGATGCGGGCATTGTCGACCTTGTAGGCGACCTGGCGCACTGGCGAGTAGAGAGAGTCGACCGGGATCAGGCCGATCGGCGCGTCGATCGGACGGTTGGCGGTCGCGGGGACGTAACCCTTGCCGGTGTCGGCAACCAGTTCCATGTTCAGCGTCGCACCGTCGTCGAGGTGGCAGATGACATGGTTCGGGTTCATCACCTTGATGTCGCCCGACACCATGATGTCGCCGGCCTTGACGGTCGCGGGACCGGTCGCCGAAAGCTGAAGCCGCTTCGGGCCTTCGCCTTCCATCTTGAGCGCGATCTGCTTCACGTTGAGGACGATGTCGGTGACATCCTCGCGCACGCCGGCCAGGCTGCTGAATTCATGCAGGACATTCTCGATCTTGATCGAGGTGATCGCCGCACCCTGGAGCGACGAGAGCAGCACGCGGCGCAGCGCATTGCCGAGCGTCAGGCCAAAGCCGCGCTCAAGTGGCTCGGCGACGAAGGTCGCCTTGCGCTTGCCGTCGCTGCCGGACTTGATTTCCAGGTTGCTGGGCTTCTTCAATTCCTGCCAGTTGCGGATGTTGACAGTCATGGTCTTCCCTTTGCTTTTGGCGGGACGGGGCGGGGGCGGAAACCGACCGGTCCGGCGTTAGGAGATGGCGGACACCGTCCCGGATGGGACGGGGTCCGAAGCAGACGTCAGACGCGGCGGCGCTTGGCCGGGCGGACGCCGTTGTGCGGGATCGGGGTCACGTCGCGGATCGAAGTGATGTGGAAACCGACCGCCTGCAGCGCGCGCAGCGCCGATTCACGACCGGCGCCGGGGCCCTTGACTTCGACTTCCAGCGTGCGGACTCCATGTTCGGAGGCCTTCTTGCCGGCGTCTTCGGCACAGACCTGCGCGGCATAGGGAGTCGACTTGCGGCTGCCCTTGAAGCCCATCATGCCGGCGCTCGACCAGGCAATCGTATTGCCCTGCGCGTCGGTGATGGTGATCATCGTGTTGTTGAAGGTCGCGTTGACGTGGGCAACGCCCGACGAGATATTCTTGCGTTCGCGCCGACGAAGGCGCTGCGGTTCACGAGCCATGATGAAATCCTAACCTAATCCTGAAACGCCGGTGGCGGGCGGTGCGCCGCTGCCCCGGCTGGGGAAACAAGGAAGCGCGCCGTGCCTTGAGAAAGGGGCGGGCGCGCTCGGACCTTATTTCTTCTTACCGGCGATCGCCTTGGCCTTGCCCTTGCGGGTGCGGGCGTTGGTGTGCGTGCGCTGGCCGCGAACCGGCAGGCCCTTGCGATGACGCAGGCCGCGGTAGCAGGCGAGGTCCATCAGGCGCTTGATGTTCATCGCCGTGGTGCGGCGCAGGTCACCCTCGACGGTCAGGTCGGCGTCGATCGTTTCACGGATCTGCAGGACTTCGGCGTCGCTGAGGTCCTGGACGCGGCGCGTCTGGTCGATGCCCAGCTTGGTGGCGATGTCGACTGCGGTCTTGCGACCAATGCCGTGGATGTAGGTGAGCGCGATGATCACGCGCTTGTTGGTGGGCAGATTGACGCCCGCGATACGTGCCATTGGTAACTTTCTCCTGCTCCACGGGGCCGTAGGCAATCGGCCCCATCTCAAAGCGTCTGATTTCCAACGCAAAAAAACGGACCACGATGCGCGAGCGCGCTTCGCCGTCCGGTCAGGCTGTCGGAATAGGAGCGCCGTTACGGCGAGTCGGGCCGAAAGTCAAGCGCGCCGCGGGCGTTTGGCCGTGTTTCGGTCTCGGTCGAGTCCGCTGCGCCGCCCCACCCGATCTAGGCGGTAAGCGCGACCGCGCGGTCGTGCAGGCGGCCGACGACGGCCCGGTGGATGCCGGGGGCGCAGGCTATGACCCCGAACGCCTGCGCGCGCGGGGTGTTGAAGACCAGCGGCTCGCCGAACGCGTCGGTCACCGCGGCGCCAGCCTCGGTCGCGATCAGCGCCGCCGCCGCCACGTCCCATTCATAGCCCCAGCGCAGCGTCGCGACCAGATCGGCGCGGTCGTCGGCGACCAGCGCGATGCGCAGCGCAATGCTGTTCGGCTTGGTCACCATGATCAGGTCGCGGTCGATTTTCGGCAGGCTGTCGGCGGGGACGCGCGACCCGTCGAAGATCATCCGCCGGCTGGCGCGCAGCGTCTCGCCGTTCAGTGTCGCGCCCTGGCCGCGCTGCGCAACCCACAGCTCGTCGAGCGCGGGGGCATAGAGCACCCCGAGCTCGGGGGTGCCATCGACGACCAGCGCCACCGACACGCACCAGCCGGGGCGGCCACGGATGAAATCGCGGGTGCCGTCGATCGGATCGACGCACCACATCGCGCGGCAGGACAGCCGGTCTTCATTGTCGGCGGTCTCTTCGGACAGCCACCCCGCTTCGGGCACCATCGCGCCGAGCACCGCCTTCAGCCGCGCATCGACCGCCATGTCGACGTCGCTGACCGGATTGTCGTGCGACTTGTGCCACACGTCGAGCGCCTTGCCCTCGCCGCGCCAGCGCGCCATCGCCATGTCGCCGACCTCGCGCGTCGCGGCGATCACGGCTTCCAGGTTACGGGCGGGCATGGCGCGCGGTTCAGCTGCTGGCGACGGTCATGCCGTCGATGCGCAGCGTCGGGACATTGATGCCGTGGCGAAATTCCAGGTCGTCGGCGGGGACCAGCGCCGCAAACATGTCGATCAGGTTACCGGCGACGGTGAATTCGGCGATCGGCCCGGCGATCCGGCCATCGCGGATCACGAACCCCGACGCACCGCGGCTATAGTCGCCGGTGACCGGATTGACGCCATGGCCGATCAGTTCGGTTATATAGACACCCTCGGCGATGTCCGCGATCAGCGCCGCCGGCGTCGCGGTGCCGGGGGCGAGATGCAGGTTGCTCGCCGAAACGCCCGACGCGCCGCCGCCGCGGCTCGCGTGGCCGGTCGGCGCCAGGCCGAGCTGTTTCGCCGAGGCGGTGTCGAGCAGCCAGCCGGTGACCTTGCCGCCCGTGACGATGTCGCGCGCCACGGTCGGCAGCCCTTCGCCGTCGAAGGCCCGGCTTCGCAGACCGCGCAGGCGGTGCGGCTCGTCGCGGATGACGATGCTGCTGTCGAACAGCCGCTCGTCCTGCTTGCCCAGCAGGAAACTGGTGCCGCGCGCGATTGCCGGGCCGGCGATTGCGCCGAGCAGGTGGCCGACGATGCTGCTGCCGACGCGCGGATCGATGACCATCGGCACCTTGCCGACAGGCGCCTTGCCCGGATTCAGCCGCGCGACCGCGCGGGTGCCGGCGCGCGCGCCGATTTCGCCGGCGCTTTCCAGGTCGGCGAGGTAATGCGCGGTGTGCCAGCCATAATCGCGCTGCATCGCGGCGCCTTCGCCGGCGATGACGCTGGCCGACAGGCTGTGGCCGCTCGATCCATAGCCGCCGGCAAAGCCGTGGCTGGTCGCAAGTGCGAAGCGGGTGCGGCTGTGGCTGGCGCTGCCCCCCTCGCTGTTCGTCACCCCCGCGACGCCGCACGCGGCTTCCTCGACTTCGAGCGCCGCCGCGCGCAGCGCCTGCGGATCGGCCTCGCTGCCGTCGTCGAGATCGAGATCGGGCACCGCGCCGCGGAACAGCCGCTCTTCGGGCGCCAGCCCGGCATAGGGGTCTTCGGGGGCTTCGCGCGCCATCGCGACGCAGCGTTCGACCAGCTTGGTCAGTTCGGCGGCGTCCATGTCGGCGGTCGACACGCTGGCGCTGCGCTGGCCGACGAAGACGCGCAGCGCGATGTCCTGGCCTTCGGAGCGCTCGACATCCTCGAGCGCGCCAAGCCGCATCGAGACCGAGGTCGCGGCGTTGCAGTAATACAGTGCGTCGGCGGCGTCGGCGCCGGCCTTGGTCGCAGCGGTGCACAGCAACTGCGCACGGTCGAGGGCTTCGGGAACGGTCAGCATCGCCGCGCCCTATACGGCGCGCGGCAAGGCGTCAAAATCAAAGTCGGACGCTGGTGCCGATCAGCGCGTGATGGCGGCGATCGCGTCGGTGGCGGCCATCGCGCCGCTGACCCACAGAAAGGGCAGGGTCAGCGCTGCAACCCACAGGCGCCGGACATCGCGGCGAAAGCGCGCGTGCAGCCCCCAGCTGGCGAGTGCCTGGCGGCTGAGGTGATACCAGCGGCGCTCGACCGACCGCGTGATCGGGACCGCGAGTGCGAGCAGGACGACCAATGCGACGACGATCAGTGCCGACGGCGCCCCGGCGGCAATCGCGCTCGACACGAGCCAGATCTGGATGGCGGCGAAAGCGACGAGCGCGGTCGCGGCGTGCAGCGTCATGCGGCGACCCAGACTGCGCGCCGCGGGCACGCTGGAGGTCGAGCGCCGAAACAGGCGCGGTCCGAATGTCGATGCCATTATCAGCCTCCCCGGCCGGCGATTCCCAGAACCGCCACGATTTGCCCCAATTATTCCCAAGTCAAGACAGACTGACCGCGATTCGTTAATTTTTCCATTCGATTCGGCGCAGATTCGTCACCAAACCGCGTCGGAACGAAGATTCGAACCTCCAGCGGGTCCGATGGGGCGGTCGTCGACGGTCGGCAACGGTTGGTCGAAGCTTGCATCCATCGCCGCTGCCGATACCGTCTATCCTCTGCCATCTGCCTGACAGAAACGGGGACATCATCATGCGTCATCTTGCTTTTCTGGCCGCGCTCGCGCTGCCGCTCGCGCCCGCCCTCGCTGCCGAGGGCGACAAGCCCGCGGTCGAACCCAAACCCGCGGCGCTGATCGCCGACGGCGTGCCCGAAGTCCCCGCCGAACTGACCGCGGCGACGCGTCCCTATATGGAAAATCGCGGCGCCGGTTTCGTCGGCTGGAACCCCGTCGATAAATCGATGCTGATCGCGACGCGTTTCGCCAACACCAGCCAGATCCACCGCGTCGCCCGCCCGATGGGCGCGCGCACCCAGCTTACGTTCGAGGCCGAGCCGGTCGGTGGCGGCAGCTGGTCGCCCAAGACCGCCGACGTGATGCTGGTCCAGAAGGATATCGGCGGCAACGAATTCTATCAGATCTATGCGATGAACAACGGCCGCCTCGACCTGCTCACCGACGGCAAGAGCCGCAACGGCCTCAATGCGTGGAGCAAGGATGGCAAGCTGGTCGCCTTCACCTCGACGCTGCGCAACGGCCGCGACAGCGATATTTATGTCATGGACCCGCGCGATCCGAAGACGCGCCGGATGGTCGCCGAGGTTCAGGGCGGCGGCTGGGGCCTGCTCGATTTCGCGGCGGACAAAAGCTGGGCGCTGGTCGGCAAATACACCTCGGTCCAGAAAGCCGATCTGTTCCGCCTCGACCTCGCGAGCGGCGCGATGGCGCCGATCGGCGATCACAGCAAGACGGTCGCACTCGGCGGCGCTGCCTTTGCCCCCGACGGCACGATCTGGATGACCAGCGACGAGGGCAGCGATTTCCAGCGGCTCGGCACCCTCGATCCGGCGACGGGCAAATTCACGCCTAAGGGGCCGGCCGAGACGTGGGATGTCGACACCTTCGACATTGCCGAAGACGGCAGCTTCATCGCCTATGTGGTGAACGAGGCGGGGATGTCGAAGCTGCGCCTGTTCGATCCGAAAACCGGTGCGGTGCGGACTGTCGACAAGCTGCCGCCCGGCATCATCGGCGGGCTCGAGATCGCGCCGTGGGGCGAGATCGGCATCACCTTCACCTCGGCGCGCAGCGCTGCCGACGTGTTCAGCGTCGATCCGAAGACGCTGGGGGTCACGCGCTGGACCGAAAGCGAAACCGGCGGCCTCGATGTGACGCAGAATGTCGAACCCGAACTGGTCAAGGTGAAGAGCTTCGACGGGCTCGAGGTCTCGGGTTTCCTCTACCGTCCCGATCCGGCCAAATTCCCGGGCAAACGCCCGCTGATCATGAGCGTGCACGGCGGGCCGGAGGGGCAGTCGCGCCCGGGCTTCATGGGGCGCAGCAATTATATGCTGAACGAGATGGGGATCGCTCTTTTCTACCCCAACGTTCGCGGCTCGACCGGCTATGGCAAGACCTTCGTCAGCCTCGACAACGGCCCGTTCAAGCGCGAGGACAGCGTCAAGGACATGGGCGCCTTCCTCGACCTGCTGGCAAAAGACAAGGCGCTCGACGCATCGCGCTTCGGGCTGACCGGGGGCAGCTATGGCGGCTACATGTGCTATGCCGCCGCGACGCATTATGCCGACAAGCTGCGCGCGAACCTGTGCATCGTCGCGATTTCGAACTTCGTCACCTTCCTGGAAAACACCCAGGAGTATCGCCGCGACCTGCGCCGCGTCGAATATGGCGACGAACGCGTGCCCGAACAGCGCGCCAAGCTCACCGAAATCTCGCCGCTGACGCGCGTCGCCGATATCAAGAAGCCGCTGTTCGTCGTCACCGGCGCGAACGACCCGCGTGTCCCGGCGTCGGAGGCCGATCAGATCGTCGCGGCGGTGCGGGGGAATGGCGGCACTGCCTGGCACCTCGTCGGCACCAACGAAGGCCACGGTTTCGCGAAGAAGGAAAACGCCGACTATAATTTCTGGACGTCGCTGCTGTTCTGGCAGCAATATCTGCTGAACTGAGTCGTTCCAAACGCCGTCAACACGAGCGGAGCAAATTGCTGCGCTTCGCTCGCAATGACGAATTAAAGTATCAGTTCTGCGGCGGGACCGGCAGCGGTTCGGCGTCGGCTTCGTCGGGTGCCGTCGGCATCGGCGCTTCGCCGCTGGCCTGGCGTTCGAGTTCGGCGGCGGCCTGCTGGCGTTCGGCCAGCGCCTGTTCCTCGGCGACCACCGCGGCCTCGACCTCGTCGGCGGCGGCGTCGATGCCCGCGATGCGCTTGGCGCGCTCGTCGGCGATCATCGCCTGCCAGTCGGTCTTGTCGGTCGCCTGACGTTCGGCGCGCGCGCCCGCGACCAGCGCCTGGGTGCAGCCGGTAAAGCCGCCAAGCCCGGTCGGCGAACAGCTGTCGGTGCCGAAGCGGCCGATACGCTCGACCGCGACCACCTTGTTCGCCCACGCTTCGTTGCGCACGTCGAGCGGGTTGCCGCGCAGCATTTCCGGCACGCGGTAGCGCTCGCTTTCGGGCAGCTTTGCGCAGACCAGGATTTCGTCGGGCGCCCCGCGCGGGCATTGATCGTCGCCATAGACGACGACTTGGTTGACCTTTTCGGCGTCGACCGGCGCCTCTTGCGCCGCGGCGGGTACCGAAAGGGCGCTACCGGCGAGGATCAGCGCGAACAGGGGCAGGCGGGTCATCGATTTTTCCTTCATTCTTCGCGCGGCCCTGCCACGCGAAAGCTGCATCCGCCCTGAACGGGGCGCGATACTGCGGCCTTATCAGATACGCTTGGACAGCGCGATGGCTGCACGGCATCCTGCACGGATCGCGAAGCTGAGCAGCGGATAACCCGGCGCGCTTTCGGCGCCGGCGGCGAGCGCTGCCTCCTTATGCTCCAGCTCTTCGGCGCGGAAATCGGCGACCGCAGCGCTGAGTTCGGGGTCGCTATCGCCCAGCGCGTCGAGTTGATGGCTATAGTGACGATCGATCTCGGTCTCGACCGCTGCGGTGCACGCCATCGCGGCGCGCGGACCCATCGCGGCGGTCACCGCGCCCAGTGCAAAGCCCGCGACGTTCCACACCGGTTGCAGCGCGGTCGGGCGGACGCCGCGCCGCGCGACCATCGCGTCGAAGAATTTGCGGTGGCGGTCTTCCTGCTCGGCCATATGCGCGATCTCGCGCGCCATCGGGTGGCGGTCGCCCATCACCGCGAGCTGGCCAGCATAGATGCGCGTCGCGCCATATTCGCCCGCCTGGTCAACGCGGATCATCGCGGCGGTCGACCGGTCGGTGGGGGCGGGGGTGTCGGTCATGCCGCCGATGTGGTCCGCCGCCGCAGCAGGGTCAAGACGAGCGCCGCCGCGCCGAGCGAAAAGATCGCGTTGAACCCGGCGAGCGAGATGCCGCCGAGCGTCCATTGCGGCACGTCGCAGCGGATCAGCGGCGCGTTCATGATCGCGTCGAGCGACACCGGGCCACCGGCACCGCTGGCGCAGGTCGTCAGCCCTTCCCACCAGCCATATTCGACCCCGGCGTGAAAAATGCCGATGGCGCCGCTGATCGCGATGGCGAAGGCGGCAAGCGTGGTGAGCGCCCGCATCGCCGTGTCATTGCCGCGCAGCAGCAGCGCGAGTAGCGCCAGAACGATCGCCGCCTGGTGCGGCCAGCGCTGCCAATAGCACATTTCACACGGCGCCAGGCCAAAGCCATATTGCGACACCAGCGCGCCGCCATAGAGGAGCAGCGGCGCGGCGAACGCGACGATCGGCGCGGCGAGGCGCGAATTCAGCATCGACGGACAGTCCTCAGTTGCGGCGCGTCGGCTTGGCGGCGGGCGCCTTGCCCTGCGCCATGCGCGGTGCGGTCGGGCTGATGCGGCCGATCGTCTGCAGCGCATAATGCAGCTGATAATCCTCGATCCCCTTGGCCTTCAGCTCTTCGGCGGTCGCGGTAAAGCGCGGGTCGGCCTTCTCGTCCTTTTCGAGCAATCCGTCATCGACCTTCTTTTCGTTGATCAGGTGGCGGCGCAGGTCGCTTTCGCGGAACTTCGGCCGCGAGGCATAATCGGGGTCGGTCAGCTGCGGCACCTGGATGTCGGGATCGATCCCGCCCTCCTGCACGCTGCGTCCCGACGGGGTGTAGTAACGCGCGGTGGTCAGACGCAGCGCGGTGGTGTCGGTCAGCGGCAGCACCGTCTGGACCGAGCCCTTGCCGAAACTGCGCTCGCCCATCACGACCGCGCGATGCTGGTCCTGCAACGCGCCGGCGACGATTTCGGAGGCCGAGGCCGATCCCGAATCGATCAGCACGACGACTGGCGCCCCGCCGGCGAGGTCGCCCGGTTCGGCGAAATAGCGTTCGATATCGCCCTTTTTCCGGCCGCGCTGCGACACGATCTCGCCGCGTTCGAGGAACAGGTCGCTGATCCCGACCGCCTCGTCGAGCAGCCCGCCCGGGTTCGAGCGCAGGTCGAGCACCCAGCCGCGCGGCTTGCGGCCGAGCGATTTTTCGACCGCCAGCATCGCGGCGCGCAAATCGGTGGTCGCGTCGGCAGAGAAGCTGGCCACCGTCAGCACGCCGACGTCGCCGTTTACTTCCCATTTCACCGGTTTCAGGTCGATGATCTCGCGCGTCAGGGTCAGCTCCAGCGGCTTGTCCTGCCCCTCGCGCACGACCGTGATGTCGATCGTCGTGCCCGGACGGCCGCGCATCTGTTCGACCGCCTCGTCCAGCGTCAGCCCGAAGATCAGTTCGCTGTTGATATGGGTGATATAGTCGCCGGACTTGATCCCCGCTTTGTCGGCGGGGGTGTCCGCGGTCGGGGCGATCACCTTGACGACGCCGTCCTCCATCGTCACCGACAGCCCCAGCCCGCCATATTCGCCGTCGGTCTGGGTCCGAAGGTTCGAAAAACCGCGCGCGTCGAGATAGCCCGAATGCGGGTCGAGGCTGGCGAGCATGCCGTTGATCGCGCCTTCGATCAGCTTGTCGTCGGTGACCGGCTCGACATAGTTGGACTTCACCTCCAGAAACACGTCCATGAAGCGCGAAATCTCGTCGGTCGTCGAGGCGTCGACGGTGGCCATCGCGCCCGTCGCGAGCGGCACCAGTGCCAGCGTGCTCAGGGCGGCGGCGCCCTGCCACAGCGCAAAGCGGCGCTTGGGGGAGGCGGGAGTCTGGGTCGATTCAGTCATTATCGTCTTTCAGCCATGCGGGCACGTCCCGCCTTATAAACCCCGGCGCGCGATCCTCCAACGCATTTGCGCCGCCGTCAAGCACGCTATCCCGATACGGTGCAAGTCGCGAACTGCGGCTTAACGCGGCGCGCTATCCCAGCATCGCGACCAGATCGACCGGCCGCCCGGCGCGGCGCAGTTCGATCGTGATCCGGCTGTCGTCCGATCCGGCGCGGCCGATTGGCGCGCCGGCATCGATGCTGTCGCCGACCCCCACCGACAGTGCGATCATCCCGGTCAGCAAGGTGGTCCAACCGCCGCCGTGATCGACGATGACGATCTTGCCGTAACCGCGATAATCGCCGGCATAGCTGACGCGACCGGGCGCCGGGGCGACGACCTGGCCGCCCGGCCGGGCCGCGATCGTCACCCCGCGCGAACGCACCCCGCTTGCATTGACCTCGCCCAGCCCGGCGACAATGCGCCCGACGACCGGCAGGCGATACGCGCCGCGGGCCAGATCGGCCTCGGGTGTAGGCGGCGGGATGGCGCCCGGAGCTGTCGCGGCCGGGTCGCGCGGCCGCGGCAGCGGCCCGGCAAGCTGGGCCAGTTCGGCACGCACCGCGCCATCGGCTTCCAGCGCATCCATCAATTCGACGATGTCGCGCGCCTTTTCGCCGAGCCCGAGCGCGCGGTCGGCTTCCAGCCGGGCGCTGCTCATCAACTCGCGCGAACGCAGGCGTCCTTCGTTTTCCAGCCGGGTCAGCGCGCCGCGCCGTTCGGCGAGCTGCGCCTTGCTGCCCGACAGCGCGCGCAGCGCCACGGCCTGCTGCGTCTGCGTCGTGCGCAGCGCCGCCAGTTCGCGGCGGACTCCGGCGGTCCGGCGCTCGATTACCGGCACGATCGCGTCGAGCACCGCGCGGGCATGGACCATGTCGGTCAGCGACCCCGGCTGCGCGAGGACGCTGACCGGCGGCTGGCGCGACAATTGTTGCAGCGACGCGGTGAGTTCGAGCAGCGGCTGTTGCTGCTCGGCAAGCCGCGCCTGTTGCGCGGCGAGCCGGCGGTTGACCAGCGACACGCGCGCCTCGCCGGCGCTGATATCGGCCTCGGCCGACTGTATCCGCGCGGCGAGCGCGGCGCTGCGTTTCTTCAGCCGGTCGGCCTCGCTGCTGGCGGCGCGCGCCTGCGTCTCCAGCGCCGCGCTGCGCCGCATCGCGGCGGCCGATTGCTGCTTCGCGGTGACCAGCTGCCGCCGCTCGCGGTCGGCGATCGCGGCGGGGTCGAAGACGTCGCTCTGGGCCACCGCCAGCGCGCCCAGCGCAAACGCCCCGGTCAGCGCCAGCACGGCGAGCGTCCGCCTCATTGCCGGCCCTCGCGGTGATAGGGGTGGCCTGCGATGATGCTCGTCGCGCGCCACAATTGTTCGGCCAGCATCGCGCGCGCCATCAGGTGCGGCCACGTTGCCCGGCCAAAGGCGATGACCTTGTCGGCACCCTCGCGTTCTTCGGGGGTAAAGCCGTCGGCGGCGCCCAGGTAAAAGCGCGCCTCGCGCACCCCGCCGTCGCGCCAGGTCTCCAGCAATCGGGCGAATTCGAGCGATGACAATTGCTCTCCGCCCTCGTCGAGCAGGATCGTGCGGCTGTTGTCGGCCGCGGCGGGGCTGCGCCCGCCGGTATCGGGAAGTTCGGAAATCTTCTGCGCCCAGGCGACGCGCTTCATATAGCGCTCGACCAGCTCGGCCTCTGCGCCGCGCCCGATGCGCCCGCGCGCGATGATGTGCAGCAACATGGGTTTTTGTTCACCTTCGGTGAAAGCGGCACCAGCCCGCTCCCCCTCCCGGCCTCCCATAGGCTACTATCGTTAGGGAGGCCGGGAGGGGGAGCGGGCTGGTGCCGCTTCTGTCGGGCTTTAGGCCGAACAGATCAAAAACGTCAATTCGCGGCGGCGACCGGCGGCGCGTCGCCGAACGACCACATGCGCTCGAGGTTATAGAAGCTGCGCACCTCGGGACGGAACAGGTGGACGATCACATCGCCGGCGTCGAGCAGCACCCAGTCGGCGTTGGGCAACCCCTCGACCCGGACCGGGCGTCCGGCTTCCTGCTTGATCCGCTGCGCCAGCTTGTCGGCGATCGCCGACACATGGCGCGTCGAACGGCCGCTGGCGATCACCATATGGTCGGCGATGCTGCTCTTGCCGGCAAGCGGAATGGAAATGGTTTCCTGCGCCTGGTCCTCGTCCAGCTGGTGGAGGATCAGCGCGTGGAGCGCGTCCACGCTATCGTTTGCGGATGCGGCGCCGGGCGCGGCATCCTGGTTGGCGGAGATCAAATGCGTCCTTTCTCAATCGGGGCCACAAGGCGCGAACGGGTCAGCGGGTCGCGCAGGGCGCGGCCTTCATAGCGTTCGAACCAGCGGGGGTTGGCCTGCCGTATCGCAGTTGCGGATCGCACATCGGGCGAAAATCGCAGGAACACGAGGGCGGGCGGTCTCCAGTCCGTCCAATGCAATTTCTGGTCCGCGGGCCGGACGAAGCGCCGAAGCCAACCCATCGCACGTCTTGCATGGGCGCGGTCGTTATAGCCCGGACGCGCGACAACCGCAATCGGCATGAGTCGCGCGATCCCCCGCCAGTCGCGCCATTGGGGCAATTGAACCAGATTGTCGGCCCCCATGATCCAGATGAACTGCCGATCGGGATAGCGGCGGACGAGTTTTTTGAGCGTATCGACGGTGTAGCGGGTGCCGAGTTCGGCCTCGATCGCGGTCGCGCGAATCGGAGCACGCCGCGCCATCCGCCGTGCCGAAGCGAGCCGTGCGGGGAGCGAGGCCATGCCGGCTTTGGGCTTCAGGGGATTGCCCGGCGACACCAGCCACCACAGCTCGTCCAGCCCCAGCGCGTCGATGGCATTCAGGCTGATCGCGCGATGTCCGCCATGCGCGGGATTGAAGCTGCCGCCGAGGAGGCCGGTCGGGATCACTTTACCGGGTGCCAATCTTCGCGATTATGGCGGACGCGTACAATCCGGATGTCGGCCTTTTCGACGCGATAGAAAAGAATGAATGGTGTCGTGCGAACCGGCCATTTGCGAAAGGGCAGTTGGTCTAGAGGAGCGCCCACGCGCGGGTTGGCGAGCAAAAATCGAGCGGCTTCGACGACCGCGTCCGAAGATTGATCGGCAAATTCCGGGTCGATCGATCGATAATGGTCGTCAATGCGTGCAAGATCTCTTCGAGCGGGTCCCGACCATTTGATCAGCGCCATTAGCCTGCAGCACGCCTCTGCCGGGCACGGCTGGCTTGGCGCTCAGCCAACCAAAGTTCCATCTCTTCCTGGGTATAGTAATCGCCGTTGGTGATGGCATCTTCGCCTTCTTGCAGAAAGGCCAGCATCGCCGATTCCTGCTCAACATAGTCGAGCACTGCCTTGTTGACGAACCATGCGCGACTGCGCCCCTGCGCTGCGGCGAGCTTGTCAACGAGCGCTAAAGTCTCGGTGTCGACACGGGCGGAGATGACCGATTGCTTGCTCATATACTCAATGTATCATTTGTATACAAATGATTCAAGGACGCGTCTGACCACTCCCGCGTACCAGCCATTTGTACGTCGTCAGCCCTTCCAGCGCGACCGGGCCGCGCGCGTGCAGCCGCCCCGTCGCGATGCCGATTTCGGCGCCCAGGCCGAATTCGCCGCCGTCGGCAAACTGGGTCGAGGCGTTGTGCATCACGATCGCGCTATCCACCTCGGCGAGGAAGCGATCGGCGGCGGCGGCATCCTCGGTGACGATCGCATCGGTGTGGCGGCTCGAATGCGCATCGATATGTACCAGCGCGCCCTCGACGCCATCGACCATGGCGATCGAGACGATCGCGTCGAGATATTCGCAGTCCCAGTCGCCATTGGATGCGGGTTCGACATGCGGACTCAATTCTGCGACGCCCTTGTCACCGCGCACCTCGCAGCCCGCCGCGACCAGCGCGTCGATGATAGCGAGCGGTGCGGGGTAGGCGCGGTCGATCAGGATCGTCTCGGTCGCGCCGCAGACGCCGGTGCGGCGCATCTTGGCGTTGACGGCGAGGTCCACCGCCTTCGCCGGATCGGCGGCGCCGTCGATATACAGGTGGTTGATCCCGTCGAGATGCGCGAGCACCGGCACGCGGGCCTCGTCCTGCACCCGCGCCACCAGCCCCTTGCCGCCGCGCGGAATGATGATGTCGATCAGCCCCTGTGCACGCAGCATCGCCCCGACCGCGGCACGGTCCTGCGTCGGCACCAGTTGCACCGCATCGGCGGGAAGCCCCGCCTCGACCAGCCCCGCCGCGAAGGCGGCATGGATCGCGCGGTTCGAATGCACCGCCTCGCTGCCGCCGCGCAGGATCACGGCATTGCCCGCCATCAGCCCCAGCGCCGCCGCATCGGCGGTCACATTGGGCCGGCTTTCATAGATGATGCCGACGACCCCCAGCGGCACGCGCACCCGGCTCAGCACCAGCCCGTTGGGGCGGATCACCCGGTCGATCTCGGCGCCCGCCGGATCGGGCAACGCGGCGACCGCGTCGATCGCCTCGGATACCGCCGCAAGCCTGCCTTCGTCGAGCCGCAGTCGATCGAGCATCGCGCCCGACAGGCCGCTCTTCTGTCCCGCCGCCATATCCTCGGCATTGGCGGCCACTATATCGGCAACGCGGGCGCGGATCTGCGCCGCGGCGGCGCGCAACGCTGCGGCCTTGTCCGCCGTCGCCGCGACCGACAACCGCTTGGCGGCGACGCGCGCCCGCGCGCCCATGGCGGCGATCAGCGCGGCGGTATCGCCGGGCAGCGGCGGTGCGGTCAGGGCTTCGGCGGTCATGCCCGCTGCCCTATCATGCTTTGCGCGGGGTAAGAAAGTCCCGTTGCGCCCGGCTTCGCCCGCCTTTAGGCAGGGCGCCATGAGCGGGGACATCGAAGGCATCGGAGCGGCGGTAACGGCAGGTCTGGCAGGCCGCGCGGTCGAGCCGGGCCATGGCGGCTTGCGCGGCGACGGTTCTGGTGTGCGCTGTCTCAACTGCGGGACCAGCCTGGTCGGTTCGCACTGCCATCGCTGCGGCCAAAAGGCTGACATCCACCGCAGCTTCGGGGCGATCGGTCACGACCTGGTCCACGCTATCTTTCATTTCGAGGGCAAGCTGTGGAACACGCTGCCGCTGCTCGCGTGGCGGCCCGGCGACCTCACGCGCCGTTATATCCATGGTGAGCGGGCGCGCTTCATCTCGCCGCTGGCGCTGTTCCTTTTTGCCGTGTTCCTGACCTACGCGGTGCTGGCGATGGTCGGCGCCGGGGCGATCGGCGGGCTCGACGTCGCGAAACTCGCCGACGAACAGACGCGGACCACGGCGATCAAGGACAGCATGCAGGTCGAGGTCGATCGCATCGACGCCGAACTTGCCAAACCCGGCCTGCCGCCGGCGAAGCGGCAGGATTTGCTCGATGAACGCGCAACGCTTCAGAAAAGCGCCGACTATCTCGGCATATCGCGCAGCCGCAGTGCGGACGAGCGCGCCGCCGATCGTGCCGCCGGGCCGCCGGTGCTCGACGATCCGTCGCAGCAGCTGATGACCAGCGCTGATTTTCTGTCGCGCAACAAGGTCGATACCGGCGTCGGCTTTATCGACAACGGGCTGCAAAAGGCGCTCGCGAACCCGGCGCTGATTCTCTATAAGCTCCAGGCGAACGCCTATAAATTCGCCTGGGCGCTGATCCCGCTGTCGCTGCCCTTCATGTGGCTGTTGTTCCCGTTCAGCCGCCGCTTCCACACCTACGACCATTTCGTGTTCGTCACCTATTCGATCAGTTTCATGCTGCTGCTGTTCGTCGCGGTGCGGCTGCTCAACCTGACCATCTTCGGCGAGCTCGCGACCTTTTTCGCGATGCTTTACGTGCCGTTCCATATGTACCGCCAGCTGCGCGGTGCCTATCGCTCGTCGCGGTTTGGGGCGTTCGTGCGCGCCACCGTGCTCATCAACTTCAGCCTGTTCGCGGTGATCGCTTTCATGCTGCTGCTGCTGACCATGGGGGTCATGGGATAACCTGGGCCGGTAAGGAGATTCGCGATGCACGCGCTTTGGGGCGAAATCGACCGCCGCCTGCTGATCAAGATCGGCACTGCGGGTCTCGCGGCGCTGGCGCTGCCCGGGGCGGCGCGCGCGATGATGGCGCAGGGCTTTACCCACGGCGTCGCCAGCGGCGAGCCGGGCGCCAATTCAGTCCTGCTCTGGACGCGCTATGCCGCGGCGAGCGACAGCGCGCTCACCGCCGAAATCTCCGAAAGTCCCGATTTCGCGAAGATCGCGGGCGGCGGCACCGTCACCGCAAAGGGCGACGGCGATCATATCGCGAAAATCACTGTCGACGGGCTCGAACCGGGACGCTGGTATTTCTACCGCTTCGTCGCGCCCGACGGCACCAAATCGCTCACCGGCCGCACCCGCACCCTGCCGCAGGGGGCGACGTCGGCGTTCAACCTTGCGCTCTTTTCCTGCTCGAACCTGCCGTTCGGCTGGTTCAATGCCTATGGCCACGCCGCGGCGCGGCAGGACATCGACCTCGTCATCCATGTCGGCGACTATCTTTATGAATATCCGGCCGGCGACTATCCGGCGGCCGAGCAGAAGGTGCCGGGCCGCGAGGTCCAGCCGGCCGGCGAACTCGTCGCGCTCGCCGACTACCGGCTGCGCTACGCCGCCTATCGCGCCGATCCCGACCTCCAGCGGCTGCACCAGCTGTTCCCGATGATCGCGCAATGGGACGATCACGAATTTGCCAACGATGCCTGGAAGGGCGGCGCCGAAAACCATAATGCGGGCGAGGGGAGCTGGACCGATCGGATCGCCGCCGCCGAACGCGCGCACACCGAATGGATGCCGGTGTCCGACACCCGCTGGCGCCATTACCAGGTCGGCGATCTCGCGACGATCTTCCTGCCCGAAACCCGCGTCACCGCGCGCGACAAGCCTTTCGAGATCAGCGATATCCTGCACGACACGCGCGATCCCGCGGCGGCGCTCAAGCAATTCGCCGAAGGTGCCTATCGCGATCCGGCGCGCCAGCTGATGGGCCAAACGCAGGAAAACTGGCTGGCGGACGGGCTCGCCGCCTCGACCCGGTCGAGTACGCGCTGGCAGGTCTGCGCGCAGCAGATCGTCATGGGCAGCCTGTTCACCCCGCCCGAATCGCGCGGCTGGTTCGGCGCCGACATGGCCGAGAATGTCCGCCGCCGCGTCGCCGCGTCGCAGATCGCGGCCAAGGCCGGGCTGCCGCTCAACATGGACAGCTGGGACGGCTATCCCGCAGCGCGCTCGCGCCTCCTCGCGGCGGCGCAGGCGGCCGATGCCGATTTCGTGACGCTGTCGGGCGACAGCCACAATGCCTGGGCGTTCGACCTTAGCGAAGGCGGCAAACCGGCGGGGGTCGAGATCGGCGGCCACAGCGTGACCTCACCGGGTTTCGAGACCTACACCCCCGGCATCTCCGACGAGATGCGGGTCACCGCGCTGCGCCGCTCGTCGCCGCAGCTCAAATGGGCGAACACCCAGGATCGCGGCTATGTCTCGGTGGCGCTGACCCGCGACCGGGTCACCGCCAACTGGCACAATCTCGGCACGATCCGCGACCGGTCGCTGGCGCTGAAAGACACCCACAGCATGACGGTGCAGCGGGGGCGGCGAATGTACGACGCGGCGTGAATCCGTCTCCCGTCGGGAGAGGGTTGCGCAGACTTGCGAAAGTGTTCGCTAGGCGAAGCTGGGTGAGGGGATCGACGCTCGCAGGATGAGCGGCGGGGCACCCTCATCCAAGTTCGCCTAATCGCTGCGCGATAAGGCTCCCTATCCTGCTCCCAAGGGGAGAAGGATTTCACTCGTACGGCGGGGCATCCTCGAATTCGCCAAACCACGGATAATCGTTCGCGACGCTGACGGTGAAATTGGCGGGGCGCTTTTCGAGGAAGCTCGACACGCCTTCGGCGGCGTCGGCGCTGCGCCCGCGCGCAAAGATCGCGCGGCTGTCCCAGCGGTGCGCGCTCATCGGGTGCGGCGCCCCCAGCATCCGCCACAGCATGTGACGGGTCAGCGCGACCGACACCGGCGCGCTATGGTCGGTCAGCTCGCGCGCCTTGGCGATCGCCGCGTCGATCAGCGCCCCCGGTGCATGGACCGACTGGACGAGTCCCTTTTCATGCGCTTCGGCGGCGTCGATCAGCCGCCCCGAATAGCACCAGTCGACCGCATTCTGGATACCGACCAGCCGCGGCAGGAACCAGCTCGACGCCGCCTCGGGCACGATGCCGCGGCGCGCGAAGACGAAGCCATAGCGCGCGGTGTCGCTCGCCAATCGCGCATCCATCGACAGCGTCATCGTCGCTCCGATGCCGACCGCGGCGCCATTGATCGCGCCGAGCACGGGTTTCTTGCAGTCGAAGATGCGCATCGACACGCGCCCGCCCGAATCGCGGATCAGCGGGTGCGACCAGTCGATCGTGCCATCCTCGGCCACCGGGCTCGCCGCGATGCCGCCCGGCAGGAGCGCCGCCTTGTCGGTGCGCTTGTCGTAATCGAAGGTCGCGGCGCCCTGACCCAGATCGGCGCCGGCGCAATAGGCGCGGTCGCCCGCGCCGGTGAAAATCACCGCGCGCACGCCATCGTCGGCGTCGCATTCGTCGAGCGCGGCAACGATCTCGAGCATCATCTCGGTGGTGAAGGCGTTCATCCGGTCGGGACGGTGCAGCGTCAGCAGCGCGATGCCTTCATGCTTTTCGAGGCGGATCTGGTCGAAGCTCATATTTCTCTCCCTTGCTCGCGCATCGTTGCAAGCGCGACCGGGAAGCGCAAGCTCTAGTTGACGTAAACGTAAAGATGTAAATGCGATCCGCTGCCTCTCCAGCGCCGTTCGCCCTGAGCTTGTCGAAGGGCCGTTCTTTCTTTCCGGCATCGAAGGAGAACGGTGCTTCGACAAGCTCAGCACGAACGGGAAGAGAGGCGCGCTCTGGTTCAACCCCGGGGATGACGCGCCCGGCCTTTGCCGCTATAGGCGCCCCATCGCCCCGGCACCGCGTCTTTCGATGAGTCGCATTTGCCGGGGCCAGCTATTTTGACGTTAAGGAAAGTCCCTGCCCATGGCCCGTCGCCGCCAGATTTACGAAGGCAAAGCCAAGATCCTTTACGAAGGCCCCGAACCTGGCACGCTGATCCAGTATTTCAAGGATGACGCGACCGCGTTCAACGCCCAGAAAAAGGGCACGATCAGCGGCAAGGGCGTGCTCAACAACCGCATTTCCGAGCATGTCTTCACCCTGCTCGGCAACATCGGCGTGCCGCATCATTTCATCCGCCGCCTCAACATGCGCGAACAGCTGATCCGCCAGGTCGAGATCGTGCCGATCGAGGTGATCGTGCGCAACGTCGCCGCGGGCACGTTGTCGAAGCGGCTGGGGATCGAGGAAGGCACGCAACTTCCCCGCACCCTGATCGAATATTGCTACAAGGACGATGCGCTGGGCGACCCGCTCGTCGCCGAGGAACATATCGCCTGCTTCAACTGGTGCAGCCAGGACGAGCTTCACGATATTCAGGACATGGCGATCCGCATCAACGACTTCATGAGCGGCATGTTCGCCGCGGTCGGCATCCGCCTCGTCGACTTCAAGCTGGAGTTCGGGCGGCTGTATGAAGGCGATTTCAGCCGCATCATCCTCGCCGACGAGATCAGCCCCGACGGCTGCCGCTTGTGGGACATGACGACGAACGAAAAGCTCGACAAGGACCGCTTCCGCCGCGACCTCGGCGGCGAAGTCGAAGCCTATCAGGAAGTCGCGCGCCGCCTAGGCCTGCTGCCCGAAGGCACCGACAATGCGGTGCTCGACCTCGACAGCCACCGCAAGAAAAAGGGCAGCTGAGGCTGCGATAGACGCCCTGCCGCTGATCGTTGAGCCGCGTCATTGCGAGGAGCCGAAGGCGACGTTGCAATCCAGAGCAGGCGTGCACCGCTCTGGATTGCTTCGCTTCCGCGATGCGGAAGTTTATCCCGAGCGCCCGCAAGGCAGTCGAAGGGCTCGCAATGACGCGTGAATTTGGTCTGGACCGACCCGTCAAATATTGATGCTGGTCGGGATCAGGCTCGGTTGCAGATAGGGATAGGGCAGCATCCGCTCGGCATTGCGCGCCGCAATCTCCACATCGACATTGGCGAGCGCGGCCTGGAACCACGCCAGCGGGCCTTCGGCGGCGATGACGCGCGCATCCTGGAACCACGCCGGATAGGGAAAGGCGTTGCTGCGATAGTCGCCGAGCGGGCGGTAATGCACCGATCACAGCAGTTCGAGCACGTTCAATTGTTCGAGCGCGAGCGCCATCGGCGGCATCATCGCCAGCCAGCCCGCCTTGTCGTGCCCCGCCTGCGCATCGGGCGCCGCCTGCCAGCCGGCGCCGGTGATCGCGGGGGCAAAGGCCATGACATCCTTTTGCGGGAAGTTGACCGCGGCATGCTGCGCGCTCGCGGTGAAGATCACCATCGTGCACACGTCGATCAGCCGGGCGCGCGTCGCGATCGCGCCGAACCCCTTGATCTGTGCCTCGCCGGAAAGGCATGCGGCCCAGGCGGTCAGTTCGGTGTCGGCGGCGACGTCGGCGTCGGCTGCATAATAAAGATCGACATATTGCCGCGCCCATTCGTGGATCGCGTGCCACACCAGCAGCGCATCGTCGCGATAGGGATAGTCGGCGAGCGCCGATCCGGTGCCGACGCCGCGCGCCGCAAGGTCGGCGGGCAGCATCTTGGCGGTGAAATCGAACCCCAGTCGTGCGTCGACCGCGGCCATCTGGCTCGACGCGATCGTGCCCGCGAAAATATGGTCGATCGGGCCGCCGGCGGCGATCAGCGACGTCGCCGCCTGCTCGTTGATGAACAATGTCCCCTCGAAATGCGGGACGAGCAGCGCCCAGATCGGGTGCGCTTCGGCGAGGTGGCGGTGCGTCGCGACCGCGAACGCCTCGATCACCAGATGGGTGCGGCCGAGGTGGGTGAACAATTCGTGGTAATTGCCGTCGGCGACCTGAACGACGAATTTCGCCATCTCCCAGCCCCACGACCGGTCGGCGACCGGCGAGGGGGTGAAGATCGGTCCGTCGGCGGGATCCTGCCCGCACTGGATCGCGACCGGCACCAGCGCCGATCCGCCCGGCGGCACCGCGAACAGCGCCATCGGCTGCCAGGCATATTTCGCCTCGCTGCCATAGGTGCCGGGATCGAGCACCGCGAGGTCGCGATAGTCGAGCATGAACAGACGCCCGTCGGCGAGCGCCGCGGCGAGCGTGTCGCCATTGACGACGCCGGCATATTGACCTGCGGTGAGCGGGAAATTGGCGGGCAGCGTCGTGCCCACCGCGGCGATCAGCATGTTGTTCGGACCCTGCACGCGCAGCCGCGCGAACATCGTGTCGTCGGGAAACGTCCACGCGATGCCGGGCAGCGGCAGCGTCGCGAACAGCGCGCGATACGCTTCGATGCTGCGCGGGGTGCGGCTGCCCAGCCCCGCAACTTCGGCCTCGCTGACCTTCATCAGCTCCTCGAGGCGATCCTTGTACCCCTTGAGCAGTGCGACGTGCATGTCGCGCTCGGCCGCCGCCACCGCCTGTTCGACGTCGCCGACGATGCGGGCAAAGATATTGCCGCCGCCGTGGACGCCGTGCGCGGCGGCGATCTTGGCGGTCGATGCCTCGATCGCATCGCATTCGGCCAGCGCAGCCTCATATTCGGCGCGCGGGGTATCGAGTTCGCCCTTGTCGACGCCGCCGAGCTTGACGGTCAGCGCGTTGCGCACGATCGCGAGGCCGACGCCGATCAGGACGCCGAACCAGGCGATCGTCGGCTCGTCGTTCTTCGGCACGTCGGTCGCCAGCGGCACGCCGGGCAGCGTCGGGATCGCGGTGGTCCACACATAGACCGACTGCGCCGCGGCGATCTGCGCGGCGCGCGCTGCCTGCTCGGTAGGGGTGTCGTCCTGCGGCAGGCTGGGGCTTGGCGACGGCAGCGGCGTGGCGGCGACGGGTGTGGGCGCGGGCGCAGCGGCAGGCGAGGTCAGCGACGGCGACGGAAAGGACATGGCAAGGCTCCCGGTGAATATAGCGCGAAATGATGGCGCGGCGGGCATGCCCGAACATGGTTAATATTTCGCGAGCCGGTGCGGCCAGGCGACTGGTTTCGCTAGGCGCTTATCCTTAACCGATGTTTTACATTCGCCTGCTATCTCAGCGGCATGACGGGGGTCTACACATGGTTGCGACGGCGGTTCTTTCCGCCGATTCCGGCGAATATCCGCGACGATATTGCGTTGTTGCGCGCCAATCGCGTCGAAACGCTGACCCCGATGCTGTTCCTGATGCTCGCGGCGACGACGCCGACCGCCATCTTCGGCGGCGTCGCGTCGGTGCATCCGTTTATCCGCATCGGCTTTCCGGTGATTCTGGCGGCGGTGTGCCTGATGGGGTTCATCGTCCTACGCCACAATCGCGGGCGGACGATGAGCCCGCGCCGGGCGCGGCGGGTGGTCAAGGAATCGACCTGGCTGTCGGGCTCGATGGGGCTGATGTGCTGCGTCTGGACGGTGACCAACTGGGTTGCCGCGCCGCCCGAAAACCACAGCTATTATGCGATGATCATGGCGATGGGCTCGCTCGCGACCGCCTATTGCCTCTCGTCGATCCGGTTTGCGACCATCGTCAATCTGGTGATCGGGCTGGTGCCGATCTCGCTGCTGATGCTGACCTCGGGCCATCCGGCCGAAATTGCTGCGGGGACCAGCCTCGTCGTCGCGACGGTCTTCCTGCTCCGCATGATCCTTCAGCAACATGGCCAGCTCGTCGCGCTGCTTCAGCTCCAGCAACAGATGCGCGACCTTGCGCACACCGACCCGCTCACCGGCCTGTGGAACCGCCGCGAACTCGACATGCGGCTCGACCAGGAAATCGCCGCGGCCGGCGACGGCAGCCGCTTCGCGATCGCGCTGCTCGACCTCGACGGGTTCAAACCGGTCAACGACCGGCACGGCCATGCGGTCGGCGACCTCTTGCTCTGCGAAGTCGCGGCGCGGCTGCGCCGGGCCTGCGGCGACGACGCGATGGTCGCGCGCCAAGGCGGCGACGAATTCGCCATCCTCGCGCCTGTGGGGTCGCCGCTGCTCGCGACCGCGCTCGCCGACCATGTCCTCGCCGGCCTCGCCGCGCCCTATCGCATCGAGGGGCAGCCGATCCGCGTCGGCGCCAGCATCGGCGTCGCGGTCTGGCCCGACGACGGCGCGAGCGCGCGCAAGCTGTTCGAGAATGCCGATCGCGCGCTCTATGCGGCGAAGGCGGTCGAGCGCGACCCGATGTCGTTGGTCGAAAGCGGTCAGCGCACCGCCTGAGCATGGCTTGACCGCCCGGCGGGCGGTGGCCACACGGGTTGCCATGACCAGATTGTCCGTCCGGCGCGCCTCGCTCGCCCTGTCGCCCCTCGTCCTGCTTCTGTCCGGCACCGCCGCGGCCTCTGCGCAACAGGCGGTCGCCCAGACCGCCCCCGTCAATCCGCAGACCGATGCCGCGCGGGTGTGGAACTTCGCCGCGAGCGACGTGCCGGTCGATCCGAACATCGTCTTCGGTACCCTCCCCAACGGCATGAAATATGCGCTGCTCAAGAACAGCACGCCCAAGGACAGCGTCGTGCTGCGCATGCGCTTCGACGTCGGCAGCTTTGCCGAAGCCGACGATCAGCGCGGGCTCGCCCATTTCCTCGAGCATATGGCGTTCAACGGGTCGAAGGGCGTGCCCGAGGGTGAGATGATCAAGCTGCTCGAACGCAAGGGGCTCGCCTTCGGCGCCGATACCAATGCGTCGACCGGGTTCGACCGGACGATCTACAAGCTCGACCTGCCGAACGCGACCGACGACCTGATCGACACCGGGCTGATGCTGATGCGCGAAACCGCGAGCGAACTGACCATCGATCCCGCGGCGGTCGATCGCGAGCGCGGGATCATCCTCTCCGAACGGCGCGCGCGCGACACCTATCAGCTGCGCAGCGTGGTCGATCAGTTCGAATTCCAGATGCCGGACATGACCGTCGCGAACCGCCTGCCGGTCGGCACCGAGGCGGTCATCCGCACCGCCCCCGCCGCGCGGCTGCGCGACCTCTACGAGCGCTATTATCGCCCCGAGCGCGCGACGCTCGTCGTTGTCGGCGACTTCGATCCGGCGGCGGTCGAGGCCAAGATCAAGGCGCGCTTTGGCGACTGGACGGGCCGCGGTCCGGCCGGCGCCGATCCCGACATCGGCACCATCGACTATGCGCGCGCCGCGGCCGCCGACGATTTCGTCGACCCGGCGATCCAGGATTCGGTCACGCTTGCAATGTTCAAGCCGTGGGTCCAGCTGCCCGATACCCGCGCCAAGCGCGCCCGCAACCTGGCCGAAGAGGTCGGCGAAGCGATCGTCAGCCGCCGCCTCGCCAAGATCGCGCTCGACGAGGAGTCGCCGATCCTCAGCGGCTATTTCAGCGAAGCGGGCGGCTGGAAAATCTTCGATCAGGTGACCTTCGGCGCGATCGCCAAGGAAGGCGCGTGGCGCGAGGCGCTGGCGCTCGTCGAGCAGGAAAGCCGCCGCGCCGTCGAACATGGCTTCACCCAGGCCGAAGTCGACGAGCAGCTCGCCAACCGCCGCACCGGGCTGCGCAACGCGGTCGCGGGCGTGACGACGCGGCGCAGCGAGACGCTCGCCGACACGCTGATCGAGGCTGCCGACGGCGATTTCGTCGTCGTCCGCCCCGAAACGACGCAGACGCTGTTCGAGGCGACCGCACCGTCGCTCGACGCCGCCGCGGTCACCGCGGCGTTCCGGGCGCGGATGGCCGGGATGAGCGCGCCGCTCGCGCGCGTCACCGCGAAAACGCCGGTCGAGGGCGGCACTGCCGCGATCCTCGCCGGACTGGCGGCATCGCAGCAGGTCGCGGTGGCGGCGCCGGTCGCCGCGACCAGCAGCGCCTTCGCCTATGACGATTTCGGTCTGCCCGGCCGGGTCGTCGCCGATAACCGCATCGAGGATCTGGGCATTCGCCGCATCCGCTTTGCCAACAATGTCATGCTCAATATCAAAAAGACCGATTATCAGAAGGACCGCGTCTATCTGTCGCTGCGCGTCGACGGCGGCAATCTGCTCGCGACGCGCGACGATCCGACGAAGGTGTCGCTCGCGGGGTCGATCACCGTCGGCGGGCTCGCGGCGCACAGCTTCGACGAACTGCGCACGATCCTCGCCGGGCGGACGGTCAGCCCGAGTTTCGGGTCGGACACCGATGCGTTCGGCGGCAATGCGCTGACGTCGCCCGAAGATTTCGCGCTACAGGCCAAGCTGATGACCGCGATGCTGACCCATCCCGGCTACCGCGCCGACGGCCTTGCGTTGATCCGCCGGTTCCTGCCGCAGCAATATGCCGCGAACGACGCGACCCCGGCGGCGGTGATCGCGCGCGACGTCGGCGGCATCCTCGCCAACGACGATCCGCGGTCGCAGACCCCGCCGCTCGCGACGCTGCTCGCGCTCGACTGGAACCAGCTCAAACCCGCGATCGCCGACAGTTTTGCGCACGGCGCGATCGAGGTCGGGGTGGTCGGCGACATCGACGAGCAGGTGGCGATCGATGCGATCGCGGCGACCTTCGGCGCCTTGCCCGCACGCCGCGCCGCCTTCGACCCGCGCCCCGATGCGCGGGTGCGCGAATATGCGACCGACCGCAGCGAACGCACGCTGATCCACAAGGGCCCCGCCGAACAGGCCGAACTGCGCGTCTATTGGCCGGCGCGCGACGACAGCGACCTCGCCGAAGCGATGCGGCTGAACCTGCTGGCGCGGGTGATGCAGCTCAAGCTGACCGAGGAACTGCGCGAACGGCTCGGCGAAAGCTACAGCCCCGGCGCCGGCGCCAGCCTGTCGGACGAGTTTCCAGGATACGGCCACCTGCTCGCCGCCAGCAACGTCGATTACAAGGATCTGGCGACGACGCGCGCCGCGATCTTCGCGATTGCCGGCGAACTGCGCGCCGCGCCGGTCGATGCCGACCTGCTCGACCGCGCGCGGCGCCCGCTCGTCGAATCGATGACCAAGGCGCGGCGCGAGAACAGCTATTGGCTGAACTATGTCGCCGAGGCGACGACCCACGCCGAACGCCTCGACCGCAGCCGCAACGGCATCGCCGAAGTCACCGCCGCGACGCCCGCCGAGTTGCAGGCGCTGGCGCAGCGCTATCTGGTCGACGACAAGGCCCTGGTGATCCGCGCCGTGAGCGACAAGGCGGGGACGTAGCGGGGTTGCGGGGCTCGAAGCTCTGAAGGCGACCGGTCGCGGTCGTCGATTGCTCCCCTCCCTTTTAGGGAGGGGCAGGGGGGTGGGTCGCCGCCAACGGCGGCATTCGCACCGCCGCTCGCTATCGCTCGCAACCCACCCCTAACCCCTCCCTGAAAGGGAGGGGAATTGTCTGCAAATCCACTTCAACGATCACTAACCCCCCACTCCACTCCCACACGATTGACGCGCGCGCGGACGGATGTTCTATAGCGCTCGGGGGGATGGGGCCGAGAGCTCTGCTCAGCCATATTGCCTTACTTCGCTACATATTGGGTCGCTCCGCTTTTCGTAACCTGACCGGACGGCGCAAGGGGCGCCTCTCCGGTGGGAAACATGACACTGGAGGGACCAACATGACGACCAAGAACAGCCTGTTTGCCGCCACCCTGCTCGCCGGCACCGCCGGCGCCGCGCTGCTGCTCACGCCGCAGCAGGCCAAGGCCGAGGACTGCCTGCTCGACCGCGACAATGACGGCGTCGTCGACGCCGCGACCGATAATGACGGCGGGGCTGATTCGGCCAATACCGACAATCGCTTAGCCTGCGGCGTCGGTGCAACTGCGACGGGCTCTGTCTCCACCGCTGTGGGGGCCTCGGCACAGGCGACCGACTTCGTATCGACGGCCTTTGGCGCCTTTTCCAATGCGTCGGGAGACCAGTCCTCAGCCCTGGGTGGAGGCGCAGCAGCAAGCGGAGATAACGCGGTTGCCGTGGGCGTGAACAATGTGGCCAGCGCGGCTGGCGCCGTCTCGATAGGTGGCGGGGACAATCCTTCCGCTGGTGCAGTGGCGTCCGGGGTGGGCGCTGTCGCCATCGGCGGGGGAGAGGGAGCGAACTCGGGAGCGCAAGCCACAGCAGACCGCACCATCGCCATCGGCACCGCCACCGACGCCACGGCAACGGGCGCCATCGCCATCGGCGGCGACGGCGGCGATGTCGGCACGGAAGGCGCCCAGGCGACGGGCGTCGGCTCGATTGCGCTGGGCGAAGACGCGTCGGGCACCGGCAACCGGTCGGTCGCCATCGGCAGCAATGCCCGCACGCTGGCTGGCGGCGCGACCGCGCTGGGCTTCGACAGCACCGCGGCGATCAACGCGACCGCGCTCGGCGGGCAGGCCGCGGCAAACGGTGACGGCGCTACGGCCGTCGGGCAAGGCGCGCAAGGCGGCGGTGCCCGCTCGTTCGCCGGCGGCCAGTTCTCACAGGCGCTGGGCGAGCATTCGGTGGCCATTGGCGGCGGGACCAGTTTCGCCACTTCCGCCACCGCCAACGGCTCGAACGCCATTGCCATCGGGCAGGCCGACGCGGTGGGCAATTTTGCCATTGCCGTCGGGTCCGAGGCCAATGCCGCGGCGGCCGATGCCATCGCCGTGGGCCGGTCGAGCAGCGCGTCGGGGGGCAACATCGCGATCGGCCTGTTCAGCGCCGCCAACAGCTCCTCCGGCATCGCCATCGGCGGCGACAGCAATGACGGCGACAGCATCGGCGCGCAGGCGGGGTCTTTCTCCACTGCTTTGGGTGCCGACGCGCTCGCCACCGGGTTCAATTCGACCGCAGTGGGTGAAGGTGCGCAGGCGACCGGTGGCGGGGGAACCGCACTCGGGGTCGAAACGCGCGCCACCGGGTCAAGAGCAACGGCGATTGGACTCGGCGCCGCCGCCACCACAATGGACGCAACCGCCTTGGGAAGCGACGCGCTATCGACCGGCGTCGGCGCGACCGCGCTCGGAAGGGAGTCGGTCGCCAGTGCCGAGGGGGCGACAGCGCTGGGAAGTGTAGCGCAGGCCACCGGCACGCGCGCGATTGCGATCGGCGTCGATGGTGCCGACGGCGACGCACTGGGCGCGCGCGCCGTTGGCGCATCCTCGATCGCCTTCGGGGTCGATGCGCAGGCCACCACCGAAAATGCCGCGGCGTTCGGCGTCAACGCGCTGGCCACCGGGAGTGGCGGGCTGGCGCTCGGGCGCAACACCATCGCATCGGGGGTCAGCGCCGCCGCGATCGGCAACAATGCCCAGGCGCGCAACCAGAACAGCACCGCGATCGGCTTTGTCGCCCAGGTGCGGGGCAACGAAGGCACCGCGGTCGGCACCAACACCCAGGTGACGCAGGCGCGCGGCACCTCGGTCGGCTTTGCCGCCATCTCGGCTGCGAACGCGACGGCGGTGGGCAGCGGGGCGCAGGCGACGCTGCTGCGCGCCACCGCGGTGGGCAGCACCGCCACCGCCAGCCGCACCGATGCGACCGCGCTGGGCTCGGCCGCGGTTGCCGCGCACGACCGCTCGACTGCGGTCGGCTTCGGCGCCGCGACGACCGCGACCGACCAGGTCGTCGTGGGCGGCGCGGGGTCCTCGGTCGTCATCGGCGACATCGCCGCCTCCGACGCGGTGCAGATGGGCGACGAGCAGGTGGTCACCATCGACGGCAACGGCACGCTCGGCGTCTCGAATATGGCCTCCGCCGCCAGCGTTCGGAGCATGCGGGTCAGCGTCGATTATCTCGCCGCGGTCACCGATGCGCAATTCTCGGCGCTCGAAGACCGGGTCGGCGGGATCGAGAGCGGGCTGGCCGAAACCGGCTTCCGCCTCGACAAAATGGACAAAAGGTTGAGCGGCGGGATCGCCGCGGCGATGGCGATGGGCAATGCGCCGATCATTCCGGGCAGCAACCTGTCGCTGTGGGTCAACGCCGCGACCTATGGCGGGCAACAGGCGATCGCCGGCTCGCTGACCGGCCGAATGTCCGAAAAAGTCTATGTCTCGGCAGGCGTCAGCGGCAACACCGGCGGCGGCGAATGGGGCGGGCGCGTCGGGGTAGGCATCGGCTTCTAGCCGTTTTCCGGCAGTGACGGCCGTGACGGGCCGTCGCTTCAGGGCCAGCAACGCGGGCGTGGTGTGCTGAAGCACCGCGCCTGCGTTCGCTTTGTCGCCGGCGGGCTAAACCCGCCCCGGCGCCCGGGCGCGGAGGAAGTTCTCGAGCGCCACGAACAGCATCTCGCGCGCGTCGCTGCCCAGCATTTCGGCGGTCAGCCAGTCGAAATCGACGCGGTCGCGGCGCGTCGCGGCGCCGACCATCGCGGCGAGCAACGCTTCGTCGAAGCTGGCCTGCGGGCAGCATGGCGGCGCGACGGCAAAGGGGTCGGGCCACACCTGGCCGATCGCCTCGACCACCAGCCGATAGCGCCGCGCGGCAAGGATATTGCCCCAGCGCCGTTCCAGTTCGGGCATCGGGTCGCGCTCGCTGCGGCGGCACAGGACGCAATATCGCAGCGCGAGCACCGCCTGCGCCGCCTCGACCGGCAGGTCGCGCACCAGCGGCTGGTCGCTAAGGGTGCGGATCAGGTCGCGGCTTGGCGTCATCGTGCTCGTCTCCCGGCTCGGCATATCCCGTCCACCCGGCGAAAAAGCCGCCGGCCGCTGCGTGGTGCAGCGGCCGGCAGGAGGGGACTGCCCCACCTTGCTATTGAGAATTATTCGCAAATACAAGCGAAAAAAGAGGCGCCCGAAAGCGCCCCTGAAAAAAGTTCAAAATCCCTCCCCTTCAGGGGAGGGTAGAGAGACTTGGCAGCTTGCTGCCTAGTCGCAGCGGGTGGGGGCCAGCGGCGTAGCGCAAGGCCGATGCCCCCCACCCCGCTCGACTAAAGGTCCGGCTGACGCCGGACCAAGTCTCACTGCCCCTCCCCTGAAGGGGAGGGGGTAAGACCTCAATCCTCGCCGACCGACTTCGACTGCAGCTGGATATAATTTTCGATCCCCATCCGCTCGATCATCTCGAACTGCTTTTCCAGCTCGTCGACATGATGCTCCTCGCTCTCAAGGATGTCGGCGAACAGGTCGCGGCTGACATAGTCGCGCACGCTTTCCGAATGGGCGATCGCGTCCTTGAGCAGTGGCAGTGCTTCTTCCTCCAGCGCCAAATCGGCCTTGAGGATTTCCTCGACCGTTTCGCCAACGCGCAGCCGGCCGAGCATCTGGAAATTGGGCAGGCCGCCGAGGAAGAGGATGCGGTCGGCCAGCTTGTCGGCGTGCTTCATCTCGTCGATCGATTCCTCGCGCTCGAAATGCGCCAGCTTCGCGACGCCCCAATTGTCGAGCATGCGATAGTGCAGCCAATATTGGTTGATCGCGGTCAGCTCGTTCTTGAGCGCCTCGTTCAGAAAATCGATGACCTTTTCGTCGCCCTTCATGCTGTCGTTCCTGTCATTTTGTCTTGGGAGTGGAATGGGCGCATTATAGACGCCCCCGCCCGCTCAGGCCAAGGTCGAAAATGGCGGAAATCCAAGAAAAATCAGGCGGTCGCGGCGACGTCGCTGATGATATTGCGAGCGAATGACAGGCACTGGCCGCACTTGGGTTTGCGACCCAGTTGCGCATAGGCGGCCTTGGCGCACCGCAACTGGCCACTCCGCGCGACATCGCGCAGCTGGCTTTCCTTTATTGCGTTGCAGACACAGACGACCATGTGCGAATCCTTCTCAACAAGTCCGGTGTAGGGATAGTGCGACAGATTCGCAACAACAAAGTTGCGACTGACTCGCAGTCCGAACAGGCGCAATTTTGCGCCGCTCGCCCCTTGCTCGCCGTGTGATTCGCGGGCATAGGCGCGCCCATCATCCCGCCCTCCGCAGCAAAGGTCGTCATCGCATGAAGGTCCAGGTCTATGTGACGCTCAAGCCCGGGGTGCTCGATCCGCAGGGCAAGGCGATCCACCACGCGCTCGAAGGGCTGGGTTTCGCCGGGGTCGCCGACGTGCGCGCCGGCCGCTTCATCGAACTTGAGGTCGCTGACGATGTCAGCGACGCCGATCTCGACGCGATGTGCGCGAAGTTGCTCGCCAACACGGTGATCGAAAACTACCGCATCGAACGCGCCTGACGCGCCGCACGAAGGAGCCAGCGCCATGAAGACCGCCGTCATCGTCTTTCCCGGCTCCAATTGCGACCGCGACATGGCGGTCGCGCTCGAGACCGTGACCGGCCGTGCCCCTGCGATGGTGTGGCACCGCGACAGCGACCTGCCGGATGGCATCGATTTCATCGCACTGCCCGGCGGCTTTTCCTATGGCGACTACCTTCGCTCGGGCGCGATGGCGGCGCGCTCGCCGATCCTGCGCAGCGTCGCAGCAGCGGCCGCCCGAGGCGTCCCCGTGCTCGGTGTGTGCAACGGCTTCCAGGTACTGACCGAGGCCCAGTTGCTGCCCGGCGCGCTGATGCGCAACGCGGGGCTCAACTTCGTCTGCCGCAGCGTGCCGCTGACCGTCGAAAACAGCCAGTCGCTGTTCACCGCCGGCTATGCTGCGGGCGAGACGATCGACATTCCCGTCGCGCACCATGACGGCAATTATTTCGCCGACGCCGACACGCTCGACCGGATCGAGGGCGAGGGGCGGGTCGCCTTCCGCTATGCCGACACCGTCAACGGGTCGGCGCGCGCCATCGCGGGGGTGCTGAACGACGCCGGCAATGTGCTCGGCATGATGCCGCACCCCGAACGCGCGATCGATCGCGCCCACGGCGGCACCGACGGCTTACGTCTGTTCGAAGCGGCGCTGGGCGTCCTCGCCTGACGGCTCGGGGACGGCGTCCTCGCCTGACGGTTCGGGCGGCGCATCCTCGCCCGCCCTTTCCACCTCGTCGCCCCGCCGCGGCGCGAGCCAGGGCAGAACGATCGCCAGCACGACCGGCCAGAACAGCGTGTTCCAGATGTCGTGCCAATGCGCAGCGGTGTCGCATTGCTGCTTGCGCAGCAGCTCGAACCCATGGTCGAGCCATTCGCCGGTCAGCGTTCCTGCGGCGATCAGCAGCAGCGCGAAGACGGTGCTGCCGCGGCCGCGCCACAGCAGCTTGACGGCAAGGAACAGGCCGAGCGCGACGTAGATATGGAGGGCGTCGCGGCTCAGCCCGGTGATCGCGATCAGCGACACCTTGGCGTTCACGAAGGTTAGCGGCAATGAATCGAGCAATTTATACCTTCGCCCTGAACGGGGTGAAATCGGTGCCTTCGTCGAACACATCGACCCCTTCGCGCCGCTTCAATGCGCCGACGACGACATAGGTGACAGGGGTCAGCGCCGCCTCCCACAATGTCTTGATCAGCCACTGCGACAGCACGACCTGCATAAGCTGTTCGGGCGGCCAGCCGGCAAGGCCGTAAAAGGCGAGCGGGTAGAAAATCAGGCTGTCCAGCCCCTGGCCGACGATCGTCGATCCGATCGTGCGCGCCCACAGAAAGCGTCCCGCGGTCCAGATTTTCATCCGCGCAAGGACGTAGGAGTTGGCGAATTCGCCAACCCAGAAGGCGAGCATCGAGGCGACAACGATCCGCCAGCTGTTGCCGAAGACGAATTCATAGCTTTCCTGCCCCGGCCACCCCTTGGCGGGGGGCAGTGACACGACGACCCACGCCATGAATGCCATGAAGGCGAGCGCCGCGAACCCGGTCCAGATCACCCGCCGGGCGCGGGCATAACCGTAAACCTCGGTCAGCACGTCGCCGATGATATAGCTGATCGGGAAAAACAGCACCCCGGCGCCGAACGCCCATTCGCTGCCGTCCGGGAGCGGGATATAGCTCGGCTTCGACGCGCCGATGATGTTCGACAGCAACAGGATGGCGACAAAGGCCGCCATGATCAGGTCGTAATAACGGAACTGGCGCACGCTCGCGGCGGCGACGGGCGCGGGCGGGGCCGGCGGCGGAGCGGGGTCGGTCATGGGCGTGCTGCTTAACCTGCTTTGCAGCCCAAGCAAACCGCGCTATTCGCGCGGCGGACAGCCTCGTGCACGCGCCCGTAGCTCAGCTGGATAGAGCACCCGCCTTCTAAGCGGGTGGTCGCAGGTTCGAATCCTGCCGGGCGCGCCAACACCAAAGAGTCGTGGATTAGCATCGGCCACTGTGCTTTGCTCGCATCGCGATGGCGGACGACACACCAAGATACCGGGCCTATGGCAGCCCCGCCGGCGGCTGGGGCGCCGCGGCGGCCACCGCAAAAGTGCTGCTCGAACAGAGCGTCGTCGCCAAGGGATCGCGCGCGCTGCTGGCGATGAACCAGCCCGGCGGCTTCAAATGCCCGAGCTGCGCCTTTCCCGACGCAGCGTGCACCAAGAAGCTCGAATTTTGCGAAAATGGCGCCAAGGCGCTCGCGCATGAGGCGACGAAGTTCCGCGTCACGCGCGAATTCTTCGCCCAGCACAGTGTGACCGAATTGATGGCGCAGTCGGACTATTGGCTCGAAATGCAGGGCCGGCTGGCCGAACCGATGCGCTACGACGCCGCGACCGACCATTATGTGCCGGTGAACTGGGACGATGCCTTCGCTTTGATCGGCGGTCATCTGCGCGCGCTCGATAACCCCGACCAAGCCGAATTCTACACTTCGGGGCGCACCGCGAACGAGACCGCGTTCCTCTATGCGATCTTCGTGCGCGAGTTCGGCACGAACAATTTCCCCGACTGTTCGAACATGTGTCACGAACCGACGAGCCGCGGCCTCCCGCATTCGATCGGGGTCGGCAAGGGCACCGTGATCCTGGGCGACTTCGAGCATGCGGAAGCGATCTTCCTGATCGGACATAACGCCGGGACCAACGCGCCGCGGATGATGACCCCGCTGGTCGAGGCGCGCAAACGCGGGGTGCCGATCGTCGCGGTCAACCCGATGCCCGAACGCGCGCTGATCAAATTCACCGAGCCGCAGGACATCGTCCAGATGGCGACCTTCGGCGCGACCGAGATCAGCAGCGAGTTCGTCCATATCCGGATCGGCGGCGACCTTGCGCTGCTGAAGGGCATGATGAAGGCGATGTTCGAGCGCGAGGCGGCGGGCGAGCGCGTGCTCGACCACGCCTTCATCGCCGAACACACGTCGGGTTTCGCGGCGCTGAAGGCCGATATCGAGGCGCAGGACTGGCCGGCGCTGGTCGCCGCGGCGGGGATCGACGAAGCGCAGATCCGCCGCTGCGCCGACATCTACATGCGCTCGAATGCGACGATCATCTGCTACGGCATGGGCATCACCCAGCATCAGCGCGGGTCCGAACTGGTTCAGCAGATCGCCAACCTGCTCCTGCTCAAGGGCAATATCGGCAAGCCCGGCGCGGGCATCTCGCCGATCCGTGGTCATTCAAATGTGCAGGGTGACCGCACCGTCGGTATCGACGAGAAACCGACGCAGGCATATCTCGACCGGGTGCGCGACGTCTTCGGCTTCGAGCCGCCGCGCGAAGACGGTCATCACACCGTCGAGTCGGTCGAGGCGATGCTGGCGGGCACCGCCAAGGTCTTCATCGGGCTCGGCGGCAATTTCGTCCGCGCGGTGCCCGATACCGGACGGTCCTACGCCGCGATGCGCCAGCTCGACCTGACCGTCGGCATCGCGACCAAGCTCAACCGCGGCCACCTCGTCCACGGCAAGGATGCGCTGATTCTGCCCGTCATCGCGCGCTCCGAACGCATCGAGACCGCGAAGGGCGAGCAGTTCGTGACGATCGAGGATTCGATGTCGAACGTCACCGCCTCGCGCGGCGTGCTCGAGCCAGCGAGCGAGCATCTGCGGACCGAAACAGAGATCGTCTGCCGCATCGCGATGGCGACGCTGCCGGACAGCAAGGTCGATTGGGCCAGCTATATCGACGACTACAGCCTGATCCGCGACAAGATCGCCGCAGTTTACCCCGCGATCTACGCCGGCTTTGCGGAGCGCATCGCGGCGCCGATGGGCTTCCATCTCGACATCCCGCCGCGCCGCCGCGTCTGGCCGACCCCGAACGGTAAGGCCAATTTCCTCGTGCTGCCGGGGCTGGCGGTCAACGCCCCGGTCGACGATCCCGACATGCTGCGCCTCGCCACCGTTCGCTCGCACGACCAGTTCAACACGACGATCTACAGCTACAACGACCGCTATCGCGGCGTGTACAACGACCGGATGGTGCTGTTCATGAATGCCGCCGACATTGCCGACCGCGGGCTGGCGGCGGGGGCAAAGGTCGCGCTCGAAACGATCGGCACCGATGGCATCGCGCGCCGCGTCGACGGGCTCACGATCCTCGACTATCCGATGTCGCGCGGCTCGGTCGCGGGCTATTATCCCGAACTCAACCCGCTGCTGCCGCTGGCGCTGTACGACAGGACCAGCGGCTGCCCGGCGGCGAAGTCGATCCCGGTGCGCGTCGTCGCCGCATGAAGCCGCGCGGGTCCGCCGCCCTCGGTCACCGCATTGCGCCGGCGCGCTTCCTGATCTTTGCCGCCGCGCTGGTGGTTGTGGGCGGCGGCGCGGCGGCGCTCGGCTGCGACCCGCGCGCGGCGCTGCTGATCGGCTTCGATGTCGCGGCCTTCGTCTTCCTCTGCTCGCTAGCGCCGCTGCTCAAGGCCGACCCCGAGCGGATGCGCCGCACCGCCGAACAGAATGACGCCAATCGCGCCGGGCTGCTCGCGATCACCGTGCTGCTGTCGCTCGTCATCCTGTTCGCGGTCGGGACGCTGATCGCCAGCCCCGGCACGCTCGACGGCGCAGAGATCGGGCTGATCGTCGCGACGCTCGCGCTCGCCTGGTTGTTCGCGAACATGGTGTTCACGCTCCACTATGCGCATCTTTATTATCTGCCGAAGGACGGCCGCGACCAGCGCGGGATCGAGGTGCCGGGGGCGCACGAGCCCGGTTACTGGGACTTCCTCTATTTCGCCTTCACGCTCGGCATGACCTTCCAGACCTCGGACGTCACGATCTCGGGCGCGCATGTGCGCCGCGTCGTGCTCGGCCATTGCATGGCGGCGTTCGTCTTCAACATGGGGATATTGGCGTTCACCGTGAACGCGATCGGCGGGTCATGACGTCGCCAGCCGGTCGAGGTCGGCGGTGCTGTTGACGTTCGGCAGCATGAATTCGCTCCGCACCGCCCGCGCCCCGATCCGCCGCGCATAGGCGCGCACCGCAAGGTCGCCGCCATCCTCCAGCATCGCCTTGAGCTCGTTCAGCGCCGCGACGGGCCACAGTCCGATCACCGGCTGCGTTTCCAGAAAGGCCGGCGCGGGTTCGAGCAGCGCGCGCAAGTCACCCGGCAGCCGCACGCAATCGACCGGCGCGGACAGCACCCGGTCAAAACCCGTGCCCGCCGCATGGGTCAGCGCCCCTGCAATTCCGCCAAGCGGTCCCAAGTCGGCGCGCGGCCAGTCGGCGATCTCGCCCCGGCCGACCACAACCACCGCATCGCAATGCGGCGCCAACGCCGCCAACGCATGGTCGAGCAGGCTTCGCCCATCGAGCATTGCCAGCGCCTTGTCCGACCCGAAGCGGCGCGATCGCCCGCCGGCGAGCACCGCGCCCAGCGTTTTCACGCGATCATCCCGTGCGGGTCGCTGACGACCAGCGCCGTATCGGCGCGCGCCAGCGCGACGAGGGTCAGCCCGGCATCGGCGGCGCGCGTCGCGGCAAGGCTGGTGGGGGCCGAGATGGTGACGAGCATCGGGCAGCCCGCGCGCACCGTCTTTTCGACGAGCTCGTAACTGCACCGCGCCGACAGCAGGATGAAGCCCGTTCGCGGATCGATCCCGGCGCGCGCCAGTGCGCCGATCAATTTGTCGAGCGCATTGTGCCGCCCGACATCTTCGCGCACGAGCCGGATCGCGCCAGCGGGCGAGCAGAAAGCGGCGGCGTGGACCGCCCCCGTCGCGCGGCCCAATGGCTGATGATCGCGCAGCGCCGCCAGCGCTGCGGCGATCGCGGTGCGGTCGGTGGCGATGCGCGCGGTGACCGGGGGGAGCGGCCGCAGCACCTCTTCGATATTCTCGATCCCGCACAGCCCGCAGCTGCTCTCGCTCACGCGCTTGCGCGCGCGTTCGAGCGCGAGCGCGTTACGCTCGGGCGCCAGCCACAGGCGCAGCGCCCAGCCGCCTTCGATGGCGTGGGTGTCGATCCGTGCGATCTGCCCCGCCCGCTCGACCAGACCCTCGCTCAGCGCAAAGCCGACCGCATAATCCTCCAGGTCGGAGGGGGTCGCCATCATCACCGCATAGCCGATGCCGCCGACCTCGACCGACACCGGCGCCTCGATCGCGACGCTGCGCATCAGCGCCGCATCGCCGGGTTCGGCGAGGCCGAGGCGGCGGACGGGAAGATCGATCATATCTTCATTCATGCCCGCACCGTAACGTGCCCGCGCCCGCTTGTCTCAACTGGCAAGGCCGAGCCGCTCGACAAGGAAATCGACGAACACCCGCACCCGCGCGGGGGTGTTCGCGCCGCCGGCGAACACCGCATGAATTGCTTCGACATCGCCGGGGTTATAGTCCTCCAATATCGGCACGACCTGTCCGCGCGCGATCTCGTCGGCGATGCTGAAGGCGCCAACGCGCGCGATGCCGACCCCGGCGGCGGCAAGCTGTCCCAGCGTCTCGCCATTGTTCGCCTCGATATTTCCCCGCACCGGCAGCGAATATTCGCGCGTCGCGTCGCGGAACGGCCAGGTCGGCTCGGCGCGGCGGAAATTGAAATTCAGGCAATTATGCGCGTGCAAATCCTCGGGCACTTTGGGCGTGCCATGCTGCGCCAGATAGGCGGGCGAGGCGATGATGACGCGGCGGCTCTCGCCCAGCTTGCGCGCGGTAAGCAGGCTATCGGCGAGCGGGCCAAAGCGGATCGCGACATCGGCCTGCCCCGCGGCGAGGTCGACCAGCCGGTCGGCGAGGCTGATGTCGACAAGGATATGCGGATGCAGGCGCACGAACTCGCCGAGCAATGGGACGATGCTGAGCCGCCCGTGCGCCTGTGCCGCGCTGACGCGCAGGCGGCCCCGCGGCGCACCCTGATCGGCGATGATCTGTTCGGCGTCGTCGAGATCGGCCAGGATACGGCGCGCGGCGCGCAGATAGGCCTCGCCCTCGGCGGTCAGCGTGAGGGCCCGGGTCGAACGCAGGAGCAGGCGGACGCCCAGTCGCGCCTCGATCCGGTCGATAGTGCGGCTGACCGCGGACGGCGTGAGGCCAAGGCAGCGGCCAGCGGCGGAAAAACTGCCCTCTGCCACCGCGACGGTGAAAATCTCCATCGCGCGCGCGCGGTCGCCGGTTCCAGCCATCTTTGCGTTCATTTCAAAAATCCTTCGCTTCCCGCGACGCTACTGCAACGATCATTGTTGGTCCACCTATGCCTTCAACGCGCAGTCGAAAGGGTGAATCATGGAATATCGTCAGCTGGGATCGTCGGGGCTTCGCGTTCCGGCCTTGAGTTTCGGAACCGGGACATTCGGCGGGCAAGGGCCGTTGTTCAGCGCCTGGGGCACAAGTGACGCCGCCGAGGCGCGCCGGCTGATCGACATCAGCCTCGACGCGGGGGTCACGCTGTTCGACACCGCCGACGTCTATTCGAACGGCGCGTCCGAAACGATTTTGGGCGAGGCGATCAAGGGCCGCCGCGACGCGGTACTGATTTCGACCAAGACCGGGCTGCCGATGGGCGACGGTCCGCAGGACTGGGGCGCCTCGCGCTCGCGCCTGATCCGCGCGGTGGAGGATGCTCTTCGGCGGCTCGGTACCGATCATATCGACCTGCTCCAGCTCCACGCCTTCGATGCATCGACCCCGGTCGACGAACTGATGGACACGCTCGCGACGCTGATCGCCGCGGGCAAGCTGCGCTACGCGGGGGTCTCCAACTATCCGGGGTGGCAATTGATGAAGGCGCAGGCCGCCGCCGACCGGCTCGGCAAACCGCGCTTCGTCGCGCATCAGGTCTATTATTCGCTGATCGGCCGCGCTTACGAGGCCGACCTTATGCCGCTCGCCGCCGATCAGGGTGTCGGCGCGCTCGTGTGGAGCCCGCTCGGTTGGGGTCGCCTCACCGGCAGGATCGGGCGGAACCGTCCGGTGCCAGCGGGCAGCCGCCTGCACGAAACCGAACAGTTCGCGCCGCCGGTGACCGACGAACTGCTCTATCGCGTGATCGACGCGCTCGAAGCGGTGGCGGCCGAAACCGGCAAGACGGTGCCGCAGGTCGCGATCAACTGGCTGCTCCGGCGCCCGACCGTGTCGTCGGTGATCATCGGCGCGCGAAATGAAGAGCAACTCAGGCAGAATCTCGGCGCGGTCGGCTGGGCGCTGACCGCCGAGCAAGTGGCGGCGCTCGACGCCGCGAGCGACGTGCTGCCGCCCTATCCGCACACGCCTTACCGGCAGCAGGCGGGTTTTGCCCGGCTGAACCCGCCGCTCGTCTGATCGGAAGAACCGACATGAAAATCAACTTTCCCCTCCTCGCGCTCGCGACGGGCGCCTTCGGTATCGGCATCACCGAATTCGCCCCGATGGGGCTGCTCCCCGACATGGCCGAGGGGCTGGGGGTTTCGATCCCCGCCGCCGGGCTGCTCGTCTCGGCCTATGCGCTCGGGGTGATGCTCGGCGCGCCGCTGATGACGCTCACCACCGCCCGGATGAACCGGCGCACCTTGCTGATCGGCCTGATGGCGATCTTCACGCTTGGCAATTTCCTCTCGGCGATCGCGGGCGATTACACGACGCTGATGGTCGCGCGCGTCATTACCTCGCTGAACCATGGCGCCTTTTTCGGTGTCGGATCGGTCGTTGCGGCCAGCCTTGTCGCGCCCGAAAAGCGCGCGAGCGCGGTCGCGGCGATGTTCATGGGGCTGACGCTCGCCAATGTCGTCGGCGTGCCGCTCGCGCCCTGGGTCGGCGAGACCTTCGGCTGGCGTACCGCGTTCGGCGCGATCGCGATCTGGGGCCTCATCACCATGGCTGCGCTGCGTTTCGCGCTGCCCGACATCCCGCGCGCCGAGGGCGGCAACATGCTCGCCGAACTCGGCGTGCTGAAGCGCCGCGAAGTGCTCGTCGCGCTCGCGCTCACCGCGATCGGTTCGGCGGCGATGTTCACCATCTTCACCTATATCGCGCCGATCCTGACCGAAGCGACGGGGGCAGGGACCTTGTTCGTCACCGCGATGCTGGTGATCTATGGCCTCGGCCTGACCGCAGGCAACTGGCTCGGCGGCATCTTCGCCGACCGCTCGATCGACCGGACGCTGATCGTCTCGCTCATCGGGCTCGCGGCGATGCTCCTGCTGTTCGCGGTGACGATGTACTCGCCCATTGCCGCGGCGGTCACGATCTTCCTGTGGGGCGTCGCGACCTTTGCCATCGTCCCGCCGCTCCAGATGCGCGTGATGGAGGCGGCGTCGGATGCGCCCAATCTGGCCTCGGCGGTCAATATCGGCGCCTTCAACCTTGGCAATGCGGTCGGCGCCGCCGTCGGGGGCGGGGTGATCGGCCTCGGGCTCGGCTATCCGGCGGTGTCGGTCGCGGGGGCGGTGATGGCGCTCGCCGGGCTTGCGATCGTGTTCGCAACGCGGGCGCGGCCCGCCCCGTCGCTCGCGCAAGCCTGACGTTTGCCATTTGCGCTGCGTGGCCTATGCAATCGGAGCATGAAAACGCCGATTCTCGCCGTCCTCACCGGCCACGCGCGCCCTTTCCGCGGCGACGAGCCGAGCGCGATCGGCAAGTTGCCGGTGGCCGATGCGGTCGCGGTCGGCGCGATGGGGCTTGCCGGCGACGAGCAGGCCGACCGCACCGTCCATGGGGGGATCGACAAGGCGATCCACCATTATCCCGCCGATCATTATGACTGGTGGCGCGCGCAGATGGGCGATGTCCCGTTGCTCGCTGCCGCAGGTGCGTTCGGGGAGAATATCTCGACCTTGGGTCTTGACGAACGGACGGTCTGCCTCGGCGACCGCTTCCGCCTCGGCACCGCGCTGGTCGAAGTCAGCCAGGCGCGCCAGCCGTGCTGGAAGCTCGACCATCGCTTCGCGGCGAAAGGGGTGATGGCCAAGGTCGTGACGAGCCGGCGGACGGGCTGGTATTACCGCGTGCTCGAACCCGGCGCGGTGCGCGCGGGCGATGCGCTCGACCTCGTCGATCGGCCCTGGTCGGACTGGCCGCTCGCCTCGCTGTTCGGCCTATTGATCGGCGGCGAGGCCAAGGATCGCCCGGCCGACCTCCGCGTCCTGCGCGACGTTCCGGTTCTCGCCGAAAGCTGGAAGCTGCGCCGTGCCAAGCTCGCCGAACAATATGGCGCCGATTAGGCGGTCGTCGCAAAGCGCCTCGGCGGTACCCCGACGTGGCGCGCAAAGGCGGTGCTGAACGCGCTCGCCGATCCATAGCCGACCTGGCTTGCAATCTCGTCGATCTTGCCCGCCTTGCGGCGCAGTAAATCCTTCGCCAGGCTCATGCGCCAGCTTTGCAGATATTCCATCGGCGGCACCCCGACAGTGCGCGCGAAGCGATCGAAAAAGGCCGACCGCGACAACGCCGCCTCCTTCGCCAGAGCGGCGACGGTCCACGGATGCGCGGGCTGCCCGTGAATCTGCCGGATCGCCGCCGCGAGCCGCGGATCGCCAAGGCCGCGCAGCAGCCCCGGCGGCGCATTGTCGCCCTCGACCGAACGCAGCGCCTCGACGATCAATATCTCGACCAGCCGCGACAGGATCAGGTCGCATCCCGGCCGCTCCGCGCCCGCTTCCTCGCGCACCAGCCGCACCAGCGTCGCCAGCCTTTCGGCGCCGCGCAAATGGATCAGCGCGGGAAGCTGCGACACGAGCAGCGCGGCGTCGGGCGAATCGAACATGAAATAGCCGCCGAGCATCCGCACATCGGCGTCGCCCTCCTGCCGCCCGTGGCGGACCTCGCCGGCCAGGCCCGCGATGGCGTGCGGATCGATGACGACCGGGTCGGCGGGCTCGAAGCCCGACATGGCGAAGCCGGGGGTCGCGGGCAGCAGCACGAAATCGCCCGCCGCGATCGTGACCGCCTCCGCGCCGTCGACCGCGAGCCGGCAGCGTCCCTCGATCACCGTGCAGAAGCCGGGATGACCAAAATCGCCATAGCGCACCGCCCAGCCGCCGGCGCCGCTGATCGCCTTGGCAAAAACGGTGCGCGGGCGGAGCAGCGTGATGAGGTCGGACAAAGGATCGGGCATATCTGGACTATCTATAACCAATTACGGACTTAAGATTATAGATCGTCCGACAGCGTGTGACTAGACGCTTTCCATCACTTGCGAAAGGACAGTATTTTGAAAACCATCCTCATCACCGGCAGCTCGTCGGGCTACGGCCTTGCCACCGCGCGCCATTTCCACGCCCAGGGCTGGAACGTCGTGGCCAGCATGCGCAACCCCGCCGCCGCCCCTTTTACGGCGTCCGACCGCCTGCATGCGCTCGCGCTCGATGTCACCGACCCCGACAGCATCGCGCGCGCGGTCGAGCAGGCCGGGCCGATCGACGTGCTCGTCAACAATGCCGGGATCGGCCTGTTCGGCGCGCTCGAACATTCGCCGATGCAAAAGATCCGCGCCGTGTATGAAACCAACACGCTGGGCACCATCGCGATGACCCAGGCGGTGATCCCGCAGATGCGCGCACGCGGTTCGGGCACGATCGTCAACGTCACCTCGTCGGCGACGCTCGCGTCCTTCCCGCTCGCCGCCGCCTACACCGGCAGCAAGACCGCAATCCAGGGCTTCACCGGCAGCCTCGTGCACGAGCTCGCCCCGCTCGGCATCGCGGTAAGGCTGGTCGAACCCGGCTACGGTCCGACGACGGCGTTTGCGCAGAACACCGAAATCCGCCTCGAGGATGTGCTGCCCGAACCCTATTGGGCCTACGCGCAGCCGATCCTCGCCGGCATGGCCGAACCGGCGCTGGTCACCACGGAGGCCGACGTCGCCGCGGCGGTGTGGCAAGCGGTGCACGACGAAACTGGCCGATCGCATTTCCCCGCGGGCGCCGATGCCGTGGCGATTGCGCAGCGAGCTTAGCCTCGCGCACGCCAGGCTCCCTTTTTCCGTTCGTGCTGAGCTTGTCGAAGCACCGTTCTTTCTTGAACGTTCAGAGAAGAACGGCACTTCGACAAGCTTAGGGCGAACGGTTCAAGCCTGTTTTTTGTCTTCCAGCCAAACCGCCAGCCGCGCGACCTCGTCGACGGTAAAGCGCAGCCCCAGCTTGGTCCGCCGCCACAAAATATCGTCGGCAGTCCGCGCCCATTCCTGATCGACCAGCCACGCCGCCTCGGCGGCGCTCAGGCCATGCGCGATCTCACCGCCGAGCGCGTCCCAGCCATCGGCATCGCCCAGCCATTCGCGAACATCGGTGCCATAGGCCCGGACGATGCGATCGACCGTCGCGGCGGTCAGGAAGGGATGAGCGAGCTTGATTTCGGCCTTGAGCGCCGCTGCCCCGCTCGTCGGAAAATCGCCGCCCGGCAGCGCCGCCTTCGCGGTCCAGCGCTTGCCCGACAGCGCCGGCACATGGCGCGCCAGCGCATCGACCGCTTCCTCGGCGACATGGCGGTAACTGGTGATCTTGCCGCCATAAACGGTGAGCAGCGGCGCGCCTTCGCCCAGGTCGAGGTCGATGCGGTAACCGCGCGTCGCCGCTTCGGGACGACCCGATCCATCCTCGACCAGCGGCCGCACGCCCGAATAGGTCCACACGACGTCGGCGGGGGTCACGGCCGTACGGAAATATTCGCTCGCCCCGGCGCACAGATAGGCGATCTCTTCGGCGCTCGCCCGCACCTCGGTCAGCGCGCCGTCATGGTCGACGTCGGTCGTGCCGATCAGCGTGAAATCATGCTCATAGGGGATGGCAAAGAAAATGCGCCCGTCGGGGAGCTGGAAGAAATAGGCGTAATCATGCGCGAACAGCGCCGGAACGACGATATGCGACCCGCGCACCAGCCGCATCCTGTGGTCGGGCTCGGCGTCGGCGCGGCGGAGCAGGTCGAGCACCGCCGGTCCCGCGGCGTTGACGACGCTGCGTCCGGTAAAACGATAGCTTTGCCCGCTGTCGCCGCGCGCCTCGACGATCCACAGCCCATCCTCGCAGCGCAGCATCTCGGCGCGCGTGCGCGTCCGCACCTTGGCGCCGCGGTCGGCGGCATCGCGCGCGTTGAGCACGACCAGCCGCGCATCGTCGACCCAGCCGTCCGAATATTCGAAGCCGTTCACATATTGCGGCTGGAGCGGCCCGCCCGCGTCGTGGCGGCGCAGGTCGACGCTGCGCGTCGCCGGCAGCTTCCGGCGCCCGCCGATATGGTCATAGAGGAACAGGCCGAGCCGGAGCAGCCAGCGCGGGCGCAGCCCGTCGCGATACGGCAGGACGAAACGCATCGGACGGATGATGTGCGGCGCGATGCCCCACAATATCTCGCGCTCCTTCAGCGCCTCGCGCACCAGGCCGAATTCATAATGTTCCAGGTAGCGGAGGCCCCCGTGGATCAGCTTGGTCGACGCCGACGACGTGCCCTGCGCCAAGTCGCCCGCCTCGACCAGCAACACCCGCGCGCCGCGCCCCGCGGCGTCGCGCGCGATCCCGGCGCCATTGACCCCGCCGCCGATCACGATCACGTCATAGGGAGGAGCGGGGTCGGTCATCGCGAGGCTCTTAATGGCGTTTGACCGCTATTTCCATATGGCACGGTGCGATCGGGGAAAGGGTCGGCTTACGTATGCGCGTTGCAATCGGCCCGCGCCTCCGCCATTTCCGTTGGCGGATATCCAAGGGGACAGTGCGTGAGCGTCAAAGTCGAGACATTGGTGCTGTTCGGCGCGACCGGCGACCTTGCCCAGCGCATGCTCTTTCCCTCGCTCTACAATCTCCACCTCGATGGGCTGCTCGCCGACACGCTGACGATCATCGGATCGGGACGTTCGAAGCTGGATCAGGCCGCGTTTCACGCGCAGGTGCGCGCTGCGCTGGGCGAACATCTGCCCGAGGAGCGGATCGAGGCGGGGGCGGTCGACGCCTTTCTCGCGCGCATCGACTATTGCGCGATCGATGCCGGCGCCGGCACCGGCTACGACGCGCTTGCGGCACAGCTCGGCGACCGGATGCAGCGCCCGATCGGCGTCTATCTTTCGACCCCCCCGTCGATGTTCGGTCCGATCGCCGAGGGGCTGAACGCCGCCGGCATCGCGTGCGCCGACTGCCGCATCGCGATGGAAAAGCCGATCGGCCACGATCTCGCCTCGTCGCGCGAGGTCAACGACCAGGTCGGCAGCGCCTTTGCCGAGGAGCGCGTGTTCCGCATCGACCATTATCTCGGCAAGGAAACGGTCCAGAACCTGCTCGCGCTGCGCTTTGCCAACATGCTGTTCGAACCTTTGTGGAACGCGCAGGCGATCGATCACGTCCAGATCACCGTCGCCGAGACCGTCGGGCTCGAAGGACGCGTCTCCTATTATGACGGCGTCGGCGCGCTGAAGGATATGGTCCAGAACCATATGCTGCAACTGCTCGCGATCATCGCGATGGAGCCGCCGGCCAGCGTCTCGTCGACTGCGGTGCGCGACGAAAAGGTCAAGCTGCTCCGCAGCCTGCGCCGCATGAAGGCCGAAGACGTGAAGGCCTGCAGCGTCAAAGGCCAATATGGCAACGGTGCGGTGAACGGCGGCGCGGTCACCGGTTATGCCGACGAACTCGGCCAGCCGTCGAACACCGAAACCTTCGTCGCGATCAAGGCCTTCATCGACAATTGGCGCTGGAAGGGGGTGCCCTTTTACCTGCGCACCGGCAAACGGATGCCCGAGCGCAAGTCGGAAGTGCTGATCCAGTTCAAGCCGGTGCCGCACAACATCTTCGCCCGCGTCGGCGCCGGCAAGCTCGATGCCAACAGCATGATCATCAACCTGCAGCCCGAAGAGAATATCCGGGTCAAGGTGATGGCGAAGCAGCCCGGGCTCGACCGCGACGGGGTGAAGCTGAAAGAAGTGACGATGGACGTCTCGCTCTCGCACAGCTTCGCCGGCGAGCGGCGGCGGATCGCCTATGAACGCCTGCTGCTCGATTTCATCGAGGGCGACCAGACGCTGTTCGTCCGCCGCGACGAGGTCGAGGCGCAGTGGCAGTGGATCGATTCGATCCGCGACGCCTGGGCCGCGGTCGAGATGGCGCCGCAGGCCTACACGGCGGGAAGCTGGGGCCCGAGTTCGTCGATCGCGCTGATCGAACGCGACGGGGCGAGCTGGCATGATTGAGCAGACAAATCCCCTCTCCCCTTGCGGGAGAGGGTTGCGCAGACTTGGCAGCTTGCTGCCTAGTCGAAGCTGGGTGAGGGGTTGTGGTCCGCAGGACCGCGCGAGCCTCTGGCTCGCAACCCCTCATCCAACTTCGCCTAACGCCTCCGGCGTAAGGCTTCGTATCCTTCTCCCGCAAGGGGAGAAGGGAAGAGGTACAGCATGACCCCGCTCCACCCCACCATCGCTGCGGTCACCGACCGCATCATCGCCCGCAGCAAACCCCGCCGCGCCGCCTATCTCGATCTCATGGACCGCCAGCGCGATGCCGGCACCAACCGCGGCAGCCTGTCGTGCGGCAACCTCGCGCACGGCTTTGCCGCGGCGGGCGAGGACAAGCCGGCGATCCGCTCGGGCGGCGAGATGAACATCGGCATCGTCACCAGTTACAACGACATGCTCTCGGCGCATCAGCCCTACGGGCGCTACCCCGAACAGATCAAACTCTTCGCGCGCGAGGTCGGCGCGACGGCGCAGGTGGCGGGCGGCGTCCCGGCGATGTGCGACGGGGTGACGCAGGGGCAGGCGGGCATGGACCTGTCGCTGTTCAGCCGCGACAATATCGCGCAGGGCACCGTCATCGCGCTCAGCCACGCGATGTTCGAAAGCGTGTTGCTGCTCGGCATCTGCGACAAGATCGTCCCCGGCCTGCTCATCGGCGCGCTGCGCTTCGGTCATCTGCCGCAAATCCTGATCCCTGCCGGCCCGATGCCCTCGGGCCTCGCGAACAAGGAAAAGCAGCGCGTCCGGCAGCTCTATGCGGAAGGAAAAGCGACCCGCGACGAACTGCTCGAAGCCGAGGCGGCGAGCTATCATGGCGCAGGCACCTGCACCTTCTACGGCACCGCGAACAGCAATCAGATGATGATGGAATTGATGGGGCTGCACATCCCCGGCAGCGCCTTCACCAACCCCGGCACGAAACTACGTCAGGAGCTTACCCGCGCCGCGACCCACCGCGTCGCTGCGATCGGCTGGGATGGCGGCGATTACCGCCCGCTGGCGCGCTGCGTCGATGAAAAGGCGATCGTCAACGCCGCGATCGGCCTGCTCGCCACCGGCGGCTCGACCAACCACGCGATCCACCTGCCCGCGATCGCCCGCGCCGCCGGGATCGTCATCGACTGGCAGGATTTCGACGAACTCAGCCATGCGGTGCCGTTGCTGGCGCGGGTCTATCCGAACGGCGCGGGCGACGTGAACCATTTTCACGCTGCGGGCGGCATCGGTTATGTCGTCAAGGAACTGCTCGGCGCCGGATTGCTGCACGGCGATGTGCTCACCGTGGGCGGAACGATGGCCGACTATGCCGCCGAGCCGGCGCTGATCGAGGACCGGCTGCAATGGCAACCCGCCCCCGCAACAAGCCGCGACGACACGATGCTGCGCCCCGTCGCCGCGCCCTTTTCGCCCGACGGCGGCATGCGCCTGCTCGCCGGCAATCTCGGCCGCGCGATCATCAAGACCAGCGCGGTCGCCGAGGATCGCTGGACGATCGAGGCGCCGTGCCGGATCTTCGACGACCAGAACCAGGTGCTGACCGCGTTCAAGGCGGGCGAGCTGGAACGCGACGTCATCGTCGTCGTCCGTTTCCAGGGTCCGCGCGCCAACGGCATGCCCGAACTCCACAAGCTGACCCCGGCATTGGGCGTGCTGCAGGACAAGGGGTTCCGCGTCGCGCTGCTCACCGATGGCCGCATGTCGGGCGCCAGCGGCAAGGTGCCCGCGGTGATCCACCTCTCGCCCGAAGCCTTGCCCGGCACCGACGGCGTGAGCGGCCCGCTGGCCTATTTGCAGGACGGTGACGTGGTGCGCGTGTGCGCGGTGACCGGCGAAGTCGTCGCGCTCGTCGATCCGGCAGACTGGGCGGCGCGCACCCCAGCCATCGCGCCGCCGCCCGCGCTCGGCGTCGGCCGCGAATTGTTCGCGCTGTTCCGCCATCACGCCGACGAAGCCGAAAAGGGCGGGTCGGCGGTGTTGGCGGCGATGGAGGCGGTTACAGGCTAACCCTTTGTCCGTTCGTGCTGAGCTTGTCGAAGCACCGTCCTTTTCTTGGCGACGATTGAAAGAAAGAACGGCCCTTCGACAAGCTCAGGGCGAACGGAGTTCAGATTTTCGAACGGAGTTTTTATGACCGACCAATCCATCGATCAGATCATGGCGCTAGCCCCCGTCATCCCGGTGATCGTCATCGACCGGGTCGAGGATGCGGTGCCGATGGCCGAGGCGCTCGTCGCCGGCGGACTGACGGTCCTCGAAGTCACCCTCCGCACCCCCGCCGCGCTCGACGCGATCACTGCGATGAAATCGGTGAAGGGCGCGGTCGTCGGCGCGGGTACGGTGCTCGATCCCGCGATGCTGGCGGGCGCCATTCATGCCGGCGCCGAATTCATCGTTTCGCCGGGTCTTACCGACAATCTGGGCAAGGCCGCGGTCGCCAGCGGCATTCCCTTCCTGCCCGGCACCGCCAACGCCGGCGACATCATGCGCGGCATGGACCTCGGCCTCGACCGCTTCAAATTCTTCCCAGCGGCGACGAGCGGCGGCATCCCGGCGCTGAAGGCGCTCGCGGGGCCTTTCGGCCAGGCGCGTTTCTGCCCCACCGGCGGCATCAGCCTTGCGACCGCGCCCGACTGGCTCGCGCTCGAAGCAGTGCTCTGCGTCGGCGGCAGCTGGGTCGTCCCGTCGGGGCCGCTCGACCCAGCCCTTATCGAGGCATTGGCGCGCGAGGCGGCGGCGCTCAAATCCTGATCGTCATCCCAGCGAAAGCCGGGATCGCTGTCGGTCTTTTCCGTCGTCGCCGCGTAAACCACCGGCCGCCCCAGCTTTCGCTGGGACGACGAACGGTCGCATTGATTAACCCCATCTTACCTGTCATCGTGCAGGGACAAGCGGCAATATAGCCGTTGGTGGGGAGACAGGCGTGCCGAGACCGCAGCCGCATCTGGAAGAAGTTCTTAGCTCCGAACCGGGGCCGCATATCGCCGCACTGTTCGATTTCGACGGCACGATCATCTCGGGCTATTCGGCCACCGCGATGCTGCGCGAGAAATTCCAGCGCCGCGAAATGTCGGTCGAGGAAATCGCCGAGACCGCGAACGTTCTCGCCCAGCACAGCCTCGGCAGCATCGGCTTTTCGGGACTGATGTCGGGCGCCGCCAAATTCATGAAAGGGGTCGAGGAACAGAGCTTCATCGACTTCGGCGAAGAACTCTACCGGAAACATATCGCGCGCAAGATCTACCCCGAAACCCGCGCGATCATCGAGGCGCATCAGGCGAAGGGGCACCGCGTCGCGATCATCTCGTCGGCGACGATCTATCAGATCGAACCGACCGCGCGCGACCTCGGGATTACCGACATCAAATGTTCGGCCTATGAGATCGAGGATGGGGTGTTCACCGGCGACATCATCCGCCCCTTGTGCTTCGGCGAGGGCAAGGTGCTCGCCGCCGAGGAACTCGCCGCCGAATATGGCCTCGATCTCGACAACAGCTTTTTCTATTCGGACAGCGACGACGACATCGAACTGCTCGACCGCGTCGGCAAACCGCGCCCGCTCAACCCGAACATGAAATTAAAGGCCATCGCCGACGAACGCGGCTGGCCGGTGCAGCGCTTTGCGAGCCGCGGCACCCCGAGCTGGATCGATTACAGCCGCACCATCTATGCCACCGGCTCGCTCGTCGGCGCCTTTGCTGCGGGCCTGCCGATCTGGGCGCTGACGCGCTCGCAGCGCGAGGCGGCGAATTTTTCGATCGGCCTGTTCGGCGACTTCGCGACCGCGATCACCGGCGTCGAGCTCGAAGTCGAGGACGAAAAGCATCTCTGGTCGTCGCGCCCCTGCGTCTTCATCTTCAACCACCAGAGCAAGGCGGACGTGATGATCCTCGCCAAGCTCATCCGCCGCGACATGGGCGGGGTGGGCAAGAAAGAGATCAAAAACATCCCGATTCTCGGCAAGCTGATGGAATGGGGCGGCACCGTCTTCGTCGACCGCGCCGACGGCAAGAGCGCGATCAAGGCGATGGAGCCGCTGGTCGCGGCGATCCGCGAAGAGGGCAAGTCAATCTGCATCTCGCCCGAAGGCACGCGCAGCCTGACTCCGAAGCTCGAACCGTTCAAAAAGGGTGCGTTCCATCTGGCGATGCAGGCGGGGGTGCCGATCGTCCCGATCGTGATCCACAATGCGACCGACGTCGCGCCGAAGAACGAATTCGTGATGCGCCCCGCGACGGTGCGCGTCACCGTGCTGCCGCCGGTCGATACGTCGAAGTGGAGCGCGCGGACGATGGGCAGTCATGTTCGCGACGTGCGCAACATGTTCCTGCGTACGCTCGGCCAGCCCGAAGAGAGCGTTGCAGAATCGGTCGCGAAAGAGCCTGCGCCAGAAGCTGCTGCCCCCGAGGTGAAGGCCGAAAAAGCCAAGCCCAAGAAGGCGGCTGCAAAGAAGCCCGCCGCGAAGAAACCGGCAAAAAAGCCTTCGAGCAAATGACGACTATCACCCGACATCTGCTTCCCGTTCGTGTCGAGCGAAGTCGAGACACCCGGCGGGAAAGCGCCATGCCGACGGGCATCTCGACTTCGCTCGATGCGAACGGAATTAGGGGACATGCTCCCCTTCTTTCCAACGTGGCGGGGCGTTATTGAACGGTGGCCGACGGAACCGCCCGCAACCCCATAAACACGGAGGACGCGGCCGACCGGCTCTACATCATCGACGCGCGGGGCGGGGTCGAACGCCAGCTGCTCCTCGACTGGGTCCACGCCACCGCGGGCGACAACGACCCGCAATGGGCCAGCCTCGCGATTGAGGACGACGATCACGCCCTCCCGCTCGAAACCCTCCGCGCCCGGCTCGACGGGTCGCCGTCGCGGCAGGTCGTGCCGCTGCGCGTCGCGTGGCGCATCCCGGGGTTCGACAAGGATCGCGCACTCAAATTCCGCCACCTGATCTTTGGCGACCCGCGCCATCCCGGCTCGCTGCGCGCGCGGCTGATCCTGCTCCGCGACCGCCGCCGCGCGCAGATACTGGTCGGCGAGGCGGCGACGCTCGACGCGCTGCGTAGCCGTTTCGCGGCGCAAACCGGCGGCGGCGACGCGGCGGGCCCCGATGGCGCCGAATTCGCGGGTTTCGTCGCGCGGCAGGCAGGGCTCGCGCTCGATGTCGCTGAACGCGGCATCCGCGGCACCCGCTACAAGGTACCGCGCTTCGTCGCCGACGGCCTGCGTACCAGCCCCAAATTCCGCGGCGCGCTCGCCGAATTGTCCGAGGCAACCGGCCGCCCGGTCGCCGAGCTGTTCCGCGAAGCCCGCCCGCTGATGAAAGAGGTCATCGCGCGCCCGTCGGCGCTCTTCCTCGACCTTCGCGCCCGCCTCGACCGCATGATGTTCGGCGGCTACGCGCCCGAGATGGAGGTCGACGCCGCCGAACTCGCCCGGCTGCGCGCGATCCTGCGCGAACATCCGACCGCGATCCTCTTCACCCACAAAACCTATATCGACGGCGCGACGCCCAGCCGCCTCACCTATGAAAACGATATGCCGATGCTGCACAGCTTCGGCGGCGCCAATCTCGACTTCGCGGTAATGGGTGAATTTTTCCGCCGTTCGGGGATGATCTTCATCCGCCGCAGCTTTCAGGACCAGCCGGTCTACAAGCTCGTGCTGCGCCACTATATCGCCTGGCTGCTCGCCAAGCGTTTCCCCTTGAGCTGGGCGTTCGAGGGCACACGCTCGCGGCTCGGCAAGCTGATGCCGCCCAAATACGGCTTGATGAAATATGTCCTCGACGCCGCGCATGCGACAGGAACCCGCGGCGTCCATTTTGTCCCCTTCGTGACCAGCTTCGACCTGATCCGCGATGTCGAGGAATATGCCGCCGAACAGACGGGGCGCAGCAAGAAACCCGAATCGCTCGCATGGTTCATCGGCTATATGAAGAGCCTGAAAGAGCCGTCGGGACGCATCCGCCTCGACATCGGCAACCCGGTGGTCATCGACACCGCGCCGGACGCCGACGACCGGCGCGCGCTCGAAAAAATCGCCTTTGCGGTCGCGGTCGAGGCAAACCGCGTGACCCCGCTGACCGTCACCTCGGTCATGTGCCTGATCCTGCTCGGCATGGCGCCGCGCGGCACCACCGCCGCCGAATTGCTCGGCGCGATCGGTGCGGTGACCGACTGGGCGCGGGTGCGCGGCATCCGCCTCAGTCGCGAGCTCGAAAGCGGCGACGATGCCGCGCTGTCGGCCACCGTCGATACGCTCGTCACCAGCGGGCTGCTCACCCGCTACGAAGCGGGCAGCGAGAATGTCTATTCGATCGACCCCGCCAAGCATCCGATGGCGAGCTATTATCGCAACATCATCGCGCATCATTTCCTCGACCGCGCGATGATCGAACTCGCGCTTTTCGAACTGCGCGACGCCGACAGCGGCGATGCGACCGCGGCCTTCTGGGACAAGATCGATCGGCTGCGCGACCTGTTCAAATTCGAATTTTTCTACCCGCCGCGCGACGAGCATATGGCCGCCTTGCGCGCCGAACTCGAACGCATCGACCCGGTGTGGGACCGCCGCCTCGCCAGCGGCGACCGCGGCATCGCGCAGCTACTCCGCCGCTGCCAGCCCGTCGTCGGGCACGCGATCCTGCTGCCCTTTGCCGAGGCCTATTCGGTCGTCGCCGACTTGCTCGCCCGCGCGGCGCCCGGCGATGCGGTCGATGACAAGGCCTTACTCGACGCCGCGCTGACCGAGGGCAAACAGGCCTATCTGCTCCGCCGGATCAGCAGCGAGGCGGCGATCGGCAAATTGCTGTTCGCCAACGGCCTGTCGCTGATGCGCCATATGGGGTTAGCCGAAGAAGTGACGCCTGACCTCCTTACCGCCCGCCGCGCGCTGCTGGCGGAACTGCGCGGGCTGGCGAACGTGATGGAAACGATGCGGCTGTCGACGGTGGCTCTCGCCGATCGACTACCCGGTTCAGGAGGATAGGATGCTCAAACAGCTCAGCGCGCAGGACGCCCAGTTCCTCTACACCCAGACCGCGAACAACCTGACCCACATCATGGGGGTCTATATCTACGACCCCTCCACCGCGCCGGGCGGCTTCGTGCGCTTCAAGGACATCATCGCCCACGTCGAAAGCCGCGTTCACACCTCGCCTTTGTTCAAGCGCCGCCTCCACCGCCTGCCGTTCGACATGGACCATCCCTATTGGGTCGAGGACGAACATTTCGACGTCGAGGCGCATATGAGCCATGCGCGCCTGCCCGAACCCGGCGACTGGCGGCAATTCTGCATCGCGGTCGCGCGCTATTTCTCCAAACCGATGGATATGAACCGCCCGCTGTGGGACATTTACATCATCGAGGGGCTCGACCGCATTCCGGGCATTCCCAAGGGCAGCTTCGCGATGCTCCACCGCGTCCATCATGCCGCGGTCGACGGCGCGTCGGGCGCGCACGCCTTCATCGCGATGAGCGACATCGATGCGAAGGGCACCCCCGCGATTCCCGAACCGCCGCCGGTCGAGGATCTGGGCGATCCGCCGTCGAGCGCCGAAACGCTGTCGCGCGCCTGGTCGGCGTCGCTGCAATCGCCGGTCAAGTTCATGAACGCGCTAATGAAGATGTCGCCGGCGATCGTCTCGTCGGCGCGCAAGGCGATATCCGACGGGGGAATGACCGCCGGGGTGCCCGAAACGCGCTTCAATGTCGCGGTCGGCCCGCACAAGATGTTCGACGGCACCACCGTCGCGCTCGCCGACGTCGCCGCGATTCGCCGGAAGGTGCCCGGCGCGACGGTCAACGACGTCGTGCTCACCACGGTCGGCGGCGCGCTGCGCAAATATCTCGCCAAGCATAAGGAGTTGCCGAAGGAGAGCCTCGTCGCGGTCGCGCCGATCAATCTGCGCGGCAAGGATGCGGGCGCCGGCGCAAAGGACAAGGGGGCCAGCACCCCTGGCAACCAGGTGTCGGCGATGAGCGTCCCGGTGCGCAGCGACATCGCCGATCCGCTCGCGCGCCTCGCCGCGATCCGCGACTATACGGTCGAGGCGAAGGAGGCGAAGGCGGGCGTCAGCGCGCGGATCATGACCGACCTGTCGCAGCATATTCCCGGCGCGACGATGGCCGCGGTGGCGCGGATCGTCACCAGCGAGCGCTTTGCGGTGCGCGGCACCAACCTGTTCATTTCGAACGTGCCCGGCGCGCAGGTGCCGCTGTATCTCGCGGGCGCCCAGCTGGTGCAACAGCATGGCGCGGCACCGCTCGCGAACAATATGGGTCTGTTCGTCGCGACGCCGAGCTATAATGGCCGCATCGCCTTTTCGCTGATTTCCGAACGCGCGATCATGCCCGACATCGCGTTTTTCCGGGCGTGTATCGAGGAAAGTTTCGCCGACCTGATGGCGGCTACCCCCAAATCCGAACCGCCCAAAGCCGCTACGGCAACGCCCAAAGCTTCGGCGAAGGCCAAGGTGAAACCGAAAACCGCTCCGAAACCTGCCGCCAAACCGAGGGTGAAACCGGTTGCCAAAGGCAACGCAACCGGCAAGACTCGCAAAAAATAGACCATGCCCAGCAGGATCATTGAATGCTTTTTACCCCGACGCTCAGCGCCGACCGCGACCTCGTGACCGCGCCCGATTATATCGCCTGGGCCAAGGCGGCGCAGGACCATGACCGCAAATCGGGGATGGCGGCGTGGCGCGATGCCGACGAAAGCCGGCATTTCGATCATCAGGCGATCCGCGCCCGGCTCGAAAGGCTGCGTGGCCTGTCGGCGGCGGGCGACGTCAAGGGGCTGCTCTTCGTGCTCAACGAAGGCATCCACGGCAATATCGACGGCATGGGCCACGAAAGGCTTTACCAGAAGGCGCGCTTCGGGACGAAAAAGCTGATCGAGGCCTATGTCGCCGAAGTCGTCGCCGCGCTGGCGAAGATCGCTGCGGCGCGGTCGATCCCGCGCGAGGAAAAGCGCGATTTCTTTCGCCGCGCCCAGCATTGCTACGGCCGCTCGGCGCTGCTGCTGTCGGGATCGGGCAGCTATCTTTTCTTCCACGTCGGCGTCGTCAAGGCGCTGTGGGACGAGGGCGTGCTGCCGAACATCCTTGCCGGGTCGAGCGGCGGGTCGATCGTCGCCGCGACGGTGTGCACCCGCAAGGACGGCGACGTCGGCGCCTTCCTCGCCAGCGACCGGCTGGCGAACCCCGACCGCGATCCCGAAATGCGCCGTCTCGCGCCGGGCGAGGTCGCCGCGCGCCTTGCCGACCTGATCCCCGACCTGACCTTTCAGGAAGCCTATGAGATCAGCGGCCGCCACCTCAACGTCTCGGTCGCGCCGGCCGAAAAGCACCAGAACGGCCGCCTGCTCAACGCGATCACCGCCCCGAATGTGCTGATCCGCGAAGCGGTGCTCGCGTCGTGCGCGGTGCCGGGGGTGTTTCCGCCGGTGATGCTGATGGCGCGCGACGAAAGCGGCGCGCGCATTCCCTACCAGCCCGACCGCCGCTGGGTCGACGGGTCGGTGACCCACGACATCCCGACCAAGCGGCTCGAGCGGCTCTATGGCGTCAACCATCATATCGTCAGCCAGGCCAATCCGCTCGCGCTGCCCTTCGCGACCGACACCCGCAAACAGATGGCGCCGATCGAGGCGATCCAGCACGCGTCGATGGCGACGTTCAAGGCGTGGCTGAACGCCAATATGGCGATCTTCCAGAAGCCGCTCGAACTGGTGCCGCCGCTCAACAGCCTCGCGAACCTCGCGCGGTCGGTGATCAACCAGGAATATACCGGCGACATCAACATCATCCGCCCCGCCAAATTCTGGTCGCCGACCAAGATCCTGTCGGACCTCGACAAGGCCGACATCGACGAGCTGATCGACACCGGCGAACGCACCGCGTGGCCGAAGATCGAGATGGTGCGCACCCAGACCGCGATCAGCCGCGCCCTCGACGCGATCCTCGCCAAGATCGACAAGGGCGGCGACGACGGCCCCGGCCACCGCAGTTCGGCGCTGCAAAAGGCGGTGCGGTGAGCGCCGACAACGAACCGTTGACGCTGCCGCCATGGCAGGGTGGCGACGGATCGAGCCTGAATGTCACGCGCTGGCTGCCTGCCGGCGACCCGAAGGCGGTGGTGCTGCTCGCGCATGGCTATGCCGAACATGCCGGACGCTATGGCCATGTCGCGGCGCGGCTGACCGCGGCGGGGTACGCCGTCTATGCCGTCGACCATTGGGGCCATGGCAAGTCGAGCGGCACGATGGGTTTCGTCCCTGCCTTTTCCTTCTACATCGACGGCATGGCGGCGCTGATCGCGCGGGTGCGCGAAGCGTGGCCCGGCAAGCCGCGGCTGCTGTTGGGGCACAGCATGGGCGGCCTGATCGCGACGCTGCTGCTGATCGATCGCCAGCGCGACTTTGCCGCTGCGGCGCTGTCGGGGCCGGCGATCCTGACCGCCAAACCGCCGTCGAAATTCACCATCTGGCTCAGCCGCCTGTTGTCGCGCTACCTGCCGCGCGCCGGGGTGATGAAGCTCGACCCGACGGGGGTCAGTCGCGACCCCGCGGTCGTCGCGGCCTATCTCGCCGACCCCTTCGTCCACAGCGGCAAATTGAGCGCGCGGCTGGCGGCCGAGATGTTCGATGCGATGGCGAAGGCGCGCGACGGCGCGCAGGCGATCACGCTGCCGATCCTGCTCCAGCATGGCGAGGCCGATGCGCTGACCGCGCCCGCGGGCTCACGCTATCTGTTCGATCATGTCGCGTCGGCGGACAAGCGGCTCGAAATCTATCCCGGCCTGTTCCACGAAATCTACAACGAGCCGGAACGCGATGCGGTGCTGGACGATTTGATCGGCTGGTTCGACGCGCGAGTGCCGGAAGCCTGAACCAAGTTTGAATCCCGTTCGTGTCTAGCGAAGTCGAGACACCCCGCAGGGCAGCGCCAGGCCGATGGGCATCTCGACTTCGCTCGATGCGAACGGAAAGTGGGAATCGAGTTCCAGACCATGAAAATCCTCCTGATCCTCCTTTTCGCCCCGCTGATCGCGCTGGCGCTCTTATATTTCGTCTTCCCCGGCCGGCTTGTCGCGCTCGGTCGCGCGCTGCTGCGGCGGCGCGGCGGCATGGTGCAGAAAAGCGTCACCGTCGATGGCCGCAGCTGGCCGTATCTGGAGGGCGGCGATCGGTCAAAACCGTTGCTCCTCCTCGTCCATGGCTTTGCCGGCGACAAGGACAATTGGTCGATGATCGCGCCGTACCTGACGCGCGATTATCACGTCATCGCCCCCGACCTGCCCGGTTTCGGCGAGAATGAACGCAACCCCGACCTCGCCTATGACCTCACGGCCCAGACCGCACGGCTCAAGCAATTCGCCGACACGCTCGGGCTCGACCGTCCGCATGTGGGCGGCAACAGCATGGGCGGCTGGATCGCGCTGCGCTATGCGATCGACTATCCCGATGCGCTTGCCAGCCTGATCCTGATCAACAATGCCGGGGTCAACGGCGCCAACGAGAGCGATTTGCAGCAACAGGCGGCGAACGAGGATTACAACCCGCTCGTCCTCGCCGGGCTGGAAGACGCCGACCGGCTGGTCGGCATGGTCGTCCACAAACCGCCCTACATTCCGGCGCGGCTGAAACCGGTGCTGTACGCCGATGCGCTCAAATATCGCGACCAGCTCGACCATATTTTCTGGGTTATCGCCACCGAGGGGCGCGACCAGCCGCTCAACGACCGGCTCGGCGCGGTCAAGGTGCCGACGCTGATCCTCTGGGGCCGCCACGACCGGCTGATCGACGTCAGCTGCGTCCCAGTGCTCGAAGCGGGCATCGCGGGCAGCCAGAGCCATATCTTCGAGCATGTCGGCCACGTCCCGATGATCGAGGATCCGAAGGCGACGGCCAGCGTGATGAAGGCGTTTCTGGCGAAACACTAATCCTCCCTGTGGCGCAGCCATGGGGAGGGGGACCGCTCGCGCAGCGAGTGGTGGAGGGGCCGCGACGCTAGTGTCACGGCCCCTCCGTCAGCCCTGCGGGCTGCCACCTCCCCATCGCTGCGCGACAGGGAGGATCGTAAGCTTGCCAACCCGCCATTCCCCCGCCACTCTCGCCTGAAAACAAGGGGGAGAGACATATGCGGCTCAAGGTCGGCCTGCTCGGTGGGGGCAGCTGGGGGACGACGGTCGCGGCGCTGGTGTCGCGCAACGCCCCGATCCGCCTGTGGGCGCGCGATGCCGAAACCGTCGCCGACATCAACACCCTGAACGAGAACCGCAAATATCTGCCCGGCATCAGGCTGCCCGCAGCGCTCGGCGCCACCAACGACATGGCCCAGGTGGTCGCTGGCGCCGACGTCCTGGTGATGGGCGTCCCCTCGCACAGCTTTCGCGGCGTGCTGGAAGAGGCGCGGCAGCATCTGCGCCCCTGGGTGCCGGTGATCAGTCTGACCAAGGGGCTGGAACTGTCGTCGGGGCAGCGGATGACCCAGCTGATCGAGGAAATTCTGCCCGGCCACCCGGTCGGCGTCCTCACCGGCCCCAACCTCGCGCGCGAAATCATGACCGGACAGGCGGCGGCCAGCGTCTTGTCGATGGAGGACGAGATCGTCGTCCGCGCGCTCCAGCCGGTGTTCCACTCGGGGCTGTTCCGCGTCTACACCAACACCGATCTGCTCGGCTGCGAACTGGGCGGGGTGCTCAAGAATATCGTCGCGATCGCGGTCGGCATGGGCGACGGGCTGGGGGCGGGCGACAACACCCGCTCGGCGCTGATGACGCGCGGGCTGGCCGAAATCACCCGGCTCGGCGTCGCGATGGGCGGCCGCCCCGAAACCTTTTCGGGCCTCACCGGCATGGGCGATCTGATCGCGACCTGTACCAGTCCCTTGAGCCGCAACCGCCATGTCGGGGTCGAACTCGGCAAGGGCCGCCCGATCGACGAGATTATCGCGGGCATGAACATGGTCGCCGAGGGGGTAAAGAGCGCCCCGACCGTCATCGCACTCGCCGAACGCTACAATCTCGACATGCCGATCGCGCGCGATGTGTTCGACGTGACGCAGGGCAAACGCGACGCGCAAGAGGTGTTTCGCGGCCTGCTCCGCTCGTCGGTCGGCGACGAAGCGCATCCGGGCTAGAGCAGGACGTCGACCCTCACCCTTCCGGCGCTTCGCGCCTCCCTCCCTCTCCCGCTGGGAGAGGGAAGGGGCCCGCCGGCAAAGCCGGTGGGAAGGGTGAGGGTGGCGGTATTTGAGAGGCGACAACCGGATTCCGCCATAACCCGTGCCGATTCAGCGACAACCCGCGAAGATTTTTCCGTTCTGCTTCGTTGCTTGTCCGACGCCCCTTAGCGGGTCTGTCAATCAGGAGATGGACGATGAAAAAGTGGACCACCCTAGCAGTATTCCTGGCTCTCCCCGCCAGCGTCGCGGTCGCCGCCGTTCCCTATGGCTCGCAGCCGCCGGGGTTCAAGGCACCGCAGATCCGCAGCGCCCCGATCGCGGGCGTCGTCAACCAATATTGGTATAATTACAAAGCCGACATCCTCGAGGCCGAGAAGGAGCTGACCAGCGACCTGCGCCGCTCGACCGACCGCGAGGATCGCTGGGATGCATGGGACGAATGGGAAACCGAAGTCGTCGATGCCGACAAGGATTATGTCAAAGAGATGCGCAAGAAGGGCTATCGCAGCGGCCGAGTGACGGTCGGCGGATAAGCCCGCGCATAACCACCCAAGCGTTGCTCTGGGTCGCAAGGGAAGGGCGGGTGTCTGCGGATGCCCGCCCTTTTCCGCGCGTGGCCCGACCGATATTTCGCCGCCCGTGAAGCCATTCGCGGTCCGCACCGTAGCTGCGTCGACCGGCGGTCGACCCTAATGCCCGGCGGTCGCGACTTGAGCGGGCCGGACAGGGTTCGGCCCGCTCCATTTTTTCAATAGCTGCGCGGCAGTCCCAGCACATGCTCGGCGACGTAGGACAAGATCATGTTCGTGCTGATCGGCGCGACCTGGTACAGCCGCGTTTCGCGAAACTTGCGCTCGATGTCATATTCGGCGGCAAAGCCGAAGCCGCCGTGGGTCTGGATGCACGCCTCGCCCGCCGCCCAGCTCGCTTCGGCGGCGAGCATTTTGGCCATGTTCGCCTCGGCCCCGGCATTGTCGCCGGCCTCATATTTGGCGATCCCGTCATGGACGAGCAGTTCGGCGGCGCGCATCTGCGCATAGGCGCGGCTGATGGGGAACTGCACCCCCTGGTTCTGGCCGATCGGCCGTCCGAACAGCACGCGCTCCTTGGCGTATGCACTCGCCTTCTCGATGAACCACTTGGCATCGCCGATGCACTCGGCGGCGATCAGCAGCCGCTCGGCGTTCATACCCGACAGGATGTAGCGGAACCCCTTGCCCTCATCGCCGATCAGATTGGCGGCGGGGATGCGCATATTGTCGAAGAAAATCTCGGTCGTCGCATGGTTCATCATCGTGTCGATCGGCCGGATCGTCAGCGTCCCCGCGGCGAGCGCTTCTTTCATGTCGACGAGGAAGACCGACAGCCCCTCGGTCCGGCTGGCGGCCGCCTCGCGCGGGGTGGTGCGGGCGAGCAGGATCATCAGGTCGCTATGCTCGGCGCGACTGGTCCACAGTTTCTGGCCGTTGACCACATAGTCGTCGCCATCCCTCTTCGCGACGGTCTTCAGGCTCAGCGTATCGGTGCCACTCGTCGGTTCGGTGACCCCGAACGCCTGCAACCGCAGCTCGCCGGTCGCGACGCGCGGCAGGTAACGCGCCTTCTGCTCCTCGGACCCGTGGCGCAGCACCGTTCCCATCACATACATTTGCGCATGCACCGCGCCGCCGTTGCACCCCTGGCGCTGGATTTCCTCGAGGATCGCCGCGGCGGCCGACAGCGGCAGACCCGCGCCGCCATATTCCTCGGGGATCAGCGCCGCGAGATAGCCCGCGTCGCCCAATGCCGCGACGAACTCGCTCGGATATTCGCGCGCCCGGTCTTTCGCCTGCCAATAAGGGCCGGGGAAGGCGGCGCAAAGCTTGGCGACCTCTTCGCGGATGTCCGCATAATCCTGTGTCATGCCTGCGCCACCAGTCCCTTGTCGATCAGCGCGGCAATTGCGCCGCTGGAAAGCCCCAGCCGGTCGGCGAGCACCGCCTCGCTATGCTCGCCGTTGCGCGGCGCCGGCTGCGGCGCCCCGCGGTCCAGCTGCGGCACGGTCGCGAAGGCGCCGGCCGCGGGATAGGCGAAACCGCTCGGGTTCGCCGTCGCCCCAAAGATCGGGTTGTCGGCGACCAGCGCCGGGTCGTTCGCCGCGTCGAGCATCGTGCGATACGGCGAATGGACGATCCCGCCGGCGTCGAAGGCGGCGGCAAGGTCGGCATGGTCACGCGTGCCGATGGCCTGTTCGAACAGCGGATACAGCGCGTCGCGATGCTCGAAGCGCAGCCCGTCGTCCCTGGCGAAGGACACGCCGCGCGCCGCCTCGATCGCCGCCACGGCGCCGCCGAGGTCCAGCGCCGCGATCAGGTTCGCCCACTGCCGCGGCGTGACGACGACGATCATCGTCCGCTCGCCGTCGCGCGTCACGAAATCGCGCCCGAACAGCCCATAGACGGCGTTGCACAGCCGCGGCCGGTTGGTGCCGCCATACATGACCTCGGCGATCCCGCCCAGATTGGCGACGGTGCCGATCGCGATGTCGGACAGCGGCAGGCGCACTTCGCCGCCATCGCCGGTCGCCTGCCGCCGCTGGATCGCCGCCAGCAGCGCGAAGGCGGCATAGGCACCGGTCAGCAAATCCCACGCGGGCAGCACATGGTTGACCGGCTCGGGGCCGGCGCCGGTCAGCATCGGGTAACCGACCGCATTGTTCACCGTATAGTCGAGCGCCGGGGTGCCGTCGGGCCAGCCCATCACGCGCACGGTGATCAGGTCGGGGCGGCCCTCCGCCAGCACATCATGCGCCAGGAAGCCGCCGACCGGGAAATTGGTCACAAACTGGCCCGTCGCGCGGACCAGCGCCTGCAGCAGTTCGCGCCCCTCGGGCCGGCCGAGGTCGAGCGCCACCGACTTTTTCGCGCGGTTGAGATTCTCCCAATAGAGCGAATCATTGTTGTCCGTCACCGGCCAGCGCCGGAAATCCGGGCCGCCGCCGATCTGGTCGACGCGGATCACCTCCGCCCCCATCTGCGCGAGATACAGTCCCGCGGTCGGCGAGGCGACAAAGGACGATGCTTCGATCACCGACAGGTTGGGCAGGAAGTCATACATGGCGCCGGCTCCGCATCGCGCCCATCGTCAGACCCCCGCTTCGGCGAGCAATGCCGCGGCTTCCTTGCCCTCCCAGTCGATAGCGCCGACCACCCGCCAGACCTCTTGGCCCCCGGCGTCGTAGAGGATGCTCGTCGGCAACGCGCTGTTCGCCGCATCGAGCAGGCCGTTTTCGGGGTCCAGATAGGGCTGGAGCGTGGTCAGCCTGGCCTTCTGGAACCATGGATCGACGATCGCCGCGCCCTGCAAATCCTGCGCGACCGCGATCACCGTCAGTCGCTCGGCGCGCGCCGCCGCAAGCGTGTCGAGCGTCGGCATTTCCGCGACGCACGGCGCGCACCAGGTCGCCCACAGGTTGACGAGCAGCGGCCGTCCGCGGAACGCCGCGAGCGTCACCGCGGCGTCGTCGGGACCGCGGAACGCCACCGTCGGCGCGGCTTCGCCCTTGTGGCTGCGGTCGATGATATATTCGAACTGGCCCAGCCCCTTCGCTTGGCCGGCCGAAACATTTGCTTGGTCTTGCCCGGCTTGCCCGCCCGCCTGCTTTTCCCTATCGCAGCCCGCGATTGATCCGGCCAGCAGCAGGGCGAGGATCGCAGCATATGGGTTTGGAACGCGGCGGATGACGGATTCTCCGGACAAGAGCAGCATGTGGGGTGGCCGCTTCGGTGGCGGTCCCGCCGCGATCATGCAAGAAATTAATGCCTCGATCCCCGTCGACAAGCGCCTTTGGGAAGAAGACATCGCCGCCAGCCGCGCCCACGCCGCGATGCTCGGCGCGGCGGGCATCATCGGCGCAGACGACGCGGTCCAGATCGACCGCGGCCTTGCGCAAATCGCCGAAGAATTTGCCGCGAACGGCGTTCCCGTCGATCTCGCGCTCGAAGACATCCACATGACGGTCGAATCGCGGCTGAAGGAGATTGTCGGCGACGCCGCCGGGCGCCTTCACACGGCGCGCTCGCGCAACGACCAGGTCGCGACCGATTTCCGCCTGTGGACGCGCACCGCGTGCGACCGGATCGACGCCGGGCTGGCGGCGATGCAGGCCGCCTTGCTCGCGCGCGCCGACGAACATGCGGGCAGCATCATGCCGGGCTTCACCCACCTGCAGGTCGCGCAGCCGGTGACCCTCGGCCATCATCTGCTCGCCTATGTCGAAATGCTTGGCCGCGACCGCAGCCGCTTCGCCGACGCGCGCCGCCGCCTCAACGAATCGCCGCTCGGCGCCGCCGCGCTCGCGGGCACCGGTTTCCCGATCGACCGCGACGCCACCGCCGCGGCCTTGGGCTTCGACCGCCCGATGGCGAACAGCATCGACGCGGTGTCGGACCGCGACTTCGCGCTCGAATTTTGCGCCTCGGCGTCGATCGCCGCGATCCACCTGTCGCGCCTTGCCGAAGAAATCGTCATCTGGGCCAGCCAGCCCTTCGGTTTCATCAGCCTCCCCGATGCCTGGTCGACCGGCAGCTCGATCATGCCGCAAAAGCGCAACCCCGACGCCGCCGAGCTGGTGCGCGGGCGCGCCGGGCTGCTGCTCGGGGCGTTCCAGCGCCTCGCGGTGATCGTCAAAGGCCTGCCGCTGACCTATTCGAAGGATCTGCAGGACGACAAGGAAACGGTTTTCGGCGCCTTCGACGCGCTCGCGCTGTCGCTCGCGGCGATGACCGGGATGGTCGAAACGCTGACCTTTCGCACCGACCGGATGCGCGCGCTCGCTGCGTCGGGCTATTCGACCGCGACCGATCTGGCCGACTGGCTGGTCCGCGACGCCGGCGTCCCGTTCCGCGAGGCGCATCACATCGTCGGTGCCGCGGTCAAGCGTGCCGAGGAACTGGGCGTCGAGCTGTCGGCGCTGCCCGCCGCCGACGCCGCGGCGATCCACGCCGCGGTGACCCCGGCGGCGCTCGCGGCGCTGACTGTCGAGGCATCGGTCGCGAGCCGCCTCAGCTATGGCGGCACCGCGCCCGAACGGGTAAGACAGGCTATCGCGACCGCGCGCGCGGCGCTGGAAGGAATTGACTGATGCCGACCCCCCGCCTCGTCTTCGCGACGCTCGCCGCCGTCACCTTGCTCGGCGCGTGCGGCAGCAAGGAAGATTTGAAGCCCGTCGCGGGTCAGCCTGCGCCGGTCGTCCCCCTCGGCGCGACGCGCGCCCCGACCACGGAGGAACTCACGACGCCCGACGCGCAGGCCCGGCCCGCGCGCAGCGACGAACTTCTCAAACGGTCCGAACAACGCGAACCCGACGATTTCGACCTGCCGCCCCCGGGCTGAGGTTTGACGTTTTCTTACTGACCCGCTCGTGTCGAGCGAAGTCGAGACACCCATCGGCCTGATGCCGTCCCGATAGGTGTCTCGACTTCGCTCGACACGAACGGGAAAATGGGAAGAATCAGGATTTAATTTCAATGGACCATTTCACCTATCGCGACGGCGTCCTCCACGCCGAAGACATCCCGCTGCCACGCATCGCCGAGGAGATTGGCACCCCCGTCTATGTCTATTCGCGCGCGACGCTCGAACGCCACGCTCAGGTGTTTCGCGACGCGCTGCAGGACATTCCCCGCAAGCACATCGCCTTTGCGATCAAGTGCAACCCCAACCTCGGCGTGCTCCGCGTCCTCGCGCGCCAGGGTTATGGCGCCGACGTCGTCTCGGGCGGCGAGCTCGAACGCGCGCTCGCGGCGGGCATGGCGCCCGGCGACATCGTCTTTTCGGGGGTCGGCAAGACGCGCGCCGAACTGGCGCAGGGGCTCGACCGCGGCATCGGCCAGTTCAACATCGAGCATGAGCCCGAGGGTGTCGCGCTCGCCGAAATAGCGCTCAAGAAGGAAGTCACCGCGCGCGCGGTGCTGCGCGTCAATCCCGATGTCGATGCCGGCACCCACGCCAAGATTTCGACCGGCAAGGCCGAAAACAAGTTTGGCGTCGGCATCGACGCCGCGCCCGAGATTTTCGGCCGTCTCGCCGGTCTGCCCGGCCTCCAGATGCGCGGCATCGCGCTGCATATCGGCAGCCAGCTGACCAGCCTCGATCCGCTCGAGGCGGCGTTCACGCGCGTCGGCCGCCTCGTCGCCGACCTGCGCGCCGCGGGGCACAGCATCACCCATGTCGATCTCGGCGGCGGACTCGGCGTGCCGTACCATCCCGACGACAATCCGCCATCGCCGGCAGACTATGGCGCGATGGTGGCGCGGGTGACGAAGGACTGGGACGTCACCCTGATGTTCGAACCCGGCCGCGTCATCGCCGGCAACACCGGGGTGCTGCTGACCGAAGTGCTGTGGGTCAAGCCCGGCGCGACGCATCCCTTCGTCATCGTCGATGCCGCGATGAACGATCTCGCGCGCCCCGCGCTCTATGACGCCTATCACGAGTTCGTCGCGGTGCGGCCCGGCGGCGACAAGATGACCGCGTCGATCGTCGGCCCGGTGTGCGAGACCGGCGACACCTTCGCGCGCGACCGCGTCATCGATACCGTCGCAGCGGGCGACCTCGCGGTCTTCCGCACCGCCGGCGCCTATGGCGCGACGATGGCCTCGACCTACAACAGCCGCAGCCTGGTGCCCGAGGTGCTCGTCGATGGCGACCGCTATGTCACCGTCGCCGACCGCATCGCCGCCGGCACGATCATGGCCGCCGAGCGCGTGCCCGACTGGATCGACTGATGCAGCAACTCCCCATCTTCCTGAACCTCGCCGGCCGCACGGTCGTGCTGGTCGGGGAGGGGGAGGCGGCCGACGCCAAGGCGCGGCTGATCGAACGCGCCGGCGGGCGGATCGTGCCGGGGTGGGAAGCGGGCGCGACCGTCGCCTTCGTCGCGCTCGATGACGAGGATGCGGCGCGCGCCGCGGCCGACGCGCTGCGCGCCGGCGGTCTGCTCGTCAACGTCGTCGATCGCCCCGCGCTGTGCGATTTCACCACCCCGGCGATCGTCGATCGCGCCCCGGTCACCATCGCGATCGGCACCGGCGGCGCCTCGGCGGGGCTGGCGAAAGCCGTCCGTCAACGCATCGAGGCGCTGCTCCCGGCCAGGCTCGGCGCGCTCGCCGCGGCGCTCCACGCGGCGCGCGACGTGATGAAGGCGCGCTGGCCCGCCGCCGCCGACCGCCGCCGCGCGATCGACGCCGCGCTCGCCCCCGGCGGCGCGCTCGATCCGCTCGCCGACGATGCTGCCGACCAGATCGAAGCCTGGCTGGCAAGCGACGGCGCGGCGGCACCCTCGCGGTTTGAGGCGATCCGCCTGACCAGCGCCGACCCCGACGAGCTCACGCTGCGCGCCGCGCGCCTGCTCGGCGAGGCCGACCACATCTATCACCCCGCCACCGTCCCCGCCGCGATCCTCGCCCGCGCCCGCGCCGACGCCGCGCGCCACATCGCCGACACCCCCCCCGCCGCTTCGCCGCCGGGGCTGTCGCTGTGGCTGGCGCTATAGGGCGGGGAGTCCCCTGCGACCAAAGCCGGACTGCCCCCTCATCGTCAGCCCGGACTTGATCCGGGATCGCGCTGGCCGCGGTGGCACAGGACGAGGGCAGGGCGGCGGTGCTGGAACGCGGGCTGGGCGATGGGGATGCGCGGGTCAGGGACGATTGCAGGCGGTGGCTGGCCATCTGATCCTCCCCGTGGCGAAGCCATGGGGAGGTGGCAGCCTGAAAGGCTGACGGAGGGGCGTTGGCACCGGCGTTGCGGCCCCTCCACCACCCTCCGGGCGGCCCCCCTCCCTATCGCGACCCGACCGGGAGGATCAGACTCCCTCTCCCCTTGCGGGAGAGGGCCGGGGAGAGGGGACCGCGCGCGTCTGCGCGCCAAATATCGCGCCGCCGCCACATACGTTTCGCGTCTCCCCGGCGGTTCAAGCCCCATCCAACACAATAATCTCACGCAAAGGCGCAAAGGCGCAAAGCAAGGCAGCCGCGAAGCCCGGCTATTCCGCCTCCGCCCACCCGCTGCGGTCGAGCGCCTTCATCGCCTCGGTAATCGCTACCGTATCGACGCTCACCCGCACCACCTTCGCCAGCAGGTCGATCATGCTCTCCTTGTAATCGGCAAAGCGATAGGTGTTGAACTTCTCGCGGATCGTCGGGTCGCGCGGGGTCTTTTCCTTGTGCTGGTCCAGCACCCAGTCGATCGCGCTGCGATTGCCCAGCCGGTACTGCCACGCCTCGGCGGGGATGCCGCCGATCTGTGTATCCTCGTCGACCCGCACGACACCCGTTTCAGGCAGCGATTTCAGCGCCGGTTTCGGGTGCGTTCCGGCGGCGCGTTTGGCGTTGGGCGTATCGGTGCGCTGCACCGGCCAGGGTTCGACCGCCTCATACCCGATATGCGTCGCCATCAACGCCTCGCCCCATGCGACCCACTGCGCGAAGTCGGGATAAAAGGGGATGCGCGGAAACTCGCGCTTCAGGTTCAACGCATAGGTCTCGCGATAGACGGGGTCGTGCAGGACGGCATAGACATAGGCAAAGATCGCGTCCTTGGTGACGCCCTTCTTGCCATAATGCGCGACAAATTTGTTGAAGACCCAATCGGTGATGTTATCGAGGCGCTCGCCCGCTTTGGTGTAGCGATAACGAGGGAGCGTCTGAGCCGCACTAGGCATAAACATATCTTTGTTTGGTATCGCGTCAGTCGCCAATACTGCAAAATCTGCGCGTTTTTCGAAGCCGAAAACCAAGGCTACGTTGCCTGCGCCGGAGAATGGGAAAATTGACGGCTGCTGATACGGTCGGTGCGTAAGTATGGGCGCGAAATAAGTCTCGAGCTTACTATATGGTCTGTACAACGAAGGCCTCAGGGCTTGCGTCTCGAATCGCAGTGGAGTTCCCTTGACCAGATAAGCTTCCAACTCACTTGTCCACTTGATCGATCGATCGACGAAATCGTTAATTTTTATGGTTTTAGGCCTTGTCTGCCATCGGCTTCGTTCACTCTCATAAGCTGCGATAAAAGTCTCGACTTTCGGCGCTACTGAGCCGGGTCGCCCATAAAGCCAGTCGTCACGATTTGTAACGAGCCCCAAGGAATAAAGCCGGAAGACGGCTCGGTCCGTTCCACGACTGTTCCTGATTTTGGTCTTTCGATCAGCAATGGGAATATATTCACTATAGCTTGTTTCACCTTGATCGACCCAAGCACCATCTTCCGTGGGCGTAAGCGATTGAAAAGCCGCGCGATCTAACCGAAGTTCGGCAACAAAGTCCCTCTTCTCGTCGCTTTTCATATAGTCCGGCACGCTGTGATATTTTATCCGAAATGGCTGCCTCGTCTTACGACGGACCAAAAAGGTAATTGCGACTCCTACTTTTATCTTGTCTTCAAAGACATTCCCTCCCTCACGTTGTCGACGCTCACCACTATTACGGGCATTGCCCTTTAGATCTACGATCCACGCTTCACAAAACTCTTTGGCAATCAATTTACGGAACCCGTCATAGTTACGCGCATCTAGGAAGCCATTATTGGTAACGAACGCAATCAATCCTTCATCGCCGAGCCGATCACTGGCCCAACGATAGAAGCGCGCATACATATCATAGAGCTTGGTTTTCTGGGCCGTGCTTTCCTTGATATAAGTCCGCTTGATCCGGTCGTCGATGTGCGCATAGGCACGGTTCTTGTTGTTGTCGTTTTCGTTCTGCTGGTTCGCGTTGTACGGCGGATTGCCGATGATGACGCTGATCTTGCGGCGGTTCTGGCGTTTGATGCGTTCGATATTTTCGTCGGTCAGGCTGCCGAGCAGGTCGAACTGATATCCCGAATGGATGCCCAGCCCGTCGACATTGTCCAGCGTGTCGACAAAGCACAGATTTTCGAACTCGGCGAACTGGCCGGTAATCGCCTGATAGGTCGCCTCGATGTTCAGATTGGCCACATAATAGGGCAGGATCGCCACCTCATTGGCGTGCAGCTCCTCCTTGTACTTGCGGCGCAGCTTGTCGTGGTTGCCGCGAAAATATTCCAGCAGCTCGACGATGAAGGTGCCGGTGCCGGTCGCGGGGTCCAGGATCTCGACGCCATGATCCTCCAGATTCTTGCCGAAATGCTTTTCGCACAGCCAGTCGGCGCTGCGGATCATGAAGCGCACGATCTCCCCCGGCGTATAGACGACACCCAGCCGGTCGGCGGCCTTCTTGTTATATGCCTTATAGAAATCCTCGTAGAGCGCCTTCAGAAACCCCTGTTTTTCGGAATGGCTCTGGATCAGTGCGGCGGTGCTGGCGATGCCCGAATAATAAGGCGCGAGCGCGCGCAGCAACTGCGCCTTTTCGCCGCGCCCGAACAGCGCATCTTCGACCTTCTTCAGTTCGGCGGCGATATTATTGTGCTGGTGGAAATCGGGGTTGTCGAAAACCTTGGCGAAAATATCTTCGGTCAGGACATGCTGGATCAGCATTTCCTGCACATCCTCTTCGCTGACGATCGGATTGATCGCGTCGCGCGCGTGCTGCAGGAACGCCGCCTCGGCGGCGGCGAAGTCGCGGCTGGCGGCGCGCTTTTCGGCGATCCTTTCGCGCAGCGCTTTCAAAATTTCAGGCAGGTCAGTTGCGAACTGTTTCACCGCCTTGTTGAAATCGGCAACTTCCTGCCGCTCATGCGCAAAAAAGCGCGCCAACAGCTTCAGCAGGCTGTCGTCGTCGGCCTGCATCGCGGCGCGCATGACTTCGGCGCCATCCTGCCACAGCACCGCGGTCGCATCGTCGGTGAAGATGATATTGTCGCGCGGATAGCCCTTGCGGAACTTGGCCTCGATCTCCTTTTCCAGATCGTCGCTCTCGTCCTTTGCCTCCCAATAGCCAAAGGGTACGCGCAGCCCGTGGAGTAAGGCGCCGTCGAGGTAGATGCGGTTCATCGCCTTGGTGACGATGTCATGCTCGGCGATGAATTGCAGGTCGTGCGTCTTGCCCCAGCGCTTGAGCAAATCCTTGAACGCCTCGCGCAGCACGCTTTCGCGGCGGCTGCCCGACACGGCGCGCAGCCGGTCGAGTTCGGCGCGATACTCGTTAATCAGTTGCTGGCTCAAGAATATCTCCCCGATCCCGTCATGCCGCCGCGCATCGCGGCGCGCAACCTCTTCGCGCCTTCACGCCTTCGCGTGAGACCCTCTTCTTTCTGCCTCCGCGCCTTCGCGCGAAAAACCGCTTTCCTACATAACCGCGCTATGCAATGTTCCTCTTTCGTTCTTTGACTCTGTCGATCTCCGCCCGCCGTCCTCGCCATCGCGGGGCCGACCACGGCTGCGCGCCGCCAACACGACCCGCACCCTCACCCGGCCGAAACGGAAAAAGCGTCGCGAAAAACATGCGCCGCAAGGCTGAACTTTCCTGAACTTTGGATCGCTAAAGCGACAAAGGAGACAGTTCCACGCTGCACATGCGTATCTTTTGTCGCCTTAAGACGCTGCTGACAGCGCCGCAAACCCCTGCTAGTGCGCCGCACATGACCACGCCTTTGTCCCACATCCGTAATTTCAGCATTATTGCTCACATTGATCATGGCAAGTCGACGCTTGCGGACCGGTTGATCCAGTTCACCGGGGGGCTGACCGCGCGCGAGATGTCGGCGCAAGTTCTTGATAATATGGACATCGAGAAAGAGCGCGGGATCACGATCAAGGCGCAGACGGTGCGCCTGAAGTATAAGGCGCATGATGGGGAGACGTACGAGCTCAACCTGATGGACACGCCCGGCCATGTCGACTTCGCTTATGAAGTGTCGCGTTCGCTGGCGGCGTGCGAGGGCGCGTTGCTCGTCGTCGACGCGGCGCAGGGGGTCGAGGCGCAGACGCTGGCGAACGTCTATCAGTCGATCGAGCACGACCATGAGATCGTGCCGGTTATCAACAAGATCGACCTGCCCGCGGCCGACGTCGACAAGGTGAAGGCCGAGATCGAGGATATCATCGGGCTGCCCGCCGACGACGCCGTGCTCGCCAGCGCCAAGGCCGGCATCGGCATCGAGGAAGCGCTGGAGGCGATCGTCACGCGCATCCCGCCGCCGAAGGGCGACGCGAATGCGCCGCTCGTCGCGATGCTCGTCGACAGCTGGTACGACCCCTATCTGGGCGTCGTTATCCTGATCCGCGTGATCGACGGGGTGCTGAAAAAAGGCCAGCAGATCAAGTTCATGCAGGCGGGCACCACCCATCTGATCGACCGCGTCGGTTGTTTCACGCCCAAGATCGAGCAGCTGACCGAGCTCGGCCCCGGCGAAATCGGCTTCATCACCGCGCAGATCAAGGACGTCGCACAGGCGCGCGTCGGCGACACCGTCACCGACGCCAAGAAGCCCGCGGCGCAGGCGCTGCCGGGGTTCAAGGAAGTCCAGCCCGTCGTCTTCTGCGGCATGTTCCCGACCGACGCCAACGACTTCGAGAAATTGCGCGAGAGCATCCAGAAGCTGCGCCTCAACGACGCCAGCTTCTCGTTCGAGATGGAAAGCTCGGCCGCGCTTGGCTTCGGCTTTCGCTGCGGCTTCCTCGGCCTGCTCCACCTCGAGATCATTCAGGAGCGGCTGACCCGCGAGTATGACCTCGACCTGATCACCACCGCGCCGTCGGTGGTCTACAAGCTGAAGCTGGGCCATACCAAGAATGAGGCGGCGAAGGAGATCGAGCTCCACAACCCCGCCGACATGCCCGACCCCAACCGCATCGACGAGATCGAGGAGCCGTGGATCGAGGCGGTGATCTATGTCCCCGACGAATATCTGGGGCCGATCCTGAAGCTGTGCCAGGACCGCCGCGGGGTGCAGAAGAACCTGACCTATGTCGGCGGCCGCGCGCAGATCACCTATGAACTGCCGCTCAACGAGGTGGTGTTCGATTTCTATGACCGGCTGAAGAGCATCAGCCGCGGTTACGCCAGCTTCGACTATCACCAGATCGGCCACCGCCCCGGCGACCTCGTCAAGATGAGCATTCTCGTCAACAACGAGCCGGTCGACGCGCTGAGCATGATCGTCCACCGCGGCACCGCCGAAACCCGCGGCCGCGGCATGTGCGAGCGGCTGAAAGACCTGATCCCGCGCCACATGTTCAAGATCCCGATCCAGGCCGCGATCGGCGGGAAAGTGATCGCCCGCGAAACCATCGCCGCGCTGCGCAAGGACGTGACCGCCAAATGCTATGGCGGCGACGCGACCCGCAAGAAAAAGCTGCTCGAAAAGCAGAAGGAAGGCAAAAAGCGGATGCGCGAATATGGCAACGTGAACATCCCGCAGGAGGCGTTTATCGCCGCGCTGCGGATGGGGGATGATGCTTAGCTGGAGCTTTGCGCCTAATCTAAGCCGTACCGGCCATTGAACCGAAGGCCGGATAGCTGCCGTTCGCTGCATGCGGAGGGCGATTCGCAGCGAGCTCGGGGCAGCCGCCCCAGCCTTGGGCGCGATTGGCAATTGGCAATTGGCAACGTCAGTATGCGTCGCTGAAAGATTCGTCGGCACACCAAACCACTTGGCCTTGCCGGAACCAGAAATGCGAACCGCAATCCCTTTTCCGCCATACCGACGGGTACAGCGTTGCCGTGCCATCCGCGTGCTGAGTGAGTTGCCAGCATGGCCGATCGTCCGGCAGAAGGTTCATATGCAGTATGTGCCCGCAACCGCACGGACACAGCATCGCCGCCTGTTCTAAAAAGCCATCGTCATCGACGACGTAAATCGTATCGGCAGCGAGCTGCGCTGGAAGTGCCTCATTCACAATAACGGTGCGGTATGGCTTCGATTTCTGACCATAGCGGCGACCGACAAAAGGTCGAAGGAGCCAACGCCAGGCTGTCAGGAGCCACTTCATGGTTTTGGCTTTTCAGAAAGTTCGGTTAGCCGCAGCAACGGCCGCATGTCGCCTTTGCCCACATGTGGCTCGAGCAGTTCGCATGGCTCACTATGGCGCTCGTACATCAGTTCCATGCTCGCCAAGCTGAATGTAACCGACCCATAATCACCGTTCTCTTCCTCCCTGAACGGGTGAAGTCTGGCGAGCAATTCGTTCACCGCAAGCGACGCGGCATACATATTTACACTGATGACGGCAGGCCGGTGGCCTTGGACCCCGGCAATGTAGCCGTCCTTCATTTGCTGCGCGTGCGCTGCCGGATCGGTGCGGCGCAGTCCGGCATCGGCCACTTGCTTCATGGTGAAAAGGCCGCGCGTCATCAGGCTGGACTTGCCGGGCAGCAGGTAGTGAACGGTGCCGCACACCTCCCGTATCTTGCCCTTGTTCGGCCCCTCGCGCACCGCGTCGAGGCGCACGCCAATGTCAAAATAGGGTTGCAGGTAGAACGTCGCGAGCGTGTTCAGCAGGTAGCGCCCGTCGATGGTATCCATGCAGCCGAACACGACATCGCATTGGGCGACCTCGCGCACGACGTGAGGCGACCAGAGATTGCCGGTGACGCGTATAACTCGCGTGCCAAGTCCGGCGCGGTCGATGTTATCGCCGATAACATCCGTTTTCGGGCGTTTCTTCGCGGCATCGTCCATCGTTGAATTGAGGATGCGGTTGACGTTGCGATCTTCGATATGATCGTCATCGACCAAGACAATTTCGCCGACGCCCAAGCGGAAAAGCTGCTCGATGACGGGGCTTCCGGTCCCCGAACAGCCAACTACGGCAACCGCCAAGCGGCGTAGCCGTTCAATCGTGCCTTCATCGAAAATCTGCGCGTGAGACGCAGCGAAGCTCGGGATGGATTTGTCGCCACCCGCTGGATACCAAAACTGCAAATCATCGCCGACGACATTGACGCATTCGATGGGCATCAACTTATCTTGGACCAGGACGCGTCCGAATACCTCACCCGATGGCATCATGATGGCACTGCCATGAGGGGCATCAATCTCGGTTGAGTCGCGAACCATCGGCAACAGAAGACCATCGCTTCTGTCATCGGTCGGTGAAAAAGCGGGATAGCCATTGGGGTGGCTATGAATCTTGATGAAGCTCAACCCTTCGGCTTCCGCGCGGTTGAGAATATCTTCGATGGCATCCGTCTGCCACGTCACGCTCACCGCCGTTCGTTCACATTGCGCGTGCGGAATTTCTTCGACGTACCGCACAAGTAGGCGATGCCGCCGATCGCCGCGCCGACGTGCGCAAAGAAGGACGGCAACCGCCTCCTTACCGTCGCCGGGGAACAGATGAGTGTGCAGGCGACGGTGCTGATCGTCCGTCATGCTCAAGGTGATGGGCGGGTTCATTTCTCGAACTCCCGCTGCAGCCAATCTTCGATCAACACGATGTGCGTGCCGAGGCTGTCGATGGCGGGCCGCCAAGGATTTTGCGCCGTGCGGTGACGTGACCAACGCTGATAAGAAAGCCCCGCGATCTGCTGCACCGCTTGCGTCGCCCCAATCGGGCGACCGTCGGTGCGGGCAAGCGCCGGATGAAAATAGACCATATCCAAAGCGGTGTTGGGATAGCCCGTTTTCAGCCGGATAGCCGCAATGACGGTCTTGTGATTGTAGCCTTCATGCGTGGGGAAGTCGTGGATGAGAACCCATTGGGATCCATCCACGACCGTTTCCCAAGGCAGGCCGTAATCGTTGAGGAGTTGCTCGTCTTCGGGCAACAAATCGAACTGCCGACGCATTGCCCTTAGCCCTCCGTCTGATCGCGCGGCAGCGCCTTGAACTTCTCGATACCGGGATGGCGCAGATCGACCTTTTCGTTGAGATCGACTTTCTGCGGACGCTGGCCGGCGACCTTCACGCGCAGCGTGTAGTCTTTCGGCGGCGTCAAACCGGCGAGTTCGAGAACTTCGCGACCGGTGATGTAGCGATCATGGACGACGAACGGGTCGCCATTCACCTTGATCTTGTATCCCCGGCAGTGAGGCGGCGCTTCGCCACGACGGGCGTAATCCTCCAAATCTGCAATTTCGTCCGAGATTTCTTCACGGATCGCCTCAATCACCTCATCGGCCGAGACGTCCACCACTTCATCTTTATCCATCATGAGCTCCATGCGCTGGCGTGTTGTTGCAGGTGTTATTGCCTACGCGCTTAGGATACGTGGCGTGCTAAATACGTCAAGCAGAATTTAGCACGCTTGACGCTTTTAGCAAAAAGGCTATGATTTTTTACGGCGGATTCCGCCTTCAACCCATAGCTAGGAGGACCGATGAGCGATGAAATTGATGTAGGGCGAAAAGGCGAGGCGTTGGGAATCTATCTCAAGAGCCTCAGATCGGGGACAGGCCTAACCCTCCGAGAAGTGGAGGATGCCACCAAAAAGGACGTGTCCAATGCATACTTAAGTCAGTTGGAGAACGGCCATATAGCGAAGCCCTCACCAAATGTTCTGCACTCGTTAGCCAGTGTCTATAAAGTACCATACGCGAAGTTGATGGAACGGGCTGGTTATATTTCGCCGAATGCCAGAAGCTCGAATACAGCCAAACATGGACGAGCGGCAACTTTCTCTATTGAGAATCTTACCTTGGACGAGGAGAAGGAGCTGCTTCAATATCTTTCCTTTGTCCGACAGAAAGCAAAATCTTGATCAAGCCCGATGATAGCCGCCTGACACCGGCTCAATATGCAAAGGTAAGATCCGAAGCCGAGCGCGCCTTGTCACTGGCAGGCGCGCTTGGTCGTTTTCCGACGCCGATTGATGACATCATGGCGGCCGCCAACGTCCAGGAAGTGAAAGAAGACGTTCTCAACGAAGGCTTCATCCTCAAACTTCGCAGGCAAGCCAGCGGCGCGCTGAAATCGGCGCTCAGCAAGGTGATTGGCCTGTTCGATGCCAAAGCGCGGCTGGTCTTCATCGACCGCACATTGCACGTCGTAAAACAGACGTTCGTGCGGCTGCACGAAACGGGTCACGCCTTCATGGCGTGGCAGCGCGATCTCTATGCCGTGGTGGAAGATTGCGACCAGACCATCGAGGCGGCGACCGCCGATCTTTTTGATCGCGAGGCGAACGTCTTTGCATCAGAGGTCGTTTTCCAACTCGACGGCTTCACGAAGGAAGCGGAGGAAAAGACCTTCGGCATTCTGGTGCCTGTCAATCTCAGCAAAAAATATGGCGCGTCCATATATTCGTCGGTCCGCCGGTACGTCTCGCATAACTGGCGGGCCTGTACCGTCGTCGTGCTTAACCCCCCGGAACTCAATCCCGGCGATGGATTCCGGGCGTCGCTTCGACGGCATTGCTCATCGCCGCGTTTCACCGAGATATTTGGCGAGATCAATTGGCCGCTGGTTTTCACGCCCGATCATCCCGTCGGCGCGATGATCCCCATCAATGGGCGGAAGATGTCTGGCAAGCAGATGATCTCCCTTAAGGATCGAAACGGCCACACTCACGAATGCATTGCGGAGGCATTCACCCAGACCTATCAGGTTTTCATCCTCATCCATGCGGTGGGCACCCTCACCAGCAGTTCCATCATTATGCCGGGCATCCGCAAGAACTAGCGTTGCCTGCGGCCCGCGCCTTGGGCGCGGCGCACCCGGAGCCTACAGTCACGTAGTCCGATCGGTGATGTCGGCTTCTCGCAGACGTCAGCCTGAAAGCAGACTGGCGCTTCGCGGCCACTAAACTCTCCGCTCCTCCAACCGCACAATCCGCACCACGCACCGCGCCGGAATCTCGATCACGCCGCTCAGCATCACGCGCTCTTCGTCGCCGACGATCGTTGCCGATCCGGCGAGCACCTTGATGCAATCGTCGTCGTGGATCAGGCGACCGACCGAGAGGCAGGTCTGGACCGGTTCGGGCGCGAAGGCTTCGTAGGAGACCCAGCCGCCATAGGGTTCGCGCGGCTGGATCCATTCGATTTCGACCCTGCGGCCGAAGCGCGCCGCGATGCGGTTGGCTTGGGCGTCGTCGAGCAGGCTCATGGCTCGCCTTCCGCCTGTGGCTGGCTGTCGGTGTCGGCCGCCTGCTGGCCCGCTTTCCACGCCGCCCAGCTTGCCTCGCAATAGGCGGCGTTCCATTCGCGTTCCAGCTCGGCGATGGTGCGTTCGATGCGCCGCCTTGCGCTGTCGCGTTCTCGGCCGGTGCCGCCGCCGCGGAGGCTGTTGTCCGCCAGGAAGTCATGGGGGTGCTGGAGCACGGGTTGGCGCGATTGCTGCCAGCCCTCGGCGCGTTCGCGCAGGCTGTGGGCCGTGAGCCGCAGGTCGCCGCGGGTGACCTGGTCGCCGGTCAGGTCGCTTTCGCCGGCCTCGCCCTCGATCATATGATCCGCGTAGCGCTCGAACCATATCTCGTCCTCTTCGCCGCCCTCGGTCCAGGGGACATGGGGTGCGGGGGGCGGGGCGGGGTTCGCCAGGTCGCCGCCTTCCTCCGCCACCCAATCGACATTGCCGGCGCCGGCGCTGATCGGGACGATCATGTCGGGGTGCAGCATGTGCCATTCGTGTTTTTGCGGATTGGTGTAGGCGTCCTCCTGGCGCACCGCGTCCCAATCGGTGCCGGGGCCGGTGAGCATGTCCCATGCGGCGCGCTTGACCGGGTCGTGCGAAATCTTGCGCTGAAAGGCGGTGCGGATGATGCGGAGGCGGTCGTCGAGTTCGGTTTCCTGCCGGCGGGCGCGCTGGTTATGCTCGAACATGGCGGCCTGACGCTCGACATCCCACTCGAGGCGCCATTTCTCGCGCAGGCGGTGGATCGCGTGCGGGATCGCGCTGGCCGGGCGGCCGTCGACGGGATCGACGCCGGCGAAATTCTCCGGAAAGCGGCTGGCGGCGATATGCTGCATCGCGCGGATGTGGGGACGGCGGCGTTCGAGGATGACCTCTCCCCGCTTCGAGATCGTTTCGGGCACGCCATAGATGGCATATTCCATGAGCAGGTCGGCGACGCGGCGCGCGCCCATTTCGACCGCGCGGTCCCACGCGGCGGCGAAGCTGTCGGCGCCGTCGCGTTTGCGCAGCTGGTAGAGCGCCGACGTGCTGTGGCCGATCGCCTTGGCCGCCATGCTGACGGCGCCGGTCGCGGCGAGCTGGGCGATGAAGATGCGCTGTTTCTGGGCGTTGATGCCGGTCCAGCGCTTGCTGTGTTGGGGGGCGGGGGTGAATTCGAGTTCGGGCGCCAGCTCGTCGGGATCGAGGCCGTTGGCGCTGTCGAGCGGGGCGGGGAGGGGCGGGAGGATTTCCTGTTTCATCGCTGAGTCTCGCTTCTGGTTCATGGAACTCCGCTAACGAACCATATTGGAACTATGTAGGAAAGGATTTTTTTCGCGGGCGGGGTGGGGGGCGAATGGGGGCGCGATTGCCAGCGTCGCCGGTCGTGCCTATCGTGCGGCGACGGGAGACGCGCGATGGGCGGGGCGGACGGCGAGGACGCAGGCGGGCAGGCGGGCAGGCACACGGGGGCGCGGCCGCGGCGGATCGACGAGATCGCGGTGCACAGCACGCTCAACGACGGCACCGCGGTGTGGCTGCGCACGATCACCCCCGACGACGAGGAATTGCTGCGCGACGGGATTGCGCGGCTGTCTGCCGAGTCGCGCTACCTGCGCTTTTTCTCGCCGGCGCGCGAACTGCCGCCCGCGGTGATCGAGCGGCTGGTCGATGTCGACGGGCACGACCATATCGCCTGGGGGGCGATCTGCAGCGAATGTCCGGGCTGGCCGGCGATCGGCGCGGTGCATGCGGTGCGCCACCGCGGCGGCGGGCCGGTGGGCGAATTTTCGGTCGCGGTGATCGACGAATTCCAGGGGCGCGGTCTGGCGCGGATGATGGCAGCGGCGCTGCTGGTCGATTGCCGGGCGGCGGGGCTGGTCGAACTCGACGTCCACATCCTGTCCGAAAACGCCGCGGCGAAGCGGCTGGTCAAATCGATGGGGGCGGTGTGGACCGGCGAGTCGGCGGGGGTCGCCGAATATTGCCTCGACGTCGAAGGGGCGCTCGCCGCGCTGCGCGCCGACCGCGATGCGCCGGGAGTGCAGGACGTGCTGCGCGCGCTGGAGGGAGGCGAATAGTCCCTTCCGCCGCCGCGGGTCGCGAACGGCGGCGGAAGGGTGGGTTGCCGCGCAGCGCCGAAGCGCGTCCGGCCCGCTATGTCCGATAGGCGCGGCGCGGCGGTGCGGCGGTGACAGGGGTCACAGGATGAAAAAGGCCACGCTCATGAAAAAGGGCGCCGGATGGGTATCCGACGCCCTTCGTCCTGCCCTTTAGGGGAGGCAGTCTTATTTGTTCTGGGTGTCGCCCACGCCGGTTTCCGACGGGGCGATTTCGCCGTTGTCGTCCATGGCATTGGCCTTTTCTTCGCCCATTTCTTCGACGACGTCAGCCTTGTTTTCCATGGCTTCCTTGGCGGCGCCTTCGGGCATGGCGTCGGCCTGATCGTCGATCGCGTCGGCCTGGGCTTCAGCCTGATCCTCGACCTTGTCGGCTGCGGGGCTCTGGCAGGCGCCGAGAGCGAGGGCCGAAGTGGCGGCGAGGGTAATGAACATCTTGCGCATAATGAGACCTCCTATTTGACTCCCGGTCATAACGCGGTGCGGTGGAGTCGGTTGCAACATTTGTGCAAACTATTCGAAATGGGGCCGAATATATTGCGATGAAGCGCGCAAAGGACGGATTTTCGCCAAAAAAAGAGGGCGCCGCGGCGCCCTCTTTGCGACTTCGATGCTGCGCGGCGCCGTTAGAAGCGCTGCTGGCGCTCATAGAGGTCGCGGTAATGCTGGATGCGCGTGACGCGCAAGCCGGGCATGCCGCTGCGGTCGATCGAGCGCTGCCAGCTGGCAAATTCCTCGAGCGTCAGGCTGTAGCGCTCGCACGCTTCATCCACCGACAGCAGCCCGCCGTTGACCGCGGCGACGACCTCGGCCTTGCGGCGGACGACCCAGCGGGTCGTGGTCGGCGGCGGCAGCGAGTCCAGCGTGAGCGGCTCGCCGAGCGGACCGATGACCTGGGCAGGCCGGATTTTCTGGTTCTCGATCATAATCATTCCATTGCTTCACCGGCCAGGGGGTGGGCCGACGACGACGGGTCTATATGCAAGGGATTCAACATCGGCTGAAACCCTCTGGTAAACAGGCTGTTCATAGTTTCGGGCGAGCCGGTCGCGGTGTCCGACAGATTGAGAAAACGGACCGGAATCGTCGCGTCCTGCGGCCGATCGACGACGGCGCCGCTCATCATCGCGCGCAACATCTTAAGCGTCACCAGATGCGCGCGGCGATTCGCCCGCTCGCGCAGGAGGTGCGCGGTCGGCAGCGCGGCCTGACGCGCACCGGAGACCGCCGAAATAATGTCGAAGCCGGGCTTCGACAGGCTGGCGGCGCCGGCAAGGCGCGGAAGATCGGATGGGGCGAGGTTCATGCATCCTGTCTAGTCCCGACCGCCTAAGGTCCCGTAAATGCCCATTTCATGCCTCGTTAGCGAAGCTTAACCCGCGTCAATATCTTGACAGGCGGCGCCGAAAAGCTGGCATTTTCGCAGAGTCGTCCCTAGATGACGGCGATCATGGCCACGCTGATTTCCTCCCCCGCCGGGATTGCCCAGGCCGACTTTCAGCTTGCCGGACCGATGAAGGACCGGCGAATCGTCGTCGCGATGTCGGGCGGAGTCGATTCGAGCGTGGTCGCGGCGCTCGCGGCGCGATCGGGTGCCGAGGTGATCGGCGTGACGCTGCAGCTTTATGATCACGGCACCAAGGCCAAGCGCGTCGGCGCCTGCTGCGCGGGCCAGGATATTCGCGATGCGCGCGCGGTCGCCGACCGATTGGGTTTTGCGCATCATGTCTATGATCATGAAAGCCGCTTTCGCGACACGGTGATCGACCAGTTCGCCGACGAATATCTGGCGGGCCGGACGCCGATCCCGTGCGTGCGTTGCAACATGGGGGTGAAATTCACCGACCTGTTCGCGCTGGCGAAGGAGCTGGGGGCCGATTGCCTCGCGACCGGCCATTATGTCCGCCGCGCGATGGGGCCCGGCGGCGCCGAGCTGCACCGCGCGGTCGATCCGGCGCGCGACCAGAGTTATTTCCTGTTCGCCACCACACAGCAGCAGCTCGATTTCCTTCGCTTCCCGCTCGGCGGCATGGAAAAGAGCGTGGTGCGCGAGATCGCCCGCGAGCTGGGACTGGGGGTCGCCGCCAAGCCCGACAGCCAGGACATTTGTTTCGTCCCCGACGGCGATTATGCGACGCTGGTGCGCAAGCTGCGTCCCGAGGCCGACGACCGGGGCGACATCGTCCATGTCGACGGCACGGTGCTCGGCGCGCACAAGGGGCTGATCCATTATACGGTCGGTCAGCGCCGCGGCATCGAGATCGGCGGGCAGGCCGAGCCGCTGTACGTCGTGCGGCTGGAAGCCGAAGCGAAGCGCGTCGTGGTCGGGCCGCGGCGCGCGCTCGCGGTGGCGGCGGCGCGGCTGGGCGAGGCGAACTGGCTGGGCGATGTCGATGGCCGCTCCGTGCTGGCCAAGGTGCGCAGCATGGCGCGCCCGGTGGCAGCGCGCGTGGACGGTGACCGGCTGATCTTCGCCACCCCCGAATATGGTGTCGCGCCGGGGCAGGCGGCGGTGCTGTACGATGCGGGTGACGAAAGCCGCGTGCTGGGCGGCGGGTGGATCGAGGCGACGTTCGCGGCCGATGCCTGACGATCAGCGCGCGGAATAGATTGAAGTTTCCGTCCCGATGCTCCAGCCTTGGCGGCAACAAGGGAGACGGATATGATCAACTGGGTTTTGCGCGGCGCGGTCCTGCTGTGGGCCGTCTTTTTCGTCATTGTCGGCGCGCGGGGTCTGCTCGATCCCGCAAGCTATAGCGAGACCTTCCAGATCGTCGTTGCGGGCGCCGCGACCAACACGTTGCGCGCCGACCTGTCGGCCTTTTTCCTCGTCGCAGCCGGCGCGGCGGCGCTCGGCGCGCTGGTGCCGGGATGGACGCGGGCGCTGCTGGTCCCTGCCGCCCTCTACGGCACCGCGCTGGCCGGCCGGCTGTTCGGCGCGGCGATGGGCGATCTGGTCAACGGCAGCATCGTCCAAGCGATGATCATCGAGGCGCTGTCGGTCGCACTGATGGTCGGGAGCTGGTGGATATTGTCGCGCCCGGCCGCCGCTACTGTCGATGGCGTGGTCGAAGATCGGCCGGTGCTTTGAGTCGAGGCGTCTCGCTACCCTGAATTCCTGCCGGTTGTGTTTGCGACGATGTTGTGAGTAACTGCCTTCCGGGTCGCTTCTTGTTTCCGTTGGCAGTGGAAGAGGAAGCCTATGACATCCGGAGAGGACAAGCGGGACCGGCCTGACCGGCGGTCGGACGACCGACGCACGGCCGATGATCCCGACTATAAGGGACCCGAACGCCGCAAGGGCGACCGGCGTTCGGGCGAGGATCGCCGATCGGCCGACTGACAGCGGCGGGGCGGCACGTGCCAACAAGGAGGATTGCCGTGTCCGAACCGCGCCTGCCGCGTCTGAGCGTCGATATCGTGTCCGATGTCATGTGCCCGTGGTGCATCGTCGGCTGGCTGAAGTTCGAGCGGGTCATGGCGCATTTCGCCGGCCGGCTGGATTTTCGCGTCCAGTGGCATCCGTTCGAACTCAACCCCGCCATGCCGCCCGAGGGCGAAGATGCCGGCGATCATGTGCGGCGCAAATACGGGATCACCGCCGAACAGAGCCGATCGAACGGCGAGCGCATGGCGGGCATCGCCGCCGACCTCGGCTTTGTCTTCAATCGCGGACCGGGGTTCCGGATGCGCAACAGCTTCGACGCGCATCGTCTGCTGACCTGGGCGGGCGCGCTCGAAGACCCCGACCAGCAAGCCGCGACCGGCATCCAGACGGCGTTGAAGCTGGCGCTGTTCCGGGCGCACTTCACCGACAATCGCGACGTCGGTGACCCCGGGGTGCTGGCCGAGGTCGCGGCGTCGGTCGGGCTCGACGCGGCGCGCGCCGCGACGATTCTGGCCGGCGACGAGTTCGGCGAGATGGTGCGGACCGAAGAGGCCTATTGGGCCGACCAGAATGTCACCGGCGTCCCGGCCTTCATCCTTGGCGGCCGGATGATGATCCCCGGCGCGCAGGATCCCGAGGTTTTCATTCGCGTCATCGAAAACAAGGTGCTGGCCGCCGCAGCCTGATGAAGGCGACGGAACCGCGCGGTCGCGGCGGACGTTGACCCGGCATTCCCTCCCCGCATCGGCAGTCCTGCCAAGCGGGCCCCTTAATGGAGCCGGACATGGCCGACACGCCGCGCAACCCCGACGACGATGCTGCACCCGAAACCGTCAACCGCGAACAGCAGGACGAGGAGGCACAGGCGCAGGACGTCGCCGACGCCGCGCGGCACAGCCGCCTGCAGGAAGACAGCGACAAGTCTCCGTCGAACGGCGAGGGCGACGATGCGCAAGACCTGGTCGACCATATGCGGCAGATGACGCGATCGGGTCGGATCGACATGGACGCCTTTCGCGGCGAGCGCAGCGATGACGACGAGGATGGCGAACTGGGTCCCGGCGGTGTCGAAGACGACGCGCCGCGCGGTGCGCCCTGATCGGATTCGATGCCGCAGTGGACGCGTTACCCTGACACGGAGGCCATAACGGACCCGGATCGTTGAGATTTTGCTAAGCCCGGGCTGGCAGGGTCCGACGATGGCCGGCCCCGATTTCCTCTCCGCCCATCGCCGTCAGCGGCGGCGGCGTTCGCAGCGCCCTCCGGCACGATCAACGGGAGGCGTCGGCGCGATCCGCTGGGTGACGCCGATCATGGCGCTGGGCTTCGTCGCGACGCTGGCCGCGTTGCAATATGCCCCGACCGACGCCGGTTTTCCGGGCGCGGATGCGGTGCCGATCCGTGTCGTATCCAGCGCGTCGGCCGATTATGCCGCGCCGGCGGCGACCGGGGGCGACTCGTTCAGCGCGCGCTTCGGCCTGTGCCACAGCGGCGGCGGGCGTCACTGCGTCGTCGATGGCGACACATTCTGGTTCGCCGGCGAGAAATATCGCATCGCCGACATCGATACGCCCGAGACCCACCCGGCGCGATGCCCAGCGGAGGCGGCATTGGGAGCGGCCGCGACCAATCGCCTGCAGCAATGGCTGAACGCGGGCGGGTTCACGCTGCAAACGATCGATCGCGACACCGATCGCTACGATCGCAAACTGCGGATCGTGACGCGTGGCGGGACGAGCGTTGGCGATGCGCTGATCGATGAAGGGTTGGCGCGGCGGTGGGGAGGCGCGCGGCAGCCCTGGTGCTAGCGCCAAGCTAGGGTCGTGATTTTAGGATCCGCGGTGACCGGTGCTGGGCGGCGCCGGCGGCAGTTCTTCGCGCAGTGGCGGGTTGGGGCCTGCGAGCTGGCGACCGACGTCGGCGGCGAGCAACTGCGCGACCGGATCGTCGGTGCGTTCGGCCCATTCGGCGCGGCGCGCCTTGAGCGCCGCGGCCCGCTCGCTTTCGGGCAGCGCCTGCACCTCCAGATAGAAGCGTGTCAGCTGCAGCCACGGCGCATCGTCGGTGAGCACATCCTCGGCCCAGCGGCTGAACGGGCCGCCCGCCTGACGCCATGCGCCGTCATGCCGGGCGAGGAAAAAGAGCATTCGCGATCCGCGCGGGAAGACATAGCGGTAGCAGGCGCCCGACAGGCTTTGCGGGTGCGCTTCCTGCAGTTCGTAGGGATTGCTGAGTTCGAGCGTGGTATCGGTCGCGAGTCCCGCGGGCAGCTCGATCGGTTCCGTCGGCACCGCGCCCTTGAGCGCGGCGACGGGGAGGAGGCGGACCGCGCCGCCGGGATCGCGATCCGATTCGGAAACCGTTGCGAGGAGGATGAGGTCGGCGCCCGCGACCAGTTCCATATTGGTCGGGACGCGGTAGCCGGGGGCGACCGAACAGGCCGCAGCGGGAAGCGGCATGGCGGCGAGCGAGAGCGCGATGGCGAGGATGCGGGGCATGACGCGAGGCTAGCGCGGCGCGCCACGCTTGAAAAGCGCCGCACCGTTCTCCCGGCTCGTCAGACTGCGGGAGCCAAGTGCGCTGCGGCGCGTATGACTGCCATACCCGTGCGGGATCGGCCGCGCGGCGACAAGGAGACAGACGATGGCCGAGCATGACCATAGCGCGATAAAGGAACATATGACCATCATCGGTGCCGACGGCGTCCATGTCGGGACCGTCGATCACCTCGACGGCGAACGGATCAAGCTGAGCAAATCCGACAGCCCGCAGTCCGAGGACGGCCAGGGTGCCAAGCATCATTACCTGCCCGCCGGGCTGGTCGCATCGGTCGATGGCGACACGGTGCGCCTGTCGGCGACCGCCGCCAATGCGGTCGATCTGTTCGAAGAGGCCGAATAGCAGCGCAGGCGAGACGATCAGCAGCGAGCCGCTGGCGCAATGTGGCGCCGCGGCATGGATACTGGCCCGTCCGGCTGTCGCGGGGCGGGCCTTTCCCTTGGCGCGAGCGCGTTCGCGCTTTTTCAACGCGTTGTCGCTAGCTTGCGGCCGATATGGCACAGGATGGAGATGATCTGAGGGCGCCGCTGCGCCGCGCAGGGTGGCCGGCGGCCGCCGCCGCGCTGCTGCTGTTCGCGCTGGGTTATGGCATCGCCAACCGGTTCCAGCTGGTCCACGGGGTCGCGTATCGCTTTGCCGCGGGCGACGGCGATGGCGCGGCGATCGCGCTGGCGTTCATGGCATTTCAGGCGCTGGTGCTGTTCGCGGCGCTTGTCCTGGTGCCGCGGCGCTGGGCAGTGCCGCTGATCGTGCTCGCGGGCGCCTCGATCCTCGTCAACATCGGCTATACGCAGATCATCCCCGAACTCGTGGACGGCGGGACGCTGGCGTGGATGCTGGCCGAGATGCGGCAGGCCCCGCATGCTGCGGGGCAGTTTGCGGGGGCCTTTGCGCTCGTGGGTGTGCAGGTCGTGGCAGCGCTTTCGCTGTTCGTGCTCGCGCGCGGCTTGGCACGGCGTCATCGGCGCCTGCCGTGGAACGCGGCGATCGGGGCGACGCTGGTCGTGCTGCTCGTGGTGCCGGGCATCGTTTATCGCCATGCCGAGGTCTGGCCCGAGGGCGCCGAGCGGAGCCTCTACGGATTGGGCTGGGACCTCGCGACGGCGCCCGCGCCGCCGGCGCGCGCTGCGCCGGCGCTGAAACCCGCGGCGGGCGCCGCGACGCCGCGGCATATCGTGTGGCTGATCGACGAAAGCGTCGCCGCGGCGCCGTTCGAGCGGCTGATCGCGCCGCGGCTGGCCGATACGCCGCACCTCGATTTCGGGGTCGCGGCGGCGATGGGACATTGCAGCGCGCCGGCGCAGGTGGCGCTGCGATCGGGGGTCGATGTCCGCCGCGTGTCGCCCGCGACGGACCTGCGCCGGACCCCGTCGATCTGGGGCTATGCGCGCGCCGCGGGCTATCGCTCGATGATGATCGAGGGGCAGACCGCAGGGGCGCCGCAGAATTTGATGCTGCCCCCCGAACGCGCGCTGATCGACGCCTATCGACCGATGGCGGGCGGGATCGACACCGACTTGCGGATCGCCGAAGCGCTGAACCGCCGGATGCGGGGGACGGGGCGGACCTTTACCTTCGCGGTCCTGCGCGGGGTGCATTTCCAGTATCGCGACCATTATCCGGCGGGGGCGATCGCGGCGGACAGCCCGGTCGCGTTGCAATATGACACGGCGCTCACCTGGTCGAAGCGCGACTTTTTCGCGCGCCTGCTGGCGGGAGTCGATCGCGAGCGGGTGGCGATCGTCTATACGTCGGACCATGGCCAGAATCTGGCGCCCGGCGCCTTGCCGCATTGCAGCCGCGATGCGGCGGCGGACGAGTTTCGGGTGCCGTTGCTGACGTTCCTCCCCCAGCGGCTCGCGGCGCGCTATGCCGCGGCGCCGCGCGAGGGGCATTCGGCGAGCCAGATATTCCCCGCGACGCTGATCTGGATGGGCTATGATCCGCGGGGCGTCGCGGCGCGGTACGACGATGACCTGACGAAGCCGACCGCGCGCTATGTGTGGTTCGGGCGCACGGTGATCCCGATCGCGCCGGGCGATGCGATTTCGGTGACCGCGGGACCCGACTTTCCCGGCACCGCGCCGCGATAGATGCAGACCAAGAGACTCAGGCCCGCGAATCGGTTATGATGCGGACGGTCGCGCCCATCGCAGCAGGCGAAAACCCGCCGCTGTCCGTTGTTTCCGTTGTTGAATCAGGCAGGGGATAGAGCATGAACGGCTTTTCGAAATCTATGGTCGCGGCGCTGGCGTCGGCATCGCTGCTGGCGGCGCCCGCGGCGGCGAAGCAGACGGCGGGGTTGCAGGACCTGGTCGGGGCGCGCGGCGCCGGCGGCGAGACGCAGCTGGAGATGCGCGGCTATTCGCACATCGAGACGCACCACGACGGCGACCGCAAGCATGGTTACTGGTGGAACCGCGACAGCAAGCAATGCGCACATGTCGTGACGTGGGATGGTCGCTATCAGTCGATCGAGAACGCCTCGAAATCGGACTGCAACCAGGGTGGAGGCGGCGGCGACAATGCCGGCGCCGCGGTCGCCGCGGTCGCGGGCATCGCGCTGATCGCCGCGCTGGCGAGCAAGAAGCACCACCGCGACGACAAGGATTACGACCAGCGGCAGACCGGGACCTTCGACCGCGGCTATCGCGACGGGCTGTATAATGCGCCCTATCACAATTACGACCGCTCGGACGCCTATTCGAGCGGGTATCAGGCCGGGGTGAACGAGCGGAACGCCAATCTGGGGCATCATTATGGCGGCGGCGGATATCAGGAGGTCGGCACCTTCATGGACCTGAACGGCGCGCGCGCCGCGGGCGCCGACGAGGAAATGCGCCGCCGCGGCTTTGCCAATGTCGACAGCTTCAAATCGGGCAACACCGCCTATTCGATCTGGAATCGGCGGGCGAGTCGGCAGTGCGTCCAGATGACGGTCGCCGACGGACGGGTTTACGACATCCGCGACATCCAGACCCACCCGCGCTGCCGCTGAGCCGAACGCGCCGCATCGCCGCGGCTGGCAACTGGCGCCGCGCCGCGGCGCTGCTATGGTGGCGGCGATGAAGCATTGGGACCGCAGGATCGTGATTTTGGGGCGGCTGCAGGCGAAGCCGCTGCTGATCGGGCAATTGCTGTGCGCGCTGGCGCTCGCAGGCCTGATCGCGCGGCAGGCGCGCGGGTCGAGCGCGCTGGAGATCGTCGGCAGCATCTTGTTCGGCAATCTGCTGGTCACCGCGGGGATCGCCGCGGCGGCGTTCGGGCTGAACCATTTCCACCGCATGTGGCGCCGCCGCGAGCGCTGGATCTTTCACGACGGGGCGAAATTGCACAGCGGCGGCGCGTCGTGGCCGCTGCCGCTGATCCGCGACGTGGTGATTGCGCGCAACGAGCTGGGCATCGCGTCGCTGCGGCTGGTCGTCGACGACGACAGCGAGGTGACGCGCGAGCTGGTGAAGCTGTACCTGCTGGCGGACCGGCCGGAGGCGGTGCGCCAGTCGGTGCTGTTCGCGGTCGGCGGGCTGCGCGGCTTTCCGGGCGGGTCGGCGATGAATTGAGGGGCGGGGGGACTGCCCCGGCGGCGCCAAAGTTCAGGAAAGGTCAGCCTCGTGACGCTCCTGCGCGTTCGCGCCGTTGCCGGGGGGCGCCGGGACGGCGTCGCGTTCGTCCGCGGCGTCGCGATACCAGTGCGGCAGTTCGCCGTCGCACAGATCGGCGACCTCCAGCGCCACGGCGAGATCCTCCGGCGCCATCAGCGCTGCGGGGGCGGCGGGGGGTTCGGGGTGGAGGTGGACCAGCGCCTCGGCAACCGGGGTCGCGGCGGGAGCGGGATCGCGGCGGCGGGCGGCGGCATCGCGGAAACAATCGGGGCCATAGGCGCGCAGCAGGAACATGAGGAGCCGGTCGCTCTGGCGCAGGCGGCGGCCGATGCGGCGGCCCTCACGGTCGAACACCGGCTCGTCGGTGCCGACCAGCGCGCGTTCGAACGCAGCGTCGAGCAATTTTTTCGACGCCGCGTCGATCGCCGCCGACCAGGCGCGGTCGAACGCTTCGGCGCCGGGGGACCGGCGCAGGCGGTAGGCGGAGGATTCGGACATGCCGACGGTTTGCGCGGCGGTGACGACCGATCCGCTGTCGGCCAGCGCCTCGATAAAGGCGCGCTGTTTGTCGGGCGACCAGCCGTCCTTGCGGCGCTTTTTCAGCACCGGCACCCATTCGTAGGCGGCGGGGTCATGCCCGTGCGCGTCGCGCGCGGAGGTGGATTGGGGGGTGGGGGCGAGGGCCGCGTCGGGCGCGGCGATGGGGGCGATGTGGCTCATCCGCCAGTTTGGAACATAAAAGGAACATGTAGGAAAGCGTTTTTTTGGGTGGGGGTGCAAAAATAGGATTTGCGCGCGCGCGGCGTGGCGGCGACGCGTGGGGGCGGATTCCGGCTGATGCGCCGGAATCCGCCAGATTGTCAGCCGCCGGTCGCGGGCGTCCCGGATATCGATGCCGGGACGGCGACGGGTGCGGGCGAGGGTGCGGCGGCGGGCATTGCCGCCACCGGCGCCGGCTCGACCATCGTCGCCATCAGCGCGGGCGGCGCGGCGGGCGTGCCCGCGGGGACGGCAAAGGCCAGCTCGTCCTTGGTCCGGACGCTGAGTTCGCGGCCCGCCGGGATGCGGCCTGTCTTGCCGGTGATGAAGGGTGCGGCGACCCACACGAGCGCGACGGCGGCGACGGTTGCGACCGTGTTGCCTTCGCCCTCCTGGCGGAAGGTGCCGATCAGCGGGATGCGATTGCCGCCGACGTCGACGTAACGCATTTCGATTTCCATCTTGCCAGACTTCCCGAACGCGCCCTTGCCGGTCTTCCAGGTTACTTCGCCGGTGGCGCGGGCGCCTTTCGGGATCACCACGAAACCGTCCTGAACGACATTGTGGACGACGGTCAGATAGAAGGTGTCGCCTTCTTCATTTTTCTTGGTCGACAGTTCCTCGTTCACGCTGAGCAGCACTTCGGTGTTGGCGGGCAAGGTGCGCGTCGGGTTGGCGGACGGAGCGGCGACAGGCACCGCGACGAGCATCGGCGCGGCGTCGACCGACGCGGGAACGACCGGCGCATCCTGCGCCGCGACCGGAGCGAACGCAGGCGCGACAAGCGCGAGCGCAATGGCGCCCGCGAGCAATTTCGATTTCATGATAGCAACCCCCCAAAGCGGCACGCCCCCCGCGTGCCATCTGCGGTGCAGAACAGGGAATCGGGGGGCGGTCAATCCCGTTAACTTTCAGCGTGGCGCCGAAGCGGGGGGAGGAGTGGTTCGCACGAAGCCACGAAGCCACGAAGAGGGGGGCGGATGAGGGGGCAGTGTGGGGATTTAGGGGTTGGCGGTGGTTTGTGAGGGCGCGTGTGGATTAGGGTTCGCGCGAAGACGCGGAGACGCGGAGGGGGTGGGTGCTACCCCTCGTTCGTCATGCCGGACTCGATCCGGCATCCATTCCGCCCTCGCCGCTATGGATCCCGGATCAAGTCCGGGATGACGAATGCGGGGGTCGCGCGGGATAGCGGAGGGTGGGCATTATCCGCCCAACCGCGGCAACCCCAGTTCCTCGGCCAGATCGCGCCAGTCGGGGTTCGCCGCCTCGATCAGCTCGATCTTCCACTTGCGCTGCCAGTTCTTGATTTGCTTTTCGCGCGTGATGGCGGCGTGCATCGTCCCGGCGCGTTCGAACCAGACGAGCGTTTTGACGCCGTAGCGTTTGGTGAAGCCATCGAAGCTGCCGCCCTGGTGCTGGCAGATGCGCTGGATCAGGTGCGAGGTGACGCTGGAGTAGAGTGTGCCGTACCGCGCGCTGGCGGTGATAGTGTCGCAGGGCTGGAAGTCGGCATGCATGGGGTGGAGGCTAGGGCGGCGATGGACCCCGGATCAAGGCGGACAAGTCACGGGCCTCGTCTGCGGGTGACCAATCTAGCCAAACCGGATGCTTCCCCGCGCATCTTCTTGCCGGACTTGATCCGAGATCCATGTGGCGTCGGAAACTGTCACCGTAACCGCAATGTAATTCCAGCGATCACGCCGTGCAGAAATGAACTCCTTCGGCAGCCATCATGTCGAACTGCTGTTTGTCATCTCTAACTTTGCTAATATACTTTATTCTATACAATTCAAAATTCAGCATCCAATACTGATGGCGATCGTGGGCATCTTTTGTCGCGCATGATTTCCTAGCAAATTCTTCTATCTGCTTCCTTGTTTCACCAATAGAATAGCAGTGTAGAAGTAGTAGGCTTAGGCAGTCTCTGGATTTGATAATCATTGCTGAGATAGATCCAGGTATTTCTATCCCATAATGGTTACAATAGTACATATACCAACACATCGCATCGGTTCTGCGATTTAGGGCCGCATCGTGAAGAAGCTCAACGAGGCATCGGTCAATATTCAGTTTCTTGAATTCCGATAGCGAAATTTCAAAGTATCGAATCGAAGAATGTAGATTTGGGACTTGGAAGCACAAGCTTATGCATCCAGACAAGGCTGCTTGCTTGGAATATTTCCCTAAATACCGGTTTGATAGAATAGCAAAACCGTACTTATAAGCCGATCTATTTCCGTATCTTTCGGAAATTTCTACCATGGAATCAATAAAATCAACAACTTGACTTGGTCTTGGGCGGTTTGGTAGTAATTTCGCAACTTGTTTGATATGATAAAGCCACTCATCGTTATTGTGACGAGGGAGAGGATGTATTTTTGTCTTCTTCGCATTGAGGACAAGTTTGTATCGGTCAAGTTCCCGTCTAAGTGTATTTATAAACTTTTCTGCCTCCGATCTCGTCGGCGTAAAGCATGTGAAGTCATCAATATACCTATAAAAATTGAAGCCTTTCTTGGTAAGAGAATCATCTATTTTTGACATTATTATTTCGGCAGCTATGTTTGAGGTAGCTGGACCAATTGCTACCCCATTTGTTTCTTTCCTTTTGCATCGTTGAAATGATTGATCAATTTTATCAAACCATTGGTTATTATCAGAGGCTTTGGCGTCTTTTATCCCAACAAGTGCCCATGCAATGGAGTGAGTATATATACTTGGGAAAAAGTTCGCGACGTCTGCTTGAACGAGAAAATGATTTGACATCCTGCGACGTAGACCACCGAGAGACCTAACAATCCAGTTCTGATAGTTCATTACTATTATACGACCATCTTTGTGCGGTCGCGGCTTTACGTAGCTATTTCCGGAGGAGACTCTTGGATAGATATTCCCCCAATTTTCCCTGATAGTGAGTACCAAGTTTGCATAAGCTGCCGGGTGGGGAATTGCAGATTGTCGCAAATGACCGTCCGCGCGGGTTAGCGTTAGGGTGACGGCATCGTGACCATATTTTGGATTGGTTTCGTTAAGGCCCTTAAATTTCTTAGCGACGTCAAGGGAGAATGTGGTCGAATCAAAAACTGGTGGAAGTTCATCGAAATTAGTTCGTTGTCGCGGCAAATAATTCGCCCTCAACAAGCGTTCTGCAACAGCGTCGGCTCCCATCCCACTGATGTTAATGGTAAGAGCTTGAGGTTTTTGGCTATTTTTCGAGATCAAGGCCAACGAATGGACGAAGGATTTCAAGAACGCCCATATAGAATGAATTATGCCCACATTTTTTCCAGTCTCGGGAACGCGATGTAGCGCTAATCCAAATTTCTATTTGTTCAAACCGAAAACCCGCCCGCGTTCCGCCGGTTCGAGCTCGCCGCCAGCACCTTCTTGCCCTGTGGGGTCAGCGCCCATTTGGCGCCCTGTTTCACCACCAGCCCCAGCGTGACGAGTTCGTCGCGGATCGGGTCGGTGGGGAGTTGGGGGCGGCGGTTCGACAGGCCTTCGAGCGTCGAGCGCTGTGGCTGGCTGAGGATGATGAGTTTCTGTTTGTCGGTCATACGGCTTCTTTCCGGTTGCGGGTCTGGTCGCCGCGGCCTGCGATCAGGCCGGCGATCGAGATGTCTTCGTCGATGTCTTCCCAATGCAGGCCGGCTGGGCTGAGCGACACGGCTTTGCGTTGGGCGGGGGTGGCGTGGAGAAGGCGCGGGAACCACTCGAGCGGAATGCCGAGGGTGCGGCCGTCCTCCAGATCGACCCAGAAGCTGTCGTCGTCGAAGCGAACCGCGACGGGTTCAGGAGAAATGCTCATTCTGCGCCCTTCCGATCTGCTTGCGTTGCTCCAGTATCACGTTGCTCGAAAGCCGAACGTGTCGGCGTCCTGCCCACCCCGCTGCGACTAACCAGCAAGCTGGCAAGTCTCGCTGCCCCTCCCGCTTGCGGGAGGGGTTTTGGCGTTCTTACTCGGCGGCGATCCCCGCTTTCGCGAACATGTCCTCGCCGTCTGTTTCGGCGGCGATCGTGGGGGCGAGGTCGTCGTTGGCTTTGGCTTTCTTGCGGTTGTCGAAGCTGGACCAGACGTTGTTCCATTCGCCGCGGGTCGCGCCCTTGCTGTATTCGGTGGCGCGGGTTTCGAAGAAGTTGGCGTGCTCGACGCCGTTCAGGAGCGGGGCGAGCCAGGGGAGGGGGTGTTCGTCGATCATGTAGATCGGCTGGAACCCCAGCTGGCCGAGGCGCCAGTCGGCGATGTAGCGGATGTAGCGTTTGATTTCCTTCGGCGTCATGCCGGGAACGGGGCCCTGTTCGAACGCGAGGTCGATGAACGCATCCTCCAGCCGCACGGTTTTCTGGCAGGTGTCGATGATGTCTTCCTTCACCGCCTTGGTCAGGCAGTCGCGTTCCTTGGTGAAGGTGTGGAACAGCTTGATGATGCCCTCGCAATGCAGGCTTTCGTCGCGGATCGACCAGCTGACGATCTGGCCCATGCCCTTCATCTTGTTGAAGCGCGGGAAGTTCATCAGCATCGCGAAGCTGGCGAAGAGCTGAAGCCCCTCGGTAAAGCCGCCGAACATCGCGAGGGTGCGCGCGATATCCTCGTCGTTATCGACGCCGAACTGCTGCATATAGTCGTGCTTGGCGCGCATCTCGTCATATTCGAGGAACATGCCATATTCGCTTTCGGGCATGCCGATGGTGTCGAGCAAGTGGCTGTACGCCGCGATATGCACGGTTTCCATGTTGCTGAACGCGGTCAGCATCATCTTGATTTCGGTCGGCTTGAACACGCGGCCATATTTGTCGTGGTAGCAATCCTGCACCTCGATATCGGCCTGGGTGAAGAAGCGGAAAATCTGGGTGAGCAGATTGCGTTCATGGTCGCTGATCTTTTGCGCCCAGTCGCGGCAATCCTCGCCCAGCGGCACTTCCTCGGGCACCCAGTGGATCTGCTGCTGGCGCTTCCAGAAATCGAACGCCCAGGGATATTCGAAGGGCTTGTAGGTGTTGCGGGATTCTAGAAGGGGCATGGCGGACTTCCTTGGAAACAGGCGGTTATTGCGGGGCGAGGCGGCGAGCTTCGGTAACGGGAAGGCCGCCCTCGGTCGGAACATAGATCAGCGAGGCGCGCGACGATTCGAGCGCCTGGATTTGCAGGTAGCGCAGATAGCCTTCGGGGCCGCCGAGGCTGTTCTGCAGGATCGCGTTCGCTTCGGCCGCACCCTTCGCACGGATGACCTCGGCCTCGGCGAGCGAGATCGCGCTTTCCTTCTTGGCACGCGCCTCGAGGATCGCGACCTGCCGCGACGATTGCGCTTCGGCCAAGGCCGCTTCGCCGGACAGCCGCTGCGAATAGACGCGGTATTGGGGATATCCGATCAGCACGACCAGCAGCAGGACGGCCGCCGCGCCGATGGCCGCCAGGGTGCACCCGGCATTCTTGTTCATCGGCCGATCCTCACTGGCAAGCCAGACACTCGTCGTAATCGGTGGTCTGCAGGTCGTAGACCGGGGCTTCCGAGGTGTTGTCGGCCTCTACCCCGCCCGCGAAGCCGGCGCGCTGGACCGATTTCGAGCGGAGGTAATAGAGCGATTTGATGCCGAGTTCCCACGCGCGGTAGTGGAGCATGAGCAGGTCCCATTTCTCGACGTCGGCGGGGATGAACAGGTTCAGCGACGCGGCCTGATCGATGTACGGGGTGCGGTCGGCGGCGAGTTCGAGCAGCCAGCGCTGGTCGATCTCGAAGCTGGTCTTGAAGCAATCCTTTTCGTCCGTGGTCAGGAAGTCGAGGTGCTGGACGCTGCCGCCCTTTTCCAGAATCGAGTTCCAGATATTGTCGCTGTTCTTCGCCTTGTCGACGAGCAGCGCCTCCAAGTGCGGGTTGCGGATCGAGAAGCTGCCCGAGAGCGTCTTGTGGGTGTAGATGTTCGCGGGGATCGGCTCGATGCACGCGCTGGTGCCGCCGCAGATGATCGAAATCGACGCGGTCGGCGCGATCGCCATCTTGCAGCTGAAGCGCTCCATCACCCCCTGATCGGCGGCGTCGGGGCAGGGGCCGCGCTCGTTGGCGAGCAGCATCGACGCCTGATCGACCTGCGCGCGGATATGCTTGAAGACGCGCAGGTTCGACGATTTCGCCATCGCGCCTTCGAACGGCAGGCCGCGCGCCTGGAGGAAGCTGTGGAAGCCCATCACGCCGAGGCCGACCGAGCGTTCGCGGCTGGCGCTATATTTGGCGCGCGCCATTTCGGGCGGGGCGCGGTCGATATAATCCTGCAGGACGTTGTCGAGCATGCGCATGACGTCCTCGATGAACAATTTGTCGCCGTTCCACTCGTCCCAGGTTTCGAGGTTGAGCGACGAGAGGCAGCAGACCGCGGTGCGATCGTTGCCGAGATGGTCGCGGCCGGTGGGCAGGGTGATTTCGCTGCACAGGTTCGAGGTGGTGACCTTCAGCCCCAGGTCGCGGTGATGCTTGGGCATCATGCGGTTCACCTGGTCGATGAAGATGATGTAGGGCTCGCCGGTCGCGAGGCGGGTTTCGACGAGCTTCTGGAACAGCGAGCGCGCATCGACGGCGCCGCGGACGCTCTGGTCCTTGGGGCTGCGCAGGTTGAATTCGCGGCCGTCGCGCACCGCTTCCATGAACTCGTCGGTGATCAACACGCCGTGGTGGAGGTTCAATGCCTTGCGGTTGAAGTCGCCCGACGGCTTGCGGATTTCGAGGAACTCCTCGATCTCCGGGTGGCTGATGTCGAGATAGCAGGCGGCCGAGCCGCGGCGCAGGCTGCCCTGGCTGATCGCGAGGGTCAGGCTGTCCATCACGCGGACGAAGGGGATGATGCCACTGGTCTTGCCGTTGAGGCCGACGGGTTCGCCGATGCCGCGCACGCTACCCCAATAGGTGCCGATGCCGCCGCCGCGGCTGGCGAGCCAGACATTCTCGTTCCACGTCTCGACAATGCCTTCGAGGCTGTCGGGGACCGAGTTCAGATAGCAGCTGATCGGCAGGCCGCGGCCGGTGCCGCCGTTCGAGAGCACGGGGGTGGCGGGCATGAACCACAGCTTCGAGATATAATCGTAGAGCCGCTGGGCATGGTCCTGATCGTCGGCATAGGCGCTGGCGACGCGGGCGAAGAGATCCTGGTATGATTCGCCGGGGAGCAGGTAGCGATCCTCGAGCGTTTCCTTGCCGAAATCGGTGAGCAGTGCGTCGCGGCTTTTGTCGGTGACGATGTCGAAGCGGCGCGCGTGGACCTTGGCCTCGCTGCTGTCATTGAGCTTGGCGGGCGCGGCCGAATCGGGCTGCGATTCGCCGGTCGCCGGCGCGTCATTCTTCGTCAGTTCCATCGTCGCCACGTCGCTCGTCTCCACCCGTTCCGTTTCCCGAAAATCCATCTTGCTCGTCCCCGATTGCCACTGCGCCGCGGCGCAAATGTTCCTGTCTTGTTCGACTCGGGACGAAGCCCCAGCCTAGCATCTATTGGGTCGGTCGGGGCACATAATTTTCGGCGCAAAAGGCTCCTTCCCGTGCCCACATGCGGTGGGCGACGGAAATCCGCCGATTCTGGCCCGATACTAATTCTTGGGGTGCCCCCGTGGTCGACCCACCATCTATAGTGCCACGTCGGCGCTGCGATGCAAGACGGTAAATGACGGATTAGGGACTCGGTTCGTCGATATTTTGATTCGCCTCGTCGCGTCGTCACCCCCCGTGCGGCGGCAAAGTCCCGCCTTTCCGCGGGTGCGGGCGCGTTGGGTCGCGGTGAGACGTTTTTTGCCGACGGCCACGCGGCGGGACCCCAAACGAAAACCGGCGCGGATCGCTCCGCGCCGGGTCCCCCGTTTGACTTGTCGATCGGTGGCGGGCGTCAGGCGACGCGGCGCACCTCATTGCCCTCGTCGTCGATGTCGCGCAGCACATAGCCGCGGCCCCACACCGTTTCGATGTAATTCTCGCCTTCGCATGCCAGCGCGAGTTTCTTGCGCAGCTTGCAGATGAAGACGTCGATGATCTTGAGCTCGGGCTCGTCCATGCCGCCATAGAGGTGGTTCAGGAACATTTCCTTGGTCAGCGTCGTGCCCTTGCGCAGCGAAAGCAGCTCGAGCATCTGATATTCCTTGCCGGTCAGATGCACGCGGGTGGTGTCGACCTCGACCGTCTTGGTATCGAGATTGACCGCCAGCTTGCCGGTCTTGATGACGCTCTGGCTGTGGCCCTTCGAGCGGCGGACGACCGCATGGATGCGGGCGACCAGTTCGTCGCGATGGAACGGCTTGGTGACATAATCGTCGGCGCCGAAGCCGAACGAGCGCACCTTCGAATCCATTTCCGAAATGCCCGACAGGATCAGCACCGGCGTCTGCACCTTGGCGGTGCGGAGCTTTTTCAGCACGTCATAGCCGTGCATGTCGGGCAGGTTCAGGTCGAGCAGGATGATGTCGTAATCATAGAGCTTGCCCAGGTCCAAACCCTCTTCCCCCAGGTCGGTGGTATAAACGTTGAAGCCTTCGGTCGTGAGCATCGTGTCGATCGCTTTTGCGGTCGTCGGCTCGTCCTCGATCAGCAATACGCGCATTGGGCACCCCTTGATTGTTTCCCACGATGATCCCGCGACCCGTCCGCCGAACCATCCTGCGATGCCACCGACGGAACCCCTGTTCGGGACTGCCGGAACATTAACCACGAAAGCAATGAAGGGAAAAGGTTAATTTTGATTTAACCCGCAGGAATCCACGAGTCGCGAGGACTTTATGTCACAGTGCATCTCACCGTGCGGGCTGGGCAGGCGCGCCGGTGCACGAGCGTTTGAGGGTATCGACGAGATGGTCGGACAGCGCCATGACCCGCGCCGGGCGCAGCCGCGATGGTGGCGAAAGAAGGTGAAGAAAGGATTGCGGCAGCGACCAGTCGGTGAGGATGCGGACGACATCGCCCGCGACCAAGGCTTCCTCGGCGATGAAATCGGGGAGCACCGCGATGCCGCCGCCGGCGATCAGCAGCGGGATCATGATGTCGCCGTTGTTGGCGAACAATGGCCCGGTCGGGATCACCGTCGCCTCTTCGCCGGCGCGGTGGAATTTCAGCGGCAGCGTCCTTTCGCGGTGGCCATAGCCGATCAGCCGGTGACCCGCGAGGTCGAGCGGGTGGGCCGGGTGCCCGTGCGTTGCCAGATAGGCGGGGCTGGCGATCACCGACGCCGCGACCGGGGCGATGGTGCGCGCCAGCAGGCTCGAATCCTCCAGGCTGGCGATGCGCAGGCCGAGGTCGATGCCCTCGGCGACGAGGTCGTGGCGCGCGTCGCTCAGCATCACCTCGATCTCGACCGCGGGATGCTGCTCGAGGAAGGCGGCGAGCGGCGCCCCGAGCACTTTGATCCCGAAACTCATCGGCGCCGCGAGGCGGATCGGCCCGGCGAGATCGACGCGGTCGCCGCGCGCCGCCTCGGTCGCCTCGGTCGCCGCCGCGACCATCGCGTGCGCATTGGCCAGCAGACCGGCGCCGGCGGTCGACACGGTGACGCTGCGCGAGCTGCGATGGAGCAGGGTGATGCCGAGCGACCCCTCGAGCCGGGTCACCGCCTTCGACACGCTCGCCTTCGACAGGCCGAGCGCGGTCGCGGCGGCGGTGAAGCTGCCGCTGTCGGCGACCGCGGCGAAACAGGCCCAGCCTTCATAGTCGGGGAGTGGCATCATATCCTCTTTTCCATCCCTCCCCTTCAGGGGAGGGCAGCGAGACTTGCCAGCTTGCTGGCTAGTCGCAGCGGGTGGGGTCCATCGGCCTTGCGCAGCGCCGATGGACCCCACCCCAACCCCTCTCCTGAAGGGGAGGGGCTTTCGTATTATTCTAAAAATGGAAACGATCAATTTCCATCTATGCTATTTTAGAAACGATCCCAATCGCTATCTTGACCTCAACAACACAGCCCCGCCCCGAAACCGGCGCGGTGGCAGATGAAAGGACAAGGCCATGATCGACATTCGCAAATTCGACACGCTGGGCCACGCCGACCACGGCTGGCTCGACGCCCGCCACCATTTTTCCTTTGCCGGCTATCATGACGAGGGCCGGATGGGCTGGGGCGCGCTGCGCGTCTGGAACGACGACGCCATCGCGGCGCAGGCGGGCTTTCCGCCGCACCCGCACCGCGACATGGAAATCATCACCTATGTCCGCAGCGGCGCGATCACCCATCGCGACTCCATGGGCAACAGCGGCCGCACCGCGGCGGGCGATGTCCAGGTGATGAGCGCCGGGACCGGCGTCACGCACAGCGAGTTCAACCTGGAGGATTCGGAAACCACGCTGTTCCAGATCTGGATCATCCCCGATCGGGCCGGCGGCAACCCCGGCTGGGGCGCGCGCCAGTTTCCCCAGAATGATCGGTCGGGCCGGTTCGTGACTCTAGCAAGCGGTATCGAGGGCGATGCCGACGCGCTGCCGATCCGCGCCGACGCCCGGGTCGCGGCGGCGACGGTGAATGCCGGTGAAACGGTGTCGTACGACCTGCCGGCCGGACGCCACGCCTATCTGGTCGCCGCCAAGGGGCGCATCCGCGTCAACGGCACCGATGCCGACCCCCGCGACGGCATCGCGCTCCGCGATGTCGGGACGATCACCGTCGAGGCGCTCGACGACGCCGAACTGGTGCTCGTGGACAGCCTGTAAACAGCCTTCGGGCCGCCGACCTCCCCCCTCCCTGACGGCGGCCCACCCGGTGCCGTGCGTTCCCCCCGGACGCGCGGCACTCCCTTCCCATCGTGTTCGTTCAAACCAAGGAGTAAAGCCATGTCCCATATTCTGCATATCGACGCGTCGGCGCGCGGCGCCGGATCGACCACCCGCCAGCTTACCGCGCAGCTCGTCGCGCGCCTGTCCGAACAGGGCTATGGCGCCCAGGTGACGCACCGCGACCTGGCGCTCAGCCCGCCCGCGCTGCTGACCGAAACCTGGGTCGGCGCCAATTTCACCGACGATGCCGAGCGCAGCGCCGACCAGAAAGCCGCGCTTGCCGCGTCCGATGAGCTGATCGCCGAACTCGAAGCCGCCGACACCATCGTCATCGGCGTGCCGGTGTATAATTTCGCGATTCCTGCCGCGTTGAAGGCGTGGGTCGACCTGATCGCCCGCGCCCGCCGCACCTTCCGCTACACCGACACCGGTCCCGAAGGGCTGCTGAAGGGCAAGAAGGCGTTTCTGGTCGTTGCATCGGGCGGGGTGCCCGTCGGCAGCGACTATGATTTCGCCAGCGGCTATCTGCGCCACGTCCTGGGCTTCGTCGGCATCACCGATGTGACGATCATCGCCGCCGACCGCCAGATGAGCGACGAAGACGCGATTGCCCGGGCCACCGCATCGATCGATGCGGTCCAGCAGGCGGCTTGATACTGCGATCCTCCCTGTCGCGCAGCGATGGGGAGGTGGCAGCCCGCAGGGCTGACGGAGGGGCGATGACGCGCCGTCGCGGCCCCTCCACCACTTGCTTCGCAAGCGGTCCCCCTCCCCATCGCTGCGCGACAGGGAGGATTTCTCTTCATGACGAATGTCGCGAAACGACCAGTTGCTGCCATTGGACCTATTCTGGCTTTCGATCTTTCCGCTTTCCGAAAACGTGCATGGTAGCGGCGACCACAAGCCAAAGAGCAATCGCCAGCACGCCGGCCCATCCCCTACTAAGGCCGAGGGAAAATGCGCCCAACCCTCCTGCCGCCCCTATTACGACGTCGGTAAAATAGATGTTCTTCATGGAGCAATATTCGCACTTGGTTTGCAGGGCCGCAATATAAGTGGCGTCCGCTTTCCACCCCAAAGTGGACCATCCATATTCGCACCAACCTTTACCCTTTCGGCGAACTCCCGCTCCGCCTATAGCGCGCCATGCTCCTTTCAGATCGTGTCCTGTTCCTCGATGGCGAGGCCCTTGTCATCGACAAGCCTGCCGGCCTGCCGGTCGATGCGCCGCGCGACGGCAGCATCAGCCTGGAAAATCATCTCGACCTGCTCAAATTCGGGTTCAAGCGGTGGCCGCTCGCGGTGCACCGGCTCGATCGCGATACCTCGGGCTGCCTGCTACTCGCGCGCAATCCGAAGGCGCATGGGCGGTTCACCCGCGCGTTCGAGGATCGCGAGGTCGAGAAGCAATATCTGGCGATCGTCGACGGCGTGCCTGCAGGCGAAAGCGGCACGATCGACCTGCCGCTGAGCAAGGTATCGACCGCCGATGACGGCTGGCGGATGGTCGGCGATCCGAAAGGCAAGCCATCGATCTCGCATTGGGAGAGGCTGGCGGTGGTGGGCGAGCGGAGTTTGCTGCGCTTTCGCCCCGAGACGGGCCGCACCCATCAGCTGCGCGTCCACGCGCTCGAAGGGCTGGGTTTCGCGCTCGTCGGCGACCCGGTTTACGGGCGCGGCAGTACCCGGACGCGCACCTTGCTTCACGCCGAACGGCTGGTGGTGAAACGTGACGTCAAGCCGTCGATAATCGCCGAGGCGCCGTTCCCCGACAGCTTTATCGCGCTGGGCTTTGCGGCGCCGGAGGGCGCGGAGCCGACGCGTGGCTGAGATCCCCGAAAGCGCGATTTCGGAGAAGTTTCTCGCCGGCACCGGTCCCGGCGGCCAGAATGTCAACAAGGTCGCGACGGCGTGCCAACTGCGCGTCGACGTCTATGCGCTGGGGCTCGACCCCGACGCGTTCCGGCGCCTGAAGGTGCTGGCGGGCAGCCGGATGACGACCGAGGGCGAGCTGGTCATTCTGGCGCGCCGCTTTCGTACCCAGGAGGCGAACCGTGCGGACGCGCGGGCGCGGCTGAACGAGCTGGTCGATGCCGCGCTGGTGCGCCCCGAACGGCGGATCAAGACGAAGCCGAGCAAGGCCGCGAAGGCGCGCCGCGTCGATAGCAAGAAGGCGCGCAGCACCGTCAAGGCCGGACGCGGACGGGTGCGCGGGACCGATTAGGGCCGCGATGTGACGCAGCTTTACCGCCTCGACGCCCCGGCGAGCGCGATCGCCGCGGCGTTGGGCGCCGCGCCCGGCGACGACCCGTGGAGCGGCGGTTATGTGGCGCCCGGCCGCCCGGCGCCGGTGGTGGTCAGCGACGGCCGTCCGGGCGCGCGCCGCGTGCTGCGGCCGCATTTGTGGGGGGTGCCGCCGCCGCCGCGGGGCGAGCGACCGGTGACGACCGTGCGCAACCTCGCCAGCCCGTTCTGGATCGGCACGCTGCGCCATGCCGAGCTGCGCTGTCTGGTGCCCGCGACGGCCTTTGCGTTGTGGTCGGGGCCCGAAGGGGCGAAGCGGCAGCGCTGGTTTTCGCTTACCGCGCAGCCGGTCTTCGCCTTTGCCGCGATCGTGCGCCAGATCGAGGATTGGCCGGGGTTTGCGATCCTCGCCACCGACGCCAACCGGCTGGTGGCGCACCACGATCCGCGCGGGATGCCGGTAATCGTGGCGCCCGAGGATTATGGGCGCTGGCTGGGCGGCGAATGGCGCGACGCGGCGACGCTGGTCGCCCCCTATCCGAGCCAGCATATGACGGTCGGCGACGCGCCGCCTTAACCAGCAAATTTTACCATCGGCCTTGACCTCCCGGTAACCATCGGCGCGGTAAAAGAGTGCGAATCGAAGTAGATGGGATCGCATATCGTGCTCGGCAAAAACAATCTGATGACCGATGGGACGCCCGACGTACGCCGGGCCGCCCGCACCGACGTCAGCGCGCGGGCGCGGCTGCGCGAGGCGGGCATGAACCCGTTCGACGTTGACCTGTTCGATCTGTCGGCAACCGGTTTCCGCTTCTTTTCCTATTCGCCCCCCGCGGTCGGCACCCGGCTGTGGGTCAACCTGCCGGGGCTGCAACTGCTCGAAGCGGTCGTGCGGCGCGTCGACGGCACCAATTGCGGCTGCGAGTTCATGAACCCGATGCACCCGTCGGTGACCCAGCATATGCAAAAGAAGCTGGGCAAATAATCAGCCCGCGGGCTTTTCCGATTTCTGGAGAATATGCTTCCACTCGGCGGGCGTCACGCGCCCGACCGACAGGCGCGACTGGCGGATCAGGTCCATGTCGGCGAGCTTCGGATCGGCCTTGATCGCCGCCAGCGTCACCGGATGCGCGAGGGGGCGGACGGGTTCGACGCGCACGACGACCCACGGCGCGCCTTCATCGGCGGTGGGATCGGGGAAGGCGGTTTCGGTGATCCGCATGATCCCGACGCATTCCTTGCCGATGTTGCTGTGATAGAAGAGCGCCTCGTCGCCGACCTGCATCGCCTTCAGGTTGAGCTTCGCGCTGTGGTTGCGCACCCCGTCCCAGATGCCGGTGCCTTCGCGCACCAGCTGCTCCCACGGATAGGCGTCGGGTTCGGATTTCATCAGCCAATATTGTTTTGCCATGGGGTCTCTTAGCAAGCGTCGCCGGTTTGAAAAGAGCGAGCCTCTTTCCCTGTCCCGCTGGGCGCCCTACATGCAGGGGCAGAGTCGCGGAGGCGCGAGCCCCGCCCGATATGGATGATATGATGACTGCCGCTGTTCCGACCATTTCCATGGCGCTGCCCGCCGACCAGTTCGCCCGCGATTTCGGCGCTTCGTTCGAACGCTTCGGTTTCGCGATGATCACCGATCATGGCATCGACCCCGCGCTGATCGACGAAGCGTGGGACAAGGCCAAGGCTTTCTTCGCGCTGCCCGAGGACGTCAAGCGCGCCTATCATATCCAGGGCGGCGGCGGCGCGCGCGGTTACACCCCGTTCGGGACCGAGATCGCCAAGGGCGCGAAAGAGGTCGACCTCAAGGAATTCTGGCACGTCGGGCGCGACCTGCCCGCGGGGCACCGGCTTGCCGCGCAGCAGCCGAACAATGTCTGGCCCGCCGAGGTCGCAGGTTTCCGCGCCGTCTATGACAAGCTCTTCGCCGAATTCGACCGCGTCGGGGCGCAGCTGCTGTCGGGCATCGCCCGCTACCTCGGCCTCGCGCCCGATTTCTTCGACGACACGGTCGCCGACGGCAACAGCGTGATGCGGCTGCTTCACTATCCGCCGGTCGAAGCCCCCGCGAAGGGCATCCGCGCCGAGGCGCATGAGGATATCAATACGATCACGCTGCTGCTCGGCGCCGAGGAAGCGGGGCTCGAGATCCTCGACAAGGACGGCAGCTGGCTGCCGGTCAGCCCGCCGGCCGGCGCGATGGCGGTCAACGTCGGCGACATGTTGCAGCGGCTGACCAACAACCGTCTGCCGTCAACCACCCACCGGGTGCGCAATCCCGACGCGGGGCGCGCGAGCGTCGCGCGCTATTCGATGCCGTTTTTTCTGCACTTCCGATCGGACTATCCGATCGAGACGCTGGCGAATTGCATCGATGACGCACACCCGAACCTGTATCCCGACCCGATTACCGCCGACGACTATCTGCAGGAGCGGCTGCGCGAGATCGGGCTGAAGGCTTAGCCGACTGTCCTAGCGCGTCCGCCAGTCGGTATTGCGCGGGGTGGAGAAACCGGGCGTCAGGCCCGGGCGGCGCGCGAAGACTTTAGGCGCGGGAACGATGCGGAAATCGGCGTTGTTGCTGTCGGACGAGGGCAGGGTGCCGCCGTGCGCGGTGCGCAGTTGTTCGATGCGGATCTCGCCCTCGGTTTCGATGCCGAAGCGGCCATCGCTGACCCAGCGGACGATGCCCGGCATCGGGGGATGGCCGGGCAGATAGACGGTGAGCCGTTGTTGCGGGGTGAGCACGTGCGGCCCCTGACCACCGATGCCGGTTGCCGAGACGTTGCGCAGCGTGACGTCGAAGCGGCCGAAGCTGTCGCATTCGAGCGCCGCCTTGACCAAACGCGACTGGCGCGGCTGACGCTGTGCGTCCCGCGCTTCTGCCAATTCCGATTTGCCAGTGTCTGGCATCGACGACCCGGTTCCTGCCGCCCGATTCCCACATCGGCCGGTGATTATGGTCCCGGCAGCGTGGTAACGCGGGAAGGTAAATATTCGTATAGCGCCTGGCCGATTATCGGCCGCGAGCGCCGATCCGGCGGGAAAAAGGCCCCCTCGCGGGTGCGAGGGGGCCGGTTTCAGCGTTAACGCAGGCCGGAGAATTTGACGTCCTGCACGCGGCCGTAGCGGATGTCGCAGCTGAACTTGCCGCGGTCGTACGAACCGCCGCGGCCCCAGCGGCCACCGTAGCCGTCCTGGACGGCGACGCGGCCCTTGACCTTGTAGCCGTCGCGCTTGCGATCGATGCTGGTCACCTGCGTCACGTCGGTGCGGCCATAGCGGCGGCTGCCGCGCTCGACCGCGCTGACGCACTGGCTGACGGCGCTGCGGCTGTTGCCATAGCGGTTGTAATCATAGCCGTAGCCGTAGCGCGGATCGTCGTAGCCGCCGCGATAGCGATCGTCGTAGCGGTCGTTGTCGCCGCTCGACAGGATCGCGGCCAAGCCGCCGAGGACAACGGCGCCGGCGATGATTTCGCCCGCGCTGATGCCGTCGCGGTCATAACGGTCGCGCGCAGCGGCGGGGGCGGCGCTCATCAGCATCGCGCCGGCGGTGGCCGCACCAATTGCGGCCTTGCTGAGTGTGTTGATAGCCATGGTTCGGTCTCCTTCGAAAACAAACGGGGCGCATTGGCGACCCTTGGAGAGCCTTTTAGCGATTCGGCGGTGACGCGATGCTGAACCCCCCGCTTATCTGCGGTTCAGACTGGGCGCGGCGCCGACGAACGAGAAGACCCGCCGTCGATGCGGACGGCGGGTCTGAAATTCTTCGCAAAAGCGGTGGCGCGTCCGTGCCGCGCCGCACCGTCAGCAGAAGCAGCGCGGTTTCGGCTTCGCTTTCGGCTTCCACTTTTTCTTGGCGACATAGCGTTTGCGGACCGGCACATTCTCATAATAGGTGTGCGTCGTGGTCTCGACCGTTTCGGTGATCACCGGCGCGCCGGTGATGATCGTCGTGACGACGACGCCCGGCGTATAATAGCCATAGGGCGCGCCATAATAGCCCTGGCCGCCGTGCTGGTAGACGGCGGTGCCGCCGTGCTGATAGCCGCCCTGATAATAGCCACCGCCCTGGTGATGACCGCCCTGATAATGGCTGCTCCGGCTCGACCACCAGCGCTGGCATTTCTCGCGGTCGGCCGCATTGCCGATCGCGGCGCCGGCGAGGGCGCCGAGGCCGCCGCCGATCAGCGTGCCCGCGGTGCGATTGCCGCGCCCGGCGATGCGGTTGCCGGCGACGCCACCGATGACACCGCCGACAACCGCCCCGCCTGCCGTGCCCCCCCGGCCACAGCGGCGTTCCATATCGGCATCGTAACGGGGATCGTAACCGCCGCCGCGATCGTCCTCGTCATAATAGGGATCATAGGCCGGCGGCGGCGCATAGCCGGTGCCCGCGCCTTCGACGGTGCCTTCATAGCGGCCCTCGTAGCGGCGGCCATCGGGGCTTTCATAGGTGCCGTCCCAGGTGCCGGTCCAGCGTCCTTCGGCGTCATAGCTGCCATCGACGCGGCGATAATCGACTTCGCTGGGCACGCGGTCGGGATAACCGGTGTAGACGCGGCCGTCGGGCGCCGCGGGCAGGCCGTAGTCGAGGGTCGGGCGCGGATCGCCGCCGAACGCTGCGCTGCCCACCAGCGCGGTTGCCGCGCCGGTTTCGGTCATCGGCAGTTCCGCCGCCGATGCGCGTCCCGCCAGCAACAGCGACCCCGCGGCAACCCCCAAAAGCAAAATGGTGCGCATGCTAAACTCCCTGTTCCGGCGGCCGTCGCGCCCGCGACAACCAATTGGTTAACAGCTCGTTAGCAAAATCGCGGCCTCATCGCGAATCCGTTAACCCTGCCTTTTGCGTCCCATTTTGGGTCAGAAGGCGGTAGGGGCCAGCGCGGCGGCGATGCGCGCCACCAGCGCCTCGGCCCCCGCCTGGTCGTCGGTGGAGAAGCGGCCCGCCAGCGGGCTGTCGAGGTCGAGCACCCCGACCAGCCGGTCGCCGACCACGATCGGCACGACCAGTTCGCTGCGGCTGTCCGCGTCGCAGGCGATGTGGCCGGGGAAGGCGTGGACGTCTTCAACGCGCTGGGTGCTGCGCAGCCGCGCCGCGGCGCCGCAGACGCCCTTGTCCAGCGGGATGCGGATGCACGCCGCCTTGCCCTGAAACGGGCCGAGAACGAGTTCTTTGCCGTCGAAGCGATAGAAACCCGCCCAGTTAAGATCGGGGATCGCCTGCCAGATCAGCGCCGCGACATTCGCCATGTTCGCGATGGCATCGGGCTCGCCCGCGACGAGCGCCTCGGCGGCGGCGGCGGTTTCGGCCCAGCGGGCATCTGCGGTGGTGGTGGTGGGGGCGAAGGCAAAGGACATCGGCTTCTTTCAAGGTCGGGCGGGGCAGCGCGCAACGGTGGCCGGCATCGTGGGCGCGTCGCTGCGCCAGCTTAGCCGGAAGATCACATATTGGGCGGGATGGTCGGAAAGAACAGGGCCATTCTTCCCGTCGAAGATCGTGGCGACCGCGAGCGGCTCGACAGCGAGCGCATCGCCGCCGCGATAGCCGATGAGGTCGTAGGCCGCGGCCCATGCCTGGGCATCGGTCATCGGCGCCGCGCGGGCGGTGAAGCCCGTTCCCCTGGCGACGAGCCGGAAGGCGGCATCGTTCGCAAATCGCCCGATGCGGTCGCCGGCGCGGTAATTGTTGAAGTCGCCTGCCGCGATCATCGCGCCGTCGCCGCCGAAGCCGTGCAGCAGCGCATCATTTTCGCGCGTCTGCATGGCGTGCGCGGTTTCGGCGCGCGCGATGCTGACGCCCGATGGCTCGCGCGAATTGCGATGGGTGTTGAAGATCGCCAGCGGTTCGGGGGTGCCGGGCAGCGCGAGGCGGACGATCATCCCGCCCTTGTTCGACAGGCAGTCATAGCCTGCACAACTGCCGGCGTAGAAGGCGTCGCTGGCATAGGCGGGCAGCGGGCGACCGCGCGTCGCGGTCGCCAGCGGCAGGTCGGTCGCGACATAAAGGCCGCTGTCCAGCCATTTGCCGATGCCTTCGCCTTGCCACCAGCGGCCCGCCTCGGCGTGGCCGGCGAGTGGTATCGGGATCGGCCGATGGCGCGGCTGGTCGACCGCGGGGCCGGGCAGGATCGAGGCAAAGCCGGCGCGCTGCGCGATGCGCGACGCCGCGGGGGTAAACGCCTTGTGGAGGATGAGGATGTCGGGGCCGAGTCCCGCGGCGCGGCGCTTCGCGATCCAGTCGGCGATCCGGGCGAGTTTTTGCTCGCGCCCGCTGCGGATCGGCCACGGCAGCCCTTCGACATTCCAGAGCAGGACACGGAGGCGCATCGCCCGGCGGCCGTCGGCAAGCGTTGCGATCGGCGGCAGCGCCGCCGGATCGTAGCAAGCGGCCAGCCGCTCGACGCGCGCGGCGCCTGCGTCGGGCAATATCGCCCAGACCGCCGCCGCCAGCCCGGCAAGGGCGGCGGCGGCAATCCAGGGCCAGCGCCTTACTGGACGCTCAGCCCGGTCCATTTGGCCGCGAAGGCATATTTGTCGGCGGCCTCGGCGATGATCTTGTCGGTCGGCTTGCCCGACCCGTGGCCGGCGCGCGTTTCGATGCGGATCAGGTGCGGCTTGTCGCCGGCGTCGGCGTGCTGGAGCGCGGCGGTATATTTGAAGCTATGCCCCGGAACCACCCGGTCATCGGTGTCGGCGGTGGTCACCAGCACCGCGGGATAGGCGGTGCCGTCCTTGATATTGTGATAGGGCGAATAGCCGAGCAGGGTCTTGAAATCGGCTTCCTTCGACGGATAGCCATAATCGTCGACCCAGTAGCGCCCGGCGGTGAAGCGGTCGAAGCGCAGCATGTCCATCACCCCGACCGCGGGCAGCGCCGCGGCGATCAGGTCGGGGCGCTGGTTGGTCACCGCGCCGACGAGCAGACCGCCGTTCGAGCCGCCCTCGATCGCCAGCTGGTCCTTGCCGGTGATGCCTTCGGCGATCAGATATTCGCCCGCGGCGATGAAATCGTCGAAGACATTCTGCTTGTTGGCGAGGCGGCCGGCGTCGTGCCACGCCTTGCCATATTCGCCGCCGCCGCGCAGGTTCGCGATCGCGAGCACGCCGCCCTTGTCGACCCACGCGAGGCGCGTGGGCGAGAAGCCGGGGGTCATCGAGACGTTGAAGCCGCCATAGCCATAAAGCAGCGTCGGCGATCCCTTGCTGCGGTCGAGCCCCTTCTTCATCACCAGGAACATCGGCACCTTGGTGCCGTCCTTCGAGGTGTAGAAGCGTTGTTCGACGCTGAACTGTTTCGGGTCGAAGGTCAGCTTGGGCTCGGCGAAAATCTCGCTTTTGCCGGTCGCGGTGTCGAGGCGATAGATTGTCGTCGGGCGCGCGTAGCTGGAAAAGGCGTAAAAGGTTTCGGGATCGCTCGACTTGCCGCCGAAACCCGACGCCGAGCCGATGTCCGCGAGGTTGATGTTGGCGACCGGCTTGCCGTCGAGCGCGACCATCCGCGCCTCCGACTTGGCGTCGCCAAGGTAGGAGAGGATGATGCGGTTGCCGACGCGCGAGGCGCCGACCAGCGTCCCCGCCTGTTCGCCGACGAGCTGGGTCAGCGCCGCGGGCTTCTTGATGTCCATCGACACCAGCCGCTGGCGCGGCGCGCCCTTGTTGGTGAGGAAGGTGAAGCGGGTGCCCTCGTTGGTGACATATTCCCAGTTGTTCGCGAAATCGTCCACCAGCGTCACCGGCTTGCCGGCGCCCTTTGCGCCGAGCGGATAGAGCGTGAGGCCATAGCGTTCGTCGGTGCCCTCCGAACCGACGACGAGCAGATATTTGCCGTCGTCGGTGACGACCGCGCTATTGTTGAGCTTCGGCTTGTCGGGGGTGGCGTGGATCAGCACGTCGGCGCTCTGCGGGGTGCCGAGCCGGTGGAAATAGACCGCGTGATTTTCGTTGAGCGACTGGAAGGCGCCGCCCTCGGCGGGTTCGGGGAAGCGCGAATAATAAAAGCCGCTGCCGTCCTTGGCCCAGTCGAGCGCCGAGAATTTGACCCAGCGAATCTCGTCGGCGAGGTCCTGCCCGGTGGCGACGTCCTTGACCTTGACGATGCGCCAGTCGGTGCCGCCGTCCTGCACCGCATAGAGCAGATGCTTGCCGTCCTCCGACGGTCGCCATTCGGCGAGCGCGGTCGCGCCGTCCTTGGCCCACAGATTGGGGTCGATCAACACCCGGCCCTCGCCCTGCAGCCCGTCGCGGACATAGAGCACCGACTGCGGCTGGAGACCGTCGTTGCGCGAATAGAAATAGCGGGTACCGGCCTTGGTCGGCAGGCCGAAGCGCTCGTAATTGTAAAGCTCGGTCATCCGCGCCTTGAAGGCGTCGCGGCCGGGCAGCGTGTCGAGATAGGCGTCGGTCACCTGATTCTGCGCCGCGACCCAGGCGGCGACCTTCGGATTGACGCGGACGTCGTCCTCGAGCCAGCGATAGGGATCGGCGACATCGACCCCGAACTGCGGATCGACCGTCGTCCCGCGCTCGCTCGCGGGATAGGCGAGCGAGGCGGCGGGGGCGGACGCCGCCGCGGCTTCGGCGGCCTGTGCGGCGGCGGGGGTCATGAACAGGGCGGCAAGCGCCAGCGGCGCGCGCAAAGTGGGGGACATGGCAAGGCGATCCTCATGCTTGGGACATATTCGTGCGCGTCAATGTAAGGATGGAAAAGGCAGGGGCAAGCGCGTTCTGGCCGGAATCAACCGACTGCGGGCAGCGGCGCCAGCGCCGCGTCGCCGGCCAGCGCCGATGGCGCGAGGCCGGTGGCGGCGGGGACGATCTGTTGCAGGTAAAAGCGCGTCGAGGCGATCTTGGCCTGCAGGAAAGCGGCGTCGCCATCGCCGGCGTCGAGGGCCGCCCTGGCGCCCTGGTGCTGGAGCGCCATCAGCCAGCCGCAGGTCGCGGTCGCGAGCATGGTGAGATAGGGGTAGCTGCCCGCCAGCCGGTCGGCGGTGCCGGCCCCGACCATCCAGTCGGTGACCGCGCGGCAGGCATCGACCAATTGCTGCAGCTCGGGAAAATCGGCGGCGCCGTGGGCGATATCGTCGATCAGCGCGCGGACGAGCTCGCCGCCCGCCATCCCGAGCTTGCGCCCGACGAGGTCGGCGGCCTGGATGCCGTTGGTGCCTTCGTAGATCGGGGCGATGCGCGCGTCGCGATAATGCTGCGCGGCGCCGGTTTCCTCGATGAAGCCCATGCCGCCATGGACCTGGATGCCGAGGCTGGCGACCTCGCAGCCGATGTCGGTCGCGTGCGCCTTGACCAGCGGGATCAGGATTTCGGCGCGCATCGCGGCGGCTTCGTCGCCGAGCTTGCCGAAATCGGTCTGCGCGGCGGCGTAATAGGTCAGCGCGCGCGCCGCCTCGGTCTGGGCGCGCATCCGCCACAGCATGCGGCGGACGTCGGGGTGCCGGTCGATGGTGACGGGGGTGCGGTCGGTGCCGCCGGCGAGCGCCGACTGGACGCGCTCGGCGGCGAAGCGCTGCGCCTGCTGGGTCGCACGTTCGGCGATCTGGACGCCTTGGCAGCCGACGAGCAGCCGCGCGGCGTTCATCATCACGAACATCGCGCGCATGCCGCCCATTTCGGCGCCGACGATTTCGCCCAGGCAGTCTTCGCCGTCGCCATAGACCATGACCGCGGTGGGCGAGCCGTGGATGCCGAGCTTATGCTCGATCGACGCGCAATGGACGCCGTTGCTGATCGTCGGGTTGCCATCAGCGTCGAGGCGGTATTTGGGGACGAGAAACAGCGAGATGCCGCGCGTTCCTTCGGGCGCGCCGGGGGTGCGCGCGAGAACGAGGTGGACGATATTGTCGGTGAGGTCGTGCTCGCCGAAGGTGATGAAGATTTTCTGGCCCTTGATCCGGTAGAGCCCCGCATGGTCGCCTTCGGTGACCAGTTCGGCGGTCGAGCGCAGCGCGCCGACGTCGCTGCCCGCGGCGGGCTCGGTCAGGTTCATCGTGCCGTTCCACGCGCCCGAGACGAGCTTGGGCAGCCAGCGCTGGCGCTGCTCCTCGGTGCCATAGGCCATCAGCGCATGGATCGCGCCAGGGGTCAGGATGTTGCACAGGGTGAAGCCCATGTCGGCGCTGCCGAGCGCCTCGATGATCACCGTTGCGAGGGTAAAGGGCAGGCCCTGGCCGCCATATTGGGTCGGGCCGTCGATGCTGCCCCAGCCGGCATCGACGAACGCCTGATAGGCTTCCTTGAAGCCGGGGGGCATGGTGACCTTGCCGTCGTCCCACTTGGGGTTCTGGACGTCGCCGACGCGGTTGAGGGGCGCATAGACCTCGGCGGCGAATTCGCCGATCCCGGTGACGATCGCCTCGACCATGTCGGGGGTCGCGTCGGCGAAGCGCTCATGGCTCGCCATCGCGTCGATGCGCGCGATATGGTCGAGGACGAACAGCTGTTCGGTGGTGGGCGGCGTATAGGTCATGGGCCGAGTTTCCCTTGCGCACTTTGCTGGTGAATATCGTTGCGCGGGCGCTATAGCGCGGCATGGCTGAAGGTCCAACCGAGAGCGTCGATACCGCGGTTTGCGCCTATGGCGACGACGCGATCGCGCGCGCCGCGGCGCTGGTCGCGCGCGGGCGGCCGGTCGCGGTGCCGACCGAGACGGTGTATGGACTGGCCGCCGACGCGCGCGATTCAACGGCGGTCGCGCGCATCTATGCCGCCAAGGGGCGCCCCGATTTCAACCCGCTGATCGTCCATGTGGCGGGGCTGGCGGCGGCCGAAAAACTCGGCGTGTTCGGGCCGGCCGAGCGGCGGCTGGCGGCGGCCTTCTGGCCCGGTCCGCTGACGCTGGTCGTGCCGCGCAGCCACGACTGCCCCGTCGCGCGGATCGCGACCGCGGGGCTGGACACGATCGCGATCCGGGTCCCGGCCCATCGCGCAATGCAGGCGCTGCTGGACGCGACCGGCGCCCCGCTCGCGGCGCCGAGCGCCAATGCCAGCGGCGGGGTGAGCCCGACCAGGGCCAGCCATGTGGCCGCGAGCCTGGGCGGGCGGATCGCGCTGGTGATCGACGACGGGCCTTGCCGCGCGGGGGTGGAGTCGACGATCGCGCGGGTCAGGGACGGTGCGGTCGAAGTGCTGCGGCCGGGGCCGGTGACCGCCGATATGCTGCGCGAAGCGAGCGGCCTGGCGGTCGCGGCTGCCAAGGGGACAGAAGTCGTCGCGCCGGGGATGCTGGTCAGCCATTATGCGCCGGGCAAGCCGGTGCGGCTGGGCGCGGATGCGTTTACCGAGGACGAGTATGGGATCGGGTTCGGGGCGCTGGCGGGGGATTACCAGCTGAGTTCGGGCGGCGATCTGACCGAGGCGGCGGCGCGATTGTTCGATGCGCTGCACGCTGGCGCGGCAAGTGCGAAGGCGACGATTGCGGTGGCGAATATCCCGGACGAGGGGCTGGGTGCGGCGATCAACGACCGGCTGTCGCGCGCGGCGGCCTAAGTCCCCCTCCCGCAAGCGGGAGGGGCCAGGGGTGGGCGCGAGCGCAGCGAGCTTTCGGCCTCACGCTGCCCACCCCGCTGCGACTAGCGAGCAAGCTCGCAAGTCTCACTGCCCCTCCCGCAAGCGGGAGGGGGTATTTAGGCCGCCGCCGGTTCGATCGGGTCGAGTTGCGGCACCTTGCGCGCAACGATCAGGCACGCGGCGACGATCAGCAGCGCGCCGACGATCGTCGGCCAGGTCACCGCCTCGGCGAAGAACATCCAGCCGAACAGCATCGCCCACAGGAAGCCGGTATATTCGGTCGTTGCGAGGATCTGGGCCTCGGCGCGGGCGTAGGCCCAGCTGAGCAGCAGCAGCGACGTCACCGCGAGCAGCATCGCGCCGACGATCGGCAAGGCCTGCTCGCCGCCGGGCACCGCGGCGAGCCACGGCGCCCCCACGGCGAGGATCAATGCGACGAAACCATTCTGGAAAAAGGCGATCTCGAGCGGTTCGGCCATCTTTGCCTGCCGCCGCGCGAGGATGAGGTTATAGGCATAGAGCATCGCCGACAGGAGCACCGCGCCGACCGCCCACAACGCCTCGGGCGCATAGTCGCCGCGCCCCAGCTTGCCCGCGACGACGACGATGACGCCGGCGAGACCGAGCAGCGACGCCGCGACCGAGCGCGGGCCGATCTTTTCGCCGAGGAACAGCGCCGCCATGTACAGCGTCATCAACGGCGCGACGAAGGCGAGCGCGATCGCTTCGGCGATCGGCAGCCGCGCAAGCGCCCAGAAAAAGGTGACCGCCATCGCCGACACGAACAGCGAGCGCACCGCATGGATGCGCAGCGTCGCGCGGTCGGGCCAGCGCGGCCGCGACGCGGCATAGAGCGCGCCGCACAGGATCGTTCCGGCGCCGGTGCGCCAGAGCACGGCGTTATAGGCGCCGATGTCGATCGACAGCCCCTTCATCAGCACGTCCATGGCGGAGAAGGTCGCGATGCCCGCGCAGGCGATAAGGAAGGGGATGATGGGCGAGGCCGAATCGGGGCGCATGAATGGGCCTTTAGCGGAGTTTGGCCCGTTGAGCGCGCCTACATTACGGGGCGCGACGCAGGGCGGGGTGAACGGCGGTTTTGGGGTGGATTCCGGACAATTCCCCTCCCTTTCAGGGAGGGGTTAGGGGTGGGTTGCGAGCGATAGCGAGCGGCGGTGAATATGCCGCCGTTGGCGGCTACCCACCCCCAGCCCCTCCCTAAAAGGGAGGGGAGCAGCAATGTCCACTTCTCGTCGTTTCCGGCCGTTGCGTCCAAATCGGCAGCGAAGGGCCGGAATGGGGTGGGGAGCGGAGGTTGAGCGATCCTCCCCCACCGGGGGAGGGGGACCACCCGCAGGGTGGTGGAGGGGTACGGGCCCGTATACGCAGCGCTCGACACCGCGTACCCCTCCACCATGCTTCGCATGGTCCCCCTCCCCGTGCCGGGGAGGATCGCTACGTCCGCAACTGGTCGTCAAAGGCCATCCCTCAATCCGTTCGTGTCGAGCGAAGTCGAGACACCCTTCGACCTCATACCACGGCGATGGGCATCTCGACTTCGCTCGATGCGAACGGGGTTAAGCAGGACCGCAACTGGTCGTTTCCAGCCATCGCGCCGGAAATTTCACCTAAATGTCGCCATACCCGCGCCGTCGATGTTGAGTTTCTGTCCCGAGCAATAGGGGTTGGCGTCCGACACGAACCACAGCACCGCCGCGGCGACATCGTCGGGGGTCGGGACGCGGCCGAAGGGGAATTTGGCGTCGAGGTGGTGGATGTCGTCCTGGCCGGTGATCGCGCGCGACAGCTTGCTGCCCATGTCGCTGACGGTCAGCGAGGGGGCGACGATGTTGACGCGGACGCCGTGCTGCATCTCTTCCTTCGCCAGCGTGATCGCCAGCGCTTCGCCCGCCGCCTTGGCCATATTGTAGGGGGCGCCGTTCGCGGCGTGGTGGAGCGTTGCGATGCTGGAAATGACGATGATGTCGCTGCGCGCGTGGCGGCGCAGCAGCGGCAGGCACAGCCGCGACAGGCGGTGCGCGCCGACCGCGTGGACGGCGAGCAGCCTTTCGACCTCGGCGGCGTCGGTGTCGGCGACCGTTTTGCCGCGGCTGGCGATGCCGGCGTTGTTGATCAGGATTGACAGCGAACCGAAATCGGCCTCGATCGCGGCGACCATCGCGGCGCAGGCGTCCTCGTCGGTGACCGACGCCTGGTACACCCTGGCCTTGCGGCCGAGCGCCCCGATCGCGGCAACGGTGTCCGCCGCGGCGTCGGCATCGCGGGTGTAATTGACCGCGATATCAGCGCCGGCCTTGGCGAGCGCGAGCGCGATGCCGCGGCCGATGCCGCGCGAGGCGCCGGTGACGAGCGCGGTGCGCCCGGTCAGGTTCAGCTCGGCCATGTGTCTCTCCCTATTGCATCAGCTCGGCATAGATGTCGTCGTCGCTGCGGCTCGCGGCGTTGCGCCATTTGGGGGCGGCCTTCCGATTGAGGACCTCGCCGTCGGCGCTCAGCACCGCGATCGTCGGCGTGCCCTTGATCTTTTTGAAGCCGAAGCGTTTGGCGACCTCGGGGTTGCGGCCATGCCCACGCACCTGCGGCATGCCGATGTCGGCGTAGACGATCTCGTAGCGCGCCCGCACCGGGGCGAAGCGCTGGGTCGCGAGCAGGTTGGCGAACCACGCGCTGTCGTGGCAGCCGCCGGTGCCCATCACGAGCAGGACGCGCTTGCCCGACTGGCGGGCGGCGGCGAGCGCGGCGTCGATCGCGGGCATCGGATCGGCGACGAAGGCGTCGCTCTTGTAGGCATCTGCGATGCCGGGGAGGGTGCGCGGGGCGTCGGCGCCGGCGGACTGGGCAGGGGTCAGCGGCAGGAGCGCGGCGGCGAAGGCGAGGAGGAATGTGCGGGTCATTGCGGGTGACGATAGCAGGGGGTGGCGGAGCCTCAACCCCCTCCCGCTTGCGGGAGGGGCAGCGAGACTTGCAAACGTGTTTGCTAGTCGCAGCGGGGTGGGAAGATACCGGTGCGTCGATGCCCACCCTGCTGCGACGAAGGCCCGGCTTTGCCGGACCAAGTCTCGCTATCCCTCCCGCAAGCGGGAGGGATAAGATAGCGCATGACGTTTCCGTCAACGTCAGTTAGCCTTTGCCCTATGAGCTGGAAAAAAGAAGTCGACGAACTCGCCGCGCGGCGCGCGATGGCCGAGCAGATGGGCGGCGAGGAAAAGGTCGCGCGGCAGCATGGGCGCGGCAAGATGGACGCGCGGGCGCGATTGAATGCCATCGTCGACGCGGGCAGCTTTCGCGAAATCGGCAAGATTGCCGGGCGCGGGTCCTATGGCCCGGATGGTGCGCTCGAAAATCTGGCGGCGTCGAACTTCATCTTCGGGCGCGCCAATGTGGGCGGGCGGCCGGTGGTCGCGAGCGCCGACGATTTCACCGTGCGCGGCGGCGCGGCCGATGCGGCGCTGCACCGCAAGTTCGTCCAGTGCGAGGCGATGGCGCATGAATATCGCCTGCCGCTCATCCGCATGATCGACGGCACCGGTGGTGGCGGGTCGGTCAAGACGCTGGAGGATATGGGGTACACCTATATCCCGCACGTGCCCGGCTGGGACCAGATCATCGCCAATCTCGACACGGTGCCGGTGGTCGCGCTGGCGCTGGGCCCGACCGCGGGGCTGGGCGCGGCGCGGGTGGTAGCGAGCCATTACAGCATCATGGTGCGGGGGCTGTCGCAGCTGTTCGCGGCGGGGCCGGCGGTCGCGGCGGCAATTGGCGACACATTGGACCGCGAGGAACTGGGCGGCAGCGACGTGCATACGCGCAACGGGGTGGTCGATGATGAGGTCGCGAGCGAGGCCGATGCGTTCGCGGCAGCGCGGCGGTTTCTGTCGTACCTGCCGTCGTCGATCCATGATCGGGCGGCACGGATGGCGTGCAGCGATCCCGTGGATCGGCGCGACGAGAGCCTGCTGTCGGCGGTGCCGCGCGAGGCGAAGCAGGTCTATGCGATGCGGCGGATCGCCGACGCGGTGTTCGACAAGGGCAGCTTTTTCGAGATGGGCGGACGCTGGGGCCGCGCGGTGATCACGGCGTTCGCGCGATTGGATGGCTGGCCGGTCGCGGTGCTCGCCAGCGATCCCTCGTATCTCGGCGGATCGTGGGACGCCAAAACGAGCGAGAAGGCCGAACGGTTCGTCAAGCTGGCCGACCAGTTCCGCCTGCCGATCGTCCATCTGGTCGACAACCCCGGCTTCATGATCGGCGGCGAGGCCGAGCGGACGGGGACGATCCGTTACGGGGTGCAGGCGATGAACGCGATCTATCGCGCGACGGTGCCACTGGCGTCGGTGGTGGTGCGGCGGGCTTATGGGATTGCGGGGAGCGCGATGTCGAACGCTGAGCGCTTCCAATATCGTTTCGCCTGGCCGTCGGGCGACTGGGGCAGCCTGCCGATCGAGGGCGGCGTCGAGGTCGCGTACAAGAGCGAACTCGAGGCGGCGGCGGACCCGGCGGCGCATCTGGAGGCGATCCAGGCGCGATTGAACCGGGTGCGTTCGCCGTTCCGGACGGCGGAGAAATTCGGGGTCGAGGATATCATCGACCCACGCGATACGCGGCCTTTGCTGTGCGAGTTTGCCGAACTGGCGTGGCGGGTTTTGAAGTGAAGCCTCCTTCCTCGTCATCCCGGACTTGGTCCGGGAGCCATTTGCGCGATGTTGCCTGGATCCCGGATCAAGTCCGGGATGACGAATGGGGGGAGCCGCATGAATTCCACGCGCCATTACGGGATGGACTGGCTGCGCATCGGGGCTTTTGCGCTGCTGATCCTCTATCACATCGGCATGTATTTCGTGCCGTGGGGCTGGCATGTGAAGATCGACCCGACGATCGACTGGGTCGCGATCCCGATGCTGGCGACGAACGGCTGGCGGCTGGCGCTGCTGTTCCTGGTGTCGGGGTATGCGAGCGCGGCGCTGTTCGCGAAGCTCGGCGGCAGCGGCGCCTTTGCGCGCTCGCGCAGCGCGCGGCTGCTGATCCCGCTGTTGTTCGGGGTGATCGTGATCATCCCGCCGCAGCCGTGGATCGAACTGGTCGGGCAGCATGGCTACGCCCAAGGCTTCCTGCATTTCTGGGCGCAGGATTATTTCGCGTTCCAGTTTCTGGACGGCATCGCGCTGCCGACCTGGCAGCATCTGTGGTTCGTCGTGTATCTGTGGGTCTATACGATGCTCGCGGCGCTGGTGCTCGCGCTGGTGCCGGGGGCGATGCGCGGGCGGCTGTCGGACGGCACGGCGCGGTTGCTGAACGGATGGGGGCTGCTTGTCTGGCCGACCGCGGCGTGGATCGCGATCTACATCGCCTTTCCCGACCATGACGAGACCCACGCGCTGTTCGACGACGGGCCATCGCATCTTCATTACCTGACCGCTTTCTTTGTCGGCTGGCTGTTGCGGGTGCGGCCGGTGCTGTTCGCGTCGGTGGCGCGCTGGTGGAAGGTCGCGCTGGCGATCGGAATGATCGCGTTCATTCCCGTGGCCTTGATCGAGGGGACATGGCCCGGCGATACGGTGGCGCCGGACTGGGTGTTCCTGCCTTATCATGTCGCGCGCCATATCAATGGCTGGCTCATCATCGTCGCGCTGCTCGGCATTGCCGATGCCTTTTGGAACCAGGACCATCCGAAACGGGCGATGCTCGCCGAAGCGGTGTTTCCCTTTTACATCGTCCATCAGACGATCATCGTCGTCGTCGGATGGTATTTGTTGCAAGCCGGCGTCGCGGCGCTGCCCTCCTTTCTGATTCTGGTCGCGGCGACCGTTGCAGGATGCTGGCTTTTCTATCTGGGTGGGCGCAAGGTCGGCTGGCTGCGACCGCTGATCGGACTTCAGCGCCGCGCGTAGGGGAGAGACGCTATGGGTGCTTTAAAGGGTGCGATGACGGTCGTCGGGATCGCGTTGATGATGATGGGCCTGCTGTGGGTGCTGCAGGGGCTGGACATCGTGCGCTGGCCCGCGAGCAGCTTCATGCTCGGCGATATCACCTGGACCCGCAACGGCGCGATATTGGCGGCGGCGGGCGCGTTGCTGGTGGTGCTGGCACGCCGCCAGCGCTGACGACTACATATGTAGTTGATAAGCGCGCGCGGTCATGGCACATCGTCCCCGCCGGGGATGATGGGAGATTTGCCGTGAATTTGTCCTGCCGTCTTGCCCCCGCGCTGTTGCTCGCTGCGGGTCTGAGTGTCGTTTTGCCAGCCGTCCACGCCGCCGAAGACGCCGCGCCCGCTGTGAAATCGGACGCTGTTGCCGAAGCTTACGCCGCGTTGCTCGAACGCGATTACGTCTATCCCGAAATAGGCCGTCGTTACGCCGCGGCAATTCGCGCCGGCATCGCTGCCGGGCGCTATGCGCCGCTTGCGGGCGATGCGCTGGCGACGGCGCTGGAGGGGGACGCGCAGGCGGTGTCGCCCGACGGCCATCTGCGGGTGCGGCCGCCCGCGGGTGCGGTGGCGCCGGGGCCGGTGCGCCGGATGATGCCCGACCTTGTTGCGATCGAGCAGCCGGGATGGATCGCGCCGGGGATCGCCTTCGTCCGCTTCAACCTGTTCCCGGACGATGCCGCGGTCACCGCGGCGGCCGCGAAATTCATGGCCGACCATGCCGATGCGAGGGCGGTCATCTTCGACATCCGCACCCATCGCGGCGGCGGTATCGACCAGATGGACGTCATCTTTCCTTGGCTGTTCGACAAGCCGACGCGGCTGGTGACGATGGCGACGCGCGCCTCGGTCGCCGAGACGCGCGGGTCGCCGATGGACGGCGCGGCGTCGATGCGCCCGGTGGCGGGCGCGGCGGGCATGGCGACGCGCGAGCATTGGGCGACCCCGAACGCCGACGCGCGACTGCGCGATGCCAAAGTCTATGTCCTCACCTCGAGCGTCACCGGGTCGGCGGCCGAGCATTTCGCGCTGGCGATGCAGCACACCCGGCGCGCGACGCTGGTCGGCGCAGCGACCGCGGGGGCCAATCATTTCGGCGGCATGGAGGATCTGGGCGGCGGTTTCCTGGCGTTCATCCCGGTCGGACGCACCTATGATCCCGCGACGGGCAAGGACTGGGAGGGCGGCGGGGTTGCCCCCGACATCGCGGTCGCGCCCGCCGACGCGCTGGTGCGCGTGCTCACCGACCTCGGCATCGGAGCAGACGACGCCAAGCGGTTGTCCGACGCGCATGTGCCGAGCGCGCCGATGGAGCGCCGCCGCGGGCCGCAGCGGGTACCGGCGGCGGCCGGATCCACCTCCCCCGGCGGCTGACCACTGGTAGCGCGGATGCCGCCGTTCGTCGGTTGGTCATCGGCACCAGTGTGTTGATAGAATAACACGCCTGCGCGGCATCGCGCGCGCCTATCCCTGCATCCAATCGCGTCGTTGCGGACGTCCAGTCGCTGTCGGCTTTCGGCATCGGCTTTGGGTCGCCGCACGGCCATCAGAGGGAGAAATATCATGTCACGTCATACACTGCTCAGGACCACATCGGGGCTGTTTGCCGCTGTCGGCTTCGGGGTTGCGGCGCTTGCGCTCGCGGTGCCGGTGCAGCCCGCGACGGCGCAGGTCGCCGCGGTCGATCCGGGCCGCCCGGCGACCGACAAGGCGCAGGATGCCAGTCGCAAGCCCGGCATGATGGTCAAGTTCGCGCGCATACAGCGCGGCGACACGGTGGTCGAACTGCTGCCCGGCGAAGGCTATTTCACCCGCATCTTTTCGAACGCGGTCGGCCCGAAGGGCAAGGTGATCGCCGCGGCTCCCGGCGAGAGCGACGCGATGAAGGCGCTCGCGGCCGAAAGCGCGCGCAAGAATGTCGAACTGTTCGCAGGCTCGTTCGACAGCGTCGGGCCGGCGGGCGCCGCCGACGTCGTGTGGACCTCGCGCAACTATCACGACCTGAAGGGCAGCAAGGCGCCCGCCGATGCGACCGAGCGGATGAACAAGGCGGCGTTCGCGGCGCTGAAGCCCGGCGGCTATTATGTTGTGCTCGACCATAGCGCCGCGGCGGGATCGGGCACGCGCGACTGCGACACGCTCCACCGCATCGACGCCGAGGCGGTGAAGGCCGAGGTGCTCGCCGCGGGATTCGTGCTCGACGGCGAGAGCCCGATGCTGGTCAACAAGACCGACACGCGCACCGCATCGGTGTTCGACGCGTCGATCAAGGGCCGGACCGACCAGTTCGTCCTGCGCTTCAAGAAACCCGGCTGAGTGGGGTGGGGGCCCGGCCGTCGAAGCCGGCCCCCGCCGCGCTTATTTGCCGAGGCCGAAGCTGGTCGACGACAGGAATTTCCAGCCGCCCTCGCTGCGCACCAGCGTTTCGACGATCGCCTCCTTGCCCCAGTCGGGCTTTTCGGTGCCGCGCTGATTGACGACGGTCAGCGCATAGGTGACGACCGCGGTGTTGCCGCTCAGCGAAATCGACTGCGGGCTCAGCTCATATTGAAGGACCTTGCCCTGGCCGTTCAGGAACTTGGTCCAGCGCACCGCCGAATCCTTACCGCGCGGCGCGGCGAATTCGGACGACCAGACGACCATCTGCGGGTCGGCATAGTTGGCGGGCCATTTGCCGTTCTGGGCGACATCGTCCTTCCAGCTTTGCTGGATAAAGCCCCACACCTCGCTCTGTTCGGCCGACCAGGTCGGCATCTGGGCGTGCGCGAGCGGCGCCGCGCCCATAAGCAGAAGGGCCGCCGAAGCGGCGAAAAAATTGCGTGTCATGCTGTTTCCCCGTCTTGCCGGCCCCCGTTGCGGGTGACCGGACCGTTCGCGCGAACGCGAACCCACCTGCGGCCCGGGCGGAGAAGATCATGGTTCGGGGGCGCTGGCAAACGCCATCGGTTGGCCGCTGGAATCGAAGCCTTCTTTGGCGCGCGATCAGCGCGGCGGCGCGGCAAGCCCGGCGAGCGCGTCGCCATCGACTCGCATGACGGTCCATTCGTCCATCATCCGCGCCCCGAGGCTTTCGTAAAAACCGATCGCCGCGGCGTTCCAGTCGAGCACCGACCATTCCAGCCGCGCGCACCCGCGCTCGACGCTGAGCTGCGCGAGGCGCGCGAGCAACGCCTTGCCCAGCCCCGATCCGCGTGCCTCGGGACGCACAAACAGATCCTCGAGGTAAATCCCCGGGCGCCCCTCGAAGGTCGAGAAATTGTGGAAGAAGAGGGCGAAGCCTTGCGGCGTGCCGTCCAATTCGCCGATGATCACCTCGGCATAGGGGCGCGGCCCGAAAAGGTTGGCGCCGAGCGTCGCCTCGTCGAAACGGACCTCGTCCGAGAGCTTTTCATAGGCGGCGAGGTCGCGGATGAACTGCGCGATCAGCGGCAGATCGACGGGCGTAGCGGGGCGGATCGAGACGGTCATGCGAAACTGATATCCTGCAGGCGTTGCGGCGGCGCCCTTACAATGGCGCGCCGCTGCCCCATATGGCAAGCATGCCGCCGGACCATGCCGCTTCGCAACGCGGCCGGCCATCTGTCGGGCATTGTCTCCTATCGATCAAAAAATCGCTTTGATTGGGTTTTCCGGGACAGGGAAATGATTGCGATTCCGGTGAGCTGACAGCCCGGTTCGCGATCCGAAAGGCGTGCCTCATGATCGGCTATTTCATCCTCCTCCACCGCTTTCCCGAACAGTTCAAGCGCATGTTCCGCGCCATCTATGCCCCCGGCAACAGCTATGTGATCCATATCGACAAGGGGTCGGGCGACGCATTCGCTGCCGACATCACCGACTTTCTGAAACCCTATCAGGGGGTGGCGATCATCGAATCGAAAAAGGCGCTGTGGGGCGGCTACAGCCTGGTCGATGCCGAACTGCGCGGCATGGCGCAGCTGCTGGCGATGAACAGCAGCTGGACCCACTATATCAACCTGTCGGGGCAGGATTTTCCGTTGAAATCGCAGGCGTATATCCGCGACTTCGTCCGCGCCAACCCGCGCCGCCAATATATTCGCGCGCTCGACCAGCGGGCGATCCGTCCCGACACGATGAATCGCGTCAGCCACATGTTCGTCGAGGCGTTCGGGCGGATGCTCCGCACCGGCGTCCCGCGCCGCTTCCTGAAGAACGCGACGCCGTTCATCGGCACGCAGTGGAAGACGGTGACGCGCGGCTTTTGCCAGTTCGCGGTGCACGACCGGCGCGCCGACCGTTTCAAGGCCTTCTATCGCCGCAGCTTCATTCCCGACGAGGCGTTTTTCCAGACGCTGATGATGAACAGCGCGGCACAGGGAGAGGTCATGAACGACGATCTGCGCACGATCGACTGGGTGCCCGACGGTGACATCAAGCTGCGCCCGCGCACCTGGCTGGCCGCCGACGCGCTGCGCCTGACGCGCAGTCCCGACCTGTTCGCGCGCAAGTTCGACGAGGCCGAGGATGCGGGGATTTTCGACCTGATCGAGGCGCATCTGAAAACCCCGGCGGCGAATGTCTATGCCCCCGATCCAGTGCGCCCGCAAAGCGACCTGGCGCTCGAAGCGGCGTAGCGGGGCGGGGCGGCGGCGGCTTAGATGCCGTTGCCGGTTCCTTGCTGGGTGATCGGCTTAATGGCGCCGTCCTTCGGCGCGCCGGTCGCGCCGCGGACCGAGCCGTCGGCGAGCAGGATATTGACCCCGCCGGGATGCGCCTTCGTGCCGCCTGCGACGCTGTCGAGCGCCGAGTCGGTGAGGGGTTTGGGGGTGATGTCGGGTTTGCTCATCGCCTGTCTCCTATATGCCGTTGCCGCTGCCGGCGTTGGCAATGCCCTTCACCGAGCCATCGCTGGGGACGCTCGGGGCGGGCTTCGCCGCCGCTTCGCGCACTTTCTGCACGGCGGGGAGGAGCAGACCGATGCCGCCGTTCACGCCGTCGAGGGAGGTGTCGTCGAGTTGTTTGGGAGTGGATGTCATTTTGGTCATCGGGTTTCTCCTCAAATGCCGTTGCCGCCGGTGCCCTGCGCGATCGACTTGATCCCGCCGGGGGCGGCGCTGGTCGATGCGACCGTCCTGACCGATCCGTCGCCGGGTTTGGCGGGTGCGTCGCTGACCTTTTGCACCGCGGGCAGCAGCAGGCCGATCAGGATGCCGCCGTTGACGCCGTCGAGCGCTTCGTCGCTGATCGCTTCGGGGGTGGGGCGTTTCTTGCTCATCGTCCGTCTCCTTGGCGCGGCGTTGCACCGCCGATGCGATGCTGATGCGCGACCCAGAGGGGAAATGCTGTGCGTGGGCGCACAGTCGGCGATTTTTTCCGGCGCGAATATTTCACCCACGCGCGGTTATGGCAAGGGCAGGCGGTGAGGATAGCTATGTAAAGGTGATTGGCGCGTGGGAATGAAATGACCGGAAGCGACCAGAAGCTGCCCTACTTAACCCCGTTCGCATCGAGCGAAGTCGAGATGCCCATCGGCGTGGTGTGAGGTCGAAGGGTGTCTCGGCTTCGCTCGACACGAACGGATTGGGGGATGGCCTTTGACGACCAGTTGCGGACCTAAATGCGGTGTACCCCGGCGAAAGCCGGGGTCCAGGGCGTAAACACGCAAAGCCAGCTTTCCAATGCTCTGGGCCCCGGCGTTCGCCGGGGTACAGACATGAGCAAACGGCCGCTTCCCACCCCCCAAGCCGACATTGATCGGCAGCGGACGATTTGCAGCGTCAGGCCGCCTTGCCGTGGGTCACGTCCATGCTCTGGCTGACGCCGCCGTCGATCTCGGCGGCCTTCGCCTCGACCAGCTTGACGATATGGCCGATCATGTCGGCGTCGGCGACATGATGGTCGGTGACGCCCGAGAGGTAGACCATATGTTTGCCGTTGCCGCCGCCGGTGATGCCGATGTCGGTCTCGCGCGCTTCGCCGGGGCCGTTGACGACGCAGCCGAGGACCGAGAGCGACATCGGGGTCTTGATGTGGCCGAGCGCTTCTTCGAGCGCCTGGACGGTGCGGATGACGTCGAAGCCCTGGCGCGCGCAGCTGGGGCAGGAGACGACGCGGACGCCGCGGGTGCGCAGGCCGAGCGATTTCAGGATCTCGTAACCGACGCGGACTTCTTCCTCGGGTTCGGCCGAGAGCGAGACGCGGATGGTGTCGCCGATCCCGGCCCACAGCAGGTTGCCGATGCCGAGCGCGCTTTTGACGGTGCCGCCGATCAGCCCTCCCGCTTCAGTGATGCCGAGGTGCAGTGGGCAGTCGACCGCGTCGGCGAGCTGCGCATAAGCGGCGACGGCGAGGAATACGTCGCTCGCCTTCACCGCGACCTTATAGTCGTGGAAGTCATGGTCCTGGAGCAGCTTGATATGGTCGAGCGCGCTTTCGACGAGCGCCTCGGGGCATGGCTCGCCATATTTTTCGAGCAGGTCTTTTTCCAGGCTGCCGGCGTTGACGCCGATGCGGATCGCGCAGCCGTTCGCCTTGGCGGCGCGGACGACTTCGCCGACGCGTTCCGACGAGCCGATGTTGCCGGGGTTGATGCGCAGGCACGCGGCGCCGGCGTCGGCTGCCTCGAGTGCGCGCTTGTAGTGGAAATGGATGTCGGCGATGATCGGGATCCGCGCGGCGCGGACGATCTTGCCGAGCGCGGCGGTGCTGTCGGTGTCGGGGCAGGAGACGCGGATGAGGTCGGCGCCGGCTTCCTCGCAGCGGCGGATCTGGTCGATCGTCGCCACCGCGTCGCTGGTCAGCGTGTTGGTCATCGTCTGCACCGTGATCGGCGCGCCGCCGCCGACGGGCACGCTGCCGACCATGATCTGGCGCGATTCGCGCCGCGCGATGTCGCGCCAGGGGCGCAGGCCGGGATTGTGATCGCTCATGATGCTGCTCGATGCTCGACGGGGGGAGATATGCGCCGCTCTTTAGCCGGGCGGCGACCGCTTGGCAAAGCCGGCGTGCGCCGCGCCGCGATGTGGCGTGAATGTCACAGCGCCGCGCCGAATATAACATATGTGTAATTTTTGTTTGTGCGATGCGGCAAAATAGGCAATTTTCGGTCGGTTCGTTGCAGAACGCCCCATCGAGAGGCGTGCGCAAGGGCAGCAGGATGGACGGCTCGTTTCACTATCCAGGGGGGCTCACCCAATGAAATTTCTCACCAAGGCGTGCTTCGGCATGCTCCTCGCCGCGTCGGCCATGTCGACCCCGGCCTTTGCGCAGGAAGAAGAAGACGCGCCGACCGGCCCGCTGACGCTGTCGGGCGGGATTGCGGTTACGTCGGACTATCGTTTCCGCGGTATTTCGCTGTCGAACGAAAAGGTCGCGGTGCAGCCGACGCTGACGCTGAGCCACGAAAGCGGCTTTTACGCCGGCGTCTGGGGCTCGTCGCTGCCCGACAGCCCGCTGTACGGCAAGTTCGAGCTCGACCTCTATGCCGGCTTCGCAACCGAGATCGCCCCCGGCACCTCGGTCGACATCGGCGCGACCTATTATGTCTATCCCGGCAACCAGAATTTCGCCGGTCCGAGCGACTATGTCGAGGTGATCGGCAAGCTGTCGCATGACCTCGGCCCGATCGGCGCGACCGCGACGGTCGCTTACGCCCCCGACCAGGCGTCGCTGGGCAGCAACGACAATATCTATGCCAACCTCGGCCTGTCCTATGGCATCGCCGACACGCCGGTGACGCTGACCGGTTCGGTCGGCTATTCGGACGGCTCGCTCGCCGCCGCATCGGCCGACGGCAATTATCTCGACTGGTCGGCGGGCGCGTCGTTCGCCGCCGACATGTTCACCTTTTCGGTGCAATATATCGACACCGACATCAAGAAGACCGGGGTGAAGGCGATCGACACGCTGTACGACCCGACCGTGGTGTTCACGCTCGGCGTCTCCTTCTGATCGTCCTCGTAACTTTGTTACGACGGTAACCGGATTTACGCAGCAAACTGTTGCACAAAAGTCGCAGCGAGACGTTTTAGGATGTTTCGCTGCGACTTTTTGTTTGTGCAGCGCAGCATTTTCGTGAACAGCACGGCTACGCGAGACCGGAGCGGCCCGAAACGAGGCCGACCGTCCAGCGGCAGGCGGGACGATCCATCGACCAGTATAAGGATCTGTCCATGAAAACTCTCTCCCGCGCATGCTTTGCCATGCTCCTCGCCGCTTCGGCGATGTCGACTCCGGCATTCGCCCAGGAAGAGGAAGACGCCGGCGACGGCATCACCATCACCGGCGGCGCGACCGTCGTCAGCGACTATCGTTTCCGCGGTTTCAGCCAGTCGAACGAAGAAGCGGCGATCCAGGGCACCTTCACCATCGCGCACGACAGCGGTTTCTATCTCGGCACCTGGGGGTCGAGCATCGGCTTTGCCAACGGCACCGAAATCGACATTTATGGCGGCTATGCGACCGAACTGACCCCCGGCCTGACCGGCGACATCGGCGTCACCGCCTATCTGTATCCCGGCGCCAACAATGCGACGGTGATCGAACCCTATGCGTCGCTGACCGGCGCGATCGGCCCGGCGTCGATCAAGGGCGGCGTCGCCTGGGCGCCGAGCGGGCAGGATTCGCTCGGCGATGCCAGCGCCATCTATCTCTACACCGACGTCGGGGTGCAGATTCCGGAAACCCCGGTGAAGTTGAAGGCCCACCTGGGCTATGCCAAGAGCGACAGCTTCCTCGGCGGGCTCGACGGCGAAGTCGTCGACTATTCGGTCGGCGCCGATTTCACCTGGAAGGTCTTGACGCTCGGCGTCGCCTATATCAACACCGACGCACCCAAGGTCGGCGGCTTCAAGGAAGCCTTTGGCGCCGACGGCGCGGTGGTGTTTTCGCTCGGCGCCGCTTTCTGACGCCGGGCCGGGGCGGCCTTCGGGGGGAGGCCGCCCCCTTCTTCTGATCCAGACGCAAAGGGCGGTCCTGCGGGGCCGCCTTTTTCGCGGCTGCACTTTGTCGCAACCGGGTTGACGCCTCCGGTGAGCCGTGCAATTTCATCGACGAAATGAAATAGACGGAGAGTGACCGATGGCTGCCAGCGAACTGCCGACCGAAGCGCCCGTGCGCCGCGAGCGCAGCCCGGGGATCAAACTGGCAATCGCGGTGGTGATCGCGGTGGCGCTGATGGTGCCGCTGCTGATGGTCTATGGTCTGCTCTGGGACCGCCAGCAGCAGGCCGAAACCGCGCAGGCGGCGATCGGCCAGGGCTGGGGCGGGCAACAGACAATCGCCGGGCCGGTGATCGTCATCCCCTATCGCGCGACCGAGACGACGACGGTCAACGAGAATGGCCGCGACGTGACGCGATCGGTCGACACGATCCGCAACCTGTATCTGTCGCCGCAGACGAACGAAGCGGCGGTGGTCATCAAGCCCGAGAAGCGCCGCAAGGCGATTTACGAGACCGTCGTCTATGAAAGCCAGGTGACGGGCAGCGCCGCCTTCGTCCTGCCCGCCGACATCGCGCGTTACGGGGTGACGCGCGAGGCGCTGATGCTCGACCGCGCCGAGGTGCGACTGGGGGTGAGCGACGCGCGCGGGCTGGTCGACGGCAACAGCGTCGCGGTGAACGGCACCGCGCTGGCGTTGCAACCCGGCAAGGGGCTGCTCTCGACCGGCAATTCGGGGACCTTCGCCTTCGTCGACTGGAGCGCGGCGGCGCCGCTGACGGTCGATTACAAGATCGGGGTGCGCGGGCTGGGCGATTTCCGCCTGATCCCGCGCGGGGTCGACACCCGCTGGACGGTGAAGTCGAGCTGGCCGAACCCGAGCTTCGGCGGCGACTTCCTGCCCGCCTCGCGCAAGGTCGGCAGCGACGGTTTCACCGCGACCTATGCGATTCCCAATCTGGCGCTGGGGCAGGCGCAGGTGCTGACTGGCGACCTGTCGCCGCCCAACGCGACCAACTATGGCGGCGGCGGGCCGGGCTATGCCGAGGCCGCGATGGTCGAGGCTGCCGCCAGCGGCAACGGCGAAGCGTCGGGCGGCACCGCGAAAGCGGTCGCGATCAGCCTCATCGAGCCGGTCGACCTGTACAGCCAGGTCGACCGCAGCATCAAATATGGCTTTTTGTTCATCGGCTTCACCTTCGTCGCGTTCCTGATGTTCGACATCATCGCGGGGGCGCGGGTGGCGGCGGCCGAATATCTGCTGACCGGGGTCGCGCTGGTGTTGTTCTTCGTGCTGCTGCTGGCGTTTGCCGAGGTGATTGGCTTCACCTTCGCCTATCTGCTCGCCGCCGGCGCGATCATCGGGCTGCTCGCAGCGTATAGCGCCGCGGTGCTGAAAAGCTGGAAACGCGCGCGCTTCCTCGCCGCGATGCTGATCGGACTTTATGCGTTGCTCTATGTGCTGCTCAACCTCGAGGCTTATTCGCTGCTGATCGGTGCGGTGCTGATGTTCGTCGCGCTCGCCGGGGTGATGTACATGACGCGGAATATCGATTGGGGCGGGGTGGGGAAGAAGGGTGAGAATCCCGCGATAGCTTAAAGAAGCGGTGTGTCCCCGCGAAGGCGGGGACCCATCACCCGCCCGTTCAACCTTGCACCGACCGGAGATGGGCCCCTGCCTTCGCAGGGGCACGTTGCCTTTTTACCGCCAGCGCAGGTTTTCGCGCGACAGGTCGGCGAGCGATTTCGCCCCCATCAGCTTCATCGCCCGTTCCATCTCGGCGCGCAGCAGCGCGATCGCGCGGCTCACCCCGTCCTCGCCCGCCGCGGCGAGCGCGTAGAGATAGAGCCGGCCGCCCGAGCAGGCCTTGGCGCCGACCGACAGCGCTTTCAGGACGTGGGTGCCGCGGGTGATCCCGCCGTCGCAGATCACCTCGATCCGGTCGCCGACCGCGTCGACGATCTCGGCCAGCGCGTCGAAGGTCGAAACGCTCCCGTCGAGTTGGCGCCCGCCGTGGTTCGACACCATGATCGCGGTGGCGCCGATGTCGACCGCGCGCCGGGCATCCTCGACTGCGACGATGCCCTTGAGGCAGAAGGGGCCGTCCCACTGCTGGCGGATCGCCTCGGCGCGCTTCCAGTCGAGGCTCTGGTCGAGCATCGAGGTGAAATAGTCGGCGACCGATTTGGGGACGCTCGATCCTTCGGAGACATGCGCCGCGAGGTTGGGCAGGCTGAATTTCTCGCGGCAGATATAGTTGAGCCCCCAGCCGGGTTTGGCGGCATAGCCCAGCATGTTGCCTGCGGTGAAGCGCGGCGGCGAGGTGAAGCCCGAGCGCAGGCAGCGTTCGCGATTGCCGCCGACGATCGTGTCGACGGTGAGCGCGACGGCGTCGAACTTCGCTGCGCGCGCGGCGTCGAGCATCGCGCGGTTCAGCCCCTCGTCCTTGTGGACATAGAGCTGGAACAGCTTGGGACCGTCGGTCAGCGCCCCCGCTTCGGCAAGGCCGATCGTCGCGAGGCTGCTGATCCCCGCCATCGTCCCGGCGTTGGCGGCGGCGCGCAGCACCGCGCGCTCGCCCTGCCAGTGGAACAGGCGCTGGAGCGCGGTGGGGGAGAGGAACAGCGGCATCGCCATCTCGCGCCCGAACAGCGTCGTGCGCATGTCGACATGCTCGACCCCGGCGAGGACGCGCGGGATCAGGTCGCAATCGTCGAAGGCGGCGCGGTTGCGGCGGCGCGTGACCTCGTCGTCGGCGGCGCCATCGATATAATCGAACACCGGCCACGGCAGGCGCCGCCGCGCGAGGGCTCGGAAATCGTCGATATTGTGGCAGTCGGTAAGTTTCACGGGGCGCTTCCGGTCAGGCGCGCGAGTGCCCAGCGGGGTTCGACCGGGCGCGCGGCGTCGGCGACATGCGCCGCGACGCGCGCGCCGATCGCCGGGGCGAGCGCAAAGGCGCGGCCCGCCGCGCCGCCGACGACCCACGCGCGCGGCTGGTCAGGCAAGCGGTCGAGCAGCAGGTCGCCGGTCGCGGTGCGGCAATCGTGCGCCGCGGCGCTGGCGACGACCGGCGCGGCGGCAAGCCGCGGCAGGCGGCCGGTCAGCCACTGGCGGACGTCGGCGAGCGCCCGCGCGCCTGCGTCGGCGTCGGCGCGGCGGTCAAAGCTGTCGGGATCGACGCTGGCATCGGCGGCGATGCGCCAGCAGCGCACCCCCGCGCCCTCGACATCGGGCAGCAGGTTGAAGCCATAGGCGCGATCGATCAGTGCGGGCATCGCGGGCGGACGGAACTGGACATCGCCCTGTCCGGGTCCGAAATGGAACAGCTGGTGTCGGACCGCCGACAGGCGTTGCGGCGTCAGTATCTGCGGGAACAGTTCGGTGAGCCAGGCGCCGCAGGCGTAGACGATGCCGCCCGCGGTGCCGCCGTCGGGCAGCGCGTAGACATCGCGGCGCTTGTCGCGCAGCGGCGCCGGCATGACAACGGTTTCGGGGGTAAGCTGCGCGTCGAGGATCGCCTCGAGCACGCCGCGCTGCCCGGCGATCATTGCGCCCTTTTCGGCGAACAGCGCCGCATCCTCGTCGCGCCACGCGACCTGGGTGAAGCGGCTGCGCAGTGCGGCGCCGCTTTCGCGCGTGGTGTCGCGCGGGGGTGCCAATGTCTCGCCGGCGGCGAGCGTCGTGAGTGCCGCGCAGGGGGTGAGCATCGGCAGGCTGGCGGTGTCGGAAAGCTTCCGCCACGCCGCCAGACTGTCATCGACCAGCCCGGCATAGAGCGCGTCGCCGCCCTGCACCGGATCGAGCATCATCGACGCGAGGCTCGATGCGGCGCGGCCGTTGCCGGCGCCATAGGCATCGAACAGCCGGACGCTTTTGCCCTGGCGGACGAGGTGCCACGCGGTCCACGCGCCGATCGCGCCAGCGCCGATCACCGCGACATCGACGTGACTTTCGGGCGCCTTCGCACCCTTGCGCCGCCGCGACCGTCGCGGTTCGGGCGGATCTTTGCGCTTGGGTTCCTTCGCGGCGCCGCCGAGCGCGACGGCGGCGGGGACGGCGGCCAGTGCCGCGAGTAGCCGGCGGCGCTCGAGCGTCATGCGGCGGTCGCCCAGGCGATGAGCGCGCGTCCGCTGCCGCCGAGCGCGGCGAGGTCGGCGGCGTCGTCCAGCAGCCAGCATTCGCCGGGTTGCCACACCTGGCCGTCGATCGTGCCGTCACCGTCGATGGGGACGAACCATGTCGGCCCGCGCGCGCCGATCGCCGGGAGCGCCGCGAAATCGTCGGCGTGGGCGTCGACCAGCCCGAACTTCGGGCCGTCGACCAGCCGGTCGATGCCGACCGCGACCGGCGTGCGCAGGTTCGGGGTCAGATAGGGGCCGGGATCGGCGCACGCCATCGCTTCGGCGAGGTGCAGTTCGCGCGGCCGGCCATAATCATAGAGGCGATAGGTGATGTCGGCATATTGCTGCACTTCGACCAGCGCCAGCCCGCCGCCGATCGCGTGGATCGTCCCCGGGGTGACGTGGAAATGATCGCCGGGAGCGACCTGTTTCCAGTCGATCAGCGCCTCGATGCTGCCGTCGGTCGCGGCGCCGCGCAATTGGTCGGGCGAGACGCGCTGGTGAAGGCCAAGGCCGATTTCGGCGCCGTCGTCGGCATTCAGGATCACCCAAGCCTCTTCTTTGCCATGCCGCGCCCCGGCCGCCTGCGCCTGCGCGTCGTCGGGGTGGACCTGCACCGACAGCCGTTCGGAGGTGAAGAGATATTTGACCAGCAACGCGGGTTCGGGTCGCCCGGCGGGCATTTCGAACCAGATTTCACCGATCCGCTCGCCGCCCGCGTCGAGCGCCCCAAGGTTGAAGGGGGGGGCGATGTCGTCGCGGCCCCATGGCTTGGGAACGCGGCGGGGGGAGAGGCGGATCGCGGCCATCGGCTCAATCCTTGCGCTGGTAATAGCGATAGCCGCCGATCCAGGTCTCGCGCGGCGACAGGCGGCGGATCTCGTCGGGACTCGCCAGCATCGGGTCGGCATCGACGATCAGGAAATCGGCGCGCATTCCGGGCATCAGCGTGCCGAGCCGGTCCTCGGCAAAGGCCGCGAACGCCGCGGTGCGGGTGAAGCCGTCGAGCGCGCTTTCGCGGCTCACCGCTTCTTCGGGGCGCCAGCCGCCGAAGGGCTGGCCGGCGGCGTCGGTGCGCGAAATCGCGGCGGCGAGGCCGGCGAAAGGATCGGCGCTTTCGACCGGCACGTCGGAGCCGAAGGCCAGCCGCACCCCGGCATTTTCCAGGCTGCGCCACGCATAGGCGCCGCGCAGCCGGTCGGGGCCGAGCCGCGCTTCGGCCATCACGCGGTCGCTGGTCTGGTGGACCGGCTGCATCGAGGCGATGACCTTGAGGCTGGCGAAACGCGCAATGTCGGCGGGGTCGATCACCTGCGCATGTTCGATGCGCCAGCGGCGCTCGCCGGGCAAGTCGGCGGTAAGGTCGGTGATCGCGTCGAGCGCCTCGGCATTGGCGGCGTCGCCGATCGCGTGGATCGCGACCTGGAACTTGTCCATCGAGGCGCGCACCATCTTGTTGCGGAGCTGCGCGGGGGTGAGCAGCGGCAGACCCTTTTGCCCCGGTGCGTCGCTGTACGGCGCCTTCAGCCACGCGCCGCGCGAGCCGAGCGCGCCGTCGAGATACAGTTTGACCCCGACCATCCGCAGCTTGTCGTCGTACAGCCACGGCGTCGGTTCGGACCCGGCGATGATCGCCATATTGTCGATGTCGCCGCCGTAGGAGAGGATGCGCACCGCGAGCTGTTTCTTGTCGCCGGCGCGGCGATAGGCCTGCCATTCGGCGATCGTCGTGCCCATGTCGGCGATGCTGGTGATGCCCTGCGCGAGCAGTTTTTGCTGCGCGAGATAGAGCGCGCGATCAAGGTCGCGGGCGAGCGGTTTCGGCTTGGCGGCGTCGATCAGGCTCATCGCGGCGTCGACGAACACCCCGCTCGGCTGGCCGTTCGCCATCTCGATCCGGCCGCCTTCGGGCGACTTGCTTGTGGCGCCGATCTTTGCCGCGGCCATCGCGGCGCTGTTCGCCCAGCCGGCGTGGCCATCGACCCGCTCGAGCCAGACCGGCCGGTTCGGTACCGCGGCGTCGAGGTCCGCACTGGTGGGAAAGCGGCCGAGCCCCCATTTTTCCTGGTTCCACCCGCGCCCGATGATCCACGGCATTTCGGGGTTTTCGGCGGCATATTTGCGGATCGCCGCCTGCGCCTCGGCGAGCGAGTTGGTCGCGCTGAGGTCGAGCAGCATGAGCTGGAACCCCAGCCCCATGACATGGCCGTGGGCGTCGATCATCCCCGGAATCAGCGTGCGGCCGCCCCCGTCCTGCTTGAAGTCGGGGCGCTCGGGGCGCTTGTCCTTGCGATCGAGCAGCTGTTTGACCTTGCCGTCGGTGCCGATCACCAGCCCGGTGAAGCGCACCAGATCGCCGTCCTTGTCGAGCGTGATGCCGTTGACATTGTCGACGAGGGTGTCGGCGTGCGCGGGGGCGGCGAGGGTGAGGGCCGTGAGGGAGAGGAGCAGGCGCTTCATTTGGGTAACCTTGTCACGAGCGAGCTGGTGTCGCGGCGGCCGTGTCCGGCCTTTTGCACGTCGGCGTAGAATTGGTCGACAAGCGCAGCGACGGGCAGCGTCGCGCCGTTGACGCGCGCTTCGTCGAGCGCGAGGCCAAGGTCCTTGCGCATCCAGTCGACCGCGAAGCCGAAGTCGAACTCGTCCCTGGCCATCGTGTCCCAGCGGTTGAGCATCTGCCAGCTCGCCGCGGCGCCGCCCGACACCGCTTCGAACACCTTGGCGGTGTCGAGCCGCGACGCCTGCGCGAAACGCAGCGCTTCGGACAGGCCCTGCAACACCCCGGCGATCGCGATCTGATTAACCATCTTGGTCGTCTGCCCGGCGCCGGGGCCGCCGATATGGACCATGCGCGCGGCATAGGCCTGCATCACCGGTTCGGCGGCGGCGAAGGCGGCTTTCGTCCCGCCGCACATGATCGCCAGCGTGCCGTTCTGCGCCCCCGCTTCGCCGCCCGAGACCGGCGCATCGACACAGAGAATCCCAAGCCCCTCGGCCTCGACCGACAATTGGCGTGCGATGCGGGCGGAGACGGTGGTGTGGTCGATGAACAGCGCGCCTTTGCGCATCGCCCGGAACGCGCCGTCGCGGCCGAGCGCGACCTGCGCCAGATCGTCGTCGTTGCCGACGCAGGCCAGCACGACGTCGGCGCCCCTCGCGGCGTCGGCCGGGGTCGCGGCCGCTGCGCCGCCGTGCGCCGCTACCCAGGCATCGGCTTTGGCGCGGGTGCGGTTATAGACGGTGAGGTCGTGGCCGGCATTCGCCAGATGGCCCGCCATCGGCCCGCCCATGACGCCGGTGCCGATGAAGGCGATGCGCAATTTTTGTTCGCTCATGGCGAGCGGTCATAACGGCGGTTTGCGCAGCGCGCCAGATAGGCTAGGGCGCCTATCGCTATGACAGATCACCTGACCCTGACCGCCGCCGCCGATTTTCCGGCGATCACATTGGACGATGTGCGCGCGGCGGCGGGGCGAATTGACGGCGCGGTGGTGCGCACTCCGACGCTGCATTCGCAGACGCTGTCCGAAATGGTCGGCGCCGAAGTGTGGCTGAAGTTCGAAAATCTGCAATTCACCGCGGCGTACAAGGAGCGCGGGGCGCTGAACGCGCTGTTGCTGATGGCGCCCGAGGCGCGCGCGCGCGGCGTTATCGCCGCGTCGGCGGGCAATCATGCGCAGGGGCTCGCCTATCACGGCAAGCGGCTGGGCGTGCCGGTGACCATCGTGATGCCGAAAACGACGCCGCAGGTGAAGGTGTACCAGACCGCGAGCCACGGCGCCGAAATCGTGCTGTTCGGCGAGAAATATGACGATGCCTATGCACATGCCCGCGAGCTCGAAGTCGAGCGCGGACTGACCTTCGTCCATCCATTCGACCATCCGCATATCGCCGCCGGACAGGGGACGGTGGCGCTCGAAATGCTCGAGGACGTGCCCGAAATCGACACGCTGATCATTCCGATCGGCGGCGGCGGGCTGTTCACCGGCATGGGCACCGCGGCGCGCGGGATCAAGAACGACATTCGCCTCGTCGGGGTGCAGGCCGAACTCTATCCGTCGATGTATGCCAAGCTGAACGGCGTCGACATGGCGTGCGAAGGCGACACGCTCGCCGAAGGGATCGCGGTCAAGGAACCCGGCGACTATACGCGGCTGCGCGTCGCCGAGCTGAACGATGACATCGTGCTGGTCGCCGAGCGCCATCTGGAACGCGCGGTCAGCCTGTTGCTCCAGATCGAAAAGACGGTGGTCGAGGGGGCGGGCGCTGCGGGTCTCGCCGCGATGCTCGCGCATCCCGACGAGTTTGCCGGGCGCAAAGTCGGCCTGGTGCTGTGCGGAGGCAATATCGACACGCGGTTGCTCGCGAACGTGTTGCTGCGCGATCTCGCGCGCTCGGGCCGCATCGCGCGGCTGCGCATCCGGCTGCAGGATCGCCCCGGCGCGCTGTTCAAGGTGATGAAGCTGTTCGACGAGAAACAGGTCAACATCATCGAAATCTATCACCAGCGCATCTTTACCACGCTGCCCGCCAAGGGGTTGATCACCGACATCGAATGCGAAGCGCGCGACCGCGAACATCTCGACAGCCTGGTCGCGGCGCTGCGCGAGGCGGGTTATATGGTGACCACCGTCGAGCTCGCATGAGGGCGTTTACGCGCGATTTTGTCGCCACGCCCGACAGCATCGACGAGCTTGGGCATGTCAACAATGCGGTGTGGGTCCAGTGGATCCAGCAGGTCGCGACCGGCCATTGGGACGCCGCGGCGCCGCAGGCGCACAAGGACGTCTATATCTGGGTCGTGGTGCGGCACGAGATCGATTATCTGCGCGCGCTCGGTCCCGGCGAGACGGTGACCGCGCGGACCTGGGTCGCCGACCAGCCGCAGGGCGCCAAGTTCGACCGCTTCATGGAATTCACCGGTGAGGGCGGCAAAGTCCATGTGCGGGCGCGGACGGTGTGGGCGCTGCTCGACAAGGCGAGCGGGCGGCCGCAGCGGGTGACGCCCGAGGTGGTGGCGCCCTTTTTGGGGTGAAGGTCAGCGCGGGGCGACGATCCGGTGGCGTTCGACCCAGCCCTTGGCGCAGGCGCGGGCGTAGCGGACGTCGAGGCCGCTGGCGGTGCCGCGGCATGTGTGGCGGCCCTCGCTGAAATGCACCCACAGCCAGCCGCCCTTGGCGCCGCAGACGAACACCGGGGTGCCGCTGCCGAGCTTGGCGACCTTGCCGGCGGCGAGCGTCGGGTGGCGGTGGACGTTGGTGCGGCGTCCGGTCGCGTCGCGCGCGACAACGGCATAGGGACAGGCGCCCGGTGCGGTCGCCGCGGGGGTGGCGGGCGCGCCCGCGAACAGCAATGCCAGGGTCGTGATGATCATGAAACGCCTCCCGCGCCCGGCATAGCAGCGCGGCGTATCGAATCCCCTAACGCCCAAGTCGCAGCGTCCTGATCGGCGGCGATCTCTTCGGTCAGCGCCTTGACGATCGCGGCGACCGAGGTCGGGGCATAGGCGAAACCCATATGGCCGCAATCGACCTGGATCTGGCGGTCGCTTTCGTGCGGGGCGCCGCGCGCGCTGTTCACCGCGACGACGCCGTCGTGCTGCGACCATAAAGCGAAGGTCGGCATCGACGGGCGCGGCGCCGGGTGGAAATCGAGCGGCGGATTGTCGACCGGATGGCGCGCGACGAGGTGATAGAGCCGCCAGGCGCGATTGGCGCGGCGGCTGCCGGAAAAGGGCGAGCCGAGGGTGACGACGCGCGCGACCTTGTCGGGATGGTGCTTGGCATATTCGCGGGCATAAATGCCGCCGAGGCTCCAGCCGACGAGCGCCGGGGGATAACCGGTGCGATCGATGATCCACTGCACGCGGCTGTCGATGCGGTCGATGATATCGGCGGTGGCGCCGCGATTGAAGCCGAGACCCCATGCGTAGCAGCGGAAGCCGGCGCGGCGCAGGTCGGCGCGCAGCGCCTTCGTCGCCCAGTCGCCCGACAGGAAACCGGGGAGCACCATCACCGGCGGGTGGTCGCTATCGGGGTTGGGTTCGGGCGGCAGCGGCCGGATCCGGCCGCCGATCGCGCGCGCCAGCCCGCCGATCTCGCGCCACAGCAGCGCGAGCGACGGCGGTGCGTCGGGATCGGGAATGCGCGCCGGCCATTCGGCGCGCCGGGTGAGAAAAGCGCGGATCATGGGGGCGATATAGTCATTGTCGCGCCCGTGCGAAAGGCGGGCCAACCAGAGCGAAGGTGATTGACCCGGCGGCCGCCTAGCCCTTGGGAACCAGCTTGACCAGCTTCCCCGTTTCGCCGTCGGTGAGCAGCCAGACCGAGCCGTCCTCGCGCACTTCGACCTCGCGGATGCGGGTGCCGAAGTCCCAGCGGTCGGCTTTGCTGAGGCTGTCGCCGTTGATGCTCATCCGCACCAGCCCCTCGCCCGACAGCGCGCCCATCAACAGGCTGTTCTTCCAGCCCGGATACAGGTCGCCGCCGTACCAGGCTAGCCCGGCGGGCGAAACCGCCGGGTTCCACCACAGCTTCGGGGCCGCGAATTCGGGGCGCGTCGGGTGGTCGGGAATATCGCGGCCGTCGTAATGGTCGCCGTTCGAGACGATCGGGTAGCCGTAATTGGCCTTTGCCGCGACGAGGTTGACCTCGTCGCCGCCCTTGGGCCCCATCTCCTGGTTCCACAGTTGGCCGGTGCCGTCGAAGGCGAGACCGAGGATGTTGCGGTGGCCGAGCGACCAGATTTGCGCGGTCACGCCGCCCCCCTCTGATGCCTTGGCGCCGGCGAAGGGATTGTCGGCGGGGACGCTGCCGTCGGGATTGAGCCGCAGAACCTTGCCGAGATTGGCTTTCATATCCTGCGCGGGATCGAATTTCTGGCGCTCGCCGGACCCGATGAACAGATATTTGCCGTCGGGCGAAAAGGCGATGCGGTGCGAGAAATGACCGCGGCCGCTGACCTTGGGGTGCTGTTTCCAGACCGTCTGCAGGCCGGTGAGTTTGGGCGCGTCGCCTTGCTCCAGCCGGGCGCGCCCGACGACCGCGCCAAAGGTGCCGCCGTCGCCGGCCTCGACCCAACTCAGATACACCATGCCGCTGGTCGCGAAATCGGGGGCGAGGACGACATCGCCGAAGCCGCCCTGGCCGCCATAGGCGACCGCGGGGACGCCCGCGACGTCGAGCACCGCTCCGCCCTCCTGCCACAATTTCAGCTTGCCGGCCTTTTCGGTGACCAGCGCCAGCCGGGTGCCGGGCAGGAAGGTCATCGCCCAGGGTTCGTCAAAGCTTGCGACCTCCTGCACCGTGAAGGGCGCGTCGGCGAGCGGGGTGGCGGGATGCGCGCCCGACGCGTCGATACCGCCCGTCGCGTTCTGGGCCGCGGTGCTGGGGGAGCCGGCCGAACAGGCGGCAACGACGGCGGCAGTCGACAGGGCAAGGGCGGCGATCATTTTCATCGGGAAACTCGCTTTGCTGGGGGAAGGCGAAACCACTCTGGCGTGCGGTGCGCGCAAAGTCGAGAGCGGTCAGCGATCCTGGGATTCGCGGCGCGCCGCGATGATCTCGACGCTGTCCATGATCGCGCTCATCGCTTCACTCGCCGGCGGCGCATCGGCGCGCTTTTGCGAAAACTGACCGCTGGTCATAATCTCTTCGAGCGCGGCGCGGGCGCGCGACACCCGGCTCTTCATCGTGCCGAGCGCGCATTCGCAGATCGAGGCGGCTTCTTCGTACGACATGCCACCGGCACCGACCAGGATCAGCGCTTCGCGCTGGTCCTGCGGCAACTCCATCAGTCCGCGTTGCAGATCGGCCATCTCGCCGCTGTCTTCCTGGCTGGCGGGGGTCGACATGGTGCGCTCGACCGCCGTCTCGTCATATTCGCCGACGAATTTGTTGCGGCGCATCTGCGACAGGAAGGTGTTGCGCAGGATGACGAAGGTCCAAGCCTTGATCGAGGTGCCGCGCTCGAAGCGGTCGCGCGACGCCCACGCCTTGACCATCGTATCCTGCGTCAGGTCGTCGGCAAGGTCGGGATTGCCCGACAGGCTGCGGCCATAGGCGCGCAGATGCGGGATGACGTTGGCGAGCAACACCTTGAATTCGCTGTCGGACATCGTGTCTGCCGACGCGGCCGGGGCCTGCGTCTGCGGCGCCGCGGTGGAGCGCCCCATTACTGCTTCGAACTTTTCTGATCGAGCTGGGACAGCAGGTCGAGCATATGGTCGGGAAGCTGTTCGGCGACGATGTTGCCATAGATCATCCGCAGCTTGGCACTGACCGGTTCGGGCGCCTGACGACCGGTGAGCGTGCGGTGCCACTGGTCGCTGTCCGTGCCCGGAAAGCTGCCTTTCGCCTGCTGCGGCGAATCGGGTTCGGGGTGCTGCGGAGCGCCCCTGCCGTTCATCCTGTTGTTGCCGTGCGTAGCCATGTCCGAGCAACGACAGAAATGCTCGCAAGTTCCCCGGCGGGTTGTTTTTTGCGACCAATGCCTTGGCCAGAAACTACCACGACACCTAACCCAGATTAACGCATCTGGCGCAAAATGCGCCTAATGACGGTGCTTGTCGCCGCGTTGCGATGCCGCGGAGGATCCCTAATTTGCTGTCTGTCGTGTATGTCAGTGTCGCCGATCCGGCGCTTTCCACCGCGGATATCGAGGCGCTGGTCGGCCAGGCACAGGCCAACAACGCCCGCGATGAACTGACCGGCGCGCTGATCTACAACGGCCAGAATTTCATGCAGCTGCTCGAAGGCGCCAGCGACAAGGTCGAGGCGCGGCTGGGCGCGATCCGGGCCGACCCGCGCCATCATGGCATGATCGAAATTCGCCGGCGCACCGTCGACACCCGCGAATTTGCCGGCTGGTCGATGCTGTACAGCCCGTTGTTCCGCGATCACGACGCCGATCTGGCGCGGCTGGCGGCCAACGGTCGGCTTGATCCGCAGGACCAGTTGCTGATGGAAAACTTCCTCGGACTGGGCCGGTCGCGCAGCGCGTCGGCGGACCCGGCCGCATGACGCAGGCCCGGACGATATCTGCTTTTGCGCTGTTCCCGGCGGGTTGTGATTTGCATCGCCGACCGGAACAGCTAAGCCCGGTCATTATGACCTTGTTCTTCACACGCTGCGCATGACGAGCGAGATCGCCCAACCGCTGGACGACGACAGCTTCAAGCGCGAGCTGGCGGCGATGCTGCCGCATCTGCGCGCCTTCGGCCGCAGCCTGTGCGGCAATGCCGACCTGGCCGACGATCTGGTCCAGGAAACGATGATGAAGGCGTGGAAGGCGCGCCTGCAATATATTCCCGGCCCGTCGAGCATGAAGAGCTGGGCCTTCGTCATCCTGCGCAACTGTTTCCTGTCGCAGATGCGGCGCAAGAAATTCACCGCCGAATATGACGAGCTCGCTGCCGAGCGGCTGCTCGTCGCGCCCGACGATCAGGACGACAGCCTGCACCTGGGCGATGTCCAGCGCGCGTTGCTGCAACTGCCGGTCGATCAGCGCGAAGCGCTGGTGCTGATCGGCGCCGGGGGCCTCAGCTATGAGGAAGGCGCGGAGATTTGCGGCTGCGCGGTCGGGACGATGAAAAGCCGCGTCTCGCGCGCGCGCGCCGCGCTGCACGTGTTGCTGGAAAGCGGAACGATGCCGCTGCGCAGCCTCGACGCCGGGCCGGCGAACGATGCCTTCCGCGCGATCATGGACGATGTCGACCAGTTGACCGCCGGCGCCCCGGGGCCCGACTGAGCGCTGCCCTTACGCGGCGAGTTGGGGCGTGAAGAGCAGGCTCTGGCTGATCGCGGCGCGCACCGTATTTTCCTGAAACGGCTTGGAAATCAGGAACGTCGGCTCAAGCCGGTGGCCGGTCAGCAACTGTTCGGGAAAAGCGGTGATGAAGATCGCCGGCACCGGCGCCATCGCGAGAATGTCCTGCACCGCGTCGATCCCCGACGATCCGTCGGCGAGCTGGATGTCGGCGAGCACCAGCCCCGCCTCGGTCCGCTCGAAAACCTCGATCGCGTCTTGGTGCGTCGCGGCGATGCCGACGACCTCATGGCCGAGCGAGCGAACGATCTGTTCCAGTTCCATTGCGATCAGCGGTTCGTCCTCGATGATCAGCACCGATGTGCGCGATTCGCGGTCGATGTCGGCGATCGATTCGGCGAGCAGGCTGTCGACCGTCGCGGCGTCGGTGCCGGTGATGACGGCAGCTTCCTCGACGGTGAACCCTTCCAGCGCGGTCAGCAGCAGGATCTGGCGGCCAAGCGGGGTGATGCGGGCGAGGCGGCGGTTGGCGGCGCGCACCAGCGGGTCTTCGCCGTCGTCGCTGCCCTCACCATCCTCGATGAAGGCGCTTTCCCAGATGGCGTGGAAATTGCGATAGAGATCGATGCGGATGCTGTGGCCGGCGCTGAACTCGTCGGGCGCGGCGACGATGACTTCGAGCAGGGTGTGGACGAAATTGTCGCCATGCTGCTGGCTGCCGGTCAGCGCGCGCGCATAGCGACGCAGAAAGGGCAGATGCCCGCGAATCTCTTCACCCAATGTCATCAAAAAGCCTCCCGCGTGAAACGATCATACGCGCCTCTTCGCAGGCGGGTTCCCGCAATTGAAGCAAAAAGCCGCGCGCCCGACTGCAACTTGTCGTCACGGCATGCGTAGAGTCAGCCGGGGCGCACCAAAGATAAAGACGTAAACAAATGGAATTGCGATATTTTTTCGCAATCTTGTCGTCGAGCTTTTTTAGGGACCAGATTCATGGCAGAGCGGCCCGCGCTACAGGATGACGCCAAGGTGTCGATGATCGTTGAGGGGGCAGAATTGGCGGACGGCGGGGAGGGCGATGCGGACATGGCGGAGCGGCGGCGTCTCGGGACGCTGCGCGAATACCGCATCATGGACACCGGACCCGCCGAGGGTTTCGACCGCGTCACCAAATTGGTCGCCGAACTCTTCGACGCCCCGATCGCTTTGGTGTCGCTGGTCGATGATTGCCGCCAATGGTTCAAATCGACCTATGGCCTCGACGTCAGCGAGACGCCGCGCGACATCAGCTTTTGTCAGCATGTCGTGCTCTCTGAAGAGCCGCTGGTGGTGACCGACGTCGTCGGCGACCCGCGTTTTGCCGACAATCCGCTGGTGACCGGCGACCCGCATATCCGCTTCTATGCCGGCGTCCCTCTGCGCGCCTATAATGGCGCGATCCTCGGAACCTTATGCCTCATCGACCGCAAGGTGCGGCCGGCGCTGACGGACGCGGAACTGGACCGGCTACAGGATTTCGCGGCGATCATCATGGCCGAGGCGAATTTGCACCGCACCGTGGCGGAACGCGATGACGTGCGCCGGATGCTCGACCGCGCGCTCGATTTTTCGGCGATCGCGATCTGGCAATATGATCCGCGGACCTCGAAGCTGGAATGGCGCGGCGCGACGGCCGAACTGTGGGGATCCGATTTCGACACTGCGCTTAGCGGCGTCGGTGGAGCGATCGATCGCATCCACCCCGACGATCGCGCTCAGGTCCAACTGGCACTGCGCGAGTCGACCGACGGCGGCACGCCTTATGCGGTCGAGCATCGCATCATGCATCCCGAGCGCGGCGTGCGTTGGCTGGCGATCCGCGGCGACTGGGACGTGTTGGCGAACGACGCACTGCTCACCGGGATCAGCATCGACATCACCGAACAGAAGAGCCGGCAGGAAAATGCCAATCTGTTGATGCGCGAACTGCACCACCGGATGCGCAACCTGTTCGCCACCGTCGGTGCGATTATTTCGCTCACCCGTCAGGCAGCGCACGACGTCGACGATTATGTCGAACGGATCAGCAGCCGGCTCGATGCGCTCAATCGCGCCCAGAACGTCCTGCTCGGCGCCAATTTCATGACCGGGTCGATGCACGCGCTGATGCGCGAGGTCGAAGCGGCCTTTCCGCGCATCCGCTGGTCGGGCCCCGACCTGTTGCTGCCCGAAAATGCTGTGGTCGCGATGGCGTTGGTGTTCAACGAACTGGCGACCAATGCGGCCAAGCATGGCGCGCTGACCACGCGCGATGGTCGGGTCGATATCATATGGTCGCAGGACGACGAAAGCGATGCCGACCGCCGGTTCCATCTCCGCTGGAGCGAAACCGGCGGCGACGGGCGCCTGGTGGCCCCCGAGCGCACGAGCTTCGGGACGCTGCTGATGGAACGCAGCGTCCGCAACAATCTGGGCGGGACGATCGAACGGCGGTGGGAACCGACCGGGCTGGTGTGCGATATCACGCTGCCGGCACGCTGGCGCGAAGCCTGATATACGGGGAGCATGGGGGGAAGATGGCGTTGGAAGCGTTGATTGCGCGGTTGCGGTTTTACAGTGACTTGGGCGAGGGCGACCTTGCCGAACTGGCGGGGCTCGGCGGCAAGATCCGCAATGTCGAGGCGAATCGCGAAATCATCACCGCCGGTCAGGAAATGGATGCGGTGCTGGTCATCCGCGAAGGCTGGGCCGCACGCTTCAAAACGCTCGAGGACGGGCGCCGCCAGATATTGAACATCCTGCTGCCCGGCGACATTTTCGACCTGCAGGTGCTCGTCGCCGCCGAGGCCGACCATAGCGTCGTCACCGTGACCGACGTCTCGCTGTACACGCTGCCGCCGCCGGCGGTGCGCGAGATGCTGAACGGCTCGGGCGCGCTCACCATGGCGTTCTGGTGGACGCAGGTGCAGGAAGAAGCCTTTCTGCGCGAACAGATTATTCGCAACGGGCGGCAGAGTGCACAGGAGCGTATCGGCCACCTGTTGCTGGAACTGCATCGCCGGGCGCAGATCGTCAATCAGGCGAACGGCGACAGCCTGCGTATGCCGCTGACCCAGACGCAGATCGCCGACACACTGGGGCTGACCCCGATCCACACCAACCGTGTGCTGCGCCGCCTGGTCCGCGAGGGGTATATCGAGACCAGCCGCCAGTGGATCCGTTTCCTCGACGCCGACGCGCTGGCGCAGATGTGCGATTTCGATCCCAGCTATTTTCACCTCGACGCATTCCGAATGCGCCTCCGCCGCGGCAACTAACCCAGGTTTGTTCTTTTTTTGTTCCGCGTGCTATGCCGTGGAGCATGTCCGCCAAATCGATTCTCCAGAAGCTCGCGGTGTTGGCCGATGCCGCCAAATATGACGCGTCGTGCGCGTCGTCGGGAACGGTGAAGCGCGATTCGGTGGGGACGAAAGGGATCGGATCCACCGAAGGCATCGGCATTTGCCACAGCTATGCCCCCGACGGGCGCTGCATCTCGCTGCTCAAGATCCTGCTGACCAATTTCTGCGTCTACGACTGCCGCTTCTGCATCAATCGCGCGTCGAGCAATGTCGAACGCGCGCGGTTCAGCCCGCAGGAGGTGGTGCGGCTGACCCTCGATTTCTACAAGCGCAATTATATCGAGGGATTGTTCCTGTCGTCGGGGATCATCCGTTCCGAAGATTATACGATGGAGCAGTTGGTCGAGGTCGCGCGCATCTTGCGTGAGGAGCATCGGTTCGGCGGCTATATCCATTTGAAGACGATTGCTGGCGCGGCGCCCGAGCTGATCGCGCGCGCCGGGCTTTATGCCGACCGGCTGTCGACCAATGTCGAACTGCCGACCGAGGCCGGCCTGTCAAGCTTCGCCCCCGAGAAAAAGCCCGAAACGATCCGCAAGACGATGGCGTCGGTGCGCGTCGGCGCTGACGATGCGATCGAGGCGGCGAAAGGGCGTTTGCTGAAAAAGGCGAAGCCGCCGCGCTTCGCTCCCGCGGGGCAATCGACCCAGATGATCGTCGGCGCCGATGGATCGCGCGACGACGATATTTTGGCGACCGCGACCAATCTCTATTCGGGCTACCAGCTGCGCCGCGTCTATTATTCGGCGTACAGCCCGATCCCCGACGCGAGCAGCGACCTGCCGCCGGTGCGCCCGCCGCTGATGCGCGAGCACCGCTTGTATCAGGCCGACTGGCTGCTGCGCTTCTATGGCTTTCAGCGCGCCGAAATCATGGAAGGCGCGAGCGGCGGCATGCTCGACCTCGCCATCGATCCAAAGCTTGCCTGGGCGCTGATGCGGCGCGACATGTTTCCGGTCGATATCAACCGCGCGCCGCGCGAGCTGCTGCTGCGCGTACCGGGGCTGGGAACGCGCGCGGTCGACCGGATTGTGGCGGTGCGGCGAACCGGCAAGCTGCGGCTTGGCGATCTCGCCAAGCTGACCGCATCGGTGAAAAAGGTGCTGCCGTTCATCGTCACGCCCGACTGGAGGCCGGGCTCGCTGACCGACAGCGCTAGCCTGCGCGCGCGCTTTGCGCCGCCGGCCGAGCAATTGTCGCTGGCGCTATGAGAGAGGTCGTGTTGGCCCGGCCCGGCGATTTCGCCGAATGGCGCGATGCGGCGCGCGGCCTGCTCGCGAACCAGATCGCGCCCGAAAACGTCAGCTGGCGCGGGGCCGACAAGGGCGCGTCGCTGTTTGGCGGCGACGCTCCGCCGGCACCCGACGGCACGGTGTCGCTGCCGCGCGAATTGCTCGCAATGGCCGACCGGGCGATTTGCCACCGCGACGCCGGGGTGCCGGCGCGGCTCTATCGTATCGTCTGGCGCGCGGCGCGCGACCGGCAGCTGCTGGCGCGGACGACCGATCCCGACATCGACTGGCTGCGCAAGACTGACAAGGCGATCCGCCGCGACATTCACAAGATGCACGCCTTCGTCCGCTTCCGGCGATTGGGCGAGGATGCGGGTCGCGAAAGCTTCGCGGCGTGGTTCGAACCGTCGCACCGCATCCTGCGGCTGACCGCGCCCTTCTTTCAGCGGCGCTTTTACGGCATGGACTGGGCGATCGTCACCCCCGATGCGCGCGCAATCTGGGCCGACGAGACGCTGACCTATGGCCCCGGCGGGACGAAGGACGAGGTGCCGGGCAGCGACGTCGTCGAGGACCAGTGGCGCACCTATTATGGCGCGATCTTCAATCCGGCGCGGGTCAAGATCGCCGCAATGCGCGCCGAAATGCCCAAGAAATACTGGAAGAACCTGCCCGAGGCGCAGGATATCGCGCCGCTGCTCGCGGGCGCGGGAGCGCGGGTGGAACGGATGCGCGAGACCGCCGTTTCGCTAGCGAACCCGCAAACCGACAAATGGCGAACCCGCGTGTCCGACGAACTGGCCCTGACCGACGACATCGACACGCTGGACGACCTTGCCCGCGCGGTGGGCGGTTGCACGCGCTGCCCGCTCCACTGCAACGCGACGCAGGCGGTGGTCGGCGAAGGCCCGGCGGCGGCGCGGATCATGCTGGTCGGCGAGCAGCCGGGCGACCGCGAGGACCTGGAAGGGCGGCCCTTCGTCGGCCCGGCGGGGCAGGTGCTGAACGAAGCCTTGGTCGAGGCCGGTCTGGACCGCACGCGATTGTTCCTCACCAACGCGGTCAAGCATTTCAAGTTCGAGCCGCGGGGCAAGCGGCGGCTGCACCAGAATCCGACGGCGGGCGAGATCGACATCTGCCGCTGGTGGCTGGACAAGGAGCGCGCGCTGGTGCAGCCCGACCTGATCGTCACGCTGGGCGGCAGCGCGCTGCGCGGCGTGACGGGCAAGAGCGCGAGCATCACCGCGATGCGCGGCGCGGTGCATGATCTGGGCGGGGGGACGAAGCTGATCGCGACGATCCATCCCTCCTTCCTGCTGCGCCTGCCCGACCGGGTGCGCGCCGCGGAGGAGCGCGCGGCGTTCGTCGCAGATCTGGCGCGCGTGCGCGATCTCGCCGCCTGATGGCGAAGACGAAATCCTGGATCGAGCCGCATTCCAGCGGCATTTATGTCAAGCCCGCTGACCTGTGGATCGACCCTTCGCGCCCCGTCGAACGCGCCGCGGTGACCCACGGCCACGCCGACCATGCGCGCAGCGGCCATGGCGCGGTGTTCGCGACCCCCGAGACGCTGGCGATCATGGCGCTGCGCTACGGCGTCGATGTCGAGGCGAGCCATAACGCCGCTTTTCCCTATGGCGACGGATTTGAGCGCGGCGGGGTGCGCTTCAGCTTCCATCCCGCGGGACATGTCCTTGGCAGCGCGCAAATATTGATGGAATATGCGGGCGAACGCATCGTCGTGACGGGCGATTACAAGCGCCGCGCCGACCCGACCTGCGCGCCGTTCGAAGTCGTCCCCTGCGACATCTTCATCACCGAGGCGACCTTTGGCCTGCCGGTGTTCCGCCATCCGCCGACCGCAGACGAGATCGCCAAGCTGATCGGCGCGGTGCGTGCCGAGCCCAAGCGCTCGGTGCTCGTCGGCGCCTACGCGCTGGGCAAGGCGCAGCGGGTGATCGCCGAACTGCGCGCTGCGGGGTGGGACGCACCGATCTTCATCCACGGCGCGATGGAGCGCATGTGCGCGCTTTACGCCGCGCACGGCGTCGATCTCGGCGAGTTGCGGCTGGTCAGCGAGACCGACAAGGCCGAGATGCAGGGGCAGATCGTCGTCGCGCCACCTTCGGCGCTGAACGACCGCTGGTCGCGGCGATTGCCCGATCCGGTCACCGCGATGGCGTCGGGGTGGATGCGGGTGCGCCAGCGCGCGCGGCAGCGGATGGTCGAACTGCCGCTCGTCATTTCGGACCATGCCGACTGGGACGAGCTGACGACGACGATCGCCGAGGTCAATCCGAAGGAAAGCTGGATCACCCACGGCAGCGAGGACGGGCTGCTGCGCTGGTGCGAGCTGCATCAGCGCAAGGCGCGCGCGCTGCACCTCGTCGGGCGCGATCTGGAGGAGAAGGCGTGAAGGCCTTTGCCGCGCTGATCGACCGGCTGATCTACACCCGCTCGCGCAACAGCAAGCTCGCGCTGATCGTCGATTATCTGCGCCACACCCCCGATCCCGACCGCGGCTGGGCGATCGCCGCGCTGACCGAAAGCCTCGATTTCCCGGCGGTGAAGGCGGGAACGGTGCGGACCTTGCTCGCGACGCGGGTCGACGAGGACTTGTTCCGGCTGTCGCGGCATTTTGTGGGCGATACCGCGGAGACGGCGGCGCTGCTGTGGCCGGAACCAGATAAGCCCCTCCCCTTCAGGGGAGGGGTTGGGGTGGGGTCTGTCGGCCTTGCGCAAGGCCGACAGACCCCACCCGCTGCGACTAGGGAGCAAAGCTCCCAAGTCTCGCTGCCCTCCCCTGAAGGGGAGGGTGAAATATCGGTCGCCCACGCCGTCGATGCTCTGTCAGCCACCACCCGCGCCACCGCCCCAGCTGTCCTCGCATCGCTGCTCGACCGCCTCGACGCCGACGGGCGCTATGCGCTGCTGAAGCTTGCACTCGGCGGGATGCGCGTCGGGGTGTCGGCACGGCTCGCCAAACAGGCGTTTGCGCAGGCGTTCGACGTCCCCGTCGACGATGTCGAGGAGCTGTGGCACGCGATTGCGCCGCCCTATGCGCCGCTGTTCGCGTGGGGCGCGGGAAGGGCGGAGCGGCCCGACCTCAAGGACGTCGCTTTCTTCCGCCCCTTCATGCTCGCGCATCCGCTCGAGGAAGGCACCGTCGATCTCGCCGACTATGCCGCCGAATGGAAATGGGACGGCATCCGCGTCCAGATCGTGCGCGGTGGTAGTCAGACGCGCATTTACAGCCGCGGCGGCGAGGAGATCAGCACCGCCTTTCCCGAACTGGTCGCGGCATTCGATCAGGATGCGGTGATCGACGGCGAACTGCTGGTGCGCGGCGATGCGCAGGGCGGTGAAGCCGCGAGCTTCAACGCATTGCAACAGCGGCTCGGGCGCAAGACCGTGTCAAAGAAGATGCTTGCCGAAGCCCCGGCGTTCGTGCGCGTCTACGACCTGCTCGCGGTCGATGGCAACGATCTGCGCCCGTTGCCGTGGACCGAGCGGCGGCGGCAATTGGAAGCGTTTGTCCCGCGGCTCGCCGCCAGCCATTTCGACCTGTCGCAGGTGATCGACGCCAAGGATTTCGACGATCTCGCGCAGCGCCGCGCCGGCGCGCGCGATGCGGCGATCGAGGGGGTGATGCTCAAGCGCCGCGATGCGCCCTATGTCGCCGGGCGGCGCGCTGGCCTGTGGTATAAATGGAAACGCGACCCGCTGACCGCCGATTGCGTGATGATGTATGCGCAGCGCGGCAACGGGCGCCGCGCGAGCTTCTATTCGGATTACACCTTCGGATGCTGGAGCGACGACGGCGAGCTGTTGCCGGTCGGCAAGGCCTATTCGGGCTTCACCGACGAGGAGCTGAAACGGCTCGACAAGTTCGTGCGCGACAACACGCTGAACCGCTTCGGCCCGGTGCGCGAGGTGGAGAAATCGCTGGTGCTCGAGGTCGCGTTCGATTCGATTCACACGTCGAAGCGCCATAAATCGGGGCTCGCGATGCGCTTCCCGCGCATTTCGCGGATCAGGCGCGACAAGCCGGCGGAGGAGGCCGACCGCATCGCGACGCTGCTGGCGATGGTGACGTAGCTTTTCGACGAAAAGCGGCGTGCCCCCGCGAAGGCGGGGGCCCATCTCCGGTCGATGCCAGTTGGAACCGGCGGGAGATGGATCCCCGCCTCCGCGGGGATACAGGGCTTTTTTGCCGCGAGTGGACAGAAATTTCCCCGCCCAAACCTTGCAACCCCGCACCCCGATACCGAGTTAAAGCCCGCAAAGACCCCAAAACAAAATGGAGACTGCCATGACGATCGCTCACCCCCCGCTGCCCTATGCCCACGACGCGCTGGAGCCGCATATCTCGGCGGAAACGCTGAAGACGCACCATGGCAAGCACCACAAGACCTATGTCGACAAGGTCAACGCCGCGATCGAGGGCACCGAGCTGGCCGACAAGCCGCTTGAGGAAATCGTCCATCACGCCGAGGGTTCGGGCAACAAGGGCCTGTTCAACAACGCCGCCCAGTCGTGGAACCACGCCTTTTATTGGGAAAGCCTGTCGCCCGACAAGACCGCGCCCGACGGCGACCTGCTCGCCGCGATCGAGCGCGATTTCGGATCGCTCGACGATCTGAAGAAGAAGCTGAAGGACACCGCGATCAACCATTTCGCGTCGGGCTGGGCGTGGCTGGTGTCGCGCGACGGCACGCTGTCGGTCACCGACACCCACGACGCGGGCACCGAACTGGTCGCCGGGATCAAGCCGCTGCTCGTCGTCGATGTGTGGGAACATGCCTATTACATCGACCGCAAGAATGTTCGCCTCGATTATGTGAACGCGGTGGTCGACGACCTGCTCAACTGGGATTTCGCCGCGGAGAACCTCGCGCGCGAGGGGACGTGGACCTATCCGGCGTAACCTGATCCTCCCTGTGGCGAAGCCACGGGGAGGATTTCACCGAAGCCGTAACGAAACTTGAACCGGCATCTATCGTCATGGCGACTGCGCCTCTATACGCGCCGCCATGACGATCAGCCTGTTCGAACTGTTCAAAATCGGCGTCGGCCCCTCCAGCTCGCACACCGTCGGGCCGATGGTCGCGGCGCGGCGCTTCACCGTCTGGCTCGACGACAGCGGGCTGCTCAGCCTGACCGCCCATGTCGAGGCCGACCTCTATGGCTCGCTCGCGCTGACGGGCAAGGGCCATGCCGCCGACACCGCGATCGTCGCGGGGCTCGCCGGCGAAATCCCCGCCAGCACCAGCCTCGCCTCGATCAAGGCGCATTGGGACCGCGCAGAGGGCGAAGGCTTCCTCTACCTGCTCGGCCGCCAGCGCGTCCGCTTCCAGCCAGCGCGCGACCTGCATTTCCAGATGCGCCAGCGCCAGCCCTTCCACAGCAATGCTTTGAGCTTCACCGCGCGCGACGCCGCGGGCGAAATCCTTGCCAAGCGGATGTATTTCTCGATCGGCGGCGGCTTCGTCGTCGACGAGGAGGAGGCGGGGCGCAACAGCCGCGGCGCCGAGGACGAGGTCGAGCTTCCTCACGCCTTCACCTCGGGCGCCGACCTGCTCAGCATGGGCGCCACGTCGGGCAAGAGTTTTGCCGAAATGATGCTCGAAAACGAGCTCGTCCACCGCAGCCTCGACGAGGTGAACGCCGGGCTCGACGCGATCGCGGGGGCGATGGACGCGTCGATCGACGCGGGCTGTTGCAGCACCGGCATTCTGCCCGGCGGGCTGAAGGTCAAGCGCCGCGCGCCGCAGATCGCCGACGACATCCGCAACCGCCACGAGGCGAATCTGACCGATCCGCTCGCGATGATGGACTGGATCAACCTGTGGGCGATGGCGGTGAACGAGGAAAATGCCGCGGGCGGTAAGGTCGTCACCGCGCCGACCAACGGCGCGGCGGGGATCATCCCCGCGGTGATCCGTTTCTATCGCCGCGGCTATCGCGGCGACGATGCGGGGGTGCGCACCTTCCTGCTCGCCGCGGGCGCGGTCGGCGCATTGTATAAACGCAACGCCAGCATCTCGGGCGCCGAGGTCGGCTGCCAGGGCGAGGTCGGGGTCGCCTGTTCGATGGCGGCGGCAGGGCTGACCGCCGCGCTCGGCGGCACCAACGCACAGGTCGAAAACGCCGCCGAGATCGGCATGGAACACAACCTTGGCCTCACCTGCGACCCCATTGGAGGCCTCGTCCAGATCCCGTGCATCGAGCGCAACGCGATGGGCTCGATCAAGGCGATCGACGCGAGCCGCATCGCGATGATCGGCGACGGCACGCATGTGGTGAGCCTCGACACGGTGATCGCGACGATGCTGCAAACAGGGCGCGACATGCGCGATAAATATAAGGAAACGTCGAAGGGCGGGCTGGCGGTTAGCGTGGTGGAGTGTTGAGGGGCGTCAATAGCGCACGATTTCTGCGCTACCTCCATTGCTGCGGAGGTCTTCGAGCGTCTCTGTCACGGTCATGATCAAATCACGTCCCGTCGATGTCACGAAATAGTTGGAGAGATCGGTAATATCTCCACTGATCTCGTTACCCCATGGAGGTTGCTTGGCGCGGTCATCGATATCCCAAACGACAGCCGAGGGTGGAAGCGCCGACAGTTCGTCGCGTATTTTTGCAAGTTCACTGAGCGCTGCTTCTGCTTGTGAATGCGGGAGATAGCCTTGATAAAGCTGGTTGAGCAAGACAGGAAACCTCGCGCCCCATCGATCTTCGAGTCTTGCCGATATTGTTGAGAAGAAGGCATGAAGAAATTCGGCGGTGCCGAGTTCATCGGTGATGCTGCCGACCTTTATACCTACTGCCATATGTTCCTCCGAGCGATCAGCCTGCAATTTGAAGGCGGTTGACGATCTTGTTCAAGCTAAATTTGAGGCTACGTGCAGCTCCTCATCGTCATCCCGGACTTGATCCGGGATCCACGGCGGCGCTGAAGTCATGGACCCCGGATCAAGTCCGGGGTGACGAAAGTGGGGGGCTGCAAATGGGGCTTTCCTATATTATTTCGCTGTGCCAGCCTGTCGTCCGGCTCTTTGGCCTCGTCGATATTCGAGCCTGTGAATAAGGCGACAAAGGAGACAGTTTGGCGCTCTCTGTCCGTATCTTTTGTCTCCTTAAGCGCGGTCGCCAGAAACCGCTGAAGCCACAAAGGACGCAAATTGCGGGCTCGCGTGCGGGGCTTTTGTGGCTTTAGGGCGCAGCGAGGACCTCATCCTCCCTGTCGCGTAGCGATGGGGAGGGGGACCGCGCCCAAAGGGCGTGGTGGAGGGGCAGCGACGCTAGTGCCAAAGCCCCTCCGTCAGCGCTGCGCGCTGCCACCTCCCCACGGCTTCGCCGCAGGGAGGATCGGGCGCATCTTGCATTGGCGCGCGCTTTGCCTGATTGGGAGCGCCGAAAAGGAGACCCGCCATGAAGACCCGTGCCGCCGTCGCATTCGAAGCGAAGAAGCCGCTCGAAATCGTCGAACTCGACCTCGAAGGCCCGAAGGCGGGCGAGGTGCTGGTCGAGATCATGGCGACGGGCATCTGCCACACCGACGCTTACACGCTCGACGGCTTCGACAGCGAGGGTATCTTCCCGAGCGTGCTGGGGCATGAGGGCGCGGGCGTGGTGCGCGAGGTCGGCGTGGGCGTCACCAGCGTCGTTCCCGGCGACCATGTGATCCCGCTCTACACCCCCGAATGCCGCCAGTGCAAAAGCTGCCTTTCGGGCAAGACCAACCTCTGCACCGCGATCCGCGCGACGCAGGGCAAGGGGCTGATGCCCGACGGCACGACGCGCTTTTCGTACAAGGGCCAGCCGATCTTCCACTATATGGGCTGTTCGACCTTCTCCAACTTCACCGTGCTGCCCGAGATCGCGGTCGCGAAAATCCGCGAGGACGCGCCGTTCCAGTCGAGCTGCTATATCGGCTGCGGCGTGACCACCGGGGTCGGCGCAGTGATCAATACCGCCAAGGTCCAGGTCGGCGACAATGTCGTCATCTTCGGCCTCGGCGGGATCGGGCTCAACGTGATCCAGGGCGCGCGGCTGGCGGGCGCGAAGCAGATCATCGGCGTCGACATCAACCCCGATCGCGAAGAATGGGGCCGCAAGTTCGGGATGACCGACTTCCTCAATACCAAAGGCATGAGCCGCGAAGACACGGTCGCCGCGATCGTGCAGCTGACCGACGGCGGCGCCGATTATACGTTCGATGCCACCGGCAATACCGAAGTGATGCGCACCGCGCTGGAAGCCTGCCACCGCGGCTGGGGCACCTCGATCATCATCGGTGTCGCCGAGGCGGGCAAGGAGATCGCGACGCGGCCCTTCCAGCTCGTCACCGGGCGCAACTGGCGCGGCACCGCGTTCGGCGGCGCCAAGGGCCGCACCGACGTGCCGAAGATCGTCGACATGTACATGACCGGCAAGATCGAGATCGACCCGATGATCACGCACGTGATGGGGCTGGAGGAGATCAACAAGGGGTTCGACCTGATGCATGCGGGGGAAAGTATCCGCAGCGTCGTCGTCTTCTGATCTAATATTTATGATCCGTTCGCCCTGAGCTTGTCGAAGGGCCGTTCTTCCTTCATGCGGCGGGGAAGGGAAGAACGGTGCTTCGACAGGCTCAGCACGAGCGGGCTTTGAGGATGATCCTTCCGTGCAAGAGGGAGTGACGCATTGACCGGACCCTATGTCCTGACCTTCAGCTGCGGCGACGCGGTGGGCATCGTCGCCGCGGTCACCGGGCTGCTCGCTGATCATGACGGCTTCATCCTCGACAGCCAGCAATATGCCGACCTCGACACCGGCCGCTTTTTCATGCGCGTCGCCTTTCGCGGCGCCGGGCCGCGCTTTCCCGCCGGGCTGGCGGGCGTGCAGGCAGCGTTCGCGCCGATCATCGCCCGCTTCGCCATGGACGCGCGGATCAGCGACGCCGCGATCAAGCCGCGCTTCGTCATCGCGGTGTCGCAGGGCAGCCACTGCCTCAACGATCTGCTCCACCGCTGGTCGACCGACAATCTGGCGATCGACATCGCCGGGGTCGTGTCGAACCATGAGCATCAACGGCGGCTGACCGAATGGCATGGCGTGCCCTTCCATCATCTGCCGGTGAGCGACGCCAATCGTGCCGAGCAGGAAGCGGCGATCCTGACGGTCATGGCCGACGCAGGCGCCGAACATCTGGTGCTCGCGCGCTATATGCAGATACTGTCGCAGGATCTGTCGGCGAAGCTTTCGGGCCGCTGCATCAACATCCACCACAGCTTCCTGCCGGGCTTCAAGGGTGCGAAACCCTATCACCGCGCGCACGAACGCGGGGTCAAGCTGATCGGTGCGACCGCGCATTTCGTGACCAGCGACCTCGACGAAGGTCCGATCATCGAGCAGGCGGTCGAGCGTGTCGATCACCGCGACAGCGTCGAGGATCTGATCCGCATCGGCCGCGACGTCGAGGCGCAGGTGCTGGCCAAGGCGGTGCGCTGGGTCGCCGAACAGCGGGTGCTGATCGACGGGCGCAAGACGGTGGTGTTCCGCTGACAGGGCTGGCACAACATCGGTATCGATTCGCAACGAAAAAAGGAGAGAGCGATGTACAGTCACAATATGGTCGGCACGAACGACGTGGCGAAGGCGAAGACATTCTATGATGCGACCTTCCAGGCGATCGGTGGCAAGCCGGGGATCCAGGACGACAAGGGCCGCCTGATTTATATGCACAATGACGGGCTGTTTCTGGTCACGCCGCCGATCAACGGCGAGCCGGCGACCGCGGGCAACGGCTGCACGATCGGTTTCGCGATGGCCGACGAGGCACAGGCGCAGGCGTGGCACGACGCCGGCGTCGCCGCGGGCGGCACCAGCATCGAAGATCCGCCGGGTATCCGCGAAGGCGGCTTTGGCCAGCTGTACCTCGCCTATCTGCGCGATCCCGACGGCAACAAGCTGTGCGCGCTGAAGCGGCTGTAAGCGTCCGATAAGGTTCATGCGCGGCGAGGCGGGATTGCGGGACGACCTGAGGGCGCTGTCGATCCGCTTCGCCGAACATGACCATGCCGCGGTGTTCACCGTGGCCGAGAGCGATGCGGTGCACGCCGCGATGCCCGGCGCGCATACCAAAAATCTGTTCCTGAAGGACAAGGGCGGAGCGTTTTGGTTGGTCACCGTGCCGTCCGATGCGCGGGTCGACCTGAAGCGGCTGCCCGCTGCGATCGGGAGCAAACATGTCAGTTTCGGCAAGGCTGCGGATATGGAGCGGCTGCTCGGCATCACGCCGGGATCGGTGACGCCGCTCGCCGCGATCAATGCGGTGCCGGGCAGCATCACCGTGGTGATCGACGCTGCGCTGGCCGACGCCTACCTCGTCAACGTCCACCCGCTGCGCAACACCGCGACGCTCGGGCTGGCGGGCGGCGCGATACTGGACCTGTTGCGCCGTTGGGGGCATGATCCGTTGATCGCGACCATCCCGGTACAGGAGCCGCAATGACCCTCGAAACCCTCTCGACCGTTCGCAGCCATGGCGGGACGCAGGGCGTGTACAAGCACGCCAGCACCACCACTGGCACCGACATGACCTTCGCGGTGTTCGTCCCCGATCACGAATCCGGCGTAAAGCTGCCGGTGCTCTGGTATCTGTCGGGGCTGACCTGCACCCACGCCAATGTCATGGAAAAAGGCGAATATCGCGCCGCCTGCGCTGAGCATGGTATTATATTCGTCGCACCCGATACCTCGCCCCGCGGTGAGGGCGTGCCCGACGATCCCGACGGCGCGTGGGATTTCGGGCTGGGCGCCGGTTTCTATGTCGACGCGACGGCTCAGCCTTGGGCGAAGCACTACCGGATGCGGTCTTATGTCGAGGACGAACTGCCGTCGCTGGTGTTGCGCAATTTCGCGAGCGCCGACCTGACGCGGCAGGCGATCACCGGCCATTCGATGGGCGGGCATGGCGCTTTGACCATCGGCCTGCGCCACCAGGACCGCTTCCGGTCGGTGTCGGCCTTCTCGCCGATCGTCGCACCGTCGCAGTGCCCGTGGGGCGAAAAGGCGCTGGGGGGCTATCTTGGCGACGACCGCGAGGACTGGCACGCCTATGATGCGTGCGCGCTGCTCGATCAGGGGCTGCGCGTGCCCGACCTGCTCGTCGATCAAGGCGATGCCGACAATTTCCTGACCGAGCAGCTCAAGACCGAGCTGCTCGTGGCGGCGTGCGAGCGGGCAGGGCAGAAGGCCGAAATCCGGATGCAGCCGGGGTACGACCACAGCTATTATTTCATCTCGACCTTTCTGGCCGAGCATGTCGCGTGGCATGCGGAGCGGTTGAAGGCGTAATTGCTCCCCTCCCTTTCAGGGAGGGGAGTTCAAGGAATTAACAGGCTGGACCCCGTCGTCCGCCCCGCCTGCAAATCGGCATGTGCCCGCGCCGCATCCTGCAGGCCGTAGCGCTGCCCGACGGTGATCTTCACCGCGCCGCTGGCGATCATCTCGAACACCCGTTCCGCACCCGCGGCGCGTTCGCCGGGGTGGAGGTAATAGTCGAACAGGGTCGGGCGGGTGACGAACTGTGAGCCGTGCTGCGCCAGCACGCCGAGATTGACCCCGGTCACCGGCCCGCCGGCATTGCCATAGCTGACGATCAGCCCGCGGCGCGCGGTGGCTTTCAGCGAAACGTCCCACGTCGCCATGCCGATACCGTCGAAGGTGACGGGCACGCCTTGGCCGTCGGTGAGATCGCGGACGTGCGCGGCGACGTCGTCGCTCTTGTACAGCAGCACATGATCGGCGCCGGCGTCGCGCGCGGCGTGCGCCTTTGCCTCGGTGCTGACGGTGCCGATCACCGTCGCGCCGATCGCCTTCAGCCACTGGACGAGGATCAGCCCGACCCCGCCTGCGGCGGCGTGGACGAGCACGGGCCAGCCGGCCTCGACTTTGGCGCAGCGCTCGACGAGCATCTCGACGGTGCACGCCTTGAGCAGCGCGGCGGCAGCGGTCTCGTCGTCGATGTCGGCGGGGAGCTTGAACAGCGACGCGGCGGAGAGCAGGCGCGCGCTGGCATAGGCGTTGCGATCGGGACCGAAGGTCGCGGCGCGGTCGCCGGGCTGGAAGCCGGTGACGCCCTCGCCGACCGCGATCACCTCGCCGGCGGATTCAAGACCGAGCCCGCTGGGCAGCGGAATGGGATAGGTGCCGTCGCGATGATAGACGTCGATGTAGTTGAGCCCGACCGCGGTCTGCCGAAGCAGCACCTCGCCGGGTCCCGGTTCGCCCAGCGTCACCTCGCGCCAGTCGATGACCTCGGGTCCGCCCTGCGTCTCGATAAAGGCGGTGATGGCTTTCATGGCGCGCGCTCCTGCTGTCCGGTCCATCTGGTGGGCCGGGCGGCATGACGCAAGGGTGAAGCGATGAACGCCCCTCCCCTTCAGGGGAGGGGTTTGGCTTGGACTATTTGCTCGGACGACGCGGGCTGCGCTGGCCAAAGGGCTTGGGCTTGTAGCGATCGGTGGGTTTGCCGCCGGGGCCGCCGGGACCGCGCGGACGATCGCCGAAACCGCGGTCGCCGCCGGGCGCGCGGCCCAGCGTGCTGCGCGGCGCGCGGTCGCCCGATCCCCCCGCATGCCCGCCCTTGTCGCGGCGCGGCGGATAGGTCGGGCCGTCGGGCGCCGGGGTGATCGCCACCCCGCTGTCGTCCTCGCCATCGGCGTTGGCGCTGCGCACCACCGCCTCGGCAAAGCGATCGGCGATCGCGCGCGGGATGTTGAACATCGTTTCCTTGGGACCGATGCGGATCGCGCCGATCTCGTTCTTGCTCACATGGCCGCGGCGGCAGAGCAGGGGCAGGATCCAGCGCGGGTCGGCATTCTGGTGGCGGCCGATGTTGAGGCGGAACCAGACGCTGTCCTCGAACCCTTCGCGGCGGTCGCCGCCGCCGCCTTCGCCGCGGTCCGGGCGTTCGAAACGCTCGCCGCGCTCGGGCCGGCCGGCGGCATCGCGGCCGCGCGGACCGTTGTCGAGCAGATCTTCGGGCGGCGGCATCAGCGCGCGGTGCGCGCGGACGAGCGAGGCGGCGATGTCTTCGGCGCTGCGTTCGGCCATCAGCCGCTGCGCCAGCTCCAGATCTTCCGGCTCATGCTCGACCGGGGCGAGCAATTTCTCGATCAGCCGTTCCTGGTCGCGGGCGCGCACGTCGGCGGCGGTCGGCGCTTCCATCCATTCGGCGTTGATCCGCGCGCCGCGCAGCATGCCGTCGACGCGGCGGCGGCGCGGGTAGGGGACGATGATGACCGCGGTGCCCTTTTTGCCCGCGCGGCCGGTGCGGCCCGAACGGTGCTGGAGCGCCTCGGCGTCGCGGGGAATTTCGACGTGGATGACGAGGCTGAGCGTCGGCAGGTCGATGCCGCGCGCCGCGACGTCGGTGGCGACGCACACCTTGGCGCGGCGGTCGCGCAAGGCTTGCAGCGCGGCGTTGCGCTCGTTCTGGCTATGCTCGCCCGACAGCGCGACGGCGGTGAAGCCGCGCTCGACCAGGCTGGCGTGGAGGCGGCGGACATTGTCGCGCGTCGCGCAGAACAGCATCGCGGTCTCGGCGTCGTGGAGGCGGAGCAGGTTGACCACCGCGCCTTCGATGTCGGCGGGGGCGACGGTCACCGCCTGATAGGCGATGTCGCCATGGCCGCGGTCCTGCCCGACGGTCGAGATGCGCAGCGCGTCGCGCTGGTACCGCTTGGCGAGCTGGACGATCGGACCCGGGATCGTCGCCGAAAACAACAGGGTGCGGCGCGTCTCGGGCGTGCCGTCGAGGATTTCTTCCAGATCGTCGCGAAAGCCCATGTCGAGCATTTCGTCGGCCTCGTCGAGGACCGCGACGCGGAGCGCCGAGAGGTCGAGCGCGCCGCGTTCGAGGTGGTCGCGCAGGCGCCCCGGGGTGCCGACGACGATCTGCACGCCCTGGTTGAGCGCGCGGCGTTCCTTGCTGGCGTCCATGCCGCCGACGCAGGTCGCGATGCGCGCGCCGGCCTTGGCATAGAGCCAGCCGAGCTCGCGGCTGACCTGCAGCGCGAGTTCGCGGGTCGGCGCGATGATCAGTGCTAGGGGCGAGGTGGCGAAGGGCAGGCGGCCGTCCTCGATCAGCTCGTCGCCCATCGCGAGACCGAAGGCGACGGTCTTGCCCGAACCGGTCTGGGCCGAGACGAGCAGGTCGCGGCCCTTGGCCTGATCTTCGCTGACCTGCGCCTGGACGGGGGTGAGCGCTTCATAGCCGCGCGCGGTAAGCGCGTCCGAAAGGACGGGAGAAAGATTTTCGAAAGTCATTATGATCTCAATAATATGGGCGGCCACCGGTGCGGTGGCGGGCCGACAGAAAGGGGCTCAATGGGCTTAAATCACCTGTCCGGCAGCGTGTCCGCTCGCCCAGGCCCATTGAAAATTATAGCCGCCTAACCACCCTGTGACATCTACGGCCTCGCCGACCGCATAGAGGTTTGGAACGGTTTTGGCCATCATTGTTTGCGATGACAGCCCGGCGGTGGCGATTCCGCCGACGGTGACCTCGGCCTTGGCAAAGCCTTCGGTGCCGTTGGGGTGGAAATTCCAGCGTGCCAGCCGTGCCTCGGCATCGGCGATTTTGCGGTCGGTCTGCGTACCCAGTTCGCCGGATAGCGCGAGACGATCGGCAAGGGTTTCGGCGAGTCGGTCCGGCAGCATCGCGCCCAGCGCGGCGCGCAGCGTGGCACGCGGCCGCTCGCGCTTGGCGTTCACAAGCCAGCCGCTTGCAACCTCGGGCAGGAAGTCGATCGTCACCGGCTCGCCGTGCCGCCAATAGCTGCTGACCTGGAGGATCGCGGGGCCGGAAAGGCCCTTGTGGGTGAACAGCGCCGCCTCGCGAAACGCCGCCTTGCCCGCGCGTGCCTCGACCGGCGCGGCAATACCCGACAAGGTGCGGAACAGCACATCGTCGCCGCCGAGTGTCAGCGGCACCAGCGCGGGCCGCGGCTCGACCACTTTCAATCCGAACTGGCGCGCGAGGTCATAGGCGAAGCCTGTTGCGCCCATCTTGGGGATCGAGGGGCCGCCGGTGGCGATGACGAGCGCCGGTGCGGTGACACTCTGGTCGCCGAAGCGGACCGAGAATGTGCCGTCGGCATGGGCGACGTCGCCGACCGGCTGGCCGCAACGGACGTCGACGCCGCCCCTTGCCGCTTCCTCCAGCAGCATCGCGACGATCTGCTTCGCCGATCCGTCGCAGAACAATTGGCCGAGCGTCTTTTCGTGATGCGCGATGCCATAACGATCGACGAGCGCGATGAAGTCGGCGGGGGTGTAGCGCGCGAGCGCCGATTTGGCGAAATGCGGGTTCGTCGACAGAAAGCGGTCGGGCGCGGTGTTCACATTGGTGAAGTTGCAGCGGCCGCCGCCCGAGATCAGGATCTTCTTGCCCGGCGCGTCGGCGTGGTCGAGCAGCAGCACGCGCCGCCCCCGCTGCCCCGCGACCGCGGCGCACATCAGCCCGGCCGCGCCGGCGCCGAGTATGATGGCGTCAAATTCGGTCGCGGCCACGACGGTTCAGTGCAGCTTGGCGATCGACAGGCTGTCGGCCTTGGCGCGGATCTTGACCGATTCCTCGCTGCGCGTCAGCGCCTTGGCGATCGACTTCAGCGGCATGCCCTTTTTGGCGAGGGTGTGCAGCTTGTCGATCTCGGCCGGGGTCCACGGCTGTTTGTGGCGTTCGAACTTGTCTTTCATGCCTGCGTCTCCGCATCGGTTTCGACGGCGAGAACGGCGATTGCATCCTCGCGATCCTGATATTCGACGCTTTCGCCGACCTCGGCGCCCATCAGCGCGCGGGCGAGCGGCGCGAAATAGGCGACGCAGCCCAGCGCCGGGTCGGCCTCGTCGCCGCCGACGATGGTGATCGTCTTGTCGGAATTGTTCAGGCGATAGGTGACGCGGCTGCCGATGCCGACGCTGCCATCGGCGCGCGGCGGCTGCACCTCCGCGGTCGCCTGACGGGTGTGGAAATAACGCAGCCGCCGTTGCAATTTCTTGCGCGCGTCCTCCTCGGTCGTCGCCGCGATCACGGTTTCGAGCCGCGCCACCTCTTCGCCGAGCAGGCGCAGCCCGCGCGGGGTGACGAGGTTCGGGCCGACCGGGATCGGCAGCTCATACTCGGGTTCTTTATGCTCGTCGTCGCTTTCGCGGCGGAACGCTACGCTCATGGTCGCTCTCTCGAAGGGGAAGCCCGATCCCTTGTACCGTGAAGGTGGCGAGATGATGGCGCGAAATTTGCGCGGCGGCGTAACCGGCGAGGGAGACGCCACGAAACTCCTGTCGATGCCATCCCCCGCATCACCCATTTTCAAAGGGAGTATCCACCATGTCGAATAGCCTGAAACTGTCGCTCGCCGCCTCCGCCATCCTCGCGATGGCCGCCGGCGCGGTCACCGTCCCCGCCGCCGCCGCCGATGGCGCCAAGGAAAAATGCTATGGCGTCGCGCTGAAGGGCAAGAATGATTGCGCCGCCGGCCCCGGCACCAGCTGCGCCGGCACCTCGACCACCGATTACCAGGGCAATGCCTGGAAGCATGTCGACAAGGGCGCGTGCGAAAAGATGGGCGGCACGCTGGCCGCGCACAAGGGCAACGCCAAGCCGGTCGCCAAGAAGAGCTGAGCCCACATGTCCCCCCGCCCGCTCCGCGACTTGCCGCAGCGCGCCGGCTTCGGGCTGAAGCCCGAACATTATGCCGACGTGCTCGCGGCGGCGGAGCGGGGATCCCCGCCCGCCTGGGCCGAAGTACATCCACAGAATTACTTCGGCGCAGGCGGGCCTCCGCATCGCTGGCTGACGGCGATTGCCGAACATATGCCGCTCAGCTTTCATTCGGTCGGGCTGTCGCTGGGATCGGTGGCGGGGGTCGACCCCTACGAGCTCGACGCGCTCGCGGCGCTGTGCGCGCGCTACCGGCCGGCGATGGTTTCGGACCATCTGAGCTGGAGCAACGGCCCGCACGACAAATTTCCCGACCTGCTGCCGGTGCCCTACACCCACGCCGCGCTCGCGCATTTCGCCAGCGAAGTCGGCCGGGTGCAGGACCGGCTGGGCCGCGCGATGCTGATCGAAAACCCGTCGCGCTACCTTGCTTTTGCGGCGAGCGACTGGTCCGAGGTCGATTTCCTCCACGAACTCTGCCGCCGCAGCGGCTGCGGCCTGCTGCTCGACATCAACAATGTCCAGGTGTCGGCGTTCAACCTCGGGCTCGACCCCGCGCCGTGGCTGGATGCCTTCGATCCCGCGCTGGTCGGCGAGGTGCATGTCGCGGGGCACAGCCGCAAGGACGATGGCGCCGGCGGCACGATCGCGATCGACGACCATGGCTCGGCGGTCCGCCCGGACTGCTGGAACCTGCTCGCATCCTTCCTCCGCCGCGCCGGGCCGAAGCCGGTGCTAATCGAATGGGACAGCGACGTCCCGGCCTATCCAGTGCTGATCGACGAGGTCGCCAAGGCCGATGTGTTGTTGCTGCGCGAGCCGGTCGATGCTTGACCGCGACCAGGCGGCGATCGCCGCGACGCTGCTGCACGGCCCCGGCCACCTGCCGGCGCGGCTGTTCGCGGGCGACGCCGCGGCGGTGCTGCGCGGCCTTCGCGTCCACGCCAACACCGTGTCGCACGCGCGGCTGGTGGCGCTCGAAGAGACGTTTCCGCGCACCCGCGACCATCTCGGCGCCGCCGAATTCAACCGGGTTTCGCGCGCCTTCGTCGAGGTCGGCGGCGCGCAAAGCCGTTCGCTGGCGCGGATCGGTGCGGCGTTTGCGGACTGGCTCGCCGACCCGCTCGCCGCCGAACTGGCGCGCGCCGAATGGGCGTGGCTGGAAAGCTATCACGCCGCCGACGCCCCGGCGCTGACCCTCGCCGCGCTGGCGGGCCTCGATGAACCGGGGCTGCTCGACCTGCCGGTGCGGCGCCACCCGGCGGTCCGCGTCGTGGTGCTGGCGCGCGCGACCGCGCCGCTGCTCGATCCGCGCCTTGCCGCCGACGTGCGGGCGCTGCTCATCACGCGGCCCGATGCCGAGGTGCGGCTGCTCGCGATCGACGCCGCCGATGTGGCGGCGATCGAGAGCGCGCAGGAAATTTTGCCGCTCGGTAACATCATCGCCCGGTTGGCCGAAACCCATCCCGACGGTGGCGCGGCGATCGCGGCGCTGATCGCCGCCGGGGCATTCGAGGACATTTGAGAGATGAGCCGATTGTTTGCATATTATGATCGCGGCGTCGCGCTGGTGACGGGCCGCATTCCCGAAGGACTGGCGCTGTTGCTGCTGCGCGTCGCGCTGGCGGGCGTCTTCTGGCGCTCGGGGCAGACCAAGGTCGTCGAAGGCAGTTTCCTGTCGATCGATCCGTCGCAATACGACCTGTTCGCCTCGGAGTTTTCGGGCCTGCCGCTCGATCCGGCGCTCGCGGTGCCGCTGACGGTCATGGCCGAACATCTGTTCCCGGCGCTGCTGCTGGTCGGGCTGGCGACGCGGGTGTCGGCGGGGGCGCTGCTGGTGATGACGCTGGTGATCCAGATTTTCGTCTTTCCCGATGCCTGGTGGCCGGTCCATTCGCTGTGGGCGGCAATGGCGGCGGTGCTGATCGTGCGCGGCGGCGGGTTCTTCTCGCTCGACGCGTTGCTTGCTAAGCTGCGCCGCAGATGAGCATCGACGAACCTTCGCTGGCGCGGCTGATGGCGGCATCGCAGCGGGGGGACCGCGCGGCGTATCGCGCCCTGCTGACCGACTGTCGCCGCTGGCTGTCGCGCTATTTCGCGCGCCGCAGCGCGCCGCACCAGATCGACGACCTGGTGCAGGAAACGTTGGTGTCGATGCACCGCAAGCTCGCCACCTGGGACGCGAGCCGGCCGTTCCTGCCGTGGCTCGCGGCGATCGCGCGCTATCGCTGGATCGACATGCTGCGCCGCCAGCGCGACGAGGCCGAACTGGGCGAGGGTGACGCCGCGGTCGATGCCGAGGACGAAGCGGTGCATGCCCGGCTCAGCCTCGACCGCCTGCTCACCCAGCTGTCGCCGGCGCAGGCGCAGGCGATCACGCTGGTCAAAATCGAGGGCGCGTCGATCGCCGAGGCGTCGCACATCTGCGGCCAGAGCGAATCGCTCGTCAAAGTGAATATCCACCGCGGGCTGAAGAAGCTTGCCGGCCTGATCGAAAGCGAATGAGATGAAGGACATGCCGATCGACGATCTGATCGACGAACTCGCGGGCGAGTTGCGACCGGTGCGGCCGCGCCGCGCGCTGGGCGGGTCGCTGCTCGCGCTGGCGGGCTGGGGCGCCGGCGCCGCCGGACTACTCTGGCTGTTCGGGCCGCGCGCCGATCTGATGCACGGCGCGATGGCGCCGCTGCCGATGCTGTCCTTCTGGCTGATCGCGGCGCTGGCGTTCGCCGCGACGTGGAGCGCGCTGCGCATGGGATCGCCGGGCGTGGGGCGCGACTATGGCGGCTGGCGCTGGGCCGGGATCGCGGCGCTGGCGCTGCCGCTGTCAGCGGTGGCGATCGGCCTTGGCGACACCCGCGCCGCGATGGACGCGGTGCATCCCGGCCACGGCCTCGACTGCACGATCAAGGGACTGGTCGCCGGGCTCGGCGTCGGCGCGGCGCTGTTCTTCTGGCTGAAGCGCGGCGCCCCGACCTCGCCGACGCGCGCCGGCTGGGTCGTCGGTTTCGCGGCGGGCGCGGCGGGGGCGACGATCCTCGCGCTGCACTGCGCCGACGACGGCATGATCCACATCGCACTGTGGCACGGGCTGGTAGTGCTGTTGTCGGGCCTTGCCGGGCGGCTGGCGCTGCCGCCACTGCTGCGCTGGTAGGCGCTGGACAAGCATCTCCTTCGTGTGTTATGCAAACAATACACGAAGGAGATTTGCGATGCGTAACTGGACGATGGCATTTGTGCCGCTGGCTCTCGCGATGACGACCGCGGGCTGCAACGGGTCGGTCACCGGCAGCCGCGACGGCGCCGCCGGCAACGGCGAGGGCAAGGTCGAACGCACCGCCGCCGCGGGGCCGCAGGTGACGAAAACCTATGCGCTCACCGGCTTCACCGGGGTCGAACTGGCGGGGCCCGACGACATCACCATCCGCCGCGGCGACGCCTTTTCGATCACCGCCAAGGGGCCGCAGGCCGAAATCGACCTGCTCGAAGTCGAACTCGACGGCACGACGCTGTCCGTCGGCCGCAAGCGCGAGGGGCTGAGCTTCGGCAATCGCGACGACGACGGGGTCGAGATCATAATCACCATGCCGCGGCTCGACAAGCTGCGGCTGACCGGTTCGGGCGAGATCGAGGCGGACACCGCCGACGGCGACGCGGTCGAGGCGGTCGTCACCGGATCGGGCGACCTCAAGGTCGCGAAGCTCACCGCCAAGACCGTGAAGATCGCGGTGTCGGGATCGGGCGACATCGAAATCGGCGGCGGCACCGCCGGCACGGGCGACTATAGCGTCACCGGCTCGGGCAATATCGACGCCGACGCGCTGGCCGCCGAAACGCTCGACATTTCGATCACCGGATCAGGCGATGTCGAGGCGAATGCGAGCGGTACGGCCGACGTGAATATCCTGGGATCGGGCGACGTCGAGATCCGCGGCGGCGCGACCTGTTCGACGCGCGCGATGGGATCGGGCACCGCCACCTGCAAATGACGCGGCGCTGGTGTCGCCGACCGGGAAACCCTATGGCGACACCATGAACCCCGTCCGGACCTCTGCCGCCGTTGCGGCCGCCGCCCTGCTTTTCGCGGCCCCCGCTGGGGCGGCCGAGAAACGCTATGGCCTCACCAGCTTCGAGGCGATCGAGGTCAATGCCGACGTCGCGGTCGAGGTGAACGCGCGGGCGCCGGTCAGCGCGGTGGCGACCGGGCCGCAGGACGCGCTCGACCGCATCACCGTCGAGGCGCGCGACGGGCGGCTGGTGATCGGCGAGCGCAAGTTCGCCGGCGACCAGGCGCGCGGCAAGCCGCTCGGCGCGGTGACGATCCGCGTCAATGCCGCAAACCTGCGCTCGGCGACTCTGGCGGGGGCGGGGTCGCTGACGATCGACCGGCTGCAGGGCACGCGCGTCGCGATCGGTCTGCGCGGCCCCGGACGCGTCACGGTCGCGACGGTCACGAGCGACCGGCTGTCGGTGGCGATGGTCGGCAACGGCAGCATGACGCTGGGCGGCACCGCCAAGCAGGCGCAGATGATCCTGTCGGGCGCCGGCATGGTCGACGCCGGGGGGCTGGCGGTCGGCGAACTGACCAGCGACAGCGAAGGCGCCGGCGAGCATGTGTTGAACGCGGTCAAAAGCGCCGCGATCACCGCGCGCGGCGTCGGCAAGACCGTGGTCCTCGGGCGGCCGACGTGCACGGTGCGCAACGTCGGCAGCGGCACCGTGCGGTGCGGACCGGCGAAGCGATAACGCCCGCGCGTCGGGTCAGTGACCCGCGGCGCCCAGCCTGTCGATCTTTTTCGACTGTTTGACGATCAGCCCCGGGAACCAGCGCGCGAGGCGCGACAGGCGGCGCGCCATCTTGCCCACCGGGGTGTGGACGCGCTCGCCGTGGACCGCCTCCCACGCCGCCTCGGCAACGCGTTCGACCGGGACGATCTCGAACCCGCTTGCGGACAGACGATTGCGCGCCGGTTCGTTGCTGTCGGCGCTGACCTGATCGAGCAGCGGCGTGTCGATGAAGCCGGGCATCAGCGAGCGCACCTTGATGCCATGCTTGGCGAATTCGATCTCGAGCGCTTCGGTCAGCCCGCGCACCGCGAATTTGGTCGCCGAATAGACCGCGAGCCCCGCGACGCCGTAAAATCCGGACGCCGAGCCGGTGTTGAGGATGGTCGACCCGGGCGTCGCCTTGAGCATCGGCAGCGCCATATAGATGCCGTTGACGACGCCGCCGAAATTGATCGCGATCAGCCGGTCGGCCTCTTCGGGTGCCATCTCGATATATTGGCCGCCCGACCCGATGCCGGCGTTGTTGAACAGGACGTCGAGACGGCCGCCGCTGGCTTGCGCGAAGTCGTCGAGCGCCGCCCGCCACTGATCGCGGTCGCGCACGTCCATGACATGGCGCGACGACGCGTCCGCAGGGAGCAGCGCCGCGGTTTCGTCGATCCCGGCGCGGTTGACGTCGGCGATGCCGACGAACCAGCCCTGGCCCGCGAAATGGCGCGCGACGGCACGGCCGATACCCGATCCCCCGCCGGTGATGAAAATCGCCTTTCGCGCCATGCCCCGCCTCCTTACATTGATGTCAGTGAGAGATGCTGCAAAGCAGGCGCGAAGGTCAAGCGGCAATTCGTCGCTTGGCAAGGCGAAGCGGCGCTGGCTATGGAGAGGCGATGATCTGCGGGCTGCGCCCGGTGCCGGATTAGGGGGCATATGCTGTTGTTTTCGATGATGTTGTTGGCGCTCGCGCCGACCGATGCAACGCCGTTCGCGGCGCGCGGGGGGGACGCGGTGCCGATGCAGCCAGCGATCAACCCCGGCCGCTGGGTCACCAACGACGATTATCCGCCCGAGGCGATGCGTGAGGAGCGCGAGGGGACGACGGGGTTCCGGATCACCATCGATGCCAAGGGCTTGCCGGCCGACTGCGAGATAGTGTCGAGCAGCGGCCACGCCGATCTCGACGCCGCGACCTGCCGGCTCGTCGTCGAGCGGGCGCGGTTCACGCCGGGCCGCGACGCGGCGGGGCGCGCCACCGGCGGCACCTACAGCAACCGCATCCGTTGGCAGATTCCCGACGATCACGACCATCCGGGCCTTCATGCCCGCGGACTTCGCGGCGATGTTGCCGCGTATTCCCGTGCCCGATGCCAGCATGTTCGCCCTCGATCCGGCCGACCATTATCCGGCGTCGGCCCGCGCGGAAGCGCGCGAGGGCACGGTGACGATGCTGCTCGACATTTCGGCGAGCGGCGCGGTGACCGGGTGCAAGGTTGACGAGGGCAGCGGCCACGCCGACCTCGATGGGGCCGCTTGCGACCTGATGCGCCAGCACGGCAAGTTCAGCGCCGCGCTCGACGCGGCGGGCAATCCGGGGGCTGGGCGCTATTCGGGGCGTTTCACCTGGTCGCTGCCCGTCGAGCCCGAGCCCGCCGACGCCGAATCGGACGAGATCGCCAGCGCCCTCGCCGACCTGCCGGGCCGGCGACCCAAGCTCGGCGATATGGTGCCCGCGGCGTCGAACCTGGTGCTCGAGGTCAACGCCGACGGAACGATCAAGCGCTGCCAGTTCGACGCGACGACCGCCGACAAGACGAAGGAGGCGCCGGCGTCGCCGTGCGCGATGTTCGAAAGCCTCGCGCCCTTTGCGCCGATCCTCGACGACCGGGGCGAAGCGATCGGCCAACGCTTTGAAATCCGATCGACCCTGTCGCCGCAAGCGCCGACCGCGGCACCGTGATCGCTGGCAAAGCCTCTGGACGATCGCGCGCTTTCACCCTATGTTCATCGTCCAACGCGCTATAACGGCCGCGTCGGAACTCTACAGGGGCGATTCTTGCGATTACTGCTGACCCTTTTGGCATTGCTGACCGGCCTGGCGACCGCCGACCGGGCGGTTGCTGCGCCCGCCGTCCCAGCGGCGATGGGGTCGCTGGTGCTGCTGGCCGAGACGGCCGGCAAGGCCGAAGCCGCCGACAGCGAACGTCGCCCGACGGCAACCATGCCGACGCGGCGCGCGAGCGGCACCGGCAACGGCAAGCCGCGCAAGGCCGCGCCGCCGCACCTTCCCGGCCTGCTCACCCGCACCGACCGCGCGCTCGAATAGCGCTGCGGCCTAGCGCCCGCACGCGGGCGCCGCTCCCTTCGTCGGGAGCCTGATTCCTGTTCGAGCGGCCGTAGTGCCGCCTTTTTCATATCCATATTCCAAGGAAATCCGCCATGTTTGCTGGCCTCGCCAAAAGCCTGTTCGGCTCTTCGAACGAGCGTTACATCAACGCGATCCGCAAGATCGTCGACAAGATCAACGATTTCGAACCGACGCTCGAGGCGCTCGATGACGACGCGCTGAAGGCGCAGACCCCGAAATTTCGCGCCCGCCTCGACGCCGGCGAAACGCTCGACGACATTCTGCCCGAAGCCTTTGCGACGGTGCGCGAGGCGGCGAAGCGCACGCTGGGGATGCGTCATTTCGACGTCCAGATGATCGGCGGCGTCGTCCTCCACCGCGGCGAAATCGCCGAAATGGCGACCGGCGAGGGCAAGACGCTGATGGCGACCCTGCCGTGCTATCTCAACGCGCTCGACGGCAAGGGCGTCCACGTCGTGACCGTCAACGACTATCTCGCCCGCCGCGACGCCGAATGGATGGGCACCGTCTATGGCTTCCTGGGCCTGACGACCGGGATCATCGTTCCGAACCTCAACGAAATGCAGCGCCGCGAAGCCTATGGCTGCGACATCACCTATGCGACGAACAACGAGCTGGGTTTCGATTATCTGCGCGACAATATGAAGTTCGACCGCCAGCAGATGGTCCATCGCGCGTTCAATTTCGGCATCGTCGACGAGGTCGATTCGATCCTGATCGACGAAGCGCGCACCCCGCTGATCATCTCGGGCCCGACCGACGACAAGTCCGAACTCTATATCCGGGTCAACGAGGTCGTCCACAAGCTGACCGAGGATGACTATGAGAAGGACGAAAAGTCCAAATCGATCAGCCTGACCGAGGACGGTACCGAGCATGTCGAACGGCTGCTCGAAGACGCCGGGCTGCTCCAGGGCAGCAACCTCTACGACATCGAAAACACCCAGGTCGTCCATCACGTCAACCAGGCGCTGAAGGCCATCGTGATGTTCCGCATCGACACCGACTATATCGTCAAGGATGGCAAGGTCGTCATCATCGACGAGTTCACCGGCCGCATGATGGACGGGCGCCGCTGGTCCGACGGCCTGCACCAGGCGGTCGAGGCGAAGGAGGGCGTGCATATCGAGCCCGAGAACCAGACCCTCGCCTCGATCACCTTCCAGAATTATTTCCGCATGTATCCCAAGCTTTCGGGGATGACTGGCACCGCGGCGACCGAAGCCGCCGAATTCTTCGACATCTACAAGATGAATTGCGTCACCATCCCGACCAACCGCCCGATCGCGCGCGTCGACGACGAGGATGAATTCTACAAGAATATCACCGACAAATTCGGGGCGATTGCCAAGACGATCCGCGAAGCGAACGAGCGCGGCCAGCCGGTGCTCGTCGGCACTGTGTCGATCGAAAAGTCCGAGCTGCTGTCCTCCTTCCTCGAAAAGGAAGGCGTGCCGCACAGCGTGCTGAACGCGCGCTTCCACGAGAGCGAGGCGCATATCGTCGCGCAGGCGGGCCGCACCGGCGCGGTCACCATCGCCACCAACATGGCGGGGCGCGGCACCGACATCAAACTCGGCGGCAACGAAGAATTCCGCATCGACGACGAACTGAAGGACATGCCCGAAGGCCCCGAGCGCGATGCCGCCGCAAAGCGCATCCACGACGAGGTCGCCGCCGAACGCGAGGCGGTGATCGCTGCGGGCGGGCTGTTCGTGCTCGCCACCGAGCGCCACGAAAGCCGCCGTATCGACAACCAGCTGCGCGGCCGTTCGGGTCGCCAGGGCGATCCCGGCCTGTCGAAATTCTACCTCTGCCTCGACGACGACCTGCTGCGCATCTTCGGCCCCGACACGCTGTTTTCCAAGATGATGAACAAGAATCTGGAGGATGGCGAGGCGATCGGGTCGAAATGGCTGTCGAAGGCGATCGAGACCGCGCAGAAAAAGGTCGAGGCGCGCAATTACGACATCCGCAAACAGGTCGTCGAGTATGACAACGTCATGAACGACCAGCGCAAGGTCATCTACGAACAGCGCGGCGAGATCATCGACAGCGAGACCGTCGACGACGTGATGCTGGCGATGCGCGCCGAGACGGTCAATGCGATCGTCGCCGACGCCTGCCCGCCGGGAAGCTATCCCGAGCAGTGGAATGTCGAGCAGATGAAAGAGCGGACGCAGAACATCCTCGACCTCGACCTGCCGATCGACGCGTGGATGGAAGAGGATGCGGTCGATCCGGAAATCTTCGAACAGCGTATCCAGGAACGCGCCGACGCGACCGCCGCCGAAAAGGCCGCGCTGGTCGATCCCGAAGCGTGGCGCGGGATCGAAAAATCGGTGCTGCTCCAGACGCTCGACCATCACTGGAAAGAGCATCTGGCGACGCTCGACGCGCTGCGCCAGGTCGTCTTCCTGCGCGCCTATGCGCAGAAACAGCCGATCAACGAATATAAGCAGGAAGCCTTTGCGCTGTTCGAACGGATGCTGTCGAACATCCGCGAGGATGTGACGCGCACCGTCGCACGCATCGACCTGCGCTTCGACGAGCCCGAGCCGATGCCGCTGCCCGATCTGCCCGATTTCCTGACCACCCACATCGACCCGTTCACCGGCGAGGACAACAGCGCCGATATCGACAGCGGCGGGCTGGGGATCATCGCCAACACCCTGCCGCCGATGCAGATTCCGCGCCCCGACATGCCCGAGGGCGAGAATCCCTACGCCGGGCTGGAGCTCAGCCGCAACGCGCCATGTCCGTGCGGTTCGGGGCGCAAGTACAAGCATTGCCACGGCCAGGTCTGACGCGGTTCTGAAGCAATGACCGGGCTCGCCGCGCTCTTCGGCCTGACCGCGCTGCTCTATGCCGCGGTCGGCTTCGGCGGCGGGTCGACCTATACCGCGCTGCTGTTGCTCGGCGGGGTGGCGGTCGGGCTCGTTCCGGCGATCAGCCTCGCATGCAATGTCATCGTGGTCAGCGGCGGCACTATCCGCTTTGCGCGCGCCGGGGTGATGCCGTGGGCGAAAGTGCTGCCGCTTGTCGCGGTTGCGGCGCCGCTGGCCTTTCTCGGCGGGCTGACCCCGGTGAAGCAGGGGGTGCTGGTCGTCCTGCTCGGCCTGTCGTTGCTCGCCTCGGCAGTCGCGCTGCTGGTCCAGCCGCAAACGGCCAGGCCGGTGCATTGGTCGCCCAAACTGCTGCTGCCGATTGCCGCGGGAATTGGCTATCTGGCAGGGGTCGTCGGGATCGGCGGCGGCATCTTCCTCGCGCCGGTCCTGCACCTCATTCGCTGGGCCGAAGCCCGGGCGGTCGCGGCGTCGGCCAGCCTCTTCATTCTGGTCAACAGCCTGTTCGGGCTGACCGGCCAGTTGCTGAAAGGCAAGGGCGGCGAGATGGTCGGCGCGGTCGCCAGCCACTGGCCGTTGCTGGTCGCGGTGCTGATCGGCGGCGCGATCGGGACCCAGCTGGCGGTGAAGAGCGGACCCGCGGCGCTGATCCGGCGCCTCACCGCGGTGCTCGTCGGGTTCGTGGCGATCCGCCTGTTGTTTGGATTCTAACGCTTTTTTGTCCGCTTGCCTTCCCGTGCGGCGGTGCTAGCATCGGCGCTACAAGCTTGGTGGCCGCGTAGCCGACAAGCGACGCAGCAGCTGGAACAGGATGCGCCGCGCATGTCGCGCGGCATGGTGAGGCACGTTGCGTGGAAAGGGCAGACGCATTTCCTTTTTTGACGAAATGAACAGCCACGAGGGCGAAACCCGGTCGCCCTATCGAGACTATTGCGGGTGGTTCGAGGCCGAGGATGTGGCGCGCATCCAGCACAAGGCGGTGCAGGCCGAGGCGCTGTTCCGGACCACCGGGATTACCTTCAACGTCTATGGCGCGATCGACGGCGACGAACGGCTGATCCCCTTCGACGTCGTGCCGCGGATCATTTCGGCGAGCGAGTGGCGCCGCCTGTCGCGCGGCATCGAACAGCGCGTCCGCGCGCTCAACGCCTTCCTGTACGATATCTATCACCGGCAGGAGATTCTGCGCGCTGGCCGGGTGCCGACCGACCTGATCGCGGGTAATGCCGCGTTCCTGCCGATGATGATGGGGCTCGACCCGCCGGGCGGCATCTATACGCATATCAGCGGCACCGACATCGTGCGCACCGGCGCCAATGAATTCTATGTGCTCGAGGATAATGCGCGCACCCCGTCGGGGGTGTCGTACATGCTCGAAAACCGCGAAACGATGCTCCAGATGTTTCCCGAGCTGTTCGCGAAAGTGCCGGTGCGCGAGGTCAGCGACTATCCGATCAACCTGCTCAAATCGCTCGCGGCCTGCGCCCCGCCGGCGTGCGGCGGGACGCCGACGGTCGCGGTGCTGACCCCCGGCATCCACAACAGCGCCTATTACGAACATAGCTATCTGGCCGACCATATGGGCGCCGAACTGGTCGAGGGGCACGACCTGCGCGTCGTCGATGGCCGCGTCGCGATGCGCACGACGCAGGGGTATCGGGCGATCGACGTCCTGTATCGCCGCGTCGACGACGATTATCTCGATCCGCTGAACTTCCGCCCCGACTCGATGCTCGGCGTGCCCGGCATCTGGGACGTGTATCGCGCCGGCGGCATCACCATCGCCAACGCGCCGGGGACCGGCATCGCCGACGACAAGGCGCTGTACAGCTACATGCCCGACATCATCGAATTTTATACCGGCGAAAAGGCGCTGCTGCCCAACGTGCCGACGTGGCGCTGTTCGGAGGCCGACCATCTGCGCGAGGTGCTCGACCGCTTGCCCGAACTGGTGGTCAAGGAAGTCCATGGGTCGGGCGGTTACGGGATGCTCGTCGGCCCCGCGGCGAGCAAGAAGGAGCTGGCGGCGTTCCGCGCCAAGCTGGAAGCGAACCCGGGCAACTATATCGCGCAGCCGACGCTGTCGCTGTCGACCGTGCCGATCTTCACCAAAAAGGGCCTCGCGCCGCGCCATGTCGACCTGCGGCCGTTCGTGCTGATGTCGCCGCAGGGGATTACGATCACCCCGGGCGGGCTGACCCGCGTCGCGATGACGCGGGGATCGCTGGTAGTGAATTCGAGCCAGGGCGGCGGCACCAAAGATACCTGGGTGCTGGAAGACTGATGCTGGGCAAGACCGCAGGCAGCCTCTTCTGGATGGCGCGCTACCTCGAGCGCAGCGAGAATAATGCGCGGTTGATCGATGCGGGGTTCCGCATCGCGCTCACCCGCTCGTCGACCGCGGCGGCCGAGTGGAAATCGGTGCTGGTGACCGCGGGGGTCAATCCGGCGTTCAAGGCGGCGCATGGCGACTATAGTTCGGCGCGCGTCATCGACTTTCTGCTCCGCGATCCCGCCAACCCGTCGAGCATCTTGTCGGTGATCCGCCAGGCGCGCGACAATGCCCGCACCGCGCGCACCGCGCTGACCCGCGAGACGTGGGAGGCGGTCAACACCAGCTGGATGACGCTGACCGCGCTGCTCAAGCGTCAGGTGCGCGAGGACGACCTGCCCGATGTGCTGACCACGATCCGCCAGCAAAGCGCGCAGGTGCGCGGCGCGCTCAACGGCACGATGCTGCGCAACGACGGCTATCATTTCGCGCTGCTCGGCACCTTTCTGGAGCGCGCCGACAACACCGCGCGCATCCTCGACGTCAAATATTATCTCTTGCTGCCCTCGGTCGCGCATATCGGCACCTCGATCGACAATGTGCAGTGGGAAACGATCCTGCGCTCGGTGTCGGCGCACCGCGCCTATCGCTGGCTGTACGGCGCCGAGATCAGCGCGCTCAAGATCGCCGAATTCCTGATCCTCTATCGCCAGATGCCGCGCAGCCTGGCCTTTTGCAGCGAGCGGATGGAGAGCCATCTGGCGCATCTGCAACGCCATTACGGCAGCGAGACCGAGGCGGGACGGCTGGCGCATGCGCTGAGCCACGACAAGCTCAACGCGCCGATCCAGTCGATCTTCGACGGAGGCCTCCACCAATATGTGACCGGTTTCCTCCGCGACACCGCCGCCCTCGCGCGGCAGGTCGAGCGCGACTATCGGTTTGTCGAATGAAACTTCGTGTCGAACATATCACCCGCTATCAATATGATGCGCCGGTCAAATATGCGCTCCAGCAACTCAAGCTGACGCCCAAGGACAGGCCGGGACAGCAGCATATCGTCGACTGGGCGATCGACGTCGAGGGTGGGGCGCAACAACTCCACTACAGCGACCATCACGGCAACGGCGTCGACCTGATCGTGATCGATGGCGGGGTGACCGAACTCACGATCCGTTGCCATGGCACGGTCGAGCTGGAAACCTGGGACGGCGTGATCGGCGCGCACCGCGGCGCAATGCCGCTGTGGACCTTCCTCCGCCCGACCCCGCTGACCCGCGCCGGGCGCCAAGTGCGCGCGCTGACCGCGCAACTGGGCCGCGATTATGCCAACGACATCGAGCGCGCCCACGCGCTGTCGGCGCTGATCATCGACCGGCTGGCCTACCGGATCGGCTTTACCGATGCCGAGACGACTGCCGAACAGGCGCTCGGTAGCGAGGGCGGGGTGTGTCAGGACCATGCGCATATCTTCATCGCCGCGATGCGCCATCTCGGCCACCCGGCGCGCTATGTCTCGGGCTATCTGATGATGAACGACCGTACGCAGCAGGATGCGACGCACGCGTGGGCCGAGGCGCATTTCGACCATATCGGCTGGATCGGCTTCGACGTCAGCAACGGCCATTCGCCCGACCAGCGCTATATCCGCATCGCCACCGGGCTCGATTATCGCGACGCCGCCCCGGTTCGCGGCATGCGCTATGGTGCAGCGCAAGAGAATCTGGTTGTTCAATTGCAGGTCCAGCAATAAGCGGACCGGGGCGAACTGAGGACGATCCGGGGCGGGGACACGGGGACATAATGACTTATTGCGTGGGCATGCGTTTGAACAAGGGGCTGGTGTTCATGTCGGACACCCGCACCAATGCCGGCGTCGACGACATCTCGCAGGTCCGCAAGATGCGCAGCTGGCACGTACCGGGCGAGCGGGTCATCACCTTGATGTCGGCGGGTAATCTGGCGACGACGCAGGCGGTGGTCAGCCTGCTCGACGAGCGCACCAAGGCGCCCGAGGAACGCCATCCCTCGATCCTGGAAGCGCCGTCGATCTTTCAGATTGCGACGATCATCGGCGAAACGTTGCGCGGCGTCGTCATGCGCCACAAGGCCGAGGGGCCGGCCGCCGAATCGCTGTTTCGCGCCTCGCTGATCGTCGGCGGGCAGATCAAGGGCGCCGAACCGCGGCTGTTCCTGATCTATCCCGAAGGCAATTTCATCGAGGCGGGCGAGGACAATCCCTTTTTCCAGATCGGTGAGACCAAATACGGCCGGCCGATCATCGTGCGCTCCTACGATCCCGCGATGTCGTTCGAGGATGCCGTCAAACTGCTGTGCGTATCATTCGATTCGACGATCCGCGCCAACGCCGGGGTCGACCTGCCGATCGACCTCAAGATCCACGAGCGCGACGACTACACCACGGTGCGCGAGCGGCGCTTCGAACGCGGCGACCCCTATTATGAAAGCGTCGCCAACGGCTGGGCCGAGGCGCTGGGCATCGCGCTAGCCGAACTGCCGGACTTTCATTTCTGACCTGTTCCCCTCCCGCTAGCGGGAGGGGAGAAGTTACCGGTTCTTCCGCCCTGCAATCAGCCCGTCGACCAGACTCGGGTCGGCCAGCGTCGAGGTGTCGCCCAGCGATCCAAAGTCATTCTCGGCAATCTTGCGCAAAATCCGCCGCATGATCTTGCCGCTGCGCGTCTTGGGCAGGCCGGGGGTCAAATGGATATGGTCCGGCGTCGCGATCGGGCCGATTTCCTGGCGCACCTGCTGCCGGAGCGCGGCGGCGACGGCATCGGTTGGCTCGACCCCGGCATTGAGCGTCACATAGGCGTAGATGCCCTGGCCCTTGATATCGTGCGGGAAGCCGACGACCGCGGCTTCGGCGACATCTTCGTGCAGCACAAGCGCGCTTTCGACTTCGGCGGTCCCCATGCGGTGGCCCGAAACGTTGATGACGTCGTCGACGCGGCCGGTGATCCGCCAATAACCGTCACTGTCGCGGCGGCAGCCGTCGCCGGTGAAATATTTGCCTTTGTAGGTCGAGAAATAGGTTTCGGCGAAGCGGGCGTGGTCGCCATAGATGGTCCGCGCCTGCCCCGGCCAGCTGTGCGTGATGCACAGATTGCCCTCGGCGGCGCCGCCGGTTTCTTCGCAGACGAGCTTGTTGCCCTCGGCATCGACGAGTTCGGGGCGGATGCCGAAGAAGGGCTTGCCCGCGCTGCCCGGTTGCGCCGGATGCGCGCCGGGCAGGGTGGTGATCATGATCCCCCCGGTTTCGGTCTGCCACCAGGTGTCGATCACCGGCACGCGATCCTTGCCGACGACATGGCTGTACCAGCGCCACGCCTCGGGATTGATCGGCTCGCCGACGCTGCCGAGCAGGCGGAGCGAGCTGAGGTCGTGGCGTGTCACGTATTCGTCGCCCTCGCGCATCAGCGCGCGGATCGCGGTCGGCGCGGTGTAGAGGATATTGACGCGATGCTTGTCGACGACCTGCCAGAAGCGGTCGTGGTCGGGGTAATTGGGCACCCCCTCGAACATCAACGTCGTCGCGCCATTCTGCAGCGGGCCATAGACGACATAACTGTGCCCGGTGACCCAGCCGATGTCGGCCGTGCACCAGAAAATCTCGCCTGGGCGATAGTCGAAACCGTAATGGAAGGTGCTGGCAGTCCACACCGAATAGCCGCCGACGGTGTGGAGCACCCCCTTCGGCTTGCCGGTCGACCCCGAGGTGTAGAGGATGAACAGCGGGTCCTCGGCATCCATCGGCTCGCACGGACAATCGGCACCGACGTCGGCCGACAGCGCGTCGTACCAATGATCGCGGCCTTCCTTCATCGCCACGTCGCCGCCGGTGTGGGCGATGACGAGCACCGCCTTCACGTCGATCTTTTCGAGCGCCTTGTCGACATTGGCTTTCAGCGGCACGGTTTTGCCGCCGCGCAGTCCTTCGTCGGCGCAGACCACCCAGTCGCTGGCGCAATCCTCGATCCGGCCGTGGATCGCCTCGGGCGAGAAGCCGCCAAAGACGACGCTGTGCACCGCGCCGATCCGCGCGCAGGCGAGCATCGCCATCGCGCCCTCGGGGATCATCGGCATATAGATGGTGACGCGGTCGCCTTTCCGGACGCCCATTTTCTTGAGTGTATTGGCAAAGCGGACGACGTCGGCGAGCAACGCGGCATAGCTGATCGTCCGCGTCTCGCCGTCGGGGGCGTCGGGTTCGAAGATAATCGCGGTGCGGTGGCCGTGGCCGGCGGCGACATGGCGATCGAGCGCATTGTGGCAAAGGTTGAGGACGCCGTCCTCATACCATTTGATCGACACCGGATCGTAGGACCAGTTGGCGATTCTGGTCGGCGCCTTCATCCACTCGATGCGCTTTGCCTGTTCGGCCCAGAAGGCGTCGGGGTCGGCAACGCTGGCGGCATAGAGCCGATCATAGTCGGCGGCGGTACAATGCGTGTGCGCGGCGGCGTCGGCGGGGACGGGGACCAACGGTTCGGGGGGGGGTAGGTCGGACAAGGTTTCTCTCCTTAGTTGTCCTCTCATAACCGCTTGCATCGAGCGAAGTCGAGATGCGTCTGGCGCGGCGCCGGCGTGTCTCGACTTCGCTCGACACGAACGGGGATAGGGCGTTAGACGCCGCGCAATATTTGTTTCGAAAGGAGTGGCAATGGCCGGGATCAGCGAAGAGGTTGGACGTCTGCTCGATGGATTGGGCGTCGACCGGCGCGCGTGGACCGAAGGGTCGATGCCCTCGGTGACCCCGCTGACTGGCGAGCAGGTCGCAATGGTGCGCGTTGTCGATACGGCGACGATCGACGAGAGGCTGGACCAAGCCACGGCGGCCTTCCGCGCTTGGCGGCACGTTCCGGCCCCGCGCCGCGGCGAGCTGGTGCGATTATGGGGCGAGGAATTGCGCGCCGCGAAGGACGATCTGGCCAAGCTGGTGACGATCGAGGCGGGCAAGATTCCGTCCGAGGGCGCGGGTGAGGTGCAGGAGATGATCGACATCTGCGACTTCGCGGTCGGCCTGTCGCGGCAATTATACGGCCTGACCATCGCGACCGAGCGGCCAGGGCACCGGATGATGGAGGTGTGGCATCCGCTGGGCGTCGTCGGGGTGATTTCGGCGTTCAATTTTCCGGTCGCGGTGTGGGCGTGGAACGCCGCGCTGGCGCTGGTGTGCGGCAACAGCGTGGTGTGGAAACCGTCGGAAAAGACGCCGCTTACCGCCTTGGCAACGCAGGCGATTTTTGCGCGGGCGGTGGCGCGGTTCGGCGATGCGCCCGACGGGCTGGCGCAGTTGCTGATCGGTGGGCGCGAAGCGGGCGAAGCGCTGATCGACGACAACCGCGTCGCGTTGGTCTCGGCCACCGGCTCGACGCGGATGGGCCGCGCGGTGGCGCCGCGGCTGGCGCAACGCTTCGCGCGCGCCATCCTCGAACTTGGCGGCAACAATGGCGTGATCGTCGCACCCTCGGCCGACTTGGGCCTCGCGCTGCGCGGCGTTGCGTTCGGCGCGATGGGGACCGCGGGGCAGCGCTGCACGACGACGCGGCGCCTGTTCCTGCACGACAGCATCTACGACGGCTTCGTGGCGAAGCTGAAGGCGGCTTATGCCAGCGTCGGCGTCGGCAACCCGCTGGAGGGCGAGGTGCTCGTCGGGCCGCTGATCGACCGCGCCGCCTATGACGCGATGCAGGCGGCGCTGGCTGCCGCCAAGGCGGCGGGCGGGGTCGTGCATGGCGGTGACCGGGTCGGCGACGGCGCCGGCTATTATGCACGGCCCGCGCTGGTCGAGATGCCGGGGCAGGTCGGGCCGGTGCTCGAAGAGACCTTCGCGCCGATCCTCTATGTGATGCGCTACGACGATCTCGACGCCGCGATCGCGCAGCACAATGCGGTGGCGGCAGGACTGTCGTCGGCGATCTTCACCACCGACATGCGCGAGGCCGAGCGCTTCCTGGCGGCGAGCGACTGCGGCATCGCCAACGTCAACCTCGGCACCAGCGGCGCCGAGATCGGCGGCGCGTTCGGGGGCGAGAAGGAGACCGGCGGCGGGCGCGAGAGCGGGTCGGACAGCTGGCGCCAATATATGCGCCGCGCGACGAACACGGTGAATTATTCGGACGCGCTGCCGCTGGCGCAAGGGGTTTCGTTCGAGATTTGACGACGAGCAGCCATCTCAAATTCCGTTCGTGTCGAGCGAAGTCGAGACACCCCGAAGTCGTACGTGACCGATAGGCATCTCGACTTCGCTCGATGCGAACGGAAAGGGGATGGCGGCGTCAGGCCGCCCGCCAGCCGAAACCTTCTTCAAGCGCGACCACTTGCCCCGCCGTCCCAACCGGCTCCTGCTTACCATCGGTCAGAAACGCCAGCATCGCCGCATCGCCGACATCGACATGCGCCAGCGTCCGCTTGTTCTCAGGCGTGTGCGCTACAACGACGCCCGCTTTCGGCGCCCCGTCGCGGCCGAAAAACACCGTATAGCTTTCGATCGTCGCCGCGCCGACATAATCCTCGACCAGTTCGGGAACGGGCCCGCGCTTTTCCTCCGCTTCGGCCTGGTAATCGAAATCCTGCGGGAAGCTCGCCGCCGCGATCGGTTCGCTCCCCAGCACGATGCAATGATTGTCGGTCGCGAAGCCGCCGTTGGCGAACAGGAATCCATAACGGCCCGCCTCGCGCAGTTTTTCGACCATCGAAACCACCGCATGGCTCATATAGTTTGCGATCGGGCCGCCGCCGAACGTCAGACCGCCGAACACCGTCGCGGGGCGGTCCCACGGCCAGCCGAGGATGCGCCGCGCCATCTTGGGCACGCAGGGAAAACAGCTGTAAAGTTCAACGCAGTCGAAATCGTCGACGGTCATGGCGTTGAGCGCCAGTGTGCGCGTGATCGACGTCTCCATGCTGACGCTGCCGTCGTAGCGGTCGCGCGCGAGGATGCTCGCCGGTTCCTTTGCCGCGGCGCCCATCCCGACATAGATCAGCCGCTCCTCGGCGATACCACGGCGGCGCGCTTCGGCGAGGCTGGCGACGATAAATCCGGCGCCCTGGTTCACCGACGAATTGGCGACCATCAGCTTCGAATAGGGAAAGGCGATCGGGCGGTTGCGCTCATCGACACGAAGAATGTCCTCGGGCGAGGCGGGTTTGCGGATCCACGCGCCGTCGTTCGCGGCGGCGACCTCGGAAAAGCGCGACCAGATTTCGGCGCTCTCAAATTGCGCATCGGCAAGGCTCTGGCCCCACGCGGCGCGCGTCGCATTTTCATAGAGCGGATAGACGTCGACCGGCGCGGCAAGACCGTGCTTCTGCGCATAATTGGGCTCGCGCCGCGTCGCGACCTGGCGCACCGCATTATAGCTCTTGTCCTCGCCGCTCGCGGCTTTCGCGGCGCGGCCCGCGGCGGTGCGCAGTGCCTCGGCGCCGACGATCGCGGCGAGCCTGACCTCGCCCGCGCCGATGCGGTTCGCGGCCTCGTTGAGCAGGCGGATCGGCGTGTCGCCGTGCGGCGCGGCCGACTGGTAATTGATCGCCGGGCTGGCGCCGATCGCGGCGGCGAGGGGTTCGCACAGTTGGCCTAGGTGGTGGAAGCTGATCTGGTCGACGATCGCCAGGCTGTCGAGCTCGGCGAGCGGCACGCCCGCGTCCTGGGCAGCGATCCGGAGCGCCGCGACCATCAGCCCGAGCGAATCGAGACCGTCGTCGGGATCCTCGGGCCGGTCGTTGACCTGTCCGACCCCGATGATCACCGGAATGCGCTCGGGATCGGTCATCATCAGCGCGCCTTCCACTCAGGCTTGCGCTTTTCGGCGAAGGCGCGCGGGCCTTCGCGGGCGTCCTCGCTGCGCATCAGCGCGCTGCGCTCGATCGTGTTGGCTTCCCAATAGGGCGCGTCGGCGGCGATGCGCCCGTCGTGGATGCCGAGCGCGACGCGCTTCGACGCCTGCACCGACAGCGGCGCGTTGGCGGCAATCTTCTCGGCAAGCGCGATCGCGGTCGGCATCAGGTCGGCGAGCGGCACGACATGATTGACGAGGCCGAACTCCGCGGCGCGCGCGGCGGGGATCGGGTCGCCGGTCAGCATATATTCCATCGCCAGCTTGCGCGGCAGTTGCTGCGCGAGCCGAAACGCGCCGCCCGCCGCGGCGAACAGCCCGACCTTGACCTCGGGCAGGCCGAATTGCGCATGATCGGCGGCAATGATGATGTCGCTCATCAGCGCGATCTCGCAGCCGCCGCCAAAGGCGAAGCCGTTGACCGCGGCGATGATCGGCTTCGAGATCGGGTGCGCGACCATGCCCGCGAAGCCCCACGCCTGCTGCGCCGCGTCGTCGGGCTGGAGCGATTCGCCGCGCGACAGCGCGACGAGGTCGGCGCCGGCGCAAAAGCTCTTGTCGCCCGCGCCGGTGATGACGACGGCGCGGATCTCCGCGTCGCTTTCGGCGGTTTCGAGCGCGGTGCCGATGCCGACATGGACCGCGGCGTTGACCGCATTGCGCGCCTCGGGCCGGTTGATCGTGACGATCAATATGTGGCCGCGGCGTTCGGTGAGGATGGTGGTGTCGGTCATCGCGAATCTCTCCCTTTGACGGGAGTATCGCGGGTGGTTGACGTTTACGTCAACCGCTAACGTCGCCCCCGCAAAGGCGGGGGCCGCTATCGGCCTTGCCCTGCATCGCTGCGTAAACCTCCAGCGGCCCCCGCTTTCGCGGGGGCGACGGTTTTTTAGATCGACTGCCCGGTCTTCGCCCAGTCCGCCAAGAAGCCCTCAATGCCCTTTTCGGTCAGGATATGCTTGAACAGCCCTTTGATCACCGCTGGCGGCGCGGTCATCACGTCGGCACCGATCTTGGCGGCCTCGAGCACATGGATGCCGTGGCGGACGCTGGCGACCAGGATTTCGGTGCCATAATCATAATTGTCGTAAATCAGCCGGATATCGGCGATCAGCTGCATGCCGTCGAAGCCATTGTCGTCGTGGCGCCCGACGAAGGGCGAAACGAAGGTCGCGCCGGCCTTTGCCGCGAGCAAAGCCTGCGCCGCCGAAAAGCAGAGCGTGACATTGACCATCGTGCCGTCGCTGGTCAGCGCCTTGCAGGTCTTCAATCCGTCGATCGTCAGCGGCACCTTGATGCAGACGTTGTCGGCGATGCGGCGGAGGATTTCGGCCTCCTTCATCATCGTCTCATGGTCGAGCGCGACGACCTCGGCCGACACCGGGCCGCTGGTCAGCGCGCAGATTTCCTTGGTCACTTCCTTGAAATCGCGCCCCGACTTGGCGATCAGCGACGGGTTGGTGGTCACCCCGTCGAGCAGGCCGGTCGCGGCGAGTTCCTGGATGTCGGCGATGTCGGCGGTGTCGGCGAAGAATTTCATGGCGGGGGCTTTCTCTTGCGGAGCGATTCGGATTGCGTCCGCCGTAGAACAACGCGCTCGAAATATGAACCGTCCCTCCAACGCCGTTCGCCCTGAGCTTGTCGAAGGGCCGCTCTTCTTTTCCAGTGGAGCGGCAAAGGACGGTGCTTCGACAAGCTCAGCACGAACGGGTGAAGGGTGACAGGACCAATTAGAGTGCTGCCGGTGGCGGGATTATCCGGGATTGGGCGGGAATTGGCGGGCCGAAGTGACGGAAATCCGGGGCGCTCGCGGCGGGCTCCAAAAATTGGCGATCGCGAAGCTGTGTCTATAGCGCTGGTTAATTTAGGCAGCGTGGGACAGGACGGGTTTTAGCGGCGGCCGGATAAGAAGGCGAGCTACGAAGAAGCCCCTCAGAGGCCTCTCAGGCGCCGGAAAGCTTGTTCTTAGACATTTGGCATCGGGCGGCAACCGGGGGCTGGCGCAGAGGAACGCCCGCCCACTTGCATCCGGAAGTGGGCGGAATGCTGCCCAGTTGGCTGCGCGCGATTTTCGGGAGATTTGCGCGGACCGCATGAAGTCGGTCGCCGACGCGACACTCGGGAAGTGGGTCAGTTTCCGGTAGGCCGATCAGCCAGGCCAGTACGAGGCTATGAGCGAACCGACGCCATAGAGTGTCGCGACCGTCGCAAGCGCCACGGCGATCCACCCGGTCGGCCTATCGTCTGGCCATCGTGGATCGGGCCAGTCGCGGGGCATGTCCGATGATCACTTCAAGCTGTCGGGCAGATCAAGCCATTCAGCGCTCGTTCCGTCCTCACTGATCGAGCAGTAGCCTTGACCGCGCAGCGGAACGCCGAAGCTATTTTCGGCGTCATATTCCAGACGGTAAAGCGAACCCTTCGTCTCCGACGAGGGGACGCGGCGATAGGTGGCTGGGGCCTTCAGCGTCGCCATGATCGCCGCATCGCAGAGAGCCATGTCATTTCTAAGCGGTGCTCCGGCGAGATAGAATATTCCCCCGAAAATCGCTCCGAGCGCGGCAATCACCGCTATTACTGCCCCATACCCACGCATCGCTGCCTCCCTTGGTGTCGCGTATCCCTGGCGAGTTCGATCCGCCGACTGACTATGTCGGCAGGGACTGTCAGGAACACCGTCTTGCTGTAGCGATCTCTGTTGCCGTTGCCCGTCCGGATCGCATCTTTTTCGGCTTCCCGCTTTGTCGCACGCCAAGGGCCGATCGGGCGTCCGAAAATGGCCAAGGCGTATTCAGTGTGGCTGCGCATCACGCTCCCCGGTCGGCTTCGAGTCGCGCGCAAGTTAGAACATCAATGGAACACGGGCAACCGAGCCGCCTCAGATCGGCCTGGCGAGCTGGCCGACGACGCGCGCTACAATCTGATATTGGTCTTCATCGTGCCCGATATCCCGCGCCAAAACGGTGTGCTCGTCGCTTCCATCATCGCGCAGAGCGAACCGCGCCAAAACGACGCCGCCGTTGACCCGGAAGAGATAATAAGCGCCGTGGACCATGCGCTCCCCTGCGCTGTAGTCCTTGCAAAAGAGCATCGATCCAGCGTCGATTGCGAGCGCCTCATATCGGGCCGGCGATTGCGCTACCCAAATGCCGGACGTGTCGCCAAGGCTCGAATAAAGCCAGTCCTTGCGAATGAGGGTGGTGGTGAGCGGGTCAAGCTTTCCGAGCTCGTCGATCTCGAATAGCGAATATTCAGGCACTTCGACCCATTCGGCGTCCTCGACGGCAACTAGCGTGTTATTTTTGCGGCCGGTCAAAAGCCAGTCGACGGAAACGCCCAAGGCGTCGGCAATCGCCATCGCAACATCGGAACGAACCGGGCCGCGCCGCAGCGCGTCCCTGATTGTGCTGTCGCCATATCCGGTCTCACGCACAAGCCACGAAACTTCGCGGCCGTTCAGCGCCTCTTTCACCCGACGCCCCGCACCTTCGTTGTCCTTTACAGCTTGACGCGAACCTTCGCGCCCGTTAACCGAAGTTTCGTCACGAACCTTCGGGGGCTTCATATGACTATCTCCACGTTGCATCGCCAGGATGTGCTGGCGCAGATCAGAAAGGCATACGGCTCAGCCGCCGCCTTCGAACGCGCCAATCGCTTCCCGGAAAAGTCCGTAAATGAGGTTTTGCGAGGTCGCGCCAACGCGCGCGTCAAGCGGGCCATTGAAGAACTCCTGACTGGGCAGATCGAGTCGCCCGATACCGAATTATCGGTAGCTACCCGAACAATCGGGAAGTCGCACGGCCTAAGTGCAGGGGCTCAATAGACATGGCCTCGACACCAAAGGATGCTGCGCCGGTCGTTGACGAGGTGCTGGAACTCAATCCCGCAGAAATCGACGTATCGGGCCGGGTTGGCCTGTTCTTCCCCGAAAAGGCGGAAGCCTATGGCGTGCTGATCGCGCGGGACGGGCAGCGCACGCCGATCACGGTTCGCCGCAACGGCAGCCGCGCAAAGCTGCCTTGGAAGCTGGTCGCTGGACTCCACCGCCACGCGGGCTGTCTGTCGGCGGGCCTGCCGGTCCGCGCGATCGTCGTCGAGGGTGATGAAGACGAGCTGCGGGCGGTGCAGGCGAGCGAGAACCTGGACCGCCGCGAGCTGCTGCCGCTGGAACGGGCGATGTTCGTTGCCGCGGTCGCCGAAGCTGCGCGCAACCGCGCCTACGCTTTGCACGGCGTCGACAATGATCGGGCGCTGGGGGCAAAGGCAAAAGCTGCTGGGGGCAAAATGCCCCAAGCAGAAAATGACCGGGCTAATCGAGTGCAATTCACGCCGGTCGAAAAGGCCGACGACGAAGCTGCGATTGCCAGCGGTTTCCTGATGGCCGCCTACAGCTGGCGTGACGCGACAGCCGAAGCGTGCGGGCTCAACATCGACGCTCTCAAGCGTTCGCTGCGCATCTATCGGATCATCGTCGAGCCGAACCGCGACCTGATGGACGCTTTCAAGGATTGCGCGGTTGCGGCGAATGCCAGCGCGCTGCTCGCCATCTGCGGACAGGGGACCAATCCGGCCAATGTCCGGGCGATCGTCGAATGGCTGATCGCGAACCCGCATGTGAAGACCGCCGACGAGGCAATGGTCGCGCTGGAGCTGATGCCCAGTCGCGGCGGCATCGCGGTGCCGACGACCGGCGACACGAAGTTTCTGAACGGCGTCCAGTCGAACCTTCAGCGCCTGTCGCTGAGCGGGCAGCGCCGCGCCGCCGAGGTCATCGCCCAGGCGATCGCGCCGACCGCGCTGGTCGCGGTGCGCGACGCGCTGAACGCGCGGATCGGGTCGGCGGGTAGCGAGCCTTCGGGCGAGGCGCGGGACCGCGAAATGCGCATGGCGCTGCAATCCGCGCTGAACCTTATCGGCGACCTGAAGGACGGCGTCGGCGTCGATGACGACCAGATTGCCGCCGCCCACGAGACCGTTCGGACCACGCTTAACGCGGCGATGTTCGGAACAACCGTCGCCGACCCACATGCAAAGGGAGACACGAAATGACCGATCAGTCGGAAGGCTGGCGCGCGGGCGATCTGGCCGTGTGCGTTAAAAGCACGGCGTGGTGGACACTGGCGGGACAGCCGGCGCCCGGTCCCGCGCTCGACCAAGTTCTGTGGGTAGCAGCGGTTTACGAGGGCGTTGCGCTCGAAGGGGGCGTTGGCACGGCGCTGGAGTTCCGCGAGTTCGCCAACGAGCTTTATCCGGCGGCGCCCTATTTTCGCAAAGTCCAGCCCGACCATAGCGCAGCCGATGACGCCGAGTTCGTCGCGCTGATCCGGCGCGTGAGCGTGGGGGCGTCGGCATGACCGACAACAGCGCCCAGCTTCAATATCGGCTCAAAGTGTTGCCGCACCAGCTGGCGCGCGCTCGCGAGCGCTACCGCCAGTTGATGCGCGAAGCGCATAGCTATCGCATGGTCGACCTGATCGCCCACGAGGCGCAGGCGATGGCCGTCCCCCTTGTTCCGGCCCCGCCCCTCGGCCGGGACGGCGCGGCGGCGCCCCTCTCCGCCGCCGCGCCACTAGTCCCCTCGCAGGAGGGCCGCTGACATGCTGCACACACTGATCACGCTCGGCATATGGTCGGCTGGCCTGTTCGGGCTGGCGGTGATCGTCGAGCCCTTCCTGCCGGACTGGTGGGCGCAATGAGCAACCTTCGCCCCGCGCCCGCCGCGCTGACGCCGCAGCGCGTGGATGCGCTGTTCGCGGCGCTGAACGCCCGCGACCGCGCACATGTCGAGATCACGCTGCGCCGGCTTTCGCTGTCGGACGCGGATATCGAGGCAGTCTTTCACGTCGCGCACCAAATCGACCGCAGCCCGCTGGAAACGGCCGGGGTGCTTGTCAGCGCAGGCATTGAAGCGCTGGGGCCGCGCCGCTGATGCCGAAGGCGCGTCCCACCAACCAGCTGGCCTTTGCGTTCGAGGCCCCGCGCCCCGCGTCGCATCCCGCCGCGCTGGCGGGGATGGACGCGCGCGTCGCGCGGACGGTCGGCGAAGCCCTGAACAGCGACGGCCGCGACCGCGCGGTGATCGCCGCCGAAATGACCGTGCTGCTCGACGAGGCGGTGACGAAGGACATGCTGAACGCCTGGTCGGCGCCGGGGAAGGACAAGCACAATATCAGCTTCACGCGGATGCTGGCGTTGGTCGCGGTGACGAACCGTTTCGACCTGCTCGACCGCGAGCTGCGCGAGATCGGCGCCGCGGTGCTGGTCGGCGAAGAAATCCACACGGTGCGACTGGGGCATCTGAAATCGAAAATAGCCGAGCTGACCGCCGAACTGCGTGCCGCAGAGCGGATGGCGCAGCCGATCAACCGAGGAAATGAAGGGGGTCGCGGGGGATGCTAATGCAGAACAAGCTGTGGTTCACAGCCAACGAACTGGCGGAATTGCAGCTGTCGGGGCTTCCCAAGCGGAAGCGCGATATCAACCGCCTGATCGCCGACGAACGGTGGTCGATCGCGACGGACGCACACGGCGCGCCGCTGGCGCGCAAGCGCGCCGGGCAGCGCGGAGGCGGGCTGGAATATCATGCGTCGCTGCTGCCCGCGGCGGCGCGCGGCGGGCTGGTGCGGCAGGGGCTGATCGGCAGCAACATGGCGGCGGACGGGGAAGCCAGCGATGGCGGCGACGTGTCGAGCCTGTGGAACTGGCTGGCGCGCCAGCCCGAGGCGGTGCGCGCCGAAGCGATGCGGCGCGCCAACGTGCTGTCGCGGGTCGATCTGCTTCACGGTAGCGGGATGCCGCGAACGGCGGCCGTCGCTGCGGTCGCGACGTCCGAAGGGGTGAGCGCGCAGACGATCTGGAACTGGCAAAAGCTGGTCAAGGGCGTGCCTGCCGCCGAACGTCTGCCGCATCTGGCGCCGCGCCGGTCGGGCGGCGGGATCGAGGCCGAGATCGACGCCGACATCTGGCAGGAGTTGCTGTCGGACTATCTGCGCCTGTCGGGGCCGAGTTTCGCATCCTGTTACCAGCGCGCCCACGAAAAGGCCGAAAAGCGCGGGATATCGCTTCCCCATTCGCGGACGCTGTGGCGCAAGCTGGAGCGCGAAGTGCCGGCCCAGGTCATCGTTCTGCGGCGCGAGGGCGAGGAAGAGCTGCGCAAGATGCTGCCCGCGCAAATCCGCTCGGTCGCGGACCTGCACGCGATGGAGCTAGTCAACATCGACGGCCACAAGTGCGACGTGTTCGTGAAGTGGCCGGACGGCCGGATCATCCGCCCGACGATGGTCGCGATCCAGGATGTCTATTCGCGCAAGTTCCTGTCGTGGCGGATCGCCGAGAGCGAAGACATGGTGACGGCGCGGCTGGTGTTCGCCGACCTGTTCCGCGACTGGGGCATCCCCAAGGGGCTGCTATCGGACAATGGACGCGCCTTTGCGTCCAAATGGCTGACGGGCGGCGCCAAGACGCGGTTCCGGTTCAAGGTCCGCGACGAAGACCCCACCGGCGTGCTGGTGGCGCTGGGGGTCAATATCCACTGGACCAAGCCCTATCGCGGGCAGTCGAAGCCGATCGAGCGCGGCTTTCGCGATTTCTGCGACGCCATCGCCAAGCATCCGGCGTTCGAAGGCGCCTACACCGGCAACAAGCCCGACGCGAAGCCCGAGAATTACGGCAGCAAAGCGGTCGATTACGAGACGTTTCTGACCATCTGGAATGCGGGCGTCGCGGCGCACAACCGCAAGCTGGGCCGGCGCACCGAAATGGCTGCGGGGCGGCTCAGCTTCGACCAGGTCTTCGACGAGAGCTACGCGCGATCGGCGATCGGCAAGGCGACCGAAGAACAGCTGCGCATGGCGCTTTTCGCGGCGGACCAAGTGCGCACCGACCGAAAGAACGGCGCGATCACGCTGGCGGGGAACCGCTATTGGTCGACCGAGCTGAGCGAGCTTCGCGGCCAGCGGGTCACAGTGCGCTTCGACCCCGAAAATCTGCACGCCCCGATCCACGTCTATGACCAGTCGGGCCGCTTCCTCGCCACCGTGCCGCTGTGGGAGGCGACCGGCTTCCTCGACATGGCGGGGGCGAAGCGTCGCCAGCGGCTGGAGCAGAACTGGAAAAAGTCGACGAAGCAGTCGGTCAAGGATTTCGACCTGCTTACCGCCGACGAGGTGGTGGCGCGGATGCCCGAATATGAGGGCGACGACGTCGCACCGACGCCCGGCGCCATCCGCCTGGTCCGCAACCGCGGCCAGACCGCCGCGCAGCTGAAGACCGTCTCACAGGTCGCTGAGGCGCCTCTGAGAGACCCCGTAGGCGAAGCCACGATCGACCGGATGGCCCGCGCAGCCGAGCTGCGGCTGCGGGCTGTCGAATAGAGGAGAGAGCAAGTGAACAACCCCGAAGATTTTCCCGTCATCGAAGACGACGAACTGGCGTGGATGCGCGATCACCACGACTCGACCGGCAAGTCGTGGCGGATCATCGCCGACGAAAGCGGGATCAAGTCCGGCACGCTGTCGAACTGGGCCAACGGCACCTATCTGGGCGTCGGCCTGAACGTCGCGAAGAAGGTCTTCAAATATCGGCAGATGCTGGAAAGCCAGGCGCTGCGCACGGCCGAAAAGGTCAGCGCCGGGGTGAGCGATGTCCCCAGCTATATCGAGACGCCGACCGGACGCCGGCTCAAAGGCCTGATGGTCACCGCGCACAGCGGTGAAATCACCTATGCCGGGACGGGTCCGGGAACGGGGAAGACCAAGGAAGCCGAGAATTACTGCGCGTCGGCATCGAACGCGATCATGGTCACGATGAAGCCGACGACGAAAAGCCTGACGGCCTTGCTGGGCGAGATCATCCGCGCGCTCGGCGGCAAGCCGGGGGTGAGCTGGGCGCGGCAGATGTCGGCGCAGGTCATCGACATGGTGAAGGGTCGCCGATTTGTCCTGATCGTCGACGAAGCGAACTGGATGGAGTTCGAGGCGATCGAAGAGCTGCGCGCGCTGCACGATCTCGGCGGGCTGGGCATCTGCCTGCTCGGCAATGAGGAGCTTCACGCGACGATCGAAGGCGGTGCGCATCGCGGCGCGCGACACAGCTATGCCCGCCTGAACAGCCGTATCGCGATGCGGCACGTCCAGGACATGCCGCTGCCGGGCGATATCGACGCCTATCTGGACGCATGGGGCATCGAGGACGGCGCCCAGCGCCAGATGCTGATGAAGGTCGGCCTGACGCCCGGCGTGGGTGGGCTGCGCGAAATTCGCCAGCTGATCACGAACGCGTCGATGCTGGCGCTCTCCGACGAACAGACCCTGTCCCATTCCTATTTGCGCGAAGCGATGTCGACGCGCGCGACCCGCCACCTGCGGCTTGCTTCCTGATTTTTCAACCGAGGAGAAGATCAATGACCCGCTGGCTAGCTATTTATAGCGACAACGACGGCAATTCCCGCGCCACGATGATCACCGCGAAGGATCGTTTTTCGATGCCATTTGGCTTCGACGGCGCAGCCGTGCCCTTGCCCGACTTCAACCCGGGTGGGCCCCTTACCCTCGTCGAAATGCCCGCCGACCCCGAGTTTCGCCCGATGATCGTCGATTGCGACAACGACGAAGAAGCGGCGCTCAACTTCATCGACCTTTGAGGAGAAGACACATGAACGAAGTTACCACCATCACCGCGGCGCACCCGGCAGCGATCGACGTTGCGGGGAAGGCCTATCTGCGCGACGCGAAGGGCAATCTGGTGCCGGTCGAAACCGTGCGGGCGTCCGATTTGCTGATGGACGAGACCGTCCGCAAGATCACCGGCTTTGCCCGCGAGCTGTCGGGGCAGATCGGCCGTTTCAAGGGGCATACGTTCGCGGACGTCAACGGGCTCCAGGCGCTGATCGAGCAGGATTATGGGGTCAGCGTCGGCGGCAAGAAGGGCAATATCACCCTGACCACGTTCGACGGGCTGGAGAAGGTGCAGGTGCAGGTCGCCGACCTGATCGAGTTCGGTCCCGAACTGCAAGCCGCGAAGCAGCTGATCGACGAATGCCTGGTCGACTGGTCGGCCGACAGCGGCGCCGAGCTGCGCGCGCTGGTGAGCCGCGTGTTCAATGTCGAGAAGGAAGGGCAGATCAACCGCGCCGAGCTGTTCATGCTGCTGCGGGTCGAGATCGAGGACGAGCGCTGGAAGCGCGCGATGGACGCGATCAAAGACAGCATCCGCGTGATCGGATCGCAGACCTATGTCCGCTTCTATGAGCGCGACGCCGCCGATGCGCCCTGGCGGGCGATCAGCATCGATCTGGCGAGGGTGTGACATGCGGGGCCGTGTCGTTCCGATAGCCGCTGCGCGCCAGCCTACGCCGCTGGAACGGGCGATGTTCGTCAAGCCGACGCCCGCGCCGATCGCGCGGCGCCCGGCGATCCCGGTCTATGCCATCGGCCGCGCGAACCGATGCCCGGATTGCCATAGCGAGGCCTTCACGGTCGGCCGCATCACCGCCGAGTGCGGCGGATGCGGTCTGCCCCTGCCGATCGTCAGCTTTCGGAGGGTGTCGTGACGCGGCGGCGGGCGTGTAATTGCGGTCGGCCGATATGCCGCCAAAGCCGGTCGGGCCGGTGCGCGTCGTGCGCGCAGATCGCGCGAAACACACCGGAGCTGGTGGCGCGGCGGGCAGCAACGCTGCGCTGCCGTCTTGCGGCTGAGCCCGATATGCGCCGCCGTTACAATGGCCACCTCGACACGACGCGAAGTGGCGCGCTCAACGACTATCGGCTGCGCCGGCTGCGCGCCGCAAAGCTGCCCGACTGGGTGCCGGTCGATATGCGAGCGCTTTATCGCGAGCTGCGCGATGCGCGGCTGACACCTGCCGAAATCCGGGAGGCCATGGCGACGCAAACGGCGGTCGATGCGCGGGCCTTTGCACGGACGGGCACCGTTCCGGCGGGCGCCGCGCGATGACGCCCAACCCCGGCCATCTGCCCGACGAGGCCATCGGCAAGCGCGTGGTCGTGCGGCTCGCCGATGGTTCGGTCTGTGGCCGGGAGCCGGTTTCGTCGAGCGCGCCGCGCGGCTGGGCCGCGGACCGGGCGCGGTGGACGCTGACCGGGGCGCCCTTTGACATCGCAGAATATGAGGTGATCCGATGACCGACAGACAAGTCCAATTGCTCGACTTCATACGCGCGCGGATCGAGGCGAAGGGAGCCGCGCCGACCTATAGCCAGATGGCCCTGCACATGGGGATCAAGCGATCGAATGCGCACAGCATGGTGTCGCACCTGGTCCGAGCCGGGAAGCTGAAACGCACGGCGGCGGCGAAGTGCAATATCGCGCTCGTTGCACCCTATCGGTCGCTGATCGACGTCCCGACCGGCGCGCTGCGCGCCGAGCTGGCGCGGCGGGAGACGACGATATGAACCCCGCAATCAAGATGATCCACGTCGCCAAGCGCGACGTCGGGATCGAGGACAGCGATTATCGCGCGATGCTGGAGCGGGTGACCGGCACGGCGTCGCTGCGCGAAATGTCGGACCGGCAGCACCAGGCGGTGATCGGCGAGCTGAAGCGCATGGGTTTTCAGGCGAAGCCGCGGGCCGGGAAGCTGGCCGGTCCCTATGGCGCCAAGCTGAACGCGCTGTGGCTGTCGGGCTGGAACCTGGGCGTGGTGACCAACCGCAGCGAAGACGCGCTGATCGCCTTTGTCGAGCGGCAGACGGGGATCGCGCACGTCAACTGGGTGCGCGATCGTGCCGATGCCATGAAGGCGATCGAGGCGCTGAAGAAATGGATTGCGCGCGAGGGAGGCGTCGTCTGGCCGCCCTATACCGCCGATCCGCGCCCGCTGAAGCTCGCGGTGATCGCGGCGCAGCACCGGTTGCTGGGTTTTGGCGGTCCCTATGTCGACGATTTGACTAATTCGCTGGCGCAGCTCGACGCGATCATCGCCGGGCTGGGCGAGCAGATCAGGGCGCAAGGCTGATGGTCGCCTACAGCTTCAAAGCCCAGTTTGCCGAGCCGATCGTCAACGGCGAAAAATGCCAGACGGTTCGCGGCGCTCGGAAGCGGCATGCCCGCGAAGGTGAGGCGATCCAGCTCTACACCGCTATGCGAACCAAGCATTGCCGTAAGCTGATCGCCCCCGATCCAATTTGCGTCGATGTCCGCCCTATCAAGATCGGGATCGGGTCGCGCGATCCAAGGATCATAACCGGCATGGAGATCGACGGGGTCGAACTCGACGACGTCGAGATTGAGGCGTTCGCGGTCGCCGACGGCTTCGGCAGCGAGCTGGTCAAGGGTTTCGCCCGGCGACGCATGGGCGAGTTCTGGGTTCAGAATTACGAATGGAACAAGTTCATCGGCGTCGTCATCCGCTGGCGACCGAGCCGATGACGCGGTCGGGATCATCCCGCGCCGACGAGCTGCGCCGTCACCGCGAGATATTCGTCTACGCGCGCGAGCATGGGCTGAGCTTGCGCGACGCGGAGAAAGCGACGGCGCGCGAGCGCAGCCTTGCCGCGCAAGCGCGGCTGGACGTCATCCAGCGCTGTGGTCGCGGCGCTGCCCAACCCGCGCCGATCGGCGCCGAGCAGCCGCAGCGCGCGGTCCCCGAAGATGCCCCTTGGATGATGAGAGATTGATGATGGCTGACGACACAGCATGGCTACCGATCGCGCATTGCCCCAATCAAACTGAGGTTTTGGTGTGCAATGATTGCCTCCTCGGCTGGTGGGCTGTCGCCATTCAAAATGCCCTTGGAGAATGGGAGCACGCGAGCACGAGCATCGGGATGCGGCTCAGGCTGAAACATGAGCCGACCCACTTCCAGCAATTGCCCTCGATCTATCCGATCGCCCTTCGCCGCGGCCGGGACAGCGCTCAATGACCGCGCCCCGCGTTTCCGATCATGCCCTGCTGCGCTTCCTGGAGCGCGCGGGCGGGCTTGCGGTCGAGCAGCTGCGCCACGCGCTGGAAGCGTCGCTCGACCGGGCCGGGAGCGCGGCGGCCGAGATCGGGGCCAGCGAATATCTGATCGTCGTCGATGACCTGACCTTCGTCGTTCGCGGCGGGACGGTGACGACGATCCTGCACGACGGCAGCCCCGCGATGCGCGCCCGCGCGCTCGCCGATCGGGGAGGCCGCGGCTGATCATGGCGCACCTGCCGCCCCTCCTAGCCGAGATTGCCGAGGTCGCGGGCGAGCCCGCGGCGCTGGCTATCGCGCGGGCGCGTGGCGGGACCGAAGTTTATATTCCGCCGGTTCCCGCCAACGATCATTGGCTGTGCCGCCTGGTCGGACGCGACGAGGCGAAAGCGATCTGCGAGGCGCTGACGCGCGCCCAGGGACGTCCGCGGCGGGTCGAATTGCCGCTTGGCCCCGCAGGCAGCGCCGCGAAGAAGCGGGCGGAGGTCGATGCGTTGCTAGGCGCCGATGCGTCCGAACGTGACATCGCGCTGCGGACTGGTTACACGATCCGCGGTGTTCGCGCGCGCCGCAAGAAGCTGGGTATCAAGCGCAACGACGGACAGCTCAGCCTCTTTTGATTGCCGCCTGACAACTTGCCCCGGAACAGGTTCCGGGGCGCGATCCATCCCCGGTCCAGCCTAATCCCACCGCATGACGGCGCGCGCAGGGCGCGCCTTTTCGCGAAGGGACGGGCCAATGGGCGCCGAACTCGACAAGCTGGCGGACAAGCTGATCGATGAAGTGATCGACCGCGAAGGCGCCTATGTGAACCATCCCGCCGATCGCGGCGGTCCCACATGCTGGGGCATCACCGAAGCCGTGGCGCGCGACAATGGCTACACCGGGCCGATGCGCAGTCTGCCGCGCTCGGCGGCGGCGGCGATCTATCGCCGGCTCTATTGGCAGCGGCCCGGTTTCGACAAGGTCGCCGCGCGGGCGCCGCAGGTCGCCGCCGAGCTTTTCGACACTGGCATCAATATGGGGACCGCCATCGCCGGGGGTTTCCTTCAGCGCTCCCTCAATGCGCTCAATCGTTCGGCGCGCGACTTTCCCGATCTTGTCGTCGATCACGACGTTGGCGCACGCACGCTCAGCGCGCTCGACGCCTTCCTGAAGGTGCGCGGCCGCGCTGCCGAGGCGGTGCTGGTGCGTGCGCTCGATGCGCTTCAGGGCGAGCGCTACATCGCGCTGGCCGAGCGACGGCCGAGCCAGGAGGCCTTCGTTTATGGCTGGCTCGCCAACCGCCTCGGGAACGCGGGATGACCTGGGCGGGCGCCTGGCCCTTGCTTCGCCGCTTCTGGTGGCTGGTGCCGCTCGCCGGGCTCATCGCCTGGGCGCTGATCCTGCGCGGCGATCTTGCCGAGGCCCGCGCCGATCTGTCCGCCGAGCAAGCCGCGCACCGGCAGAGCCGGACGAACTGGGCGCTGGCAACCGCCACCGCCACGGCGATCGACCTTCAGCACCGTGTCGCGAAGGAACGCCGCCAGCAGGAAGAAAGCAGGAGAATAGCCGATGATTATGAAGCTCGCATTGCCGATGCTCGCGCTCGCGCTGCCGCTGTCGGCGTGCATCGACCGCCCGCCGCAGCCGATCAAGGCGGTCGCCGAAACGCGCCAGTGCCCGGCCTTTCCGATCCCGCCCGCGTCGCTGATGCGGCGCCCGGTGAAAATCGACTTCCTGCCGGCCCCGGCGGCGCCCTCAACCTAACCGACGCCCTGATCGCCACCGAACAGGCGATCCAGCTCGACGCGCTGATCGACTATGTCGAGGCCCAGGCGCGCGTCGCCGACCCCGGAAAGGAGCAGCAGAATGACTAGCGGCACAAAGCCCTGGTGGAAGTCGAAGACGATCTGGGCCGCGCTCGGCGTCTTCATCATGACGATCGCGCCCGAGCTGGGGCTGGGGATCACGAGCGACGACGCGGCCGGGCTGGGCGGCGCGGTCGGCGATATCGCGACCGGCGCGCTCGCGCTGTTCGCGATCGTCGGCCGGCTGCGCGCGAAGCAGCGCATCGGACCGGTGCCGATCGCGCCGGATGATGCCGGTCAATAATGCGCCACGCCGGGAACCGGGCCGTCGAGCATGCCGAGGCGATGGTCGATCTGGAGCGCGACACGGCGATCGCCGGCATCCGCGCACAGCTCGCCAAGCCTGGCGCGCCCGATTGCGGCGACTGCGGCGAACAGATTTCGAAGGAGCGCCGGGTGGCCATGCCGTCTGCCCAGCGCTGCGCCATTTGTGAAGATCGCCGCGAGCGCGCGGCAAAGCGGGGTTGGTAATGGATTTCGACACTTTCATGCGCTGGGCCGGGGCCGCCGCCCTGTTGCTGACGATCGTCAACACCGGCTGGATCATCGCGGGCCGCGGCGCCAAGCCGTTCACCGATCGGCTCGACAAGCACAGCAAAGACCTGGTCGACCATGACCGGCGCATCCAGACGCTGGAAGGCGAGGCCAAGCACGCGCCGACCGGCGGTCAGGTCACCGGCCTGCTCCTCTCGGTCGAACGGCTCGACGGGCACGTAAAGCGGCTTGAAGAGTCGATGAACGGCCTGACGCACACGGTTCGCAGCATGGACAACTTCCTGCGGAGCGAAAAGGCATGAGCTGGCGCGAAAAGGTCGCCCTGGATGCACGCCTGATCATCCTGCGCGCGCTGGCCGAGCAGACGGACGGCACGCTCAATTCGGTGTCGCTGCGCCGCGTGCTCGACGTCTATTTCGTGCGGCCGGTCGAGTGGATCGACACCCAGCTGGTGAAGCTGGCCGCGCTGGAGGCGATCGAGCTGACGCGCGCGGGCGACGTGGCAATCGCGAAGATCATGCCCGCAGGCCGCGATCACCTGGACGAACGCTCGATCATATCGGGCATCACGACGCCTTCGGATTTCCGTTGAATGGCCGCGGCCGACGATAAGGAGCGCCGCGAGGGGCGCGGACGGCTGTCGTCGATCGACATGCTGCCCGACGAAGCCGAGCCCGATATCGTCTGGGCGCTGGAGCAGCTGCGCGTCCGCGAAATGCCGTCGAAGATGATCCTGGGCGAGTTCAACGCCCGGCTGGCCGATCGTGGCATCGCGCCGGTGTCGAAGTCGGCCTGGGGCCGCTATTCGATCCGCAAGGCGCTTCAGTTCCGCAAGCTCGACGAGGTGCAGCGCATTTCGGGCGAGCTGGTTTCGACGCTCGGCACCGATGGCCCGGACGCGGTGACGGTGATGGTCGCCGAAATGATCAAGCTCGCATCGTTCCAACTGCTCGAAGGCGGCGACCTGACCAGCAAGGGGATCATGGAATTGTCGCGGGCGTTGTCGTCGGCCGTCAGCGCGCAGCGCGGGTCGGACGAATATCGCCGATCGCTTGAACGCCGCGTTGCCGCACAGATCAACGATGCCGCCGACCGGGCGGAGGCGATCGGCCGCGAGGCCGGGCTCAGCGCCGACCGCATCGCGCAACTGCGCCGCGACTTCCTGGGCATCCGGCCCAAGGCGTCCGAACCCGCGGGGGCGCCCGAGGCGTGACCGAGGACATCGTCGCCACCGACGCGCTGCCGACCGTCGACCAAGAGCCGCCCCGGTCGCCGATCGACGATCTGGTTCCGGGCGGTGCGCCGCCCGCGGACATGGACCCGCTCGCCGATGGTATCTTGATGGAACACCAGAAGGCGTGGATCGCCGACCGGTCGGACCTGAAGCTCGCCGAAAAGGGGCGCCGGACGGGCGTCACCTTTGCCGAGGCGCTGGACAGCACGCTGGAGGCGGCGAAGTCGAAAAGCGACGGCGGCGACAGCACCTATTATATCGGCGACACGAAGGACAAGGGGCTGGAGTTCGTCGCGACCTGCGCGGGCTTTGCCCGGACGGTCGCGAAGGAACTGCTGGCGATCGACGAGTTCCTGTTCGACGACGTCCAGCCGGACGGGTCGAGCAAACAGATCGCGGCCTATCGCATCCGCTTCGCGTCGGGCAACGCGATCGTCGCGCTGTCGAGCAACCCCGCCAATATTCGTGGCCTTCAGGGCCGCGTCGTGATCGACGAAGCGGCGTTCCACCGCAATGTCGCGGCGGTGATCGACGCGTGCAACGCGCTGCTGATCTGGGGCGGCGTGATCCGGATCATCTCGACGCACAACGGGGTGCTGAACGCCTTCAACGAGCTGATCAAGGAAACGCGCCAGGGCCAATATGAATATTCGATCCACACGATCAGCTTCGACGACGCGGTAGCCAACGGGCTTTACGAGCGCGTCTGCCTGATGCGTGGCTGGGACGCGAGCGTCGAAGCCAAGGCCAAATGGTATCGGAAAATCCGCAAGTCCTATGGCAGCCGCGTCGAAGCGATGCGCGAAGAGCTGGACGTCATCCCCCGAGAGGGCGACGGGGTCATGTTGCCGCTCGCCTGGATCGAGGCGTGCAGCTCGGCCGAATATAAGGTCGCCCGCTGGGAGCCGCCGTTTCCCGGCTTCGTCGACATGCCCGAGGCCAGCCGCCGCGCCGATATGCTGATGTGGATGACGCGCGAGCTGCTGCCGGTGATCGCGCGCTATCACAACCAGGGCCTGACCTGGTATCTGGGCGGGGACTTCGCGATGCGGCAGGATCGCAGCGCCTATCCGATCGGATATGTCGGGCAGGATTTGAAACGGCATGTGCCGCTGCTCGTCGAGCTGCGCGCCTGTCCTTACGATCAGCAGAAACAAGCGCTGTTCTGGATCGTCGAGCAGCTGGAGCTGATAGGCAGCTTTGCGGGCGGCGTGCTGGACGCCAATGGCAACGGCATGGTGCTGGCGCAGGAAAGCCGCCAGCAGTTCGGCGCCGACCGCATCGTCGAGCTGATGCCGTCAAATGAATGGCTGCGCGAGCACACGCCCCGCTTTCGCGCCGCCTTCGAAGATCGCACGATGCTGATCCCCGCCGACAAGGATGTCCGCGACGACCTTCGCCAGTTCCAGGTCGTCGGCGGCGTCGCTCGCATTCCCCAGCATATCCGGACCACCGGCACCGATGGCGGCAAGCGGCACGGCGATGCCGGGGTCGCGATCCTGAACTTTCACGCGGCGACGATGCGGGGCGGCGGCCAGCGCTGGGCGCCGTTGATCCACGACGCGCCCGCCGCCCCGTCCACCCGAGAAGATGAAGATTGGATACCGGCATGATCGGCCGCTTCGTGAAGGCCGCCCAGGCGGCGGTGCAGACGTTTCGCCATGGCGGGGTGTCGCGGTTTTTCGGGGCGCTGCTGCGGCGGACGCGTTTCGACTATCGCAAGGAGATCGGCGACCTGCTGGACGCATCGGTCGTCATGGCGCCGGTGCAATGGGTGCAGCGCGCGCTGCCCGAGGCCGAGCTGAAGGTTCGCAAGAAGAACCGGGTCGGCGACATCGAGGAAGTCGGCGATCATCCGATGCTGGCTCTGATCCAGAAGCCGAACGACTTCTATGCCGACATCGTGCTGTGGTGGGGCGTCGTGCTGAGCCTGCTGCTCGACGGTAACGCCTATTGGATGATCGTGCGCAACGGCGTCGGGAAGCCGGTCGAGCTTTGGTATATCCCGCACTGGATGCTGGAACCGAAATGGCCGGAAGGCGGTCAGGAGTTCATTTCGCACTATCTCTATGCACCGGGCGGGAGCGTCGATCCGACGAAAGTCGCGCCCGAGGACGTCGTTCACTTCCGCTATGGGGTCAATCCGCGGAACATGCGCAAGGGGCTGTCGCCGATCGACAGCGTGGTCCGCGAAATCTTCATGGACATGGAGAGCAGCAACTTCGTCGCGGCGCTGCTTCGCAACATGGGCGTGCCGGGGGTCGTGATCGCGCCGAAGGGCGGCGCCACGCCCAACCCCGCCGACGTCGAGGCGACCAAGGCCTATATCCAGTCGCAGTTCGGCGGCGACGGACGCGGCCGTCCGCTGGTGCTGGGCGCGCCGACCGAGGTCAGCCAGTTCGGTTTCAATCCGCAGCAGATGAATATGAGCGAGGCGCGCGACGTCGCCGAGGAACGCGTGTGCGCCGGGATCGGCATCCCCGCCGCTGTCGTCGGCTTCGGTGCCGGGCTCCAGTCGACGAAGGTCGGCGCGACGATGGAGGCGATGGGCAAGCAGGCCTGGCAGAACGGCGTCCTGCCGATCGGCAAGCTGATCGCCGACGAACTGAAGCGGTCGCTGCTACCATTGTTCGGCAAGGCCGAGGGGTTGGACGTGTTCTGGGATACGTCGGAAGTGCCGGCGATGCAGGAAGACGAGGACAAGAAAGCCGAACGGTGGGGCAAGCTGGTCGATGCCGGCCTGGCGATGCTTTACGAGGGCCGCGAGGCGCTGGGCCTGGACGTCGACGACAGCCACCGCGTCTATCTGCGCAAGATATCGGTGATCGAGGTTCCCGAAACGGGCGAGCGCCCGCCGCGGTCCGATCCCGCGAAGGGCCGGGGCGCCAAGGACGACGGTCATGCGCACGCGCCGGGCGAACACGGCCGGCGCGCGAGCGAAGATGCCTATGCCCGCGGATCGCGCTTTGCGCTGATCCTTCAGGGGCAGGAAAGAGGGCTCGCAGAGGCGTTCGAGGGGCCTCTCAAGAGCTTCTTCGCCCGGCTGGGCGGTTCGGCGGCGGCGATCGCTTCGCCGCTCCTCGAGGAGCGGTTCGGCAAGAGCGCGCGCGGGGCGAAAGCCGACGAGCTGCTGGTCGATCTGATCCTGGACGGGCTGGGCATTCCGAAATGGGATAGCGAGCTGCGCCGGCTTTATCAGGCGCAATATGCGGAGGTTGCGAAGCAGCATGGCGAAGCGGCCGCGGCGGCGGGGCTGGGTGCGTCGGTTCCCGACCAGGTCGCGCAGTCGATCATCGCCGCGGGCGGGCGCCGGGCGGGGCTGATCGACCTGCCGCGCCAGACCAGGGGCGCGCTGTTCGACGCGCTGGCCGAGGGGCGCGCGGCCGGCGAAGGCGCCGAGGCGCTTGCGGCGCGCATCCTGCCGCAGGTCGAGGGCGGCTTCTGGCAGAGCGCCGAAACCAGGGCGCGGGTGATCGCGCGCACCGAAACCAAATATGCGCAGAATATCTCGACGATCGAGCGCGGCCGCGCCGCGGGCGTCACGAGCTTTATCATCTTCGACGGCCGCCTCGGGCCGGGTCGGTCGCTGCTCGCGCACATGGCGCGCGACGGCCTGATCGCGACGACGGCCGAGGCGATCGCGATGGCCGACGCCGAACATCCCAACGGGACCTTGAGCTTTGCCCCCAATTTCGAAGAGGACGAATGATGTCGATCAAGAGCATGACCATCAAGGCGATGGACGAAAGCGGCAAGGGCCTTGCCGAGCTGGCGACGCTGTCGGCGGTCGACAATGACGGCGACACCTATGAGAGCGGCGCCTTTGGCTGGAAGGCCGGCGGCGAGCAGTGGGCGATGATGATGCCCGCGCACGATCGGCGAAAGATGCCGTTCGGCAAGGCGCGCGTTTACGAAGAGGGCGACACGGCGCTGGCCGAGCTGCACCTGAACCTGAATACCGAGGCGGGGCGCGAGTGGCACCAGGCGCTGCTGTTCGACTTCGCGACCGGCAGTCCAATCCAGGAATGGTCCTATGGCTATAACGTCATCGACATGGACTATCGGGTCAGCGGCAGCAGCCGGGTCCGCGTCCTGAAGAAGCTGGACATCGACGAGGTGTCGCCGGTCCTTCGCGGTGCCGGGGTCGGCACGCGGACGATCGCTATCAAGGGCGCAGAGCTGAAGCATGTGCGGTTCGACGGGCTGATCACCGAACTGGGCATCATGGCGAGCGCGATCGACGCCGACCCCAGCGTGGCGTCGGCGTCGGGGCTGAAGCAGCTGCGCGAGATCCACGACGCGATCGGCCGGGTGTTCGGGGGCGACGACGCCGCGGCCGACGAGCAGGCCGCGAAGGCCGCGAGGTCGGCCGACAGCGAACATGCGACCTTCATCCGGTTCCAGTCGCGCGCGCACCTTCCCCAGGGCTGATCGCCCCTTCCCAAATCGCGCCGCGAGCGTCTCAGGCGATGACGAGCGGCCCTCGTCATCGCCTTTTTCGTCGACCCGCCTTCTTAGCGCTTCTTAGGGCGTCCCAAGGCTATAATTTGCCGCCCCCGGACCCTGCGCATTGTCGCCGCGCGCCATGGCGGTTGTCATCGCCCGCAAATTTCGGTTAGATCGGCGCACCGCATTCCATCGCCGCCGCCGCTCCCCCGGAACATGTTCCGGGGCGAACGCATGGGCGCGCTGCTGCCACATGGGCTGGACTTCAATCCACCCATAGGGAGCAGCAAGCGATGACGGTGAAGAGTTTGACCCTGAAGGAGGCCCGCGAAAAGCTGGGCGCCAAGCAGGATGAGCTGGGCAAGGTTTTCGAGGAAGCGAAATCCGACGACGGCCTGGACTTCAACAAGGTGACGTGCCTGGGCGAGGTGAAGGGGTCGCGCGCGGTCGCCGATCACGTCAAGGCTGCGAACGCGGAGCTCAACGAGCTGGCCGAGCATGCCGAGACGCTGGAAGCTGCCGAGCAGGCAGCCAAGGATTATTCGGGCCGGGAAAAGGGCCGTCGCAACTGGTCGCTTCCGGGCGGCGGCGAAGGCGGCGATCGCGGCGGCAAGGGTCGCGAAGGATCGGGCCTGATCAAGTCGCTCGGCGAGCTGATCGCCGAGGACAAGGATTATCTGGACTGGGCCGCCAAGGGCGCCACCGGCCAGATCGACCTGAGCTTCGCCGAGATGTGGCCGACCGACATGCTGGCGATGGCCGGCGCGGGCGTGCCGACGATCGGCCAAAAGGCGCTTATGATGACCTCGGCGGGCTTTGCGCCGGACAATATCCGCCTGCCTGGTTTCGTCGAGGCGGCGACACGGCCGGTCGAGCTGCTCGATATCATCCCGACGTCGCGAACCGGCAATAACGGGGTCCCCTATATGGAAGAAACGACCCGCGTTCACGACGCCGCCGAGATCGCCGAGGGCGGCGAATATGGCGAGGCCGAGTTCGCCTTCACCGAAAAGGCGAGCCCGGTCCGCAAGATCGGCGACAGCCTGCCGGTCACCGACGAGCAGCTGGAAGACGTGCCGTTCATGGGTAGCTACATCAACAGCCGCCTGTCGTTCGGTGTGCGCCAGCGCGCAGACAGCCAGGTGCTGATCGGCAACGGCACCGCGCCGAACCTGCGCGGGCTGAAGAACACGGTCGGCATCCAGGCGCAGGCGAAGGGCGGCGACTCGGTTCCCGACGCCTTTTTCAAGGCGATGACGAGCATCCGCAACATCGGCCGCGCGGTGCCGACGCATCACGTGATGCACCCCACCGACTGGGCGGGCATCCGCCTGCTGAAGACCGCCGATGGCATCTACATCTTCGGCAGCCCCAGTGAGGCTGGTCCCGATCGCCTGTGGGGTCTTCCCGTCGTCCAGTGTTCGGCCGACGCGGCGGGCACCGGCTATGTCGGCTCGTTCCAGTCGGCATGGGTCAGCCTGGTCGAGCGCCGCGGCATCGATGTCCAGATCGGTTACGTCGGGACGCAGTTCAAGGAAGGCAAGCGCACCATCCGCGCCGACATGCGCGCCGCGCTGGTCTTCTTCCGCCCCGCCGCCTTCAGCTCGGTCACCGGGCTCTGATCGCCCTGCCGGACGGTTGAGCTGGTCCCTTGGACCGTCCGGCAACGGCCCCGGCTGGGCGCGCCCCCTCTCTCCCGGCGCGTCCAGCCGGAATTATTGAAGGAGAATATTGATGAAGATGCCTGGTTCGCAGCCGCGCGTGCGGTCCTGCCCCCTCGGCGTCGCCGCGCTCGGCGTCGAAAACGCCATCCTTGCCGACACGGCGATGGACGATGTCGACGACACGGTGATCGAAGCGTTCGCCGCCCAGCCCGACGTTGCCCGCAACCTGACGGTCAAGGGCAACGACGCCAATGTCAGCGGAAACGTCGTGATCGAAGGCACGAACGCCTTCAACGAGCCGATCAGCGAAACGATCGCGCTGGCGGGCGCCGCCGTCGTCGCGGGCAATTTTGCCTTCCTGACGGTCACCCGGATCACCCTGCCGCCTTATGACACCGCGAATACCGAGCGGGTCCGCGTCGGCACCGGGGCGAAGCTGGGCCTGCCGGTCACGCTGTCGCGCGACACGGTGCTGGCAGCCTTCCGCGGCGGCGTGCGCGAGGCGAACCGTCCCACGGTCGTGTTCGACGCCGACGAAGTCGAAAAGAACACCGCGACGCTCGGCTCGGCGCTGAACGGCACGGCGGTGATCGTCGATCTCTACGAAACCAACTGAGCCCTTCGACCGCCCGCCTCGGCGGGCGCTCAGGGTGATCGGAAAGGAGAATGAAGATGTTTGCGAAGGAACGCCTCTATCTGACTGGCGACGGCGAGCGCCTGGTGCGCGAAGGCGACCGCGCCGCCGCAACGCTCTATGCCGCCGCTGGCGATGAAATCCCGGACAGCGCCGTCCAGCGGTTCGGACTGGCGAACGGCACGCTCGGTACGAATGGGGGCGGCACGAAGGGGAGCGGCACGAAGGACGGCGGCGGCAAGCAGCCGGGCGGCGACAAGGAAAAGCAGCCGGGCGGCGACAAGGAAAAGACGCCGGACGGGGACAAGGCGGCCGGCGCTGCCACCGGCGCGGGCGCGGGCGGCGATGTCACCCCGCCCGGCCCGGATGACCTGACGCTGATCAAGTTCGTCGGCACGCGGTCGGCCGAGGCGTTGACCGCCGCGGGCATCACGAGCTTTGCCCAGGTGGCGGCGATCGACCCTGCGAAGCCGCCTGTGGTCGAGGGCATGGGCGCGCGGGTCAACTGGGGCGCGATCGTCGCGTCGGCGATCGAATTGCACGAAGCGGCCGCGGGGAACGGCGGGGCCGGCGACGCGGGTCAGGGCGTCTGATCCGTGGCGCTGCTCGACCGGGTCAAGGAACGTAGCGGGTCGGACCTGTCCGATACCGAGCTGGAGGCGATCATCACCGCGATCGCCGCCGAGCTGGACTCGCGCCTTGGCCCGGTCGGGCCGGTTACGAAGGAGCTGGGCGACCCCAGCGATCCCGACAGCCGTTTCTTTCGGACGTTGCGGGTCACGCCGCCGATCGGCGCCGGGGCCGTGACGATCGTCGAACTCGATCCGGGCAACAGCGGCGACGCGGGCGCGGAGATCGCGCTGGCGGCCGGCGACTATCGCATCCTGCACGACGGCCGCACGATCCAGCGGCTGACGGGCGGACCGAACGGGCGCGAGCATTGGGCTCCGCTCGTCCGCATCACTTACACCCCCGCCGATGGCGCGAGCGCCCAGCCGGTACGCGACGAGGCGCTGATCAAGATGGCGATGATCGACCTTTATTATCGCGGCGGCATGAAGAGCGAGCGCGCAGGCGATTACCAGATCACGCTGAGCGGCGATCCGGTCGCCGATCGCGAGGCTATCATCACCGGGCTGTTGCCCGCGGCCGGGTTCATGCTGGCATGAGCAAGCGCCGCCAGCCCCTTCCGGAAACCATCGCCCTGGCGCGTTCGCGCGATGCGGTCGTGACTGACGCGCTATCCGCAGACGCCATTATCGCGCGCACCTATGCTCGCGCCCTGTTTCGTGCCTTGCGCGAACGGGTCGGCAACGAGGTCGCCGCATTGTTTGCCGAGGAGCGTGAGGGCCGGATTATCGCCGATCCGGCATTCGACGCCGCTGATCGACTTTATCGGAAAAGCCGAATTTACGTCGAGCCGGTGGCGCGCAGTTTCTTCGCGGTCCTTTTCGAAGAGGCTGCCATTTATCGTTTGATTTATCCGGACGGCACCCAGCGTCACGTAGCCGAGGCGGACTTGCTGGCGATGGCCGGCATCGAGGTGCCGGCATGACGCCCGAAAAGGCCAAGCGCTGCGGCTGCTGCGGCTCGTCCGATGCGCGTGTCGTCGTCGACGAGAGCGCTAAGGCCTACGCAGTCTATCGCTGCGAGCGTCACGTGGGCCGCAACCCCTGCTGCATCCGCGGTTGCGGCCGAACCTTCGCACATAATGCGAAGGACGCCGATGGCCGTGGGGCAGAAGACTATAGCTGGATCATCATTTGCGGCCGGCATTGGCGCCAGGCGCCCCGATACATGCGGGACGCCGTCGCTCGCGTCCGCCGCGACGCTCGTCGTCAAGGGTGGATTGAACGCCATCGTCGGCGGCACAGCCGACTTTGGGAGCGTTGCCGGCGGGCGATCGAAAGTGGTCCGCGTCTCCGCCATGCTGAGATCGACAAGCTCTTCGGGTGGGCCGATGCGACATGACCGATGTTGACTTTCCTTTCGGCGACGATCCGTTCGACGCGCTGGTGACATGCGCGAATTGCTGGGGCGACTTTCTGCCCGAGGACATGGACGGCGAGCACTGCCGCGAATGCGCTTGGGAGCTGTTCGAATGATCGCCGCGGCAATCCTTGTCGCCGTCTGGGTCGGCGTGGCCGGGCTGCTCCACTGGGCGCTGATCGGGCAGGCGCGGCCGGCGTGGTTCGCCCTGAACCTGCTGTGGCCACTCGTCCCGGTGTGTCTGGTCCTGGCCATTGCCTGGGCGGCGATCGGCTGGGCGATCGAGCCGGCGCGGCGCCGCGCGATCGGGCTGGTCAAAAGGTGGCGGGCATGATCGGGCGCCGGCTGACCATGATCGCAAAGGTCGAGCGCAACGGCGTGACGGGCAAGGACGCCTGGAACACGCCGTTGCCGGCAAATTTCGCGCACCACGCCGATGTCCCTTGCTTTGCCTGGGTGCCGAAGGCGGGCGTCGATATCGTCGATGGCAAAAAGGTCGCGACCCAGCAGGACGTGCGGATGATGTTCGCGCTCGGCATCGACCTGAAGGCGAACGACGAGATCGCCGAAATCACCGATCGCCGCGGGACGGTGCTGTTCGCCGGGCGGCTTCGCGTCGAAGGCCAGATCGATTTCAAGCACAATCACCACGAAGTGGCGCTGGTGAGGGTCGCCGGATGACCGCGAGCAAGAGCCTGACGTGGACCGGCGACGCGGTGTCGGCGCGGTGGAAGCGCGCGCAGGTCGCGGGCGTCAATGCGACGATGGGCGCGGCGGTGATCCATGCCAAGCGCAACCATCCGTGGAAGAACCGCACCGGCATCCTGGAGGGCGCGATCAACGTCACCGACGCGGCGCGCCCGATCGCGACGGGCGTCGAGGGCGTTTGGGGCGTCAACGACGCGATCCAGGCGCGCATTCTGGAAGTCGGCGGGGTGATCAAGGCGAAGCATGCGGCGGCGCTGGCAATCCCGCTGCCGGGCGGCGGCGTGGTATTCCGCAAGTCGGTCGTCATTCCCGCCTTTCCCTATCTGCGGCCCGCGGGCGATGCGACCTATCCGTCGCTGGCGATGCGCATCCAGCGCGCGCACGAACGCGACGCGGGCGGCACGCCGCCGAGCCCCGGGGCACCGGGCAATGAGTGATCCGATCGCCGCCCTGGTCGCGCTGCTGACCGCCGACGCCGACACGGCGCATCTGGCCGGCGCCGATATCTTCGGCGGCGAGCTGGCCGGCGACATCCTCGATCGCGGGCCGAAGTCCGCGATCGTGGTGGCGCCCTCGGGCGGTCCGTCGATGACGGGGGCGAGCAAGGCCGAGTTCGACACGCAGCGCATCGACCTGATCGCCTATGGCGCCACCCCGGCCGAGGCCAACCGGATGCTCGCGACGGCGTCGCGCCGGCTGTGGGCGATCGACCGCGAAGTTGCGGCCGGGACGCTGATCCACTGGGCCAACCGCGCGGGCGGGTTCGGCCCGGCGCGCGACACCGACACGCAATGGCCGCAGGCCTTTCGATCGTTCCAAGTTCTACATTCGCTGAAGGAGATTATGTGATGGAGCCCTATGAAATTGTCAGTGGTCCGCTGACCCTGTTCCTGGCGCCGGTGGGCACTGCCTTCCCGGCGATCGGCGCCGAGCCCGCAGGGGACTGGGTGCTGGTCGGCACGTCGGGAGACAAGAATTATTCCGACGATGGCGTCAGCGTCCAGCACAGCCAGTCGATCAACAAGGTCCGCCCGGCGGGTTCGGTCGGCGCCCGCAAGGCGCTGCGCACCGAAGAGGACATGATGGTCACGGTCACGCTGTGGGATGCCACGCTGGAGCAATATGCGACGGCGCTGAGCGGAACCGCCCCGGCGACGACCGCAGCGGGGGCGGGCACGGCCGGGTTCAAGAAGATCGGCCTGTCGCGCGGCGAAGAGGTCAAGCAATATGCCCTGCTGGCGCGCGGGGCATCGGCCTATGACGCGAACATGGCGGCGCAATATGAAGTGCCCCGCTGTTACCAGGCGGCCAGCCCGAACGTGCTTTACAACAAGGGCGTCCCCGCGGGGATCGAGCTGAACTTCGACGCGCTCGAAGATTTGGACGCCGCCAGCGACGACGAGCTGTTCGGCCGGCTGATCATGCAGCACCAGGCGCCGCTGCCTTAAAGGCCGGCGCGGTGCAACCGCCACAGGCTTTGCGTGCGCGCGCGGGTGCCGTCTCGGCCGAGCTGCGCGCGCACAAAAAGGCGATCCGCGAGCATCGGACCGCCGCCCAGGCGGCGGCGGCCGAGCTGGCCCGGATCGAGGCCGAATGCGCCCGCCGCGGCATCGCGTTCAGCCTGATCGGGGAGCGTCCCCAGGCGTGCGCCCCGGAAAGCGTTCCGGGGCGCACGCCCCCGGCAGGCCGGGCATAGCCCGGCCGTCACCCCTTCTTCAGCCAGGCGCAGGAGTTTTCCATGGCCGATGAGCCTTTGCTCAATCTCAACACGCTGATCGACCGCCAGACGATCGACATCGACGGCACGCGGTTCGAACTGTTCAGCGCCGACGAACTGTCGGTGCTGGCGTCGCACCGGTTCAGCGTGTGGGGGCGCCGGGTCGAAGCGCTGGCCGCGAGCCAGGATGAAGAGGCCGGCGCAGAATATCAGGAGCTGGTCGACCGGATCGCCCTGAACGCGCTCGTCGACATGCCTGCCGCGATCTTCGAAACGCTGAGCGGCGCGCACAAGCTGGCGATCGTCGATGTTTTTACCGGGCTCCTGCTGCGCAACCGGCTCAAAGCGGCAGGAGCGATGGCGCGAGCAATGGGCGTCCCGCCGACTGGGGCGACGTCCTTCCCCGGCTCCAGCGATATTACGGCGGAACGCCCCGGTGGTGGCTGGCTGAAGCGCCTGCTGCGCTGGTGCGGGCTTATCTGACCATGATGCCCCGGCTGAAGGCCGAGGAGCAGCTGACGCGGATCGAGGCGACGGCGCTGGCCATGGGCCATTATGACAAGGGCACGGTGCGCACGAAGATGCGCACGCTGCGCGATGCCGCGACCGGCGATCGCCGCCGCCGTTCGGTGAAGGCCACGCCCGCGCAGCTGGGGATGGTCGGCATCGGGGTGAGAATGCTTGCCGCGCCGGAAAAGAGGCCTCTCAGCGATGTCTGATAAGCTCGGCGAAGCCCTTCTTTATCTGCGCACCGACGATCAGGGTCTGCATGCTGGCATCGCCAAGGGCAAGGCCGCGAGCACCGATCTTGGTGCATCGTTCGATGACACCAGCGGTAAGGCAGCAAAGCTGGGCGGGACATTGCGTGAGACCGGCGACGAAGCCGGGAATGCTGCTCCCAAAACGCAGACATATTCTCGGGAGATCGCCAAACTTAAAGCGACGCTAGACCCAGCGTGGGCGTCCCTTCAGAAGTTTCGCGAGGAGGCATCGATCGCGCGTCAAGCGCTCGACCAAGGGGCCATCTCTCACAAACAATATGTTGAGGCCGTCCGGCAGAGCGCGACTGCGAACGGCATGCTGAGCAGCGTCCAAGATCAGGTGACGCAGAAGGCTGGCGCGCAGCGCGTTGGGATGGAGCAGCTAACGCAGCAATCCGGCGCGCAACGCGCCGGGATGCAGCAGCTGTCGATGCAGATCAGCGACGTCGCGACGATGTATTCGCTCGGCGCCCGGCCGATGCAGATTTTTTCGTCGCAGATCGGCCAGATTACGCAGGCGGTGCAGCTGGCGTCGGGCGGGTCGAGCCGGTTCGCGGCGATCATGGGCAGCCCCTGGACGATGGCGATCACCACTGCGGCGATCGTGCTGGTGCCGCTGATCAGCAACCTGTTCGACACCGAGGATGCAGCCGACAAGGCCGGCAAGGCCAATGAGACGCTGGCCGACAAGCTCGACCGCACGAAGAGCAGCTATGCCGAGGTCGTCGCGGCCGTCCGCGAGTATAATGCGGAGCAGAAGAAGGCGACCGAGACGACGCTGGAAAATGCCGGTGCCGTTGCCGCTGCGGCCGCCGCCAACCTGAGGGAAGCGCTGTCCATTCGGCAAAAGCTGTCCGCGCAGCTCGCGGGTCAGCAAGTGGCCGCCCGTGCCAGCGCCGGTCAAGGAACGGGCGGCGCGGCGGGTGCCTATATCGGCGGTCAGGTCGGCGTCACCCAGGCTGAGATCAACGCGAACGAAGCCGCTATCGACAAGCTGACGCAGGATGCGCTGGACGCGACCACCAATGTCGCCGAGCAGCTGGCCACGCTCGACACCGATGCGACGGCCAAGATCAAGTTCGAAGCCGAGCAGCGCCGCAAGGCGGTGCGGCAAGAGGTCGCGACGCTCGAAGAGAAGCGAAAGAAGCTAGCCGAAATCACCCGCCAAGAGCAGGCGGCGATCGACGCCGCCAACAAGACCAAGCGCAGTTCTTCGCGGACGGGATCGACGGCGGCGTCCAGCGCGAGCGTCGGCGACATGACGGCGCTGATCAAGGCGCTGTTCCCCGGCGCGACGATCACGTCGACGACCGGTGGCAAGCACACGCCCGGCAGCGACCATTACAAAGGCAACGCGGTCGATTTCGTCATTCCGGGGATGATGAACGCCGCTGGCACCGCGATCGTCGAGAAGATGCTGGAAGAGGCCGGGGTGACGATCCGCCGCAATGCGCGCGGCACCAAGCAATTCTTCGGCCCCGGCCGATCGGCGAGCAAGCCGGGCGATCATGACGACCATTTTCACGCTGCCTGGTCGGGCAGCGCTTCGCCCGAGGAAGCCCAGCGCCGCGCCGCCCAGGCGGCAGAACGCGCGGCCCGTGCGGCCGAGCAGGAAGAGCGCCGCAAGGAACGCTATTCGCGCGATCTGGCCGGCCTTCAGGATGCGGCGCTCGATCTGGAAGCGCAGCTGGGCCAGACGGCTGAGGAGCGTTACCAGCTGGAGCGGCAAGGCCTGGAGATATCGATCGCCGAACAGCGGCGCCGGATCGATGCCAGCACCGATTATACCGCCGCCGAGAAGGCGACGCTGATCGCCGCGCTGGAAAAGAAGGCGAGCATGGAGCGCGAGCTGCTGCATCGGCGCCGGGCTGAGGAACTGGCACGCCAAGCGCTGGAGATCGCCCAGGCGATGGGCGCGAACCAATTCGACCTGCTCCGCAACGAGGCGCGCCTGGCCGAGACGCGCGAAGAGCGCCGCGCGATCGAGCTGCGCATCCTGGAGCTGACCTATCAGCAGGAAAGGGCCGCGCTGGAGGCGGTGCTGGCCAGCCGCGAATCGACCGACGCCCAGAAGCAGATCGCGCGCGCGCGGCTCGCGATCCTGGGCCAGCTGAAGGCGGGCGACCGCGCCGCGCTCGATCGCGAATATGAAAGCCCGCTGGAGCGATATCGCCGCGAGCTGGGCGGGGTCGGCAAGAACATCAACGACGAGATGGAAAAAGTCGCGGTGAACGGACTGGAGCGGCTGAGCGACGGTTTGACCGACGTCATCATGGGGGCGAAGTCGCTGGGCGATGTCTTCAAGCAGGTCGCGAAGCAGATCATCGCCGACCTGATCCGCATCTTCATCCAGCAGCAGCTGATCCTGCCCCTGCTGAACGCACTGGGCGGCGGTTCGAGCGGCGGCATCGGGGGGGCGATCGGCGGCGGCGGTTTCAATTTCGGCAGTATCTTTGCGGCGGCATCGGGCGGCTTCAACGGCGGGATCGGCGGCGGGGGCGGCGCCGGCGCCAGCATCCTGTCGGGCGTCACGAAGTTCGCCGGCCTGTTCGCCGAAGGCGGGATGATCCCCAACGGCAGTTTCGGGATCGTCGGCGAGGCCGGCCCGGAGCCGGTGTTTGCCACCGGTGGCGGGATCGGGGTGCTACCCAATTCGGCCCTGCGATCCATGGGCGGCGGCGGTGGCGGCAGCGCCTATTTCGACCTGCGCGGGGCGGTGATGACCGAAGACCTGCTGCGCCAGATGAACAGCATATCGCAGGCCAACGTCCGCAGCGGGCTGGAAACCTATGACAGCATGGTCGGTGAACGGGTGACCGACAATCTGGCGAGGAAAGGGTGATGTTGGGCCAGCCCGAGATATTCGACTGGCCGGCGAGCCTGGTGCCGACCGACATCCTGATCCAGCCGCCGAGCAAGACGGTGGGGATGACCACGAGCGTCAACGAGTCGGTGCAGGTCGTGCCGTCGATCCGCCCGCCGTTCCGCATGACGCTGGAGTTCGAGACGCTGTTCGGTCCGCAGGTGCTGGCGTGGCGGGCACTGATCGGGTCGCTGGAAGGCCGGGCGAACCGGCTGCGCATTCCGCTGTTCGACCTGTGGTTCGCGGCAAAGGATCGCCAGCTGGCGCTGGGCCTTGTCCCGCATTCGGACGGCACCGGCTTTTCGGACGGCACGCTCTATGCGTCGAACGACATCGAGGGCGTCAAGGTGACGGCCGTCCAGGGGCAGCGGAACATCGACGCGGATTTTTCGGGCTATGGCGCCGGGCCGCTCGACGCGCTGCTCCAGGCCGGGCTCTATTTCGGGCTGCACGATCAGCCGTATCTGGCGCAGCGCGTGTTCTGGAACGGGAGCATCGCGACGATCCGGACGAACCCGACGATGCGGCACGACTATGCCGAGCAGCCGCTGAAGCTGCGCCCGGTGATGATCGCCGGACTGGTCAACGACGAGGGCGGCGATCTGAAGCTGACGCGCGGCCGCTGGGGCGGTCCGTCGCTGGAACTGGTGGAGAGGTTCGATGGACCTGTTCCCTGAGACGATCGCGATGGCATTGGGCGGCGGCAAGGTCGAATGCGCCAATCTGGTGCATTTCGATTTCACGAGCGCGCCGTTTCGCATCTGGAACGGCGAAGGCGTGCTGCGCACCAACGACGGTGCCGAGTGGCCTGGCCTGGGCGGCTGGGGCGGGATGCGCGGGATCGAGCAGGCGGTGAACGGCGAAGCGCCCGAGGCGAGCTTCACGCTGTCGACGACGGACGCCGACGTGCTGCGGCTGGCGCGCGAAGAGTTCGAGGTCGAATGCAAGGGCCGGCTGGTGCGCGTTCTGATCCAGTTCTTCGGCGTCGATGACCCCGCCGACCCCGGCAATCAGCGACCGCTCGACCTGCCCTATCCGGTGTGGGCGGGCCGCATCCTGACGCCGACATTCACGATCGATGCCGACAGCGGCGAACGCACGGTCACGCTGTCGGCCGAAAGCCTGTTCTCGCTGCGGTCGCGCCCGCGCCACGCGATGTATACCGACCGCGACCAGCAGCGCCGCTTCCCCGGCGACATGGGTTTCGAGTTCGTCCCGACGCTTCCGAACAAGGTGCTGACATGGCCGGACTTCTGACCACGGCGGCGCCGATCGGCGCGCCCGACGCCGTCGCGGCCGAGATCCATCGCTGGGCGGCTGAGCCGTTCGACCTGGGCGACGGCAACTGCGGCCTGAGCGTGATCGACTATGTCGCCAGGGCGACGGGCCAGCCCGCCCCGCATTGGCTGCGCCGGCTGGGGCGGCGGGGCGCCGCCCGGCTGATGCGCGACGACGCGCGGTTCGAACGCGTCGCCTCGGCAGCGCTGGCCGCGATGCAATGCAGCGGGACCGACAGCCCGGTCCGCGGCGACGTGGCGCTGGTGCTGCTCGCGGGATCGGGGCTGACGGCGTGCATCTGCGCGTCCAGCGCCAACGGGGGCCTGTGGGCGGCGCGCGGCGACCGGGCGGCGGTGCTGGCGCGGGGGACCGTCCGCAAGGCGTGGAGGGTCCGATGCCGCAGGCCCTGACAGCATGGCTGGTTCAGATCGGGCTGTCGCAGCTCGCAGCGGCGCTGGTCACGACGGCGGTGACGATCGGCGCGTCGATCCTCGCCAATTCGCTGTTCGGGCCGTCGCGACCGAAGCCGAGCGACGGCCAGCAGAACATCCGCGTCGCGATCGGGTCGCGGAAGCGGCATTATGGCATCGTCTGCACCGGCGGGCAGGAGACGTTCTACGAGAGCCGCAACGGCACGATCGCCAAGGTCGTGACGCTGGGGACCGGCGAAGAGAGCGACATCCTGGAGCACAAGATCAACGACCAGGTCGTGACCGTCGTCGGCGGCACGATCACCGACGCCAAGTTTCATGGCGCGGTCCATATCCACACCCGGTCGGGAACCAACGACCAGACGGCGATCAGCGAGCTGACGGCGAAGTTCCCGGAGTGGACGGCCAACCACCGGCAGCGCGGCTGTTCGCTGGCGGCGATCATCGGCGACCCGGTGAAACAGAAGATATTCGGCGAAGTCTATAACGGACAAATCCCGCTCTACACCCAGACCCGCAAGGCGGCGAAGCTCTACGATCCCCGCAAGGATAGCACTGCCGTCATTTATGACGACGGGGCCGGTTTCACGGTCAATGGGACGGGGCCGCATCGCGTCGCCGACCTGTCGACGCGCGAGTGGACCGACAATGCGGCGCTGGTGATCGGCGACTATGCGGCGCACCCCGATGGCTACGGGCTTGGCTATGACAATGTGAACTGGGCGTCGATCGCGGGCGAGGCCGATTATTCCGACCTGACCGAGACCACGGTGACCGACGAAGAGATTGCAAGCTGGCGGCTGTGGGCGAGCTATGGCCTGGCCAGCGAGGAGCGCCGGCAGGTGCTGGCGGACATGCTGAAGGCTTGCGACGGGCACGTCTGGCAGGACGCCGACTGGAAGTTCAACCTGATGGTCGGCCGATACGAAGAGCCGACCGTCGTCATAACCGACGATCATATCCTGGGCATGACGGCAAAGCGCGGCCCCCAGGCGCGCCACGCCGTCAGCGCGCTGAAGCCGATCTATACCGAGGCCGCGATCGGATATCGCGAGCAGGAGGGCGCGACGGTCGCCTTCCCCGGTGGCGAAGACGATCCGAACACCGACCCCCAGCCGCTGGAGGTGCCTTTCGCCCCGCACCACAATCAGGCGGCGCGGCTGGGCAAGATCAACCTCGCCCGGCTTGGCGACCGGTGGCACCTGAACGGTGCGTTGAATCTGTTCGGGCTCAACCTGATCGGCAAACGCTTTTGCCGCGTGCAGTCGGCGCAGCTCGGCATCGATGCCGTGTTCCTGATCGGCGGCGTGCGGCTGGAGCTGGCGCAGCAGCGCGTCATGCCGGTGCTCGACGAAGTGCTGCCCGAGGATTGGGCGTTCGACGCCGAGCTGGAGGAAGGCGTGCCGCCGCTGGCGCCGGACACGACGCCGACCGTGCCGACCGTCCCGCCGCCGACCGATCTGGTGCTGTCGGCCGTCCAGATCGCGCTGGGCGAGACGAACGGCGTCGCGATCTCCGCGAGCTGGACAAGCCCGCGCGCCGACCTGGGCTTTCGGGCGCAGTATCGCCCCGCCGCGGGCGGCGAATGGGTGATGATGGCGGTCGACGAGGACGCGCTGACGGCGCGCAGCGGGCCTGTCGACAGCGGCGTCGAATATCAGGTGCAGGTCTGGTCGTTGACGGTTGGCTATCGCGAGAGCCCGGTGGTGAGCGGCACCATCACGCCGGAAGCGGCAAATGTCTTGGGGCCGCCGACCGATCTGGCGGCCGAAGGCGGCGTTGGCGAGGCCGGTATCAGCTTTCGCATGCCGACCCAGTCGAGCCTTGCCTATGCGCGGCTCTACGGCAGCGACACACCCGACTTCGGGACCGCGGTGCAGGTCGGTCCCGATCGCGTCGCTGGCCTCGGGGCGATCGTCGAGATCACCGAAGTCAGCCTGTCGGCGGGCACACGATATTATTGGGCGCGGGCGTTCAAGGCGGGGAGCGGATCGTCCGCGCTCGCCGGTCCCGTGTCGGCAACCATCAGCTGAGGAAGACGGACATGGGCGATATTTTTGATCAGGCAGAAGCGGTCTACAGCGACTTTGACACCCCCGGCGTAGCGGCGACGGAAAAGAAAAACCCGACGAAGGGCGAAATCCGCGAGCTGTTTCGCAAGATCGATGTCGCAGTCTATGCGGCGCAGGCGGCCCCGACGATCGTTGCCGATCTGGACGCGCGCGACGACTTTTTCGCCGAGGCGGATAACCAGGGCAAGCTGGTCTACGTCAACAACAACAACGGCGCCGACGACGATCCGGCGAACGGCGTCTATGAATATGTCGACGGCGCGCCGCGGATCGCGACCGGATATTATCAGGGGCTGGCGACCGCGGTGCAGCCGCTGGTCGACGCGGCCGAGTTGGCGCGCGACGATGCCGAGGGATTTGCCGACGATGCCGGGCTGGCGCAGATGGCGGCGATCCGACGCGAGGCGCTGCCCGATTTCGAAGCAGAAGCCGCAGCGAAGTATCGCCAAGCGCTCGATCAATACCGCACGATCGAGGACCGCATTCGCGCCTTTGGCGGCACGGTCATCTGGTATGACCCCGCCGCGACGGCGGGCGCCAACAACGGGACGAGCCAAGCAAATGCCTATACGAACCTGTTGACCGCAGTGCTGGCGGCGACGCCGGGCGACACGATCGCCATGAACGGCGGCTCGGGCACGGTCGACCTCGCCCATCCGGACATTCCCGAGCGCATCATCTTCGACGGATCGATGGGTTCGACGCGCTATCGCTTCGACGGGCGCATCTTCGTGACCAATGCGGAAGATATGGGCGGCGGCGTGTTTCGCTTTCCCAAGGCAGCTTCCACGGGCGGCGTCTTCTATAACCTGCGGCCCGACGATCAGGCCGGGACGGGGTCCGGGGTCAATGTTGCGACGGGCCGCAAGGCCGGGATCATCCGGGGGTGGGGTCTAAATCCCGCCAAGTGCGTCGCGCATATTGGCGCTTTGAAGGAAGTCGCCGCGACGACGACGCCGGCGAACGGGCAGTGGAGCGAGAGCGGCGATTGGATATATTTCCATCCGTTCGGGTCGCCCTCGCTCGCCGACGTGAACACCTATACCAGCTATTGCACCGACGCTGCCGCCTTCTCGATCTCGAAGACGGGGGGCAGGCCGCGGGGGATCATTTTGCGAGGCTACGACACATTTTGCACGCCGTCTGAAGCGACGGGCGGCGGATACGGAACGCGCTTTACAAATCCCGATGGCTGCGCCGTTCGTGACGTGTGCTCGACGATGGCGGGTGATCACGATATCTCGCTTTACCAGATGGGACCGGGTTGCGTCGTGCTCGATTGCCTTTCGGTCCAGTCGCACGGCCGATCGGCGGGCAGCGGGCCGTGCCAGCCATATAACGCCTTCGCGATCCAGAACCTGCCCGATGCCGACACGCTGTTCGGCAACTGCAAGGTCATCGCGTTCCCGATGCTCAACGAATACGGCGTGCCGATCCGGCTGAATTACTCTGTGACGACTGGGCTCAGCCACACCGGCGGCGGCGCGACGGTGCTGGAGGGTCTGGACTGGGTCCAAATGGGCCAGCTCGACTATCTCACCGAGATTTCAGCCCACGCGGGTGTCGTCTTCAATGTCGGCAGCGGCGGCGCTGGCGACGACGACACGCCTGCCTCGTTCCTTTCGGACACCTCGTTCCGGCCCGTGACCATCGACGAAAGCGCGGTCGGCTTCGCGGACGCAGGCTTCCGCAACAAGGCCTACGGGTGCGAAGCCTACGGCCTTGCCGCAGGCGCGAACCACAATATCGAGCATCGCGGCTGCACCGTCGATCCGCTGGGCGAGGGGCAGATCGACGACGTTCCGTTCAACTTCCTGAATTTTACCACGCCGACCTATTTCCGCTTCCTCGGCGGCTTGATGAAGAGCGGGGCGAAGCGCCACGTCTTTGGCGGCGGAATGCGGGCGACGGACAAAATGTGGATGGGCGGCGCCCGTATCCTGCTCGAAGGCACCGACGACACGCAAAACTCGTCGTTCCTGACGGTCAATCACTCGACGCCGGCCCGACTCGATCTTACCGCGACGATCGTCGATGCGGTGCCAGGCTGCACGCGGATGTTTCTTCAGGCGCTCCCTAGCTTCAACAGCGTGAACTGGCCGAACGTGGCGGCGATCGTTCGCAGCGACGGCAACAACATCTTCGGGGCGAACATCACGCAATATGTCGGCAGCGCATCGTCGCAGTCGGGCGCTTGGCTGCCGAAGGACGACACTTGGTACAAGGCCAACGTCGCTGGCGCCGGCACCGACCTGACCGGCGCCGCAAACCCGTCCGGGTTGCTTTGATCACGCCTCCCCCGGTGAAGGGGGAGGCAACGGGCGTTGGCGCGCCCGTCACCGCAGGGATAGAGCCCCGCACCTCGCGCTGCCGCGGCAGCGCTCCGTTCCCCCACCGGCGCACCGGCGGGGGCTCGATAGGTGCTAATGATGAAAGAGTCGATCCGGTGCGGCGGTTGTCGCGCCCTGTTGTTCAAAGCCGAGACAGGCGCCATATCCGGCGCTATAGAGATCAAGTGCCGGCGATGCCGGCGTATCACCGAACTGAGGCCTGCGAGCCCTTCTCCGAGCGCCAATCGAGCAGCCAGCGGAGAATAGCATTGTGGTTGTTTGTGCCCCCGGCCGAGACGAGCTCTTCGGCCTTTCCCTCTGTGCCGGCTATGCCGGCCTCGATCTCGGCATCACCATCGCCGAGCCGAGATATCGCACTGTTTGTTACGTCGAGCGGGAAGCCCACGCTGCGGCCACTCTCGTGGCGCGGATGGCAGACTCGGCCCTGGATAGCGCGCCTATATGGGACGATCTCAAATCCTTCGACGGCCGACCGTGGCGCGGCCGCGTTCATATCCTCTCTGCCGGCTATCCCTGCCAACCGTTCACGGTTTCCGGACTCCGTCGCGGCGCCGCCGACCCGCGCCACCTATGGCCCGACGTCTCCCGGATCATCGACGAGGCACGCCCCCGGGCCGTGTTCCTTGAGAATGTCGAGGGGCACGTCGATCTGGGACTTGCCGAGGTCGCGAGCGACATTGCGAGACTGGGGTATCGAGCAAAAGCGGGCCTGTTCTCTGCGGCTGAAGCAGGCGCAAGGCATCGGCGTCACCGCCTCTTCATTATGGCCTACTCCGACAGCGTCGGACGCGGGGCACTTCCCCGACCTGGAGATCGGCAACGGCACCATGCGCTCGGTCAAATCGCACGCACTGACGTCGGCGTCGGGGGGCCAGGTCCCGCTGCAAAATGCCGCCAGGACATGGACCGTGATCTGGCGGATATTAATGGCGGTGGGTTGGAAGCCGACGACCGAGCGCCGCTCTTCGCCCCTGGTCCGGGTGAACTTGCAGCATGGGACAGGCTCGTGGGTCGCGAAGCTGGCGCCGAACCCGCAATTCTACGAGATGATGATGGGTTGGCCGATCGGCTGGACCGCACCAGGGGCGTCGGTAACGGGGTTTGCAGCATGGCTGCGGCGCTCGCGTGGCGCACTCTTGGCGCTCAATTTGCCAGGGAAGGATGGCAGCTCTGAGACGCCGCTTAGCGGTCTCTCAGAGGCCACCTAGAAGCGCCTGCTAGGATGGAATGGAGCCCGGCGAGTGCTACAAACGGTCTTGTCACAGACTAAAAAAGCTTTTGTCGCGCTTCAACGGGATAGGGGTAGGAGGGTCTATCGAAAGGGCTGGCGTTCCGCCTTTGTTCCGATTATGCGAACCGCATGGCCAAAGCGAAACGCCAATATGTCTGCCAGAATTGCGGCTCCGCCACCTACCGCTGGCAGGGGCAGTGCGCCGATTGCGGCGAGTGGAACACGCTCGTCGAGGAAGCCGGCGAAACAGTCTTCTCGGCGAAGCACGACCTCAGCAAGGGCGGGCGGACGATCGCGCTCGAAACGCTGAACGCCGAAAGCAAGATGCCCGAGCGGATGCTGTGCGGCATCGCCGAATTCGACCGAGCGCTCGGCGGCGGCTTCGTCGCGGGGTCGGCGACTTTGATCGGCGGCGATCCGGGGATCGGCAAGTCGACCCTGTTGCTGCAGGCGGCGGGGCGGCTGGCGCAGGCGGGCAAGTCGGTCGTCTATATCAGCGGCGAAGAAGCGGCGGCGCAGGTGCGATTGCGCGCCCAGCGGCTGGGGCTGGGCGACGCGCCGGTCGCACTGGCGAGCGCGACCTCGGTGCGCGATATCCTGGCGACGCTCGATCGTCAGACTGCCGATTTCGTCGTCATCGATTCGATCCAGACGATGCACAGCGACCTGATCGACAGCGCGCCGGGCACGGTGAGTCAGGTGCGCGCGAGCGCGCAGGAGCTCATCCGCTATGCCAAGGACAGCGATGCCGCGATTGTGCTCGTCGGCCATGTCACCAAGGACGGGACGATCGCCGGGCCGCGCGTGCTCGAACATATGGTCGACACGGTGCTGGCGTTCGAGGGCGAGCGCAGCCATCAATATCGCATTCTGCGCGCGGTGAAGAACCGCTTCGGCGGCACCGACGAGATCGGGGTGTTCGCGATGGGCGAGGAGGGGCTGGGCGAGGTGAGCAACCCGTCGAGCCTGTTCCTGACCCACCGCAGCCGCGACGTGCCGGGATCGGTGGTGTTCCCGGCATTGGAAGGCACGCGCCCGGTATTGGTCGAGGTGCAGGCGCTGACCGTGCGGCTGGCGAGCGGGGCGACGCCGCGCCGCGCCGTCGTCGGCTGGGACAGCGGGCGGCTGGCGATGGTGCTCGCGGTGCTCGAAGCGCGCTGCGGGCTGCAGATGGGGGCGGCCGAAGTCTATCTCAACATTGCGGGCGGCTACCGGCTCACCGATCCCGCCGCCGACCTCGCGGTCGCCGCGGCGCTGATTTCGGCGTTCAGCGAACGGCCGGTGCCCGCCGATGCGATCGTGTTCGGCGAACTGTCGCTGTCGGGCGAGGTGCGCCAGGTGTCGCACGACGGGCTGCGGCTGCGCGAGGCGGCGAAGCTCGGTTTTTCGCGCGGCTGGGGGCCGAAGGGAATGAAGCCCATCGGCGGAATTTCGGTGACCGGTTTCGAACGGCTCGGCGAACTCGTTGACCTGATGCTCGGGCGCGACTAGCGCTCGCCAATATGGCTGGCCTGACGTTCCTCGATATCGCCGTGCTGACGCTCGTCGGCGGCTTTGCGGTGCTCGGCTTCACGCGCGGGCTGGTGCAGGAAGTGACGACGCTGATGGCGTGGATCCTCGCGATCGTGGCGGTGCGGCTGTTCCACCCGATGGTCACCGATTTCGTGGCGGGCTGGATCGGCGGCGGGGCGGCCCTGCTGGCCTTTGTGTTGCTGTTCGGCGGCGTCTTCATCGCCGCCAAATGGGGATCGCGCGCGATGGGCCGGCGCAGCCGCGCCTCGCTCGTCGGTGGGTTCGACCGCGGGCTCGGGGCGGGCTTCGGTGCGGTGAAGGGACTGCTTGTCGCCACCCTCGGCTTCATGGCGGTCACCTTGCTCTACGATGTCGGCTATGGCAGCGCGGCGCGCCCGGCGTGGCTGACCGACAGCCGCACCTATCCGGCGCTCGGCGCGACGAGCAGCGCGATCAGCAAGGTCGTGGCCGAACGCCGCGAGGCGGCGCGCGACGCCGAAACCGCGCCATGACCGCGCTCTACAATCGCGACATCCTGTCGCTGGCCGTGGCGGCCGCCGACTTTCCGCTGATCCCCTCGGCCCGCCACCGCGCTACGGCGCGCGCGCCGCTTTGCGGCAGCCGCATCGTCATCGATCTCGACGCCGACAGCGCGGGACGCGTGACCGCGGTCGGCCTGCATGTCGAGGCGTGCGCGCTCGGACAGGCGGCGGCAACGCTGCTCGCCCGCCACGCGCCGGGCCAGCGGATCGGCGAGCTGCAGGCCGCGCGCGACGCCATCGCGGCCTGGCTGGTCGGCACCGGTGCAGCAAGCGACTGGCCGGGCTTCGACCTCCTCGCCGCGGCGCGCGATTATCCGGCGCGGCACGGCGCGATCCTGTTGCCGTTCGACGCCGCGATTGCGGCCTTGGCCGGGCGGGAGGCGGCGGCATGACGTGGCTCGCGCTCGCTGCGGCGACCGGGGCGGCGACCGAGGCGGCGGCGGAAAACGCCAGCAATGCGGCACTGCTTGAAGGCGCGATCCTGTTGGGCGTCGCGACGTTGTTCGTGCTGCTGTTCCGCCGCCTGGGGCTCGGCGCGGTGCTTGGCTATCTCGTCGCCGGGGCGCTCGTCGGCCCATATGGCTTCGCGCTGGTCGGCGGCGGCGAATCAAAACTGGCCTTTGCCGAACTCGGCATCGCCTTCCTGTTGTTTCTGGTCGGGTTGGAACTGCATCCACGGCGGCTGTGGCAACTGCGGCGGGCGATCTTTGGTCTTGGCCTGGTGCAGGTTGTGGCCACCGGGCTGATCCTGACCGCGCTGATCTACCTGACACTGGGGTTCAGCCCCGCGGCCTCGCTGGCGCTCGGCCTGCCGCTGGCGCTGTCGTCGACGGCGCAGGTACTGCCGGGCTTGAAAAGCTCGGGCCGGATCAATTCGCCGTTCGGCGAAAAGGCGTTTTCGATCCTGCTGTTCCAGGATCTGTCGATCGTGCCGATGATCACCATCGTTGCCGCGCTGTCGCGCGCGCCCGCCGAGGCGTCGGCGCCGCCGGGGTGGATGATGGCGCTCTATACCGTCGGCGCGATCGTCGTGCTGGTGCTGGTCGGGCGGTTTGTCGTCAATCCGCTGCTCCGTATTGTCGGCCGCTATGGCGAGCGCGAGCTGTTCGTCGTCGTCGGGCTACTCACCATATTGGCGAGCGCGGCGTTCATGCACAGCCTGCACCTGTCGACCGCGCTTGGCGCCTTCATCGCCGGGGTGATGCTCGCCGATTCGCCCTATCGCCACGAGATCGAGGCCGATGTCGAACCTTTCCGTCTGATCCTGCTCGGGTTGTTTTTCCTTGCCGTGGGCATGGTGCTCGACATCAATGTGGTGCTCGCCGACCCGCTGCGCGTGATCGCGCTCGCCGCAGGGCTGGTGGCGGTGAAGGTCGCGGTGCTGACCGTCATCGTCCGCATGACGGGCAAATCCTGGAAGACCGGGCTCGGCCTCGCGCTGCTGCTCAGCCAGGGCGGCGAGTTCGGCTTCCTGCTGTTCGCGCAGGCATCCGATGCGCTGCTGATCGACCCCGCGGCGGCCAGCCTGTTCAGCGCGGTGGTGACGCTGTCGATGATTTCGACGCCATTCCTGATGCTGTTCGCGCGCAATCTGGAGTTCGCCCCCGATCGCGACGGGCCGCCGCTCGACGATCCCGACCAGGCGCCGGGCGGTTCGGCGCTCGTCATCGGCTACGGGCGCTTCGGGCAGACGGTGGCGCAGATGCTGCACGCGGTCGATTGTTCGGTGACGCTGATCGACAAGAAGCCGAGCCAGATAGAGCTGTCGGGACGGTTCGACACCAAGGTCTATTTCGGCGACGGGCTGCGGCTCGACCTGCTGCGCCGCGCCGGCGCCGAAGAGGCGCGGCTGATTGTCTATTGCATCGACGATGCCTCGGTCGACGCCGCGGCGCTCAAACCGATCGTCGAGGCCTTTCCGCACGCCAAGGTGCTGACCCGCGTATTCGACCGCCGCCAGCTGATGGCGATTGACGGATCGGGGGCGACCGGCGCGGTGCGCGAGGTGTTCGAAAGCTCGATCGCGCTCGGGCTGATGGCGCTCGAACAGCTCGATATCGACCCGCGGCAGATGGAGGATGTCGAGGCCGCGTTCCGCCATCTCGACCAGACGCGGCTCGACGCACAGATGGTCGACGGCGACATGGCGGCGGGCATGGAGCATCGTTTCAAACCGGGCGGCGGCCGCGAAGCGGCCAGCGTGCTCGAAAAACTGCGCGAGCGCCGCCGCGCCGCCAAGCTGGCGAAGGACGAGGCCGAGGCGACGGGGTGAACGGCCCTAATCGATGATTTAGCCTGGCCGCCGATCCAGAAACGCGGCGACCATGTCCAGCCCGAACGCTTCGGTGACGAAGCTGCTCCCGATCCCGCGCGTCAATATCAGCGGCAGCTTGCCGCCGCGCACCTTCTTGTCGTGCGCCATATGACCGGCCAGCGTCGCGCCGTCCGCCGCGACCCCGGCGCTCGCCAGATCGTGCGGCAGGCCGACCGCGGTCAGATGCGCTGCGACGCGCGCGGCATCGGCTGCGGGGCAGAGGCCGTTGGCCGCCGAAAATTGATGCGCGAGCGCCATGCCGGCCGCGACCGCTTCGCCGTGCAGCAAGGCGTCGGAATAACCGGTTTCGGCCTCGAGCGCGTGGCCGAAGCTGTGGCCGAGGTTAAGCAGGGCGCGAATATCCTGCGTCTCGCGCTCGTCCGCGGCGACGATGCGCGCCTTCGCCGCGACGCTGTGCGCGATCGCCGTGTGCCGCGCCTCGCCGTCGCCGGCGAGCAGCGCCGTGCCATGTGCTTCGCACCAGGCAAAGAAATCGGCGTCGTCTATCAGCCCGTATTTGACGACTTCGGCATAGCCCGCGGCCAGGTCGCGCCGCGGCAGCGTATCGAGCGTCGTCGGGTCGATCACGACGAGCGCCGGCTGGTGAAAGGCGCCGATCATATTCTTGCCCGCCGCGACGTTGATCGCGGTCTTGCCGCCGACGCTGCTGTCGACCTGCGCGAGCAGGGTGGTCGGCACCTGGATGAAGCGGCAACCGCGCTTGACGATGCTGCACGCGAAACCGACGAGGTCGCCGATCACGCCTCCCCCCAGAGCTATGACATGGTCGCTGCGCTCGATGCCTTCGCCGATCAGCCATTCGGTGAGCCGTGCCAGCCCCTGCCAGCTCTTGCTCGCCTCGCCCGCGGGCAGCACCAGTGAGCTAAAGGAGATGCCCTCGGCCCCCAGCGCCGCGCCGAGGCCGGCCAGATAATGCGGCGCGACGTGCTCGTCGGTGACGATCATCGTTCGCGGCCGCTTCAGCAGCGGCGCGACATGGCCGCCGATCGCGCGGACGAGGCCGTCGCCGATCAGGATCGGATAGCTGCGTTCGCCGAGCTCAACGGTCAGTCTTTCCATGCTGCCACTGCCTCCAGGATCGCGCGCACGGTCTGGTCGTGCGGGGTGCTTGCCGAACTGACGCGCAGATGCGCTTCGGCATAGATGGGGTTGCGGACCGCCGCCAGCTCGCGCAGCACCTCGCCCGCGTCGCGATCCTTTAGCAGCGGGCGGTGACCCCGGCGGCCGACCCGCTCGACCAGCGTCGCGACGTCGGCGTCCAGCCAGATGCAGACGCTGTCCTTCAGGATCAGCTCCCGCGTCTCGTCGTTGATGAAGGCGCCGCCGCCGGTTGCCAGCACGTGCGGCGGCCCGCCCAGCATCCGCGCGATCACCCGCCGCTCGCCATCGCGGAAATGCGCTTCGCCGAAGCGCGCGAATATGTCGGCGATGGTCATCCCCGCCGCCTGTTCGATCTCGTCGTCGGCATCGGCGAACCGCATCCCCAGCCGCGCCGCGAGCCGGCGCCCGACCGTCGACTTGCCCGACCCCATCAGCCCGACCAGCACGATCGACCGGTCGCCGATCGACGCTAGGATCGCCGACGGATTGACCGCGGCCGGGCTTTTCGGGTTTCGCGACATGGTGCGCGCGGCTATACCGCCCGGACCGCGCGGAACAATGATTTTGCGGCAGCGGCAAAAGATAAAGGGTGGCATTGGATATTGCGCGCAAGGGGCAGATCGGGAAAAGGCCGCTGGGTTGCACGATCGATCGTGCTCGCGCTGGTGCTGGTCGCCGTCTGGCTGTTCCTGCTGTTCATGGGCCGGCCGATCGAACCCAGGATGATTGAGGTGGATGTGACCGACAAGATTGCCGAAAGCATGGCGCGATGAAGGGCCGTCTGTTCCCGCTCGCGCTCGGCCTGTCGGGCACCGCGCTCGCCGCGGTGCTGGTGCTGCCGGCGCTGGCGCAGGAATCGCTGCTGCCCGAAGGCTTCGGCACGCCGTCCGAAACGCCCGCCCCGTCGCCGAGCCCATCGCCGACGCCGACGCCCGCGCCAACGGGAACGCCGAAGGGCGGATCCGCCGCGCCGCCGCCGGTCACCGCAACGCTCGACAGCACCGTTACGGACGACGAGGGCGACGAAGAGACCGACGAGGACGCCGCGGCGGTCGAACCCGGCACGCTGAAATACGACCTGCCGCCGGGCGCGCGGCGGCTGTTGACGCGCATCGGCCCGCTGACCCCCGAAACCGGCGGCCTCGCCCCCGACGCCTTCGGGGTGCGCGGCCAATATGCCGCCGCGATCATGCGCCGGACCGATGGCCAGCTCGCCTCGCGCTGGGGCCAGATCCTGCTCCGCCGCTCGCTGACTTCGGCGATCGACACCCCGGCGACGATCAACGGCGCCGACCTCGCCGCCGACCGTGCGGCGCTGTTGCTGCGCATGGGCGAATCGATCGCGGCGCGCTGGATCGTCCAGTCGGTCGATTACGACCGCGCGACGCCGCGGCTGGTGTCCGCGGCGCAGCAGACCTTCCTCGCGACCGCCGACCCGGCGGGCATGTGCGCCTATGTCCCTGCCGGGCTGGCGCATGGCGACGAGCATGTGTGGCGGCTGGCGGCGGCGATCTGCGCCGGCCTGTCGGGCGAAGCCGGCCCCGCGGGCTGGGCGATCGGCCGCGTGCGGTCGAGCGGCAGGATTTCGAACTTCGACATCTTGCTTGCCGAACGGGTGCTTGGGGCCACCGGCGGCGGCCGCCGCTCGACGACGATCGAGTGGGAGAATGTCGACCGGTTGACGAGCTGGCGGTTCGGCATGGCGACCGCGACCGCGGTGCCGATTCCCGAGCCGCTGCGCGCGTCGGCACCGGCGCCGATGCGCGGCTGGACCGTGCTCGCGCCGATGACCGACATGGCTAGCCGCGTCGCCGCGGCGCCCGATGCCGCGGCGCGCGGCGTGCTGTCGAGCGAGGCCTATGTCTCGCTGCTCAGCGCGGCGGCGAGCGAGGTCGAACCCGCACCCGAACTCGCCAGTCAGACCGATCTGCTGCGCGGCGCCTTCGGCGCTGACAGCGGCGCCGAACGCTATACAGCGATGGGAAGGCTGTGGGGCGCGGGTGCGAACCCGGCGCAGCGCTACGCGGCGCTGGTCGCCACCGCGCGCGCCGCCGCGGCGCTGCCGGTCGATACCGCGGTCGGCGACGATCCGTGGCAGCTGATCGGATCGATGCTCGCGGGCGGCTACGACCGCAACGCCATCGCCTGGGTGCCGACGGTGACGGTGGGCAGCCGCGCCTGGGGCGTGCTGGCTGTGGGTTCGCCGCGACCGCTCAATGGCACGACGGCAGGGGCCGTCGGAACCTTTGCAAGCAGCGACGACAGCGCCGGTACGCTGCGCAGCCAGCTGCTGCTCGCCGGGCTCGCCGGGCTCGGACGGATCGATCCGGGACAGGCGGCATCGGCGGCGAGCGACCTTCAGGTCGATCTGGGCAAACAGACGCGCTGGTCGCGGGCGATCGCCGCGGCGGCCGAGCGGCGCGAGCCGGGGATGGTCGCATTGCTGGCGGCGGCTGGGATGCAGGGCGACTGGTCGGAAATCCCGCCCTATCACCTCTATCACATCGTCCGCGCGCTGCGCGAAGTCGGCCTCGGATCCGAAGCGCGGATGATTGCCGCCGAAGCGCTGGTGCGTGCCTGAGCGGCCGAAAGCGCGGCCATGTCCGACGCCGCCCTGATCGACCGCTTCCTCGAGATGATGGCGGCCGAACGCGGCGCGTCGCGCAACACGCTCGCCGCCTATCGCCGCGATCTGGAACAGGCGGCAGGGCTGGTCCGCGGCGCGCTTGCCGACGCCGATGCTGCCGCGCTGCGCGGACTGATGGCCGAATATGCCGCGCTCGCGGCGAGCAGCGCGGCGCGCAAATTGTCGGCGCTGCGCCAGTTTTTCGCCTTCCTGCTCGATGAGGGCGAGCGCGCCGACAATCCCGCGCTCGACATCGCGCGTCCCGCGACGCGGCGGCCGCTGCCGCGCATCCTGACCCACGCCGATGTCGAAAGCCTGTTCGCGGTGGCGGCGGCGGAAGCGGCCGGCGAGGGGGCCGCGACGCCGCGCATCCGGATGCTGCTGCTGCTCGAACTGCTCTACGGCTCGGGCTTGCGCGCCAGCGAACTGGTGTCGCTGCCGCGCCGCGCGGTGGCGGGGACACGCGAATATCTGATCGTGCGCGGCAAGGGCGACAAGGAGCGGCTGGTGCCATTGTCGGAGCGCGCGCGCGACGCGATCGGGCGCTGGCTGCCGCTGCTCACCGATGCGTCGCCGTGGCTGTTTCCGTCGGGCAAGGCGCATGTGTCGCGCGTCCGGTTGTTCCAGATGCTGCGCGACCTCGCCGCCCGCGCCGGGATCGATCCCGCGGCGATCAGCCCGCATGTGCTGCGCCACGCCTTCGCCACCCATTTGCTCGAAGGCGGCGCCGATCTGCGCGCGCTGCAACTGATGCTCGGCCATGCCGACATCGCGACGACCGAAATCTATACCCATGTCGACAGCCGCCGGCTGGTCGAACTGGTCAACCGCCGCCATCCGCTGGCCCGGATGGAAACGGGGCGGGCGGTGCCAGACGTTGACCTAGCGGCGCCATCGGCTTAGCGGTCCGACGATGACAGCCTTTCTGGATTTCGAAAAACAGGTCGCGGCGCTCGATCGCCAGATCGCCGAACTGCGCGACATGGGCGACGACCCGACGCTCAACATCGACAATGACATCGCGCGGCTCGAGGCCAAGTCCGCCAAGCTGCTGCGCGAAATCTATACGAAACTGACGCCGTGGCAAAAGACCCAGGTCGCGCGCCACCCCGACCGGCCGCATTTCAAACATTATGTCGCGGGGCTGTTCGACGACTGGATGCCGCTCGCCGGCGACCGCAATTTTGGCGACGATCAGGCGATCCTTGGCGGCCTCGCGCGCTTTCGCGGCCGCCGCGTGATGGTGATCGGGCATGAAAAGGGCGACGATATTCCGTCGCGGATGAAGCATAATTTCGGCATGGCAAAGCCAGAGGGCTATCGCAAGGCGATCCGCCTGATGCAGCTCGCCGACCGCTTCGGGCTGCCGGTCGTGACGCTCGTCGACACCTCGGGCGCCTTTCCCGGCATCCAGGCCGAGGAACGCGGCCAGGCTGAGGCGATCGCGCGCTCGACCGAACAATGCCTCGCGCTCGGGGTGCCGATGGTTGCGGCGGTGGTCGGCGAAGGCGGATCGGGCGGGGCGATCGCGCTCGCCGCCGCGAACCGCGTGCTGATGTTCGAACATGCGGTTTATTCGGTGATCTCGCCCGAAGGCTGCGCCTCGATCCTGTGGCGGACGTCGGACAAGGCGGCCGATGCCGCGGCGGCGATGAAGATGACGCCCGACGATCTGCTTGCGCTCAAGGTGATCGACCGCATCGTTCCCGAACCCGTCGGCGGCGCCCACCGCGCCCCGGACGTCGCGATCGCCGCGCTCGGCGATGCGATTGCCCAGGAACTCGATGCGCTCGGCGGACTGCCGCGCGACGCGCTGCTGGCGGCGCGCGAGGAAAAATTCCTCGCAATGGGCCGCGCCTGAAGGCTGAACCGCTCTCCCGGGAATCGGCGCCGGAACCGTCCTGCGACCATCGCGTTCCCACGAATGCGATCCGCAAGCCGCCATTCATGCGCGGTTTGCCACGAACGCGCTTCGGGTCAGCCCGGATAAAGACGAAAAAAGGGAGCCAAATCGATGACTCAGAAGATAACGGCGGCGCTTGCGACCGCGGCCGCGGTGTGCCTGACCTTCGCAAGCGGCATCGACGCCCCCGCGAACGCCAAGACAATCAAGACCGCCACCAGGATTTCAGCCTCGGATCGCAAGCAGGGCGACGAAGCGCATCCGCAGCTGCTCCAGGAATTCGGCGGCGCCTATGCCGGGCCGCAGGCGGCCTATGCCAACCGGGTGGGCCAGAATATCGCGGTCCAGTCGGGCCTGTCGCGCAGCCCGCGCGATTTCACCGTCACCCTGCTCAATTCGCCGGTAAACAACGCCTTCGCGATCCCCGGCGGCTATGTGTACGTCACCCGCCAGCTGATGGCGCTGATGAACGACGAGGCCGAACTCGCTGGCGTGCTCGGGCACGAGGTCGGCCATGTCGCGGCGCAGCACAGCAAAAAGCGGCAGACTGCGGCAACCCGCAACGCGATCCTCGGCGTGCTGGCGAGCGTGCTCGGCGGCGCGATCGGCGATAATGGCGGCCTGCTCGGCGGGCTCGGCGGGCTGCTCCAGAACAATGCGATGCAGGTCGCTCAATATGCGACGCTCGGCTTCTCGCGCAGCCAGGAGCTTGAGGCCGACCAGCTCGGCGTCCAATATCTGCGCAGCGCCGGATACGATCCGCTCGCGCTGTCGACGATGCTGGCCAGCCTCGCCAACCAGACGACGCTCGACGCGCGGCTGGCCGGCGGCGATGCGCGGTCGCTGCCCGCTTGGGCGAGCACCCACCCCGACCCCGCGTCGCGCGTCCGCAACGCCCAGTCTCTGGCCCGAAAGGCCGGAGCGGGGGGCCTGCGCAACGCCGATGCCTTCCTCGCTTCGATCGATGGCGTGCTGTACGGCGACGATCCGGCGCAGGGCGTGGTCGAGGGGCGCGATTTTCTCCACCCCGACCTGCGGCTGCGCTTCACCGTCCCGAACGGCTACGCGATGCAGAATGGCGCGACCGCGGTGTCGATCAGCGGCAATGGGGGACAGGCGCAGTTTACCACTGCGCCCTACAGCGGCGATATGAACGCCTATATCGCGGCGGCGTTCAAATCGGTGGCGGGGGACAGCGCAATCAGCCCCGGCGCGGTGCAGCGGACGACGGTCAACGGCATTCCCGCTTATTATACGACCGCGCGCGCCAACACCCAGTCGGGGCAGGTCGACGTGACCGTCTTTGCCTATGAATTTTCACGCAGCAGCGCCTTTCACTTCGTCACGCTGGCGAAGGCCGCGGGCAGCGGTGCGTTCAATTCGATGCTGAGCAGCGTGCGGCGGCTGAGCGCGACCGAGGCGGCGGCGATCAGACCGCGCCGCGTCGATGTCGTTACCGTCGGCCGCGCCGACACCGTCGCCAGTCTGGCGCGGCGCATGGCCTACACCGATTATCAGGCCGAACGCTTCCAGGTGCTGAACCGGCTGAATGCCTCCAGCCGCCTGACGCCGGGGCAGAAGGTGAAACTGGTCGTCTACGCCGGACGATAAAAAAGGGCGGTGGCCATGGCCACCGCCCTCCTTTTCGTGTTGCGCCCGCCAAGGCCGGCGCAAGAGCGTTTGGCTTAGTTGCCGCTCGCCAGGCCGTCCTGAAGGCCCTTGTCGACCTTTTCGAAGGTGGCGTCGACGTTGCCGCCAACAGCCTGCAGCGTGGTGATCGCGGCGACGGCGATCAGAGCGGCGATCAGGCCGTATTCGATAGCGGTCGCGGCCTTGACGTCGCGAGCGAACTTCTTGATGAACTTCATGTCTGGTCTCCTGATAAGTCACTTACCCTGTTGACAGTCTGGTCTGGGTCAACATCGGCAGGTTTAGGTCGAATTGGTTTTGAAATTCTTAATTCGTCGGCTTGCCATTTTTCGGGTGCGAGTCCCGTTTCAAGACAAGCCTCACATGACGCCATCGACATGCTCGCCGATGTCATCCCACATCGTCATCGTGCTGGCCCCGACCGCGCTCATCGCGGCGAGCGCGGCGATGAAGATCATCGCCACGATCAGCCCGTATTCAACGGCTGTCGCGGCCCTGGTCGACCGCATCAGCCCGGCAAACTTGCTCATTGTTCCGCCCCTAACTGAAGTTATAGTTCCCGAGGGTGCCGAGCCTCGCACAGGAAAGTTAACAATTTGACCGATTCACGCCGCGGGGAAGCCCCCGCCGACTGTCTCATTGTGGTGGCGGCGGCGCTGGTCGATCGCGATGGCCGGCTGCTCGTTCAGCAGCGGCCCGACGGCGGCTCGATGGCCGGGTTGTGGGAGTTTCCCGGCGGCAAGCTCGAACCCGGCGAAACGCCCGAACAGGCTTTGGTCCGCGAACTTTCCGAAGAACTGGGGATCGACGTCGATCAGGCGTGTCTCGCCCCCGCCTGTTTCGCCAGCGAGGGGCTGGGCGAGCGGCATCTGCTGTTGCTGCTCTACGTCTGCCGCAAATGGGGCGGCACGCCCACCGCGCATCACGCGAGTGCGCTGCGCTGGGTCAAACCCGCGCAATTGCACGCGCTCGCCATGCCGCCCGCCGACAAACCGCTGATCGGCTTGCTCGAAGCGCTGGTCTAGAAGTTCAGGACTTCGGTTTCAGCGCTTCGGTCAGCGAAGCGGTGGCACTGCCGCGCCTGGCGGGCTGCGGCTGGCCGGGATGCGGCGCCCAGCCGCTGAAATGGACGAGGCGGAACTGTTCGTCGATGCGGGCATCCGGGTCGGCGCCAGCGATATAGGCGATCGCGATCCGCGCCACCTCGTCGCGCGTCAGCGGCGGCGGCGCGGGATCGAGCCGACTCGTAAGGCCCGCGGCGCGGAGGTCGCGGACGAGCGCGAACAGGTCGGCGTAGCGCACCGTCAGCGCCTCGACGTCGACCACCGGCAGCGCAAAGCCGACGCGCTGGAGCAGGTTGCCGATCGCGGCGAGATCGATTTGCGGGTGCAGGCGCGCGATCGATCGCACCCCGTCGGTCATCACCGCGCGGCGCAGTCGCGGCAGGCTGCCGTCGCCGACGAAGGTGCCGAGCAGCAGGCCGTCGGGGGCGAGCAGCGCGCGCAGGCGGACGAGCGCCCCCGGCACGTCGTTGACCGCGTCCAGCCCGCCGGGCCACAGGATCAGGTCGAAACTGGCGAAGGGCAGGTCGATGGCATCGGCCTCGACCGGGATCGCCCCGGTCGCGGCGGCCAGGCGCGGGCCGGCCTCGACGATCGTCAGCGCGGTGCCGGTCTGGCGCAGATGGGCGATCAGCGCCGCGTCATGGGCGCCGATCAGCAGCGTCCGCTCGAACCTTCGCGTCACCATCGCCAGCCGGTCGATCAGCGTCTCGGCGATGATCGGCGCCAGGAAATCGGCGTCGGCGGGCAGGCGGGCGAACCGGTCGCGCTGGGCGCGCTGGCGGGCGGCTGAAAAGATCGGGGCTGAAGGCTGCGACATGCGCCGCTTGTGCCGTCCCCGGCGATGCTTCACAAGTCGCGGATGGCCAGCGCATATGATGAAGCCGATGTCGAAGCCGCCCCGGCGCACGCCGGCCGGCTCGGTCGCGGGGTCAGGTCCGCGGTGCGGGCGCTCCTCGACTACGCGCTGCCGCCGCGCTGCCCCGGTTGCGGGGTCGTTGTGGGCGAAGATAGACAATTTTGCCTCGCCTGCTGGACCTCGCTCGATTTTCTCGACGGCCCCGCCTGCGCCCGCTGCTCGATCCCGCTCCCCACCGCGTTGCCCGGCGGGCCGATCGAATGCGGTGCCTGCATCGCCGCGCCGCCGCCGTTCGACGGCGCGCCTTCCGCGGTCGCCTATGGCCCGGTGGCGCGCACCGTGGCGCTGCGACTGAAATATGGCCGGAGGACTGGACATGCGCGGTTGATGGCGGGCCTGATGGCGCGTCCGCTTGGCGCGCTGACGGGCGCCGAACCGATGCTGCTGGTTCCGGTGCCGCTCCATCGCTGGCGGCTATGGTCGCGCGGCTTCAACCAGGCGGCGCTGGTCGCCGATGCGCTGACCCGGCACACCGGGACGCCGCACGACCATCATCTGCTGCTGCGAACGAAGGCGACGGTGCCCTTGCGCGGGCAGGGACGCCGCGCCCGCGAGCGTATCGTCGCCGGGGCGTTCGCGCTGGCGCCCGGCGCGCGCGAGCGGGCGAAGGGCCGCCATATCGTGCTGATCGACGATGTGCACGCCAGCGGCGCGACGCTGCGCGCCGCGGCACGGGCACTGCGGCGCAGCGGCGCGGCGCGCGTGTCGGCGCTGTGCTGGGCGCGGGTCGTTCCCGACGCGCTGATGACCGGCAACATATTTGACTTCGCGCGCGTTGATTCCGATATAAATGACCAAATCATGTCAGGATAGCCAGATGGCCAAGATCGAAGTCTATACCAAATTCCTCTGCCCCTATTGCTCGCGCGCCAAGGCGTTGCTCGAACGTAAGGGGGTCGATTATCAGGTGATCGACGTGACGATGGATCGCGCCGGGTTCGACGCGATGGTTGAACGCGCCGGCGGCGCGCGGACGGTGCCGCAGATTTTCATCGACGACCGGCATATCGGCGGCAGCGACGACATGGCGGCGCTCGACGCGCGGGGCGGGCTCGACCCCCTGCTGGGGATCGCCGGCGCTTGATCGTCTTCGATCTTTGCTGCGCCGCGGGCGCCCACCGGTTCGAGGCGTGGTTCGCCAGCAGCGACAGCTTCGCCGACCAGCGCGCGCGCGGCCTGCTCGTCTGCCCGGTATGCGGCGACGGCGAGGTGGCGAAGGCGGTGATGGCGCCGCGTGTCGGAGCAAAATCGAACCGCGCGGTCGCGGCACCGACCGCCTCGTCCGCTGTTAACGCCGCCACCGGCGATGCGTCGCCGCCCGACATCGCGCGCCGCCTGCTCGCCGAAATCGCCGCGAAGCAGGCCGAGATGCTGCCGCAATCGCGCTGGGTCGGGCGCGACTTCGCCAATGCGGCACGGGCGATTCATGAGGGCCGCGCGGCCGACGACCTGATCCACGGCCAGGCTTCGCCCGAAGAGGCCGAGGCGCTGCGCGACGACGGCATCGCTGCGATGCCGCTGCTCGTCCCGGTGACGCCGCCCGATCTCGCCAATTGACGCCGGCAAGCGCGAGCCGTTAGAGAGACGCCGCGTCCCGCAAGGGGCCGGCACCCGTAGCTCAGCAGGATAGAGCATCAGATTCCTAATCTGGGGGCCACTGGTTCGAATCCAGTCGGGTGCACCATTGTCGCGGCGGGGAACCCTTTGTCCGCCGCGGCGCTATTGTCGCAGCATGGAACTCAACGCGCCGATACTCGTCCACTGGATCGACCTCGACCTCGCGTCGCGGCTCGGCATCGCGGCGCTGCTGGGACTGCTGCTTGGGCTCGACCGCGAGATCCGCGGGCATGCCGCCGGGCTGCGCACCCATGGGCTGATCTGTTTTTCGTCGGCAGCGATGACGGTGTCGATGATCGCCCTGTATGGCCAGATCGGCGGTGAGCGCGCCGATCCGCTGCGGATATTCGAGGCGACGGGCGCCTTTATCGGGATCATCGGAGCCGGCCTGATCGTGTTCAGCAGGGGCGAGGTGAAGAATCTGACCACCGCGGTGCATCTGTGGCTGGCGGCGGCGATCGGGATCGCCTGCGGCGCCGCGCAATGGCCGCTAGTGCTGATCGGTGCGATCATCAGCGTCTTGATGCTCAGCCTGCTCGGCATCGCCGAGGCGCGCTGGAATCGGCGGCGCGAGGCGGACAATGATGCAGTCGAATAAAAAGGGGCCGGGATGACTCGCGTCATCCCGGCCCCATCTGCAAGAACCGTTCGGTTCGGGGTCGCGTCGATCAGAAAGCGATTCTTGCAGTAACCCGTGCGCCATGGCTGGACCGGTCCGACGCCAGCGTGCCGGTGTAGGCCGCGTCGATCCGGAACCCGCCCGCGCTGTAGCCAAAGCCCGCTTCGACCTCGGCCGAGTTCTTCGGGATCGAAACCCCGACGATGGCGAAGGAGGGGCCGCCCGCAGCAAAGCGCGAGCCGATGACCGCGGCGCGATCGTCGAAGGCGCGGTTCCAGGCGGCCGAGAGGAAGGGCTGGAAGCCCGGCGCGCCGGCGTTGAAGCGGGCCCGCGCGCCGAGGCTGAGGAACGTCGCCTTCTGGTCGGTCTCGGCGACGACCAGCGCGGCATTGCCGCCGGTTTCGGCGAAGGCGTCGCTGCCGGTGCTGACGTGCGCAAGGCGGGCAAAGGGCGTGATGGCCGCGCTGCCCATCGCCAGGTCGTAACCGATCTCGCCAAAGATCTGCAGTGTGTCGCCATCGCGCTTCGACGTCAGCGACTGTGCCAGCGGCGCGCCGCTTACCGACCGGTTGGTGGTGATGTCGTGCCACGCATAGCTGACGCCGATCGTTCCCTTCAGCCCGCCTTCAGCGCCATAGGTCGCGTGCGCCGCGAGATATTTGCTTTCGACATCGGCATTGTCGCCCCGGCCATCCAGATTGAAGTCCGATCCGCCGATCCCCGCCGACAGCGCGGCGGCGAAACCGTTGCCACCGAAGCCAAAGCCGGCAACGAAGCCCTTGTGGTCGGTGTCCATTGCGAAACGTCCGGCGCTGGCGTCGAAATCGCCCCAGCCGCCGAAGGCCGAGCCCCAGACGAAGGCACCGCTTTCCTCGGGCGCCGCCATGCCCATGATGGCGTTGCGCAGGTGACGGCTGTCATCGGTCAGGCCGCTGATCGTGCTGGCGAGGATTTCGCCCGAAAGGTCGCCGAAGGTTGCTTGTGCGGTCGCGGCATTCTGGACCAGCACCGCCTCGAACAGCGGGTTGTCGATGCCGAGCGCCTGGACGGCGCCGGCGACGCTGGCCTGATTGAACCCGACTGCGACGTCGGCGAAATCGATGTCGTTGCGATAGAGCGACAGCGTTACCGAATTGGCGCCGTAGCGCAGCAGCGGATCGAGGAAGGCGAGGTCGGTCGTCACCGACCCGAAGGTGCCGGTGACGCCGGTCGCGCCGGTCAGGATCACATAGTCGGTGCGGGGGTTGTAGTTGCCCGCCTCGGCGAGCACTTCGACGGCGGCGGTGCTGGCGATCGTCACCGTCCCGGTTGCGTCGACGCGGTCGCTTTGTCCCGCGGCGTTCACCTCGACCTCATAGGTCGATCCAGCAGCGAAATCGAGATCGCCGTTCACGGTCAGCTGGCCGATCGAATTGCCCGGTGCCAGTGTCCCGTCGGTGCCGACGTCGGTGTTGCCGACCGTGCCGTTGCCGCCCAGGGTGCCCCCGGCATTGACCGTGACATCCGAGGTGATCGTGCCGTTCACCGCCAGCGTGCCGCCATTGACCGCGGTCGGCCCGGTGTAGCTGTTGGTGCCGGTCAGGTTGAGGATGCCGTCGCCGTCCTTCACCAGGCTGCCGTCGCCGGTGATGTCGCCGGCAAAGCTGGTGTCTTCGTCCTGATCGACGGTCAGTTCGCTGTCGTCGATGACGACGGTCGCTTCCCCGCCGCCCGACAGGCCACCGATCGTCTGGTCGGTGCCGCTGATGTCGAGCTCGCCGCCGTCCAGGTTGAATTCGGTTTCGGGATCGATCACCCCGCCGATGCGGACCGAGCCGGCAAGGATGTTGGTCATCCCGGTGAAGCCATAGTCGCCGAGGAACGACAGGATGCTGTCGCCCTGCTTGACCAGCGTCCCCGACCCCGAAAAAGCGCCAAGAAAGTCGTAATCGTCCGAACGGTTGAAGATGAAGGTGCCATCGTTGGCGATGTCGCCCGCGAAATCCCCCTCGGTGCCGCCGGCGCCGAGCTGGAAGAAGCCGTCCCCTGCGGTGGTCACATTGCCGAGCAACGTGCCGGTCAGGATCAGACCGCCGTTCGAGACGGTGGTGCCGCCGCTATAGGCCAGCGTGTCCGTATCGACGGTGAACACCGCCTCGCCGATCAACTGGAGCCCGCCGGTGCCGGTGATCGACAGCGCGTCGAGTTCCGAGACCAGGTCGTCTTCGCTGAAATTCAGCACGAGCAGCCCGTTGGCTGTGACCGCCGACGTCAGGATCGGCGACGTCCGGCCGTCTTCGCCCAGATCGACTTCATTGACCTGGAGCGCACCGCCCTCGGCGATGGTCACCGTGTCGAATTCGCCGACGAAGCCCGAGGTCGACCAGTAACCTGACGCCACGTCGAGCGTTTCGAAATTGGTCGCGCCGCCGATCTGCTGCGCGGTGGTCAGTTCCAGCACGTCGCCGGCTAGGGTAAGCCCGTCGACACCGTCGCCCGCGTCGATTGCGCCGGTGACCGCGCTGCCGGTGCGCAGCGTGACGTCGTCGTCGAAGGCACCGAGCCGCACCGCGACCCCCGCGCCGCCGGTCAGCGTGCCCGAATTGTCGAGGCTGGTCTGGGTCAGCGAGGAGAAGGCTTCGCCGCTGCCCCCGCTGATCGTGCCGCTGTTGACCAGCGTGACCGCGCCGCTGGCGTCGCTCTCGACGCCGACGAGGTCGCCGCTGATCGTGCCGCTGTTGGTCAGCGCCAGCGTGCCGGTGGTGCCGTGACCCAGGCCGACGGTGCCGCCGCTGATCGTGCCGCTGTTGTCGACGACGACCGAGGCCAGCCCGGCGTTGAATTGAGCGCCCGCCCCGGCGCCGCCGGTGATGGTGCCGCTGTTGGTCAGCGTCCCGGTGAGGCCGGCATCTTCGCCGTCGAACTGGCTCTGGATGACGACGCCGCCCAGGTCGCCGGCGATCGTGCCGGCGTTCTCGACGCTGCCGCCGCCCGACAGGATGATGCCGAACCGCGTGGCTTCGATCGATCCGTCTGCGCTGTTGGCGACCGTCGCTTCATAACCTTCGGCCGCTTGGCCCTCGGCGCGAAACATCGAGACGCCGTCGGCAAATTCCTGGCCGCTGCCCGAAATGGTGCCGCTGTTGACGACGCTGCCGCCGCCGATCAGGCGGACGCCGTCGTTCGATTCGCCGGCGATCGTGCCGCTGTTGACGATTGCGGTGCCGGTCGCCTGAAACACCAGCTCGCCCGTCGCCTCGTCGAACAGATAGGCGGTGGTGATGCCGGCGCCGGCGCCGCTGATCGTGCCGCTGTTGGTGATCTGCGAATCGGCGGTACCGATGGTGATGCCCGCGTCGGGAACGGCGTCGAAGCCGTCATAGGTGCCTTCGCCGCGGATCGTGCCGGCGTTGTTGACGATCAACGTGCCGGTGGCGGACGAATAGATGCCCGAGGTGGCACCGGTGATGACGCCGTCTTCGGCATTGTTAATTGTCAGGTCGGCGCGCGAGCCGTGCGACACGCCGATGCCGAAATCGCTGACGACCGTGCCACTGTTGTCCAGCGTCGCGGTCGACATGTCGCTGCCGAAGCCGACGCCGTATCCGTCGCCCGAACTGCCGCCCAGGTCGCCGGTGCCGCGGATCGTACCGCTGTTGGTGACGCTGGCGGTCAGGCCGCTGCGGTCCTCGTTCGGGTCGGTGTTGAGCGCGGTGCCCTGGATGAAGATACCGCCGACAACGCCGGTGATGTCGCCGGCGTTGGCGACGTCGCCGCCGCCCGACAGGATGATGCCGAAGCGGCTGCCCTCGATTGTGCCGCCGCTTTCGTTGGTGACCAGCGCGCCATAATCCTCATTCGCCTGATCGGTGTAGGCGAACATCGACACGCCGTCGGTGAAATCGCCCGCCTCGCCGCGGATCGTGCCGCTGTTGGTGACGCTGCCGCCGCCGATGAGGCGCACGCCGTCGTCGTTTTCGCCGATAATCGTGCCGCTGTTGACGACCGTCGTATCGACTGCGCGCCCCTCGATCTGGCCGGTCGCCGCGTTGAAATGATTGGCCGTGGTGATGCCCAGCCGGTTCCCCGAGATAGTGCCGCTGTTCGTCACCGAACTGCCCGCGTCGGTTATGGTGACGCCGGCGTCGGGCGCGGCGTTGAACCCCTGGTTGGTACCGTTGCCGCGGATCGTCCCGGCGTTGGTCAAGGTGAGCGCGCCGAGAACGGTCTCGACCCCCGACGCCGCGCCGGTGATCGTGCCGTCGGCGGCATTATCGATGGTGATTGCGGTATCGCTGGTCGCGTTGACGAATATGCCGTCGCTGGCGCCGCCGGTGATGTCGCCGGCATTGGTGACAGAGAGGGTATCGAACTCGCCGAAGCCGATGATCCCCTCGCCGCCGAGACCGGCGGCGGGATTGCCGTTGCCGCCGGTGACCGAGCCGCTGTTGGTGATCGTGCCTGAGACCGGATCGTTGCCGAGGCCGTTCTGGATCAGGATACCCGCGCCGCCCCCCGTGATGGCGCCGGCATTATCTACCGTGCCGCCCGACGACAGCGCGACGCCGGCGCGGACGCCCTCGATGACGCCACTTTCATCGTTGGTGACCTGCGACGTGTAAGTCGCGAGATCCTGTGTCACCAGCGCGAACATCGATACGCCGTCGGCTTGCAGGTTCTGCTGGCCACTGATCGAGCCGCTGTTGATGACGGTGCCGCCGCCCTGAAGCCGGACGCCGTCATTGTTCAGGCCGACGATCGAGCCGCTATTGATCACGTCGGTATCGACCGAGCGATCCTCGAACACGCCAGGGCTGGTCTGGAACGGGTTGGTCGTGATGCCGAAGGTAGCGCCTTGGATCGTGCCGCTGTTGTCGACCTCGGCATTGGCGGTGGTAATATTGATCGCCGCCTGATTGTTGCTGCGGATCAGCCCATCGTTGTCGACGGTCAGCGTCCCGGCATTCGACGCGATGGCGGGGCCGTTGGCGATGATCTGGCCGCCTTCGGCATTGTTCACGATCAGCTCGCCGCTGTTTAGGCCGATGATGCCGGTCTGCGCCGCGGTGATCGTCCCGCTGTTGTTGATGATCGCGGTCGCGAGCTGCTGGTTTGCGAGGATGCCAAGGAAACCCGAAATCGTCCCGCTGTTGTTCAGCGTCGCGGTGCGACCGGGCTGGTTGGCGTTGGCGGTCAGGATAACGCCGAAGGGCGAGACGTTGGGCGTGGCCGGGTTGAAGGTTCCGGTGCTGCGAACGGTGCCGGCGTTGTCGATGGTGCCGCCCCCCGACAGCAGGATACCGAATAGTTGCCCTTCGATCAGGCCGGTGGCGGTGTTGGTGACGGTGCCGACGCCGGTCGCGGTCGTGCTCGTCGCCTCGGGGAATTCGGCGAGAACGACCCCGATGCCTTGCGCGCCATTGCCGATATTGCCGTTGAAACCCTGGATGGTGCCGCTGTTGACGACGTCGCCGCCCCCGATCAGCGCCACGCCGCTGCCCGCCTCACCGCGGATCAGGCCGCTGTTGGTCACGCTGGTGTCGGCGGCAAGCGCTTCGGGCGGCAGGTTGTTGCCCTCGGCGTCCTCGCTGAAGAAATAGGATGTCGACACGCCATTCGCGGCGCCGGTGATCGTACCGCTGTTGGTGACCGAAGATCCGGGCTGGGCGATGACGACGCCGCCGCTGGGGCGATCGTCGATGCTGCCAAAGCTCGTGCCGTTGCCGCGAACCGTGCCGGCGTTGTCGACGGTGACGGGGCCATTGTCGGCATAGATGCCGATATCGTCGCCCTCGACCTCTTCATCCTCGGCGACGACGATGTCGAGCGTTTCGGGCTGGTCGTTGTGAATGCCGAACGCTTCCTGTGCCTGCACCGGCGCGGTAAACTGCAGGATCGACAACCCGGCGACCGCGCTGGTTGCCAGCAACCGCGACTTGGAAAAATTCGACATGCTTTGGACTCCCCTTGAATTTCGCATAGGCGAACGACATGGCGACCGGCGGCGGCGTAATCGCGCGCCACCGATGGCCCTACATGATTTGCTCTGCGCCCCCTCAGCCGATTGACCGTCACGATCTTCTCGATCGTCACGATCTTCGGCGTTGTTTGACTTGACTAATTCGTGCGGACGGGCATCGTCTACCAAATCTAATTTAGGGTGTTCGGGGTGAAGCGGGGGCTTCTATAGGGTCCGCCGCCGGGCCAAGGGTCGCCGGGACGGCGACCTGTGAACTCTCCATTTTTTTCTGCGCGGTGGCTCTGGGGGGTGCTGTCGAGTGATGATGATTGTCCGGGCCGAAATTCGACCTGACCCGCATCGCCGGTGAGGCGCTTTCGGGATATCCCAATGCGATGGCTGGCCGCGCTCGTCGCCGCCGTCGTGCTCGCCGTGTCCACGCCCGCGGGCGCCTTGGCGCCCGCCATTCCGGCGATCGCGCTCGAACCCGGCAAGGATCCGGCTTCGATCGTTTCTGCCATCCGTTATGCAAAGAATGATGGGGGACTGGAGGGCGACCGGCTGGCGCGCATCCTCGCCGGTCCGCTCCAGCGTGTATCGGGGCAGGCGATCCATTTCGGCCCGCCCGGCGACCGCACGACGGTCTTGGTCAAAGTCCGCAACGCAGGCAACGCGCAGGGGAGCTGGATTTTTACGACCGGCCGCGGCTCGCTTGCCTATTTCCGGCTTTACGAAGCGGCTGGCGATCGACTGGAGTTGCTGGTCGACGGGGCCGATGTCGAGGAAGCGCGCGCGAACCTGCAAACCTATCAGGCGTTCAGCACCGAGATCGTCCTCGACCCCGGTCAGGAAAAGCTCGTGTTGATCGACATGCTGTCGGAAAACTCGACGTACCTCCCGCTGAAAATCCTGACCTATGGGACCTTCTTCAAGGAACGGCGCGCGAATATCGCAATGGTGTCGGGTGTCGTGCTCGGGGTTGTCGTTCTGCTGCTCCTCAACTTCCTCTTCTTCTCGATCACCGGACACCGCGAATTCATTTGGCTCGCGGTCGCGCAGGGCTTTTTCGCGCTGAACACGGTCCATGCCGAGGGCTATATCACCATCTTCTTCCTGTCCGATCAGCCGCTGACCGGGGTTGCGCTGGAGGATTTCATCAAATGCGGCTTCGCCGCCGCCATGGCCCAGTTCGGGCGCAGCTTCGTCCAGACACCGGTCCATTTTCCGCGCCGCGACCTTGCGTTGAAGGCACTGATCGCATTCGCGCTTGTCGTGATGGTGCTGCAACCGGGTTTGTCGCTCTACCCGCCCGGACTGCGGCAGGCGCTGCATATCGCCGCCTGGCTCGTCGCGGTCGCGGTCGCGCTGTTCCTGCCGTTCGTCGGCTATGCCGCGATGAAGCAGCTGGGGGCGCAGCTCTGGCCGCTGTTCGTCGGCTGGGCGAGCCTGGCGCTGTTCATCATCTATGCCGCGATTGCCTCGATGGGCGTATTCTCGTGGCTGCCGATCAACTGGCATCTCGCGGGCCCCGTCGGCCTGTTCGAATCGATGATGGTTACGCTCGCGCTGGGTCTCAACCTCAAGAAGATCCAGAACGACAAGCTGGCCGCCGACACCAATTACGCGCGGTCGATGGTCGAGCGGCTTGCGATCAGCGAGCGGGCGGCGCGGCTGGCCGAGGAAAAGGCCTTTGCGCTGGCGACAGTCAACAGCCAGAACGCGCTGCTCCACGCGTCGGGCCACGACAGCCGGCAAGTCATCCTGGCGCTCAACAGTGCGATCGACGTGCTCAAGCGGAACGACGGGGTCCACGACGATTTGACCGACATGTTGCAAAGTTCGGCGGATTATCTCGGCGAGATCGTCTCGACGACGATATCGGGGGCCAATATCGCCGGCAGCGAAGCCGATTTCGTCGCGCTCGCCAGCTTCAGGGGTCAGGCGCTGATCGAGCCGCTGGTGATGATGTTCAAGGCGCCGTTCGCGGCTAAGAATCTGACGCTGACCGCGCGCGTCGTCGGCGATGTGACGATCGTGTCGGACAAGCCGCTGCTGATGCGCGCACTCGCCAACCTGCTCAGCAACTCATACCAATATACCCGGGAGGGCGGCGCCGACCTCACGCTGGCGATCGAGGGTGGGCAGGCGATCATGACACTCACCGATAGCGGAATCGGCATGTCGGCCGGCCTGATGCGGGCGCTGAACGACGACGATACCGCCCGGCGACGCGCCGATGAAGGCGGCGAAGGGACGGGATCTGGCTTCCAGTCGGCCAAACGGGTGATCCAGGCGCTCGGCGGTTCGCTCGAAATCGCTGCGTCGGGTCCGGCGGGGACCGAGGTGCGGATCGGCCTGCCGTGCGCCTTCGCGACCGTGACGCCGTGCCCGCCCGAGCGGCTGCAGTCGGCGCTGCCCGATTGGCAGCTCGTCGATTTCGACCAGCGCGAGGCGTTCGATGCCGCGTTGGCCGCAAAGACCACGCCGCCCGACCGCATTGCTGCGTTCAGCTATGACGACACGACGATCACCCGCGGCCGGTTGAGCGACCTGGTCGGCATGATGCTGATCAAGCCGCTGTGCTGCGAAATGCTCGATCACCCCCGGCTGCGGGCGCTGTCAAAGCAGCTTTAACTCGTGCGCACGTTCGACGATCTTGCGATTGTGAACGACGTCCAGCTTGCGCCGCAATTCGGCGATGTGAAACGACACCGTCGGCGGCGCGATCGACAAGCGGTACGAGATTTCCTTGTTGGTTTCGCCCTGCGCCAGATAATGGAGGATCGCCATCTGCCGCGATGACAGGATCACCGGCGGTTCGTTATGCTTGCCGAGCGCCTCGCGCATATGGTGCGAGATATAGACGTCGCCCGCCAGCGCCGCGTCGCACGCGGCGATGATCTGCTCGGGCGGGTCGGCCTTGCTCACCACCGCACGGGCGCCGAGCTTCAACGCATAGTCGATCTCGCCCAGCCGGGTTTCGCCGGTCAGGATGATGACCGTCATGTCGCGCGATCCGACGATTTCGGCGAGGATGTTGATACCCTTCACGTCGGGCATGTTGAGGTCGAGGACCACCAGGTCGACCGGCTGCGACTGGACGAAGGCGCCGACCAGCGCGCCGCGATCGAGCGTCCCGACCACGGTGTAGCGCTCGTGCGATGCGAAGAGGAGTTTCAACCCGTTCTGGGTGATCCGGTGATCGTCGACGAGCAGGACCTTGTGCTTCCCCGGCATGTCGACTCCCCCTGAACCAATGCCCACTGACTTCCGCCTTGCATTAGACGGTGGTGGACCCGCAACCCGAAAAAAGCTTGGGTTGGCGCGTGACGACGCCTCCTGCCGCGGATAGGGGGGCGGCTGGCAAGCTGGATGAGCGACCGTTACGTTTACACGCGGTCGAGCGTGGCGCCGTGACGGGCGAATCCGGGCGGTGCGGGCACGGATGAGGTCGAATTCCAGCGACCGTTCTGTCCCTATCGGCAAAAGGCGGTATATCGCTTCACCGGTTCGACGCGCGCGGCTGCGAGATTTACATGTACCTCGCGAGATCGGGATCGCGATAGGCGGGGTCGATACGGCGGACGTGGCAAATGGGGATCTCGTCCGAAGTCCCCAAACCGAGAGAGAAGACGATATGCGCCTGAGGTCGGGAATCGCAGCAGTGGCAATCGCTGTCGCGCTAAGCGCATGCGGGTCAATTGGGGACCGTACGAAGGCTCTAAGTCGCGCGAGCGGGACCGCACAGGACGGCGCGATGCGCGATCTGCTTGACTATGTGCGCAGTCAGAACACAACCGGCTTCGTAGTTATGCACAGTGGAAAGACGCTCGTCGAAGAAAATTGGCCGGCGCCCGAAGACCTGATGTTTGCGATTTTTCGTTACGGCCAGACCGACAGCGGTGCATTGTTCGAGGACGTGGCCTCGCAGCAGAAAAGCTTCATCGCGATACTGATGGCAGTGGCGGCCGACAAATCGCTGATCGATGTCGACCGACCGGTCAGCGACTATATCGGGGTGGGCTGGTCGCTAGCGACAGCTGAGCAGGAACGGCGGATCAAGGTCATCCATATCCTGCAGATGAATTCGGGTCTGGACGAAAAATTTGCCTATGTGGCGCCCGCGGGCACGCAGTTTTTATACAATACCCCCGTATATGCCGTCTCGAAGCAAATTTTGACCAAGGCGAGCAAGCTCTCGCTTGAGCAACTGACGCGCGATTGGCTGACGGCCCCCGCAGCGATGACCGAGACCGATTGGCGTCAGCGGCCTGCGGCGTTCGCCGGCGTCGGCAACAATACGGCGCTTGTGACGTCTCCGCGCGACACCGCGCTCTTCGGGCAGATGATCCTGAACGGAGGCGTCGCGTCCAATGGCAAGCGGATCGTTTCTGCCGCCAGCCTGCAGGCATTGTTCGATCCCTCACCAACCAATGCCGCTTATGGCCGTCTGTGGTGGCTCAACGGCGGCGGGGCATATGTTCGCGTCGATGGCCGGCGCGACAGTGGACCTTTGATCCCGGAGGCGCCCGCCGACCTGGTCGCGGCCTTCGGCTTTCTCGACCGCCGCCTTTACGTCGTTCCCAGCCTCAATCTCGTGGTGGTGCGGACCGGCGCCGATGCAGCCGACGCCGACTTCGACCAGCAGCTGTGGCAGCGTCTTGCCGGGGTGCTCGGCAGTCAGTCGATCGCCGGGCATAGAACGCGGTAACCGATTCCGTCGACCGGCGGTCATGATCGCCGCCCTTTTTCGCCTTTCCGACATTATGATCGCAAAAACATTCACGCGCACGATAGTGAATATTGACAATCGCGATCGATGCGGCATAACGCATCCCTGATTTGGCGACGAAGAGCGCTGATCTGGAGGGAGAGAATTTTATGAAGGCGCATCTTTTTGCGTCCGCCTCGGCGGCCGCCATGTTCGCGATACCCGTTTCGGCGCAAGCCCAATCGGCAAGCCGCCCATCCGCCGAGGCCGATGCGGAGGATCAACAGCGCGATGACAATGACATCATCGTTACCGCCACGCGGCGCACCGAGCGGCTGCAGGATGTGCCGCTCAGCGTGACCGCGTTCGATCAGGAGCAGCTCGATGATCTCGGCATCGTCGGGTATGAAGGGATCGCCCAGAACACCCCCGGCATCGTGGTCAACCGGCCGACCCAGAATTTCAACAATTTTACCGCGCGTGGCATTAATACAAACGGCTACTCGGCAGGGCTGCAAAGCGCGGTGGCCATTTATGTCGATGAACTGCCGATTTCGGCGAACGGCAATTCGACGATTCTCGATCCCAACCTCTATGACGTCGAACGCGTCGAATTCCTCCGCGGACCGCAGGGAACCTTGTTCGGCTCGAATTCGCTCGCGGGCGCGATGCGGATTATTACGCGCAGCCCTGATCTCGACGATTTCGAAGCATCGGCGAGCGTCGACATCGGCCTGACCGGCTCGAGCTCGGTGCGCCAGCGCTACAATGCAATGGTCAACGTCCCGATCATGAAAGATGAAATTGGCCTGCGCGTTACGGGCTATTATCGCAACGAGGACGGCTGGGTCGATAATATCGGCACTGGTATCAAGGATTCGAACAGCCTCGAAGCGTTTGGCGGCCGCGCCATCCTGATGCTCCAGCCGAGCGACCGCATGAAAGTGAAGCTGCTCGCCTCCTACGAGAACAGCAAGCCTGCGGATTCAGGTCTGACCAATCCGCTCCTTGGCAATTTCGTCCGCCGTTCCGATCGGCCGGATCTGTTCCAAGGCAAGCTCACCAACTATAACCTCACGGTCAATTACGAGTTCGATTTTGCGGAACTGATCAGTTCGACGACCCTATCGGACTATGATGCGTCCTTCTATGTCGATCTTGCCGGAACCTTTGCCCAGGCCTTTCCCTTCGCGCTCGACGCCTTCGGTTATGACGATCTGTTCGTCCAGGAAACGCGGCTGGTGTCGCGCACCGAAGGGCCGTTCGAATGGGTTGCGGGCTTCTTTTACTACGACAAGCGGCGCACCGTCGACTTCGCCTATCGTTCGACTCCGGAATATCTGGCGGCGCGCAATCTGACCGGGCTGCCCGACGAATATTATCAGCGCTTCAACAGCTACACCGATCAGACCGAAATCGCCGGTTTCGGTGAGGCGACCTACCGTTTCAGCGATCGCTTCTGGGTCACTGGCGGGCTGCGCTACGGCAGCACCACGGTGCAGAGCTTCACCCGCGGCGGCGGCTATAACAGCAACTATTTGACCGCGGCCTTCCTGAACCTGCAGAATATCGCGCTGACGGTTACGCCCATCAACTATGCCGCCGGGCTGAAGGTCAAGGACGATCGGCTGTCGTGGAAGGGCAGCGTGTCGTTCAAGCCGTCCGATAGCCTGACCACTTACGCCACGGTCTCGACCGGCTTCCGGACGCCGGTGGTGAACGCGCGCGCGGGCTTGGCACCGCCGGTGATCGCCCCGACCGACATCGTCATTCCCGATGGCGCCAGGTCAGACAGCGTTACCAATTACGAGGTCGGATTCAAAGGGCGCTGGCTGAACGGCGACCTGACCGCGAACATCGCCGCCTATTATATCGACTGGAAGGATATCCAGGTCCAGGCGAACCGTGTTTCGGATTCGATCCAGTTCGCGACGAACATCGGCGGCGCTGAAAGCTATGGGCTCGAATATGAATTCATTCTGCGGCCGCTCCAAGGGCTCAGCCTCGCGCTAAACGGGTCGTTCAACCGCGCCAAGGTCACCGATCTTTCCCCTGTCGAGGCGGCCATTTCGGGGGCTGAAATCGGCACCCGGCTGGCGTCGCCAAAGTTCCAGGGATCGGGCACCCTGCGCTACGACTTCGGGATCGGCGAAGGCAAGGCCGCTTATGCGGCGGTCAATGTGTCGCACGCCGGTTCCTTCCCCAACCAGTTCCCGAACGTCCCGGGCAACCCCAACGCGGTCAGTCCGACCTATGATTTCACTGAGGCATGGACCAATGTGAATGTGTATGTCGGCGCCAAACTCGGGGTGCTCGATCTGGCCGCCTATGTCGAAAATGTTTTCGACGACAAATCGGTTACTTATGTGCATCCCGAGGCGTTTCTCGACGGGCGCTATGCCCGGCTGCGTCCGCGCACGGTCGGCGTCCGCGCCAATTACCGCTTCTGATGATCGACCAAGACGAAAGGACGTCGCGATGAAGGGACGCTGGAAAAACCTGGCCATGGCGCTGGCGCTCGCTGCGCCCGGCCCGGCGCTCGCTGATGATCCGGTGGTCGAGGCGCCGGCCGGCAGCCTGCGCGGGCGTGAGGAGGGCGGGGTGCAGGTTTTCAAGGGCATTCCCTATGCCGCGCCGCCCGTCGGCGAGCGCCGTTGGCGTCCACCGGCAGGCGCCAGGTCGTGGAACGGCGTGCGCGATGCGACGAAGTTCGGCGCCGCGTGCACGCAGCCAAAGCCGCGCGCGGCCTCGATATACGCCGGTGAGATGCCGACGATGAGCGAGGATTGCCTCTCGCTCAACATCTGGGCGCCGAAGGATGCTCGCGGTGCGCCGGTGTTCCTGTGGATCCACGGCGGCTCGCTGACCGCCGGATCGGGCGCGGAGCCGCTCTATGACGGAAGTGCGCTGGCAAAGCGCGGGCTGGTCGTCGTGTCGATCAACTATCGTCTTGGGGTGCTGGGCTATCTGGCGCACCCAGAGCTCAGCGCGGAATCGCCTGATCGCGTGTCGGGCAACTACGGGTTGCTCGACCAGGTCGCGGCGCTCGAATGGGTCAAGCGCAACATTGGTGCCTTTGGCGGCGATGACGGCAACGTCACCATCGCCGGGGAATCGGCGGGCGCGCTCAGCGTCATGTATCTGATGGCGGCGCCCAAGGCGCGCGGGCTGTTCCACAAGGCGATCGCGCAGAGCGCCTATATGGTATCGGCATCCGGATTGCGTGCCACAATCAACGGCATGGTCCCCGCCGAAGAGTTGGGCAGGGGTCTGGCCGCGAAGCTCGGCGCGACCGACCTCGCGGCGTTGCGCGCGATGCCGGCGGAAGAAATCGCATCCAAGGCGCCGGCGACGGGTTTTTTCCCGTTCCCGACCATCGACGGCAAGGTCGTGCCGCGCCAGCTGGTTGAGACATTCGACAAGGGCGAGCAGGCGCCCGTTCCGATCCTCGCCGGGTTCAACAGCGGCGAGATCCGTTCGCTACGCTTTCTGTTGCCCAAGGCGCCGGCCGATGCGGCGGCCTATGAGGCGGCGATCCGCGCCGGTTATGGCGAACTCGCTGACCTGTTCCTCGCGCGCTATCCGGCGCAGACGATCGACGAAAGCATGCTCGCCGCGACCCGCGATGCGATGTACGGCTGGACGTCGGAGCGGCTGGTGTCGAACCAGTCGGCACTCGGTCAGCGATCCTATTATTATCTGTTCGACCATGGCTATCCGGCGACGCAGGAATGGAATCTACATGCCTTTCACGCTGCCGAGCTTCCCTATGTTTTTGGAACCGCGACGCGCACGCCGCCGCTCTGGCCAAAGATCCCCGACACGCTTGCCGAAAAGAAATTGTCGGTTGCGATGACCAATTATTGGGCGAGCTTCGCGGCGACGGGAACCCCGAGCGCCAAGAACCAACCTGACTGGCCCGACTATGCCGACAAGCGGGGCGTTATGCGTTTCGCCGGTGAACCGCGCGCCGGGCATAATCTGTACCCTGGCGTGTCGGCGCTGCACGAAGCGGTGGTCTGTCGCCGCCGCGCCGCGGGCGATATTCCGTGGAACTGGAATATTGGCGTCATATCGCCCCCGCTGCCGCCGAAAGTCGCGGGATGCCAATGATCGACGGATCGATGCAGACCTATGCGTTGACGCTCGACAAATTCCTCTCCCACGCCGCAAAATGGCATTCCGACGCCGAAGTGGTGTCGGCGGGAGCGGAGGGTGCGGTCCGGCGCATCGGCTATGCCGCGCTGCGCGATCGTGCGCTTCGCGTCTCGGTCGCCCTAGCGCGTCTCGGGATCGTGCAGGGCGACCGGATTGCGACGCTTGCCTGGAATACGCAGGGGCATGTCGAGGCGTGGTATGGGATCATGGGCATGGGCGCGATCTGCCACACGCTCAACCCGCGCCTGACACCTGCGCAGCTCGGCTCGATGCTGTCGCAGTCCGAAGCCGCGGTTCTGCTCGTCAGCCCCGACCTGCTGCCACTGGCCGAGGACGCGGCGCGCAATCTTGCTTCGGTTCGCCATATCCTGCTGCTCGACGCCGATGATGACGCGCGCTCGCTCGATCGGCTCATCGCGTCGTCTGACGCCGATGCCGTGTGGGGCGGGTTCGACGAGACGAGTCCGTCGGGGCTTTGCTTCACCTCGGGCAGCACCGGGGCGCCGAAGGGCGTCACCTATACGCATCGCGGTTGCTTCCTGCACACGATGCGCCAGCTTCAGGCCGATGTGCTCGGCATCACCGCGCGCGATGCGGTGATGCCCGTCGTGCCGATGTTTCACGCCAATGCGTGGGGCATCCCCTTCACCGCCCCCGCGGTGGGCGCGAAGCTGGTGCTTCCCGGCCGCCATAGCGACGGCGCGCATCTGGCGCGGTTGATTCGCAGCGAAGGGGTGACCGCCGCGGTCGGGGTTCCGACCGTCTGGCTGGGTCTTGTCGAACATCTGGAGTCCGAAGGCGGCGAGGTGCCGTCGCTCGAACGCATCCTCGTCGGCGGATCGTCGATGCCGCCGGCGTTGATGGACCGGATCGAACAACGGCTCGGCGTCGAGGTGCAGACGAGCTGGGGCATGACCGAATTGTCGCCGCTCGGCACCGCGGCGCTCCCCGGCGACCCGGCGCGCAAGCCTTCGCTATCCGGACGCCCCGCGATGGGGATCGACCTGTTGCTGACCGACGCCGACGGCGCGGCGCTTGCCGAACAGCGCGGCGGGGAAGGGCATTTGCGCGTGCGCGGTGGCTCGGTCGTCGAACGCTATTTCGGGCAGACAGAGCCCGCGACCGACGCCGATGGCTGGTTCGATACCGGTGACCTGGCGCGGATCGACAGGTCGGGCAATCTGACGATCACGGGCCGCGCCAAGGATCTGATCAAATCGGGCGGTGAGTGGATCAATCCGGCCGAGATCGAAGCAATCGTCGGCGCCTTGCCGCAGGTGTCGCTCGCCGCGGTCATTGGGCGATCGGATCCCAAATGGGGCGAGCGCCCGATCCTGCTCGTCGAAGCCTGCGATCCGTCGGTCAGCGATGCCGAACTGCTCGCGCCGCTCAGCGGCAGGGTGGCGTCCTGGTGGGTGCCTGACGCAATCGTTCGGCTGGACGTCATGCCGCTGGCGCCCACGGGCAAGATCGACAAATTGCAATTGCGGGCCGAATACGGACAGGTGTAGGCCAAATGCGGATCACGGCGGCAGAAACGATCGAGCAGAAGGAAGCGAATTTGGCGTCGAAGGCGAAGACTTTAGCGAAGCGACCGACCAAGGCGGAACAGCGCGCCGAGATGATGGAGCAGATCCTCGACACGGCCGAACTGCTGTTCTCGCAGCATGGCTTCCACGGCGTAACGCTGAAGGACGTCGCCAAACAGGTCGGTGTCCATCACACGCTGCTCAACTATTATTTCGACGACAAGCGAACGCTGTTCGACGCGGTCTTTGCGCGCCGCGCGGTGGTGACGATCGACAAGCGCATGCAGGCGCTCGACGATTATGAGCGTGCGGCGGGCGACGCCCCGACCGTCGAGGGTGCGTTACACGCTTTCCTCGATACCGACCTCGATCTCTATATCCAGGGCGGCGAAGGCTGGAAAAATTATGGCGCGTTCGGGGCGCAGGCGTCGAACAGTCCCGAGGGCGCCGAATTCATGGACAAATATTTCGATCCCGTCGTGCTCCGCCTGATCGCGATTTTGAAGAAGGCGCTGCCCGATGCCGCAGAAGAGGATATTTTCTGGGGCTATCATTTCGTCACCGGGGCGCTGATGCTGACGCTGGCGCGCACCGGGCGTATCGACAAATTGTCGCACGGGCTTTGCCGGTCGGACGACTATGAAGCCGTGAAGGCTCGCATGGCGCGCTTCATGGCCGCGGGTTTCCGCGACATCTGCAATCAGCGCCGACAAGATCGCGACGGCTGAATAAGGCGAGACAAAGCGAAATCGGGTCGATCGTTTAATTCACTCACTAGTGAGTTATTAATATGCGAAGCGAGGAGACGGCGGGGATGGATTTATCAGGACGGGTTGCGATCGTCACGGGGGCCGGCGGGGGGCTGGGCCGGTCGCACGCCTTGTTGCTGGCGCGCCATGGCGCACGGGTGATGGTCAACGACATGCAGGGCGCGGCGGCCGAAGCCGTCGCTGAAGAGATTGTCGCGGCGGGCGGCGATGCGCTCGCCGCAGCGGCGTCGGTCACCGACGAGGCGGCGGTCGCGGATATGGTCGATACCGCGACCCGCGCATGGGGCGGGGTCCACATCCTGATCAACAATGCGGGCATCCTGCGCGACAAGAGCTTTGCGAAGATGGATCTTGCCGACTTCCGCCTCGTCGTCGACGTCCATCTGATCGGCGCGGCGGTCTGTTCGAAGGCGGTATGGGACCAGATGCGCGCGCGGCGTTTCGGCCGGATCGTGATGACGACCTCGTCATCTGGGCTCTACGGCAATTTCGGGCAGGCCAATTATGGCGCGGCAAAGATGGCGCTCGTCGGGCTGATGCAGACGCTCGCGATCGAAGGCGAAAAGCACAATGTCCGCGTCAATTGCCTGGCTCCGACCGCGGCAACCGCAATGACCGAAGGCGTGCTCGCTCCCGATGCGCTGGCCCAGCTCGCGCCCGACGCGGTGAGCCCCGGGTTGCTTGCACTGGTCGGCGACGACGCGCCGACGCGCGCGATTCTGTGTGCCGGCGCCGGCCATTTTGCCGCGGCCAATATCACGCTGACCGAAGGCGCGTTCATCGGGCGCGGCGACGATGCGGGCGCGCGCGTCGCGGCTGAATGGGAGCGCGTGACCGACCGTCGCGACGAGATCGTCCCGGCTTATGGCTTTACGCAGGCCGAGCGCGAGCTCGCGAAAGCCGGCTTCACCGCGCCGACGATGGCGGTCGCACACTGAGTTCCCCGGGGGCGTGGCGGACGGGCCGGACAAGAGCTCGCCGTCGCTGCCGGGTCATCATGGGAGAGAGACATGGCTAGCGAAACAGATGCCTCGCCGACGGCGGCGGAGAAGCGAAAGACCGAACGGCGCGTCATTATCGGCTCATCGCTGGGCACCGTGTTCGAATGGTATGATTTCTACCTCTATGGCCTGCTCGCCAGCGCGCTGTCGCTTCACTTCTTTTCGGGGGTGAACGAGACCACCGGTTTCATCCTGGCGCTGATGGCCTTTGCTGCCGGGTTCGCCATACGCCCGTTCGGGGCGCTGGTGTTCGGGCGGATCGGCGACATCGTCGGGCGCAAGAACACCTTCCTCGTCACCATGGCGATCATGGGCCTGTCGACCTTCGCCGTCGGTTTCCTGCCCGGGTATGACAGCATCGGGATTGCGGCGCCGATCATCCTCATGGTCCTACGTTTGCTGCAGGGACTGGCGATCGGCGGCGAATATGGCGGCGCGGCGGTCTATGTCGCCGAGCATGCCCCGCCCGGAAAACGCGGCTTCTATACCAGCTTTATCCAGACCACGGCGATGCTGGGGTTGATCCTTGCCTCGTCGCTGGTCGTCGGGCTCCGCACGGTAATGGACGCTGAAGCCTTTCTCGCCTGGGGCTGGCGCATTCCTTTCATCTTCTCGATCGTGCTGCTCACGGTCACGCTGTGGATCCGTTTCCAGCTGGAAGAAAGTCCGGTTTTTCAGCGGATGAAAGCACAGGGGGCCACGTCGAAGGCGCCGCTGACCGAAGCGTTCGGCGAGTGGAAAAATCTGAAGATCGTGCTGATCGCGCTCTTTGGCGCGGTGGCGGGGCAGGCGGTGATTGGTTTTGCCGCGCATCTCTATCCGCTCTTCTTTCTCGAACGCATTGCGCGGGTCGATGGCGCGACCGCCAACTTCCTTGTCGCCACCGCGCTGATGCTGATCATCCCCTGCTTTGTCTTCTTCGGCTGGCTCAGCGACAAGATCGGGCGCAAGCCGATCATGATGACCGCCTGCGTCATCGCGCTTTTCGTCTATTTCCCACTCTACAAGGCGCTGGTCGGTGCCGCGAACCCGGCGATGGCCGCGGCGGTCGAGCGCGCGCCGGTAACGGTGGTCGCGCATGCTGGCGAATGCTCGTTCCAGTTTGATCCGATCGGCAAGAACACGTTTGACCGGACGAGCTGCGACATCGCCAAATCCTATCTGGCAAAGGCCGGCGTCAACTATGCCAACATCGACGCGCTGGCAGGAACGGTGGCGTCGGTACAGATTGGCGACACCGTGCTGCCCGTTCCGGACCCGTCGGGACTAGGCGCGGAAGGTCGAGCCGCGGCAGTCGCGGGATTCGCGGCGGCGGCAAAGACGGAACTCGACGCGGCGGGTTATCCCGACAAGGCCGACCCGGCACAGGTGAACAAGGTCAAGGTGATCATGATCCTCTGCGTCTTCGGCGTGCTGGCGACGATGGTCTATGGTCCGCTAGCGGCGCTGCTCGTCGAACTGTTCCCGGCGCGTATCCGCTACACCTCGCTGTCGCTGCCCTACCACATCGGCAATGGCTGGATCGGCGGCTTCATGCCGACGATCGGCTTTGCGATGGTCGCGGCGACGGGCAATATCTATCAGGGGCTGTGGTATGCGGTGGTGATCGCGGGTGTCACCGCCATCGTCGGCATCCTCTTCCTGCCCGAAACCTACAAGCGCGACATCGAAGCCTGAACGCCGTGGTGACAGGCCGCCGCGCGCCGATCCGAATCTAGCGCGCGGCGACGATCAGCAATTCGCGGAACGCCGCCGTTGTATTGGCAACGGCGGCGGCATCGACGCATCGCGCGTCATCACCCTCGACATGGTGGAAGCGATGAACGCCGAAGATGCCCGCGACCGAAGGATAGCCGGCGGCGATGATCGCGGTCAGCTCACCGGCCGACAATTTGTCGCTGGAGTAGGGCGTCTCGAGCCCCGCAAGTCCTGCGAACAAGCGGCGTGCAACCGGCAGCAGGGGAGGGCTGACGACCAGATAGCGTTGCGAATCGGTTCCACCGATCGGTGACAGCCCGAATAGCCCCTCATGCCAGTCGCGCGCCGCGAGATTGGCGCCGAGGTGGAGCCAGAAATGCGTCTGGGCAGGCTTCGGCGCGACCGCCTTCAACGCCTCTTCGGCGCCCAGATTCTCATATTCATGTCCGCTGTTGCACAGGAAGGCGAGGTCGTGATCGGGAAACAGCTTTGGCGCTTCGCGCGCGAGGTGGAGCCACGCCGCGATCCCGCCGCCGCGCTCGCCGGCACAATCAGTCCAGCCTGATCGCGGCGTGGAAACTGTGATCCACCGGTCTTTGCCGCGGTCGATACGGCCGATGACGTTGAATGCCGGACGGCGCCCCTCTTTGCCCGCCAGCGTGACGGTCGCCGTCCGGTGCGACATTGCGGCGTGGAGAAACGGACCTGCATCTTCCGGCGCGATCAGTCCCACCGGCGCCCCGAACATCGGCGCACGGCCGTCGGCATTAAGCGCGATAATCTTGCCGGTTGGGCCGTTGGTGACGACGATGGCCGCCTTAGCGCCGGCAGCGAGGGCATGGTCAATTGGGCCGCGGATCGGCTTTGCCAGCGCTGAGGACCATCGGCCATAGGGCAGGTCGATCAGTGCGATCGCCCCGGCAAGCGGTGCGCTGGCCTGTCCTGCGCCATCGACGCGCACCAGCGGCCCCGATCCACCCGTTGGAGGCGTTGGCACCACGATCGGCTGCGGCCGAATAATGGCGCGGGCGTCGCCCGCTGTTATCGTGCACTGCTCGGCATCGAAAAACGGAACGGACAGCTTTGGCATCTGGACCGCGAAGCCTGCCGCTTCGAGCTCGCCGGCAAGCCAGTGACCGCACGCGCGGTCGCCATCGCCACCCGACTGCTTATTCCCAAATCCAATATATGCATCCACATCGGCCGCTATGCGATTTGTCGCGGCGGCCTCGCCGGCGGACGCCGCCACCGTCAATGGCAGCGCGCCCGCCGCAGCGAGGAATCCGCGTCGGGTCGGGGCGTTCATGCCATCCTCGCCTGTCCGTTTTCAGCGTGTCGCCACAGAATTCGAGCCACATCGCCTCAGCGTTGTTCACGCGCGTGAGAGTAAGTAAGTCCGGGGATGATGGCAAGGCAACGCTGAACGGATGGGTCGATGGAGGCTTTGCACACGGTTTCGCCGACAAATCGAGCAATTGCATTCGCCGACTTCGGTTGGCTCGTCGCGCATTACCAAGTGAACCCGTCCGCAATGGCAGCTGCCGTGTTGCTCGATCATCGTTGCTCCCTCCAACTCAAGCCATCTTGAGCGCCTACCTTTAACAATCCCGCCAATTCAAAGCGATGACCGAAAACGGTCGGTTGCAGTCATAGGATCCACCCATGATCAAGCGTCTGCTCTTCTCGATTTACCGCCGGAAGCGGACTGTCTCCAACCGGCTAAAGGCAGCCCAGAGTTCGGCAATTGCGGTATGCGTCGCACTCGGCCGTGTGCCGTAAACACCTAGGGAACCGAGGGCGCCGCTAGGCGGCTGCGCCTGCCGTTGCGGTACGTTGCAGGGTCTTTTTAAAAGCGGAGCCGAGGGTGCGGCTCCAAGCCGCGACCCCGGCTGCGTCGGCAAGAAGATCCTGCCTTATTTCGATCTCGGCATAGGGAAGGCCAGCAGGGTATGTGTGTCGCGGCACACTGTAGTCGGTAGCATCCATCCGATAGGGTTCATTATCGCCGACCTTGATATTCGGGCGCGCAACCAGGTCCGCTAGCAGCGCTTTCGCGAAGCGCGTGTCGCCGCTGTCATGGAGGATGCCAATATCCCACGGCCGCGACGTGCCGCCAAGCGTTGGTGTGAAGCTGTGCAGGGCGATGAGTACCGTGGGCTGCGCCGCAGCGGCACGTTGTGCCAGCTCCTCCGCGATCCGCGCGTGATAAGGCGCGTGGATTGCCGCGACCCGGGCAGCAAGATTGTCGTCCGTGAGCGCAGCATTTCCCGGGATCGCGCTTCTATCCGAGACCGCTGGCACTGCGTCGGGATGGGCTGGATCGCGGTTGCAGTCGACGACGAGCCGCGAATAATGTTGAAAAATGAAAGGTGCGTCGAGAGCTTGGGCGAGCGCATTCCCAAGATCATGCACACCAATGTCCCATGCGATGTGGCGCGCGCGGTCGGCCTCCGTCAGGCCCAATGTTCCCAGTCGATGTGGGATCGCATTTCCGGCGTGATCGCCGATGATAAGGAACGGAGACTGCCCGCTCGCGTTGAAGAGCTGAGCCGCCGCAGGATCGGCCGTCCCGAGGAGGGTGTTTTCACGAAGCGTCATCACGAAAGCCTTCCATGCCTTTGCTCACGATCCGCCATACGACCGAATATAGATATCGGCAGCCGGTGATCTTCGGCGAGCACAGGATCATGATGCGGCCGCGAGAGAGTTTCGACCAGCGTCTTGTAAAGGCCAAGCTCGATATATCCCCCTCGCCTTGCGAACTGCGATGGCTGCATGACGTCCTCGGGAATTCGGTCGCCATCGCGCTGTTCGACACCCGCGCGAATTTGCTGCGGGTGGTGAGCGAGATGACCCTCGATCATGCGCCGCTTGAACACGAGCAGATCGATATCGAGGATTATGCGTGCTATTTTCCGTTCACCTATGCCTCCGAGGATATGCCTGATCTCCTGCGCTCGATCGAACGGCAATATCTCGACGTCGGACGCGTGATCGATAGATGGGCGAACGATTTTCTTCGAAAGGACGGACCCACCGATACCCTCGCGATGCTCACCGACATGACGACGACGATCAGGCAGAGCTTCACATATGTCGCGCGTCACGAGAAAGGGACGCAGTCGCCGATCGAGACGCTGACGCTCCGCCAGGGCACCTGCCGCGATTTCGCGGTGCTAATGATCGAGGCCGTCCGCGCGCTCGGTCTCGCGGCCCGGTTCGTATCGGGATATGTCTGTAGCCCATCTCGCAGCGAAGGCCGCGTCGGCGGCGGCAACACCCACGCTTGGGTGCGCGTATTCTTGCCCGGCTCGGGCTGGATCGAGTTCGACCCCACCAATGGCATCGTCGGCAGCCGCGGCCTCGTCCGCGTCGCGGTCGCGCGCGATCCCTATCAGGCGGTGCCTTTGTCGGGGAGCTGGAGCGGCTTTCCTGCGAGCTACCTCGGCATGGATGTCACCGTCGAGGTGAAGCTGGGCACCGAAGCCGATCACGATGCTGTCCTTCGTTCGGGCGGAGCCACCAACAGCCGGAGCGCCGGCAAGATGAGGAATTCGTAAACGTGTTGATCAGGGCCGGATATGAAATACGCTTCGAGACCGCGAGTGCGACGCCGATGATGGCGATGCTCAGCATCCATCCGTCGCGGCAAAAGGATCTACAGACGCCGCAACAGATCGAGACGGTTCCGGTCATTCCGATCTACAATTATGAGGACAGTTTCGGGAACATCTGCACGCGCCTCACCGTCCCAGCGGGCGGGGTCACCCTGTCAGCCGATTTCGTGATCGAGGACAGCGGTCTCGAAGACGTCCGCGCGCCTGATGCGCCGCCGACCCCCGTCGAGCAGCTTCCGGACGACGTTCTCATTTACCTGCTAAGCAGCCGCTATTGCGAAACCGACCGTCTGATGGGCGTCGCTTGGGCGGAGTTTGCGCATATCGGGTCGGCGCGCGACCGCGTCGATGCGATTGTGGCGTTCGTCCACCATCACATCAAGTTCGGCTATGAACATGCGCGCTCGGACAAAACCGCCTGGAACGCCTATCAGGAGAAGCAGGGCGTCTGCCGCGACTTCGCCCATCTCGCTATCACGCTGTGCCGCTGCATGAACATTCCGGCGCGCTATTGCACCGGCTATCTCGGCGATATCGGCATCCCGCCGGTCGATGCGCCGATGGACTTTTCTGCTTGGTTCGATGTTTACATCGACGGCAACTGGTACACCCATGACGCACGTCACAATCGCCCGCGTATCGGCCGCATCTTGATGGCACGCGGCCGCGACGCTACCGATACCGCGCTCACCACGGCATTCGGACCCACACAGGTCACGTCCTTCCTAGTCCACACGGACGAGGTCGCATCAATCGAAGCCGCGCCATAGCAGGATCGTGATATCGCGTGGTCGTCTTGCCGCCGGTAGGTTCGTCGCCTCCTCGCTATCCGGCCATCGCACCCCATATAGTAAGCCCGGCTGCTGACCAAAGCGGGAAAGACGGTTTTCGGGTCGAACAGGACGCCTCGCAGCTTTATGCAATCGACCCGCGAAACTTTGGAAGAGCTGGGCTGGAATGATTTTTTCAGCGCGCAGGTGACCACGCAACAGTCCAAACAATGTCAACCCGTCCGGGTAATGGCAGTTCATCGCGGTAAAATCGCTGTCGCTGGCGCGGGAGCACTTCGATTCATCTCTCCCTATATTTCCGGCGCCGGCCCGCTGGATGACCATCCAACGGTCGGCGACTGGCTGCTCATCGATCGTGACACCGCGGAGACCGTATGCGTCCTTCGCCGGATGAACTTGTTCAAGCGGCGCGCACCGGGCGATCCGCGCAAAGAGCAGATGATTGCCGCCAACGTCGATACCCTCTTCATCGTCGCCTCCTGTAACCAGGATTTCAGCGTCGCACGGCTGGAGCGCTACCTGGTGCTGGCACGCGAAGTGGGGGTGAACCCGGCTGTCGTGCTGACCAAGACCGACCTAACAAGCACGCCGGAGACTTTCGCGGCTGCTGCACGAGCGATCCAGCCTGGACTGTGCGTCGAACTCATCAACTGCCGCGATCCCAAAAGTGTCGCCCATCTCGCGTCATGGTGCGGCAGGGGTAAGACCGTTGCGCTTCTTGGATCTTCGGGCGTCGGCAAGTCGACGCTGGTCAATACGTTACGCGGCTCGGACAGTATTGCCACGCAGGCGATCCGTACTGGCGACGACACAGGGCGCCACACGACGACCGTTCGAGAGATGCATCGCCTGGCGCGGGGCGGGTGGCTTCTCGACACGCCCGGTATGCGCGAGCTTCAATTGTCCGATGCCGCCGAAGGAATATCCGAGGTTTTCGATGATTTCATCCAGATGGCGCAGAGGTGCCGTTTTTCGGATTGTGCACATGGCGGTGAACCGGGCTGTGCAGTCCAGACTGCAATCGCGGCTGGCGCGCTTAAAATGGAGCGTTTTGGGCGCTGGCGGCGACTGGCGGCTGAAGACGGCGTCCGCAGCGCACGTCGCTCCAAGCGACCTCGGTAGCTGACCTGGCGCCGACGGCTCATGCGCTACAACTTGTCAAACCGGACGGACCGGAACTCCCCATTTGCGGCGGACCTGGGGCATCTCGTTTAGACGGTGCAGGCGCGCGGTCGGGACGCGGTGATTGGCGGCGTAGTTACCGAACCCGCGCCGGTTACGTTTCAATTTCGGCGAAACACTTGATTGAGGCCACTATTCCGGCTCGGAACGGCAGGCGCGGCGACCGCGCTGCCGCCGAACGATGTGATCGACCACCGGTCCCGCCGTGAATCCGTGAACGACGGTCGATAACAGGATCGTCAGTGCAATCGTGGCCCACAATTGCCCCTCGTTGACCAGTTCGAGATGGCTGGTCGCATAGGCGAGATAGTAGATCGACCCGATTCCGCGCACGCCATAGAAAGCGACGACGAGGCGGTCCTGCGACGGCAGGTCGGTGCCGACCATGCTGAGCCACCCGGCGAGCGGGCGCACGATGAACAGCAGGCCGATCCCGATGCCCGCGTGCGCCCAGTCGAGCTCACCGAACAGCAGCGGGAACGTGCCACCGATCAGGATCAGCAGCAGCGCGGTGAGCGCGAGTTCGATCGCTTCGTTGAAGTTGTGGAGTTTGCCGTGAAATTCATGGCTGGCCTCGAACCGGCGCAGCACGATCCCGGCGACAAAGCAGGCGATGAAACCATAGCCTTCTACCAGTTCGGTCGCGCCATAGCAGAGCAATACCCCGGCGATCGCGAGCACGCCCGAGGCGGTGTCGGCGAGGACGTTGCCGCGCGGGATGACGAACAGGATACGCGCAAGCAGCCAACCAATTGCCGCGCCGCCGATGCAGCCGACGAGGATGCGATAGACGACGTCGAGCAATAGCCACTCGCCCAGCATCGCGGCCGAAAAACCCGTCGTGCCGACGAGCAGGCCGAGATACACGAACGGGAAAGCCAGCCCGTCGTTCAGTCCCGCTTCGGTGGTGAGCGCAAAGCGTACCGGCTGCTCTTCGCCTTCGGTCGGGGGTCCGACCTGGACTTCGCCGGCGAGGACGGGGTCGGTCGGTGCGAGCACTGCACCGAGCAGGATCGCGCCCGCCAGCGTCATCCCGGCGAATGCCAGGCCCATGAATGCCACCGCGGCTATGGTCAGCGGCATCGCGATCGCCAGCAACCGGATCGTCGGGCGCCAGCGGCGGTAGTTCGAAAGGTCGTCGATCCGGATGCCCGTGCCGAACAAGGCGACGATCACGGCAAGTTCGCTCGCCAGCTCCCAGAATTTGGGCGCCGCGCGGGGATCGAGCGCTTTGGCGACATCGGGCAATATCCAATAGATCGCGATCCCGAACAGGATGAGCAGCGCCGATGCTGCCGGTTCGCGCCCCGACAGGAAGCGCGGCAACCAAAATGCCGCGATGATCCCGGCGCCGATCAGCGCCATGCCGACATGATACGCGCTCAACGCAAAGAAGGGCTGATCGTCCATCAAGCCTGTTGGGGACGGAGTTCAAAACCTGTGACGTTCGGGTCGCTCGACAGGCTCGCCGCCAGCTGTTCGGCGCAGCTTTCGCTGTAGCCTTGAGCGATGGCGCCATATTCCACGACATCGTCGTTCATCGACTGATCGATGGTGATGGATCGGAGCTTATGATCGGCGAGAAGCGTGCCGAAATCGCTCAGCGTGACGGCCCCTGAACGACGATAACGGGCCTTCAGATGGACGATACGCTGCTGCGGCGCGCGCCGATCGGTAATCGTGACCGCAGCGAGGACGAGCACCGTCGCGGTCGCGGCAAAGATGGCCAGTTCGTAAAAGCCTATTCCGAACAGGATGCCCAGCGTCGCCGTCATCCAAAGCGACGCGGCGGTGGTCAGCCCGCGGACGTTGAAACCCTCGCGAAAGATCACCCCGCCGCACAGGAACCCGATGCCGGTCAAAATACCGTGCGCCATGCGCACCGGATCGATGCGGACCACCTCCACCGGGGCATCGTTCAGCCATTCCATTTGATGAACAGCCGAAAGCATCAACAGACAGCAGGACAAGCCGACCAAGATATGCGTGCGCAGGCCTGCGGGGCTCGCTCGATATTCACGTTCCGCACCGATGATGGCGCTCGCGATGATTGCCCCGATGATCGGCCAGAACAAGTTGGGGTTGAGCAATTCCAACTAATTGATCCTAATGGTGGAGCGCATGAAGCGGCCACGGGATATGGTCCAGCGGGATGGCAATGCGACCGTCACGAAATTGTAACGCGCGCTGAGTGGGCCGGTTGCAACACGGTGACATGCGGCATGTTTATTCCTGCGGATTCGCAGACCGCAATATGGCGAGAGCGCAGACGCCCATGCGCGCGCAAACGCACTTAAGGCGACGCGGACGACGATGCGACGCACAGAGGCCTTAATGGTCGTTGACCGCTGACGCTCTCCGGCGTGTCAGTAAGCGGGCGGATCGCTGGCAGGGAAGGACTCGTCGGCGGCTTCGTCAACCCGATCCCAGTCGCGGTTCGGTGCATCGCGCATTCCGGCAGGACCGGCCGAGCGTGTCTGGTCGAAGTTTTCCGGGTCGGTCTCGCGGTCAGCGAGCGCGGCCGAATGCGAGTCAAGGGTTGGGACGCCGGACTTGCGGCCACGTGTGAACCAGTAGAGGCCACCGAGCACTGCGGCGCCGACGAACTTGCCGAAATATCCGCTTCGGCTTTTGGCGGCGGCGGGGGGCGTTGGGTTGGTCATGATATCGTTCCTTTTCGAACGACCAACGGGGGCGGCCCCGGGAAAGTTGCTCGGCCACCGGGGGAATCGCGTTAACCTCGATCAACTTCGATTGGTGCCCCTTCCAACCGGCTCGGACAAATCGATGCAACCCAGGTTAATCGGGCGCAACCGGAAGTCTGGCCGACGGTTACTCGCGAATGCTTCACCCCGTCGATGACTCTAGCCACCCGCTGGCCCAACGCTTCCACGCGTTCATCCGCGATCCGGCCTTTCCTTGCGTCGGCGCCAAGTCGGCGCTTGCGAAGGAACAGATGCGGATCGTTGTCGGCCGCGACATGTGTTCGGCGTGGGACGATCTGCGCATCTATCCCAATTTGCTCGATCTGGCGTCAAGCTACGCGCGCGAACCAACTCTGTTCCATTCGCTCGCGGTGTTGTTTGAAACGGACCATCAGCTCGACGAAGAGGCTTTCGAGCGCTGCCTGTGGGCGCGGCTGGAATCCTTAACCGACAAGGATGATTTTCACGGGCAGCGCGCGGACCCGCGCGTCAGCGCCGATCCCCGCGATCCGCATTTTTCGCTGAGCTTTGGGGGCGAAGCCTTTTTCGTTGTCGGACTGCACCCACGCGCAAGCCGGCCAGCAAGGCGGTTCGAGCGTCCGGCGCTGATCTTCAACCTGCACGACCAGTTCGTCCAGTTGCGGGCCGGCGGGGTGTATGACAAGATGCGAAGCACGATCATCGCCCGCGACGTGGCGCTGGCGGGCGATGCGAACCCGATGCTTGCACCGCACGGCACCGTTTCAGAAGCGCGCCAATATTCGGGACGCGCCGTCGGCGCCGATTGGGCCTGTCCGTTCGCCGGACGAAGCGGTGCTTTCGCGCCGGAAGGGAAGGGGCAGGCAATGTTTCCAGATTTGCGCAACGCCGCTGTAAGAGAAAACTTCGCGGGTGCACGCTCAGGGTCGCCGTCTCCAACGATTATTGCAGAGGCCGGACGATAAACGCGCCGCGCACCGCGCCATCCTCGCTGGACTGCCTGATCATCGGCGGCGGGCCGGCGGGGCTGACCGCGGCAATCTATCTGGCCCGGTATCACTTGTCGGTGGCGGTGGTCGATGCCGGACAAAGTCGCGCAAGCCTGATCCCGCTGACCCGCAATCACGCCGGGTTCCCCGATGGCATATCCGGGAACGACCTGCTGATGCGGATGCGCGAGCAGGCACGACTTTACCACGCCGATCTATATGAAGGTCGGGTCGAAAGCGTCGTGCGGAACGGCGACACATTCACCGCGATGATGGAAGGATCCGCCATTGATGCACGCTCTGTCCTGCTCGCGACGGGCGTAGTCAACCGGCGTCCTGCGATGCTCGATGACGCTGCGCACCAACAGGCGCTGAACGACGGTCGGCTGCGCTACTGCCCGATCTGCGACGGGTATGAAGTCACCGACCGGCGGATCGCGGTGCTCGGCACCGGCGATCGCGGCTGCGACGAAGCGTTGTTCCTGCGCAGTTATACCGCCGCCATCACGCTGGTCGCACCCGAAGGCGGGCACGAGCTGAATGACGCCCATTATCGGCGATTGCGTGACGCGGGTGTCGAGGTGGTCGGCAGCTGTCGGGCGATTGCGTTGGCTCACGACGCTATCGTGCTGCAGGTCAACGGCGACCGACTTTCGTTCGATAGTCTTTATCCGGCCTTGGGTTCGGATGTCTGTTCCGAGCTTGCCGCGCCATTGGGCGCGGAGATGTCCGAAGCTGGATGCCTGAAGGTCGATACCCATCAGCGCACCGATGTTACCGGCCTCTATGCTGCAGGGGATGTCGTGCTGGGGCTCGACCAGATCAGCCATGCGATGGGAGGCGGCGGCATTGCTGCAACGACCATTCGCAACGACCTGGCCGAAAAAGCCCCGCTTCGCCGCTGACCGGTTTGGGCTCGGGGCAACGCCAGCGCACGCAGACCGCGATATAACCTGCGTCATGACGATAGTGATGATGGCAGTGCAACACCGCGTCGCCTCGTCCGTTAGGAATATGCACGGAAAATCGCTGATGCACCGCGTTTTTGCCCGAGCAAGGATCCTTAGACACATGTTTACCGAACGCTTTTTGAGAGACAAACGCGGCGCGAGCCTCGACGCGAAGGAACGCGCCCGGATCGAGGCCGCGATCAGTGAGGTAAAAACCTTCGGCCCGCGCAAGATCATTGCAAGGGCTGGTGAACCGCTGACCAACAGCACCTTGCTGCTTGAGGGCATCATGTCGCGTTATCTCGACGACCGGAACGGGCTCCGCCAATTGGTGGCAATCCATTTTCCCGGCGACTTTCTCGATCTCCACGCTTTTCCGCTCAAGGTCCTCGACCATGATGTCGCGACGCTGACGACCGCCACGGTCGCAACCGTACCGCATGCCGCGATCGAAGCGATCGCCGAGGAGATGCCGCAGCTCCTCCGCAAGCTGTGGTTTGCAACCTTGCTTGACGCGGCGATTCACCGGGCGTGGTTGTTCCGGCTTGGCCGCCTTGATGCCACGGGCCGCGTCGCGCATTTTCTGTGCGAGACCAATGCGCGGCTCTTCTCGGCGGGTCTCAGCGATGGCCGCCGTTTTGCGCTCGCGCTGACGCAGGCGGACCTCGCCGAAATCTGCGGGCTGACAACCGTCCATGTGAACCGCGTCATGCGTCAGTTGCGCGAGGAGCAGCTCTGCCTGTTTCGCGCGTCACTGGTCGAGATCCTCGACCCAGCGGCGCTGGCTGCGCGTGCGCAGTTCAACCCTGCCTATCTGTATATCGCCGACGATAGCCAACTCCCCTCCGTGCAAAGGCCAAGATCATGAGAGATTCCTCCGACCAGCTCCAGCCCGAAACCCTGCCGGGTGTCGCGACCGCCGAAGGCGGGTTCGTCATCCTTGACGGTCCCGACGGCGTTGCAACGACTATGACGCCAGAGGCCGCGGCCGGGACCGGGCAAAGCCTGATCGACGCCGCAGTGGTCGCGCAACGCCAGCAGGCGGTGACCGATGTTTGACGCATTTGCCCAGTGGAACCGCATGCTCGCAGCGGGTGCATCCCTGCACACCACGAGCGTCCATGCCGCCGAAACCTTTGGCGGCGCGACCAAGGTGGTAGCGGCACGCGGCGCGATCATTGGCGAGGCGATGCAATCGCCGTTGACGGCGGATCATGCCGAGCTTGGCCGGATGATCTCCGAAAAGATCGACACGCTGTCGCGCGCTGGTGCCGCCGCGGCAACCGTCTGGTGGGATAGTCAGACGGCCTGGATGAGGCATTTCAGCACCTTGGCACCATGACGATGCGCGGCCGGTTGCCGACGGTGTCCGAGGCCAGCGACCTCGGCGAACGCAGCGCCGCGCTACTGCTGCAGTCGCTCGAGGCGACCGCCAAGCTGGGCGCGGCCGGACTCGCGCCGGTGCACCGCCAAGTCGCAACCAATGTGCGGCGCTTGGGGGCGAAGGGTGTCGTAGGGAAGGGGCGACAGGCATCGCGGCGCTGACCAAGTTGCGCCCGGTTCGCCAAGGTTCCGCTAGCCCTCGATTTGATAATGGATCGGTTTGAAGGTGCCGCCGCAGCTGTCGTAGGCCGAACAGGCGGTCAGCCCGATAATCAGGTCGTCGAGCGCGCGAAAGCGAATGAAATCGCCGGGCGCAGTCGGCGGCGGCAGCACCTTGAGCTTACCTTTAACGTCGACCGGAACGCTCATGAAGATGTTGAACGCGACGGGAATATCGTCCTCGGCGATACCATAGGGTGCCAGCGCCTCGGCCAGATTGCCGAAGCAGCCGCGATGCACGGGCTTGTCCTTGTAAAAATGGCGAAAGGTCGCCTCGCTGCACGGGGTCAGCAGGAAATCGTGCGTGCCGACATTGTCTTCGACGATCTCGAGCATCGGATTGGACCGGTTCGACCACAGGCGGTTGCCGGTCGTGAGCCGGATCGTTTCTTCATAGTCGAAGGTCCTTCCATTCGACACGACCTCGCGAACGTCGCCCCGCATGAAGGCCAGCATGTCGCTGACCTGTCCGCCCTCGGGATCAATCACTCGCAGCGTCTCGCCGCGGAGCAGGGGAAAGGCTGTGCCGTTTCGCGGCGCGATAATCTTGGTCATGAATGGTCTTTCGCGCGAGGAGTGTGCGGATATTACGTGCGGCGCCGACGAAGGCTGCCTTGCAACCAAACTCTGACCATCCCGTCATTGTTACGCTCGCGCGTGGAATATCGCCTGACGACGAGAAGCTGGCACTATTCGACGATCAAGAGAGGCGCTTTTTTCGCCAAAGTTGCAGCGGCTACGTCGTTTTGATCGCCAATGGTGAGATCGAATGTCTGCTCGATGCGTTTTGGGTCTGGAATCGGACAGTCGATAAACCGCCGTTGATGATTGTTGAAGATCGGTGGTTGAAAGCGACTCGATCGAGCAGCTCAAGAAATGGCCGGTGATATGTAACGGAAATGCTGAATTTGCGCTCGTGCTGGGCTTCACTTGCTGCCCAACGTCGCGGAAGCATGCTCGCGGGCCAATGCCAGAAAAGCTGCAAGACCAGCCGAGGGATGCCTTCGGCCCGGATAATAGAGGCTAAGGCCGGGGAAAGGCGGGGTCCAATCCTCGAGCAAGCGGACGAGACTTCCGTCCTTGATGTCAGCAATTACGTCCTGTTCGAAGAAGAAGCCGATACCGAAGCCCGCCAGCACCGCCCCGCGCGAGACCGCGAGTTCGTCGAACGTCATGGGACCGCTCACCTCGACCTGAGCCGTGTCGCCGCCTTTCTCGAAATGCCAGCGGTAAAGCGAGCCATCGGGCAAGCGGACGCGGATGCAGACGTGACCAGGAAGATCGGTCGGCACAAGCGGACGGGGGCGCTCGGCCAGATAGTCCGGTGAAGCAACCACGGCGAAGCGCTGGGACTCGCCAAGTGACAGCGCGATCATGTCGGAAGGGATGAGGGAAGCGACGCGAACGCCGAGATCGAAACCTTCGGCGACGATGTCGCGAAGCTGCCCTTCGGTCACCAGGTCGACATGCATGTCCGGGTAGCGGCGGGAATATTCCAGGAGAAGTGCGGTGAAGGCCGACGAGCGCGCGGCGAAGGGCGGCGCATTGATGCGCAGCGTCCCCGTAGGCGTCGCGCGGCGTTCGCGGACGATCTCTATGGCTTCGCGCACGTCCTGAAGCGAGGGCCCAAGGCGATCGACGAAAATCCTTCCCGCATCGGTCAGCGCCACGCTCCGCGTCGTCCGGTTGAACAGGCGCACGCCCAGTTCCGCTTCGATCCTTGCGATCATATGGCTGAGCGCGGTCGTCGACATGCCGAGTTCGATCGCAGCTTGCCGGAAGGAACTGCGCCGCGCGACCGCGAGCACTGCGTCGAAATCTCGAAGCCCCAATCGCGACATTATCCCGAATCCTTCACTGCATCATCCAAGATTGGCCCACTTCCTAGAATAGTGGCCGACCCTTATGATGGAGGCAAGCCAAACCGAAGGAGACTTGTCATGCAAACCGATAGCCCAGCCGATGACCGCCGCGATGCGGAAACGGTCGTCAAAGCGTTACCCAAGCCGATCACCGATTATATCGAGGCCAACGCCCGGCTCGATGTGGATGCCATGTTGAAACCCTTTGCGGCCGATGCGGTCCTCTTCGACATCGGACGCCGTCTTGAAGGGCAAGCCGAACTCAGAACCTTGTTCGAGCAAGAGGTCGTGGCGGTAAAGGCGATCTTTACGCCCGATGGCGCCCGTCAGGAAAAGGGTCAGGTCGTGGTCGAAGGCCCCGCCCATGGCGACTTCAAGGGCAGCCCGATCCGCTTCACCTATGCCTTCACGCTCGAAAACGACGCGATCAAGACGCTGGAGATCACGCTATGAGCATGCAGGCTGATCCGACCGAGTTTGCAGGCAAGCGCGTGGTCGTCAGTGGCGGCACGAAGGGAGTGGGCCGCGCCACCGTCGAACGCTTCCTGGCGGGTGGTGCCCGCGTCATCACAGCCGCCCGCGGCAACCCCGAGCCGGTTGCCGGTGCCGAGTTCGTGCGGGCAGACCTGACGACGGCCGAGGGAGGCGAAATGCTGGCTGCCGCGACGCTGGCACATATGGGCGGCGTGGACATCATTGCCCATGTCATCGGCGGCTCGTCCTCGCCGGGGGGCGGCTTTGCCGCGTTGACCGACAATCACTGGCTCGCCGAGCTGAACCTGAACCTCCTCGCCACCGTCCGCCTCGATCGCCTTCTCGTCCCGCATATGATCGAACAAGGCTCCGGGACGGTGGTGCACGTTACTTCCATCCAGTCGATCCTGCCGCTCCCGGATTCAACCACCGGCTACGCCGCCGCCAAGGCCGCGCTCCGGACCTACAGCAAGTCCATATCCAAGGAGTTGGGGCCGAAGGGCGTGCGGGTCAACGCCGTCTCCCCCGGCTGGATCATGACCGAGTCGACCGCTGACTTCCTGGAGCGGCTTCAGGCGGCCAATGGCGGCACGATCGAAGAGGCCCGCCAAGCCGTCCTCGGCGGTTTGGGCGGGATCCCGATCGGGCGTGGCGCGGAGCCCTATGAGGTCGCCGATCTCATAGCCTATCTGGCGTCGGATCGCGCCGCCGCAATCCACGCCGCCGAATTCATCATCGACGGCGGAACCGTTCGAACCGTCTGACGACATGGCCCGACGTCCGCACGAAGGGCGGACGTCGGTATGCCGAAGCCTCGGCAGGAGGTTAGAGCTGCTCGCTTGCAGCGAGAGGATCAAATGTCGAATGCCTGCAAGTCGAAGGCGCGCTGGAAAGCAGTCTGACCGCAGTCGGCCAGACACAGATGGTCGCTCATCGGTTTGTTGGTTCACAAGGGTGCGCCAGCGTAGTGGGGAGGGAGCAGGACTACGCTGCTGAACCCGCAATTGCGCCTGGAAACGCTGTAGTTTGTATTTCTACGCCAGCCTACGAGAAGGCCTTTTTTCCCTTGGCAGTGTCGGGGCAGCCTACGATATTTTACTCTGTTGTAAGAGTATTGGCTCTTTTCATCGCCGCTCCGGAGTAGGGGCGCGAAGGCTGGCGAATACCGTACAAAGCTAGGGTGCTTTGGCGTAGGCTTTCGTGCGTCTGGAAAAGAATGGCTCCCCGGGTAGGATTCGAACCTACGACCGATCGATTAACAGTCGATTGCTCTACCACTGAGCTACCGAGGAACACGCCGCCGCGGCGGACAAGGCGGTCCCTTTGCCGCCGCGCGCCGGATTTTGCAAGGCCTCAAACGATAAATTGTTCCATCGCGATGCGTTCGTCCAACCCCTGGTCAGGATCGAACAGCAAAGTCAGCGGCCGGCTACGGTCGGTGGTGACGAGCACCGTCTTCACATCGCGGATCTCGCGCTGGTCGGCGACCGCGCTGACCGGGCGTTTTGCCGCCTCGCGGACATTGAAGCGGATACTCGTCGATTCGGGGACGAGCGCGCCGCGCCAGCGGCGCGGGCGGAACGGGCTGATCGGGGTGAGCGCGAGCATCGCCGAATCGAGCGGCAGGATCGGGCCGTTGGCGCTGAGGTTGTAAGCGGTCGATCCGGCAGGGGTCGAGACGAGCACCCCGTCGCACGCCAGTTCCTCGAGCATGGTGCGCTCGTTGATCATCACTTCCAGCTTGGCGGCCTGGCGCGTTTCGCGCAGCAGCGATATTTCGTTGATAGCGGGCAGGATGTGGCGCTCGCCGCTCGTTGTGGTGATATCGCCCGCCAGCGGGTGGATCAGGAACGGGCGCGCCGCAGCGATCCGGTCGATCAGCCCTTCGACGCGAAATTCGTTCATCAGGAAACCGATGGTGCCGCGGTTCATCCCGAACACCGGCAGGCTGCGCCGCTGGTCGAGCAGCTGGTGCAGCATGTGGAGCAGGAAACCGTCGCCCCCGAGCGCGATCAGCAGGTCGGCCTCGCCGAGATCGACGAAATCATACAGTGGCCGCAGTTCGGCCTCGGCCTCTTCGGCCGCAGGCGCGTTCGATGCGATGAGCGCGATCTTGCGTTGCATATTGGTCCGGTTCCCCCCGCAGGCAGCGTCTAGCCGCCCGTAGCACTCATGTGACGCGCGACCGCCGGTCCCGACTCCCGTTCGATGCGAAAGTCATGCGCGCGGGGTTTGCCAGCCAATGCACGGTCGATCAACCCATCTACCGCGCCCGCGCCGCCGTCGCGCAGCGCCGCGCGCAGGTCGACATGATCGTCGCTGCCCAGACACATGTAAATACGGCCCTCGACGGTCAAGCGGATGCGGTTGCACGTCGCGCAGAAATTGTCGCTGAGCGGGGTGATCAGGCCCAGCGTCACCGGACTGTCCTCGACCGCGAAATACCGCGCCGGACCGCCGGTGCGTTGATCGACCGGAAAGATCGCGCGCTGCTCGCGCAGCGGCGCGACGAAGTGGTGGAGCGGGATGTAGTGATCGCTGCGGTCTTCGGCGATCTCGCCGAGTGGCATGGTTTCGATGAGCGTGAGATCGGCGCCGACGCTGGCACAATAATCGAGCATCGGCAGCAACTGATCCTCGTTGAACCCGGCGAGCGCGACCATGTTGACCTTGACCGCGAGGCCCGCCGCGCGCGCCGCGGCGATGCCGCCGCGTGCGACATCAAGATCGCCGACCCGGGTGATGTGACGAAAGGCGGCGCGGTCGAGCGTATCCAGGCTGACGTTGATCCGCCGTACTCCGACGGCGGCTAGCATCGGCGCATATTCGGCGAGCCGCATGCCATTGGTGGTGAGCGTCAGTTCGTCGAGGCCATGTCCGATCAGCGCGCCAAGCCGCTTTGCCAGCGTCTCGATGCCGCGGCGGACCAGCGGTTCGCCGCCGGTCAGGCGGATACGGCGGATGCCGCGCGCAACGAAGCGCTCGGCCAGTTCGGCCATCTCTTCGATGCTGAGGACCGCCGATTTGGGCAGGAAAGTCATGTCCTCGGCCATGCAATAGCGACAGCGCAGGTCACAGCGATCGGTCACCGACAGGCGCAGATAATCGATCCGGCGGCCAAGGCCATCGGTCATCGGGGTCGCAGCGGGCGCGGGCGCATTCATGGCAGCGATTGTGATGCAAAAGGCAGGGGATTGGCAAGCAATGCCTGCTATGGCCCTGACAATGAATCGCCTGCCCGAATCGCTGACCGCCTGCGCCCGCAAACTCGAAGCTTTGCAAGGGCGGCACGACGCCGATGCCGGCGTGATCCTGGTGCAGGTCGACCAGCTCGCGCGGATCAACAACAGCGCCGGGACAGCAGCCGGCGATGCGGTGCTCGACGAAATGGCGCGCCGCCTCGAAAATTTCGCCAGCGACGAGTTCGGGCGCGGCAGCTGCGTCGATCGGCTAGGCGGCCCGCGCTTCCTCATCGTTCCGGCGGTGCCGCTTTCTTTGGGGGCGCTGCGAGCGCAGGAGCGTGCACTGCATGTCGCGCTGGCCGAGCCGATGGTCGGCGACCCGCACGGGCGGCTGGCGGTGCGGATTGCCGCGGCGCTGATCACCCGCGACGAGCCGGTCGAGGAGCAGCTGCGCGAGGCGAGCGACCAATTGGCGCGCCCCGCGTCGGCACGCGACGGGGTGATGGTCAAGGGCGCGCTGGCGGCCGGCGAGGTGGTGATCCACTACCAGCCGCAATATGACGTCGCGAGCGGCGCGATGACCGGGGTCGAGGCGCTGCTGCGCTGGCAGCATCCCGAGCTGGGCCTGCTCGGTGCCGGCCCGCTGGTCACCGCGGCGCGCGCCGCGCGGCTCGAGCGCGAGCTGACCGAACATGCCCACCGCGTCGCGCTGACCGAAATCGCCGCCTGGCCGAAGCGGCTGGCGGGGCTGCGCGTGTCGCTCAACATCACCGCCGCCGACCTTGGTGATCCCGACTTCGCCGACCGCTTTGCCGCGATGGCCAAAAAGGCGAAGGTCGATCCCGACCGGCTGACGCTGGAGCTGACCGAACAGGCGATGCTCAGCGACCCGGCGAGCGCCGCCGAACAGCTTGCGCAGATCCGGGCGTTCGGCTCGGCGATCGCGATCGACGATTTCGGCACCGGCTATTCCAGCCTGTCGCTGCTCGCGCGGCTGCCGATCGATTATCTGAAGATCGACAGCGGCTTCACCCGCACCATCGACGGCAGCGACCGCGACCGCATCGTGGTGCGCGCGATCGTCGACCTGGCGCGGGCGCTGGGCCTGCTGGTGGTCGCCGAAGGGGTCGAGAGCGAACGCCAGCTGGCGCGGCTGAAGGAACTGGGCGTCGCATCGTGGCAGGGATTTCTGAAATCGGGGCCGGTGCCGGGGGATCAGTTGCCGGGGTTGATGGAGTAATAAAGCCCCTCCCCTTCAGGAGTGTCAGGTAAACCGTCCGGGGGACGGTTTACCTGACACTGGGTTGGGGTGGGGTCCATCGGCCTTGCCCAAGGCCGATGGCCCCCACCCGCTGCGACTAGGCAGCAAGCTGCCAAGTCTCGCTGCCCTCCCCTGAAGGGGAGGGCGTGGTTTAGGACACCTGCTTTGCCAATTTCCCCAACCCCTTCGACAATTGCAACGCGCCGTTCAGGCGGGCGCCGGTGCTCAGCCAGTCGCCGCTGATCGACAATTTATTGTCGGGGCGGATACGCGCGCGGCCTTTCAGCCGTTCGACATAGGCGATCAGGCCGGGGACGTTGGCGAACTGGTCGCTGTGGAAGCTGACGAGCGCGCCCTTGGTGCCGACGTCGAGCTTGGCGATGCCGGCGATGCGGGCGTTGGCCTTGATTTCCATCAGCTGGATCAGGTTGGCGGTTTCGGGCGGCAAGGGGCCGAACCGGTCGATCATCTCGGCGGCAAAGTCGTCGAGCGCGGCGCGGTCTTCGGCGTCGTTGAGGCGGCGATAGAGCGCCATGCGCAGCGGCAGGTCGGGGACATAATCCTCGGGGATCAGGATCGGCGCGTCGACGGTGATCGTTGGTGACAAGGCTTCGCGCGGCGGCAGCTTGCCGGCACCCTCGGCCTTGGCCATCAGGATCGCCTCTTCGAGCATCGATTGATACAGCTCGAACCCGACCTCGCGGATATGCCCCGATTGTTCGTCGCCGACGAGGTTGCCCGCGCCGCGGATGTCGAGGTCGTGGCTGGCGAGCTGGAACCCCGCGCCCAGCGTGTCGAGATCGCCGAGCAGTTTCAGCCGCTTTTCGGCGGTGTCGGTGATCGCGCCATGTTCGGGGGTGGTGAGGTAGGCATAGGCGCGAGTCTTGGCGCGTCCGACGCGACCGCGCAGCTGGTAGAGCTGGGCGAGCCCGAAGCGGTCGGCGCGGTGAATGATCAGCGTGTTGGCGCTCGGGATGTCGAGCCCGCTTTCGACGATCGTCGTCGACAGCAGCACGTCATATTTGCGGTCGTAAAAGGCGCTCATCCGGTCCTCGACCTCGGTCGGGGTCATCTGGCCGTGGGCGACGACATATTTGATTTCGGGCACCCGATTACGCAAAAATTCCTCGATATCTGGCAGATCCTTGATCCGCGGCACGACGAAGAAGCTCTGCCCGCCGCGGTCATGTTCGCGCAGCAGCGCTTCGCGCAGAACGACGGGATCCCACGGCGCGACGTACGTGCGCACCGCGAGGCGATCGACCGGCGGGGTCTGGATGACGCTGAGTTCGCGTAAGCCAGACATCGCCATCTGCAGCGTGCGCGGGATCGGCGTCGCGGTCAGGGTCAGGACGTGGACGTCCGCCTTGAGCTGCTTCAGCCGCTCCTTGTGAACGACGCCAAAGCGCTGTTCTTCGTCGACGATGACGAGGCCGAGGTTCTTGAACGCAACCGATTTGGCGATCACCGCATGGGTGCCGACGACGATGTCGATATGGCCGCTTTCGAGCCCGTCGCGGGTCTTTTGCGCTTCGCCGGCCGGGACGAGGCGCGACAGGCGGCCGATGTTGACCGGGAAGCCTTTGAAACGCTCGACGAAATTGGTGAAATGCTGGCGTGCGAGCAAGGTCGTCGGCACGACCACCGCGACCTGCACCCCCGCCATCGCCGCAACGAACGCGGCGCGCAGCGCGACCTCGGTCTTGCCGAAGCCGACGTCGCCGCAGACGAGCCGGTCCATCGGCTTGCCCGACGCCATATCCGCGAGCACATCGCCGATGGCGCGGTCCTGATCGTCGGTTTCCTGATAGGGAAAGCGGTCGGCGAAGGCGGGGTAGGCGGCATCCTGCGCCAGCAGTTCGCCCGAGCGCAGCGCGCGCAGCGCCGCGGTCGCGAGCAGTTCGCCGGCGATCTCGCGGATGCGTTCCTTCATCCGCGCCTTGCGGCGCTGCCACGCTTCGCCGCCGAGCCGGTCGAGTGCGACGCCGTCGCTCTCGCCGCCGTAACGCGACAGGACGTCGAGATTTTCGACCGGGACGTACAGCTTGTCGCCGCCAGCGTAAGTGAGCGCGACGCAATCGTGCGGGCTGTTGCCGACCGGGATCGAGGTCAGCCCTTCGTAGCGCCCGATGCCATGGTCGAGATGGACGACGAGATCGCCGACGCTGAGCGTCGCGAGTTCGGCGAGGAAGGCGTCGGCGCTCTTGCGGCGTTTCTGGCGGCGGACGAGGCGTTCGCCGAGAATGTCCTGTTCGGTGAGCAGGCTGATCGCGTCGCTGGCGAAGCCGTGATCGAGGGGGAGGACGATGAGGGCGACGTTGCCCGTATCGCTCAACCCTTTGTTGCCGTTCGTGTCGAGCGAAGTCGAGACACCCGACGGCGTAGCGCTGTCCTGCGGGGCGTCTCGACTTCGCTCGACACGAATGGGGTTGGGGACGGTGGTGAGGCCCAAAGCCTCCTGCCACGTATCAACCTGCGCCAGCCCGGTCACGCCATGCTCGCGCAGTAAGCCCGACAGGCGATCGCGCGCGCCGGCCGAGTAGCTGGCGATGATCGTGCGCCGCCCCTTGCGCCGTTCGTCGCTGAGATGATCGGCGACCTTGTCGTAGATATTGAGGTCGGCGGCGCGTTCGGGGGTGAAATCGCGCGCGGCAAAGGTTTCGAGGTCGATGACGGTCGGCGAGGGGGCGACGTCGAACGGGGTGACGATGTGGATCGGGCGGCTCGTGGCCGCGCCTGCCCATTCACCCTCGGTCAGATACAGCGTCTCGGGCGCCAGCGGGCGATAGCTGCCGGTCGATTCCTTTTCGGCCGCGACGCGGTTGGCGTGATAATCGGCGATCGCGGCAAAGCGCGTCTCGGCGGTCGCTTCGCTGCGGTGGCCGCGCAGCACCGGGGTCGCCGGATCGATATGGTCGAACAACGTCGCCAGCCGCTCCTCGAACAAGGGCAGCCAATGGTCCATGCCGGCCTGCCGCCGTCCTTCGCTGACCGCCTGGTACAGCGGGTCACCGGTCGCCTGCGCGCCGAAGATTTCGCGGTAGCTGGAGCGAAAGCGCTTGATCGTGTCCTGATCGAGCAGCGTTTCGGCGGCGGGGAGCAGTTGCAGGGCCTTGGCGGGGCCGAGGCTGCGCTGGTCGGCGGGGTCGAAGCGGCGGATGCTTTCGATCTCGTCGCCGAAGAAATCGACGCGCAGCCCCGTCTCCTCGCCCGCGGGGAACAGGTCGAGGATGCCGCCGCGCACCGCGAACTCGCCCTGATCGGCGACGGTGTCGACGCGGGAAAAGCCGTTCGCCACCAGCAGTTCGGCAAGCGCGTCGCGGTCGATCCGCTGCCCCGCAGCAAGCGTCGTCGCGAGCTGGCGGATGCGGAAGGGGGTGAGCGTGCGCTGGGTGATTGCCGCGACGGTGGTGAGCACCAGCTCGCCGCGTTTCGCTGGCGCCTGCAACGCCGACAGCGTCGCCAGCCGGTCGGCGCTGACGCGCATCGATGGGCCGGCGCGGTCGTAGGGCAGGCAGTCCCACGCCGGAAAGCGGTGGACGATGAGGTCGGGCGCAAAGAAAGGCGCGGCGTCGGCGATCGCCTGCATCGCGGTGTCGTCGGTCGCGACATAGACGAGGCGCGTGCCGCTGGCGCGCGCCAGATCGGCGAGCAGCAGCGGCAGGAACCCGTCGGCGGCGCGCGCGAGCGTCAGCGGGGTGGTCGCCGACCCGATGGCGGCAATGATATCGGCGGCTGGGATGGTCATGGCAGCGGGATATAGTCCAGCCGCCGCATCGCGGCGATCATCTCGGGCCGGTTAAGATGTGCGGGCGGCTGGCCGGTGCCGAGCGCCCACGCCATGATGTCGACATCGTCTTCCTCGACGACGATCTCGTACCAGGCGATCTCGTCCTCGCCCCATGTTGCGGCATAGCGGTCGAAAAACCCGCCGATCATATAGTCGGCCTCGCGCGTGCCGCGATGCCAGGCGCGGAATTTCAGGCGTTTGAGGCGGTCGGTCATCAGTTTCTCTTTCCCTTCTCCCTTGACGGGAGAAGGATACGGAGCCTTGCCGCTTTGCGGCTAGGCGAAGTTGGATGAGGGTGAGCGCTCGCATGGCGAGCGCGCGCTTGCTTTGCAAGCGCAACCCCTCACCCGCTGCGACTAACGAGCAAGCTCGTAAGTCTCGCTGCCCTCTCCCGCAGGGGGAGAGGGGGTGTAACTTTGCGCGGTCAGCGCTACACAATCCGCAGCCATGCGACCCGAAATCCTCAATCCGCTCTTTGCCGCGCTCACCGACCTGAAAGGCGTCGGGCCGCAGCTGGCCAAGCCGCTGGCGCGGCTGGGGCTGGAGCGTGTCGTCGATATATTGTTCCACCTGCCGACCGGACTGGTCCAGCGTTACCCCGCCGACCGGCTCGACGATGCGCAGGTCGGGCAGCAGATCATCGTGACGCTGACCGCGCAGGATTACAGATCGGGCCGGTCGCCGCGCGCGCCGTTCGGGGTCGAGGCGTTCGACAGCGCGGGCGACCATGTCCGCCTCGTTTATTTCGGGCGCACCGCGGGGCTGGCGAAAAAGCTGTTTCCACTCGGCGAGCCGCGGCAGGTGTCGGGTCGACTCGATACCTATGGCGAGATGCGCCAGATCGTCCATCCCGACCATGTCGGCGAACCCGGCGACCCTGCCATCGCGACGAGCGAGGCGGTCTATCCGCTGACCGAGGGGCTGACCAATGCGCGGCTGTCGCAATTGGTCGAGATCGCGCTCGAGCGGCGGCCCGAACTCGCCGAGTGGATCGACGCGCCGCTGCTGGCCAGCCGCGACTGGCCGGCGTGGCGCGAGGCGCTGACGCGCGCGCACGCCAGCCCGCACGACGCCGCGGCGCGCGACCGGCTCGCCTATGACGAGATCTTCGCGAGCCAGGTCGCGCTGATGCTGATCCGCGAGGGGCTGCGCAACCGCAAGGGGCGAGCGATCGTCGGCGACGGGCGGCTGACCGGGGCGCTGCGGCTGCCGTTCGGGCTGACCGGGGCGCAAGCGCGCGTCGGCCGCGAGATCGCAGGCGACATGGCGCAGGATGTGCCGATGCTGCGGATGCTGCAGGGTGACGTCGGGTCGGGCAAGACGCTGGTCGCGCTGCGCGCGATGCTGGCGGCGGTCGAGGCCGGGACCCAGGCGGCGCTGCTGGCGCCGACCGAGATTCTGGCGCGCCAGCATCATGCGACGCTGCAAGCGATGCTCGCGGGTTTGCCCGTCAACATCGCGATCCTGACCGGGCGCGACAAGGGACGGGGGCGCGAATCGACGCTGATGGGGCTGGCCGACGGCAGCATCGACCTGTTGGTCGGCACCCATGCGATTTTCCAGGAGGCGGTGCGCTATCGCGACCTGGCGCTGGTCGTCGTCGACGAGCAGCATCGCTTTGGCGTCGCGCAGCGGTTGATGCTCACCGACAAGGCAGCGCGGCCGCCGCACCTCCTGGTGATGACCGCGACGCCGATCCCGCGCACGCTGCTGCTCGCCAATCATGGCGAGATGGACGTGTCGCGGCTCGACGAGATGCCGCCGGGGCGCACCCCTGTCGACACCCGCGTCGTTTCGGTCGACCGGCTCGACGAGGTGGTCGGCGGACTGGAGCGGCATCTGGCGACCGGCGCGCAAGCCTATTGGGTGTGCCCGCTCGTCGCCGAGAGCGAGGCGAGCGAGCTGGCGGCGGCGGAGGGGCGTGCGGCGCTGCTGCGCGAGCGGCTGGGCGCGGCCCGCGTCGGGCTGGTCCACGGCCGGATGAAGGGGCCCGACAAGGATGCGGTGATGGCGCGCTTTCAGGCGGGCGAGATCGGCGTGCTGGTCGCAACGACGGTGATCGAGGTCGGGGTCGATGTGCCCGCCGCCAGCCTGATGATCGTCGAGCATGCCGAGAATTTCGGACTCGCGCAGCTCCACCAGCTGCGCGGGCGGGTGGGGCGCGGGACGGCGAAGTCGGTGTGCCTGCTGCTGCGCTCGCAGAATTTGTCGGAGACCGCGCGCGAACGGCTAGCGCTGATGCGCGAAACCAACGACGGTTTCGTGATTGCCGAGAAGGATCTGGAACTGCGCGGCGGCGGCGAACTGCTGGGGCTCAAGCAGTCGGGCGACGCCGACTATGGGCTGGCGACGCCCGAACAGCTGGTGCGGCTGTTGCCGGTGGCGCACGACGATGCGCGGCTGTTCGTCGAACGCGACGGCGGGGTCGAGGGGCCGCGCGGCGCGGCGGTGCGGCTGTGCCTCTATCTGTTCGAGCGCGATGCGGCGGTGCCGTTGCTGCGGAGTGGTTAGTTGAGGTCGCTCTGGCGCGCGTCTCTAGTTGAGGTCGCCTCTGGCTCCCATGGCGCGGATCATCGGCAGATAATCCTCGACCGAGATCGTCTTTTCGAACTGGACGCCGGTCTTGCCGCCGAGCGACCAGACGACTTTCGCCGCGGCGCGGCCGATGATCGGCATGCGGAAGACGACGAGGTCGCCGATTTCGAGCCCGCGTTCGTAGCGCATCAGCAGGCCGTCGGCACTGATGTTGACGCAGGTGCACATTTCCTGCCGCCCGTCGGGCAGCACGAAGGGCAGCCGACTATAGACGTCGCTACGCGGCGCTATCCGCTGGTCGAGCCCGACATAATGGGCCTTTTTGAGGTCGATCTTGCGCATAAACTTCAAACCTTGCTGGCCTTGTGGTGCAGGATCGGGCCGATTGCTGAAGAATCGGTAAACGCTGTTTGGCCGGGTCAGCGGGTGACGAGGCCGTGTTTCTTGCTGCCGAGGCTGACCGGAACCGGCGCGGCGGCGGGGATGACGCGGGTCGCGGGGTCGCGAACGACGACGCCGTCCACCTTCACCGCGCCCTCGTCGAGCTTGCGGCGCGCCTCCTTGTTCGACGCCACGAAGCCGAGGTCGCGGAGCGCATCGACGATGCCGATGCCGTCGGCGGGGGCGACGACTTGCGGCAGGTCGCCACCTATCTGACCCTTTTCAAAGGTTTGCGCGGCGGTGTCCGAAGCGGTGCGTGCCGCCTCTTCGCCGCGGCACAGCGCGGTCGCGGCGTCGGCGAGGATTTTCTTCGCCGCGTTGATCTCGGCGCCGCCCAGCGCTTCGAGCCGGGCGATCTCGTCGAGCGGCAGGTCGGTGAACAGCTTCAGGAAGCGGCCGACGTCGCGGTCGTCGCAATTGCGCCAGAACTGCCAATAGTCAAAATGGGACAGTTGCTCGGGATTAAGCCACACCGCCCCGGCGGCGGTCTTGCCCATTTTGACGCCCGCGGCGGTGGTGAGCAGCGGAGTCGTCAGGCCATAGAGGTCGGCGCCGTCCATGCGGCGGCCGAGCTCCATGCCGTTGACGATATTGCCCCACTGGTCCGACCCGCCCATTTGCAGGCGCACGCCCATGTCCTTCGACAGGTGCCGGAAGTCGTAACCCTGAAGGATCATGTAGTTGAATTCGAGGAAGGTCATCGGCTGTTCGCGTTCGAGCCGCAACTTGACCGAATCGAAGGTCATCATGCGGTTGATCGTAAAATGAGTGCCGACTTCCTGGAGCAGTTCGATGTAGCCGAGCTGGCCCAGCCAGTCCTGATTGTCGACCATCACGGCATCGGTCGGGCCGTCGCCGAAGCTCAGGAAGCGCTGAAAGATGCTGAAAATCGATGCGATGTTGGCGGCGATGGTTTCGTCGGACAGCATCTTGCGGCTTTCGTCGCGTCCGGTGGGATCGCCGATCCGCGTCGTCCCGCCGCCCATCAGCACGATCGGCTTGTGCCCCGTCTGTTGCAGGCGGCGCAGCATCATGATCTGGACGAGGCTGCCGACGTGCAGGCTGGGCGCGGTTGCGTCGAAACCGATATATCCGGGGACGACCTGCGCCGCGGCCAGGGCATCGAGCCCTTCCGCGTCGGTCATCTGGTGGATATAGCCTCGTTGATCGAGGACGCGCAGCAGGTCGGATTTGTGGTTCGTCATGGCGCCTTCTTTTCAAGCGGGGCGCGCTTAGCATGGGGTTGGAGTTTTGGATAGCATTCGCAAAGCGCTGGTCTGCCACCCCGACACCCCGGCGCGAACCGTGCGCTCGGTCGCGGTCGAGGTGGGGCTGTCGTTCGACGACGGGTTCGCGCTGCGCTATATCGTCGAAGGCGCGGTCGGCGACATCGTGCTGCCGCCGGGTGACGGCCAGCTCGTCATCGCCGACAGCGCGACCGACGGATTGTGGCACGGCACCTGTTTCGAGGCGTTCCTGACCGAAGAGGGGCAGCCCGACTATACCGAATTCAACTATGCCCCCGATGGCCGCTGGGCCTGTTACCAGTTCGACGATTATCGGTCGCTGCTGCACCCCGACGAACTGGCGCCATGGGACATGGTCGCCGAACGCGGCGAGCGGCAATATGCGCTGCGCGTCGAACCGGGGATCTTTCCCGATACCGGATCGAAGCTGGCGCTGTCCGCCGTCATCGAAGAGCTCGACGGCACCAAAAGCTATTGGGCGCTCGTGCACCCGCCCGGCCCGCCCGATTTCCATCATCCCGATTGCTTTGCGGTGACGCTTGGGGCACCCGACCCGGCATGACCGTTCAATTTGGTATCGACCGCCTGCTCGCCGATCCGGCCCTCCTCAAACCGCTCGAGGGCCGGCGCGTCGCGCTGCTGGCGCATCCCGCCTCGGTCACCGCCGACCTGACCCACAGCCTTGACGCGCTGGTCGCGGCGGGGGTGAATGTCACCGCGGTGTTCGGGCCGCAGCACGGCGTGCGCGGCGACCTGCAGGACAATATGATGGAGTCGCCCGACTTCACCGATCCGGTCTATGGCGTGCCGGTGTTCAGCCTTTATGGCGAAGTGCGGCGCCCGACCGGGCAGTCGATGCACACGTTCGATGTGGTGCTGATCGATCTGCAGGATCTCGGCTGCCGCATTTACACCTATGTCACTACATTGCTCTATATGCTCGAGGCCGCAGCGGAGCATGGCAAGGCAGTGTGGGTGCTCGACCGGCCGAATCCGGCGGGGCGGCCGGTCGAGGGAACGCTGCTTCTGCCCGGCTGGGAAAGCTTCGTTGGCGCGGCGCCGATGGTGATGCGCCACGGGCTGACCATGGGCGAGATGGGGGGCTGGTTCATTCGCCACTTCGATCTCGACGTCGAATATCGTGTAATCGAAATGGAGGGGTGGGCTCCCCACACTTCGCCCGGCCATGGCTGGCCGACCGACCGCGTGTGGATCAACCCCAGCCCCAATGCCGCGAACGTCAATATGGCGCGCGCCTATGCTGGGACGGTGATGGTCGAAGGCTCGACGCTGAGCGAGGGCCGGGGAACGACGCACCCGCTCGAACTGTTCGGCGCGCCCGACATCGACGCCAAGGCGGTGATCGCCGAGATGCAGCGGCTGGCGCCGCGGTGGCTGACGGGGTGCAAGCTGCGCGACGTCTGCTTCCAACCGACCTTTCACAAGCATGTCGGACAGCTTAGCTGCGGCGTCCATATCCATGCCGAGGGGCCGTGGTACGACGATGCGGCGTTCCAGCCGTGGCGCGTCCAGGCGGTGGGGTTCAAGGCGATCCGGTCGCTCTACCCCGACTATCCGATCTGGCGCGGCAAGGATTTCAAATATGAATATACCGACGATGTGCTGGCGATCGATGTGATTAACGGCGGGCCGGGTCTGCGCGCGTGGGTCGACGATGCGGACGCGGTGGCGGGCGATCTTGATGCGCTGGCTTTGCCCGATGAAGCGGCATGGCGCGAAAAAATTGCGGACCTCCTGATCTACTGAGCGCGGAAGGCGAAAGATGATGCAGCGCAGGCAATTTCTCGGCACGGCGGCGCTTAGCGGGTTGGCTGCGACGCTGCCGCTGCCCGCTTGGACGGCCGATACCGCGGGTCTGCCCAATCTGGCGGCCAAGTCGGTTCCCATCGGCCCGGCCGAGCGCCTCGCGCGGATCGCCAAGGCGAAGGAACTGATGGCGGCGAACGACATCGGCGCGCTGCTGATCGAGCCGGGGTCGAGTCTGATCTATTTTACCGGGGTGCAATGGTGGCGCAGCGAGCGGCTGACCGCCGCGGTGCTGACGCGCGAGGGCGAGGTTGCGATCGTCACGCCCTTCTTCGAGGAACCGTCGGTGCGCGAATCGCTCGGCGTCGAGGCCGAGGTGCTGACGTGGAACGAGGATGAGAATCCGCTCGCCGCGGTGGCGGCGTGGCTGGGCCAGCGCGGGTTGATCAAGGGCCGGATCGGGGTCGAGGAAACCGTGCGCTATTTCGCGGTCGACGGGCTGGAAAAGGCGATGCCAGAGGCAACTGTCGTCAATGGTGCACCGGTCGTGCGCGGGTGCCGGATGCACAAGTCGGCGGCCGAAATCGCATTGATGCAGGTCGCCAGCGACATCACGCTCGCCGCCTATCGCCACACCGCGCCGCGGATCGCGGCGGGGATGACCCCGGCACAGATCGGCGCGATCATGGCAGGGGCAACCGCCGCGCTGGGCGGCAAGAGCGAGTTCGAACTGATCCTGCTTGGCGAGGCGAGCGCCTATCCGCACGGGTCGGGCAAGCCGCAGGCGGTGCGCGATGGCGAGATCGTGCTGATGGATTGCGGCGCCACCGTGCACGGCTATCAATCCGACATCTCGCGCAGCTTCGTTTACGGCAAGGCGAGCGCGCGGCAGCGGCAGGTGTGGGATCAGATGCGCAAGGGGCAGGACGTCGCCTTCGCCGCGGCGAAGCTCGGGGCGCCGGCGGGCGCGGTCGACGATGCGGTGCGCAGCTATTACGCGGGTCTCGGTTGGGGTCCCGACTATAAGCTGCCCGGCACCTCGCACCGCACCGGCCACGGCATCGGCCTCGACGGGCACGAACCGGTCAACCTGGTGCGCGGCGAGACGACGAAGCTGGCGCCGGGCATGTGTTTTTCGAACGAACCGGGCATCTATGTTCCGGGCGAGTTCGGGATCCGGCTGGAGGATTGTTTCCACATGACCGACAGCGGGCCGCAATGGTTCAGCGAGCCGCCGCCGTCGATCGATCAGCCGTTTGGGTAGCCAGCAACGGACCCGGCAAAACCCGTTTGTGCTGAGCTTGTCGAAGCACCGTCCTTTCCTTGGCGACGTGCAAAGAAAGAACAGCCCTTCGACAAGCTCAGGGCGAACGGGTCAGGGGGCTGTGTCCGGCCCCCTCGGCCGCTGCACCAAACTCACCAGGACGAACGAGATGATCATTAGCAGATACCAACTGCCGAGCTTTTCGAACCCGACCATGTGCCAGCCGTCGTCCTGGCTGGGATAGGTCCAGGCGCGGGCGAAGGTGCCAATATTTTCGGCGAACCATATGAACAGCGCGACCAGCGCCCAGCCGACGAGCAAGGGCATGCGGCGATGGACGTGGAGCGGGCGGAACCACACCTGGCAGCGCCAGAAGAGCAGGGCGGTCGCCGCGAACAGGAACCAGCGGATGTCGTACAGCCAGTGATGCGCGAAGAAATTGACGTAGATCGCGGCGGCGAGCGCATAGCTGGTCCAGACCGGCGGATAGCTCGAGTAGCGAAAGTCGAAGATGCGCCAGACGCGCGCGATATAGCTGCCGACCGCAGCGTACATGAAGCCCGAGAACAGCGGCACCGCGCCGATATGGAGCAGACTTGCCTCGGGATATTGCCACGATCCCGCCGCGGTCTTGAACAATTCCATCACCGTGCCGACGATGTGAAAGATCAGGATGACGAGCGCTTCCCGTGGCGTTTCGAGCCGGAAGGCGAGCATGGCGAGCTGGATCAGCACCGCGCCGATGGTGATCGCGTCATAGCGGTGGAGCGGCGCATCGTCGGGCCAGAACAGATGGGTGCCGAGCAGAAGCGCCAGCATCAGGGCGCCGAACAGGCACGCCCACCCCTGTTTGAAGCCGAAGACGAGAAATTCGAGGAACCAGCCGCGCGGTCCGGGGACGATCGCCATTGCCTCCAGCCGCATCCGGACGGCATGGAAGCGCGACTGGCCTCGCCCCGCTGCGTCCGGACGGTCAGACATAGACGGCGACCCACGCGATCAGCAGCGCCGCGGGGAGCAGCAGCGCCTGCGCGAGGATGGTGCCGGCAAGGCGGCTCAACGAAATGAAGGTGATCGCGCGGCGGAACTCGGCCTCGTCGACTTTGCCCTCGACCGCGTCATCGGTCATCACCGACAGTTGCGGGTCGATGAAGGCGAACAGCAGGATCGTCGCGAAGCCGTTGATCAGCGCCGACAGCTGTGATGCGGTGACGCGGAACTCGGGCGCGAGATAGCCGGCATAGAGTGATGCGACGACGCCGACGGCGAGCAACGATTGCGCGAGGCAATTGGCGATCAGCACGCCCCAGCCGATCCCCTTCGGCATTTTCCAGCTTTTGAGGTGCGCGAAGCTGGGCAGGGTCAGCGAGCGGCCGAGCGTGCGTAGCCCGCTGGGGCTCACCGCCTTCACCGCCAGCTTCGTCGTCGACCGGTTGGTCTGATACCAGCCGATCGCGGCGGCGAACATGCGCTGTCCGGTGGGCACCAGCAGGATGCCGATCAGCGTCGCGACGCTGGCCGCGGCGAGGACGAGTTGCATGTCGACGAACAGCGACGCGCCGCTGCCGTCGTGCAGCCGCGTTTCGATCCGTTTGGCGAGGAAGGGGCCGAGGAAGCTGTTCGACGTGCGCGAAAACAAGACGAGGATGTTGAACAGCGCGAACGACATCGCAATCCGCCGCGTCCGCACCCCGGCGATCCGCGCCGCATAAGCAAGCGCGCCGATCAGGTTGATGAAGCCGGTGAGCAGCAGGATGGTGACGAGGGGGAGGTCGATCATGGGGGCGCCTATCGGAACTTATGAAATCCGTTCGTGTCGAGCGAAGTCGAGACACCCCGATGCCGCGCGCTACCGATGGGTGTCTCGACTACGCTCGACACGAATGGGATTAGGGGATCGGCCTGAAATCGTCACGGCCTAAGTTGGCCGCAGCCGTCAATGCTTGCGCGTCAGCTCGCGCGTCGCCTTGTCGAGCCCGTCGAGGGTCAGCGGGTACATGCGGTCGTTCATCAGCTGTTTGATCAGCTTCACCGACTGGGTGTAGCCCCAATGCGCCTCCGGGATGGGGTTCAGCCACACCGCGGCGGGATAGATGCGCGTCATCCGCTGCAGCCAGACCGCGCCCGATTCCTCGTTGAAATGTTCGACGCTGCCGCCCGGATGGGTGATTTCATAAGCGCTCATCGACGCGTCGCCGACGAAGATCAGCTTATAATCATGGCCATATTTGTGGAGGATGTCCCACATCTGGTGGCGTTCGGACCAGCGCCGCCGGTTGTCTTTCCACACCCCTTCATAGGGGCAGTTGTGGAAATAGAAGAATTCGAGATTCTTGAATTCGCTCGTCGCGGCGCTGAACAATTCTTCGCACAGCTTGATGAACGGGTCCATCGAGCCGCCGACGTCGAGGAACAGCAGCAGCTTGACCGCGTTGCGCCGCTCGGGGCGCATCTGGATGTCGAGCCAGCCCTGGCGGGCCGTCCCATCAATGGTGCCCGGAATGTCGAGTTCGTCCGCGGCGCCTTCGCGCGCGAATTTGCGCAGACGGCGGAGCGCGATCTTGATGTTGCGGGTGCCGAGTTCCTTGGTGTTGTCGAGATTGGCGAACTCGCGCTTTTCCCACACTTTCAGCGCGCGCTTGTGCTTGCTTTCGCCGCCGATCCGCACACCCTCGGGATTATAGCCCGAATTGCCAAAGGGGCTGGTGCCGCCGGTGCCGATCCACTTGCTGCCGCCCTCGTGGCGCTTCTGCTGTTCTTCGAGCCGCTCCTTCAGCGTCTCCATGATCTTGTCCCAGTCGCCGAGCGATTCGATCGCCGCCATTTCCTCGGGCGTCAGGAATTTCTCGGCCACCGCCTTCAGCCAGTCGGCGGGGACGTCGACCGGGTTCTGGCCATAGTCGGAGATGATGCCCTTGAAGACCTTGTTGAACACCTGGTCGAAGCGGTCGAGCAGGCCCTCGTCCTTCACATAGATGGCGCGCGACAGATAATAGAATTGCTCGGGGCTGCGGTCGATCACCTCGCGGTCGAGCGCCTCCAGCAGCATCAGATGCTCTTTCAGGCTGGCGGGAATGCCCGCGGCGCGGAGCTCGTCGAGGAAGCCGAAAAACATGCCGCGAAACCTATCGCGTCGCGGGGGTGGGCGCAACTGCTTTACGTAAACGGAAGGTGGGGCGATCCTTCCCCTGCGGGGGAGGGGCGCCCCGCGCTACCCCATCCACTCGATCCATGCGCCATGGGCGTGGGCACGGCCCAGCATGTGCGGCGCGTCGCCGCCGGGCCAGTGGCGCACCACCAGTTCGTGATGATGCACCGTCCGATTGGCCTCGAGCGCGATCCACGCCAGCGGACGATCGGCGGTCGCCCGCGCGCCGCCGGCTTCCATCGCCGCGGTGACGCGCGCCTGCTGGTCGGCGGGGACATATTGCCAGACGATCGAGTGCATCAGCACCCGCGTCGTGCCTTCGGCTTGCGGTTTGGCCAGCTCGGCCTCGACGAAATCGGCGGCGTTGGCTTGGATCAGGTCGGGCTTCTGTTCGCGCGACGCGGCGATCGCCGCTTCCATGCGCGCGAAGCGGATTGCATGTTCGGGCCAGACATAGGCTTTCAGGCGTAGCGCCTGCGCCGGGTCGGTGAGGTCGACGGGGGCGACGTCGCAGCCCTTGAGGGCGGCGATTGCGATGCGGTGCTGCGGTGGATGGTTGCCGCGCCATTCGGGCGTAAAGCCCATCGCGCCGGACTGCGGTCCGACCTGCACCCCGCCAAGGTCGTAATGATAGCGATCCAGCATCAGGTTGATCCCGGCGCTAGACCCGATTTCGAGGCAGTCGAAGCGCGGCGGTAAGCCCTTGTCGGCGAGCCACAGCATCGCGGCGATGAAGTTCGACGAGCGCCCCGCCTCGTTGGTCTGCGGCGGGCCATCGAGCCAGGGCAGCAGCGCCGCCTCGTGCCGCGCCACCACCCCGGCGATGATCGCGGCGTCGTTGATATCCTCGGCATCGGCGTAAATCGGCGCCAGTTCGTGCGCGGTGCCCGCCAGATGCAGCGCGTGGATGCCGCCCGCGGCGCGCAGCGGCAGCGCGTCGGCGAGCGGGGCGCCTTGCCAGCCGGCGATGCGGCGGGCGAATTCGCTGGCGGGGTGGCCCAGCAAGGCGCCGAGCGCGGCGACGATGCGCGCCGTGACCGGCGCGTCGTTGGCGCGGCAATAGACGGTCTGATTGGCGAAAGCGGTGCGGACCGCCGCGGGTCCGGTCTCAGCCATGTCGACGAAGTCGTAGCGCTCGCTCATTGCCCTTTTTCCCGTCGCCGCCTATGTGCGCGACGCTTATGCCCGAACCGATCATCTTTGCCATCCCCAAGGGACGCATCCTCGACGAGGCGCTGCCGCTGCTCGCGCGCGTCGGGATCGAGCCCGCGGCCGATTTCTTCGACAAGAGCAGCCGCGCGCTGGTGTTCGCGACCAACCAGCCGCACATTTCGCTGATCCGGGTGCGTGCGTTCGATGTCGCGACCTTTGTCGCGCATGGTGCGGCGCAGATGGGCATTGTCGGTTCAGACGTCATCGACGAGTTTGACTACAGCGAGCTCTACGCCCCGGTGGACCTCAGCATAGGCCATTGCCGCCTGTCGCTTGCCGGCCCCGCCGATGCGCCGCCGCCGGGGATGGGTGAAAGCCACATTCGCGTCGCGACCAAATATCCCGCGACGACGCGGCGCTGGTTCGCGGCGCAGGGCATCCAGGCCGAGTGCATCAAGCTCAATGGCGCGATGGAGATTGCGCCGCAGCTGGGGCTGGCGTCGCACATCGTCGATCTGGTCTCGACCGGGCGGACGCTGGTCGAAAATGCGCTCGCCGAACAGACAATCATCAGCGACGTGTCGGCGCGGCTGATCGTCAATCGCGCCGCGTTCAAGCTGCGCTCGGCCGAAGTTCCGGCGCTGGTCGAGCGATTCCGGCAGGCGGTGGGCGATGCGGCGGCTTGACGCTTCCGCACCTGGCTTCGCGGCCGAATTCGACGCGCTGGTCAACGATCGGCGCGAGAGCGATTCCGATGTGTCAAGCGATGTCGCGGCGATCATCGGGCGGGTGAAGGCCGAGGGCGACGCGGCGCTCGCCGACTATACCGCGAAGTTCGACCGCTTCGACCTCGACGCGAGCGGTTGGAGCATTTCGAAGGACGAATGTGCCGCCGCTTATGAAGCGCTGGCGCCGGACCTGCGCGACGCGCTCAATCTCGCGGCCGACCGCATCCGTGCCTATCATGCCGCGCAGTTGCCCGAGGACCGCGACTATCGCGATGCGACGGGTGCGCGGCTCGGCGCGCGCTGGAACGCGGTCGATGCGGCGGGGGTCTATGTCCCCGGCGGCCGCGCCGCTTACCCCTCGTCGGTGCTGATGAACATCCTGCCGGCCAAGGTCGCGGGGGTCGGACGCATCGTGATGATGACCCCGACGCCGGGTGGTGAAACCAACCCCGCAGTGATGGCGGCCGCGCATATCGGCGGGGTCGATGAAATCTGGCGCATCGGCGGGGCGCAGGCGGTGGCTGCGCTCGCTTATGGCACCGACAAGATCGCGCCGGTCGATGTCGTCACCGGCCCCGGCAACGCGTGGGTCGCCGAGGCGAAGCGCCAAGTCTATGGCGTCGTCGGCATCGACATGGTCGCGGGGCCGAGCGAGATCGTCGTCGTTGCCGATGCGCGGAACGACCCGTGCGTCATCGCCGCCGACCTGCTCAGCCAGTCCGAGCATGACCCGACCAGCCAGTCGATCCTGTTCACCGACGACGCGGCCTTTGCCGATGCCGTCGCCGCGGCGGTCGATGCGATTATCCCAACGCTGAGCACCGCGGCGACGATGCGCCAAAGCTGGGATGCCAACGGCGCGATCATCGTCGTCCCGAGCCTCGCCGACGCGATCCCGCTTTGCGACCGGCTAGCCCCCGAACATCTCGAACTCGCGGTCGATGCCGCCGAGGCCGACGCGCTGTTCGCCAAGGTGCGCCATGCCGGTTCGGTCTTTCTCGGACGCCAGACTCCCGAGGCGATCGGCGATTATGTCGCCGGTCCCAACCATGTGTTGCCCACCGGCCGCCGCGCGCGATTTTCCAGCGGCTTGTCGGTCGGCGACTTCATGAAGCGCACCAGCTTCCTCGCGCTCGACGATGCGAGCCTGGCCGCGATCGGTCCCGCCGCAGTCGCGCTCGCTGGCGCCGAAGGGCTGCCCGCGCATGCGCTATCGGTCAGCCAGCGTCTCAGCTAAGAAAAGAACCATGAACAAACGCTCCCAGTCCCGCTCCGCCGCCCGTCTCGCCGCCGTCCAGGCGCTCTATCAGCACGAGATGGAGGCGACCCCGGTCGCCAAGCTGATCCACGAATTTCACCAGCACCGCATCGGGGCGACGATCGAAGACGCCGAATATGCCGGCGCCGACACCGAATTTTTCGACGACATCGTGAAGGGCACGCTGGCGCGGGCCGACGAGATCGACGCGGCGATCGTCGCGCGGCTGGCCAGCGGCTGGTCGCTCGAGCGGCTCGACCGCACGATGAAGGCCATTTTGCGCGCCGGCGCCTATGAACTGATCGCGCGCGGCGACGTGCCGGTCGGCGCGGTGGTCAGCGAATATGTCGATGTCGCGAAAGCGTTTTTCGACGGCCGCGAGGCGGGGTTTGCCAACGGGCTGCTCGATGCGATCGGCAAGGATGTGCGGGCGAAATAGCTTGATCCTCCCTGTGGCGAAGCCATGGGGAGGGGGACCGCTTGCGAAGCAAGGGGTGGAGGGGCCGCGACGGTAGCGCCAAAGCCCCTCCGTCAGCCCTTCGGGCTGCCACCTCCCCATCGCTGCGCGACAGGGAGGATCGAACGGTATCTTTTATACCGCATCGGTATCACCTAAGCTCGCTGCCATGTCCGAAACCGATTTCATCGCCCGCCTGCGCGCCATCGCGACCGATCCCGCCGCGCGCGGGCTGATGGACGATGCTGCCGAGTGGGAAGGGTTGGTTCTCACGCATGACATGATCGTCGAGGGCATTCACTTCCTGCCCGACGACACCCCGCAGGACGTCGCGTGGAAACTGGTCGCGGTGAATCTGTCCGACCTTGCGGCCAAGGGCGCGGCGCCGGTCGGGGTGCTTGTCGGCTACAGTCTGGGCGATGATCAATGGGACGCCGCATTTGTCGAGGGGCTCGACCTCGCACTCCGCCGCTTCGGCGTCATCCTGCTCGGCGGCGATACGGTGCGCGTGCCGGCGGGGGCGCCGCGCAGCTTTGGACTGACCGCGATCGGCCGCGCGCCGCCGGGCGGAGCGCCGTCGCGTGGCGGCGCCAGACCGGGCGACCAGCTGTGGGTCACCGGATCGATCGGTAGCGCCGGGCTGGGACTCGCCATGCGGCTGGGGCAGGTCGATCCGAACGAAACCTGCCTCGCCGCCTACCGCCGCCCGCAGCCGCAACTCACCTTTGGACAGGCGGTTACGCCCCACGTCCACGCGATGATGGATGTGTCGGACGGGCTGCTGATCGACGCGCAGCGGATGGCCGACGTGAGCGGGTGCGAGTTCGTGCTGATGCTGGAGGCGGTGCCGCTGGCGGCGGCCTTGCTCGCGGTGCGCCCCGATGTCGTCGATACGCGCCTCGCGGCGGCGAGCGCGGGCGACGATTATCAGTTGCTGTTTGCCGCCGATCCCGGTGCGGCGGCGGCGATCCGCGAAATCGCCGCGGCGCTGAACATCGCCGCGACGCCGATCGGCCATGCCGGGGTGGGCGAGGGGCTGGTGTTGACGCACCGCGCCCAGCGCATCGCGCTGCCCGCGCGTCTCGGTTTCAAGCATTGACGCAAAACCGTTATAAAAGTGCCGAAAAACCGGGGTTGCCCTTGGCATTCTTTCTTCCCATAACGCGGCGTCCAAATTCAGGGGCGGTCGCATCAGGGGAGAGGGCGAACCGGCAATCGTAAGTCGGACGTGCTCGATTGTTCACCTGGCTCCGCCCCGTTCTAGGGGAAGGAAATTCATGATTGATCCGGTTATGATCGCGATAGCGTGCGGCCTTATCGCCGTGCTCTATGGCTTCATTACCTCGCGTCAGGTGCTCAGCGCCTCGGCGGGTAATGAAAAGATGCAGGAAATTGCCGCGGCGATCCAGGAAGGCGCCAAGGCCTATCTGGGCCGCCAATATCGCACCATCGCCATCGTCGGCGTCGTCGTCGCCATCCTCGTCGGCCTGTTCCTCGGCCCGATTTCGGCGACGGGCTTCGTTATCGGCGCCGTCCTGTCGGGCGTTGCCGGTTTCGTCGGCATGAACATCTCGGTGAAGGCGAACGTCCGCACCGCGGCTGCGGCGCAGACCGGCCTCCAGGCCGGCCTGACCATGGCGTTCCGCGCCGGCGCGATCACCGGCATGCTGGTGGCGGGGCTCGCCTTGCTCGCGATCTCGGTCTTTTTCTGGTATCTGATCGGCCCCGGCGGGTTCACCGTCGGCGGTGAGGATCGCACCGTCGTCGACGCGCTCGTCGCGCTCGCCTTCGGTGCTTCGCTGATCTCGATCTTCGCGCGTCTCGGCGGCGGTATCTTTACCAAGGCCGCCGACGTCGGCGCCGACCTCGTCGGCAAGGTCGAGGCCGGCATCCCCGAAGACGACCCACGCAATCCCGCGGTGATCGCCGATAACGTCGGTGATAACGTCGGCGATTGCGCCGGCATGGCCGCCGACCTGTTCGAAACCTATGTCGTCACCGTCGGCGCCACCATGGTGCTGATGGCGCTGCTGCTGAAGGGTGCGGGCGACATGCTCGTGCCGCTGATGAGCCTGCCGCTGCTGATGGGCGGCGTCTGCATCATCACCTCGATCATCGGCACCTATTTCGTCCGTCTCGGCAGCGGCACCAACGTCATGGGCGCGATGTACAAGGGCTTCCTCGTCACCGCGGTGCTGTCGATCCCGGCGATCTGGTTCTCGACCAGCTATATCCTGCGGGGCGACATGACCACCGATGTGGTCGGCACGACCTTCAACGGCATGGACCTGTTCTATTGCTCGCTGCTCGGCCTGGTCATCACCGGGCTGATCATCTGGATCACCGAATATTACACCGGGACCAACTATCGCCCGGTGCGCTCGATCGCGAAAGCATCGGAAACCGGCCACGGCACCAACGTCATCCAGGGGCTGGCGATCAGCCTGGAATCGACCGCGCTGCCGACGCTGGTGATCTGTGCCGGCATCATCATCGCCTATCTGCTCGCGGGTATCATCGGCATCGCCTTTGCGGCGACCGCGATGCTGGCGCTGGCCGGCATGGTCGTTGCGCTCGACGCCTATGGTCCGGTCACCGACAACGCCGGTGGCATCGCCGAAATGGCGGGGCTCGATGATTCGGTGCGTGAAAAGACCGACCTGCTCGACGCCGTAGGCAACACGACCAAGGCGGTGACCAAGGGCTATGCGATCGGTTCGGCGGGTCTGGCGGCGCTGGTGCTGTTCGGCACCTACACCGCCGATATCACCGAATATTCGGCGAAGCTGGGGCTGACCGAGCCGCTGACCTTCTCGCTGTCGTCGCCTTATGTCATCGTCGGGCTGCTGCTCGGCGCATTGCTGCCGTATCTGTTCGGCGCGATGGGCATGACCGCGGTCGGCCGCGCGGCGGGCGAGGTGGTCAAGGATGTTCGCGACCAGTTCAAGAACAATCCCGGCATCATGACCTATGAGTCGAAGCCCGATTATGCGCGCACGGTCGATCTGGTGACCAAGGCGGCGATCAAGGAAATGATCATCCCGTCGCTGTTGCCGGTGCTGGCACCGATCGTCGTCTACTTCGTCATCCTGTCGGTGGCGGGGCAGGTCGCGGCGCTCGAAGCGCTCGGCGCCCTCCTGCTCGGCGTCATCGTCGGCGGACTGTTCGTCGCCATCTCGATGACCTCGGGCGGCGGCGCATGGGACAATGCGAAGAAGTATATCGAAGACGGCAACCACGGCGGCAAGGGCAGCGAGGCCCATAAGGCCGCGGTGACCGGCGACACCGTCGGCGATCCGTACAAGGATACCGCGGGTCCGGCGGTCAACCCGATGATCAAGATCACCAACATCGTGGCGATCCTGCTCCTCGCGGCACTCGCGGCGTAAGCCGCACCATCGGCGGGCGACAGCCGCCTGCGAACGAACAAAGGCCCCGTCGGAGCAATCCGGCGGGGCCTTTCTGTTTCGCTTTAACTTACTTTGTTGCCAACCCGTCGCAGCTTTCATAGGCTGGCGGACAGGGAAGGCACGGGCAATCCGCCCGAATGCCAGAGGGTTGCGGCGCAGCGATGCGCGGCGGAATATGGAGAATATGATGGGGAAGACGATGTTCGCGGCCGCGTTGATGGCGTCGGCGATGCTGCTGCCGGCGCAGGCGCAGGCCCAGGCGACGCCGGGCAAGCCGGTGGCCGAGAAGGTCAAGCTCGACACGCTCGCCGCGCTGCCGCTGATGAGCGACCTGCAGATGTCGCCCGGCGGCACCAAGATCGCGATGACGCTGGGCGCCGGAAACGAGTTCGGCTACGCCATCCTCGACCTGACCAAACCGGGTTCAAGCCCGCAGATCTTTGCGCGCGCGTCGACGTTCAAAGAGGCCGGCCAGCGCGACGTGACCAGCTATCGCTGGGTCGACGACCGCTATCTGATCCTGGAATTGGCCTCGCGCGAATTCATCGCGCAGTTCGGCCAGCGTGTCGATATCGGCCGACTGGCCGCCTATGACACGCAAACCGGCGAGACCCACCCGCTGGCGTGGGATCAGGCGACCGCCGACGCGTCGAATATCCTGCACATCGACAAGGATAAGAAGCGCATCCTGCTCGCCCGCCAGATCGACGACGGCGATACCGAAAAGATGTTCAGCTATCAGGTCGACTGGGTCGACGTCGCGACCGGCAAGGTGCTGGAGACCGTCCAGCGCACCAACCCGGTTGTCGGCGGCTGGGCGGCCGACGGCAAGGGCGTCGTGCGTATGGGCTTCGGCTCCGACCGCGACACCGGCGAGGCGCGCTATCTCTACCGCTCGGGTCCGGGCGAGAATTTCCGCACCGTGCAGAAGGTCATCGACAAGGATTTCACCGGGACGGGCATCCAGCCGATCGTGTTCCTCGACGAACCCGACATGGCGATCGTGTCGAGCAATCACGAAGGCTATCGCGCGATCTACAAGGCGAATCTGGCGACGATGACGATCGGCGAAAAGCTGTTCTCGATGCCTGGTTACGACGTCGCCACCGCGATCCCGAACGAGGATCGCGACGGCATCGTCGGCTATGCCTATGCGACCGACCGCATGCGCCGCAAATTCACCGACGAGCGGCTGGCGACGATCCAGAAGTTCCTCGCCGAGGATTTCGGCGAGGGCAATGCGGTGATCGTCAGCAGCGACGATGGCGACAAGAAGCTGGTGGTGTCGATGGCCAGCCCCGAGCAGATCGGCAGCTATTATCTCTACGACGTCGAAAGCGGCAAGTTCGCGCTGATCGGCCACGCCAGCGAGACGCTGGGCGACGGCAAGCTCAACCCGGTCAAAACGATCCGTTACAAGGCGAGCGATGGGCTCGAGATCGAGGCGGTGCTGACCACCCCGCGGCTGCGCGCCGGGCAGAAAAATCTGCCGGTCGTCGTGCTGGCGCATGGCGGCCCTTACGGGGTTCGCGACTATGCCGCCTACGACCAGTGGGCACAGACGATCGCCGAACAGGGTTATGTCGTGGTCCAGCCCAATTATCGCGGCTCGGGCGGTTACGGCAACGCCTTCGTCAAGGCGGGGCGGTCGGACGGCTTCGGCACCCGGATGCAGGACGACCTCAACGATGTCGTCGATCATCTCGCCGCGCAGGGCGTCGTCGATGCCAAGCGCGCGTGCGTGATGGGCTGGTCCTATGGCGGCTATGCCGCCGCCCGCGCCGCGCAGCGCGATGCCGCGCGCTGGCGCTGCACGATCGCCGGCGCCGGGGTGTATGACCTGCCGATGATGCGCGATTACGACAAAGGCTATCTCGGTTCGTTCGGCGCCAATTATCTGGCCAAGGGGGCGACCTCGCTGACCGACGTGTCGCCGGCGCGCAACACCGACGGCAAATGGGCGCCGATCCTGGTCGTCCACGGCGTGCGCGACCCGCGCGTGCCGATCGCCCAGGCGCGCACCCTGGTGTCGCGCCTGCGCGGCAGCGGCAAGCAGAAGGGCACCGACTTCGAATATATCGAGCAGCCGAGGAACGGCCACTATGGCATTTATTTCACCAAGGAAGAGCGGGTGGAATGGCTGGGCGGCGCGTCGAACTGGCTCGAACGCTTCAACCCCGCCTATGTGCCCTCGGATGGCGATTTTGCGAAGAAGCCGGCGCCCGATCCGCTGATCGCGAACTTCAACTTCGGCGCGTAAGCGATGATGCGGGCCGCGCGGACCTAATCCGCGCGGCCCGCCTTCATCTGCGCGGCGTAGCCCGCCTGCACCATCCCGCTCATCCGGTCGAACAAGGCGTCGGGGTCGCTGCGGCGCAGCGCTGCGATCGCGGCTTCGGCGCCCTCGGCGACCACCAGTTCGCGCGTCCCTGCCGCCACCGCGTCGAGGATCTGCGTCGCGGCAAAGCCGGGCGACAGGCCGTTGTCGATCGTCTTGTCGCTCTCCCCGCGGACGCTGCCGTCGGCGTTGAGCGCGTTGCGGCTGACATTGGTCGCGATCGATCCGGGGGCGACGACGAGGACCTTGAGCCCGAGATGCTCATTCTCGGCGCGCACGCTGTCATGGTAACCGATCAGCCCGTGCTTCGCGGCGCAATAGGCGCTGCGCAAGGGAACCCCGGCGATGCCCGCGACGCTGGAGATCGCGACGATCTGCCCGCCGCCGGCGGCGATCATCCGCGGCAGCAGGTGCTGGGTCAGCGCGATCGGGGCGAGCAGGTCGACCGCGACGATCTTTTCATAGACCGAAAAGTCGGTCTCGACCGCCAGGCTGCGCTGCGAGATGCCGGCGTTGTTGACCAGCCCGTCGATGCGCCCGCACCAATTCCACGCCTCCTCGACCATCGTCGGCAGCACGGCATAATCGGTCGCCTCGAAGGGCAGAATCATCGTGCCGGGGCCGCAATCCTTCGCCACTGTTTCGAGCGCCGCGACATTGCGGCCCGACAGGATCAGACGGGCGCCGCGGGCTGAAAGGTCTCGCGCCAGCGCCGCGCCGATCCCCGACGATGCCCCCGTAACCCACCAGACCTGATCCTGCATCGCATGCTCCCATCATCAACATTGTCCCAGCCTGAAACGACCCCGAAGCGCCGTCAAGGCGCGCGCCCGCGCATTTCCGTGCAGGGGTGGCAATTTTGTTGCGAATCTGTTATAATAAATAACAACGCACCGACACTCTGCCTCTTCCCGTCGCCGGGCTGGGGCGCTTTTCGGTGTTCCGATGGAGCCATATCCCTTGTCACTCTGACTGGCTAGCGCCGACCGAATGCTGATCCCCCTCGCATCGAGGGCGGGATGCGCCGGTGTTGTCGCACTTTCAGAACAGCGTCAAGGCACAGAAAAAGGAATTTGCATGTCCGTGAACACGCTCTTGTTCGAAGTCGGTGATTATGTCGTTTATCCCAAACATGGCGTGGGGCGCGTCATCGAGTTGCAGAAATCGGAAATCGCCGGGATGCAGCTCGAACTTTATGTCCTGCGCTTCGAAAAGGAAAAAATGACGCTTCGCGTGCCGACGAACAAGGCCGAAGGCGTGGGGATGCGCAAGCTGTCGTCGGACAAGACGCTGAAGGAAGCGCTGCAGGTGCTGACCACCAAGCCGAAGGTCAAGCGCACCATGTGGTCGCGCCGCGCCCAGGAATATGAAGCGAAGATCAATTCGGGCGACCTGGTGTCGATCGCCGAAGTGACCCGCGACCTGTTCCGCGCCGATGACCAGCCCGAGCAGAGCTATTCGGAACGCCAGATCTTCGAAGCCGCATCGAGCCGCCTCGCGCGTGAACTGGGTGCGATGGAAGAAAGCGACGAAAAGACGGCGCAGGCGAAGATCCTGCAGATCCTCAACGAACATGCGCCGCTCTATTACGCCGAAAAAGCTCTCTGAGTTGAGGTCATAGCGACAACGAAAAAGGGCGGTCCGAAAGGGCCGCCCTTTTTCGTTGCGCGCTCTTCTTTCGTCATGCCGGACTTGATCCGGCATCCATCGCCGCGTGGACGTCATGGACCCCGGATCAAGTCCGGGGCGACGAAGTGTGGTGATTGTCAGGGATAGGTCGCCCCGACGAAATACAGCCCATCCGGCGGCGCATTCAGCCCCAGCGCGCCCCGGTCCGCCGCGTCGAGCGCCGCCTTCAGGTCGCGCGCCGACCATTTTCCGTAACCGACCATGGCCAAGCAGCCGACCATCGAGCGCACTTGGTGGTGGAGGAAACTGCGCGCCGCGGCCTCGACGATGATCTCCTCGCCGTGGCGGCTGACGGTCAGTTTATCGAGCGTCTTGACCGGGCTTTGCGACTGGCAATGCGCCGAGCGGAAGGTGGTGAAATCGTGCAAGCCCACCAGATGCTGCGCCGCCGCGTGCATCGCGCCCGCATCCAAAGGCCGCACAACCTGCCACGACAGCCCCTTGTCCCACGTCAGCGGCGCGCGGCGGTTGACGATACGATATTCATACGCCCGGCCGGTGCAGGCGAAGCGCGCGTGCCAGTCGTCGGCGACGACCTCGGCCGCGAGCACCGCGATCGGCGCCGGACGGAGCTGCGCGTTGAGCGCTTCGGTCAGCTTGAACGGGGTCAGCGGCTTGGCGATGTCGACATGCGCGCGCATCGCGATGGCATGCACCCCGGCGTCGGTGCGCCCGGCGCTGAACACCTGCACCGCCTCGCCGGTGAAACGGTGGATCGCCTCCTCGATCGCCTGTTGCACGCTGGGGCCATGCGCCTGCCGCTGCCAGCCCATATAGGGGCGACCGTCATATTCGATGGTGAGGGCAAAGCGGGTCATGGCGGCCCCATACGCCCATGCTCGTCACCCCGGACTTGATCCGGGGTCCATGACTTCAGCGCCGCAGTGGACCCCGGATCAAGTCCGGGGTGACGGAGGATAGGAGGCTCCTTCATGCCAGCCGCGTCCCCGCTGGAATCCCGCGCCCGCGCAGCAGTTCGGCGGCGTCCATCGCGGGCTTGCCCGCGCGCTGCATCCGCGTCGCGCGGATCGCGCCGGGGTTGCACGCGATGGTCAGCGCATCGTCGAGCGTGACGCCCGGCGCGGCGCCGGCGACCGTCTCGCCCGGATGCACAACCTCGGCCGCCAAAATCTTGTACCGCTCGCTCTCCAGCTCGAAAAACGCCCCCGGCACCGGGTTGAACGCGCGCACCTGCCGTTCGACCTGCACCGCGCTGACCAGGAAATCGAGCCGCGCCTCGCTCTTGTCGATCTTGGCGGCGTAGGTGACGCCGTCCTCGGGCTGCGGCTCGGGCGCGAAGGCGGCGAGGTTGTTCAGGACCTGCACCATCATTGCCGCGCCTATGCCGGCGAGTTCGTCGGTGAGGTCGCCCGCGGTCTTGCCGCCCGTCGGGGTGCGTCCGATCAGCCGCATCGCGCCGGTGTCGAGCCCGGCGTCCATCTGCATGATCGTCACCCCGGTCTCAGCATCGCCGGCCAGGATCGCGCGCTGCACCGGCGCCGCGCCGCGCCAGCGCGGCAGGATCGAGCCATGGACGTTGAGGCAGCCCGCGCGCGGGGCGTCCAATATGGCTTGCGGCAGGATCAGGCCGTACGCCGCGACGATCGCGATATCGAGGTTCAGCGCGGCGAAGGCGGCCTGTTCCTCGGCGCTCTTCAGGCTTTTGGGGGTGCGCACGGGCAGGCCGTGCGCGTCGGCCCAGTCGTGCACCGCGCTCTGCTGCACCTTCTTGCCGCGCTGGGCGGGGCGGGGGGGCTGGCTATAGACCGCCGCAATCTCGTGCCCCGCGGCGTGGAGCGCGGCGAGCGTCGGCACCGCAAAGGGCGGCGTTCCCATGAAGGCGATGCGCATGGGTGCGGGCTTTGGCGGAGCGCGGCGCGACATTCAAGTCTTGGCGCAGCGTGCCCCTGCGAAGGCAGGGGCCCATCACCGTACCGTGCCAGGTTGTGCCGACCGGAGATGGGTTCCTGCCTTCGCAGGAACACAGGGAATATTGTGCATCCCAAGCACACCCACTACCACCCCGTCATGGCCTCCACCGAAATCGAAGCCCTCGTCCAGCAACTCGCCCGGCTCCCCGGCCTCGGCCCGCGGTCGGCGCGGCGCGCGGTGCTACATCTGATGAAGAAGCGCGAGAGTGCGTTCGTGCCGCTGCTCGCGGCGCTGACGACGGTGTCCGAACGGCTGGTCACCTGCACGATCTGCGGCAATGTCGACACCCACGATCCCTGCGCGATCTGCGCCGACCCGCGCCGCGATGCGCGGTCCTTGTGCGTCGTCGAAGAGGTGTCGGACCTGTGGGCGCTCGACAAGTCGCGGCTGTTTCCCGGCAAATATCATGTGCTGGGTGGGCGATTGTCGGCGCTGGAAGGCATCCGCCCGCAGGATCTGGCGATCGACGCCCTGGTCGCGCGCGTCGCCGCGGGCGGCATCGACGAGGTCGTGCTGGCGATGAACGCGACGCTGGAGGGGCAGACGACGGCGCATTATCTGGCCGAGCGGCTGGAGGGTTATCCAGTGCGGCTGACGCAGCTGGCGCATGGCTTGCCGGTTGGCGGTGAGCTGGATTATCTGGACGAGGGGACGTTGGCGCAGGCGCTTAGGGCGAGAAGGCCGGTGGGTTGAACTCGGAGCTTCGTCGAGTTTATATCAAAATTCGCAAATGGGTGGATCACGGCATTGGCGATACCGCTAGCCGGATGATGGGTGTCATGCTCGTACCGGCCATAGTGCCAATTGCCATGATCGCTCCTTTCGTCGGCGGGAACACGCCGCACGAACGGATCGTGCGATTAGCGCCGCTACTGACGTGGGCTATCGTTTGGACGATGTTTTCGATCTGGCGGGGCCTGCGCATGATGAAAGCCCAGTCGGCTAAGAATGCGCGCCACTACGACCGAATCGGGAAATTTGAGCTGCCGACTGAATATGCTGACAGTGAAAGCGCGTTGAAAGCGAAGCGGCGGCGCAAACGCTAGCCCCCCTTGACCCAACGCCTGCGCGAACATACCTGCACCCCATGGCCCTTTTACCCATCATAGAGACGCCGGATCCCCGGCTGCGCGTCATTTCCAAGCCCGTCGAGACCTTCGATGCCGAGCTGAAGCAGCTCGTCGCCGATATGTTCGAGACGATGTACGACGCCCCCGGCATCGGGCTGGCCGCGATCCAGATCGGGGTGCCCAAGCGCATCCTGGTGATCGACCTGCAGGAACCCGATCCCGAGGATGAAGAGGGCAAGAAGGTGATCCGCGAGCCGCGCGTTTTCATCAACCCCGTCTTTTCCGACGAGAGCGAGGAGCATAGCGTCTATTCGGAAGGCTGCCTGTCGGTCCCCGAACAATATGCCGATGTGACGCGCCCCGCCGAGGTCACTGTCGACTGGCAGGACGCGGACGGCAAGCATCACAGCGAGCGCATGACCGGACTGATGGCGACATGCATCCAGCACGAGCATGACCATCTGGAGGGCATCCTCTTCATCGACCATCTGTCGCGGCTGAAGCGCGAGATGGTGCTGAAGAAGCTGCTGAAGATGCGCAAAGCGGCGTGATTGGTTTCCCCTCTCCCCTTGCGGGAGAGGGCGGCGAGACTTGCCAGCTTGCTGGCTAGTCGCAGCGGGAGAGGGGGCTGGCGCGCTTGCGCGCCAAGAGACTCTGTCTCCAACCTCTAAGTCGCGAATTCTTTTGCGGCGCAGACGCGCCGCGGCACCCACCCCTGTATCCCCTCCCGTAAAGGGAGGGGAGGATGTGGCTACTCCGCCGCTTTCGCCACCGCGACCATCGCGGGGCGCAGCAGCCGGTCTTTCATCATATAGCCCGCCTGCATTTCCTGCACGATCGTGCCGGGGTCCTTGTCGCTGGGGATTTCGAGCATCGCCTGGTGCTGGTTGGGGTCGAGCGGCAGGCCGACCGAGGCGATGCGGGTGATGCCGTGGCGTTCGAACACGCTCATCAGCTCGCGCTCGGTCGCTTCCAGTCCGGTGACCAGCGGCTTGATCGCCTCGTCGGCGCGCTGTTCGTCGCTGAGCGCGGCGAGCGCGCGGCCGAGATTGTCGGCGATCGACAAAATATCGCGCGCGAACTTGGTCGCGGCATAGGCGTGCGCGTCGGCGACTTCCTTTTCGGCGCGGCGGCGGACGTTCTGGGTTTCGGCGCGGGCGTAGAGCAGGTCCTGCTGCACCGCGGCGACCTGTTCGGCGAGCCGCGCGGCTTCGTCGTTCGCGCCCTCGGGCGCTTCGGTCGCGTCGGCCTCGGCGGCCGCGTTTTCGGGGGTCGGCGCGTCGTCGACGGGCGTGTCATTGTCAGTGTTCGTCATAAACCTATCGTATCAGTCTGGAGAGCGATTGGGCGGTGAAATCCACCATGGGAACGATGCGGGCATAGTTCAAGCGCGTCGGGCCGATTACCCCGACGACGCCGACGACGCGGCCGTCCGAACCCCGGTAGGGCGCGGCGATAACCGAGGATCCCGACAGCGAGAAGAGCTTATTCTCCGACCCGATGAAAATGCGCGTCGCGCTGCCCTCGCGCGCGCTGTCGAGCAGCTGCGCGATGTCCTGCTTGGTTTCGAGTTCGTCGAGCAACTGCCGCACCCGGTCGAGGTCGCCGACCGCATTGTCGTCGAGCAGGTTCGCCTGGCCGCGCACGATCATTACCGGGCGGTCGGCGCCGTCGGACGACCACAGCGCCAGCCCGCGCGAGACCAGGTCCTGCGCGGCGCGGTCGATCGCGATCCGTTCGGCCTCGATCTCGCGGCGCACCCGTGCCATCGCCTCGGTCAGCGTCAGCCCGCCGAGCATGGCGGAGATATAATTGCCCGCCTCGACCAGCGCCGAGGGGTTCAGCCCCGGGGGCAAGTCGATGACGCGGTTTTCGACCGCACCGTCGGCGGCGACGAGCACGACGAGCGACTGGCTGGCCGACAGCGGCACGAAGGCGACCTGTTTCAGCACCCGCTCATGCTTGGGGACCAGGACCAGCCCGGCGCAAGCCGACAGCCCCGACAGCGCCGACGTCGCCTGCGCCAGCGCGCTTTCGATCGGCCCGGCGTCGGCGAGCGAAGCCTCGATCTGGGCGCGATCTTCGGCGCTGGGCTGCGCCACCTGCATCATCCCGTCGACGAACAGGCGCAGCCCCTGCTCGGTCGGCATCCGCCCGGCGCTGGTGTGCGGGCTCGACAGCAGCCCGAACTCCTCCAGATCCTGCATCACATTGCGGATCGACGCCGGCGACAGGTTGAGCGTCGCGAGTTTCGACAGGGTGCGCGACCCGACCGGCTGGCCGGTTTCCAGATAGGCGTCGACGACCAGCCGGAACACGTCGCGGGCGCGCAGGGTCAACTCGGTGATCGGCGGGGTGGTCATGGGGAGGATTTAGGGATGCGTAGGGGCTGGGGCAAGCGTATGATCCTCCCTGTGGCGCAGCCATGGGGAGGGGGACCGCTCGCGAAGCGAGGGGTGGAGGGGCGGCAACGGCAGCGCCAAAGCCCCTCCGTCAGCGCTTCGCGCTGCCACCTCCCCATGGCTTCGCCACAGGGAGGATTGCGTTACGCCGGATCGCCGCTAGCCTCTCCGCCTGGGGAGAAGATCATGACCGCACGCCCGCTCGACCAGGACGACCCGCTCGACGATTTCGACCATCGCGATATCGCGCTGCTCGGCCGCAAGCACCGCGTCTATACGATGGGCCGCGGCCCGGCGGTGATCGTGATGACCGAGATGCCGGGGATCAGCCCGCATGTCGCGCGCTTCGCGCGCTGGGTCGCGGATGCCGGGTTCACCGTCTATATGCCGCATATCTTCGGGAAGGACGGCGCGGTGCCGCGGGCGCCGCGGATGCTGTTCACGATGATCGGCGGCTGCATCAGCCGCCAGTTCCGCGCCTTTCAAGCCAACGAAAGCTCGCCCGCGACGCAGTGGCTGCGCGCGCTCGCGGCGTTCGCGCACCTGGAATGCGGCGGGCCGGGCGTCGGCGCGATCGGCATGTGCTTCACCGGCAATTTCGCGCTGTCGATGATGCTCGAGCCATCCGTGCTCGCGCCGGTGCTGGCGCAGCCCTCGCTGCCGCTCAACAATCCCGCCGGCATGCATATCGCGCCCGACGAACTGGCGGCGGTGAAGGCGCGGATGGACGCCGAAGACCTGACCGTCCTCGCCTACCGCTTCGCGGGCGACAAATATTGCAAGGCCGCGCGCTTTGCGGCGTATGAAGATGCGCTCGGCGACCGCTTCATCGGTCGCGTGCTGCCCGACAGCGCCGCCAACCCCGACAGCCCGATGAAAAACCCGCATAGCGTGGTGACGATCCACCTGATCGACGAAGCGGGCCAGCCGACGGTCCAGGCGCGCAATGAAATCCTCGAATTTTTCAGGATGCGCTTGAGCGCGTGACGGCGGCGGCCTATGCGCCACGGCCATCACCCATCGAAAGGATCATTCATGCGCCCTTCCGGCCGCGCCCCCGACCAGATGCGCTCCATCGCCATCGAAACCGGCTTCACCATCCATGCCGAGGGCAGCGTCCTCGTCGGCTTCGGCAACACCAAGGTGCTGGTCACCGCCAGCGTCGATGAAAAGGTGCCGGGCTGGATGCGCGGCAAGGGCGCGGGGTGGGTCACCGCCGAATATGGCATGCTGCCCCGCGCGACGCACACCCGCGGCAATCGCGAAGCGGCGCGCGGCAAGCAGTCGGGACGCACGCAGGAAATTCAGCGCCTTATCGGGCGCAGCTTGCGCGCCGTCGTCGATATGAAGAAGCTCGGCGAGCGCCAGATCGTCATCGACTGCGACGTGCTGCAGGCCGACGGCGGCACCCGAACCGCGTCGATCTCGGGGGCATGGGTCGCGATGCGCCTCGCCGTCGACAAGCTGCTGGCGGCGAAACTGATTGCCGAAGACCCGATCGGCGACAAGGTCGGCGCGATTTCGTGCGGCATTTATAACGGCACCCCGGTGCTCGACCTCGATTATGACGAGGATTCGGTGGCGGAGGCCGACGGCAATTTCGTGCTCACCGGGCGCGGCCAGATCGTCGAAGTGCAGGCGAGCGCCGAGGGCGCGACCTATGACGAGGAAGGCCTGCTGCGGCTGCTGCGCCTGGCACGCATCGGCTGCACCGAGATTTTCGCGGCGCAGGACAAGGCGACGGGGCGATAGGTCGGGATTGATTCGTTTCACGCGAAGACGCGAAGACGCGAAGACGCGAAGAAGAAGGTCCGGGCCGACAGGCCCCATCCGCCTTTTAACGGCGCGGCATGATGCAATGTTGAAAGAAGAAAGCCGCTTCGCGGCCAACGCAACATCTTCGCGCCTTCGCGTCTTCGCGTGGAACTGTTTAAGGCCCACATTGGCGGCCAAGATTGACGGATGATCGACGTACCATGAACCACCGCAAACTGACCCCCGGCAAGCTCGTCATCGCCAGCCACAATGCGGGCAAAGTGCGCGAGATTCGGGCGCTGCTCTTGCCCTTCGGGATCGAGCCGGTGTCGGCGGGCGACCTCGGCCTGCCCGAGCCCGAGGAGACGGGTACGACGTTCCGCGAGAACGCGCTCTTGAAAGCGCATGCGAGCGCGTCGGCGGCGGGACTGCCCGCACTGGCCGACGACAGCGGGCTGGAAGTCGCCGCGCTCGGCGGCCGGCCGGGCGTGTATACCGCCGACTGGGCCGAACGGCAGTGGTTCGAAGGCGAAGAGGGCCGTGACTGGTATCTGGCGATGGGCAAGGTCGAAGGGTTGCTGACCGAGCAGGGGCCGGGCGTCGACCGCAGTGCCTGCTTCGTCTGCACCCTCGCACTCGCGTGGCCCGATGGCCATGCCGAGCTGTTCGAGGGCCGTGCGCAAGGCAGCCTGACCTGGCCGCCGCGTGGGCTTCTCGGTTTCGGTTACGATCCAGTGTTCGTTCCGGCTGGTAACAACCTGACTTATGCCGAAATAGATCCGGCCGAGAAGCATGCGATCAGCCACCGCGCCGATGCGTTTGCCAAGCTGGTCGCGGGGGTTTTTTGACCTCTGTAACTTCGTCACCCCGGACTTGATCCGGGGTCGCCATCGACCTTGGGGAAAGTCCGCGAGCGATTCCGGCTTTCGCCGGAATGACGAAAGGGGCTAGGGCGCCCCGCATGGCCGAACCGCTCGCCCTTTATGTCCATTGGCCGTTTTGCGTGTCGAAATGCCCGTATTGCGATTTCAACAGCCATGTTCGCGAGAGCGTCGATCAGACGGTTTGGCAGGGTGCGCTGCTTGACGATCTGCGGCATGAAGCGGCGCTGCTGCCGGATCGCCGTGTCGGCTCGATCTTCTTCGGCGGCGGCACGCCCAGCCTGATGCCGCCTGCCACCGTCGCGGCGGTGATTGCAGCGGTGGAAGCCGAATGGGGGCTGGCTGACGATTGCGAGATCACGCTGGAGGCCAACCCGAATTCGGTCGAGGTCGCCAATTTCGCCGACCTTGCCGCGGCCGGGGTCAACCGCGTGTCGATCGGCGTTCAGAGCTTCGATCCGCAAGTGCTTGAATTTCTTGGTCGCGCCCACAGCGGCGATGAAGCGCGCCGCGCGATTGCGACCGCACAGGAGCATTTCGCACGGGTCAGTTTCGACCTCATCTATGCCCGCCCCGGTCAGACGATGGCGGCGTGGGAAACCGAACTGGCGGGCGCGCTCGCCTTCGGGACCGATCATCTCTCGCTGTACCAACTCACCATCGAGCCCGGCACGCGCTTCGCGACGCTGGCGGCGAAAGGCGACCTCACCATCCCCGATGGCGATGCCGCCGCCGACCTGTTCGACGCGACGCAGGCGATGACGCGCGCCGCGGGGCTGCCGCGCTACGAGGTGTCGAACCACGCGCGCGTCGGGCAGGAAAGCCGCCACAATCTCGCCTATTGGCGCTACGCCGATTACGCCGGGGTCGGTCCCGGCGCGCATGGGCGGCGGCTGGGACAGGCGACCGAGCGGCACAAGAAGCCCGAGAATTTCATCGCGGCGGTCGCGCGCAACGGCCATGGGCTCAAGGTCGAAAGCGACCTGCCGCCGCACGAGCGCGCGACCGAGGCGATGCTGATGGGGCTACGGCTGACCGAAGGAATCGATCTGGCGCGGATCGAGGCGCGCAGCGGGCTGGCGCGCGCGGCGTTCGTCGATGCGGATGCGGTGGCGCGGCTGGCGCGGCAGGGGCTGATGCGGGTGGAGGGCGACCGGCTGGCGGTGACCGATGACGGTATTCTCTTGCTCGACAGCATCCTTTCCGAGGTGGTTCTTACGGGCTAAACCCCACCAGACCCGTTGGTGTCGAGCGAAGTCGAGACACCCCTCGACCTTGCGCTGCGCCGATGGGCATCTCGACTTCGCTCGATGCGAGCGGGAATGGGGACATGATTTGGCGCAAGATCTGATCCGCGACTGGGATGCCCATCTGGCGCACGAGAAGCGCCGGTCGGAACACACCCGCCGTGCGTACATCGCGACCGCCGAACGATTCTGCGCCTTTCTGTCCGAACACCGCGGCGGCGCCGTCGATGCGCCGATGCTGGCGAAGCTGACCCCGAACGACCTGCGCGCCTATCTGGCGACGCGCCGCGCCGACGGTCTGGGCAATGCGTCGGCGGCGCGCGAGCTGTCGGCGCTCCGCGGCTTCCTGCGCTTCGTCGGCGGGTCGGGCGCGCATGTGCCGCAACTGCGCGGGCCGCGGGTCAAAAAGGGGCTGCCGCGCCCCGTCGCGCCCGCCGAAGCGCTCGCGCTGGCGCAGGATGTCGAGGACAATGCGCGGCAGGGCTGGACCGGCACGCGCGATTTCGCGCTGCTGCTGCTGCTCTATGGCGCGGGTTTGCGCATCGGCGAGGCGCTGTCGCTGACCGGCGCGGTGTTGCCGCTCGGCGAGACGCTGCGGGTGACGGGCAAGCGCGGCAAGACGCGCGTCGTGCCGATCCTGCCCGCGGTCGCGGCGGCGGTGTCGCGCTATGTCGAGGCCTGTCCGTATCCGATAGCCAAGGCCGGCCCGCTGTTCCTCGGCGCGCGCGGCGGACCGCTGGCGCCCGGCGTGATCCGCGCCAGCGTGCGCACGGCGCGGCGCGCGCTCGGCCTGCCCGAACGCACGACGCCGCACGCGCTGCGCCACAGTTTCGCGACGCATCTGCTCGCGGGCGGCGCCGATCTACGCAGTTTGCAGGAGCTGCTCGGCCACGCCAGCCTCGCCTCGACGCAGGTGTACACCGCGGTCGATGCGGCGCATCTGCTCGACATTTACCGCAGCGCGCATCCGCGGGCTTAGAGGGGCTCTTCTCTTTCCGTTCGTCTCGAGCGAAGTCGAGAGACGTTGCGTTTTTGGGTGCCTTCGCGTTTCTCGACTTCGCTCGACACGAACGGGGTCAGGGGCCGTTCTATTTCTCGCTGAGGTTCGTCGGCTTCCACGTGATCACCCGGTACAGATACAGCAATACCAGCGACCCGATCGCGACCAGCGCTACCGGCCCGACGAACGCATCGAGGTTGGCGAATTTGCCGCCGAACCAGTTTCCGGCGCCGGCCAGCGCGGTGATCCAGATCGTCGATCCGGCGGCGGTCCAGAGCAGGAATTTCGCCTGGTTCATCTTCACCATCCCGGCGGGCAGCGACACCATCGTCCGCGCGACGGGCATGAAGCGCGCCACAAAAACAATGCCGGGGCCATGTTTCAGGAACCAGCCGTGCAGCCGTTCGACCTCTGCCCAGTCGAGCGTCAGCCAGCGGCCGTGGCGGTCGATAAAGGGTTTGAGCCGCTGATAACCGATCCAACGGCCGATGCCGTACCACACCCAATTGCCCGCCGTTGTTCCCGCCACCGCGACGGCGACGAGGGTCCAGAAATCGAAATGACCCTTGGATACCGCGATCCCGCCGAGCCCCATGATCACCTCGGACGGAATCGGCGGGAACACATTTTCGAGGAACATCAGCACGAATATGCCGAGATAGCCCCAGCTCTGGATCAGGTTCAGGATGAATGCGGTCATGGCAGGGGTAACGCGCGGATCGCGTCAGCCGATCCGGCGCTTTATCGCGTCCCAGATCATTCCTGCCGTATCGCTGTCGTTGAACCGGTCGATCGCGACGATGCCGGTCGGCGAGGTGACGTTGATTTCGGTCAGCCATTCGCCGCCGATCACGTCGATGCCGACGAACAGCAGCCCGCGCTCTTTCAGCGCGGGGCCGAGTGCGGCGCAGATTTCCTGCTCGCGCGGCGTCAGCCCGGATTTTTCGGCAAAACCGCCGACCGCCAGGTTCGACCGGAACTCGCCGGCGCCGGGCTTCCGGTTGATCGCGCCGGCGACCTCGCCGTCGATCAGCACGATGCGCTTGTCGCCCTCGCTGACGCTGGGCAGGAATTGCTGGACCATGAAGGGTTCGGGCCACACCTGCCCGAACAGCTCGACCAGCGCCCCCAGGTTCGCACCGTCGGCGTCGATACGGAACACCGCCTTGCCGCCATTGCCGTGGAGCGGCTTGATCACGACCGCGCCGTGGCGCGCCTGGAAATCCTTCACCGCGTCGAGGTCGCGCGTCACCATCGTCGGCGGCATATATTCGGGGTAATCGAGCACGAACACCTTCTCGGGCGCGTTGCGGACCGACACAGGGTCGTTGACCACCAGGGTCTCGCCCGCGATCCGCTCGAGCAGCCAGGTGCCGGTGAGGTAGCCGAGGTCGAAGGGCGGGTCCTGCCGCATCAGCACGACATCGACGTCGCGGCCCAGGTCGAGGGTGATTTCGTCGCCGAACCGGTAATGCGCCCCCGCTTCGCGCTTCGCTGCGAGCAGCGGGTGCGCCTTCGTGGTCAGCCGCCCGGCCTCCCACGTCAGCCCGCGCACGTCGTAATGATAGAGGGCATAACCGCGGTCGAGCGCCTTCAGGATCAGGTGAAAGCTGCTGTCGCCGGCGATATTGATGCCGTCCATCGGGTCCATTTGCACGGCGGCGCGCAGGGTCATCACATATTCCTCAGGGTTGCCAGACGTGGACCAGATGGCGAGGCAATCGCTTCGGCGCAAGGAGCATCACGTCGATCCGTATGTCGTCGTGCGGCCGGGCGAAGCGCGGGACGAGCATTTCGGCCGCCGCGGCGACGCGGCGCAGACGATAGTGATCGATCGCGAGGTCGAGGTCTTCGGCCCGGTCGCGCCACTTTACCTCGATGAAGGCGAGGGTGCGGCCGCGCCGCGCGACCAGATCGACCTCGCCCGCCGCGACGCGCAGCCGCTCGCCTAATATCCGCCAGCCGTGCAGGCGCAGCCACCAGGCGGCGCGGCGCTCGGCCTTGCGCCCGCGCGCCTCGGCGGCGGCGCGCTTCAATCCTGGTCCTTGAGCGTCAGGGCACGGGCGTAAATCGCGTGGCGGTCGAGGCCGAAGCGCTTGGCCACCGCTTTCGCCGCCTGCGCGACGGGTTTGTCGGCCATCGCGTCGCGCAGCGCGGTGTCGAGCGTCGCGTCGTCGGCCTGCTCGGGTGCGGCTTCGCCCGGCGGGCCGACGACGACGACGATCTCGCCCTTCGGCGGCGCGTCGGCGTAGCGCGCGGCGAGTCCGGTCAGCGTGCCGGTGACGCATTCCTCGAACATCTTGCTGATCTCGCGCGCGACGGCGGCGTCGCGGTCGCCGAGGCCGGCGGCCATCGCCGCCAGCGCCGAGGCGAGCCGCGGCCCGCTTTCGTAGAAGATCAGCGTCGCGCGCAGCCCGGCGAATTCGGCAAGCGTATCGGCGCGCGCCTTGGCTTTCGATGGCAGGAAGCCCGCAAACAGGAAGCGGTCGCTGGGCAGCCCCGACAGGGTGACCGCCGCGATCGCGGCGCACGGGCCGGGCAGGGTGGTAACGTGGCGCCCGGCGGCGCGTGAATCGCGCACCAGCTTGTAACCGGGGTCCGAAATCAGCGGGGTGCCGGCGTCCGACACCAGAACGACAATTTCATCGGCCATGCGGGCGACCAGCGTCGCGCGTGTCCGTTCGTCGCTGTGATCGTGATAGGGGACCATCGGCACCCGCAGACTCAGGTGCGCGAGCAGCTTCGCTGTCACCCGCGTATCCTCCGCCGCGATCACGTCGGCGCGTGCCAGCGTCGCCGCACCGCGCGCGCTGATGTCGCCGAGGTTGCCGATGGGGGTCGCGACGATATAGAGTCCGGGCAAGGGAGAATTTGTGATGATCGAATCCGGCATGACGCCGAAAATGGCAGAAACTGCCAGCCAGCGCCAAAACAATGCGTCGCCGCGGCGACAAATGCTGCGCGGCCTCGCGACGATGGCGATGGTCGGGGTGCTCGGCGCGTGCCAGGTCGTGCCGAAATCGAGCGGCCCCGTCGCGCCGCCGCCGCCCGAGGCGCCGCCCGAAACCGTCGGTCCCGGCCTGCCGACCGACACCGATCGCCACCGCGTCGCGCTGCTCGTCCCGCAGACCGGCGCCAACGCCGACGTCGGTGCCGCGATCGCCAATGCGACGACGATGGCCCTGCTCGATTCGCGCACCGAACGCGTCCGCATCACCACCTACGACACCGCGCTCGGCGCCGCCGCCGCGGCGCGGCAAGCGGTGGCGGACGGCAACAAGCTGATCCTCGGCCCGCTGCTCAGCGAGGATGTCGCCGCGGTCGCGCCGGTAGCGCGCGGCGCCAAAGTCCCGGTCATCAGCTTTTCGAACGACACCGGCGTCGCCGGCAATGGCGTCTTCATCATGGGCTATGTCCCCGGCCAGTCGGTCGAGCGCGTCGTCGCCTTTGCCCGCGGCAAGGGGCATCAGCGCTTCGGCGCGCTCGTCCCCAAGAATGTCTATGGCGACCGCTCGGCCGCGGCGTTTCGCAGCGCGGTGAGCAAGGCCGGCGGCACGCTGGTCGCGGTCGAAAGCTATGACCGCAGCGCCGCGGCGCTCACCGGTGCAGCGCGCCGCATCGCCAACGCCGGAGCGATCGACGCGGTGCTGATCGCCGATTCGGGCGGCAATGCGGTGCGCGCGGTGCCGCTGATCAAGGGCGCCGGCAGCGCGCAGATCTTGGGCACCGAGCTGTGGAACACCGACGCGTCGCTCGGCAGCAATCCGGCGATGCGCGGGTCGTGGTTCGCCAGCGTGTCGGACGGGCTGTATGGCCAGCTGGCGAGCAAATATCGCACCCGCTTTGGCCGCACGCCCTATCGGCTGGCCAGCCTCGGTTATGATTCGGTGCTGCTGACGGTGCGGATCGCGCGCGACTGGAAACCCGGCACCAACTTCCCGGTGAACCGGCTGCTCGCTGCCGACGGCTTTGGCGGTATCGACGGCATCTTCCGCTTCAACGACCGCGGCATCGCGATCCGGGCGCTGGAAGTCAGCGAAGTCGGCGCCGGCGGTTTCCGCGTCGTCGACCCCGCGCCGACCAAATGGTAAGCGCTCGAAGCGTGGCATAGGCGCCACAGTCGGACGAAAACCGCGCAGCGCAGCCTTTACGCCGCGCCAGCGTTCACTATATGGACAGGGCGTGCGAATATCGCACCGATTCCGCGCGCCACCCGTCAACGACCAGGAGATACAGCTATACCACCGCCCACGACTCGCCGCCCGATGGACCGAATGCCGCCCAAGAATGGCCCGCGATACAATGAATTCATCGCTTCCCCCAAGGTCCGCGTGATCGATGAGGAAGGCGAAAATCTGGGCGTAATGCTGACCGCCGAAGCGATCGAGCAGGCCGCATCGGTCGGGCTGGACCTGGTCGAAGTGTCCCCCAACGCCGATCCGCCGGTGTGCAAATTCCTCGACGTGGGCAAGTATAAATACGAAGCCCAGAAAAAGGCGAACCTGGCACGCAAGAGCCAGAAGACGCAGGAAATCAAAGAGATCAAGATGCGTCCGAATATCGACGATCATGATTTCGATGTGAAGATGCGCAAGGTGTTCGATTTCCTCGGTGAAGGCGACAAGGTCAAGATGACCATGCGTTTCCGCGGCCGCGAGATGAGCCACACCCAGCTTGGCCTCAACGTGCTGCAGCGCGTCGCCGAACTGACGTCGGAAATCGCCAAGGTCGAGGCGCATCCGCGCACCGAAGGCCGCCAGATGCTGATGGTCATCGCGCCGAAATAGCGCGTCCGGCTTAGCCGATCCGAAATTTCAGGGCGGTCGTTCCAGCGGGACGGCCGCCCGCTTCGTATCGGCGCTCGATGATTTGCCCGCTGCCGTCCGCCGCCACCGCGACCAGCGTTGACGCGCGCGTGCCATAGACGTCGCCGCGCAGGAACAGCGCCGGATCCCCCTCGGCAGTCAGCGTGTCGAGCAAGCCTTCGGGGTCGGCGCGCGCATCGATCACCGCCGACAGTGCCGCGCGCAGGCGCTCGGCGCGCGGGCAGGGGCTGTCGATCGGCTCGTTGGCGAGCGCATGGACTCCGGCGCCCAGCGTCAAGATTTGGGATTGCGGGCGATTGGTCAGCAACCGCGCTTTGCCATCGCCCATCGCAAACAGATTGAACGCGTTGAAACGGTCGAGATCACCCTCTGCCGGATCGGCGAAGCATCCGGTGCCGCGCAGCAGATCGACCACCAACGCGCCGCGCGATTCCTTCGCCGGATCGGGGAGGGCGCCGCGCACATTCGTCACGACAACGATCCGCCCGCTCGCCGGATGCGTGCCCAGCCAGGTGCCGCCCGCCTGCAGGTCACGCCCGGCGAAAATACCGCTGCCGTCGTTCCAGGCGTGCAGCGCCGCGCTCGGTCGCTCGTGAAATTCGTCGCGGTTGCCGATCAGGATCAGCGGCCAGTCGGGGTGGACTTGCCAGGCGAGGGCGACGACGCACATGCGCGTCGCTATCGCGATTTGCCGCGCGCTTGCCAACCCCCGGCGTTCACCGGAAGCGACTGTATTGCGAACATAAACCACTGCATTGCTGGCGGCGGTGAAAAATGATAGCTTCGCCCGGTCCTTCTGGAGGGGGAAGTTATGATGACGCAAGCTGTCCGGACGCCGTGGCACCTGTGGGTGGTCGGGGGCGTAGCCTTACTGATCAACGCGTTTCCGGTCGCCGACTTCACATTGACTAACATGCAGAATGAATTCTGGCTCTCGCCGTTGACCGCGGCGCAGCGCAGCTTCATCCTCGGCGCGCCGCTATGGGCCGATATTTGTTGGGCGGTCGGCGGCTTCGGCGCCTTTATCGGGTCGCTCCTGTTGCTTATGCGGTCCCGCCACGCCGTGACTGCCTTTATTTTCTCGATCATCGGGCTCGCCGGATCGACGCTGTATCAGCATGTCCTGCAAGGCGAGACCACCCGAGAGCTGTTCCAGAATGTCGCGCTGTATGTGACGCTCACCATATGGGTGATCATCCTCGCCCTGCTCATTTACGCTCGCGTGATGGGGGCGAAAGGCGTTCTTCGCTGACCAGAAAGGGGCGCGTGCGGGCGCCCCTCGTTCCTCACCGCGCCCGGATGAACGCGCGCACGTCCTCGGACAGCTGGCGGCGATCCTCGTCGCGGATATACATCATGTGGCCCGCGCCATAATAGGTATAGCTGATGCGGTCCTGCGGGATGCCGGTGCGCGACAGCGCATATTCGGCGGCAAAGAACGGCGTCGCGAAATCATAATAGCCTTGCGCGACGAGCACCCGCAGCCCCGAATTTTCGCGCAGCGCCTGGCCGATATACGGCGCGACGTTCAGATACGCGTTGGTGTCGCGGTCGCCCAGCCGCCAGTCCCACTGGCCACCGATGCGCCCGATCGACTGATATTCGCGGTCCGTCTTGAACCCCAGCCCGTCGCGGCTCCAGCTGTTGATCGCGGCGGTGTAGCTCGCGTCGATGCCATAGAAGCTGGGGTCGTTGTCGGGGCTTTCGCCGGCGCTGTCATAATCCTTGCCGGTGTATCGGCTGTCGAGGCGGCCGACGGTCAGGCCGCGGTCGCGGAGCAGCTCCTTGTAGAAGCGGCTGGGCGTCACGCGCAGGTCGGCGCTGTCGAGATAGGTTTCGGACAGGCCGGTGAAGCGCGCCAGCTCGCGGCGGATCGCCGCGCGTTCCTCGCCCTGCAATTTCTGGCCCTTCAGCAGCGCGGTCGCATACGGCCCGATCGCCCATTGCCGCGCTTCCTCGGCAAAGGCTTCGGGCGACGCGCCGGTCGCCTTGCCATGGTAGAGCGCGGTGACCGCCATCGAGGGCAGGTTGGTGATCGGCGACAGTTCGTTGCCCGGCGTGTCGGCGCCGGCCGCGAAATCGAGCACGGTCGAAATCAGGATGATGCCGTTCAGCGCGACGTCGTTGTAGGTCTCGTTCATCAGTTGGTGGGCGACCGCGGCCGAGCGCGTCGTGCCATAGCTTTCGCCGCCGAGATATTTGGGGCTGTTCCAGCGGCCATTGTCGTTCAGCCAGCGGCGGATGACCTCGGCCACCAGTTTGGCGTCCTGGGTGACGCCGTAATAATCCTTGGGGTCGGCCTTGCCGATCAGGTGCGAGAAACCGGTGCCGGGCGGATCGATGAACACGACGTCGGTGACGTCCATCAAGGCGTCGGGATTGTCGACGATCGGATAGGGCGGCGCGCCGTCGTCGACCCCGGTACCAGGGATCGCAACGCGCTTCGGCCCGAACGCCCCCATCATCAACCACACGGTGCCCGATCCCGGACCGCCGTTGAACAGGAAGGTCACCGGGCGGCCGGGATCGCGCGGTTCCTTGACGTAGGAGGTGGTGACAACCGCAACTTCGGGCACGCCATCCTTGTTCTTGATAATCGTCTCACCGATCGTCGCGGCGTAATTGATCCGCTGTCCGCCGAAGGTGCCGGAGAGTTTGGTGGTGCGGATCTGGGGGATGATGTCGTCGGCGGGCTTTTCGGCCTTCGCCTTGTCGGTGGGTGCTTCCTGGGCATGGAGGGCGGCAGGCGCGGCAACGGCAAGCGCAAGGGCGATCAGCGACGGACCCGATTTCATTGGATATTCTCCCCGGTTAGGGGGCGGACGCTAAGCCGCGCGCGAGGAGGGGGCAAGGGTGTCGGTCGGGTCCGGTGGAGCTTTGGTCGAAGTCGAACGCATTGACGATTTGTCGGCCGTGCCATTCGGCTATAGATGAAGAATGGAAGCCAGGCCCAACGAACCAAAGCGCCATCACTTTGTCCCCGAGACTTATCTCGAAGGCTTTTGCGACGGCGGCGGATATCTTTGGGTGGGGCGCAAAGATGATCCTCAGAACTCACTTCGGCTTAGGCCAAAAAATGTAGCGCTTAGAGGATATTATTATTCCCAGATCAGGGACGATGGCACTCGCGATAATAGGATCGAAGGGTATTTGAGCAGGATCGAGGGGGACTGGTTTAATCTCCGGGCGAAAATGACCGATTGGAAAAAGCTCACGCCAGAGGATTGTGGAAAACTCTGGAACTACTTGGCAATGCAACGGGTGCGCGTACCCGCTGCACGAGATGCGGCGGAAGCGCTTTTAGCCCACAAGGGCATGCTGGAGTTCTATAAACTGGATGAGGCGGGAGAACTGGCGCCGTATCCGGAAGGAGTGCCAGACATTGTACAAATGACAAGAATGTCGATCAATCCGCAAGCATCGATCGAGGCCATGGGAGAAATGCTCAGGGGCTTCAAGGCACTAATTGGCCGGATCGGATTTCAGATAATCCACAACGAGACCAAGCAGATTTTTCTGACCAGTGACAATCCCGTAGCGATATTCGACCCGAACATTCCAATCAAAAAAATGAAGCCATATGTGCTGAGTCGGCGAGGTGGAGAAATTGAACTGGTCTTTCCTGTCGATTCAAAAACACTCCTCTGGGGGCATTCTAAGTTTCACTCATGGCACGCAGCCAAGGGGCCGCGGCATATTCGTCTTAAGGACATTACTCAGATCCGGCGGTTTAATCGCATCGCCGCCAAATTCGCGTATGAAATCGTGGTGGCTCGTGATGGAAGCCATTCGCAGCTGCTACGAACTTATGCGGACGCTTCCCCTGTCTTGGGCAATGTAATTGGCTGGACGGGCGGTGAGCCTCCCGAAGATATGCCAACGATGATGTTCGGTCCGCGTCTTAAAAAGCCGAAATGGAAAGCTAGCTAGCGCCCCCACTTCGTCTTGCTTGACTTCCCAAACCGCCCCTTGCGCGTCCCCGGCTTCCCCTCGTTGGAGCGCCCGACGCGCGGCGCGACCTGCTCGCCCGCGGGCAGCCCCAGCTCATCCGCCTCCAGCTTGCGGATTTCGTCGCGCAATCGCCCGGCTTCCTCGAACTCGAGGTTCGCCGCCGCATCGCGCATCTTCTTTTCGAGGTCCTGGATATAGGCGCGCAGATTGTGCCCCACCATATGCGCGGGCTTGTCGTCGCCGATGTCAATCGTCACCTGATCCTTCGACGCGACATGCGCGATGATGTCGCCGATGTTGCGCTTGATCGTCGTCGGGGTGATGCCGTGCTTGACGTTATATTCGGTCTGCTTTTCGCGGCGGCGATCGGTTTCGCGCATCGCGCGTTCCATGCTGCCGGTGATGCGGTCGGCGTAGAGGATGACGCGGCCGTCGACGTTGCGCGCGGCGCGGCCGATCGTCTGGACGAGGCTGGTTTCGCTGCGCAGAAACCCCTCCTTGTCGGCGTCGAGGATCGCGACCAGCCCGCATTCGGGAATGTCGAGCCCTTCGCGCAGCAGGTTGATGCCGATCAGCACGTCGAACACCCCGAGCCGCAGGTCGCGGATAATCTCGATGCGCTCCAGCGTCTCGACGTCGCTGTGCATGTAGCGGACCTTCAACCCCGCTTCGTGGAGGAATTCGGTGAGATCCTCGGCCATCCGCTTGGTCAGGGTCGTCACCAGCGTGCGATACCCCGCGGCGGCGGTCTTCTTCGCCTCGACGATCAGGTCGTCGACCTGTTCCTCGACCGGCTTGATCTCGACCGGCGGGTCGATCAGCCCGGTGGGGCGGATCACCTGTTCGGCGAAGACGCCCTGGGTACGGTCCATCTCCCAGGTGCCCGGCGTCGCCGACACGCTGACCGTCTGGGGGCGCATCATGTCCCATTCGGCAAAGCGCAGCGGCCGGTTGTCGATGCAGCTCGGCAGGCGGAAGCCATATTCGGCGAGCGTGATCTTGCGGCGGTGATCGCCCTTTGACATCGCGCCGATCTGCGGGATCGTCTGGTGGCTTTCGTCGACGAAGAGCAGCGCATTGTCGGGCAGATATTCGAACAACGTCGGCGGCGGCTCGCCGGGCAGACGGCCGGTGAGGAAGCGGCTGTAATTCTCGATCCCCGCGCAGCTGCCCGTCGCGGCGATCATTTCGAGGTCGAAATTGGTGCGCTGCTCCAGCCGCTGTGCTTCGAGCAGCCGGCCTTCGGCTTCGAGTTCCTTCAGCCGTTCGGTCAGCTCATGCTTGATCGCCTCGCTCGCCTGCTTGAGCGTCGGGCCGGGGGTCACATAGTGCGAGTTGGCATAGACGCGGACATGGTTGAGGTTGGCGATCTTCTTGCCGGTCAGCGGATCGAACTCGGTGATCTCCTCGATCTCGTCGCCGAAAAAGCTGATCCGCCACGCCATGTCCTCATAGTGCGAGGGGAAGATTTCGAGATTGTCGCCGCGGACGCGGAAATTGCCGCGCGCGAACGCCTGGTCGTTGCGCTTGTACTGGAGCGCGACGAGCTTGCGGATGATCTCGCGATTGTCGGCAACCTGGCCCTTCTTGAGGTCGAAGATCATCGCCGAATAGGTCTCGACCGAGCCGATGCCATAGAGGCACGACACCGAGGCGACGATGATCACGTCGTCGCGTTCGAGCAGCGCGCGCGTTGCCGAATGGCGCATACGGTCGATCGCCTCGTTCACGCTCGACTCTTTTTCGATGTAGGTGTCGCTGCGGGGCACATAGGCCTCGGGCTGGTAATAGTCGTAATAGCTGACGAAATATTCGACCGCATTGTTCGGAAAGAAGCTCTTGAACTCGCCGTATAATTGCGCCGCGAGGATCTTGTTCGGGGCGAGGATCAGCGCCGGGCGCTGCAATTCGTCGATGACCTTCGCCATGGTGAAGGTCTTGCCCGATCCGGTGACGCCGAGCAGCACCTGGTCGCGCTCGCCGCCCAGCGCGGTGGACACCAGTTCCCTGATCGCGGTCGGCTGGTCACCTGCGGGCTCATATTCGCTAACCAGTTCAAATCGCTTGCCGCCCTCGACCTTGTCGGGGCGCGCAGGGCGATGCGGGACATAGCCTTCGGCAGTTTCGATTTCATCGAGCGAGGTGCGAATCTGGATTGCCATCGCCGCCAATATGGTATCGATGGGGCCAGTCCACAATTGCCGTGAACGACAGAAAACACACGCCAGCAGGTCACAGGAGACAGGGTATGAAAAAATTGATGACGATTGCTGCCATCGGCGCCCTGGTGGCGGTCGCGGGCTGCGGCAAGAGCGAGAATAGCAGCGGCCCGGTCAAGCGCGAAGCGGGCAACTGGAAGACCGACGTCAAGCTGGTGAAGTTCGAAATCCCCGGCATGCCGCCCGAGATGAAGGAAGGCATGACTAAGATGATGGAGGGTGCGAGCGGTCTCGACCAGTGCATCACCCAGGAACAGGTCGACAAGGAAGACATCGCGGCCGAACTGGCCAAGGGGCCGGGCAATGGCGGCGAATGCACCTGGTCGAAAAAGGACGTCGCAGGGGGTACCATCGACATCGTCGGCAAATGCACCGCGAACGGCCAGACCGTCGACATGGCGATGACCGGCACGATGGCGGCGAAGAAAAGCGACGTGACGATCACCACCAAGGGCAAGGTGCCGACCGGCGGCGACATGGAAATGGTCATGCAGATGACCAGCACCCATACCGGCCCGTGCAAGGCGCCCGCGCCGGCCACGACCTGATCGGGGCTGCGACAACGACGCGATCACCAAGGGGCGCTGGCGCAAGCCGGCGCCCTGTTGCGTGACGGGGCAATGGGAAAGGCAAGGCGATGATCGGCTATGTGACGATGGGAACGCGCGACCTCGACCGGGCGCGCGAATTTTATGCCGCGCTGCTCGGCACGATCGGGGCGACCGAATTGATGCGGATGTCCGACGCGGACAATGGCTTCACCCTCTATGCGACCGGCTGGGGCCAGCCGGGCATCGCGGTGACACGGCCCTATGACGGGCGCCCTGCCGATCCCGGCAACGGCCATATGGCGGCGATCATCGTCGACGAGCGGGCGAAGGTCGATGCGCTGCACGCCCAGGCGCTTGCACTCGGCGGCACCTGCGAAGGACCGCCGGGTGTGCGCGGGGAGGAAGGCGATCAGGCGTTTTACGGCGCCTATTTCCGCGACCTCGACGGCAACAAATTGTGCGCGTTCCGGATCGGGGCGGCGTGATCGCCGGGATGATCGGGAAGGGTTGCGGACTCGCCGGGCCAGAGCGCAGGTGGGGCTGCATTCCGGCCCGGCGAAGTCTCAGTACATGGAGCGGGCAGATATTCCGAAAAGCGCCAGGGACCAGCTCGCGCCCTTCAATCCACCATACTCCAATCCGTCTAACCGAGTTGACCTCAGACCAGACCGCGGTGCTGTGGTGGGCACCGCGACGATTGGAATATGGCAGCGGCGTCTGATCGGGGGCAGTTACATGAGGTCACGTAGCGGGGTGTAGCCATTTGATAACCGAATATTAACCTAGTTTGGCGCTTTTCCGGGCCGATTGGCCCAAGCCTGCTTTTCTGGTATAAGGTTTGGCCGGATTGTTACCGTTACAATGAAGTAACAACGGCTGGTCGCTGCGTTGGATTGGCGTATCTACCGACCGCGGCCCGCCGGGGTGCATTTGAGGGTAGCATGGACCAGACGAAAGCGGACGACACCCACGACGGCGGCGAAACCGACCGGATCATCGCCGAGGAGCTGGAGCGGCTCCTGGAATCGCCGATGTTTATCCGTTCGCCGGTGCTCTCGCGTCTGCTCCAGTTCCTTGCCGATCACCGCCTGCGCGGCGGTCGCGCCGCGCCCAAAGCCTATGCGATCGCGACCGAGGCGCTCGGCCGCAGCGCCGATTTCGACCCCGCGATCGACAGCTATCCGCGGGTGATGGTCGGACGGCTGCGGGGACTGCTCGATCGCTATTATGCCGACACCGCCTGGATGCACCGGCTGCGCGTGCCGCAGGGCAGCTACGAGATCGTCGTCCAGCACCGCGCCTCTCCGCCGACGCGATCGGCCGCCGATCGCGAAGCGATCGACGCCGCTGCGGCCGGCGACGCGTCGGCTTCGCCCGGCGGCTCGCGGGGCGGAAAGCCGCCCAGAGCCGCTCCGGCCGCGGCGCGCCGTGGTTCGGCGCAATGGGCGGCCGGGCTGCTCGTCGTCGTGCTCGTCCTGCTTGCCGGCTGGGCGTTCGTTGCCGGGCAGGGGCGGCTGCTGGCGCGCGACCCCGTGCCGCTGCCGGTGCTGCAGGTCAGCGCGCCGGTGGCTGGTGAAACCGGCGAATCGCGGGCGCTCGCGCGCGCGCTCGACGGCAAGCTGCGCGACGGGTTGCGGCGGTTCGATCTGGTCAACCTGCAAAGCGCGCAGGCGCCCGGCAGCGCCGCCGCCGGCCGCATCGATTTCCGGCTCGATTCGTCGCTCGTACGGACAACCGAAGGCGCAACCGATGTGACGCTCGTGCTCAACCGCGTCGCCGATCAGCGCATCATCTGGTCGGAGCAATTTCGCTTGGGGCACGATGAAGTGCCGGAATTCCGCGCGATCGAGCCGGCCATCGCACAGATCGCGGGCGATTATGGCGTCGTCGTGCGCGACCAGCTTCAGCGCCAGCCCGACAATTTCGCCGCCGGCTTTCCCTGCCTCGCTCAGTTCAACCGGCTGCGCCAGATGCGCACCCCGCCCGCGGTCCAGCGCGTGGACAAATGCCTGCGGGCATCGCTGCGGCAAAGCCCGCGCGACCCGGTCACGCTCACCGCGTTGTCGCTGCTCCGCTTCGGCGACTGGCAGCCGCAGCGGCTGACCCTCGCGGGGCGCGAGGCCTTTGCCGAAGCCCGCGTGCTCGCAGAGCAATCCTATCAGAATGGCCCGAACACGTCGGCGGGGCTGTTCGCGATGGCGCGCGCCAGTTTTTACGGCGGCGATTGCTCGCGCGGCAGCGCGATGGGCGAAGCGGCGCTGCGGCTCAACCCGTATGATCCCGACGTCACCGGGTTCCTCGGCCTGTTCAAGGTCGCGTGCGGGCGTGCCAAAGAGGGCGAGGCGCTGCTCCGCCGGTCGCTCGCGCTCGACGATTCCTATCCGGGCGTACCGGCGGTGTCGCTGGCGTTCATGCTGTCGCAGCGCGACGAGCAGGCCGTGGCGATGGACATTCTCGACCGGATGCCCTCACCGAGCAATCTCGAGCCGCAATATATGATGGTCCGCGCGATCGTGCTCGCGCGCCAGGGTAATGTGGGGGCGGCCCGCCAGCTCTGGCGCCAGTTGCTCGTCCAGACCGGCCAGCGGGCGACCGCGCCGCCCGAAACGGTGCTGCGCCAGTTCATGATCACCCCGGCGGTGATCGTCCGCGCGTCGGCGGCGCTGCGCAGTTCGGGCGTCGTGCCCGCCGGCCCTGCGCAACGCACGCCCTGACCGGCCCACGTGCTCGCGCGTGCATGCCCGCGCAACCTTGCGGGGCGGAGCGGCATTGCCTATTTTGCGATCGAGGCGCCTGAAAGCGGAAAGGAAAGGCGTTCACCCGGTCGCGCCGGCACGAGCGAGGGTCGGTGCGCTGCACCGCTCACCCGACGACGCCAGCCCTCTTGCCAGCCCCGCCGCTGCGCACTAGGGCAAAACCAACATTCACGACATAGTCAGAAAAAGGAACTGTGCATGAGCGATTCGGCTGAAAAGGTAAAAAAGATCGTCGTCGAACATCTGGGCGTCGAAGCCGACAAGGTGACCGAAGAAGCAAGCTTCATCGATGACCTGGGCGCCGACAGCCTCGATATTGTCGAACTGGTGATGGCGTTCGAAGAAGAATTCGGCGTCGAAATCCCCGACGACGCGGCGGAAAAGATCGCCACCGTCAAGGACGCGATCGACTATATCGAAGCGAACAAGGGTTAAACCCTGCGGTCCGGCCATGCCGGACGCGGCGGCGACGCCGCCCACGTTTCCGGCTTCCCGGTCCCGAGCGCTCGCGCGCAGTGGCCGGGAAGCTTTTTTTATGGCCCAGCGTTCGCACGAACGCGCCGATTGAAATAATGCGGGTTTCCCGTCCGGGGGGCCGACGAAAGGAATGATTATGCGCCGCGTTGTGGTCACGGGTTTGGGTTTGGTGACGCCGTTGGGCGCCGACGTCGAAACCACATGGGCCAATCTGCTCGCCGGCAAATCGGGCGCGGGCACGATCACCCATTTCGACGCGTCGGACCAGAAATGCACGATCGCGTGCGAGGTCAAGGGGCCGGACCATGAATATGGCTTCGACCCCGGCAAGCGCGTCGATCACAAGGTCCAGCGCCAGGTCGATCCCTTCATCATCTTTGGCATCGACGCCGCGGGCCAGGCGATCGAGGACGCGGGCCTTGAGGATATGTCCGACGAAATGAAGCTGCGCGCCGGTTGTTCGATCGGGTCGGGCATCGGCGGCCTGCCGGGGATCGAAAGCGAAAGCCTGCTGCTCGCCGAAAAAGGTCCGGGCCGCGTCTCGCCGCATTTCGTCCACGGCCGCCTGATCAACCTGATCTCGGGCCAGGTCAGCATCAAATATGGTCTGCAAGGCCCCAACCACGCCGTCGTCACCGCCTGTTCGACCGGCGCACATTCGATCGGCGATGCGGCGCGAATGATCCGCGACGACGATGCCGACATCATGCTCGCGGGCGGCGCCGAGGCGACGATCTGCCCGATCGGCATCGCCGGCTTCGCGCAGGCGCGCGCGCTCAACATGAGCTACAACGACCGCCCCGAACAGGCGAGCCGCCCCTATGACAGGGACCGCGACGGCTTTGTGATGGGCGAGGGCGCCGGGGTTGTCGTGCTCGAGGAATATGAACATGCCAAGGCGCGCGGCGCCAAGATTTACGCCGAGGTCGTCGGTTACGGCCTGTCGGGCGACGCCTATCACGTCACCGCGCCGCATCCCGATGGCTCGGGCGCGTTCCGCTCGATGGAAATGGCGCTGAAAAAGGCCGGCATGACCCCGTCAGACATCGATTATATCAACGCCCACGGCACCTCGACGATGGCCGATACGATCGAACTCGGCGCGGTCAAGCGCCTGTTCGGCAACGCGATCGGCGACGTGTCGATGAGCTCGACCAAATCGGCGATCGGCCATCTGCTCGGCGGCGCCGGGGCGGTCGAGACGATCTTCTGCATCCTCGCGATCCGCGACCAGATCGTCCCGCCGACGCTCAACCTCGACAACCCTGACGACGGCACCGACGGCGTCGATCTGGTTCCGCACACGGCGAAAAAGCGCCCGGTAAAGGCGGCGCTGAACAACAGCTTCGGCTTCGGCGGCACCAACGCGAGTGTGATCGTGAAGGCGATCGATTAGACCAATATCCTCCCTGTGGCGAAGCCATGGGGAGGGGGACCGCCCGCGAAGCGGGTGGTGGAGGGGCCGCGACGGCAGCGCCAAGGCCCCTCCGTCAGCGCTACGCGCTGCCACCTCCCCATCGCTGCGCGACAGGGAGGATCAAAACCTCTTTCCTACATCGCGCCGCCATGCTCTATCATCTCGATCCTTGTCGCTGGCCTTTGGCTTAAAGCGACAAAGGAGACAGTTTGAACGCGCACATGCGTATCTTTTGTCGCTTTACGGACAAGATTGGGAGAATCAGGTGCATCCGTTCCGCTGGCTGACGATTGCGATCCTCGCATTGCTGCTCGCCGCCTGCTCGGACGGTGCGCCGAAGGATGCCGAGATCGTCGTGCCGCAGGGCGCGAGCATCGCCAGAGCCGGTGAGATCCTCGAAGAGGCCGGCGTCGTGTCGGCGTCCAGCTTCCGCAACGAAGCGCGCTTTTTCGCCTCCGACGACCCGATCAAGCCCGGCGAGTACAGAATCGAAAAAGGAATGGACGCCGGCGATATTCTGGCCCTGTTCCAGTCGGGCAAGACGATCCAGCGGCTGGTGATGATCCCCGAGGGTATGCCGTCGATCATGGTCTGGGACCGGCTGATGGCCGAGAAGCGGCTGACCGGCACCATCCCCGTGCCGCCCGAAGGCAGCATCCTGCCCGACAGCTACGCGTTCACCACCGGCGAAAGCCGCGCCGCGGTGGTCAAACGCATGCAGGCGGCGATGGACAAGGCGTTCAACGAGCTGTGGGCCAAGCGCACCCCGCGCACCGCCGCCAAGGACCGCAACGAAGCGATCACGCTCGCCTCGATCGTCGAAAAGGAAACCGGCGTCCCCGCCGAACGCCGCACCGTCGCCGGGGTCTATACCAACCGGCTTGCGGTCGGCATGAAGCTGCAGGCCGACCCGACGATCATCTATCCGATCACCAAGGGCAAGCCGCTCGGCCGCCGCATCCTGCGCTCCGAAATCCAGGCGGTGAACGGGTACAACACCTACAGCATGACCGGGCTGCCCAAGGGACCGATCGCCAACCCCGGCAAAGCCTCGATCGCCGCGGTGCTCGACCCCGCGCCGACCGATTATCTGTTCTTCGTCGCAAAGGGCGACGGCGGCCACATCTTTGCCCGCACGCTGTCGGAGCATAACGCGAACGTGCAGCAATGGTATGCGCTGCGGCGTGAGCGCGGGGAGATGGAATGATGCGTGGCATGGCCACCAAGCATCATCAAAGCTTTTTTAAAGCCACAAAAATTCTCTTTCTGGTGTTTATCTCCGCGACCTTTACCGGCTCCCTTTTAATAATCGGGGCGGCTTGGCTGCTTTTCATGATCGCCCTGATGCCCATCTATCATTATCGATGCGGCGTTTGTGGCGCCCATCCATATCGCATCAATAGCGATTTCCGGCGGCTCCTTCCGAAGCGAGGTGACTGGGATTTTTGGCTGAATGGTCCCAATATGCGGTGTCCTCACGATCAGGCGCACCGCAGCGATGTGGCCCCATGACCGCCAAGCTCTTCCTCCACGGCGTTCCCGACAGCCCCGCGATCTGGCGCCCCCTCCTAGATGTGCTCGACCTCGGCGACACCCCCGTTGCGGTCCCCGCATTGCTCGGCTTCACCGCACCGCTGCCTGCAGGCTTCCCGGCGACGAAAGAGGCCTATGCGGACTGGGCGATCGGACAGGCCGAAGTCTTGTTCGCCGCACACGGTCCGATCGATATCGTCGGTCACGACTGGGGCGCGCTGATCGCGCAGCGGGTTGCGATGCTGCGGCCTGACCTCATCCGCAGCTGGGCGATTTCGAATGCGGTGATCGATCCCGACTATCGCGGCCACCGCGTCGCGCGGATCTGGAACACGCCGATCCTGGGCGAACTCTTCATGGCGCTGTCCAAGCCCGCCAAGCTCGCCGAGGGGCTGGCGGCGCAGGGCATGCCCGCCGCCATCGCCGCCGAAGAGGCCGAGCAGTGGAAGAACAAGGACAAGCGCCGCGCGATCCTGAAACTCTATCGGTCGGCCAAGGGGCTGAGCTTCGCGCACGACTGGGCGCTGGACATCGGCAAACTGCCGTCTAACGGGGCGTTGATCTGGGGCGCCGACGACCCATATGTGAAATTGACGGTGGCGCAGCGCTATGCCGCGACCACCGGCACCCCGCTCACCGTCGTCGACGGGGCGGGGCATTGGGCGATCGCCGAGCGGCCCGCAGAGGTCGCCGCAGCGCTGCACCGTTTCTGGGCAGCGCTCTGATCGTCTGAACCGATCAACCTAAGCGGCCAACTCGATTGGACCTGCACCCGCCGGTCTGCTTTTGCTGCGCCGCACAATAATACAAGAAAGGCGCTCTCCCCATGATCAACCAACCCGTTCCCGCCGTGACCCTGAAAACGCGCGTCCGCGACGAGGCCGTCGGCGGCCCGAACCCCTTCCGCTGGCAGGATGTCGATACCGGCGAAGCGTTCGGCACCGGCCGTCATATCCTGTTCGGCCTGCCCGGCGCCTACACCCCGACCTGCTCGAACGAGCAGTGCCCGGGCTTCGAGCGCCTGTACGACGATTTCGTCGCCGAAGGCGCGACCGACATCCATTGCATCAGCGTCAACGACGCCTTCGTCATGTATAACTGGGGCAAGAGCCTTGGCGTTCAGAAGGTCAAGATGGTTCCCGACGGTTCGGGCGCCTTCACGCGCCGCATGGGCATGCTGATCAACAAGGATCACGTCGGTTTCGGCATGCGCAGCTGGCGCTATACCGCGATCGTCGATGACGGCATCGTCGTTGCGATGTTCGTCGAACCCGGCATCAACGACGTCGGCGCCGACGCCGACCCCTATGGCGAATCGACCCCCGAAAAGGCGCTCGAGTGGGTGAAGGCGAACCCCTATTCGGGCAAGCTGGCCAAGGCCGCCTGAGCATAGCCGGCGCGGATATCCCCCCTCCCGTCCGCGCCGCGGACGCCGCGCCCATCATCGTCACCGCGACGATGGGTGCCGCGGACCAGCGCCATTTCGATACGCTGCGCGCCGCCCATTTTCCGCCCGAGCGGAATTTCCTGTGCGCGCACATCACCTTGTTCCACCAGCTGCCGCCATCGGCGCTCGGCGAGGTCGACCGGCTGCTCCGGCGCATCGCCGCCGACACCCCGCCGCCCGCGGCGCGGCTGCGCGAGCTCTATTCGCTCGGCAAGGGGGTGGCCTATCGCATCGACAGCCCCGACCTGCTGGCGATCCGCGAGCGGATTGCCGATCATTTCACCGGTATGCTGACGGCGCAGGACCAGGGCACCCCGCGGCTTCATATTACCGTCCAGAACAAGGTGGCGCCGGCCGAGGCACGGGCGCTGCTCGCCGAGCTCGCCGCCGAATTCCAGCCGCGCCCACTGACGATCGCCGGCCTCGCTGCGCACCGCTATCTCGGCGGGCCGTGGGCAGCGGCATTCGAGCGGAATTTCCGGGGGCCGCGCACATGATATTGACCGACGGCAAAGCCGTGCCTATAGGCGCTGCTCGCCCGATGCGGCGACCCTTCGGGGCGGAGTAGCTCAGCTGGTTAGAGCAGCGGAATCATAATCCGCGTGTCGGGGGTTCGAGTCCCTCCTCCGCTACCAAGACATTTAAGTAATTGAAATAATTAGATATTTTCTGCATCCGGTGGCTACCACATTGGTAGCTTATGAAAGATAACCCATTGAAATCGTAGGGATGAATTTCCGACTTCGGCTGAAATTTGCGATTCAATATCTACTTTGGGGCATCATTTGCCCTACGCAAAGGGGGCTTCGCGCGTCATGACGGCCATTCCCCTATTGCTGGCCTGCGCCCGAAACCGGTCATCGAAGCCTCGCCGCAGGTGACTGCCCCCGCCTTACCGAAGCCACTACTGCCGATGCATCAGTTGCCCGACGCCGTCGTCCGTTGACCAGAGATTCCAGAATATTTGTCCCGCAAGGCCTCAGTTGCACGCTTGCGCATGGCGAGAGCCGCTTTTCTTTGCATAACGGCCTAGATATTTTGGTCACCACCTCTGGCGCTAGTCTTCGACCCGGCGTGAGAGGTTGGAGCGAACGCGTCGGACGAGGTCGAGGAGCCGTGCCCGTTCCTCGCTCGTCAATCCTTCGGTCGCAGCCTCGGCCTGCCGTTCGGCAGCAGGCTGGATGCTCTTCAAAAGCGCGTGTGCCCGCGGTGTCAGGAACAGCAGCCGCGCGCGCCGGTCGGCAGGATCGGGACGGCGTTCGACGAGGCCGGATTCGACCAATCGATCGATCATTCGCGACAGGGTGATCGGCTCGACTTCGAGATATTCTGCAAGCGGTCCGTGGCGGGCGCCTTCTCCGCTCTGGACATGCTTCATCAGTCGCCACTGCAGCGATGTAAATCCGCTGTCGCGTGTGCGCGCGTCGAAAGCCCGCCGATAGAGGCGTGCGGTATCGCTGATCAGAAAGCCGATCGGTTCGCTCATGGCCTGGGCCTGGCCTTTTTGCTTTCGCGCGGGAAAGGGCCGGGCGCGACTGTCGCCTTCATTGCATCCGCCCCGATTGCGACGGGGACCGGCTTCGTGACCACCGCGAGTGTCGTCGGCCTAAACTGACTCCTGCCAGTTCCTTTCCGGCCGAAGTGCGTGCGACCGCGACCGGGTTCACCATCGGTGTGGGGAGGGGCGGCGCTGTGCTCGCGTCGATGCGCGCAGGCGACCGCGCCCTCATGGCTCCAAGGCGACCGCCAAGTTAACAGTGCGCTCTGGTAAAAATCGCCTCACCGTGTTCCTGAGGCTTCTCGTCGAAAAAAGGGGCGAAACTGGGGACGGCGATGGCGACGGGATTGCGTGTGAGCCCGACCTGGGCCGCTGGATGGCGCGCTCAGGCTGTTTCCGCGCCCGTATCAGCCGGCTTGAGCGGCAGGGTCGCGACCGCGCGCGTGCCGGGACGGGGGCGGTCGGGATGCGTCTGCTCATAGCGGATCTCGGCGCGATGCGGCCGCGCCAGCGCGGCGATAAGCTTCGTGCCGAGTCCCGTACCGCGCGCGGCGCCGCCTGCGGGCCAACCCGAACCATCATCTTCTACCGTCAGCCGAACACCGGCGTCCGTCGCTGAGAGATGGATGCGGATTTCGCCGGGGCTGCCGTCATAAGCATATTTACAAGCGTTGCTCACCCACTCGTTGACGATCATGCCGAGGGCCACCGCCTTGTCGGTCGCCAGCTTCAGCGGAGCAACGTTCGCGCGGACCTGCCGCGCGCAGGCTTCGGTCGACCAGGTCGCAGCAAGGTCGGCGGCGAGCCCCTCGAGATATTCGTCCATCGCAACATGTTCGACGTCATCGCTCGTATAGAGGCGGCGATTGACGTGCGCGATCGTCGCAATCCGCTGCTGCGTCTGCTGAAGCGCGTCGCGCGCATTGGCATCGGTGAGCATGCGCGCCTGAAGTGCGATGAACGACATCACCATCTGGAGATTGTTCGCGACGCGGTGATTGACTTCCTTGAGCAGCGCCTCGAGCCGCGCGTTGCTGATCAAAAGGTCGGCCTCGGCGCGCTCGCGGTCGCGGCGGAGCTGCGCACGTTCGAGCACCTGCTCGAAGCTCGACGCCAGCAGGTTGAAGAAATCCTCGCCGACCGATTTGACGACATAATCATCGGCGCCCGATTTCAGCGCGGCAACCGCGATCCGGCTCTCTTCTGAGCCCGTGACATAGACGATCGGCGGACAGGCGGGCAAGGCGCGCAGCGCTTCGAGCGTCGCCAGCCCGTCCATTCCCGGCATATAATGGTCGACCGCGCACAGATCGAACGCTTCGGCCGTGACCATTGCAACGCCTTCGGCGCCGGTCGCCGCGACGCACACCTCATAGCCCATGCGGGTGAGGGCGCGCGAGACGAGGCGCCTGATGCCTTCGTCGTCGTCGATATAGAGAATGCGCGTCGGCGCCATTCTCAGACGGGATCCGGGTCCGGAACCTGGATCACCGAGAGGAACAGGCCAAGCTGGCGGATCGCGTCGGCAAAACTCTCATAATTGACCGGCTTGGTGATATAGACGTTACAGCCGAGATCATAGCAGCGCTGAATCTCGATCTTGTCATCCGTCGTTGTCAGCACCACCACCGGCGTCCGCCGCAGCGCGCTATCGTCGGCCTTGATCTTGGCGAGAATATCGATGCCGCTCATGTCGGGGAGGTTGAGATCGAGCAGGATGAGCGCCGGCCCGTTGCGCACCGGTCCGTCCTCGGCGTCGTAAAGGAAAGCGAGCGCCGTGCCGCCATCGGTGAAATGATGGATCCGGTTCGAAATGCCCGCGCGGCGGATATTCTTCTCGATGAGCCGGGCATGACCTTCGTCATCCTCGATCATCACGATATTGACTGCCTGATGATCACTCATCGTTATTTTCACCTCGCCATTCGCTGGGTAAGATCAGGCGGAAGACCGATCCTTCGCCGAGCGCCGATGTCACTTCAATGAACCCGCCGAGGCGATAAGCGAGCGCCCGGGCATGCGCAAGCCCGATGCCTTCGCCCGGCTGGTCCTGGGCGCCCGAACGGCGGAACAGGTCAAAAATCCGCTCATGGTCGCGCGGATCGATGCCGCGGCCATTGTCCGCGACCTCGACAACGACGCGGCCATAATCCTTGCGTCCGGTGATGGATATGATGCCGGGCACCCCGGGCTGCAAATATTTGAGCGCATTCTCGACCAGGTTCGAGAGAATCTGCTCGACCGCAACGCGGTCGTTGACGACGCCGGGCAGCGGTTCGATCGTCAGGCTTGTGCCCGTCGCCTCGATCCGGTGATGGAGGCTGTCGCTGATGCCGTGCACGATCGCGGTGAGGTCGAGCGCCTCGGGCGCGAGAGTACGGCGTCCCTGCCGCGACAGCTGCAGGATCGCATTGATCAACCGGTCCATCTTCTGTGTCGAACTGCGAATGAAGCCGATCGCCTCAGGCAGGTCCTCTTCGATGGCAAGCCGCGTATCCTTGTCGGGCGGACCCCAGCCGTCACGATCGCTTCTCTCGGCATAGCCCGCGATGACCTTGCGCGCTGCCTCAAGTTCGGCGGTGAAACCCATGACATTGACCAGCGGGGAGCGCAGGTCGTGCGAGACGATGTAGGCGAAGCGCTGGATCTCGTTGTTGGCACGGGTGAGCTCGGCGGTGCGCGCATCGACGAGCTGCTCGAGCCCGAGATTGAGATTGGCCAGTTCCTCTTGCGACGCGCGCAGCGCTGCAAGATTGCGGCGGATCAGCAAGAGAGTGCCCGCCGCGACGAGCAGAATGAGCAGGCCCGTCCCTGCAAGCATCGCAGTGAACAGAAACTGGGTCTCCCGCTGCCGCGCTTCACGGGCGCGCAGGAGCTGAAGTTCCTCGGCCATCATCGCGTCGACAATCTGGCGCGTCTCGCGCACATAGCCGACCCCCGTGTCATTCATGAAACCCGTTAGCATGGCGCGCCGGGCCTCGCCGGTCAGGCCGATCGAGCGTATGTGATAGGCATTATAGGCATCGAGCAGCGTACCCATCCGGGCGATGCGCTGCTGCTGCTGCGCATTGTCGCGGGTCAGCGTGGACAGCTCGGCGAGATGACGCCGCGCGTTGGCCTCGGCGTCGTTCATGATCTGCTGGAATGCGGGATTGCCCGTGAGCAGCAGACCACGACGCGCCGTCTCGAGCCGCTCGTTCGCGCTCGCGAAGGAGCCAAGGCGCGCCTCGACGCCGAGCGTGTGCGAGACAAGCGCGGCGCTGGACTCATTGTCGCGCTGTATCCAGAACACCGCGATCGCGGCCGCAAGCAGCGAGGCGAAGCCGACCGCGAGAAGTGTCAGGATCATCCGGTTTGCGCGCGTGTCGCGACCGAGCGATCCGAGCATCTTCGTTGCCATATTTCAATTTCCCTGACGCGTGCGGAGCCCTGCGTGACGTCTATCTCTTACGGATGGACGCACGCTCCGCAAGCCCGCCGCGGCGCGGGATGTTCATCGCGGAGTCGTTGCCGCCTAGGCATCGGACATTCCCCGGCCCACGTTCGGTTGCGGGAAGATGTTCAGCACGAAGGGTGAAGTTTTCCAGCGGAGCAGGGCATGGAGCCCCTTGGCGGTAGTTGGGTTGTCCCCGACAAGAAGAATTTTGGATGCTATGTGACGGCGAAGCAACGCGTCCAAGCGGTGCGCGCAATCGTAGCAACATGGATCAACTATTTTGCTTCATGGCGAATGCGGATCGGAAGGCGCTATGGCTTGCGCGGCGTACCACTGTGCATAGGGCGTGGTGCGGGCCATGTGCCGGTTGTAATCGGGCGTGCCGTCATCCCACCATACCGGCCCGCGTTCGCCGAGCGCGCGCTTCGTTCGGTCGACTTCGGCGCGCGCCGCCCGTTCCGCAAGCGTATCGCCTGAATGTTTGGCGGCGGCGATCGCGCGCCTTGCCGTCATCAATCGGTTCACCAGATGGCCGCGTTCGGCATCCCCGAGGAGCGGATCGGAGCGCCGCCACAGCCGCCCGCGCACGACGAAATAGCGCCCGTCGGGCGTGACGGGATAGAGCGACGGGTCGGAGGCGGGAACCTGCATTGCGGTGCCGTATCAGCCGCGCCAGCGCAGAGGCGCGAGCTGCTTGCCGCGTTCGTGGCGGTCGTCCGCCAAGCAATCGAAGCGCATCATCGCCTGCATTGAGCCGCCGACGAATTTACCGCTCACCATCACGCGCTGCTCGCCGTCGGATATGAGCCAGGCGCGCTGGCTGGCCAGCTGTCGCGCTTTTGGTTGAAGATGTTGGTCGCGGTCCATTCGTGCCTCATCGCAGCGTGAGCCGATTTGCAGATCGGCGCGGCCGTGCGCGTCATCTGCGCCTGCGTCGGCGCGCGGTCGGCGGGGGTCGAGATCCAATGATGGTTCAGCATGGGGTCTCCGATGGACCGGACGCGTTGCGGGGGCCGATGGCTTTGCCCTAGGGGGCGGGCAGCTTCACCTCGGGCAACGCCGCAATCTCGGCTCCGGTCATTGTGGTCACCAGGTCGGTGTCATCGCCTTTTGTGACCGTCTTCAGTCCGAGGATCGGCACATGAACATAGCGGTCCGGATTGCTATCCTCGATTTCTACCAGCAGGCGATCGACCTTGTCGTCCGGCCCGCGCACCACCTGCGCGACATCGCCCAGTTCCTTACCGTCGGCCAAGACAAGATCGGCGTCTAGCAATTGCGCTTCGCTCAGTCCGAGCGCGGCCGGCATAGGGCCAGCAACGGTTGCGCTGGTTTCGGCCGCCCTTTCAAGCTTGTCCTCGGCGGCTTCATTCTGGTCGGAGCAGGCCGATAGAAGAGCGACCGAACAGCCAAGAAGCAGAAGCATACGCATGTCATATTCCTTTTCGATAACAATCCGAACGCGCGTCCGCCGGGGCAAGGGTTGCGGCATATCGGCGCGCATTCATCGCAGCGAGAAATTTGGCGTTAGGCGCAATAGGCGGTCGTCAACGCCCTTGAGCGCGCGAAGGGGGCATCTGCCGCAGCCTGTCATCGCGCGTTGAGTTTCGCGGAAAACAGCTGCCGGCGGTCCACGGGCCGACCACCGACATCATATTTAACCGCGGCCGCCATCGGCGACGACACGCGATTGGCGCAGCGGGCTCAGGGAAGCGTGCGTCGACCGCCGCGTCCGAACACGAACCCGAGCACCACAAGCACCACGGCCACGACAAGCAGGATTTTAGCAAAATCGGCCGACAGTCCGGCGATGCCGCCAAATCCGAGAAGCGCCGCGACCAGTGCGATCACCGCAAAAATGATGGCCCATTTGAACATGTGATTTCTCCCTGTTTTTGGGCGCGCGCTTCCCTATTGGCGCACGCGCGTCCACCCGGCGAGCGATGCCGCCAATCTAGCCTGTCCGGATAGGTGTTGAACGCCTTTTCGGGGCGAAAGTTCCTGGCAGACACGTCGCAACGGCTCGGCGGTCGGCGCGTTTATGAGGCTAGCGCGGGAGCATTTATGGATCGAACATCTGCGCACCGCGATGGACCCGCAGTCCCGCTGCTCACCGAGTCCGACTAAGAGATAGGAAAAATTGATGTCTGCCCGACTGACAGCCACCGCGATCAACTGCTCCTTGTCGTCGAGGGGGCGCACCTCTTCGACCGATGCGATGCTCGGCGTGCTCGCCGAGCATTTCGCGGCGCACGATGTCGATGTCGCTCCCCCGATCCGCATTGCAGCGCATGACGTCAAATGGGGTGTGACGTCGGACGAGGGTTCGGGCGATGCCTGGCCCGCGATCCGCAAGCAAATTTTCGCCGCGGATATCCTGATCTTCGGCACGCCGATCTGGATGGGACAGCCGTCGAGCGTCGCGAAGCTCGTGCTGGAGCGGATGGACGCCTTTCTCGGCGAGGCGGACGAACAGGGGCGCATGCCGAGCTATTCGAAAGTCGCGGTCGCCGCGATCGTCGGTAATGAGGATGGCGCGCATCATGTGTCGTCGCAGCTGTTCCAGTCGCTCAATGACGTGGGCTGGACGATCCCGGCGGTCGCCGCCTGCTACTGGGTTGGCGAGGCGATGGGGTCGGTCGACTTCAAGGATCTCGAGCATCGCCCGCGCAAGGTCACCGAGACCGCCAAGATGGTCGCCGGCAATGCCGCACATCTGGCTCGTCTGCTAAGAGACTCGCCCTATCCGGGATGACCGCGGCGGAACAAAGTCGCGCTGGCGAGATGATCGTCCATGCCGCGTCTGTCTTTCCGCATCCGGCGTCAGATGGTGTCGAACGCGCTGTCAGGGACCATCCGGCCCGACTGCCGCGGGGTGATCAAACGGTCGAGATCGAAGCCCTGAGACTTGGCGAGTGCGAGATAATTTTCGACCGTTTCCGTGGCGACCGCCGCGCTGCGTGCGATCAGCCAGAGATGATCGCGGTCGGGCGTGCCGACGAGCGCTACCGAATAATCGGGCGCGATCGCCAGAACCCAATAATCGCCCTGCGTGAAGGGGATCCAGCGAAGATATTCGGGAAGGAAGCTGACCTTGAGCTTCGCGTTGCTGGGGTCTTGCGGCACCGCGACCCCGATTGAACGATCGGGCTTGCCCTCCTTGTCGAGGCAGCGGTTCTCGACCCTGATGCGGCCATCGGCTGTCTCGCTATAGGTCGCGCTAATATCGCTCGCCTCCGCATCTTCCCATTTGAGCGGCAAGCGGCAGATTTCGAACCAGGTGCCGAGATAGCGCTCGAGTTCGATGCTCGGTACCGCGACGACTTCCGTTTTTGTATCTTGCATGTTGTTTCCCATCCTTGGGAAACTTCGCAGCGACGGACTCGTTCCTCGTGGACGGCCGTGCGACGGACGCGCAGGAGATTGCTGATCGGGTGACGTTTCGCCGCCCGACAAAAGAGCATCATCAAAATCCCTATGCTCGCCATGGCTGGCGCTTTGATAATTGGCGTTCGACCAGGGGCGGGAGGACATGCAGATGCAGGCAAGGGAAAGGCGGCCGCCGCAGCTGTCGGCCCGACCTACGTTAGCGACGGCGCCAACGAACGTTTTGGTGGCTTGTGCGACCGCGCTGCGGCCCCGGCCGAGGAGGCGCGCGAGGCCGCCCACGATCGAGCGGATGTTGTTACGGGCCGTTCGGCGATCTAGGTCGACAAGCGATCCCTTCCCGAGGTCAGTTTGACTGCCCGGTCATCCCGCGGCTCTGAGCCCAGCCATACAGATCCGCGATCATTCCGCGCTCGGTCTCGGACTGGAGAAACACCACGACCGCCGTTTCCGCCTCATGGTCGATGAACCGCATCGTGGCATAGCTTTGCCCATCGCGTTCGGTGTCGCCGCCCTCGATGGCGTCGGGCCAGATTTCGATTGTTCGCACCTTTCTCCTCCCTTCCGATGGTCACATCCAGCGAATGATCCGAAAATGCAGTGGCTCAAAAATGGTTGCAACCCCGAAGCAGGCTCGAAAGCCGCTGGGTTGAGGCGTGGCGCCAGTCACGTGGGGAGAGCGGTTTTAGGCGAAGCGTTTTCGCGCCGCCCGAAGCGCCAGCCTTTGCTGCCGGCATTAGCGGAGCTGGCTGTCCTTGCTGCCCCGGCGATTAAATCCGCTGGGCCGGATCGCGGTGTCGCGTTTCGACTGGCAAGCCACGCAGGTCCGGATACCCGGGAGCGCCTTGCGCCGGCCCTGCGGGATGTCTTCGCCGCAATCGTCGCAATATTCGGCGCCGTCTCCCGCCGGGAGGCGCGCACGCGCGCTTTTCACAGCGTCCGTTACCGTATCGTCGATCTGATCCTGCACCGCACCATCGCGGGCCCAGCCATTGGCCATATCCTGTCTCCGATGAGGTAACGCAGGTCCGGGCGATAAGCTCCCGCGCCCACAGCTCGCGCTGCTTACGGACGGATCTGTGAGATCTCTACAGACCGGCCTTTTCGAGCGCGGAGACGAGTTCGGGGTCCATCGCGCCGCTGCTTTTTGGGGTCAGTCGATTGAGAACCGTCTGCACGCGCTTTTGCGCCACTTGCAGCGTCTTGTGACGCACTTCGCGGACCTGGTTGGTGCGCCAAGACCGGCTTTCGCCGAGCAGCGCCGACCATTTGGCTTCTTCGGCGGCGAGCACCGCCAGCGCCAGTCGCAGGCCATCGCGCTGGCCGTGAGCATGTTCGTCCGACATGGCGCCCCTCTATAAAAGTTCATGATCCCGCGGCAATGGCGCGCGATGGCAAAGCGACGGGCGACGGGAGATAGGCAGTCGGCGCACAGCTAAACCGGCGCGCGTCTTTTCATCTCGGTCGACAAATTCGCCAGTACGATGTCTGCCGCGACCGGTTTGCGCAAGACAGGCAGATTGTCGGCCGCCTCGCGCAGCGATGGTGGCAAGCCGGTTCCGGTCTGGAAGATCAGGGGTTTGCCCATCGCGATAAGACGCAGGGCGACAGGGGTGATATCGCGATTGGCGAGCTGCACATCGAGGATCGCGGCATCAATCGCCATGGTCTCGATCAGTACGAGTGCTTCGGCGACTGTTGCGACCGGACCCACCGGACGGCCGCCCATCCGCTCGACGGCTTCCAGCAGCTCGAGCGCAACGAACGGCTCATCCTCAACGATCAATATGGCCTGATGCTTGAACACCGCGCCTCTCCGATGAGCGGGAGCGCTGCATGTCTCTCAGCCACCTTGTGCTCGAAACGGTGGGTGGTCATCGAGCAACGAGCGGGGTGCAGCATTGGTTGCGGTGGTTTCCGATATAGCGAGCCGTGCGATCATCCTGGCGCGCTCGGCGGCAATGTCAGCGAGGAAGGCCAGGGCTTGCTCGCGCGTCATACCCCAAGACGACGGCGCCAAGGCGCCGCTTTCGATGTCCGCCATGAGTCGGCGGGTAAAGGTCAATTCCCGCCGCGTTTGCGCGAGGAAGGCGTCGAACAAGCTCATCGTACCTCTAACGCATCGGATAGCCAGGCGTTCACCGCCGACGGTGCGGTGTGGGCGCCGCCCTCGAGATGCTCTTGCTGCGGTGCCGCGCTGGAGGGCAAGGCCGAGGGAACAATGCGCCGCATGAGGAATTTCTGAGGTCGCGATGGCTGCAGGAAAAGCCGCGGCCAGCCGCAGCTTCGAAGCCGGAGAGAGGACAAGGGCGATGGCGGAAGGAGAGGGTGGAACAATGCGCCAGGATGATGCGCCGCTGGAAGGGGGCTGCGCCTGCGGCGCGGTGCGCTATCGGCTGGAAGCGGCGCCCTATGACTCCGGCTGGTGCCATTGCCGCGTCTGCCAGCGTGTATCGGGTTCGGGCGGGCTGGTGTTTACGACCGTTCCCCTTGTTCAGTACCATCTGGTCCAGGGCGCGGACGATGTGGGCAGCTTTGCCTCGACAGACTTTGGCACGCGAACCTACTGCCGACTGTGCGGCTCGCCGCTGACCATCCACGTTCGGCACCAGCCGGAAGAGATCGACATTGCAGTGGGTACGCTCGATGATCCCGAGGAAATTGTACCCCGCTTTCACATCTATGCTGCGGAAGCGCCAAGCTGGATGCCGATGACGGCATTCCTGCCTCGCTACAAGGCGCTGCGTCCCAATACGCGCGGCCTCGACGAAGGCCAGACCGACGTTGGCTGAGGAGAAGCTCGGTTGTTTCGTTCTTTGTGTGACGGCGGGCATAGCGACTTGCCGTGACGATGCTGAAGTGAACCCATGCCCAAAAATATATTCATAGTGGAAGACGATCCGCTGGTAGCGATGATGCTCGAGAATTATCTCGACGCGATCGAGCGGCAGACCGTCGGCTGCGCGGAGGATGTCGCAAGTGCGCTCGCGGGCATTGCCGAGCTGACCTTCGATGCCGCGATCGTCGATGTCCACCTCGCCGGCGGCGAGACCAGTGAGCCCGTTGCCGCGGCGCTGAAGGCTGCGAATATTCCGTTCATCATGACAACGGGATCGGGCGTCAGCAGCGACCCTGCCTTTGACGGGGCACCTTTCCTGACGAAGCCATTCACGCTTGCGAACCTGGAGGCGGCGCTGTCACAGCTGCGCTGAACCGACCCCAAAAGAGACGCCCGCCCGATCGAGACCGGGCAGGCGTCAGATGGAGATCTCCGGTGTCCTGAAAGGAAAGAGCTCTCTTGGGTCGCCCGGCGCGGATAGCCGCAAGGCGCAGCGGATCATTGTACGGCAGCGCCATAAGCGTGGCTGCGGCGGTTGGCATCCGAGCGAACGTAAAGCATCGGCTTCGACCATCGGGTCGGGCCGCACCCAGTAGCAGAAGAGGAGGGGTTTGGCTTTCCCTGTCCCTATTGCCAATGCCCCGTAACTGCGCTCACGCCGTCTTCTGAAATCGTTCGAACCGGTTAAGTGCGGTCTCGATCTTGCTCCGTAGAGCCCTGGTTTCGGGGACGAGCCATGTCCATTTCTGGATCGTCAGCGCGCCGGCCCTGCGATCCATCTTCATATCGATGGCGGCGACGATCCGGTCGCCGACCAGCACCGGGAGCGCGAAATATCCCAGCACCCGCTTTGCCGCAGGAACATAGGCTTCGAACCGGTGCTCATAACCGTAAAGGGCCGAGAGGCGCTTGCGCTGGATCACGAGCGGATCGAACGGCGACAGGATATGAACCCGCCGTGCCGGGAGGAGTGCAGAAAGTTCGTCGAGCGCGGCCGGTTCGGCCCAATGGTTTGCGCGCGCCAGACCCTCGATCGCGACCGGCACAAGTGAACCGCAGGCGACGCGCTCGGCGACGAGCCGCGCCACCTCGGCCTTGGCCGGCGCATCGACATAGGTCATGCTCTCGAGACTGGCGACGCCTTGCGTGCGGAGGCCGCGGTCGAGCAGATAGCCGGCAAAGGCTCGCGGGGAGGCAGGAGCGGGGCGCGCGGTCCAGCCGAAATGGCGTTCGGTCAGCTCATAGAATTTGAGCATGCCCGTGCGCGCGCTGATCGTGAGATCGCCGGTCCAGAATCCGTGCGACAGCAGCCGTTTCGAAGGTTTGCGGCTGGCCCATGGATGGTCTTTTTCTTCGAGCATCGCGTCGTCGATATCGCGGAGCGACAGCGGGCCGTCGTCGCGGATGCGGGTAAGCAGCGCCGCATAGGCTTCGGGATCAACCTTGGCGAAGGAGGGATGCGGCCTGATGCGCCACGCGTCCATCGCGGGAATGAAAAAGCGGTAATCGTCGGTCGGGATATAGGCGAGGGCATGCGCCCAATATTCGAACGCGGACTTCGCGTTCGATTGCACCGCCGCGAGGGCGGCCGTCCGGTAGTTCGGAATGCGCGACCAGAGGATGTGGTGGTGGCAGCGCTCGATGACGTTGATCGTGTCGATCTGGACATAGCCGAGATGGCGTATCGCCGCGGCGACCGCCGCGGGTCCGGTGCCAAAGGCCGCACCTTCGTCGAGCCGCTGGGCGCGCAGCCACAGGCGCCGTGCATCGGCTTGGCTGATCTTCATGGTCGTCGCCGTCATTTTCTGGATCTGGATGCCTCCGGCAAATGTTCGGTAGCGCGCGCGGCCACGCTCACTGATAGCGCAGAGTTTTCTCGAACCCTTCGTTCGCCTTCGTCATCTTTGCCAGTTTCCGGAGGTGACCGCGAACATTTCGGTGGAAGCGCGCATCATCGTAGATGCCCGTCGCGGGATAATCCGCTTGGGCGGCCAGGGTCTTGATATGCGCCGCGAACGCCGCCTGCTCATTTGTGGTGTCCGCGTTTTTTAGTGCCCGGCAGACCCATTCCTCAGCCGCCGCCTTGTCAAAGTCATCCTGCGCGTCATAGCCACGCCGGTCGGCGGCCGCCTGATCAAGCTTCGCGGCCGCGAAGCGGCGCTCCAGCCAAATGCGGACCTGCGCCCCGTCCCATGCTTTGTCCGGATTGCTCACGACAAGGTTCTCCAAATGATACCAGCTTCGCATAAAGAACGGGCGCATCGCGCAAGCAGCGGCCCCGAGCCGAGGACGTCAGGGGTTCACGGCGGGCAGGGACGTCGCTGCGCGCGGGCGAACCGGGGCGCGATCTGGACGTTGCGCGATCAGGAAGCAAGCTTGAACGCGTCCGCCACGAAATCGCGGCCCAGCCGCAAGCCGACCGGGTCGACATTATGGGCGACCCCATAGGAAATATGGGTCGTGACGGCGACGCTGAGCCGCTTGAGCTCGCTCTCCGCCATATGCAGCGCCGCGATCGGGACGACCGGATCGGCGGTGCCATGGATCAGCAGCACTGGCGGTTTGGAAATGTCACGGTGCGCGAGCTCGGCGGCCCCGGTAAGCATTCCCGAATAGCCCACGACCGCTGCGACCGGTCGGGATCGGTGCAGCGCGACATGCAGCGCCATCATCGTGCCCTGGCTGAAGCCGACCAGCGCGAGATCCGCCTCGGTGAGGCCATATTGGGCGAGCTTGCGGTCGATAAAGGCGTTGATGGCCGGCGCTGCGGCGGCTGCCCCCGCCGCGAGCGCCGAAGGGGAAAATCCCGACAGCCCCCACCACTGATAACCAGCTCCCATCATCCCGCAGCGCTGCGGCGCATGCGGCGCGAGGAACAAGGTGCCTTGAAGCTTCTCCTGCCATTGCGGCGCAAGCGATATCATGTCGGTCCCGCTGGAACCGAAACCGTGGAGCAATAGCACGATCTTGCGGGGCGCCTCGCCCGAGCGCGGCTTCAAGCTGGCGCCATTGACGATCTTGGACAAGGATGGGCTCTTTCAATTCAGGAAGGCGAGCCGCTTGCCCGGCGGCGAGCGGCGAAATCGCGGTCGTTTCTGCAGCCTCACGGGTTTCATCTGCCGGTTTGGCCCAAGCCTTTTGCGAGCAAGACCCGAGTTCGGACCGCAAAGCGCTCGGCTCGAAAAATATTCGAACATTCCATATCGGGAGCGCGGTCCGAACATCAAGCCCGGACCGCCTGGCCCCATATCGCCTATCAATGGATTTCATCGGGTGCCGCGTGGTCCCGGCAACCCGCCGCGGCCTTCGGCGTTGAACTCTCATGCAAGGCCTTATTTCATGACCCCCCGCTGGCCCGCCACCCTCTGGGTTGTCCGTCACGGTCAGAGCGCTGGCAATGTCGCGCGCGACGCGGCGCACGCGGCCCGCGCCGCGCGAATCGAGCTCGACCACCGCGATGTCGATGTGCCGCTGTCGAAGCTCGGAATGGAGCAGTCGCGCGCGCTCGGCGAATGGTTCGCGGCAGGCGAAGAGGATGGCCGCCCCGAGATCATGCTCGCCTCGCCCTACGTCCGCGCGGTTCAAACGGCCGAGATTTTTCGCAAGGCGGGAGGCTGCGCGCCTGATGAGAAAATATGTATCGACGAGCGACTGCGCGAAAAAGAATTCGGCATCCTCGACGGGCTGACCCGGATCGGCATCGAGGGGGTACACCCTGAACAGGCCGAGTTTCGCAGCCTGCTCGGCAAATTCTATCACCGACCGCCCGGCGGCGAGAGCTGGTGCGACGTCATCCTGCGGCTGCGGTCGCTGCTCGACACGGTGTCGCTCCATTATGGCGGACGCCGGGTGATGATCGTCGCGCACCAGGTTGTCGTGCTGTGCCTGCGGACGATCATCGAAAATCTTGGCGAGGCCGAGATTCTGGCCATTGATAAGGAGGGCGATGTGGCGAACTGCGCGATTACCGAATATCGCTTCGACCCCGATGTCGGACGCGGCGGCAATCTGGTGCTGGCACGCTATAATGTGACCGCGCCGATGAAGGACGAGGTTCCGGTAACCCGCGAGCCCGATGCGATGGTCGCCGCCCGTGGCTGACCCGGTGGCGCTCGACACCGCTTGGCTCAAGGCGAACCCGCTGCCCGACCATCATGACAATATCGACAAGAACGGCCGGGGGCGCGTGCTGGTGATCGGCGGATGCCGCCGCGTCCCCGGCGGCATGCTGCTGACCGCCGAGGCGGCCTTCCGCGCGGGCGCCGGAAAAGTCACCATCGCCACCATTGCCTCGGCCGCGATCCCGATGGGCATTGCCTTTCCGGCGTGCGCGGTGGTGGCGCTGCCCGAGACCGACAGCGGCGAGATCGCGCCCGAGAGCGCCGAACTGCTGATCGCCGAATTGCCACTGCATGACGCGATCGTTTTCGGTCCGGCAATGATCGACGATGACATCGTCGCCGCGCTGCTCGCCGGGCTTCTGCCCGCGCTGCCCGAGGATCTGTTCCTCCTTCTCGATGCCGCCGCGCTCCGCGCCGCGGCCGCGCATGCCGATTCAATCGCTGCCCGCGGCGATCGCACCATATTGACCCCCCACGCAGGCGAACTCGCGGCCCTGCTCGGCGCAGACCGGGACGCGGTGATGCGCGATCCGCTCGCGGCACTGCGCGAAGCGGCGGCACGCTTCGGCGCCGCGGTCATGGTCAAGGGCGCCACCAGCCACTTGATGGCCGGCGATGTCTGTCTCGCTTACGCCGGGGGCGGGCTGGGGCTTGCCGTCAGCGGGTCGGGCGACGTGCTGGCGGGCCTGATCGCCGGACTTGGCGGGCAGGGCCTCGCGCCGCTGCAAGCCGCGGCCTGGGGCATATGGCTTCATGGCGAGGCCGGGCGCCGTTTGTCGGAGACGATGGGGCCGATCGGTTATCTGGCGCGCGAACTCGCGCCGCTGGCGCCGGGACTGATGCGCGGCGTTCGATAAGCCTTGCCGGAGGCTTTCGCTCCCTTGCCAAAGCCTTTCGGTCCGGCGCCTTGGCGGCGTGATTGCCAAGGTTGGGGAGCGCAGAGCCGCGACGTTCGACGCGCAAATCTGCAAATGCGTATCGCGCTTCCGATCGCGCCGCGGGAACCGTGAGCGCGGACGCGGATAGGATTGAACGCACTATCTTTAATCGCCCCTTGTCTTCGCCAGCAGCCGCTTGATGTGCGCCGCCACGCTTTCCGGGTCATAGGGCCGCTTGAGATGCGGACCCTCGTCGCACAACTGGCCTGCGGCCTTCGCGGCCGCATCGACATTGCCGGCCAGCACCACCTCGACGCCGGGATGATGGTCCCGGACCCAGATCCTGAGCGCGAAAGCATTTTGGCGCCCCGTGAGCTCGGCGTCGGCGAGCAGCGCGTCGATCTTCACCGCGCCTTCCTCGAGCGCGATCACCACCTCATCCGACGTCGCCGCCTCGAAGACCTTATAGCCGCAGTGTCGCAGATATTCGGCAAGCGCGTTGCGGACCAGGACGTCGGCGTCGGCGACAATCAGGCACTGTGGGTCTGGGACGTCGTCTGCCATGGGTCTCCTATCAGCCGGGCGATCAATCCGGCGAGCGCGTCGAACATGTAGGGCTTTGTGAGAAATTCATCGGCCGGATAGGATTCGGATCTGAGCAGGTCGGCCGAACAGACGATGACCGGCCGAGCCGGCGCCAGCGATTTGGAGCGGCGCGTCAGCTCCATCCCATCGATCGCGCCGGGCATCCGGACGTCGGTGACGATCAGATCGACGGATTGTTCGGACCGGAGGGTGTCGAACCCTTCGTCGCCATCCACGGCTTCCAGCACCTGATATCCGAGCTCGCGAAGCGAATCGGCCAGCATGAAGCGAATGAGAAATTCATCCTCGACCACCAATATCGTTTGTGCACCCACCCTCGGTCCTCATCCACGATGCGAAACCAGCGAATCCTTTTGGATCCGCACCGCGCCACATCGTGGATAGTCGCTAAACGACTGTCGATAAAGGCAGGTTCCCCGGCGCGTCGCGGAATCGCGGTGATAATCGCTTATGTCCGCCAGCCCGGCATGGTCCCGCTCCACTGTGCGACCCCGACCTGCGCCAAACGTGCCGCCGCTTGCCCGGCAGACGCGCGGCAGGTTACGCGGGTCGCCTTCGGTCCCGACCGGAGCCGCGACAACTATGCCGCGCCCCTCAAGCGCAGCGAATGGCTGATCGACGCGCGGCCCACCGGGCTGATCGTCTTGGGCGGTTGTCCCGTTCGAGCAAGTACATGCTCCCCGGCGGAAGCCGGGGCCCAGGGCGTGAACAGGCGGACGTCGTTTTATGGCGCCCTGGACCCCGGCTTTCGCCGGGGAACAGTCGCTTACTTGGCGCAAGGGGACAATTGCCATCGTCTTGTGGGTCACCGGCATCCAGGACGATCTTGTCGACATGGCGCCGGTGTACAGCCTCCCGAAGTGGGATTTTCGTGTGCGGGAAGGGGACGGAGGAGCCGATCCGGATTTGACAGCGCTTGCCAAGCGCCCAGCGAAATCACACAGGTGAAAACAGTCATGCGAACCGATCTCGATCATCTTCCGCCGTCCAAGCAGCGCGAGCTCGAGCGGGTGAAACAAATCATCTTCGAAGAATTCGAGGATGCCCTCGCGCTCGGCACGATGAACTGGAAGAAGAAGGGGCGGATAGACAAGATCATTCTCTATGGTAGCTATGCGCGCGGCGGCTGGGTCGACGAACCGCATACCGCTAAGGGCTATCGGTCGGACTTCGATCTGCTCATCATCGTCAACGACAAGCGCTTGACCGAGAAGGTCGATTACTGGCTGAAACTCGACGATCGGCTGACGCGCGAGCTCGCGATCGACAAGACATTGCACACGCCGGTCAACTTCATCGTTCACACCATCCAGGAGGTGAACGATGGGCTCGCGCACGGACGCTATTTCTTCATCGACGTCGCGAAGGACGGCATCGCGCTCTTCGAATTTGACGACAAGGAATTGCACCAGCCGAAGCCGAAGACGCCCGAGCAGGCGCTGGCGATGGCGCGGGAATATTTTGATGAGTGGTTTCCTGCTGCGATGAAGCGGTTTGACGGCGCACGCTATTATCGGGAGCAGGGCCACTTAAAAGACGCAGCTTTCGATACCCACCAAGCCGCAGAACGCCTTTATCATTGCGTTCTATTGGTCTCGACCTTTTACACCCCTCACGTCCACAATCTCGGCTTTCTGCGGACCCAGGCCGAACGGATCGATATGCGGCTGGTCGAAGCCTGGCCGCGCGAGTTGAAGGCCGATCGCGCCCGGTTTGAGAAGCTGAAAGAAGCCTATGTGAAGGCGCGCTATTCGAAACATTATCGCATCACCGAAGAGGAACTCCTTTGGTTGGCAGGCCGTGTCGAGGAGCTGTCCCGCGCCGTGCACGCCATCTGTTCGGAGCGGATTGCCAAGCTCGAAGAAGCTTTGCGGGCCGGGGCCTAGGCCTGAGTTATGCGTGTTCGGGATTTCTTGCTGCTCTTCGCCGTGTGCCTGGTCTGGGCGTTCAACAATGTGCTCAGCAAGATCATCGTCACCGACTGGGCGATACCGCCGCTCTTCTATGTGACGCTGCGCTTCAGCGTCGTTGCGATCCTCATGCTGCCCTGGCTTTTGCCGATGCCGCGACCGGCGTGGCGGATCGTTGCGATCGCGCTGCTGCTCGGCGGTGGCAGCTTTGCACTTCTCTTCACTGGCCTGCGTACGACGTCGCCATCGGCGGCGGCGATCATTCTCCAACTCGGCGTTCCCTTCACGGTGCTCCTGTCGATTCTCATGCTGGGTGAACGCATCCACTGGCGCCGCGGCCTCGGCATTGCTCTGACATTGGCCGGCGTGGTGACTGTTTCGTGGTCGCCGGACGGTGTGATGCTCTCATCCGGTCTTTGGCTGGTGGCAGCGAGCGCCTTTGCCGGCGCCGCCGGCGCCGTTCTGATGAAACAGGTCGTGAGCGTGAAGCCCTTTCGCTTTCAGGCATGGGTCGGGCTCATTTCCGCCACCGTCCTCGGCCTCATGTCGGTCGCGCTGGAGGATGGGCAATGGGCGGCAGCCGGGAATATCGGATGGCCTTTTGTCGGGGCGATTTTGTTCACCGCGATCATCGTCTCGATCGGGGCGCACTCGATCTATTATCATCTGATCGGGCGCTACGAGGCCAATCTGATCGCGCCGCTGACCCTCATGACCCCGCTCGGCACGATCGCACTCGGCGTTCTCATAACGCATGATCGTTTCGACTTGCGGATGGGGCTCGGCGGAGCGCTGGCCCTGCTCGGTGTGCTGATCGTGGCCATGCGCCGCAAGCCGGCAACTGAGCTACTAGTGGAGCGCGAGATACGTTAGCGGTCCTTGCGGACTTTTGTCGGCTTTGCGCCTGATCTAAGCCGTAGGCGCCTTTAGTCGGCTGCCCGAAACCTGCCGTTCGCCGAAGGCAGACAAAAACATCGGTAGCGCCGCTAAGCTAAGGCGGCTCAGCATAGGGTGGTCGTACCTAAAGGGAGCGTTTGAAATTTGAGGCGCAGCGTTGAGCTGCCTGCCAGCGCCATTCGGTTAGTGACGGCGGTGGCGTTATTCAATGTTGAGATAGGTTTGGCTGGCCTTGCCCAGCATTGATATCAATCATGCTCATATTGCTTGAGCGCGGTGGCGCGATCATAGGGGGTCAGTTCGTCGATCCGGCGCTGTTCGACCTTTTCGAGCCAGTTGGGATCGGCGAGGAGAACGCGGCCCAGCGCGACAAGGTCGAATTCGCCGCGCTCGAACATCGCCGCCAGATCCTCCAGCCGTCCCAGCATCGGCGAGGAGATACCCTCGACGAAATCCTGCATCAGGTCGCGGTCCATGCCGATTGACCCGACGGTGATCACGGGCTTGCCGGTGACTTCCTTGATCCAGCCGCCGAAATTCTTGGGATCGCCCGCATATTCGGGTTCCCAGAAGCGGCGCTGCGAGGCGTGGAAAATGTCGACCCCGGCGCGCGCCAGCGGGTCGAGCCAGCGGTGCATCTCGTTGGGATCGCGCGCCAGTTTTGCGTCATAGTCATAGGTCTTCCATTGCGAGACGCGGAAGATGATGGCGAAATCATCGCCGACCGCGGCGCGGCAGGCGGCAACGACTTCGGCGGCGAAGGTAGCGCGGTCGGCGATGTCCGGGCCGCCGTAGCGATCGCTGCGCAGGTTGGTCCGGTCCCAAAAGAACTGGTCAAAGATATAGCCATGCGCGCCGTGGAGTTCGATTGCGTCGCATCCGATCGCCTTCGCGGCGCGCGCCGATTCGGCGAAGGCGGCGATCGTATCGGCGATGTCGCGATCGGTCATCGCGCGGCCGCCCGGCACATCGGGGCCCGCAAAGCCCGACGGGCTGACCAGCGGCGCGTGCGGCGAATCGGGATAGTTGAAGTCGGCGCAACCGCCGACGTGCCATAATTGCGGGATAAACATGCCGCCTTCGGCATGAACGGCATCGACTGCACTTTTCCAAGCGGCAAGAGGTTCGTTACCGGCGAAGATCGGCACGGTGTCGGCGGACACGGTGTGATCGATCGCAACGCCGGTGCCCTCGGTGATGATCGTGCCAATCCCTGCGGCGGCGCGGCGGCGGTAATATTCGGCGCCGTCGTCCGTCAGCACGCCGCCGGGCGCGAAATAGCGCGACATCGGCGCCATGCAGAAGCGGTTCGGCGCCTTGAGCGATTTGCACGTGAAGGGCGCGTGGAGCGGCGCGAGCAGGGCGGCGAGATCGTCGAGCGGCGCGGTGGTCATTGGGCAAGCTTCCTGACAAATGCAAGCAACGCCTCGTTATAGGCTGAGGGGTTTTCCAGTTGGGGCGAGTGGCCGGTGTCCATCGTGAGCAGCGTGCCGTTCGCGGCGCAATTCGCGGCAAATCCCGCGATAGCCGGATCGGCGATGCTATCCTTGGCCCCGCCGATCGAGAGCACCGGGAAGGCGAAGGATGCAAGCAGGCCGCGCTGGTCGAGCGTGGCAAGCCCGGCGAGGGTGTCGCTGGCGCGCGGGCCGGTGGCGAGGAAACCGCGCTCGACCCAGCCGATCATCGCCTCGCTCGCGCCTTCGCCCGATGCCCCTTCGGCAAGGGCGCGGAAAAAGCCGGGACGGTCGGCGGTGATCGCGGCGCCGATGCCGAGCACGTCTTCGGGCAAGCCGCCGTGCGGAAAGCCGTCGCCCTGAACATAGCGCGGTGATGCGCCGCAGGTTAGGATCAGGCCCGCAACGCGATCGCCCAGCAGCTCAGCCGCCGCGACGGCAACGGCGCCGCCGAGCGACCAGCCGTTGAGCGCGACGCGCGAGGCGTCGCAGCGCTCGACGATCGCCGCGACATCGCGCGCGATCGCATCGATCGACATGTCCGAAAAATCGCGATCGGACCGGCCGCAGCCGCGGTGGTCGACGACAATCGCGCCGTGGCCGTCGGCCAGCAGCGCCTCGACCGCCGACGCCCAATAATCGCCCGACATGCCCCAACCGTGGATCAGCACGACCGGCAATTTTGCAGCGCGGTGATGCTCGTAATAGACGCGGCCGCCGTCGTCGGTGTCGAGATAGGCCATAAAAGCTCCTATGCGGGTGGGGACAGGGTGACGCCGGGCAGCGGGTTGAAGTGGTACATCTTCACCTTGCGGTGCGCGATCTTCCACACGCCGCCCCGCCGCTCGAAGGTATCGAAATAGCTGGCGCTCACCGTTTGTGCCTGTCCGTCAGAGGTGGTGCCGATACAATCGACGTCGCACACCCCGGTTGCGCGGTCCTCGCTGTCAAAGGTAATCACGAGGTTGGTGGTGAAGTGGCTCGATGCGCGCCAGGCGGGCCACAGAATTTCCTTCGTGACATGCGCGATACCCTCACTCGCTTCGAATTTGCCAAAGGGTGGACCAATGTCCCACACCGCGTCGGGCCACCAAATCGCGCTGAAGCGGTCCCAGTCGTGCTTGTCAAAGCCATGGCAATAATCGCTGACCAGGTCGTGCATCGCAAAGCGGCTTTCGACGCGGTCGAGACGCTGTTCGAGGTCGGTGGGTTCGGTCATGTCGGGCTCCTTGCGCCGTCGCGCGTCAATCGAGGTAGGCGGCAAATTTCTCGCGCGCAGCGGCGAGCCGCGTCGGCACATGATAGCTGGGGAAGGGACCATCGAACGGGATGACGTCGCGCAAGATGTCCTTGGCGACGCCGATCTTGTGGACCTCGGTCGGACCGTCAACGATCCCCATCTCTGGGACATATTGCCACATATCCATCAGCGGGGTTTCGTTCGACATGCCGAGCGAGCCGTGAAGATGGAGCGCGCGATAGATGACATCTTTCAGGACCCCGGGCATCGCCGCCTTGATCGCGCTGATTTCGCGGCGCACCGGGCGCGTATAGCTTTTGTCGCGGTCGAGCAGCCAGGCGGCGTAGAGCACATGCAGCCGGAATTGCAGAATCTGCGTGTAGCTGTCGGCGATCTTTTCCTGGACCATCTGCTTGTCGGCCAGCCGCTCACCCTTGGTGGTGCGGCTGACGACGCGCTCCTTCATATAGTCCATCGCCTTGTTCAGCATGCCGACGGTACGCATCGCATGATGGATGCGGCCGCCGCCGAGGCGCGACTGCGCGACCTTGAACCCCTCGCCGACGGGGCCGAGGCGGCTGGCTTCGGGGACACGGCAATTGGCGAACCGCAGATAGCCGTGGACGCCGCTGCCGATCTCGTCCTTCGGACCGACTGCGGTGTTGCGCACGATCTCCAGCCCCGGGGTGTCGTGCGGAACGATCAGCATCGTCGAGCCCTGATGGACCGGAACCTCGGGGTCGGTGATGACCATGACGATCAAGAATTCGGCGATGCACGCGTGGCTGGCGAACCATTTTTCGCCGTCGATCACCCATTCATTACCATCGAGCCGCGCCTGACAGGTGAATTCGCCGGGATCGGCGCCCGCTTGGGGTTCGGTCATCGAATAGCAGGAGACAATCTCGCCGTCGAGCAGCGGCTGGAGATACTTCGCCTTCTGATCGGGCGTGCCAAAGCGCGCGAGGATTTCGGCATTGCCGGTGTCGGGCGCTTGGGTGCCGAATACGACCGGGGCAAACCTGCTTCGTCCAAGGATTTCGTTCATGAGACCAAGTTTGACTTGGCCAAATCCCGCGCCGCCGAGTTCGGGGCCGAGGTGACAGGCCCATAAGCCTCGATCTTTGACGACTTGCTGGAGCGGCCGCATGATCTTGCGTGCTTTACTAGCCGGATCAAATGGGTCTGCCGGTCCGCGAAATACAAGATCTAGCGGCTCGACTTCCTCGCGCACGAACGCGGCCATCCAGTCGAGTTGGGCCTGAAATTCGGGGTCGGTCGAAAAATCCCAGGCCATCAGCGGTTCTTCCTTGCGCTCGCGGACACGATCATTGCCCCGCGTACCAGGCGCCATCGACCCACAGTTCGGCGCCCGACACATATTTGGCTTCGTCGGAGGCGAGGTAGAGGCTGGCGTAGGCGATATCCATTGGATCGCCGACGATGCCCATCGGTATCGATGCCTTGATCGCGGCATCCTGTTCGGGGGTGATGTCCCCCAGGATCGGGGTCTTGATCTGGCCGGGAAAGATGGTGTTGACGCGAATGCCCTGCTTGGCAAATTCAAGCGCCCCGGCCTTGCCCATCACGCGCACGGCCGCTTTCGAGGCGTGGTAGGAGATGGCGTTGGGGCTGCCGATCAGGCCGTAGAGTGAGCTGATATTGACGATCGCCGCGTTGCCGGAGGCGAGCAGCGCAGGGGCGGCAGCCTTCATCCCCAGAAATACCGCGGTCTGGTTGATCGCGATCATGCGGTCCCAGCCTTGCTGCGTTTCGTCGACGATGCCGCCGGGGTGAAAGATGCCGGCATTGTTGACCAGCGTCGTCAACCGGCCGAACCGCACGACGGCGTCGGATACGGCCTTGCCCCAATTGTCGGCATCGGTCACGTCGAGGTGGATGAAGGCCGCCTTGCCGCCTTCGCTTTCGATTGCGGCGACAACCGCGTGGCCCTTTTCCGCCTGCACATCGCCGATCAGCACCGACGCGCCTTCGCGGGCGTAAAGGATCGCTTGCGCTTCACCCAGGCCGCTCGCGCCGCCCGAGATCAACGCCGACTTACCGTCCAGCCGGCCTGCCATTCTGCACTCTCCCAATTCGTCATTATCGTTGCCAATCTTGTTACACACTTACTAGATGAGAACAAGCAAGAATATTTTGCACGGCGGTTCGGTCAAATTATATCGATATATTTCCTATGGATAGACTCACACTAAGTAACATGCAATTGGCTTGAAACAAAATTTGCTTGTCGAAAGCAAGCAAGTGCGTCACTCTGTCCTCGGAGCGTGACTCGCGAGACCTGCACACCGCATTCGCGAGAAAATCATACGCCCGTCGATGGGAGAGAAATGATCATGACCGATCGCGTCAAAACCGCGAGCCTGCTCGCTACCGCTGCAATGATAATCTGTCCGGCATCGGCCGCGAGCGCGCAGGACGCGAGCGGCGAGACCTCGGCGGCATCGTCGGGCGGACTCGAAGAAATCGTCGTTACCGCGCGCAAGCGTGAAGAAAGCATGCAGGATGTGCCTGCGTCGATCAGCGCGCTATCGGCCGGCGAGCTGGACCGGCGGTTCGATTCCGACGTGCGCGACTTTGCCGACTCGTCACCCAACATCGTCATTGACGATACCCAGCAGGGGCCGGGCGGCGTTGCCGCCGTGTATATTCGCGGTATCGGCGTTGCCGATGTCGAAAAATCGGTCGACCCCGCGGTCGGCGTAGTGTTCGACGATGTCTATATTGGCCAAAGTTCGGGCAGCTTGCTGAAAGCGATCGATATCGACCGCGTCGAGGTGCTGCGCGGGCCGCAGGGAACGCTGTTTGGACGCAATGCCACCGGCGGCGTCATCAACCTCGCCCGCTCGCGCCCGACCTATGACCTCACCGGCAAGGCGCGGCTGACTTATGGCCGGTTCGACACCTGGAAGATCGAAGGCGTCGCCAGCACCGGATTGTCCGAGAATGTCGCGGTCAAGGTCAGCGGCGCTTATGAAAAGTCCGACGGCTATATCTTCAATCGCGTTCAGGACCAGCCCGGCCAGCGGTCGAAATTCTACGCGCTGTCTGCCGCGCTACTGTTCGAGCCGACCGACAATCTCGACATCCAGCTGAGCTATGATCACCAGAAGACGAAGCAGGATCCGCCGCAGCTGCTGGCGGTCAACCGGCCGACCGATCTGTTTTGCGTCGCTTACGCCCAATGTTCGCCCTCGCCGGGCGAACCGACCTCGGGCGATCGCTATGTCAGCGTGTCCGATGGCAGGCTGGAGCGGAACGCTACGTTCAAGCTCGACATGGCGATTGCCAAGGCGACCTATGACGTCGGGTCCGACATGCAGGTCGATTATATCCTCGGCTGGCTGAAAACCGACGAAGAAATCAATCAGGATTTCGACGCCGGACCGCAGACGCTGTATCACACCGACCGGCCGGCGCGCTGGCGCCAGACGACCAACGAGCTGCGCCTGACCAAGGGCGGCAACGGCCCGCTGACCTTTGTCCTCGGCGCCTATCTGTGGGATTCGCGCTACACGATCAATCTGAAGAATTACATCGGCTTCGCCGGTCCGCCGCTGCTGACCAGCGCGCAAGACGTAACGCAGACCAACAAGTCATGGGCGATCTATGGCGAGGGCGATTACGAGATTTTCGACAAGCTGACGCTGACCGTCGGCGCGCGTTATACGAAGGACAAGAAGTCCAGCATCGTCAACGACCTGCCGGTCTTTATCTATGGCACCACGGTCGAGGCGAATCCGATTGCCACGGCGCCGGGCGCTATCGTGATGGCGGCTCCGGTGAAAGAGAGCTGGAAGAAATTCACCCCGCGGGTTTCCCTCCGCTACGAGCTGACCGACGAAGCGATGGTCTATGCCCTATGGTCGCGCGGCTATCGCGGCGGCGGATTCAACGGCCGCCCGGCGACGCTTGGTGCGGCGACGATCCCCTATGATCCCGAAACGCTCGACAACTACGAGGCCGGTTTCAAGACCGAGTTCGCCGGCGGGCGCGTGCGCCTGAACGGTGCGGCGTTCCTGATGAAATATAAGGATATGCAGCAGGATCTGGACGTTCCGGCGCCCGGAACTTCCACCGGGCGCGAGAACCGCACGATCAACGCCTCCTCGGCAGAGTTCAAGGGGGTCGAGCTCGACCTGACCGCGCGGCTGTTCGATGGCTTCACGCTCAGCGGCAACATGGGCTATCTCGATGCGAAGTATAAGGATTTCTTCGGCGACATCTATAGCACCGGCACCCCCGTCGATGCGTCGTTCCTGAAGATCCGCCGCGCGCCGAAATGGACGTGGAGCCTGGGCGGGATTTACGAGGCCGACATTGGCAGCAATGCGTCGGCGTGGATCGCGGGCGACGTCCATTACATCGGCGGGCACGAGATCACCTTCCTCAACAATCCGAACCTGCGAAACAGCGGCCAGTATCTGGTCGACGCGTCGATCAACGCGCGGTTCAACCAGACTACGGTCAGCCTGTTCGGCAAAAATCTGGCGAACGAAAAGGGCTGGACGATCGGTTACGACGTGCAGGGGGTGTGGAGCTATGCCGCACCGCGGCCGCGACGGACGTGGGGCGTTGCCCTGACCCAGGCGTTCTGAGCAGCGCTCGGGGATGACGACGACGCCAAAACCTGCGGCCCGCCGATGGGTGGTTACCGGAGCATCGCGAGGCCTGGGCCTCGCGATCGCTCGGCTGGCCGCCAGCAAGGGCGACCGTGTTGCGCTGATCGCGCGCGGTGCGGATATCGATGCGCAGGCGAAATTGATCGGTGGCGAGGCGATCGGCCTGGTCGCCGACGTGACCGATCCGGCGTCGGTCACGGGCGCCTGCGCGCAGATTGCCGATCGTTGGGGCGGCATCGATGTCCTGATCAACAACGCCGGTCTCCACCGCGGCGGGCTGCTTGCTTCGCTGTCGCAGAGCGATTGGCAGTCGGTGCTCGATACCAACCTGTCCGGCCCGCTCAACTTTGTGCGCGCCGTCTTGCCGCACATGGGCGAGGGCGGGTCGATCGTGAATATCGGCGCGGTCGTCGGGCTGCGCGGCTTTGCCGGCGACGCCGCTTATGGTGCGTCAAAGGCGGGACTGGCCGGGCTGACGCAAGTGCTGGCGGTCGAACTCGCGCGGAGCGGCATCCGGGTCAATTACGTCATTCCGGGGCTGACCTCGACCGAAATGACCGCGGGCATATCGGCGCGCGCCAAAGCCAAGCTTGTCGCGAGCATTCCGCTCGGCCGCGAAGGCACGGCCGAGGAGCTGGCCGACGTCGTCTGGTGGGTGGCAGGATCGCCCTATATGACCGGGTCGATCATCTCGAACGACGGCGGGCTGCTGTGCAGATTGTGAGCGATCTGGCCGAGCGGTTCGCCCGCTGGCTGGACCGTGAAGCCGGGATCGCCGACGCGCGGATCGTGCGCCCGCTGACCGGCGGCAACGCCAATGTCACCAGCCTCGTGGAAACGGCGCGCGGTCCCATGGTGCTTCGGCATCCGCCCGCAGACACCGTGTCCGACCTTGCAGGCGCCGGCATAGCCCGCGAATTTCGCTTCAGCTCCGCGATCGCGGGCAAGGCGCCGGTGGCCGAACCCATTCTCTTCTGTGACGATCTCGCGGTTCTCGGCGCGCCGTTTTCGCTGACCCGCTTTGTGAGCGGCATGGCGATCACCGACACGTTGCCGCCCGCCTTTTCGAAAGACATCGAGACACTGGATGCCGTCGGCCACGCGCTGATCGACGCGCTTGCCAGCGTTCACGCGATCGCGCCGGTCCCCGCTGAACTTGGCGATGTCGACAAGGCGCGGACATTTGTAGTGCGTCAGATCGAGCGCTGGCGCGCGGTGCGGTCCGCCAACGCCGTCCGCGATCTGCCGCTTATCGAAACGCTCGGCGCTTGGCTCGCCGCGAATGCGCCGCCGCCCGAAGCGGTACGGATCGTCCATTGCGACTATCACCTCGACAATGTGCTGATGGACCCTGCCGTGCCACAGGTGAAAGCGATCCTCGATTGGGAAATGGCGACGCTGGCCGATCCGCTGGTCGATGTCGGGCTGGTCACCGCAATGTGGAACCGCGATGAAAAGCTGCCGCTCGGTTTCGCCTTCGTCCAGCGCGTGTCGAACGTGCCCGGCGTGATCGACGGCACCGATCTGGCGCAGCGCTGGGCGCGTGCGACAGGTCTTTCAATCGATCATGTCGGCTATTTTCAGGCCTTTGCGCTCTGGCGCCTCGCGGCGATCGTCGAGGGCGCTTATGTGTTGTTTCGCGAAGGGCAAGTCGACGGGGCGTATGAGCGCGGGCTTGAGCAGGATGTTCCGGCGCTGCTCGACGCGGCATGGCGGATCGCGGCGCGCGAGGGGATGGCGTGATGGACGCGACCATGATGCACGAGCCGCTGGGCACCGCGACGATCTTTGCGCACGGCGAACATATTCATGCGACCAGCCGCATCGGGCTGTTCGACGGCGAGGAAGTGGCGTGGCGCAGCTATGCGGAGACGGCCGAGCGCGCGCGCCGTCTGGCCGCGGCGTTGCGGGCCGCGGGCGTCGGGCCAAACACCCGCGTCGCAACGCTCAGCTGGAATGATTTTGTACATTTTGAGGCCTATCTGGCGGTCCCGGCGATGGGCGGGGTGTTGCATACGCTCAATCTGCGGCTGCATCCCGATCAGCTTCGCTACATCATGGCGGACGCCGAAGACGGCTTTCTGATTGCCGATGCCATTTTGCTGGCGGCGCTGCTGCCGCAGGTGAATTCGCTGGCGGACCTTCGTCACATCATCGTGACCGGCGACACCGAAGGGCTCGCCGGGCTCGAAAAGCCGTGGACGTCTTATGAGGCGTTTATCGCAGGCCACGCGCCGATCGCGCAATTCCCGGAGGTGGACGAGACCGCTGCCGCGGCGACATGCTACACGTCGGGGACGACGGGTGATCCCAAGGGGGTCGTCTATTCGCACCGCACGATATTCCTCCACAGCCTCGCTTCGATGGCCGCCAATGCCTTTGCGCTCAGCGACCGTGACACGATCCTGCTGCTGCCGCCAATGTTCCATGCCAACGCCTGGGGGCTGCCCTATTCGGGCTGGCTCGCGGGCGCCGATTTTGTGCTGCCGGGCCCGCATTTGCAGCCCGAGGCGATCCGCCGGATGATCCGCGCCACCGCGCCGACCTTTACCGCGACCGTGCCGACCATCCTCAACGACCTACTGCGCGCCGATGCTGCCGACCCGGTCGATATGGCCAGTTTCCGCGTTATCGTGGCGGGCGGATCGGCGGTTTCGGAAGGCCTGATCGCTGACGTCGAGCGCCGCTGGGCCATACCGTTGATCCAGGGCTGGGGGATGACCGAAACCAGCCCGCTGTGCGTCCTGTCGCATCCCCCCGCCGATGTTGCGCCCGAAGAGGCGCGCCGGTTGCGCGCCAAAAGCGGGCGTCCGGTTGCCGGGGTCCGGGTGCGGCTGGTCGATGATCAGGACCGGCCGGTCGCCGAAGATGGCAAGAGCGTCGGGCGGTTGCAGCTGCGCGGGGCGTGGATCGCGCGCGGCTATCACCGCGGCGCCGGAGCGGGAGTGCTGACCGACGACGGCTGGCTCGACACCGGCGATGCCGGGACGATCGACGCGCGCGGCTATGTCCAGGTCACCGACCGGCTGAAGGATCTGGTCAAATCGGGCGGCGAGTGGATTCCCTCGGCCGAGCTGGAGAACCATGTTGCCAGCCTGGCTGGCGTCGATTTGGCCGCGGTGATCGGGGTCGCCGATCCGCGCTGGGAGGAACGACCGCTGGCGATCGTCACCACGCCCGACGGCATGCCCCCCGATTTCGCGCGCTTGCGATCGGCGTTGCAAGGCCAGATCGCGCGCTTTTGGATTCCCGAATATTGGGCGCACGCCGCCACGCTGCCATTGACCAGCGTCGGCAAGATTGACAAGCAGGCGCTGCGCGCCGCCGTTGCGAACGGCCAGACGGGTTTTGAAAGGGTTGACGAATTTTCATGAACGCATCGTCTCCGATGAAAGGCAAGGCGTCGCTGCGCGAAGTGACCGAGAGCCACCGCGCCGAGCCCGTCAAAGGCCGCGTCAAGCCGCGCGCCAGCCGCCGCACGCAGGCCGAACGCACCGCACTCTCCGACGCTCGCATGTTTGATGCCGCGATGCAGCTGATCATTGAACAGGGAACGCACGCGACGACGCTGAAAGCCGTCGGCGAGCGCGCGGGCTATTCGCGCGGGCTGGCGTCGAGCCGCTTCGGGTCGAAGGACGCGCTGTTCGGTCAGCTGGTGCTGCATTTCAACACCAGCTGGACGCAGGAACTGGCGAACAAGGTCGGCACCCGCGGCGGCGCGCAGGCGTGTCTGGCCGCCCTGCGCGCGGTCGAGGGCTTTCTGGCTAGCCACTCGGGTTACATGCAGGCGATGTATATCCTGTGGTTTGAATCGATCAGCTCGCACAATGATGTGCGCGACCATCTTGCCGCCTATCATGAGATTTATCGGCGCGATGTCGCGCATTGGGTCGAGGAAGGCATCGCCAGCGGCGAGATCGACGCCTCGGTCGACGCCGAATGCTATGCTTTCGGTTTCTGCAGCTTTATCTTTGGGACGATCTACCAGTGGCTTGTCGCGTCCGACAGCGTCGACCTGCCGAAACAGTTCGAGGCCTTTCGCCGTTCGACCGCGAAAGCCTTTGCAATCCCCTACTGATTCTCTGGTTCAGGCCACAATAAAATCGACAAAACCAACAGCTTACGTGCCAGTTTTTGCGCTTGATTTTCTATTTGCTAGACGCTAGCAAGTAAATGGTGAGATGCCGATGACGGCACCCGGAAATGTGGGAGAGTTGGCTTGGCAAAGGCTGTCGATCCGCCGCGGTTGCGGAGCCGGTGGGGCCATTTGGCCTCCATGCTGGCGCCGATGCGCGCTGCCCGACGCTGGCCCAAATCGCGCATCGCCGAAAAGCAGAACGGATGACGGGCGCGGATGCCATCGACGGCGGTTTGATGCGGCCGGTGCTCGACGGTGTGCGCGTGATCGAACTGGCGGGTATCGGTCCTGCGCCCTTTTGCGCCATGATGCTCGCCGACCACGGCGCAGAGGTGATCCGGATCGATCGACCCGGCGGCAGCGACCCGCTGGCGCAGGATCAGCGGCGCGATGTGCTGCTACGTTCGCGGCGGTCAATCACGCTCGACCTGAAGCAGCCCGATGCGATCGAGATCGTGGCCAGGCTGGTTGAAACCGCCGACGGCCTGATCGAAGGGTTCCGGCCCGGGGTTGCCGAGCGACTGGGGCTTGGTCCCGACATTTTGATGCAGCGCAATCCGGCGCTGGTGTATGGGCGGATGACCGGTTGGGGGCAGGATGGCCCCTTGGCCGACAAGGCGGGCCACGACCTCAATTATATCTCGATCAACGGCTGTCTCGGCGCGCTGGGGTCGGACGGTACGCCGCCGACGCCACCGCTGAACCTGATCGGCGACTATGGCGGCGGCGGCATGATGCTGGCCTTCGGCTTCGTGGCAGCGCTGCTCGCGGCGCGGCGGAGCGGCGAGGGGCGGGTGATCGATTGCAGCATGGCCGAGGGATCGGCGGCGTTGATGGCGGGCACGTGGTCGCTGACGCACAATGGGATGTGGAACAAGGAACGCGGCCAAAACCTCCTCGACGGGGGCGCGCCCTTTTATGCCTGCTATGCCTGCGCCGACGGAGGTTTCGTCGCGATCGGCGCGATCGAGGCACAATTTTATGCGCGGCTTGTGGAGGCGATGGGCCTTGCCGGCGACCCGCTGTTCGCCGCGCAGCACGATCACGCGCGATGGCCCGCGATGAAGGCGCGGCTGGCCGAAATTTTCGCGTCGGCGCCGCGGGCGAGCTGGACTGACCGATTGTTGCATCACGACTGCTGCTACACCGAAGTGCTGACGATGGCCGAGGCGCCGACGCACGATCACAATCGGGCAAGGGGCAGCTATCTGGAGGTCGATGGGTGGATGCAGCCGCATCCGGCGCCGCGTTTTGCGGACACCCGGGTTGTCGCGCCCCGGATGTGGCAGCGCGATTCCGATCGCATGGAAATTCTCGCTGAGATCGGGGTCGCCGATCCCGATCGTGTGGTGGCCGAATAGAAGCTTTGAGGAAAAATGATGGGCGCCAACCAAGGTGCCGTCAGATTATTGGAGAGTGTGATGACGACGACGAACGCCGATGCCAGCGTGGCCACCGAACATCGCGAAGGCCACCCCGCCCTGGACTATGACGCGATCGTCATCGGTGCCGGTTTTGCCGGGCTGGCGCTGATCCATTATCTGCGCGAGGAAGGGCTCAATGTCCGCGTGTTTGACCGCGCATCGGACATCGGCGGCACCTGGACGTGGAACCGCTATCCGGGAGCGGCGACCGATAGCGAAAGCTATTATTACTGCCTCACCTTCTCGCCCGAGTTGTTGCAGGAATGGTCGTGGTCGAAGCGCTATCCGGGCCGCGAGGAGACGCAAAATTACATGCGGTTCGTCGCCGACAAGTGCGACATGTGGCCGCATATCCAGTTCAACACCGAAATTGTCGCGGCGGAGTATCTGGAATCGCGTGGCTGCTGGCAGGTCACAACCGGCGACGGCGACGTTTATAGCTGCAAATATTTCATCAGCGGGATGGGGATGATTTCGGAACCGATGATCCCGAAAATCCCCGGCATGGGCCGTTTCAAGGGCCCGATCTTTCATTCTTCGCGCTGGCCGCACGAAGGGCTGGACTATGCGGGCAAGAAGGTCGGCATCATCGGCGCGGGAGCGACGACGGTGCAGATGCTACCCGTTGTGGCGGAAACCGCAGGCAGCGTGACGGTGTTTCAGCGCACCCCCAACTATGTCCTGCCTGCCATGCAGAAAGAGATGACCCCCGAGTGGGAAAAAGAGATCAAAGACAATTACCCGGCGATTGTCGCCAAGTGCCGCAATCATGTGTTCGGCATGGCGTTCGACAGCCCGGTCGGGCGCAACGTGATCGATACGCCGCCCGAGGAACGGCAGCGCATCTTTGAGGAAAACTGGACCGGCAGTTTCCGCTGGGTTTTCGAAACCTTCGACGACCTGCTTGCCAGCCCCGAAGCCAACCGCATGGCGGGCGACTTCATCGCCGCCAAAATGCGCGAGCGGGTAAACGATCCTGCGCTTGCCGACCTGCTGACACCGAGCTTCGAGGATTATCCGCTGTTCGCCAAGCGCCCGCCGCTCGACCACGGCTATTTCGAAGCCTTCAATCGCGACAATGTGCATCTGGTCGACATCAAGAAGCGCGAACCGCTGGTCGAGATTACCGAGACGGGGGTGCGCACCACGCTCAACGACTATGAATTCGACATCATCGTCCTGGCGACGGGCTTCAAGGCCTATACCGGCTCGCTCGAAGCCTTTCCGATCCGCGGCGAAGGTGGCCAGACGCTGCGCGAAAAATGGCAGGTGCAATCGTCGTCGATCATGGGGGTGTGCGTCGCTGGTTTCCCCAACATGTTTGTGGTCACCGGTCCGCAGGCGCCGTTCGCCAACCTGCCGACGTCGATCGAGCAGAATGCGATCTGGATCTCGCGCTGCGTCGCAAAGATGGAACGCGAGGGGCTGGACGTGTTCGAGCCGCGTGAAGAGGCGGAGCAGGAATGGACCGCCGCAACTGCGAACATCCATGGGCAGACGCTGATGGCCGAAGGCGACAAGGTCAATTCCTGGATGATGGGCGCCAATCGCGACGACAAGGGCGCGCGCGTGCTGATCTATTTCGGCGGCGCCAACCTCTATTATGACGCGCTGGACCAGTCGGCGGCGGAGGGATTTCCGGAGCTGGCGTTCAAAAAGCGCGCTTTGGGTCAGGATCTTTAATTGCGGAGATAGACGGAGTTGAATCCGTTAACGGTTTAATGGATCAGTCCGCACTGACAGAGGCGGAACTGGGCGTGCTGTGTCGGGTCTCCCAGAGGCGGACATTGCGTTGATTCGGTGCGGGCTTTTCGGTCCATCCGACAACCGAGCTGGAAGCAATGGGTATCGATCGCTGTACGGCATCCACGCGAGCGCTCGGCGATTGTCGGCTTTCGTGTTCGTACGTCTGGAAGCGGCCTGGCCGCTACCGGCCAGTTCCAACATCGCCCTCATCTAGTGTTGCGACCCATCCGCGATGAGACTGCTATGATCGCGCCACCAACTGACGAATATACTCGTCGAGCGTCGTCCCCCCCCGGATCGACCTCTCGTCATAATCGAACCGGCCGTCGAGGCTGACCGCTGTCATCCGGGCGTAAGAAGCAGCGGCAGGCTTCGAAAAGCCGAACTTGCGAAAGGCTTCCTCCCACTGCTCACGTGGCGTCACCACGACCTCCACCGGGCGGCCGAGAGCCTCGGCGAAAGCCTGCGCCACATCGTTCGAAGAATAGCGGTCAGGTCCTTCCACATACCGAACCCCGGTGTCAGCGACCGGCGATAGCAGCCGATCCGCGGCCACTTTTCCCAGATCGCGCGGCGCTGCCATCGGCAGCGCGAGATCGGCGGGGTACATCGTCTGCAGCTTTCCCGTTTCGCGTATTGGGTCAAGCTGATCATCCCAATTGCTGAAATAGTACGGCGCGCGATTGATTGCGGCTGGGATGCCTTGGCTGCGCAGGCCTTCTTCAAGTTCCCATAGGACATTCAGATCGCCGATACGGTCGCCGGGCTGCGCCCCGGCGGTGGACTCCGCGACGACTTTCTCAAGCCCGGAATCGGAGAGAGCGGCGAGAATATTGGCGACGGTGCCCCGTTCCACCCGGTCGGTATCCGTCGTTACGTCGGCGGGCGGGTTGAGCAGGAAGGCGCGGCGTCCGCGTTGGAAAGCTGCGCGCAACGATCGCACATCATTCACATCTGCCTCGATGATCTCGGCTTTCGTGTCGCGCCAGCTATCGGCGTGGCCGGGATCGTGCGTGATGACCCCAACCGGCTCGCCGCGGGCAAGGAGAGTCTCCGCCACTGCCGATCCGACGTGCCCGGTGGCGCCCATAACGATATGCATTGACCTTCTCCAATCGACCATGCCAACGGACAATTGTTCGGATAGTTTCCGTGCCATAGCGACGAATCGAGCTGGTCCGGACTTTGAACGGGCTAGCCGGTGCTTACAGCCGGTCGAGCGCAGTATCAGGCCGCTGTAGTTCCCATCTTGGTGATAATTTCCCCTTGGCTCGGCAGCATTCCACGGGCGGCCCTGGCAGCATCCCACGGTCGGTCCTTATTGCACGGAGCTTTGAGTTGCGGCCGTTGTAGATGATATAGTTGGGTTCCGGAGGGCGCGGTTCGAACTATCCCGTTTGAGCGTGGGAACGAGTCCAGCTGTCTACGGATTGCGCAGGAGGAGCCGGAGCGCAGGCAGGCATGGCATCGGGTAAGACAACATCGGCGGAGAAGCGGCTCGAACCCTATCGAGCTAAGCGTGACTTCGGCCGCACGGCCGAGCCGTCGGGCGCCACCGGTAAATCGGCTGGCAACGGGTTTGTCGTTCAGAAGCATGCAGCCTCGCGATTACACTATGACTTTCGCCTTGAGCTCGACGGCGTGCTCGTGAGCTGGGCGGTCACGCGCGGACCGAGCCTGAATCCGGACGACAAACGTCTGGCGGTGCGCACCGAGGACCATCCGCTCGATTACGCCCGTTTCGAAGGCACGATTCCCAAAGGCCAATATGGCGGCGGGACGGTAATGCTCTGGGACAATGGGACATGGGAATCGATCCCCGGCAAGGATCCGCGCAAGACCCTTGCCGAGGGCCATCTCCACTTCATTCTCCATGGCCGCCGCATGAAGGGCGAGTGGATAATGTTCAGGCTCAAACCGCGCGGCAAAGAGAAGGGCGAAAACTGGCTCCTGCGCAAGGTCGAGGATGAATTTTCGGGCGGTTCGGACGATCTTGTGGGGGGATATCTGACCGGAATAGACAGTGGCCGGACGATGGAGGAAATCGCTGCCGGCAAGGCGCCGAAGAAGCGCCGGGCGCGCGCAGATTCGGCTAAGGCGCCGGCGAAGACGTCGGCAATCAAGGGTGCGGCGGAACCGGCAACGAAGAAGGTGAGAGGCGGGGCAAAGCTGCCACCCTTTCAGCATGTGCAGCTCGCCACCCTGGTCGATCATGTGCCGGCGGGCGAGCGATGGCTGCACGAATTGAAATATGACGGTTATCGCACTCTGCTCGCGATCGGCGGCGGCGAAGGGCGCGCCTACACCCGCTCGGGCCTCGATTGGTCTGACCGCTTCGCGGGGTTGATCGCGGCAGCCGGGAAACTTCGCGCGCGGTCGGCGCTCATCGACGGCGAGGCGGTCGTTCGACTAAGCGACGGGCGCACAAGTTTTCAGGCTTTACAGGCGGCGCTGAAGGCGGACCCCGCCAGCATCGAATATTTCGCCTTTGACCTCCTCGAGCTCGATGGCGAGGATTTGACGCAAAAACCGCTGGGCGAGCGCAAGGAACGTCTCGCTGTCCTGATCGGCGAACGCGGGGGACCAATACAATATTCGGATCATATCGTCGGCCACGGTGAGGAATTGTTCGAGAGTTTCTGCGGCGCCGGCCTTGAGGGGGTGATCTCGAAACGCGTTGACGCGAAATATAGCGGCTCGCGGAGCGGCAGTTGGTTGAAGACCAAATGCATTCGGCGGCAGGAATTTGTCATCGTCGGCTGGACGCCTTCGGACAAGCAGCGAGGATTTCGCTCCCTTCTCCTCGGAGTGAACGAGAATGGCGCGCTGCGCTACGCGGGTAAGGCTGGAACCGGCTTTACCGGCGACGAGATCGAGCGTCTGCTCGAGATCATGGCGCCGCTCGCGCGCAAGACCCCGACGGTCGATGCACCGCGTGCTGCGGTGCGCGGCGCGCAATGGATCGAGCCGAAGCTGGTCGCCGAGATCGCCTTCATCGAATTTACCGATGAAGGTGTGCTTCGCCATCCCAGCTATCTGGGGCTGCGCGAGGACAAGAAGCCTGAAGCGGTCGTGATCGAACGCGAAGCGCCGGTCGCCGCGGCAACCGCTGCTCCGACAAGCGGTGTGCGGATCAGCAATCGCGAGCGCATCATCTTCCCCGAGGGGAAGCTCAGCAAAGGCCAACTTGCAGATTATTATGAACAAGTCGCACCGATCATGCTTCCCTGGGCAGGCAGCCGGCCAATCAGCCTCGTTCGCTGTCCACAGGGCCGCGCGAAGAAATGTTTCTTCCAGAAACATGATGCCGGCAGCTTTGGCGAAGCGGTCAAGCAAGTGGGGATCCGGGAGAAGGATGGCCATGAGGAACCTTATCTGTTCGTCGATACCGCCGACGGCCTGCTCACTTGCGTGCAAATGGGAACGATCGAATTTCATGGGTGGGGTGCCCGGATCGAGAATGTCGAGAAAGCCGATCGCCTGGTTTTCGACCTCGATCCGGACGAAGGCCTTGGTTTTGACCTGGTTGTGAGCGCGGCCGTTCATGTCCGGGACCTACTCGCCGAAATGGGGCTCGTGACTTTTCCGATGGTGACCGGCGGCAAGGGCGTGCATGTTATCGCGCCGCTGACCCCCGCAGCGGAGTGGCTGATCGTCAAGGATTTCGCGCACCGCTTTGCGATGGCGCTCGCCCAGTCAGACCCCGCGCGTTATACGGCTGCGCTCGCCAAGGCACAGCGCAAGGGGCGCATCTTCATCGACTATCTGCGGAACCAGCGCGGTGCGACCGCGGTGATGCCCTATAGTGCGCGGGCGCGCGAATATGCGCCGATCGCCGTGCCGCTGACCTGGGAGGAGCTACGCGACATCGACACGCCTTCTCACTGGCACATCGGCGACGGCCCAGAAATGCTCAAGCGCGCTGCTTCGAAAAATCTCGCGCATTGGGGGCGCGCCGACCAAATTCTGCCCGACATCTGACGGACGCGCCGTTCAGAGCGAATTTGATCAGCAAAAAGGTGAAGGCCGCCGCGGCGAAGCCGCGACGGCTCACGTCACGGGCGCGCCGAAAGTTTTCTAAGTTCGGTGCGATGCGCCTCGACCACGGGTACGATCTCGCTGGCCGCCTTCTTCAGGCTGTCGGTGTCGCCGAGCGTCGAATAGCCCTGATGAAGTGCGAGCGCGGCGTCATGCGCCGTCTGCTGATGCCCAAGATAAACGGCATCAATCGTTGCCGCGTCCGCTTTCTTGATCTCGTCGAGCATCTGCTGCTGATCGGCATCGAGCGCCGGCGCCGGCACCTCAATCTTGGCCGCGGTCGCCGCGGCCTTCACCTTCGCGGTCGATTGACCGTGATTGTCGATCATCATTTGAGCGAACTTCTTCACATCGGTATTCGCCGACTTGGCCAATAGCGCCTTTGAAGACTCGATTTCCCAAAGGTCACCTGCACCCGCGTTGGCGATATAGCCGACTGCATCGGTGGGGGCCGCACGCGTTGCAGGGGTGGCGGCGGGTGGCGCGGCGTCGGCTGCGACTACACCATCGCCGCCGTTCGTATCGGGCGGGGCTGCGCTGCTATTGTCATTGTTACCGCAAGCGCTCAGCAACAGTGCCGTGGTCGTGAGCCAGATAAACTTTACCATCGGACGTCTCCTTTTTTGGCTTGCCCCCGCGAAGGCAACGTCACCGCATGTCCGAAGTTCCTCTTCCGCACTCGGTTCATCGCGGCAGGCCTACGCGGCGCCCACCACAACCGATACGACGCAGTCCGATCCGCCGCGGCAGCATTTGCCCCTTAGAAGGCGGTTGCACGAGCCCCTCGGCGGGCAGGGCGTCGGCTGCCGCATGCACAGTCGCCTATACGTGGTGCCACGGCCCGCAAGACATGCTCGCGCGGGCGATCTCGCTGTGGCAGACTGTCGTTCCCGGCGAGCGATCATTGAGAACTGCCAACGTCATCTCGCGCGCTCCACCCGTCACTTTTTACGCGCTCTGCCACGTCCCGTTGTCATTGGGTCGGGTTTCGGCGGCGGACGCCATCCGGGCGGCGGGGTAAATTTCTGCTGGCTTGTTCCCAGACCCATCGCACCTGGCTGCTGACGGTCCAGACCGGCGTAATCTGCCGCGTCGGCGGCTTCCGCGCTGGCACCGCCGCGTATCGCGCTGATTCTGTCGCGGCACCGCCTTGCCTCCTCGAAATCGAGCGCGCGCGCCGCAGCCTCCATCTTGCTCTGCAATTCCCGGAGTGTGTCGGTCATTATTTGCTAACGCACGAGTCGGCCTTCCGGCAGCAATCCATGCTCTTCTCTGGCTGCGAATGGCAATCCGCAAGACTTGGATGCGGCGACGCTGTCCGCTGCCTTGGCCGCTTGCGATCAAGCGCTGATCTTGCGCACGAAGCGGTAGCTTTTCTGCTCGAAGCCGAGCGAGCGGAAAAAATTATGCGCGTTGGCGACCATGATGTCACTCATCGCCTCGACCGCGCCGCATCCCTGCTTCGCGAGTGCGCGTTCGGCAGCGGTGAGCAACTTGGACCCTGCGCCACCGCGGCGGTGGTCCTTGTCGACGATAAGAAGTGTGAGCCGTCCGAGCATGCCGTGTTGCAACGTCGACACCGCCGCCCACGCGCAGCAGCCGATGATCTCGCCGCGCTCGGCGATGATCAGGCCCGCGCCTCTGTCCTTGCGCAGTGTCGCCAGATTCTCGGCAACCCGGGCGGGGGAGATTTTCAGGCCCGCAAGCTGGCCGAGAAGCGAGGCGAGGGCCTTGGCGTCGGATGGGGTCGCAGGGCGCAGCTTAAGGGGTGGCGGTTCGGGGTCCGCCATCGGCACGAGCCGCAGCACGGGCTTCGCCGGTGGCCTGCGCTGTTCGCTTTTTTCAGACGGCACCGGCTTCGCGCGCGGCGGCTCGCGCCGTTCGGGCGGCGCAGCGCGCGCTTTTGTTTTACGGCTGACGGGGCCCTCTTGCGCTACCGCATCGTCGACGATCCGCGGCTTCTTCTTGGGAGGCGCCGCATCGGGGGTCGTCTCGGCCGAGATTTTCCAGGTACTGAGCGCGCTGCCGCGCAAATAGTCCTCGATGTCCTGGGCCGATGCGGTCAGGCCGGCGCCTCCCACCCCAAGAAGCGGTTTCCCCGCCGGGTCAGTGAGGCCATATTTGCCATAGTCGCCGACACCCGGTGTGCGCTTGCGCGACCGCACGAGCTTGAGGCCACGGTGACTGGCCATTGCGCGCAGTTGCTCGTCGCTTGTCGGGTTGGCCATCGGATCAGGGGCTCCTGGCTTCTGCGTCATGATGGGAACGCAGGTGCCCTTTATGCGCTGTGCTGCCATGCGCGCGCATCGTTTCCGCCAAAGCTCGATGATCGACTGCGTCGTCTACGATGACGCGGCGCGCACGCTCTGCATCGCCTTTCGTGACACGGGACGATATGTCTATGAGGGCGTACCCGCGGCACTGTTCGAGGCGTTCTGCCGCGCCGGCTCGGCTGGCAGCTTCTTCAATGAGCGGATCAAGGACCGCTACCGTTTCCAGCGCGATCCCGGGCGCCGTCGGTTCGGGCCGAACGCCTGATCCTGCCATCATGCGCAGCGTCCGGGCCTCGGCTCAGGCGCGCTTGCGCGCGGCCGCCTTTGCCGGAGATTTTTTGGCCGCTGCCTTGGCGGGCGATTTCTTCGGGGCTGACCTGGCTTTACTGTCGCCGCTACCGATCGATTTCTTGAGCGCCGCCATCAAGTCAACGACGTTCGAGCCGCGTGATTCCTTGTCGCCCTCGTCGCTCTCTATATTGAGTGTCTTGCCCTTTTTCTTGCGGTCGATGAGTTCGCGGAGTGCCTCGACATAACGGTCGTGAAAGTCCGTTGCGTCGAACTTGCCGGTCTTCTTTTCGATTAGCGTCGTTGCGAGGTCGAGCAGTTCCTCGTCGGGATCGCCTGCACCGATATCGCGAAAATAGCTTGCCGCCTTGTTGACCTCGTCGGCATAGCGCAGCGTCTCCATTACGAGACCGCGCCCGCAGGCTTTGATGCTCACGACATATTCGCGGCCCCGCATTGCGAGCTGGCCGAGCCCCACCTTGTGACTACGGCGCAGCGCTTCGCGCAAGACGATGAAAGCCTCCTCAGCGAGCTCGTCGGCAGGCACCACATAATAGGGCTTCTCGAAATAGATTTCGTCGATGTCCTGCGCATCGACGAATTGGGTGAGCTCGAGCGTCTTCTTGCTCTCCAGTTTGACGCCCTCGATCTCTTCATCGTCGAGGAGAACATATTCGCCCTTGGCATATTCGAACCCCTTGACGATGTCGTCGATGTCGACCGGCCCTATTCCGGGGACGACCTTCTCATATTTGATGCGTTTGCCCGATGGTTCGTGGATCTGGTTGAAGGCGATCGTCGCGCCGCTTTTCGTCGCCGAATAGATTTCGACCGGAATCGAGACCAGTGCCAACCGGATCTGGCCCTTCCAATAGGGTCGTACAGCCATGATCGTCTCCTTGAATAAGACTCCTTCAATTCACGATGGGCGCGGACGTTCCGCTGTGACGCCTGCGCTGCGCTGTCGCACAGCGGTTTCAACGCGAACCGCCGAAGCGCGCACCGTTTGACTCGAGGAAAAACGGACTAACCTCGATCAATTTCGGCAACTTTTCAAATCTCTCGCGACTTACCGCGCCATGCCAAATCTCAACTCGAGCGCCTTGAGCGCGCGTAAACCCGGTCCTCCCTCGCCTTGGCTCGCCGCGGCCGAACTACCGCGCGCTATGTCCGAAATGACTCTGCTTGCTGCGGTCGTTCCCGGGCTGTTGCGCGCATCGGCGCGCGGCGACGGGCACCCCGTTCTCGTCTTGCCTGGCCTCCTCGCAGGCGATCGCTCGACCGCCGCGCTCCGGGGCTTACTGATCAAACTCGGCTACGACGCCCGTGCCTGGGATCTGGGGCGCAATTGCGGTCCTCGCGCGATTGGAACGCATGGGGAGCGGCTCCAGACGCGCGTCGACGCGTTGGCGCAGGAGACCGGTCGCAAGGTGAGCCTCGTGGGCTGGAGCCTTGGCGGCGTGTTTGCCCGATTGCTTGCGCGGCGGATGCCTGCGCGCATCCGCCAAGTGATCACGCTGGGCTCACCGTTCATGGACAGCGGCGACGCGACGAACGCGGGCAAGATTTTCGAAATGGCCAGCGGCACGCGTCGAGACGATCGCGGCAATCGTGCGATGCTCGCCGAGCTTGCCGCACCATCTTCCGTGCCGTCGTCGGCAATATACAGCCGATCCGACGGCGTTTGTGCCTGGCAGGTGTGCCGGGAAGACGCGGCCCCCTGCCGGGAAAGCATTGAGGTGTATGGTAGTCATTGCGGCCTCGGCGTGAACCCCAGCGTCATATTCGCCATTGCCGATCGCCTCGCGCAACCCGAAGGGCAATGGGCGCCGTTCGAACCGCCCCGCTGGTCGTCTTGGGCATTTCCAGCGCCGGGTCATGCCTGAGACTCCTGTTCTGATCCGGTCGCGCCATTGGATGATGATGACGCTGTCGGGCCGCATGCGGTGCGCGCTTGTTCGGCACATCAGGTTCTTCGGTCGTTATGCCTCACCGCGCGGTTAGAATAGCCTCGTAAAGCGCGATATATTGGTCCGCCATTCGGCCCACCGAAAAGCGCCGGGCGACGCTTTGAGAAACCTTACTCCGGTCGAGCTTATCGATCTTGCCGACCGCGGCCACCGCTGCTTCTACCCCATCGACGAGGTAACCGTTGACGCCATCGTCGATCAGCTCGGGCATTGACCCGCGTCGCTGCGCGATCACGGGCGTGCCGCACGCCATCGCCTCGATCACCGAGAGCCCGAACGGCTCGTTGTAATTGATGATATGAAGGAGAGCATGGGCGTTCCCGAGCGCCGCGATGCGCGCCTCGCCGCCAACCGGACCGTGGAACAGAACGGCTTCGCCGTCGATATTCGGTAGAACTTCGCGCTCATGATAGGCCTGATCCTGGACGATACCGTAGATATGCAGCCGACGTCCCGTGCGCCTTGCGATCTCGATCGCTTCGGCCGTTCCTTTGTCGGGATGGATCCGTCCGAAGAAGAGCAAGTCGTCGCTCCCCGCCGGATTGAGTGGAAACGCTTCGGGCACGATGCCGTGATGGATCGTTGCGGCATAGCGCAGATCGGGATGACGGTCGGCCGCGCTGATCGCGACATAATGGACGCGGTCCTCGAACGGCTTGTACATCGGCAGGATTCGCTCCGACGAGAAGCCGTGGATCGTTGTCACGATTGGCGTCGCGACCAGGCCCGAAAAGGCGTGGGCGGGGAAATCGGCTTGGTTGTGGATGATGTCGAATTCGCCTGCGCGGTCGAAGACATGCGCGAGATGCCGATACTCCCAGACTTTTGCGTCGATGGCCGGATCGTCCGAATAGGGCGCGGGGACGACCCCCGCGAGAGTTGCCGACGTGATGCTGTCGCGCGTCGCAAAAAGCGTGACGTCGATACCCTTGGCCACCAGCGCTTCGGTGAGTAGGCTCGTGACGAGTTCCCACGGGCCATAATGGCGCGGCGGCGTCCGCCAGGCGATCGGAGCGAGCATCGCGATGCGCATATCAGTCAGTCTTGAGGCGAAGAATAACGCCTTCGTTGGGCTCGAGCCCGCTGTCGAATGTCGTGCGGCCATGTGTCGAAAGCATCAGGGATGCCGATGCAGCGCCTGGCGGCAGCGAGATCTCGCGTGGCGCGGTGCTGAAATTGAGGGCGACAACGAAATGCACTTCGCCCTCACTCCGTCCATATTGCAGGACGTCGAGGCTCGAAGGTTGAAGTTCAATTGCGCCGATGCTTAGCGCTTCATGATCGCGGCGAAGCGCGAGCAGGCGGCGATAGAGGGATAGCATCGAACCCGGATCCGCGGCTTGCGCCGCCGCGTTACGGTGCTGCCAGTCCGGATGCAGTGGCAGCCAGGGATCCCGGCGACTGAAACCGGCATTTCGACTGTCATCCCAAGCCATCGGCGTACGCGCGCCGTCGCGGCCAAGACCGAGTCCCAGCTGGCGCAAATCCTGTGGATCCTGCACGCGTTCGGGTGAAATCGGTACATGTCCGATGCCAAGCTCGTCGCCTTGGTAGAGCGTCGGGGTGCCGCGGAGTGTCAGCAGCAGCATTGCCGCGACGCGTGCCTGCGCTTCACCTAGTCGGCCCGCGATCCGCGGCGCATCATGGCTGCCAAGCACCCAATTCGGCCAGCTGCCATCGGGTAGCGCAGCTTCATAAACATCGATGATGTGCGCTATGTGTGCCGCGTCCCAAGGCGCTTCGAAGAGCTGGAAGTTGAACGGCAAATGGACGCCCGGCATTTCGGGGCTGCCATAATAGGCGATGAGCTGGTCGATCGGCAGGCAAATCTCGCCGACGAGCAGCCGTTCGCCATAGCCATCCGCGATGGCGCGAAACGCGTGCGCGAGCTCATGGATTTCGGGCTGGTTCGCCGAATGCTGCTGGAGCACGCGAAATTTTTCACCCTGCTCGGGTGTGTAGTCTGGATTGAGCGGATTGTCCCTCAGATCCGCGGCCTTGATGCAATGCCAGAGTACGTCGATACGAAGCCCGTCGACGCCGCGATCGAACCAGAATCGCAGTACGTCGGTCATCGCAGCGCGCACCTCGGCGTTACGCCAGTTGAGGTCGGCCTGTTCCTTTAGGAAAGTATGGAGATAATATTGCCCGGTCGCGGCGTCATACTCCCATGCCGAGCCCCCCATGTCGCTTGTCCAATTATTCGGAGGACCACCATCGGGAGCGGGATCGCGCCAAAAATACCAATCGCGCTTCGGGCTGTCCCGCGAGGCGCGACTTTCTTGAAACCAGCGATGCTCTGTCGAACTGTGGTTCGGTACGAAGTCCAGAAGCAGTTTGAGACCGCGCGCATGCACCTCAGTGAGGAGCGCATCAAATTCGTCCAGACTGCCAAACAGCGCATCCACGCCGCAATAATCGGCGACGTCATATCCGAAGTCGGCCATTGGTGAGGGAAAGATCGGCGACAACCAGATAGCATTGACTCCGAGCGCTGCCACATAGTCGAGCCTCCGGCGGATGCCTTCGAGGTCGCCGATCCCGTCGCCGTCGCTATCCTGGAACGAGCGCGGGTAGATTTGGTAAACGACGCCCGGTTGCCACCACGGGCGGGGTGTCCGGCTGTGAACGGCGTTCACGCGCGGTCCAAGGGAAAGTTCATTCATGCGCTCGTGCACCCGTGCTTCTCGTTTCCGGTTTTTATCGGCGCACACACCCCCCCGACCGAGCCCCAAGGGAAGCATCCAGCACCAGGGGTTGCGCCTACGATAATTTCGACCGTTGCCCCTTGCGGGCCGCCTGCGTGAAGGCGCCCATTACGCCATTCCAGATCATGTTCTGCATTGTTCAGATCGCGGACGCTTGGCGGCTGACTCGGGTCGCTGGGAAGCGGGCATCCAAAAAATTGCAGCATGTGTTTGTTTCCCAAGATCCGGTCGCTGGCAAAGCCAGGCAATTATAACGCGCTCCATACGTTATGGCTGCGCCGTAAGCGTCGGGCGGATCGGTCTAACCCGATGTGTCATGGCTCTACTTTTAGCCCAGGTTATCGCTTTGGCTTCGTCCGGGGCTCGGGCACACAGCACTAATATTTGCAGTTCCGAGCGGAATTCCGTGCAGGGCCCGCGGAGCACTGCCAAACCTGATGCCGACGCGCTTGGCGTCTGTCAGAGAGCGGCAGCGGCCAAAGGGCAGGCTCGTTCATCGGCGCGCGAGCCACCGTCCCATTCCCGGACCTTTGGCGACGCTAGACCGCGATGCCGCGTCAACGTAATGCGCTGTTGGCAATGGCGCGAAGCGCCCGGCGGCAGTCCAATGATGCCGGCCCGCTCCCTAATCTCGCCACCTTACCGATCGGATTAGCCATGTCAGGCTCCGGCTCGACGCACCAATAATTTGCGCCGGACTTTCCTTGCCGGCCATACGCGGCTCCCTTCAAGGAACTTCCGTTGCCGTAGCCTGTTCACAGCTCAAGAGGGGAGAGGAAGGAGATGAGCCATGCCTCGAGGTGACAAGTCCAGCTACACCGATAAGCAAAAGCGCAAGGCCGAGCATATCGAGGAAGGCTATGAAAAGCGCGGCGTCAGCAAGAAGGAAGCGGAGAGCCGCGCATGGGCTACGGTGAACAAGGAATCCGGCGGCGGCAACCAATCGGGGTCTGGCCGCGGCCAGAAGGATACGCATGGATCGGCGAGACAGGGTGGTCGCGAAAGCGGATCAAGCAAAAGCGCGGCCTCGCGATCGGCGGCCGCGAAAAAGGGCTGGGAGACGCGCCGCCGCCGCGGGAAAGATTGACGGGGTGGCTCGCCCAGCGCCCGTCCGGTGTCGTTAGTCGACGGTCTAGTCGACCCCGACCGGACTTTGCATTTTCAGGTTATCGCCTGACACGTTGGCGTCGGCTGGGTCTATATCGACTGGTGCCGTTTTTACTGCCTCCATGGTCGGTGCGTCCCCGGCTTCTTGCGCCTCGATCTTTTCGCTGCATCCTCCAGCGATCATGGCCAACCCGATCAGCGTCAGCATTTTCATCTGCATGACTCGCTTGCTTTCTGTGGCCCGGAGGCGGTGCGCGGTCCGGAGTATATGGGGAACCCGCGCATTGGTTTTAGGTTCCTGCCTCCACTGGGTCTGGGTATTCTGCAATTGATCTAGATTAATACGTTTCTGCCACCCTCGATGGGTCGCTTCGGTCTTACCAGTGTCAATCCTCATCGTCTTCGAGCCGCTCGACCTCGGCCTCGGTCGCTTCCTCAAGTGCGGCGGAGATGAAGTCCGAGAGGTCGCCCATATCCTCTTCGATCTCCTGTCGGGTGATGCCGTCCTCCCGCGCATCGGCTAGAAAACGGGCCAATGTTGCTTTTGTTTCGGGGTGCCGGTCGCCCTCAGGCGCATAGAAACTCGGCCGGATATTTTCGGCGATCCACTGGTTCGCGAACTCGATTCCGATCTGGCTCATGGTGCTCTCCTTCGGACGCGCAACGAACCGCTGGCACTCCGGTTGCAGCCTTGCCGACCGCGCAACTATCCGGTCGCCAGATCGTTAAATCGACACCTGCGGGGTTTAAAATGGAGATTGCAATGAAGACCGTTGATTTGGACGCGACTCATATTCTCGCTGCTGACCATCGTACCGTTGAAGGCCTGTTCGAAGACTTTGAGAAGGCAACGAGCAGCGACCGCAAGGCGAAGCTCGCCAAGCAAATCTGTACCGAACTCAAGATCCATGCGCAGATCGAAGAAGAAATTTTCTATCCCGCATTGAAGGGAAAGATCGACGAGGATCTTCTGAAAGAGGCCTGGGTCGAGCATGACGGCGCTAAGGTGCTGATCAACGATATCGAAGCATCCGGTCCAGATGACGAATTCTTCGATGCGAAGGTCACGGTGCTTTCGGAAGAAATTAAGCATCACGTCAAGGAGGAAGAAAAACAGCAGGACAATATGTTCCAGCAGGCCCGCGCTGCCGACGTCGATCTCGAAGCGCTCGGCCAGGCCATGCTTACTCGCAAGGAAGAGCTGAAGGCGCAGGCCGAAACAACGGGATTGCAGCCGGCGCAATTGGCGACGATCAGCGGCTGAGGTTCATACTGATGCCGGTTACCGGATGGACGCTGGATCGACCCAGCCGAGAGTTCCTCATCGATATCTTCCCGCCACGTTGGCGCGAGCTGGTCGCCGATCACGTGACGCTCAATGCTCGGGCTTCACTGCGTGACCCGCCGCCACCGAAAGCCAAAGCAGCCGTCATCGGTCATGCCGATGATGGCCATGGGCTCGAAGCGCTCGTCGTTGCGATCGACGGAAATTCCCAGCGGCCCGACGGTAGCTTTTTCCACATCACCTGGTCTCTTGAGCGCGACAAAGGACGGACATCGGCCGAAAGCAACGCGCTTCTTATTGATCAGGGCTGGCGTACGCTTCCAGCGCCGATTGCGATCGAACTCACGCCGGCACGTTTCTGATCCGATTTGCTCGGATGCTGCCGCCCCTGCGATTTTGAAAGCCGCATCCGTGAAATCCTCGGCATGCGTGACGGCGCAGGGATAACCCGAGTTGATCAGGATTTTGCAGGGGCAGTCGCGTACGATGGGGAAGTTATCTCTGCCGAGCCGCGCTGGTAAAGGGTGAAGCCTGCGCTTGCACGCCGCTTCGACGCCTAACATCGAAAGCGGTCAGTCTTTCCGGGGAGTGACTGGACGACGGCGGCAGAGATCGAAAATATCGCCAGCGCTCAGCGCATGGAGAACGACATCGTGGAGCGATAGCACCCTATCGGGCTCCGCCTCGGCAATATTGGAATGGCTCGCATGTCCGGCGTCGACCACTGTTACTGCCCCCGATCCAATCACTTCGAACTGCGATCCAACAACGATAATCGCGCTGTTCTCGTCGATGCCGATGCCCATCATGCGTGGATTGTGGGCGATTGCACCGAGGAGACGGCCAATCCGCCCGCGCTCGGCGAAATGCTGATCAATGATCGTATCGCGTATAAGCGCGAGGCCGGGAGCCAGGTGAAGATCGCCAATGCGATACGATTCATCGCCGCTCCCGCCGATCAGCATCGTCTCACTTTGCGCCGATGCGCCCGCAGAAGTGCCTGCGACGACCCCGCCCCGTTCGTGAAGCGCGCGCACCGACGCTTCGAGCGGCGTGTCACCGATCTGGCTTACGATCCGCAGCTGATCGCCGCCGGTGAAGAAGATACCAGCCGCGCTCTCCAGAAGCTCCGATAACGCAGGATCCTCCGCTTCGGCGCGATCGTCGATATAAAGTTCGACAAGGTCCGTGACGCCTATGGCGGCGAACGCATCGCGATAGGCATCGAAATAGCCCTCGGGCTCGTGACTTGCCACCGTTGCAATAATCAGACGTCCGCCGCCGAGCCGCTCGGCAACGGCTCTGAGGATGATCCGATCGCCCTTCTTATCTTCATGGCCGCCGATGGCGATCAACGTTCCGGGTTTATTGGCCATCGGGCTCATCCAGTTCGTTTTGATGCAGAAGCGTTTTCACGCCTTTCAAATCGCTGGCCGCATACGCGACCGCCAAATGATCACTGTTATGGGCAAGGCCGATACCCCCGGCCGCATCAATGACGATCGCGCCAGCTTCGGCTTGCATCCTTTCGAGCGGCTTGAAGATCGCCCGGGCAGCTGACGTCGCCTTTTTGGTTTCGAGCGCGCGCATGACGCGCGCTGCCAGCAGCGTCCGCGCGATCGCTTCACCATCGCCCGAGAGCGAGACGCCGCCGATGCCGTCTTCGGCATAAAAGCCACAGCCGGGAAGCGGCGCGTCGCCTACGCGTCCGGGCATTGTTCCCGCCAACCCCCCGGTCGAGGTGGCCGCGGCGAAATGCCCAGTCTGGTCGAGCGCAACGCAGCCCACCGTGTCATGCCCGGGGTCGGCGGCGGGAAGTGGTGCGAGCGGAGTGGCGGCGAGTGGGAGGCCGCGGCTTCTTGCGAAGGCCTCGGCCCCCGCCCCGACGAGGAGAATCGGGGCGGCGTCCAGCATCCCGGCGGCGACCTCGACCGGATTGTAAATGCGGCTAACCGCCGCGACGGCGCCGATCGCGAGGGTGCTCCCATCCATGATACCGGCGTCCAGCTCAATCTCGCCCGCAGCATTGCCGACCGAGCCGGACCCGGCATTGAACGTCGGGTCGTCTTCGAGGATGCACACCGCAACCTTCACCGCCTCGATTGCCGAGCCGCCGCGGCGCAGGATGTCGGCGCCCGCCTGCGCAGCCGCCGCGCAACCACTCCGGTTCGCAGCGCGCCGATTATGAGCAATCGTGCGGGCGCCGCCATGGACAACGATCGACCAGCGACCTTCAACCATGGGCCGCAACGAGCGCTGGGCTCGGCTCCCCCTTATACTGGGGACGCGGGGCGGCCGCGAACGCCTGGACGCGGTTCCAGATCCCATCAACATCGGTCGGGGTTAGCAGTACGATGTCCCCCGGCTGCGCATAAGCGAGACAGGCATCGGTAGCCTCCTCTTCATCAATAAGGCAATGAATTGCGGCGGGGTCCTTGCCCGTTGCTAGCGCGCCCTCGGCCATCAATGCATTGATCGAACCCGCCTTGCGGCCGCGCGCGTCTGGCCCCTCGCGAAACATGATGACGTCGAAGAGTTCGGCAGCCAGAGCTCCGGCGTCACGCATATCCTGATCCCGCCGGTCCCCCGGTATGCCGAGCATCGCGATGATACGGCTCTCTGGTCCGCGCAACGTCTCGAGGAAAACGGAAAGCGCGCGAAAGGCGGCCGAGTTATGCGCATAATCGACGACAATGGTCATGCCGTGGCATTCAACCATATTTAGGCGGCCGGGCGAATCCTCGAACGAAGGACGGAACGAGCGGAGCGCAGCTGCGATGGTCTCAGGCCTTATGCCATGAGCCGCAGTCATCGCCGTGGCTGCAAGCGCATTCCAGATATTGAAAGCAGCTGCGCCCCCGAGCGTCGCCGGGATATCGTCGACATCGATGACAGGCACCGCTTCACCCCCGCGTAGCAGCAGAATCGTCCGGTCGTCGCGCACGACGGCTGTGCCGCCAGTCGCGACATGCGCCGCGATCGGGGCGCGGCCAACAGCGCATGGCGCGTCGGAAAACCAGACGATCTCGCCGCGTGCGTGGCGCGCCATCCGGACCGTCAACGGGTCGTCGGCATTCAATACGCTCGCACCGCGCCGCTTGACGCTTTCAACAACGACCGATTTGACGCGCGCCAGATCTTCGACGCTTTCGATGCCCTTGACGCCAAGATGGTCGGCGGTGACATTCAGCACGGCGCCGACATCGCAGGCGTCGAACCCGAGACCTTCGCGCAACAGTCCGCCGCGCGCCGTCTCGAACACCGCCGCGTCGACCGTTGGATTGCGGAGCACCATCTGGGCACTGCGCGGCCCGCTCGCATCGGTCGCTCTGTGGCGCCGGCCTCCGATATAAATGCCCGAGGTCGATGTGAAGCCGACGCGGTGTCCGGCCTCTTCGAGAATGCGCGCCACCATGCGCACCGTGGTCGTCTTGCCGTTGGTCCCGGTCACCGCGAAAATCGGGATGCGGCTGCGGGCGCCGCGCGGAAAGAGTGAGGCGACAATCGGGCGCGCGACGTCGCGTGGCAATCCCTCGGAAGGGGCGATATGCATGCGTAGCCCCGGCGCCGCATTGACCTCGACAATGCCGCCCCCGGTTTCACGCACGCTTTGGGTGATATCGGGAGTCATCAAATCGATGCCGGCGACGTCGAGACCGATCATTGCCGCCGCTTCGATTGCGATGGCCACATTATCGGGATGGATGACGTCCGTGCGATCGATTGCCGTGCCGCCGGTGGACAGATTGGCAGTGCCGCGAAGTGCGACCACCGTGCCGCAAGCCGGAATGCTTCCGAGGTCGAGACCGCGGGCATTAAGGAAGGCAATCATGGCGTCATCAGCATTCAGCCGTGTAAGCACTGCCTCATGCCCGACGCCGCGCCGAGGATCGGAATTCACGCGGGCAATCAGCGCCTCGATCGAAGCTTTGCCATCGCCAACGACCTGCGCGGGTACGCGCTCAGCGACCGCGACGACCTGGCCGGCGACAACAAGGATGCGGTGGTCGCGTCCGGGGAGCTCGCGTTCGACAATGACCCGCCTGCTGATGGCCTGCGCGCGCGTAAATGCGGCTAAAAGGTCGGCGCTACTTCGGATGCCCGTCGTGACGCCCCGGCCCTGATTGCCGTCGAGCGGCTTGACCACGAGCGGCCAAGCGAGCCGCGCTGCGGCGCGTTCCGCTTCATCGGCAGTGCGAACGGTCTCACCGGTAGGAACGGGCAGACCGATCTCCCCGAGCAACCGCTTCGCCGCATGTTTATTCTCTGCAAGCTCGGCGCCGATAAGCGATGTCGCGCCGGTCACGCTCGCACGGATCCGGCGCTGGCGGCTCCCATAGCCGAACTGGATCAGGCTCGCGGTGTCGAGCCGGATCGCCGGAATGCCGCGGCGGCGTGCCTCGACAACAATCGCGTGCGTGCTCGGGCCAAGACGATGGCCCAGTATCAACTTGCGCAACGCGGCGATCCGGGCATCGAGATCGAGCGCGTCGGCGCCGAGAGCGGTGCCGAGGCGGTCAAGGCCTTCGACTTGCCGCAGCCCTGCAGGCAGAAGTGCCGCGACCAGTTCGATCGCTGCGCGCCCTGCCGCGAGGCCGCTTGCTTCATCGGAATAGCAAAAGAGAATGTCATAGACACCGGTCGCGCCGCGAACGGAGCGCGTCTTGCCACGCGTCACCGAAGCGCCAGCGCGCGCCTGTAGCTCGATAGCGACATGTTCGATCACATGGCCAAGCCAGGTGCCGCTCGCCATGCGGCGAAGAAATCCGCCTGCCTCGCCATAGCTGCAGCCATGCTGTGCCAAGCTCGGCAATGCGGCGACCAAGCTATCGGCGAAACCGGGAAGTCGGTCGGTCGGCAGAGCTTCGAGCGCGCCGAGATCGACGCGAATGCGGATCATCGGGCGCCGACTGTAGAGATGGGGGCCGCGATAGACGCTGCGTTCGAGGATGCGAATTGGTGCGGGGGCCGTCGGGGGCCCGGGCCCGTCAGCGCCTGTCAATTTTGCCTGCCGCATCCTACCTCGCCCAAAGCCAATTCCCTGCAACGCCGTCCTTAAACGTCGGTTGCGCGACTTAACCTGCATCATGACGATCGGCGTTTCGAGGTCCGTGAGAATGGTGACGCCGCATCCGCTTCAGCGTCCGCGAGCGCAGACGACAATAGGCGAATACTAGGCTTTGTGCTATGATCTTGCCACCCGTCCTTACAGTGTACAGTCCAGAATCTTCAGTCGATTCCTTCGGGCGGAGCAAGCGTGAGTCAGGCTATTTTTGTATATTTGGATCCGGCTCCAAAAAGATAATAATACCCACTTAGATGGCCGATGCCCAATTACCATAACCGCACGGGTCGGAAACGGACCGGCGTGCTTGCGACTGACGAGATTGTGACTGCAAGTGCTCCGTAACTGCTGGGTGAAGCGGTCGCAGGAATTCGCACCCGTAGATTTGACCATCGCAACGGCGGACAAAGGCTTCCAGCGGCGCCAAGTCCGGAAGATTTACCCATTTTTGTGCCAACTTGCAACCGCGCAAACGTCTCCATCTGGAGACCTGTGGCGGAGAAATCAGACAGGGTCACTTCAAAAGGCGTACGACCGGCTTCGCGGAGCCGCGCGGTCGCGGACACGCTCGCTCGCTGCGCGGCGCGCCGCTGCGGTTTGCTATCATTCCCGCTAATTTGCGATCGGTCATGGTTTCAACTGGCATATTCAGTCAGCGACAAGACGAAGCACCGAGATTGCCGGACTCGCCGTAGCCCCCGTTCCGTTGCACCCGACCAACGCGCGCCGCTTGTGCTCGATGGCAGCGAGGAGAAGTTCGGCTCGCGACAGTTGACCAAAAAGACGAACGAACTCTGCATCAGTAATGGAGCCGAGCGGATTTAGAGAGACCCAGTCGGCCGCCGCGGTCCAGAAGCTCGGGCGACCTGCCAGCTTTGCTGCGATCGCGTCGAGATCGGCATCGGGAGCGTTCACTGCGCTTGCGCGCCGTTGCAGTTCTTCCTCGACAGCAACAAGTTCGCTGCGACCCAGCAGCGGCCATCGGTCGTGAAAGTCGGCACAGTCCGGGACGGCGATCGTCCAACATATGTTGGTCATCACCCAGTCGGCGATCTCATCAGATCGATTGCGCTGCTCCCGCGCGGTTGCGATGTTGGAAAGTGCTTTACTGCATTCGCCGACGGGTGTGTGCGCAAGATTAGCCATATCGGCGTTCTCTCCAAACTTCCGGTCGATCTCGCCGGAATTTCAGTCGTTACGCATAGCTGGCCCAAAGGCTGCATCATCGTTGCTCAGGCGACAGGGATGAAAGTCGCTAGCGCCGACGCCATTGCGTCATCAAAGAGACCAAGCTGGCGCCGACGTCCCACGGCGGCGTCAGTGAAATCGGCGGACAAAGCCGGCAATCAGGCGGCAACCATCGAGTTTTGGCACCGCCCAAACCTACGTCCTTCGACCGCCTTTGTTCGTATTCAGAAGCATTGGAAGGATGGACGAATTTGGCAGCTTGCTAGCGCGCCTTTCTTTCAACCGGTCAGCGACAGCAGACCAGAAGGATGCTGTTTCAAGGTTTCCTGCTAAAAATCAGTTTAAGAAGAAGGTCAGCAATTCGATCTTCCGGTTCCTCGCCAAATAGGCGTTCGGCTTGGCGAACTTCTTCCCAAACGTCTTTGTCAAAGTGCGATTTCTCCTCAGCGACCTTCGGCCGACGGGGGCACTCATTTATTCGGAAATCGACTCTGCCCGGTTGGGCGCAGGCTTTATCGGTGGGTCTCTCCGTTCTATTTCGCCTTTGCTCATTTCGACAGCATGCGGATAGGGCATGTCGATACCTTCGCGATCGAACGCTTCCTTGATGAGTTTAGTCATCTCGGACTTGTATCGACCATGCTGTTCGGCGGGCACCCAAGCTCTCCCTTGGAGATTGACCGAGTAGTCCCCCAGATCTTTGAGCCGGAACCATGGTGGCGGTTCGTTTATGGCCCGAGGGTCTCCCGCCATGATATTCTTCATAACGGTCAGAGCTTGGTCGATATCATCCTCATAGCCGATCCCGATCGTGATGACGCAGCGCCGTCGGCCTTTCTGGGTGTGATTTACGATTGGATTGGCGGTCACCTGGCCATTCGGCACCAAAATAACCTGCTCATCCGGCGAGCGCAGCCGTGTGAAGAACAGGTCGAGGTCTATCACATTGCCTTCGCGCCCGTTTATCTCGACGAAATCGCCGATGTGGTAAGGGCGAATGATCGCGAGCATGATGCCCGAAGCGACGTTAGTGAGCGTGCCCTGAAGTGCGAGGCCAATTGCTAGGGCGCTGGCGCCGAGGACCGCGACGAGGCTCGTCGTCTGTACCCCGAACTGCTGCAGCACGATGATGATCACGAGGATTATCAGGGCATATCGGATCATGACCGACAGAAAAGTGGCCAGCGTTGCGTCGACGCGTGGATTTTCGAGCGCTTTTCTGCGCGCAAGCCTCGACAAGAAGAAGGCGAGCCAAAGACCAACAACGAGAATGAACGCCGCCGAGCCGATGCGTGCGATCCATGTGATGAGTTCCTCAGCCCGAATATCCATATTCATGCGACGTCTCCCGGTAAGATGGACTGAAACGTGGCGGGGCGCCCGGCAGTTGCACCGACGCCATGGCCCATTTTCAGGCTATTTCGCGCCAGATGGTCGAATGCCTTGATCACTTTCGTGACCTTTATGTAGTTTGCAAACCCACTGCTCAGCCGGTGAGATAGGAGCGGCGGAAATCAGCCCCGCAACGACGGCTCCGGCGACAGCAGCCGATAGCAGCCAGTAATTGGCCGCTTCCGCGGGATCTTGCCAGTTTGGCTCATGGCTCATCCCGTTACCGTCACGCACGAACGAAATGTAGGAATGCCGTCGCTGAATCTATTTTGCACGAGGGCGTATCAGCGCCGGGTCTCGGTTCAATCGAACTGGAGTACGTGTCATCGAACCCAGAACACTCATCGCCTACGCCCTCATCCTCACGATGGCAGGTGCCGCGATCCATCTTATCGCCCTTGCCATCGGCAAGCGCGAACACTCGTGGCTGCCGCCTTCGTCTTGGCGCGAAAACGGGCGACCAAGAGCTTTGCCAGCCTTTGTTCCTAGCCTGGCTTATGCCGCTGCTTTCGTATCGACGAGAGCCTCGATGATTGCGTCGCAGAATGCGGGAAGGTCGTCAGGACACCGGCTGGTGATCAGGTTCGCGTCACGAACGACGGCTTCGTCGACCACTTGAGCGCCAGCATTGGCGACGTCGGTACGGATCGACTTATAGCTGGTCATGCGTCGTCCCGGCGCGAGTCCCGCCTCGATCAGCAGCCACGGCGCGTGACAGATCGCGGCGACCGGCTTTCCTGCTGATGCAAAATCGCGGATCAGCGCGATAGCGCTTGCTTCGACGCGCAGCAGGTCCGGGTTGATCTGGCCGCCGGGAAGGACGAGCGCGTCGTAATCGGCCGCCTTTGCATCTTCGATTTTGAGATCGACCTCAATGGAATCTCCCCAGTCATCCGCGTCCCAACCGGTGATTTCGCCCATTTTAAGCGACGCAATATCAATGTCGGCCCCGGCGTCCTGCAGTCGCTCAAGCGGCACTTCCAATTCGGACTGTTCAAAGCCATCGGTTGCCATGATCAGAATGCGGCGTGAGGCGAGGGGGGTGAGGTCGGCCATATGGTATCTCCTTTTGATATCCGAACAATGCGCCGGTGATCCCAAATGTTGCTTATGGGTGAGCAAACGGGCGGATTGAGATGCCTGTTCATCGTTTTGCTTTACATCGCACAGCCGAAGTCCGGCCCGCCTATTTTGTCACCGAGGCGAAACAATCAGATGATCTTCCTCGACGACGGCAAATTCGTCGCGTGCAAGTTGCCTTGGAACGCCAAGATGCGCGCAACAGGCGTACCCCTTCCTCCGCCTCGCGGCGCGAAGGGTCCTCGGCATTGCCTCAAGTGGAAGGCTTGGTCTCACTCGGCCTCGTCAAAGTTACGAACAAGAGCGGCGCCATTAACGACCTCAGAACGAAGGTGATCTGCGTTTGGGCGGAGGTACGTCCCGATCCCCGCAGCGCAGGCCCATGTGCAGCCGATTGTCGGCAAGGCTCAGACGACAACAACGCTGGCGTGGGACGGCTACACATCCGCGATGTCTCGGGTAAGGCTTGCTCTACCGGCTGCCGCCAATCGGGGCGTCGGCGCCGGTTTTCGGGCCCTGATCGGTGCGGATTGTCTGATGGCCGCCGCCCGCCTGCACGTCATCGTCGTAATCCTCAGGGTTGCCGCCGGCCCCCGCGCCCGCGCCGCTGCCTGTGACGGGGCCGCTGCCCTGCTTGTTCGCTCTCGTGCCGCGGTTGTGCGCGGCGGTCACATCGCCGTCCTCACGGTCGGTTTGGGGGTAATCTGTCGGCGTCGCGGTGCCGACATTGGCGCGGTCCTCGACCTTCTCCTGCTTGCGCGCGCCGGGAGTCGGGGCGCGCGGTTCCTGGTCGGGGCGGGCATCGCCAAGCGGGCCGCGGGGAGTGGTGTCGCTCATGATCTATATCCTTTTCTCTGGGGTCAGGCGGCCGCGAACCCGGCCTTGTTCATCTCGGCAGTGACATGCTTGTTGCCTTCGGCGCCAAGCGCGGCGCGCAGACGCGGAAAAAGCTCCGCTTCTTCCTGCTCGATATGCGACTCGATATCGGCGCGAAATGCGCGGACCTTTACGATCCATGCCGGATCGTCCTTTGCCATCTCGCTGAGGTCATGGAGATATTGCTTCACATAGCCATGGTCGTGAACGAGTTGGTCGGCCTCTTCGACCTGGCCATGATCGCGGATCGCCGGATAGACGACGTTCTCTTCCTCGAACGCGTGTTTGCTGAGTGCATGCTTGAGCTGCGTGAGCAGCATGCCGCGCTTCCACGTCTGCGTCGCATCGGTCTTCTCGACCGCATCGAAGAGCCGCAGCGTCAGCCGGTGCTCGGCCTTGAGGCCCTCGTCCCATTCGCCCTGCGCGGCGGTGATCCCCTGGACCACGGCCTTGCGGCCAAAATTGGCGGCGAGGCCGACGACGAAGCCCGCCGCCGCGGCGCCGAGTAGAAAGGCGGGGCCCTTGTTACTGGTCAAAATGTGGGTTGCCATGATCGTCTCCTTGGCTGGTTGTACGTGAGGAGTTGTGCGTCAGGGGTGTTCGAGCCGCGTCTCGACGCGGATCAGCGAGACCGCAGTACGCCGCGGCTGCGTCAGCATGAAATGCGCCGCCACCGCGATATCCTCGGCGCGCAGCATTTTGTCCGCGTTGATCAGCGCTTTCTGCTTCTCGGGCGGAAACTCCGGATATTGAAAGTCGGCACCGGTGAAGCCCGGCTCGATGAGCCCGACTTTGATGTCTGCTTCGGCAAGCTCCTTGCGGAACGCCGGCACAAAACCTTGGATGCCGGCCTTAGCGGCGACATAGATCGAGCTGCCCGGCTTTTGCGATACCGCCGACATCGAGCCGATGAAGATCATGTCGCTGCCGCCTGCCATGCGCCGCGCCGCTTCCTGCGCGCAGATGAGATAGGCGCTGAAATCGGTTTCGAGCTGGTAGCGCGCCTCGCTCTCGCCCGCGTCGGCCAGTGCCGCCGCGGGCACCGCGGCGTTGATTACCGCAATATCGATGCCGCCAAGGAAGGCCGCTGCTGCTTCGAAGAAGCGGTCGATATCTTCGGCAATCGAGAGGTCCACATTGATGCCGTCGCCGTCGCCGACCTCGGCGATGCGCTGCAAGGCATCGTCCAGATGTTCGGTCGTCCGCCCGCAGACGAAAACCTTCACACCCTCGCTTGCGAGCGGCACCGCAATCGCGCGGCCGATCCCGGTGGTCCCGCCGGTGACGATAGCGCGGCGACCCTTAAGGTCAGGGGCGTGGGTGTGGGCGTCACCTTCATCGATCATTATGCGTCCTCTCGTCATCGGGCGGGAAGCAGACGGGGCGGGTATGCGGAGAGCCGCGGTGCCCGCTCCCCTTACTCCACTGACGCCTGCTACTGGTCACAGTTCCGTGGCAGCAGCGGATACGGAAAAAAATATTTCGGGCGCGGTGTGCATGCGGTGTCGGCAGCTATCGCAATGCTCGTTCGTTGGTGCTGCATCACGATCTGACAAGGAGAGACGTCATGGAATGGACACTGATTACCGTCATCGGACCGATCCTCTTTGCCCTCGTTCTTGGCTGGGCGATGCTCCACAACCGCCGCTCGCGTGCCGAAATCCGGCGGACTGAGGAGGCCACGCGCCTGCGGCGCGAAGAGGAGGACCGGGAGGCGAAGGCACGCGAAGGCGGCTGATCGGTCGGCGGCGCGCATCTCCTAGGCCGCGCTGTCGCCAGACCCATTACCCGTGCCGCCGCGCGCGATGATCTAATAGGGTGCGGAGTCGCAGGCGGCTTTCACCAGCTGACAGAGCGGCGCGCCGTCGGCGAGCAGCAGCGCCCGCCGTCCTTCGGCTTCGCCCATCGCGATCTCGAGCGCGGCCGCTGGGCTGTCCGCCTCGAACTCGATCCGCTTAGGCAGGCCAACCGCATCCTCGTCGTAGCGCAGCGTATAAGTAACTGTGCGGCGCAGCAGGTCGCAGCCCGTGTGGATAGGTGCGGCTTCGCTCACCAGGCTTGCTTGCGGGTCGATCATCGCCATGCCGCTCAGTAGGCCGGCGGATCGCTGGCGGGGAAGGATTCGTCGGCCGCCTGGTCGACGCGATCCCACGCCCGGCCCGGTTCCGAGCGCATGCCATCCGGCCCAGCCGAGCGTGTCTGGTCGAAATTTTCGGCCTCGGTCTCGGCGTCGGCAAAGGCCGTGGCATGCTCGTCCTGCTTCGGCGTCGCGCCGTGTGGCTTGCGCGTGAACCAGAACAGCGCACCGAGCACCGCCGCGGCGACGAGCTTGCTGAACCCCGATGTCCTTGCCGCGTCTGCGCGGGTTGCAGTCCTCGCCATGATCGTCTCCTTTTCTTCGTTTCAACAAAATCGATGATGGAAGATCGCGTGGCCGATGCCGGGGACGCCGGTCGCTCGCTGCATCCTGCCGCATGGGCTGCCGCGCACGGGTGTGAAGGAACCCCTCATCGTCAGGCCTCCCAGCGCAGCACGAGGCGGCCGCTCGCGGGCACGAGGTAGTCGATCCGGTCCGCGCCTGTTGCATGAGGGCGTAGTACGTCGCCATCGACCGTCGCAACATGGGTGCGCGGCAGCTTGCGGCGCTTCGCGCGCACGAAGCTCAGACGCGCAGTGCAGGTCTCGCCGCCATCGAGCGTGATCGACAGCGCCCGGGTATCGGTGCGCTCGCGTGCGCGCACGAAATGGTCGCAATAGAGCAGAAACGGCGCGTCCTCGATCTTGTGGAACGACCGGGTCGCGAACACAAACGCGGCGCCCGCGCCGTAAATCTCCTGCCCGACCTGGCCCGCTTCCTGCCCGTCCGGATAGAGATCCTCGAGCGGGAAGGAGAGCTTGTGGTCGATATGGCCATTCGGTTCGCGCTGCGCCTTGGCGATCGCCTCGCGCGGCAGCGCGTCTGGATAATAGTACCAGGCGCGGTCGAGCGCATATCGGCAATATTCGGCGATAAGCATCCTCGCTGCAGGTTCGAGATCGGGGCCGCTGTCGTCGAGATAATGTTCGAACGCCGCGAAGCTGTCGAAACATTCATAGACCGCCATATAGGGCGCGTCCTGGAGGCAGGTGACGCCGAGGAAATTGCGATAATGAACCGCATGACCGAGTTCGCTCTCCCAGATTTCGCAATTGTGGAAGAAGCTCGCGAGATAGACATAGCTCTGGTCGCGGTAGACATCGCGGTTGGTGATCCGCCAGAGCCGCATGCATGCCGCAGCGCCCCATGCGGTGAGATTGGCTTGGTAATTGATCCCGAAGCCAAGCCCGATCGCCGCGTCGATCGCCGCGCGCGCCTCGTCGAGATAGCGTTTGTCGTCGGTGAGATCGAACGCCTGCAGCATCACCCAGGCATAGACGCCCCCGACGTCGGTCTGCCCCCGTCCATCGGCGCCCGCGGTCTCGGTGATGACTGAAAAGTCGGTAATTTTGTACTGGATCGGCCATTTATAATCGAAATGGCGCGCCGCCTTGATCGCATAATCCATCGACTTCAGGAACAACCTCTTGGCCTGAATGTCGCCGCCATGCGCGAGGCGGCCAAGGTTGAGGAGCGGGTGGTAGAGATACCAGCTGTCGACCGCGTCGGCATCCTTGTCGCGCCCGACATTGGGCAAATAACGCCGCAGCGTTTTGAGCTTCGGATCCCAGAATTTTTTCAGACCCGCCTTGAACTCGGCCTCGAGCGGGTGCGGCTCGCCATTCCATTTGCCCCAGTCGTGGATTGCCTGGACGATCGACATCTGCACCATGATGTCGGGATATTCGGCGGCGGTGTAGGGATGGACATAGCGATGCCCATAATGGCGGATCGTCGCCTCGGGCGCCTGGTCGAGATCATGGAGCGTCCGCTTCGCGCGGTCGGTCCAGTCGCGGAACTCGGTCGGCGGCAGGTCGAGAAGCTGGTAGGCGCCGCCGAGCAGCTGCAGGAAATGCCGCGCGCAGTCACGCTCATCGGCGGGCGCGTCGGGGCGGCAAAGCAGGATCGCATCGGACAGGACGACCTCCTCGCCAGCGGCGAGCGGGACGATGGCGTCTTCGCCTGCCGGTGTCGGCGCCGGCAGCAGAAAACCGAGCTCGGGCCATTCCCCGCCGACGACATTTTCGGGGGTGGTTCCGGTCGCCCGGCAATAGGCGTTGAGCGCGGTCAGGTTCTGGAAATAGAAAAAGCTGCCCGCCTCCGGCTCGTCGACCCGGAAGAAGAGCAGCCCCGCATTCAGCCCACGCTGGACGGCATGGACGCGCCCGCGCGTGCCGAGCGGCTCGTCGTGCCGGTCGAGCGGGTAGAGATCGCGCGGCACGAACGGCAGCCGCGTCGGGGCGCTTGGGGTGAAGCGGGTCTCGAGCCGGAAATAGGGCAGCGTCCGGGCGCCGGTCTTTACCGATACGATATGCGCCCCGAGGCCGCTCGTGACGCCGATGCGCGCGATCTCGCCCGGCTTCGGGGGCAGCGCCTTCGCATGAGCCTCGCCTGCCCACGCCGCGGCGCGAAGGGCGATCCCGCCCTGGCCGGGGCGGCGAACGATCAGCCAGAGTGCGTCGCCAAGCTGACGGACCTCGGCGGCGAGGTCGCCGGTACCGAACAGCGCCAGCGCCTTCCCGCGCATCGTCGCGAGCTCGTCGCTGAGCGCAAGGAGATAGGGGGTGACCGGCGCGGTGCCGTCCTGAAGCGCGCTCGATGTCATGCTTTGCTATCCCTGTCAGACGTCTCTTTCTTGGTAGTCGCGTTTTCTCCCAAAGCGCGGCTGCAGCGTTTGTTCCCGCAGCCTGATCGAGGTTAATCCGATTGTCGCCGTCAAGCCTCAGAGGCCGAAGACGGCCTTGGGAATATGGGTGATACGGCACGCGAGATCGGCCTCGCCCGAGGCGACAATGAAATGGTCGCCGGCATCGGCGATGCCGGTGGTAAAGACCACGTCACGAACGTACAGCTTGTCTTCCAGCGGCCGCGTGAGCTCGGGGTCGGCCTCGAGCAGCGGTTCATGATCGGTTGCCACGACGCTGGCAGGATCCCTTGCATCGAGAAGCGACCAGTAAGTCCGGTAGATGCCGACGATCTCCTTCGGCTCGACCCCGTGCCATAGCGTCAGCCAGCCCTTGTCGGTGAGGATCGGCGGCGTGCCACCGCCGATCCGCGCCGTCGCCACCGTGTGGGCATGCGGGCGGATGCCGGGCGTGCGGTGCGGCTTCCAGTGCCGTGCGTCGGGCGAAATCGCAAGGTTGATCGACGGCCCGGCGCGCCACGGCGAGCCGGGGGGATAAGCGAAATAGAGATCGCCGAGCGGCCGCGTCTGCGCCCAATATTGGCCGTCGATGCGTCCCTCGAAGATCAGCATATCCTTGTTCTGGTGATCGAGGACGATATCTTCGAAGCGCCAGTCGAGACCATTGTCCGAACTGTAGAGCGTCGTCGAATGCCGTTCGGGGCTGACCGAGCAGCTCGTCATCAGCCAGTGCTCGCCGACCCGGCTGATCCGTGCGTCTTCGACGCCATAGCATTGGAAATCGCCCTGCGGCGCAATGGCGCGATCATAATGGACAGCGACGATGGCGAGCCCGTTGGAGGAGAGCTCGACCGGCAGCAACCAGGAGAGCGACGTGAGCGCCATCACGCGCCACGCCCCGCCGCGCACCATGAACTTGCGCGGGTCGGCCGTGTCGCACAAGGCAAGCGGCCAGGCATCGAGCCGGTAGCGCCCGTCAGCCCAGCGGATGCAGTGGACATGCCCGTCGCGGATCGGAGTCCGCAGCGCCTGGGCAACACGCACCAGCATCAGGAGATTGCCGTTGGCCAGCCGGGTCAGCCCGGGGTTGAACGCGCCCAGTACATAGGTATCGGCGTCGAGATGGCCGGCAAGCGGCGAGCGGGCGAGATCGACATCATCGGGGCCGAACACGAGCCGGTCGATAGCAAAGCCCATATCTTCATCTCCTTCTCGACTCTCTCGCTCCCATCAAGCCGCCGCCTGTGCCTTCGTTCCGGTGCGCTGCGACGGAGAGCCTCGTCATGCGGTGGAACCATCGCGCGCCCCGATCGATTGAGAAGCCTTTCCGCCTTTCGTCCTCTGACTTTCCAAAGGAGCTTCCCCCCATGAAGCAGCTTGTCGCCTTCGATCTCGATGGAACGCTTGCCGAGAGCAAGCAGCCGCTCGAACCCGAAATGGGCGAAGCGTTGGCCGATCTGCTTGGCGTCGCCGACGTCGCGGTGATCTCGGGCGGCGACTGGCCTCAGTTCGACAAGCAGGTCGCAAGTCGGCTCCCCGCGCGCGCCGACCGCGCGCGACTGTGGCTGATGCCGACGACAGGGACCAAGCTCTACACGCACCGCGAAAGCGGTTGGCAGCCCGTCTATGCCGAATTGTTCGAGGGCGCCGAGAAGCGCGCCATCCTCGAAGCCTTCGATGCGGCGCTCGTCACGACGGGTTTCGTGCCCGAGGAAGTGTGGGGCGAGCGGATCGAGGATCGCGGCAGCCAGATCACCTTTTCAGCGCTCGGCCAGCAGGCGCCGATCCATGCCAAGGAAATCTGGGATCCGGACTTTGCCAAGCGCAAGATCATCCAGGCAGACCTTCGCCAGCGCCTGCCGGGGCTGTCGATCAACATGGGCGGGGCGACCTCGATCGACATCACGCGCGCAGGGGTCGACAAGGGCTATGGCCTCAAAAAGCTTCGCGACGAAAGCGGCATCGCGCTTGGCGATATGCTATTCATCGGCGACGCGATCTTCCCGGGCGGCAATGACTATCCAGCCAAGCAGATCGGACTCGATACGGTGCGGGTTCGCGACCCGCAGGAAACCCTCGCGGTCATCGCGGCGATTGTCGCGTGCCAAAAGCCTGATCGCACTCGCGACGGGTATTGAGGACAGGATTTTACCGATAAATGCGGCTTACCCCCGCTACGGTCTCGGGATCGCGATCGAGGTTGCCCCCGGCGCGCTCGGGCCCGGCGCGCGCATTTGGGCAAGGCGCTCGTTCACGGCGCTCCAATAGTCGATTTCCGCTTGCGCGGCCCGCGCACGCGACCAGCCGATTTGTCGCTCGACGAGGCTCTCGGCCCGGTCGCCATAGCGCTGGCGGACGTCGTTCGCGGCGGCCCAGATCCTATGTGCCGAACAGGATGACATCTGCCATCTCCATCAACGATCAAACCCCGTTCGCAGAAATTTCCGACCTCTAAATCGACCGACGGCGAGGGTTGGTTCCGCGTCTTCACTGGTTTTATGTCACGACACCTGCTCGCTCGGTTCTGCACGCAACCGCGTCGGCGGCGTCTTCAAGAGCGCGGCCTTGCTCGCCCCGCGGGTCGGCAACGATTTTCCAGTGGCGGGAAAAAGGTAAGCCCCGTCGCATTTCTGCGGCGGGGCTTTCCTAAAATCCGTCCGAAGACAGGACTTAAATTCTGACCCTATTTTCATATGATCAGATGCAAGAAACGCTATGGAGGCCGACTTGGTTCCCAAGCGACGCGCTCGTCACGAAAATATTTCGCGGTTATCATGGGGACATGCCGGCGGGAGGTGCATTTGCGCTCGATCGCGCCCTTGAGTGGACGACCGATTTTGCATAAAATCACGCTGCTGCCGAAGAACGCGCGAGTCTCATCGTGCCCCGGCGGCGCCGGTCGCAATAGTGGAGCATGCCATGCACCGCTTCTATCTGATGATCCGCGCTGCCGATGATGCGGTGACCGAGCGCGTCGCGCTCGATGCCGCCAATGGCGACCACGCGCTCCATCTCGCTGAAATTTACGCGCGCGATGGCGACGTCGAGCTTTGGGACGGCGAGCGCATGCTTGCGAAAAGGGAGGCGAATATGCCGCAGCTATGGACGGTCCAGTCCGCGCCGGCCGGCAATACCTCGGGCGCGGTCCGCACCGATGGGGTCTGGAAGGCCGGTGAAGGGATCGCGGTGAGGCAGGGGTAGGATTTTCATTCGGGCGCGGGCCTAGGGGGCGCCTGGTGCACATATCCCACCCCATCCCGTCGGGATAGCTGCCACACGGCGAAGTCTTCGCTGCCTTCAAGGCGGTAATGACCGGTGCCGACCGGGAGCAGGAGCCGTCGCCGACGTGGAGCGCAATCGCGGGGCCGTCGGTTCCGCTGAGCGCGAGCGTCGGAAAGCAGGCGACGACGCCGGGGGCACCTCGGGCGCGGACGCATGGTACCGGGCTCCGCCAGTGCGGCGGCCAGCCATGATCGGCGAAAAGCCTCTCGAAACCGTCGGCCGTCTTTTCGCCTTCGGCTTCGCACGCGCCGCGGTTGAGCATCACGGGCAGACGCGGGTTTGTCGGATCCTTGGCCCACCCCGTCGGGAAAAAAGGCTTAGGCTACCTTCATGACGCTTTCTTTTTGGCTTTACGGACAGGAGCGTCGCTAAGCTCGATCCACACCGGTGCGTGGTCGCTCGTTTTTTCCCAGCCGCGGGGGCGTAGATCGACTTCGGCGGCTGTCAGGCGATTTCTGGCGAGTTTGTTGAGCAGCAGATGATCAATACGGATGCCCGCGTTGCGCTCGTAGCTACGGCGCCAATAATGCCAGAAAGTGTAGATCGTCTCCTCGGGATGGAGATGGCGGATTGCGTCGGTCCAGCCTTGCTCGAGGAGGCGCTGATAGGCAGCCTTGGCCTCGGGCGCGAACAGCGCGTCGTCCTTCCAGCGCGCGGGTTTGTAGACGTCAGCGGCGGTGGGAATGACGTTGAAGTCGCCGGCGACGACGACCGGAGCCTTGAGGGCGACGAGCGATGCCAAGTGCGTGTGCAGCCGCTCCATCCAGGCGAGCTTATAGTCGAACTTGGGGCCGGAGCAGGGGTTACCGTTGGGCAGATAGAGGCCGGCGACGAGAATGCCGGCGACCGCCGCCTCGATATAGCGGCTTTGCTCGTCTTTGGGGTCCCCCGGCAGGCCCCGCCGCGTCTCGTGAATCTCGCCGACGCGGCTTAACAGCGCGACACCGTTCCAGCGACTCTGGCCTTGCCAGATCGCCTGATATCCCGCCGCCTCGATCGCCGCCTGCGGGAAGGCCTCCTGCGGCGCCTTGAGTTCCTGCAACACGACGATATCGGGCGCGGCGAGCGCGAGCCATTTGAGCAGGATCGGCAGGCGGCCGCCGATGCCGTTCACATTATAGGTTGCGACCTTCATAGGGCGCCAAGCTCTTGGTTGGTGCAACCAGACTCGGTGCGCGCCTTTGACCCGGCACGCTTGAGCGAGGTTCCGTTGTCGGCGAGGTGGAAATGCGCCGCCGCGTTGATCGTGTCTATCGCTTTCCAGCCGGCCGGCGACGCCACCGCTGCTGTCGTCCGGGTGGGCGCCAAACAGGGCAAGACAGCAGTGTCGCCGTGCTGATTGCGCAGATAGTCGACAAAGATGCGTCCCTTGCGCTGTTCCTCGGGCAGCGCCGCGGAGCAATTGTCGTTGCCGTTTGGCGCGACCGCCGGCGCGAGGCCGCACTCAAAATCCCTCGCTGGCGGGGAGGGGGCGGCAGCCGCTGCGCTCGCGCGGTGGCGGGCGGGCGGCGCGGAACTGGTAGGTGATCTCGCGCGAGTCATAACGTCTAGACACAAAGCACCGGCCTTCGTTCCGCATCTGCAACCCGCGCGCGCGACGCGCGTTGCGCCGAGAGAAAGGAGCAGATCATGGCCGACGATAAAAACACCAGCGGACTGCCTGATCGCAATCGCATCAGCCTTAGCGAAGACTATGAGGTTCGCGACTGGACGAAAAGTCTCGGCGTGACCGAAGACGAACTTCGCGCCGCGATCGACGCGGTCGGCAACAATGCGGATAAGGTGCGCGATCACCTTAAAGCTGGGTGATGTGGGGCGCTGTTGATCACGCCGCGACCGCTCCGGGCGAACGCGTTACGCGCACCTTCTCTCGGCTGACCGACACATGCTGCCGAATGACCTCGTTCCGATCGACGACAAAACAATTTCCGATGGCTGATCGGCGCCGCGCCGATCCGACGCATGAGGAGAAGACGATGAACGACCCGCGCCAGCTGCGGACGGTCCCGACCGAACAGACCCGTAATCCCAACATCTCGACCGAAAACCAGCCCAAGGGCGCGGCGCGGCGCCCGAGCGACACGCTCGATCGCACGCGGGACCCCTTTCCCGACCGCGAAGGGTGCGGTTGGGTCGGCGCCGATCCCGATGGCGACCAAAGCGTCGCAGGTGAAGGCGAGGCGCGCGCCGACGGCGAAGCCGTCAGCGGTCGTTGACGGCGCGTTGGTCCGATGGCCGAGCTCCGGTCTCCCGACGGCATCGATAGCCTCCGCCTCAAAGCAGGTCTGTGGGACCGCCATGCCAGTCCCATATCCTTTCTGGTGCTCGCCGCGATCCTTGCCGGCGCGCTGGTCGGCCTGGCAGGCGGGCAGCCCAACCCGGTTTCTCGCGCCGCGTTCGATGGCGCCAGTCTTTCGGTCAGGACCCCGCTGCTCATTCGCAACGGGGAGTTTTTCGAGACAGTGATCGAGGTGCAGGCCGATCGTCCGCTTGCCGAAGCCACGCTCGCGGTCAGCGCCGACCTGTGGCGCGACATGACAATCAATACGATGATCCCCGCTCCCGCGGATGAAGTGTTCAAATCGGGCTCCTACCATTTCGCCTATGGTCCGCTGGCCGAGGGCGACACCCTCCGGGTCAAGATCGATGGCCAGATCAATCCCCCGCTGTTCGCTGGAACCCGCGGCACCATCGCCCTGTATGACGGCGGCGAGATGATCGGCCGCCAGCCGCTTCGCATTCGGGTCTTGCCCTGATGGATATTGTGCTGCGGGCGACCGCGATGTTCGCTCTGCTCTATTTGCTCATCCGGTTGCTCGGAAAGCGCGAGCTGGGTCAGATGACCCCTTTCGAACTGGTGCTTCTTGTCGTCATGGGGGACCTCATCCAGCAGGGCGTCACCCACAATGATTTCAGTCTGACCGGTGCGCTCCTCGCGATCTGTACCTTCGCATTCTGGGCGCTCACGCTGAGCTGGACGACCTATCTCTTTCCCAAGACGAAGGATTTGCTCGACGGGGCGCCGCGCGTTATCGTCCGCGACGGCGAAATCGTGACAGCCAATCTTCGCCGCGATCGGCTGACCCGCGACGAGATCCTCTCCGAAATGCGGCTAGCCGGTATCGCCCGTCTGTCGCACGTCGCCTGGGCCATCCTCGAGCCGCAAGGCAAGATCAGCTTCATCAAGCGCGACGACGAGTGCAGTGAGCAGCGGCGCAATGACGAGGGCGTTGTTTGATCTCCAACCCTTTCCCCGGTGGCCGTGTAGGCGAGCGGAGACGTTGGGAACCGTCGGGGTCGCCACGTCGTTTGCAAAAAGTCTTCAGGGAGTTCGCAGTGCATGCTGAGCAGTTTGGCAAGGGCCGGTAGCGATAAGGATTTTCTTCGGCACGACGGCGAAATGGGCGGTCGCATTGCCGCTCATGCCTGGGCCGACACGCCGCTCGGTCCCATCGCGGCCTGGTCGCAGAGCCTGCGGGCGATCGTCGGCTTCGTCATCTATTCGCCCGTCCCCATTGTCATGCTGTGGGGCGAAGAGGGTACGATGATCTACAATGACGGCTATTCGCGCTTCGCCGGCGGCAATCACCCGCATATTCTCGGCATGCCGGTGCGCGAGGCGTGGCCCGAGGTCGCCGATTTCAACGATAATGTCATGAAGGTTGGGCTTGCCGGCGGCACGCTTGCGTACAAGGATCATCTCCTCCAGCTCGACCGCACCGGCGGGGGGCTTGAGGATGTGTGGATGAACCTCGACTATTCGCCAGTCTTCGGCGACCACGGTACGCCCGCGGGCGTCGTTGCGGTGGTCGTCGAGACCACAGAAGCGGTCCGCGCGGCGACCGCACTGCGCGAAAGTGAGGCGCGGCTGCGCTTCCTCGACGCTCTGGGTCGGCGCACGATGATCAGCACCGACGCCGACGAGATCTTGGCGACGACCACCCACATGGTCGGCGAGGAGTTGGGCGTCTCGATCTGCGCCTATGCCGACATGGACGAGGACGGCGACGGCTTCACGATCCGCGGCGACTGGGCTGCCGAAGGGTCGGCTTCGATCGTCGGCCATTATCAACTTTCGGCGTTCGGCGAACGCGCGGTGCGCGACCTGCACGCGGGGCGGCCGCTCGTCGTTCACGACAATCGCAGCGAGTTGCCAGCGGCGGCCGCCGCGACTTTCCAGCAGATCGGCATCGGTGCAACAATTTGCATGCCGCTGGTGAAGGAGGGACGGCTAACCGCGCTGATGGCAATCCATCACCGCGATCCGCATGTCTGGAGCGCCAACGAGCTTGCAATTATCCGCGACGTAACCGACCGCAGCTGGGCCCATATCGAGCGCGTTGGCGCCGAGGCGGAATTGCGCAAGACTGCGGAACGACTGCGCGACCTCAACGAGACGCTCGAGACGCGCGTTGCCGACCGCACGGCGGCGCTGGAGCGCAGTCAGACCCAATTCCGCCTGCTTGTTGAGGGTGTGACCGACTATGCCATGTACATGCTCGACGGCGAGGGACGTGTCTCAAGCTGGAATGCGGGGGCCGAAAGGATCAAGGGCTACCGCCCCGAGGAAATCATCGGTCGCCATTTCTCTTCCTTTTACCAAGAGGTGGACCGTAGTGCGCAGGAGCCCGAACGTGCGCTCGAAATTGCGCGGCGCGAAGGCCGCTTTGTCGCCGAAGGCTGGCGGATTCGCAAGGATGGGACGCGCTTCCGTGCAAGTGTTGCAATCAAAGCCATCCACGACGAGGACGGCGAACTGATCGGTTTTGCCAAAATCACTCGCGACATCTCGGAACGCGAGGAGGTACAGCAAGAGCTCGAACTTGCCCGCGAGGCCCTGTTCCAGTCGCGAAAGCTTGAAGCCATCGGTCAGCTGACCGGCGGCATCGCGCATGATTTCAACAATCTGCTGATGGCGATCCGCAGTGGCCTGGAGCTGTTGCGCAAACGCCCCGGCCTGGAATCGCAAGCTCTCAGGCTTCTCGACAATTGCCTGGAGGCGACCGATCGCGGCGCCGCGTTGACCCAACGCATGCTCGCGTTCGCTCGGCGTCAGGAGTTGTCGACCGAGGCGGTGGCGCTGCCGCAGCTCGTCGGCGGGATGATGGAATTGCTGCAGCGCGCGCTTGGACCGGCATTCGTCATCGAGACGCGCTTTCCCGCCGACCTCGCCGCGGTTGCCGCCGACGTCAACCAGTTGGAAATGGCACTCCTCAACCTCGCGGTCAATGCGCGCGACGCGATGCCGGGCGGCGGCGCGATCGCGATCGCCGCGCACGAGCAGACCGTCTCGCGCGGCGCGGTCGCCGATCTCGCACCCGGACGCTACGTCCGCCTTTCGGTCACCGACAATGGCGCAGGCATGGATGCCGAGACGCTCGCTCGCGCCGCCGACCCGTTTTTCACCACCAAGGGCATCGGCAAGGGAACCGGCCTTGGCCTGTCGATGGTGCATGGCTTTGCGCAACAGCTCGGGGGAGCGCTGCAAATGGAAAGTGAAATCGGGCGCGGCACGAGCGCGCATATCTGGCTGCCGCTGAGCGACGCCCCGGCCGGCGCCATCGTGGCCGAAGCCGAACCCTTGAAGTCGCTCGCCCGCTCAACGCGCCGCATTCTCGTGGTCGATGACGACTCGATCATCCTCATGAATACCGCGGCCTTGCTCGAGGATTTGGGGCACGAGGTGCTCGAGGCGGGCGGCGGAGAGGAAGCAATGGAGCTGTTGCGTAGGTATCCCGATATCGCGATCCTGATCACCGACCAGGCGATGCCCGGCATGACCGGAAGCGAGTTGATCGCCGCCGCGCGCGCCGAGCGCCCGGACCTCCCGGTTATTCTCGCCACGGGCTATGGCGAAACACCCGCTGATGTGACGCAAGGTTTGCAACGCCTCGGCAAGCCCTTCGGGCAGAAGGATCTGGAGCGCGCCGTGGCGCAGGCGATGGGTTGAAGCGATTGGCGTGGTCACTCCGTGTCGCAGCCGCACCCGCAGCGGCGTGCGGCTGCAGAATCGTCACAACTTGGGTTAATCCGGTGCAACTGGACGCCGAGCTTCGCCGTTTTTAGCCTATGCTTTCCCCTGCCTGTGACAATGACCATCCGCTCGCGCGCCGGTTCGAAGCCTTCATCAGGGATGAGGAATTTCCCTGCGTTGGCGCGAAGTCTGCGCTCGCGAAAAGCCAGCTTCGCATCATGGTGGGGCGCGACATGCGCTCGGCCTGGGACGACCTGCGCATTTACCCGACCCTGCTCGACCTCGCCTGGTCCTATAGCCGCGAGCCCACGTTGTTCCAGTCGCTCGCGGTACTATTTGAGGAAGACAGCGGCTTCGATGAGGAAGCGTTCGAAACATGTTTGTGGGAGCGGCTCGAATCGCTGACCCACAAGGACGCCTGGCACGGCCAGCCGCTCGATCGCCGCGTCAGCGCCGATCCGGACGATCCACATTTCTCGCTGAGTTTCGGCGGCGAGGCCTTTTTCGTTGTCGGCCTCCATCCGCGCGCAAGCCGCCCCGCGCGGCGGTTCGAGCGCCCGGCGCTCGTATTCAATCTACACGACCAGTTCGAACAGCTTCGGGCCAGGGGCTTGTACGACAAGATGCGCGGCACGATCATCCGTCGCGACGTGGCGCTCGCTGGCGACGCAAATCCGATGCTGGCGCGCCACGGCAGCATATCCGAGGCGCGGCAATATTCCGGGCGGGCGGTGAGTGCTGATTGGATTTGTCCCTTTTCGGGCAGACGCGGCGGCGAGATAGTGACCGACGTACTGCGGGCCCGCGGCGAGGCGGACTGAGACGCGCGCGCGGGCGTCCAGCGGGTGCCGACTTTTTGCGCTTTTCGGCGTTCAGTCGACGCCTTGTTCGCAGCAATTTCCGTCGCTGCCGCCGGGGTGAAGAAGTGTCTGTCGCCGGCTTCGGCAAGTATAGGAGAAGGCTGCCCGGGCGTGCGAAGGCCGAAATCCTTCGACCGGCGAACGACCCAGATCAAGGCGGCGAAGAAGCTCACCTTCGGTCCGGCCAAGGCGGCCAAGGATCGCCTGAACGGCTGATTTTTCCTTGCCCTGCCGACCTGTGCAGGCGGGGCATTGCCTGCTTCAGACCATTTGTTATTTGGGCATCGCGGGCGATCGAGTCCGGATTGGCGTATAATCACAGGTGAAGGCGAGCTCTTTGATGACCGCGCTCGGCGTCAGATGAATGTGGAGCTGCTGCATTGCGCCCTCCGCCCCGATCGCAAAGGCCTGTTCGGCCTCGTACATCTCGTCGCGATGCGGTTCGCGCCAGCCGCTGACGCTTTTGAGCGCGCGCGCCTTTGCCTTGGGCAGACTGTCGGCGACCACGAACACATTCTTGTGCTTTTCGAGGAACTCATCCGGCGCATAGCCGCCGAGATTGACATAATAGAGCCGTTCTTCGCCCGCGAAGGGCTCGGGGCGGAGCGAGATATCATAGCCGTCGGCATGATCGAGCTCGGCCCAGCAGTCGATATGGAGGCTCTTGGGGATGCCCCACCACTGGCGGCGGAGCTCCTCATAAGTGTCGGTGATCGAGGGTGCGACGATGAAGCGCATGTCGTGGAGCTCGATATTGGCGCCTTCGGCCTCGCCGCCGATATAGATCGCGAACAGCTTCATGCCGCCACCGCCGACTCGTCCCCGTCCGGATCATTGGCAACGTCGCCGCCGATCGCAGCGGCGAGCTGCTCGGCGACCACGAGGCCCATCTCGTGCGAGCTGGTGATCCCCTGGATGAAGGGGTGGCGGCCGAGAAGGAAGGGAAGGCTGAGGCAGAAGAGTTGGTTTTCCGGAATATCGTCCGAAATCGGATGGAACTGGTCGTCGATTGCAATCCCGCGTGAGGCCGCCGGTGCGGCGCCCGGCTGTGCATCGCGAACGATGCCCTGGCTCAGCAGCGACGGGAAGGGGAAGGCCTTCGCCTGGAGCGGCCGCTGCCCTGTCGCTTCTATGAAGGCCGGAAAAGCATGGCTTTCGCCCATCGCCTCGACAACCGCGCCGCCCTCGGCACGGTGGCTATCGATCCGGTAATCGTCGCCGATCGCGAGGACGTCGAGCTTGCCCGCGCAGTGAAGCGCGAGCATGCGCCGGATCGATTCATGCGGAACCGTCGCATAGTCGTCGACAAAGAGCGGTTTGAAATGCTTCGAGAAGCGGCGATACTCCTCGGCGTCGAGATGCGGCACGATCAGCGCCAGCACTTCGTGCATGCGCAGGATCGCGTAGCGCCAAGGCACCGTATGCTCGGTTTCATAATTGCGCTCGGCCTCGGCGAGATTCTCCTGCGCCCACTCGAACGGGTCCGCGTTGGCGCGGTTGGCAAAATAGCGCTCGCAATATTCTTCCAGGTCGAGGTCGGCGAGGCCGGTCTCTGCGGCATAATCGGGATCGGCGGCGATCAATTCCTGTTTGAACAGCGCATAGGCCGGTTCGAGGAGCAAGCCGTCGGCCGCGATCAGCGTTTCCATGGCTTCGGGGGTGCAGATCTTGAGCGGCTCGTAAGGGAGCGGGGCGAAAAAATCGGCTTCGGGAAGCAAGCCTTTGCGCGACATCATTGTCATATGAAATGCTTCTGTGCCCGGCGCGGGTTCGTACGCCACGCCGCTGACGGCATCTTCGACGAATTCGCCGTGCGTGACGGCCAGCGCGACGCCGGCATCGATTGCGCTGAGCGACGTCCCGCGAACGCCGACCCTGCACGGCGGGATTTGAGCGAGCGCGGAGGCCGGCCAGGGGCTGAGGAAATAGCCGGGCCGGACCTGCGGATCTTCGGGCCACTGGTGCCCGGTAGCGAGCACGACATGGTCGAAGCGGCGCTGGGACATCGCGCCCGACCGTGACCGGATCATGAGGACCATCGCATTCGGCTCGCTGACCGCATCGACGACGCGGCAGCGCGTACGCACATCGACGGCCACGCCTTGCGCCCGAGCGCGATCGAGCAGCGCCTGAAACTGATCGTAGAAGAACTCGCCTAGCGCGAGACGGGGGTAAAAGGTGCGTTCGCCGATCTCGGCGGGGTCGATGCCCAGCGCCGCGAGGCGGCTTGTCGTCTGCGCCTGGAGCCATTCGAGAAGCGTCTGCTCGAGCGGCGGAATCTCGATGCTCGCGATGTTCGATAGCATTGCCGGATCGTTCCAGCCGGGCCGGTAAGGCGTCCCGCGGCCCGCGGTCGGCTGTTCCTCGTAAATGGCAAGTTCGAAGGGCTGGCTGGTTTGGCTAAGCAGGGCGTGCAGCGTGTAGATGGTGGTCGGGCCGGCTCCGACAAAGGCTATCGAGGATGTCATGCTGCTATAATGCCCGGACGGCCGAAAGGGTGCGGGCGATTGATGCAGGTTGCAACGAATGACTTCGTCGATCCGGACCCCGTTCGCCTTGTGCCAGTGTCGATAGACAGTTCGGGGTAAAGATCGAAGCTCCGATCGCCGTGCGACCGGACCCTTCGATGTCGCGTCGCGGATCGCCGAACCGGACAGCCTCCGGTCCGGCGGCTCCGGTCACTCCGCCTTGGGGGTTGGCTTGGCGTCGAGATCGACCTGCATTTCGCGCGGCCAGAAGCGCAGCGCGCGCGCCGCCTCGATGAAGGGCGCCGCATCGCTCGCCTTTTCAAGGATAATGCAGGCATCGTCGAGGTCGTCGCCCAGCCCGACTGCGGCGAAAATCGCCGCAGCTTCGGCTGTCATGCCGATATACTTGCAATGGGCAAAAGCGTCGCTCGCGAAATCCTTTGCCGCAGCATCAACGGCGAGTTCGGCGGCGCCTTCCTCGGAAACGACGAAAGCGACGGCATCGAAGAGGACCGAAGGTCCGCCATCGATCTTGTGCCGCGCTGCGACCTTGGTGCCGTCGGCGAGCGTCACGCCGCCGATCTTGGGGGCCACGACCTCATAGACTGCGCCTTCGGCATCGAGCGCCTTGACGAGTGCCTTGAAGATCGTCGGATTCGCCCCGTCGCTCAGCAAAATGCCGAGTTTGCGGCCCTTGAAGCTGTCGGGGCCGTTTTTAAGAATGCTGAGCGCGTCCGAGGGCGGCAGGTCCGTGATCGGTTTGCGCGCCGCGACCGCCGCGTCGGGGAGCGCCATACCGAGCCCCTCCGCTACCGTGGCAGCGAGGGTCGCGTCGATGTTGCGCAGATGCGAGACGGTGCGCGAACGAATATCCGGACGTTCGACCTTCGAAAGTTCGAAGACCAAAGCGTCGCCGATATGCTTCTGCTCGATCGGCGTCTGGCTGACGAAAAACTGCCGCGCCTGGCTATAATGATCGGCGAAGCTTTCCGAGCGGGTGCGCTGCTTGGCACCGTCGGCTTCATCCGCGAAGCTCCTAAATCCACGCACCGGATCCTCGCGCGGGCCGCCTTGCGTCGGTCCCCAGCTGTTCGGTTCGTAATTGACGCGGCCGACCGGGTTGCGCATCGCCATATGTCCGTCCTGCTGGAAATGCGCCATCGGGCATTTCGGCGCATTGATCGGGATATGGGTAAAATTGGTGCTGCCGAGGCGTTTGATCTGCGTGTCGAGATAAGAGAAATTGCGCCCCTGAAGTAATGGGTCGTTCGAGAAGTCGATGCCCGGCGGGACATTCTGGGTCATGAACGCGACCTGCTCGGTCTCGGCGAAGAAATTGTCGACGACGCGGTCGAGCACGAGGCGCCCGACGATGCGGATCGGAACCAGCTCCTCGGGGATGAGTTTGGTCGCGTCGAGAATGTCGAAATCGAAGCTGTCGGCGAAATCATCGTCGAACAGCTGGACGCCAAGCTCCCACTCGGGATAATCCCCGCTGTTGATCGCATCCCACAGGTCACGGCGGTGGAAATCGGGATCGGCGCCATTGATCTTGACCGCTTCGTTCCAGACCACCGACTGCAGCCCCTGCTTGGGCTTCCAATGGAATTTGACGAAGGTCGACTTGCCCTTGGCGTCGAGCAGGCGAAAGGTATGGACGCCAAAGCCTTCCATTGTCCGGTATGAGCGCGGGATGGCGCGGTCGGACATGGTCCACATGATCATGTGGAAGCTTTCGGGCATCAGGCTGATGAAATCCCAGAAATTGTCATGCGCCGAGGCCGCCTGCGGAAAGGCGCGGTCGGGCTCGGGCTTCACCGAGTGGACGAGGTCGGGGAATTTGATCGCATCCTGGATGAAGAAGACGGGGATATTGTTGCCGACGAGGTCCCAATTGCCTTCCTGCGTATAGAGCTTGACCGCGAAGCCGCGCACGTCGCGCGCGAGATCGAAGCTGCCCTTCGACCCGGCGACGGTCGAAAAGCGAACAAAGGCTGGGGTTCGTTCGCCGACGCGCTGGAAGATATCCGCCCGGCTGACGTCGGCGAGACTTTCGGAAAGCTCGAAGAACCCATGTGCACCATAGCCGCGGGCATGGACGACGCGCTCGGGGATGCGCTCATGGTCGAAGTGGAAGATCTTCTCGCGAAAATGGAAGTCCTCGAGCAGGGTCGGGCCGCGCGTGCCCTGCTTCAGGCTGTTCTGATCGTCGGCGATCGGCGTACCATGCTGCGTCGTCAGCGTCGCGGCATCGCCTTCGGCGATCTGATGCGTCTCACCGCCTTCGCCTGACGGTCCATCGAACGCGAAGCTGATTGCGGCGTCGCCGGGGATGGCGGGGGCTTTCTGCGGACTTTCGCCGCCGACATCTGCGCCGGCGATGTCCGCCGGGGTCTTGGTGGACGCCGAACGACCCGAGGGACGTTTCGAGGAAGACTGTTTGGCCATGGTGCGCTCTCGCCGATCGTTGAAGGGAAGACGGGACGCCCCGGGCCGCGTGCAGCGACGCCGCCGGGGCGGACGTATGGCCTCAACCGGTGACCGCCCGGCGAGTTGCGCATTTTGTGGTGAAGTTAATCTGCATCATCACGATTGGCCTCGCTGCGTGCAACGCGTCGCCGCATCGACCGTTGGTGAGTGAGTAAGGCGTCGCCCAATATCCCGAGGTTGCTGTTTCATGTTTACCGAACGCTTTTTGCGCGACAAGCGCGGCGCAAGCCTCACTGCCGAGGAGCGCTCGCGGATTGAAGGGTCGATCAGCGAAGTCAAAACCATCGCGCCGCGCAAGATCATCGCGCGCGCCGGCGAGCCACTCCACGAAAGCACCTTGCTCGTCGAGGGAGTCATGTCGCGCTATCTCGACGATCGCCAAGGCCTCCGCCAGCTCGTCGCGATCCACCTGCCAGGCGATTTTCTCGACCTCCACGCCTTTCCGCTCAAGGTTCTCGATCATGACGTGGCGACGCTGACATCCGCTACCGTTGCCACGATTCCACATGCCGAGCTCGAGGCGATCACCCAGGATATGCCCGAACTGACGCGTAAACTGTGGTTCGCGACCCTTCTCGACGCCGCGATCCATCGCGCCTGGCTGTTCCGGCTCGGGCGTCTAGACGCGACCGGTCGCATCGCGCATTTTCTATGCGAGACCAACGCACGGCTTTTCTCGGCGGGACTAAGCGACGGGCGCCGGTTCGCGCTCGCCCTGACGCAGGCCGACCTCGGCGAAATCTGCGGCCTGACCACGGTCCATGTGAACCGCGTGATGCGGCAGCTGCGCGAGGAGGGACTTTGTTCCTTTCGCGCCTCGCTCGTCGAGATTCCCGATCCCGTGGCGCTCGCGGCACGCGGCCAATTCAATCCCGCCTATCTGTATATGGAAACCATTCCCGATTTTCTGTCGAGCGTGAAAAGGCCGCGATCATGAAGCCAGACACAGCCGGGCAGCAGCCCGAAACCCAACCCGGTATCGCCACCGCCGAAGGCGGCCTTGTCTTTCTCGACGGACCGGACGGGGTTGCGGCGACGATGACCGCGGACGCGGCCGCCCGGACCGGGCAGAGCTTGATCAATGCTGCCGCGGTCGCGGCAGGGCAGCAGGTCTCCGCCGAGGCCTGAGCGTGGCGTCAAGCCGCGGTCAGGGTTTTTCGGGGGCAGTGCCGGGTAACTCCGCTGATTGGACCAACGGAGCGGCACGCTCCGCGGCCCCACAGGATGCACGACCCGGCAGCATGCACGACCCCGCAGGATGATTGCGGCCGACGCCGCCATGATCGCCGCGATGATGACCATCGCTCACCTTGCTGCTCGTAATACGGGCGAAGCCTTTTTGCTGTCTCGATCGGGTTGATTTGCAGGTTGTCAGTCGGCCTATCGTCGGGGCAGACTCAGCTGCCGCGACGAACCCCTTTTTCGCTGTCTTCAACCTCGTCGCCATTTGCTTGTGGCACGGGCGGCAGCATGCGCGTGCCGATGAACAAGGCGCACGCCTTTGTCTCAGCCAGCGAGTGCGGGCACCGCGGCGGAGCGGCTCCTCGCGGCAACCTCGGGAACCGCATCGCGCCAGAATATCCTGGCCATTGTCCGCGTTGCCAGCTGATAGGCGAGCACCGATTCGGCGCCGCTGTTGCGATTGACCCCGCGCGGCGTCAGCCCGTCGAGGCAGCGCCCCGTTTTGGGGTCTCCCAGAGCGATGCCGCGATCATTGGCGCCAAGAAACCAGGCATAGGCGGTCTCCGCATGGGCGCGCCACGCGGCGCTTCCTGTCGCTTCGAAAGCCGTCGCGCAGGCATCGATCGTCGCCCAGGCTTCGAGCGGCTGCTGGTCGAACGGCAGGCTCTCGCCGGGACGGGCGAAACTGTCCGACCCCACCGGCCGGAAATGGCCCTCGCGGGCGGTCTGGAAATCGGCGAGCCAGTCGAGTGCGGCAAGACCGGCATCCTCCAACGGGAGCGAACGGAGCCGTTGGCCGGCGCGGATCAGTGCCTCTGCCAGACGGGCATTGTCGTAAGCAAGGCCCGCTTCGAACCAGTCCCAGCCTGGCCGGCGCGCCGCTTTCCACAGCGCACCCAGAAACGCGCCGCCGCGCTCGACGATCGCGCCGGCGGCGACATTGTCCGGCTCATCGACGAGCCGCGCATCGGCGCCGAGGACCGCGAACGCGATAGCACGCGGACTCTGGAAACGCCCGGCCATCGGTGCGGCGAGATCGAACAGGCCCGCTGCCCAATCGCGCATGGCAGGTGCGAAGGCATGCGCCGCCGCGTGACCGAGCGCCCACAGCGTGCGGCCATTGCTGTCTTCGGATCCTTCGTCTTCGAGCCAGCGGCGGTCATAGCCCATGAAATTGCGAAACACGCCGCGGTCAGGGTTCCAGCCATGTTGGAGAAAACTCGCGAAGGACATTGCGCGCGATTGCGCCAGCTCCTGCGCGCGCGGCGACAGACGATGCACGAGCATCAAGGCGCGGGCGTTGTCGTCGATACAATAGCCGTGCCGCCGATCGGGAACGAGGTGGATGCTATGCTGAAACATGCCGACATCGTCGCACAGCGCCCATGCGGCCTCGATTGCGGGTATATTGCGCGTGCTGCCGAGCGGCTCGGGCAAGGTGACGCTCTCGACCAAGGCTGCGCAGGCGCGCGCAATGACGCTCCAGGCGGTGCGGCGTCCCCGCGCATAGGCGCGGCGCTGAAACGCCTGGCGTTCGTTCGGAACCGCGAGCAGCAGGAGGACCGCTTCGGCAATCGCCTCGCTGTCGGTACCGGGAAGCAGGATGCCGACATCGTCGGCGAGCAGTTCGCGCGCGTGGACAAAAGGTGTCGAGACGACGGCGCGGCCGAGCGCCACCGCATAGGCGAGGGTGCCCGACGTGATCTGGTGCAAATTGGGGTAGGGGGCGAGATAGATGTCGCAAAGCTCGATCTGGTCGAGCAACGCCTCGGTGTCGAGGAAACGATTCTCCCATGCGATATGGTCAGCGACACCGAGACTCTCGGCAAGCCGTTGGAGGCTTTCGCGATAGGCTTCGCCTTCGGCGGCAACAAGATTGGGGTGGGTCGCGCCGACGATCCGGTAGAGGGTGTCGGGATATTGGGCAACGATGGTGGGTAGCGCCCGGATCGCCGCTTCCAGACCCTTGCCGGGGCCAATCAGGCCGAAGGTGGAGATCACGGGACGGTCCGCGATCCCAAGCTGCTCACGCAGCGGCGCGATGTCGACAAACGGCCGGTCGGGCGTCCCATGCTCGATATGGACGATCTGGTCGGCGCTTGCGCCATAGACGGCGCGCAAGGTCTCGCGGCCATAATCGCTCATGACCACAAGTTTGCTGGCGCGGGCCACCAGCCGGTCCATCACCCGGCGCTGGTCGGCACTGGGTTCAGCGAGGATGGTATGCAGCGTGACGATCAGCGGCGCGGCCACGCGATCGACAAGTTCGAATATCATCTCGCCGGCGGCGCCGCCGAAGATGCCGAACTCATGTTGAAGCCAGACGGCTTGAGCGCCGCTGGCGTTAATCGCCTCCGCGGCGGCGCGGTAATGGTCCGGGGCCTGTTCGTCGATCGCGAGCGCAACCTGGCCGTCCATAGCGGGGTCGGTCCGGCTGCGCATCGCATAGACGTCGATCGTCAGGTCGGGCCGAGCGGCGCGCAGATGATCATGAGTGTCGGCGGTGAAGGTTGCGATCCCGCATTGGCGCGGGCGGAAGCACCCGATGAGGGCAAGCCTGGGCCTCTTGTGGCTCGGCGATCCCTCGCGAGGACAAGGCAATGCCTCGCGAGGGCAAATCGCACCGGCGGATGAAGAAGACAGATCTTCGGGAGACGCATCGCGGAAGTACCGGTCATCATTATCGTGCTTCATATCCATCCTCATCATCCAAGCAAAAGGCGCCTGCTATCCACCCCGCGTGCACGCGCGCGGGTCCGCCGACGGTCGTTCCGCCGCACTAGCGAGCAGATTGAGAGTATGGCCGAGCAACGCGCCGCGCGGCTCCGGGTTGCAGTGCAACATCGCGTGACGCGGGATTTTCGCGCCGAATTAACCCAGGTTATATCGATTCAGCGGGATCGGCTGAAAAGCCCGGCATCGCCGTTCCGACATGCCGTCGGCCGTGGGGTAAATTGGGTGACGGACGCCATTCGGCCCCAGGCTTGGGGGAACTATCGCACCGCGCATGCGTCCCTTTCCCATCGGCTGCGCAGCTGACCTTTATTCCTCAACACCAGAACGGTGCCGGCAGCCGGCATCCGCTCGGCAATATACGCCCGTCGTATCGCGGGCGAGGAGATCATTATGCGCAACTTCGCTGACGTTTTCACGGACCCATTAGCAGGTCGCCGCACAACCGATCCGCTCGTCGTGGCCGCCATGGGAGCCGGGCTGGCTTGCGCCGGGATTGGCTATGCGCTCTGGCGCCGGCGGCAAGCTGCCGCGGCGGACCGCCGCGACGACGACATTGCGACCGATGCGCCCCACTGGACCCTTGATAAGCCGTCAACGCGGGCACTGTTCGGCAAGTCGGTCCTGATCAATCGCCCCCGCGAGACATTGTTCGAGGCGTGGCAGGTCGAGCGCTTTCCCGAATTTATGGAAAATGTCGTCGCGGTCGAGGCAATGGGCGGCGGCACCGCGCGGTGGACCATCAAGGGTCCGCTCGGACGCGACGTCCATCTGGTCAACAGCATCACCGAGAGTATCGAGAATGCCTCGATCAGTTGGCAGAGCGAACCCGAGAGCGACATCGCGAACAGCGGCCAAGTGCGTTTCGTCGATGCCCCGGCCGGTCGCGGGACTTATGTCACGCTGATCCTCGCCTATGACCCGCCCGGCGGAAAGCTTGGCCGGATGGGTGCCAAATTGCTCCAGCGCGAACCCGAGGTGCAGGCGCGCCGGGACCTTCACCGCTTCAAGCAGCTGATGGAAACCGGCGAGGTGACGAGCAACGCCTCGCCATCGGCGCGCCCGTCGGAATCCCCCATCGAACCCCATATCTGAGGAACAGTCCATGCGTGCAGTTACCTGGCAAGGCCGCCATAAGATCAGCGTCGAGACTGTCCCCGATCCTGAAATCGTCAATCCTCGCGATGCCATTCTTCGCGTTACCTCGACCGCGATCTGCGGGTCGGACCTTCATCTCTACGACGGCTATATTCCCGGCATGCGCGCCGGCGACATTGTCGGTCACGAGTTTATGGGAGAGGTGGTCGAGGTCGGCTCGGGATCGACCCTTAAAAAAGGGCAGCGCGTCGTCGTTCCCTTCACGATCAGCTGCGGCTCCTGTTTTTTCTGCGAGAAGCAGCAATTTAGCGCATGCGACAACAGCAATCCGTCTGAAACGCGCGATGCATCGGAGCTGCTGATGGGCCATGCGATGGGCGCGGCCTTTGGCTACGCCCATCTGACCGGCGGCTATGCCGGCGGGCAGGCGGACTTCGTCCGGGTACCCTATTCGGACGTCGGCCCGGTCATCATTCCCGATGACCTGCCTGACGATGACGTGCTGTTTCTGTCGGATATTCTGCCCACCGGCTGGCACGCTGCGGTCAACGCCGACATCGAGCCTGGCGATACCGTCGCGATATGGGGCTGCGGACCCGTCGGGCTGTTCACGATCCAGTCGGCGTTGTTGCTCGGCGCGGGACGCGTGATCGCAATCGATCATTTCCCGGCACGCCTCCGGCTTGCGAAGCAGCTCGGCGCAGAGATCCTTGACTATACCCAGGTCGATGTCCGCGAAGCGCTGAACGAGATGACCGGTGGCATCGGACCGGACGCCTGCATCGACTGCGTTGGCATGGAAAGCCATGGCTTTACCCCCGACAACATCCTCGATCAGGTCAAAGCCCAGATATATTCGGTGACCGAGCGTCCGCATGCGCTGCGGCAAGCGATCCTCGCATGCCGCAAGGGCGGACGGGTCTCGATCCCGGGTGTCTACGGGGGTTTCGCCGACAAATTTCCATTGGGTCAGTTGATGGAGAAGGGGCTGACGGTGAAGAGCGGCCAGACGCCGGTGCAAAAATATAGCGGCGCGCTGCTGACGATGATCCAGGACGGCAAGTTCGACACGACCTCGCTTGTCTCGCATCATGCTTCGCTCGAGGATGCTGCCGACATGTACCGTCACTGGCACGGCGAGCAGAATGACTACACCAAGATCATCTTGAAGCCCGGCCTTGAAAAAGGCGCGATCCGGACGCGCAACGAGATCGCGCATGTCGATGCGTAAACTCGCCCTCATCACCGGCGCGTCGAGCGGTATCGGCCGCGACATCGCCCGGCTCGCTGTCGCCGACGGTTATGATCTCATCATTGCTGCCGACGAGCCACTCATCGAAGTCGCCGCCGGGCTGAGCGGCGAGGGCGTCGATATTCAGGCAGTCGAAGCGGACCTCGCAACCCCTGGCGGGATCGCAGAACTGCTGGCCGCGGCGTCGGGGCGGCCGATCGACGTCCTTGTCGCCAACGCGGGCCATGGCCTTGGCCACGGCTTTCTCGATCAAAACGTCGCCGCATGGCGCCACGTCATCGACACCAACATCACCGGCACCTTGCTGCTGCTGCAGCCGGTGCTCAAGCACATGGTGGCGCGCGGGCAAGGCAAGGTGCTGATCACCGGGTCGGTTGCCGGTCATCTCGCAGGCTCGTTCCAGGCGGTCTATAATGGCACCAAGGCGTTCATCGACAGCTTTGCCGCCGCGATCGGCAACGAGCTCAAGCATAGCGGCGTGACGATCACCTGTCTGAAACCGGGCGCAACCGACACCAATTTCTTTGCCCGCGCGGGCATGCTCGACACCAAGGTCGGACAGGCGAAGAAGGATGACCCCGCGGACGTCGCGATCACGGGCTGGGAAGCGATGAAGAATGGCGAGCATTCGGTCGTCCATGGTCTCAAGAACAAGGTGCAGGTGCTCGCTTCGGGCATCCTGAGTGAGGCGACCACCGCAGAGATGCACCGCAAGCAGGCCGAACCCGGCTCGAGCGGTAGCAACTGATCGGAAGAGAGATGTCGCGATGACCGCACAAAAGCTCTCGACGATCGCCGTGGAAAAGCCTTGGGGCGTCGATGTTCTTCCCCCGCCTTTTTCGGCGATATCCGACAAGCGGATCGGAGAAATCTGGTTCGACCCGCCTGCCGACTGCCCGCTGCTCGCCAAATTTCTGTTCACGAGCGAACGCCTGTCGATCCAGGTGCACCCGGACGATGAGGAAGCGCGGGCTCGGGGTGCGCCGGTCGGCAAGGAAGAATGCTGGTATATTGTGGCCGCCGAGCCGGGTGCCAGGCTCGGCATTGGCACAATCCGTCCCCTCGGCGCTGCCGAGCTCCAAGCCGCGGCGCTGTCGGGTGCGATCGAGGCGCTTGTCGAATGGCATCCGGTGAAACCGGGAATGTTCTTTCACATTCCGCCGGGCACGGTTCACGCGATCGGCGGCGGCATCGCGCTCGTCGAGATTCAGCAGAAGAGCGACATCACCTATCGGCTTTACGACTATGGACGCCCGCGCGAACTCCATCTTGGCGACGGCACCACAGTCGCATGCGCGAAGCCCATGCCCGCCTCGCTACAAAGCGTGCCATCGCCGGATCACAGCAACCTGCTCCTCGCTGGGACACATTTTTGTGCGGCCTATGTCGCCGGCAACGACCTCGCCCCCATAGCCGGGGCACGCGGCCCGCTGCTGATTGTCCCGCTGCGCGGCCGCGTCGAAGCCGATGGCATTGCGGCTGTCGCAGGCGAATGCTTGTGGGGCGCGCGGGTCGGGTCGATTGCCCCCGATCGCGATGCGCGTTTTCTCGTTGCCTGGCACGGCGCGGCGCCGCCGAACTGAGCGGTTCGCCGTCTCATCCGCATCGCCTGCCCTGAAAAGGGAACGACGGTCCACGGCCAGCGTTTGAGCTTGTCCTTGCCCGGCGCACCGCGCGCACCCTATAAGACCGCAAGCAAGGCAAGAAAGGTCGCCGTCGTTCATGCTCATTTGCCGACCGGATCAATCGCCTCTCCGCATTCTCCATGAAAAATTGACCGCGGACCCGAGCCGTGTCGTGCTGCGGCCGTTTCACTTGGCATGGCAGTCCAATGTCTCCGAGCCGCCGCGTGCAGCGCAGCTCGTCACCGACGTTCTGGGATTGGACGAGGATCAAGCGGAACTGGAACTGGGTTTGATCTGGAAGGATTTTTCCGAACGGCACTGGCAGATCGGCAAGATTTTCGACGATCGCTACGCTGAGATAGCGGAAGATCTCTCGCTCCAAGATGAGGCAGTTTCGTCGCTGAAGAAACGCCTGATCGGCGCCTATTTCTGTCATGAATACAGCTATGCCGCGGCGGCACTGATGAACCCGAGTATCGTTCCGCACCCCGATCAGAGCGGCATCGACGCAGACCAGTTACGTTTTGTCATGTCGATGCGGGCTGTCGGAGAAGGACATATTTCCTCGGTCGCGTTTCGTGAAGGCATCGTCGGCCCCGGCTCGGAATTCCTGCTGGGGCCGCAGTCGGGGCCCGCCATGGCGGCGGTCGCGGATGATCGCCACAACTTGCGTCCGGACGAACCCGTCCTCGTCCACCGTCAGCCGGACAGCACCATTTCGAACAGCGTGTTGTTCCCGATAACCGAGGCGCAGCGTAACGGCTTGGAAGATTTGCGGCTCGTTCAGTTCGTTCATGACGACGGCAAAACCGAATATATCGGCACGTACACGGCCTATTCCGGGCGTGAGATCCGGTCGGAAATCATGCGGACCAAGGATTTCGGGAGCTTCTGCCTCGAGCCGCTTTCGGGACGTGCCGCGCGGCATAAGGGGATGGCGCTCTTTCCTCGCCGCATCGACGGTCGTTACCGGATGATCGCCCGTCAGGACGGAAAAAATATCACGATCCTGTCTTCCGACGAATTGACCCACTGGGATGACGAGGGGGACGTCTTGTTGCGTCCGGAATTCCCCTGGGAGTTTGTCCAGATGGGCAATTGCGGCAGCCCGATCGAATGCGATGCCGGCTGGATCGTGCTGACGCACGGTGTCGGCGCCATGCGCAAATATAGTCTCGGCGCTGCGCTGCTTGATCGCGACGATCCCTCGCAGGTGCTCGCGCGAACCTCCTGTCCGATCCTGTCGGCGGCCGAAAGCGACCGCGAGGGATATGTCCCGAACGTCGTTTACACCTGTGGAGCGGTGCGCGTCGATGATCGCCTCTTCATTCCCTATGGCATATCGGACAGCGCTATCGGCTTTGCGATAACCAGCATTGATGCCCTGATCGCGGCGATGGATTGACGGGCCGGCGGGCAGGGGCGCGGCACGAGGAGGGAATGCATATGATCCCGCGCGAGCATCAACCACCGTCCGGTGCATTTGATGCGGAAGGCCAGCGACATGTTCTCGAACGCAGCCGCAAGACGCGCTGACGCGCTCTTGCGGCTGCGAGCCTGCGCCGACAATGCGACCCGGGCGCGGGGCGAACGGCGACCAGCCTCTCGGAATTTCTGGACGCGATCCTGCTTAAGGCCGGATTGACAGTTTCCAGCTTAGCGCGACGCGCCAGCCCTGGTCGAAGCCGGCCACGGGTTGTTTCCAGGCATCGGCGAGTTCCACACCGATCGTTGCATGGTCGGCGTAGGCGAGACGAACACCGCCACCCCAACTGCCAAGCTGGTACCCGAGGCGCGGGTTTGTTTGCCGTGCGAGCAGGGTAACGTCGGCATAATCGACGAAACCGTAAATTTCGCTGGGCGCGAAACGTCCTTCGCGTAAAGGCCGCGCAGCGATTTCGGCAAAGCCGGCAGCGCCGCGGTCTCCTGCGACGAGCCCGTCGTCGAACGCACGGCCGAACGTCGCGCCCCCGACGTTGAAGCGCTGCGCAGCCGGTAGGCGGTCGCGCGTCCAGCGGCCCGTCGCGGCGACGCGCAGCACCATCGCCTTGCCGATCGCCTGGTTCGCTTCGAGCGTGACATCACCAAAAAGAAACCCACGCTCGCCGACCCCGACGGGAACGTCGGCACCCCAGATATCAAGTCCCTTCGCGACGCCAAGCCGCGTGCTGACGGTCGTGCGTGCTTCGGTCATCCGAAACAGGACATTGCCGCCCGCGGTCCAGGTCTTTTCGGCCGCGACCGTTGAACCGAACACCGCGTTCGTGGAGTCGAGGTGATCGAGCCGTACCGCGAGGCTGAGATTGCGGCGCGTGCTGCGAACCAGCGGATGGGTGACGCCAAAGCCTGCGCTCCAGGCATCGCCATCGATTGCGAGCCCAGCCGGGCGGGTTCGCAGGGCGGCAGCGGACAGTTCCGCGCGCGTGCCGCCCGCGCCAATCGCTGTCGAATGCGCGCCCGCAACATAGAGCAATGATCTGAAATTGAGCGCCGCCGCGCCGCTGAGTCGTGTCTCGTCGCCGCTGCGCAGCAAGCTGGATGCCCTCGCGTTGGCCTCGATGATCCCGTCCCGCACAAACGGGGTGGTGCGCGTCGAAAAGCCCAGACCCAACGTCGGCTTCTTGGCATCGATTTCAAGGTTCAGCGCGACTGCACCGGGTTCACCGGTCAATGACAGGGCAGGTGTTACCTTCACTCCCGGAATGTCGCCGATATTACCGAGCGCGCGTTCGAACCGGCTGCGCGGCAGCGGGTTCTGACCCGGCAACCTGTCCGCCATGCGTGCAATCAGCGCGGCTGGACCTCCTTGCGTTTCTCCGCTCAGCGTCACCTTACTGATATAGCCTTCCGCCGAGGCGACCTCGACGACCCCGTCCGACATATCCTGTTCGGGAATGACGAGCGTGTAGAGCGCCACGCTCGACCGATTGTAAGCGCGCGTCATCGCCGCAGCGAGCTTGGCCAGATTGTCGGCCGAGGCTTTCCTGCCGACAAAGCGCTGAGCTGCCTTTGCCACATTCGATGGAACCCCGGCACCGGTAAAACGTATCTCGGTGATCGTGATGTCGGGCCGCGCGCCGAGCGCGACGGTCCCCAGCTCAAGCGTTGCTCGCTGCGGATCGGGGAGGGGGTCCCGGCGTTCTGTCGAAGGCGAAAGCGGCGGTCGACCGTCGATCGATGTCGTCGCAGGCTGGGCCGCCGAGGCCGCGGCGGGAAGGAGCAAAGTTGCCCCAACCACCGCCGCGACGCAGACGGGATGCGGTCGCATCAGCGGATCTCGCACCATCGGCGGTCAGTTGCCGCCCTTGGGCTTCAGGCCGCCGAGCACACCGCCGACCGTACCCGTCACACCCTGTACGACCCCGCCAACCGCACCGCCGCTGGCGTTTCCGGTTCCGGTGTCATTGCCGACCTGGCTCAAGCCTCCGGTGACGGTGGTGACAACATTGTTCACCAGCGCGCCAGGCGCTCCGACGGCCGGCGAGGTCGTGCTGCCTCCGGTCAACCCGCTACCGAGCAAATTGCCCGAGCCATTACCAAGCGTCACGAGCTGTCCGCCCGATCCGACGCCCACGGTGAGCAACGAGCCGGTCTGCTGCCCCGGGGATAACAGGCTTGCCCCGATCAGCGGCGAAACGCCGGGCGATCCGATGGCCGTCGCTTTGCCGATCGTGGCATTGATCAGCTGGCCGGGGGCGGCGGTAAGCCCATCGACCAGATATTGCTGGCCGTTACCGGTCTGGACGAGCGCGATGCCAGTGCTTTTAACGACGCCCAATACGGTCCCGACAAGGTTGGAATTGCCAGGAATCTTGCCGTCGACCGCGCTCGCCAGCAGCAAGCCTTTGTCTGCGACGACATTGACGAGGCTTCCCGTCTTGGTCAGCACGCCGCCAATCACTGGATTGCCATTGGCCAGGTCGCCGGTGTTGGCGAGCAGGCCGGTGCCGGCGACGCCGCCGGGGCCGACAAGGCCGCCGACCGCGAGTGCCCCCGCATTGCCGAGGCCGACGCCGTTTCCGGCAGCTCCAGCGGGGCCAGCGGGACCCGCGGGCCCAGTTGCTCCGGCCGGACCGGCAGGACCGGCAGGACCGGCAGGACCGACGGTCCCCGAGGCGCCGACCGCGCCGACGCGGTAGTTGCCGGACGATTCGCATGCGACAAGTGCAAGGCACGCGGGAATCATCGATAGTGATGTGAGAGTGGCACGGAACGAACGCATGATGCATCTCCTCTAAGGAAAAGAAGCGGTCCCCGGAAATGCGACGATCAACGCGAAGATTCGTTCCACGATTTCATATAGTTAAAACTCAATAACCGTTTGCAATAACCATTGTAAATCCGAGCCGTGGCAGCGTTTCCCGCTATATTGTTCACCCTGCAATTAACTCTCTTTTTCGCGGCCCGAGCCTGCAGGATTGGGAGTTCCTGTCGCATTACGGCATTCGAGCAGGCAACGCGGCGAGCAGAAAAGCGGTCAGGAACGAGCCGCCCGACGTTGGCCAAGGCCTGCATTGTGACCGGTTCGCCGGACTGTCGCCGCGCAGCGAGCGGACGCGCGACAGACTAGCGATCACGACGCGCGCTTAGGTGCAGCTGCCCGGGGCGCCCATGGCGCCACCGTGGTAGTTAATGGGGCTATATTGGGGATGCAGGGCTGGCTAGAGAAACGCGGCCAAAAGGAGCGCGCACTGGCGGCGGCAGGCGCCGCCAGAGGTCGCGCGCTGGTCTTGTTGCCGTGCAGGCGCGCTTGGCGGCCTTGTCTTGACGCCGCGGGCGCGCTCGCCTTCGCGCGGGTAACGGCGCTTCGCGCCGTTCCGGCCATAGCCAGGCTATGGCCAACCCGGCGCAGGCGGCCGCACGCCGCCGCGCCTGCGGTCCGCCAAGGGCGCCGTCTTCTTCGCTCTGCGGGCGGACGCCATGAATAGGCGTTTCGGTCGCCGTTGGCGCGACCGGTGGCACGCGCCGGACAGGGCGCGCGACGGGCGCTGTTGGCGTGGTCGGCGTCCTCGCGATCGGCGCAGTTCGGCGAATCTGGCGCGGCGCTGGCGCCGGTGTCGTTTCGCGCGACTCCTCCGCCGCTGTGTCTTCTTCTTCGTCGGGCGGAGGCGCCGGGGTCATAATCCGCGGCGGGACACGCCGCGTCGGCGTCTGTGCCTCGGCGACGGTCGCCCCGACAAATGCGAACAGGCTGATCAGCACGGAGCCACAGCCCGTCCGCAGTAAAACTCGATCGTTCATCATGTCCCTCCCGGCTGGAGGACCGCGGTCCCCCATCGACGCTAAGCAAAGCCGGATCGATGATCGCGATCGATGCCTTGCAAGAGGAGGAACGGGATGCAGTTTTCAAAGCGGACATGTCGGTGGGAAAACTTTGCCCTCGCGGCTGCGATGAGCGTTGCGCTGCGCGGTGCGATGTTGGCCGCACAAGAGGTAATAGCGCTCTACAGCCGCTTTTAGCCGTGTGGAGAAATGGCCGTAGACAAATGTCTGCTATATCAGCTTTGGCTCCCGCTAAGCGACCTGACGGCTACCGGCCAAGTGCTGCCGTGCGTAATTCCGGCTATTGCGACAAGGTTCGTGCTCTTTTGGCGGTTCCGTCCAAGCCGGGGTGTTGTCTGAGACTTATTCGGACCCTGCGTGATACAAAATGAGAAGCCTGTCACTTCCCCGGTCCGATCGGAAGAAGCGGTAGCGTCACATCGGTTGAGACGGGAACACCATCTCTGCAAGGAGCGATGCTGAAGGCGATGGAGTTCGCTAATTCAGCAAGTAACGTCGGAGGCAATAGAGATGCACCGTAGAGGTAGCGGGGCGTCTTTGACGACCGGCGATGATCGACCTCCCATTGAACCCATCGGTGTCCGCGTCCCAGATGCTAGTCGAATGACCGGTTTAGGACGTTCGACAATCTACGAATTGATCGCTTCTGGGGACATCGAGGCTGCGAAGGTCGGGCGCGCGACCGTAATAATGGTGGAGAGCATTCGTAGTTTTCTGATGGCAAATCGGAAAGCACCGCGCCCTCGTGGCTCCAAGGCGTCCGCCAGATCAATAGAGCGTGCTGGTAAAATCGGCTCATCGTGTTCCTGAAGCTTCTCGTCGAAAAAGGGCCGAAACTGGGGTAGTTTTTAGACGCAGGAGATATTAAATGTATCTATAACAATAGCTTAAATGTCCGATATTGGTCCCTCCTCCGCTACCAGTCGCCAACCCCTTCAAACCTCGCATTTCCGGCAGCTTTCTGCCAATCGTCGAGGTCGTTCGAAATGTGACAGTTGCCGCTCCGGAAGCGAGTTATTTGAACAACTCGCGACAGATTTGGACCCGTTTGGACACAATTTTCGCGAGAATTTTCGCGAGTGTTTCATGGCCTCGATCGCCTCGAGGTTATCATGGGCAAAAGTGGTATTCTGACCCCCACGCATATCGATCGACTGAAGAGCGGTTCCTTGGCCGACCGGGAGTTCGCTGCCCTGTCTGTCGTCGTATCCGGCCCCGCCAGGAGGCAGCGCCGTTTCAAGCGCGTTGTTGCTGGCACCAGGAAAACCGTCGAACTGATCCTTGGAGTTTACCCTGCCTTCGCGATCGATGCGGCGCGGGAATGGGCAGCGCCGTTCAGCAAGGCCGTGGCCAGCGGGGTTCGCCGATCGATATCCTCCGATGCCCTTTTTGAAACGCTATTGTGCCCGTTTCAGATTTGTCCTTCTCCCGCGGGGTCGTCATGCTGGCCGAAATATAAAGAAATGGGAGAAACTGCGGTGAAGAGCGACCAGACGGAAGCGGTAATGGAATTCGTGCGGCTGATGCCCCGTCGGGCCGCGATGATAAGTGGAACGGCCATGGCGGCGGCGCTGGCAGCCATGACGCCGGTCGGCGCCGTCGCGCAGGAAGCTCAGTCCGAACCCGCTCCGGAGGACGCTCAGCCGCAGGAGGCGCGCCAAGGCGGCGTCGAGGACATCATTGTCACCGCACGCCGTCGCGAGGAGCGTGCGCAGGAAACGCCGGTGTCGATCACCGCAATTTCTGCCGATCAACTCTCGGACCTCAATATCGTCCGCATCGACGGACTGACCCAGCTCGCCCCCAGTCTGCGCATCACGCAGGCCAGCGGCAGCGGCAACGCGCCTGCGGTCTATATCCGCGGCATCGGTACGCTTTCGACTGCGCTCTACGTCGAGCCGGCGGTCGGCGTCTATCTCGACGGCGTTTACACGCCGCGGCCCAGCGGCAACACCTTCGATCTGCCGGACATTGCGAGCGTCGAAGTGCTGCGCGGTCCGCAAGGCACGCTTTTCGGTCGCAACACGACCGGCGGCGCGATCCTGCTCGCGACGCGCAATCCCGAGGACGAGTTCGGCGTCAACGCCAATTTCTCCTATGGTTCGCGTAATGAGATCACGGCGTCGAGCGTCGTACAGGTCGGGCAGCTCGGCAACTCGCCTTTCGCGCTGAAGGTGTCGGGGCAGATCCACTCGCGCGACGGCTGGGTCGAATCGCCGGGGATTTCGGAATCGAAATGGGGCGGCGCGCTCTACAGCTATGGCGTCGGAGCTGCGCTGCGCGGCGAACTCGCAGGCGATTTTACCATCGACCTGCGCGGGCGATACAACAAGGTCAACAGCTACACCGGATGGGAAGCGCTCGCCGGCTCAGCGGTCGGCAAGGCTTATTTCCAGGGCTCCGCCGCGGCCAATGGTCCGGCTTTCCCGATCGGGGTGGGGCCGCGCGATTTCAGTTACCGCGATCCGCGCACCACCGGTGAATCGTCGGTAGAAAGCTATGGCGGCGTGCTGACGCTCGAAAAGGATTTCAGCGATGCGCTGACGGTGAAGTCGATCACCGGCTACAACGAGATCAATCAGGTTTTGCGTGGCAATCTCGGCGGCGGGGCGACGCGCGGCGCGGTCGCCAATCCGGTCGTTCCCGGCCAGCCCATCGAATGGGTGACGGCGCACGTCACGCCGTCGAACCCGGGCCAGCAGAAGCAATTGACGCAGGAGCTGCAATTCCTCGGCGATGTCGGCGATTTCAACTATCTCGTCGGCCTCTATTATTATGACGAAAAGGTCGACGAGACGATCAATACGATCCTCAATTCGCCGCTGTCGCCGACGCTGGCCATCCGGCTGGACCGCAGCACTAGTTTTTCGATCGCCTCGAAATCCTATGCCGCCTTTGCACAGGCGGGATGGAAGCCGGCATTCGCCGACGGTCGGCTCGAACTGGTCGGCGGTATCCGTTACACAAAGGACAAGAAAACCCTCGACTCAAGGTCGGTCTCGACGACGATCGCCACCACCATCACGACCCAGTCGCGCAAGGATGATTGGAACAATGTGGGCTGGCTGGGCTCGGCGAGCTTCAAGGTGACGCCCGACATCCTGATTTATGGCCGCGCGTCGTCGGCCTATCGATCGGGCGGCTATAATGCCCCGACGGTGGGGGCGGCACCGTTCGATCCGGAAACCGCGACCAGTTACGAAGCGGGGATCAAGAGCGACTGGTTCGATCGCATGCTGCGTTTGAACGTCGCCGCGTTTCAGACCGACTATAAGGACCTTCAGGTCAACGGATATAATATCGCGACCAACACCAACCAGCTGACCAACGCCGGCAGCGCGCGCTATCGCGGGTTCGAGGTCGAGGGGCAGTTCGTGCTCGGCGGCCTCAAGCTCGATGCCAATGTCGGCCATGTCGACCCGGTGTATAAGGAATATATCCTGGCGGTCGGCGGCGTGCCCACCAACGTGGCAGCCGATGCCGTGTTCGCGAACGTGCCGCACTGGACCTATCATGCGGGGGCGCAATATACCGTCGACACTGCCACGGCGGGCAGTTTCACGCTGCGCGGCGACTATAGCGGCAAGAGCAATTCGCCGACCTATACGCTGATCGCGCAGGCGCCGAATACGGCGCAGGTTCCCCTGATGGGCAAAGAAAGCAATTTCAGTGCGCGGTTGATGTGGGAGTTTGAGGTCGACGGCCGGACGCTCAAGGCGCAGGTCTTCGGAGAGAATCTGACCAACAACCGGTACCTGACCTTTGCGTCGGATTTCGGCGCGATCCTTGCGGGGACCTATAATCGCCCGCGCTACTATGGCTTCTCCATCGGTATCGACCTTTAGGAGGCGACGCCATCGGCGCGCCGGTCGCTACTCGCCGGCTGTCGTTGGTAGCGCTTTTCTGGCTATCATTTGTATGATGATGGACATCGTTCGTCGATAGTGGCTTTATGATCTTCGGCGCCCGGCAACGATGCACGCTCGGCAACAGGTCGGTGCCCGATCGCGAACGGCAAAGCCGCGCGGCGGGTGCTAGCCTTCGACAAGAAGCGAGAGGATTTGGGAGATGGCGACGATGAGCGGAGCAAGTGACGCAATGCCGGCCGCTGCGGCACCGCAGGTCGACGACGTCGCGCGGTGGCGCCGAAATCTTGTCGTCCTGATTCTGCTGACCGGCGGGGTGAAATCGACGCTCGCCTTCACCGCGGTGGTTCCGGGCCTCCAACTGATTGCGGCCGAATTCCACAGCGCCGCCGATTCGATCCTCAGCGCGCAGTTCGTGATCACGCTGGCGCCGATCGGTATGGCGCTCGCTGGACTGATCGCCGGTCTGTTCGTCCGCACCAGCAATTTGCGGGGCACGATGTTCGTCGCGCTCGGCGTTTCGACGATCGCCGGGCTGATGCCGCTGGTGATCCACAATTATACGCTGCTCCTCATCACCCGCTTTATCCTGGGTTTCAGCGCCGTGGTCGCCGATGTTGCGATGACCAGCGTGCTCGCCGCCTATTTCACGGGCGGTCTCCGGTCGAAACTGATCGGTTTCCGCCAGTCGATCTCGCATATCAGCACCGTGATCACGATGCTCGCCTCGGGCTGGCTGGCGCAGCATTATGGCTGGCGCGCCTCATCCTTACTCTTTGTCATCCCCGGCATCCTGCTGCTGCTCGCTTTTGTCGCCTTCGATCGCCCCATCTCGAAGGAGCGGCAGGAGCAGGCGCAGGACGGCCCGCAGGTTTCGCTGGTCCAGTTGCTGCCGCTGCTGCTGCTGTCGCTGATCATGGCGCTCGGCCATGCGATGCCGCATTATCAGATGCCCTTCCTGCTGAAGGAAAATGGCATCACCGACGCTGAGCTCGTGTCGTACGTACCCGCCCTCAGCGCGGGGGTGTCGATCCTGTCGGCGCTGGTCTTCGGCTTCGTCTATTCGCGCTTCGGCTTTGCGACACTGGTTGCCGCATCGACCCTGATGGGCATCGGCTTCATCGGCTCGGGACTGGCGACGAGCTATGAAATGATCCTGTTCTTCATCGTTATCGAAGGTGTCGGCGCGGGTTGGACCATGCCGTTTTTCCTTTCGCGTATTCTCGACCGGGTGACGACGGCGCAGCGCAACCATGCGGTCGGGCTGACCCTCGCGTCACTCTTCATCGGTCAATTCATGAACCCGTTCGTGACCAAGCCGATTCGCGATGCCTTCGGATTGCACGCGACGTTCGTCGTCATGGGCGTTGGACTGATCCTTATCACCGGAATCCTCGGCCTCATCGTGATTGTGCGGGCCAAGGCCAAGGAACGGGCGCTGGCTGCGGCTTAGCGTCCCGAACGAATTCACGCGAAAAATGCTCGAGCGGGGGCCAAAAGGGCTTTGCCTTTTCCTCGCTATCATATAAATGTTTATAAGATAGATATGTAGGAGAATATTGATGCCTCTTGGAAACACCAAGCTGATTTCGGCGGACAGCCACTTCAACGAACCGGGCGACCTGTTCACCAAGCGCGTTTCGCAAAAATTCAAAGACCGTGCTCCGCGCATGGAAAGCTTTCCCGAAGGCGACGGCTGGATTTTCGAGGGGCTCGACGGCCCGCGCAATTTCGGTTGGAACGCCTGCGCCGGCCTGCCGCCCGAAGAGACGAAGGCGTGGATGCGCTTCGACGACATGCGCAAGGGTGGCTGGGATCCTGCCGAGCGCCTGAAAGAACAGGACCGCGACGGCGTGACCGCCGAGGTCATGTATCCGACCCCGTCGATCCAGGCCGCAATGGCGCTGGTCGAGGACGAGGAATTCCATCTCGAACTCGTGCGCGCTTATAACGACTGGGTTTCGGAATATGTCGCTTATGATCCCAGCCGGTTCTGCGGACTGGTTTTCCTCCCCAACCGCGGCGGCGTGAAGGTTGCCGTCGAGGAAATGAACCGCGTGCTTGGCCGTCCCGGCATGCGCGCGGTGATGGCGCAGGCCTATCCGACCGGCACCACCGTCATGACCGACGAACATGATTATCTGTGGGCCGCGATCAACGAGCGCGACGTGAGCTTTAACATCCACGTCGCGCTGGGCATCTACAAGCCGAGCCCGCACAAGGCGAAGCTGCCCGGCTATGGCCGTTTCTTCGATGCCCCGAACCGGTGCATCGAATTCATCTTCAACGGCGTGTTCGATCGCTACCCGAACCTGAAGGTCGCCTTTGCCGAAGTCGACTTCGGCTGGGTGCCTTACGTCAAGGAGCAGATCGACAACAATTACCAGCGCCTCGAGAAGGTCAATCATTTCGGCCTGCAGCGCCTGCCCAGCGAATATATCGATGAGCATTTCTACTTCGGCTATATGACCGACAGCTTCGGGCTCAATAACCTCGATTTCATGAACCCCGAACGCGTCCTGTGGTCGACCGACTATCCGCACATCAGCGCCGACTATCCGTACAGCTGGCGCACCATCCAGGCATCGATGTCGGGTATTCCGGGGCCGGTGAAGCAGGCGATCCTGCATGGCAACGCCCAGAAGCTTTACAAATTCCCGGAAGTTCAGCCGGTCGAAGTCAAGGGTCAGGCGGCGCTGACCGTCTGAGCCGATTGGATGACAATGCAGCGGGGTTGCGGCGCCCGTTCCTTCGGGGGACGGGCGGCCGGCTCCGCTCGCCTGCGCGGGAATGAACATGCTCGACAAGCGGATGCCGATCGACGCCATCGTGGCGGAACTCAGCGACGGAATGACGATTGCGATCGGCGGTTGGGCGACGCGCCGTAAACCGATGGCGCTGGTGCGGGCGATCGCCCGATCGTCGCTGAAGGATTTGACGGTGATCGCCTATGGCGGCCCCGATGTCGGCGTGCTCGCGGCGTCGGGCAAGATCCGTCAGTTGATCTTCGCGTTCGTCTCGATGGACCAGATCCCCATCGAACCGCATTTCAAGGCCGCCCGTCAGGCGGGCATGCAGGTGTGGGAAATGGACGAGGGTATGCTCCATTGGGGATTGCGCGCCGCCGCCATGCACTTGCCGTTCCTGCCGACGCGCGTCGGGATCGGGACGTCGATCGCCGACGATCCGCGCTTCAAGACGGTCACCAGCCCCTATGACGATGGCGAGACGCTGATCGCCATGCCCGCGCTGCGCCCCGACGTCGCGCTGCTCCACGTTCATCGCAGCGACGAGAAGGGCAATGTGCTGACGCTTTCGCCCGATCCCTTTTTCGACGAACTGATGGCCCGCGCCGCCCACCGCACCTTCGTCACCGCTGAGCAAGTGGTTTCGACCGCTGAGCTAGGCCTGCCGGACCATGCGCGTCACCACCTTGTCGAACGCGCGCTGATCAGCGGCGTCGCCGAAGTGCCGTTCGGCGCGCATCCGACCAGCGCTGCGCCCGACTATCAGCTCGATCTGGCGCATCTGCGTTCCTACGCCGCCGCGGAAGGCGATGCCTGGGACGCGTATCGGGCGCAATATATCGACGTCGATCAGGCCGCCTATGTCGCGGCCGCCGGCGGGGGGGAGGCGATCCGCGCCATTCCCGCCCCGATTTATTGAGGGAGCATCCGCATGGCTGATACCGACGCCACGCTTGCCGACCTGCTCGTCACCGCCTGCGCCGAAGTCTGGCGCGGCGACCCCGAGTGGCTCGCCACCGGGATCACCCCGATCCCGCGGCTCGGTGCGAGCCTTGCCAAGCTGAGCTTCAACCCGCGGCTGATGATCACCGACGGCGAGAATATGTTCGTCGAGGAACCGGCGCCGATCGGGCCGCGCGACGGCGGGCCGACGGCGGAGGGCTGGGCGCCCTATGCCCGCACCTTCGACAATCTGTGGGGCGGACGCCGCCATGCGCTCGTGGCACCGGTGCAACTCGACCGTTTCGGCCAGTCGAACATCAGCGTCATCGGTGACCATTCAGCGCCGAAGGCGGCGTTGCTGGGCGCGCGCGGCTTTCCCGGCAACAGCATTTCGCACCCGAACAGCTATTTCTTCCCGCAGCACAACCGGCGCGCGCTGGTGGAGGGCGAGGTCGATTTCGTTTGCTCGGCGGGCTATAATCCCGCGCGCTGGCTGGACGGCAAGATACCGCACCGGCTGGAGCTGCGGCGGATCGTCACCAATTTGTGCGTGATGGATTTCGGCGGACCCGCCAACGCGATCCGGCTCGTCTCGCTTCACCCCGGCGTCCCGATCGAAGAGGTGCACGATAACACCGGTTTCGACGTGGTCGTGCCCGAGGGTGCGATTGCCGAAACCGCAGTCCCCGACGAGGCCGCCCTCACGATCATCCGCCGCCTCGACCCGCACGATATTCGCGCCTCGCTGATCAAGGGGAATCCACTCGCCGTTCGCGCGGCGTGATCGCTCGCGAAGGTGCGATGTCGGGAAAGCACGGCAGACTTGCTGCGACGCTATCGGCCGCGCTGTTGACGACCCTCAACATTATAATGATTGATAGTCGAAACACGGAGAGGATCGACCCATGACGACGGCGGCATCTGACGCGGCAGACATCGTGTATGAAACCGACGAGCCGGTCCTTTACGAGGTCAGGGATGGCGTGGCGTGGGTGACGATGAACCGCCCGCGTTACAACAACGCGCAGAACAGTCAGATGACCTATGCGCTCGACGATGCGTTTCGGCGTGCCGTCGACGATCCGCTGGTCAAGGCGATCGTCCTCGCGGGGACTGGCAAGCACTTTAGTGCAGGTCACGATATCGGGACGCCGGGCCGCGACATCACGCGGACCTTCGCCCGCGCGCATCTGGTGCCCGACCATGTCGGGCGTCCGGGCGCCGAAATGCTCTACACGCGCGAACAGGAAGTCTATCTGGGCATGTGCCGCCGCTGGCGCGATGCGACCAAGCCGACGATTGCGATGGTGCAGGGGGCGTGCATTGCCGGCGGGCTGATGCTGGCCTGGGTATGCGACCTGATCGTCGCGTCGGACGATGCCTTTTTCCAGGACCCCGTGTCGCGGCTGATGGGCATCCCCGGGGTCGAATATTTTGCCCATGCGTTCGAACTGCCGCCGCGCGTTGCCAAGGAATTCCTGCTGCTCGGCGACCGCATGCCTGCCGAGCGCGCGTACGGTCTTGGCATGGTCAACAAGGTCGTGCCGCGCGACGAGCTGGAGGCGGCGACGGCCGACATGGCGGCGAAACTCGCGGCGCAGGCATCGCTCGGCATGTGGCTGACCAAGCAGGCGGTCAATCATGTCGAGGAATTGCGCGGCAAGCGCAGCGCGATGGACGCGGTTTTCCACATGCATCATTTCGCCCATGCCCAGAACGATCTCACCACGGGCAATTCGCTTGGCGGCGTGACGGGCAAGAGCGCCGCGGCGGATAACCGAAGCACCGGGCGCAGCGCAAAGGAATCGGGCGAGGGATGAGCGATCCGCTCGCCACGGTGATGACGGCGATGCTCGGCTGCCGGCTGCCGGTGATCCAGACCGCGATGGGCTGGATCGCCGAGCCGCAGCTCGTCGCCGCGACGGTGGAGGCGGGCGGCTTCGGGTTCCTCGGCGCGGCGGTGATGACCCCCGCCGATGCCGGCGCAAAGATCGCCCTCTTGCGGCAAATGACGGACAAGCCGTTCGGTGTGAACTTTCATATGTTCCAGCCGGGCGCCGCGGACCTGGTCGAGATCATCCTCTCTCATCGCGACCAGGTCCGTGCCGTCAGCTTCGGACGCGGACCCGACGCCGCGATGATCGGGCGGTTCCGTGACGCAGGGATATTGTGCGTGCCGACCGTTGGCGCGCTCAAACATGCTCAGAAAATGGCGTCGCTCGGCGTCGACATGCTCGTCGTGCAGGGCGGCGAGGGCGGCGGGCACACCGGCGCCGTCGCGACAACCGTCCTGCTCCCGCAGGTGCTCGACAGCGTCGACTTGCCTGTCGTGGCGGCGGGCGGATTTGCCGACGGGCGCGGCCTCGCAGCGGCGCTGGCTTATGGCGCCGCTGGCATCGCGATGGGGACGCGCTTCCTGATGACGCGCGACAGCCCCGTGCCGGAGGCGATCAAGGCGCGCTATGTTGCCGCCGGCACCGACAATATCGAGGTTACGCGCGCGGTCGATGGCTTGCCGCAGCGGATGATCCGCAACGCCAGGCTCGCGCGGCTGACCGCCGGCGGCGCGATTGCGTCATGGCGCAATGCGCTCACGGCGGGGTTCGAGATGAAGCGCGCGACCGGCGCCTCGTGGGGCGACCTCATCCGCGCGGCGCAAGGCATGCGCAATCATGGCGGGCTGACGCTTGCCGGAGCGATGCGCGCCGCGGCCGCGCCGATGCTGATCCAGCGCGCGGTTGTGTCGGGCGATGGCGATGGCGGGCTGATGGCGACGGGCCAAGTGGCCGGTCGCCTCACAGATCTGCCGAGCGTCGCCGATCTGCTGAGCCGGATCGAGAGCGATGCGAGGACGCGCCTCGCCGCGCTTGCACCGGGCTTTCAAAGGATAGCAGTCTGATGCCGATACGCACGAATATCGCCGACCGGATCGGCGAGATCATTCTCGATCACCCCCCGGTCAACGCGCTCGACAGCCAGGGCTGGAACGAGTTGGCCGGCCACGTCGAGCGCCTTGGCCGCGATCCCGAGGTACGCTGCGTCCTCATCCGCGCAGAAGGACGCGGTTTTTGCGGTGGCGTTGATATCAAGGAGATGCAGGCGCATCCCGAGCGCATCGTCGCGCTGAACCGTGGCAATTACCTGACCTTCCGCGCGATCCGCGGCTGCGAGGTGCCCGTTGTCACCGCGGTCCACAATTTCGTCATCGGCGGCGGGATCGGCATCTGTGGCGCGTCGGACGTCGTGTTGGCTGCCGACAACGCCTATTTCTCGCTGCCCGAGGTCGATCGCGGCGCGATGGGCGGGGCGAGCCATTTGCAGCGGATGTTCCCGCTCCAGAAGGTGCGCGCGGCCTTCTTCACCGGCGGGCGCATCCCCGCCGCCGAAGCCTATCGACTGGGTGCGGTCGAGGCGGTTCATCCCGCCGAGCGGCTCGCGGACGAAGCGCGCGCCTTTGCCGCGATCATCGCGTCGAAAAGCCGCCGCGCGCTGGTGCTCGCGAAGGAAGCGCTCAACGGCATCGAGCCGCGCGACGTCGACCATGGCTATCGTTTCGAACAGGGCTTCACGCTGGAAATGTACATGCACGAAGATAGCCAGCGGTCGCGCGACGAGTTCGTCGCAACCGGCACGACCGCGAAATTCTGACCATGGATCTACGCTACACCCCTGAGGAACAGGCCTTTCGCGCCGAGGTCCGCCAGTGGATGGCCGATCATGTGCCGACCTCGCCGCTGCCCGATTTCGATTCGACGCGCGCGGGTTTCGAGGCGCACCGCGAATGGGAGCGCACGCTGCATCAGGGCGGCTGGGGCATGGTCACCTGGCCGACCGAATATGGCGGTCGCGGGCTCGACCTGATCCGCTGGCTGATCTTCGAAGAGGAATATTATCGCGCCGGCGCGCCCGGGCGGGTGAACCAGAACGGTATCTTCCTGCTCGGACCGACCCTGATCGAATATGGCACGGCCGAACAAAAAGCGCGCTTCCTTCCCGCGATGGCGTCGGGCGACGACATCTGGGCACAGGCCTGGTCCGAACCGGGCGCGGGCAGCGACCTCGCGGGTGTCCGCGCGACCGCGACGCGAGATAGCGACGATTATATCCTTTCGGGCCACAAGATCTGGTCGTCGCGCGCGGTCCATGCCGACTGGGCGTTCGGGCTATTTCGCGAACCCGGTAGCGAGCGCCACAAGGGACTGTCGCTGATCCTCTTTCCGCTGAGCGCCCCGGGGGTAACGGTCAAGCCGATCCAGCGGCTCGACGGCAAACCGGTCTTTGCCGAGCTGTTCCTCGACGATGTCCGCATCTCCGCCGCCAACCGGCTGGGTGACGAAGGGCAGGGCTGGGCGGTGTGCATGTCGACCGCGGGGTTCGAGCGCGGGTTGATGCTGCGCAGCCCCGCACGCTTTCAGGTCGCCGCGGCAAAACTCGTCGAGCTGTGGAGGGCGCGTGGCTCGGACCCGTTGCTCGGCGCCGAGGTGATGCAGGCGTGGATGGACGCCGACGCTTATGCGCTGTCGATCTATGCGACCGCGAGCCGGCTGATGGCGGATGGCGCGATCGGGCCGGAGACGAGCACGAACAAAATTTTCTGGTCGGAGCTTGATCTCGACATCCACAAGACCGCGCTGTCGCTGCTGGGCGCCGAGGCTGAACTGACCGCCGGCCTGCCGGTCGCTGCGGCTCCCGTCGCCGATTGGCTCGACGGCTATGTCTTTTCGCTCGCGGGGCCGATCTACGCCGGCGCGAACGAGATCCAGCGCAACATCATCGCCGAGCGGATGCTCGGTATGCCGAGGTAGATCATGGATTTCCGCCTGACCGACGAACAGGAGATGCTGGCAAGCGAGGTCGGCCGCCTGTTGACCGAAACTTGCACCGGCGCCGACCTTCGCCGCCTGCTCGACAGCGGCGAGGCGATCGACCGCGGTCGCTGGGGGCAGATGCTGGTGATGGGCCTGCCGGGGGTGATGGGGCCCGAGGAAGCCGGCGGCGCGGGTCTTGGCGCGGTCGAGATGGCGCTGATCGCAATCGCCTGCGGCCACGTTGCCTTGCCCGAACCGCTCGTCGAGCATGCCGGCGTCGCGGTGCCGATGCTGGTCGCGGCGGGCGCCAATCTGGATAAGGCGCTGTTCGGGTCGCGGATCGCGGTCGGGCATCCGATCAATCCACTGGTGGCCGATGCCGATAGCGCGGCGGCGCTGCTGCTGGCCGATGGCGACGATGTGCACCTCGTCGCGCGCGAACAGGTTGCGCTCACCCGGCACGAAAGCATCGACCCTTTTCGCCGCCTGTTCGCGGTCGATTGGACGCCGACGCCCGCGACGCGCATCGGCGGCGCTGCGCTGTGGGACATGGCGCTCGGCCACGGCGCGCTCTTTGCCGCGGCGCAGCTGCTCGGCCTTGCGCAGCGCGCGGTCGATATGTCGGTGGCCTATACCAAGGACCGCGAGCAGTTCGGCAAACCGATCGGCTCGTTCCAGGCGGTGAAGCACCATCTCGCTGATGCGCAGGTGAAGATCGAATTCGCTCGGCCGGTGATCCTTGCCGCCGCCGCCACGCCGCAGTTGTCGGCCCGGATCAGCCACGCCAAGCTCGCCGCGACCGCCGCCGCCGATGTCGCGACGCACGCCGCGGTGCAGGTCCATGGCGCAATGGGATTCAGCTGGGAAGTCGACGTCCATTTCCTGCTCAAGCGCAGCCTTGCGCTCGGACAGGCGTGGGGAAGCCCCGCCTTCCATCGCGCGCGCGTCGCCGCGCACATGGTATCGGCTCCGCTCGGCGCCGACCGCACCTTCGATGTGCCGCCCGGCGAGGAGGCACGCCGTGAAGCCGCTTGAGGTCGCCCGCAGCCTGCGCGCCGATCCTCGGGTCGCCGCGCGTTACCGCGCCGCCGGCTGGTGGGGCGATACGACGCTGTCCGACCGCGTCGCCGCGCTTGCTGCAACGCGCCCCGAGCGCACCGCATGGATTACGCCCGCAGGGCGCTTCAGCTGGGGCGAATATGATCGCGCAGCGACGCGCATCGCGGCGTTGATTGCCGCGAAGGGTTTGCCGGTCGGCGCCCGCGTCGCGGTGCTGCTGCCCGATGGCCCAGCAGTGCACGCTGCTCTGCTCGGAGTGGAGCGCGCCGGCATGGTCGCCGTCGGCATCGGCGCGCGCGCCGGGGTTGCCGAGATTGTGCATTTGCTGAAACGCACCGGCGCGACGTTGCTCATCGCTCATGACCAGATGCGCGACCGCACGCTCCCCGAACTGGTCGATGCGGTGCGCGAGCTAGGCGCCTCGCTCGATGATTATCTCGCGGTCCCGGACCTGATGGCGCGGCGCAACTGGAGCGCCGGAGAGTTGCCCGACCATCCGCCGCTACCCACCCCCGATCCCGACGCACTGTTCCTGATCAACTCGACCTCGGGCACCACGGGCATGCCCAAATGCGTGATGCACACGCAGAATCGCTGGTTCTATTTCCACCAGCTCGCGGCCGAGGCGGGACGCTTTGGCGACGATGAAATTTTCATGGGCGCGGTGCCGATGCCCTTCGGCTTCGGCCTGTGGACGGCGCATTTTTCGCCGGCGATCCTCGGGTGCCCGACCGTCGTGCTGCCCAAGTTCGACGCCGGAACCGCGCTCGACATGATCGAGCGCGAGCGCGTGACGGTGCTCTGCTGCGTCTCGACCCAATTCATCATGCTGCTCAACGAGCAGGCCGAACGTCCGCGCGACCTGTCGTCGCTCAAATGCATGTTCACCGGCGGCGAAGCCGTTCCCTATCGCCGCGCCGCCGAGTTCGAGGAAGTGACCAGCGCTGCCGTTCTGCAATTCTATGGATCGAACGAGACCGGCGCGCTCAGCAACACCACCGCCGCGGACACGCGCGACCGGCGGCTCAACACGGCGGGTCAGATCATTCCCGAGATGGAGGTCCGCCTGTTCGACCCCGCGACCGGCGAAGAGGTTCAGGGCAGCGGACAGCCGGGTTGTCGCGGCCCCGCTCTGTGCCTCGGCTATTGGGACGATGACGAGGCGAACGCCAAGCTGTTCACCCCCGACGGCTGGATGCTGATGGGCGACATCGTCGATATCGATGCCGAGGATTATCTGCGCGTGGTCGGGCGCACGTCCGAATTCATCATCCGCGGCGGCAAGAACCTCTCGGCGCCCGCAATCGAGGCCGAGGTTGCGACACATCCCGCGGTCGCGCTTGTCGCCGCAGTGCCCGCGCCCGATGCGGTCTTCGGCGAACGCGTGTGCATCTATGTCGCGCCGCGACCCCATCAGGAGGTGACGCTCGAGGCGATCACCAGCCATCTCCGGATGCGCGGCGTGTCGCGCGAATGGTTCCCCGAATATCTCGTCCTGATGGACGATCTGCCCCGCTCGTCGGGCGGTAAGGTCGCCAAGGGCGAACTCGCCGCCGATGCGAAAAAGCGCTGGGCGGTGCCGGCATGACGTACCAGAATCTCAAACTCGCCTATGACGGCCGGACCGCCCGCGTCACGCTGGCGCGGGGCGACAAGCTCAATCCGCTCGACTGGTCGACGGTCAAGGAATTAAAGGCCGCAGTCGCCGAGATCGAGGCGACGCCGGGCGTCGACTTCGTGCTGCTGACCGGCGAGGGGCGCAGCTTTTCCGCGGGCGGCGACCTCGACGGCTATATCCACCTTTATGCACATCCCGACGAGTTCCAGGCCTTCCTCGGCGACTTCTACGACATGCTCACCGGGATCGAGCAGGCGCGCGCGATCTGGATCGCCGCGGTCAACGGCGTGTGTGTCGCGGGCGGCATAGAATTGCTCCTTGCCTGCGACATGGCGCTCGCCGCCGAGAGCGCGAAGATCGGCGACGGGCATCTCAATTTCGGCCAGCTGCCGGGTGCGGGCGGATCGCAGCGGTTGCCGCGCGCAATCGGGCTGCTGCGCGCCAAGCACTTGATGCTGAGCGGGGAATTGCTCGACGCGCGCACCTCGGAAAACTGGGGGCTCGTCACTAAAGTCGTTCCCGATGCTGAACTGATCGCCGCTGCCGAAGAATGGATCGCGGGCATGGCGACCAAAAGCGCGATCGGCCTCGCCGGCGCCAAACGGCTCGCCAACATGACGCTCGATACGCCGTATGCGGAGGGGCTGCGGCAGGAGATTGCGTTCGTCCACCGCTACGCGACCACCGAACCCGACGCCACCGAAGGCCTTCTCGCCTTCAAGGAAAAACGCGCGCCGCGCTTCGGCACGCGAAAGGAAGACTGATATGTTCAAGCTGCGCGACAAATATGCGATCGCCGGGATCGGCAACACCGAATACAGCAAATTTTCCGGCCGCACGGTGCGAAGCCTTGCGACCGAGGCGTGCCTGAAGGCGATCGAGGATGCGGGGCTGACCGTCGCCGACATCGACGGCATCGTCAGCTTCAACTTCAACGACAGCGCCCCCGCGATGGGCGTCGCGACCGAGATGGGCATCGAGAACGCCGGCTATGCGGTCGATTATGCCGCGGGCGGCAACGGCGCGAACCTGATCACGCTCGCGGCGACTGCGGCGATCGAGGCGGGGCTGGCGAAGAACGTCCTCTGCTTCCGCGCCATGAACGGGCGCTCGGGCTTTCGTCTGGGTGGCGGGCGCGACATGTCGGCCTATGGCGTGACCCAATATACCGCGCCCTTGGGCTGGATCACCTATCCGCAGGCGATGGCGATGTGGGCGCGGCGCCACATGATCGACTATGGCACGACCGAGGAACATTGGGCCGAAATCGCGACGACTTTTCGCGACAATGCGGTGATCAACGAACGCGCGATGCAGCGCACCCCGATGACCAAGGACGATTATTACAACTCGCGCTTCATCGTCGATCCATTCCGCATGTATGACATCTGCCTCGAAAGCGACGGTGCCTGCGCGGTGGTGATCACCTCGGCCGAGCAGGCACGCGATCTGAAGCAGAAGCCCGTCTACATCATGGGTGGTGCCTATGGCGGCGGGCCGAGCCAGGGCGACGATCTGTTCGATGCGATCCGCTGGCCGAGCCATTCGCACAATTGCTTCAAATATCTCGCGGACGATTTGTGGGGCAGCGCGGGTATCGGCCCCAAGGATGTCGACGTCGCCGAAATCTACGACTGCTTCACCTATAGCGTGCTGATGGCGCTCGAAGGGCTCGGCTTCTGCGAGGAAGGCGAGGGCGGGCCGTTCGTGATGGATGGGCGGATCGCGCGCACCGGCGAGCTGCCGCTCAACACCCACGGCGGCCTGCTCTCCGAAGCCTATATCCACGGCTTCAACCATGTGATCGAGGCGGTCGAGCAGCTGCGCGGCACCGCCGGAGCGCGCCAGATCGACGGCGCCGAAATCGCGCTGACCACCGCGGGCGCGATGACCTGCGGCAGCGCCATGATCCTGAGGAACTGAGTGATGCAAAAAAATGCCTATTCGCGGCCGCTGCCCGTTCCCGATTCCGAAAGCACGCCGTTCTGGGACGGAATGCGCGAGGGTAAATTGATGCTCCAGCGCTGCGCATCGAGCGGCGAACATCTGTTCCCGCCGGTCACTTTTTGCCCCGGCTCGCTCGAAATTCCCGAGTGGGTCCAGGCGAGCGGCAAGGGGGAAATTTTCAGCTGGATCGTCGTGCGTCACCCCGTACCGCGCGATCTCTATGCCGACGAGGTCCCCTATGTGGTCGCGATCGTCGCCCTCGACGAAGGCTGCCGGATGACCGGCAACATCTTCGACTGCGCGCCCGAGGACATGCGCGCCGGGATGAAGGTCGAGATCGTCTACAACCGCGTCACGCCGGAGATCACGCTGCCGGCGTTCCGCCCCGCCATAAAGATTTAGGGGAGGGCTGAACGATGGCTGCGTCGGTCGCCGATCCTTTTGCCGCCTCGCCATTGCTGCGCCGCTTTGCCGGCGCCACGCGCGAAGAGCTTGAGGCGTATCAGCTTCGCAAAGTGCAGGCGCTCTGTACGCGCCTTTATGCGAAGAGCGACTATTACCGTGCGCGGATGGACGAGGGTGGATTGAAGGACGGCGCCGTCGATAGCCTCGACCGCTTCGCCAAAGCCTTCCCGACCTCGGCCAAGGCCGACTTCCTCGCCGATCAGCAGGCGGCGCCGCCTTTCGGCACCCGGCTGGGCGTCGACCGCGATCAGGTCGTGCACATCAGCATGACGAGCGGGACGTCGGGACAAGGGCAGGAAATCTATGGCCGCACCCAGCGCGACGTCCATATGCTCGGCTATCTCCATGCACTGCCCTGGTACATGGGCGGGCTGCGGCAGGGCGACACCGCGATCAACTGCGTTCCTGCCGGCGGGATGACCACCGGTGGCTGGGGTCCGGGCGAGGCGCTGCGCATCATGGGCGCGACGGGCTTCCACGTCGGCGGCAACACCTCGACCGAGGCGAAGATCGACCTCATGCTGGGGCTCGGCGGTGTGCATTTCATCTATGCCTCGACCAACTATCTCCACACGCTGACCGAGGCGTTGCTCGCGCGTGGCATCACCCCGCGCGAAGCCTTTCCCGCTATGCACGGCATCTTCATTGCCGCCGAGGGCTATCCGCTCGAATGGGCGGCAAAGATCGAGGAGCATTGGGGTTGCCGCCTGCAGGAAGGCTATGGCAGCACGCAATTGAATGGCTTTGGCGGCTCGACCGGATCGGCTGGCGTGTTCCGTGCCGATGGACAGCGCGGGCTGATGCGGCTTTTCGAATGGGAACATCTGGTCGAGATCGTCGATCCCGAAACCGGCGCGCCGGTCCAGCCCGGCGAACAGGGCGAGATGGTAGTCACCAACCTGTCAGTGGAAGGTAGTCCGGTCGTCCGCTTTCGCACCGGCGACGCGGCGCGGTTCGTGCCGTGGCAGGAGTGCGGTGGCGGGGCGTGGAACGCGATCGAATGCGGCACGATCGGCCGTTTCGACGACATGATGAAAATACGCGGCAACAATGTCTGGCCGTCGATGTTTGATGCCGCGGTTTTCGCACATCCCGAGGTCGGCGAATATAAGGGCCGCGTCTATACGCGCGATGGCAGGACCGAGGTCGAGGTCAAGATCGCGGTCGCCGATCACCATGCAAACCTGTGCGGAGACGATCGCGCGGCGCTCGTCCAGTCGGTGCGCGCCGCGATCAAGCAGCGCAGCAATATGTGGGTCGATGTTTGCGAGGTGCCGCGCGCCGAGTTTCAGGGCTTTGCCTACAAGGCGCGCCGCTGGGCCGATGAGCGGCAGGACGGATACCGGTTGTGAGGAGCGCGACGATGCACGACGAGGACCGCCTTCTCGAAGACATGCTGGTGCTTGCGGAGCGGCTGGCGGAAAGCGACGACGCGCTGATGAAGGGGCAATATGCGCAGCTCCGCGCCCGCATCGCGGCGCTGATCGAGCTGCGGTCGTTCGGCAGGGAACGGGCTGCATGACAGGAACTGAACGCTTCGCGCTGGACGGCCAGGTCGCGGTCGTGACCGGCGGAGGCGGCGGGCTCGGCTCGGCGGGTGCGCTCGCGATGGCCGAGTGCGGCGCCGACATCGCGCTCGTCGCGCGCAACCGTGCGAAACTCGAAACCGCGGCGGAAGAGGTCGAAAAGACTGGCCGCCGCGCGCTGATCGTCGAGGCCGACGTCACCGATCCCGCCGCGATGCTCGACGCCGCGAAAGAAATCGAAACCGCGCTCGGGCGCATCGACATCCTGTTCAACAACGCGGGGATCACCAACCCGCAATCGGTGCTCGACGTGTCGCCCGAGGACTTTCTGCGCGTGCAGGAGGTCAATATCGCCGGTGCCTTCTACACGATCCGCGCCTTCGCGCCGGCGATGATTGCGCAGGGCTATGGCCGGATCATCAACATGGGGTCGATCCTGTCGGGACGCGGGATGGCAAACCGCGGCGCCTATTGCGCGTCGAAGGCGGGACTCGCGAACCTCGGTGCCGCCTGCGCGTTCGAATTCGGCGGTCATGGCGTTACGGTCAACACGCTGGGCGCCACGGTTATCGTCACCGACCTCAACCGCGACCTCGTCCGCACCCAGCCCGAACTCTACGCCAAGGTCGTCGACCGCACTCCGCTCGGCCGCCTTGGCGAGGTCGAGGATTTAATGGGCGCGCTTCTCTTCCTTGCCTCGCCCGCATCGGGCTTTGTCACCGGCCAGACGCTCTTCGTCGACGGCGGCTACACCGCCGGCTAAACTGGAAAAAACATGACCACGACACCCCTCAAAAATTTATTCGACCTGACCGGCCGCACCGCGCTCGTCACCGGCGGCTCGCGCGGGCTCGGGCTCGCGATGGCCGAGGCGCTCGGCGAATATGGCGCGCGCGTCATCCTGACCGCGCGCAAACAGGCCGAACTCGACGAAGCCGTGACGCATTTACGGGCGCTCGGCATCGATGCCAGCGCGATCGCCGCCGACGTCGGCAACCCCGACGGGCCCGCCCATGTCGTCGAGACGGTGAAGACCGCGGGCGGACGGATCGACATTCTCGTCAACAACGCGGGTACGTCTTGGGGCGCGAAGACCGAAGAAATGCCGCTCGACGGCTGGAACAAGCTGATGGCGGTGAACCTCACCGGCCCCTTCCTGATGGCACAGGCGGTTGCTCGCGAGTTCATGATCCCCGCAGGCTGGGGGCGCGTCCTCAATATCGCGTCGGTCGAGGGGCTGCTCGGTCATCACCCGCGCATGATCGGCACGATCGCCTACAACGCCAGCAAGGGGGGGCTGGTCAATTTCACCCGCGCGCTCGCGGCCGAATGGGGGATGCTCGGCATCAACGTCAACGCCCTCGCGCCGGGCTATTTCCCGTCGAAGCTGACGGGACACGTCCTCGACAAGCATGGGGATGAACTGCGCACCGACACGCCGCGCGGCAAGCTGGGCACGGATGACGATCTGAAGGGTGCGGTGCTGCTGCTCGCGTCCGACGCCGGCGCACATATCACGGGGCAGATACTCGCGGTAGACGGCGGCGCGTCGATCATCTGACGAAAAATGAAGGGGAGAGAGACATGAACGCACCGAGCCGCTTCGGCACCCGCTATCCGTTTCACCCCTATCCGACGGGCTGGTTCAGCGTGAGTTTTGCAGACGATCTTGCGCCGCGTGATGTTCGTCCGCTGCGTTATTTCGGGCGCGATCTTGTCCTTTTTCGAACCGAAAGCGGCGAGGCTGTGGTCACCGACGCGCATTGCCCGCACCTGGGCGCGCATCTGGGCTACGACAGCTGGGTCGAGGGTGAGACGATCGTCTGTCCTTTTCACCAGTGGCGTTACGACACGAGCGGAAAATGCGTGCATGTGCCTTTCGCGAAAGCCGTACCGCCGCGCGCGAGAGTCCGCAAATGGCCGTCCGCCGAGCGCGGCGGGATGATCTTCATCTGGCATGATCTGGACGGCCGCGACCCGGACTGGAATCTTCCCGAATATGACGAAATCCGCCATATTCCCGATGCGGGTTTTCGCCGGCTCCACGACGATTTCGGATCGGCGCATCCACAGGACGTGTTCGAGAATGGAGTCGATTTCGCGCATTTCCCCGGCGTGCATGGCACCGGCCGCGCGGTCGGCAATGGACAGATTATACTCGATGGACATCGTTTCTTCAGTCCGGTCCGCATCCTTCCGGCGGGGTATGACGGGCCGGTCGAAAACGTCGATGTCGGATCGACGGTCGACTCGGAAGTGATCGGCGGCGGCCTTTCGCGCGTCGAAAGCCGCACGCCGCAAGCGCCCGGCATCGTGACCGTCTATTATGTCTCGGTGACCCCGGTCGATGCGACGTTGAGCCATTATTATGTCCGTCAAATATTCCTGAAAGACGATGACTGTCCGATGTCGGACGAAGAGATTGATCGCTTCACCGCGCTAGCCGCCGAGCATGGCCTGAAGGAGCAATATAGCGACGGCAAAATCTGGCCGTACAAGGCCTATGTCGAGCAGCCGATGCTGAGTGCGGCCGATGGCCCGATCCTGAAATATCGCGACTGGTACAAGCAGTTTCACCCCGCTGCCTGACGGCGGATCAACGCTTCGATAGCTCGGTCAAAACCGTGCGGAACCGGGCACCGATCCGTTCCACATAGGCGGGGTGCGTCAGTATCTTGGCATCGCCTGTCTGCGCCCCTGCGAACGCACGTTCGGCGACAGCCGCGGGGCTTATCGAATCGACCGGGATGGGCCGATCGGGATCGATCGCATCGAACATTGGGGTCGAAACCGCGCCCGGCATCAGCAGCGAGGCGCCGACCGCCGTGCCCTCCAGTTCGGCTCGCAAGGCTTCGACGATGGGCCAGAGCGCATGTTTGGTGCCGCAATAAGCGCCAAGCGACGGACCGCTCGTCATCGATCCGGTCGAGCCGGTTACGACGACTTGCGCCGCTTCTCCGTGCGATATTATCGTGGGGACGAAGGCCTGGAGCGTTGCGACCGTACCGATGACGTTGACGTCGGTCAGCAACCGCCATTCATTGATCGGCATGTCCAATATGCTTCCGCCGCGCAGCACGCCGGCGTTGGCGAAGAGCAGGGTGATCGGGGGAAGCGCCGCGCATTCGCTTGCGAAGCCGCGCAGCGTGCCGGGGTCGGTAATATCGACCGGGTGGATGACATGCGCGACGCCGGTCGCCGCCAGCTCGGCCGCGAGCGCCTCCAATCCCGCCGCGTCGCGATCGCACGCAGCGACCGCCATGCCTTGTGCCGCGGCATGACGGGCAAGGGCGGCGCCGATCCCCGACGCCGCCCCCGTGATGACTGCGGTCCGCCCGGCGAGCGCGATGCTCACCGGAAGTGGGGGATGACGTGCGTGCCGATCTTGCGCAACGTTTCGAGCTGCGCCCATTGCGGCACGGTGCCCATATTGGTCATGAACAATATTTCGTCGGCGCCGGCGGCGGCGAGCTGTTCGACATAGTCGATGCAGTCGGCGACGCTGCCATAGGCGTTTTTCGCGCTGAGGATACCGCCACTGGGACGTCGGCCATTTTCGTCGGGACGCAGATCCATCGTCAGCGTTTCGGACGCAAGTTTGGTCGTGATGATCGTGTCGGTGCCTTCTTCGAGCAGCTCGTCGCCCCATGTCTCGGGCTCGGGCTTCGGCCCGCCGCCGTACCAATAGTTCAGCGATTCATAGAAATAGCGTTGGCCACGGATGCCGATCCTGCGCGCCTCGTCGGCATCATCAAGAATGATCGTCGGGCAGAGCGCCGCCAGATGCTGGTTCGGGCGGTAGCCGACTTGGTCTTCGGCCCTTCGCGTCGCCCAGGCGTCGCGATAGATCTGGTTTTTCTTCGCCACCTCGTCGGGGCCGCCGAAGCCGAGAACGAGCGCGCCGATACCGCGCTGTCCGGCGCGCGCCAGCGTCTCTGGATTGGTGCACGCCATATACATCAGCGGGTGCGGTTCCTGGAACGGCTTGGGATGGATGGGGCGCGGCGGAATGTTGATGTGCGGGCCATTATGCTCGACCTCATCCTCGACGAACATGCGCGGGATCAGGTACATCGCCTCGTCGATCAACGGCTGGAGCGTCTTGAGGTCATAGCCATAGGCACCGGCTTCCTGTTGACTGCCGCCCTTCCCGATGCCGAAATGGACGCGACCCTTCGACAAGATGTCGAGCGTCGCGATGCGCTCGGCGACCTTGATCGGGTGGTTCATCGCCGGCATCAGGCACACGACACCATGACCGATCCCGATCCGCGTTGTGCGTCCCGCAATATAGGCGAGAAACGTCTCGGGCGCGCTCATATGCGCGTAGTTGGTGAGCGACGTGTGCTCGACGCTCCAGATCACGTCGAACCCCAATTGTTCGGCGAGCATCGCCTGTTCGACCAGCTCGTCGAACACCTGCCGCTCGCCGCGGGGTGAGGCGTCGGCCGTCTGGGCTTCGAATATCAACGAAAAGCGCATAATGAGTCTTTCAAGCTCCCAATCTTCGCCTCAGAAATCGACCGATGAGGGCAGGCTTTCAAATGCCGATTGGCGGCATGAGGGTTAGCGGCAAAGCATCGCTCAGCCCTTTTCGTGCTCAATTTAGATCGCTGGGGTCCGCCTTGGGCACTCGACCCCGTCAGCGATGCGTCCTTAGAGCTGTCCTATTCCGACCGAGGCGAGACAGAGCGAAGGAGTGCAACTATGATCCGGCCGATAAAGATCGTGGGCGTGGGCGGGACGGCGCGTCTGGAGTCGAGCAGCGAACGCGTCGTATCGTGTGCGCTCGACGCAGCCCGTGCGCTGGGCGCCGAGGTCCAGCTGTTCGACGGCCCGTTCATCGCATCATTGCCGCTCTATATCCCGGGGCGCACCGAGCGGACCGAGGCCGAGAGCCGCTTTGTCGAGGCGATCCGCGACTGCGACGGCATCATCGTCGGGTCTCCGGGGTACCATGGCAGCCTGTCGGGGCCGGTAAAGAACGCACTCGATTTGCTGGAGGACCTGGCAAAAGACGGGCGGCCCTATCTCGACGGCCGCGCCTTCGGGTCGATCGTCACCGCCTATGGCTGGCAGGCGTGCGGCACGACGCTCGTTGCGCTCCGCTCGATCGCGCATGCCCTGCGGGCCTGGCCGACGCCGTTCGGCGCGGCCGTGAACGCGACCGTGCCGCTGTTCGGGGATGATGGCGCCTGTCTCGATCCCAAGATTGCCGAACAACTCGCCATCGTCGGTCAGCAGGTCATGGAATTCGCTTTGTGGCGGAGAGCCGGCCTCGCAGCATGATGCCGGGCAGCGACGGTCACGATACCCCAATGGCAATAGAGCGCCGCAGGGTGCGGAAGTAACCTGCTGTCATTGCGGTCAACGCCGCCCACAGCACAGGAACATCCATATGCCCGCGCTCGCCCCGGTCCAGCTTCCGCACTCCTTCCTCGCGACGCCAGAAGAAATCATCGATGAGGCGCGCAATGGCCGCATGTTCATCCTCGTCGATGACGAGGATCGTGAGAATGAGGGCGACCTCATCATTCCCGCACAGATGGCGACCCCCGATGCGATCAATTTCATGGCGCGATACGGACGCGGGCTCATCTGCCTTGCGATGACGCAGCAGCGCGTCGACCAGCTCGGGCTTGAACTGATGAGCCGCAACAACGGCACGCAGTTCGAAACCGCGTTCACTGTGTCGATCGAGGCGCGCGAAGGTGTGACGACGGGCATTTCCGCCGCCGACCGCGCGCGCACCATCGCCACCGCGATCGACGCTTCCAAGGGGCGCGACGACATCGTGACCCCTGGGCACGTCTTCCCGTTGCTCGCACGCGAAGGAGGGGTCCTGGTCCGCGCCGGGCACACCGAGGCGGCGGTCGACGTTGCGCGTCTTGCCGGTCTCAACCCGTCGGGAGTGATCTGCGAGATACTGAAGGACGATGGCGAAATGGCGCGCCTCGACGACCTCATCCCCTTCGCCGAGCAGCATCAACTCAAGATCGGGACGATCCGCGACCTGATCGCCTATCGCCGCCGCAACGACCATCTGGTCGAACGCCGCGCCGAAATGGCGTTCAAGAGCCGCTGGGGCGCCGACTGGCGGATCATCAGCTATCGCAACCGCATTACGGGCGGCGAAGTGGTCGCGCTGGTCAAGGGTCAGATCGACACGGCAGAACCGGTGATCGTGCGTATGCACGTCCATTCGCCGATGGCCGACCTGTTCGCCGAGCAGGACGACCGTTCGGGCCTGCTCGGCCGCGCGATGACCAAGATCGGCGAAGCGGGCAGCGGCGTCGTCGTGGTGCTGAGCTCGACGGCGCCCGACCTGGTCGCGTGCATCATCCGCGCTCGCGAAGCGGGACGCGAGGCGAGCGGTGCACGGACGGTCGCCGTTCGCGAATATGGCATTGGTGCACAGGTGCTGACCGACCTTGGCGTCCATCGCATCACCTTGCTCAGCAACAGCGACACGAATTTTATCGGCTTGGACGGTTACGGGATCGAGATCGTCGACCAGCAGCCCCTTGGCAGCGATATGTAACGCAGCGATATCTAACATTGCAATGTTAGATAGATTATGGCGTTATTGCAGAATCAGAAAAAGGAGAGAGCGATGACCGACATTCTTATCCGGGGAGGAACCGTCGTTGATGGCACCGGCGCACCGTCCTATGCCGCCGACGTCCGCGTGAAAGACGGCCTGATTGCCGAGATCGCTCCCGGTTTGGCTCCGGCGGAAGGCGAGCGCATCGTCGACGCCGCCGGGTGCGTCGTCTCGCCGGGCTTCATCGAACCGCATACGCATATGGACGCGGTGATGTGGTGGCAGCCGAGCCTCGACCCGCTGCCAGGCTATGGCGTCAGCACCGTCGTCATCGGCAATTGCGGCTTTACCGCCGCGCCGGTCCACAAGGACCCGGAAGTGCGGATGGAGATGGTCAAGATTTTCTCCTTCTTCGAGGAAGTCGCTGAAAAGCCCTTCGTCGAAATGCTGCCGTGGGACTGGAACAGCTGGCCCGAATATCGCGCCTCGGTCGAGGCGAATTGCAAGACCTCGACCAATATCGCGGGTTATGCGGGCCATATCGCGATGCGCCTTGCCGTGATGGGAATGGAAGCATGGGAGCGCGCCGCGACGGCGCAAGAAATCCAGAAGATGTGCGACATGCTGCAGGACGCCATCGACGCCGGCGCGCTCGGCATGTCGTCGAACCTGATGGACCATGACAGCAAGGACCGGCCGGTGCCCAGCCTCGTCGCCGACGACGCCGAATGGGCGGGGCTGATCGGCGTGCTCGCGCGCAATCCGGGCAGCCAGTTGCAGGTCATCCTCGATACATTCTTCAAATTGAAGGCGCCCGAACAGATGGAGCGGCTGGGCAATCTGTGCCGCGACCGCGGCGTACGCGTCCAGATGGCAGGGGCCGGCGGCCTGCTCCATTTTCAGGATTCGATTCGTGACAAAATGTGGGAAATCAGCGCGCAGCAAAAGGCGGAGGGCCTCGATTTCTGGCCGAGTTTCGCGCATGTGCCGCCGACGACCGCGCTCAACTTCTTCTCAAGCTCGTCCTTCGCGCAGGCGAATGAATATGTCTGGCACGAAGTTGTGCAGGCGCCGACCGAAGAAGAGAAGCTGGCGCTGCTCAAAGATGAGAATTTTCGTGCCCGCGCTCGCGACAGCTGGGACAACAAGGCGTTCAAGCAGTCGCTCGTCGCCAATCCGCACATGATGCTGCTGCTCGATTCCGAAACCGGCGTCGGTCCGCTCGGCCTCAACCTCAAGGAACTGGCGGAGCAGACGGGGCAGCATCCGTCCGACGCGCTCGCCGACTGGGTGATCGCGAATGGCGTCCAGTCGATCGTTAACCGCGTCCCGCATCCGATGCACTTCGACAAGACGGTCGAACTGATGAAGACCAGCCAGACGGTGGCCAACATCTCCGATGCGGGCGCGCACGGTCAGATGCTGTGCGGCGGCGGCGAGAATATCCTGCTGTTGACGCACTATCTGCGGAACAAGGAACTGACGCTCGAAGAGGCGATCCATGTCCAGACCGGAAAGCAGGCCGAACATTTCAACTTCGACGATCGCGGCGTGCTCAAGCCTGGTTATCGCGCCGATATCGCGGTGTTCAACCTCGATGAGATCGAGGCGCGTCCGTTGCGGCGGGCATTCGATGTCCCCGACGGCAACGGCGGTTTCACCTGGCGCTTCTCGCGCGATGCCGCGCCAATGCGGCTCACGTTGGTGAACGGGGTGCCGACTTTTGAGAATGGGGCCTTCACCGGCGAACTGCCGGGACAGTTTATCGGTCCCGTCATTCGCAAGGTCGAGACCGCGGCCGCCTGAACACCCGAGAATGACAAGATAAGAGGAGTGACGGGATGAACGAGGAAGATCTGCCGTATCTGCAGCGCGGGCGGCAAAAGGTCGAAACGACGAGCAGTGTGCTTATCAGTTCGTCCAAATATATGAATGACTTCAGGATCCGCGAGTGGGTCACGACGCAATGCCTGAAACGCAACGGTCGCGACTATCCGGTGACCTATGGCATCCCGTCGCTGATTGACGCGGTGCGAGAGGTGCAGGACCATGAGCGGATCGAGGAGTTGTTCAACGAGGCGCGCCGCGGCTGGCCCGAGTTCGACAAATGGCTCGACGAACGTTGGCTCGCGCGGCTGACGCGTGAGGATATGAAGTCGTGCCCCGAAGGATCGGTCGGAGGCATCTGGTATCAGTGGCTGGTTGGCGCCGGGATGGAGGTCGATATCATCCCCACGTTCGAGCCGCGGTCGGGCTTCGAGTATTTCTTCCTGCGCGGCGTCCAGATTCACGACATCATGCATATCTTGAGCGGCGGCGGGTTCGACGGGATCGGCGAGATCATGCCGGCATTCCTGAAATACGGAAATCTCTTCCGCCACTTCACACCCGAGCTTGCGGGTTTGCTCAACGTGCAGAATACGCTGCTCACCATCCCGATGTTCATGCGCGGCCCGCTGCATTATCCCGAGTTGACGCTGCGCATGTTCGAACTGGCGCATTATGCGATGAAGGTCGGCGAGCAATCCGACGCGCTGTTCCTGCCGCGCTACGAGGATTGGCTCGACCTCCCGCTCGAAGAAGCACGCCGCAAATTCGGGGTGCGCGGCGCGCAGACGATCGATACGTCGCGCGAGTCGGCTTATTGGAGCGAACAGGTCGAAAGATATGAGCCTCTGTCCGATGCGGCGGAGGCGGTCGCGGCCGAATAATCAGGTCAGCAGAGCAGGGGGCTCGAAGGGCGGCGGTGTTTTTCCGCCGCCCTTTTGCGTCACCAGCCCTCGATATCCGCAAGACCAATTTCTTCGACTACCGCGAGCGCCTTGGCGAGGGCATCGGCTTCGGCGGGACGCCGCGGCGCGCGGGGCACGCCCCCCGCAAGGCCGAAATGCTCGAGCAGCGCCTTGGTCACGCGGATGCCGCCATTGCCATAGAGCGCCATGAACAGGCGCATCAATTTGCCCCATCGATCGAGGAACAGGGCGTTGTCGCCGGTGCTGGCCGCGGCGACCACGCTCATGCAAAGCTTCGGCGCGATATTTCCCTCCGATGACAGAAAGCCCTGCGCGCCGAATGCAAGCGCGAGCGGCGCCTGGTGCGGCCCGCCGACGCAGATGTCGATCCGGTCGCCAAGCGCGTCGGCAAGCGTCCGCAGATAATTGGGATCCTGATGGCTGACGTTAAGCCCGACAAGCTGTTTGTGGCGATCGAACAGCTCGATGATCACCTCGGCCGGAATCACATAACCGACCGACTGGTGCGTCGAGAGGACCGAAGGCACATCGCTGTGCGACAGCACTTCGCTGAAATAGGCGTCGAGTTCGCGCGGGGTCGGGACATGGCCATGGCCGACGTCGAGCGAATAGACCTGCGCGGCATCGACCCCCGCGCGTGCGGCCATGTCGAGGAAATCGATCATCTGCTTCGCGGTGCGGGGCTCGACCCCCATCGCACGGATCGGCACCCGGCCTTTCAATTCCTCTACCGCAATGGCGAGCAGGCGTTTCGTCTCGTCGGCCGATAGCGTATAGCCTTCGCCGCTGCCGCCGCCGCCGACATAAACGCCGATGCCGGCGTCGCCGAGCTTCGAAAGATGTCGGCGCAGCTTCGCCTCGTCGATCGATCCATCTTCGGCAAATGGCGTGATGCTGATTGTGAAGGCCTGGTAACGCGACGTGTCGGCAGTCATCCTATTCTCCTCATGGCTATTTTCGTGGTCCGGGCCGCACTTGCAATGATTGAAGCGAAGCGTATGGCTTGTTGTTCGGCGCTGGCCAGAAACAGGGGTGTATTTTGTGAGCGAGAGCACGAAGAAGCGGCGTTTGCGCCAGCCTCGCGTCGCCGAGATTGTGGCGTCGAGCCTGCGTAGCCGCATTCTGTCGGGTGCGCTGGCCGACGGGGACATGCTGCCCAAGCAGGAAGAGTTGCTGAACGAGTTCGGCGTCAGTCCCCCGTGCATTCGCGAGGCCTTTCGCATTCTCGAGACCGAGGGACTGGTCACTGTCATTCGCGGTAACGTCGGTGGCGCGATCGTCCATGTCCCGCATCCGGGGACTGCGGCCTATATGCTGGGGCTGGTGCTTCAGGCGCGGTCGGTTTCGTTGCTCGATCTGCTGAACGGCATGCGCTTGCTCGAACCAGCCTGTGCCGCCGAGGCGGCGCTGCGCCCGGACCGCGGGACGACGGTGCTGCCCAAGCTGCGCGCCAATATCGACGCTTGCTCCGACGCGATCGACGACCCGGCGCGCTTCATCGTGCTCGCGCGCGCCTTCCACACCGAACTTGTCAGCAATTGCGGCAACGAGACGATGAGTCTCGTGGTGGGCGCCCTTGAGAGGTTGTGGACCGCGCAGGTCGAGGCCCTTGCTGTCGACCGTTCGGTGCATGGAAGCTTCTCGGATCGTGCGGTGCGGATGTCGCTGCTGCACGAGCATGAGCGCATTTACCGCGCGGTCGAGGATGGCGACGCTCCGACCGCCGAACGCGCGATCCGCGAACATTTCACCGGCGGCGGCGAGCGCCGGCATGGATTTGACACCGGGTTGACGATCAAAGCCGACATGCTGCGGGCCTGAACCCGCCAACATCGTTGAGGTGAACGGCCGCACCGAAGTCGGGCTCAGGCTTCCAGCCACCGTGTCACGTCGGCGGCGCGCGCGCGCGGGCGCTCGGGTGCTTCGGCTGCAACGCTGCCGATCAGGACCACGCCCGCGACCTTCTGACCCTCTTCCAGTCCAAGCAGTGCGGTCGCCCGCTCGTCATAGGCATGCCAGCCGGTCAGCCAATTGGCGCCAAACCCGAGCGCATGGGCGCCATTGACCAGGTTCATGCACACCGCGCCGGCCGAGAGCCACTGTTCCCATTCGGGAACCTTGTGACCCGGAATGGCGGACGAAACGACCACGACCACAAGCGGCGCGCTGGCCAGCTTGCGCGTGCTTACCCGCGTCTTGGGCGCGTCATCGCGCTGATCTGCGAGTTGGAGCAGCTTTTCCACCCAGCGCTGCTTCGCTTCGCCCGCGATCAACACCAGGCGCCACGGGCTGAGCCGGCCGTGATCGGGAACGCGTAGAGCGATTTCGATCAGTTGCTCGGTCGCTTCGCGATTCGGCCCGGGCCCGACCAATGCATCCGGCATCGGCGATCGGCGCTGCGTCAGAACGGCCGCGGCGGCAGGGAGCGGTTGGGCGGTGGATGCCATGGTGATGATCTTCCTCTCGAAACGATGCGTCGATGATCGCTATTTGACCGCCGTATCCGAATCGGCTAACATTTAAAAGATAACATATATAGGGACGAGGGTGACTATGAACGCAATACCGCTTCGCTTCGCCGATGTACGTCTTGGCCAGCCGATCGAGTTCGACGGTGATGTGTCGGGTGAAGGCCCGATGGATCAGCGCCTCTGCGACATGGTGCGCCGCTGGTCGGGCGCCGCCGCAGCGTCGCTTGTGTCGCTGCAGGGCACGGGCGAGAATTTCGCTCCCGACCAGATTGCCGGTCGCGTGATGGCGCGGCACCTCGACGGCAGCAGCACGGCGGATGTCGAAGTCGTGATGCGCGCGCAGGATGTTTGCGCCAAGGCGGTGGTCCGTGTTGCACTTGGCTGAAGACATGGAGGCGGCCGTTCCCGCCACCGGCGACACCGCACCGGCCACAGCGGGGTCCTCCTCTCTTTCGCCCAATGTCCCGCGCGATGTCGCGACGCTTCGCACGTTGCGGATCGCGAAACATTTCCCCTTTTTCCTCGCGGTTGCCGAGGAGCAGAATCTCCACCGCGCCGCCGAGCGGCTCAATATCGCTCAATCGGCGCTGTCGCGGCGAATCGCCGATCTCGAACGCGAACTCGGTAATATCGAACTGTTCGAACGGCAGGCTCGCGGCGTCGCGATCACCAAGGCGGGGCAGGTGCTCGCGACAGACGTCCGCCGCATTCTGCTGCAGATCGAAGATGCGCGCCGCAACACGCGCCGCATTGCCGAGGGCGACACAGGCGTGTTGCGGGTTGCCTTTTCCGAAGCGATGCTGCGGCGCCCGGTCCTGCCGACGGTGCTGCGTGAATTTCGCACGCTCTATCCCGAAGTCGAACTCCGCGCCTTTCCACTGACGTCCGACGCGCAGCGCTCGCGCCTGCTGACGGACGAGATCGACGTCGCCTTCGTCATCGACGAGATTACTGATGGCGACCAGTTTGCGCGCCTGGCGGTGGGACTCGATCGGTTCGTGCTGGTGTTGCCAGAAGATCATCCGCTTGCCGAAAAACAGTCGGTGGGGCTCGCCGAACTGGCGAACGAACCCTTGCTGTGGCCGGCGCGCCACACGTCACCGCGCTTGTTCGACCGGATGATCGCAGCCTTCGACGCGCTGGGCGTTTCGCCCAATATCGCAGTCGAGGTGTCAGCAGTCGACATCGCCTATGAACTGGTCGCGGCACGGATCGGGCTTGGCGTCGTCACCGCTGCCCGCGCCGATCGCACGCCGCCCGGTGTCGTACTGCGTGACCTGCCGGATCTCGACCTGCCGCTCCCGATCAGCATGCTCTGGCCGAAAGGCAGCGCTTCGCCGCTCATCGCGCGCTTCGTCAAGCTCGTCGAAAGCCGGTTGGCCGAGCCGGTCTGAGCGAGGATCAAGCGGCACCGAGCCGGTCGGCGATCAAGCCGCCGATCGCGGCGACTTCGGCATTGGACGCGCTGAGCAGATCGACGAGCGTGAAGAAGCCATGCGCCATACCCGGATGGTCGCGCAGCACTACCCGAACGCCGGCGGCCCTCAGCGTGTCCGCATAGGCGACGCCTTCGTCGTGGAGCGGATCATATCCACCCACGACGATGATCGTGTCGGACAGGTTCGACCAATCGGCGGCCGCCAAGGGAACTGCCTCGGGGTTGGCCCGATCGGCTTCGGTCACGTAATGATCCCAGAACCAGCGCATGTCGTCAGTCGAAATCAAATAGTCGCCTTGGCCGCATCGACGGTAAGATTCGCGCTCGAAATCAGGCGACAACACGGGGTATAGCAGCACCTGCAGCGCGATATCGGGACCACCCCGATCGCGCGCGCGCAGGGCGAGCGCCGCGGCGAGATTGCCTCCGGCGCTGTCGCCCATGACTGCCAGCGGCGCGCCATCGGCGACGGCGAGCAGCGCCGCCCAGCAATCGTCGAGCGGCTGGGGGAAAGGATGTTCGGGTGCAAGGCGATAGTCCACGCTGATGACTTCGGCGCCGCTGTCCTGCACCAACTGGCGGCACACCGGTTCGAAGCCGTCGAGCGTCCCAAAGACCCATCCGCCGCCGTGAAGATAGAGGATGCGCCCGTGTGTCGTCCCGGCAGGGCGATAGCGCCGGATTTTTACCGTACCGTTCGGGCCGGCGACGGTTTCGTCGGTGGCCGTCACATCGCGGGCGCCGCGTCGCGGCGGCAGCGCCGCGTGCGATTCGGCAAACGACCTGCGGGCATCGTCTGGTGTCCCCGCGGAAAAGCTCGGCAGGTTCAGCGCCCTGCGGCGATCGAGCATGGCCTGCAGTTCTGGATCGAGGCTCATCGACAATCTCTCCTGATGGCGCTGCTTCTCGGGAAAATAAACACTCCGGCGCAATTGCCCAATCGCGATCTCTTCGATCCACCTTCGATATTCGATCTTTCCTCCGGCGCACCTAAGGTCGCCGAAGATAGATGGAGAATGAGATGCGGATCGATCTGAGCGGCCGGGTGGCAATCGTCACCGGCGCAGGAGGCGGCCTCGGCCGCGAGCATGCGCTGTTGCTGGCAAAACGCGGGGCGAAGGTCGTCGTCAACGACCTTGGCGGCGCGCGCGATGGCAGCGGCGGAAGTGACACGATGGCCGAACAGGTGGTCGAGGAGATCCGCCAGGCCGGCGGCGAGGCGATCGCCAATGGCGCGAGCGTGACCGATTATGCCGAAGTCGAGGCGATGGTGGATCAGGCGATGGCGAAATGGGGCCGCATCGACATCCTCGTCAACAACGCCGGCATTTTGCGCGACCGGACCTTTGCCAAGCAGGACCTTTCCGATATTTTCACCGTCATCGACGTCCATCTCGCCGGATCGGTGCATTGCACCAAAGCGGTGTGGGGGATCATGACCGAACAGGGCCGTGGCCGGATCATGATGACGACATCGTCATCGGGACTCTACGGCAATTTCGGCCAAGCCCAATATGGCGCGGCGAAGCTCGGGCTCGTCGGTTTGATGAAGACGCTGGCGCAGGAAGGGCGCAAGCATGACATTCGAGTCAACGCGCTCGCGCCATCGGCGGCGACGCGAATGACCGCCGACATCATGAACGAGGATGATCTCGCCGCGCTGTCGCCAGCCAGCGTTGCGCCCGCTATGCTCGCTCTGGTTTGCGACGATGCGCCGACGGGCATGATCATGTGCGCGGGTGCCGGCCGCTTCGAGGCCGCCCATATCACGCTCACGCGCGGCATCGCGGTCGATCTGGGTGACGACGCCCCCGAACAGGTGCTGGCGGGCGTCGACCGTATTCGCGACCGGACCGACGAGATGGTGCCCGAAACCGGCATGCAGCAATCGCAATATGAGTTGGCGCAGCGCGCCAGGCCACTGGCGACGATCGATGGATGAGATCCGGCGCATCTCGGCAAATCCGCGCATGAGCGGAGCGGTCGTCCATGCCGGCGTCGCCTATCTTTCGGGGCAAGTGGCGATCAACCATCGTGGCGGTGCGCTCGCCGATCAGGTGGACGAAGTTCTGGCGCGCATCGATGCGCTGCTGGCTGAGGCGGGAAGCGACCGTTCGCGCCTTTTGACGGCGACGATTATGCTGTCCGATATGGGCGCCATGCCCGTGCTCAATGCAGCGTGGAATCGATGGATCGCCCCCGGCTGCGCCCCGACGCGGACGAGCATTCAAGCCGTGCTGGCATCGCCCGACTATGCGCTCGAGATCGTCGCGACGGCCGCCGCTGACTGACACTCAGGCGGATTCAAGCGTCATCCGGCGCGCAAGTTCACCAAGCCGCATCACGCCGTCGCGCGCAAGATCGGCGTCGATCATCGAAAAGCTGAGGCGAAAGCTTCGCCGCTGACCGGGCGTGACCTCGGTGCCGCCGGGATAGAAGGCTGCACCGGCGATGACGGACACATGATGTTCGGTAAGCGCGCGCTGCGCGAACAAAGTCGCATCAATTGCGGGCGGCAGTTCGGCCCAGACATACAGGCCGCCCTCGGGCCGGGTGAAAGTGACGCCGGGCGGCATCGCCTCGCCGAGCGCGGCGAGCATCGAATCGCGCCGCTCGCGATAAACGACACAAGCCCGTGTGACGGTGTCATCGAGCACAGTCTGAACGACATCGAGCAGCAACATCTGGTTGAGTGCGCTCGTCGCGAGGTCGCTCGCTTGCTTGATCAGCACCAGTTTGCGGACGACGTGCGCCGGCCCGGCGATCCAGCCGACGCGTAGCGATGGGGCGATCGTTTTCGAGAAGGTGCCGGTGTACAGCACAGGCGCTTTGTCGATGTCGCCGTGACGTGCGATCGCGAGCTTGAGCAGCGAGGGAATAGCGTCGCCATCGTAACGCAGCGCCTCGTAACAACCGTCTTCGATCAACGCCATTCCGGTCGCGTCGGCGAGATCGAGCAGGGCCTCGCGCTCGCCCAGCGTCATCGTCGTTCCGGTGGGATTACGAAAATCCGGGCCGACGTAGCAGAAATTGGCGCCGCCAAGGGCTGCCGCATCCCAGTGCGCACTGTCCTGCGGAAGGCCGATATAGAGTGGCTGATAGGCATCGAAAGCGCGGAGCGCACCGATGAAGGACGGTATTTCGACCATCGCCTTGTCGCCAGGCGAAAGCAGCAGCTTCGCAATGAAATCGAGCCCTTGCTGGGACCCGTTGGTGATCAGGATATTGTCGGCCGTGCACGGTGCGCCATCCCCGGTCATCCGCTCGGCGATCCATTGGCGAAGCGGTGCATGGCCCTCGCTCGGCGCATATTGCAGCGCGGTGCGCGCACGCACCGGATCGGTCCAGATCGCGGCCGACGCCGCCGATAGCGCGCTATAGGGAAAGATCGCCGGATCGGGCAGGCCGCCGCCGAGATGGATGATCTCGCTCGCACCGAGCAGCTTCATTCGCTCGCGAATGTCCGACGCGACGACGCCTTGCATGCGGCTCGCATAAAGGCTGTTCCAGTCGGTCATGACGTCCCCTCTTATTGTTATAATCTTTAACTAATAAGGGGCGGCGATGCTGTCCAGTGTCAAGGCATCAGCCGCACCGGCATATGCTTGATACCGCCGACGAAATTCGACCGCAGCCGGCTGACGGGGCCGGCGAGTTCCAGCCCAGGAAAGCGCGTCAGTATCTCGGTGAGCACCGCTCGCAGTTCGATCCGCGCGAGGTCGTTGCCAAGGCAGCTGTGCCGTCCGAAACCGAAGGTCAGGTGCCGATTGGGCTTGCGCAACAGGTCGAGCGTGAACGGATTTTCGAATATGGCTTCGTCGCGGTTGGCGGACGGATAAAAGAGCACGACCTTCTCGCCCGCGCGCACGGTCTGCCCGGCGATCTCGACGTCGCATGTCGCGGTGCGCGCCATATAGACGATCGGGGTAACCCAGCGCAGCAGCTCCTCGACCGCCGGCACCATGATCGACGGGTCTGCGGTCAGCGCGCCGCGCGCTTCGGGATGTTCGATCAGCGCCAGCATTGCGCCGCTCGTCGCATTGCGCGTCGTTTCGTTTCCCGCAATAGCGAGGAGGAAGCAGAAACCCAGAATTTCGTAGTCGCCAAGCGGCGTTCCGTCGACGCGGGCCTCGACGAGCAGGCTGACGAGATCCTCGCGCGGCGCGGCGCGGCGCTCGGCGATGAAACGCGCGAAATAGCCGAACATCGCTTGCTGCGCGGCAAGGATCGCTTCGCGTGGCAGGTCGACATTGCCATATTCCGGATCTTCGCTGCCGATGACGGCGTTGCTCCACAAATACATCTGGTCGCGGTCGTCCTCGGGGACGCCGAGCAGCTCGAGAATGACGTCGAGCGGCAAACGCATCGCGATGGCCTCGACGAAATCAATGACTTCGCCGTCGCCCGCAGTCGCCGCCACGACTCGCGCCGCCGCCACTTGATCGGCGATTTCCCGGCAGCGCACGATGATATGGTCTTCAAGCGCCCGCATGACACTCGGCTTGAAGCGTTCGCGCAGGACCATCCGGTACTTGTGATGTTCGGGCGGATCCATCGTCAGCAGCAACGGCACGCGTTGTGTATCGGCCCCTCCAAGCTGGTCGTTGCGCAGGATGGTGACCCCCGGAGCGCTGATGAACTGGTCGCTGTTCTTGCCGACCGCCGTGATGTCCGCATAGCGCGTTAGCGCCCAGAAAGGCTCGCGAAGGCCGTCGTCGTGCCAGGCAATGGGCTGTTCCTGGCGCATATGCGACCAGATTTCATGGGGGTAGCCGTTTGCAGCGAATTCGTCGGGATCGAAACAGGCCGGATTGGCGAGGGGGCGTATTGACATGTCATCCTCTTCACTAGTGAACGATCGTTTACTAGCAATCCGGTGTCGCTCGCGCTAGGGGATAATGATGACGACGAGCGCGGAGACGGCAGGCCCTGCTGGGCGATCGAGGATGGCGCCGGCCGACAGGCGTGCGCTGATTCTGCAGGCCGCCGCTGCGATGTTCCGCGACCATGGCTATGCCGGAGCCAGCGTCGATGCGATCGCCGCAGCGTCTGGAATCAGCGGGCCGGGCATCTATAGATATTTTTCGGGCAAGGCCGAATTGTTGCTCGCACTCCTCGAATCCGCAGTGGCTGATACGGTGGCCGCCATCGACGTCGTTCCGGACAGACCGGCGCAGACCTCGGATGCTCTGGCCGACATTCTGGCCGAGCGCGCCTTGAGCGAAGGCGCCATCATTGCGCTGCTGCACGGAACGGCGGGGACAATGGAGCCCGAAGAGCGGCTTCGCCTCGATCAACTGCGCCGGGATGCGGTCGGGCGTCTTGCAGACGCGCTGCATACGCTCCGGCCCGATCTTGCGGCTGCTGAGGCCGAAGCGCGGATCATAGCGGCGCTCGCGCTGGTCGGAAATATTGAACGGTTCCTGGCGACTGGCGTCCCGGCGCAAAGTTTTCAGACAATCCTGCGTGCGATCTTGCGGGTGTAAACCAAAAAGCTCGCCCTGCTGAACGTAAAGCGGGGCGGACGAGCGTTTGCGATAAACCGTCGGCTTGGCGGGCTCTGGCCATGCTCGCGCTCGTCATGGTCGAGGAATTGATGAGGGCGTAGCTCCGGTTGCGCGTCGCTGGATCGCCGACCGCCAAAGTGCTCCGTTCCTTCTAAACTTCGGCTCTGAGGAGCAGCGTAGACCCTAACTGCGGCCGATCTGCCGCGGCGTGCCGGATGAGCGGGACGCTGCTCGTCGTTGGACCCCGAACGCCGCGCCCGAACTGCTGCACGTCTCAAGCGCAAAGCCGATAGCCGACGGCCAACTCGTTTTTGATCAATGTCGGCCGGGCGGGGTCTGCCTCGAGCTTCTGGCGCAGTCCGCGCACCGCGATCCGCAGATATTCCACCCGCTCGACGTGCGCCGGTCCCCACACCGATTTCAGCAGCTGGCTGTGGCTGAGAACGCGGTCGGGGTTGCGGGCCAGTTCGGCGAGAACGGCATATTCCTTTGGGGTCAGGTGAACCTCCTCCCCATCTTTGGTCACTCGCCGCCGATCGAGGTCGATCCGTACCGACCCTGCTTCGACGATGCCGGCCGGTTCGCCGGCTGCCGCACTCCGCGCGTGGCGCAGCGCGGTGCGGATGCGCGCCAGCAATTCGTCGGTATCGAAGGGCTTGGTGACATAATCGTCGGCCCCCAGATCGAGCGCGGTGACCTTTTCGCTGCTGTCGTCGCGTGCGGAGACGATGATGATGATCGCGGCCGAGCGCAGCCGGATCGGTTCGATCAGTTCGAGGCCGTCGCGATCGGGCAGGCCGAGGTCGAGGAGCACGACGTCGGGCCGCTCGATATCGAGCAGCGCGATCGCCTGGCGGGCGTCCGCCGCTTCGACCACCGCGTGCCCGGCGCGCTGCATCGTCGCGCGCAACAATCGCCGGATATGCGGATCGTCTTCGGTGACCAGAATTTTCGCGGATTGCGACATTCGCCCTTGTTACGGTCGTCCGGAGCGCGCGTCGAGCGCGCGATTGAGCCGCAGCACATTGACCCGCGGCTCGCCGAGGAAGCCGAGCGCCGGTTGCTCGACCGTCGCCGCGACGAGCGCGCGAACCTGTGCGGCGGGCAGATTGCGGGCGGCGGCCACGCGGGTCACCTGCGAAAAAGCCGCCTCGGGGCTGATGTGGGGGTCCAGCCCCGAGGCGGAGGTCGTCACCAGGTCAGGCGGGACGTTGGGGCCCGGTGTCGTTTCGGACAATTTGGCCACATCGGCCTTGACGCGATCGGTTAGCGCCTGCGCGGCGGGACCGAGGTTCGATCCTGCCGACGCGGCGGCATCATAACCGTCGGCGCCCGCGGCGGAGGGGCGGCCGTGGAAATAGGTCGGGCCGGCAAATTTCTGTCCGATCAGTTCGGATCCGATGACGGTGTTGCCATCGCGGATCAGGCTGCCATTGGCCTCTGCCGGAAAGAGCGTCTGGCCGATCCCAGTCAGCGCCAGCGGATAGGCGATGCCGAGCAGCGCGGCGAACAGCAGAGTCAGCATCAGCGCGGGGCGGACGGCTGATTTCAGGTCGTTGAACATCGATAAGTCCTTAAGCGAGGTGGAGGCCGGACACGGCAAGATCGATCAGCTTGATGCCGACGAACGGCGCGACGAGCCCGCCGAGCCCGAACACCGACAGGTTGCGTGCCAGCAACTGGCCTGCGGGCATCGGCCGATAGCGCACGCCTTTCAGCGCGAGCGGGACGAGGCAAGGGATGATCAGCGCGTTGAAGATGATCGCCGACAGCACCGCGCTTTCGGGCGTCGCCAGCCCCATCACGTTGAGCACGCCGAGCTGCGGATAGAGGACGACGAAGATTGCCGGGATGATCGCGAAATATTTGGCGACATCGTTGGCGACCGAAAAGGTCGTCAGCGCCCCGCGCGTCATTAGCAATTGTTTGCCCAGCCCGACAATCTCGATCAGCTTGGTCGGGTCGCTGTCGAGGTCGACCATATTGCCCGCTTCGCGCGCCGCCTGCGTCCCGGTGTTCATTGCGACGCCGACGTCGGCCTGCGCCAGCGCCGGGGCGTCGTTGGTGCCGTCGCCGCACATGGCGACAAGGCGGCCCTCGGCCTGTTCGCGGCGGATCAGCGCCAGCTTGTCCTCGGGCGTCGCCTGCGCCAGGAAATCGTCGACCCCGGCCTCGGCAGCGATCGCCGCGGCGGTCAGTGGATTGTCACCGGTGATCATCACGGTGCGGATGCCCATTTTGCGCAGCTCGCCGAAACGTTCGCGCACCCCCGCCTTGACCACGTCCTTGAGGTGGATGGCACCAAGCAATTGCCCGTCTTTCACCACCGCAAGCGGGGTGCCGCCCGACCGCGCGATGTCTTCGGTGATCTTGCGCAGTTCGACGACGGCGGCGTTTTCGCCTTGCGGATGCGCTTTCAGCACCGAGTCGACCGCGCCTTTCTGGATCGTCACGCCGGCGACGACGACCCCCGACAGGCGGGTCTGCGCGGTGAACGGGATGACCTCCGACCCGGCGGGCAGCGTTTCAACGCGGATCGCATAGCGTTCGCGCGCCAGCGCGACGACCGAGCGGCCCTCGGGGGTTTCGTCGGCGAGGCTCGACAGCAACGCCGCTTCGGCGAGCCGGTCGATGTCGATCCCGGCCAGCGCGCGAAATTCGCTCGCCTGGCGGTCGCCGATGGTGATCGTGCCGGTCTTGTCGAGCAGCAGCACATCGACGTCGCCCGCCGCCTCGACCGCACGCCCCGATTTTGCGAGGACGTTGAAGCGCACCAGCCGGTCCATCCCCGCGATCCCGATCGCCGACAGCAAGGCCGCGATCGTGGTGGGGATGAGGGTGATCAACAGCGCCGCGAGCAGCACCACCGGCACCGAACCACCCGCATAAGAGGCGAAGCCCGGGATCGTCGAGACGGCGATCAGGAAGATGATCGTCAGCCCGACGAGCAATATGGTCAGCGCAATCTCGTTTGGCGTCTTGCGGCGTTCGGCGCCCTCGACCAGCGCGATCATGCGGTCGAGGAAACCCTGGCCGGGTTCGGCGGTCACCTGCACCTTGATGCGGTCGGAAATCACCCGCGTCCCCGCGGTCACCGCGCTGCGGTCGCCGCCCGCCTCGCGGATCACCGGCGCGCTTTCGCCGGTGATCGCGGCTTCGTTGACCGACGCGACGCCCTCGATCACCTCGCCGTCGGCGGGGATCAGGTCGCCCGTTTCGACGAGCACGGTCTCGCCCTTCTGGAGCTGGCTGGCGGCGACGATCTCATAGGTGTCGCCGACGCCGAGCATCAGCTTGGCCTTGAGCTCGGCCTTTGTCGCGCGCAGCGACGCTGCCTGCGCCCGGCCGCGCCCTTCGGCGAGCGCCTCGGCAAAGGTGCCGAACAGCACGGTGAGCCACAGCCAGACGACGAGTTGGATCTCGAAGCCGAGCGGCAGGCCGGGTTCGCCGATGACGAGCAGCACGGTCAGCAGCATCGCAACGACCGCGGTGACGAACATCACCGGGTTGCGCATCAGCTGGCGCGGATCGAGCTTGCGGACGGCGTCGCGCATCGCAGGAACGACGAGCGCGGCGCTGAACATCGAAGTGGGAGCGTTCATGGCTGTATATCCGTCAGAAAAGCTGGCCACCGGTCACCGCGAGGTGATCGGCGATAGGGCCAAGCGCGAGGCTGGGCAGGAAGGTGAGGCCGCCGAGGATCAGGATGACTCCGACGAGCAGGCCGACCCACAGTCCGCCGGTGGTGGGGAACGAGCCGCTGGTCGCGGGCACATGCCGCTTGGCGGCAAGGCTGCCGGCGATCGCGAGCGCGGGGACGATCACGAAGAAGCGCCCGAGCCACATCGCGACGCCGAGCATCCCGTTGTAGAAGGGCGTGCCCGCGGTCAGTCCGGCGAAGGCCGACCCATTGTTTCCGGCGCCCGAAGTGAAGGCATAGAGAATCTCAGAAAATCCGTGCGGACCCTTGTTGAGCGGCCCGGCGAGGCCCTCGGGCAGGATGCTGGCGATCGCGGTGAACCCCAGGATGACGAGCGGCAGGATCGCGATCGCCAGCACCGCGAGTTTGACCTCGCGCGCCTCGATCTTCTTGCCGACATATTCGGGGGTTCGCCCGACCATCAGCCCGGCGACGAACACCGCGAGGATGGCAATCAGCAGGAAGCCGTAAATGCCCGCGCCGACCCCGCCGACGACGACTTCGCCCAGCTGCATGTTGAACAGCGGGACCATGCCGCCGAGCGCGGTGAAACTGTCGTGCATCGCATTGACCGCGCCGCACGACGCCGCGGTGGTGATGACGGAGAACAGCGCCGAGGCGGCGATGCCGAAGCGCACCTCCTTGCCCTCCATATTGCCGCCGGCCACTCCCAACTGGTGGAGCAGCGGGTTGCCCGCGGCTTCCTGCCAATAGGTAACGGTGACCCCGGCGACGAACAGCACCCCCATCGCGGCGAGGATCGCCCAACCCTGGCGCGTGTCGCCGACCGCCTTGCCGAAGCACCAGGTCAGTCCGACGCCGATCGAAAAGATCGACAACATCTGGACGAAATTGGTGATCGCGGTCGGATTCTCGAACGGATGCGCGCTGTTGGCGTTGAAAAAGCCGCCGCCATTGGTGCCGAGCATCTTGATCGCTTCCTGGCTCGCGACCGGGCCGAGCGCGATCGTCTGCCTCACGCCTTCCAGCGTCGTCGCATCGACCGATCCGGCGAACGTCTGCGGCACCCCGCTCGCGATCAGGAAGATCGCATAGACGATGCAGATCGGCAGTAGCAGATAGAGAGTAACGCGCGTTATATCGGCCCAGAAATTGCCGATCGTCTTCATCTCGCGCCGCGCAAAGCCGCGAAACAGCGCGAAGGCGATCGCGATGCCGGTCGCGGCCGACAGGAAATTCTGGATCGTCAGGCCCAGCATCTGCGACAGGTGCGACAGCGTCGTCTCACCCGCATACCATTGCCAGTTGGTGTTGGTGGTAAAGCTGACCGCGGTATTGAATGCGCCGTCGGCGCTGACCGCGCCGAACCCCTGCGGGTTGCCCGGCAGCACGCCCTGCAGCCGCAGGATCGCGTAGGTAAACAGCAAGAGCACAAGGTTGAAAAGCAGCATGTGCAGCGCATAGCGCCGCCAGCCCTGCTCCTCATTCGGATCGATCCCGGCCAGACGAAAAAAGCCGCGCTCGACCGGACCGAACAGCCGGTGCAGCGGCGTCGTGCGTCCTTCGTAAAGCGCGAACAGCCACAGTCCCATCGGTTTGGCGAGGGCGACGGTGATGGCGACGAAGAGGAGGATCAGGCTCCAGCCGGCGACGGTCATGTCAGGTTCCGATCAGAAACGCTCGGGCCGCAGCAGGGCGGCGAGCAGATAGACGAGCAGGGCGGCGGCGGTGACGCCGGCGAGGATCAGCGCGATGCTCATCGCTTACGCGCCGTCGCAAAGGCGCGCGTAACCGAGCGTCGCGGCGAAGAGCAGGGCGATGAGGCCGAGCCACAGGATATCGGACATGGATGGTCTCCGGCGAGAGGACTCCGGGAGGGAGCCTTCAGCATGTGGGCGCCGCTACGCCGCTTCGCCGTAAAGTTTCGCGGGCGAATTTGCCGATTGGCATAAAGTTTCCATAAAGTTCGGCGGCGCGCGCTTGGCGCCGGCGACCGCGTTCGTCTAAGCCGTGCCGATGCCGACGCCGCCCCCTTCCGCCAAAAGGCCGTCACCCGAGGCGTTGCTGCGTCAGGCGCGGCGCGAAGACCGCGGCGCGCTCAAGATTTTCCTCGGCGCCGCGCCGGGGGTCGGCAAGACCTATGCGATGCTGCAGGAAGGCGCGGCGCTGAAACGCGACGGGGTCGATGTCGTCGTCGCGGTGGTCGAAACCCACGGCCGCGCCGAAACCGAAGCGTTGCTGGCCGGGCAGGAACTCATCGCCCGCCAGGAGGTCCAATATCGCGGCCGCACCCTCACCGAAATGGACCTCGACGCGGTGCTCCGCCGCGCGCCGGCGCTGGCGCTGGTCGACGAATATGCGCACAGCAATGTCGAGGGCAGCCGCCACCCCAAGCGCTGGCAGGATGTCGCCGAATTGCTCGACGCCGGGATCGACGTCTATACGACGCTCAACATCCAGCATGTCGAAAGCCTCAACGACGTCGTCGCCAGCTTCACGCGCGTGCGCGTGCGCGAAACGGTGCCCGACAGCGTGTTCGAGGGTGCCGAGATCAAGCTCGTCGACTTGCCCCCCGACGAGCTGATCGACCGGCTGAAGGACGGCAAGGTCTATGTGCCGCAGGAAGCGTCGCGCGCGCTCGGCCATTTCTTTTCCAAACCGAATTTGTCGGCGCTGCGCGAAATGGCGCTGCGCCGCGCCGCGCTCAGCGTCGATCGCCAGATGCTGCACGACCTCGACGCCAGCGGGGTCGCGGGTACCTATGCCGCGGGCGAGCGCGTTCTGGTGGCGATCAGCGAACAGCCGGGGGGCGACGCGCTGGTGAGGACCGCCAAGCGGCTCGCCGACGGTCTCAACGCGCCATGGACCGTGGTCCATATCGAAACCCCGCGCAGCGAAAATTTCGACGAGGAGACGAGGCGCCGGATCGCCGCGGCACTGTCGCTCGCGGCGACACTCGGCGCGACGATTGCCACCATCCCGTCGGAAAATGTCATCGCCGGGCTGCGCGGTCAGATTGAGGCGCAGCGCGCGACGCAGCTGATCATCGGCCGCTCGCAGCGCAGCTGGTGGTTCGAGCTGCGACACGGATCGGTGGTCGAAACGCTGATCCGCGGCTCGAAGGATCTGGCCGTCCATGTCATCCCGTCGCCGGAAACCGCAAGCGGTGCGGGCGGGTGGAAAGGCTGGCTGCGCGGCTGGGGGCAGCCGGGCGCCTATGCGGGTGCGCTCGTGCTCATCGCCGCGACGACCTTGCTCGCGAAATTCGCCCAGCCGCTGATCGGGCGCGGCGCGGTCGACCTGCTCTACCTCATCCCGGTGATCGTCACCGCGACGCTGTACGGCCTGCGTCCCGGCCTGTTCGCGAGCATCGCCGCGGCGCTTGCCTTCAATTTCTTTTTCCTCGATCCGATCCACACCTTCACCATCGCCGATCCGCAAAGCGTGTTGACGATGCTTGTGCTGACCGGGGTGGCGGCGGTGACCAGCAACCTTGCCGGGCGGCTCCGCACCCGCGCCCGCATCGGGGTGCGCAGCGCCGAGGAAAATGCGTCGCTGGCGGCGTTCGGCCAGATGCTGGCGCGCGCATCGGACCGCGACGCGACCGCGACCGCGACTTGCGACGAAGTGTCGCGGCTGCTCGGCGTGCGCTGCGTCATGCTCGCCGAAACCGACGGTGTCTTGAACCCGATCGTGTCGCGCCCGCGCGAGGCGACGATCTCGCCGGTAGACCAGGCCGCCGCCGAATGGGCGTGGAGCAGCGGCGAGCCGGCCGGGCGCGGCACCGGCACCCTGCTGGCCTCCGACTGGCAATTCCACCCGCTCAAGACCAGCCTCGGCGTGCTCGCAGTGCTCGGCGTCGCGCGCGATGACGATCGTGCGCCGGTGGCGGCCGACAAGGCGACCTTGCTCGCGACGCTGATCGGGCAGGCGGCGCTGGCGCACGAGCGCCTCTACCTCGAAGACGAGATGCGCAGCCTCTCGGTACTCGAGGAACGCGACCGGCTGCGCGCGGCACTGCTGTCGTCGATTGGCCACGACTTGCGCACCCCGCTGACCGGGGTGACCGCCGCGATCGAAGCGATCGGCGCCGAATATCCCGACGCCGGTTCGCTGCCGACCGCCCGCGCCGAGCTGTCGCGTCTGCGCCGTTTTCTCGACAATCTGATCGAACTGGTGCGGATCGACGCGGGCGGCATCCACCTCAGCATGGAGTCGGTCGACCTGACCGATGTGGTCGCCGGTGTGGTCCACGACCTCAAGGACATGCTGCGCGGCCACCATCTCGATTTTCAGGTGCCGGCCAATTTACCCTTCGTCAGAACCGACGAACGGCTTCTCCACCATATTCTGCTCAACCTCGTCGCCAACGCGGTCCAGCACGGCGGCAACGCCGGACCGATCTCGATCGTCGGGCGGCACACCCCCGACACGGTCGTGCTCACGGTCCGCGACTGCGGCGAAGGCTTGGAACCGGGCGCCGAGCAGCTGATCTTCGACACTTTCGCGCGCGGCAACGGCAGCGACCGCCACGGCGGCAGCGGCCTGGGGCTGGCGATCGCGAAAGGATTCTCCGACGCGCTGGGGATCCGGCTGTCGGCCGCCAATCACCCCGACGGCGGCGCCCTCTTCACCCTCAGCTTTCCAAAGCGTTGATGGCAACGCATCGTTAAATTTGCGGCCCGTGTCACATATCGCCGCGCCCGCTCGTCAAATGTGCATCCCACAAGCACAGGAGACACGACATGACCGAAGTGACCGACCCCTTCGCCGCCGCGCCGCAGCTGATGAAACAATGGATGGGCGTCTCGCTCGCGGTGCAGAATGGCCTTGAGCCGGGCCTGATCGAGCTGGTGAAAACCCGCGCCTCGATGCTCAACGCCTGCGCCAACTGCATCAACATGCACACCGCCGAAGCGCGCGCCAAGGGTGAGACCGAACAGCGCATCTATCTGCTCGCCGCGTGGCAGGAAGCGCCGGTTTACACGCCGCGCGAGCGCGCCGCGCTGGCTTGGACCGACGCCTTGACGCGGCTGTCGCAGGGCCACACACACAGCGCGGCCAAGGCCGAGATCGAAGCGCATTTCACCGCGGAGGAACAGGTGCACCTGACCCTGATGATCAACATCATCAACGGCTGGAACCGCCTGGCGGTCGGCTTCGACTTGTGGCTCGAACACCCGGCGGCCAAGGCGGCCTGAGGATGCAGCCTGCTTCCCGTGAGGCACCGGATGCGGCGGCGAGTTTCGACCCGCTGCGCCCGCTGCTCACGCGCGTCGCATACCGCATGCTCGGGTCGGTCGCCGATGCCGAGGATGTGGTGCAGGATGCCTTCCTTCGCTGGCTCGGCGCCGACCGCGCCGCGGTGCGCGAACCCGCGGCCTTCCTGCGCCGCACCGTGACGCGGCTCTGCCTCGACCAGCTCAAATCGGCGCGGGCGCGGCGCGAGACCTATATCGGTCCCTGGCTGCCCGACCCGTTGGTCGAGGAGGCGGAAGAGGACGATGTCACGCTGCCGCTGATGCTCGCGCTCGAACGCCTGTCGCCGCTCGAACGCGCGGCATTCCTGCTCCACGACGTCTTCGGCGTCGGCTTCGACGAGGTCGCGAGCACGATCGGTCGCGATCCCGCCGCCACCCGCCAACTCGCGGCGCGCGCCCGCACCCACGTCCGCGAAGCGCGCCCACGCTACAAGCTGGAGAAGGCGCAGGGGATTGCGATCGCCCAGGCCTTTTTCGCCGCCTCGCGCAGCGGCGACATGGCGGCGCTCGGCGCCTTGCTCGCTGCCGACGTCGGAATGTGGGCCGACGGCGGCGGCAAGCGACCCGCGGCCGACCGGCCGATCCTGGGGTTCGACACCGTCCTCAAACTCCACCGCAGCCTTGCGGTCTTGTTCGGCAAATATGGCTCGGCGCTGGTCCATGTCGGCACGATCAACGGCCTGCCGGGCTTCGTGACCCGCGAGGCGGATGGCGAACTGCAGACGACGGCGCTGGAGATTGCCGAGGGCAAGGTCGTCGGCATCTATGTGATGCGCAACCCCGACAAGCTGGGGCATGTGCATTGAGGAGGTTGGCGAGCGGTAGCGGACGATCGATCCTCCCCGGCACGGGGAGGGGGACCATGCGAAGCATGGTGGAGGGGTACGCGGTGTCGAGCGCTGCGTATGCGTGCCTGTACCCCTCCACCACCCTGCGGGTGGTCCCCCTGCCCCGGTGGGGGAGGATCGGCACCGTCCGCTCGACGCCCCAAATTCGCCCACCACTAGAACGGCAAAAAAGGCTGTCCTACATCGCCGTGTCGCGGTAGCGGATAGTCATGCGCGTCAACGACAATCCCGCTGTGACCAAAGCCGCCATGAAAACACGAATTGCGAGTGAAGTTCGGCAGTTTTCCGCCCTTTCCCTGATGCGAGACTTTTCGTGCTGAGCGTCGAAACCCACGCCGCAACCCCGTGGCCCGATGCGCTGGACTGGGAGGCGCGGGCCGGGGAAGCCGTCGCCGCGGCGCTCGCGGTTAGCCCCTATGCCGGCCTTGCCGACGCGGCGCCGCTGGTCGAGGTCGCGGTGCGGTTGACCGACGACGCGGAGGTTCAGACGCTCAACCGCGATTTTCGCGGCAAGGACAAACCCACCAACGTCCTGTCCTTTCCGCAGGTGCAGGCCGACCTGCTCGAAAGTCTGGCCAACAGCGACGACGGCGAGATACTGCTCGGCGACATCGTGCTGGCGCGCGAGACGTGCGCGCACGAAGCCGGGGCAAAGGGCGTGTCGCTGGAGGCTCATGCAACGCATCTGATCGTCCACGGCACGCTGCACCTGGTCGGTTACGACCATCTCGACGACGCGAGTGCGGGGGCGATGGAGGCGCTGGAGGTGAAAGCGCTTGCGTCGCTGGGCCTCGCCAATCCATATGCGGATCAGGATTAACCGAGGAAATGCCAAACCCCATGCCCGACGACCAGGGATCTTCGAACCGATCGGAAGACGACAGTAGATCCGGCCTGCTGGCCGGATTGCGGACATTGCTGTTCGGCGGCAACAGCGAGCCCTCGCTACGCGAACAGATCGAAGACGTCATCGACGAGGCCGAGGAAGAGGGGCAGGACCGGCGCGGCAGCAGCGTCGTCGGCGACCTGTCGCCGATCGAGCGCAAGATGCTGCGCAACCTGCTGCACTTCGGCGAACAGACGGTCGACGACGTCGCGGTGCCGCGCGCCGACATTATCGCGATTGCCGAAAGCGCCAGCTTTGCCGAAATCGTCGCATTGTTTGCCGAGGCCGGTCACAGCCGCCTGCCGGTGTATCGCGAGACGCTCGACGAAGTGGTCGGCATGATCCACGTCAGGGACGTCTTTGCCGTGCTCGCCGAAGGCCGCGCGCCGCCGCCCCTGCTCGACCTCATCCGCCAGCCGCTTTATGTCCCGCAATCGATGGGGGTGCTCGACCTGCTCGCCGAAATGCGCGCCCAGCGCACCCATCTGGCGATCGTCATCGACGAATATTCGGGCACCGAAGGCCTGCTGACGATCGAGGATCTGGTCGAGGAAATCGTCGGCGAGATCGAGGACGAGCATGACGACGAGCCGGTCCTCCTGTTCATGCGCGGCGAGAATGATTGCTGGGAAGCCGACGCGCGCGCCGAGCTCGACGACATCGGCGAGGCGATCGACCCGCGGCTCGCCGACGTCGACGAAGACGTCGATACGCTCGGCGGCCTCGCGGCAGTGCTCGCGGGTCATGTGCCCGAGGTCGGCGAGATATTGCTCCACCCGAGCGGCTGGCGCATCGAGGTGACCGAAGCCGACGAGCGCCGGGTCCATCGTCTCCGCCTCCATCCGCCGGTCGTCGTCGAGCTGGAGGCGTCGCCCGCGCGACCGGAGGACTTCTGACCGGGTCGGCGGCGATGCCCGAATTGCCTTTGGGGGGCGATGCGATTAGCGCTGGCGCGATGGACGTTTCCGACCTTCGCATCGCGCTGTTCAGCGGCAACTACAACATGACCGTCGATGGCGCGAACAAGGCGCTCAACCGCCTTGTGGGCTATCTGCTGGCGCAGGGCGCCGCGGTCCGCGTCTATTCGCCGACCGTCGCGACGCCCGATTTTGCGCCGACCGGAGATCTGGTCAGTGTCCCGTCGATGGCGATCCCCAACCGGCCCGAATACCGCATTCCGCTCAGCTTTTCGTCGCGCGTCCGCCAGGATATTGCCGAGTTCGCGCCCAACGTTCTGCACATTTCCAGCCCCGATCGCGTCGCGCGGCAAGCAGCGGCGTGGGCCCGGCGGCGGCGCATCCCGGTCGCCTGTTCGGTCCACACGCGCTTCGAAACCTATTTCCGCTATTACAACCTGTCGTTTCTCGAGCCGGTGATCGTCGCCTGGCTGCGCAAGCTGTATCGCAAATGCGACGCGCTGATCGCACCGTCGGAAAGCTTCGCGCAGGTACTGCGCGAGCAGCGGATGAATTACGATATCGGGATATGGACCCGCGGCGTCGAGCGAGGTGTGTTTAATCCGGGCCGCCGAGACATGGCGTGGCGCCGGACGCTCGATATCCCCGACGAGGTCCCGGCCATCGCCTTTCTGGGGCGGCTGGTGATGGAGAAGGGGCTCGACGTGTTTGCCGACGCGATCGACGTGCTCGCGCGCCGCGGCGTGCCGCACCGGGTCGTCGTCATCGGAGAAGGCCCGGCGGGGGAGTGGTTCGAATCGCGGCTGCCCGGCGCGCATTTCGTGGGCTTTCAGGGGGGTGAGGATCTGGCCCGCGCGCTGGCCTCGTGCGACGTTTTCTTCAACCCGTCGGTCACCGAAACCTTTGGTAATGTGACGCTGGAAGCGATGGCGTGCGGCCTTCCGGTGGTGGCGGCGCGGGCGACCGGCAGCGCCAGCATCGTCAAACATGGCCGTACCGGCTATCTTGTCGCGCCCGGTTCGATCACCGGTTTCGCCGACCATCTCCAGCGCTATTGCCGCGACGAAGCGCTTCGTGCCGCCCATGGCGCCGCGGCGGTCGAGGAAAGCGGCGCCTATCAGTGGGATGCGATCAACCGCGCGGTGGCCGACACCTATCTGCGACTGATCCGTCAACGCCAGCGGCGCGGGGCCTGAGCGGCCGATGGCGGACGATCTGTTCGGCGGCGACGCACCGGCGCAGCCCGATGCCATGTCGGCGGCGACCGCACCGTTGGCAGAGCGGCTGCGACCGCGCACCCTGGCCGAGGTCGTCGGACAGGAGCATCTGACCGGTGACGATGGCGCGATCGGGCGGATGGTCGCCGCCGGCCAGCTCGCGTCGATCATCCTGTGGGGGCCGCCGGGGACCGGGAAAACGACGATCGCGCGCCTGCTCGCCGAAGCCGTCGGGATGCGCTTCGCGCCGCTGTCGGCGGTGTTTTCGGGGGTCGCCGACCTGCGACAGGCGTTCGCCGATGCCGAAAAAATGGCCGCGGCGGGCAAGCGGACCTTGCTTTTCGTCGACGAAATCCATCGCTTCAATCGCGCCCAGCAGGACGGTTTCCTGCCATATGTCGAGCGCGGCACGGTGGTCCTCGTCGGCGCGACGACTGAAAACCCCAGTTTCGCGCTCAACGCCGCGCTGCTCTCGCGCGCGCAGGTTCTCGTCCTCCACCGCCTCGACGAAGCTGCCTTGACGGTGCTGATCGAACGCGCCGAGGCCGAGGTGGGAAGGCCGCTGCCGGTGACCGACACCGCGCGCGCGGCGCTGGCGGCCAGCGCCGACGGTGACGGGCGGTTTCTGCTCAACCAGGTCGAAACGCTGTTCGCGGCGGCGATCGACACCCCGCTCGATCCCGCCGAGCTGGCGCAGTTTCTCCACCGCCGGATGCCGGTCTATGACAAGGATCGCGACGGCCATTACAACCTGATCTCGGCGCTGCACAAGGCGATGCGCGGGTCCGATCCGCAGGCGTCGCTCTATTGGCTGGCGCGGATGCTCGTGGCGGGCGAGGAGCCGTTGTACGTCCTGCGCCGCATCGTGCGGTTCGCGAGCGAGGATGTCGGCCTCGCCGACCCGCAGGCGCTGGTCCAGTGCCTAGCCGCGAAAGATGCCTATCAATTCCTCGGATCGCCCGAGGGCGAACTGGCGATCGTCCAGGCCTGCCTCTATTGCGCCACCGCGCCGAAGTCGAACGCCGCTTATGCGGCGCAGAAGGCAGCGTGGGCGGCAGCGCGCGAGACCGGGTCGCTCGCACCGCCCGCGAACATCCTCAACGCGCCGACAAAGCTGATGAAGGACCTCGGCTATGGTGCGGGCTACAGCTATGATCATGATGCACCCGAAGGGTTTTCGGGCGACAATTACTGGCCCGAGGGCATGGAAGCCGCGTCCTTCTATCGCCCCGTCGACCGGGGTTTCGAAAAGCGGATCGCCGAGCGGCTCGCCTGGTGGGACGAACGGCGGGGCGGGAAGGCGTGAAGGGGGAAGCGAAGATGCCGAAGTCTGACGATCGCGCAAAGCCCATTGATCGCGTGCCCGTCATGGGCGGCGTTATGCTGGGTTTCGCGCTGCTTTTCATGGGCGCCGCGGCGACAGCTGCGGATCCAAACGCCGATATCCACCGAGCGTGGGCGGCGGGTTATCGTGCGGCGTTCACCTGCTCGTCGCTGTGGAACGGCGCCGGCAAGGCGCTTCCCGATATCGAGCGCGACGAACTGACCCACATCTATCCGGAAATCGAGCCCGACGTCCGCGCGCTCAAGGCCGATATCGACGCCGCGGGGAAGCGGGTCAGCGTGCGCTACCGCGACGATATGCCGCCGCGCATCGCAATGTGGGACCGCCGCGAAGGGTGCGTGACCCTGCCGATCGGGGCCGAGCCGACGCGGAACGATGGACTACGCAACCCGGCGCGCGCCGATCTCGACGAGCAGCCGTGGCCGCTGGGCGACCGCAATGCGCTGGCGGCGAGCGGGCGGATGCGCGCCTCATTCGCTCCGGTAGCGGCGCGGCTCGCAACGTTTGGCGGGCGGTCGAGTTCGCTGCTGATCGTCAAGGACGGCCGGATCGCGCTCGAATGGTACCAGCCGGGGCATGGCCAGCACACCGCCCAGCGCACCTTTTCGGTCGCCAAGTCGATGGCCGCGACGCTGATCGGCCATACGGTGCTGCAGGGCCGGATCGACGTGACCGTGCCGGCAGCGATCGAAGCATGGCAGACCCCCGGCGACCCGCGCGCCGCGATCACCACCGATCAGCTGATGCGCATGGCGAGCGGACTGACCAGCGACACCGCGGGCAATCGCAGCGACGCAATCTACATGGGCGGGGCGTCGGTGCGCCAGTGGACGACGCAATGGCCGCTGCTGAACCCGCCGGGCAGCCGCTATCGCTACGCCAACAACGATACGCTGCTCGCCGTCCAGTCGCTCAGGGCTGCGCAATCCAAAGCCGCTGAGCCGCTCGATCCCGCGCGCTTCTTCGACCGGTTGGGCATGACGCGCACCTTCGTCGAGCGCGACAAGGACGGCGACTATATCCTGTCGAGCCAGGTCTCGACCACCGCGCGCGACCTCGCGCGGCTCGGCCTGCTCTATCAAAACGACGGGCTGTGGAACGGCGAGCGCCTGCTGCCCGCCGACTGGCGTCGCTTCGTGACGGCGCGGAGCGGGCCGCAGCCCGATGGGCCGTTCGGCTATGGCGCGGGGTTCTGGTTGCTCGACACATCGGACGGCATCCCCGCCGACGCCTTTGGCGCCTTCGGCAACCGCGGCCAATATCTCATCGTCATCCCGTCGCGAAAGCTGATCGTCGTGCGGCAGGGGTACGACGATGCCGCCGAACGGCTCGACATTGCGGCGCTCATCCGCGCGGTCGTCGCTGCCGACGCCGGTTCGGCGCGCTAGCCCGGATAGCGCTCGAACGCTGGCAACTCGCCGAGCTTTGCCATCCACCCGATGCGCTCGGCGGTCTGGATCTGCACCTGCGCCGGGATCAGGTCTGGGTCGTCGAGCGTTGCCGACTGGACGTCGATCTGGCCGGGAAAAATCGCCTCGTTCGTGTAGAAGAGTCCGGTACCGCAATCGCCGCAGAAATGGCGGCGCCCCTGCTCCGACGAGGCATAGATTTTCGGGGTGCCGCTAACCTCGAGTTCCGTCGCTCCGACGAGCGCCCAACCGACGAGCGGCGCCCCCGAATGGCGGCGGCAGTCCTGGCAGTTGCACAGCGCATGGTGGACGACGGTCGTCGGCATCGAATAGCGGATGGCGCCGCAATGGCATTGGCCGCTGGCACGGGAATCGGTCATCGCTCTCTCCTCAAACTTCGCGAAGAGAACATACCATAAACATCGCCCGTCGCGCAATTACCCTGTGGGTCAATCGCCCAGATCGACGCGGTGCTTGTCGGCCCAAGCCCGATACTGGCCGCGCGGGTCCGACGAAGGCTGTGCCAAGATCTGCGGAATGTCGGCGCGCAGCTTGCCAAGGTCGAGCGACCGGATCATTGCCTTGACCGGGCCGACCCCCGCCGGTGTGATCGACAGCCGTTCGATGCCCACGCCGAGCAGGGCCATCGCCTCCAGTGGTCGCCCGCCCATCTCGCCGCAAACGCCGAGTGCGACCCGGGTCCCCCCGACGATCTTCACGACCCGCGCCAGATAGCGCATCACGATCGGCGACAGCCAGTCGTAGCGCTCGGCCAGCCGCGGGTGCGCGCGGTCGGCGGCGAACAGGAACTGGGTCAGGTCGTTGGTGCCGATCGACAGGAAGTCGAGATGCGGCAGCATCAGGTCGAGCGTTTCGACGAGCCCCGGCACTTCGAGCATCGCGCCATAGCGGATCGCGACCGGCAATTTCTTGTTGTGGCTGGCAAGCCATGCCCGCTGGCCCACGAACAGGGCGCGCGCCGCCTCATATTCCCACGGTTCGGACACCATCGGGAACATCACGTTCAGCGTCCGGCCGGCGGCGGCCTCCATCAGCGCGCGGGCCTGGACCTTCAGCAGCCCCTCGCGTTCGAGCGCGAGACGCAGCGCACGCCAGCCCATCGCGGGATTTTCCTCCAGCACCGTGTCGACGTTCATGTACGGCAGCGCCTTGTCGCCGCCGATGTCCACGGTGCGGAAAATGACCGGGCGGTCGCCCGCGGCGTCGAGCACGTCGCGATACAGCCGCTGCTGCCGCTCGCGCGAGGGCAGGGTGGCCGAAACGAGGAACTGGAATTCGGTGCGAAACAGGCCGATGCCGCGCGCGCCCGTCAGGTCGAGCGCCGCGATATCCTCGCGCAGACCGGCGTTGATCATCAACTCGATCGGCACCCCGTCGAGGGTGACCGCCGGCATATCGCGCAGCGACGCCAGATTGGCGCGGCGCTTCTGCGAAATCTCAAGCTTGGCGTCGAAGGCGTCCTGTACCGCTTGCGTCGGACGGACATGCAGCGCGCCGGCCGCGGCATCGAGCAGCAGCAGGTCGCCCTCGCGGATCGAGGCGCGCACGTCGTTGACCCGGCCGAGCACTGGCACCCCCATGGCGCGCGCGACGATGATGACGTGCGCGGTCAGCGAGCCTTCTTCGAGGACGACGCCCTTCAGCCGGCGCCGGTCATATTCGAGCAGTTCCGCCGGGCCAAGGTTGCGGGCGATCAGTATCGAATCGTGCCTGAGGCCCATCTGCGCCGCGGTCCCCATCTGCCCCGACACAATGCGGATCAGCCGGTTCGACAGATCCTCCAGATCGTGCATGCGGTCGCGCAGCAGCGGGTCGTCGATCTGGCGCATCCGCATCCGGGTGCGCTGCTGGACGCGCTCGATCGCTGCCTCGGCGGTCAGACCGCTGTCGATCGCCTCGTTGATCCGGCGCGACCACCCTTCGTCATAGGCGAACATCTTATAGGTATCGAGCACCTCTTCATGCTCGCCGCCGACGCCGAAATCGGCCTGGCTCGCCATGCGGTCGATTTGCGCGCGCATCTTGTCGAACGCAGCATACACGCGATGGCGCTCGGCCTCGGTGTCGTCGGCGACGGTATGTTCGATGGTGATGCGCGGCTGATGAAAGACCGCAATGCCGGCGCCCATGCCGTCGACCAGCTTTTGACCGTTCAGCCGCTGTGCCGACTGGTCGGCGGCCGCGGCATCGGTGCGCGCCGCGGTATCGACAAGGTCGGCGTTGGAAATGAGTTCGGACAGCACCATCGCCACGGTCTGCAGCGTCTCGATCTCGATCTCTTCGTACCGGCGCGGGTCGGCGTGCTGGACGCAAAGCACGCCGACGGCGCGCTCGCGGCGGATGATCGGGACGCCGGCGAAGCTGTGGAACAACTCTTCGCCGGTTTCGGGGCGATAGGAGAAGTCGGGGTGCGCCGCCGCCTCGTCGAGGTTCAGCGTTTCGATCTGGTCGGCGATCATCCCGACCAGCCCCTCGCCAAGCCCGAGGCGGGTCACGTGCACCGCCTCCTGCTTAAGCCCGCGCGTCGCGTAAAGTTCGAGCGCGCCGTCGCGCAGCAGATAGATCGAGCACACCTCGCTGTCGAGGCATTCGCCGATGATGCCGACGACGCGATTAAGCTTTCCCTGCGCATTGGTGCGCGACGCCATGACCTCGTGCAACCGGGTCAGGATGGTGCGGGCTGACTGGGCGGCGGTCGAAGGCGGGAGTGGGGCGTTGGTCATCGACGCCCTGCTAACAGAAGCCGAACGTCAACGCCATTGCCCGTGCAGCGACAAGGTGGCCGCCGCGGCGGCGTCAGTTGGTGCCCGTCGGCGTCACCGCCGCGGCGGGCGCCATACCCCCCGTCGCGGCGGGATCGGTCGGCCCGACCGGAGCCGGGCCCGGCGCGGCCAGCGGCGCCGGCGCGCTCATGATCGGCGGCGGCGGGGCATATTTTGCGTCCCATGCGCGGACGTCGGTTTGATATCGCGCATAGGCTTCATAGAAATCGAGGAACGGCTGGTCGAGCCGCGCGAGGTGCAGCGGGGCCTGCGCGACGACATCGTCGGTCGGCGTGGTCGAAACCAGCTGGGCGATTTCGTTGGCGCGCGGGCAAAAATCGCGCTGCGCCGGCGGCTGCGCGAAATAGTTGAACAACTGGGTCGACAGGCGATCGCGCGCGGCGATGCCGTTGTTGCCATTTTGCTTGCCGAGTTCGGAAATCACCGCTTTCTCGGTCGATTTGATGATCTTGCCGTGTGTCTTGATGATATTGTTGTAAGCCGCGACCAGCGTCGCCTCCTCAAGTCCGCGACACCCGATCGCCGCGACATTGAGTCCGATCTTGAGCTGCCAGAAGGCGCGGTCGCCGGTCAGGTTGCTGTTCGCGGTCACGAAGCGGCCGTCTAGCGCGCGGCCGGGCAGGATCTGGGTCAGCGCCGCATATCCCGGCGGGGTCGGCCGCGGCGGCACGATGATCACCACGGGTTCGGGCGGCGGCGGGGGCGGGGGCGGCGGTGGTTTCGGCGCGCAGGCGGCGACGCTCGCCAGCAATCCGGCCACGATGATCTTGCGCGACAAATTCATGATACTCTCCCCAACCGCCAAATCATGCGGCTTCAGCTCCGGGCGCGCAATGCCGTTTCGGCCTGCTGCACCAAGGTTGCGACAATGTCGGCGACGCTCTCTTCCTGCGTTACCATACCCACAGATTGCCCCGCCATTAACGAACCGTTTTCGACGTCGCCGTCGATCACCGCGCGGCGCAGTGCACCGGCCCAATAATGTTCGATTTCAAGCTGCGCTTCGCCCATGTCGACGATCCCGCCGTCGAGCCGGTTGGCGACCTCGCGCTGCTTGGCGGTGAAGGCTTCGGTACCCGCATTTTTGAGCGCGCGGACCGGGATCACCGGGAGGCGCGGGTCGATCTGGACGCTGGCGACCGCCTCACGCGCCGAGGCGCGGATGAACGCTTTCTTGAAATTGGGGTGCGCGATGCTTTCGGTCGCGCACACGAAGCGGGTGCCGAGCTGGACGCCCGAGGCACCCATTTCCAGATAGGCGGCGATCGCCTCGCCGCGGCCGATGCCGCCGGCGACGAACACCGGGACTTCATCGGCGAGGGTCGGGAGTATCTCCTGCGCGAGCACGCTCGTCGAGACCGGACCGATGTGGCCGCCAGCCTCCATCCCCTCGATCACCAGCGCATCGACGCCCGAACGGACCAGCTTCTTGCCCATCGCCAGCGTCGGCGCGAAGCAGATGACCTTGGCGCCCGCAGCCTTGATCGCCTCGAGGCTGCCCTTCGGCGGCAAACCACCGGCGAGCACGACATGCCCGACGGCATGTTTGGCGCAGACGTCGATCAGTTCGAACAATTGCGGGTGCATGGTAATCAGGTTGACGCCGAAGTTGCGCGTTGCCAGCGCCTTGGTCGCTGCGATCTCGGCATCGAGCAATTCGGGGGTCATGGCGCCGCACGCGATCACGCCGAACCCGCCGGCGTTGCTGATCGCGCTCACCAGGTGGCGCTCCGAAACCCAGCTCATCGCACCGCATAAAATCGCGTAATCGCTACCCAGCAGTGCGGTTCCCCGCGCCATCAGCTCGTTCATTTTTGTCATCATGGCTGCCTTTGCCAGTACTGGGACTCGGGCGCAATCCCCGGCGTCGGCAAGCAGTCGAAACCCTGCTGTGCGCGGTTATCGACTGGGCGCACGAACCGGTCCTTTCATCGCAGAAAGCAAATCAATCATTGTCAATTGAAAAGGTTGAAATATGCTGACACGGCGAATCCAAGCGAATGAAAGGATGATCATGCCTGCTTCTAACGACCCGCCGGCGAACCGGCGAGAGGCCGCCCCGCGCGCGGTGCAGACGGTGCTCGACGCGCTCGACAAGCTGCGTTTCGGCGCGATCCAGTTGACTGTGCACGAAGGAAAACTGGTGCAGGTCGATGTGACCGAGCGCCACCGCTACCCCAACTGACAACCTCCCGAGGGGGCTCTTGCGCGCCCCGCCTACCTGCCGCAGACCGGACCACCGGATGTGGCAATTTTCTTGCAACAGGAAATTGCCATGACTGCCAATCGCGTGACTTTCTGCCGCTTAGCGGCGGCCCCGATCCCACTGACCCTGCTATTTGCATTTGCCGCCCAGCCCGCCTCTGCTGCGGAGGGGGCGACCGGCGATGACACGGCCGCGACCGTCGACGACGCTGCGGCGCAGGCCGAGGGCGGTAGCTATGGCGGCGAAATCGTCGTCACCGCGCGCCGCCGTCAGGAGACCGCGCAGGACGTGCCTATTGCGATCTCGGTCGTCAGCGGCGACCAGATCGACAATACGGGCAGCTTCAATGTCGGCCGGCTGACCCAGCTTGCCCCGGCGCTGCAGTTCTACTCTTCGAACCCGCGCAACACCGCGGTCAATATCCGCGGCATCGGCGCGCCGTTCGGGCTCACCAACGACGGGATCGAGCAGGGGGTCGGCATTTATGTCGATGACGTTTATTACGCGCGCGTTGCGTCGTCGACCTTCGACTTTCTCGACGTCGCCCAGATCGAGGTGCTGCGCGGGCCGCAGGGCACGCTCTATGGCAAGAACACCACCGCCGGCGCGATCAACATCACGACCAACCAGCCGAGCTTCGATTTCGAGGGCAAGACCGAACTCAGCATCGGTAACCTCAATTTCAAACAGGCGAAGGCCGCGATTTCGGGGCCGTTGTCGGACACGCTCGCGGCGCGCATCGCGGTGTCGGCGACCAGCCGGCGCGGGACGATTTACAATGTCACCACCGACCGCTGGATCCAGAGCCAGGACAATATCGGCGTTCGCGGGCAATTGCTGTGGCGGCCGACCGACAATCTCGATGTCACGCTCGCGGCCGACTGGAACCGGCAGGCGGCGGTATGCTGCGGCTCGGTGTTCGTGCGGACCGGCGCGACGCAGCGCCCATTGAACCGCCAGTTTGCGGCACTTGCCGCAGCCCAAGGCTATGTCGTGCCGAGCACCGATCCGTATGACCGGCGCACCGACCTCGACGCCAACCTCAATGCCGGAAACGAAATCGGCGGGGTGGCATTGCGCGCCAAATGGGACCTCGGGCCCGGCACGCTGACCTCCGTCACCGCATGGCGCTATTGGGACTGGCAGCCCGAGAACGACCGCGACTTCACCGGCCTGCCGATCGTCACCAAATCGCAGAACCCGTCGCAGCAGGACCAATTTACCCAGGAACTCCGCTACAATTACAGCGGCGATCGCTTCGATTTCGTGGTCGGCGGCTTCCTCTTCCACCAGCGCATCGACACTCAAGGGACCGAACAGCATGGCGCGGCGTCGAGCCGCTGGACGCTCAATCCGTCGAGCGCCTTGTCGAACGATCCGTCGGTTCTGGACGGATTGATCGCGATCAACACCCAATATCTGAAAAACACCAGCGCGGCTCTGTTCGGCCAATTCAGCTGGAAGCTCGGCGACCGGCTGACGATCCAGCCCGGTGTACGGCTGAACTACGACAAGAAGGACGGATTTTACCAGAGGCTGGTCTTTGCCGGCGATAGGTCGCCGGTCACGGCAAACCTGACCGACGCGGTGTCGCTCGCGCGGCTCGGCGTTTTCACGCCGCAGGAATATGCGCCGTCGTTCAGCGACTGGAACTTCAGCTATGATTTGACCGCGAGTTTCCAGGCGGGGCGCGAAATCCTGCTCTATGCGACCTATGCCAAGACTTTCAAATCGGGCGGGATCAACCAGAATGGCGTCCCGCAGGACGCGGCCGGCGCCCCCTTGCTGGCGGCGGCGACGATCAAGCCTGAATCGGTGCGCCATTACGAAGCGGGAGTGAAGGCCGAATTCTGGGATCGCCGCGGCACGCTCAACCTCTCGATCTTTCGCACCGACATCAAGGATTATCAGGCGAATGTGAACAACGGCCAGTTCGGGGTGCTGCGCGGCTATCTGGCCAATGCCGGCCAAGTACGCACCCAAGGCGTCGAAACCGATTTTTCGATCCGCCCCAGCGACCGGTTCCGCGCCTATGCCAATGGTGCCTATACCGACGCCAAATATGTCCGCTTCGTCGATGCGCCGTGCCCGCCCGAGCTGGCGGGGGGTGCGAGCAGTCCGCCGAACTGCGACATCTCGGGCCAGCGGCTGCCCGGGGTTTCGAAATGGGCCTTCTCGTTCGGGGCGGAAGCGAACAGCGAGGCGTCGCTGTTCGGCCAGGACGGCCAATTCTACCTTGGTTATGACGGCAGCTATCGGTCGAACTTTTCTTCGAACGCGTCGCCGTCGGCCTACACGTGGGTTTCGGGCTATTCGCTGTCGAACTTTCGCGCCGGGTTCCGCACCGACGCGGGGCTCGACGTCTTCGCCTGGGTCCGCAACGCATTCGACAAGAACTATATCGACCAGCTGTTCGTCGGGCCGGGCAACACGGGGTTGATCACCGGTCTGCCGGGCGACCCGCGAACATGGGGCGGGACGATCAAGGCGCGCTTTTGACCTTGGGGGCGGGCGATGTCGCGAGCGCCTGGAAAAACTACCGGATGTGTTTGCGATCACAGCGCCGCTGTGCAACAACAGTAATCAATGGGTCGCCAGGCAATCAATCCAGCACAGGAGACAAGGCGATGAGCGACAAAACAAAGCAACCGAATATCGGTGCCGAAGAACTCGACGACACGCGGCTCGACAGTGTGACGGGCGGCACCGCAGCGTTGCCGCCCAAAACGACGAGCTTTGCCGAAAGCGGCAAGAAGGCCGACAGTCCGCTGTCGGGTGGAACGCTCGGCTTTGCCGAAAGCGGCAAGAAGGGCGATTCGCTCGATTGATCGAGTCCGCGCCCGGCTCTTATCAAGCACAGTAAAAGGGCCGCTCCCGTGGGAGCGGCCCTTTTCATGCAGGCGGTGGTCAGCGCTGCTGCTGGTTCTGGCGATTCGCGTCGGGGCGCTGTTCGCCGCCCGGCTGGCGGTTCTGGCCATCCTGCTGTTGCTGCTGCTTGCGGCGCTGTTCTTCGCCGCGATCCGCCTGCAGCTTGTTCTGGTTCTGGTCGGGGTTGTCAGCCACTGTCCTTCTCCTTGTTGCCACGCAACCATGATGGCGTGGCATGGCATCGACCGTCGGTCCGTGTCGTTGTTGCAAGCGAGACGGCGCGCATCGCCCGGTCGTGGCGCTTTCGCGACCGGCGACCTTTGGTATCCGGCCGGCGCGCGGTTGTGATCGTTTCGCTCAATGACTGATTTCATCATATTCGGTTAGGCCGATTGATGCGGGCGACATATCCTTGCCCGGTCAGAACGAAAGGATGACGGTATCGATTCGACGCCCGCCCGCGCCGACCCTGCCAATGCGGCCCCTGGTCGCGGCTGCGTCACGCGCGCGTCATCCTGCCCCACCATCATTCGATAATCCGAAAAAGAGGAGAGACTGCATGAACGACCAGACCCCCATCGACGCCGCGGGCGGCTGCCCGGTTCACCAGCCCGGCGGCGTGCGTTCGCTGCTTGGCCGCACCAACAAGGATTGGTGGCCGGACATGCTGGCGACCGAAGTCCTCACCCCCAACGGCCCGTCGAACCCGATGGGCGACGATTTCGACTATTCGAAGGCGTTCGCGCTGCTCGACTATGCGGCGCTGAAGGCCGACCTGACCGCGCTGATGACCGACAGCCAGCCTTGGTGGCCCGCCGATTATGGCCATTATGGTCCGTTCTTCATCCGCATGGCGTGGCATGCCGCAGGCACCTATCGCACCGCCGACGGCCGCGGCGGCGCCAACAGCGGGCAGCAGCGTTTCGCGCCGCTCGACAGCTGGCCCGACAACGGCAACCTCGACAAGGCGCGGCGCCTGCTGTGGCCGATCAAGCAGAAATACGGCGACAAGATCAGCTGGGCCGACCTGTTCATCCTGACCGGCAATGTGGCGATCGAAAGCATGGGCGGCCCGGTGTTCGGCTTCGGCGGCGGCCGCGCCGACGTGTTCGAGCCCGAGCGCGACATTTATTGGGGCAGCGAAGACAAGTGGGTCAACGAGGGCGTCCAGACCCGCATCGACCCCGACAACGGGTTTGAAGCGATCGAAGGCCCGCTCGCCGCGATCCAGATGGGCCTGATCTACGTCAATCCCGAAGGGCCGGGCGGCAATCCCGATCCCTTGCTGTCGGCGCGCGACATGAAAGAAACCTTCGAGCGCATGGCGATGAACCATGAGGAAACCGTCGCGCTGACCGCGGGCGGCCACACCTTTGGCAAGGCGCACGGCAATGGCGATGCCTCGCTGCTCGGCAATGCGCCGTCGGGCGGTGACCTCGCTGCCTTGGGCTTCGGCTGGGTCAGCAGCCACGAGAGCGGCGGCATCGGCGAACACACTGTCACCAGCGGCATCGAAGGGTCGTGGGTCAACACCCCGACCGAATGGTCGGAGAATTATTTCCGCCTGTTGCTCGATTACGACTATGAAATCGTCCACTCGCCCGCCGGAGCGCAGCAGTGGCAGCCGATCAACCAGAAGCCCGAGGATATGGCCCCGGCCGCGTGGGATCCGAACGTCAAGGTTCCGACGATGATGACCACCGCCGACATGGCGCTGAAGATGGATCCCGAGTTCCGCAAGGTCAGCGAGAAGTTCCGCAACGACCATGAAGCGTTCAAGGATGCGTTTGCGCGGGCGTGGTTCAAGCTGTGCCACCGCGACATGGGTCCGAAGGTCCGCTACCTCGGCCCTGAAGTCCCCGCCGAAGACCTGATCTGGCAGGATCCGATCCCGGCCGGCACGATGCCGTCGGACGCCGATGTGGCGGCAGTGAAGGCGGCGATTGCCAGCAGCGGTCTGACCGTCAGCCAGCTGATCAAGACCGCTTGGGCCTCTGCCAGCACCTACCGCAAGTCGGACCATCGCGGCGGCGCCAACGGCGCGCGCGTTCGCCTCGCGCCGCAAAAGGATTGGGAGGTCAACGAGCCGGCGATGCTGGCGAAGGTGATCGAAACCCTCGACGCCCTGCGCGGCAATCTGTCGATCGCCGATGCGATCGTGCTGGGCGGCGTGGTCGGTCTGGAAAAGGCGATCAAGGATGCTGGGTTCGGCGTCGCGGTGCCGTTCACCGGTGGGCGCGGCGATGCGACCGCGGAACAGACCGATGCCGAGAGCTTCGACGTGATGGAGCCCGAGGCCGACGCGTTCCGCAATTATGTCGGCAAGAAGAAGCTGGCGATCAAGACCGAGGAAATGATGCTCGACCGTGCGTCGCTGCTCGGCCTGTCGGTGCCCGAAATGACGGTGCTGGTGGGGGGGCTTCGCGTCCTCGGTGCCAATCACGGCGAGCGTGGGCATGGCCATTTCACCAAGCGTTCGGGCCAGCTGACGAACGACTTCTTCGTCAACCTGCTCGACATGACCAATGTCTGGAAGGCCGTCGAAGGGTCGGACGATCAGGACTATGTCGCCACCGACCGCAAGGATGGCGGCGAAAAATGGCACGCGACCCGCGCCGACCTGGTGTTCGGTTCGAACTCGGAGCTGCGCGCAGTCGCCGAAGTCTATGCCGAAACGGGCCATGAAGAGAAGTTCGTCAAGGATTTCGTCAAGGCGTGGACCAAGGTGATGAACGCCGACCGGTTCGACCTCGCCTGATCGGGCGCCCCGGTCCCGCATCATGCCGCGGGGCCGGGTTGCCAGACGATGACGGGTCGCGACCCGCCTTTGGGGATATACGCCCCGGAGGCGGGTCTTTTTTGTCCTTAAAGCGACAAAAGATACGGACGTGCGCGTTCATTCTGTCTCCTTTGTCGCTTTAAGGGGGTGTGGCGGGATGGCTTCGTCGCGCAGCGCCGCGTGGACCACCGCCATGTCGGGTCCGCCGCTGACGTCGATCGCGCCGCCCTTCAATACGCGCACGATGGTGACGCCGTTCAGCGCGCGGTCCATTGCGATGCTGAACTGATGCGTGCGCCCCATCGCGACGGCGCGATCCCAGGCGATGGCAAAGCTGGCGGCGGTCGGTCTTTCGCGGAGACGATAGGCCGAGGCGCGGCCCATCCCCACCGCGCGTGCCGCCCGGCCGACCGAGCCCATCGCCGCGAGCGCGCGGATGAAGTTCGCCTGCGTCTCGGGCGTCCAACCGTCGGCACGGCGGCGCTGCTGCGCGACCGGCGTGAAGGCGTAGCAGGTGCCGGCAAGGAGCGGAGGGGGTGACGCGGTCTGTTCCATCGACCAGTTTGAACCATAGCCGGACGATGTAGGAAAGCGTTTTTTTTTTTGGGTGTTTGGACTGAGCGGTTCGGCGGGGGTATCTCCCATCACCCGCGAAAGCGAAACGCAGACACCCTCACCCAACCCTCTCCCAAGGGGAGAGGGCTTTATGGTCGCTTCCGGTCGCAACCGGTCGGGCGCGTTAACGAGTTCATCGCCGCCACGCCTTGCGAACCGCCGACCAACAGCTACAAGCACGCCATGACCGCGATCCGCCTTTTCGGCCTGCCCACCGACATCAACAGCAGTTTCGAACGCGGCGCCGCGGGTGGACCCGCAGCGATCCGCGCGGCGCTGTTCAGCGACCGCGGCAATCTGGCGAGCGAGCTTGGGCCGGAGATCGGCACGGACATCGCCTTCACCGACGACGGCGACCTGCCGCTGACCGAAGATACAGTGCGCGACGACGCCGCGATCCGCCGTCATGTCGCGATGCTGTTCGAGGACGGCGAGGTGCCGCTGGCGCTCGGCGGCGATCATGCGGTGACGTTTCCGTTGGTCGAAGCGGTGGCGACGTGCGCCGGTCCAGTGACGATCCTGCATATCGACGCGCATCCGGACCTCTACGACGATTTCGAAGGCAATCCGCGCAGCCATGCCTCGCCGTTCGCGCGGATTTGCGAGGCGGGGCATGCGGTGCGGCTGGTGCAGGTCGGGATCCGGACGCTGAACGCGCATTGCCGCGAACAGGCGGCGCGCTTCGGGGTCGAGATCGTCCCGATGGCCAGCTTCACCCCCGACGCGGTGCCGGTGCTGGACGGCCCACTGTATATTTCGATCGACATGGACGGCATCGACCCGGCGGCGGCGCCGGGCGTCGCGCACCCCGAGCCCGGCGGGCTGACGGTGCGCGAACTGCTCGCCATATTGCACAAGCAGACCGCGCCGATTGTCGGGGCCGACATCGTCGAGCATCATCCCGGCCGCGACATCGGCGACGTCACCGCGATCCTCGGTGCCAAGCTGGTGCGCGAGCTGGCGGCGCTGATCGACCGCAACGGACCCTATCAAGCCTGACCATCGAGAGGAAAATATATGAGCCTGATCGTCCACCACCTCAACAACAGCCGCTCGCAGCGCATCCTGTGGCTGCTCGAGGAAATCGGCGCGCCGTATGAGGTCAAATTTTACGACCGCGACGCGACGACCAACCTGGCGCCGCCCGAACTGATCGCGGTGCACCCGCTCGGCAAGTCGCCGGTGATTTCGGATGGCAGTCGCGTGATCATCGAATCGGGGGCGATTACCGAATATCTGTGCGAGCGGCACGGCGGCGGGCATCTGGTGCCCGAGCGCGGCAGCGACGACCATATCAGCCACCTCGAATGGCTGCATTTTGCCGAAGGGTCGGCGATGACCCCGATCCTGCTGCGCATCTACACCGCGCGGCTGGGCGAAGCCGCGGCGCCACTTGAGCCGCGGATAAACCAGCAGCTCGATGCGCATTTCGCTTATATGGAGAGCCGCGTCGGCGATAACGGCCATTTCATTGGCGACGGCCTGTCGGCGGCCGACATCATGCTGAGCTTTCCGGCCGAAATCGCGATCATGCAGGGGATGGCGCCGCGCTATCCCAAACTCGCGGCGTTCGTGAACGCGTGCCACGCGCGACCGGCCTGGCAGCGCGCGCGCGAAAAGGGCGGCGCCTATTATGGCTATTGACCGGCGGCGCTGGCTGCCGCTCGCCGCGCTGGGGTTGCTCGCCAGCGCGGCTGCGGCGCAGGTTCCGCCGCTCGGCGCCGAGGTCGAGCGGAGCGCGACGGGCGCCGACGGCGCGCCATTCACCGTCGCGGCGGCCGACGAAAGCGCGGCGATGGGCCGCTTTGCCGCCTATACGATGGCGCTGGCGAAGCGCGATTATGCTGCGGCCTATGCGATGCTGCGCCTGTCGTTCCAGGCGTCGAACCCGCGGCTCGAATGGGAAATGAACCTGCGCAAGCGCCCGACGCTGTGGGCCGACGGCACGCTCCGGGTGCTGCGCGTCAGCTGGTACGCCGACCCGGCCGGGCAGCCGGCGGGGCTTTACGCGGCGTTCGATTTCCGCGGCGATCGCAAGGACGGGACGATGGATTGCGGCTATGTCGTCGTCCATCGCACCGCGCCCGGCGCCGACTGGACCGTCGTGCGCACCGACACGTCGGAAGTGCCGGCGGCGCTGATCGAGGAGGGGGTGCCCAAGGCCGATGTGCTGCAGCAACTGCCCTGTTATCTGGGCAAGGGAATCGCGACCGCCTTTTGATTGTTGTGCCCGATCGGTCTGATCGGCGTTTCCCGGCTTGTCGCACCGCGTCAAAGTGCCTAATTCGCGCGGATGACATCGACCAACGACATTCGCCGCTCCTTCCTCGACTATTTCGCCGGGGCCGGGCACCATATCGAGCCGTCGGCGCCGCTGGTGCCGCACAACGACCCGACGCTGATGTTCGTCAACGCGGGCATGGTGCCGTTCAAGAATGTCTTTACCGGGCTGGAAAAGCGGCCGTACCAGACCGCGGTGTCGGCGCAGAAATGCGTCCGCGCCGGGGGCAAGCACAACGACCTCGACAATGTCGGCTTTACCGCGCGCCACCACACCTTCTTTGAAATGCTGGGCAATTTTTCGTTCGGCGACTATTTCAAGGAACAGGCGATCCACCATGCCTGGACGCTGATCACCAAGACCTGGGGGCTGGCGCCCGAGAAACTGACCGCGACCGTCTATCACACCGACGACGAGGCGTTCGACCTGTGGAAGAAGATCGCCGGCCTGCCCGACGAGCGGATCATTCGCATCGCGACCAACGACAATTTCTGGTCGATGGGCGACACCGGGCCGTGCGGGCCGTGCAGCGAAATCTTTTACGACCATGGCGACCATATCTGGGGCGGCCCGCCGGGATCGCCCGAAGAGGACGGCGACCGCTTCGTCGAAATCTGGAACCTGGTGTTCATGCAGTACGACCAGCAGCCGGACGGCGCGCGCATCGACCTGCCGCGGCCGAGCATCGACACCGGCATGGGGCTGGAACGCGTTGCGGCGGTGCTGCAGGGGGTCCACGACAATTACGACACCGACACGTTCAAGGCGCTGATCGCCGCGTCGGTCGACCTGACGCACGTCCCCGCCGAGGGCGCGACGCAGGCGAGCCACCGCGTGATCGCCGACCATCTGCGCGCCGCGAGCTTCCTGATCGCCGACGGGGTGCTGCCGTCTGCCGAGGGTCGCGGTTATGTGCTGCGCCGGATCATGCGCCGCGCGATGCGCCACGCGCACCTGCTGGGCGCCAAGGACCCGCTGATGTACCGGTTGCTGCCGTCGCTGACCGCCGAGATGGGCGCCGCCTATCCCGAGCTGATCCGCGCCCAGCCGCTGATCGCCGAGACGCTCGAGCGCGAGGAGGTCAAGTTCCGGCAGACGCTCGACAAGGGGTTGAAGCTGCTCGACGAGGCGACCGCCGGCATGGGCCAGGGCGCGACGCTGCCCGGCGACGTCGCGTTCAAACTCTATGACACCTATGGTTTTCCCTATGACCTGACCGAGGATGCGCTGCGCACGCAGGACATCGCCGTCGACCGCGCCGGTTTCGACGCCGCGATGGCGCAGCAGAAGGCGGCGGCGCGTGCGGCGTGGAAGGGCAGCGGCCAGAAGGCGTCGGAGGAAATCTGGTTCGACCTGGCCGAAGCGAACGGCAGCACCGAATTCACCGGTTACAGCGGCACGTCGGGTGAAGCGACGGTGATCGCGCTGGTCAAGGACGGCGCGCCGGTCGATGCGGCCGAGGCGGGCGACGAGTTGGTCGTGCTGACCAACCAGACGCCCTTCTATGGCGAGAGCGGCGGCCAGATGGGCGACAGCGGCGTCATCGCGACGCTGGGCGGGGCGAAGGCTTCGGTCAGCGATACCGGCAAGCCGCTCGGACGCCTGCATGCGCATCAGGCGAAACTGGAGGCAGGGACGCTGAAGGTCGGCGATACGGTGCAGCTGACGGTCGATGCCGAGCGCCGCGACCGCATCCGTGCCAACCACAGCGCGACGCATTTGCTGCACGCGGCGCTGCGCAATCGCCTCGGTGGGCATGTGACGCAGAAGGGCAGCCTGGTGGCCGAGGACCGCTTCCGCTTCGACTTTTCGCATCCCAAGGCGCTGACGCCCGAGGAAATCGCCGACGTCGAGGCCGACGTCAACGCGCAGATCCGCGGCAACGAGGCGGTGACGACGCGGCTGATGACCCCCGACGATGCCGTCGCAGCGGGCGCGCTGGCGCTGTTCGGCGAGAAATATGGCGACGAGGTGCGCGTGCTGAGCATGGGCAAGGCGACCGACAATCATTATTCGGTCGAGCTGTGCGGCGGCACGCATGTGCGGGCGCTGGGCGACATTGCGTTGCTCAAGATCATCGGCGAGTCGGCGGTGTCGTCGGGGGTGCGGCGGATCGAGGCGCTGACCGGCGAGGCGGCGCGGCAATGGCTGAACGGCCGCGACGAGGCGCTGAAAAGCGCGGCGGCGGCGCTCAAGACCTCGCCCGACGATGTCCCGGCGCGCGTCGCGCAGCTGGCCGAGGCTTTGAAGAAGGCCGAGCGCGAGCTGGCCGATGCGAAGAAAGCCCTGGCCATGGGCGGCGGCGGCGGTGCGATCGGGCCGGCGGCCGAGCAGGTCGGCGACACCGCGTTCATCGCGCAGGTTGTCGACGGGCTCGATCCCAAGGAACTCCGGGGCACGGTCGACGGGCTGAAAAAGCAGGTCGGCAGCGGCGTCGCGATGCTGGTCGCGGTCAACGACGGGCGCGCTTCGGTCGCGGTCGGGGTGACCGAGGGGGTGGCGCATAACGCGGTCGACCTCGTCAAGCTCGCGGTCGCGGCGCTCGGCGGGCAGGGCGGCGGCGGGCGGCCCGACATGGCGCAGGGCGGTGGTCCCGACGGCGGCGCGGCCGATGCCGCGGTCGCCGCGGTCAAAGCCGCGCTGACTTGAAACCGACCAAGAAAACGCGGCGCACCGATCATGCCGAACGGCTGATCGCGGCGCCGCTGATCGACGTGTTCGCGGCGTTCACCAGCGCCGACAAGCTGGCGCGCTGGTTGCCGCCCGAGGGCGCGACCGGGGCGTTCGAGCATCAGGACCTGCGCGCCGGCGGCGGTTTCCGGCTGCGGCTGACCTTCGACGACCCCGATGTCGAGACCAAGAGCGACGACGACAGCGATGTCGTCGCGGTGCATATACCGGTGCTCGACGACGGGCGGCTGATCGTATGGGAGGTCGAGTTCGACTCGGACGATCCGCGCTTTTCGGGGACGATGGCGATGCACTGGTATCTGTCGCGGCAGGGCGGCGGCACGCTGGTGACGATCGACGCGCACCATGTGCCGCCGGGGATTTCGGCGAAGGATCATGTGGCGGGGTTGAATAGCTCGCTGGCGAATTTGGCGGGGCTTGTGGAGGGATAACGCGGGTCCTTGTCTGGATTCGCGCAGAGATCGCAGAGGTCGCAGAGGATTTGTTCACGCGGAGACGCGGAGGAAGGAGAGATGGGCGGCTTTGCCGCCTTTTTCTTTTCTCTGCGTGCTCTGCGATCTCTGCGCGAATATTTTTTTCTCCGCGTCTCCGCGTCTCCGCGTGAACCCGTGAAAAACCGTGCGTCCTCTGCGTCGGTGATGGAGGGATAAGGCCATCTCAAATCCCGTTCGCATCGAGCCCTTCGACTGCCTTGCAGGCGCTCAGGATAAACTTCGACCTTTGGTCGAAGTCGAGATGCCCCTCGGTGGGGCGTTACCTCGATGGGTGTCTCGACTTCGCTCGACACGAACGGCATTGGTAGGTGGCCTAACTCTCCACCCCCCTTGCTTTCCCCCATGCCCGCGCCGCCGTATATCCGAGATAACCCGTCCCGAAGAGCGCGTAGAGCGGTTCGGGGATGCCGGCGAGATAGGCGTTCATGCCCCGCGCGATACCCTCCGCCATCTCGGGCCGTGCCGCGGCGATCAGGCCCATCGGGATCGCCCACAGCAGCAGCGCATACATGACATAGAGGAAGCTCGGCCTGGCGCGGCTGGTCCACGGGTCGGCGCTGTTCGCTTCGGCGACGATCGCGGTCATCCGGGTGCGGATCGCTTCCATTTCCTGGCTGCCCTCTATTTTGAGCAGCTCCAGCTTGGCGCGATCGCGCGCTTCGGGGTCGGGAATGATCTTGTCGATCAGCTTGGCGATGGGGCCGATCAGGCCTTCGATGATGCTCATTCCATTACTCCTGTGCGTTCAAAGTTCAGGGAAGTTCAGCCCAATGGCGCGCTGCGCAGCATCAATGAGGGCCAATCCGGTTGGCGAGCCAGCCGTAGAGGAAGGCTTCCTGGCTCGGGCGGCGTTCGGCGAGGGCGATGTAGCGTTCGCCCTGCAGCGCCTCCATCGCGCGCAGCAGCACGGTCTCGCCGCCGGGGGCGCGGGTGCGCAGGAAGGCGTCGAGCGCCGACAGGGTGCGCGGCCCGATGGCGCGGTCGACCGCAATGTCGGGATAGTCGCGTGCGGTGCGGTTGAGCGCGTTGAGCGCGCGCTGGAGGAAACCCGCCGCGGTCCCGGTGCCCATGTTGACGCCGGTGTCGAACAGTTCGGCGGCGATCAACGGCGCGCGCAGCGCGACGCGATCGAAGCCGGGGCGGAGCCAGTAGAGACGGCGATAGATCGCCGCCGCCTCGTCACGGGCAAGGTCGCGCATCGCGCCGGCATAACCCTCGGCGCGGGCGACCGCTTCGGTGATTCCCCAGCAGGTCGGGCCGCCGCGGTCGGCGGGGTGGTTTACATAACGGCCTTCGCGGTTGATGACGGCGTCGATCAGCGCGTCGGTATCGCCGGGCGCGGGTTCGGATCGTGGCATGATTCGCTCCTGTGGTTTGTTGGACGTATATAACGAACCATATTGGAACAATGTAGGAAAGGCTTTTTTCGATGCGGGCACTGCAGGTCAGCGAATTGCTCCCCGGCCATGCCGGCGCCGGGCTGGTCGACATGCCGGTGTCGGTGCCGGGGCCGGGCGAGGTGCGGGTGCGGGTGCGCGCGGCGGCGGTCAATTTTCCCGACCTGTTGATGACGCGCGGCGAATATCAGCTGAAGCCCCCGCTGCCGTTCGTGTCGGGGCTGGAGTTCGCGGGGGAGGTCGATGCGCTGGGCGCGGGGGTCGAGGGCTGGCAGGTCGGCGACGCGGTGGTCGGCGGCAACCGTTTCGGCGCGATGGCCGAATATTGCGTCGTCCCGGCTGCGGCGCTGCGCGCCAAACCCGCGGCGCTGTCGTGGGACGAAGCGGCGGCCTATCCGGTCGCCTATCTGACCGCCTATGTCGCGCTGGTCCGCTGCGCACGCGTCGAGCCCGGCGAATGGGTGCTGGTCCACGGCGCCGCGGGCGGGGTCGGGCTGGCGACGGTCGACCTGGCCAAGGCGCTCGGCGCGAGGGTGATCGCGGCGGCGGGCAGCGCCGACAAGCGCGCGGCGATCGCGCGGCTGCACGCCCCCGACGCGGTGATCGACGGCGGACCGGGGTTCCGCGAGCGAGTGAAAGCGCTGACCGGCGGCGCGGGGGCCGACGTGATCTTCGACCCCGTCGGCGGCGATGTGTTCGACGAATCGACCCGCTGCATCGCGTTCGGCGGCCGCCTGCTGGTGATCGGTTTTGCGTCGGGGCGCATTCCGGAGGTTTCGGTGAACATGCCGCTGATCAAGGGATTCGCGGTCGTCGGGGTGCGCGCGGGAGAATATGGCCGCCGTTTTCCGGACCGCGGCGCCGAGAATATCGCAGCGATCGACGCGCTGGCGGCGGCGGGCACGATCCGCCCGCACGTCCACGCGGCGCTCGACCTCGCCGACTGGCGCGAGGGCTTTGCGATGCTCGAACGGCGCGAGGTGGTGGGCAAGGTGGTGCTGAAACCGTGACGAACCGAACCCGCCTGCCATAGTTTTGCGACGCCTGAGCTGTCATGTGAGCGCCGGGGCATCCCGGCGACGTCGCCGACCATGACCAAAAGGACGAAATATGCAGAAATTGACGATGATGGCCGCGGCGATCGCGCTGGCTGTGCCGGCGATGGCCATTGCGCAGCCGCCGCAGGACGACGGCCGCCTGTTCGCGATGATCGACACCAATGGCGACGGCAAACTGGACAAGGCGGAAGTCACCAAAATGGCCGAAATGCGCGCGCAGCGCCAGGGCGACGCGACCATGGCGTCACCCGAAAAGGTCGATGCCTTCATCAAGCATGTCGACGCCAATGGCGATGGGGTGATCGACAAGGCGGAAATCGGCGCGATGCGCGGCGCGCGCGCCGGGGCGCCGCCGCCGGAGGCGCCGCCGACCGCGGACTAAACGCGAGCGCGGGCGGCGGCTGTGGCCACTGCCCGCCATTCGCGAGAATTTGCTTGTTGAAAATTGGTCGGGACGAGAGGATTCGAACCTCCGACCCCCACACCCCCAGTGTGATGCGCTACCAGGCTGCGCTACGTCCCGACCGGCCCGATTGGGCAGGCGAGGCCCCTAGCGCGGCTGGCGCGGCGATGCAAGGCTCTCCTGAGTAAGGGCGAAGCGCGGTGCAGGGCGGGCGATATCGATGCTGCCCGTCTTGAACGCGCCGGCCGCCGCCCCATTTCAGACGCGCTTGCCACGGGGGCGGGCGCAGCGACCGGTTGCGTGTCAGCCCCCTGCGTGATAGGCGCCGCGCCATATTCTGTGCCGCCGTTCCATGGGGAACGGGCGGCGCATTCGAACGGAAAGTCTTTCATCCATGTCGACGACATTGCTTCTGACCCAGGCGGCCGGATCGGGGGGCGGGGCGGCCGGTTTCCTGATGCTGGTGCCCTATCTGCTGATCTTTGTGGTGTTCTGGTTCTTCCTGATCCGTCCGCAACAGGTGCGCGCGAAGGAACATCGCGCCAAGATCGCAGCGGTGAAGCCGCGCGACCAGGTCGTCACCGGCGGCGGTATCGTCGGCAAGGTGACGCGCGTCGACGATGATTTCGCCGACGTCGAAATCGCGCAAGGGGTGAAGATCAAGGTCGTCAAGGCGACCCTGGCGGACGTCCTCCAGCCCGGCGGCAAACCCGCCAACGATTGACCCGGCACCGCCGCACCCGCGGCGACGCCCCGGCATACCGGAATCCAACCATGCTCGATTTCCCCCGCTGGAAGACCGTCAGCATCAGCCTGATCCTGCTGCTCGGCATCATTTTCTCGATCCCCAGCTTTCTGCCCGAAAAGACGTTCGACAGCCTGCCGGGCTTTGTCCAGACCAAGGTCAATCTGGGGCTCGACCTGGCGGGCGGCAGCCATCTGCTGCTCGAGGCCGACATCGACGACCTGCGCAAGACGCAGCTGACCACGATGGAAAAGACGGTGCGCACCGCGATGCGCGGTGAGCGCGGGCCCGACGACGACATCGCGATCGGCGAACTGTCGACCGCGGGCAACCGGATCAGCTTCCTCGTGCGGGACCAGGCGCAGCTCGACGATGCGCGCGATCGCCTGTTCAACGAAACGCAGGGCGCGGCGATGACCGGCCAGCGCGACTGGCGGATCGATATCGTCGACACCACGCGCATCGTGATGACCCCGACCAGCGCCGGACAGACGCAGGCGGTGGCCGATGCGATGGATGCGGCGCGCGACATCATCGACAAGCGCGTCAACGACCTGGGCACGCGCGAGCCGACGATCATTCGCGAGGGCAATGATCGCGTCGTCGTCCAGGTGCCGGGCCTGCAGGATCCGGCGGCGCTGAAGGAATTGATCGGCAAGACCGCGCGGCTGGAATTCCGCATGGTCGATGCCAACGCCGACCCCGCCGAAGCGGCGGCGGGCCGCGTGCCGGTGGGCAGCGAGATCGTCCCCTATGCCGAAGGCGAAGGCAATGGCGCGCCGTTCGAAGTGCTGCGACGCCAGGTGATGATCAGCGGCGAGCAGCTGATCAACGCGCAGCAGAGTTATGATTCGCAGAGCAATGTCCCGGTCGTGACGATCCGGTTCGATTCGAGCGGGTCGAGCACCTTTGCCAAGGTGACGGCGCAAAGCGTCGGCAAGCGGTTCGCGATGGTGCTCGACGGCAAGGTGCTGTCGGCGCCGTCGATCAACGAACCGATCCTGGGCGGCAGCGCCCAGATTTCGGGCAGCTTCACCGTCGCGACCGCCAACAATCTGGCGATTTCGCTGCGCTCCGGCGCGCTGCCGGTGAAGATGGCGGTGGTCGAGGAACGCACCGTGACCCCCGAACTGGGCGCCGATTCGATCCGCAAGGGCGTGATCGCGGGCATCATCGCCACCGTCGCGGTGCTGACGCTGATGGTGCTCGTCTATGGCCGCTTCGGTGTCTATGCCAATATCGCGCTGTTCTTTAACGTGTTCCTGATCATCGCCATCATGGCGGCGTTCAATGCGACGTTGACGCTGCCCGGCATCGCCGGGTTCGTGCTGACGATCGGCGCCGCGGTCGACGCCAACGTGCTGATCAACGAGCGAATACGCGAAGAGTTGAAGCGTGGGCGAAAAGTCTTTCAGGCGGTCGAACTGGGATATTCCGAGGCCAGCCGCGCGATTTTCGACGCCAACGTCACCAACGTCATCGCGGCGGTGCTGATGTTCTGGTTCGGTTCGGGCCCGATCAAGGGGTTTGCGGTGGTGCTGACCATCGGCATCGTCACCAGCGTGTTCACCGCCGTCACCGTCACGCGCGTGTTTGTCGCACATTGGCTGCGCGCCAATCGTCCGACGACGATCAATATTTAAGGAGCGACACTGATGCGCCTGCTCAAACTCGTTCCCGACGACACCAACATCGATTTCCTGCGGTGGCGGAAAGTCGCCTCGTTCATGAGCTTTTTCCTCGTGGTGGTGTCGATCGCGCTGGTGGCCGTCAAAGGGCTCAACCTGGGGGTCGACTTCGTCGGCGGCCAGTCGGTGCGCGTCGAATTCGCGCAGGAAATGCCGCCGATCGACGAGATTCGCGACAAGGTCGGCGAGATCGGCCTGGGCGAGCCGACGATCCAGCAATTCGGATCGGACAAGGCGATATCGATCCGCACCGCGCTGCCCGAGGGCGACAAGTCCGTCGCGGAGCGCGCGGGGCAGCAGCTGGTATCGGGAATCCAGAAGGCTTTCCCGACGGCCACGACCGGATCGGTCGAGACGGTGTCGGGCAAGGTGTCGGGCGAATTGATCCGCACCGGGGCGATCAGCCTGGGCCTCGCGATCATCGGCATTTCGATCTATATCTGGATCCGCTTCGAATGGCAGTTCGGGGTCGGGGCGCTGGGGCGCCTGTTCCACGAGGTGTCGCTGACGTTCGGGCTGTTCGCGGTCACCCAGATGCAGTTCGACCTGAACAGCGTCGCGGCGCTGCTGACGATCGTCGGTTATTCGCTCAACGACACGATCGTCGTCTATGACCGGATCCGCGAAAACCTGAAGAAATATCGCAAGATGGAGATTGTGCCGCTGCTCAATCTCAGCATCAACGAGACGCTGTCGCGCACCGTCATGACCACGCTGGCGATGGTGCTGGCGCTTGGCGTACTGCTGCTTTTCGGCCCCGACGTGATCTTCGGCTTTACCGCCGCGATGCTGTTCGGGGTGTTCATCGGCGGTTATTCGTCGGTGCTGATGTCGACGCCGGTTCTGGTCTGGCTGAAGGTCGGACCCGACAGCTTCGTCCCACGCACCAGCGCGGCGATGGACGGCGGCGAGCGGGTGGCGAGCAAGACCGACGACGGCGCGGTCGTTTAGGCCGTAATCTTCGAACTATTCGTCAGACCTCGCACAGCGGCGCAAATGTGCGGCCAGCTCGCGGCCGTTGCGCGGCCAGTCGAAGCGGCCATCTAGCGTCGCCGCCACCGCTGTCGGTGCCGGCGGGGCGGCGAGGATTTCCGTGACCGCTGCGGCGATCGCCGGCGGGGTGCGCGCCACGATGCGCCCCGCGATCGGCGAGGTCACGAGCTCGGCGGCGCCGCCGGCATCGCTGATCACGATCGGCGTGCCGCACGAGAGCGCCTCGACCCAGGCGTTGGCCAGCCCCTCGCTCACCGACGGCATGACGACCGCGTCGGCGGCGCGGTAGAGCTGCGACAGGTCGGCGTTGGCGACGGCGCCGAGAAAATGGACGCGGGGGGCGACGCCGAGGCGCTCGGCCAGCGCGCGGTAACGGCCTTCCTCCTCACCGGCACCGGCGAGCCAGTAATGGACGCCGGGCAGCGCCGCCAGCGCCTCGATCACCAGCGCCTGTCCCTTGCGCGCGATCAGCGCGCCGACGGTGACAATCGCGGGCGCGTCGTCCATGCCGAGCGCAGCGCGCGCCGCGGCGCGGTCGCCGGGGGCGAAGCGCGCGGCGTCGATGCCCGTGTAATGGACCGACACCTTCGCCGGATCGATACCGATCGCCGCCATGTCGTCGCGCATCGCCGCGGAGACCGCAAGCAGACCGGCGGCCTTCGCGGCCGCCGCGACCACTTGCGGGCGTGTCGCCGGGTCATGACCGAAGTGGCTGATGTCGGCGCCGCGCGCCTTGACCGAAAAGGGCAGGCCGAGCGCCGCGGCAACGCGCATCGCGGCGGGGCCGTCGGGATAGAAGAATTGCGCGTCGATGACGTCCGGTGCGGCGGCGCGCGCGATCGGCAGGACGACGCGCGCGATGGCGGCGGGGTTGAAGCGCGCGCCGATTTTCGGGAGCAGGGTGAAGCGCGGACGGCGGACGATCAGCCCGTTCCAGTCCTCGTGCAGCGGCAGGTCGCGCAGCGCGCGGTAGCGCGGGTGGAGCGACAGCGGGAAGGGTGGCAGGCCGACCGGCGCGACGATGGTGAGTTCGACGCCGGGCTCCGCTGCGAGCGCGCGCAGGCTCTTTTCGACGAACAGCCCGAAGTTGGGGCGGGCGGCGTCGGGGAACAGCGTCGCGATGCTGAGGACACGGAGGGTGGTCATTCGTTATCCCTCCCACGTTCGTGCTGAGCTTGTCGAAGCACTGTTATGTCTTTCATCGCGACAGAGAAGGACGGCCCTTCGACAATCTCAGGGCGAACGGACATGGGTTACAGCGTGCGCAGCAGCCGCACCGCGACCGCGGCCCAAGGCGGATTGCCGACGACCTGTTGCCGGGCGCCGGCGCCGAGCGGCAGCAGGTGCAGCTTTTCGCCATCGACGCCGAGCAGGCGCGCAAAGAAGAAGCGCCCGGCGGGGCGCGGGACGAGCAGGTCGCGATTGAGCGCCTTGGCCCAGTCGCCCTCGATGCGGCGGCACCAGATTTCGTCGCCGGCGCGATAATCGCCGATCGACGAGGTGACGCGCACCGCGATCATGTCCTCGGCCGGACGCGCGGTGAGCGCCTGTTCGACGCGCGTCGGCGCCTGCGCGCCATCGGCGCCGAGTAGCGCGGTGATCGTGAGCTGGGTATCCTGCGGCAGTTGCACCAGTTCGGCGGCCTCGACCCCGAGCGCGGCGGCGATGCGGTTCATCCACCCAAGCGACAGGGTGCGGGTGCCGGTTTCGAGGCGGCCGATCGTCTGCGCGGTCGTCGGCGGGTCGCAGCGCGCGCCGACCTCCTCGAGCGTCAGGCCCTTGGCGCGGCGGACGGCGCGAATGCTGTTGATCATCGCATATTCCCTCAATAACCAAATCGGTTTCTTCTTTCCTACAAAATAATCCAGTGTCAAGCGGGTTGTGCAGACAAGGAGATTCGCATGACCGCACGCCGCCTCGAAACCCGCCTCCATCCGGACGACCGGATCGACCCGGGCAAGACGGGACCGCAGGTGATGCGGCATGTGACGGTCAATGTCGCCGAAAGCCCGGTCGCGTGGCTGGCGTCGCGCGGGATGCTGACGGCGGCGCAGCTCGCCGCGGGGGAACGGCTGCGCGCCGACTATGAACGCGCCGGGCTGGCGGCGCGGGTGACGATGCGTTGGGATGCTGCGCCGCCGGGCAAGGGCCGCGGCGGTACCCGCGCGTCCGATGCATCGCTGGCGCGCATCGACGCGCATCGCCGTTTTCATGGCGCGCTCGATGCGGCGGGGCCGGGGCTGGCCGATATCTGCTGGCGGGTGATCTGCGCGGGCGAGGGGATCGGCTGCGCCGAAAAGGGTCTCGGCTGGCCGGCGCGCTCGGGCAAACTGGTGCTCGGGCTGGCGCTCGACCGGCTGGCGCGCTTTTACGGGACGGGGTGAGGGCGAGGGTAGTCGCGCGCTGGCCGGGGGCGGCGTGGCGGCTAACGACCAATTGCAGTCATTGCCGCGCCGACGTAGGCTAATCCAAAGCGGGGTCGTGTCCAAAGGAGGCCGATTGTGAGTACTGAAGAACTGGTCCCAAACTCGGTCGCGGCGACGATGGCGGTATCCAATGCGGCTTTTGCTGCGCTATGGCCCGTTCTCAAGCGCCAAAATGCGGACGAAACGGTAGGTTATTCTGAATTTCTTCAGTGGCGCGCGCATTTTGTATTTATGCGCTTCCGAGCCAGACACCTAGACCGAATTCTAATAAAAAAGTGTCATGATTTGCTGAAATATGACGACCTCTTCGACGATGAACGGAAAGATCTTCTAAATGTGATCGACATGTTCGATGCCATCAGAAACCGGCCCGGGTTGCGCGATGAATAGCGGCAGCTAACCACCCATATCCACCGGTTGCCACCGCTCCGGCGTGATGTCCGCAAACGACCAGAAGCTGCCCTACTTAACCCCGTTCGCATCGAGCGAAGTCGAGATGCCGATCGGCGTGGTGTGAGGTCGAAGGGTGTCTCGACTTCGCTCGACACGAACGGATTGGGGGATGGCCTTTGACGAGCAGTTGCGGACGTAAATGCGGTGTACCCCGGCGAAAGCCGGGGTCCAGGGCGTCATCACGCAAGGCCAGCTTTCCAACGCTCTGGGCCCCGGCTTTCGCCGCGGTACAGAAATGAGCAAACGTCCGCTCCCCACCCCTAAGCAGTCATCGATTCGGGCGAGCGGGTTATTCCAGGGTGACGCGCTGTCCTATTTCGGGCGCGCGCTATACCCCGCCGCTTTGCGCAGTTCGTCGGCGTCCATGACATAACCGTCGCTGACCACCGTCACGACGCGGCGCAGCGCGCCGAGGTCGGTGGAGGCGTCGCCGTCGACCAGCACCATGTCGGCTTCCTTGCCGACCGCGATCGAACCGGTGCGCTGGTCGGCGCCGACGACGCGGGCGGGGAGGATGGTGGCGCTCTGGATCGCCTCGGCGGGGGTGAAACCCGCCTGGCGGTAGATTTCGAGCTCGCGGATCAGCTCGATCCCCCAGCCGTCGGTGCCCGCGACGATCGGCACGCCCGCCCGGTGCAGGCGGCCGACGAGGTCGACCATCTTGGCATAGCTTTTGCGATAATCGTCGCGCGTCAGCCCCTCGACGAGCGGATAACCGCCGCTGGTGAACGCCGAGCGTTCGACGACGGGCGAGATGATGCCCATATAGGGGGCGTAGGCGGGATGCGGCGTGCCGCCGTCCTGCGTCAGCATGCCTTCGAAGATGACAATCGTCGGATCGACGATCGTCTGGCGCTTCGCGAGGTCGGCGATGAAGCCCTTCATCAGCGGGGCGTCGAGGTCGACGTCCTTGAAATAGCGCGCCGGGCCTTCCATCCGCTGGCGCGTGTTCGCCTTGTCGATCACCTCGCGCGGCATCGCTTCCATGACGACGAAATTGAGGTGGGTCAGCTCGTCGTAGCCCGCGGCGACCGCCTCGCTGGGCTTCATCGTCGCCGGGACATGGCCGTGGACGTGGAGGCCGAGCCTGTGCGCCTCGGTCGCCGCGGGGGCGATCCATGCCGGGTTCATCGAGGTGTAGAATTTCACCCCCCACAGCCCGGCAGCCTTGACGCGGCGGACGGCGGCGATCGCTTCCTCGGCGCTGCTCACCACCTCGGCGCCCTGCGCCGCGAGCGGATCCTTCTTGTCGATGATGACCGAGATGAAGGGCTCGCCCATCAAGAGGCTGCCGTCGGCGCGGCGCTTCGTCGCCTCGACCGCGCGGTCGAAGGTGGTGCCGGGGCTGCGGAAGCTGGTGATGCCGTTCGCCATGTTCGACAGCACGTCCCAGTCGTCGCCGATGTGGAGGTGGCTGTCCCAGATGCCGGGGACGAGGGTCTTGCCCTTGCCGTCGATGACGCGCGCGCCGGCGGGAGCCTTGAGCGAGCCGGCGGCGCCGATTGCCGCGATCTTGCCGTCCTGCGCGAGCACCGCGCGGGCGGGCAGAAACGCGCCCTTGTCGGCGTCGAACAGCTGGACATTGTCGAACAGCACCGGGGCTTTCGCGGCGGCGGTGAGGAAGCGTTCAGCGATGCCAGCGACCGCGGCGGCGGTCGCGGCTTCCTGCGCGTCGCGGAGCTGTTTGAGCGCGCCTTCATAACCCGCGGGGATCACCGAGATGTAGCTGATGTCGGCGAAATAGCGCTGCCGATCGTCGAGCCAGACCGGTAACGGCGAGGGAAGAATGCCGCTGATGAAGGCGAGCTGGACCGTTTTCGGGCCGTTCGGACCCGCGATCGTCTGCTGGCCCGCGAGCGTCATGCGGCCTTTGCCGCTGGGCAGGAAATCGAGCCCGGCGTCGCCGGCGGCGGCGAGCGCGTCGATCAGCGGCGCGTTGGCGATGCCGACCCCGCCGGCCGGAATATACCAGCCGCCCGCGGCAGCCTCGCCGGCGTCGGTGGCGGTTTTCCAGGTCGCGCGGCCGTCGGCGACGCGATACGCCTCGGCGGCGTCGCCCGACATGGTGATGCCGCGCACCGTCGTCGCGGCGATCGTGCCGTCGGGCGTCAGGGTGGTGACCTGGTCCATTTCGGTGATCCAGCCGCGCAGCTCCTGCGACCAGCGATAGGCGGTGCGGCCGTCGGGAAGCTGCCAGCGCCACTGATCGCCATGCTTGCCGGCCTCGGACACCACGACATATTTCACCGCGTCGGCGGGCGGTTTGAGCAGATCCTCCTTGGGGACAGGCTTCGACGCCGCCGCGGGGGCGGCGGGTGCCTCATGCGCTATGGCCGGCAGGGTGGCGGTCGAGGCCAGCAGGGCGGCAGTCAAAAGCAGGCGCATCGTCAAATCTCCCCAATCGCAAAGTGCGACGGTGGTAGGGGCATTCGGGCCGGCGAAGCAAGTTGCGACCAAGGGCGGCGCGGCTTCGATGAATGCGATCGTCGCCCCCGCGCAGGCGAGGGCGACGGTTCAGTCGCGCTTTTGCAGGCTTACCACCGCGTGGATTGGCAGTTCGGCGTAAAGGTGCGGAAACAGCGCGCCGCCGCGCGCTTCCTCCCACCGCACCGCCTCGCCGAGACATACCAGGTCGATCTCGGCGATCATCAGCGGCGACTGGCCCGCGAAATGCTTGGCGATCGTGGCGTCGAGCTGTTCGGCGGTCGAGAGGTGGATATAGCCGTCGGCGATGTCGACCGGGGCGCCGCGGAACACGCGTTCGCGTTCGAAATCGGCCCATTGCTGCGGGGTCAACACCTTGAAGGCAGTTTTTTTCAAGACTCGAGTGTCCTTCTGAGAGTGGCAATCAATTCAGCTCGAAACTGGTCTGGATTGCCAGTGTCCCAACATACCGTTGTGCAATGGTTTGTGTCGAAGTGAGTCTTGGCTTCTTCGAACTTTTTTCGTTCGCAGATATATAGAACTGGCTTCCCCAGACCTTCGGCATATCCCGCTTCCCAATAAGCTCCCGCATTGTCGTGCGTGAGATCAACTAAAACAAATCTGGCATCTCGAATTTTTACTCGAAGAATGTTGTCTATGAGGCCGGCCTGCGAAACGTCTCTCATGTCAAAGAGATCCATTCCGATCGATTGTACGGCCGGCTTGATGTGGTCATTGAGGAAAGGGTCAAGTATGACGTCGTTAAATTTAAGTGCAATAAATCCATAATTTCCGGATAGTTCTCCAGCGATCTCGTCCTCATAGCTTTGCCAACCAGCCAACGTTAGGCGCAAATCGATGAAGTCATGTCCATCTTGGGTGGAAGCATCGGTTCCCACGAGAAGGCCGCGCTCAATTAGCTCTTCGATTATCTGACATGCTCCCTCTCTGGAGTAGCAGCCAACAGAGGAAGGGAAGAACGGAGAAAGCCCTTCGATCGCTTCACCGGTCTTCCGGGTTTGATCTCCTATGTACCTTATAATATTTGCTGCCTGCAGTGCGGGCGTAGGGCACGTAATTCGATTCTCAAGCACCAACTGGACTAGCTCGTTGTCTACCCAGAACACATCATCGGTACCTCTCTTGGGTTGTCTTAAAAATATCCAGTGTGATAGCGCAGCTCGCTGCGGCAAAGACAGGTGTCCATTTACGTCGCGTAGGTAATCGTCCAGCACTTCGTCGGTGGCCATGTATGTTCCGCACACTGGACAGTCGTATCGAATGTTCCCAGAGTGCGAAGGCGTAACCTTGCACGCGAAGCCATCATTCGATCTACACACTGCACAACTAGCCATCGACATTATTACTCAAGAGAGCTTGGAGATTCCGCCGCGCCCTCTTCTGCCTCGGTTTCCTCTTCGCTGTCCTCGATCAGCGCCGCGGAGACGACATGCTCGTTGTTCGACACGTCGAACAGACGGACGCCCGCCGAGCCGCGGCCGATGACGCGCATCGAATCGAGCCCCATGCGGATCAGCTTCGCCTGATCGGTGACCAGCATCAGCTGATGCGCCTTGGTCGCGGGGAAGCTGGCGACGACGAGGCCGTTGCGGGCGATATTGTCGATATTGGTAATCCCCTGGCCGCCGCGGCCGGTGCGGCGATATTCATAGGCCGACGACAATTTGCCATAGCCGTTGGCGCAGACGGTGAGGATGAACTGTTCGCGCGCGGCGAGTTCGTCCATGCGGTCGGCGGGCAGCGTGGGCGCGTTTTCATTGTCCTTCCACGGCGCGGCGCGCAGATAGGCTTCGCGCTCGTCGCCGCTGGTGCCGACGCGGTGGAGGATCGACAGCGAGATCACCTCGTCGCCCGACGCGAGGCGCATGCCGCGCACCCCGGTCGAATTGCGGCTCTGGAATTCGCGGACGTCGTCGCCGGCGAAGCGGATCGCCTTGCCCTGGCGGGTGGCGAGCAGGACATCGTCGCTTTCGTCGAGCAGCGCGACGCCGATCAGCCGGTCGTCCTCGTCCTCACCTTCGAACTTCATCGCGATCTTGCCGTTCGAGGGGACGTTGGTGAAGGCGTCCATGCTGTTGCGGCGCACGCTGCCCTTCGCCGTGGCAAACATGACGTGGAGCTTGCCCCACTCGGTCTCGTCCTCGGGCAGCGGCAGCACGGTCGAGATCGTCTCGTCCTTGCCGAGCGGCAGCAGGTTGACCATCGGGCGGCCGCGGGTGGCGGGTCCGCCCTCGGGCAGGCGCCACACTTTCATCCGGTACACTTTGCCGAGGGTCGAGAAGAACAGCACCGGGGTGTGCGTCGAGGTGACGAACATTTCGGTGACGACATCCTCGTCCTTCGTCGCCATGCCGGCGCGGCCCTTGCCGCCGCGACGCTGCGAGCGGAAGGTGTCGAGCGTGGTGCGCTTGATGTACCCGTCCATCGTGACGGTGACGACCATCTCTTCGCGCTCGATCAGATCTTCGTCGTCGATGCCGTCGGCGGCGGGGGCGAGCTGGGTGCGGCGCGGCTTGGCGAATTCGTCGCGCACCGCGATCAGCTCTTCGCGCATCACGGCGATCAGCTTGTCGCGGTTGGCGAGGATGCTCAGCAGCTCCTCAATCTCGTCAGCCAGTTCCTTGAGTTCCTTGCCGATTTCATCACGGCCGAGCGCGGTGAGGCGATGCAGGCGGAGGTCGAGGATCGCCTTCACCTGAACTTCGGACAGGCGATACGAAGCGCTATCGTCGAGCTCGCCGTCGATCGCTTCGACCAGACGGATATAGGGCGCGATGTCGCCGACCGGCCATTCGCGCGCGAGCAGCGCTTCGCGCGCGGCGGCGGGGCTGGGCGAGCCGCGGATGATGCGGACGACCTCGTCGAGGTTGCTGACCGCGACGACCAGGCCGAGCAAGATATGCGCGCGGTCGCGCGCCTTGTTCAGCTCGAACTTGCAGCGGCGGGTGATCACTTCTTCGCGGAAGTCGATGAACGCCGACAGGATCGTCTTCAGCCCCATCATTTCGGGGCGGCCGCCGCGGATCGCGAGCATGTTGGCGGGGAAGCTCGACTGCGCCGGGGTGTGGCGCCATAGCTGGTTGAGCACGACCTCGGCGGTCGCGTCGCGCTTCAGTTCGATGACGACGCGGACGCCCTCGCGGTTCGATTCGTCGCGAATGTCGGAGACGCCCTCGATGCGCTTGTCGCGCGCCGCTTCGGCGATCTTCTCGACCAGTCCCGACTTGCCGACCTGGAACGGAATCGACGTCAAAACAATCGACTGACGGTCGTTCCTGCCTTCTTCGATGATGTGCGTCGCGCGCATCATCACCGACCCGCGGCCGGTGGCATAGGCGTTGCGCGCGCCGCCCTGGCCCAGCATCAACGCGCCGGTCGGGAAATCGGGGCCGGGGATGATAGCCATCAGCTCGTCGAGGGTAATCTCGGGATTGTCGATCGTCGCGAGCGTCGCGTTGATCACTTCGCCGAGGTTGTGCGGCGGGATGTTGGTCGCCATGCCGACCGCGATGCCGCCCGCGCCGTTGACGAGCAGGTTCGGGTAGCGCGCGGGCAGGACGGTCGGTTCGGATTCGGAGCCGTCATAGTTCGGCTGGAAATCGACCGTATCCTTGTCGAGATCGCCGAGCAGCGTGTTCGCGACCTTGGCGAGGCGCGATTCGGTGTAGCGCATTGCCGCCGGCGGATCGGGGTCCATCGAGCCGAAATTGCCCTGGCCATCGACGAGCGGGACGCTCATCGACCAGTCCTGCGTCATGCGGGCAAGCGCGTCGTAGATCGAGCTGTCGCCGTGCGGGTGATATTTACCCATCACGTCGCCGACGATGCGCGCCGATTTGCGATAGGGACGGCCCGCGACATAGCCGCTTTCGAACGCCGAGTAGAGGATGCGCCGGTGCACCGGCTTCAGCCCGTCGCGCACGTCGGGCAGCGCGCGGCTGACGATCACACTCATCGCGTAATCGAGGTAACTGGTCTTCATTTCGTCGACGATGTTGATCGGCGAAATGCCGTCTTCGAACGGCGGCGTCGGCGTATTTTCTTCGGTCAAGACCCGGCCTTTTTTCTGCTTTTCGGGAGGTGGCTTTTCCCTAGCCGACGGGGACGGCAAATGCCAGCGATTCGGTCGATTTTCAGGGAATGATTTCGCTGCCGTCCCACGCGAAAATCCGGCCGTTTGCGGCGGGCGTCAGCGCATCGATCACCCGCAGCAGATTGGCGGCGGCGGCGGGCGCGGGGGTGAGGGCTCCGGGTGGCACGCCGCGCTGGAACGGCGCCGACAGGCCGGTGTCGACGGTGCCGGGGTGCAGCGCGACGACGAGCGCGTCGGGGTTGCGCCGCGCCTCGGCAATCGCGAAGCCGCGCGCCAGCTGGTTGAGCGCGGCTTTCGAGGCGCGGTAGCTGTACCAGCCGCCGCTGCGATTGTCGCCGATGCTGCCGACGCGCGCCGACAGCATCGCGAAGACGGTGCGTCCGCGGCGCGGCAGCAAGGGCAGGAAATATTTGGCGATCAACGCCGGGCCGATCGTGTTGACGGCAAAATTGCGCGCCATCCACGCGGGGTCGATGTCGGCGAGCTTTCGTTCGGGCTGGTGCTCCGGATCGTGAAGGAGGCCGGTCGCGACGATCACCAGCCGCGGCGGCGGGCCGCTGTCGCGAACCAAAGCTGCGGCGGCCGCGACCGACGCTTCGTCAGTGATATCGATGTGGTGGGGGGCGGGGGACGACCGCGCGAAACGGTCAATGACGTCATGGCGTCCGCCAGCCTCGAGCGCGTCGGCGAGCGCGGCGCCGATGCCGCCCGATGCGCCGATGATGATGGCCGATCCGCGATCTGTCACGCGGGCGGGGTATCACGCGGCCCGGCGGCGCGACAAGCGATGCTTGCCAAACCGGCCCGGCGCCATATGACGGTCGGCTGTGGCGTTTCAACATCATCGTGCCCGCCGATGGCCCTGATCGCGCTGATCGGCGCCAGCGAAGTCGTGCCCGACGGCGGGCTGCGCGCGCTCGTCACCGTCGCTGGCGAAACGCTGATCGAGCGGCAGGCGGCGCGGCTGGCCGACGTCGGCGTCACCCACATCGCGGTGGCCGTCGGCGCCGTGCCGTCAGAGCTGCTGACGACGTGCGACCGCATTCGCCGCCGCGGCATGAAGGTGACACCGGTGCGCGCCGCCGCCGACCTGATGGCGCTGGTCGAGGGCGACGACCGGATCATTCTGGTCGCCGACGGATTGCGCGCGGGCGGCACCCATTATGCCGCGATCGCGCGGCCCGGATCGCCGGCGATCCTCGTCACCGGCGACACCGTGCTGACGCAGGGGTTCGAACGCATCGACGCGACGCGGCGCTGGGGCGGCCTCGCGTCGATTTCGCAGCCGATGGTCGCCGAACTGGCGGCGATGCCGGGCGAATGGGACATGATGCTGACGCTGCTGCGCCTAGCGGTGCAGGCGGGGGCGCGGCGGCTTTATTGCGAACCGGCGCTGTTCGAACAGGGCGACATCGCGGTGATCTCCGATCGGCCGACCGCGGCGCTGATCGAGCGGTCGAGCCTGCAACGCGTCGAATATGGCGGGATGGGGCTGGGGCGTTCGGCGATCATGATGCCGCTCATCCGGCTGGCCGGCCCGCTGCTCGTGAAATCGCCGGCGACCGCGCGCTATCTGCCCTATGGCACCGCCTTGCTGTGGGTAATCGTCGCGCTGCTCGCGGCGAGCGGGCTTGCAGCGGCGGGGGCGCTGGTCGCGATCGTCGGCGGGCTGGGCCTCGCGGCGATGCGCTTCCTGGCGGCATTCCGCGCCGAAAGCGCGGCGCAGGACCGGGTTCGCGACGTCATCCGCACCTTCGCCCTGATCTTGCTCGCGATCTTCCCATGGCTCGTGTCGCTCGCCGGCCCGACGCACCAGATGCCCCCGTTTTCGGAAGCCGCGCTGGCGCCATGCCTGGCCGCCACCATCGTGCTGGCGCGGGTGCTTTACGAGGATGCGGGGGCGAAGCGGCGGTTTCACTGGCTGCTGCCCGACGCCGACCAGGCGTGGATCATGCTGGCGCCGGCGCTGCTGTTCGGTCTGGCGCCGCTGATGTTCGCGATCCTGCCGCTGCTCGCGCTGTTGCAGATGCTGCTCTGGCTGCGGCTCGCGCACCGCCCCGAAGCGAGCGGCGACCCCAGCTAAAACAAAGCGCTTCAAGGTTTAGCGCGCATTAACGCCATGCTGGTATTGGCGGATGCGAATGGCCGATTCTTTCCTCTCGCCCGGCATCGACCCGCCGTCGCCGACGCTGTCGGCGCGCCTGCGCGAGCTTGCCGCATTTCTGGCCGCGCCGGGCGCCGGGCGGCTGACCGAGGAACAGCGGGCGCTGGCGCTCGGCATCGCGCGGCGGCTGGTTGCCGACGCGGCGGTGCGGATCGACCCCGCGCTCGACGCCGACGCCATGTGGCACAACTGGCTGACCGAAGGCCTGCCTGGCGCCGACCGGCTGGCGCCGCTGTGTTTTGCGCGCGCCGAAGAGCATCGCTGGCGCGAGCAATCGGCGCAGCGGGCGGCAGTGGCGCCGCTCGTCGCCGGTACCGACGATGTAGCGGAAGACCCCGCCACCGTAGCGGACACGGCCATGTCGGCGATAGACCGCGCCTATCTGACGCTCCGCATCGCCGATCGCCGCCGGTTCGATGCGCTCGGCAACCCTTGCCTCGCGCCCGCCGACCTTGGCGGCGACGTCTGGCGCGCGCTGTTGCTCGACGTTGCCGCATGGCGGCTGGTCGCGGCGGCGCGCGACCCGGCGCTCGCCGCGCGGCTGGGCGAGGCGGTGCGCGCCGAACTCGCGCGCCACGCCGACGCCGCCGGGATCGATCGCGCCGCGGCCGCCTATCATGAACTGCTCGATGCGGCGGGCGCCTTGCCCGAAACCGCCGCCACGGCGATCGCCCGCCACGACTGGCCGACGCTGGTCGGCCTTGCCGCCGCGGCGTCTCACCGCAGCTATGGCGAAATGGCGCTGGCGCTGCTGACCGCCGAGGCGGCGGCGCTGCCGTCGCTGCTCGCCCCGCTTCGCATCGAACGCTCCGCGCTCGCGCCGCTCGAGGCGTCGCTGGCGATGCTGGCCGACCGCGCGGTCGCGGCGGGCGGCACCGCCGCCGACGATTATGCCGCGCTGCTGCAGGCCCGCGCCGATGCCCTGTCTTCACCGGGCGACGGCGGATGATCGAGGAGCGCATCGTCCGCGGGCGGATCGACCGTCTTGGCGCGCTGGTCAGCGCCGACGCGCCGCTGTTGCGGCTGCAGGTGCGCGCCGGCGCGGCGCTCGGTACGCCGCTGGCGCTGCCGCATCTGGCGCGGCTGGTTGCGCTCGCTCAGCGGCTGCAGCGCGATATCAGCCGCCCGCTCCATGCCGCCGACGACCATAGCGACGTCCATGCGCTGGTCCGCATCTTGCCCGATGCCGACGGCACCAGCCTGGAGATCAGCGACTGGCGCACGCGCGGCGTTACCGCGCCGCAGGTGCCGGCGGCTGGCGCGGCAGCGGCGACGCCGCACGGCTGGGCCTGGGAATGCGATCAGCAGTTGCGGCTGGTCGCGCTCTACACCGCGCCCGGCGCGCCGCCGGTCCCGACCGATTGGGAAGGCCGATCGCTGTCCGAACTGTTCGAATTGCAGCCCGACGACGACGGCCGCTTTGCGGTGCTGCGGGCGCTGGCGCGGCAATCGCGTTTCGACGGCCAGCGCGTTCGTGTCGCCGGCGCCGACGGCTCGGCCGCGATGATTCTGGCGGGCGAGCCGTTGTTCGACGCCACGGCGCGCTTCACCGGGTTTCGCGGCACCGCCGCTCCGGGAGCCGAACCGGTCGCCGAGCCGATCGCTGCCGGGGCGTCGGCGCGGATCGACCCCGCATTCGGTTCGCTGCCGCTATCCGATCCGCAGTTCGGGCGCCGCATCGACGGCGCGCTGCGCGGGCCGCTCAGTCGCATCATCGCCACGGCCGAGACGATCTCGGGCCAGTTCGACGGACCGATCCGCGCCGATTATGCCCGCTATGCCGGCGATATCGCGCATGCCGGACGGCATCTGCTCGGGCTGGTCGACGATCTGGCCGACCTGCAGAATATCGAGCGGCCAGGGTTCAAGGCGGCGCGCGACGAAATCGACCTTGGCGATCTGGCGCGGCGCGCGGTCGGCCTGCTCGGCATGAAGGCCGAGGAAAAGGGCATCCGCATCGACGCCCCGCGCACCGACGACAAGGCGCCCGCGACCGGCGAATTCCGCCGCGTGCTGCAGGTGCTGCTCAACCTGCTCGGCAATGCGATCCGTTACTCGCCCGACAATTCGCTGATCTGGATCCGCGTCGACCGCGACGGGGATCGCGCGACGGTGACCGTCGCCGACCAGGGACAGGGCATCGACGCCGAGCAGCAGGCGGTGGTGTTCGAAAAATTCGAGCGGCTGGGGCGCACCGACAGTGGCGGGTCGGGGCTGGGCCTGTACATTGCGCGGCGCCTGGCGCGCGCGATGGACGGCGACCTGACGGTCGATAGCGCGCCCGGACAGGGGGCACGGTTTACGTTGAGCCTGCCGGCGCGGGATGCGGGATAAAGCCTCGTTTCCGGATATGCGTTGCGGTGCAGAGGTCACGTGTCTCGTGGCGGCCGGGAGTGGCCATCCAAAATCCTCCCCGCTTGCGGGGAGGGGGACCACCGAAGGTGGTGGAGGGGGCCTGGCGGCCTGACGCGGGAGTTGCGTGACGACGCCAACCCCCTCCGTCAGCGCTTCGCGCTGCCACCTCCCCACCAGTGGGGAGGATTTAGATGGCCGCTTCCCACCCAAAGCGGACGGCCATCAACGCTCTAATCGCACGCCTTATGCAGTTTCCATGCCAGCACCGACGACACCAGGCACATTGCGGCGACCATCAGCAGCGTGTCGTCGATCGTCAGACCGATCCCGATCAGGACGCTGAGCAGCAGGGTCGCGGCCACCATGAAGCCCGAGTTGACGATGTTGTTCGCCGCGACGGTGCGTGCAGTTTGCGATTTGGCGACGGTGGTGGTCAGGAAGGCGTAGAGCGGGACGACGAACATGCCGCCGGCGATCGCGATGCCGAGCAGGTCGAGGATGATGCGGTCGCCGGTGGTCAGTGCCAGAAAGTCGCGCCAATTCATCAGGCCGGTGCCGACATGGTCCCAGCCTTTGACGTTCCACCACAGGTCGAGCACGAACAAGCCCATGACGATCACCGAGCCCGGCGAATAGCGCGCCGAGACATGGCCCTTGAGCAGCCGGTTGACGATGATCGAGCCGATCGCGACGCCGACCGAGAAGATGGCGGTGAACAGGGTCGCGACGGTGTTGTCGGCGCCGAGCGCATTCTTGACCAGCGGCGGGAACTGCGCGGCGAGGATGGCGCCGATCGCCCAGAAGAAGCTGATCGACACGATCGCGAGGAACAGACGCGGGATGTGCATCGTCGAATTGACCAGCCGCCACGACGAGCGAAACACGTTGTAATCGATGACCAGCCCCTTGGCCTCGGCTTCGGGGGGGGCGGCGGGGACATAGTTGGCGGTCAGGCGGCCGATGATCGCGACGATGATGATGCCGGGGATCGCGATGTGCGGCGGGGTGAGGCCGCCGACGATGGTGCCGCCGAGAATGGCGATATAGGTGCCCGCCTCGACCCAGCCGGTGCCGGCGAGAACCTCGTCCTCCTCCAGATGCTGGGGCAGGATCGCATATTTGATCGGGCCGAAGAAGGTCGAGTGGGTCCCCATCGCGAACAGCGCGAGCAGCATCACCGGCACCAAATGCAGCCAGATGCCGATGGCGCCGACGACCATGATCGCGATTTCGGCGGTCTTGATCAGGCGGATCATCCGCGTCTTGTCGGTGCTGTCGGCGAGCTGCCCGGCGAGCGCCGAAAACAGGAAGAAGGGCAGGATGAACAGCCCGCCCGCCAGCGCGTTGAACCACGCCTCGGTCTCCGGATCCTTGTAGATGGTGAAGGTGACGAGGATCACCATCGCCATCTTGTAGAAATTGTCGTTGAAGGCGTTGAGGAACTGGGTAGCGAACAGGGGCAGGAACCGGCGTTGCTTCATCAGCGCAAAGGAACCGGTCATTGAAAATCCACTTTTGCAGCCTGAAAATCGCACGACGCCGGATCGTCACGGCAATATTGTTGTCGCGCGGGGGGCTTATCGGTTAGGGCGGACGCGGTCAAAGCCCATTTTGGAACGGACACGTCTGCGGGGATCATGCTCAGTCTGCCGAACATCCTGACATTGTCGCGCATTTTGGCGGTGCCCATCCTGCTGTTCCTGCTGTGGCCCGGGGTGGTCGAAGGATCGCACCAGCCCAAGCCGATCGACTATGCGCTGGCGTTCGGCCTGTATTGCCTGATGGGCATTACCGATTATTTTGACGGTTATGTGGCACGGTCGCGTGGCATCGTGTCGCGGCTGGGGGCGTTTCTGGACCCGATCGCCGACAAGATCATGATCGCGGCGGTGATTTTGCTGCTGGTCTTTACCCGCGACATCACCGGTTATCACGTCATCGCGGCGCTGATGATCCTGCTGCGCGAGATCATCGTGTCGGGATTGCGCGAGTTCCTCGCGACGTTGCAGGTGTCGATGCCGGTGACCCAGCTGGCGAAGTGGAAGACGACGTTCCAGCTGGTCGCGTTCGGCGCGCTGATCCTGGCCGGCGCAGTGCCGGCGATGGAATGGGTCAAGCTGGTCGGGCTGGCGTCGCTGTGGGGCGCCGCGGTGCTGACGCTGATCACCGGGTGGGACTATCTGCGCGTCGGCCTGAAGCATATGGACTAGATGGCGCTGACGATTAGCTATTTCGCCTGGGTCCGCGAGCGGATGGGGGTGGCCGACGAGGTCGTCGATCTGCCGGCTGCGGTGACCGACCTGCCCGCGCTGCTGGCGTGGCTGGCGGCGCGCGACGCACGCGGTGCGGCGGCCTTTGCCGAACCGCAACGGATTCGGGCCGCGGTCGATGGCGTGATGATGGGGCCGGGAGCGCCGCTGATCGGGGCGCGCGAGGTGGCGCTGTTCCCGCCGGTGACGGGCGGATGATCCGCGTCGCGGTGCAGGCGGCGGCGATCGACGTCGGCGCCGCGTTCGACCTGCACGATGCCGGCGGCCATGGCGCCAGCGCCAGCTTTATCGGTCGGGTGCGCGGCGACGGCGATCTGACCGAGCTGTTCCTGGAGCATCATCCGGTGATGACCGAGGCGGGGCTGGGCGATCTGGCGCATGTCGCGGCCGACCGGTGGAGGCTGGCGGCGCTGACCCTGATCCACCGCGTCGGGGCGATGGGGCCGGGCGACACGATCGTGCTGGTGCTGGCGAGCAGCCCGCACCGCAGCGAGGCGCTGGCGGCGTGCGAGTTTCTGATCGACCGGCTGAAGACCGACGTGATGCTGTGGAAGCGCGAGACGTTCGGAGATGGGCGGGTGGCGTGGGTCGAGGCGCGGGCGGGGGATGCGGCGCGGGCGGAGCGGTGGGGGTGAGCTAAATTCCGTTCGTCTCGAGCGAAGTCGAGAGACGCTTGCTTTGCGCATGCCTTCGCGTGTCTCGACTTCGCTCGACACGAACGGGCTCGATGGTTCGGTTTAACCCCCCCGATGCGCCCGGAAAATATCCGCCAGCATCTTGAACTCGTCGGCGCGTGGGCTGCCTTTGCGCCACACCAGCGCGATGGTGCGCCAGTCGTGGTCCGAATCGAGGGGGCGGGTGTCGATGTCGGTGTGGTCGAGGATACCGGCCTCGATCGCCATCTGCGGCAGCATCGTGATGCCAAGGCCGTTGTCGACCATCTGGACGAGGGTGTGCAGCGAGGTCCCCATCATCCGCGCCCCGGCGCGCAGTTCGGGGCGGTTGCATGCGGCGAGGGCGTGGTCCTTCAGGCAATGGCCGTCCTCGAGCATCAGCATCTGCGCGGGGTCGATCTGGTCGGCGCTGACCATCGCGGGCAGGTCTTCGGACTGGTCGCCGGGAAAGGCAACGAACAGTGCGTCGTCGAACAGGTTTTCGACCTCGACGTCGCCGCACGCATAGGGGAGCGCGAGGAGGACGCAGTCGACGGTGCCGTGGTGGAGCGATTCGCACGCCTGCGCGCTCGTCTCCTCGCGCAGGAACAGCTTGAGCGCGGGACGTTCCTTGCGCAGCAGGCGCAGCATGCCGGGGAGCAGGAAGGGCGCGATCGTCGGGATGACGCTCATCCGCAGCTCTCCGACCAGCGGCGCGGCGGCGGCGGCGGCCATGTCGACGAGCTCTTCAGCCTCGCGCAGCACGCGATGCGCCTTGTCGACGATCGCATTGCCGAGCCCGGTGAAGCGCATGACGCGGCGCGTGCGTTCGACGAGGGTCTGGCCGAGCAATGTTTCCAGCTCGCGGATCCCCGCCGACAGCGTCGATTGGGTGACGTTGCAGGCGTCGGCGGCGCGGCCGAAATGGCCGTGTTCGCGCAGCGCGACGAGATATTGCATCTGCTTCAGCGACGGGAGGTAATATTGCATTGATCGGATATAGCCATGACCGGTGCAGTTTTGAACAATATGTTCGATAATTATTCGCGGCCATATTGGCGGCGATTGTTGCCCGGCCGGGCCGCGGCGTGATAGCCTGTCGCCGACCAAGGGGCGGAGGGGCGGATGGCGATTTCCCGTTTTCTGATCGGTGGGGTGGCGAGCGCGCTGCTGCTGACCGGCGGCCTGTTTATGTGGGCCGGCTATACGCAGATCGCCGAAGAGGCGGTGCTGCCCGAACCGCCGCCGGCGCTGGCGGCGATCCCGGTGGCCGGGTCCGATGCGCCGACGCGCGGACCGGCGCCGCCGGCCCTGCCCGCGGCGAAAGAGGCGTCGCGCGAGGAACGCCGCTTCAACCGGTTCGACCGCGACCGCAACGACCGGATCAGCCGCGTCGAGTTGATGTCGTCGCGCACCGCGGCGTTTCGCAAGCTCGACAAGGACGGCAACAATCTGCTGACCTTCGAGGAATGGGCGGCGACGACGGGAACGCGCTTTGCCGGGGCCGACGGCGACAAGTCGGGCGACCTGACGCGGGCGGAGTTTGCGACAACGGCGCCGAAGCGTGCGGTCAAGGCGGCGTGTAAGTGTTGAGCATATCGATCCTCCCTGTGGCGAAGCCATGGGGAGGTGGCAGCGCGAAGCGCCGACGGAGGGGCATTTGCACTACCGTCGCGGCCCCTCCACCATTCACTTCGCGAACGGTCCCCCTCCCCATGGCTTCGCCACAGGGAGGATTTGCGACGGTTATGCGGCGACGCCGTCCGCGACTTTCATCCACTCAGCGAGTGAAGCCCCCGCGCGCTGCGTATATCCCAGCTTGCGATCCTTCTTCCGCACATCCTCGGCGAGCGGCGGGAAGAGGCCGAAGTTGACGTTCATCGGTTGGTAGGTCGCGGCATCGGCGCCGCCGGTGATATGGCCGAGCAGCGCGCCGAGCGCGGTCTCGGGCGGCGGCGGGGGCAGGGCGCGGCCCGCGAGTTCGGCGGCGGCAAACCGCGCGGCGATCAGGCCGATCGCGGCGCTTTCGACATAGCCTTCGCAGCCGGTGATCTGGCCGGCGAAGCGGATATGCGGCGCCGATTTGAGGCGGAGCTCGGCGTCGAGCAATTCGGGCGAGCGGATGAAGCTGTTGCGATGCAGCCCGCCGAGGCGCGCGAATTCGGCTTTTTCGAGGCCGGGGATGGTGCGGAACAGTTCGACCTGCGCCGCGTGCTTCAGCTTGGTCTGGAAACCGACCATGTTCCACAAGGTGCCGAGCGCATTGTCCTGGCGCAGCTGGACCACCGCGTATGGCCATCTGCCGGTGCGCGGATTGTCGAGGCCGACGCCCTTCATCGGGCCGAAGCGCAGCGTTTCGGGGCCGCGCTCGGCCATCACTTCGATCGGCATGCAGCCTTCGAAATAAGGGGTGCTCGACTCCCATTCCTTGAATTCGGTCTTGTCGCCGTCGACCAGCCCCTGGACGAAGGCGTGATATTGCTCCTTGTCCATCGGGCAGTTGATATAATCCTTGCCGTCGCCGATCGGGCCGACCTTGTCCCAGCGGCTCGCCATCCACGCCACGTCCATGTCGATGCTGTCGCGGTAGACGATCGGGGCGATGGCATCGAAAAAGGCGAGCGCATCCTTGCCGGTCGCGGCGCCGATGCTGTCCGCCAGGCTGGCGGCGGTGAGCGGGCCGGTGGCGACGATGGTCAGACCCGCGGTCGGGAGTGTATCGACGCGTTCGCGGACGATGGCGATGTTGGGATGGCTTTCGAGCGCGCGGGTGACGCCCCCCGAAAACAGGTCGCGGTCGACCGCGAGGGCGGAGCCGGCGGGGACCTTGTGGACGTCGGCCTCGCGCATGATGATCGAGCCCAGCGTCCGCATCTCGCGGTGGAGGAGGCCGACGGCGTTGCTGTCGCCGTCGTCGCTGCGAAAGCTGTTCGAGCACACCATTTCGGCGAGCGCGTCGCCCTGATGTGCCGGGGTCATGTCGCCCCCATCCGGCATATTGGCGCCGCGCATTTCGGACAGGCGGACGCGGAAACCCGCCTCAGCGAGCTGCCAGGCGGCTTCGGATCCGGCGAGGCCGCCGCCGATGATGTGCACGTCGTATTCCGCCATTTACCCTATCCGTTGACTTGCGACCAATCTGCCGCGCACTAGGCGGGTTCGGGGCAAGATGCAAAGGGGCGGGCATGGGTGAGCAGGGGTGGGCCAGAGCCGGAGATCGCGCACGCTGGTTGTGGCTGGCGGCGCTGGTCGGCGGGATCAGCTATTTCGCCGCGGTGTATCTGCGGCTCGACGGGCCGGCAATCTGGGCGTGGAAGGCGTCGGGGGTCGGCTTGCTCGCGGTGTGGGCGGCGGCGAATGCGCGGAGCGGCGACGGGCGGCTGATCGCGGCGGTGCTGGCGTTCGGCGCGCTGGGTGACTGGTTGCTCGATGCGGTCGGGATGCTGGCGGGGGCGGCAGCGTTCGCGGCGGGGCATCTGATCGCGATCATATTGTATCTGCGCAACCGGCGGCCCAGCCTGACGTCGTCACAGAAATTGCTGGCGTGGGTGCTGGTGCCGCTGGCGCTGCTGGTCGCCTGGGGGCTGACGCGCGGCGCCGAGGCGGGGCTGATGGGGGCGGCGATTGCGTACACCGGCGGGGTGGCGATCATGGCGGCGACCGCGTGGACGAGCCGCTTTCCGCGCTACCGCACCGGCATCGGCGCAATGGCGTTTCTGGCCAGCGACCTGTTCATTTTTGCCGGTGAGGGCGGGACGCTGTCGAAGGACGTGACGTTGTGGCTGGTGTGGCCGCTGTATTTCGGCGGGCAGGCGCTGATTGCGTGGGGGGTGGTGAGTAGGCTGGCGGAGGAGGCGTAGCTGCGTGGCGGGAAGCGACCGGTGGTGACCTAAAGCGATCCTCCCCCGCAGGGGGAGGGGGACCACCCGCAGGGTGGTGGAGGGGCACAGGAGGTCATACGCCGCGCTCGACACCGCGTACCCCTCCACCATGCTTCGCATGGTCCCCCTCCCCGTACCGGGGAGGATCGCACCGTCGACTTCCCGCCCCCAAGTAGCCGCTTCGCCCCGACCCTACCCCTCCCACGCCGCGATCGTCGTGCGGTGGAGCAGGCGGTCGTGGCCGTCGTAGCCGCCGGTGGCGCGGTGGAGGAGCGAGCGGTTGTCCCACAGGATGAGCATGTCGGGTTCCCAGACATGGCTGTAGCGGAACTCCTCGCGGCCCTGCCATTGCAGCAATTCGTGGAGTATCGGCAGTGCCTCGGCATCGTCCATGCCGTCGATGCCCACGATGTAACCGGCGCAGCCGAACAGCCCCGCGCGGCCGGTTTCGGGGTGGCGGCGGATGAAAGGGTGCAGCTGCGTCGCCAGCGCTTCGTCGCCCGAGCGGATGTCCATGCTGCGATGCTTGTCGTTCGCGCCATACATGCCCGACGGCGCATAGCCGCCGCGCGCGCTGTGGATCGCGCTCCGCCCTTCGATTTTCGCGCGCAGCGCAGCAGGCATCGCGTCGAGCGCGGCGTGCTGGTTCGAAAAATCGGTGTTGCCGCCGACCGGCGGGATGGTGATCCCGAACAGGCAGGTGCCCGCGGGCGGGCGGGCCTGAAAGCTCCAGTCGCTGTGCCAGTTTTCGGCGAACAAGGGCGAGGTTTCGTCGGCGCGGCGCCGGACCGCGATCACATGTTCGCGCCCGGGGATCGGCTTGATGAAGGGATCGTCGCCGAAGCCGCCGAAATATCGGGTGAAGCGCTCGAGATCGTCGTCGGTCATGTTCTGATCGGGGAAGGCGAGGACATGGTAATCGAGCCACGCGGCGCGGATGTCGGCGACGAGGTCGGGGGCGAGCGGCCGGGTCAGGTCGACGCCGGTGACGCGGGCGCCGCACGACTGGCCGCTGGGAGTGATGGTCAGGGTCATCCCGCGATGCTGCGCCGATTGGGGCGCGGGGTCAATTGCCCGCCACGCGGCCCGCTTGCGCTGGTGGGAACACCAAGCTAGGAGGCGCGCACTCGCATGGACCCGGTGCAAATCCGGGTGGCTATTCCGGCCGCCGATCCGCCGGACGACATCACACATGAAATCCTGTTCGCGCCCAAGCTGGCGCCATGTGCCTTGTTGTGGAATTCCAATGTCCGTTTCCTTGTCTTCCTATCGCCAGCAGTGGTTCACCGACGGTGCCTCGCTGCGCCGCGAAATTCTCGCCGGCATCGTCGTCGCGCTGGCGCTGATTCCCGAAGCGATCGGCTTTTCGATCATCGCCGGGGTCGATCCGCGCGTCGGGCTTTACGCCTCGGTCGCGATCGCGATGGTCGTCGCCTTTACCGGCGGCCGCACCGGCATGATCTCTGCCGCCACCGCCGCGGTCGCGGTGCTGGTGATCCCGCTCGTGCGCGATCATGGCGTCGAATATCTGTTCGCGGCGACGATCCTGATGGGGTTGATCCAGATCGTCGCGGGACTACTCCGGCTCGACCTGCTGATGCAGTTCGTGTCGCGGTCGGTGATCACCGGATTCGTCAACGCGCTGGCGATCCTGATTTTCATGGCGCAGCTACCGCAACTGACCAACGTCGGCTGGGAAACCTATGCGATGGTCGCGGGCGGGCTGGCGATCATCTATCTGTTGCCGCGCCTGACCAAGGCGGTGCCGTCGCCGCTGGTCGCGATCCTGATCCTGTCGGCGATCAGCATCGGTTTCGGCCTGCCGGTCAATACGGTCGGCGACATGGGCAAATTGCCCGAGGGACTGCCGAGCCTGGCGTTGCCGAATGTGCCGCTGACGTGGGAAACGCTCCGGATCATCCTGCCCTATTCGCTGACCATGGCAGCGGTGGGCCTGCTCGAAAGCCTGCTCACCGCGCAGATCGTCGACGACATGACCGATACCGACAGCGACAAGCAGCGCGAATGCGCCGGGCAGGGCGGGGCGAACATCGTGGCCGCTTTCTTTGGCGGCATGGGTGGCTGCGCGATGATCGGCCAGTCGGTGATCAACGTAACCTCGGGTGGCCGCGGGCGACTATCGACCTTTACCGCCGGCGCGTTCCTGCTGTTCCTGCTGGCGGTGCTTGGTCCGTTTGTCGGGCAGGTGCCGATGCCCGCGCTGGTCGCGGTGATGATCATGGTGTCGATCGGCACCTTCAGCTGGAACTCGATTCCCAACCTGCGCCGCCATCCGCCGACGTCGTCGGTCGTCATGCTGACGACGGTGATCGTGGTGGTGGCGACGCACGACCTGTCGCTCGGCGTCTTGGCAGGGGTGTTGTTGTCGGGGGTGTTCTTTGCCGGCAAGGTGCGGCGGATGTTCGCGGTCGAGCGCGAGGTGTCGGCCGACGGCGTGACCGCGACCTATCGCGTCACCGGGCAGATTTTCTTCGCCTCGGTCGATCGCTTTACCCGCGCGTTCCAAACCGGCGACGGGGCGGACACGGTGCTGATCGATGTGTCGGCGGCGCATTTCTGGGATATTTCGGGGGTCGGGGCGCTCGACAAGATCGTCGCGCGGCTGCGGCGCGAGGGGCGGCGCGTGGACGTCGTCGGTTACAATCGCGCCAGCGCCGACATCATCGACAAATTCGCGCTGCACGACAAAACCGGCGTCGAGATTGGCATGGTGCCGCATTGAGCGCAGCGCGGGAGCGTGCGCGATCAATGTAGACGCCGCCGTCTTTTTTCCGCATCCTGACGCCACTGCCCCTCGATCGCGGCGAAGGAATTCCGATGAAGATGCTGATGAAAATTGCGTTGTCGCTTGGCGCCGGCCTGTCGCTCGCCGTTCTGCCTGCAGCGGGCATCGCAGCGCTGGTGCAAGGCGTCAAGGCGCCCGACTTCACGCTGACCGCGGCGCAGGGCGGCAAGGAATTCCGCCTGTCGCTGAAACAGACGCTGCGCGGCGGGCCGGTCGTGCTCTATTTCTTCCCCGCCGCTTTCACCCCCGGCTGTACGATGGAAGCGCATCTGTTCGCCGAGGCGAACGGCAAGTTCAACCAGCTCGGCGCGCGCGTGATCGGGGTGACCGCGGGCAATATCGACCGCGTCGCCGAATTTTCGCGCTCGGCGTGCCGCGACAAATTCGCGGTCGCCGCCGATCCGGGCGCCAAGGTTGCGGCGCAATTCGACGCGACGATGCAGCGCCCCGACGGATCGATGCTGTCGAGCCGAACCTCCTATGTGATCGCTCCCGACGGGACGATCCTGCTCGCCTACACCGACAGCAAACCGCAGGCGCATGTCGAAAAGGCGATGGCGGCGGTGCGCGCATGGAAGGCGCGGCGGCGGTAAGCTGACCCGGAGGCGGAGGACGAGGGGGCGTTGACGACCGGTTGTTGACCTGACCGCGCAAGGTCATGAAACGTCGGTTTCCTACCCCTAGACCCGCCATTCGTCATTTCGTTACCGCCAGTTACCGACAAAAAAAGGGGCCGCAATCGCGACCCCTTCCTATGCGTCCGCGCGAATCGTCCTACCGCTTGTCCACCGCGACATAGGGGCGTTCGGTCGGCCCGGTGTAGAGCTGGCGCGGGCGGCCGATTTTCTGGGCGGGGTCGGAGATCATTTCGTTCCACTGCGCGACCCAGCCGACGGTGCGGGCGAGGGCGAACAGCGCGGTGAACATCGTCGTCGGGAAACCGATCGCCGACAGGATCACGCCCGAATAGAAATCGACGTTCGGAAACAGCTTCTTCTCGATGAAATAGGGGTCGTTGAGCGCCATTTCCTCAAGCTGCAACGCCACCTCGAACACGGGGTCGGTGACCTTCAGCGCCTCGAACACTTCGCGCACCGTCTTCTGCATCACGGTCGCGCGCGGATCGTAGTTTTTATAGACGCGGTGGCCGAAACCCATCAGGCGGAACGGATCGTCCTTGTCCTTGGCGCGCGCGATATATTCGGGGATGCGTTCGGGGCGGCCGATTTCGCGCAGCATGTTGAGCGCGGCCTCGTTCGCGCCGCCGTGCGCCGGGCCCCACAGGCAGGCGATGCCCGCGGCGATGCACGCGAAGGGATTGGCGCCCGACGAGCCGGCGAGGCGGACGGTCGAGGTCGACGCGTTCTGCTCGTGATCGGCGTGGAGGATGAAGATGCGGTCGAGCGCGCGCTCGACGACCGGATTGACGACATATTCCTCGGCCGGAACGCCGAAGGTCATGCGCAGGAAATTGCCGGTGTAGCTCAGTGAATTGTCGGGATAGACGAACGGCTGGCCGACCGAATATTTATACGCCATCGCGGCGATCGTCGGCATTTTCGCGATCAGCCGGTGGCTGGCGATCATGCGCTGGTGCGGGTCGTGAATCTCGGTCGAGTCGTGATAGAAAGCGCTCAAGGCGCCGACGACACCGCACATGATCGCCATCGGGTGCGCGTCGCGCCGAAAGCCGCGATAGAAGGTCGCGAGCTGTTCGTGCAGCATCGTGTGGCGGGTGATCGTGTGGTCGAAGGTCGCGAGTTCGTCGCCGCTCGGCAATTCGCCGTTGAGCAGCAGATAGGCGACTTCCATGAAGGTCGAATGTTCGGCGAGTTCGCCGATCGCATAGCCGCGGTGGAGCAGCACGCCTTCGTCGCCGTCGATATACGTCAGGCTGGAATCGCAGCTCGCGGTCGAGGTGAAGCCGGGATCGTAGGTGAAGGCGCCGGTCTGCGCATAGAGTTTGCGGATGTCGATGACGTCGGGGCCGACGGTGCCCTTCAGCACCGGGCTGTCGACGCTGGTGTCGCCCAGGGTGATTTTTGCGGTCTGGTCGGTCATGGCTTTTCCCCTGTTCTGACGGCGGGCGAGAGAGTGGCTACGCCCCTGCCGGATAATGTTGCGCTGCGTCAAGTCGCGCCAGGCTGGTTTCGCGCCCGAGCAGCAGCAGCACGTCGAAAATTCCCGGGGAGACGGTGCGGCCGGTGAGCGCCGCGCGGAGCGGACTGGCCAGTTTGCCGAGTCCCAGTTCGGCGGCTTCGGCCTCGGCCCGCACGGCGGCGTCGAGCTCTTCCGTCGTCCACTGGTTCAACCCGCGCAGCCGCTGCGTCACCGCGGCCAGCAAGCCTTCGGGCGCAGCCTTTAGCACTTCGGCGGCCTTTTCGTCCACTGGCAACGGATCGGTTTGAAACAGGAACATCGCGCCGTCGGCGATTTCGTCGAGCGTCTTGGCGCGGGGTTTGAGCGAGTCCATCGCGCGGGTCAGCACGTCGCGTTCGGCGTCGCTCAAAGCGCGCCCGGCGAGCGTTTCGACGCGCGGCAGGGCGAGCGCCGCCAGCCGCGCATCGTCGGCCTCGCGCAGATAATGGCCGTTGAGATTTTCCAGCTTCTTGAAATCGAAGCGCGAGGGCGAGCGGCCGACATGGGCGAGGTCGAACCATTCGGTTGCCTGGGCGCGGCTGATGATCTCGTCGTCGCCATGGCCCCAGCCGAGGCGGAGGAGATAATTGTTCACCGCTTCGGGAAGATACCCCATCTCGTCGCGATAGGCATCGACGCCGAGCGCGCCGTGGCGTTTCGACAGCTTGGCACCGTCCGCGCCGTGGATCAGCGGGACATGCGCATAAACCGGCTGACGCCAGTTCATCGAGCGGATGAGCGCGAGCTGGCGGAAGGCGTTGTTGAGATGGTCGTCGCCGCGGATGACGTGGGTCACGCCCATGTCGTTGTCGTCGACGACGACGCTGAGCATATAGGTGGGGGTGCCGTCGCTGCGCAGCAGGACGAAGTCGTCGAGTTCGGCGTTCTGGACGGTGACCTCGCCCTGGACCTTGTCGGCGATCGTCGCGGCGCCGTCCTGCGGCGCGCGCAGGCGCAGGACGTGCGGCGCGGCAGGATCGCCGTCGTTACGGTCGCGCCAGGGGCTGCGGACGCGGAACGGCTGGCGCTTTTCCTGCGCCTCGGCGCGCATCGCGGCGAGTTCGTCCTGGGTCAGATAGCAGCGATAGGCTTCGCCTTTCGCGAGCAGCTCGTGCGCGACCTCGGCATGGCGCGGGGCGCGGGCGAACTGGAACACGGTCTCGCCGTCCCAGTCGAGGTCGAGCCAGCTCATCCCGTCGATGATCGCGTCGATCGCGGCGTCGGTCGAGCGAGCGCGGTCGGTATCTTCGATTCGCAGCAGGAATTTGCCGCCATGGTGGCGTGCGAACAGCCAGTTGAACAGCGCGGTGCGGGCGCCGCCGATGTGCAGATAGCCGGTCGGCGACGGGGCGAAGCGCGTCACCACGGCGGTGCCGCTCGCCTCGCCACTCGCTTCGGGCGTCGCTTCGGTCGAATGTGTCTGATTTTCGGTTGCCACCAACGCCTCTTTCACTCACCTTGCCGCTGTTCTGAGCGGGGACGGGGGTGCCCCTAGCATGGCGACAAGGCAGCTTCAAACGCCCATTGCCGTGCGCCCGGCCGGCGGCTGGCGCCGGCTGGGCGACGCGATCGAGGCGCGGCTGGAGGCGGAGCGCGAGCGGATTGCGCTGTGGCTGCCGGTCGCGCTGGGCGCGGGCATCGCGCTGTGGCTGGCGCTGCCGAGCGCGGCGCACTGGATCGGGGCGCTGCTGGCGCTCTGCGCAGGCGCGCTCGCCGGCCTGCTGATCGGGTGGCAACGCTGGTCCGGACGGACGGTCGCCATCGGTTGCGGTGTCGCCGCGGCGGGGATGCTGCTGATCTGGGGGCGCGCGCTGTGGGTGGCGGCGCCGGTGCTTGCGAACCCCGTTACCACCAGTTTTTCGGCCGAGGTTGAGCGCGTCGATGCCTTGCCGGCGCGCGGGCAGGTTCGCCTGATCCTGCACCCGCAGGCGCGGCCCGACCTACCGCCGCGGCTGCGCGCTACCGCCACCGAGGCACAGGCGGGGGCGGTGCTGCCGGGCGAGCGGATCGGGGTGCGCGCGCGGTTGATGCCGCCGCCGACCGCGAGCCTGCCCGGCGGCTATGATTTTGCCCAGCGGGCGTGGTTCGACCGGTTGGGCGCGGTCGGCACGGTGATTGGCGACATTGCGCGCGTGCCCGGCGCCGGACAGGCGCCGGCACCGCTACGCACGCGCCTGACCCGCCATATTCATGGCCAGGTCGACGGGTCGGCGGGCGGGGTGGCCGCCGCGTTGGTCACCGGCGACCGCGGCGCGATCAGCGAGGCCGACGACGAGGCGATGCGGCGCAGCGGGCTGGCGCATCTGCTGTCGATCAGCGGGCTGCACGTCACCGCGGTGGTCGGCTTCACGATGTTGCTCGCGATGCGGCTGCTCGCGCTCAGCTGGCGGCTGGCGCTGCGCGGGTGGGTGCTGCCGCTCGCCGCCGCGGCGGCGGCGCTGGTCGGGGGCGGCTACACGTTGCTTGCCGGGGCCGAGGTGCCGACGCTCCGCTCGTTCATCGCCTCGCTGCTGGTGCTGCTCGCCTTCCTGCTCGGGCGCGAGGCGCTGACGCTGCGGCTGGTCGCGGCGGGGGCGTTGCTGGTGATGCTGTGGCGGCCCGAGGCGCTTGCTGGACCGAGTTTCCAGCTGAGCTTCGCGGCGGTCACCGCGATCGTCGCGCTGCACGAAAGCCGGTGGATGCGCGCGTATATGGCGCGGCGCGCCGAACCGTGGATTTTCCGCTTTGGCCGCGGCGTCGGCGGCTTGATCCTGACCGGACTGGCGGTCGAGGCGGCGCTGGCGCCGATCGCGCTGTTCCATTTCCACAAGGCGGGGCTTTATGGCGCGCTGGCCAACGTCGTCGCGATCCCGCTGACCACCTTCGTCATCATGCCCGCCGAGGCGCTGGCGCTGTTGTTCGACAGCGTCGGGCTGGGCGCGCCCTTCTGGTGGGCGGCCGAAGCGGCGCTCAAGGCGCTGATCGCGCTCGCGCATTGGGTCGCGGCGGCGCCCGGCGCGGTCGCGACGCTGCCGGTGTTTCCGCCGTGGGGTTTTGCGGTCGCGATGATCGGCGGGCTGTGGATCCTGCTGTGGAAGACGAGCTGGCGGCGCGCCGGGGTGGTGCCGCTGGCCGTCGGCATGGCGACCTTGCTGGCGCAACCGCGCCCCGATGTGCTGGTGACCGGCGACGGCAAACATATCGCCGCCGCGCTGCCCGACGGAAATTATGCGCTGCTGCGCGCCCGCGCTGGCGATTATGTGCGCGACACGATGGCCGAAGCCGCGGGGATCGACACCCCGCTGGCGGCGTTCGCCGATCTGGCGCATGTCGAATGCAACCGCGATTTCTGCCGCTGGACGCAGGACGGGCGCGTCGTGCTGGCGTCGCGGGGGCGCGACCGGATCGAGGGAACCGATATGGCGGCGGCGTGCGCCGCGGCCGATGTCGTGATCAGCGATCGCTGGCTGCCGCACGAATGCTCCGCGCGCTGGTTGACGATCGATCGCGACAGCCTGGCCGAAAGCGGCGGCATCGCGCTATATCTGAAGGACCGCCCGCGCGCCGTCACCGCGCTACGCCGGGGCGACGGCCATCCGTGGCGGCGCCCCGAGCAGCTTAGTGGTAACGACGAAGCAATCCCGACAGGCGTCCCTGGACGATGACGCGGTCGGCGGGGTAGCGCTGCGGTTCGTAAGCGCTGTTCGCGGGGTCGAGGCGGATCATCTTGCCCTCGCGGCGGAAATATTTGAGCGTCGCATCTTGCCCGTCGACGAGCGCCACGACGATGTCGCCTTCGCGCGCGGTGCTGGCTTTCTGGATCAGCGCATAATCGCCGTCGAAAATGCCCGCCTCGACCATCGAATCGCCCGATACTTCGAGCGCATAATGTTCGCCCGCGCCGAGCAGCGCGGCGGGCACCGCGAGATTGTTGTGATCCTCGAACGCCTCGATCGGCACGCCGGCGGCGATCTTGCCGTGCAGCGGCACCTCGACGATGTCGTTGGCGGCGATCGGCCGCATCGCCGGCGCCGGCTTGCGCAGCGGGACGATATTGTCGTTATCATTGCGCACCGCGGCCTTGCCGCCCTCGGGCAGTTTGACCACCTCGAGCGCGCGCGCGCGGTTGGGCAGGCGGCGGAGGAAGCCGCGTTCTTCCAAAGCGCTGATCAAGCGGTGGATGCCCGACTTCGATTTGAGCCCGAGCGCTTCCTTCATCTCTTCGAACGATGGCGAAATGCCGCTCGCGTCGAGTTTTTGCTGAATGAAATGAAGCAGTTCATGCTGCTTGGCGGTCAACATCGATCAATCTCCGTCAGGGCCACAACCGGACATAATGAGAACGATAGTGGAACAGAGCGGAACTTGTCAAGCGATGTCGATGTAATCGATCATATCGCCCGCAGCACGCGGCGCGGCACCGATTTCGCGGATAGCGAGCGCATTCGCGTCGGCGAGCGTCAGCGTCCGGCCGCTGTCCTGATTCGCGCCGATATGGAGCGCTCCGCCCTCGAGCCGCGCGCGCAGATAGTCGCGCCGCGCGCCGCCGGCGCCGAGCGGGGCGGCGAGCGCTGCCTGACGGTGGTGCGGCAAGGGTGCGGTCGCGCCGGCAAGATGGCGGACGAGCGGGAGCAGGAACAGCGTCGCGGTGACGAAGGCCGACGCGGGATTGCCGGGCAGACCGACGAGCAGCGCGTCGCCGATCGTCCCGGCGATCAGCGGTTTGCCGGGGCGCATCGCGATCTTCCAGAAATCGATCCGCCCCCCGGCGTCCGTCAAGGCGCCGCGGACATGGTCGTGATCGCCGACCGAGGCGCCGCCGATGGTGACGATGACGTCGTGCCGTCGCGCCAGTTCCTCAAGGGTTCGGGCAAGGACGGCGCGGTCGTCGCGGATGTGGAGCGGCAGGGTGACGATGGCGGGGTCGGCCGCGACCATCGCGGCGAGCATCGCGCCATTGCTGTCGGGGATCTGCCCGGCGGCGAGCGGGCGTCCCGGCGGGACGAGTTCGTCGCCGGTGGTGAGGATCGCGACGCGCGGGCGCGCGCCGACGCTAAGCTGCGCCGCGCCGCCCATGATCGCCGTCGCGATCGCGCCCGGGGTCACGCGGCTGCCGGCGGCGAGCAGCGCCGTGCCGGCGGCAAAATCGCTGGCGCGGCCGCGGATATGCGCACCGCGGCTCGCGGGGCCGTCGCCGGTGAGGGGCAAAGCCGGGCCGTCGGCGGCGACATCCTCCTGCACGACGACGGTATCGGCGCCCTCGGGCAGCATCGCGCCGGTGAAGATCCGCATCGCCTCGCCAGCCGCGAGCGCGCGGGAGGGCGGCGCGCCGGCGGCGATTTCGCCGGCGATCGTCCATGGCCCGGGCAGGTCGGCGAAGCGGATCGCATAACCGTCCATCGCCGACAGCCGCGCCGCGGGCTGGTCGCGCAACGCGGCGACGTCGCGCGCCAGATAGCGGCCGAGACTATCGGCAAAAGCGACATGTTCGGGCGGCAGCGGGTCGCGGAGCGCGAGCAGGCGGGCCTGCGCCGCATCGACCGGCAACAGGTCGCTCATTCGGCGCGCCAGTCGCCCGAGCGCCCGCCGCTCTTCTCGATCAGGCGGATGTCGCCGAGGACCATCGCGCGGTCGAGCGCCTTGGCCATGTCATAGAGGGTGAGCAGCGCGACCGACGCGGCGGTCAGCGCCTCCATTTCGACCCCGGTCGGGCCGCTGGTCGCGGCGGTCGCGGTGACCGCGATGCCGCCGCTTTCCCATGTGAAGTCGACGCTGACGCTGGTCAGCGCCAGCGGATGGCAAAGCGGGATCAGGTCGGCGGTGCGCTTGGCGGCCATGATCCCGGCGATGCGCGCGGTCGACAGCACGTCGCCCTTCGGCGCGTTGCCGGCGCGGATCGCATCGAGCGCGCCCGCCGCCATGGTGATGCGCCCGCCGGCGACCGCCCGCCGCATCGTCGCGGGCTTGGCGCCGACGTCGACCATATGCGCGGCGCCGCTGTCGTCGAGATGAGTCGGTCTGTCGGTCATGCCCGCGAGCCAAGCAAGCGGGGCGGCGAAAGGCAAGCGGAGATGCGGGGGGTAAGGGCAGGTGGCTCATGCAGAGGCTGCAAAGATTTCGCGCAGAGTTCGCAGAGTTCGTTGAGAGGGAGCGATCGGCGTTGCGGTGAAAGCCCCTCCTCTTCAGACGAGGGGTAGCGAGACTTACGAACTTGTTCGTTAGTCGCAGCGGGGTGGTGCTTGAGGCTGGGCGTGCGCCTTCGGCCACCACCCCGCTCGACTAAAGGCCCGGCTGCGCCGGACCAAGTCTCACTGCCCCTCCTCTGAAGAGGAGGGGTTGGATATGGTAGCCCCCAACCCCAAAGGTGTCATCATCCCGCTAGCACTCAACTATATATGCACGCATCCAGCCCATCACGCCGGACCACGCCGATGCGGGCGCGGATCGTGTTGCCGTAGCGGCGGGTAAAGCCCGAGGGGCTGATCGCGGCGCGCTTTTTGGGGAGCGGCAGGATCGCGGCGATGCGCGCGGCTTCGGCGGGGGTCAGTTTGCCCGCGCCATGCTTGAAATAGCGCTGCGCCCCGGCCTCGACGCCATAGGTGCCGATCCCGGTCTCGGCGACGTTGAGGTACACTTCCATGATCCGCCGCTTGCCCCAGATCGTCTCGATCAGGAAGGTGAACCACACCTCGGGCACCTTGCGGACGTAGCGCGTCCAGCCGCTGCCCTGCCACAGGAAGACATTCTTCGCGGTCTGCTGGCTGATCGTCGAACCGCCGCGCAGCCGCTTGCCGCTGGCGTTGCGCTCGATCGCCTGTTCGATCGCTGCGGTGTCGAAGCCGTCATGGCTGCAGAATTTGCCGTCCTCGGCGGCGATCACCGCGCGCACCATATTGCGGTCGATGCCGGACAGGCCCGTCCAGTCCTTGGTGATGCCGTTGCCGTCGGCGAGCATGGTGACGGTGACCGGCGGCGGCACGACGGCATAGAGCAGCACCCACAGCACCGAGACGGCCATGAACCACAAGAGCCATTTCAGCGGCCGCAGATACCAGGGGAGTTGACGCTTTTTCGCGCGGGCTTTTGTCGACATGCGCGCAAACTAGCCGCTCGTCCGGGCGAGGCAAGCGGCGATGGCGGATAAATTGGCGTCATCCCTGCATCGTCAGCTGATGCCCTCCATTGCGTCATTGCGAGGAGCGAAGCGACGCGGCAATCCAGAGGTGGCGGTAACCGCTCTGGATTCGTAGGCCTACGGCCGCCTTCGGCCCGCTTCGCTCGCAATGACGAGATTGCGGGTGCCCTTACGCCCCGATCAGGCGCCGTTCGCCGGCGAGCTTGAGCATCGCCTTTTGCAGCTTTTCGAAGGCGCGCACCTCGATCTGGCGGACGCGTTCGCGGCTGACGTCATAGACCTGGCTCAGATCCTCGAGCGTCTTGGGGTCGTCGGTCAGGCGGCGTTCGGTCAGGATATGGCGTTCGCGCTCGCCCAGCGTTTCGAGCGCTTCGGTCAGCAGGTCGTGGCGCACGTCGCGTTCCTGCGCTTCGGCCACCCGCTCGTCCTGCAGCGGGCCTTCGTCGCCGAGCAGGTCCTGCCACTGGCTGTCGCCATCCTCGCCCATCGGGACGTTCAGCGAGGTGTCGCCGCCCATCGCCATGCGGCGGTTCATGCTGGTGACCTCGTCCTCGGTGACACCAAGGTCGGTCGCGATCTTGGTCAGATGTTCGGGGGTCAGGTCGCCATCCTCGAACGCTTCGAGCTGGTTCTTCATCCGGCGGAGGTTGAAGAACAGCTTTTTCTGCGCCGCGGTGGTGCCCATTTTGACGAGGCTCCACGAGCGCAGGATGAATTCCTGGATCGAGGCGCGAATCCACCACATCGCATAGGTGGCGAGGCGGAAGCCGCGTTCGGGGTCGAATTTCTTCACCCCCTGCATCAAACCGATATTGCCTTCGCTGATCAGCTCGCTGACCGGCAGGCCATAGCCGCGGTAACCCATCGCGATTTTCGCAACGAGGCGCAGGTGCGAGGTGACGAGCTGCGCCGCCGCCTCATTGTCGCCATGCTCCTGAAAGCGTTTGGCGAGCATATATTCCTGCTCGGGGGTGAGCAGCGGGAATTTGCGGATTTCCGACAGATAGCGGTTCAGGCTGGCTTCGCCGCCAAGCGCTGGCACCGTGGCAGGAACATTGCTTTTAGCCATTGGAGAGCGTCTTCCCTTTGATATCGTGAGCCTGAATATGCCGCGGTTGGCGCCGGCGGTCGAGATAGATTTTCATTCGAAACTTAAACGCGCAATTGGTCGATCAGTTCCCGCATGTCGGGGGGTAGTTCGCTGTCGAGCGCGATGTTGTTACCGGTCAGCGGATGAATAAAGCCCAAATGGGCCGCGTGCAATGCCTGCCGCGCAAATCCTTGCGCCTTCAGCACCTCTGACAGCGGCTTTTTGACCCGCCCATAGACCGGATCGCCGACGAGCGGATGGCCGATATGCGCCATATGGACGCGGACCTGATGGGTGCGCCCGGTCTCGAGCCGGCATTCGACCAGCGCCGCGCCGCGGAGCGCCTCGAGAGTGCGATAATGGGTGATCGCATGTTTGCCGCGGCCTTCGGCGACGACCGCCATCTTCTTGCGATTGGCGCTCGACCGGCCGAGCGCCGCCTCGACCGTGCCGCTGGGCGGGATAGGCCTGCCGCTGGCGATCGCGAGATAGCGGCGGTCGATGCTGTGTGCGGCGAATTGTTTCGCCAGCCCCTCATGCGCCTTGTCGTGTTTGGCGGCGACGATCAGCCCGCTGGTATCCTTGTCGATGCGGTGGACGATCCCCGGCCGCGCGACGCCGCCGATCCCCGACAATTGCCCGGCGCAATGGTGGAGCAGCGCGTTGACCATCGTGCCGTCGAAATTGCCCGCAGCCGGATGCACCACCATGCCCGCGGGCTTGTCGACGACGATCAGATGCTCATCCTCGAAGGCGATGACCAGCGCCATATCCTGCGCGACATTGTGGGCAGGGGTGGGCGCGGGCAGGCGGACCGCGATCGTCGCGGATGCCGCAGCCTTGGCCGACGGATCCCACAGGATCGCGCCGCTGGCATCGGCGACGCGCCCGCCCTTGATCAGCGTTTTGACGCGTTCGCGCGACAGGTTGGGGAGCGCTTCGGCCAGCGCCCGGTCGAGCCGCAATCCGGCCGCGCTGTCGGCGAGCGCCACGGTCAAGACTTCATCCCCCTGCATCGAATCCGATGTGGTTCTGGCACGCCAGATTTCAAGATACGGCTCCCTCCGTTCCGTTCGTGTCGAGCGAATTCGAGACACCGTGAAGACACGCATCGCCGATCGGCATCTCGACTTCGCCCGATGCGAACGGAATGGGGGGAACGCGCTTGTCTAGCCAGAGTCCGTGCCTTAGGGAGCAGGCGCGAGCCGGAAACGTCCGGTCTGCGGGGAGCCATATCATCCATGTCCGACGATCGCGTCGATTTCGCCTCCATGCTGGCCTCGCGGCTGTGCCACGATCTGCTGAGCCCGGTCGGCGCCTTTGCCAACGGGCTGGAACTGCTCGCCGACGAAAAAGACCCCGAGATGCGCGCACGCTGCATCGACCTGCTCGAACAGAGCGCAAGGACGTCGGCCAACAAGCTGAAATTCTTTCGCCTTGCCTTTGGTTCGGCGGGCGGTTTCGGCGAGCTGGTGCCCGCCGACGAAGCCAAATCGGCGATCCAGGGGATCATCGGCGACCGCGCGATCGACCTGAACTGGATGATCGGCAGCGAGCCGCTACCCAAGCCGGCGGTCAAGATCATCCTCAACCTGTCGCTGCTGCTGGTCGATGCGCTGGTCCGCGGCGGCCGGCTCGATATCGGATGCGAAAGCCAGGGCGCCGAACAGGGCGGCGGGGTCGAAATCGCGCTGCACGTCGAGGCCGACCGCATCTTCCTCGACGCCGACGTCGAACGCATCCTCGCCGAGGGCGAGGGGGCGAGCGCGATGACCTCGCGCACCGCGCCCGCGGTGCTGGTGCAGGCGGTCGCGCGGCAGAGCGGCGGGACGGTAATGCTGGCGCGCGAAACCGCGACCTCGCTGCTCGTCGGCGCGGTGCTGCGCGGGCGCTGACGTTCGCTGCGCGTCTGCGTCCGTTAAACTTGGCGAGGCCCCTGAAGGCGCGATTTTGCTTCGCGGTGGCCGATAAACGAACCCTCCATTAACCATTGTCGGCCATGGTGCAGCCTCAAGTTTCTGGGGCGCACCGGTACCGCGATGGACGATCTGCTGAACGACTTTCTGGCCGAAACGGCGGAAATCCTTTCCGAAGCCGGCGGGGCGCTGGTCGCGTGGGAGGCGGAGCCTGCCGACCGCGAGCGGCTCGACGCGATTTTCCGGCTCGTCCACACGATCAAGGGCGGCTCGGGCTTTCTGGCGCTGCCGCGCGTTACCGCGCTGGCGCACGCCGCCGAAGACGCGCTCGACCAGGTGCGGCGCGGCCAGCGCACCGCCGATGCGGCGCTCGTCACCGCCGTGCTTGCGATCCTCGACCGGCTGACCATGCTCTGCGCCGTACTGGGCAGCAACGGCGCCGAACCGGCGGGCGAGGATGGCGATGTCATCGATGCGCTCGCGATCTTCGACGCCGAGCCGGCGGCGGTCGAAGTCGCCGGGGTGCAGCTGCGCCGCGACGACGATGCTCACGCCGACCTTGCCAACTGGCGTTCGATCCGCGTCCCGCTGCCGCTGCTCGACAGCGTGATGACGGGGGTCACCGACATCGTCCTCGCGCGCAACGAATTCGCCCGGATGCTGCGCGAATCGGGCGCCGACGCGGCGGTGATCGCCTCGTTCGACCGGCTGTCGGATTCGATCGCCGGAATGCGCCAGTCGGTCAGCCAGATGCGGATGCAGCGAATCGACAAGCTGTTTTCGCCCTTGCCGCGGATCGTCCGCGACCTGGCGCAGGACATGGGCAAGAAGGTCAGTTTCACCACCAGTGGCGGCGAGGTCGAGCTCGACCGCGAGATGATGGAGAATATCCGCGACCCGCTGATCCACATCGTCCGCAACGCGATCGACCACGGGATCGAGCCGCTCGACGAGCGCGTCGCGGCGGGCAAGGGGATCACCGCGACGATATCGGTATCGGCGCGCCAGTCGGGGAACCAGATCGAGATTGCGGTGCGCGACGACGGCCGCGGCCTGTCGGCCGACGCGCTGGTCGCCAAGGCGATCGCGGCGCGCATCGTCACCGCAACCGAGGCGCGCGCGATGGGCGCGCGCGAAAAGCTGGACCTGGTGTTTCGCCCCGGCTTTTCGACCGCGTCGACGGTCACCGCGGTGTCGGGCCGCGGCGTCGGCATGGACATCGTCAAATCGAACCTCGAAAAGATCGGCGGCATCGTCGAACTGCGCAACGACGAAGGCCGCGGGCTCACCATCCTGCTCCGCGTCCCGATGACGCTGACCATCATCTCCGGCCTGATGGTGCGCGCGGCGGGGCAATATTTCGCCATCCCGCGCGGCGCGGTGCGCGAAATCCTGCTGGAAACCAGCGACAGCGTCCGCATCGACCGCGTCGGCGGCGGCGAGCTGGCGACGGTGCGCGGCGCACAATATCCGCTGCTGCGGCTCGAAACGGTGCTCGGGCGCGAACGCGACGACGGCGACGATGCCGAGGATCGCGCGCTCGTCATCGTGCGGCCGGGGCAGGGGCAAAGCTATGCGCTGAGCGTCGCGGCGATCCACGACCATGAGGAACTGGTGATCAAGCCCGCGGCGCCGATGATCATGGCGACGGGGCTTTATGCCGGCACGACGCTGCCCGACAACGGGCGCCCGGTGCTGCTGCTCGACGTCCAGGGGATGATGGCCGCCGCGGCGATCGACGCGTCCGAAGCCGGGCGCGCCGACGACCGGTCGGCCGCCGATGCCGAAGCGGTGTCGGCGCGCGGCGCGGCGCAGCTGCTGCTGTTCCGCGACACCAACGACCGCGTCCGCGGCATTCGCCTGTCGGTGATCGAGCGGGTCGAGGAGGTACCGGCACGCGCGCTGTTCGAAAGCGGCGGCGCGATCCGGGCCCAGATCGGCGACGAGATTTTCCCGGTTCACGCAGCCGCGCTGCCCGGCGGCGAGGGGGCCGTGAAGCTGCTGCGCCTGCACGACGGCCATGCCGTGCTCTGTTACCCGATCGCCGCGGTGATCGACATCGTCCGGCTGCCCGATGCGGCCCAGCCGGCGGCGGCGCCAGGGCTGATCGCCGGCGTGGTGCTGGTCGGCGGCGAGCCGGTCGAGCTGATCGATCCCTTCTGGCTGATGGAACAACAGGTGGCGCGCGTCCCGACTTCGACGGCGCGCCAGCCGCTCTGCCGCCTCGCCGACGATCACGACGGCTGGGGCGACAATTTCCTGGCGCCGATCCTGCGCAGCGCGGGCTACCGCGTCGCCGCGGCGGATGCCGCCGGCGACGAAGCCCCCGACGTGCTGCTCTGCCTAGCGGGCGAGGGCGGCGAATGCGCCGACGGCGCGGGCAAGGTGCCGGTCATCCGGTTGCGCACGGCTGCTGCCGCGGCGGGCCCCGACGATGACAGCGTCTATCGGTACGACCGTGACGGGCTGCTCGCGGCGCTCCAAAACCGCGTCGGAGGGACGTCGCTATGATGGAAAAGCTCTATCTGATCGCGCGGATCGCCGACACCCGCGTCGCGCTGCGCAGCCGTGCGATCAATTCGGTGGTGACCGTCGGCATCCCGGTCGAAGTCCCCGCCGCGCCGCCGCACGTCGCGGGGCTGTTCGCGCTGCGCAGCCGCGTCTTCACGCTGATCGACCCGCACGTCGTAATCGGCCTCCCCCCCGTCCCGGCGGCGCCCGGCCAGCGCGTCATCGTCGTCGACGTCGCCGATCACGGCTATGCGCTGCTCGCCGACGCGATCGAGGATGTCTGTTTCATCGAAGCGCCCGAAACGCGCGTCGCGGGCAGGCTGCTGCCCGGCTGGGCGCGCGTCGCCGAAGGAATGATCGAGCATGAGGGCGCCTCGCTGCTGGTCGTCGACCCGGCGCATTTCATCACGCTGCCCGTTCAGAAAGCCGCCTGACCGGCATTTTATTAACGGGCTGGACACCCCTTCGCCGTAACATGGCATCATCCCGAAGGGGTCGGAGGTAAAGAATGTCGAAATCCTGTCTGGTCGTCGATGACAGCAAAGTCATCCGCAAGGTCGCGCGCCATATCCTTGAAAGCATGTCCTTTGCGGTCGACGAGGCCGCCGACGGGTTGGAGGCGCTGACCTTTTGCCGCGCCAACCGTCCCGACGTGATCCTGCTCGACTGGAACATGCCGGTGATGAGCGGGATGGAGTTTCTGGGCGCCTTCAACGACCTCGATTACGGGCGCGACGAGCGCCCGCGCGTCGTCTTTTGCACGACCGAAAACAGCATCGATCATATCCGCGCGGCGATCGAGGCGGGGGCCGACGAATATGTGATGAAGCCGTTCGACCGCGAAACGCTCGAAGGAAAGCTCCAGCTCGTCGGCGTCGCCTGAGGCCGCCGCCGTGGGACAGCCGCAACCCAGGATTTCGAACGACGCCGCCGAGGTTCCCGCCGCGCGCACCGTGCGCGTCATGCTCGTCGACGACAGCCTGGTCGTGCGCAGCATTCTCGAGCGGATCGTCGATCAGCAGGCAGGCCTGAAAATCTGTGCATCGGTCGCCTCGGCGCACGATGCGCTCGCCTATCTTTCCTGCGAACCCGTCGATGTCGTCGTGCTCGACATCGAAATGCCGGGGATGAACGGCATCGATGCGCTGCCGCACATCCTGGCGCGCGCCGAAAATGCCCGCGTGCTGATCCTGTCGTCGAACTGCGTCGAAGGTGGCCCCGCGGCGATCGAGGCGCTCGCGCTCGGCGCCAGCGACACGCTCGCAAAACCCGGCCGCGGCAGTTTTTCGGGACGCTTTTCCGAGGTGCTGACCGAACGCATCATGATGCTGGGCAGCCAGCCGATGCTGCCGGTGGCGGCGCGCGCGACGCAGCGTTCGGCCCAGCCCGCCGCGCCGGTCGCGATTCCCGCCGACCAGCCGCTCGAATGCATCGCGGTCGCGGCATCGACCGGCGGCATCCCCGCCTTTTCGACCTTCCTCGCCAACCTCGACCCGCGCATCACCGCGCCGATCGTGCTGACCCAGCACCTGCCCGACGCCTTCATGGAATTTTACGCGCGCCAGATCGCGACGATGACCGCGCGCCGCGTTCAGGTCGCGGCGGCGGGCATGGCGGTCGAGCGCGGGCATATCTATCTCGCGCCCGGCGATGCGCATCTGCGCGTCGTCGCGAGCGGCCGCCGCCGCGAAATCGCGCTCGACCGCCACCCGGTCGAGAATGGCTGCTGCCCCTCTGCCGACCCGATGTTCGCTTCGGTGGCCGAGGCCTATGGCAGCGGCGCGGTCGCGGTGGTGCTCAGCGGCATGGGCCGCGACGGGGCGAGCGGCGCTGCGCGCCTGCGCGCCGCGGGCGGCACCGTCTTTGCCCAGGCGCCCGAAAGCTGCGTGATCTGGGGGATGCCCGGCGCGGTCGCCAAGGCGGGGATCGCCGCCGCGACGCTCAATCCCGACGCGATCGCGCTGATGCTGGGCAGCTTCCTGCCGGGGCGAGACAAGAAATGATGGGCGGGACCGCCAGTGAATCGGCATATCGCGTGCTGATGGGGGTGCTCGAATCGCGCACCGGCCAGACGCTGTCGCCGAACCGCATCTGGCGCATCGAAATGTCGCTGAAACCGGTGATGCAGCGCCACGGCATCGCCGACCTCGACGCGCTGGTCGCCGCGCTCGTCACCTCGAACAGCCGCCAGCTGCTCGACGACACGGTCGATGCGATGCTGAACAACGAGACGTTTTTCTATCGCGAGCACAGCGTCTTCGACGAAATCGCGACCAACGCGCTGGAGCGATTGCGCGAGATCAACGCGGCGCGGCGGCGGATCACGGTGTGGCATTGCGGCGTGTCAACCGGGCAGGAGGCCTATTCGCTGGCGATGCTGATCGCCGAACAGGGCGAAAAATGGGCGGGCTGGCAGGTCGACATCGTCGGCACCGACGTCAGCTATCATGCGATCAGCCGCGCGCGCGTCGGGCTGTACAGCCAGTTCGAAATCCAGCGCGGGCTGCCGGTGCAGCGCATGGTGCGCTGGTTCGACCAGACCGAGGGCGGCTGGCTGGCCAAGGCCGACCTGCGCCGCCGGATCGATTTTTCGGTCCAGAACATGCTGACCGACCGGCCACCGCTCGCGAGTTCCGCCGACCTGATCTTTTGCCGCAACCTGCTGCTCTATTTCTCGGCGCCGATGCGGCAGAAGGCGTTTGCGCGGCTGCGCGCGATGGCGGCGCCGCAAAGCTTCCTCGTCCTCGGTGCGGGCGAAACGGTGCTCGGCCAGACCGACCAGTTCGTCGCCAGCCCGCGGTTGCGGGGATTGTACGAGCCTGCCGACCAGCAGGTGCGCCGCGCCGCGGCCGCCTAGCGATAGGCTCTGCCTTGCATTTTATTCGCCGCTGGCCCAATCGACCGGTTGGCAAGCACAGGACGGGTCGTCGAAGCGCATGAGCGATACTATCGAACGCTGGTCACCCAATTTCGACGAGCGCACGCTGCTCATCTCGATGATCGTGCTGCATTATACCGGAATGAAGACCGGCGCCGAGGCGATCGACCGCCTGGCCGATCCCAAAGCCAAGGTGTCGGCGCATTATGTCGTCCGCCAGGATGGCCAGATCATCCACATGGTGCCCGAAGAGAAGCGCGCCTGGCACGCGGGCCGGTCGCACTGGCGCGGGATCAGCGACATTAATTCGGCGAGCGTCGGGATCGAGATCGTCAATCCCGGCCACGACTGGGGCTATCTCCCGTTCCCCGAACCCCAGCTCGCCTCGGTCGTCCGCCTCGTCCACCTGATCAAGGATCGCCATGCGATCACCCGCGGCAATGTCGTCGGCCATTCGGACATCGCGCCGGTCCGCAAGCTCGACCCCGGCGACCTGTTTCCATGGGAGGAATTCGCGCGGCGCCGTCTCGCCTTGCCGCGCCCGACCAAGAAGCTGACCGATCCGTTGTGGACCGACGCCGGCTTCCTGCTCGCGCTCGAACGCTTCGGCTATGACGTCACCGACGGTGTCGCGGCGACGGCCGCCTTTCAGCGCCGCTTTCGCCCCGAACGGATCGACGGCATCATCTGCGGCGAATGCCGCGCGATCCTGCTCGCGCTGCTGCTGCCGCAGCCCGAGGGGAATTGATCGGCGGGTTGCCGGCGTTTGCGGACAACCCTTCTCCCCTCCCTTCAGGGAGGGGCTGGGGGTGGGTAGCCGCCAACGGCGGCATTCTCCGCCGCTCGCTATCGCTCGCAACCCACCCCTAACCCCTCCCTAAAGGGGAGGGGAATTATCTTGAGTTCACGCCAAAGCCGTCGCGCGCACCAGCGCTCGCCATGCCGATCGAACCGCGCTATAGTCGCGCCGCCAGAGGGTCAGGCGATCGCCGCCGGTGGGGTATCCTGCCGGGGGAGGAAAGTCCGGGCTCCACGGAAACCACGGTGCCGGATAACGTCCGGCGGCCTTCGCAAGGGGGTCAGGGAAAGTGCCACAGAGAGCAGACCGCCCAAGGCTTCGGCCCGGCGAAAGGTGAAAGGGTGCGGTAAGAGCGCACCGCGCGGCTGGCAACAGGCGCGGCACGGCAAACCCCACCGGGAGCAAGGTCGAATAGGGATGGCACGAGTTCAGTCTCAGGGCTGGTTCCGGCTTCGCCATCCGGGTTGACTGCTTGAGCCGCCGGGCAACCGGCGGCCTAGAGGAATGATCGCCCAGCCCCCGCAAGGGGAGGGACAGAACCCGGCTTATCGACCCTCTGGCATTTACCGTCCCCGACCGGGCGGGGAACCGCGCGTCATTGCCCTGCGTTCCAGACGGACCAAATCAAGGGAGGCGAAAATGAAAGTCGTTGATGACCATGTCGAAGTGACCGACGAAGAAGCGAGCGGCGGCGTAAAGGGCCACAATGTCCGGTACGTGCTGGCGTTTTCGCTGATCGCGGTGGTGATCGTGCTGTCGGCGATCTGGATCGTCCCGGCGCTGCTCCAGCCCTAAAACCAAGGCAAATTTTGCAGGTAGCGGTCAGGGATAGCCGACCGCGACGATTTCCCATTCCTTCGCGCCGCCGGGAAGCTGGACGGTTCGCAGGTCGCCGACTGCGGCGCCGCGCAGGGCGCGGGCGAGCGGACTGTTCCAGCCGATCCGGCCTTCACCCGCCGCCGCCTCGTCATCGCCGACCAGCGTGACGGTGCGGCGCGCGTCGTCATCGTCGGCCAACTCGACCGTCGCGCCGAACCAGATGCGGCTGCGGTCGGGCTGCGCCGCCGGATCGACGACGCGCGCCGCCTTCATCCGCCGCGCGAGGAAGTTCAGCCGCCGGTCGATTTCGCGCAACCGCTTCCGCCCATAGATATAATCGCCATTCTCGCTGCGGTCGCCATTGCCCGCCGCCCAGCTGATCACCTCGACCAGCTTCGGGCGCTCGTCGCCGAGCAGCGCGTCATATTCGGCGCGCAGCGCGGCGAAGCCCGACGGGCTGATGATGTTGCTGCGCTGCTCCCCCGCCACCGGGCGTCAGCCCGGGGTGCGTTTGCCGAGATAGAAGCTCAGCGGCGCCTGCGGCAGCGTCTTGCCCTGCTGCAACGTGTCATAGACGACGGCGTTTTCAAGCACACGCTGGACGTAATTCTTGGTCTCGAAAATCGGGATCGCCTCGATCCAGTCGAGAATATCGATCGATCCGGTGCGCGGATCGCCGTTGGCGCGCAGCCACTTGTTCACGTTGCCCGGACCGGCGTTGTAGGCCGCGACCGCGAGCGGATAGCTGCCGCCGAAATAGCGCAGCATCTGCTGAAAATAGGTCGACCCCAGCATCATGTTGTAATTGGTGTCGGTGGTCAGCGAGCCCATGTCGTAGCTGAGGCCAAGCTTGCCCGCGACTTCGCGCGCGGTGCCGGGCATCAGCTGCATCATCCCGCGCGCGCCGGCGTGGCTGATCGCGGCGCGATCGAACTGGCTTTCCTGGCGGGTGATCGCGTGGATGAAGGTCCAGTTGCCCTCGTGGCCGGTGGGAACGCGGACGGTCGGGAAGCCCGACACCTCGACCGCGTCGAGGCTGTTCGCCTGCGCGCTGCGGCCGATCATGACGCCGAGGTCGGGGCGTCCGATCGCCGACGAAAGCTGCCCGGCGAGGATATGGTCGGTCGGCGACGACGCCTTTTGCGCCAGCGCGCGCAGGAACAGCGATTGTTCGCGCCACGCGCCGATTTCGCCGAGCGCGCGCGCGGCGCGGACCAGACGGTCGTCCTCGAAAGACGATTTCTCGGCAGCGCTGACCTGGATGCTGGGCGCGGCGACGGGCCGCGGCTGCGGCCGGTTCAGCCGTTCGAGCGACAGCTGGCCATAGAATTGGTCGTAATGCTGCGCGGCATCCTCGAAGTGCGCGTTGGCGGCCGCGGCATCGCCTGCCGCCAGCGCGGCGCGCCCGGCCCAATAGAAGCCCTTGGTGCGCGTTTGCGCCGAGCGCGCGGCCTCGCCATAGGCGCGGTAAAGCTGCGTTGCCTCGGCGGGGCGGCGCAAATCCTTGAAGGCGAGCTGGCCGGCGAGCCAGGCGAGCGAGGTATAGTCGTCGCGCACCCCGAGCGGGGTTTCGCGGATCACCGTGCCCGGCGGGAAGGCGTCGCCCAGCTGCCGCGCGATATTATAGGCGGTCAGCTTGTCGCCGCCCGAATCGGCGAGGCGCGCGTTGGTGAGCAACGTCTCGAGCCATTCCTCGGTGTCGAGCGGCGCGCTGGCGAGCGCGCGCGGGGCGGCGAGCAGCGCCCGCGCTTCGCCGACGCGGCCGGACTGGCGCAGCCAGGTCGCCTTGGCGGTGATGTAACCGGCGTCGGTGCGGGTCAGCGACGGATTCGCCGCCTCGACCGCGGCGGCCTGCATCGCGGCGTCGACCGCGGCGCTCCGCATCGCCAGCCGCGCGGCAAAGACCGCCCGCTTGGCGGGCGAGGTGAAGGCAAGCTGGCGGCTGGCGGCGGCGGTCGCGTTCGACCACAGCAGCCGGTCCATCCGCGCGTCATGATCGGCGAGGGTCAGCGCGCCGGGGAACAGGCCGAGCACCCGGCTGGTCTCGCTCTCGTCGAGCGGGCCGGAGGTCCAGGCGCGGCGGACCGCGGCATTGGCTTCGTCGCGGCGGCCGCTGGCGTTGAGCGCGAGCGCCATGCGCAGCTGGCCGCTGGGCGTTTGCGGCGGATAGGCGGCGAAATAGGCGAGGGTGCGGGCGGGGTCGAAGCTGTCGATGGCGATCGACTTTTCGGCGCGGACGCGCATCTTGTCGGCGTCGGGCCAGCCCTTGTTGGCGATCAGGAAGCGCGACAGCTGGTCGAACGACGCGCCGCTGTTCTGGGTCAGCCGCCGCCATTCCATCACCGCGTCGCCGACCGAACTGGTCGATCCGGGCGGCGCGGCCGAGGTCGAGGCGAGACCCATCTGGGCGCGATACCACGCCATTTGTTCGGGGGTGAGTTCGCTGGCATGCGCAGCGGTGGGGACAAGGAGCGCGATGGCGAGCGCAAGGCGGGATATACGGGGCAGCAATGTCATGGCGGCCATGTTAGTGGCAAACTCCTTGCGGGGCGCTGAATAGGCGTCCATGAGGCGGCGCGCCGGGCTTTTCTATCGGTTGTGCCGCGGTTTTTGTAAAGGAGCGGAGCATGTTTTCGGGTTCGATTCCCGCTTTGGTGACGCCATTTCGCGATGGGGCGTTCGACGCGCCGACCTTCGCGCGCCTCGTGGACTGGCAGATCAAGGAAGGCACCAGCGCGCTGGTGCCGTGCGGGACGACCGGCGAAAGCCCGACGCTTGGCTTCGACGAACATTATCGGGTGATCGACGGCTGCATCGAGGCGGCGGCGGGCCGGGTGCCGGTGATCGCCGGCTGCGGGTCGAACGACACTGCGACCGCGATCCGCCACATGCGCCATGCGCAGGCTGCGGGCGCCGCGGCGGCGCTGATCGTCGCGCCCTATTACAACCGGCCGAGCCAGGCCGGGATGATCGCGCATTTCAAGGCGCTGGCCGACGCCAGCGACCTGCCGATCGTCGTCTATAACGTGCCCGGCCGCACCGTCGCCGACATCAGCGCCGAGACGATGTGCAAGCTGGCCGAAATCCCGAACATTGTCGCGATCAAGGATGCCAGCGGCGATCTGGCGCGGGTGACGATCCACCGGGCGGGTGCGGGCAAGGATTTTTGCCAGCTGAGCGGCAACGACGACCTGTGGTTGCCGCATGCCGCGCTGGGCGGCGCTGGCTGTATCTCGGTCACCGCCAATGTCGCGCCGCGGCTGTGCGCCGATTTCGCCGCCGCCATTGCCGCCGCCGACTGGATGCGGGCGCTGATGCTGCACGACCGCCTGTTCGACCTGCACCAGGCGATGTTCTCCGATACCTCGCCGGGGCCGGTCAAATATGCGCTGTCGCGCGTCCATGACTGGTTTTCGCCCGAAGTGCGCCTACCTATCATTGCGGCGGACGCAGCCGCGCGTGCCGCCGTCGATGCCGCGCTGTCCGCGGCGGGAGTGATCTAGGTTTCCTATGGCCCGTCCGCAGTCCGCCGCCGAATTCGACAAGAAAAAGGTCGTCGCCGAAAACCGGCGCGCGCGCTTCGACTTTGCCATCGAACAGGTGTTCGAGGCGGGGATCGCGCTGCAGGGGACCGAGGTGAAGTCGCTGCGTTTCGGCGAGGGGACGATCGCCGAAAGCTATGCCGAGGTGAAGGGTAACGAGGTGTGGCTGATCAACAGCAACATCCCCGAGTTCAGCCACGGCAACCGCCACAATCATGAGCCGAAACGTCCGCGCAAGCTGCTGCTCAGCGGACGTGAGATCAACAAGATGTACGCCGGCGTCGCGCGGCAGGGGATGACGCTCGTCCCGCTGAGCGTCTATTTCAACAGCCGCGGCCGCGCCAAGGTCGAGCTGGCGCTCGCCAAGGGCAAGAAGGCACACGACAAGCGGGAGTCGATCAAGGAACGCGACTGGAAGCGCGACAAGCAGCGGCTGATGAAGGATCGCGGGTGAGCGACGGTCGGCCTCGCGATCCCAAAACGAAGGACAAGGCGGCAGTGATGAACTGGATCCGCCGCAATTCGCCGACGCGCGAAGAGCTGCTGGCGAGCCGCTTCATCAAGCCGTTTGCTCATAGGGTGGCGCACAGCCATTTGTGGCGCTTTACCCGCACCTCGGTTCCGCGCGGCACCGCGCTCGGGCTGTTCGTCGGCATTTTTTTCCTGATTCCGGGCGTCCAGATCCTGGGGGTCGCGCTGCTCGCCTTGCCGGTGCGGGCGAACATTCCGATCGGCGCCGCGATGACGTTCCTGTCGAACCCGGTGACGACGCCGTTCATCATTCTGGCGTCGGTGTGGCTGGGCGACTGGCTGTTCGGGCTGCAAGCGAACAGCGCGACCTTTTCGGCGATGATCGAACATGGCGCGTCGGCGGGCGAATGGGCGCGCTGGGCGTTTTCAGACGCCGCGCCGGCGCTGCTGGCCGGACTGTTCGTCATCTCGGTGGTCGCCGCCGCGGTTGGCTATGTGCTCGCCGCGCTGTTCTGGGACAACTGGATTCGCCTGCGCTGGCGCCGCAAATTGCACCGCGCGCGCGACAAACGACTTGAGGCATCGACGAGCGACACGCCGCCCGGTTGAACGGGCGCGGCGGGCGGGCGTATAGCTTGCACCATCGCAAGCCGGCGCCGCGCGGTCGCGGGGTGCCTTCCCGCCTGCTTCGAAAAATCTGGGGAATATCATGACTCGTTCGCATTTTTCTTCGCGCCTGATGGCGACCGCGGCGCTGGGCGCCATCCTGCTCGGCGGCGCGCCGACCGCTGCATTTGCCGCCGACGAAACCGCGGCGCCCGCAGCGGCGCCGGCCACCGATGCGGCGGCCAAGCCCGAACTCGGCGATTTCGGCTTCGACACGACCGGGATGGACAAGAGCGTCGCGCCGGGTGACGATTTTTACGCCTACGCCAACGGCACCTGGGCCAAAGCCACCGAGATCCCCGCCGACAAATCGAACTATGGCATGTTTACCGCGCTGGGCGACCTGTCGCAGGAACGCACCCGCGGCATCCTCGAAGCCGCGAAGGGCGACCCGACCAGCAAGATCGGCAGCGCCTATGCCGCCTATCTCGACGCCGCGGCGGTCGAGGCGAAAGGGCTGGCGCCGATCGAGCCGTGGCTCGCCAAGATCCGCGCCGTCGACAAGCCCGGCCTCGCGGCGCTGCTCGCCGAAGCCGACCGCAATGGCGTCCAGCATTTCTTCGGCGGCTATGTCGGGCAGGACGACAAGGATCCCGACACCTATATCTACACCATCGGGCAGGGCGGCATCGGCATGCCCGACCGCGACTTCTATCTGAAGGACGGTGAGCGCAACGCCAAACTGCAGGCGGCGTATCTGAAGCATCTGGAAAATGTCCTGACGCTGGCGGGCGAGGCGAATGCCGCGGCGCGCGCGCAGGCGATCTATGATTTCGAAAAGCAGATCGCGACGGTCCACTGGGACAAGAACGACAGCAGCGACGCGACGAAGGTCTATAACAAGATGACCGTCGCCGAGCTGGCGGCGGCGGCGCCGGGGTTCGACTGGGCGACCTTCATCCGCGGCATCGGGGTCGACCAGGACACGCTGCTGGTGTCGCAGCCGAGCGCCTTTACCGGCGAAGCGAAGCTGCTGGCCGCGGCGCCGATCGCGGTGATCCGCGACGCGCTGATGGTGCGCAGCCTCGACGGCTTTTCGGGCGTGCTGCCCGAGAAATTCGCCCAGGAAGCCTTCTCTTTCTATGGCACCGCGCTGTCGGGCACGCCGCAGATGCAGGAGCGCTGGAAGCGCGCGGTCGATTTCACCACCGGCAATCTGGGCGAAGCCGTCGGCCAGGATTATGTCGCGAAATATTTCCCGCCCGAAACCAAGGCGGAAATGGACAAGCTGGTCAAGAACGTCCTCGCCGCGATGGGCCGCCGCATCGACGGGCTGGAATGGATGCAGCCCGCGACCAAGGCCAAGGCGAAGCAGAAGCTCGCCAATTTCACGACCAAGATCGGCTATCCCGATCGCTGGAAGGATTACAGCGCGCTCGAGATCAAGGCCGACGACCTGTTCGGCAATGCGCTGCGTTCGAACCAGTTCGCGCATGACGACAATATCAGTCGCCTCGGCGGGCCGATCCGCCGCTGGGAGTGGGGGATGACCCCGATGACGGTCAACGCCTATGCCAATTTCGGCATGAACGAGATCGTGTTCCCCGCTGCGATCCTGCAACCGCCGTTCTTCGACCCGCACGCCGACCCGGCGATCAACTATGGCGGCATCGGCGCGGTGATCGGCCACGAGGTCAGCCATCATTTCGACGATCAGGGCGCGAAATATGACGAGACCGGCAAGCTCGCCGACTGGTGGACGCCCGCTGACGTCGCGGCATTCGAAGCAGCCGGCAAGGCGCTGATCGCGCAATATGACGCCTATGAGGTGTTGCCCGGCGAAAAGCTCGACGGCACCTTCACGCTGGGCGAGAATATCGGCGATCTGGCCGGGCTGACCGTCGCCTATGACGCGTACAAGGCGTCGCTGGGCGGCAAGGAAGCGCCCGTGATCGACGGGCTGACCGGCGACCAGCGCTTCTTCCTTGGCTGGGCGCAGGTGTGGCGGCGCAATTACCGCGAGCAGAATCTGTCGCAGCGGATCACCACCGATCCGCATTCGCCGTCGATCCAGCGGACTTGGGTCTCGCGCAATCTTGACCCATGGTATAAGGCCTATCAGATCAAGGAAGGCCAGAAGCTGTATCTGGCGCCCAAGGACCGCGTCCGCATCTGGTGACGCCCCGATAAGAGAGACCGTCATTGACTGCGCCAAGCCTGCCCTCCGCTGACGTCGATTTCAGCCGGGGGGTGGGCGGCGCCGCGGCGTCGCTGATGCCGGCGGGCCTGTCGCGCAGCGATCTTGGCATTCTCGGCGGTCTCGCGCTGCTGTCGGTGGCGCTGCTGTTCTGGGCGACGCGCGACGGGGTGCTGGCGGCGGGCTTCACCGCCGGGCTCGGGCTCGCCTTTGCCGGGGTGATCCTGACCCGGCGACTGTTTCCGGCGGTCGGCGCCGGCGACGCTGTAGCCCCCGACTGGACGATGCTGCGTCAGGCGGTGGCGCACGACGATGTCGCCGTTGCGGTGACCGACCGCGCCGGACGGCTGGTGTGCGCCAACGACCTGTTTGCAACGTGGTTTGGCGGTTTCGTGACCCCGCCGGGGCTGCCGCTCGACGGACGCGGCGGTGAATTGCTCAAGAATGCCGGCCGCGCCGCCTGGCGCGATGGCGAAGGACGCGTCGACGAGGTCGCGATCGGTGCCTTGCGGATGCGCGCGCAGGTGATGCGCAGCGGCCAGGCCGAGGATTATCTGGTCTGGCGCTTTTCGGCGCTCGAACGGCTCGACCTGGCATCCGAGATTGTCCGCCACCTCGACGGCCCGGCCGGCCGCACGCTGGGGCAGGCGGGGGTGATGGCGGCGCTGGTCAGCGCCGAGGGCCGGCTGCGCGTCGCCAACCAGGCGTTTCTGCTGCGCGCGCTGGGCGAGGCCGACAGCCTCCATTATGCCGGACGCGACGTCGCGGCGATGATGCGCCTCGACGACGGCGGCGCGCTGTATTTCGCGCGCGAAACCGACGCGGCGCTGCCGGTGCGGATGCTGCAGATCCCGCTGGCGCCCGCCGATGCGAGCGGCCCGATGCTGCTGGCGCTGATCGACGAGGAGATCGGGCCGGCCGACCGCGGCACCGCGCAGACCTATGTCGAAACGCTGCTGTCGCTGTTGCCCTTCGGCCTTGCGATGGTCGATCGCGATGGACGTTTCCTGTACATGAACCGCGCCTTCGTGCGCGCCGCCGGGCTCGCCGAGGGCAAGATGCCGCGCTATCCCGGCGACATCGTCGTCGGCGAGGACAAGGGGCCGCTCGCCGACATGATCCGCCGCCACAGCAGCGGCCAGCAGGTCGGCGGCGACCTGTCGATCCGGCTGGCGGGGCAGAGCGACGAGCCGGTGTCGATGCGCGTCGTCGGGGTGCGCGGGCTGGGCGAGGCGGCGGTACTGCTGAGCCTGAAGGATTCGAGCGAGGAATCGCGGCTGAAGCGCCAGGTCGCGCAGGCATCGAAGATGCAGGCGGTCGGCCAGCTTGCCGGCGGCGTCGCGCATGACTTTAACAATATATTGACCGCGGTGCTCGGCAGCTGCGACCTGATGCTGATGCGCCACACCCCCGGCGACAGCGATTATGACGACATCCAGCAGATTCGCAGCAACGCCAACCGCGCCGCCAGCCTGACCCGGCAACTACTCGCCTTTTCGCGCCAGCAGACGCTGCGCCCGCAGATCCTGCAGCTGCCCGACGTGATTTCGGAAGTGTCGCACCTGCTCAAGCGGTTGATCGGCGATACGGTGCAGCTGTCGGTCCACCACGGCCGCGGGCTGGGCGCGGTGCGCGCCGATCCCGGGCAGCTCGAACAGGTGATCGTCAACCTCGCGGTCAATGCGCGCGACGCGATGCCCGGCGGCGGGACGCTGACGATCGAAACCTATCCGGTGTCGGCGGCCGAGGCGCGCCAGATGGGCAGCGACATCATGCCGCCCGCCGATTATTGCGCGCTGAAGGTCAGCGATACCGGCACCGGCATCCCCGCCGACGTGCTGCCCAAGATTTTCGAGCCGTTTTTCACCACCAAGGACGTCGGCAAGGGCACCGGCCTCGGCCTGTCGACGGTGTACGGTATCATCAAGCAGTCGGCGGGTTATATCTTTGCCGACAGCCACCCCGGCAAGGGAACCAGCTTCACCGTATACCTGCCCGTCCATCGCACCGCGGGCGATGCGCCGGTGGTGCCCGCCGCGCCGGCCAAGCCGAAGCGCAGCCAGTGGGGGACCGGCACGATTCTGCTGGTCGAGGACGAAGATATGGTGCGCGCCGTCGCCGAACGCGCGCTGACCCGTGCCGGCTATACCGTCGTCACCGCGTCGCAGGGCGAAGAGGGGCTCGAACGTTTCGCCCAGATGGAAACGCTCGACCTGGTGATCAGCGACGTCGTGATGCCGACGATCGACGGCCCGGCGATGGTCCGCGCGATGCGCGCCAAGCGGCCGGGGCTGCCGGTGCTGTTCATGTCGGGCTATGCCGAGGAACAGCTGCGCCAGTCGATCGACATCGACGACGTCGCCTTTCTGCCCAAACCCTTTTCTGTGGCGCAACTGGCCGAGGCGACCTCGGCGGCGCTCGACGACGCCGCACACCGGGGGCCGCATGGCGAGTGACCGGCGCATCCTGATCGTCGAGGACGACGTGCTGATCGGCATGATGCTGGTCGACATATTCGACGCGCTCGGCCTTCCCGAACCCGCGCAGGCGACGTCGACCGCCGAAGCGCTGGCGCTGATCGTCGCAGCGCCCATCGACGCGGCGCTGGTCGATATCAACCTTGGCGACGAAAAGAGCTGGGCGGTCGCCGACGCGCTGGCCGAGCGCGACATCCCCTTTGCCTTCACTTCGGGCGGCGGCGACGTCGTTCCGCCGGCGCACGCCGATCGCCAGCTGGTGACCAAGCCGTTCCGGATCGACGAAATAGAGGCGGTGCTGACCGGTTTCTTGACGCCCTAGCGCGCTGCACGGGCGCCCGGCGCCTTTTTTTCGTTCTCCTCTTGTTCTAATAGAACAAATGTCGTACGACGGTCGGGCGTTGCGATGGTTCTGCCTTCGCTCTAGAGCAGGAAAGGGACGGACATGGCCGGACAATTGTCACTCGTCGAATCGGGGAAATCAGTGAACGGAACGGACAGACAGAAGGCGCTCGACGCCGCGCTCGCGCAGATCGATCGCGCGTTCGGCAAGGGCTCGGTGATGAAGCTCGGCTCGAAGGAAGCGATGCAGGTCGAATCGATTTCGACGGGTTCGCTCGGCCTCGACATCGCGCTCGGCGTCGGCGGGCTGCCGCGCGGCCGCGTCATCGAAATCTACGGTCCGGAAAGCTCGGGCAAGACGACGCTGGCGCTTCACTGCCTGGCCGAGGCGCAGAAGGGCGGCGGCACCGTCGCCTTCGTCGACGCCGAACATGCGCTCGACCCGGTCTATGCCAAGAAACTCGGCGTCAACATCGACGAACTGATCGTGTCGCAGCCCGACACCGGCGAACAGGCGCTCGAAATCGTCGACACGCTGGTGCGCTCGAACGCGATCGACGTGCTCGTCGTCGACTCGGTCGCCGCGCTGGTGCCGCGCGCCGAAATCGAGGGCGAGATGGGCGACAGCCATGTCGGCCTGCAGGCGCGGTTGATGTCGCAGTCGCTGCGCAAGCTCACCGGTTCGATCAGCCGCTCGCGCTGCATGGTGATCTTCATCAACCAGCTGCGCATGAAGATCGGCGTGATGTACGGCAACCCAGAGACGACGACCGGCGGCAACGCGCTCAAATTCTACGCCTCGGTCCGCCTCGACATCCGCCGCACCGGCCAGATCAAGAATGGCGACGAGATCGTCGGCAACACGACGCGCGTGAAGGTGGTGAAGAACAAGGTCGCGCCGCCGTTCAAGCAGGTCGAATTCGACATCATGTACGGCCAGGGCATTTCGAAGATCGGCGAGATCCTCGATCTGGGGGTCAAGGCGGGCATCGTCGAGAAATCGGGCGCCTGGTTCAGCTATGATTCGATCCGCATCGGCCAGGGCCGCGAAAATTCGAAGACCTTCCTCAAGGACAATCCGGAGCTGATGGAACGGCTCGAAGCCGCGATCCGCGGTCGCACCGACGCCGTCGCCGAGGAAATGATGGCCGGCCCCGACGATGAGGGCGACGACGACAATTGATCCCGATCCGGCCGGTTCGTTTTTGACGGATCGGCCGGGAAACGGCGGCGGGTCTCCAGCTCCTTTCACCTGCACTCCCCTCTCCCCGCAGGTCGGCCCGCCGGCCGTTGACCTTCAGGTGCTGCGGTTTTGGGGTTTCGGGAGATGGCGACTTTGGGGTGGGAAGGGGACTGACAGCTCTGAAAGTTGAGAACGCTATAGCTGCCGCTCCATCACGACAGTAGATCGATATCATGAAGGATGAAGCCTCAATCGACACGGACTGCTATTGCGGATCGCTGCCTGATCTTGCCGTGGTCCCGATGGGTTCCGATGGTCTGGATGAACGCGTATTTGCATCCTTTGAACGGCTCATCGAGCATGGAGGCGACCAATGGTGGCTCTATATCTCAAACTGCCACCAGTGTTCGCAGGATTGGATGATCGCATCAGACGAGCGCATTTACGACAATCACTATCTGCGCCGCATCACGCCGTCCGTGCGGCAAGCCGCCGAGAAAAATGGGCACTGGCCCGACGAGTTCATGACCTACGAGCAGGTTTTGAGAGCCGGCCGAACAATGAGTACGCCGTGGACATTTCTCGACCGTCGTTCGCCGGGATTGGTCTGGACGGCCGAAGACTTACGCCGAGAAAAGCCCAACATCTCATTTGCTGAGATTGCTTATTTGCTTGGCATCCCCGAGCCTGATGCCGTTCGCTTGCTGAAAAAGCCGACGCTTATGGACCGCTTTCGGGCATGGCTGTTGCACCATTGAACGTCCTAAAATGGTCGGAAGCGGACTTAGTGCCAAAAGATATTCGCGCAGAGAGCGCTGAGCTCAGCAGAACGGCGCAGCCGCTCCCTGTGCAGAGCTCGGGATCACTTGACCAGCCAACACCAATTTCATCCACTGCCGCAGCGACGCCGCGGCTCCACGATTCCGCGCAAATTCCTTTATCGTCTCGGCGCTCTCTGCGGCCTCTGCGCGATTCCTCTTTCAATGAGAATTTTCGAACAACCGCACCGGCCGATTCGTCCCTCCGTCGCCTTTGAGGCGGCGTGGCCATGTTAACATCGTCAATTTTGCCTTGACCCCGGCCCGCAATTCGCTCAATGTTTACGTCGATAACATCGAGTCGGAAAGGACGGCCGGATGAAAACGCTGTTGTATGCCATCGGACCGATGCTGTTCGACTCGCTCGGCATCATCGTCTTCGCGGTCTTGCTGGCCGCGGGCGCGGGGATCGTCGCCGCGACGATTGCGGGCACGATCGTTGCCATCGCGGTTGTCGGTTATGAACTCGCGCGCGGGCGCAAGGTCGCGGCGCTGCAGTGGATCAGCCTTGCCTCGGTGCTCCTCGCCGCCGCCGCAACGCTGTTTACCGGCGATCCGCGCTTCGTGATGGCGAAGCCGACGATCGTCTATCTGATCGTCGGGACGGTGATGCTGCGCAAGGGCTGGCTGAACCGCTATATCCCGCCCGCCCAACTCTCGATCGTCGGCGATGTGATGGACCGGTTCGGGCTGATCTGGGCGGCGATGATGTTCGCGAGCGCCGCGCTCAACCTGGTCGTCGCGGTCTTTTTCACCGACTGGTGGCCGCTGTTCATCGGGATCTTCCCGCTGGCGTCGAAATTCGGCCTGTTCGCGGTCCACATTGCGGTGGCGCATTTCATCGGGCAGGCTCGGCTGCGGCGGATGGGGGGGAATGAGGGGCCGACGGCGGTCGCTGCCGAATAGCCGTGCGACGGGTCGCCTAAACTCAGCCCGTCATCCCGGCGAAGGCCGGGATCTCAACGGTGCATTGAAACGCGACGGCGAGATCACGGCCTTCGCCGGGATGACGACCAAAAAGTGTCGTCGGCCTTCCTTAGTCGGCATCCAACCCGTAAGCGGTGTGGAGCACGCGCACCGCGAGTTCGGTTTCATCCTCATCGATCAGCACGCTGACCTTGATTTCGCTCGTCGAGATCGCCTGGATGTTGATGCCGCGGTCGGCCAGCGCGCGGAACATCGTGCTGGCGACGCCGGCGTGGCTTTTCATGCCGACCCCGACGACACTGATCTTGGCGACCTTGTCGTCGCTGATGATGCGGTTGAACCCGATCTTGTCCTTCGCGGCGTCGAGCAGGTCGATCGAGCGCAAGAGGTCGGTCTGCGGCACGGTGAAGGTCACGTCGGTCTCGCCCTTGTCGCGGCCGACGTTCTGGATGATCATGTCGACGTTGATCCCCGCCGCGGCGAGCGGGCCGAAGATGTTGGCGACGCCGCCGGGCCGGTCGGGCACGCGGGTGACGATGACCTTGGCTTCATTCTTGTCGTGGGCGATTCCGGTGATCAGCTGCCGTTCCATCTGATGTTCCTCTATTTCCTCGTCGCTGACGATCATCGTGCCGCGCACGGGGGCTTCGTCGCCCTCGACGAAGCTGGACAGGACCTGCACCCGCACGCCCTCTTTCATCGCCAGCCCGACCGAGCGCGTCTGGAGCACTTTCGCGCCGACGCTCGCGAGTTCGAGCATTTCCTCATAGGTGACGAAATCGAGCTTGCGCGCGCGCGCGACGATTCGCGGATCGGTGGTGTAGACGCCGTCGACGTCGGTGTAGATGTCGCAGCGGTCGGCTTTCAGCGCCGCGGCGACCGCGACCGCGCTGGTGTCCGACCCGCCGCGACCGAGCGTCGAGACGCGGCCGTCGTCCATCAATCCCTGAAAGCCCGGAATCACCGCGACCTCGCCGCGCGCCATCGCCGCGCCAAGCGCGCCGGTGTCGATGTCGGCGATTCGCGCGCGGGCGTGCGCTTCCTCGGTGCGGATCGGCAGCTGCCAGCCGAGCCAACTGCGCGCCGGCGTGCCCATCGCCTGCAACGTCAGCGCAAGCAGGCCCGAGGTGATCTGTTCGCCCGCCGCGACGACCACGTCATATTCGGCGGGGTCGTAGCGCGGGTTGGCCTCGCGGCAGAAATTGACCAGCCGGTCGGTTTCGCCCGCCATCGCCGAGACGACGACGGCAACCTCGTTGCCTAGCCCCACTTCGCGCGCGACAAGCTTCGCCACGGTGCGAATCCGCTCGGTGCCCGCCATCGACGTGCCCCCGAATTTCATCACGATCCGCGCCATGTCGCCCCGCTTTCAAGAAACTGGTTTCTACCGCAATATTCGAACAATTCTGCGGCGCTCGGCTGTTAGGCAAGGGGGAGCTGGAAGGCAAGAGGAGCGCGCCCCGCAGCCGATAGAATTTCTTGCATGGGGCGAGGGGGAGTGCCACATCGCGGGGCATGAGCGCTGCCACGATCAATCCGAACGAAGCCGCCCATTTCGGCGCCTTGGCCGCCGACTGGTGGGATCCGCATGGCTCGTCGGCGATGCTGCACAAGCTGAACCCGGTGCGCCTGTCCTATATTCGGGCGCAGATCGACGCGCATTGGCACGTCGATGCGCGCGAACGGTTTCCGCTCGCCGGGTGCACCGCGATCGATGTCGGGTGCGGTGCGGGGCTGCTGGCCGAGCCGCTGGCGCGGATGGGCGCGCAGGTGACCGGCGTCGATGCGGCGCCGGAGAATATCGCGGCGGCGCGCGATCATGCCGCGGGACAGGGGCTGGATATTACTTACTTTGCCGGAGAGTTGGCTGGCCTTCCGATTCCGTTCGTGTCGAGCGCCGACCTTCGGGGTGTCTCGACTTCGCTCGACACAAACGGAGAAGGGGGAGCGCAACAATTCGACCTCGTCACCTCGATGGAAGTCGTCGAGCATGTCACCGATCCCGCGGCGTTCATCGGCGAACTCGCGGCGCGGCTGGCGCCGGGCGGGCTGATGATATTGTCGACCCCGAACCGCACCGCACTGTCGAAGCTGCTGCTCGTCGAAGCCGCCGAGCGCGTCGGCGCGGTGCCGCGCGGGACGCACGACTGGGACCAGTTTCTGAAGCCCGAGGAACTGACAAAGCTGCTCGAAGGGGCGGGGCTGGACGTCGCCGATCGCACCGGGTTGGCACCGTCGGCGGCGAAGGGTTTCAAACTGGGCGGCAGCGAGGCGCTGAACTATCTCCTCGCAGCGCGGTGGCCGAACTGAAACGTCACGACCCGCGCATCGACGCCTATGTGGCAAAGGCGCCGTCCGTTACGCCGCCAATATACCGACTGGATGATCGAGGCGAACCGCGAACGAGCGCGCACAAAACGCACCGACATGATCGTTGCTAATCACCGTGCTGCTTGCTGGGAGATATCTGTGCGTCGTCTTCCATCTCGATAAGTTCCATAGGCGAGACACGCGAGCGCTGGCAGTGACCAGAAAGCGCTGGCCGCGAACACGAAGAACGGGTTGAGATTCCGGAAAACCAATATGCTCGTGGAGGCCGCCATACCGACCACGAGAAAGCCCGCAAACCAAATGGGCCAAAAGCGATTGCTCGCCAATGCCAAGTAAATTGAATATATTAAGATAGAAAGATCTATCAATATTACATAGTAAATATAGTAAGGAAAATTTAAATATATTTGCACGGCATGTGTGAAAATTGAAGATATAAATATATATAGGCAGAATCTGCGCTCGACGTATTCACCAAATATCGATGAAATGGCGAGCGCAGATAGAAGGTATATGTAAAATAATACTTGTATCATTGAATGTGTTGAGCCTACGGGGCGTTTTGTTCTTTCTGCGTCGCGAGGGACGCTTGACTCGGGAGACCGCCGGGGCAGCCAAAACCGACTTCCCGCAAATCGCTCATGCTCTGGATGTGCTGAAGCTGGCTAAGGGCCCTTATCAGCTTGGTACGGCCCGCCACGACTTGTGTCATGCTGTCCGTCATGGCTTCCAACAATTCTTGCGTGGCGCCCGCCGGCAGATTGGAGGCGGCAGCCGCTTCAACGATGCTGGCCGCCATTCGGACTTGTGCGAGATAGGTGGCGTCTACCGACGCCATCGTTGTCCGCGTATCCGCTGCAACCACGCTCCCGACCCCTTGATCTATCTTGTGCATCACATGCCTCCTCTATCGATTGGACATGGCTGCCTGCGAAAAATACTAGCTGCTGAACAGTTCAATCACCCCCGCAACGGTTATTGTGATGGCGGCGAACGCCATTGTGGCGGCAATTGCTATCAAACCGATTTGCGAAATCCGGCGCGGCGCCGGCTGCTCGTTCGGCGGGCCGCCCAGCGGTGGCAGGATATGGCTGCGGTGGGGCACTGGATAAGCGGCCGTATCGCTCGAAGATTCCGAAAAATCGCGGCTCGTTTTTGCTTCGTCCGCACTGGGCGAATCCCCGCATTGGTCTGCTATCTCCAGAATTTGCGCTGCGATAGCGCGCGATGAACAGCCAAGCTTTTCGGTCGCAGCGTTGACATGATTGTCTACCGTCGAAGGAGCGAGCGACAGGAAGCGCCCGATCTCCTTCGACGTAAGGCCGCGTCTGACGAGAAGCAGGCACTCACGTTGACGATCGCTAAGACGCGCGGTCAGGGTGGCGGCTTCGGGCGGCAAGGGAAAATTTTGCTTCACTTTGGATTCAATTGCTGAGTCGCGGGCGACGGCCAACGTTCCTGCCTATAGTTAACACGGCCTAGGCAGATTGGCTGGGTAATTGGTGCCAATGGTGCAACGATCTTTGCGGTGTCAGTGCTGTACGCAGAACGACACGGCGGATTTGCCATAGCTCCGGAGGGTCATTGGGTGCGGGGGCGTACCAATGGCTGCTTACTGTCCAGTCGGGTTGCGCCGACTGCACCCGCCATAACCCGGTCGTTTAGGATGTGGATTAGAGAAGGGGGGTGCCGGGGGTTTAGAAATCCACGTCTTCGTAATATTTGGGCGGCGTCACAATCTCCATCCGCTCGGCTAGAAGCGGTCGAAAGCTGGGCCGGGATTTCAAGCCGGAATACCATCCTTTCGTTTGATCGTGTCCGGTCCAGTCGATGCCGCCCAGATAATCGGCGACCGAGATATGCGCCGCCGCGGTTAGGTCGGCGAGGCTCATCGTCGCGCCGGCGAGCCAGGTGCGATGGTCGATCAGATAATCGACATAGTCGAGATGGTTGTTCGCCGCCTTCATCGCCTCGCGCAGCGCGCCGCCGTCGGGCGGCTGGCGGTGGACGATGCGTTTCTGCATCCGCTCGAACAGCAGCGGACCGGTGACCTCATAATAGAAATCCTGGTCGAACCACGCGGTCAGGCGGCGAATTTCGGCGCGACTGGCGGCGGTGCCGTTGATCATCGCCTTGCCTTCGACGGTTTCCTCGAAATATTCGGCGATCGCCATGCTGTCCATCAACACCTGGCCGCGCGCCTGTTCGACCATGACCGGGGTCCGCCCCGCCGGGTTCAGATCGATGAATTCGTCGCGGCGCTCCCACGGCGATTCGCGCACCAGCTCATACCCGATACCTTTCTCGCCCAGCAAAAGCCGGACTTTGCGCGAAAAGGGGCAGAGCGGATATTGATAGAGTTGCCACATGCCCATCGCATAGCGGCAGCGGGGCCGGGCGCGCAACGGCTATGGCGCGTCGCGCGGCGGCAATCGCGCAAGCCTGTGGACGAAGCGTCAGCGGCGCGCGGCGTCGCGCTCGCGGTCCCACTGCGCCGCCATGTCGCGCGCCATGTCCTTGAGCACGGGGGCGTAGGCGGCGATTGCCGAGGCGGCATGCCCGGCCATGCGCGTGCCGGCGCGGACATCGTCGCCGATGCGTTCGGCATAATAGGGATCGCTGCCGGCGACTTCGCCGAGCGTGGCATCGGGCGGAAGATAGGCGGCGTCGGAGTCTGGATCGACGCGCGCGATCGCTTCGGCGAGCGGTCCGACGTTCATCTGCATCAGCGCGCCGACCAGCGCCGCCACGGTGTCGGCCATGCGATCCTGTGCAACCGGGTCGTTCAGGGCATCGACGGTGCCGCGCATGTCGGACGCGGCGGCAGGCAGCGGCGCGGCCAAGGCCAACAGGGGCAGGGCGAGCAAGGCGAATCGGGTCATGACTTTCATCCTTTCAAAGGACGCACGGGTCAAAAGATGCGCGTGGATAGCGGTTTAACGCTTTCGCTGCGCTGAACGCTGCGTCCGGATGCGATGAAGTGCAGCCGGGACGGGACGGGCGATCCTCCCTGTGCCGTGGGCATGGGGAGGTGTCAGTCCGTAGGACTGACGGAGGGGCCATGGCGCAACGTCGCGGCCCCTCCACCCCTCGCTTCGTGAGCGGTCCCCCTCCCCATGGCTTCGCCACAGGGAGGATTTCGACGATTATTCAGCCGCGACGACCTCGGCCTTGGCATCGCTGAGCGGCTGGGCGAGACGCGCGAGCATCTCTTTCGGGCACACCTGCCAGAACTGACCCTGCCAGCGATCCCAGTCGGCGAGGATCTCGGCCGACCATTTGCTGCCAGTCGCCTTGGCGTGATCCTCGACCAGCGCCTTCAGCACCGCTTCCCAATGCGCGCTGTCGATACGCTGCCAGACGATCGATTCGGGGTTGGCGCGGCGTTCGAACCGGCCGTCGGTGTCGAGAATGAACGCCATGCCGCCGGTCATGCCGGCGCCGAAATTGGAGCCGACGGGGCCGAGGATCACCGCGGTGCCGCCGGTCATATATTCGCAGCCGTTGGCGCCGCAGCCCTCGACCACCGCGTGCGCACCCGAATTGCGGACCGCAAAGCGCTCGCCCGCCTGGCCGGCGGCGAGCAGGGTCCCCGCGGTCGCGCCATAAAGGACGGTGTTGCCGACGATGCTGTTATGCTGGCTGACGAGCGGGCTCGACACCGTCGGGCGCACGACGATGCGGCCGCCCGACAGCCCCTTGCCGACATAGTCGTTGGCGTCGCCGAACACTTCGAGCGTGATGCCCTGGCACAGGAAGGCGCCCAATGACTGGCCCGCGGTGCCGCGCAGGCGGACCTGGACATGATTGTCGGCGAGCCCCTTCATCCCGAAGCGCGCGGTGACCTCGGCCGACAGGCGGGTGCCGACGGCGCGGTGGGTGTTGCGGACATTGTAGGTGAGCTGCATCCGCTCGCCGCGCTCGAACAAGGGTTTGGCATCGCCCAATATCTGCGCGTCGAGGCTGTCGGGCACCGGGTTGCGGAAGTTCGGCCCCTGCGAACGCCGCTGCTCGTCAGGGGCATCGACCTTGGCGAGGATCGGATTGAGGTCGAGGTCGTCGAGATGTTCGGCGCCGCGGCTGACCTGGCGCAGCAATTCGGTGCGGCCGATCACCTCGTCGAGGCTGCGGCAGCCGAGTTTCGCCAGGATTTCGCGCACTTCCTCGGCGATGAAGGTCATCAGGTTGATGACCTTCTCGGGGCTGCCGGTGAACTTCGCGCGGAGTTTCTCGTCCTGGGTGCAGACGCCGACCGGGCAGGTGTTGCTGTGGCACTGGCGCACCATGATGCAGCCCATCGCGACGAGGCTCAATGTCCCGATGCCATATTCCTCCGCACCAAGGATCGCGGCGATGACGATGTCGCGCCCGGTCTTGAGCCCGCCGTCGGTGCGCAGCCGGATGCGATGGCGCAGGCCGTTGAGCGTCAGCACCTGGTTGACCTCCGACAGACCCATTTCCCACGGGGTGCCGGCATATTTGACGCTGGTCTGGGGCGAGGCGCCGGTGCCGCCGGTGTTCCCCGCGACCAGAATGACGTCGGCGTGCGCCTTGGCAACCCCTGCCGCCACCGTGCCGATGCCCGCACTCGACACCAGCTTGACGCAGACCCGCGCGCGGGGGTTGATCTGCTTGAGGTCGTAGATGAGCTGCGCGAGATCCTCGATCGAGTAGATGTCGTGATGCGGCGGCGGGCTGATCAGCGTCACCCCCGGGGTCGCATGGCGCAGCCGCGCGATGAACTCGGTGACCTTGAAGCCCGGCAGCTGGCCGCCTTCGCCGGGCTTGGCGCCCTGTGCGACCTTGATCTCGATCTCGTCGCAGGCGCCGAGATATTCGGCGGTGACCCCGAAGCGGCCCGACGCGATCTGCTTGATGTTGCTGTTGGCGTTGTCGCCATTGGCATAGGGCCGGTAGCGTTCGGACGCTTCGCCGCCTTCTCCCGACACCGCCTTGGCGCCGATGCGGTTCATCGCGATCGCCAGCGTCTCGTGCGCCTCGGGCGACAAAGCGCCCAAGGACATGCCGGGGGTGACGAAGCGCTTGCGGATTTCGGTGATCGCCTCGACGCTGTCGAGCGCGACGCCCTGCGCCGGATAGTTGAACTCCATCAGGTCGCGCAGATACACGGGGGGCAGGTCGGCGACCCCGCGCGAAAATTGCAGATAGGTCGAATAGCTGTCGGTCGCGACCGCATTTTGCAAGAGGTGCATCAGCTGCGCGGAATAGGCGTGGGTCTCGCCCCCGGCGCGCTGGCGATAGAAACCGCCGATCGGCAGGGTGGTGGCGCGGGCGTCGAACGCCGCCTCGTGCTTCTCGGTCGCGTTGATGAACAGCGACTGATAGCCCTCGCCCGAAATCTTGGCGGGCATACCGGGGAACAGATCGTTGACGAGCGCGCGGCTGAGGCCGACCGCTTCGAAATTATAGCCGCCGCGATAGCTGGAGATCACCGCGATCCCCATCTTGGCCAGGATCTTGAGCAATCCGTCATCGATCGCCTTTCGGAAGCGCAGGCGGCAATCGTCGAGCGACAGGGTGCTGCCGAACAGCCCGCGCGCGTGGCGGTCGGCGATCGCCGCTTCGGCGAGATAGGCGTGCACAGTAGTTGCGCCGACGCCGACGAGCACCGCAAAGGCGTGGGTGTCGAGCACTTCGGCCGAGCGGACGTTGATCGAGGCGTAGCTGCGCAGCCCCTTGCGGACGAGATGGGTGTGGACCGCGGCGGCGGCGAGCACCATCGCGACGCCGACGCGGCCTTCGCCGATATTCTGGTCGGACAGGAACAATTCGCTGCGCCCCGCGCGCACCGCATCCTCGGCCTCGCGGCGGACGCGGGCGATCGCGTCGCGCAGGCTCGCGGCGTCGCCGCCGACGGCAAAGGTGCAGTCGATGTCGGCGACCGCGTCGCCGAAATAGGCGCGCAGCCGGTCCCAGTCGTCGCCGACGAGCACCGGCGAGTCGATGACGAGGACGTGCGCACTCTGCCCCTTTTCGTCGAGGATGTTGGCGAGGTTGGCGAAGCGCGTCTTCAGGCTCATCACATGGCGTTCGCGCAGACTGTCGATCGGCGGGTTGGTGACCTGGCTGAAATTCTGGCGGAAAAATTGGGCGACATGGCGCGGCTTGTCCGAAATCACCGCGAGCGGGGTGTCGTCGCCCATCGATCCGACGGCTTCCTTGGCATCCTCGACCATCGGCGCGAGGATCAGCTCCATATCCTCCATCGTCAGCCCCGCGGCGACCTGGCGGCGCAGCAACTCGCTGCGATCCCACGCGCCAAGGCTGCCCTTGCCGCCCTTCGGCAGGTCGGCCATCGTGCGGAAACCCTTGACGCGCGCCTGGTAGTCCTGCGTGCCGGCGATGCGGTCCTTGATCGCCCGGTCTTCGTACAGCGTGCCTTCTTCCAGATCGACCGCGATCATCTCGCCGGGGCCGAGGCGCCCCTTCTTGCGAATGCTCGCCTCGGGCAGCAACACCATGCCGCTTTCGGATCCGACGACGAGCAGATTGTCGGCGGTCAGCGTGTAGCGCAGCGGGCGCAGCGCGTTGCGGTCCATTCCCGCGACCGCCCAGCGGCCGTCGGTCATCGCGAGCGCCGCGGGCCCGTCCCACGGTTCCATGACGCTGGCGAGATAGCTGTACATCGCGCGGTGGGCGTCGGGCATGTCGGCCTCGTTCACCCACGCTTCGGGGACGAGGATCAGCTTCGCGGTCGGCGCGTCGCGGCCGGCGCGGCACAGCGTCTCGAACGCGGCGTCGAGCGCAGCGGTGTCCGACGCGCCCGCCGGGATCACCGGCTTGATGTCTTCGCTATGCTCGCCGAACGCGAGGCTCGCCATCTTGATCTCGTGGCTTTTCATCCAGTTCTTGTTGCCGCGGATCGTGTTGATCTCGCCATTGTGGGCGAGGCAGCGGAACGGCTGGGCCAGCCACCATTGCGGGAAGGTGTTGGTCGAATAGCGCTGGTGGAAAATCGCGACGCGGCTTTCGAACAGCTTGTTCATCAGGTCGGGGAAAAAATCGCCCAGACTCTCGGCGAGGAACAGCCCCTTGTAGATGATCGACCGGCACGACAGGCTGCACACGTAAAAGTCGGCGATCTGCGCCGCGATCACCTTTTTTTCGATCCGGCGGCGGACGAGGTACAGCTGTTTTTCGAACTCGGCGAGCGACTGTTCGTCGGGCAGCGGCCCGGCGATCATGATCTGCTCGATCTCGGGCCGCGTCCGCTGGGCCTTGTCGCCGATCACCGACACGTCGACCGGCACCTGGCGCCAGCCATAGATGGTGTAGCCGGCGTCGATGATTTCGGATTCGACGATGGTGCGGCAATGCTCCTGCGCTTCCAGATCGGTGCGCGGCAGAAAGATCATCCCGACCGCGAGGCGGTTCGGGCGCACCTTGTGCCCCGACGCCGCGATGGCGTCGTCGAAGAACCGCACCGGCAGGTCGACATGGATGCCCGCGCCGTCGCCGGTCTTGCCGTCGGCATCGACCGCGCCGCGATGCCACACCGCGCGCAGCGCCTCGATCGCCGCCTCCACGACGCGGCGCGACGCCTTGCCGTCGGTTGCCGCGACGAGTCCGACGCCGCAGGCATCGGACTCCATGTCGGGGCGATACATGCCGTCTTCGGCGAGCCGCGCATGTTCGGGGGTGGGGTAGTGGGTCATCATTGTCGTCCTGACGGCATAGGCTGACGCCTATTCGGGAGAGTCGGCGGTCATCCGCTCGCGCGCCTCGCGCACCGCGTCCAATTCCGCCTCAAGCGCGGCGGAGGAAGCGGCATCGGCGGCGGCTTCGAGATCGGCGACGCGGGTGCGCTCGGCCTCCGACCAATTGCTGCGGTCGTAGGCGGCATCTTCATACGCCATCGCGGCATCGACGGCCTCACCCGCGGCGTCGGCGGCCGCTCCTGCCGCGTCGGCGGCTTCGGCTGCGGCGTCGGACGCAGCGGCGTCCCAATCGTCGGTCATCGCGTCGGCTTCGGCGGGCATCGCCGCTTCCTCGATCGGCGCCGCCCACATGTCGCGCTGATCCTTCAGCACCTTTACGTCGACCTTCATCAACCGCGCGAGCGAGGCGAGCTCGGCGTCGGACAGATCGGCGAGCTGCCTTTCCTTCGGCAGGTCCTTCATATCCTTTTCGATCTGCGGGGCGCGATCGATGAATTTGGTGACCAGCGGCGGCATCGCCTTGATCAGCGCCAGCATCACTTCGGGATCGGCCTGCGCCGCCATCCATTCATTGGCATAGACGGTTCCCGACGGGGTGGAGAGAAAGGTATTGACGTCGGTGAGCTGCGCCGCGGTGAACTTGCGAGCATAGGCCTTGGCCATCCCGGCGCGCATCGGCGGTTCCATGTCGCCGAGCACTTCGCTGATCAGCGGCTTGACGACCCGGGTGATCTGCTCTTCGCGCGCCTTGCGGTGCGGATCGAAGACGTCGGCGATCTTGGCCTTGGTCGCGGCGTCGAGCGCCGACACCTGTTCGCTGTCGACGCCGGTCTTGATCGAGATCATCAGGTCGGACTCGCCGCCCATCTGGCCCATCAGCACCTCGAACATCTTGCCGTACAGATTGTCCATCATCCGCTCGAGGCTGCCCGCCGGCACGAGCGCCGCGGTCGTCGTCTGCGCGAGCGTCAGGCGCGCGGGATCGATCGGCGGCAGGTTGCCGGTGTCAAACATCTTTTCGATCATCGCGACGGCCTGATCCATCTCGCGCTGCATCTTCGCCTTGGCGTCGGCGGCGGCGGCTTCGCTGTCGACCGGGGCCGCTTCGTCGGCGGCGACCATGTCTGCTGCGGGCGCTTCATCCTGTGCGGCCACGGCGGGCAGCGGTGCGATCGCCATCGTGCCGGCGAGCAGCAGATATTTCCAATTCGACATGTCGTACATCCTTCCCCTGTTGGTCATGCCGCCTTCTTTTCGCCTTTCGACCGGGCTTTCAACCATTTCGACATCTGCTCGCTGACATCGCGGCCGTCGCGGATGCCCCACACGACCAGGCTGGCGCCGCGGACGATGTCGCCGGCGGCGAACACGCCGGGCAGACTGGTCATCATCGTCTGGTGATCGACGCGCAAAGTGCCCCAGCGCGTGACCGAAAGCTCAGGCGCGCCGAACAAATTGGGCAGCTCTTCGGGATCGAAGCCGAGCGCCTTGATCACCATGTCGGCGGGAAGGTCGAACTGGCGGCCGGGATCGCGCTCGGGACTGCGCCGCCCGCTCGCGTCGGGCGCGCCGAGGCGCATGCCGGCGACCGCGACTTGCTTGACATGGGTGTCGGCGGTGAAGCTGGCGGGCGCCGACAGCCAGACGAACTCGACGCCTTCTTCTTCGGCATTCGCGACCTCGCGCTGCGACCCCGGCATATTGTCGCGGTCGCGGCGATAGAGGCATTTCACCGATTTCGCGCCTTGGCGCACCGCGGTGCGGACGCAGTCCATCGCGGTGTCGCCGCCGCCGATGACGACGACGTGCTTGCCCTCGGCGTCGAGGCTGCCATCGTCGAATGCCGGGACGGCGTCGCCGAAGCCCTTGCGGTTCGACGCGACGAGATAGTCGAGCGCCGCGATCACCCCCTGGGCGTCGTTGCCCGGCACGTTGATCTCGCGCGCCTTGTAGACGCCCGTCGCGATCAGCAGCGCCTCGTGCTTCTGGCGCAGCACATCGAGCGTCGCGTCGCCGCCGACCTCGAAGCCGAGGTGGAAGTGGATCCCCCCGGCGGCGAGCCGGTCGATGCGGCGCATTACGACGTCCTTTTCGAGCTTGAAGCCCGGAATGCCATAGGTCAGCAGCCCGCCGGCGCGATCATGCCGGTCATAGACATGCACCTCGTGCCCCTGGACGCGCAGATATTCGGCCGCGGTCAGCCCGGCAGGGCCGGCGCCGATGATGCCGACCGACTGGCCGGTCGCGCGGCCGGGGACGAGCGGCTCGACCCAGCCCTCGGTCCACGCGGTGTCGGTGATATATTTCTCGACACTGCCGATCGTCACCGCGCCATGGCCCGAAAATTCGATGACGCAATTGCCTTCGCAGAGGCGGTCCTGCGGGCAGATGCGGCCGCAGATTTCGGGCATCGTCGAGGTCGCGTTGCTCAGCTCATAGGCTTCGCGCAGCCGCCCCTCGGCGGTCAGGCGCAGCCAGTCGGGGATATGGTTGTGGAGCGGGCAATGGACTGAGCAATAGGGGACGCCGCATTGCGAGCAGCGCGCCGCCTGCTCATCGGCGTCGGGCGCTGCATAGCGCTCGGCGATCTCGCGGAAGTCCTGCGCGCGCTCGGCGGCAGTGCGCTTGTCCGGATAATGTTGTTCGCGCTCCACGAACTGGAGCATGCGATCGGCAGCCATGCAGATTCCCCTTCCGAGCGGGGGCGATGGCATGGCGAACGCCGCGCTGTCACGCAGGAATTGCGGTTTAGGGAAGTGTTACTGACCTTTATTCAATCCATATCGCGCCTCACGACGGACGGCGCGCAACAATCTTTCGTAAATGGTAAAATATCGGCCCTATCTGGCGGCGAGCCAGATCAGCGCGACCCCGCCCAGTATGATGCGATACCAGGCGAAGGGCGCAAATCCGAAGCGGCCGACGATCGCCACCAGCGCTTTCACGACCGCCAGAGCGACGATGAAAGCGACCCCCAGCCCGATCGCGATCGCCGTCAGATCGTCGACCACCAGCACGTCGCGGTCCTTCCACAGCGCATAGACGGTCGCGCCCAGCATCGTCGGCACGGCGAGGAAAAAGCTGAATTCGGCGGCGGTCTTGCGCTCGACCCCCATGAGCAGCGCGCCCATGATCGTCGCGCCCGACCGGCTGACCCCCGGGATCATCGCGATGCACTGAACGATGCCGATGACGACCGCGGTTTTGAGCGGCATCGCCTCGACGCTCTCGACCTTTACCACCTTCACCATCCGCTCGATCGCCAGGATCGCGACCCCGCCGACGATCAGCGCCACCGCGACCGTCGTCGGCGACTGGAGCAATGCGCGAATGGCTTCATAGGCGACCGCGCCGATCAGCATCGCGGGCAGAAAGCCGATCAGGATGTTGCGCGTGAAGGCGACCGCCTCGGGGTCGGCGCGGAGCAGCCCCATGCCGACATTCCAGAACCGCTGGCGATAAGCGACGAGCACGGCGAGGATCGCGCCAAGCTGGATCGAAATCTTGAACGCCGCCGATCCCTCGCCGGTGAAACCCAGCAGTTCGGCGGCAAGGATCAGGTGGCCGGTCGACGACACCGGCAGAAATTCGGTCAGCCCTTCGATGATGCCGAGCAGGATGATGGTCGCAAGATCGTGCATGATGGGTCCTGGGGTTGGCACCCCGGCGCTCCGGCAATCCGGTGGCCGGGCGAGGGCAGGGCGGGGCTGGCCGGGGTCAGGCGGGCTTGCGCACCGCAAAGCGGCCATGACGGCGATATTGCACCAGCCAGTCGTCGGCGACCGCCGCCAGCGACGTCGGTGCGACACCCAGGTCGGCGAGCCCGGCGGCGTCGGCGGCGACGACATTGTCGCTCTGCAGCATCAGCCACTGGTCCTTGGTGATCGGCGCGCCGGGCGCCCAGCCAAACCCGCTGGCGAGCGCCGATGCCGCCACATCGGGAACTTCGACGAACAGCGGCGAGCGGCCGATCGCATCGGCGATCCAGCGCTGGAGCGCCGCCATCGTCAGCACCTGCGGTCCGCCGAGCTCGAACGTCCGGCCGGCGGCATCGGCGCCGAGCGCCGCGAAGACGGCCTCGGCGACGTCGCCGACATAGACCGGCTGGAACTTGCTGTCCGGCGCGATGACCGGAATCACCGGCGACAGGCGGATCATCGCGGCGAAGCGGTTGATGAACTGATCCTCGCGGCCAAAGACGATCGAGGGGCGCAGGATCGCGGCGGCGGGAAAGGCATCGCGCACCGCGGCTTCGCCGTCGCCCTTGCTGCGGCCATAGGTCGACGGGCTGGCGCGATCGGCGCCGATCGCCGAGACATGGACCAGCGCGCGGGCACCCGCCGCGCTGGCTGCCGCCGCGACATGGCCGGCGCCGTCGGCCTGCACCGCCTGCATATTGTCGAACGCGCCGACCAGGTTGACCACCGCATCGCTTCCCGCGACCGCGCGCGCGATGCTGGCCGGGTCGCGGACGTCGGCGGCGACGAACTGGGTCTGCCCCAGCCCGCCGAGCGGTTTCAGAAAGGTCGCCGCGCGCGGTGCACGCTGCGCCACCCGGACCCGCGCCCCCCGCGCCAGCAGCCGCTGCACGACATAGCGGCCGAGAAAGCCGCCGCCGCCCAGCACCGTGATCAATTGTCCATCGAGTTTTTGCATCGTGTCGCCTGCCGCCGATTCTGTCGTGGCGCCCACGGCGCCGCTTGCGACCCCATGCCGCGAACCACGCATCGGGGCAAGGGGCGGTGAGGGCGATGGCGACGCGAAACCGTCACTTCGCGACAAAATTGCAGCGAATTTCCGCTGCGCGGTTGACAAGCCAATCGCCCCGCCGCTAAGCGCCCGCTCCTACCCCGTGCCCAGATGGCGGAATTGGTAGACGCACCAGCTTCAGGTGCTGGCGATCGCAAGGTCGTGGAGGTTCGAGTCCTCTTCTGGGCACCAGGGACCTCATCTCGAGGGGTCCGAAAATACCTGAAAAATCATCTGAAATCTGCCATTTCTTATTGGTGGCCGTTTCGCGAGGTCTGAGCGCACGGGCCCCAGATGACGACGCCATCGCTCCTCAACGATAGCGGCCAGTCGAGCCATGACGCGATCGGGAGATCACTCGCGCATCCCGATCCTAAGGCAATCCGCGATATTTACGATCGGGGCCGCTATGGGAGAAGCGTGTCGCTACGCACCAGTGGTGAAGCGACTATCTCGATCGCCTTCGGGATCGCGCAGACTTTGCGCAGCATTATAAGCATCAGGATCGCGCTGCGATGCGACGATAGCGAACTCTCGCCAGCCGCAGCATCGATCCGCCATTTTGACCCGCGCTGGAAATGAGCCGTCCTTCACCTTGCGATACAAGGCGGCTCTGGCTGAGACCGATATGATCGAGCGAATATGCGGGACAGCCAATCGAGCGGTTTAAGCCCCACGTTTTTCGCAGAAGCGCCCGGAGCAATGTCAAGCGCCTGGGCGTCGACCGCGAGGCCGTGGAAGTGATGCTGAACCATGTCGACATCTCCCGGTGCGCGTAAGGTTGTGGGTGTCGCTGACGAGCTCGAGATTGGGGAAATGGGTGCCTCGCTAGAAAGCACGTAACGATGCGCGAATTCGGGAAGACAAAACCGACCCAGGACTTTTCATCGACTTAGTTGCGGCGACGGCGTTCTTAATCGGTGAGCGACGCTGCCTGGTTGTAATTGGGCGGAAGCGCCTGGCGACACAGCGCTTCGACGCGCGCCCATTGTGACCGACGGATCGCGTCCAGGCTGTCAGGATTGATCACCGGAATTGCGACAATCGCCATTGCCAATTGTTCAGCCCAGTGCGCACGCAAAGGTATGACGAGCTGTGAAGGGTCGCGGCGTTTGATCAGATTTGCGATTGTTGCTCCGCGCGTGTCGTGCGCCCCTGTAGGGATCCCGGTCTGCTTTGGCGACAGGCCGCCGTTCAACCTGACCTGGTGGGCCATCACGCGCGAGCCGTCGAGCGGCACAAGCTCTAGATAGTCGTGATCCTCCGAAGCGAATGAAAAGTCGGCGAGGATGGGCGCGTCGAGCCGATGCTGCTGCTGCAAATCGCGATGTCCCCGCGTCGCCGATCGATCAATCAGATCGCGCGTCACCGCGTCACGCACATCGATGACGGTAGCGGTGATACCGGCCATCGATCCGGTGGTCGATCCCGAACCCGCGCTATTCGATCCCCGCTCCGTCAACACCCGCAATATTGGCAGCGAAGACTGGACGAGGTCGAGGTATAGCTGGCCGGGATCGATCAGCGCGACATCGCCGACAATAGTTTCGGGATCGTCATCGCGCACGATGTAGTGCCTGTCCCAGGATTTGACGATCGCGCTTTCCCACAGCGGCAACAATTGCGGGCACGCGCGATCGATCAGCAGCAGTTCGGGCGTCGCCCCGGCGAAGCGATCGTCCTCGACGACCAAAGTCAGTCGAGCCTGTGGGCGACGCTTGAGCAGCGCCAAAGCCACCATGCATCCGAACACGCCGTCAACAGCGACGGTCAGTTCCTCGCAACCCTTCGCTTCACTCACGCTTTGGCCGGCCTGCGTTGGCCGCGGCAGGCGGCGCTCCACGCCGTGTGCGCCAGGGTTGCCGACGCCAACCGAGCCATCTCCTTAACCCCTCTTTAGCCTTCCGCGATTAAACGGGCGCTACCAGCAAAGGATCAAATATGCGACGCATTCTGACGATCTCGCTTATGGCCTTGGGCGGCTTTTCATCGGCAACAAGTCACGCCATGGAACTCGGTTATGAATCCGCGGGGACGATCAACGTCACCGTAATCATCCCCCCGCTCGGCGAAGCTGTGAACGCTCAGGAACAGGGTGCGACCGGACTTTGGTCGATCTTGAATGGCAATGACGGCCTGATGATCAATGCGCCGGCCAACGTCGGCGGCGAGGACAATCTGGTTGTCGATTTGTTTTCCGCCGATGATTCGCAACTTCAGATACGTTCGTTCGCCGGCGATTATGTGGTGACCGGCCAGCCGGCCGATGGTGCGGCCCAGCTTCGCCAAACCCGCCTCGCGTTGCCGCTCGATAACATGGCAATCTGGACCTACAATCCGCTGAACCCGAGGTCGAAACTGTACGTTATTGGGACAGTTTAGCGATTTTCGGAAGCCCGCATTACGCAAATAGCGCGCTTTTTCAGGCTTTTCGGTCTCAGCTATCGATTTGACTCTTTGGGACGTGCACGCCTAAGTCCCGTCCTCGAATCAAAGGGGCCAGTTTTTTGATTCGCGGTGGGGGAGGGGAATGCGCAAATTGCTAGCGCTTGGCGCAATTGGTGCGTGCTTGGCCTTTTCCGGTCTGGCGGCAGCGAACCTGTCGATCAATAAGCTGTGGGTCGAATTCAAAGAAGGCGACCAGGAGCGGAACGACTTGATCGTCCGCAACGATAGCGAAGACCGCTATTATGTGACCATATCCGTCGCGGAGATCCTCAACGCCGGAACCGACGCCGAGACCAAGGTCGCCGAAACCGATCCCGAAAAGCTGGGCCTGCTGGTGACGCCGAGTCAGCTCGTGCTCGAACCGGGCGCGCTGCGATCAATCCGCCTGGTGTCGCTCAACAAGGATTTGGTCAAGGACCGTATCTATCGGGTTCTGGTCGCCCCCCAGGTCGGCGCGATCAAGGCCAGGGGCAATGGCGAGGAATCGCGCGGGATCGCGATTAAGATGCTGGCTGCGTACGACGTTCTCGTGATCGACAAGCCGGTTGGCGCCGCGGCGAACATTCAATCGCAACGGTTCCCCGATCATGTGTCGCTGACCAATGCCGGCAACACCAACATTCTGATCGCCGAAGGATATGTTTGCCCGGCGACAATCGAAAAAGACCCCACAGCCGAAACGTGCCAGCGCTTCGAGGCAAAGCGTCTCTATTCGGGCGGTGAAATGACTTTGGCTTTAAAAGCCCCCACCGACCGCGTCTTCGTGAAAACGAGAACCGGGCCGGCAGCGAATTTTGTAGAACAGATTTTTTGAGGAAACCCCATGTAATTTTGTCAAAAATTATGATGGGTCGCGAATCTTAACTAATTAATAAATGCCACTTTCAGTGGCTCATTCAGAGAAACTGTCTCTGGATGTAGTATCTATTTGACTTTTTTGATTTTCAGATGGTTAATTTTTTTCAATATCTTTGACTCTTTTCGAATCGAAATTTAATAGCTTGTTAAGAATCGGAATTTGCTCTGATTCTTGACTCGATCGACACCGTCGATTCTCAATTTCGATTTGGGGAGAATATTTGTGAAGAAATCAGTATTGTTTGCCGCAGCCGCTCTGGCCGCGGCCGTCGCGATGCCCGCTTCGGCGGCCACCGATGGCGTTCTGTCGGACACCAGCAGCACCGGAACGCTGGACCTGAACGTCCAGATCGTCCCGATGGTCAGCATCCGTGGTCTCGACGACCTGAGCATGACCATCAACGCCGCAACCATCGGTTCGAACTTCGGCAGCACCAGCGCCATTTCGCAGTTCTGCGTATATTCGAACGCCGATGCGCTTGGCACCTACAAGGTGTCGGTGAACGGCACCAACGGCGATGGCCTGGGCAATCCCTATGGTCTGACCGGCGCGGCCACCGGCACGCAGCTCAACCACACGGTCGGCTATTATGACGCCGCAACCTACAACTCGATCGCTGCGACGTTCATGCGTCCCAACGTCCAGAAGACGATGGAAAACACGCGCGCCAGCCAGGCACGTGCGACCGATCTCGACTGCACCAACGCCGGCGGCCAGAACTCGTCGCTGCGCGTGACGGTCCGCAACACCAACGCTCTTGCGGCGCTGGCTGATACCTACACCGGCACGCTGTCGGTCGTGGTCGCCGTACCCTGACGGAAAAATGGAAAAGGGCGAGAATCATTTCTCGCCCTTTTTCAACAGATTGGCCTTTGGGAGGGGGCGCGGGGCAATGAACCGGCGATTTTATCTGGCGATTTTTTGTGCGCTGGCGGTGGCTGGATCTCCGGCGGCAGCCCAGCGCCCGGACGCTGGCTCTCAGTCGCCCGCCGCCGCAATCTATATCAAGAAAAAGAATGTCGGGATGCTGCGCTGGTTCGGCGTCGGCGACTTGCGGTCGAAGAACGACCTTTGCATTCTCAGCCAGACCGGTCGCTACCGGTTGCGCATGGAAGTGATGAGCGGCGGGCAGGGCGAGGCCGTCCCCCCGTTCGAGATTTCGTTCAGCACGGCGGCGGGCGATGGCCAGACTCGGCAATCGACCGATGGCAATGTGCTGATCTTTGAAGGCCGCACCGGATCGACTGCGAATTGCGACGGTGCAACCAACGCGACGCTCGAGTTCCGGTTCACGAGCGGTGGCCTGTCGTCGGCCGTCGCCGGTGCCTATATCGAGCGCGTGCAGTTGACGGTTGATCCGGTCTGAGCCTGGCACATTGAAACAGGCTGGTTCCCGTTCGCGTCTGCGACCGCTGCTGTTGCTCGCGACCTGCCTTGGGGGGTCTGCCCTGTTATGCGCGCCGGCGCATGCCGCTATCGCGTACGGCCAAGCCGACGACCAACAGCCCGGTGCTCCGTCGCCCGAAGATGACGTCGTCGTCCCGCAAAGCACGACCTTCGAAACCGAAGCGCCGCCGGGTTTCGGCAATCTCACCGCGCCCGTCGATACGCTGTTCGACACTTTTTACCTCGGCCATCGTCTGGGATCGTTCCGGGCGGTCCTGGACAATGGCTTTATCGCCTTTTCCGAGCCGCAGAAAGTCGCCGAGGCGCTGTCCGGGCGCATCGCGACCGATGCCGTGCGCCGCCTGCTGTCGGCGCCACAACCGATCAACGAGCGTTACCGGTGCTTTCCCGGCCAGACAGCCAATTGCGGCGTCATGCCGCCCGGTGAAGAAGGCCTGATCGTCGATCCCGAGCGCTTCTTCGTCGAACTGTTTTTCAACCCGGAAGACGTGATCCTGCCGCCGACCGATGCGATCATCCTCGGCCCCGCTTCGACCGGCCCGTCGCTGATCCAGACGATCAACTTCTCGGCGGCGACGGCGGGTGGCGAGAGCTCGCGGGTGCGGTTCGGGGCCACGCTCGATACGGCGGCCAGCATCGGGCAAACTGCGCTGCTCGCGCGGACGATTGTGGACGATCAGGAGGGCACCCGCCTGCTGGAAGCGACGGGCCAGCACGTCTGGGACAACCGCATCGTGCGCGCCGGCCTGTTCGAGGATTTTTCGACCAAGCTGCTGTCATCCTATCGTCTCGTCGGTGCGGAATTCGGGAGCTTCTACCCCCGCAAGGCTTATGAATCGAGCATCGCGACGCCGATCCAGATCGTGCTGCCGCGCGAAGCCGACGTCGAGCTTCGCCGCAAGGGCGCGCTGATCTCGGTCCGTCATTACGCGGCGGGCGCCCAGATCCTGGATACCTCCGGGCTTCCCGAAGGCTCCTATCCGATCGACATCGTCGCCCGGTCGGGCGGCGCGATCGTCTTTCAGGACGTGCGCTCCTTCACCAAGGCGCAGGGCCTGCCGCTCGAAAACAAAACCGAATTCAGTGTGCGAGCAGGCTTTTACGCGCCCGATACGTTCATCGGCAACGGCGTCATCCGCAACGAACCCTTCCTGCCCCGGCTCCAGAACACGCCGGTCGTGGGGGCACGGGCCAGGCGGCGTGTCGGCCAGACCAGCGCCATCGATGTCAGCCTGCTGCATATCGATGGCGGCAGTTTTGCCGAGGTCAATCTGACCACAATTCAGGGGAACTTACAGGGGCTGGTCACTGCCGCGGTCGGCGACAACGGCTCCTATGGTGCGTTGGCGACCGGCGGCCTGACGATCCAGAACATCCGCTTTTCGCTGACCGCGCGCTATGTGAAATCCGAACTTGACGGTTTCCAGCTGGCGAATGTGGGCGACTATCGGCCGTTCGCGCGTTCAGAAAAAAGCGTCTTTGGCACAGCACAGCTGCCCGTGCTTGGCGGCGCACTGAGCGTGTCGGGCGGCTATACGAGCTTTGCCGCCGGGCAGGACGATTATAGCGCCGACATTCGCTACACGCGCACGATCGGCGTGGGTTCCTACCGGCCGTTGCTGTCGATCTATGGGCGCACGTCGAACCGCGAAACGCGGATAGGGGGTACGCTCAGCTTCCTTTTCGGCCTTGATCGCCGGACCAATGCCTCGGTACGCGGCGGTGCCGAATATGTCCCGCGCGCCCGCGGGCAAACGCGCGAGGGCTTTTCCCCGGTTCTCGATGCCACCCTTTCGCGGTCGGACCGGATTGCGGGGGCGGACGTCGTCAACCAGATCGGCGTGTCGACTAATGCCGACACCGACCGCGCCTTCGCCAGTACCGACGTGCGCGCGTCGTTCGGTCAGTTCGATGCGACCGCCCAATATCAGACCATCCCCGGCGGCAGCAGTTTCTCGTCCATCTTTGCCAATGGCCGCACCGGCTTTGCTTTTGGCGGCGGGAAATTCAAGCTCGGTCTGGCGGACGTCGGCCAGGCGATCATCCTGTCCGACATTGCGATCGACGACGACGACCTTCTTTTGAAGGACGGAACGTCCGACAGCGGGTATCGGATCAAGGTGAACCGCCAGCCGTTCGACCGGATCAAGCCCGGCCAAACATCGGCGGTTGGCGTCGCGCCTTATGACGAATATGAAGTCGAGCTCGAGGCGGAGAATGCGCCGCCGTACGACATCGACACATCGATCCAGCGCGTCACGCTGTATCCGGGCAATGTCGCTTACTTCAAATATGAAGCCAGAAACGCCTTCGCCCTTTACGGGCGCGTCGTCGATGGCGACGGAAAACCGCAGCCCAATGTGACGCTGCGCTCGGGGTCCGATACGACCTCGTCGGACACGAACGGCTATTTCCTGCTTTCAGTGACGCGCGGCGAGGCGATTGCCCTCGACGAAATTGGCGGTGGCAGCTGCAAAAAAATCCCTGTCGATGCGCTGATCGAGGGACAAGGCCGGAAAAAACTTTATCGCGTTGGCGATCTTGCCTGCGCCGTCGGCGCGGCCGACACGGGCGACAAGCCAGTCGCCGATCCCGCCCAGGCGGCGCCGCCCGCAAAGAAAAAGACGATCAGCGACAACCGGCAGGCCGACGTGGTCGGGGTTGCGCTCGCGCCCGATGCGCGGCCGCTGGAAATGGCTATGGGCGTGGTGACCTCGTCCGACGATGCCGATTTCGGCGAGCGGATGCTGTTCACCAACGGAACGGGACGGTTCGGAATCGCCGGGCTCTCGCCGGGCAAAAGCTACGCCGTCCATTTCGCCGATGCCGGCGTAACCCTGTGCCTCGACGTGCCGCGTGACGCGACCGGTTTGGTCGACCTCGGATCGGAAAGGACCGTCAAATGCCGGTCGTAGGAATTCCAACCGCAACGGCAGGGTCGCCACGATCGTCGCAGCGCGCAAGGTGGTCGATATCCGACATGACCAGTCGCGTCCGACTCTGGTACGGCAACGCAGCGATTCCAGCGCCTTACCCAAGTTGGTCTTTCGCCGACCGCTTGTGCCATGCCGGGACCCTAAACTTTTTCAGGTTGGCCAGCGGGTTGGATTCGCAGTTTAACAAGATATTAACAACTTCAACGAGTCGCAGATCTCTCTACGCAACAGCGGGAGATAAACAACGCCAGTTGTGGTTGGTCCTTGGGGAGGGCGGTTTGACTCGTGTTTTCGTGATTTGTGCCATCTTGATGGCGGGGGGCGTTTTGACCCCGGTCTCGGCGCGTGCGCAAGATCTGGTGCATGAGCCGATCAGTCCGACGTTCGGCGGAAATCCATTCAACTCCAACCATATCCTGGGCACCGCAAACGCGCAGAACGACTATCGCGATCCGCGAGCGACCAATTCGTCTTCGCAGGCCGACATTTTTGCGCGGCAGTTGCAGTCGCGATTGCTGTCGGCGCTGTCGTCGCAGATCGTCGACGCGATTTTCGGTGAAAACCCGCAGGAGAGCGGCACCATCAGTTTCGGTGGCCAGACGATCACCTTCTTTCGCTCGCTCGATTCGGTCACCCTGGTCATCACCAACGACGAGACTGGCGAAGAAACCCGCATCGTCGTTCCGCTGTTTGTCGAGGTTCCCTGATGCGCAAGGCTTTCCGATCCGGTTTGCTGGCGCTTTCGGCGCTCGGGCTGAGCGGGTGCATGTCGGTCACCAAGGACGGGCGCGACCTGTTCGCGCCGAGCGACAGCCTCGCCTATTTTCCCAAGAAGACCCAGACGCAGGTTCTGCTCAACGACCTTCCCGCCCCGCAGCGTCAGGTCGCCGTGGCGGTCTATGGCTTCACCGACCAGACCGGACAGTTCAAGCCGACCGAAGCGGGGCAGACGCTGTCGCGCGCGGTGACGCAGGGTGCCAGCTCGATGCTGGTCAAGGCGTTGCAGGAGGCTGGCAGCCGGAAGTGGTTCACGATCGTCGAGCGCGAACGGCTCGATAATCTGCTCAAGGAGCGCCAGATCATCACCGAGATGCGCAAGCGCTATCTCGGCGAGGAAGAACCAGACCGCCGCGCCCTGCCGGCGCTGCTCTTTGCCGGTGTGCTGCTGGAGGGCGGGATCGTCGGCTACGACACGAACACCGTCACCGGCGGGGCCGGCGCAGCCTTTCTGGGCATCGGGGCGCGCACCGAATATCGTCAGGATACGGTGACCGTGTATTTGCGTGCGGTGTCGGTGCGGACAGGCGAAGTCCTGACGACGGTGACCGCCTCGAAGACGATCGCATCGCAGGCGCTCGGAGCCAGCGCCTATCGGTTCGTAGCCTTCAAGGAGCTGCTCGAAGCCGAATGGGGCATCACGAGCAACGAGCCCGATCAGGTCGCGCTGCAACAGGCCGTCGAAAAGGCCGTGTACGGCCTGATCATGGAGGGCGTCGAGCTGGATCTGTGGAAATTCGAGGACATGGCCGGCGCGGAGCCGATGCGAACCTATTACCGCAAAGAGCGGGACGGACAGTATGACGCGAGAGATCTGCAAAACGCCTTTGAGAAGGCGGGCTCGCTGTCGGCACTAAAAGTTAAAGAGGAAAAGAAAAGGGAGAGCGGAGGATCCTGAATACCTGACCAATGGGGCCCGCAATTTTCTCCGGTGGTCCCCGGAATTATAAGTCTTCGGAGATGAAAGCACGCAAAGAAGCGGTAACTTCAATGCGTGCGAGTATAGGCTGCGATAACCTGTGTGAAGCTCGGCGTCTTCTGCGCCGTGGCGTGTCGGTTATCGCCTTTTTGAAAAGGTGATGCAACCATGAAGAAAATGACCATTCTAGCAAGCGTGTCGGCCGCCGCATTGATGATCGGTGCTCCGGCAATCGCACAAAGCAACCAGTCGACGGTGACCCAGAGCGGCACCGACCAGACGGCCACGGTCGATCAGAACGGCGCCAACGACCTGTCGACGGTTACCCAGACCAATGCCGACAACGTCGTCGACGTCAACCAGACCGGCGGACTCGGCGGCACCTCGAACGTCAATCAGTCGGGCGCGGGCAACAGCGCCACGCTCAACCAGACCGACGATGGCAGCGACCTTTATGGTGCCGGCTTCGTGCCGCCGAGCTCGGTGTCCGACATCATCCAGTCGGGCGACGACAATGCGGCGACCGTGTCGCAGACCACCCAGACCCAGCTGTTCGCGAACACTTCGACCGTCAACCAGTCGGGCGATCGCAACGACGCGACGGTAACCCAGTTCGACGACGAACAAAGCTCGACGATCAACCAGACGTCGAACGATAACATCGCAAGTGTCACGCAGGGTCAGGATTTGCCGGCATCGGACACGACGTTCAACAATGACTCGACGATCAACCAGGGTGGGGGTGATTTCAACTCCGCCACGGTTTCGCAGACCAGCTTCGACAACAGCAGCAACGTCAACCAGCAGGGCACCGCGAACTCGGCGACGGTCGACCAGTCGGGTTCCGGCAACCTCTCGGATGTCGACCAGCTGGGCAGCAATGCCGCCGCTTCCGTCGATCAGAGCGGCGCCGATAACAGCTCCATCATCCTGCAGCAGGATGATGCCGGCGGCGAAACCAACGTCGACCAGTCGGGCGACTCGAACGACGCGTCGGTGACGCAGAATTCGGTCGATTCACTGGCCAACGTCAACCAGTCGGGCAACGATAACGCCGCCACCCTGACTCAGGGCCGCAGCGCCGGCAACGCCTTCCAGACCAACAGTCAGGAAGCGCGCATCGATCAGTCGGGCGACGGCAACCGCACCACGGCGAGCCAGTCGGGCTCGTCGGGTGACCTCAATGTCGACCAGAGCGGCAACACCAATACGGCCGACGTCGACCAGTCTGGTTTCGACAACTCGGCCGGTAATGACGCCGCGCTCGTGGGCATCGACCAGTCGGGCGACCTCAATGAAGCGTTTGTGACCCAGTCGGGCCAGCTGTCGGACGCCTTCATCTCGCAGGTTGGCGATGGCAACTTCGCCACCGTGTCGCAGTCGATCAGCAACGCACCGAACCCCGCAGGTGGTCCGGACCCGCGCGTCGCGACGGCGGATATCAGCCAGATCGGCAATAACAACGACAGCAGCATCGTGCAGTTCGGCGGCAGCGCCGCGATCTCGGCTCGCCTGATGGATGCCACCAACGTTCAGGGCGGCTCGGACAATGTGAGCACGATCAGCCAGACCAACACGCTGGCTGCCGGTGCGTCGTCGGGCAACACCGCGTTCGTCTCGCAGGGCGGCGACAACAACGATTCGTTCGTCACCCAGGACGGCGCATCGTTGGACGCCGATGTCCTCCAGTCGGGTTCGGACAATGTGTCGACGATCCTGCAAAGCGGCACCGGCAACAGCGCGTCGGTCTCGCAGTTCTCGAACGGCAATGACTCGTCGGTCACGCAGTCGGGTTCGGGGCATTCCGCAACCGTGACGCAGGGCGGCGCGAGCCCCCTCTAAAGAATATCGACCGGCGTCGCTCGTGCGAGCGGCGCCGGTCTATTCTTGAAACAGGAGATTCATTATGAACAAGAGAGTCCTGGCAGGCGCATCGGCGCTCGCTATCGCAATCGCCGCTTCGGCGCCGGCCTTGGGCCAGAATAACGACAGCGTCGTCACCCAGGCCGGTGCTGCGCAGACCGCCACAGTCGACCAGTCCGGATCGGGCAACGACGCGGTGCTCAACCAGGGCGTGACCGAGGCCGGCGTGACCGTTTCGGGCAGCGCAGGCAATCGCGCGCTGATCGATCAGGATGGCACCAACAGCGACGCCACCATCACCCAGACGGGCAGCGAAAACGGGATCGATTCGACCGCGACCCCGGCGACCCGCATCGTCCAGGCCGCGACCGCCGACAATTCGTCGGGCGAGATCACCCAGACGGGCAACGGCGGCCGCGCGATCGTCGAGCAGGCCGGCGACAACAGCACCGCGCTGATCGAGCAGAACAGCGGATCGCGCGCGCGCATCGTCCAGACGGAAACCTCGGACGGCGCGAACTCGTCGATCCTGCAGACGGGCAACAATACGTCGACCTATGCCACCAACCTGCAGAGCGGCGGCGCCAACCAGTCGGTCATCATCCAGACCGGACCCAGCCTGCGCGCGGACGTCGTCCAGGCCGGCAGCAACATGTCCGGCGTGACCCAGATCGGGCAGAGCAACGCCGCGTCGGTGAACCAGAACGGCACCGACAATGATTCGCAGGTCGACCAATATGGGCGCGACAATGAAGTCGATGCCGAAGTCGGCGGAGTCGATGGCGACCTGGTGTTCGACACCGCGCTTTCGGAAACCGGCGTCGTCCAGAACGGCAGCCGCAACACTTCGTCGGTAACGCAAAGCGTTGCAGGCGAAACCATCCACACGCCCTATTCCACGGCGCAGAACGCGCTGGTGGACCAGAATGGCGACGACAATGACTCGCTCATTGTCCAGGACGGCAGTTTTGCAAGCGCCGCCGTGAGCCAGACCGGCAACGGCAACAGCTCGACCATCGACGCGCAGATGTATGACGGCGGCAACCTCACGACCTTCGCCAACGCGGTGGTTACCCAGCAGGGTGACGGCAACGTCAGCGACGTCAGCCAGACGGCGGCCCCGTCGGACGCCAATGTCTACCAGAACGGTGAAGGCAATGTCTCCGACGTCGCCCAGTCGGGCGGCGGAGCGGTCGCCAATGTCGACCAGCTCGGTGACGACAACAGCTCCGAGGTTGCACAGAGCGATGCGGCGTCGGCCACCGTGTTGCAGACGAGCGACGACAACACGTCGCGCGTCACGCAGAGCGGCGCGGCCAGCGCGAGCGTCACCCAGACCGGCGGCGCCAATACGCTCGGCTCGCGGAACTGGGACGGTGTCTCGCTTCCGGTGTCGGCGGCCGGCGAAGCCTTTGCGAACAACGTCTCGCTGATCGACCAGTCGGCCGATGGCGCTTCGGCGACGGTCGGGCAGAACGGCATTCTCAACCGTTCGAACATCGTGCAAAGTGCCGAAGCCAGCGCCGATGTGTCGCAGGCAGGCGTGTACAACACGTCGGTCATCGACCAGAGCGGCACCGGATCGGCCATCGTCGACCAGAGCGGTTCGCATGCGCGCAATGCGTCGCTGATCGCACAGTCGGGCAGCGACAGCTCGGCGACGGTCACGCAGGACGGTTCGAACCTCGCGCCCCCTGCCAATGCCCCGACGAACGTGTCCTACGTCGATCAGAGCGGCGCGGGTAACTCCGCCAGCCTGTTCCAGTCGGGCGACGAAAACCTGTCCAACATCGATCAGTCGGGGAGCGCTACCGCGGCCGTCGTTGCACAGACGGGGACCAACCTGACCTCGACGGTGGACCAGAGCGGCAGCCTCGCACTGGCGGAAGTCGATCAGTCGGGCGACAGCAATGGATCGACGGTCACCCAGACCGGTCTGTTCAATGCCGCAAACGTCACCCAGTCGGGCAGCGACAATACGTCGACCGTGACGCAGACGTCGTCGATCCTGAGCGGCGCCATCGTCGATCAGTCGGGCAGCGGCAACACCTCGACGATCGCCCAGGGCGCCATCGGCGGTCATCAGGCGAATGTCCTGCAGACCGGCAATGACAATGTGTCCGACATCGATCAGGCGGGCCTCGGCAACGATGCCGGCGCTTATGTCGATGAAAATGCCGTTGGTGTTCGCCAGGCCGGCAACAGCGGCGGGTCGGTGATCCGGCAGCGCGGCAGCTTCCAGTCGGCGTTTGTCGAACAGCTGAGCACGAGCGAACTGTCCACGTCGGAGATCGACCAAGGCGGCACCTTTGGTTCGGGACACAGCGCGAGCGTGACCCAGGCCGGTCTGCAGGATGACAGCTATATCATCCAGCGCGGCATCGGCGGCACCGCCACGGTTTCGCAGTCGGGCGAGCTGAACACGTCGAACATCGATCAGTCCGGTCTTGGCCAGATCGCGTCGGTGACCCAGTCCGGCATCGGCGGATCGTCGGAGATCGAACAGAGCGGCAGCGACAATGAGGCGACGCTTTTGCAATCCGGGTCGGGCAATGAATCCTTCATTACCCAGAGCGGCAGCAGCAACGTCGCCGACGTAACCCAGACGGGTGCCAATGCGATCAGCATGGTCAACCAGATGGGCAGCAACAACAATGCTGTTGTGACCCAGGGGCCGAGCGGCCTTTAATCGACGGGCCGGGCTGCCTTTATCGGAAGGCAGCCCGGAATCCGCCGCGCGGCTCCACTTCGGAGCGGCGCGGCTTTCGTGATAACGCGAGGACGGAGTATGACGATGCGGCGCACAAGGACCGGTTACCTGTTGACAGCCATCGCTGCGCTGCTGCTCGCTGTCGTCCCCGCCCACGCCAAGAACGACAAGACGCCTCCGGGCGATCCGTGCGGCAACGGCCCCGGCAACGGAACCGGCAATCCGTGCGGCGGCAACAACGGCAACAACGGGGCGAACGGCAACGCAGGCGGCAATGGCGGCAATGCGCCGCCGATCGCCGAAATCCCGTCCGCCGACGACCGCGGCGCGTTCATCAACCAGATCGGTTCGACGAACCAGGCCACCATCACTCAGGACGGCAGTGACCCCTACGCGCGGATCGCGCAGAACGGCGAAGATAACCGGGCGGACGTCCGCCAGCGCGACGCCGGCAATCATTATGCTGAAGTGGGTCAGACGGGTGATGGCAATCTGGCGGATATTCTGCAGCGAGGAAGCGGCAATAATGTGCTAGGCCTGCTCCAGATGGGGAGCGCGAACCAGGCGAACGTGATCCAGCGTAACGATGGCGCGACCTATAATGCAGCGGCGATCGGCCAGACGGGCCAGGCCAATTCGCTGTTGCTGGTTCAGGATGGGCAGGACAATCAGGCGCGCCTGACCCAGAATGGGGACGGCAATGCGATGTCGGCGATCCAGACCGGCGACGCCAACCGCCTTGCGTGGACGCAGGACGGGAACGGACTTTCGGACTTGCAGATCCAGCAGGACGGCGGCTCGACGCTGCAGATTACACAGACGAACGGTCCGGGCGGGGGGTAGTTGAGAGGTAAGTGGTTATGATCGGCTATATCGCAGCGCTCATGCTGATGGGACAGCCTGCCACGGTTTCGGTCGAGCAACTCGATCAGGGCCGGTCCGGCGACGCCTTGGCGCCATTGGAACAGGTCTCGCGTGGCGCCGATTCGGCCTTTCTGGACCAGGACGAAGGCCCCGGCCGCGACTCCGCTGAACTGCCCCAGATCTCGGCTGCCGATACTGAAGTTTCGCTGGGCCGCGTCAACGGCATCGATCGGTGCAGCGCGGAATTATTGTCTGGAAAGGACGCCGATTATTGCCGTTATCGCCTGGAAAACCGGTCCGCTGAGTTTTCTTCGCGCCTGACCGTTCCGCTGACGGCCGAACAGAAGCTTCTGGGTGAACGGCTGACAGCGTTGCGCGGCACAGACATCGAAGGCGCTGCCCGCGCGTCGGGGGCCAATGTATCGGCGGAGGACAGGGACCTTCAGGCGCTCGCGTCGATCACCCTCACCGACACGGGCGCGCAGCCCCCCGCCGACGGCAACGGGACGGACGCCGACGGACTGTCGACCGAAACGCAGGCGCTTCTCGATGCGATCGTCGCGCGCCTCGCCAACCCGCGGGGCGACTGATCGTGGTCGCTACGTCAGGCGCAACCCTTTTGATGATATTGGCATCCTTGATGAACCCACCATCGCCGGAAAATGCGCTGTCGCTCGAGGTCGATCATGATGGCGACCGTGTCGAAGCAAGGCTGATCGCCCATTCAAAGGTGGCGCAACGCGTGAGCTACGATCTCGTGATGTCGGGTCAATCGACGAGCCGGCACCATGCCGAAACGTCGCTTGCGCCTGATCGGCGCGCCGTCGTTTCGACGATGCGCATGACGGTCGGCGATCGATGGTGTGTCAGGGTGGCAGTGGAAGAAGGCGACGGTCGCCAGTATGAGCTCCGTGAAGGCGAATGCTGAGAATATCGGGGGAAAGGATAGTGCGCAGATTACGCTCGGCTTTTCGAGCATTGCCGGCGATTTGCCCGCGGGCGAAGATGGCCCGGCATTGGTCGGCGAGGCCGACATGATCCCGACCTTCGCCACAATCCTGATCGTCGACGACCATCCCATCGCCCACGCCGGTCTGAAACTGCTGTTTTCCGCTCACGCGCGTTACGACGTCGTCGGAGCTTTGCGGAACGGCGGGGATGTTGCCAGCTACCTGGCCGAAAATCCGGTCGATATCGTGATCCTCGATCTCAATCTGCCCGATGTTCGCGGCGTCAGCGTGCTGGCCGAAATCGTGGGTGCGCGCGACATGACGGTCGTTATCCTGACCGGCGAAAATAATATTGCAGAGATCGACTACGCCCTCAAACTCGGGGCCCGGGCCGTCGTCAGCAAATCCGACCCTTCAAGCGAGATTTTGGCTGCTTGCGATGCGGCGCTGGCGGGCGAAATCTACATTTCGCCCAAAATAGCGGAGGGGCTGGGAAGCAAGACGCAGTCGCCAGTGTCGCTGTCTTCGCGGCAAATGGCGATCCTTCATTATCTCGAACAAGGGCATCGCAACAAGGAAATCGGCTATCGCCTGTCGATCGCGCCGCCCACGGTGTCCTTTCATATCGCCGAGCTCCGAAAAAAACTCGGCGTCGATAATAATCTCAAAATTGTCGATCGTGCGCAGGAGTTGGGGCTGATTTAGTACTGGCCGGTTGTCGATGCTGCGGTCAGGCGGCCCCGACCAACATTGACCAACCCGATGACCGATATCTTCGCCGCTCTATCGGGCAGCGATGGCTTGTCGTCTATTTGATCGGGCCGAAGCAGCGCCCCGGCGCGCAGCATTCATCCCCACCGGCTCAGCCGGACGAACAGCGCGGTGCCCAGGCCCATGGTGATCATCGCCGCAGCGGACAGGATGAACACGGCCGAGATCGGCGCCGGCCGTTCGACCAGAATTGCGCCGCCGATGACGATGACCGCGAGCCGCAGCGCCTGGGCAACGATCGCGCCGCCGACGCGGCCCGCGCCTTGGGAGGCGAAATAGAGGCAAAGCCCGAGGCCGAAGAATGCGAATCCGAACGCTGCGATGCGCAAATAGGCGTAAGCGGTGTCGCGGACGTCGGGGACGCTGGTAAACAGATCGACCCACAGCCAGGGGAACGAGCCGGCGACCAGGCCGAGGAGTCCGAGCGCGGTCGCCGCGACGCCGCCCGCCGTCCAGGCGATCTTTCGCGCGCGATCGAGGTTCGCAGCGCCGATCGCGGTCCCGACCATCGGCACCGATGCGACTCCGACGGAAAAGGCGATCGGGATCAGCAGGAACTCAAGCCGCACGCCGATGCCATAACCGGCGAGCGCTTGCGGCCCGAAGCGCGCCACGAGTCCCGTGAGCACCAGGATCGCGGCAACCGACAACAAAGGAGACAGCATCGCCACCGCGCCGATGCGCAGGATGTCCATGAAGCGCTCGATCGACAACAATCCCCGCGCAAAGCGTAACCGAAGGCGGACGTCGCCCGACCTCAGGTGCCTCAGGAGAAAAACCCCGGCGAGCGAGAAAGCCACGAGTTGACCCGCGGCAACGCCCGCCATGCCAAGGCGAGGAAACGGTCCCAAGCCGAGCCCAAGCACCCCACCCACGATGACCTGCCCGAAGCCGGCAGCAAGCAGCGTCGCCGCGGGGATGACCATGTTTCCTGAGCCGCGGGCGATCGACGCGAGCGTGTTCGTCAGCCAGATTCCCACGATAGCCCAAGCCGCGACGTTGGAAAATGCGAGCGCTTGCGCGAGCACCGCGCCCGCGCCGCCCAGGGCGCGGTACACAGCCGGACCAAAAGCCAGCACGGCGGCGGTGAACACGATCCCGAATATGGCCGCGATGACGAACGAGCAGAGCGCCAGCGCCTGGGCCCGATCGCGGTCGCCGGCACCGAGCGCGCGGCTCACGGCGCCCGACACCGTGCCGCCCATCGCGCCGGCGGACAGCATCTGCATCAGCATGAAGATGGGGAAGGCGAGCGCGATGCCGCCCAGCGAGGCGACGCCGAGCGAACCCACATACACCGTCTCGGCGATAGAAACGACCGCGGCGGAACATAGCGCGATCAGGTTCGGCAAGGTCAGCCGCAGCAATGTCGGCAGGATCGGGCCGGACAGCAGCATTTCGCCCCGTATGTCGGTCGCCGTCGGCGCGGTCAGTCCGGCGGCACCGGTAACGGATATCACCTGCAAAGGGGACGTGGCCGAAGCAAGCAGCATATTGTCGCCATCCGTCGGGCGTGCTTCGGGAACGTCCGTGGCCGCGCCATCCGCGCTCACAGGCCAAGCTTTTCGATGATCGCGCGGGAGCAGTCGCGCAGGATCGCGTCGGACTGGGCCCCAGGGCCGAGCGCCCGCGCCAGACTGACGGCGCCCACCATCTGCGCCACCACCGTTATCGCATCCGTCTCAGGTGTCGTGCGCCCCAGACGGGACAAGGCCTGTTCGATGCGCCCCGTCATCCGGTTCAGGCCGACGATGAAGTTTTCACGGGCGTGCGCCTCGGTTCGGCCGATGTCGGCCGCCAAGGCCGGCAACGGACAGCCGCGATCCGGGCGGTCGCGATGCGATGCCGACAGATAGGTTTGCAGGTACGCTCGCAAAGCCGCGCGGAGGTCTTCGCCCTCGCATGCGGCCAAATCCCCAAGTCCGCCACCGCGATCTGCCGCATCGGCGAACATCTCCGACACGGCTTCGGCGACCAGCGCATCCTTCGAATTGAAATGCGCATAAAACGCACCGTGCGTCAGGCCGGCATCGGACATGACCTGCGCAACCGAAACCTTGTGCGGCCCCTTGGCACGAAGCTGCTGCGCCGCGGCTTTGAGAATGCGGCTTTTGGATACAGCCTTGTGATTCGAACTATATCGCATCCCGCGCTCCTTTATATGATATCTATAATATAATAAGCAGCAGGAGCAAGCGCATTCCGACCGCCTCAGGAAACAGGGCGCCTCGCTGACCATGGGGTAAATCGTGGAAGCTTCCGGCGGCCGACGCCGCGATCCGTCCCCAACCGCCGTCAGAACCGCCGGCAAAATCTTTCCGCGAGGTCGCTTGTTTTCGTGCGCCGGCGCTGTTAATGGCGCGCCTCGTTGCCGCTTTAGCTCAGTTGGTAGAGCACATCATTCGTAATGATGGGGTCACAGGTTCGAGTCCTGTAAGCGGCACCATTTTCCTCCGCAAAATTTATCCCACCCGCGCCGCGCCGATACGATCGGCATGGCCATTGCCGCGCGGCGGGCTATATCGCCTGGGGTCCGCGTCGCGGGCGCAGGCGAAAGGACAGGCGATGGATTTCTCCCGGCTTCAGGCATCGAGCAAGATCGGCGACGATTGGGTCTATCCGCAGCCGCCGCTGCGGGCGAGCGGCTGGCTGGACGTCGAGGACGACAGCGCACGCGCGCCGCGCCACCGCATCTATTGGGAAGAGTATGGCGATGCCACGGGGGAACCGGTGATGTTTCTTCACGGCGGCCCCGGCGGCGCCTGTTCGCCGGCGATGGCGCGCTTCTGCGATCCCGCGCGCTACCGGATCATCCTGTTCGATCAGCGCGGCTGCGGCAAAAGCGAGCCGAACGTTGCCGCGGCGGGGCCGGCCGCGGCACTGGCGCGCAACACCACCGCCGACCTGATAGCGGATATCGAACGGCTGCGCGATCACCTCGGCATCACCGGTGCGATGCACGTGTTCGGGGGCAGCTGGGGCAGCACGCTGGCGATGGCCTATGCCATCGACTTTCCGGCGCACTGCGCGAGCCTGATCCTGCGCGGCATCTTCCTCGGCGCGCCCGAGGATCTGCTGTATCTTTATCAGGGCAATGCCGCGACGTGGCACGCCGACCCGTTCGGCCTGACCGCCCCCGGCGCCTATATCCACTATCCCGACGAATGGCGGGCGTTGCTCGAAATCCTGACCGTCGACGAACGCCGCGACGTGATGGCGTCGTACAAGGCGATCTTCGACATGGTGCCCGCCACCGCCGCCGAAACGGAGCGCCAGCGCGCGGCGGCGCTCGCCTGGTCGGTGTGGGAAGGGGTGATATCGAACATGATCCCCGAGCCCGGCGATGCGGGCAAGTTCGCCGAGGCCGATTTCGCGCTCTGCTTCGCGCAGATCGAGGCGCATTATTTCGCCAACGCGCTGTTTCTGCCCCCCGATCACCTGCTCGGCCATGCGGACATCCTGGCGTCGATCCCGGTCCATATCGTCCACGGCCGTTTCGATCAGGTGTGCCCGCTGACCCAGGCGTCGCGGCTCGTCGCGGCGCTGGCCGCGGCGGGCGCCAGGCCGGCGAGCTTCGTCGTCACCAACGCCGGGCACAGCGCGATGGAGCGCGACAATGCGCTGGCGCTGACCGCGATCATGGACGGCTTGCCACCGCTGGCGGCGCGATCAGGCTAGGCGGGGCAGGGCACGACCGCGGCAACGTCGCCCGGCGCGACGATCCGGTCATATTCGGCAACGATTTCGGCGAGGATCGATACCGCCAGCGTTGCGGGATGGCGCGTCGCGGCGATCAGCCCGACCGGGCCGCGCAGCCGCGCCGCCGCCTGCGCACCCGCGGGCGTCGCCGCCAGCGCGGCAAGCCGGCGACGGTGCGTTCGCATGCTGCCGACGGCGCCGAAATAAAAGCTCGCGTGCGCCAGCATCGGCGCCAGCAGCGCCTCTTCCCAGTCGCGGTCGTGGAAAAGGAACACGAATGCCGTCCACGCGTCGCCCGCTATCGCCGGCGGCGCGGTGCGGATCGGCAGCGGATGCGCATCGAGGCCGCGTTCGGCCAGCCGCGCGCGTTCGCGGTCGTCGGGGGTGAACAGCGCGACCTCGGCGCCGAACGTCGCGGCCAGCGTCGCCAGCGCGGTCAGATCCTCGCCCTGGCCGAGCGCGACGATCCGCAGCGCCGGGGCATAGGCGATGTGAAAGGCGTCGTCCGCCCAGCCGGAGTGCAGCGCGTCGGACCGGTCGATGCCGCGCTGCGACAGCGCGAGCGCCGCCATGCCGCGCGCCGCGACCACCGCCAGCGCCTCGGCGATCAAATCGGGATCGGCGCGCGGGTGGAAGAACAGGTCGATACCGCCGCCGCACGGCAGCCGGATGTCGAGATAGGGCGACCCGGCGCCGAAGCGGACGAGGCGAGGCGCGCCGGCGGCAAGCACATCGAGCGCCTCGGCGACGACCGCCGTCTCGATGCACCCGCCCGACAGCGATCCCGCATAGCGGCCGTCGGCGCACACCGCCATCTGGGCGCCGATCGCGCGCGGAGACGAGCCTTCGATGCCAGCCAGCGTGACGAGGACGCAATCCAGCCCCTCGTCGGCGCGCGCGGCAAGAAAGCGTAGGATGTCGATCGGGCCGGTTGCTATCATCGCCATCCTGCGCTCAGTGGGGGCGCGACCATGCGGGCGCGGCGGTGGCACAGAAGGCGAGCGAACGGGCGATGATCGAGGCGGGACAGGTCGGTGCGGTGCTGCTCGCGGCAGGGCGGTCGCAGCGTTTCGGCGCCGACGACAAGCTGCTCGCCGATCTCGCCGGCGAACCGCTCGCGCTGCACGCGGCCCGGCGGCTCGTCGCGCTCGCGCCGGGCCGCCGGGTGGCGGTGTGCAGCGACGCGGACGGCGCGCTCGCCACGCGGCTTGCGGGACTCGGCTTCGACATCGTGCTGAACGCGCATCCCGAAACCGGGCTGTCGCGCTCGCTCGCCGCCGGGATCGCGCGAATAGCGGGGGCGCCGGTCGCTGCCGCGCTCGTGTGCCTCGCCGATATGCCCTTTGTCGGCATCAGCCACCTGCGCGCGCTGCTTGTGGCGTTCGATCCGGTCGCGGCGCCCGTGGTCGCGTCGGCGCAGGGCGACATTGCGATGCCGCCAGCGCTGTTCGCGAGGTCGACCTTTGCGTCCTTGCAGGCGGGGCAGGGCGATCGCGGCGGCCGGGCGCTGCTTGCCGGTGCGGTGCGGGTTGCGGCGGCCGCAGGCGAACTGCGCGACATCGACCGGCCCGACGATCTGCGCGGCGCGCGCTGATCGCCGCGATCATGCGATCTCCGGCAGCTTGTCGAGCAATTTGTCGAGCGTGATCGGATAGTTGCGCACGCGCACCCCGGTGGCGTTGTAGACGGCGTTGGCGACCGCGGCGGCGACGCCGCAGATGCCGAGTTCGCCGACGCCCTTCGCCTTCATCGGCGACGTCGTCGGGTCGGTTTCGTCGAGGAAGACGACATCCTGTTGCGGGATGTCGGCATGGACCGGGACTTCATATCCAGCGAGGTCGTGGTTGACGAAAAAGCCGAAGCGCTTGTCGATCGCGAGCTCTTCCATCAGCGCCGCGCCGGCGCCCATCGTCATCGCGCCGATGACCTGACTGCGTGCGGCCTTGGGGTTGAGGATGCGCCCCGCGGCGCACACCGCGAGCATCCGGCGAATGCGGATTTCGCCGGTCGCGGTATCGACCGCCGCTTCGACGAAATGGGCGCCGAAGGTCGACTGCTGATATTTCTGCGCGAGGTCGCCATATTCCATCATGTCTTCGGCAACGAGTTCGGCGGCGCCGGCGGCCTCGCCGAGCGCGACGCTGCGCCTGCCCGCCGCGACCTTGCCGTCGGCAAACACCGCGTCGGCGCTCATACCGAGTTTCTGGACCACCGCCTCGCGCAGCTTTGCACAAGCGGCGTAGACGCCCGCAGTCGAACTGTTCGCACCCCACTGGCCGCCCGAGCCAGCCGAAACGGGAAACGCCGAATCGCCCAGCTTCACGACGACCTTGTCGAGCGGCACGCCCATCATTTCGGCGGCGGTCTGTGCGATGATCGTATAGCTGCCGGTGCCGATGTCGGTCATGTCGGTTTCGACCGTCACCGTCCCCGATTTGTCGAGGCGAACGCGCGCCGCCGATTTTTCGTTCATATTGTTACGGAAGGCGGCGGCGACGCCCATCCCGACGAGCCAGCGGCCGTCGCGCGTCGTGCCGGGTTTGGCGCTGCGCTTGCTCCAGCCGAATGTCTTGGCGCCGGTTTCCAGGCACTCGTTCAGCCGGCGCTGCGAAAAGGCGCGTTCGGGCTTTTCCGGATCGACCTGCGTGTCGTTGAGGACGCGAAAGGCGATCGGGTCCATTCCCAGTTTTTCCGCAATCTCGTCGACTGCGATCTCCAGCGCCATCAGCCCCGGCGCTTCGCCGGGCGCGCGCATCGCATTGCCTTCGGGCAGGTCGAGCACCGCGAGGCGCATCGCGGTCATGCGGTTGGCGCCGGCGTAGAGCAGCCGCGTCTGCCCCACCGCGGTTTCGGGCCCGCCGCCGGGCAGGTCGCCCGACCAGCTTTCGTGCCCGATCGCGGTAAGCTTGCCGTCGGCGGTCGCGCCCAGCCGGATGCGCTGGATCGTTGCCGGCCGGTGCGGCGTGTTGTTGAACATGAAGGGGCGCGTCAGCGCGACCTTGACCGGGCGCTTTGCCGCTTTCGCGCCGAGCGCGGCGAGCAGCGCGTCGGCGCGGATGAACAATTTGCCGCCGAAGCCGCCGCCGATATACGGCGACACCAGCCGGACATTCTCCTTGGGAATACCCAGCGTTTTCGCCATGTCGCCGACCGACCAGGCAATCATCTGGTTCGACGTCCACAGCGTCAGCTTGTCGCCGTCCCACGCCGCGATCGACGCGTGCGGCTCCATCATCGCATGGGCATGGTCGGGGGTGGTGTAGCGCGCGTCGAGTTGCACCGGCGCGGCGGCAAAGGCGGCGGCGAAGTCGCCGACCGCGCTGTCGGCTTCGGTGCCGAACGACGCCTTGGGCTTGGTCGCGGCATCGAGCCCGGCGGCGAGGTCGTAGGCGCCCTTGCCGCGGGTGTATTCGACGCGGACGAGCGCCGCGGCGGCGCGCGCCTGTTCGAAACTTTCGGCGACGACCAGCGCGATCGCCTGATGATAATGGTCGATCGCCGGTCCGCCGAGCAGCTTGGCGGTGTTGAAATCGCCCTTGCCGAGCTTGCCGGCATTGGCGGCGGTGACGATGGCGATCACGCCGGGGGCGGCTTCGGCCTCGTCGAGGTCGATCGACGCGATCCGGCCCTTGGCGATCGCCGATCCGACAACATAGCCATAGGCCTGGTTGGCCGCGGCATCGTGCCGTTCATAGGCATAGGGCGCGGTGCCCGTCGTCTTGAGCGGGCCGTCGATCCGGTCGGTCGGCTTGCCGATGACCTTGAGCTGGTCGATCGGGTTGGTCGTGGCGGGGGTATCGAACTTCATGGCTCAACCCTTCGCTTGTGCGAGCACCGCGGCGAGCGTGCGCTCGACGAGGGGCAGTTTGAATGCGTTTTCGTGCGTCGTCTTGGCGCCGGACAGGATCGCCGCGGCGGCGGGGCGCGCGCCATCGGCCAGCGCTGCCTCGGCGGTCTCGACGCGCCACGGCTTGGGGGCAACCCCGCCGATTGCGACGCGGCCGCTGCCGTCGCGCTGGACGATCGCGCCGACCGATATCAGCGCAAAGGCATAAGAGGCGCGGTCGCGGACCTTGCGATAGATGTGCGTGCCGCCCAATGGGCGGGGCAGGGTGACCGCGGTGATCAGCTCGCCGCGTTGCAGCACGGTTTCCAGATGCGGGGTGTCGAGCGGCGCGCGATAGAAATCGGCGATGGCGATGGTTCGCGCCGCACCGTCGGGGCGCACCGTTTCGATCGTCGCATCGAGCGCGCGCATTGCCACCGCCATGTCGCTGGGGTGCGTCGCGATACACGCCTCGCTCGCCCCGATCACTGCGTGAAGGCGATTGAAGCCGCCGATTGCGGCGCAGCCGCTGCCGGGCTTGCGCTTGTTGCACGGCTGGTTGGTGTCGTAGAAATAGGGGCAGCGGGTGCGCTGGAGCAGGTTGCCCGCGGTCGTCGCGCGGTTGCGCAGCTGGCCCGATGCGCCCGCCAGCAGGGCGCGCGACAGCAGGCCGTAATCGCGGCGCACGCGCTTGTCGGCGGCCAGATCGGTGTTGCGGACGAGCGCGCCGATGCGCAGCCCGCCCTCGGGCGTTGCCTCGATCTTGTCGAGCGCGAGTCCGTTGACGTCGATCAGGTGCGTCGGCGTCTCGATCTCGAGCTTCATCAGGTCGAGCAGGTTGGTCCCGCCAGCGATGAAGCGCGCGCCGGGCGCCGCCGCTGCGGCGGTGGCGGCCGCGGCGGGCGATGTCGCGCGTTCGTAGCTGAAGCTTTTCATGCCTTCACCCCCGCGACGTCGCCGATCGCATCGACGATGTTCGAATAGGCGCCGCAGCGGCAGATGTTGCCGCTCATCCGCTCGCGAATTTCATCGCCGGTCACCCGCGGCCGCGCCATCAGGTCGGCGCTGACGTGGCTCGGGATGCCGGCCTTGATCTCTTCGAGCACCGCGACCGCCGAACAGATCTGACCGGGGGTGCAATAGCCGCATTGATAACCGTCGTGGGTGATGAAGGCGGCCTGCATCGGGTGCAGCTTGTCGGGCGTGCCGAGCCCCTCGATCGTCGTGATGGCATCGCCGTCGTGCATGACCGCGAGAGTCAGGCAGCTGTTGATCCGCCGCCCCTCGACGATCACCGTGCACGCACCGCACTGGCCGTGATCGCAGCCCTTCTTCGTTCCGGTCAATTGCAGATGCTCGCGCAGTGCGTCGAGCAGCGTCGTCCGCGTGTCGAGCTCGAGCGCATGGACGGTGCCGTTCACTTTCAACGACGTTTTGGCTTTGGCGACGTCGGGGGTCGCCGCACGGGTCTGCGCCTGACCGGCGGGCGCCGCGGTCACTGCGGCCAACGCCGCGCTCCCGGCCAGAATGCCGCGCCGCGATATGCCTTGATCATCGGAAATTTCCATTGCCTGCTCCGCCCTTCATGCGTCGAAGCCCGAACGGGCTGCCCAGTGGGAAACGCCTCTCCATGCGAATTGGTTCGCTCACCGCTGTCCGGGACTCCGGATCGACGGCAGCGCTGCCTCAGGATAACCGATGAACGACGTTGCGGCCAGCGGCGCATCCGATAATTTTTCTGCCCGCGCTAGCCGCAGCGGTTCCACCCGGCGCCGCGCACCGCGCGCCCCGGCGTCGCGCCGCTCGGTTCGCCGTCCTTCAGCACCGCGACGCCGTTGACGAAGACGTCGCGCACCCCGACCGAATATCGGTGCGGTTCGGCGAAGGTCGAGCGGTCGGCGACCGTCGCGGGGTCGAAGACGACGACGTCGGCATGGTATCCGGGCCTCAGGCTGCCCCGGTCGCTGATCCCCAGATTGGTCGCGGGCAGCGTCGTCAGCCGCCGCACCGCTTCCTCCAGCGGGATCAGCTTCTCGTCGCGGACATAGCGGCCCAGCAGGCGCGCGAAATTGCCATAGGTGCGCGGATGGGCGCCCGATTTCAGGAACACCCCTGCGGCAGATTGCGACGCCGCATCGGACCCGAAGCTCATCCACGGCAGCTTCGCCTGCGCGCGGACATTGTCCTCCGACATCAGGAAATAGACGGTGCCGACGCGCGACCCATCCTCGACCACCAGGTCCATCGCGGTTTCCTCGGGCGACGTGCCGCGCATCTTGGCGACCTCGGCGAGCGTCTTGCCGGTCAGCGGTTTCAGCTTTTCATTCTTGAAGCCGGACAGGATCATCTTGTCGGCCCCGGCGCCGAAATAGAGGTTTTCCCAATCGGCGCCCGGCTGCTTCATCTCGGCGGCGACCCGCGCGCGGATGGCGGGGTCCTTCAGCCGCTCGATCCACGCCTCCAGCCCGCCGGCCTGCACCCACGTCGGCATCGCGGCGTCGAGCCCGGTCGCGCCGGCGGTGTAGGTGTACATGTCGGCGGTAATGCGCTGGCCCGCGGCGCGCGCCGCCTCGACCCGCGCGATAACGGCGTTAAGTTTGCCCCAGTTGGCGCGCCCCGCCATCTTGAGGTGATAGATTTCGGCCGGGGCGCCCGACCGGCGCGAAATCTCGATCAACTCGTCTACCGCCTCGACCAGGCGGTCGCCCTCGGAGCGCATGTGGCTGATGTACATGCCGCCGCACTTCCCCGCCTCGCTGGTCAGCGCGACCAGCTCGTCGGTCTCGGCGTACGAGCCGGGGGCGTAAATCAGCGAGCTGCCGACCCCCAGCGCGCCTTCGTTCATCGCCTGGCGGACGAGCGCGCGCATCCGGGCCAGCTCGGCCGGGGTCGGATCGACATCGCCTTCGCCCAGTTCGTGGACGCGCACCGTCGCCGCGCCGACGAAGCTCGCGACATTGGTCGCGATGCCGCGCGTCTCGAGCCACGACAGATAATCGCCGAGCGTCGTCCATTCGATCGGGTAGAGAATATCACCCTGACGCTCGGTCTCCTGCGCCTTCATCGCCGCATTGATCGGCCCCATCGACCAGCCTTCGCCCATCACCTCCAGCGTCACCCCCTGGCGGATGTCGCTTTGGCTCAGCGGATCGGCGATCAGCGATTCGGTCGCCCAGCTCAGCATGTTGATGAACCCCGGTGCCACCGCCATGCCGCGCGCCGACACTTCGGTGCGCCCGGTACCCGGCACCGCGCCGACCGCGACGATGCGGTCGCCTTCGATCGCGACGTCGCCGACAACGGGCGCGCCGCCCGATCCGTCGTAAAGCGTGCCGCCGCGAATCACGACGTCATAGGTGGGGGAGGGCGCCGACGCGGTGGTCGCCGCGCATCCCGGCAGCAGCAGGAGTGCGGCACCCAGCGTGACGAGCGACGGGCCGGCGAATCTCTGGGCGGTCATGGCGGGGCAATCCTCTTGCTGGGCGCCCGGAACGGCGCTTCGAAGCCCTGAATTTCACATCGGCGCAGGCGGCGCAAGGGTCACGCCGGATCGCGGCGCGGTGCCGGTTTGCCATGCGTTTACGGTTGCTTGTATTTTTGAATTGACATCAATGTTCATAATGGGAATGTTGGCGACAGGGGAAATATCCCCACATATCGCAGGAGAGGATTGCAGGTAACCCGCCCTGCCGCCGGTCGCGGAGAATCCGCGCCGACCGTTCCGATCTTCGGTAAAGAAACGTCGCACCGCAGCCTGTCCGGCCCGGGCAGGATCGCAATCTCGGCGCCCCATGCCGATGCGATGCGACAGCAACCGGGAGGGGACATGACCTTGAGAATCGCTTCACACGCCGCCTGCACCACCAGCCTGTTTGCGCTCGCCGCATTGCTGGCCGCGCCTGCCCATGCGCAGGACGCCGCCGCGGATCGGCCGGCGCCCGCCAACCAGGTCTATGACACCGACATTGTGGTGACCGCGCAAAAGCGCGAGGAACGACAGATCGACGTGCCGATCGCCATCTCGGCCTTTTCGGCCGAGGCGCTCGACGACTACAAGATCGAAAGCGGGGCCGAACTGCTGCGCGCGGTGCCCAACGTCACCTTCTCGAAAAGCAATTTCAGCATGTATAACTTCTCGATCCGCGGGATCGGGACGAAGGCGATTTCGGCGTCGAGCGATCCGGCGGTCGCGGTAAGCTTCAACAACACGCCGCTGATCCGCAACCGGTTGTTCGAATCGGAACTGTTCGACATGCAGCGGGTCGAGGTGCTGCGCGGGCCGCAGGGCACGCTCTATGGTCGCAACGCCACCGCCGGGGTGGTGAACCTGATTCCGGCGCTGCCCGATAATGAGTTCGGGCTCGATACCAAGGTCGAGGTCGGCAATTTCAAGACGATGCGCGCGAGCGGGATGATCAACGTCCCGATCACCGACACGCTGGCGATCCGCGCCGCGGGGGCGCTCACCAGCCGCGACGGTTTCGACTACAACACATTTACCGACCGCCGCGTCAACGGCCGTGAACTGTGGTCCAGCCGCCTGTCGATGCAATGGGAACCCAGCGATCGCCTGACCATCAGCGCGATCTGGCAGCATTTCGAAGAGGACGATGATCGGTCGCGCACCGGCAAGCAATTGTGCACCCGCGATCCCGGTCCGACCGAAATCAACGGCATCCGCATCCCCGACGGCACCCAGCCCGGCTTGGCTACGCCATTCGAGGAAAATCTGCGGGGACGGTTCAGCCAGGGCTGTCAGTCGGCGTCGCTCTACGACGATGCGGCCTATGGTACCCCGAACGGATCGGGCCTGGCATTTATCGTTGCCGGACAGGTGGTTTTGCCGATCGGTGCGCCTCCAGGAAATCCGTTCCAACAGGTCTATGCGTTCCTGCCGACCGATCCTTTCCTCGATGCGACGCAATCGCGCGACCTGCGCGAGATTGCCACCGGCTATGACCCGGTGTTCCGCGCCAAGAATGACGTGTTTCAGGGCAATCTGACCTTTGACATCAGCGACGGGCTGACCTTCGTGTCGCAGACCGCCTATGCACGCGACCGCTATTATTCGTCGCAGGATTATAACCGCTTCGTTTCGGGACCGTTGTTCAGTGACACGACAGGCCTGACCGATCCGTTCAGTGGTGCGCCGATCGATCAGACTTTCGCGGCGCCGGGAGGGATTTTTTGCGACCCGCAACTCGGCTGTTCGAATCGTCTGTTGTCGGCCGACCTCAGCCGATCGCGCAACCGCCAATGGACGCAGGAATTCCGCCTGCAATCCGACTTCGACGGACCGTTCAATTTCAATCTGGGGGTCAATTATCTCGATTTCAAAACGCAGGACGATTATTTCGTCTTCAGCAACGCCTTTACTTACATCGCCTATAATCTTTACAATCGGTCTCCCCCGTTCGGCACGACCAACTACGACCCCTGTCCGATCGGGACGACGGGCCGCGATTGCGTCTACGTCGATCCCAATCCGATCGATTCGCTCGACGAGCAGGGGCATAATTATTTCCTGAGCCGTAATCTGGTGCGGACGAAATCCTGGGCGGTCTTTGGTGAGGCCTATTGGAACGTCACCGACAATGTGAAGGTGACAGCAGGGCTGCGCTGGACCAAGGATAAAAAGATCACGACGCCGGTGCAAAGCCAGTTGCTGCTCGGCGGCGGCGGGGGCACAATCGGGACCAGCGGCGGCAACGTCAGCTTCGGTTATCCGACCGATCCCGACGTCGTCCAGAAATGGTCGGAACCGACCGGCCGCATCGTGATCGACTGGAAACCCGACCTGGGATTCACCGATCAGACTTTGATCTATGCCTCGGCGTCGCGCGGTTACAAGGGCGGCGGCACCAATCCGCCGCGTCCCAATCTGAACCCGCGTATCGTTCAGTTCCAGCCGCTGCCGGCCACCTTCGAGCCCGAATATGTCAATGCCTTTGAAATCGGGACGAAGAACAGCTTCGACGGCGGCCGCTTCACCCTGAACGCGACGGCTTTCTATTATGATTATGAGGGCTATCAGATTTCGCAGATCGTCGATCGCATTTCGCTCAACGAAAATTTCGACGCGACAAGCTGGGGGCTCGAGCTCGAAACCGCATGGCGGCCGTCGCGCGCATTTCGTGCAGATGCCAATCTGGGCTATCTGAAAACCCGCCTGAAGGAAGGCGCGCAATCGATCGACGTGATGAATCGCACCCAAGGCAACCCGGACTGGGTGGTGCTGCGGCCGTGGATCCAGCTGCCGTCGAATTGCATTGCGCCGCGCGATGTGGTCGAGGATATTCTGGCCAATCCCGTAACGCAATTCGGACTGGGACTGAACGCACTGCAGGCCTTGTGCGGGGGGTCGAAGGAATTGGGAACCTTCAATCCTTCGATTCCCGACGGGTTTCCGCTGTATCAATTCTACGGGTTCGAATATGATCCGATCACCGATGCGCCGAACGGCGGACGCGGCTTCTTTGCCGATCTGGAGGGCAATGAACTGCCCAACGCACCGCGCCTGACCTTCAATATCGGCGCGCAATATACCTTCTTCCTCGATGATGGTGACTGGGAATTGACTTTGCGCGGTGACTATTATCGCCAGTCGAAAAGCTTCGCGCGTGTCTACAACAGTGAATATGACCGCCTGAAAGGCTGGGACAACGTCAATCTGGCGGTGACGTTGGAACGGCCTGTCGACCAGCTGACATTCCAATTCTATGTCAAGAATGTGTTCAATAAGGCACCGATCACCGATTTCTTCACCAACAGTGACGATACCGGATTGAGCGCAAATGTATTTACGCTTGATCCCAGAATATTCGGTTTCAGTATTGCAAAAAGTTTCTGAGAATCAAATTTCTGGTGAATGAAAATTTAATCATATATCTGAAATTATGTAACATTACGGCGATTATATATTTTAATATTGCTCAAAATTAATAACATCTTGATATTGACATCAATGTTGAATCTTGAGACCTTGGCAGTTGCACTATCCCCCCGATTCGGAAGTGCATCGCAATAAAATAAGTAATCATTTGCTCAGGAGAGTTGATCATGAAAAAAATTGCAACACTTGTCGCCGCGTCCGCCGCCATGATTGGCGCGACAGTCGCGTCCGCCGCGACCTTTGCGCCGTCGCCCAGCGGCCCGCACGTCTTTCAGGGTTCGGTTGCCGTGCAAAAGGACGGCCTTGTCTATACCTGCACGCTGACCGTCAATGCCAATGTGACCTCGCCCACGACCGCGACCGCGACGGCATCTCTGTCGGGTGCCTTTCCCTGCGCGCTCATCTCGGTGACCGGGACGGGCAATATCACTCATGACGGGACCGACTGGGGCATCTCGGGCCTGACAATCGATCCGCCGTTGAGCCCAGGCCTGTGCAACGGCCGGATCAAATTCGCCTGGGGCGGCAACACCGGCACCCGGACGATCACCGTCAGCTCGCCCTATTCGGATTCGAGCGCGACCTCCGGCGCCCCGTGCAAGCTGGTTGGCGTCCTGACCAACACCAGCCCGGTGCCGAACACGCTGACGCTGGTTCCGTAATCATACGGCATTGATCCGGGAAGGGGCGCCGCGAGGTTTCCGGCGCCCCTTCCTTGCTGTTGGACGCCCGGCCGGGCCATCTTTCCTTGTTGGTGGTTCTGCCGGTCGTCCCTCCCGGGTTGCCGCCATTGGGTAAATGGCGGCAATCTCCTCCTCCCTTGGGCGCGCGAAGTTCGCGCGCCTTTTTTGTCCCGTCGGCCGGGCAGGGGGCACGACCGCTGGAACCGTCAGTCGACGAAATGTTGGCGGCGCGCGATGAGAAACGCTTGACCCTATTGCGATCCTCCCCCGATGTTGCCGCGGTGTTGCGGGCCATGATCGCCTTGCCCCGGTTGTCCTTCTGGTCGATCTCGCTGATCGCGCCAGTCGTCTGTCTGGCGGGTGCCCAGCGGTGCGAGGCACGCGCCGCCCCGGCCGCAGCGCTGGTCGCGGACAAGGCCACGCCGAACGCCCCACGATCCGACGCGGCGATGGCCCTCCAGCCGCCGCAGCCGCCGGCCGGCACCACCGACGAGGCGGGGCCGGACGACACGATCATCGTCACCGCCCCGCGCTGGGGGAAGGCCGATATCGCGTCCGAAACCGAACTCGACGAAGATCGCATCGCCGCCTATGGCGCGAACACGATCGGCGAACTGGTCGAGGAGATCACCCCGCTGATCGGCAAGTCGCGCGATACCCCGATCCTGCTCGTCAACGGCCGGCGGATCGGCAGTTCGACCGAGATTACCGGCTATCCGCCCGAAGCGCTCAACCGGCTGGCGATCCTGGCCCCAGAAGCGGCGGCGCGCTATGGCTATGCCGCCGGGCAGCGGGTCGTGAACCTCGAGCTTAAAAAGAGTTTCGCCAGCACCGATGCCGACGCCGGCTTCGGCATGCCGTTCGCGGGCGGCCGGACCAGTTCGCAGCTGTCCGCAACGCGGTCGATCATTGATGGCGACACGCGCTGGAATGTCCAGTTGCGCGGCAACACCGATACGCCGCTGCTGAAAAGCGAACGCGATATACCGGTCCGCGCCGACGTCGCGGCAATCCTTCCCCTGCTCGAAGCGGCCGAAGGGCGGTCGATTGACCCGAACCGCTTCGAAACGCTCGCGGCAAAGACGCGGTCGCTGAACCTGAACATCGGCGTCGTGCGGCCGGTCGGCGATTTTTTCCTGTCGCTCAACGCCAATGCGGGCGTCAACCGCAGCACGCAGCGCACCGGCTTGCCGATCGCCTCGATCATGCTGCCGTCGGCCGCGGGCAATGAAATCCGCTACCGGCTCGTCGGCGAGCGCGCTCTGGAAAGCCGGCAACGATCGACCAACGTCGGCGCCTCGGCGTCCTTGTCCGGGGCGATAGCGGGGTGGCAGACCAGCTTTTCGGCGTCCTGGTCCGAAAGCCGCAACAGTAACGCCAACGACACGGGCTTCGACAGCAGCGATTTGCAGGACCGGGTTGATGCCGGCGATCCTTCCTTCGATCCGTCCGGTCCCTGGCCGTTCCTGCCGTTGCTCACCGACCGCAACCGGTCGAGTTCGCAGACCATCGGCGCGACCTTTAACGCGTCGAGGTCGGTCTTCAAGCTGCCGGCCGGTGAGGCGACGACCAATATCACGGTCAACGCGAGCCAGAGCCGCTCGCGGTTTCGCGCTTCGGCGGCGGCAACCGGCGCCGTGTCCCGGGACCGCTTTGCCAGCCATCATCTCGACGGGCGATGGTCGTTCACCCTGCCGGTCGCCAATCGCGCGCTCGGCATCCTTGCGCCGCTCGGCGATCTCGGCGTCGACCTGTCGATGGAGGTCGGCAAGGCGCGGCAGACCGCAGCGCGCTATAAATGGGATGCCGGGGTGCGCTGGTCGCCGTTGCCGTTCTTCGATTTTCGCGGCGCGTTCGGGCACGAGAATGTCGAGCCATTGTTCGAACAATTATACGGTCCGCGGATCGAGGTGATCACCCGCCTGTTCGACTTTGCGCGGCAGGAATATGTTCAGCCGATCAGCGTCTTCGGCGGCAATCCCGATCTTGCCGGCGGCCGCATCCGCACCCTCTCGGCGAACGCGATGATCCGCCCCTTCAAAGGCGATCTGGCGACCTTCAACATCGAGTATCGCCGGCGCGTCGCGCAGGGCGGCATCGCGTCGCTGCCGACGCTGACCCCCGATATCGAGGCGATCTTTCCCGACCGGTTCGTGCGCGATGCCGGCGGGCGGCTCATCTCCATCGACGCGCGCCCGATCAACATATCGAACGACCGCACCGAAACGCTCACCTCCGGCTTCACGCTGCTTTATACCGCACGCCGTAAGGCTCCCGATGGGGCGCCCCCGCCACCCGCTGACCAGCGGCCGTGGACCTTCAGCCTGTCGGTCGTCCACAGCTGGCAACTCGCAAGCGAACTGGTCATCCGGCCGGAACTCCCGGTGCTCGACAGGTTGCGCGACAGCGGCCAACCGCGGCACAATGTCACGCTGAACCTTGTCGTCGGCCGACGCGGGATGGGCGCGTCGCTGAACGGAAACTGGAACGGCGCCGCGCGGGTGCGATCGGGTGGCGAGGCCGGTGGCGCCGAGTTTCGCTATCCGGCTTCGATGCAGTTCAATCTGGGACTGTTTGCGGAACCCGAACATTGGCTGCGCGCGCGCGAAGACAGTTATTGGGCCTCGAACCTCAGGCTGTCGTTCGACATCCAGAATCTGTTTGGCGGCTACCGCCGGGTCATTGTCGTCGGCGGCGCGACGCCGCGCGGGTTCAGCCGCGACGAGATCGATCCGCTCGGCCGCACCATCCGGCTTGGCATCCGCAAACGGTTCTAACTGTCGCCCTGCTTCGGCTTCGGCCGCTCGGGCAGCGCGGGTGGGATCCCCGACGGGATCAGGAACAGCGGCAGAATGCGCGCGATCAGGTCGCGCATCGCATCCTCGCGCTGGTCGAGCATGTCGCGGACGTAGGGACCGATCACGGCATCGCCGAACGCGCTGACCGCCATCATCAGCACCGCAGCGCGCACGCGCTCGGGTGCGGCCTCGTCGCGCGACTGGCCGACGATCGCCTCGACCAGCGAGCGCACCGCCTCGCGCACCGGCTCGAGGTGGTTGACGTCGCCCGACAGAATGATCCACGCCGCGAGCGGCCCGGCGCCGCCCTTGTCGAAGGCGTCGAACACATGGTCGACGACCGTCCGCGGCCCAGCCGCGTCGGTCTTCAGCAGTTCGACGACATTGTCTAGCGCGGTGGTCAGATCCTCGATCATCGATCCCATCAGCGCCGCCTGCAGGCTGGCCGCCGATCCGAAATGATGCAGGACATTGGCATGCGACATGCCGATTTCGTCGCCGATGTTGGCGAGCGTCACCGCCCCGGGGCCGCCGGCGAGCAGGAGTCGCCGCGCCGCTGCCAGTCCTTCTTCGCGAACTTCGGGGCCGAGCCGCTTGCGCCGCTTCGGCCGTGGTGGCGCTTGCTTGTACATGATTCTATCCCTCGCGGCCGTCCCACCCCACATGGGCCGTAATCCTTAGATAGCTTAGCGCAAACTACCCCATTGTCACAATCGATCTGTGCAGGGACGGGATGGCAGGACAAAGCGTTCCGGACCCCGAAAACATCGCTTGCGCAGCGATCGGTCTCGCTATATATACATTGATGTTAATGTCATTTCAGATGCGCAGGAGATGTCCATGTCATCGATTCACACCCCGTCCGACCTCCAGATCGAAAAGCGCGACCGCAAATTTGGCCGCGACGAACCGCCGCCGCGCTGGTGGCACAGCGGCGATCCGGGCCGCACGGCCTTCTTCAACGCCCTGTCCTCGACCTTTCCGGTGGGGGAGAAGTTCTTCATGACCGCGGTGCGCCACTACCGCGATCAGACATCCGAGCCGCTGCGCAGCCAGATCGACGATTTTCTCTACCAGGAATCGATGCATTCGCGCGAGCATGTGGTGTTCAACCGCCAAACCGAGGATGCCGGGTTCGATATCGCCCCGCTCGAAGAGCGCGCTCGCCGCACGATCGCCTGGGTCAAGCGACGCTCGCCGCTGCAGCAGCTTGCTGCAACCTGCGCGCTCGAACATTTCACCGCGACCCTCGCGCACGACGCGCTCGCCGATCCCGAGCATCTCGGCGGCGCCAGCGAGGAAGCGAAGCGGCTCTGGCAATGGCACGCGATGGAGGAGATCGAGCACAAGGCGGTCGCCTATGACACCTATCTGCACGCGACGCGCCACATGACGCCGCTGCGGCGGTGGCTGAAACGCAGCCTCGTAATGTGCCTGACGACGGTGCGTTTTCACTATGTGATCTTTCGCAACACCGCCGACCTGCTGCGCCAGGATGGCCGCAACGATTTTGCCACTTGGCGAAAACTGCTGTCCTATCTGTACGGGCGTCCGGGGACGCTGCGCCTGCTGCTGCTCGGTGTTTTCACCTATATGCGGCCAGGATTTCACCCGTGGCAGATCGACGACCGCTCGCTGCTGACAAAGGCGCTCGCGGCCCTCGAAGCGGGCGAACCGGAAAGGAAGGCGGCATGATGCTGCGGTCGCTCACCCTTGCCGCAGCGGTCGTGGCGATGCCGGGGGCGGCCTCGGCAGCCGACATCACCGGGCTTTGGGCGACCGGCAGCGAAGGTGGCCGCGTCGAAATCTATCGCTGCGGCGCCGCACTGTGCGGCAAGGTGGTCGATGCGGCGCGGCTGCGCGGCAATCCCGACCTGCGCGACGTGCGCAATTCGGATGCGAAGCTGCGCCAGCGGCGGATCAAGGGGCTGGTCGTGCTGCGCGGCTTTACTGGCGGGCCGACCGAATGGAAGGGCGGGCCGGTCTACGACCCCGAATCCGGGGACGGCGCCTCGCGCGGCTATCTGAAATTGCTCGGCGGCGGCAAGCTCGAGCTCAAAGGGTGCGTCGCCTTCATCTGCCGCAGCAAGGTGTGGACGCGGATAGGCTAGCGACCGGGTCGGGCCAGCGGAATCAGGCCGGGGCGCTGTTGCGCGCTTCCTCGACCGCGATCGCCGCTTTCTTGTCCTTTTCGGCGCGCGCGGCTTCGGTCCGGATAACCCGGTCGGCCATCTGCCGCCACGCCTGTTCGGCGCGGAGGCTGCGATCGCGGACCTGGATGAGCGTGGAGGTAGCCGCGTCGACCGCGCATTTTTCGGCCTGCGTCAGATAATAGTCGCTGGTTGTCGACACGGGCTGTTCTCCTGAAGTTGTGGTCGCGCCGGCGCGATCAGTCGATCATGTCGGCGATGAGGCGGCGCAATTCGGTGCGCGACAGGGTCGGCGATCGCCGGGCCATCCTGGCGGGGGCCACCGTCTGCGGCGGCTGGAAATGCGAAGTCTTGGTAAACGAATGACTATGTTGAAACATCTTATCCTGTAATCTTGTAAATGGCGCGCGCCGCTCAGCGGCGCTTGCGCGGACCCGCACCGACCGGAACACCGGCGCCGCGCTCGCGATAGACGAGGCGGCCCTTGCTGAGGTCGTAGGGGGTCATTTCGATGCGTACCGCATCGCCGACGACCGACCGGATGCGAAAACGTCGCATCCGGCCAGCCGTGTAAGCGATGATGCGATGACCATTTTCCAGCACGACGCCGAAACGGGCGTCGGGGAGGATCTCGTCGATCACGCCATCGAAGGTCAGTATTTCTTCCTTGGCCAAAAATCAGGCCGACTGGAGATTCACAGCCGAGGTCTTGCCGCGGTTGTCGGTTTCCAGGTCATAGGTGATACGCTGATCCTTGTTGAGCGTGCCCATTCCGGCGCGCTCGACGGCGGTGATGTGGACGAAGCTGTCGCCCGAGCCGTCTTCATTCGAGATGAAGCCATAGCCCTTGTCGGTGTTGAAGAATTTTACGGTGCCGGTCGGCATGGGTGTTTCCTTTCACGAAAACAGAAATATCCACCGGCAAAAGCACCGGCGGAGCTGGTAGCGTGTGAAGGGAAGTATCCACCCGGAAGGCATCATATTTCCGTCGCAGGCGACGTTAGCGAGGCCGATATGGACCTAGCGGGCTGAAAAGTCAAGGTTGGCCGGGTTTAACCGCCGCGGCGCACGGCGCGCTGACGACCGCGGTGACCGCGAAAAGCTCGCGTAATTTCGCCGCGATGATGTCTGCCTGCGCGGGCGGCAGGTCGGATACCGCCACATCGACGCGCATTGTGTCGCCCGCGATCTGCATTGTCATTTCATGCGGCACGATCGCCCGCTGCGCGAAGCCGGCCACCAGCCGCGGCAGCGTCTGCGGATCGACGCGCGCGGAGATGCTGAACCGCCACATCGGCCGGGCGCCCGGCACTATGCCGCGACGCGCTGGGCGCCGGCGATCACGTCTTCGGCCAGCTCGTCGGCGACATGCGCGGGCGAGCGGCGTTCGCGCGCCGCGCGCTCGATCAGCGCGGCGACGCGCGGCGCGATCGCGCCGACCCGGCTTGCCACATCGGCCTCGCTCTCGCCCAGATATTCGGCCGACACGCTGATGATCCCCCCGGCGTTGACGACATAGTCGGGGGCATAGGCGATGCCGCGTTCGAGCAGCAGCGCCGCGACGTCGGGAGTGGCCAGCTGGTTGTTCGCGGCGCCGCACACCAGCCGCGCCTTCATCGCGGCGACGCTGGCGCGGTCGAGCGCGGCACCGAGCGCGCAGGGCGCGAAGATATCGACGTCGGCGGTCGCGATCTCGGCGGGATCGACGACGTGCGCGTCGAGGATTCGCGCCAGTCGGTCACGCCGCGCCGGGTTCGGATCGGCGATCACCAGCCGCGCGCCGGCATCGGCCAGCAGGCGGCAGAGTTCGGCGCCGACATTGCCGGTGCCCTGCACCGCGACCGCAAGCCCCGCAAGGTCGCGGCCGAGGGCGACGGCAGCGGCGGCGCGCATCGCTTCGAACACGCCCTTGGCGGTCCACGGCGACGGGTCGCCGCCGGCGCGGTCGTCGCGGCCGGGCAGGCCGGCGACGTGGCGCGAAACGCTGGCGACCTCCTGCATATCCGCAACCGAGGTGCCGACGTCCTCGGCAGTGATGTAGAGGCCGCCCAGCGCCTCGACTTCGCGGCCGAAGGCGCGGAACAGCGCGGCGCGGTCGAATTCGCCGGCGGGCTTGCGCAATACCGCCTTGGCGCCGCCGAAGGGCAGTCCCGCGAGCGCATTCTTGTAGCTCATGCCTTCGGCGAGGCGGACTGCGTCGGTCAGCGCGTTGTCCATCGTTGGATAGGTCCACAGGCGGCAGCCGCCGGCCCCCGGCCCCAGCGCGGTCGAATGGATCGCGATCACGCCGTCGAGCTGGGCGTCGGCATCGTGAAGACGGACGCACTCGATCGGCGGGGTCAGGCGGGCAGGGCGGGCAACCATGAAAACTCTCCTTCGCGGGATGCCCGGCTTATCGCATCGCTTCCGCGGTCAATCTTGTTCGTTCTTGCGTGCATTCACGCATATTTTCGGATAAAATGACCTGCATTGACAAAAAACGAGAAAATTATGACCGACCTCGACCCATTTGAGATAAAGATCCTCCGCGAGCTGCAGCGCGACGCGAGCCAGACCACCGCCGAGATCGCGGAGCGCGTCGGCCTGTCGGCGTCGCCGTGCTGGCGGCGCATCGACCGGCTCGAACGCGACGGTTATATCCGCAAGCGCGTCGCAGTGATCGACCGGCGCAAGGTCGGGCTGAACGCGCATATCTTCGCGCAGGTGAAGCTCAACGCGCACGGCCGCGCCAACCTCGACGAATTCAGCGACGCGATCCGCTCCTTTCCCGAAGTGCTCGATGCTTACGTGCTGATGGGCAGCATGGATTTCATGCTGCGGGTCGTCGCCAAAGACATCGACGCCTATGAACGCTTTTTCTTCGACCAGCTCAGCAAGCTGGCGGGGGTGCAGGAAATCAACTCCACCGTCGCCCTGTCGGAGATCAAGTCGACGACCGAGCTGCCGCTGCACTGACGGGCGCGCTGCCCGCGCACACGAAACAGGTTGTAAAACCGGCCCGATAGCCATAGGGCGCTATTGATTATTCCTCGCAATAGCATCGAAAACCCGCACGCCATGCAGCGATCGACCATCCGGACCTGGTTCTTGGTGCACAAATGGACCAGCATCGTCTGCACCGCCTTCCTGTTGATGCTGTGCGTAACCGGGCTGCCGTTGATCTTTCACCATGAAATCGACGAACTGACCGAAGCGCCGCCGCAGTTCGGCATGCCCGGCGTCGGCTCGTCGGGCGACGCGCCCGGCCTGCAGCCGCTCGACGCGATGCTGGCCAAGGCGCTCGCCGCACGTCCGGGCGAGGTTCCTGTGTTCATGGCCTTCGACAACGACCAGCCGTCGATGACGATCACCACCGCGCCCGCACCCGATTCCACCGCCGAGGATATGACGATCCAGCTGTTTGATCGCTCGACAGGCGAAGCGACCGGCGCGGTCGATGAAAGCGGGGTGATGCATTTCTTGCTCCAGCTTCACACCGACATGTTCCTGGGTCTGCCCGGCATGTTGTTCCTCGGGCTGATGGGGCTGTTGTTCGTGATCGCGATCGTCTCGGGGGTCGTGCTTTACGCGCCCTTCATGCGCAAGCTCGACTTCGGTACGCTGCGCACGAGCCGCAGCCGCCGCGTCAAATGGCTCGACTATCACAACTTGCTCGGCATCGTCGCGCTGGCGTGGATGACCGTCGTCGGCGCGACCGGGGTCATCAACGCGCTCGCGACCCCGATCTTCCAATATTGGCAACTGACCGAGCTCGCCGAGATGACACGCGCCTATGCTGGCAAGGGCGCGGTGCCGCCCGCACGTTACGGCTCGATCGATCGCGCGATGGCGGCGGCGCGGCAGGAAATCCCCGGTAACAATCCGCAATTCATCGCCTTTCCCGGCGGCGCCTTCAGCAGCAAGCATCATTATGCGGTCTTTTTCCAGGGCGACACCCCGCTCACCGAGCGGCTGCTGACCTCGGCGCTCATCGATGCCGAGACGGGCGACTTCACCGACGCGCGGCCGATGCCCTGGTATGTCAAGGCGCTCGCCCTGTCGCAGCCGCTGCATTTCGGCGATTATGGCGGGCTGCCGCTCAAGATCTTGTGGGCGCTGCTCACCGTCTTCACGATGATCGTCCTCGGCTCGGGGCTCTATCTTTGGCTCGGCAAGCGCCGGTCGGGCACCGACGCGCTGGTTCGTGAAGTCGAGAGCGGCGGCACGATCGTCCCCGCCGAATGAGCCGCGCGCGCCGTCTCCGCGCGATTTTCGCCGTCCCGCTGCTGCTCGCGCTGGTCAGCATCGCCGGGCTCGTCGTCGCGCTCACCGGCGACGGGCTCCGCGATGCGGCGGCGTGGGCGGCGCTCGCGATACCCGTTTTTGCCGTCGGCTGGGCGATGAAAGTCCGCCGCACCTGAATCATCCCGCGGGACCCACCCGCGATCGAAAGGACCAAAAAAGTGAACGACCTCCGCACCCGCACGATGCTCGGCCTGTCCGTCGGCACCGCGATGCTCGCCATGGCCGCGCCGGCCGCAGCGCAGGACAGCGACGATATCGTCGTCACCGCGCAGCGCAACAATGCGACCGAAGTCACCGCCGGCGGCAATGTCGGGGTGCTGGGTGACAAGGCGGCGGCCGATGTGCCGTTCAGCGTCCGCTCGTACAACGAGGCGCTGATCCTCAACCAGCAGCCCGATACGCTGGGCGAAGTGCTGGAGAACGATCCGACGATCCGCACCACGCTCGGCTTCGGCACCGCCGCCGAAGTGTTCGTCATCCGCGGCTTTGCCCTCAACTCCGACGATATCGGGTTCGACGGGCTTTACGGCATCACGCCGCGCCAGCTGGTCGCGCCCGAGCTGTTTTCGTCGGTCCAGGTGATCAACGGCGCGAGCGCGTTTCTGAACGGCGCCGCGCCCGGCGGCAGCGGCATCGGCGGCAGCGTCAACCTGATCGCCAAGCGCGCCGATCGCGATCTCACCCGCGCGACGCTCGGCTACACCTCGGACGCCCATTTCGGCGGCGCCTTCGATGTCGCCCGCCGTTTCGGCGCCGGCGGCGAATGGGGCGTCCGGTTGAACGCGGCGGCGCGGCGCGGCGACATCGCGATCGATAACGAGTTTCACTCAAGCTACGTCCTTGGCGGCACGATCGATTTTGACGGCGGCCCGCTCCGCCTGTCGCTCAACGCCAATTACCAGCGGCTGCGGCACCAGAGCTGGCGGCCCAAGGTCGCGATCAGCACCGCGATCCCGCGCGTGCCCGCTGCCGATACCAACTATGGCCAGCCGTGGGCGGTGATCGAGACCGAGGATCTCTTCGGCACCCTCAGCCTCGAATATGACCTTGCCGAAAACGCGCTTTTCTACGCTCGCGTCGGCGCGCGCGACGGGTCGGAGGAGCAATATACCTCATCGATCACCGTCGACGATGTGCTCACCGGGGCGTCGACCGGCAGCGGTTCCTATGTCCCGCGCACCGACAACAACGAGGCGGCGACCGCCGGGCTGCGGGTCAAGCTCGATGGCGGCGGCATCAGTCACGAAATCAATTTCGGCGGCACGGTCAGCTGGCAGGTCAATCGCAACGCGTTCGACTTTTTTGCCGGCACCTATGCCACCAATCTCTACGATCCGGTCGTCGTGGCGCGGCCGCCGTCGGGTTTCATCGGCGGCGATATCGACAATCCCTATCCGATCGGCCGCAACCGCGTCGCCAGCATGTTCGCGTCGAACACCATGGGTTTCTGGAACGACCGCATCCTGCTGACCGGCGGGCTGCGGCTGCAACAGATCAAGGTCCAGTCCTATTCTTACGCCGGCGGCGCGCTGACCGGTACCTACCGCGAGGATGCGATCACCCCCGTCGTCGGCCTCGTCGTAAAGCCCGCCGAGGGCCTATCGCTCTACGCCAACCGCATCGAAGGGCTGGTGCAGGGCGCGACCGCTGGGATCACCGGCATCGATCCCGACACCGGCGCCGAACTGCCGATCTTCAATGCCGGCGAAGTGTTGCCGCCGTTCAAGTCGGTGCAATATGAGGTAGGCGGCAAGCTGTCGCTCGGCGCGATCGACTTGGGGCTGGCGCTGTTCCAGATCGATCGGCCCAACGCCATCGTTCAGCGCGATCCGGACAATGCGGGCTTCCTGCGCTTCGGCCCGTTCGGCGAACAGCGCAACCGCGGCGTCGAATTCACCTTTGCCGGCGAATTGGCGGCCGGGCTGCGGCTGATCGGTGGCGTGTCGGTCAACGATCCCGAATTGCGCCGCACCCCCGGCGGGGTGAACGAAGGCAATGATCCCACCGGCATCCCCGAATGGCTGGCCAACGCCAATGTCGAGTGGGATCTGGCCTTCGTGCCCGGCCTGACCCTGACCGGCCGCATCGTGCACACCGGGCAGCAGGCGGTGAACGAGGTCAACACGCTGACCCTCGACGACTGGACCCGCTTCGATCTGGGTATGCGCTTCGTGACCGCGGTCGGCGACAGCCCGCTGACGTTGCGCTTCAACGTCGATAATGTCGCCAACCAGCGCTATTGGGCGTCGGCGTTCAGCAGCTTCGGCACCCAGTTGCTCCAGGGCACGCCGCGCACCTTCAAGGCCTCGGCATCGATCGACTTTTAGGACGACATGGGCCGGCGGCCAGCGCCGCCGGCTCGTTCCACTGTCAGAAGCCGTCGAGAAAGGCGGCGACGTTGGCGCCGAGCTCGCCCACGGCATAGCCGCCTTCCATCACGATCAGCGTCGGCAGATCGAGCGCCGCAATTGCGGCGGCTATCTCCCGGTAATCGTCGCGTTCGAGCGCGAAGTGCGAGATCGGATCGCCGACGAAGGTGTCGGCGCCGAACGATAGGATGAGCATCCGTGCGCTCCACCGTGTAATCGCGGCGAGCGCGCGGTCGAGGGCGGGGCGGTACGCCGCGCCGTCGGTGCCGCGCGGCAGCGGGAGGTTGAGCGTGGTGCCGATCGCCGCGCCCTCGCCGGTTTCGTCGGCATGCCCCCAGTAGAAGGGATAGTCACAGCGCGGGTCGGCGTGGATCGAGGCGAAGAAGATGTCGGGATCGGCATAGAAGATGTCCTGCGTCCCATTGCCATGATGATAGTCGATGTCGAGGATCGCGACCGGTCCGAGATTCAGCGCCTGCGCGCGCCGCGCCGCGATCGCGGCATTGTTGAGGTAGCAATAGCCGCCGAGGTAATCGCGCCCGGCGTGGTGCCCCGGCGGCCGGCACAGCGCAAAGGCGGACCGGTCGCCGCCGGCGATCCGGTCGAGCGCCGACAGCGCGGTTTGCGCCGACCAATAGGCGGCGTCCCATGTTCCCGCGGTGATCGGCGTCCCGGCGTCATAGCTGTACGCGCCGAGCTTCGCGTCGATGCGGTCGAGCCGCAGCGCGCGGCGGCGCACGACGGGAAAGGTGTAACCGATCGCATCGCCGGTGCGTCCCGCCGCGATCCATTCGGCGTGGGCTCCCTCGAGGAAGTCCAGATAGGCGTCGTCGTGCACCGCGCGCAGCGGCTCGCGGCCGAAATCGCGCACCGGCTGCCAATCGTCCAGCGCCGACAGGATCGATCGCGGTCGCGCGACGGTTTCGGCATGATCGGTCCAGTCGCCGTTGTGCAATTCGCGCGCCGGGGCGTGGCGCAACTGCCGGTCGTCGAAAAAGCGTTTCATTGCGGGCTCCATTTTCCGGCATCGCCGGCGCTGCGCGCCAGATCGAGCAGCGCATCGATCGCGAGATGCCGTTCGAGTTCGGCGGCGATGTCGTCGAGCGCCGTATCGACATGGCTATCATAATCGGCCCCGCCGGCAAGCTGGCCGAGGCGCGCGAGCAAGGCGGCGCGCGCCTCGCTCCGTGCGAACAGTCCGTGCAGATACGTACCCATGACGCGGCCGTCGGGGCTGACCGCGCCGTCGTCGCGGTCGCCGAGCGTGGCGAACGGCCGATCGGTGTCGGGGCCGGTGGTTTCGCCCATGTGCATCTCATACCCCGTGACCGGGGCTCCGAGCGCAAGGCCGTCGACGTGGCGCAGCGTCTTGGTCGCAGCCAGCCTTGTGTCGACCGCGAGCAGCCCGAGGCCGGTGGCGGTGGCTGGTGCGCCTTCGATGCCGTCGGGGTCGGCGATGCTGCGGCCCAGCATCTGATAACCGCCGCACAGCCCCAAGATGAGGCCGCCGCGCCGCCGATGCGCCGCGATGTCGATGTCCCACCCCTCGCTGCGCAACGCCGCCAGATCGGCGATCGTCGCTTTCGATCCAGCGAGCACGATCAGCGCGGTCTCGGCCGGGATCGGCCGGCCGGGCGGCACCATGACCAGCCGCACCGCGGGTTCGAGCTTGAACGGATCAAGGTCGTCGAAGTTCGAAATGCGCGGCAGGATCGGGCAGGCGATGGTGACGGCGCCCGGAGCGGCGCTGCTCCGTTCGAGGATCACGGCATCCTCGCTGGGCAGGTGCCGGGCCGCGGCGAGCCAGTGCACCACGCCAAAGCCGGTCCACCCGCTGCGCGCTTCGATTTCACGATAGCCATCGTCGAACAGCGCCGGGTCGCCGCGGAACTTGTTGATCAGGAACCCGCGGATCATCGCGGCGTCGGCGGGGTCGAGCACCGCCCTGGTGCCGACGATCGCGGCGATCACGCCGCCGCGGTCGATGTCGCCGACCAGCACCACCGGCACATTGGCGGCGCGGGCAAAGCCCATGTTGGCGATGTCGCCCTGGCGCAGGTTGATCTCGGCCGGCGATCCCGCCCCCTCGACGACGACGAGGTCGCAATCGGCGCGCAGCCGGTGGTAACTTTGCAGCACCTCGTCCAGCAAGGCGCCGCGCGCTGCGCGAAAATTGCCCGAGCCCAGCGTCCCGCGGACGCGACCGTGGACGATCAACTGCGACGTCCGGTCGGCCTGCGGCTTGAGCAGCACCGGGTTCATGTCGCTGTGCGGCGCGGCGCGGCACGCCATCGCCTGCAGCGCCTGGGCCCGTCCGATTTCGCCGCCGTCGCTGGTGACCGCGGCGTTGTTCGACATATTCTGCGGCTTGAACGGCCGCACCCTGAGGCCGCGATTGGCAAACACCCGGCACAGCCCGGCGACGAGCACCGACTTGCCGACGTCCGATCCCGTCCCCTGAAGCATCAACGCCGCCATTTCGATGCTCCTCGTTTCCGGGCGGCGCCAAAGGCCTGCGCGGCCAACCGGCTCTGCGGGCATTTGTTCAAAAACGCCAGCGCCGAAGACGCCGCTGGCGCCGCGCGCGTCGATTCATCCAATCTTGCCAGTGGATTCGGACGGGAAGGCGGTTGCCGCGCGATTCTTCGTGTCCTAAGGTTCGGGTCAGCGCGGGGCAAGGGTTACACCGCGGGCGGCAGCAGGGGATCAGCGTCTTGGCCACAAAAAAACAGCACACCCGGCATCCCGCCGAATATTATACCGATCCCGAAAACAGCATCGGCTATCTGGCGCGGGTCGTGTTCCGCTCCTTCTCGCGGCTGCTGGAACGGCGCACGCTGACGCACGATGTGTCTGCGGGGCAATGGCGCTTTCTGCGGCAGTTATGGCGCGAGGACGGGATCACCCAGCGCGAACTCAGCGAACGCGTCGGAATGCGCGAGCCGACCACCGTCGTCGCGCTGAAGGGGCTGGAAAAGGCCGGGCTGATCACGCGCAAGAAAACCGAGGACGACCGGCGCAAGACGTTCATTTTCCTGACCCCGCATGCCAAGGCGCTCGAACTGGTGCTGGCGCCGATGAACGCCGAGATTCACGAGATCGCGACCAACGGCATGACCGACGAAGAGGTCGAAGTGCTGCAACGGCTGCTGCGGCGGTGTATCGACAATCTGTCCGACGAAACCCGCAAACTGTCGGTGCTTTCGGATGTGAAGGCGTGATGGTTCGAGGGGGCGGTTGCTTGGGCCGGAATGGCGAGTTTCGACCGATTTCGGATGGTGAGCAGAGTGTTCGCATTTCCCGATAGCGGACGTTCACCGCTTCAGGATTTTACACCGCATAGAAGTCTGACTGTGGCCGACCTTGTGCGGCGGCGTATGAGAAATCGACCATCCGTCGTCGGTCTTCCCAAAGTCGGCTAAGCAGATAAGAGCGTCGGGGGCTGTCTCTCCCATCACCTCTTTCGGACCACCATCTCGATGGAGCGCAAAAGAGCATCGCTGAACCGAACCGTCCTGAGAGCACGTTAGCTCTCGGATGTGCAGATCGGACGCTGTGTCGCTTCCGGCGTTATACCAGAGCGAGGCGAGCCAATTGCCGTTCCCGATCATGGCGTTCAACTGAAGGTCGGCCCAGATCGCGGACTGAAGCTGTCCCTTCAACGGCTCAGTGGGCGCAGTCAGGGAAGCTGCTAATGCTGTTAGTAGGAGGGCAAACATAGCCGATCGTAACCGATCCTATGTCTGCTATCCACAAGGCTTTACCGAAAGCCGCCAGACCGCTCACCACCCCATTTCGGCCATTTGAATGCCAATCTGGATGGAATGGCAGGAAACGACCGGAAGCTGCCCTACTTAACCCCGTTCGCATCGAGCGAAGTCGTGGTGTGAGGTCGAAGGGTGTCTCGACTTCGCTCGACACGAACGGATTGAGGGATGGCCTTTGACGACCAGTTGCAGACCTGAATGCGGTGTACCCCGGCGAAAGCCGGGGTCCAGGGCGTCATCACGCAAAGCCAGCTTTCCAACGCTCGGGGCCCCGGCTTTTGCCGGGGTACAGAAATGAGCAAACGTCCGCTCCCCGCCCCAAAACAGACGCCATCCCGCAATCTACATAACGGCCTTCGCAAAGGCGGTTGCCCATCTGCGGGACGATAGGTTAGTATACTAATTATTTTGTCCGGGAGGGAAAATGACCAGCCTAGCGGTAATCGTCGGCAGCACGCGCGAGGGATCGTATAACCGTGCCTTGGGAGACCTCGCCGCCGCAAGCCTTGCCGCGCATGGCGCGCAGGTGACCCGGGTCGATCTCGGGGTATTCGACCTGCCGCTCTACTCGGCGGCGCTCGAGGCCACTGCTTTCCCGCCCGATGCCTTGAAGCTGAAGGGCATCTTCGCCGTGCAGGACGGGCTGCTGTTCGTGTCGCCCGAATATAATGGCTCGCTGCCGCCGCTGCTCAAGAATGCGATCGACTGGGCGTCGCGGCCGACGGGCGACGAGGGGTTGGTGGCGCTGACCGCCTATCGCGGCAAGGCGGCAGCGATCATGTCGGCGTCGATCAGCCCGTTCGGCGGGCTGCGCGGCCTGATGCATCTGCGCCAGATCCTCTCGACGGTCCAGATGCTCGTCATCCCCGATCAGGTCGTGGTGCCCAACGCGCACGCGGCGTTCGATGCGGCGGGCGCACTCAAGGAGGCACTGCCGGCGTCGCTGGTCGACATGACCGCGGCCCGGCTGGTCGCGGTCGCGAGAGCGCTGGCGGCCTAAGCCGCTGCGGCGCGGCGCTTTTTCGGCGTCGGTTCGCGGGCGATATTGTCGCCCCAGTCGGCTTCGAGCGCCGCGAGCAGCGCGTCGAATTCTTTCTGGCCAAGCACGTCGGAAATCTGTGCGGTGAGGGCGTCCATCGCCTGCTGCGCATCGGCGCGCATCTGCGCGCCGAGGGCGGTGAGCGAGACGATCATGTGGCGCCGGTCCTGCGGATCGACGTCGAGCCGGACGATGCCGAGTTTGACCATCTGTCCGATCGTGCTGTGGATCGCCTGCCGCGACAGGCCCATGTTGCGCGCGATGTCCGACGGGCGCACGATGCCGCTGACGATGTTGGTCATCACCATCGATTGCGGCCGGTTGACGTCGGGCCAGCCATGATCGTGCAGCCGCGCCTGCAATCCTTCGTCGAGCCAGCAGAAGCGCTGGAACAGGGCGATGATGAGTTGGTTTTTACGCATGCGACGCCGTGTTCAATCCCCGCTTGCGGCCCCACGCCGACCACATCAAGCTAGAAGAGCGGTCACTGCGAAGCAAGGCGCAGCGGCGTTGCAAAGGCAAAATACTTAGGATACTATCTTTCTGTGAGGCGACCGGCACAGGCCGGCGCCGGCGAATGCGGGAGAGACGAACCAAGATGGACGGTTTGATGCAGGATGTGCCGCTGACGGTCGACCGGATCATCGACCATGCGGCGAACTGGCACGGCGCGCGCGAAATCGTCTCGCGCGATGCCGAGGGGCGGGTGACGCGGTCGACCTATGCCGACGTGCACGCCGCGGCGAAACGGGTGTCGAACGCTTTGGCTGCCGAGGGGATCGGGCCGGGCAACCGCGTCGCGACGATGGCGTGGAACGGCGCGCGGCACCTGGCCGCCTGGTACGGCGCGGCGGGGATGGGCGCGGTGCTCCACACGCTCAATCCGCGCCTGTTCCCCGAACAGATCGCCTATATCGCCAATCACGCCGGCGACCGCTTGCTGATCGCTGACCCGGCGACCGCCGATCTGGTCGAAGAATTGCTGCCGCAGGTGCCGTCGATCGAAAAGGTGATCTTCTTTTGCGACCGCGCGTCGTTGCCGCAAACCAGCTTTGCCGCGACCGCGTTCGACGACTGGATCGCCGGGCAGCCCGCCGAATATGTCTGGGGCGGGTTCGACGAAAAGACCGCGTGCGGACTCTGTTACACCAGCGGCACCACAGGCAATCCCAAGGGCGTGCTCTATTCGCACCGGTCGAACTATATCCACGCGCTGATGACGCTGCAGCGCGACGCGCTCGCGCTGTCGGCGCGTGACACGGTGTTGCTGGTGGTGCCGATGTATCACGCCAATGCTTGGGGGGTCGTCTATTCGGCGCCCGCCGTCGGCGCCAAGCTGGTGCTGCCGGGGCAGCGGATGGACGGCGAATCGATCTATCATCTGATCGAGGATGAGGGGGTCACTTACTCTGCCGCGGTGCCGACGGTGTGGCAGATGCTGTTGCAATATATGCAGGAAAACGGCAAAAGCTTCACGACATTGGAGCGGGTGACGATCGGCGGGTCGGCGTGCCCCGAATCGATCGTCCGCACCTTCCGCGACGATTATGGCGTCGACGTCATCCAGGGCTGGGGCATGACCGAAACCTCGCCGCTCGGCACGGTGTCGGTGCCCAATGCGTCGGTCGCGGCAAAGTCCGAGCCTGAGCAGATGGCCTATAAATTGAAGCAGGGCCGGCTGCTGTGCGGGCTCGACATGAAGCTGGTCGACGATGCCGGCCAGCGCTTGCCGCACGACGGCAAGACGCCCGGCCGCTTGATGGTCAAAGGCCCGACGATCGCGGCCGCCTATTATGGCGGCGAGGGCGGCGAGGTGCTCGACGACGAGGGCTTCTTCGATACCGGCGACGTCAGCACGATCGACGCCGAAGGCTATATGCAGATCACCGATCGCGCGAAGGATGTCGTGAAATCGGGCGGCGAGTGGATCAGCTCGATCGAGATCGAGAATATTGCGATGGGGCACGACGCGGTCGCCAATGCCGCGGTGGTCGGCGTCGCGCATCCGAAATGGGACGAGCGGCCGATCCTGCTGTGCCAGCTCAAACCCGGCGCGAAAGCCGCTGCCGCCGATCTGGTGCAATATCTCGACGGCAAGATCGCCAGATGGTGGATGCCCGACGACGTGCTGTTCGTCGACAGCATCCCGCTCGGCCCGACGGGCAAGATCGACAAAAAGGCGATCCGCGCGGGGCTGGAGGGGTACAAGCTGCCTTTTGAAGTCACCCGCTGACCAATATCATAATAGGAGAGAGACGAATGGACCCGAACGGGATCGAGGGACTGGACGCGCAATTCATCGGGCGGGTGTCGCCGACCGCGCCGCGCATTCAGGCGGGCGGGCATCCGTGCCAGGGCATCTATTGGACCGAAAGCGGCAAGCGCCCGAAGGTCGCGATCATCGCGACCCACTATAACGTCGATTTTTCCGAACATTATATCGCGCCGTGGTTCGCGCGGCAGGGCTTCGGCTTCCTCGGCTGGAACACGCGCTATCGCGGGGTCGAGGACCAGTTCCTGCTCGAACATGCGGTGCTCGATATCGGCGTCGGCATGAAGTGGCTGAAGGAAGAGGCCGGGGTCGAGCAGATCGTCATCCTCGGCAATTCGGGCGGCGGCTCGCTGATGGGCGCCTATCAGGCCGAAGCGATCGCGCCGACGCTCACCGACCGGCTGCCGCCCGTGGGGCAGGACGCGCTGGCCGAGCTGATCAAGGGCGACCTGTATATCAGCTTCAACGCGCATCAGGGGCGGCCCGAGGTGCTGACCGACTGGATGGACGCGTCGGTGGTCGACGAACATGATCCGGTCGCGACCGACCCGGCGCTCGACCCGTTCAACCCCTACAATGGTCCGCCTTATTCGGACGCCTTCATCGCCAAATATCGCGCCGCGCAGCGCGCGCGCAACCAGCGGATCACCGACTGGGCGAAGGCCGAACTCAAGCGGCTGAACGATGCGGGCATTCCCGACCGCATCTTTCCGATGTTCCGCTGCTGGGGCGATATTCGCTGCGTCGATCCGACGATCGATCCGTCGGATCGCAAGCCGAACTGGTGCTATCGCGGCGACCCCGCGGTCGCCAACCGGACGCCGAGCATCGGCCGCGCCAACACGCTGAAGACCTGGCTCAACATGTGGAGCCTCGAAACCTCGCCGTGCCAGGGGCAGCCGCATCTGGCGAAACACGACACGCCGGCGCTGGTCGTGCAGGGAATGGCCGATACCGGCGTCTTTCCGAGCGACGCGCGCAAGATTTTCGACTTCCTCGGCTCGACCGACAAACAGATCGAACTGATCCCCGGCGCGCATTATTTCGAGGATTCGGTTGAAGAACGGCGGAATGCGGCGGATCTTGTGGGCGGCTGGATTCGGGAGAAATTGTAAGTGGCAGCGGCCGACGCCGACATCATCGAAGGATTGCGCGGCGCCGGCCTGATCGATGACGGCGAGGTCGTGCTCGAGCCCTTGACCGGCGGCGTGTCGTGCGACGTGTGGAAGGTCGCGACGCCGTCGGGGCCGATCGTCGTCAAGCGTCCGTTGCCGCAACTGCGCGTCGCCGCCGAATGGCTCGCCCCCGTCGAGCGCGGGATCAGCGAGGTGCGCTGGCTGCGCCGCGCGCGCGGGGTCGATCCGCGCCTCGCGCCCGAAGTGCTCGCCGAACTTGCGGACTATAGCTTTGCGATGCGCTTCCTGCCCGGCTGCCCGGTGTGGAAGGACGAGCTGATGGCGGGCCGGGTCGATGCCGCGTTTGCTGCACAGGTGGGGCAGGGGATCGCGGCGATTCACGCCGCCACGGCGCATAACGAAACCGACCGCGCCGCCTTCCCCAACGACGCGATGTTCCGCGCGCTGCGCGTCGATCCCTTCCTGCTGTATGTTGCGCAGCATGATGCAGCATTGGCGCCCGCGCTGACCGCGCTCGCGGACGACCTTACATCGCGCAAGATCGCGCTGGTCCATGGCGACGTCAGCCCCAAGAATATCCTCGTCAGCACGGGCGGCCCGGTGTTCCTCGACGCCGAATGCGCGGTCTATGGCGACCCGGCGTTCGACCTTGCCTTTTGCACCACGCACCTGTTGCTGAAAGCGGTGTGGTCGGGCGAAGCGCGGCTGGGCGACGCCGCCGCTGCGCTCGTCGCCGCCTATCGTGCCGGCATCGACTGGGAGGGTGCCGATGATCTGCTGCTCCGCGCCGGCCAGCTCACCGCCGCGCTGCTGCTCGCGCGGGTCGAGGGCAAGTCGCCCGCGCCCTACCTGACCGACCCCGATCACAAGAATATCGTGCGCGATCAGGCGCGGGCGCTCATCGGCGCGCCGCAGCCGATCGACACGCTCGTTGCCCACTGGAAAAGGACTTAACATGCCATCGCCCATCGTTTCGGTCACCGGTCGCCAGCTCTGGGATTCGCGCGGCCGCCCCACGGTCGAGGCCGAAGTGAAGCTCGCCTCGGGCGCCATCGGCCGCGCCGTCGCCCCCGCGGGCGCTTCGCGCGGGGCGCATGAAGCGATCGACCTGCGCGACGGCGGTTCGGCGTTCGGCGGGTATGGTGTGAACGGCGCGGTAGCAGGGATCGGCGCCGAGATTGCGGGGGCTATCGCGGGCATGGACGCGCAGGACCAGGCCGCGGTCGACGCCGCATTGTGCGCGCTCGACGGCACCCCGAACAAGGCGCGACTGGGAGCGAACGCCATCGTCGCGGTGTCGATGGCGGTGCTCCACGTCGCCGCCGCCGATGCGCGGCTGCCGCTGTGGCGCTATCTTGCGGGCGACGCGACGGTGCGCATCCCGCTGCCCGAAATCCAGATCTTCGGCGGCGGCGCGCACGCCGGGCGGCGCACCGATGTGCAGGATTTCATGATCATGTGCCCGACGGCGGGCAGCTTTCGCCGCGCGCTCGAAATCACCGACGATGTCTACCGCGCCGCGGGTAAGCTGATGGAGGCCAAAGGCCCGCTGTCCGGGGTAGCCGACGAGGGCGGTTGGTGGCCCAATTTCGCGTCGAACGAGGATGCGCTGGATACGCTGACGCGTGCGATCGAGGCGAGCGGGCACCGCGCCGGCGAGGATGTGTTCATCTCGCTCGACATCGCGGCGAACGAACTCGGCGATGCCGACGGGTACAGCCTCGCGCTCGACGACCGGCGCCTGTCGGGTGAGGAAATGGCGGCGCGGATTATCGAATGGACGCGCGCCTATCCGGTCCTGTCGGTCGAGGATCCGGCGGGGCAGGACGACTGGGCGACGATGGCGGCGGTGACTGCGGCGATCGGCGACCGGGTGCAGATCATCGGCGACGATGTGCTGGTCACCAGCGCCGACCGGGTTGCACGCGCCAGCGACGCTGCGGTGTGCAACGCCGCGCTGATCAAGGTCAATCAGGTCGGAACGGTGACCGAGGCGAAGGCGGCGCTCGACGCCGCGGTGGCGCACGGGTGGGGCGCGATCGTCTCGGCGCGCTCGGGCGAGAGCGAGGATGTCACCATCGCGCATCTCGCGACCGGCTGGAATGCCGGGCAGCTGAAAGTCGGCAGCTTCACGCGGTCGGAACGCATGGCGAAGTGGAACGAGATGCTGCGGATCGAGGAAGCGATGGGCGGCGATGCCGATTTTGCGGGCTTTTCGGCCTTTGCCGGGGCGATCGGACGGGTCGCCGCATGATCGTCCTCCACGCGCGCCCGAGCCCCGGTTTTCGCGAGGCGGTCGATGCGATCTTCGGCGCTGGCGTCGTGACCCATGTCGACGAGGCCGAACCGCTCGATGCCGTCGCGCCCGACATCACCGCGCTGCTCCATGTGCTGACGCCGGTCACCCCCGAGTTCATCGGCTCGACGCCGAGATTGAAGCTGATCCAGAAACTCGGGGTCGGGGTGAACACGATCGCGCTCGACGCGGCGCGCGGGTCTGGGGTCGCGGTGTGCAACATGCCCGGCACCAACAGCCAGGCGGTCGCGGAGATGGCGCTGTCGCTGATGATGGCGGTGCTGCGCCGCACCTGTTTCTTCGACGCGCGGACGCGGGCGGGCGAGGGGTGGACCGCCGACCCGTCCGAACTCGACCGCGTCGGCGAAATCGGCGGGCGCACCGTCGGGCTCGTGGGCTTCGGCAATTCGGCGCAGTTGCTCGCGCCGGTGCTTGCGGCGCTGGGCGCGAAGGTCGTTTATACCGCGCGCAGCCCGCGCGACGTGCCCTATGAATTTTGGCCGCTGGATCGGCTGGTGGCGGAGAGCGACATCGTGTCGCTGCACATCCCGCTGACCGACGAGACGCGCGCGAGCATCGATCCGCTGGCGATGAAGCAGGGCGCGGTGCTGGTGAACACCGCGCGCGGCGAACTGGTCGACGAGGCGCGGCTGGTCGAGGCGTTGACGTCGGGACACTTGCGCGGCGCCGGGCTCGATGTGTTCGCCGAAGAGCCGCTGCCGCGCGGCAATCCGTTGCTCGGCCTGCCGGGCGTGGTGCTCGCGCCGCATATCGCTTGGCTGACTCCAGAAACGCTCGTGCGCAGCCTGACGGTCGCGCAGGAAAATTGCCGCCGGCTGGTGGCGGGTGAGGCGTTGCTGCATCGCGTCGTTTAGCCGCCACCCGCTATTCCGTTCGTGCTGAGCTTGTCGAAGCACCGTTCTTCCTCGACTGCCGCCGAAAGGAAGAACGTCCCTTCGACAAGCTCAGGGCGAACGGAGTGATTGAAACGAAAGCGCTTTTATGTCGACCCTCCCCATCGTCCTCATCACCGGACAGCTGCTGACCGATGCCGTGTGGCAGCCGTTGCTCGAAGCCTGGCCCGACCGCGAGGTGATCGTCGCCGATAACCGCAGCGACGATACGATCGAGGGGTTTGCGCAGCGCCTGCTCGACAACGCCCCACCGAAATTCGCGCTGGTCGCGCATGCAATGGGCGGATTCGTCGCGTTCGAGGTGATGCGCCGCGCGCCCGAGCGCGTCGCGAGGCTCGCGCTGATCTCGACCCTCGCCTCGGCCGACGGTCCGGCGCAAACCGCGCGGCGGCAGGGCTATATCGACCTGGTGACAAGCGGCCAGTTCGACGAGGTGGTCGAGGAGCGCATCCCGATCCTGTTTCCCGAACACCAGCGCGGCGACGAACGGCTGCTCGGCATCGCACGGCGAATGGCGGCGGACACCGGCGCCGAGACCTTCCTCGCGCAGCAGCGCGCGATCATGGCGCGCATCGACAGCCGGCCGCGGCTGGGCGAGATCGCGGTTCCGACTTTGCTGATCTGGGGCGAGCAGGACGGCATCACCAGCCGCGCGCATCATGAGGAGATTCTGGACGCGATCCCCGGCGCAAGGCTTGAGGTGATCGCGGGGGCCGGGCATTTGCCGACCGTGGAGGCGCCCGAGGTGGTGCTGCCGTTGCTGACGGATTTTATCGACGCCTGATTCCCCTCCCTTCTTCAGGGAGGGGTTAGGGGTGGGTGGCCGCAGACGTTCTTGTTGGCCGCATACCCACCCCGCTGCGACTAACGAGCAAGCTCGCAAGTCTCGCACCCCTCCCTTTCAGGGAAGGGAGATCGCTATTTCAACTCCGCCCTAACCATCGCGGCGCCGTCGACCATCGCCTTCAGCTTCGCCTGGCTGTGGGCGCGGCTGTGATATTTCATTCCGCAGTCGGGGGCGATCCACAGCCGTTCGGCGTCGATATAGCGTAGCGCCTCGCGGATGCGGCCGGCGACGACCTCGGGGGTCTCGACGTCGGGGATCGACAGGTCGAGCACGCCGTACATGATCGTCTTCGTCGGCAATTCGGCGAGGATCGCGGGGTCGAGCCCCGGCTGCGCCGCCTCGATCGAAATCACGTCGATTGCCGACGCTTCGAGTTCGGCAAGGAAATCATAGGCTTTGGGCTTCGGTCCCGTCGCGCCCGCGCCGTGGTGGACCATCGCATAGCCGAAGCAAATGTGGAGCGCGGTCGTCCCGTCGACGCCGTCGAGCGCGCGGTTGATCGCCTCGATCGCATAATATTCGGCTTCGTCGGCGCGTGCCTGCAAATAGGGTTCGTCGAGCTGGACGACGTCGACCCCGGCAGCGAACAGATCCTTGACCTCGGCGTTCACCGCATCGGCATAATCCATCGCGAGCGATTTGGCGTCAGGATACCAGCCATTCTCGGCCTGCTGCGTCATCGTGAAGGGGCCGGGCAGGGTGAGCTTCACCGGCTTGCTCGAATGGCGGCGCAGGAAGGCGGCGTCCTGCGCCTCGATCGGCGCGACGCGGCGGATCGGGCCGGAGACGAGCGGCACCGGATTGGCGTTGCCGGTGCGGTCGATCGCGGTGCCGTGCCGCTCGCGGTCGATCCCCGACAAGGCCGTCGCCAAGCGGTTCGAATAGCTTTCGCGGCGCATCTCGCCGTCGCCGACGATGTCGATGCCGACCTCTTCCTGATCGCGGATCGCCATCAGCGTCGCGGCCTCCTGGGCGTCGCCCAGCCAGGGTTCGGGAATGCGCCACAGCGTCTCGGCCCGCACGCGCGGGGGCAGGCTGGTTTTCAGTTTTTCACGGTCGATCAGCCAGTCGGGCTGGGGGTAGCTTCCGACGATGGTTGTCGGCAAGATGGGGTGGTCGAACAAGGCCTGTCCTCTCGATTTTTTGGGCTGGCCTGTAATTACTTAGTATTCTATCTAATTCAAGCAAAACAGGACCGAGGGAGAGGGACATGATCGATCTGGACGCCATCCAGACGCTCGCCGACATACCGGCGGCGCAGGCGCGGGTGCGCGGCGAGGCGGTCGCGGTGAAGTTCGGCGCGCGCGAGACGAGCTTTGCCGCGCTCGACGCGCGGTCGAACCGGGTCGCGCGCGCGCTGATCGCCGCTGGCGTCGCGCCCGGCGAGCGCGTGTCGGCACTGACCAAGAACCACGACAGCTGGTATCCGCTGTTTTTCGGCACCGCCCGCGCGCGGGCCTGTTTCGCGCCGATCAACTGCCGCCTCGCGCCCGCCGAGATCGGTTTCATCCTTGGCGATGCGGGGCCGAAGCTGCTGTTCGTCGGCGAGGATTTCTTTGACTGCGCGCTCGCCGCGGTGGCCGGGCTCGCGGCGCCGCCACGGCTCGTCGCGCTCTATGGCGAACATCCGGCGTTCGAGCCGTTCGAGGCGTGGCTGGGCGACGCCGCGGACACGCCCCCCGCCGATCGGCCGCAGCTCGCCGACGATGTGCTGCAACTTTACACCAGCGGCACCACCGGGCTGCCCAAGGGCGTCGTGCTGACCAACCGCAATTACCGCACCTTCCTCGAGGCCGCGACGCAGGTGGACGGCTTTGCCTATGGCGAGGACGAGACGGTGATGATCGTCATGCCGCTGTTCCATGTCGCCGGCACGAACGTCAGCTTCTCCGGCCTGGCGCAGGGCGGACGTCTGGTCCTGATCAAGGATTTTACTGCCGCCGATGCGGTGCGGATGATGCGCGAGGACGATGTCGCGCACGCCTTCCTCGCCCCCGCGATGATCCAGATGATGCTGCTCCAGCCCGACGCGGCATCGGCGCCCTACCCGGCGCTGAAGTCGATCGCCTATGGCGCGTCGCCGATCGCCGAAGATGTGCTGCGCCGGGCGCGGACCACCTTCGGCTGCGACTTCGTGCAATTTTACGGGATGACCGAGTCCGCCGGCGGCGGATCGTATCTGTCGCCGCAAGCGCACGACATCCCGGGCAAGCTGACCTCGTGCGGCAAGCCCTGGCCGGGCGCCGACATGGCGATTCTGGACGGCGCGGGCGAAGAACTCGGCGACGGCGAAATCGGCGAGATCGCGATCCGCGGCGGTATCGTGATGAAGGAATATTGGAACCGCGCCGCCGCGACCGAGGAGACGCTGGCGGGCGGCTGGCTCCACACCGGCGACGTCGGCTATCGCGATGCCGACGGCTTTTATTACGTCCACGACCGGATCAAGGACATGATCGTGTCGGGCGGCGAGAATGTCTATCCCGCCGAGGTCGAGAGCGCGATCATGGGGTGCCCCGGCGTCGCCGACGTCGCGGTGATCGGCGTCCCCGACGACAGATGGGGCGAGAGCGTCAAGGCGCTGATCGTGCCTGCCGCCGGCGGCGCGCCCGACCCCGCCGCCGTCATCGCCTGGGCGCGCGAGCGGATCGCCGCCTATAAGGCGCCGAAAAGCATAGAGTTCATCGACGCGCTGCCGCGCAACCCGTCGGGCAAAGTGCTGCGCCGCGAACTGCGCGCGCCCTATTGGGAAGGGCGCGATCGCGCGGTGGGGTGAGCCGCGCAGGTCTGGTTTTGGGGTGGGGAACTGACGTTCGCCCTCGCCCGTCGGGAGAGGGATACGCAGGCTTGGTTGCGCAGCAACCTAGCCGAAGTTGGGTGAGGGGATCACCCTAGCCTGCGAAAGCTAACATCATACACCCTCACCCAACCCTCTCCCAAGGGGAGAGGGCTTTATGTCCACCAACACTCACCACCCGCCAGTCCCGCAAAAAAAGCCCGGCGTTTGCGCGCCGGGCCAGGAGGAGTTGACTGGGAAAGTGGTTATTCGGCCGGAACCGGCGTCCGGCGGGTGATCATGCCGTCGGCCTTGGTGCCGTCGGCGCGGACCGGGTCGTGGGCGACGTCGCTGTCGTCGAACACCTTGGTCCACGCGGCAAATTCCAGGCAGACGCCGTCGGGGTCGAAGAAATAGACCGAGCGCACGAACACCCCCTCGTGCAGATCGTCGGACGACTGGGCGGGGCTGTCGTCGTGGTTGAGCTTCTTGGTGACCTCGACGCCCTTTTCGACCAGCCGGTCGTAATATTCATCGAAGCGTTCGGCGGGCACGTTGATCGCGATATGGTTCATCGATCCGTGCGCCGACATGAAATTGCCCTTGGTCGGCAGCGCCTCGGGCGCCGACACGCCGGGAACAGCCTCGGGAGCGCCCGGAAACCAGAAGAAGGCGAGGGCATCGCCGTTGCCGATGTCGAAGAAGAAATGCTGGCCGCGGCCGCCGGGCAGGTCGATCGTCTTGGTCAGCGGCATGCCCAGGATGTCGCGATAGAATTCCACCGTCCGCGCCATGTCCTTGCACACCAGCGCCAGATGATTGACGCCGCAAAATTCGAATTCCTTGTTTGTCACAGCCATGATCCGTCTCCTTCAATATTTGCTGGCGCCGGCACTCGGCCGGGCGTTGATGGCGTCGAACCACCGGAGGATATTCGTAAAGCGGGGGTCGATCGGCTGTCCCACCGACGCCCCGAAATCGAGGAAGGCGAACAGCATCAGGTCGGCGAGCGTCAGCCGGTCGCCGGCGATGAAGTCGCGCCCCGCGATCAGCGGATCGAGCCATGCGATGCCGTCCTCCGCGCACGCCTTCAGCCCCGCCGCCGCTTCGGGCAGACAGCGCATTCGGGGTTCGAACAGCGGCAGCCCTTCGGCAAAGCGGAAACCGTTGGTCAGCGGCTCGCATATCTTGAGGTCGATGCGCCGGACCCACATCCGCGTCGCGGCGCGCTCTTCGGCGGTCGTGCCGATCAGCGTCGGTTCGGGATAGCGCTCGTCGAGATATTCGCAGATCGCGGTGATTTCGGTCAGCACCGACCCGTCGTCGAGTTCGAGCGCCGGGGTCTGGCCCGCAGGATTGACCGCGACATTATAGGGTGCACGGCGATTTTCGCCGCCGCGCAGATCGACCGTGACCGTCGGCAGTTCGATGCCCTTTTCGGCCATGAACATCGTCACGACGCGCGGGTTGGGGCCGATGCTGGTATAATATTTCATGCCCATCCTCTCCCGACCGATATACTCTGCTTTGGCGCATTCGTCAATTAGATTGACGGTTATTCCTTGCGCTGCGGCGCGCTGAGGAAGTCGGCGGCGCTGAAGCCTTCGGGGGCTGCAACTTCGACGATCGGGTCCTCGCGCGCGTCATATTCCATGCGCAGCGCGCGGGTGATCACCGCGTGCATGTCGTACAGGCAGGTGATGTAGGTGAATTCGAAAATCTGCTCGTCGTTCCAGAAGGTCTTGAGCTTGTCGAAGACCTCGAGCGGCACCCGCCCCCCGGCTTGGCTCAGGCAGTCGGCATAGGCGAGCACGGCGCGCTCCTGCTCGTCATAACAATCGGCGACGGTCCAATAGGCGATGGCCGCGATCTTCTCTTCGCTGACCCCCAGCCCGCGCAGCGACTTGCAATGCTGCGAGAAAACGAACTGGCTGCCCTTGACCCAGCCGGCGCGGGTCTGGCCAAGCTCGCGCAGCACCGGGTCGATCGTCCGCGCCGGGTTGCGATAGACCGCAAAGCCCTTGACCGCATGTTCGAAGATGTCAGGCGACAGCGCGAACACCGTCCACCAGTCGCCCGGCGTGCCGGTCGCGGTGCCGGGTTCGGCGACCGGGTCGCGCTCGCCGAACAGGCGGTCATAATAGGCAAGCACCGTTTCGTCGGTGACCTCGGCGCGGGGAACCTGGCGCAATACGGGCATATTCTACTCCTCAGGCGTTCGCATATTTGCGGAAATTCGCGACGTGCGCCGAATCGAAATATTCGTCGAGGCGGGTGATCTTGCCCTCCGCGACCGTGCAGATGATCGCGCAGGGCAGGCGGACCTCGACATCGTCATGGGTGCGCTTGCCCTTCAGGACATGCTGCTGGACGAAGCCGCCGGGAAAGACGGTCAGCCGGCGGTCGGCATATTCGCGGTCCTTGATCCGCGCCACCATGCCGGCCAGCGTCTGTGCGGTCTGGTCGCGCGTGACGATCAGCTCGTCGGTGTTGTGCCAGATCGCGGCATCGGGGGCGAAGCTTTCGCGCATCGTCTCGATATCGCCCGCTTCGATCGCGTCGAAGAAGCGCTGCGCCATTGCGCCGATGTCGTCCTGCTCTGCCATGATGCTCTCCTTAAACTTTTGCGCCGAACATGCGGCCGCCGTTGGCCGCGATCAGCCCGTCGATGTCGTCGCCGCGATAGGCCGGATCGGCCGAAGGACCGAAGGCCGCCAGCATATCCTGCGTCACCAGCTCGGCCATCGCTTTCCATTCGGGATGGGTGAAAATCCAGTAGTCGCCCGCCTCGATCGCCTGCACGACGCGCGCGCCGACCTTGTCGGGCGCCATCCCGCCCGCCAGCACGCCCTGCATCGCCTGGCTGGTCGTGGCGGCCTGGCCGGCCTCAACTTGGGCCGGGCGCAGGTCGCGCGTCGTCTCGACGATCCGCGTCGCGGTCATGCCCGGCATCAGCACCGAAATGTCGACGCAGCTTCCGGCGAGTTCGTTGCGCAGCGCCATCGCGATGCCCAGCGTCGCATATTTCGAGCTGATATAGGCGACCGAAATCGGCGGCGGCACGATCGCCACCATCGACGATGTGATGACGAGATGGCTGGGCTCGCCCGACGCCTTCATGTCGGCGAGGAAGGTGCGGCAGGCGTAAAGATGCGCGTGGGCGTTGACCGCATAGTTCCAGCGCCAGACGTCGGTGTCATACTGCTCGAAGGGACCCGAGCCGCCACCGACGCCGGCATTGCTGAACAATATGCGCACATCGCCGAAAGCGTGCGCCTTTTCGCCTGCCGCTGCCCAGCTCGCTTCGCTTGTGACGTCGAGCTGGATACCGATCGCGTCGCCGCCGCTGCCGCGCAATCGGGCGGCGGCATCCTCGACCCGATCGGCGTCGATGTCGGCGAGGATTGTGCGGGTGCCTTTCGACGCCAACGCTGTGGCCGTGGCAAAGCCCAGCCCGCTGGCGCCCCCGGTGATGAAGGCGGTCTTGCCGGCGACGTCGGTCATTCGGCGAAGTCCTTTTCCAGGTGGCGCGTCATCGCATATTGCGCGATCCCCGCGGCGGCGGCGAAGGGCATCAGCGCCATCAGCGCCCAGCGGAGACTATCGTCGCCATAGCCGGGCTTGAGCGCGTCGCTGACGATGCCCGCGAACAACGGCCCGAGCCCGAGCCCGACGATGTTGAACATCAGCATCAGCACGGCGGCGGCGGTGGCGCGGCTGCGCGGCGGGGTCAGGTTCTGGACGAGCGCGAGCGCCGGGGCGACATAGGCGGTGCACGCGGCCATCGGGACGAGCATCAGCGCCAGCGACAATTGCCAGCTGTCGACGAGCAGCGCGGCGATGAAGGTCGGGATCAGCACCGCGGTGGCGAGCGCCGGGATGGTGCCATAGGCGCGCGCCGAGGTTTTGGCGCGGTGACTGACCAGCCAGCCGCCGCCGAGGATGCCGATGCCGAAGGTGATGCCCGCGGCGGGGCCGAACCAGGTCGCCATCGCCTCCAGCGGCATCTTTTGGGTCCGCATCAGAAAGGCGGGGATCCAGTTGAGCATGCCATAGCTGACGAAGGCGGCCAGCCCGCTGCCGATCATCACCATGCGCAGCGACGGACGGCGGATGAACATCGCCAGGCTCTGGCCGAACGGGACCACTTCGTCGGCGGGTTTGTGCAGGTCCATCTGACCGCGCGCCGGTTCGCGCACCAGCCAGATCAGCAGCGGCGCGACGAGGATACCGACGAGGCCGATGACCAGAAAGGCGTTGCGCCAGCCGATGTGCGCCGCCGCCCACGCCCCGAAGGTCGCGCCGACGAAGACGCCGAACGGGCCGTTGCAGGTGAACAGCCCGATCGCCAGCGGGCGCTGTGCCGGCGGGTACAGGTCGGCGATCACCGACAGCGACGGCGCGGTGCCGCCCGCCTCGCCAGCGCCGACGCCAAAGCGCATCAGCGCGAGCTGCCAGAAATTCGACGCCAGCCCGCAGGCTGCGGTGAAGCCGCTCCACACGACGCAGGCGATGCCGATCAGCTTGATGCGGTTCCAGCGGTCGGCGATCATCGCGACGGGAACCCCCATCGCCGCGTAGAAAAGCGCGAAGGCAAGGCCGGTGAGCAGACCGAACTGGGTGTCGCTGAAATCCATTTCGGCGCGGATCGGTTCGACGAGCACCGACAATAGCTGGCGGTCGACGAAGTTGATCGTGCCGACCACGAACAGCATCGCCAGCGCGAGGTTGCGGCGCAGCGCAAGCCCGCTTTCGGGCGCCGGTGCGCCGGCGTGGACGGCAGTGGCCTCGGTCATAACTCTCCCCGGGATGCGCGAGTCTTCTCGCTCGAAAAATACTTAGGTATTTAAGTTTATCTGTCAACGTGCTTTACGGTAGCGACAAGCATGGTGGGAGAGAAACGGATGGATATCAACGGCAAGCAAGCGATCGTCACCGGCGCAGCGAGCGGCATCGGCCGTGCGACCGCGACGATGCTGGCGGCGCGCGGCGCGGCGGAGATCGCGCTGGTCGATGTCAACGCGGCGGGGCTGGCAGAGACCGCGCGGCTGGTTGAAGCGGGGGGCGCGCGGGCGACCGTCCACCGGCTCGATTTGTCGGATATTCCTGCCACCGAGGCCTGGTTCCGCGCCCATGGCGACGTCGACATCCTCCACAACAATGCCGGCGTCGTGTCGGGCCTGCCGCAATTCCCCGACGTCGATGCCGCGCGCATCCAGTGGATTATCGACGTCAATATTACCTCGCTGGTCGCGGCGACGCAGATCGCGGTGCAGGCGATGCGCGCGCGCGGCGGCGGGGTGATCGTCAACACCGTCTCGACCGTCGCGCTCGGCACCGGCTTCTACGACGCGATGTATGCGACGACCAAGGCGGCGGTGATGATGTTCACGCGCTGCTGCGCGCCGCTGAAGGACCAGTGCAACGTTCGCGTCGCGGGAATGCTGCCCGGACTCGTCGCGACCCCGATCCTCGACACCACGGGGGCGGGCGGCAAGTCGGAGTGGATGGAACAGGTGCTCGCGAACAATGAGGCGTGCGCGCCCGAGGATATCGCGGGCGGGGTGGTGAAGCTGATCGAGGACGACAGCCTCGCCGGCGGCGACTGGGTCGCGGTGCGGCGGCTGGACGGCAAGGTCGAATATCAGTGGGGGCATGCGGATACCGTTTAATCCCCTCCTGCAAGCGGGAGGGGAGAAATAACTACCCCTTCGGCGCTTCCAGCATATTCTTCCCGAACAAATTCGACCATTGTTCCTCGGTCAACACCGGGCGCGCGCTCGACAGGTTGGCGGCATTTTTGACGTCGGTGCCCGCGATCACCGCGGGCCGCTCGCCGATCCGCGCGAACCAGTCGACAACGGCGGGGTAATCATCGAGCGTCAAGCCGATCGCCCGGATCGCGCGCGTCCACGGCCAGCACGCGATGTCGGCGATCGAATATTCGCCCGCGAGATAATCGGCCTCGGTGAGGCGGCCGTTCAGCACGTGGAGCAACCGCAGCGTTTCGTTGCGATAGCGTTCGATGGGATAGGTCTGTCCTTCGGGCGCATAGCGGATGAAATGATGCGCCTGGCCCTGCATCGGGCCGAAACTCGCCATCTGCCACATCAACCATTGCTGCGCCTGGCTGCGCCGCCGTGGGTCGCTGGGGAGCAACCGCCCCGACTTCTCGGCCAGATAGAGCAGGATCGCCCCACTTTCGAACACCGCCAGCGGCGCGCCGCCGCCGGCGGGGTCGTGATCGACGATGGCGGGCAGGCGGCCGTTCGGGTTGATGCGGCGATATTCGGGGGTGAGATGGTCGCCCGCGAGCATGTTCATCGCGAGCAGGCGATGCGCCAGCCCGACTTCCTCGAGCATGATCGACACTTTGTGGCCGTTCGGCGTCGGGGTGAAATAGACGTCGATCATCGGCTGTTCCTTTTCGCAAATATCGCCCGCGCCGCGGCAAAGGCGTCGTCGAACGCCGCCTTGCCGGCGGGATAGCCGACGACGGCCAGCGTTACCCCGGCAATCTTCCAGCCGTCGGCGCGGACCAGATGGTGGGTATAGCGGCCGATCAGGTCGCCCATCCGCGTCGCGCCATCGACGGCGACGAAATGCGCCGCATCGACGATGCTCGTCACCGTCGCCCGGTCGTCATCGATTGTCACGGCGATATTCGACAGCCGGTGCGCGGTGGCATCGAAACCCTCCAGCGCCCGGCAGCGGTCGGTCCATTCGTCGGCGGCAATCGGGCCGGTCAGCGAGCCGATCGCGCCATAGTCGATCACGATTGTGTAGGTGAACAGCGCGCGAAACGCCGCCCAGTTGTGCGCGTCGAGCGCGCCCGCATAGCAGCGCACGACCGCCGCCGCCGCTTCCCGGTCCAGGAAAGCGTCGACGGCGGTCGCTTGCCGGGACATCGGCCTAGAACTTCACCCCGGCCTCGATCGCCAGGCTGCGCGCGGGTTCCAGATAGTGGATCGATCGCGTCGTGTTGGTGATCGGGAAGGGCAGGCGGAACACGCTGCCCGCGGTCAGCTTGTTGGTCAGGTTGCGGCCGACGAAGGCCAGGTGCCAGCGGTCGTCGGGATCGCCGAGCTGGACGCGCAGGTCGACCTTGGCATAGCCGCTCTGGCGCCCGAAGACCGGGTCCTGCGTATCCGAGTTGAAATAGCCCGAGCGGAACGAGACCACGCCGGTCACGTCGAGTTCGAGCGCCGACGAGATCGGCACCCAGCTGTGTGCCTGGATGCTGCCCGAAAAGTCGGAGACATAGGGCAGCGGCGATCCGGCGATATTGTTCGCGGCGATGCTCGCCGGGCTTGCCGGGTTGCATTCACTGACCGGCTGGCTGGCGAGACACGCCGCACCCGGATAGTCGAGGTAGCGGATGTCCTGATAGGCGAGCGAGGTGGTGACGTCGAAATTGCGCGACGGCTTCAGCGTGAAGGTGCCCTCGATACCCGTCGAAGCCGCGCTCGCGGCGTTTCCGGTCTGGTAGGTCGAGGTCGTCGGGTTGTAGACCGACACCTGCAGATTGCTGAACTTGGTGTCATAGACCGACACGTTCGCGGTGATCGCGCCGAACTGCGCGCGCACGCCGCCTTCGATGTTGCGCGATTTTTCGGGCTCATACTGGAAGGTCGCGTCGGTGGTGCCATAGGTGTTCGACACGAAACCGCCCGATTTCGACCCGCGGCCATAGGTCGCATAGACCATGATGTCGTCGGTGATGTCGAATTGCGCGGTGATCGACGGATCGACGTTGTTTTCCTTGCGCTTGCCCTGCGCCTGGGTCAGCGGGCGCAGGTTATAGGGGCCATAGATGCGCTCGCCGTCGAAGGTCGCTTCCTTCATCGTACGGGTGTAGCGCAGGCTGCCGATGAAGCGCAGCGCCTCGGTGGCATTCCACGTCGCCTGGCCGAACGCCGAATAGGATTCGGTCTGCTGGTCGAAGAAGGTGTGGAGCAGGCCGAAATAGGTCAGCGCGCTGTTGTTGATGTTGAAGCCGCCGAACTGGTCGAGATGATAGTCGGAGGTGTCGTAATAGGCGCCGACGATGAACTCGATCGGCTGCCCGGCGGGCGATGCGAGGCGGATTTCCTGCGAGAACTGGTCGAAATTCTCGGGATAGCTGTTGTAGGTCGAGTTGGTCGTGACCCCGCCCGGCGGGTTGGGCAGCGTCTGGTCGAAGCCGTTGACCATCGCCGAGTCATACCAGCTGTAGCCGGTGATCGAGGTCAGTGTATAGTCGCCGAGCTGCAGGTTCGCGGTGGCCGACGCGATCAGCGTTTCGCCGCGAATGCCCTCTTCGCCCAGCGCCGCATCTTCCAGGAAGCGGTCCTGGCGCAGGCGCGGCGCGAGCGTAGCGGAGTCGGAGACGGTGACGCCGCCCTTGATGTCCTGGTTGCCATATTCGATGCGCGCAGTCAGGTCGAAGTCGGGGCTGGGTTCCCACAAAGCGGTGAAGCGGACGAGCTGCTGCTTGGTCTGCGGGTTTTTCTGTCCGGTGGCGCGGTTCAGGATATAGCCGTTGTTGTCGACCACCCGTCCGGCGAGGCGGACGCTGAGCGTGTCGGAAATCGGGCCCGACACATGGCCCGAAACCTGGAAACCGTCATATTCGAAGTCGTAGCTGCCGACCAGCGCCGCTTCGAGGTCGCGGGTCGGCGCCGCCGACACGACGCTGATCGCGCCCGCCGCGGTGTTCTTGCCGAACAATGCGCCCTGCGGGCCGCGCAGCACTTCGACGCGGGCGATATCGAAAAAGGGTGCCTGCGTCTGGCGGCTGCGCCCGGCGTAGACGCCGTCGATGTACAGGCTGACCGCCTGGTCGAACGAGAAGTTGGCCGGCGGCGAGCCGAAACCGCGGATATAGATGACGTCGTTGCCCGCGGTCGTCTGGACCGCGACGTTGGGAACATAGGATGCCATGTCGGCGAAATCGTTGACGCCCATTTCCTCGATCGTGTCGCCGCTGACGACTTCCATCGAGATCGGGACGTCCTGGATGCCCTGTTCGCGCTTTTGCGCGGTGACGATGATTTCGTCGTTGGCAAACTCGTCGGCCGGCGCGCTGTCCTGCGCCATCGCCGGCGCGGCGCAGCCGATCATCGCGGCAACCGCGACGCCCGACAGCAGGAATGGATTAAAGGTCTTCATGTGCACCCTCCCAATGATCAATATGCTGGCGGTAGGAAGGCGCACAATGCGATCTTCATCCGTCAATCTGATTGACCCTTAGTATACTAATGGTTTTAAGCTTGTCCATAGCTTTGCAGGAGGATTCGCACCGTGACCCACGATAATATCGACGGCCCGCCGCCCGCGCTCGCCAGCCGCTTCCTGTGCACCGCCGAGTTCGAAGTCGCCGGCGGGATCATCGGCATCGGCGCCTCGCCGTTCGGCGACCAGCGCCTGGGCTATGTCACCGGCGGCCGCTTCTTTGGGCCGCTTATCAACGGCATCATCCTTCCCGGCGGCGGCAACTGGTCGCGCAGCGGCCGGCTCGGCGGCGACACGTCGGTGGGCACGTTCGACGCGCGCGCGGTGTGGCAGACCGATACCGGCGAGCTCGTCTATCTCAGCTATGGCGGGCGCAGCGTCATCCCCGACGATGTCCGCGCCGAATTTGCCGACCCCGATGCGCCGCCGGTCGATCCGTCGCGCTATTATCTGCGAATCGCGCCGGTGTTCGAAACCGCGAGCGAAACGTTCGGGTGGCTGAACGGCGTGCTCGCGGTCGGGATTGGCGAACGCACCGACTTTGGCGTCCGCCACCAGATCTATGCGGTGCGCTGAGATGATCGACCTTCATTATTCGGCGACCCCGAACGGGCAGAAGATCGCGATCATGCTCGAAGAGATCGGCGCGCCACACCGCGTCATCCCCTACGACATCTTCGAGGGCGACCAGCTCAGCGCCGCATTCGGCCGGATCAATCCCAACCACAAGCTGCCGGCGATCGTCGACCGCGCGCCGGCCGACGGAGGCGATCCGGTGACGGTGTTCGAATCGGGCGCGATCTTGCAATATCTGGCCGAAAAGAGCGGGCGGTTCCTGCCCGCTGCCGGCGCGCCGCGCGCCGCGACGCTGTCGTGGCTGACCTGGCAGGTCGCCGGGCTCGGTCCGATGGGCGGGCAGGCGAGCCACTTCCTGCGCTACGCCCCCGCGGGGCAGGACTATGCCGCAGCGCGCTACACCAACGAACTCACCCGCTTGCTGACGGTGCTCGAACGGCGGCTGGAAACCAGCGCCTATGTCGCGGGCGACGATTATACGATTGCCGACATCGCGATCTGGCCGGGCCGTGCCTCGGCCTTCGTGCTCGGACTCGGGCTTGAAGAATGGCCGGCGATGCACCGCTGGTTCGAGCGCGTCGGCGCCCGCCCTGCCGTCGCGCGCGCGATGGCGCGCGAGGATCTGAAGGCGCCGGCGAAATATGTCGGGCGCCATCAGCAGCTGGACGATCGCGAATGGTCGAACATGTTCGGCGATGCCAACCGCGCGGCGGTGCGCGGGGATTGAGATTGCGGCCGGGTTAGGCGCGTAGCGCCCGCGCCAGCGCGACCCATTCGGCGACGCTCACCGTCTCGGCGCGGCGGGTCGGGTCGATGCCCAGCGCTTCGGCGGCGGCGACCGCGCCCTCGACGCCCTTCAGGCTCTGGCGCAGCATCTTGCGCCGCTGGCCAAAGCCCTTTTCGGTCAGCTTCGACAGCAGCTTCGGGTCGACCCCGTCCGGCTGCGCGGCGGGCACGACATGGACGATCGCCGACATCACCTTGGGCGGCGGGGTAAAGGCCGAGCGGTGGACCTTCATCGCGATCCGCGCCGTCGCCCGCCATTGGGCGAGCACGCTCAGCCGGCCATAGGCGTTGGTGCCGACCGGCGCGACGATGCGTTCGGCGACCTCGGCCTGGAACATCAGCGTCAGCGACAGCCAGCGCGGCGGCCAGGTCGCCGGCTCGAGCCAGCGGGTGAACAACGCGGTGCCGACATTATAGGGCAGGTTGGCGACGATATGGTACGGCGCGCCGCCGGTCAGCGCGTCGACATCGACCGCCATCGCATCGTCGGCGATCACCGTCAGCTGGCCCGGAAAGGCGTCGCCGAGCTCGGCGAGCAGCGGCAGGCAGCGGTCGTCGCGCTCGACCGCGATCACCGTCGCCCCGGCGCGCAGCAGCGCGCGGGTCAGCCCGCCGGGCCCCGGCCCGACCTCGAACACCGTCGCGCCGTCCAGATCGCCCGGCAACGCCGCGATCCGGTCCAGCAATTGTTCGTCGAACAGGAAATTCTGCCCCAGCGCCTTGCTCGCCTGCAGTCCGTGCGCGCGCACCGTTTCGCGCAGCGGCGGCAGGGCGTGCGCCGGCGCTTTCGTCACGCGGCGGTGGTGGCGCAGCGCCGCTCGCGGCTCGTCGCAAGCTGCGCGGCGAGCGCGATCGCGGCGACCGTCGGGCCGGGATCGACCGTGCCGCGACCGGCGATGTTGAACGCGGTGCCATGGTCGGGCGAGGTGCGGATGATCGGCAGCCCCAGCGTCAGATTGACCCCGTCGTGGAAATGCAGCGCCTTGAACGGCGCCAGCGCCTGGTCGTGATAGCAACAGAGCAGCGCGTCGTAGCGCGCGCGGACGTGCGGCGCGAACAGGCTGTCCGACGCCAGCGGGCCGTCGATCGCAATGCCCTCGCTCTGCAACTGGTCGATCGCGGGCTGGATGACCTCGGCCTCCTCGCGGCCGAGCTGTCCGCTTTCGCCCGCATGCGGGTTCAGCCCGGCGATCGCGAGCTGCGGTTCGGCGATGCCGAAATCGCGGCGCAGCGCGCGCGCGACGACGCGCGCCTTGCCGACGATCAGCTCGCTGGTCAGCCGTTCGGCGACCTCCGACAGCGGGATGTGGACGGTCAGCGGCACGACGCGCAGACCCGGCGCGGCGAGCATCATCACCGCATTGGCCGCGGTGACGCCGCAGCGCTCGGCGATGAATTCGGTCTGTCCGGGGTGGGTATAGCCGATGCCGTGCAGTGCATATTTCGACACCGGGCCGGTCACCAGCGCCGCGCTCGCCTGGTTGCGCGTCAGCCCGATCCCGGTTTCGAGCGCGTGGAGCGCGCAGGTCGCGCCCGCCGCGGTCGGCGCGCCGGGATGGAGCGGGCCGCTGTCTTCCAGATGCCAGACGGGCAGGGCGGTGTAGAAGACGCGCGCCGCTTCGTCCATGTCGCCGACCCGCGCGACCGGGCCGTCCCAGACCGCGGCGACGGCGGCGGCGTCGCCGATCGCAACGAAGGGGGCGAGCCCATGCTCGCGGCGGACGGCCCAGGCGCGGGCCGCAGCTTCGGGTCCGACACCGGCCGGGTCACCCATGGTGACCGCGATCGGTTGTCGAAGACTGGAACCGGACATATCAGCTATATTCGATCACGGCATCCCGGCGCAGGTCGCGCAGATAACGCTGGGCACGCTTGTTGACCTTTTCCTCCAGCAACCGCGCCTCGATCTGCTCGAGGTTCGGCGCGGCGACCGTCTGCGGCATGTCGCGGCCACACAGTACGAGGACGCTGATCCCTTCGTTCGCGGCACCGAACGGCTGGGTCGTCTGGCCGACCTGCAGCGTCGCCAGCGTCGCCTGCAGCGGTGCGGGCAGCGCGCGCATTTCGATATTGTCGCGCGACACCACCGTCGCGCCCAGGCTGGCCGCGACCTGATCGGCGCCGCCGCACCCGGCGACCGTCCGCGTTGCGTCGGCAAACTGACCGGCGAGTTCGCCGGCGCGCGCCTGCGTCGTGCCGGCGGGGAATTCGAGCGAAATCTGCTTGAGGCTGAGCACCGCGTCGCGGGGATCGGCGGTCAGCACCTGGCGCCGGTCGATCATCAGCATGATCGAAACGCCGCCCGGCACCTCGATCGGCCCGACCAGCTGGCCGGGCTGCATCTGCGTCGCCGCTTCGGCCATCGACGGCGGCAATTGCGCCGCCTTCACCCAGCCGAGGTCGCCGCCGACGACCGCGGTCGACGCTTCGGAAAATTGGCGCGCATAGGCGGCAAAGCTGCCGCCAGCCTGCAACGACTGGATGATCTTGCGCGCGTTCTCGACCACCGACGCGGCATTTTCCGGGGTTGCCGACAGATAGATTTCGCCGAGTTGGAACTCGTCCTGCCCCTTGGCGTCGTTCATCCGCTGGACGACCGATTCGACCTCGTCGGTCGACACGTTGGTCGTCGCCTGAATGTTGCGCGCGAGCAGGCGGTCCCAGGCATATTCGCCGCGGATCTGCTGCTTCACCGCCGCCGACGACGAACCGCGCGCTGCCAGATAGGCGGCGAACTGCTCGGGGGTCTGCTTGTAGCGGGTCGCCAGGCGCGCGAACTGCTCGTTGACCAGATTTTCGTCGATCGTGATGTCGGCGGCGCGCGCTTCCTGAATCTGCAACTTCTCGTCGATCAGATTGCTGAACACCTGCTGGCGCAGGCGCTGGATTTCTTCGGGCGGCAGCTCGACATTGTTGTTGGCGACGCGAATCAGCGCCATGCGCTGCTCGATGTCGGTCGCGGTGATGATCTCGCCGTTCACCGTCGCCGAGGGACGATAGACGTTGGGCGATGCGTCGCCGTAAAGCTGGACGTTGCCCGGAATGTTCAGGCTGGTCGTCGGCACCGCGTCGTCGGCAACGGTCTGCGCTACCACCGGCGTGATGCCGGCGGCCGCAACGGCGATCAGGCCGATCATGGTCGAAATTTTGGTCATTGCTACCCTATAATGAAGGTTCCGGCCCGCTCCGTATCAGCCGAAACGCCCGATGGTCCAGCGCAATCGCGCCCTCGCACAACATAACGAAGGTCCGGATAGCGTGCCAACGCTGAACGCAAGCTGAGCGGGCGGCGTGCGGGGAGCATGGCAGCGGCGCCCAGCGCGAGGCCGGATTTCGGTTAGGGGGCGGACGGTGCCGATCCTCCCCGGAACGGGGAGGGGGACCACCCGCAGGGTGGTGGAGGGGTACAGGAGGGCATACGCTGCGCTCGACACCGCGTACCCCTCCACCAGCTTCGCTGGTCCCCCTCCCCGTGCCGGGGAGGATCGCTTTGGGCGGCAACCGGTCGTTACGTCCGAAACCCGCTGAACTGTTCGTGACCGCAGACCAAATCCGCGATCCACCGCCCCTCAGAACCCCAGGTTGCGGAAGGCGATGCGGAACGAGAAGCTGTTGCCGCGGCGCGCGTCGCCGGTGTCGATATAGTCGCGGCGCCAGGTCAGCGCGATCGACAGGCAGTCGTCGTCATAGGCGACGCCCAATCTGTGGCGGATCGGGTCGAAACCGTCGGCGACGCTCAGCGGGTCGTCCTGCTGGTCGGTCAGGTCGACGATCGCCGATCCGAAGATCGACCAGTTGCTCGCGACCGCGACGCGGCCGCCGACGCGCGCTTCCTCGCGGTCCTGCAAATCCTCGCCGAGCAGCAATATGTCGCGGTTGAGCCGCGAATAGCCGAGCACGGCATAGGTCGACTGGCTGCCGATCGTCGCGTCGAGTTCGTTGCGGCGGATCGCCAGATTGTCCTTGTCGAGCCGGTAGCGGTGGGTGAAGCGCAGGAAATCCCTATACGCGATCGTCGTCCGCCCGACGACGTCCGACGTCCGGTCGGTCAGCCCGGTGCCGTCGGGAAACAGACTCGGCTTGTCCGACAGGCGATAGCTCTGCCCGACGATGCTGTTGATGCTGAAGCCGGGGCGGCTGAAATTCCATTCGACGCCATAGGTCACGCGCGCGCCATCCTCGAACCGGTCGTGGCCCGAAAAGCGGTTGATCGCGAACAAGTTGCTGTCTTCGAGGTCGAAGGCGCGCGAATCCTCGTTCGGGATGTCGATGTTCTTGATCGGCGGGGTCGCGACGAACTGGATGCGCGGGGTCAGCGTCTGCGTTCCGCCCAGGAATTCGCCGACGAAGGGCCAGCGCATGTCGGCGGCGACCGCCGCGATGCCGCGCGCCTGCCAACCCGATTTGCCCTGATAGCCGGGGATCGCGGTCAGCAGATTCTCGTCGCTATGATACACGTCGCCGCGGACCAGCGCGGTCAGCGTGATTTCCTGTCCCAGCGGGGTCAGCCGCCGCAGGTCCCACCGCGCGCCGGCAAAGGCGCGCTGGGTGTCCTGACCCGCGGTGCGCGCGATGGCCAGCGTGTTGAGCTGGAATTCGAACTGGCCGCCGAACAGCGGGTCGGTGAGCCGCTGGCGATAATCGATGACGGGCAGGGCGATCGGCTGCTGCCCCTGTTCGTCGTTGCGGCGCAGCGTCTGCGTCGCCCAGCCGGCGATCGACAAATAGCTCTGGTTGCCGATGCGCTCGAGCTCGAAGGTCGATCGCAGCCGGTCGTCGCGGCTGATGTCATAGCGGCGCATGAAAGTGCGGTCGGTCGCGATGCGGCCCGAATAGGTCAGGCTCCAGCGCGGCGAAAACTGGAACTTGCCGGCGCTTTCCAGATAACCGCGAAAGCGCTTGCGGCTGTCGGCGTCGGGGTCGCTAGTCAGCGGCACCAGCGAACTGTGCGTCGCATAACCGTTGATCCGGAACGATCCGATGTCGGTCAGCGCGCGAAACTCGCCCTCCACCATCGGCGCGGCGTCGGTGTAGATGTGCGGGGTGATCGTGATGTCGCGATCGGGCGCGATGCGCAGATAATAGGGCACCGCGATCTCGAACCCGTTGGAGCGGTCGAGCCGCACTTCGGGCACCAATATGCCGCTGCTCGGTTCGTTGTTGAGCGGATGGCTGAGCCCCGGCAGCGGGATCAGCGGCAGGCCGAACAGTTCGATGCGCGCGCCTTTGTAGCGCACCTTGTTCTTCGCCTTGTCGTACAGGACCTTGACCGCACGCACCTGCCAGCTCGGATTTTTCGGGCAGCCCTCGTCATCTTCGACCGGGCAGGGGGTGTAGGCGGCGTTGTCGAGTTCGATATTGCCGTTTTCGAACCGCGTGCCGCTGACCGCCGCCAGCCGCGACCCATTGTCGAGCACGACCAGCATGTTCTGAACCACCCCGTCGCGCAGCGAATCGGTGAGTTCGATGCGGTCGCCATAGGCGACGTCGCCCTCGGGATTGGTGATCGCGACATTGCCCTCGGCAAAAACCTGCCCGGTCTGGCGGTTCCACGTCACCTTGTCGGCGCGCATCGAGATGGTGTCGCGGTTCATCGCGACATTGCCCTCGGCGACCACGGTTTCGCTGTCGCTGTCGTAATTGAGGTTGTCGGCGGCAAAGCCGACCTGATTCTCGGCCGCGACGTCGGGCGCGTCGGCGGCGTCGGGCTGGACGTCGGGGGTCTGGAGATCGGGACGGGTGCTGAGATCGGGCGCTTCGGGCGCCTGTTCGACGGGCGGCGGGTCGGCCGCATCCTGCGCGACCGCGGGGGTTGCGGCGAACGCCAACACGCTGGCGGTCGCCAGCCACCACGAGCGCGCGCTTGCCTCGACTCGGAACAAAGCCAGCCTCATTTAATCACTTTGTCCCATATCGTTGCAGCGTCGGCCCGGACTGGACCGGCTGCTTTGTTTTTGCAACTCGCAAGCGAAACCCCTATCGGTCCGGCACGCTTCAATCAATCATCGCATGAGAGAGTTACCGAATGGACATTCATTTTGTCGCGCAAATCGATGCGTCTGCCGACGTCGTCGCTTTCCCGGTGCGCAAGGGCGCGCTGGCGGCGCTGGTCGAGGCGCTCGGCGCCTCCCGCGGGGCGCTGCTGCGCGGCGCCGCAGCGCAGGCGCGCTTCGAAGGCGCGGCGGGCACCACCGCCGAAACCGCCGCGGTTGACGGCGACCGGGTGATGCGGCTGATCCTCGTCGGAATCGGCGAGGGCACGGTCCATGATCTAGAACGCGGCGGCGCCGCGCTGACCGCGCGGCTCCAGACCAGCGGCGCGAGCGCGGTGCAGGTCGATTTCACCGCCGCCGGGGCGAGCGACGAGGATGATGTGCTCGCTTTTGCTCTGGGCGCGCGGCTGCGCGACTGGCGCATCGACACCTATCGCACCCGGCTCGCCGACAACGCGAAGCCAACGCTCAAGTCGATCGCCATCGCCTCGCGGCACGGCGATCTCGCGGCGCGCTGGGGCGCGAACGAAGCGATTGCCGACGGCGTCGCCTTCACCCAGACGCTCGTCGCCGAGCCGCCGAACATCATTTATCCCGAAAGCTTCGTCGAACGCTGCCAGCATCTTGCGGACCTTGGCGTGGAGCTCGAAGTCCTCGACGAACGCCAGATGAAGGCGCTCGGCATGGGGGCGCTGCTCGGCGTCGCGCAGGGCTCGACCCGCCCGCCGCGGCTGCTCGCGATGCGCTGGAACGGCGGCACCGATGGCGACGCGCCGGTGGTGTTCATCGGCAAGGGCGTGACCTTCGACACCGGCGGCATCAGCCTGAAGCCCGGGCCGGGCATGGACATGATGAAATGGGACATGGGCGGCGCGGGCGCGGTCGCCGGCGCGATGAAGGCGATTGCCGGCCGCAAGGCGAAGGCGAACGTCGTCGGCGTCGTCGGGCTGGTCGAGAATATGCCCGACGGCAATGCGATGCGCCCCGGCGACATCGTCACCACCATGTCGGGCCAGACGGTCGAGGTGCTCAACACCGACGCCGAGGGTCGCCTCGTCCTCTGCGACGCGATCAGCTGGGCGCAGAAGACCTATAAGCCCAAGGTGATCGTCGATCTGGCGACGCTCACCGGCGCGATGGTGATTTCGCTCGGCCACGAATATGCCGGCATTTTCGCCAACGACGACGGCCTCGCCGCCGACCTGATCGCGGCGGGCGACGCCAGCGGCAACAAGCTGTGGCGCTTCCCGCTGTCGGCCGCCTACGACAAGCTGATCGACAGCCCGATCGCCGACATGAAGAACATCGGCCCGCGCGAAGGCGGCTCGATCACCGCGGCACAGTTTTTGAAGCGCTATGTCGACGAGGGCGTCAAATGGGCGCATCTCGACATCGCCGGCATGGCGTGGGCCGACAAGGACGGCCCGGTCTGGGCCAAGGGCGCGACCGGCTACGGCGTCCGCCTGCTCGACCGCTACATCGCCGACAATTTCGAGGGGTAAGGGCAGGACAGGGGCCGGGACATGCCGCGCGTCGATTTCTACCGGCTGACCCGCGACCCCGTCGAAAGGGTGCTCCCGGCGATTGCGACGCGCATCCTCGGCGCCGGCGACCGCCTGCTGATCGTCGCTGCGCCGGCGATGCAGCGTCAGGCGATCGATGAGGCGCTGTGGACGCTGCAACGCGCCAGCTTCCTCCCGCACGGCGCCGCGGGGTCGGCGGACGAGGCGATCGAGCCGATCCTGATCGCCGGCACGCTCGACCCGTCGCCGCCCAACGGGGCGCGGCATGTCGCGATCGCCGACGGCGAGTGGCGCGACGACGCGCTCGGCTTCGACCGCGCCTTTCTGTTCTTCGACAACAGCCGCATCGACGACGCGCGCGCGACCTGGCGCACGCTGGCCGCGCGCGACGATGTCGACAACCGCTTCTGGAAACAGGACGAAAACGGCCGCTGGTCCGAAGGACCCTGACCCGCCGCCACACGATCCTTGCCGCGCGGCGAAAGCGCGGCTAGAGGCGCGCGCATCATATAACAAACCCACGCAGGAGCTTTCCCATGGCGGTCACCCGCACCTTTTCGATCATCAAGCCCGACGCGACGCGCCGCAACATCACCGGCGCCGTCACCAAGATGCTGGAGGAGGCCGGCCTGCGCGTCGTCGCCTCGAAGCGCATCCACATGAGCCGCGAACAGGCCGAAGGCTTCTACGCGGTCCACAAGGAACGCCCCTTCTTCGGCGAACTCGTCGATTTCATGATCAGCGGCCCGGTTGTCGTCCAGGTCCTCGAGGGCGAAAACGCGATGCAGCGCAACCGCGACATCATGGGCGCGACCAACCCCGAAAACGCCGAACCCGGCACGATCCGCAAGGAACTCGCCGAAAGCATCGAGGCGAACACGGTCCACGGCAGCGACAGCGACGAAAACGCGGCGATCGAGATCGCCTATTTTTTCAAGCCCGAAGAAATCGTCGGCTGATCCCGCCGGGATAACGAGACAAAAGAGGCCGCCGGAGCAATCCGGCGGCCTTTTTTTGCTATGAGTTTTCAACGATCTCGCAGTCGCAGCCAATGGCTTGGCCGCCGCAGCGAGGGCAACGCTCGACGTCGCAACCGGGATGGTGGTATTTACCAGGCAGACAATCGCAGTCATGACATCGTTTGCCAGATTGACTGCCCCAGTCATCGGATTCATCGCCATATTTCACAGGTGAGCGTTCTTCGTTTTCGCCCACAAACCGAAAAGGGATCGGCACACAGCCGTCTGCGCCGTTCATTTCCTGCGAGCAGTAACTGCACTGGACCATCAAAACTCCTCCGCCGCCCCCATCAGCCCCGCCAGCTTCTTCGGCGCCACCGCGAGCCAGCTCTTGCGCAGCCAGTCGCCGATCGCGTCCCAGTCGGTGTCGCCGAGGTCGAGGCGGATGCCGACCCAGCCGTCGCCGAAATAGGCCGGGCGGTAATAGCGGTCCGCGTCCATCTCGATCAGCGCCGCCTGTTCGTCGCCGCCGCTGATCTTGACCAATATCGCGATCTTGCCGTCGCCATGATGATCCTGCGTAAAATACGCAAACTTCTTTCCCTTCACGATCCCGAAGCAGGGCATGCCGTGCGAGCTCACCTCATCGGCCTCGGGCAAGGCCGTCGCGATTTCGCGCACCCGGCCGAGCAGGTAATCGGGGTTGCGCTCGCGCGTCACGAACGCCGCGAGGGTCGGCGGATACAGCTGGTGCTCGGCAATCCGCACCCGCGCGCTCAGCGTCTCGACCGTGTCGCCCGCCACGATCGAGACCGGCGTCTGCGCCAGCACCGGGCCGTCGTCGACGCCGGGGGTGACGATATGCACGCTGCACCCGCCGCAGCGGTCGCCCGCGTCGATGGCTTGCCGGTGGGTGTTGAGCCCCTTGTAGCGCGGCAACAGGCTGGGGTGGATGTTGATCATCCGCCCCGCCCAGCGCGCGACGAAATCGTCGGAGAGGATGCGCATATAGCCCGCGAGCGCGACATATTCGGCGCCCGCGGCGCGCAATTGTTCGTCGACCAGCGTGTCGAAGGCGTCGCGGTTCAGGCCCTTGTGCGTGCGCGCCCACGTCGCGATGCCCTCGGCTGCGGCGATGGCGAGCCCCGGCGCGTCGGGATCGTTGCTCGCGACCAGCACCAGTTCGTACGGGCAGGTTTCGGCCTTCGCGGCATAGAGCAACGCCGCCATGTTGGTGCCGGCGCCCGAGATCAGGACGGCGACCTTGGCTTTCACAGCGATCCTCCCCGGCACGGGGAGGGGGACCAGCGAAGCTGGTGGAGGGGCACAGGCGGGTTTATCTGACGTCGAAAGGCAGCGCGTGACTGCACGTGCCCCTCCACCATCCTTCGGATGGTCCCCCTCCCCGTGCCGGGGAGGAGCCTATGCATGATGCGTCGCGCTCCACGCGCCCATCGCGCTCCACGTCTCGGTGCTGCCCGCCACAGTGCAGCCTTTTTCGCCCTTGGCAATATGCCCGATGCGAAACACCGCCTCGCCCGCGGCCTCCAGCGCCGCCGTCACGGCGGCGACATCGGCCTCGGCCACCACCACCGCCATGCCGATCCCGCAGTTGAAGGTGCGCGCCATTTCTTCGGGCTCGATATGCCCCTGCGCCTGCAGGAAGGCCATCAGCCGCGGCTGCGCCCAAGCATCGGCGTCGATATGCGCATGCAGGGTCTTCGGCAGGATACGCGGGATATTTTCGAGCAAACCGCCGCCGGTGATATGCGCGAGCGCGTGGATCTTGCCGGTCTTCACCAGCGGCAACAGGCTCTTCACATAGATGCGCGTCGGCGCCATCAGCGCGTCGATCAGCAGCACCTCCTGATCGAACAGCGCCGGGCGTTCGAGCTTCCAGCCCTTGTCGGCGGCGAGGCGACGGACGAGCGAAAAGCCGTTCGAATGCACCCCCGACGAGGCGAGCCCCAAAATCACGTCGCCCGCCGCCACCTTGTCGGCGGTCAGCACCTGATCGCGCTCGACCGCGCCGACGCAGAAACCCGCGAGGTCGTAATCGCCCTCGCTATACATCCCCGGCATTTCGGCGGTCTCGCCGCCGATCAGCGCGCAGCCGGCCAGCTTGCACCCGTCGGCGATGCTCGCGACGACGGCAGTTGCGACGTCGTTGTCGAGCTTGCCGGTCGCGTAATAGTCGAGGAAAAACAGCGGCTCGGCGCCCTGCACGATCAGGTCGTTGGCACACATCGCGACCAGATCGATGCCCACCCCGTCGTGCCGCCCCGATTCGATCGCGAGTTTGAGCTTGGTGCCCACCCCGTCGTTCGCCGCGACGAGCAAGGGATCGCTGAATCCCGCCGCCTTCAGGTCGAAAAAGCCGCCGAAGCCGCCCAGGTCGGCGTCGGCGCCGGGGCGGCGCGTCGCACGGGCGAGCGGGGCGATGGCACGGACCAGCGCATTGCCGGCGTCGATCGAGACGCCGGCACCGGCATAGGTGTAAGGCGTCGGTTGGTTGTGCTTGGAATCCATGGCCAGCGCGCCTAACGGTTCCGGCGGATAATTTCCATGATTTCCTTGTCCGGGCCCGCGCTTTTGGGCAGAGCATAGAGAAGATATGACTTCGGCTGCTTCCCCTCGCTCCGCTCCCGGCTTCGCGTTTCGCGCCTTCGCGCCGCGTGCCGGGCGCTGGGCGCCTCTTTTCCTGTTTTTGCTCGCAATCATCGTGGTCGGCGTCGTCGATGGCCAGATCAGCCGCGGCGACCGCGGCATTACCCCGATCAACAGCAGCGGCGATTTCCTTGCGACGGGCATCCTCGTCGACGTCACCGGCGACAATGCCGAGGATGCGCGCGAAAAGGGCTGGCGCGAGGCGCAGCGCAAGGGCTGGGCCGCGCTCTATCGCAAATTGAACGGCTCCGACGGCCCGGCGCTCGGCGATTCGGTGCTCGACGGCATCGTCACCGCGATCGTCGTCGAGGACGAACAGATCGGCCCGCGCCGTTATGTCGCGCGGCTCGGCATCCAGTTCGACCGCGTCCGCGCCGGCCAGATTTTGGGGGTCAGCGGCCGCACCCTGCGCTCGCCGCCGCTGCTCGTCATCCCGGTCTATTCGCTGGCCGGCATCCCGCAGGTGTTCGAACAGCGCAGCGCGTGGCAGCGCGCCTGGGCCGAATATAACACCGGCGCCAGCGCCATCGACTATGTCCGCACCGCGGGCACCGGCGCCGATACGCTGCTGATCAATCCGGGGCAGACCGGGCGGCGCGGGCGGGTGTGGTGGCGCGTCATCCTCGACCAATATGGCGCCGCCGACGTGCTGATCCCGATCGCGCGGGTCGAATATGCCTATCCCGGCGGGCCGATCCGGGGCGTGTTCAGCGCACGCTTCGGCCCCGACAACAAGCTGATCGACAGCTTCACGATGACCGGCCCCAGCCCCGCGGCGCTGCCCGACATGATGGAAAAGGCCGTCGCGCGGATGGACGCCATCTACACCAACGCGCTGGCCGCCGGGGTGCTGCGCACCGACACCTATCTCGTGCTCGAAAAGCCGGTTGAAAAGGAAGATCTGCCCGAAGAGGTCGCGCCGGGCGAAGATGCGCTGCCCGGCGAAATCGACGCCAGCGTGCCGACGGCGGCGCCGGCGGGGGTCTCGACCTTCACCGTCCAGTATAATTCGCCCGACGTCGAATCGGTGTCGACGACCGAACGCACGATTGCCGGGATCGCCGGCGTCCAGTCGGCCTCGACGACCAGCCTTGCGCTCGGCGGCATGTCGGTGATGCGCGTGACCTTCCGCGGCGACGCCGCCGCGCTCAGCGCCGCGCTCGCCGCGCGCGGTTTCCAGGTGCAAGAAGGCGGCGGCCAGCTCCGCATCAGCCGCTGATGGCGGCCGCCACGCGCCAGATCGCCCTGCCGCTCGACTGGAGCGCCGGCGGCTCGAACGACGGGCCGCTGATCGTCGGCACCAGCAACGCCGACGCCGTCCGGTATTTGCGCCACGTCGCGACCTGGCCGGTGCGCACCGCGGTGCTGACCGGCCCGCGCGGGTCGGGGCGCAGCCTGATGGGACGGCTGTTCGCGCGCGACACCGGCGGACGCGTCATCGATGGCCAAAACAGCGTCGGCGAGGAGGAGATGTTCCACGCCTGGAACGCGGCGCAGGCCAGCGGCACGCCGCTGCTGATCATCGCCGACGCGCCGCCCGCAGCTTGGAACGTTGCGCTGCCCGACCTCGCCTCGCGCCTTGCCGCGGTGCCGGTGATCGTCATCGGCGAGCCCGACGATTGCCTCGCGCGCGACCTGATCGACGCGCTGTTCGCCCAGCGCGGCATCGCGCTGGCGCCCGAGGTCGCATCCTATATCGTGCCGCGGATGGAGCGCAGCTATGCGATGATCCACCGCATCGTCGCCGCGCTCGATGCGGCATCGCTGGAAAAAGGGCGCCGCATCGGCGTGCGTCTTACCCGTGAAACATTACTGTCACAGGGGCTGATCGATCCCGATTTGCTCGAGAGACAGGATACCGATACATGTCGATAACCGGCCCGCTCCGCGCCGACAATGACCCCGATACGGCGCCGCCGTCTTTCGGACCCGAACGCTTCTTCAACCGCGAACTCAGCTGGCTGGCGTTCAACCGGCGGGTGATGGAGGAGGCGCGCAACCCCGCGCACCCCTTGCTCGAACGCCTCCGCTTCCTGTCGATTTCGGGCAGCAACCTCGATGAGTTCTTCATGGTCCGCGTCGCGGGCCTCAAGGGGCAGCAGCTGCAGGGGATCGACGATCCGTCGGCCGACGGTCGCTCGCCGGGGCAGCAGCTCGCCGAGATCGAGGCCGAAGTGAACCGCCTCGTCGATCAGCAGCAGAGCGAATGGCAGAGGCTGCACAAGCTGCTCGGTGAACAGGGCATCGTCGTCCACGGCACTGGGTCCGACCGCGAGCCGCTGCGCGCCGCGCTGCGCCAATATTTCATCGACCAGATTTTCCCGATCCTGACCCCGCAGGTGCTCGATCCCGCGCATCCCTTTCCCTTCATTCCCAATCGCGGACTGGGGATCATCTTCGACTTGCAGCGCAAGGCGACCGGTGAGACGGTGCGCGAACTGGTGCTGATCCCCGCGGCGCTGCCGCGTTTCGTGGCGGTGCCGGGGCAGGCGCAGTCGTTCGTGCCGATCGAATATCTGATCGAGATTTTCGGCGATCTGCTGTTCCCCGGCTTCACGATCCGCTCGCTCGGGGTGTTCCGCATCATCCGCGACAGCGATATCGAGCTGGAGGAAGAGGCCGAAGATCTGGTGCGCCTGTTCCGCACCGCGATCCGCCGCCGTCGCCGCGGCCGCGTCATCCTGCTCGAACTCGAAGCCGACATGCCCGGCGAGATTGCCGAGGTGCTGGGCGCCGATATCCAGGGACATGAAGCGATCGTCGCCAAGATCGGCGGCTTCGTCGGGCTCGCGGCGCTGTCGGCGCTGGTCGACGTCGATCGGCCCGACCTGAAATTCCCCGCCTATTCGGCACGTTTCCCCGAACGCATCCGCGAACATGGCGGCGATTGTTTTGCGGCGATCCGCAGCAAGGATATCCTCGTCCACCATCCTTATGAGAGCTTCGACGTGGTGCTGGCGTTTCTGCGCCAAGCGGCGGCGGATCCCGATGTCGTTGCGATCAAGCAGACGCTCTACCGTGCCGGCGACCAGTCGCCCGTCATCCGCGCGCTGATCGAGGCGGCGGAGGCGGGCAAGTCGGTGACTGCGGTGGTCGAGCTGAAGGCGCGCTTCGACGAGGAGCAGAATCTGCTCTGGGCCAACCAGCTCGAACGCGCCGGGGTGCAGGTCGTCTACGGCTTCATCGAATGGAAGACGCACGCCAAGATTTCGATGGTCGTGCGCCGCGAAGGGCAGGGGTATCGCACCTATTGCCACTTCGGCACCGGCAACTATCACCCGGTCACTGCGCGCATCTACACCGATCTCAGCTTCTTTACCGCCGATCCGCGCGCCGGGCGCGATGCGGCGCAGCTGTTCAACTATATCACCGGCTATGTCGAACCTGAACGGCTCGACCTCATCACCATGTCGCCGCTCAACATGCGGGCGCATCTTTGCGACCTGATCGATGCCGAGATTGCGGCGGCGAAGGCCGGCCAGCCGTCGGGCGTGTGGGCCAAGATGAACAGCCTCGTCGACCCCGACATTATCGATAAACTCTACCAGGCGAGCGTCGCCGGGGTGCCGGTCGAGCTGATCGTGCGCGGCATCTGCTGCCTGCGTCCGGGGGTGGCGGGGCTGTCCGAAACGATCCGCGTCAAGTCGGTCGTCGGCCGCTTCCTCGAACACAGCCGGGTCTGGGCCTTTGCCAATGGCGCGGCGCTGCCGCACCAGACGGCGAAACTCTATATCTCCAGCGCCGACTGGATGCCGCGCAACTTCGACCGCCGCGTCGAATATATGATCCCGATCCAGAACCCGACCGTGCACGACCAGATATTGGACCAGGTGCTCGTCGCCAATTTGATCGACAATGAACAAAGCTGGGTGCTCCAGCCCGACGGCACCTATGTGCGCACAGCTCCGGGGGACAAGCCGTTCAATTTGCATCATTATTTCATGAACAACCCGTCGCTATCGGGCCGCGGCACCGCGCTCCACAAGCGCCAGGACGTGCCGACGCTCGCCTTCGATATGCGCGAAGATTGAGGCGATAGACTTGCCCCTGCTGCGCAGCTCCAAACAGGCGGTCCACCGCTCGGCGGTCATCGACATCGGGTCGAACTCGGTCCGCCTCGTCGTTTACGAAGGGCCGAAACGCGCCCCGGCGGTGATCTTCAACGAAAAGGTCGCGGCGGGTCTTGGCCGCGGCCTCGCGATCGACGGCCGCATCGCCGACGAGGATGCCGCGCGCGGCCTCGTCGCGCTGCGCCGCTATGCGCTGCTCGCGAAGCATATGGAGGTCAAGGATCTGCAATGCGTCGCGACCGCAGCGGTGCGCGATGCCGCCAACGGCCCCGATTTCATCGCCGGCGCGGCCGAAGCCGGATTGACGATCCGGCTGCTGTCGGGCGCCGAAGAGGCCGCCGCGGCGGGTTGCGGCGTCCTGTCGGCGATCCCCGACGCGCACGGCATCGCGGTCGATCTTGGCGGCGGCAGCCTCGAACTCGCCGAAGTGGCCGATGGCAGCGTCGGGCGCTGCGCGTCCTTTCCGCTCGGCGTGTTGCGCCTGCCGGCGCTGCGCACCGAGGGCCAGCAGCCGTTCGAGCGTGCGGTCCGCAAGATGCTGCGCGCCGCGGGCTGGCCGGGCGACATGCTCGGCAAGCCGCTCTATCTCGTCGGCGGCTCGTGGCGCGCGCTGGCGCGCCTCGACCTCGAGCTCACCCGCGATCCGCTCGCGGTGCTCGACCAGCACAGCCTGCCGCGCGCCGCGCTGCGCCGGCTGGTGCGCGCCACCAACCGGCTGGCGTTCGAGGAATTGCGCGCGATCCCCGGCATGGCGTCGAACCGCGCCGCCGCCTTGCCCGATGCCGCGGCGCTGCTGGCGGCGCTGGTCAACATCCTCGACGTCCCCGAAATGACGATTTCGTCGTCGGGGCTGCGCGAAGGGCTGCTGTACCAGGCGCTCGACGCCGAGACGCGCGCGCAGGATCCGCTGATCGTCGCGGCGGAGTTCGAGGGGCGCCGCCTCGCGCGTTTCGCGCCGCACGGCCGCGCGATCGCCGACTGGATCGCGCCGCTGTTCGCCAGCGAAGAGGTCGCCGACGCCCGCGTCCGCCTCGCCGCCAGCCTGCTCAGCGACGTCGCCTGGTCGGCGAACCCCGATTTTCGCGCCGAGCGCGGCACCGAGATCGGGCTGCATGGCAACTGGCGCGGCATCGACATTCCCGGCCGCATCCTGCTCGCGCGCGCGCTGCATGCCGGCTTCGGCGGCGCCGACGGCGATTTCCCGGCGATGGGCCTGTTGGTGTCCGAAGAGCGGCTGGCGCGGGCGCGGCAATGGGGGCTGGCGATCCGCCTCGCGCAGCGGCTGACCGGCGGGGTCGAGGCGCCGCTGAAGGCGACCGCGATCGCGCGTGACGGCGGCAAGCTGATCCTGCGCCTCAGCCCCGGCTGGCATCACCTTGCCGGCGAATCGGTCGAGCGGCGGCTGCGCTCGCTCGCGCAGGCGCTCGACGCCAAGCCCGAACTGGTGCTGCTCTAACTTACGGTGATAGCTGGCGTCATGCCGCGTCGATCGGCGTCGCGGCGGCGACGTCGATCACGCTCATGACCAGCTTGCCGTTGACAACCGCGAATCCCATCCGCCCCTCGACCAAGTCGAGCGCGGCGTGGCCGAACACGTCGTATCGCCATCCCTGCATCATCGGAATGTCGTCGCGCCGCCCGGCGGCCAGCGCCTCCAGATCGTCGCTGCGCGCGATCAGGCGCGAGGCGACGTTGAGTTCGCGGGCGCGGATTTTCAGCAGAAGTTTCAGCAGGTCGGCGACCAGCGTGCCCTCCTTGCCCAGCCCCGGCCCGCGCGCTGCGCGGTCGGGCATGTCGTCGGGTGACAACGGCTCCGCCCCGGCGAGGGCGTCCATCAGCCGGGCGCCGATATCGTTCGACCTCCACGTCGCCGACAGCCCGCGGACGCGGCCGAGCCCGTCCTGGTCCTTCGGCGGATGCGCCGCCAGGTCGCCCAGCGTCTCGTCCTTGACGATGCGGCCGCGCGGCAGATTCTTCGTCCGCGCCTCGCGCTCGCGCCACGCGGCGAGCGCCTGCAGGCGGCCGAGCACCTCGGGCTTGCGCGACGGCACCTTGATCCGCAGCCACGCCTTTTCGGGGTCGAGATTGTAATTCGACGGATCGGCCAGCTTTTCCATTTCCTCGTCGAGCCAGTGACCGCGGCCGGTCTTGACCAGCTTTTTCAGCATCATCGGGAAAATCTTGGCGAGGTGGGTGACGTCGCCGACGGCATAGTCGATCTGGCGCTTGTCGAGCGGGCGGCGGCTCCAGTCGGTAAACCGCGCGCCCTTGTCGAGTTGGATCCCCAGCCAGGCTTCGACAAGGTTCGAATAACCCACCTGCTCGGCCTGGCCGAGCGCCATCTGGCCGATCTGGGTGTCGAAAATCGGGTGCGGCGTCTTGCCGGTCAGGTTGAAGATGATTTCGACATCCTGGCCGCCGGCGTGAAAGACCTTCAACATCTCTTCATTGTCGACCAGCAGGTCGAGCAGCGGTTTCAGGTCGATGCCCGGCGCCATCGGGTCGATCGCCGCGGCATGTTCGCTGTCGGCGACCTGGATCAGGCAGAGCTCGGGCCAGAAGGTGTTCTCGCGCATGAACTCGGTATCGACGGCGATGAAATCGCTGTGGCGGATCAGGTCGCAGAACTGGTCGAGTGCGGCGTTGGTTTCGATGAGCGGATGGACTTGCATACGGCGCCTATACAGCTAGTTGGAAGCGACGGGCAGGAAAAATTCAGCCTGACTCTTCGGGTCGCGAGCCGGAACACCGGCCTTGGAAAACGAAGGGGCAAAACAATGATGTGGATCGGCTGGGCGCTGGCTGCGCTGGGATTGGCGCTGCTCGCCGGGCAGTTCGCTGCCGGGCAGGCGGATATTTTCGTGTCGATCGCCAACCCGCGGCCGCTCGACGAAGAATCGATGGTCGTCACGCTGAAGGGCTGGGGCTTTGCGGCGCAGGCGGCCCAACCGTTCGTGACCCCCGAAGCCGATCACGGCCTGTGCGACGTCCGCGTCTTTGCGACCCGGCGCCAGATGCTCGTGACGCTCGTCAGCTTCGGGTTCCTGCGCCCGGTCACCGTCGCATGGCGCGCCCACGCCGGCGTGCTGCCGCTGGGAGACGCCTGATGCCGATCGTGAAGCTGGGCGACGAGGGGCAGTGGACCAATTACCACGGCACCGGCACCTGCGAGGCGGCGACGCGCTTTGCGCTGCGCAGCGGCGACGCGCCGCGCGGGCGCGACGAGCTCGCGCTCGCGGCCAAGGCGGTGCAGGATTGGCTGGGCGCGGCGGCGGCGGCGGGGCGCCGCGTTCGCCCGCTCGGCGCCGGCTGGTCGCCGTCGAACGTCAATATATCGTCGCAAAGCTGGCTGCTTCACACCCGCCGCTTCAACCGCAGCTTTCGCATCGATGCCGCCGACGTCCGGCCCGGCGTCGACGCACAAGGGCTGATGCTGGTCGAGGCGGGCGCGCTCGTCGACGAGGTGTCGGACAAGCTGGAGGAGCAGGGGCGCTCGCTGTGGACGAGCGGCGCGGGCAACGGCCAGACCTTCGCCGGCGCCGCGGCAACCGGCACCCACGGCTCGATGATCGCGCGCGGCGGGATCCAGGATCATATCCGCGCGGTGCAGATGGTGACGCCGGCGGGCATCCACTGGATCGAGCCTGACGTTGGCGTGATGAGCGACGCCTTTATCGCGGCGACCGGCTCGACGTTGCGGCGCGACGATGAATTGTTCGCCGCCGCGCAGCTCCCGGTCGGCGCGCTCGGCATCGTCACCGCGCTGGTCGTCGACAGCGTGCCCAAATATCTCGTCCGCCCGATCCAGAATCTGCGCCGGGTCGACCGCGCCGCGCTCGACTGGCTCGCCGCGGGCGATTTCCGGCGCTTTTCGGCGGCCTATGCGCTCGATCGCGATCCCGATTTCGTCCAGATGATCGTCAACCCATACAAACCGTTCAAGCGGCCGGCGATGCTGCGCTTCCTCTATCGCGAACCGTGGCGCGACGATTATCCGCGCGCGACGCCGGGGCAACTCGGCGCCGGTTATGACGCGCTCAGCCTGCTCGGGCGGCTGCTGAACGATTATCCATGGGCGCGCGGCCCGCTGCTGCAATATGCGATGAAGCTGGGCTATGCCAGCGGCCCCGACGTCGATGCGCCCACGGTGTACGGCAGCTGGGGCGAGGGGCTCGACACCCACCGTCCGCTCGCCGACCTGTTCAACGCCTCGGTCACCATCGACCGCGCCGACCTCGCCCGCGTGTTCGAGCAGATCTGCGCCGTTTACGCGCGTCACGGCGGTTCGACCGTCATCACTCTGCGCTTCATGGCGCGCGCCGAAGGGCTGCTCGCGCCGGCGCGTTTCGCGCACAGTGCGGTGATCGATTTCGACGGGCCGCGCAGCGCGCGCACCGCCGACGCCTATGCGCGCGTTGTCGAGCGGCTCGATGCCGAGGGGATCGGCTTCACCCGCCACTGGGCGAAAAGCTGCGGCCTCGACGCCGCGCGCGTCGCCGCCGATTATGGCGAGGATTTGCAGCGCTGGCGCGCCGCGCAGGCCCGGCTGATGCCCGATCCCGCGCACCGCGCTTTGTTCGGCAGCGCGGTGCTCGATGGGCTCGGCCTGACCGGCTGAATCGACCGTCCACCCTTGACAAATGGCGCGCCGACCTGCCTTAGGCGCGGCCATAAATCACGTTCCGCGTGACTGTTCCCGATCATCGAAAGACCCTCCAATGCACGCCTATCGCACCCATACCTGCGCAGATCTGCGCGCCGCCAACGTTGGCGAGGAGGTCCGCCTGTCGGGCTGGGTGCACCGGACGCGTGAACATGCGAACGTGCTGTTCGTCGATCTGCGCGACCATTATGGCATCACCCAGATCGTCGTCGAGACCGGGTCCGATCTGTATCCGACGGTCAACGCCCTCGGCCCCGAATCGGTGCTGACCTTCACCGGCAAGGTCGCGGCGCGCTCGCCCGAAACGCTCAACCCGAAACTGGCGACCGGCGAGATCGAAATCTACCCGAGCGCGGTGACGGTGCAGTCGGCCGCCGATCGCCTGCCGCTGCCGGTGTTCGGCGAGACCGAATATCCCGAGGAAATCCGCCTCACCAACCGTTACCTCGATCTGCGCCGCGAGCGGTTGCACAAGAATATCGTGCTGCGCTCGCACGTCATTTCGTCGCTGCGCCGCCGCATGATCGACCAGGGCTTCACCGAATTCCAGACCCCGATCCTGACCGCGAGCAGCCCCGAGGGCGCGCGCGACTATCTGGTCCCCAGCCGCGTCCACCCCGGTAAATTCTATGCGCTGCCGCAGGCGCCGCAGATGTTCAAACAGCTGCTGATGGTCGCGGGCTTCGACCGCTATTTCCAGATCGCGCCCTGTTTCCGCGACGAGGATGCGCGCGCCGACCGCTCGCCCGGCGAATTCTATCAGCTCGATTTCGAAATGAGCTTCGTCACCCAGGACGATGTGTTCGCTGCGATCGAACCCGTCCTGCACGGGGCGTTCGAGGAATTCGCCGATTTCGACGGCAAGGGTCGCAGCGTCTCGCCGCTGCCGTTCCAGCGCATTCCCTACCGCGAATCGATGCTGAAATATGGCAGCGACAAGCCCGACCTGCGCAACCCGCTGCTGGTCCACGACGTCGGTGATTTCTTCAAGGGATCGGGCTTCGGCCGCTTCGCGTCGATGGTCGAGGAAGGCCAGGTCGTCCGCGCCGTCGCCGCCCCCGGAACGCACGAGAAGAGCCGCAAATTCTTCGACGAGATGAACAGCTGGGCGCAGTCGGAAGGCTTCCCCGGCCTCGGTTACGCGACGCAAAAGGATGGCGTGTTCGGCGGCCCGATCGCCAACAACCATGGCCAAGAGGGGATGAAGGCGATCGCCGACGCGATGGGGCTGAGCCCGAACGATGGGCTCTTCTTCGCCGCCGGGCCCGAGGCGAAGGCGGCGAAGCTCGCCGGCCTCGCGCGCACCCGCGTTGCCGAGCAGCTGGGCCTCATCGACAAGAGCCGCTTCGAATTCTGCTGGATCGTCGACTTCCCGATGTTCGAGGCGGACGAAGACACCGGCAAGATCGATTTCAGCCACAACCCCTTCTCGATGCCGCAGGGCGAGATGGACGCGCTGACGGGCAAGGATCCGCTGGATATCCTCGCTTACCAGTATGACATCGTCTGCAACGGCGTCGAACTGTCGTCCGGCGCGATCCGCAACCATCGCCCTGACATCATGTACAAGGCGTTCGAGATCGCGGGCTATTCGCAGGCCGACGTCGATGCGAATTTCAGCGGCATGATCAATGCCTTCAAATTCGGCGCGCCCCCGCACGGGGGATCGGCGCCGGGCGTCGACCGCATCGTGATGCTGCTCGCCGACGAGCCGAACATCCGCGAAGTGATCGTCTTCCCGATGACCCAGAAAGCCGAGGATCTGATGATGAAGGCTCCGGCACCGGTCAGCGACAAGCAGCTCAAGGAACTCGGCATCCGCCTCGTCGACGGCCCCAAGGGCTGAGGCGTGGGCGAGGAGCCGCGCGAGCACCGGCTGGCGACGCCGGAGGGCGACATCTGCTGGTTCGAATGGGGTGAACCCTCCGACCGGCCGAGCCTGCTGCTGCTCCACGCGACCGGCTTTCACGCTCGGCTGTGGGACCAGGTCGTCGCGGCGCTGCCGTCCGGCTTTCACGTCGTCGCCCCCGACCAGCGCGGCCACGGGCGCAGCTTCCGCCCCGCGTCGCTCGCCGACTGGACTGCCAATGCGGCGGCGCTGCTGCCGCTCGTCGACCGCTTCGCTGGCCGCCCGCTGATCGGTGGCGGGCACAGCATGGGCGCCTATGTGCTGACGCGCCTTGCCGCCGAACGCCCCGGCGCCTTTCGCTCGCTCCTGCTCATCGACCCCGTGATCATGGACCCGGCGCTGTACGCCGGCGGCGACGCAGCGCCGGTCCCCGATCCCGCCGATCACCCGATCGCGCGCCGCCGCGACCGCTGGGCCGACGCCGAAGAGATGCGCGCGCGCTTTGCCGATCGCTTGCCCTACAGCCGCTGGCAGCCGCAGGTGCTCGCCGACTATTGCGAGCACGGCCTGCTCCCCGCACCGTCGGGCGAGGGGTATGAACTGGCGTGCCCGCCGGCGCTCGAAGCCTCGATGTACCAGAATGCGCTGCGCACCGATCCCTATGCCTGGCTCGGAAATCTTGACGCGCCGGTCACGCTGGTGCGGGCGCCCGCAGGGCCGCGCGAGGGCGGGCTCGACTTTTCGCAAAGCCCGACCTGGACCGGGCTCGGCGCGCAGATCGGCGCGGTGCGCGACGAGCTATGGAGCGCGAACAGCCACTTCATCCCGATGGAAGACCCCGCGCGCGTCGCCGCGCTGCTCGCGGGCATCGCCGCAAATCAGGGTTAACTCCGTCGCATCGCGGCGCCTGCTGTGATAGCAGCGGCCCCGGACCCGAGGGGATGATGCGATGACGATTCAGCTCGCCGATTATGAAAGCGGCGCCAAATATGACGGCGATTACGGCGACGCGCTCGCCGCGCTACAGGACCGGCTCGAACGCATCCAGGCGGCGCACATCACCCACCGCCAGCGCAGCGTCATCATGCTCGAAGGCTGGGATGCCGCGGGCAAGGGCGGGATCATCCAGCGGCTGACCGCGTCGCTCGACCCGCGCTATTTCGAAGTGTGGCCGATCGCCGCCCCCAGCGACGAGGAAAAGGCGCGCCACTTCCTCTGGCGCTTCTGGAAACGCCTGCCCGGCCACCGCGAAATCTCGATCTTCGACCGCAGCTGGTACGGCCGCGTCCTCGTCGAGCGCGTCGAGGGATATGCCAGCGAAGCCGAATGGCGCAAAGGCTATGACGAGATCAACGAGTTCGAGGCGCAGCTGACCGGGTGCGACACCCACCTCGTCAAGCTGTTCGTCCATGTTACGCAGGACGAGCAGGACAAACGCTTCGCCGACCGCCTCGACGATCCGTGGAAGCGGTGGAAAACCGGCGCCGACGACTATCGCAACCGTTCGAAACGCAAGGATTATCTCGCCGCGATGGACGAGATGTTCCAGAACACCGACACGCGCTGGGCGCCGTGGCGGGTGATCGACGGCAACAACAAAAAGGCGGCGCGCATCGCGGCGCTGACCCATGTCGCCGAAATGCTCGAGGCGAAAGTGCCGATGACGCCGCCCGATGTCGATCCCGCGGTGGCCAAGCTGGCGGGCAAGGCATTCGGCTACGCCCCGAAAGACGCATCGAAAGACGCCCCGAAAGACTAGGACTGTCGGCGCGCGGCTAGCCTTTCGGGCGCACGCTCGCTACATGGGGGTGATGAGCCGCGCCAAACGATCCGACGATTGGGGTTTTCCCCGCTGGCGACCCTATGGTTCGGGCAACGAAGCGCAGAAGGTCCGGCTGTGCGACCGCCACGGCTGCACCAACCCCGGCAACTGCCCGGCGCCCAAATCGCCGAACAGCCCCGAACGCTGGTATTTCTGCGAAACCCACGCCGCCGAATATAATCGCGGCTGGGATTATTTCGAAGGGTTGAGTGCCGAGGATGCCGCCGCCCGTGCCGCCGACGAGGCACGCGGCGCGCGCAGCTATGCCCGGGCGCAGCATTATGCGTGGGGCGGATCGGGCGACGGCAGTCGCAGCGCCGACGAGATGCGCGCGCTCGAAATCCTCGACCTCGAACCCGATGCCGATTTCGAAACGACCAAAAAGGCGTGGCGCGCGCTCGCCAAGGAATGCCATCCCGATGTGAAACCCGGCGACGAAGCGGCGGCAAAACGCTTCGCGGCGGGGCAGGCGGCGTTCGAGGTGCTGAAACAGGCCGAAGACCGCAAAAGCTGGAAACCGGCCTAGGGCACTGACCCTGGCGATCGGTTGATCGGGCGGTCTTTTACCGCGCGCACTATGGCGGGTCGCGTCGCCATCGCCTACATGCGACATCATGGTTCGCCCCAACGCTCCCGACCGGTTCAACGAAGAGAAAGCGACGTACGTCATCCGCGGCAGCGACGCCGAGGGCGACACGCCCGATCTCGAGCGCGGCGCCGAAGCGATCCGCAATGTCGTGCGCAAATTGCCGACGCGGCCCGGCGTCTACCGGATGCTCGATGGGCGCGGCGACGTGCTCTATGTCGGCAAGGCGCGCGCGCTCCGGAACCGGGTGAGCAATTATACCCAGGTCGCGCGGCTGCCGCAGCGATTGCAGCGCATGGTGTCGCAGACGCGCGCGATGGAGATCGTCACGACGAACAGCGAGGCCGAGGCGCTGCTGCTCGAAGCGCAGCTGATCAAACGCTATCGCCCGCCGTACAATGTCCTGCTGCGCGACGACAAAAGCTTCCCCTTCATCCTGTTGCGCACGGACCATGATTTCCCCCGCGTCCAGAAACATCGCGGCGCGCGGCGCGCAAAGGGCCGTTATTATGGGCCGTTCGCGAGCGCGGGGTCGGTGCACCGCACCCTCAACGCGCTGCAAAAAACCTTCCTGCTGCGCAGCTGCACCGACAGTTTCTTCGCCAACCGCTCGCGTCCGTGCCTGCTCTACCAGATCCGCCGCTGCTCGGCTCCGTGCGTCGACCGGATCGGCAAGGATGACTATGCGGCGCTGGTCGGCGATGCGCAGGACTTCCTCGAAGGCCGCTCGACCGCGGTGCAGAAGCGCCTCGGCGACGCGATGACGAAATCCGCCGACGCGATGGATTTCGAGCAGGCGGCGGTGCTGCGCGACCGGTTGAAGGCGCTCACCTTCATCCAAGGCAGCCAGTCGGTCCATGCCGACGGGCTCGGCGATGCCGACGTCTTCGCGCTCGCGGCGAAGGGCGGACAGCTGTGTATCGCGGGCTTCTTCATCCGCGGCGGGCAGAATTGGGGGCATCGCAGCTTCTTTCCCGCGCACGTCGCCGGCGTGCCCGAGGAAGAGGTGATGGCGAGCTTCCTGATGCAATTCTACGAAGGCGTGCCGCCGCCCAAGCTGATCCTCGTCGACCGCGAACCCGCCGAATGCGCGCTGCTCGCCGAAGCGCTCGGTGCGGTCGCCGAACGCAAGATCGAGATCAGTGTGCCGCAGCGCGGCAACCGCAAACGCCTCCTCGATCAGGCGATCCGCAACGCGGGCGAAGAACTCGACCGCCGCCTCGCCGAGAGCAGCAGCCAGGCGAAGCTCGGCCGCGAACTCGCCGAGCTGTTCGACCTCGAAACCCCGCCGCAGCGCATCGAGATTTACGACAACAGCCATATCCAGGGCACCAACGCGCTCGGCGCGATGGTCGTCGCCGGCCCTGAAGGCTGGATCAAGGGCGCCTACCGCAAGTTCAACATCAAGCGCGCCGAAACGATGCCGGGCGACGATTTCGCGATGATGCGCGAGGTGTTCCAGCGCCGCTTCGCACGCGCGATCGACGAAGACCCAGAGCGGAGCAAGGGCGAATGGCCCGACCTGGTGCTGATCGACGGCGGCAAGGGGCAGGTGTCGGCGGTCGCCGAAGTGTTCGCCGAACTCGGCATCGACGACCTGCCGTTCATCGGCGTCGCCAAGGGCCCCGACCGCAACGCCGGGCGCGAGACCTTCTATTATCCCGACGGCCGCGAATTCACGCTGCCGCCGAACAATGCGGTGCTGTTCTACATCCAGCGGCTGCGCGACGAGGCGCACCGATTCGCGATCGGCGCGCACCGCGCGAAGCGCGCGAAAGCGATGGGCAGCTCGCCGCTTGACGAGGTTCCCGGCATCGGCCCGGCGCGCAAAAAGGCGCTGCTGATGCATTTCGGCACCGCGCGCGCGATCAAGGGCGCCAGCCTGGAGGATCTGCAGAAGGCGCCGGGGGTGAGCGCGGGGGTCGCGCAGGCGGTGTATGATTTCTACAATCCGGGGGGGTAGATCTCGATCATGCCCTCCCGTTCAGGGGAGGGCAGCGAGACTTGCGAACTTGTTCGCTAGTCGCAGCGGGTGGGGTCCATCGGCCTTGCGCAAGGCCGATGGACCCCACCCCAACCCCTCCCCTGAAGGGGAGGGGCTTGAGAAGGAAAGGACGATCTATGGATTTCGCCGCAATGATGCCGCTGGCCGCCACCCTCGGCGTGACCATCGACGAAGGCAGCAAAGACCGCGTTGCCGGCAAGCTCCCGGTGCGCGCCGACATCTGCACCGCGGGGAACATCGTCCACGGCGGCGCGATCATGGCCTTTGCCGATTGCCTCGGCGCGGTCGGGGCGTTCCTGACCTTGCCCGAGGGGGCGAGCGGCACGACGACGATCGAGAGCAAGACCAATTTCCTCGGCGCCGGGCCGGTCGGCGCTACGCTGGTCGGCGAAGCGACCCCGGTGAAAATCGGCAAGCGCGTGTCGGTGTGGCAGACGCGCATCCGCATCGAGGACGGCGCCGACGTGGCATTGGTGACGCAGACGCAGCTGGTGCTTTGGCCAGCCTGACCGCCGACGCGATCGTCTGCGCGGTGCGCGCACACGGCGAGCATGGCGCGATCCTGCGCGCGCTGACCCGCGAGGCGGGGCTGGTGGCGGGTTATGTCCGCGGCGGGCGGTCGCGGCGGCTGCGGCCGATATTGATGCCGGGCAATCTGGTGGCGCTCGAACTCAGGGCGCGGACCGAGGACCAGCTTGCCGGCGCCACCGCCGAACTGCTCGCCAGCCGCGCGCCGTTGCTTGCCGAACCCTTGCCGTCGGCCGCGATCGACTGGGCGACGAGCCTGACCGCGGCGACGCTGCCCGAAAGCCAGTCCTACCCGATGCTCTACGACGCCCTGGCGGGTTTGCTCGACGCGATCGGGGTGGCGCCATCGGCGCGGCAATGGGCCGCGGCGCTGGCGCGCTACGAATTGCTGCTGCTCGCCGAACTCGGCTTCGGGCTCGATCTCGACGTCTGCGTCGTTACCGGGTCGGCGAACGGTCTCGCCTTTGTCAGCCCGAAATCGGGCGGCGCGGTGTGCGAGGCGGCCGCGGCGGGATATGAGGCGCGGCTGCTGCCGCTGCCGCCCTTCCTGCGCGGCGGCGACCCGCCATCGACGATGGGCGATGCGCTCGCCGGGCTGGCGATCACCGGGCTTTTTCTCGACCGCGACCTGCTGGAGGGGCGCAATCGCGAATTGCTCGGCGTGCGGGCGCGGTTGATCGATCGGTTGAACAGGGCGGTTGCGTGACGCGCCGCCGCTGCCTAAGCGGCTGGCGAGACACGAAAGGGCGAAACGGTGCATATCCTGCTGCTGGCCGGCGACGGAATCGGTCCCGAAATCATGGCGGAGGCCGAAAAGGTCATCGTCGCAATGGCGCTGCCGGTGACGCTCGACCGTGCGCTCGTCGGCGGCGCGGCCTTTGCCGCGACCGGCCATCCGCTGCCGCCCGAGACGCTTGCGAAGGCGAAAGCCGCCGACGCGATCCTGTTCGGCGCGGTCGGCGATCCGCGTTTCGATGCGGTCGAGCGGCACCTGCGCCCCGAACAGGCGATCCTCGGGCTCCGCGCCGAGCTCGGCCTGTTCGCCAATTTGCGCCCCGCCAAACTGTTCGCCGGACTCGAAGACAGCTCGGCGCTGCGCCCCGAGGTGGCATCGGCGATCGACCTCTTGATCGTGCGCGAGCTCAACGGCGACGTCTATTTCGGCGAAAAGGGCATGCGCACGACCGCGTCCGGCGAGCGTGAGGGCTATGACGTCATGTCGTACAGCGAAAGCGAAGTGCGGCGCATCGCGCATGTCGCGTTCCGCGCTGCGCAGGGTCGCCGCGGGCGGCTGTGCTCGGTCGACAAGGCCAATGTGCTCGAAACCTCGCAGCTGTGGCGCGACGTCGTGATCGAGGTCGCGGCCGACTATCCCGACGTCGAACTCACCCACATGTATGTCGACAATGCCGCGATGCAGCTCGTGCGCAATCCCGGCCAGTTCGACGTCGTCGTCACCGGCAATCTGTTCGGCGACATCTTGTCCGACCAGGCATCGATGTGCGTCGGGTCGATCGGGCTGCTCGCCTCGGCATCGCTCAGCGAAGGCAAGCAGGGGCTCTATGAGCCGATCCACGGCAGCGCTCCGGACATCGCGGGGAAGGGCGTCGCCAATCCGCTGGCGATGATCTTGTCGCTGGCCATGCTGCTCCGCCATTCGGGCGGCGACGAGGCGAGCGCGGCGCGGATCGAGGCGGCGGTCGCCAAGATACTCGCCGACGGCTGCCGCGGCGCCGATCTTGGCGGCAATATGGGCACCGTGGCCTTGGGTGACGCGGTCGTCGCGGCTTTGGACGGATAAAGATATGAAGAAAAAGACCGGTTTCGATCGTGGCACGACCAAGGGCTGGCACCCCGCGACGCAGGCGGTGCGCGGCGGGACGTGGCGCAGCGAGCATGGCGAGACGTCCGAAGCGCTCTTCCTGACCTCGGGCTACACCTATGACAGCGCAGAGGAAGTCGCGGCGCGCTTCGCCGGCGAAGCGGCGGGCATGACCTATTCGCGCCTCCAGAACCCGACCGTCGCGATGCTCGAGGAACGCATCGCGCTGATGGAGGGGGCCGAGGCGTGCCGCACGCAGGCGACCGGCATGGCGGCGATGACCACGGCGCTGCTCTGCCAGCTTTCGGCGGGCGATCATATCGTCGCGGCGAAGGCGGCATTCGGATCGTGCCGCTGGCTCGTCGATCAGCTCTGCCCGCGGTTCGGGATCGAGACCACGGTGATCGACGGTCGCGACAATGACGCGTGGGAAAAGGCTGTTAAATCAAATACCAAGGTCTTCTTCTTCGAAACCCCCGCGAACCCGACGATGGACATTGTCGACATGCAGCATGTCTGCGCGGTCGCCAAAGCCCATGGCATCACCACCGTCGTCGACAACGCCTTTGCCACCAGCGTCCTCCAGCGCCCGATGGATTTCGGCGCCGATGTCGTCGCCTATTCGGCGACCAAATTGATGGAAGGGCAGGGCCGGGTGCTCGCCGGCGCCGTGTGCGGCAGCGAAAAGTTCATCAACGACATCCTGCTGCCGTTTCAGCGCAACACCGGTCCCAACCTGTCGCCGTTCAACGCGTGGGTGGTGCTGAAAGGGCTGGAAACGCTCGACCTGCGCGCCCGGCGCCAGTCGGAAAATGCGCTCGCGGTCGGCAAATTCGTCGAAAAGCGCGTGCCGAAAATCCTCCATCCAGGGCTGGCGAGCCATCCGCAGCACAATCTGGCGATGCGTCAGATGGACGCATGCGGCCCGATCTTCGCCTTCGTCCTCGAAGATCGGGCGCAGGCGATGGCGATGCTCAACGCGCTCGAACTCGTCGATATCAGCAACAATATCGGCGATTCGCGCAGCCTGTGCTGCCACCCCGCCTCGACGACGCATTACAGCGTCAGCGCCGAGACGCGCGCCGATATGGGCGTCGTCGAAGGCATGCTGCGCATCAATATCGGGCTGGAGGATCCGCGCGACATCATCGCCGACCTCGACCAGGCATTGACCAGCGTCGGGCTATAGGCGAGTTTGCGCGCGTGATGATCGATGCCTTTTTCCCCTTTGCCGCGACCACCGGGCCGATCACGGTGCGCGTGTCGGTCAGCTATCTGCCCGAACAGTCGCACCCGGCGCTCGGCCGCTGGTTCTGGGCCTATCATATCCGGATCGAGAATCACGGCGACGTCGCGGTCCAGCTGCTCAGCCGGCACTGGCGAATCAGCGACGGCCGCGGCCAGATCAGTGAAGTCGAGGGCGAGGGCGTCGTCGGCGAACAGCCGCTGATCGCGCCCGGCGGCTCCTATGATTATGTGTCGGGATGCCCGCTGCCGACCCCCGAGGGTTCGATGGTCGGCAGCTATGCGATCGAGCTTGGCGACGGGTCGCAGATGCTCGTCGCGATCCCGCATTTCCCGCTCGTGGCGCCCGCCACCGCGTTATGAAGCGCACCCATCTGCCCCTCAATGCGCTGCGCGTCTTCGATGCCGCCGCCCGGCACCTCAGCTTCACGCGCGCCGCCGACGAACTGGCGGTCACCCCCGCCGCGGTCGGACAACAGATCCGTGCGCTCGAGGATATGCTCGGCGTCGTGCTGTTCCGCCGCACCCCGAAGGGGCTCGAGCTGACCGGCGAGGCGAATGCCGGGCTCGACGCGCTCCGCCAAGGGTTTCTGCAGTTCGAGGAATCGGTGCGCGCGATGCAGGCGGGGCAATCGTCGCAGTCGCTGACCATCGCGGCGCCGCGCGACCTGACCGCCAAATGGCTGGCGCCGCGGCTCGCGCGCTACAGCCAGCAGGCGCCCGACGTGCGCTTCACCCTGGTGTCGGCCGATAGCGGGATCGATTTTACCGAGGCGAACCTCGACCTCGCGATCTTCTGGACCGACGGCGCGGGCGAGCATGAGGGCGTCGCGCTCGCCGACGCGCTGATGGTGACCGTCGCCGGCCCGGGCGCGGCCAGCGAAACGCGCATCGCCTGGCCGGGCTGTCCGGCCGACGAAGGCGAGCCGGCGCTTCGCCTCGGCGACGCCGGCCTCGCGATCGACGCCGCCGCCAACGGGCTGGGGCAGGCAAACGTCCCCGCAATGCTCGCCGAGGCCGACATCGCCGCGGGACGCGTCCGCGTGGTGCGCGAGGCGTTCGCGGTGCGGCGCGGCTACTGGCTCGTCGCGCCGACCCCGCAATGGCGCCAGGCAAAGGTCAAGGCGCTGGTCGCGGCGCTCACCGCCCCCTGATGTAACCTTCGCGCGCTGTTCCCCGAACCCGTCGGCAATCATGCTCAACGGGGAAATGAAAATGTGGACATTTGTCGACCGGTTGCCGCCGGTTACGCTCGGCTTTGCGGCGCTGCGCTGGTCGCTGGTGCTGATCTTCGCCTTGTTCGGCATCGCCAAATTCGCGGCCTATGAGGCCGAAGGCGTCGCGCGCATCGGCATGGAATATCCGCTGTTCGCCTGGATGTACCCGCTGCTCGGGGTGCAGGGGACGAGCAATGTCATCGGTTCGATCGAACTCGCGACGGGCGCGCTGATCGCGCTGGGGGCCTGGTCGCACCGCGCCGGGCTAGTCGGGGCGTCGATGGGCGTCTGCACCTTCCTGATCACCCTCAGCTTTACCTTCGGCGCGCCGTTGTGGGAACCGGGCTACGGCTTTCCGTTCATGGGCTCCTTCGCGCAATTCCTGTTCAAGGATGCGGTGTTGCTGGCGGGATGTTCGACGCTGGCGCTGCACGCGGGCCAGGCCTTGCGCACGCGGCTCGCGACGACGGCCTGACGCCTATTTCGCCGCCAGCGCCAGCAGCCGCGTCACCAGTCCGACCATCGTTTCGGTCGCGACCGCGGCGTCGGGGTTGTTCCAGCTGGCGGTGACGACGAACCATTTCCCGTCGGACTTGCGCTGGCCGAGCAGACTCATCGACAGCACCCCGAGTTCGGAGCCGCCCTTGTAGCCGAGATAGGTCCAGTCCGCCGCGGCGCTGGGGCCAAGGCCATTGTTGATCGCCATCGCCGCCATCGCCGGCTCCGATTGGCGTGCGCGCAGGTCGACCATCGCGCGCGCGATATCGTTCGGACTGGCGAACCATTCGAGATCGTCGATAAAACGCGGGCCGCCCGAAAAGCTGACCCCATCGACGTTGGCGAGGGTCAGGCGGCTCTGGTTGTCCTCGATCAGCCTCCGCTGCGCGGCATCGTCGCCCTTGATAAACACGGGCCGCAAATCGTTGAAATTATTGCCCTTGAGCGCGAACGCTTCGACCGTGGTGAGGAAGGGAATGTTGCGCGACGGCGCGCTGTGCCCGGCGCGCTGCATCCGCGCCTCGATATTCTGGCGCCCGAGCAGGTGGATGAGCGTGTCGGTCGCGCCATTGTCGCTGACCGAGATCATCCAGTTGGCAAGCGTCTGCAGCGTCACCGGCATGTCCTTCGGCCAGTTGGCGGTGCCCGCCGACGAAAAGCTGGCGTGCGACAGTGGCACGACGTCGGACCATTGGCGCTGTCCCGCCGCGACCTGCGCCGCCAGTTCGTCCAGCACATAAAGCTTGAAGGTCGAACCGATCGCGAGCTGGCGGTCGGCATTGGCGGCAGCGAGCGGCCGGACCGCGTCGCCCTCCAGCTCGGCGACGAGAAAGCCCGTCGTCCCTGGCAGCGCGGCGAGTTCGGCGGCGACCTTGGTGAAGCTGTCGTCGGCCATCGTGAAGCCGGTGAACCTGAGACCGGCCACCTTGTCGCCCGGCGCCGCGGCGACTTCGAGCGCGATCGTGCCGACGCCCTTTTCGAAGCGGAGCTGCACGGTGCCCAGCCGGCCATCGGCCGATGTCGCCTTTTCGACCGCCACCGGCTGGCCATATTGCGCGAGCAGATTGGCGGTCACCGCCTTGAACTGCGCCTCGGGCAGCGCCGCCTGAAAATCGGGGGCGAAATAGTCGCCATAGGCGACCCGCCCGGCCAGCAGGTCGACCAGCTGGGCGGCGCGCTGCGCGAATGCGGTGTCGGCCGTCGCGGTCGCCTCCGGCGCCTGCTGCGCCAGCGCCGCCGTCGCGGGCAGGGTCATCGCGGTGGTCAGCAGCGCGGCGAACATCGTCTTGGTCATCGGTCATCTCCTTCGAACATATGCGCCTGGTCGATCCGGGCGATGCGGGCGCGCAGCAGGGCCGCGGCGCGGCGGTTGAGCAGCCACACGCCGCCGAACACCAGCAGCTGGAGCGCGACGACGAGCAGGAACAGCAGCGATCCGCCCATGCCGCTCGCCTTCGCCTGGCCCAGCAGGAACAGGATGAGGCCGGGCACGAAGGGCGCCAGATACCAGCGACCGACGCGCGCCAGCATATGCTCCTCGCGCACCAGCCGCGCCCGATAATGGCCGGTGATATCCTCTGCCTCGGCGGCGGGATCGGGGCGCGAGGTGCGGCGGGCGAGTTGCCATGCGACGACCAGCGTCCCGGCGATGACGAGCAGGCTGCCGAGCTTGACCAGCGGTTCGGTGAAGATCACCGCATAGACCGCGAACACGGCAACGACGAGCGCGGCGGCGAGATATTCGCGCCGGTTGCGCCGCTGGATCGCATCGCCGAATCGGCCCGCCTGGCGCTTGATCTCGTCGAGCGGCAGCGGCACGAACACCGGCTCGCTGGCGCGCCACAGCGCCTGCAGGCCCTGGTCTTCGGAATAATCGGTCATCGGACGTCTCCGGCGCCGGCAAAGCGGCGCGTCAGCATAGCTTTGAAACGGTGGATTTTGGCGGCGACGACGTCGGGGGAGACCCCCGTCACCGCCGCGGTTTCGCCCGCCGCCACCCCCTCGAGATAGAGCAATAATATCTGGCGGTCGGGCGGATCGAGCCGGTCGATGATCGCCAGAATCGACGCCATTGCGCGCTCGCTGTCGGCGCGCTCGAACGGGGTGGCGTCGGCATCGGCGATCTCGACATCCTCGATCGACGACCAGCCGCGCTGCGCATGGCGCTTGTTCGCCAGCATATGCGATGTCGCGCGGTTGTGCGCGACGCGCCACACCCAGGTGCTGAGCGAACAGCGGCCGTCGAAACCGGCAAGGCTTTGCCACAAAGCGACTTGTAACTCCTGTTCGAGGTCGCGGCGCAGTTCGGGGTCGGCTTCATAACCGCGCGCCAGACGGGCCAGCGCGCCGCCGAAGCACTCCACCGCCTCTGCAAACAGCCGATCCTGATCCCCCTCGGCCACTCCGGTCTCCCATCTTTCGTGTCGCATACCCATTTAGTCGGCGGGGCGGCGGCTTTCTGACGGAGGCGTGAAATTAATTTTCGTCAGGCGTCGATCGCCGCTTCGTCGAGCGTCGCGGCATTCGCCTGGATGAACTGGAAACGATGCTCGGGATGCTTGCCCATCAAGCGGTCGACCAGATCCTTGACGAGGTGGCGCTCCTCATATTCCTGCGGTAGCGTGACGCGCAACATCGCGCGCGTCGCCGGGTCCATCGTCGTTTCTTTCAACTGGTTGGGGTTCATTTCTCCCAAGCCCTTGAAGCGGCCGACATCGACCTTCCTGCCCTTGAACACCGTCGCTTCCAGCTGGGCGCGGTGCGCATCGTCGCGCGCATAGGCCGACGTGTTGCCCGCGGTCAGCCGGTACAGCGGCGGCTGTGCCAGATAGACATGCCCGCGCCGCACGATGTCGGGCATCTCCTGGAAAAAGAAGGTCATCAGCAGGGTCGCGATATGCGCGCCGTCGACGTCGGCATCGGTCATGATGACGATTTTTTCGTAGCGCAGCCGGTCGGCGTCGCAATCCTTGCGCATCCCGCAACCAAGCGCGAGCGCGAGGTCGGCGATCTCCTGGTTGGCGCGGATCTTGTCGTTGCTCGCGCTCGCGACGTTCAAAATTTTGCCGCGGATCGGCAGGATCGCCTGCGTCTTGCGGTCGCGCGCCTGCTTGGCGCTGCCCCCGGCGCTGTCGCCCTCGACGATAAACAATTCCGTGCCTTCGGGGCCGTCGTTCGCACAGTCGGTGAGCTTGCCGGGCAGGCGCAGCTTGCGCCCGCTGGTCGCGGTCTTGCGCTTGACCTCGCGCTCGGCCTTGCGCTTCAGCCGCTCGTCCATGCGGTCGAGGATCAGGCCGAGCAGCGCGCGGCCGCGATCCATATTGTCCGACAGAAAATGGTCGAAATGGTCGCGCACCGCATTTTCGACGAAGCGCGTGGCTTCGGGGCTCGACAGCCGGTCCTTGGTCTGGCTCTGGAATTGCGGATCGCGGATGAACACCGACAACATCATCTCGCCGCCGTTGAAAACATCCTCGGCGGTGATCTGTGCCGCCTTCTTTTGGCCGATCAGCTCGCCGAAGCCGCGCAAACCCTTGGTCAGTGCCGATCGCAGCCCCGCTTCGTGGGTTCCGCCGGCGGGGGTGGGGATGGTGTTGCAGTACCAGCTGTACGATCCGTCGGACCATAAGGGCCATGCGATCGCCCATTCGGCGCGGCCTTGGTCGCCCGGAAAATCCTGGCGTCCGATGAACGGTTCGGCGGTCGCACATTCGCGCGTACCTATCTGTTCCTTCAGATGGTCGGCAAGGCCGCCGGGGAACTGGAACGTCGCCTCGGCGGGCGTGTCGTCACCGATCAGCTCGGGCGCACATTTCCAGCGGATTTCGACGCCAGCGAACAGATAGGCCTTCGACCGCGCCATGCGGTAAAGCCGCTGCGGTTTGAATCGCTGGTGATCGCCGAAGATTTCGGGATCGGGAACGAAGGACACGCTCGTGCCACGGCGGTTGGGCGTCGGGCCAAGCTCTTCGAGGCCGCCGACGGGGGCGCCACGCGCGAAGCGCTGGCGATAGAGCAATTTGCTGCGGGCGACCTCGATCTCGGTTTCGCTCGACAGCGCATTGACGACGCTGATCCCGACCCCGTGCAGGCCGCCCGAGGTCGCATAGGCCTTCCCCTCGAACTTGCCACCCGAATGGAGGGTGGTCATGATGACCTCGAGCGCCGATTTTCCCGGGAATTTCGGGTGCGGATCGATCGGAATGCCGCGACCATTGTCCGTGACGGTCAGTCGATTGCCAACATCAAGGGTCACTTCGATGCGATTGGCGTGGCCGGCGACGGCCTCGTCCATGCTGTTGTCGATGACTTCGGCGGCCAGATGGTGCAGCGCGCGCTCGTCGGTGCCGCCGATATACATGCCGGGGCGGCGGCGCACCGGTTCCAGCCCTTCGAGCACCTCGATCTGCGAGGCGTTGTAGCTGTCGGCCGCGGGGCCGGCGGTGTCGAACAAATCGTGACTCATGCCCCGGCTATAGGGGCGTGCCAAGGCCGCTGGCAAGGTGGCTGTTGCCGCCGTCCGCCATGGCTCGCGGTCTGCTCGGTTCGTCGCATTTTGGCTTTTTTCAGGAACTTTGGCGCTGCGCCAATGGTTTGGCCGGCGACTGCAAAGTCATCAAAAAAGAAGCGGAGTTACAAAAATGAAGACGATTTCTCTCCTCGCTGCGGTCGCGGCTGGTGCGCTTGCCGTGCCTGCCATGGCGCAGGACAATCGCGACACCTCGCAGGATTTCAACGGCGGCTATGTCGGCCTGGTCGGCGGTTACACGGTGCAGGGCAATGATGCCGACGAAACGCTGGTTTTCGACACCAACCAGGACGGCACCTTCGGTGAGCCGGTCAACACCGCGGCAGGCGCCAATGCCTTTTCGCCGGGCTTCTGCGGCGGCGCTGCCACCAGCAGCGGCAACATCGGCTGCCGTAACGACAAGGATGGCTTCGAATATCTCGCCCGCGCCGGTTTCGACAAGCGTATGGGCAATTTCGTCGTCGGCGTCGTCGTCGAAGGCGGCCGCAGCGAAGCGCGCGACAGCGTCAGCGGCTTTTCGACCACGCCCGCCAGCTACACGATGAGCCGCGAAGCCGACTGGCAGGCCGGCGCGCGTCTGCGCGCGGGCTATACCCCCGGCGGCGGCGTGCTGTTCTATGCCACCGGCGGCGGCGCTTATGCCCGCCTCGACAATCGTTTCACGACGACCAACGGCGCGAACAGCTTTGCCGACAATGGCAAGACCAACGGCTGGGGCTATGCCGCCGGCGGCGGTGCAGAGGCGATGCTGACCCAGAATATCTCGCTGGGTATGGAATATCTCTACACCGACGTGAAGGACGACGATTACACAGTCAACGTCGGTCCGGGCACCGCCCCGGCCACCAACCCGTTCCTGCTGAATGGCGGCGGCACCGACATCCAGCGCAGCGACGACAATTTCCGCACCCACAGCGTGCGGGCATCGCTGAACTTCCGCTTCTGATCCACCCGGATCGCAGCATGACGGAGGCGCCGGACCGCAAGGTCCGGCGCCTTTTTCATGTTATGTCATGGGGGCGGCGAAGATCGCGAAATTGCCGTTGGCGCTGCTGACCAGGCGGCCGTCCTGATACAGCCGCGCGTCGATGTTCGCGACGCGCTTGCCGCGGTGCAGCACCTCGGCCTCGCAGGTCAGCCGGCCTTCGCCGACGCGGACATGATAGTTGAACTTGATTTCCAGCGTCGCGCACCACTGATCGCCATCGAGCAGGCTGGTGAGTGCGCCGCCCATCGCGGTGTCGGCGAGCGAATAGGCGACCCCGCCATGCGCCGCGCCCTGCGGGCTGAAATGCCGCTGCTTGTCGACGTCGATCGCCATCGTGCAGCGCCCGTCGCCGCGTTCGACCATTTGCAGGCCGAGCGCGCGCGCGAATTCGAACTCCTGCCCGAAGGGCTTCACCGCACGCGCGGCCCGCCGAACGGCGGCGGCGGCGGCGGGCGGCGGGTGCCGCGCGGCAGCTGCGCCTGATAGGCGCGGCCGCAATGCTCGACGCAATAGGGAAAGCCGGGGTTCACAGCGACGCCGCAGAAGTGGAAATCGGGCTCGCCGGGATGCCCCATCGGCCAGCGGCAGATACGGTCGTTGAGGTCGAGCAGGCTCGTCTTGTCGGCAATCTCGGCGCTCGGCTTGGCAGGCACCAGGCGGCGCGGCGGCGCCGGCGGGATCGGTGCCTGCTGGTCGCCCGGACCCTGGCGGATGAAGCCGCCGGGGCCGATCGACACGATGCGCGGCGCATCGGGCTTGGGCGGCGGCGCATCGGCGGCCGGCTCATCGCCGCTCGCGTCCGCCGCGGCGGGGCGCGGCTCGGGCTTCGGTGCAGTGGGCGTCGGGCGCGCGGGGGCGGGCGCCGCGGCGCGCGGGGCGGCGGCGGGCGCCGCGGCCAAGGGTTTCGGCGCGGCGGGCGCCTTGACGGGCTTGGCGACCTTTTCGGTCGCCTTCACCGGCGACGGGCGCGATTTCAGGCCGAGGCGATGCGCCTTGCCGATCACCGCGTTGCGGCTGACGCCGCCCAGTTCGTCGGCGATCTGGCTGGCGGTCAGACCCTTTTCCCACATGGTGCGCAGGCTTTCGATGCGCTCATCGGTCCATGACATGATCAATTCCTTGTCGTTCCACGCCGCGAGCCTGGCGGCGATCCTTTCGGGACCGGCCCCGTCAAAGCCCAGCTTGCGGTAAGATCGGGGAGGCGATAGGCGAGAACGTCATGAACGACCAGCCCCAAATTTCGCGACCCGACTCCGGCGATTTTGCCGCGACCCCGCCGTTTGCGGAGCCCGGTGTCCCCCATATCCGGACGCTCAACGTGCCCGGGATGAAGGCCCTCTATGTCAAGGAGGTGCGGCGCTTTTTCAAGGTGCAGCTGCAAACAATCTGGGCGCCGGCGATCACGACGCTGTTGTTCCTCGTCATCTTCACCGTCGCGCTGGGCGGTGCGGGGCGCTCGGTGATCGGGGTTCCCTTCGCCGATTTCATCGCGCCGGGGCTGATCATGATGGCGATGCTGCAGAACAGCTTCGCCAATGCCAGCTTCTCGCTGCTGGTCGGCAAGATCCAGGGGACGATCGTCGATTATCTGATGCCGCCGCTCGGCGTCGGCGAACTGATGCTGGCGCTCGTCGGCGCCGCGATCACCCGCGCGATCCTCGTCGGGGTCGCGCTGTGGCTCGCGATGCTGCTGTGGCCGGGGGTGCATGTGATGCCCGATTATCCGTGGGCGGTGGCGGCGTTCGGCGTGCTCGGCGCCGCGATGCTCGGCTTTCTGGGGCTGATCACCTCGGTCTGGGCCGAAAAGTTCGACCACGCCGCCGCGGTGACCAATTTCGTCGTCACCCCGCTCGCGCTTCTGTCGGGCACCTTCTATTCGGTCGACCGGCTCGCGCCGTGGTTCCAGGCGGTCGCGCACGGCAACCCGGTCTATTATGCGATCATGGGCTTTCGCTACGGCTTCATCGGCACCGTCGATTCGACGATCGCCAACCCCGTGCTCACGGCGCTGGGCGTGCTGCTCGCGATGACCGTGGCGCTGGGCGCGCTCACCTACCGGTTGCTGGTCTCGGGCTGGAAACTGAAGGCCTGATCCGTACGATCAGTGGCGGTGGATCGCGCGGACGCGATAGCGACCGCGCTCGATCCCGTCGAACATCGCATCGATCTGCGGATGGTCGACCGGGCCATGCTCCGCGTCGCCGACCAGATTCTGCTGGCTGACATAGGCGATATACGACGATTCCTCGTTTTCGGCGAGCAGGTGGTAATAGGGCTGTTCCTTCGCCGGGCGAATGTCCTCGGGAATCGCTTCATACCATTCGTCGCTGTTGGCGAAGACCGGATCGACGTCGAAAATCACCCCGCGAAAATCGAACATCCGGTGGCGCACGATGTCGCCGGGCGCAAAGCGCGCGCGCTCGATCAGCGGCGCAACGACGCCGGGGGGCGGGGACTCGTGGTAAGCGGGTGGGGCTTTGGCCGTCATATCTGTTTATCTATGACGATTCCCCGGCGTTTCAAGCATGTTGTCGCCCGCGGCGCCGTCCGTCCGGTGGTCGATCGGGACGGAAAATGGAGGAGAGTGAGGGATTCGAACCCTCGGTACCGTTGCCGGCACTTCGCATTTCGAGTGCGACGCTTTCGACCACTCAGCCAACTCTCCTCGCTGAGAGGAGTGCGCCCTAGCGATGGTCCGCCGCCGTTGCAACCCTCTAGTCACAAAAGCGACGAACCGCGCACGGGTTCAGGGCTTGTCGGCCTCCCACCAATAGGGCGCCCGCTTTGCATCGCCGGTCGCAACTTCGTTCATCGTCAGAGGATCGTACAGCCGCCCCCCGAGCATGACGCGGTGGATCTGCTCGGTCGCGCGGATATTCTGCGTCGGATCGGCGTCGAGGATGAGCAGGTCGGCCAGCTTCCCCGGCTCGAGCGACCCGACATCCTTCGCATAGCCCAGCGACGTCGCCGGCATGATCGTCGCGGCGCGCAGCGCGTCGATGTTGCTCCACCCGCCGCGCACGAACGACCAGATTTCCCAGTGCGCGCCCAACCCCGATTGCTGGCCGTGGGCGCCGATCGACACCATCCGCCCGGTCGCGGCGATCTTGCCCGCCTCGCGCGCCGAATCGTCGTCGACATAATCGCCCTCGGGCGCGATCACCCGGCGCTTGTTGTTCGCGGCGAGTTCGGTCGGCGGGATATGCTTGGTCAGGATCGGATGCTCCCACACATTGGTGTGGGCGCGCCAATAGGGATCGCCCGCCGGCCCGCCATAGGTCACGACCAATGTCGGCGTATAATCGGTCTTGGTCTGCCCCCACAGCTGCACCAGATCCTGATAGAAGGTGTGCAGCGGGATGTTGTGCTCGACGGTCGAATTGCCGTCCTGGATCAGCGAGACGTCCATCGTATAGAGCGAGCCGCCCTCGGGCACGACGAGCATGTTTTCGGCCTGCGCCGCCTTCACCACCATCTGGCGCTGGTCGCGGCGCGGCTGGTTGTAGTTCTTGACGCTGTGCGCGCCCTGCGCCTTCAGGCGGCGGACGTGGGCCAGCGCGTCGTCATAGCCGTTGATCTCGGCATAGACCCCCGCCGCCTTGGCGCCGTAGATGATCTCGCCGGTCGAAAAGATGCGCGGCGCCAGGATCAACCCGGCGCGCTGCATTTCGGACGACACGAAGATTTCCGATGCGCGCGACGACGGGTTGTGGCTGGTCGTCGTGCCCATCGCCAGATTGACGATTTCGGACCAGTTCTGCTGCGGCACCAGCTCGTCGTCGCCGTGGCTGCCATGGGCGTGGGCGTCGACGAAGCCGGGGACGATCGTCTTGCCCGCGGCGTCGACGGTGACGGCGCCCGCCGGTACGGTGATCGCACCCGCCGGGCCGACCGCGGCGATGCGGTCGCCCTCGATGACGATCGCGCCATTTTCGATGATGCCGCCGTCGGTGTCGGCCATGGTGACGATCCGCGCCCCGGTGATGACGACGGTCCCCCGGTGCTTCGCCGCCCGCTGCGTCATCGCCAGCGAGACGCCGTCGGTGGGGGGCGTGAACTTCGGCGCCTTGTCGTCGACCGGCGCGGTCGCGAACAGACTGGCCAGGTCGGCGCTGAACAAGGTCGCGCCGCGGCTCCAGTGCAGGCGCCGCCCGCCGTCGGACCAGTGCATATAGTCGGCGCCGCTGCCGCTGACCCGCGTCACCGGCAGCGCGGCGCTCTTGGTGCCCAGCGTGACATCCTGTCCGCCCGGCATCAGCGGGGTGACATAGGCATCGTAATTCTGCCGAAACGCCAGCGTGCGGCCGTCGGGTGAGATTTCATAGTCGCTGACCAGTTCGCCATTGGCGTGGACGCGCTTGTCCTGTCCGCTCATGTCGGTGCTGACGAGCTGGCTCTTGCCGTCGGCCGCGGTGACCATGAAAATGCGGTCGCTGGTCGCGCCATATTGAGGCTTGGCGGCGTCGCCGCTGACCCGCTCGGCGGCGCCGCCCGCCGCGGCGATGCGATAGACGCCGGGGTCTTCGCTCCAGCGCGCCGAGGTCAACCCGCCGCTGCCGCGGCGTTCGAACACGATCGTCTTGCCGTCGGGCGAAAAGCGCGGTTCGGCATAATGGCCGGGAACCCCGGTGATCTTCCGCGAGGTGCCGCCGCCGGCGCCGACGACATGAATCTCGCCAAGCCCGGTGTCGGTCCAGCGCACGAAGACCAGCGACTTGCCGTCGCGCGACCAACTCGGCCACGCTTCCATCGCATCGTCGTTCGCGGCGGTCAGCCGCCGCGCGGTGCCGCCGGTGGCGGGCTTGACGTAAAGCTTGCCCAGCGTTTCGAACACGACGCTGCGCCCGTCGGGCGACACTTCGGCCCAGCGCGGCATCTGGGTCGTAAAGCTGTCGGGGGCGACCTCGACCGCCGGATGCGTCGCATCGACGATCACCCGGTCGTCGTCGACGCGGAAAGGAATGATCCGCGCGTCGCCGCCGCCGGCGCCGACGCGGCGCAACTTGCCGCCGGCCCAGAACAGGATGTCGGTGCTGTCGGGGGTCCAGGCCATGTTCGGATAGACGCCGGTCACCGCCCAGGTTTCCTGCACATCCTGATCGAGCGCGTCATAAACTTTGCGCTCGGCGCCCGAGGCGAGATCCTTGACGTACAGCTTCGACTGCGTCCCTTCGCGGCGGACGAAGGCCAGCCGCTTGCCGTCGGGTGAGGGGGTCGGCCGCACCGCACCGCCGGCGCCCGACGCCGCGGTGCTCACCGTCGCGTCGGCCAGGTCGTAACGCTCGATATGGAACAGGTCGGTGTTGCTGTCCTGCGCATATTCGAAGATCGGGCCGGGGGTGACGTTGCGCGTGTAGAAGACGCTCTTGCCGTCGGCGGCAAAGACCGGCTCGCCCAGTTCCTTCTGGTGGCGCTCGTCGGGTTTTTTGACCAGCGGCACCCCGGCGCCGCCCGACACATGATACATCCACACCTCGCCGGTGCCCAGCGAGCGGCCGGTGGTGAAATGCTTCTTGGCGACGATGAACTGGCCGTCGGGGCTCCAGCTCGGCTGGTTGAGAAGGCGGAAATCTTCCTTGCTCAGCTGGACCTTGCTGCTGCCGTCGCGGTTCATCAGCCAGATATTGTCGCCGCCACCCGCGTCGGAAACGAAGGCGATCCGCCGGCCGTCGGGCGAAAAGCGCGGCTGATGCTCGAACGCCAGCCCCTCTGCGATGCGCGTCGGGATGCCGCCTTCGATCGGCATGGTGTAAATGTCACCGAGCAGGTCAAAGGCGATCGTGCGGCCGTCGGGCGCAACATCGACGTTCATCCAGCTGCCCTCGTCGACCGCGATCGGCACCTTGCGCGTCGTCATGCCTGGCGGCGCGTTCACGTCCCATTTCTCCGGCTTGGCGTCGGCGGCGGGCGTTGGCGCCGCCTGCTGCGCAAAAACCGAAGTCGAACAAGCCAAAGTCGCCGCAAGGGCGAGAGCGAAGCGCGCCATATCATTATCCCCGATTGAAATTATCTGCCGACCATATGACCCTGTAACGAACATGCAAGCGACAGGTTTCGACGAAGGCGCTGGCACGCTCGACAGGTGGCTGCTAGCCCGACCGATAGAAAACGGCGGGAGAGCAACGGGTGCCGCTCAAGGGAATACGAGTCCTCGATTTCGGCCGCTATATCGCGGGTCCCTATTGCGCGGCGCTGCTCGCCGACTATGGCGCCGACGTCATCCGCATCGAAGCGCCCGGCGGCAATGACGATCGCTACACGGTGCCGGTGGCGGCCGACGGGTCGGGCGCGATGTTCATGCAGATGAACCGCGCCAAGCGCTGCCTGACGCTGAAACCCGGCAGTGCCGAGGGGCGCGAGGTGGTGCGCCGCTTGGTCGCGACCGCCGACGTCGTCGTCGCCAACCTGCCGCACGATGCCCTCGTCAAGCTCGATCTCGATTTCGACAGCCTGTCGGCGATCAACCCGCGCATCATCCTGGCGACCGCCTCGGCCTTCGGCAGCGACGGACCGCTGGCACGCCGCGTCGGCTTCGATGCGGTGGGACAGGCGATGTCGGGGACGGTCCATCTCACCGGCACCGCCGACCAGCCGTATCGCGCGCAGGTCAATTATGTCGACTTCGGCACCGCGCTGCACTGCGCGTTCGGGGTGATGGTCGCGCTGCGCGAACGCGAGACGACGGGGAAGGGGCAGTGCGTTTCGGGATCTTTGCTCGGCACCGCGCTCGCGATGTCGAACGCGCTGACCATCGATCACGCGCTCAACGCCATCGACCGCCCGCCGATCGGCAACCGCAGCTTCAGTTCGGGACCGACCGATATTTTTCGCACCCGCGACGGCTGGATCGTCACCCAGATCGTCGGCGGCGCCATCTTCGCGCGCTGGGCGGCGCTGGTCGGGCGCCCCGAATTGATCGACGACCCCCTGTACAAAAGCGATATCCTGCGCGGCGACAATGGCGAGGAACTGAGTGCGATCATGCAGACATGGTGCATCGCGCGCCGCAGTGCAGACGCGATCGCCGAACTTGGCGCGGCGCGGGTGCCCGCGGCGCCGGTGCTGCGACCCGGCGAAGCGCTGGCGCAGCCGCAGGTCGCCGCGATGGCGATCGTCGAACCGGTCGCCTATCCCGGCGCTGCCGGCGAAATACCCGTCATCCGCGCCCCGATCAGCCTGTCGGCCAGTGCGAAAGTCGGTGCCGTCCGCGCGCCGCAGGTCGGCGAGCACAGCGACGCGATCCTCGCCGAGGTCGGCTATGACGCCGACGCGATCGCGGCTTTGCGCGCGGCAAAGATTATTTGACCGCGCGGGGTGGACGGACCGGCCATCGCTCCTTAAGTTACCGGTCAGTATAAAATTCAACCGAGGAGCCGTCGATGACCGATAACAGCGAATATGTGCCGCCGAAGGTGTGGACCTGGGACAAGGACAGCGGCGGGCGCTTTGCCAATATCAACCGTCCGATCGCCGGGCCGACCCACGACAAGGACTTGCCGGTCGGCCAGCATCCGCTCCAGCTCTATTCGCTCGGCACCCCCAATGGGGTGAAGGTGACGGTGATGCTCGAGGAACTGCTCGCGGCGGGCCATGGCGGCACCGAATATGATGCGTGGCTGATCAACATCGGCGAAGGCGACCAGTTTTCGAGCGGTTATGTCGCCGCCAATCCGAACAGCAAGATCCCGGTGCTCGTCGATCGCAGCGGTGCCGATCCGATCCGGGTGTTCGAATCGGGCGCGATCCTGATCCATCTCGCCGAAAAATTCGGCGCCTTCTTGCCCACCGACCCCGCGCAGCGCGCCGAAACCCTGTCGTGGCTGATGTGGCAGATGGGCAGCACGCCGTTCCTCGGCGGCGGCTTCGGCCACTTCTATGCCTATGCGCCGACGAAGCAGGAATATCCGATCAATCGCTATGCGATGGAGGTGAAGCGCCAGATGGACGTGCTCGATCGCCGGCTGGCGGAGAGCGAATATATCGCGGGCGCCGACTATTCGATCGCCGATATGGCGATCTGGCCGTGGTACGGCGCGCTCGCCAAGGGGCTGGTCTATGACGCCGGCGAATTCCTCCAGGTTCAGGATTACAAGAATGTGCAGCGCTGGACCGACCAGCTTGCCGCCCGCCCGGCGGTCAAGCGCGGCCGGATGGTCAACCGCGTGACCGGCGATCCGGCGAGCCAGCTGCACGAACGGCACGACGCGTCGGATTTCGATTTGCGCACGCAGGACAAGCTGCAACCGCAGGCGAGCGCCGAATAACGCCGGTCGGCTTTTACGCAATTTGCAGCGCGGCGGTGACCGGGCGCGTCAGCCCTTCGTTAAGGAAGGCCGGGAACCGCGCTTTCGCGTGCGTTATGGCGCGCCGATAATATGTAAATTGCGCAAAAGCCGCGCCGCCGTCGCTCGACCCGCTTTTCATGACCTGCCGCCACATTGGCGGCATGACCCGCACGACCCCCTGTTCCCGTCCGCATCGCCAGTGTGCCGCCCTTCGCGCCGCGCTGGCGACGTGCGTCCGCGGCGCGGCGACGATCGAACTGGCGCTCGTGCTGCCGTTGTTCCTCGCGCTCTTGATGGGCATCCTCGTCTACGGCCAATATTTCCTGATCGCGCACGCGGTGCAGCAGGCCGCCAACGACGGCGCGCGCGCCGCGATCGTGGGCCTCGATGGGGCGGATCGGCGGGCTATCGCGATCCGAGCCGTCGACCGTAGTCTCGCCAGCATCGGGCATTTCACCCCCGCCACGCGCAGCGTCGCGGTGTCGGAAAGCGGCGAGGCGGTCACCGTCGCGGTCACCTATACCGCGCCCGAAGACAGCTTCCTGCGCTCGGCCTTCGTCCCGGTGCCGAGCCCCGTCATCCGCACCCGCGCGACCTTCGAACTTCCGGTGGACTGACCATGACCCATTCCCGACGTCACCGCTTCGTCCGCGATACCCGCGCCAGCATCACCATCATGTCGGCGTTCGCGATGACGATGCTGATCGGATCGGCGGCGCTCGCCGTCGACCTCGGCTCGCTCTACCTCGACCGCCGCAAGCTGCAGGGGATCGCCGATGCCGCCGCGATGGCCGCCGCCGCGCGCCCCGGCGAGGAACGCGCCGCGGTGCAGCGGATCATCGCCGCCAATTGCAGCTGCATCATCGAGATCGCGGCGCTGACCGCGGGCACCTACGTCGCCGATCCCGCCGTCGTCGCCGAACAGCGCTTCGCCGCCGGCGGCACCACCCCCAACGCGGTGCGCATCACCCTGACGCGCGACCGGCCGCTGTTTTTCGGGCGCTTCGTCACCGGCCGCGCCGACAGCGCGATCAGCGCCACCGCCACCGGCGCGCGGCAGGGCTATGCCGCTTTCTCGCTCGGCTCGCGCGTTGCAGCGGTGCACGGCGGGGTGCCCAACGCGCTGCTCTCGGCGCTGACCGGCAGCCAGCTCAACCTGTCGGTGATGGACTATAACGCGCTCGCCAGCGCCGACATCGACCTGCTCGCCTTTTCCGACGCGCTGCGGACCGAGATCGACGCCGACGTGCTGACCTTCGGCCAGACGCTCGACAGCCAGGTGACGCTGCCGCAGGTGCTGGCGGCGCTGGCGCGGGCCTCGGACGGCGCCGGGGCGGACGTGATCGCGCATATGGCGGCGCGCGCCGTGCCGCACGCGCTGATCCCGTCGCACGCGATCGACCTCGGGCCGCGCTCGTCGAGCATCCGCGTCGACCCAGCGAACCCGGTGAAGGTCAATGCGCTGAGCCTGCTGCGTGCGATGCTGCTGCTCGGCAACGCCAACCGCCAGCTCGACCTGTCGCTCGCCAGCGACCTGCCCGGCGGGTCGGGGATCGACGTCGCGCTGATGATCGGCGAGCCGCCGGCGCAGTCGCCGCTGATCGCGGTGACCGACACCAACGACGTCATCGTCCGCACCGCGCAGGTGCGGCTGAAACTCGATGCGCGCGTCGCGACGCCGGTCGCCGCGGTGCAGGTGCCGGTGCTCGCCGAACTCGGCTCGGCGTCGGCGCGGATCACCGACATCCGTTGCCAGGCCGGCGGCGGCAGCGCGGTGACGCTGGGGGTGACGACCTCGCCGGCGACCGTCGCGATCGGCACCGTGGCCGACGCCGATTTCCGCAATATGCAGACCCCGCTCGACCCGCAGCCGGCGCGCCTGCTGCGCCTGCCGCTGGTCAGCATCGACGGCAAGGCCGAGATGGTCCTGTCCGACCTCGCCGAAAAGCCGGTCGATTTTACGCGCGACGATATCGACAGCGGCCAGGTCAAGACGGTCGAGAGCGGCGGGCTGGTCGCGGGCGCTGCCGAATCGCTGTCGGACCGCATCGAGCTCAAGGTCAAGGTGCTCGGCCTCGGACTCAACCTCGGCGCGCTGACCGCGCTCGTCGGCGATACGGTGGCGCTGACCGCACCGGTGCTCGACGGCTTGCTGGGCGAGATTACCGGCGTGCTCGGGGTCCACCTCGGCGAAGCCGACGCGCGCGTCAACGCGCTGCGCTGCGGCAAGGCGAAGCTCGTCTGACCGCCACAACGGCGCCGCTTCGGAGCATTCCGCCGGCCAGCCTCCGCGCGCGCTGCCCATAAGGCCATATGGGCAGCAGAGCGACCGGGAGGCGATGATGGGCGTACACGAACCGCGCGTAGCGGCGGCGGATTTCATTCGCGGGTTTGCGAGCTGGCGGCTCCACGCCGCGCGGCAGCCCGTCGTCGTCACCCACCACGGCAAGGACGCGCATGTGCTGATCTCGCTCGCCGATTATCGCCGCCTTGACGGCGCCGACGATGCGGCCGGCGCGAAAGCGCTGCGCGATTCGCAGGCGGCGCTGCTCGAATCGATCCGCGACGGGGTGATCCTGATCGACCGCCAGCGGCGTATCGCGGCGCTCAACCCCGCCGCCAGCGACCTGCTCGAAACCCCCGCGGCACGGCTGATCGGCGCCGATCTCACCGCGGCGCTGCCGGGCATCGAAGCGAGCCTGCTGTACCAGCACATCCTGCGCCTGATCGACCATCGCGAGCGGTTTTCGGGCGAGATACCGGGCCTGCTCGCGCCGCAGCGCTGGCTGCGCGTCGACCTCGTTCCGCTGCCGCTCGGCGGCGCGATCGTCTTTCGCGACATCAGCGGAACCATGGCCGATTTCGCCGCGGGCGATGCGCGCCAGGCGACGCTCGACGCGATCGAGACGGCAGGGGGTATCGGCATCGCGCGCATTTCGGTGCGCGAGACGATCGACGACGCCAACGATGCGCTGACCCGGATGATCGGGGTCGACGCCGCGGCGATCCGGCGCGTGCGCTTTTCGGCGCTGCTCGCGATCGGCGAGCGGGCGGCGTTCGCCGACGCGCTCGAGGCGCTGCTGCACAGCGGAGCTCCGGCGCGGCTCGCCTCGCAGCTGGTGACCCGCGAGGGCCAGGCGATCGCGGTGACGCTGGCGCTCGCCGCGCTGCGCGGCGCCTACGCCAGCGAGGGCGCGGTCGTCGTCGTCACCCGATAACGCCGCGCCGGCGCATGGCGCTGGACATGGACGGCAAAGTTGACAAAGCTCCCACCCCAAAGCGTCGCAAAAGACAACTTACCTTTACGTAAGCGTGAAGCGACAATATAAGGGCGGCATTGCCCAAGGGAGAATCGTCATGGACATGGAGTTCAGCCCCGAAGACCTCGCCTTCCAGCAGGAAGTGCGCGACTTCATCGCCGAAAATTACCCCGCCGAACTGCGCGCCAAGCAGGACGAGGGCGAAGAGATGGCGAAGGAGGATTTCCTCGCCTGGCACAAGATCCTGTACAAAAAGGGCTGGGTCGCCCCCGCGTGGCCGGTCGAATATGGCGGCACCGGCTGGACCCCGACGCAGCGGTTCATCTGGTCCGAAGAATCGGCGCGCGCCGACTGCATCCGCCTGCTGCCCTTCGGGCTCGCGATGGTCGGCCCGGTGATCTACACCTTCGGCACCCCCGAACAAAAAGCCCGGTTCCTGCCGCGGATCCTGTCGGGTGAGGATTGGTGGTGCCAGGGCTATTCCGAACCCGGCGCCGGCAGCGACCTCGCCAGCCTGCGCACCACCGCCGTCCGGGATGGCGACGATTATATCGTCAACGGCCAGAAAACCTGGACCACGCTGGCGCAACATGCCGACTGGGGCTTTTTCCTCGTCCGCACCGACAAGGATGCCAAGCAGCAGGAAGGCATTTCCTTCCTGCTCATCGACATGAAGTCGCCGGGCATCACGGTGCGCCCGATCATCACGCTCGGCGGCGAGCATGAGGTCAACGAAGTGTGGCTGGAGGACGTCCGCGTCCCGGTGTCGCAGCGCGTTTACGAAGAAAACAAGGGCTGGACCTGCGCAAAGTTCCTGCTCGCGCACGAACGCACCGGCATCGCCGGGGTCGCGGCGTCGAAGCGCGGCGTCGAAAAGGTCAAGGCGATCGCGCGCACCGAACTCGACGGCGACAAGCCGCTGCTCGCCAACCCCTTCTTCAAACGCAAGATCGCCGAGCTCGAGATCGATCTGACCGCGCTCGAATTCACCGAATTGCGCAGCCTCGCCGGCGCCAATGCCGGCAAAGGCCCCGGCCCCGAATCGAGCCTGCTCAAGATCAAGGGCAGCGAGATCCAGCAGCGGTTGACCGAACTGACGCTCGAAGCCGTCGGCCATTATGGCGCGCCGTACTTCCGCGGTTTCGGCGAAGGCGACAACGAGCATCCGATCGGTCCCGACTATGCGCATCGCGCCGCGCCGACCTATTTCAACGTCCGCAAGACGACGATCTATGGCGGCTCGAACGAGATTCAGCGCAACATCATCGCGAAGATGGTTTTGGGTCTCTGACCCAAAACCACCCCGGACTCGATCCGGGGTCTCGGGCGGCCGTGAGGACCGCCTGCGGCGCGACTGGGTCCCGGCTTTCGCCGGGGAACCGATAAGATCAGGAATAAGACAATGGATTTCACCTACACCGAAACGCAGGACATGATCCGCGACACGCTGTCGCGCTTTCTGGCCGACACCCATGATTTCGACACCCGCCAGAAATTCACCGGCAGCGATACGGGCCGCGATCCGGCAATCTGGACCGCGCTGGCGCAGGAACTCGGCATGCTGGGTGCCCCCTTTGCCGAAGAGCATGGCGGGCTGGGCGGCGGCGCGCTGGAAAATGCGATCATCATGGAGGAACTGGGCAAGGTGCTGGGCGTCGAGCCCTATCTGCCGACCGTCGTCATCGCCGGCGGCGCGCTGAAAGCCGTCGGCGGCGCGCAGGCCGACGCGATGATCCCCGAAATCATCGCCGGCAACGCGATCATCGCCTTCGCCTATGCCGAACCGCAGGGCCGCTACGACCTCGCCAACCTGACCACGACCGCGAAAAAGGACGGCGCGGGGTATGTGCTCAGCGGCCACAAGAGCGTCGTCTATGCCGCGCCGTGGGCGACGCATCTGCTCGTCACCGCGCGCACCGGCGGCGGGCGCCGCGACCGCGACGGCGTGTCGCTGTTCCTGATCGACGCGAAGCTGCCCGGCATCGTGCGCCGCGACTATCCGACCGTCGACGGCAGCCGCGCGTCGGAGGTGTATTTCGAAAATGTCGCGATCCCCGGCGATGCCTTGCTGGGCGGCGAGGGCGCCGGCCTGCCGCTGATCGAGCAGATCGTCGATGAAGCCACGATCGCGACCTGCGCCGAGGCGACCGGCGTGATGCAGAAACTGCACGAAGGCACGCTGGAATATACCCAGCAGCGCAAGCAGTTCGGCATCCCGATCGCCAAATTCCAGGTGCTCCAGCACCGCATGGTCGACATGTTCATGGAGGTCGAACAGGCGCGGTCGATGACGATCATGGGCACGCTGAAACTCGACCTGCCCGCCAACGCGCGGATGGCGGCGGTGTCGGCGGCCAAGAACAAGGTCGCGCGCGGCGCGAAGTTCGTCGGCCAGAACGCGATCCAGACCCACGGCGGCATCGGCATCACGCAGGAACTGGCGATCGGCCATTATTTCAAGCGCGCGACGATGATCGAGGGCCAGTTCGGCAGCGCCGACTATCACATGGACCGTTACGAACGGCTCGCCCTGGCGGATTGAGGCTGGGTAATAGCTGGTTCCGACCGGTTGCGGACGCAGCGATCCTCCCCGGAACGGGGAGGGGGACCAGCGAAGCTGGTGGAGGGGTACGCGGTGTCGAACGCTTGCGTATGATCTCCTGTGCCCCCTGACCCTTGCCGTCGTGGTGAGACAGGGAGGATCGTTTCCTTATCGTCATCCCGGACTTGATCCGGGATCCATGACTTCGGCGCCGCAGTGGATCCCGGATCAAGTCCGGGATGACGATAAGTGTAGAAGCCACCCCAAAGCGGGCACCGCCCCATCGCTGAGCAACGGCGAATCGGAAATGGCCGACTGCCGCCGGTCGCCCACGACGATGCCGCAAATATTTCGCGCAGAGGCCGCAGAGATCGCAGAGAGCGATCGCCATCATCTCTGCGATCTCTGCGCCTCTGGGCGCCTTTCCAATTGACTAGCTGACGCGGCTTTCGGCTCGTTGAGGCCAAAAAAGCCCCTCCCTTCAGGGGAGGGGTTGGGGTGGGGGCTCGCGGGGTAGCGTAAGGCCGATGCCCCCCACCCGCTGCGACTAGCCAGCAAGCTGGCAAGTCTCGCTGCCCTCCCCTGAAGGGGAGGGCTTGATGCCAACTGCACCGCCCGCTTCCGGCCGGTTGCGGACTTTGCTGCTCCCCTCCCTTTTAGGGAGGGGCTGGGGGTGGGTAGCCGCCAACGGCGGCATATTCACCGCCGCTCGCTATCGCTCGCAACCCACCCCTAACCCCTCCCTGAAAGGGAGGGGGATTGTCTGGAATCGCACCAATTCCGCCCCTCGCCGCCTTCACCGCTTCACATGCTGCCGGTCGCCCCACCGGATCTCGCGGCATCAAACTGCCCGATGGCGGACGTGGTGCTGTGCTGATAGATGACTACGATGCTCGCCGCTGGTTACCTTCTGAAACACATCGTGCCGCCGCCCGGATGGCTGGGCGCAGGTTCGAGACACATTGACGGCATCTGCAGCGTTGCGGACTGCGTCAACGATAACGTCGTCGATGTGCAGGAGGCTTGGCAACACAACAGCTTCGGCGTTGCGAACAGTCCACAGGTGCTCAGGTCCCTCGCGGCCAAAGCTGGCGTCGATACGAGCGGAGCAAAGCTATTCTACTATTCCGCCTTCGATCAGGAACTCGAATCAGATGGTTGGGAGTTTGACGCGGCCTCTTGGCGTCCAAGGTCGGCTGTCCGTTCAGCGGGAGTCGAAGATGCTGTCGAAGTGCCAACAGCCTGGGATGCTCTCTCGCTGCTTGGATATGACGTCGTGGTATTCGGAGATTATCTCGAACACTCGCCGCTGTCCTGCAATTCGGTAGCCGACGAGCTGCAAGTGAATGAGCATTGCCTGTTTGGCAGTCTTGAAGCGGCGGTAGCGGCCATCAATGCTGGCTCTTTTGGAGGCGGCTGCGAAGAAGGCACATACACTGTCTTTGGGGTGTATCTCGTGAGCTGATTTGCCGAATGACAGCGATGCCCCACCCCAATTCCGCCCTTCGCCTTCACCGCTTCACATGCTGCCGGTCGCCCCACAGGATCGCGCGATGTTCGTCGGTGAAGCCGGTCAGGCCGCCCTCGATCGTCTCGGCGCGCGCGACGCCGACGGTCATGCCTTCGGCGACCGCGGGGCGTTCGAGCATCGCGGCGCCCCAGCGGTCGACGTGCGGGAACCGCCCCGCCTTTTCGATCAGCTGGCGGCGCAGATAGGGCAGGGTGGCCATGTCGGCGATCGTATAGGCGTCGCCGGCGAGCCATTCGGACTCGGCGAGCCGCTTGTCGAGCACCATCATCAGCCGGTCGACTTCGCGGCTGTAGCGTTCGATCGCATACTCATGCCGGTCCTTGGCATAATGGGTGAAATGCGCCTCCTGCCCGAACATCGGGCCGACCCCCGACACCTGGAACATCAGCCATTGCCAGCAGATCGCGCGCGCCGCCGGATCGGCGGGAAGGAACCGCCCCGTCTTTTCGGCAAGATAGAGCAGGATCGCGCCGGTTTCCCACAGCACCAACCGCTCGCCGCCCGGGCCGTCGTCGTCGACGATCACCGGGGTCTTGTTGTTCGGGTTGAGCGCGAGGAAGGCGGGGGTCAGCTGGTCGCCGGCGAGGATGTCGACATAGTCCAGCCGCCATTCCAGCCCCATTTCGAGCAGCGCGATCGCGATCTTGCGCGCATTGGGGGTCGGGCCGCCATAGAGGGTGATCATGCCGCGCCGCCCGCCCGGCCGAGCCAGCGTTCCAGGATCTCGTCGGTGTCCTGCCCGACGGTGAGCGGGGCGGGGCGGCGCACCGCGCCCGGCGTCGCCGACAGCTTCGGGAAGACGCCCTGCATCGTCACCGTGCCATATTCGTCGTCGGGCACCGTCACCAGCGCCTCGCGCGCCGCGAAATGCGGGTCGGCGAACATGTCTTCGGGGTCGTAGACGCGCCCCGCGGGCACCGCGGCGGCGAGCATCTTCGCTTCCAGCTCGGCGATCGTCAGCGTCGCGGTCCAGGTGCCGATCAGCGCGTCGAGTTCCTCCTGCCGCGCCCCCCGCGCGCGGTGCGTCGCATAGCGGTCGTCCTGAGACAGCTCGGGCCGTCCCATCGCCGCGGCGAGCCGCGCGAACACCCCGTCCTGGTTGGCGCCGATCAGATATTCGCCGTCCTTGCACGGATAGACGTTCGACGGCGCGATCGCCGGCAAGGTCGATCCGGTGCGCCGGCGCTTGGTGCCGCTCGCCGAATAATCGGCGACCGTCGATTCCATCACCTGCAGCACCGCCTCGTACAGCGCCGAATCGACGATCTGGCCTTCGCCGGTCTGGTTGCGGTGGTGGAGCGCCGCGAGCGCCCCCATGCAGCCATAGGTCGCGGCGAGCGTGTCGCCGATCGACACGCCCATCCGCGCCGGCGGCAGGTCGGGATAGCCGACGATGCCGCGCCAGCCGCCCATCGCCTCGCCGATGCCGCCGAAGCCGGCGCGCGCCGAATAGGGGCCGGTCTGCCCGTAACCCGACACCCGCACGACGATCAGTCCGGGGTTGGTTCGGCGCAGCTCGGCGGGGTCGAGGTTCCATTTCTCGAGCGTGCCGGGGCGGAAATTCTCGATGAGGATGTCGGCTTTCGCGATCAGCTCGCGGGCGAGCGCCTGGCCGTCTTCGCTGCGCAGGTCGACCGCGACCGAATATTTGTTGCGCGCGATCACCCGCCACCAGCTCGGTTTGTCGCCCTGGCCCCAGTTGCGCATCTGGTCGCCGCCGCCCGGCGGTTCGATCTTCACCACCTCGGCGCCCATGTCGCCGAGCAGCTGGCCGCAGAAGGGGCCGGCGATCAGCTGCCCCAGCTCGACCACCCGGATCCCCGCCAGCGCTCCCCCATGTTCCGTCATTGCATTCCTTTCGGCGCCCGGCGCTGCCTGTGGCAGTCCCCGCGGCATCACGCGATCTGGATTCGATATACTTAGAATGCTATGCAATTATCAACCTGCTATTTGATATGCGCGATGATAGGCAAAATTGATGACCCCACGAAGCATCGAAATCGTCGAAGTCGGCCCCCGCGACGGCCTCCAGAACGAACGCGCGATCGTGTCGACCGCCGACAAGCTCGACCTCGTCCGCCGCGCCATCGATTACGGCGCGCGCCGGATCGAAGTGACGAGCTTCGTCAATCCCGGCAAGGTGCCGCAACTCGCCGATGCCGAGGAGCTGGTGGCGATGCTGCCCGACCGCAGCGACGTCACCTACATCGGACTGGTGCTCAACCGCCGCGGCGCCGAACGCGCGCTCGCGACGGGCCGCATCGACGAACTCGGCGCGGTGTGCGTGACGAGCGACAGCTTCGGCATCCGCAACCAGGGACAGACGTCGGACGAATCGCTCGCCGCCGCGATCGAGATCGTCGGGCTGGCGAAGGCGGCGGGGCGGGGCGGACAGATCACCATCGCGACCGCCTTCGGCTGCCCGTTCGAGGGCGAGATCGCCATCGACCGCGTCGTCGAGATGGCAAAGCGCGCCGCCGACGCGGAGCCGCGCGAGATCGCGCTCGCCGACACGATCGGCGCCGGCGTGCCCGCGGGGGTCAGTGAAATGGTCGGCCGGGTGCGCGACGCGGTTGGCGCGCTGCCGGTGCGCGTCCATTTCCACAACACCCGCGGCAGCGGCGTCGCGAACGTCTGGGCCGCGGTAGCGGCGGGGGCGACGACGGTCGATGCGGCGCTCGGCGGGCTCGGCGGCTGTCCGTTTGCCCCGGGGGCGGCGGGCAATGTCGCGACCGAGGATGTCGTCTATCTGCTCGAACGCGGCGGCGTCGCAACCGGGCTGGCCTTGCCGCAAATCGTCGCCGCGGCCGGATGGCTCGGCGGCGTGATGGGGCGTCCGTTGCCGGCGATGGTCAGCCGCGCGCCGGCGTTTCCCGGCTGACGAAGCGGGTCAGGGCAGCACGCGGCCTTCGTCGCGCTGCGGCATCGGCGCGACGATGCGCAGGATCAGCGCCGCGCCCGCCAGCCACGTGCCCGACGCGAGGATCGCGGCGGACAGCGAGGTGAGGTCGGCGACGAGCCCCAGCACATAGGCGCCGAGCGCGAGGGCGCCGAAGGTCACCGCCTGATAGATCGACAGGCAGCGCCCCAATATCTCCTCGGGCGATCGCAATTGCATCGCGACATTGAGCGTCGTGAAAGTCGATACCCACGCCCCGCCCGCGACGAAGGCGGCGGCGAGCACGACAAGCAGATTCTGGGTCAGCGCAACCGGCACCATCATCGCCGCGAAAGTGGTCGCCGCGATGCCGAGCACCCGGTCGCTGCCCCAGCGCCGCCGCGCCGCGCCAATCCACAGCGCGCAAAAGATCGATCCGAGGCCGAAGGCGCCGAGGCACAGCCCATAGGTGATCTCGCTGCCGTGCAGGCGGTCGCGCACCAGCGACGGCAGCAGCGCCTGGAACCCCGCGGCGCCGAGGCCGAAGGCGAAACCGCGCGCGAGGATACGCCGCACCGGCCGCGACGCCATGCAGAAGCCGATGCCGGTCGCGATGGCGCCCAGCATCGGCGTCCGCCGCGGTGGCGTGACGTCGGGGTGCCAGCGGAGCAGCACAACGATCAGCGCGACATAGCTGACCGCATTGAAGGCGAAAGCCAGCGCCGGGCTGGTCAGCGAGATGAGCAGCCCGCCGAGCGCCGGCCCGACGCTGCGCGCGAGGTTGAAGGCGATGGTGTTGAGCGCGATCGCCTGGGGCAGGTCGGCGTGGCCGACCTGCAGCCGCACCGACGCCTGCCACGCGGGGGAATTGAGCGCGGTGCCGCACCCGACCGCGAGCGTGAACGCCAGCAGCAGCGCCGGGGTCAGCACCCCCGACCAGGTCGCGACGGTCAGCAGCGCCGAGGCGGCGAGCATGAAGCCCTGCGCCGCCAGCATCACCGCGCGCCGATCATAATTGTCGGCGATCGCGCCGGCGACCACCCCGAGCAACAGGATCGGCAGGGTGGCGCTCGCCTGCACCAGCGCGATGAACAGGTGCGACGTGGTCAGTTCGGTCATCAGCCAGGCGGCGCCGACCGACTGGATCATCGAACCCATGTTCGACGCGAGGTTGGCGATCCAGATGGCGCGAAAGGCGGGGAAGCGGAAGGGGGCCAGCGATGCTGGCAAAGGACGCTGTGCCGGACTCACGCCATCGCGACTAGCGCCGCCAGCGCGCCGCGGCAAGCGGGCGCGCTGGCTCTATGGCGTCCAGCGGCTATTGCCGCGCCGTTGTCAGTTCGAACGCGGCTTCCGACCCCGCGGCCGACGACGGGCCGATCCACAGCTTGTAAGCGCCAGGCTCGCTGTCCCAGCTCATGTCCTGGCGGGTGAATGCCAGGTCCGTGTCGGACAGCGTGAAGTGGACGGTGCGTTTCTCGCCCTGCTTCAGCATGATTTTTTGGAAGCCCTTGAGCTCCTTCACGGGGCGCGTCACCGATCCGACGAGGTCGCGGACGTAGAGCTGCACCACCTCTTCGCCGTCGCGCGCGCCGCTGTTGGTGACGGTGACGCTGGCGGTCAGCGTTTCGCCCGGGCGGATCGTCGCCTTGTCGAGCGTCACGGGCGAATAGGTGAAGCTGGTGTAGCTGAGGCCGTAGCCGAAGGGGTAGAGCGGGGTGTTCGGGGTGTTGAGATAGCGCGAGACATATTTCGCCCCCGGATCGCCGAGCTCGATCGGCCGGCCGGTGTTCTTCATGTCGTAGTGGATCGGCACCTGCCCGACGTTGCGCGGGAAGGTGACCGGCAATTTTCCCGACGGGTTGTATTTGCCATAGAGGACGTCGGCGATCGCGTGCCCGCCCATCGTGCCGGGATACCAGGCCTCGACGATCGCATCGACATGGGCATCGGCCCATTCGATGCTGTTCGGACGGCCGCTCATCAGCACGAGGATGATCGGCTTGCCGGTCTTCTTCAGTTCCTCGAGCAAGGCCTGCTGATTGCCGGGCAGGTCGAGCGAGGTGCGGCTCGCCGCCTCGCCGGTCATGTCCCACCGCTCCCCCATCGCGGCGACGATGACGTCGGACTTCTGCGCCAGCGCCAGCGCCTCGGCAAAGCCGTCGGTCTTGCCCGCGTCCTCGAAGGCGTAGCTCGCGCCTTTGGCATAGGCGACGGTCGTGCCCTTGCGCGCGCCGGCCTGCATTCCTTCGAGCAGGGTCACGGGCCGGGTCTGGCGGTCGCCGGCCGCCGACCAGCTGCCGATCATGTCGGTCTTGCTGTTGCCGAGCGGGCCGATCACCGCGATCGACTTGGCCGCAGCCGCCAGCGGCAAGGCATTGTCCTTGTTCTTGAGCAGCACGATCGATTTGCGCGCGACGTCGCGCGCCGCATCGAGGAACTCGGGCTTGTAGATCGTCGCTTTTTCGCGCGCCGGGTCGGCATAGCGATAGGGATCCTCGAACAGACCGAGGCGATATTTCATCTCGAGGATCGCCTTCACTGCGGCGTCGATGCGCGCGGTGTCGACCTTGCCCTCGGCAACCGATTCGGCGAGGTTTTCCATATAGACCGCGCCCTGCATGTCCATATCGACGCCGGCGCCCATCGCCTGTTCGCCCGCCTGTTTCAGGTCCTTTGCATAGCCGTGCGGGACCATTTCGTTGATCGACGTGTAATCGGTTACCACGAACCCTTTGAAGCCCCATTTTTCGCGCAGCACGTCGGTGAGCAGATAGCGGCTGCCCGATGCGGGGACGCCGTCAACTTCGTTGAACGCGGTCATGAAGGTGGCAGCGCCGGCGTCGGCGGCGGCCTTGAACGGCGGCAGATAGACGTCGCGCAGCGTGCGCTCCGAAATATCGACGGTGTGATAGTCGCGCCCGGCCTGCGCCGCGCCATAGGCGGCGAAATGTTTGGCGGTAGCCAGGATGGTGTCGGGGCGCGACAGGTCGTCGCCCTGGTAACCGCGGACGCGTGCCTTGGCGATCAGGCTGCCGAGATAGACATCCTCCCCCGATCCTTCCGAGATGCGCCCCCAGCGCGGATCGCGCGCGACGTCGACCATCGGCGCGAAGGTCCAGTGAATGCCCTCCGCCGATGCCTCGACCGCGGAAATTCGCGCTGCTTTCTCGATCGCCTGAAGATCCCAGCTCGCCGCTTCGCCGAGCGATATGGGGAAGATGGTGCGATGGCCGTGGATCACGTCGTACCCGAAGAGCAGCGGAATCTTGAGCCGCGTCCCTTCGACCGCCAGCTGTTGCAACTCGCGGGTATATTGGGCGGTATAGGCGTTGAAGATCGCGCCGACGCGGCCGGCGCGAACATCCTCCTTATAGCCTTCGCGCATCGTCGGGCCGGTCGATTCCCAATTGCTGGTGAGTAGGGTGAGCTGGCCGATCTTTTCGTCGAGGGTCATCTTGGCCATCAGGTCGGCGATGAACCGATCCATCATTGGATCGGCGCGCATCCAGCCTGCGGCATCGACCTCTGCCGTCGCTGCCGCCTTCGCCGCCGGTTTCGCAAGGAGCGGGGCAGGGGCCATCTGCGTCGTCAGCAAAAGCGCGGCCAGCGTGAGGCGTGTGAGGTTGCGCGGCGTCGGCGACATGATTCGTCCTTCCCAGGTGATTTCTATCTGATTTAGCAGCGCACATCGCCAGAAATCAGCCGATAACCGGCTGCATCCGGGCGCGGCGCCCCCGTGTCGCTTCCCCCTATACAGTCATCGTGAAACCGGTTACAAATCAAAAAAACAACGACGCGATTTCCCGCGATTCGTCGCTGACCGGTGGCAAGGCCGACCAGCGAATCAGGCGAAAGCGGGAAATGTCGGGGCACAAAAAGGGAGGATGCCGTGAAGTTTCAGCGTGAAATCTCGATCAATAACGCGCGCCGGTCGCGCACCCGGACGCTCGCCGCTGCGCTTGCCTGGAGCAGCGCCGGTGCGGCGCTGGCCATCGGTTTTGTCGCGCCGGCAGCGGCGCAGGTGTCGAACGCGTCGCTGCGCGGCACCGTGACCGCCGACGGCGGCGTGACGCAGGTCACCGCGATCAACGTCAACACCGGCTTGCGGCGCAGCGTCGCGGTCGGCGCGGGCGGCAGCTACAATATCGCATCGCTGCCGGTGGGCACCTATCGGCTGGAAATCACCACCCCCGGCGGGGTGCGCAACACCGACGAATTCACCCTGTCGGTCGGCCAGAGCGCGGTGCTCGATTTCGATTTCACCGAGGGCGATATTGCCGAGGGCGCCGACGATGCAATCATCGTCACCGGCACGCGCATCCGTTCGATGGAGGGCGGTGAGGTCGGATCGAACATCACCCAGCGCCAGATCGAGGTGCTGCCGCAGAACAACCGCAACTTCCTGGCCTTTGCCGACCTGGCGCCGGGCGTCCAGTTCGTCACCGGTGGCAACGGCCAGTCGCGGCTGCAGGGCGGCGCGCAGGACAGCCGCAGCGTCAACATCTTCATCGATGGCGTCGGGCAGAAGGATTATGTCCTGAAAAACGGCATCACCGGTCAGGATTCGACGCAGGGCAACCCGTTCCCGCAGCTCGCGGTCGGCGAATATCGCGTCATTTCGTCCAACTACAAAGCCGAGTTCGACCAGGTCAGCTCGGTGGCGATTACCGCGGTGACCAAGTCGGGGACCAACGAGTTCCACGGCGAAGCGTTCATCGACTACACGGACCAGAGCTTCCGCGACCGCCGGCCGAACGAGTTGACCGGCTCGAAGATCAAGACGAAGGATTTCCAGTTCGGCGGCGCGCTCGGCGGTCCGATCATCAAGGACATGCTGCACTTCTTCGTGACCTATGAAGGCAAGCGTCAGCAGAATCCGGTCGATGTCACACCGGGGCTGAACCTGCCGGTCACTTATTTCCCGTCGGAATATCAGGACGTGTTCGGGCCGACGAACGCGACGTTCAACGAAGATTTGTATTTCGGCAAATTGAGCTTCCAGCCGTCGAACAGCGACCTGATCGAAGTGTCGGGCAAGTTCCGCAAGGAAACCGGCGAGTTCCTGGGCAGCGGCATCGGCGCGCGCAGCACGATCAGTTCGCAGGATGTCGAGGAACTTCGCGGCACCGCGCGCTGGGAACATACCGCCGATAGCTGGATCAACGATTTCAAGGTGACCTACGAAGACGTCAAATGGGCGCCGACGCCATTCGAGTTCGGCAACGGCTTCCTGTTCGCCTATGCCGGACCGTCGCCGACCAATCCGCAGCCAGGCGTCGTCGTGCGCGGCGACATCCTGCGCATCGGCGGCGGCAGCAACTATCAGGAAAAGGGTCAGAAGGGCTGGGGCGTCCAGAATGACTTCACCTGGACCGGATTCGAGGGCCATACGATCAAGGTGGGCGCCAAGGCGAAATGGGTCGAACTCAATTCGCTGCAACTCAATGCCTTCAACCCCGTCTATACCTATAACCCCGCGTTCAATCCGGGCGGCGGCACGTTCAACGACGACGTTCCCTATCGCGTCCAGTTCGGCGCCCAGACGGGCAATGGCAGCCCGATCATCAATTCGAAGAATTTCCAGTTCGGCATCTATGTGCAGGACGACTGGGAGGTCACCGACCGGCTGACGCTCAACCTGGGCGTGCGCTGGGATTATGAGCGGACGCCGGCGTTCCTGAACTTCGTCCACCCCGCCGACGCGGTGAATGCGGTGTCGCCGGCCAATTATCCGAACCTGGTCAACGCCGATTACGACATCAACGACTTCATTTCGACCGGCAGCGAGCGGAAGGCGTTCATGGGCGCCTGGCAACCGCGCATCGGCTTCAGCTATGAGCTGGACGAGGATGCGCGCTATGTCGTGTTCGGCGGCATCGGGCGCTCGTACGACCGCAACCAGTTCGATTTCCTGCAACAGGAAATCAGCGTCGGTTCGTACACGACGCGCACCTTCAACTTCATCACCGGCGATCCGAACAACACCTGCGCGCCGGGGCCGACCTGCGTGCCGTTCGACCCGATCTATCTGACCGAGGCCGGCCGCGCGCAGTTGCTGGCGCAGGCCGGGCCGGGCGGCGGGCGCGAGCTTCGTTTCATCGACAACGACCTGAAGGTGCCCTATTCGGACCAGATGAGCCTGGGCTTCCGCGCCCGCGTGACGCCGCTGTTCGAGGCCGAAATCGGCTATAGCCATATCGAGAGCAAGGACGGCTTTGCCTATCTGCTCGGCAATCGCCGGCCCGACGGCAGTTTCTTCCCGCCGGCACCGGCCGCGCCCGACTCCCCCTTCGGTTTTGCACCCCCGGGCTTCGGTTCGATCATCATCGGGACCAACGGGCTGGAGACGAGTGCCGACACGGGCTATCTGAAGCTGGTCAAAAATTACTCGGCGGCCTCGCCGTGGACCTTCTCGGCGACCTATACCTACACCGAGGCCGAGGAAAACCGGAACTTCGGCGAGGTCTTCAGCCTCGATTTCCCGTCGCTGGAAGATTATCCGATCACGCGGTCGAGCGGGGTGCGCAAGCATCGCCTGGTCGCCACCGGATCGGTCGACCTGCCGATCGGGGTGACGCTGTCGGGCAAGTTCCAGATCGCGTCGCCGCCCTATCTGAAGGCGTTCCGCAGCGTCGGCGGCGCCAATCCGGTCCGCGAGGTGATTTCGAACGAAGCCGACGGCAATGGCGATCTGTGGGGTTTCCGCCAGATGGACATCGCGATCACCAAATATATCCCGTTCCGGTTCATCAGCGAGGAATCGCGGCTGCGGCTGCGCGTCGACATCCTGAACCTGTTTAACGATCGCAACTATGTCGATTACAACAACGATCCGTCGTCGCCCCAATATCTGAGCATTTCGGGGATCGGGGTTGGCGGAAATCCGCCGCGGACGGTAAAGGTTTCAGCCGGCTTCTCTTTCTGACCGGTTGATCAGGGCGTCCGGTCACACCCCCCTCCCGTGACCGGGCGCCTGTTTATTTGGAGTTTTGAATGTCTTTCCGGATCGGGTCGCTCGCTTTGCCCCTTCTGGCGCTTGCCGCCTGTACCGCCGCTCCCCCGCCTTCGACCGCCCCCGCCGCGCCGGCGCGGCTGGCGCCGCTGACCGAGGCGGCCTTTTCGGAAGAGCTGACCGAGCGGACTTTTCGGTATTTCTGGGACACCACCGACACAAGGCGCTGCCTGGCGCCCGACCGCTGGCCGAGCAATCCCTTCTCGTCGATCGCGGCAACCGGGTTCGCGCTGACCGCTTACGGCATCGGCGCCGAGCGTGGTTATGTGACGCGCGCCGCGGCGGCGGAGCGGACGCGCGATTGTCTGCGCTTTTACTGGAGCGCGCCGCAGGGGCCGGAGGCGGCGGGCAACACCGGCTACAAGGGCTTTTTCTATCACTTCCTGAAGAATGACGACGGCACGCGGTACAAGACCAACGAATTGTCGACCGTCGATACCAGCCTGTTTCTGGGCGGCGCCTTGTTCGCGCAAAGCTATTACGACCGCGACGATCCGGTCGAGGCGGAGATCCGCGCGCTGGCCGAGAAGATCTACACCCGCGTCGACTGGACCTTTGTGCAGCGGTCGAACACCGGCACCGAGGCGCGCAACCTAGCGGGATCGCACGGCATCACCATGGGGTGGAAGCCCGAGCGCGGTTTCGAAACCCACGATTGGGTCGGGTATAACGAGGGGATGCTGGTCTATGTCCTCGCGCTCGGTTCGCCGACCCATCCGGTCGGCAAGGAGGCGTGGGACAAGGGCTGGGCGGCCGAACTCGAAAAGGACTGGGGCACCTATTACGGTCAGGAGCATCTGCAGTTCGAGCCGCTGTTCGGGCATCAGTACAGCCACGTCTGGGTCGATTTTCGCGGCATCAAGGACGCCTTCATGCGCGGCAAGGGCATCGATTATTTCGAGAACAGCCGCCGTGCGACGCTGGCGCAGCGCGCCTATGGTGCCGACAATCCGGACAAGTGGGCAGGATACAGCGCCGACATCTGGGGCTGGACGGCGTCGGACGGGCCGGGATATTCGCAGGGCAAATATAGCGTCGGCGGGGTGCCGCGCGACTTCAATGGCTATATGGCGCGCGGCGTGAGCGCGATCCGTGTCGTCGACGACGGCACGATCGTGCCGACCGCGGCCGGCGGATCGATCCCGTTCGCGCCCGAGGTGACCATCCCGGCGCTGATGGCGATGCGCGACCAATATGGCGAACGCCTGTATACGCGGTACGGCTTCAAGGACGCCTTCAACCCCAGCTTTACCTTCACCGATTTCGGGTCGAAGTCGGGCGCCGTCGATCCGGCGCGCGGCTGGATCGCCAACGATTATCTGGGGATCGACCAGGGGCCGATATTGGCGATGATGGAAAACCACCGCAGCGGGCTGATCTGGAAGACGATGCAGAAAAACCCGCACATCGTGCGCGGATTGAAACGGATCGGCTTTACCGGCGGTTGGCTCGAACAGGCGCCCGCCCGATAATCAGCACCCCGCGCCGACGCACAGATCGGCCAGCACCGGATAATGATCCGACGGCAGCTTGCCGCCAGCCTGTTGGGTGAGCGTCGCGTGGCGGAGCACCGCCGCATCGTTGCTGACGAAAATATGGTCGATCGGCGCGGGTTCGGCCTGCGCGATCTTGAAGGCGGTGAAGGTGCCGGGCGGGCCGAAATGCGGGGTGCGGCTGATCGCCAGCGTGTCGTGGAGCACCCCGGCGCCGGGATCGACGATCGCGGCATAGGCGGGGCTGGCGGTCGGGCTGTTGAAGTCGCCCATCAGCATCGCGGTTTCGCCGCGCTTGCGATTGGCGGCAATCCAGCGCCGGATCTGGCGCGCGCTTTCCAGCCGCGCGACCGTGCCGACATGGTCGAAATGGGTGTTGACGACGAGCAGGCTGCGCCTTGCCGCCGGGTCGAGCAATCGCGCCCAGGTGGCGACGCGCGGGTAGGCGGCGTCCCAGCCCTTGCCGGGAACGCCGGGCGTCGGTGAGAGCCAGAAAGTGCCCGACGCGAGCAGGGCAAAGCGGTCGCGGCGATAGCCGAGCGGCGAAAATTCGCCTTGGTCCTTGCCGTCGTCGCGCGCGACGCCGACGAAGGCATAGCCCGGCAGGTCGGCCTCGACCGCCTGCTTCTGGTGCAGCAGCACCTCCTGCATGCCGACAAGGTCGGGGGCGTAATAGGCGACGAGGGCGGTGACCGCCGCGCGCCGGTGCGGCCACGCATTGTCGCCGTCGGATGCGAGGTCGAGGCGGATATTGTAGGTCATCGCGCTGTAGCGGTCGGCGCGCTCTTTCGCTGCGGCGGGCAGCGCGAGCAACCCCGCCAGCAGGATCAGCAGCACCCTCATCCCAGATTGCCGCCGTTCGCCGCGATGACGCTGGAGTAGAAGCGCGCGCTTCGTTTGGGCGTGCGGACCTGTGTGGCGTAATCGACATGAACGATGCCGAAGCGCTTCGAAAAGCCCAGCGACCATTCCAGATTGTCGAGCAGCGACCACGCCATATAGCCGCGCACATCGACCCCCTGTTCGATCGCGTCGCCGATCGCGGCGATATGCGTGCGCAGGTAATCGCAGCGCAGCGGATCGTCGATCCCGTCGGGGCCGGCGGTCGGCGGGTCATAAAAGGCGGCGCCGTTTTCGGTGATATAGACGGGCATGTCGCCATAGGTGTCGCGGAACCAGACGAGCATGTCGGTGAGCGCGGGAGGGTGGACTTCCCAGTCGGTGGTCGTGTGCGTCGCGACCTGCGCGACGGGCGAGGCGCCGAGCGGCCACTGGTTCGGATCGGCGCGGACGACGTTGCGCGTGTAGTAATTTATGCCAATGAAGTCGAGCGGTTGGCAGATGTCTTTCAGATCCGCCTCAGGCCAGTCAGGCCATGCTTCCCCGAAGATATCGGCGAGTTCGGCGGGATAGCTGCCCTTGAGCGCAGGGTCGAGATATTGGCGATTCATATAGGCGTGGGCGCGCGCGGTCGCCGCGATGTCGGCGGCGCTGTCGCTCGCCGGATATTTGGGTTCAATGTTGACGACAAGGCCGATTTCGTGGGCGCCCACGCTGCGATAGGCCTGCACCGCGCGGCCGTGCGCGCGCATCAGATTGTGGCTGGCGATCGGGGTTTCGAACAGGTTGCGATGCCCCGGCGCCAACGCGCCGTGCAGGTAACCGCCATCGGTGATCACCCACGGTTCATTCAGCGTCACCCATTTCTTCACCCGGTCGTCGAGCGCGCGGTACATCACCGATCCATAGTCGGCGAACCAGTCGGCGCTGTCGCGATTGAGCCAGCCGCCGCGGTCGTCGAGCGCGACCGGCAGGTCCCAGTGGTGCAGCGTGAGCAAGGGTTCGATGTCGTGCTTCAGCAATTCGTCGACGAGCCGTTCGTAGAAGTCGAGCCCCTTTGCGTTCACCTGCCCGGTGCCGCCCGGCAGCACGCGGCCCCAATTGACGCTGAAGCGATAGGCCTTCAGCCCCAGTTCCTTCATCAGCGCGACGTCGGCGGGCATGCGGTTGTAATGGTCGCACGCGACGTCGCCGGTGTCGCCCTTTGCCGCCATCAGCCGCGGGTCGTGGCTGAACCGCTGCCAGATGCTCGCGCCGGCGCCGTCGGCGAGCGGCGATCCTTCGATCTGGTAGGCGGCGGTCGCCGCGCCCCACAGGAAATCGTCGGGAAAAACAGTCTGGGTCATTTCTTGTCCTTGGCGGATACCGGGGAGGAGAGGCGGTGTTCGAGGAACCAAGCGTAAAGCGCCGGATCGTCATAGGCGGGATCCCAGCTGTTGTGGCCGAGATCGGGATAGATGGTCAGGCGGACCTTGCGCCCGGCGCAGGCGCGGATCGCGCGCGCCATGTCGAAGCTGCCCTCTGGCGTCACGACATCGTCGCGGTCGCCGTGAAAGGCCCAGACCGGCAAGTCCATCAACCGGCACGCCTCGCCAGGATTGCCGCGGCCGGCGACCGGGGCGACGGCGGCGAAGCGTTGCGGTTCGGCAATCGCCCAGCGCCAGCTCGCATGGCCACCGCGGCTGAGTCCGGTGAGATAGATGCGCGCCGGATCGACGCGATAGGTTTTCGCGACATGGTCGACCAGCCGGTCGAGGCGGGCGATATCCCAGTCCTGATCGGCGCCCAGTAACGGCGAGACGGTGATGAAGGGGAAGGCCGGGTCGCGGTCGGCGATCTTCGGCGGTCCGTGGACCTTGACCTTGGCGACATCGTCGCCGCGCTCACCCGAGCCGTGCAGGAAGACGAGCAGCGGCCAGGATTGCGCGCGGTCGGCCAGATAGCCTTTCGGCAGGAACAGCTGGTACGGATAGCTGCCGGGCTCGATTGCCGGCTGCGGCGTCTGCCCCTCGATCGTCGCGGGCGCTTTCGCTCTGGCGGCGGCGGGCGATGCGGCGAGGGCGAGGCCGAGCAGGGCAGCGGTCCAATATGTCATCGGTCTTTCCTTGGTTGGTTGGGTCATCCCTTGACGCTCCCGGTCAGGAGGCCGCTGAGGTAAAAGCGCTGGAGCGCGAGGAAGAGGATGAGCACGGGCAGGGTGGTGACGACGGCGCCCGCCATCATCAGCTCATTGTCCTGCACATGTTGGCGGCTCATCGCCGCGAGCGCGACGGGCAGGGTGTAGAGATCCTGGTCGGCGAGGATGATCAGCGGCCACATGAAGTCGTTCCAGCTGCCGAGAAAGACGAACAGCGCCAGCGTGACGATGATCGGGGTCAGCAGCGGCAGCACGATGCGGCGCAGGATCGCACCCTCGCTCGCCCCGTCGATACGCGCCGCCTCCAGCATCTCGTCGGGGATCGACAGGCAGTATTGGCGGACGAGGAAGATGCCGAAAATGCCCGCGAGCCATGGCACCAGCGCGCCGGCATAGCTGTTGACCAGTCCCATCGCCTTCAGTTCGAGGAACAGCGGCAGCATCCCGATCTGGCCCGGCACGACGAGCGCGGCGACGAGCATCCGGAAGGTCGCGTCGCGCCCGCGGAAGCGCAGCTTGGCAAAGGCGTAACCGGCGGGGATGGTAAAAAGCAGCGCCAGCGCGGTGGCAAGCGTTGAGACCAGCACGCTGTTGGCGAGAAAGCGGCCGATGCCGAAGGTGCCGAACAGCGTGCGGTAATTGTCGAGACCGGGGTCGCCGGGCAGCAGCGGCGGCGGGAAACGCGACGCTTCGCCCGGCGCCATGAAGCTGACCGACAGCATCCACAGCAGCGGCGCAATGGTCAGCAGCGCGGCCAGCGCGGCGAGCAGGGTGACGGTCCAGCGCTTGACGCTCATATCGCACCGCTCCGCCGCGCCAGCCGCAGCTGCACCAACGTGACCGCGAGGATGCACAGGAACAGCAGGAAGGCGACCGCGGCGCCCGACCCCAGGTTCCACCATTTGAAGCCTTCCTCATACATGAAATAGAGGATGGTGACGGTCGACTGGGCGGGGCCGCCCTGTGTCATCACATAGGGTTCGGCGAACAGCTGGAACATCGCCGCGACGGTGAGCACCGACACCAGCAGCACCGTCGGCGCGATCGCGGGCAGGGTGACGTGGCGCAGCCGTGTCCACCAGCCGGCACCGTCGATCCGCGCCGCCTCGTCGAGTTCGCGCGGCACCGTCTGGAGCGCGGCGAGGAAGATGATCATGTTGTAGCCGAAGCTTTTCCAGCCGACGAAGATCAGGATTGCAGGCAGCGACGCGGTCGGGCTGCCGAGCCAGTCGATCGGCGCGATGCCGAACAGTGACAGCAGATAGTTGACGAGTCCGTAGCGGGTGTGGAGCAGGTAGCGCCACACGACCGCGGTTGCGACGAGGGTCGTTACAAAGGGCGCGAACAGCGCGACGCGCCAAAGCGGGCGCCACGCCAGCCAGCGCGAATTGACCAGCATCGCCGCCGCCAGCGACAGAAAGACGACCAGCGGCACGCCGAGCGCAACGAACCACATCGTGTTGGCCATCGCTTTCCAAAACAGCGGGTTTTCGAGCAATCGTTCGTAATTCTGCAGGCCTACGAAGCGCAGGTTGCCGAGATCGGCGAGCGCATAAATGTCGAAATCGGTGAAGCTGAGGACCAGCGAGGCGATCGCGGGCAGGGCGAAAAAGACGACGATCGCCGCGAGCGCGGGCGCGGTCATCGCCCAGCCGGCGCGTGCCTCCTCGATCCGCCGTTTCGCGTTCACGCTTTCGGTGGTTCGCTGCTTCGCGCTCACGATTTCGCCGGTTGGCTGCTTCGCGCTCACGCTTTCGGTGGTTCGCTGCTTCGCGCTCACAGGGCACGCCCCTTGTCCAGCATCCAGCGCCGCTTTTCGAGCAAGCGGTCGGCGCGCCGGTCGATCTCCGCCGCCGCCGCGTCGATGCTGTACTGACCGCGCACCATGCGTTCGGCGACGACCTGCATCTCGGTGACGATGCGTTCCCATTCGGGAACCTTTGGCAGCGCCGTCGCGCGCTCGAGTTGGGTCGCGAAAGGGGCAACGATGGGATCGCTCGCCAGCCCGGCATGGCGCCACACCGAACGCCGCGCGGGCAGGTTGCCGGTCAGCTTCTGAAAACTGAGCTGCGCCGACGGAGCGAGCAGGCGCGTCACCAGGTCCCACGCCGCATCGGAGTTCTCGCCGCCGGCAAAAACGACCAGGCTCGACCCGCCGGGGGCTGCCGACCCGATCCCGGTCGGGCCGGGGTTGGGCGCGGTCGCCCAGCGGTCCTGCATCGCGGCGGGCAGGCGGCTGCGCATATCGCCGATCGTCCACGGACCGGAGGTGAAGATGCTGAAGAAACCGCGCGCGAATTCGTTCCAGATGTTCGAAATCTGCGTCGCCGAGGCGACGGGGGCCAGCCCTTCGTCGAACAAAGATTTGTAGAAAGCGAGCGCGGCCTTGAACGCAGGGTCCGAAAAGGCGCCGCGTGCGCCCTCGTCGCGCAGCAGCCGGGCGCCCGCCGACAGCGCGAAGGTGAGCAGCTGTTCGAACTCGTTGACCGGCAGCAGCACCGCATAATTGCCGTCGCCGGCCAGCGCCTTCACCTTGTGCAGCGCCGACTTCCACCCCGCCCAGTCGAGCGGCGGCGGGCCATAGCCGGCGCGCGCGAACAGATCCTTGCGATAAAATTGCAGGCGCGTGTCGACATACCAGGGCACCGCCCAGAAGCTGCCGCCGATGCGGTTGGTGTCGACGACCGCGGCGAACTGGTCGCCGAGCAGCGCCGCCGCCGACGCCGGCACCGGGGCGATGGCGCCGATCGCGGCCATTTCGGCGATCCAGCTGTTGCCGACCTGACCGATGCTGGGCAGCGAGTTACCGGCAAAGCCGGTGAGCAATTTTTCGTGCGCCGCCGTCCAAGGCAGCGGTTGGACGGTGACGTGCGGCGCGCCCGCCGGGCGGCCGAGACCTTGCAGCAGCGCGGGCAGGCTGGCCGCCTCGTTTCCCATCGCCCAGATCGTCAGGCCCTCGCCGCCACGCACGTCGCAGCCGCCCAGCAGCGGCAGCAGCGGCGCTGCCGCCAGCGCGCCCGTCACCTCGCGCCGCGTCAGGCGCATGGCGTTTGCCGGGCCGTGCCGGTCATGGCGCCGCGCCTTGCTCGGCTGCGGCCGGCCTGGCCATCGCGGCGCGCGCCGCCGGGCCGCCGGTGGTGCCGCGCGCGATGAGCGTCGGGGTCAGGATCGTCGTGCTCGCGCTGCCCAGCGTATCGCCGCGCAGCAGGCGGAGCAGCATCATCATGCCGGTCGAGCCGAGCCGGTCGATCTTGACCTGCATCGTCGTCAGCGGCGGGCTGATATGGCGCGCGAGCGGGATGTCGTCGAACCCCGCGACCATCACGTCGCCGGGCACCGACATCCCGGCTTCGGCAAGCTGCATGATGCACCCGACCGCCATCAGGTCGTTCGCCGCGAACACCGCGTCGGCGGGAAGCTGGCCCTGCACCAGCAGCCGCGCCGCCTCCATCCCCGCTTCTTCGGAAAAATCGCCGGGCAGGATCACCGGGCTGCGTTCGTTGCCTATTTTGGCCATCGCGTCGGTGAAGCCGCGCTGGCGATCGCGCGCGTCGCGGTTATGCTTGGGCCCGGCGATGTGGATGACCTGCCGCGCGCCGCGCTCGAGCAGCGCTTCGGTCATCGCATAGGCGCCGCGATAATTGTCGACCGCGACGAAGGGCAGGTCGAGCGATCCCGCGTCATAGTTGAGCAGCACCGTCGGCAGCATGGGGTCGAGGTGGCCGGCGAGGAGGTCGGGCTTGATGTCGGGGGGCATCACCAACAAGCCGTCGACGCGGCCGCGCATCGAGGCGATCGCGGCGGCGGTTTCGTGCGCGCTGCCGTGCATGTTGCCGAGCAGCAGGTGCATGCCCGATTCATGCGCGACCAGGTCGATGCCGCGGATGATTTCGGAAAAAAATTCGCCGAACAGGTCGGGCAGGATGACCCCGACGGTGTCGGTCTTGCGCCGCGTCAGGCTGCGCGCGCCGCTGTGCGGCACGAAATTCAGCTTCTTCACCGCGGCGAGCACCGCGGCCTTCGTCGGCGCGGTGACATTGCTGTGGCCGTTGATCGCGCGCGAGGCCGTCGCGACCGACACTCCCGCCTCGCGGGCCACATCCCTCAACGTCGTCATGACCTTCGCCCCCTCTCCGTCCGGTGACGCCGGGCCGCCGCCGCGCCGCGGTTCATTCTGGTTCTGCCGGGCGCGATAGATTCACAAGGTAACCGGTTACAAGGCGGAGATGCAAGGTCATTCGCGCGCCGCCCCGCCGATCGCCCGCCCGTCTGCGTCGAACAGGTGCAGGCGGTCGGGCGGCAGCGTGACGGGCACGCTGTCGCCTTCGGTCAGGCGGCCGTCATCGCGGAGCTGGCACGCGAGCGAGGCGCCGTTGCCGCTGGCGAGATGCACCGTCGCGAGCCCGCCGAGCCGTTCGACGAATCCGACGGTGAAGGACAGAGCGTCCGGGGCGGCGCCGATCGCGATATCTTCGGGCCGGATGCCGATCGACAGGGGCGTGCCGGGCGCGAGCCGCGGCGCGTCGGCGGGCAGGGCGAGGGTGCGCCCGTCACTCATCCGCGCGCGACAGTCTTCGGCGACCGTCGCGGCGACAATGTTCATCTTCGGCGCGCCGAGGAATTGCGCGACGAAGATGTTGGCGGGGCGCGCGTAAAGGTCGCGCGGCGTGCCCACCTGTTCGATGCATCCGTCGCGCAACACGATGATGCGGTCGGCGAGCGTCATCGCCTCGACCTGGTCGTGCGTGACATAGAGCGTCGTCGTGCCGAGCGTCTTGTGGAGCGCGGCGAATTCGTAGCGCATCCGCCCGCGCAGGTCGGCATCCAGGTTCGACAGTGGCTCGTCGAACAGGAAGATTTGCGGCTTGCGGACGATTGCGCGGCCGATTGCGACGCGCTGGCGCTGGCCGCCCGACAGCGCGGCGGGCTTGCGATCGAGCAGCGCCTCGATATTCAGGATCGCCGCGGCGCCGCGGACCGCGGCGTCGATCGCCGCCTTGTCGGCCTTGGCGATGCGCAGCGCGAACGCCATATTTTCATAGACGCTGAGGTGGGGGTAGAGCGCATAGCTCTGGAACACCATCGCGATGCCGCGTTCGGACGGCGGCAGCGCGGTGACGTCGGTGCCGCCGATGACGATCCGCCCGCCGCTGAGCTCCTCGAGCCCCGCGACCGCGCGCAGCAACGTCGATTTGCCGCAGCCCGACGGCCCGACGATGACCGCAAACTCGCCGTCGGCGACGTCGATCGACACGCCGCGCAGCACCTGCGTTTCGCCGAAGCTCTTGCGTGCGTCGTGAATCGACAGGCCTGCCATTTTCCCCTTCCCGTATTTTCTGTTATGACCGGCGGTCTATCGGTTGGACCCGGTCAATGCAACCGGTTACATCGGTTTAACCGGCGGGATATTGCCTGTTCGTGCGCGACACGCTGACTGCCCGCCGCCCTGTGTTTCCGCCCCGGAATATCTTTCCTGCCCCCACTGGCGCGTGCGCCGCCGACTGGTTACATGGGCCGCCACCGAACGAATCGCGTGTGCCGCCCCCGCGTGTGGGGCAGGCGCCGCCCGCACCAGAAAGTGGCTCGCATGGAAATCTTCACCGGTCTGACCTTCGACGATGTGCTGCTGGTGCCCGGCCCCTCCGACATCCTGCCGAGCGACGCCATTCTGTCGACGCAACTGACGCGCGACATCGGGCTGAACATCCCGATCCTGTCGTCGGCCATGGACACTGTGACCGAAGCCGACATGGCGATTTTGATGGCGCAGATTGGCGGCATCGGGGTTCTCCATCGCAACCTGACCGTCGAGGATCAGGCCGCCGCTGTGCGCCAGGTCAAGCGCTTCGAAAGCGGGATGATCGTCAACCCGATCACCATCACTCCCGATGCGCCGCTGTCGTACGCCATCGCGCTGATGGACCAGCACAAGATTTCGGGGATTCCGGTTGTCGAGCCCGGCGGCCGACTGGTCGGCATCCTGACCCACCGCGATGTGCGCTTCGCCGACAATCCGGGGCAGCCGGTGCGCGAGCTGATGACCGCCGAAAACCTCGCCACGGTGCGCCCCGGCGTCGGGCAGGACGAGGCGCGCAAATTGCTTCACCAGCGCCGGATCGAGAAATTGCTCGTCGTCGACGACGATTACCACTGCATCGGGCTGATCACCGTCAAGGACATGGAAAAGGCGGTCAATTTCCCGGACGCGACAAAGGATGAGGGCGGTCGCTTGCGCGTCGCCGCGGCGACCAACACCGGCGACAGCGGCGTCGAACGCGCCGAGGCGCTGCTCGACGCCGAATGCGACCTGATCGTCGTCGACACCGCGCACGGCCACAGCAAGATGGTCGGCCAGACGGTCGAGAAGATCAAGAAACTGTCGAACCGCGTCCAGGTGCTGGCGGGCAATGTCGCGACCGGCGATGCGACCCGCGCGCTGATCGACGCCGGCGCCGACGGGGTGAAGGTCGGCATCGGTCCGGGATCGATCTGTACGACGCGGGTGGTCGCCGGGGTCGGCGTGCCGCAGCTGACGGCGATCCTCGACAGCGTCGAAGCAGCGGCGAAGCTGGGCGTGCCGGTCATTGCCGATGGCGGGCTGCGCACCTCGGGCGACATCGCCAAAGCGCTGGCGGCGGGCGCGTCGTGCGTGATGGTCGGCTCGCTGCTCGCGGGCACTGCCGAGGCGCCTGGCGAGACCTTCCTGTTCCAGGGCCGCACCTATAAAAGCTATCGCGGCATGGGCAGCGTCGGCGCGATGGCGCGCGGCAGCGCCGATCGTTATTTCCAGCAGGACATCAAGGACCAGATGAAGCTGGTCCCCGAAGGCATCGAGGGTCAGGTGCCGTTCAAGGGCCCCGCGAAGGATGTCATCCACCAGCTCGTCGGCGGCGTGAAGGCCGCGATGGGTTATACCGGCAGCCGCACGCTGAAGGATTTGCGCGACCGCGCGAAATTCGTCCGCATCACCAACGCGGGCCTGCGCGAAAGCCATGTCCATGACGTCGCGATCACCCGCGAGGCGCCGAATTATCCGGTCGGGTGACCTAATTCGCTTCGTCATTGCGAGCGGAGCGAAGCAATCCAGAGTCGCGTAATCCGCTCTGGATTGCCTCGCTCCGCTCGCAATGACGAGGTAAAGACAGATTATGACCCCCGCTGCACGCGTTCAAACCGCCATCGAAATCCTCGACGCCATCGCCCGCTCGGCGCGCGACGGCGGGCCGCCCGCCGACGCGATCTTTGCCGAGGCGATGCGCGCGCGCCGCTATGCGGGGTCGAAGGACCGCCGCGCGATCCGCGATCATGTCTATGCCGCGATCCGCGCGGTGCGCGCCGCGCCGCCGTCGGGCCGCGCCGCAATGCTTGCGCTCGCCGACGCCGACCCCGATCTCGCGGCCTTGTTCGACGGCGCCGCTTACGGCCCCGCCGTCATCGCCGCCGAAGAACCGCGCGCCGACACCGGTATCGCCTCCACCGCGTTGCTCAAACTGTTCGATCCGCTCGTCGGCAAGGCCGAGCATGCGGCGATGCTCGCCCGCGCCCCGCTCGACCTGCGCGCCAACCGGCTGCGTTCCAGCCGCGACGAACTGGCGACGATCTTTCCCGAGGGCGACGCGATCACCGGCCTTGCCGACGGCTGGCGCTTGGCCGGCGCGACCGCGGCGGTCCAGAACCCCGCCTATGCCGAAGGCCAGTTCGAGGTGCAGGACGCGGCAAGCCAATATGCCGCCATCGCGCTCGGTGCCGAGGTGGGCCACACGGTCGTCGACCTGTGCGCCGGCGCCGGCGGCAAGACGCTCGCGATTGCGTCGGCGACCGGCGACGAGGCCGCCATCCTGGCGTGCGACACCAACCGCGCGCGGCTCCAGCAACTGGCGCCTCGCGCCCATCGCGGCGGGGCAACGCGCATCGAAGCGCTGCTGCTCAATCCGGGTCAGGAAGCCGCGATGCTCGCCGATCATATCGGCAAGGCCGACCGCGTCATCGTCGACGCCCCCTGTTCGGGCAGCGGCACGTGGCGGCGCAGCCCCGAACTGCGCTGGCGGCTGACCCCGGCGCGGCTCGACCGCCACGTCGCCGATCAGGCGAAGCTGCTGGACCTTGGTGCCGATCTGGTGGTGCCGGGCGGTAAACTCGTCTATGCCGTCTGCTCGATCATCGCGCGCGAGGGGCGGGCCCAGGTGGACGATTTCTTGAACCGGCATCCCGGCTGGACGGCCGATGGCGATATCCTGCCGGCCGGCATTGGCCGCGCGGCGGGGGGCGGATTCCTGCTGACCCCGGGCCATGACGGGTGCGACGGATTTTTCCTCGCGCGGCTCTCGCGCCCATGTTAGCATCGCGGCGAATGAAGCGATGGGAGAATGCGATGCGCGTCAGTTTCCTGGCCCTCGGCGCCGGTCTGATCCTTGCCAGCCTGCCGACGGCGTCGGATGCGCAGCGGGCCGACAACGACATATTTCCGCGCTCGATTGCGCTCCAGGCCGCGGGGCAAGAGGCGCAGGGCGCCGGCGATCTGAACGGCGCGATCGACTATTATGAATCGGCGCTCGCCGCCGATCCGCGCAATCGCTCGGCAATCATCGCGCTGGCGCAGGTCGCCCGCGCGCAGGGTCTGCCGGGCAAGGCGATCGGCCTGTATCGCGAAGCGCTGCTGCTCGAACCCAATGACGTCATCGCGCTGACCGGGCAGGGCGAAGCGCTCGCCGACAAGGGCGCGCTCGCACTGGCGCGCGAAAAGCTGGCTGAGGCGCAGCGGGTGTGCGCTGAAAAATGTCCGCAGGTCGCGGCGCTGGAAAAGACGATCCAGTCGAGCGACGCGAAACGCGTCGTCGCCGCCGAAGCGCTCGCCCCGAAACCCGTCGTCGCGACGGTCGGCACCAGCAGCCAGAATTAGGCCTTCGTCTCTGCGGAAGCAGGAATAGCGAAGGCGGGCTGCGCCTTTGCGCCGGACCGGGGGTCCGACTAGAGCGCTTCGACCGCCTCGGCCAACGCCAGCCAGCGATCTTCGGCCGCGGCCTTTTCGTCGCGCAAGCTGACGAGCCGCGCCGTCAGCGCGTTGAATCGTGCATTGTCGCGCGTGAACAAGGCACCGTCGGACAGTTCGGTTTCGATCCCTCGCATGTCGGCTTCGATTTGCTCGATGCGGTCGGGGAGCAGGTCATAGTCGCGCTGATCCTTGTAGCTGAGCTTTTTGCGCGCGGTCGGTGGGGGTGGCGGTGCAGCGGTCGCGGCCTTGGCCTTGACGCTGTTCGGCTTGACCCGCTTCGCTTCCCAGTCGGCATAGCCGCCGGCGACGATATCGACCTTGCCCGATCCGTCGAGGCCGAGCGTCACGGTGACGGTGCGGTCGAGGAAGTCGCGGTCGTGGCTGACCAGCAGCACGGTGCCGGCATAGTCGGCGATGACTTCCTGGAGCAGGTCGAGCGTTTCGAGATCGAGGTCGTTGGTCGGCTCGTCGAGCACGAGCAGGTTCGATTCGCGAGCAAATTCGCGTGCTAGCAGCAGGCGCGAGCGTTCGCCGCCCGACAGCGCGCCGACGCTCGCCTCCACGACGCCGGGGTCGAAAAGGAATTCCTTGAGATAGCCCTGGATATGTTTCTTCACCCCGCGCACCTCGACCCAGTCGCCGCCGTCGGCGAGGATGTCGCGGACGGTCTTGTCGGGCGACATCAGGCTGCGCTGCTGGTCGATGATAATGCCGTCGAGCGTCGGGGCGAGGATGATCTTGCCGCTGTCGGGCAGAATTTCGCCGGTCAGCAGCTTGAGCAGGGTCGATTTGCCGGCGCCATTGGCGCCGACGATGCCGATACGGTCGCCGCGCTGGACGCGGAAATCGAAATCCTTGATGATGACGCGGTCGCCGAAGCTTTTCGAGACATGCTCGGCGACAATCACCGATTTCGAGCGGACGTCGTCGTTGGCGAGGCCGAGCCGGGCGACGCCGGGTCCGCCGATCATTGCGGCGCGGGTGGCGCGCATTTCCTTGAGCTTTTCTAGGCGGCCCTGATTGCGCTTGCGGCGCGCGGTGACGCCGCGTTCGAGCCAGTGTGCTTCGAGCCGCAGTTTCGAATCGAGCCGCTGGGCGGCGCGCGCTTCCTCGGCGGCGATCGCGTCGCTCCATTCCTCGAACCCGCCGAAGCCGATTTCCTTGCGGCGGATGCTGCCGCGGTCGAGCCACAGGGTCTGGCGGGTGAGGCGGGTGAGGAAGGTGCGGTCGTGGCTGATCGCCACAAACGCCCCGGTGTAGCGCGCGAGCCAGCTTTCGAGCCAGTCGATCGCCGCGAGGTCGAGATGGTTGGTCGGCTCGTCGAGCAGCAGCACGTCGGGGTTCTGCGCGAGGGCGCGCGCGAGCGCGGCGCGGCGGCGCTCGCCGCCCGAGGCGCTGGCGGCCGCGCGCGACATGTCGATGCCGAGCTGGTCGGCGATTGCGGCGACCTCAAATTCTTCGGGGGCGTCGGGGGCGGCGACGGCGAAGTCCATCAGGGTGTCGAAGCGCGAAAAATCGGGTTCCTGTTCGAGCATCACGACATGGGTGCCGGGCACGATGACGCGCTTGCCCTTGTCGGCGTCGATTTGTCCCGCGAGCAGTTTGAGCAAGGTCGTCTTGCCCGCGCCGTTGCGGCCGATCAACGCCAGTCGGTCGCGTTCGCCGACATAGATGTCTAGGTCCTGGAACAGCCAGCCGCTGCCCTGCACAAGGCCAAGGCCTTCGTATGATAAGATCGGTGCGGCCATGATGAACGGCGCGCTAGCGGCTCGTTCAGCCCGGCGCAAGCGCGGCGCGGGCAAAGGCCGGAACGGGTTCGGTCCGTCTGCGTTACGGGCTGGAAATCGGAACTGGCCGGGGCCCGGCCGACAGGAGAATGAAATGACGAAGCAAATGCTCACCGCTATGGCGTCCGCTATTGCCCTTGTGGCAGCCGTGCCGGCCATCGCGCAGCAGGGAGGATCGACGGTGACCAATGCGACGACCCAGGGGCCGATCCTGAGCTTTTCGGTCAGCGAAGAGGTGCGCTCGCGTCCCGACCAAGCGACCGTGGGCGCCGGCGTGACGACGACCGCGCCGACCGCGGTCGCCGCGATGCGCGCCAATGCCGCGGCGATGGACAAGCTGATCGCCGCCGCGAAAGCGCGCGGGATCAAGGCCGAGGATATCCAGACCAGCGGCATCAACCTGTCGCCGCAATATGATTACAACAATCAGGGCAACGGCCAGCCGCCGCGCTTCATCGGCTACCAGGTGAGCAACACGGTGCGCGCGACGACCGCGAAGATCGACGATATCGGCCCGTTGCTCGACGCGCTGGTCGCCGCGGGCGGCACCAATATCGAGGGGCCGTGGTTAGGCATGAAGGACGCCGACGCGCAGCTGGTCGGCGCCCGCGGCGCGGCGATCAAGGCCGCCGAGGCAAAGGCCGCTGATTATGCGCGGCTCGCGGGTTTCCGCAGCGCTGAACTGGTGTCGATCGGCGAGGGCAGCTTTGGCGGGCCGCAGCCGCCGATGCCGATGGTGCGGTTGCAGGCGATGGATGCCGCGAAATCGACCCCGGTCGAGCCGGGACAGGTCGCCAACACGCTGACGCTGAGTTTCCAGTATCGGTTGGTGCGGTGAATTGATCGGGGAGCGGGCTTCGGCTCGCTCTCCATTTCCCGTTCGTGTCGAGCGAAGTCGAGACACCTATCGGCGTGGCGCATGCCTTCGGGGTGTCTCGACTTCACTCGACACGAACGGATTTTGGGTTTCAGGGTCGTGAACTTTCCGGGCTTGCTTAGCCCAGCTCCCCATCCGCCCATGGCCACGGGCGTTCGCGAAACCATTTGGTGATGATATATTTGCGGCCTTTGCGCACCTTCATCCCGTGATGGAGCGTGTCGGGGTTGGTGGTGCCGTCGGGGCGGACATTGTTCCAGGCGAGCAGCTTGCCCACCTCGGGCTGGTGCATCTTGCCGGTCGCCAGAAAGCGCGTCGCGCCGCCGGCGGGGGGCGCGTTCAGATAGATCATCAGCGTCCAGCTGCGCTGGCCGGGGATCGCGCAATAGGTTTCCCAGTCCGATCCGCGCGGGTCGAAGAAGTCGGTGTGCGCCTTGAACTCCTGCCCGACATCGTAGCGCTGCCCCTGCAGCGGCTCGCCATATTTGGGCGCGATGCCGGTCAGCGTGTGGAGCCGGTCGTTGACTGCGCGCACCACCGGGTCGCGGTGGTCGAGGTCGCAGGTGGTGCTGGTGCGGAAGGCGGTGTCGCCGTTGGGATCGGCGATCGTCGAGGGACGGACGTCGCGGTCGATCCGTTCGATCAGCGCGGTGCAGGTATCGGGATTGAGGAAACCGGCGAGCATGAACTGCTCGAGCTTCGCGGTCGGCGCCCGCCGGATGCCGGGGACGGCGGCGAGCCGCGCGGCGGTGCGGTCGGCGCCCGATGTGGCCATATCGACGATGCGGTCGGTCATGCGGGGCTTTTAAGCGGCATTGCCGACGCGAACAATGCTTGACGAGCGGGGGGATGCGCGCCTATCGCCGCGCGCTGTCGCAGGCGGTTTCGCCCGGCGTGCGGCGACCATAGCTCAGTTGGTTAGAGCGCCGGTTTGTGGTACCGGAGGTCGCGGGTTCGAGCCCCGTTGGTCGCCCCATTTTTTCAATCTTCGCCCATATCGCGCCTTTGCGCGTGACTCGGTGCCGCCATTAGATTATTACGCCCGAGCGTAATAAATTAACGTGAGGATTGAGCCATGGCCGCTGTCTGGGATTTCGCCGATTTCGACGATCACGAGCATGTCCACATGTTCCGCGACCGCGCCAGCGGGCTGACCGCGGTGATCGCGGTGCATTCGACCCACCTCGGCCCCGGCGCCGGCGGCGTGCGGTACTGGCATTATCCTCAGCGTTCGGCGGCGATCGTCGACGCGCTGCGCCTGTCGCGCGGCATGAGTTACAAAAATGCGATGGCGGGGCTGCCGATGGGCGGCGGCAAGGGCGTCATCCTGGCCGATGACGGCGCGGCGAAGACCCCCGAACTGCTCGCGGCGTTCGGCCGCGCGGTCGAATCGCTCGGCGGGGCTTACGTGACCGCCGAGGATGTCGGGATCACCGACGCCGACATGGTCGAGATCGCCAAGCACACCAAACATGTCAGCGGGCTGCCGGTGGCGAGCGGCGAAGCGGGCGGCGACCCCGGCCCGCTCACCGCGCTCGGCGTCTATCTCGGCATCAAGGCGGCGATCCGCGAGGGGCTGGGCACCGACGACGCGAAGGGCGTGCGGATCGCAATCCAGGGCGTCGGCAGCGTCGGCGGCGGGGTCGCGCGGCGGCTGGCAGCCGAAGGCGCGAAGCTGACGCTCGCCGACGTCAATCTGGCGCGCGCCAAGGCACTCGCCGACGAACTGGGCGCCGACCTGGCCGATTCGGCGGCGATCATGGAGGTCGAGGCCGACGTGCTGAGCCCCAATGCGCTGGGCGCGATCCTGACCGAGGCGAGCATCGAGAAACTGCGCGTGCCGATCGTCGCCGGCGGCGCGAACAACCAGCTGTCGACCGCGGCCGACGGCCAGCGCATCCACGACCGCGGCATCGTCTATGCCCCCGATTATGTGATCAACGCCGGTGGCATCATCAACGTCGCGCTGGAATATCTGGGGCAGGGCAGCCGCGACGAAGTCGAGAGCCGCATCCACCTGATCCCCGGCCGCCTCGCCGAAATCTGGGCCGACAGCAAGGCGACCGGCACGCCGGCGTCGGTGGTTGCCGACCGGATGGCGCAGAAGCTGATCGGGCGGGGGTAAACACAAGCGTCGCCCCCGCGAAGGCGGGGGCCGCAATCGGTTTGCACAGCGCCGCTGAGCAAGGCGGCCAGCGGCCCCCGCCTGCGCGGGGGCGACGATATTGTTGGCTGGCGCGGTTTCCGATTTCCGCTAAGCCACCGCCAATGAAGCGGCATTTCTATTTCGTCGCGGGCTGGTTGTCGCTCGCGCTTGGCGCGATCGGCGTCGTGTTGCCGCTGCTGCCGACGGTGCCGTTCGTCATCCTCGCCGCCTTCTGTTTCGCGCGTTCCTCGCCGCGGCTGGAGGCGTGGCTGCTGGGGCATGCGACCTTTGGCCCGCATATCGCCGCATGGCGCGAAAAGGGCGCGATCAGCCGCAAGGGCAAGGTCGCCGCGAGCATCATGTTCGCGCTGAGCATCGTGCTGGCGCTGCTGTTCGCGCCATGGCCGTGGATGATGGTGCCGATCCTGGTGGCGGGGGTGACGGGGACGTGGATCTGGACGCGGCCCGAGGGGTGAGCTTCGGCCGCTAGTCGCCTTGTCCTGTTTCCGCTCGTGTCGAGCGAAGTCGAGACACGCTTGGACGCACCTGCCTTCGAGGTGTCTCGACTTCGCTCGACACGAACGGAATATAGAGGGCGGTTCTTTGACTTCCGTCCGAAACGGGTCGGGCTTGACCTTCCGCCTCCGTCGCGCGACAGCAACGCCGCCGGGTCGCGCCGGGCAATTCACTGGACCGATAAATCGGCCTCACCTAAAGACGACGCGAACCGATGCACGCTTATGCGAATCCGACCCGTTTCTTGGCGATCGCCAAACCGCTGACCCCTTGGCTGCTCGGGCTGGGGCTGGCGTTCGTGCTCGTCGGGGCGTGGGCGGGGCTGAGCCAAGTGCCGGGCGATTACAAGCAGGGCGAGACCGCGCGCATCCTGTATGTGCATGTGCCGGCCGCGTGGCTGGGCATGGGCGGCTGGACCTCGCTGGCGCTGGCCGGGTTGATCCAGCTGGTCTGGCGCCATCCGCTGTCGGGGATCGCGGCGCGCGCGATCGCGGTGCCGGGGATGCTGTTCACCGCATTGTGCCTGGCGACCGGGTCGATCTGGGGCAAGCCGACGTGGGGGACCTGGTGGGAGTGGGATGGACGGATGACGTCGATGCTGGTCCTGCTGTTCCTGTATGCGGGCTTCATCGCGCTGACCAATGGCGACGGTGAGCGGCGCGGCGGCGGTTCGCTGTCGCGCGGCGCGGCGATCTATGCGCTGGTCGGGGCGATCAACATCCCGATCATCAACCGCAGCGTCGTGTGGTGGAACAGCCTGCACCAGGGACCGAGCATCACGTTGCGCGGATCGAGCATCGACAATGCGCTGCTGTGGCCGCTGGGCTTGACCGTGCTGGGTTTTTCGCTGCTATTCGGGGCCATCGTGCTGATGCGGATGCGGCGGATCATCGCCGACAACCGCGTCGCGGCACGGCTGCGGCGGCTGGCCGACGATGAGGGACAATAGACGCATGGCGGGGGTAATTTCGGGCGGCGGGCAGTGGGCCTATGTCGCGGCGGCCTATGCGCTGACCGCGCTGCTGACCGGCGCGGTGCTGTGGGCGAGCTGGCGCGCGATGGCGAAAGCCGAACGCCGCAGCGACGCGCTGCGCGCCGGCGATCGGCGCGGCGAGACGCCGCGGGAGGATCAGCCATGAAGGCGAAGCATCAACGGCTGGTTTTGGCGGCGTTGGCGGTGGTCGGGATTGCCGGTGCCGGGGTGCTCGGCGCGAGCGCGCTGCGCGACGAAGCGGCCTATTTTCGTACCCCCGTCGAAATCAAGGACGGCAAGGCGGTCGTTGGCGAGCCGATGCGGCTGGGCGGCATGGTGGCGGCGGGCAGCATTGCGCGCCAGCCGGATGGCCTGACGATCCGTTTCGTGGCGACCGACGGCAAGGCGTCGCTGCCGGTCGAATATACCGGCATCGTCCCCGACCTGTTCGGCGAGGAAAGCGGCATGGTCGCCGACGGGCGGATGCGCGCCGACGGGACCTTCGTCGCCGACCGGATTTTGGCGAAGCACGACGAGCGCTATATGCCGCCGCAAATGGGCGAGATGCCCGAGGGTGTGGCGAAGATGGCGCCGAAGGTATGAGGTCTGCCGCAACCCCGTCATCCGTAACCCCGTCATCCCGACGAAAGCCGGGATCGCTCGCGGTTCACGCAGCGACGCTGGATCGGGCCGCGAGCGGTCCCAGCTTTCGCTGGGACGACGAGATTTTTCCATGATCGCCGAATTTGGTCTGGCCCTGCTGTGGATCGCGGCGGCGCTGGCGTGCCTGTCGCTGGTCGCCGGGGTGCTGTTCCTGCGCAGCGGCAAGGCCGAACTTGCGGCGCTCGTCCGTCCGGCGAGCGTGGCGCAGGGGGTGCTGACCGCGGCGGCGTTCGGCCTGCTGATCGCGCTGTTCGTGCGATCGGACATGTCGGTCGAACTGGTCGCGCGCAACAGCAACAGCCTGAAACCGATGATCTTCAAGATCGCCGGGACGTGGGGCAATCACGAAGGGTCGATGCTGCTGTGGCTGACGATCCTGTCGCTGTCGGGGGCGCTGATCGCCCTGTTCGAAAAGCGGCTGCGCGAGGACACGCTGATCGCGACGTTGGCTGCGCAGGCGGCGCTCGGCCTGGGCTTTTTCGCCTTTCTGATCTTTTCGTCGAACCCGTTCAGCCGCCTGCCGGTGGCGCCGCCCGACGGGCAGGGGCTGAACCCGCTGCTGCAGGACATCGGGCTCGCCTTCCACCCGCCGACGCTTTACGTCGGTTATGTCGGGCTGTCGGTCGCATTCAGCTTTGCGGTCGGGGCGCTGGTGACGCGCGAGGTCGGGCCGGCGTTCGCGCGCGCGATGCGGCCATGGGTGCTGGGCAGCTGGATTTTCCTGACGCTGGGCATCACCGCGGGCAGTTACTGGGCCTATTACGAGCTTGGCTGGGGCGGCTGGTGGTTCTGGGACCCGGTCGAGAATGTGTCGCTGGTGCCGTGGCTTGCCGGAGCGGCGCTGCTCCATTCGGTGGCGGTGACCGCGACGCGCAACGCGCTGCGCGCGTGGACGGTGATGCTGGCGGTGATCGGCTTTTCGATGTCGATGGTCGGCACCTTCATCGTCCGTTCGGGGCTGCTGACCAGCGTCCACAGCTTTGCCGTCGATCCCGAGCGCGGGACCTTTCTGCTGGTGCTGATGGCAATCTATATCGGCGGCGCGCTGACGCTGTTCGCGCTGCGCGCCGGGGCGGTCGCCGAGGGCAAGAAATTCGCGCTGCTGAGCCGCGAGGGCGCGCTGGTGATCAACAATCTGCTGCTGACGACGATCCTCGCGCTGGTGCTGCTCGGCACGCTGTATCCGATCGTCGCCGAGGCGATGGGGGAGAAGATTTCGGTCGGGCCGCCCTATTACAACAAGGTCGCGGGGCCGCTGGCGCTGATCCTGTGCCTGGTCATGGTCGCGGGGCCGCTGCTGGCGTGGCGCAAGGACGACGGCAAGAAACTGTGGTCGCGCCTGCCGCCCGCGATGTTCGCGGGCGCGGCGGTGCTGTTCGCGCTGATCCTGTTCGGCGGCAAGGTCGCGATCCTGCCTTTGCTGGGCATGACGGTGGCGGGCATCGTCGCGGTGGCGAGCATCGCGCCCTTATGGGGCCGCAACCTTCGCCGCACCCCGCTGACGACGTGGGGCATGGTGACCGCGCATTTCGGGGTCGCGGTATGCCTGGCCGGGATGGGCGCCGAAAGCGCCTTCATCAAGGAACGGCTGGTCGCCGCGGCGCCGGGCGACGTCGTCGAGGTCGGCGGTTATTCGGTGCGATTCGCGGGGGTGAAGCCCGTCGCCGGACCCAATTTTACCGCGATCGAAGGCACGCTGGTGGCGACGGCGCCGGGCGGCGGGACGCATGTGATGAAGCCTGAATCGCGCATGTTTCCGGGCCTGATGGGCACCGCGCCGACCGAAACCAACGAAGCGGCGTTGCTGACGCGGCCGGGCGGGCAGCTTTATGTCGTGCTGGGCCAGCCGGTGACCGGCGAGGACGGCCGCGCCGATCGATATCAGTTGCGGCTGTGGTGGAAACCGCTGGTGTGGTGGATATGGCTCGGCGGCGGGTTGATCGCGTTCGGGGCGACGCTGTCGATGCTCGGCCGCGCGCAGTTGCTCGCCATCTGGCGCTCGCGCCGCCACCGCAAGGCACAGGAGCGTTTCGCGCCATGAAAAACCGCTGGGTCCTGTTCGTGCCGCTGGCAATCATGGGATTGCTGTTCGGCGCATTCATCTATCGGCTGACGGTGCCCGCCGAGACGCTGATCCAGTCGCAATGGATCGACAAGCCGATGCCGTTGTTCGACCTGCCGCCGGCGACCGCGGGGGTGCCGGGGCTGAAGAGCAGCGAGCTTGCCGACGGGCGGCCGCGGCTGGTCAATGTCTTCGCCAGCTGGTGCATCCCGTGCCGCGCCGAGGCGCCGCAGCTGGAGGCGCTGAAAGCCGCCGGGGTGCCGATCGACGGCATCGCGATCCGCGACCGGCCCGAGGATGTCGCGATGTTCCTGCGCGAATATGGCAATCCGTTCGACCGTATCGGTGCCGACATGCAGAGCAGCGTCCAGATCGCGCTCGGCTCTTCGGGGGTGCCCGAAACCTTTCTGATCGACGGCAAGGGCGTGATCCGCGAGCAGATCCAGGGCGTGATCCTGGCCGAACAGGTGCCCGAGATCGTCGCGAAGATCGAGGCGATGAAGTGAGTTTGCGGCTCGAAACCATTCGTGCCCTTGCGCAGGCAGGGGCCCATCACCGGTTTTCGCGGGTCGATACGGCCGGCGGCTGGACGTTCTACGGTTTGGTGATGGGCCCCTGCTTGCGCAGGGGCACGGTGGTCTTCGGGCTCGCCGTCCTGTTCCTTGCGCTCTCATTGCCCGCCGCCGCGCAGGACCGGCTGCCGCCGGCACCCTATGCCTATCAGCAGCTCAATGACCCGGCCAAGGAAGCCGCGGCGAAGACGCTGATGGCGGAACTGCGTTGCCTGGTCTGTCAGGGCCAGTCGATCGCCGATTCCGACGCGCCGCTGGCGGGCGACATGCGCCACGAGGTGCGCAGCAAGATCGCCGCCGGCGAAAGCCCCGACGCGATCCGCCGCTGGCTCGTCGCGCGCTATGGCAATTGGGTGACGTACGACCCGCCGCTCGACGCCGCGACGGCATTTCTGTGGCTGGGGCCGTTGCTGTTCCTGGCCGTCGGCGGCTGGCTGGCGTTCGGGCGCTTTCGCCGCGGCGGGGCCGAGGCGGAGGAGGGCGCATGATCTGGCTGTGGGTGATGCTGGCGGCGGCGCTGACGGTCGCCGGAATGGTCTGGCTGGGCCGGCTGCCCGCCGCGGCGCGGCCGCTGGCCGGGGCGGCGGTGATGCTGGGGCTGGCGGGCTATGCGTTGCAGGGCAGCCCGGCGCTGCCCGGCAAGCCGGTTGCGGCGCCCGCCGAGCCCGAAGGCTTTGGCGACGCGATCGCCGACCAGCGCCAGGGCATGGCCGACCGCTTCGGCCCCGCGGCGCAGTGGCTGGGGATGTCCGACGGCTTTGCGCGGACGGGGAAGACCGAATTTGCCGCGCAGACCCTGCAACAGGGGCTGGCGCGCTATCCCGACAATGTCGACCTGTGGGTCGGGCTGGGCAATGCGCTGGTCGCGCATGGCGGCGGCGTGATGTCGCCCGCGGCGGCGCTGGCGTTCGACGAGGCGGCGAAGCGCGATCCGACGCATCCCGCGCCGCCCTTTTTCGCGGGGCTGGCGCTGGCGCAGGGCGGCGACCTGAAAGGGGCCGAGGCGGTGTGGAGCGAATTGCTGGCGCGCAGCCCGGCCGACGCGCCGTGGCGCGGCGACCTCGAGATGCGGCTCGCGCAATTGCGCCAGGCGCTCGGCTCGCAACTGCCCCCGGCGACCCCGGAGGCTCCGTGATTTGGGTGCTGTTCGCATGGCGTGCACTCGTTTAAAGGCGCGCGATGACTGCTGAGTCGCCACCGGCGGCCGGCGATGCTTCTGGCGTCGCCGTCCCTGCCGCCAACACCGGCCATTACGGCCCCGGCCACCATAGCGACGGCAAGCTGAAGCTCGCCGTCGGCGCGGTCGGCGTCGTGTTCGGCGACATCGGCACCAGCCCGCTCTATGCATTTCGCGAAACCTTTGCCGGGCACCATCCGATCGAGCCCGACCGGCTGCACATCTATGGCGTGCTGAGCCTGGTGTTCTGGTCGATGATGCTGGTCGTCACCTTCAAATATGTGCTGACGATCATGAAGGCCGACAACAAGGGCGAGGGGGGGAGCCTGGCGTTGCTGGCGCTGATCAGCCGCTCGTCGGGGGAGAAGCGCTGGACGTGGCCGATCATCCTGCTCGGGGTGTTCGCGACCGCGCTCTTTTATGGCGACAGCATGATCACCCCGGCAATGTCGGTGCTGTCGGCGACCGAGGGGCTGCGCTATATCGATCCGGGCTTCGGCCCCTATATCGTGCCGATCGCGCTGACGATCCTGATCGGGCTGTTCGCGATCCAGTCGCGCGGGACGGCGAAGGTCGGGGCGCTGTTCGGGCCGATCATGCTGCTGTATTTCTTCACCCTCGCGGGGCTGGGGATCATGCACATCGCCGACAATCCGTGGATCATCGTCGAGACGATCAATCCACTGAATGCGCTCAGGTTCTTCTATGTCGACGGGTTCACCGCGTTCATCGCGCTGGGCGCGGTGGTGCTCGCGGTGACCGGCGCGGAGGCGTTGTACGCCGACATGGGGCATTTCGGGCGCGGGCCGATCGGGATGAGCTGGCTGACCTTCGTCTTGCCGGCGCTGATGCTCAATTACATGGGGCAGGGGGCGATGGTGCTGGCCGCCGAGGCGGGGCCGCGCGCCGACCTGATCTCCGACCCGTTTTTCCAGATGATGCCGCAATATCTGGAGGTGCCGGTGGTCATCCTGGCGCTGCTGGCGACGATCATCGCCAGCCAGGCGGTGATTTCGGGCGCCTTCTCGCTGACCCAGCAGGCGATCCAGCTCGGCTTCATCCCGCGCCTGCGCGTCGAGCATACCAGCGCGTCGGCGGCGGGGCAGATCTATATCCCGGTGGTCAACTGGTTCCTGATGACGATGGTGATCATCCTGGTGCTGTTCTTCGGCTCGTCGAGCAACCTCGCCGCCGCCTATGGTATCGCGGTGACCGGCGCGATGTTCATCGACACCTGCCTGCTCAGCGTGGTGCTCTTCACGCTTTGGAAGTGGCCGGCGTGGAAGGCGCTGCCGGTGCTCGCGGTGTTCTTCATCGTCGATATCGCCTATTTCGGCGCGAACCTGATCAAGGTGCCAGACGGTGGCTGGGTGCCGCTGGCGATCGGCCTGATCATCTTCACCATGCTGACCACGTGGTCGCGCGGGCGCAAGCTGATGCAGCAGGAAATGGCCGAGGGCGCGATGCCGATCCCGGTGTTCGTCAAATCGGCGGCGAACAGCGCGACGCGGGTGCCGGGCACCGCGGTGTTCATGACCTCGTCGGCCGACGGGGTGCCGCACGCGCTGCTCCACAATCTCAAGCACAACAAGGTGCTGCACGAACGGATCATCCTGCTGACGATCAAGGTCGCCGACGTGCCGTTCGTGCGCGAGGAAAATCACTGCGCGCTCGAGGATCTGGGGCAGGGGTTCCACCGCCTGATCCTGAATTACGGTTTCATGCAGCCGGTCGACGTGCCCGACGCGCTGAAACGCGTGACGAGCTGCGGCGGCGAGTTCAAGATGATCGAGACCAGCTTCTTCCTGTCGCGCCAGACGCTGATCGCGGCGAGCAAGCCGGGAATGCCGATCTGGCGCGAAAAGCTGTTCGCGTGGATGCTGCGCAATTCGGAAAGCGCGATGGAATATTTCCGCCTGCCGACGAACCGCGTCGTAGAACTGGGCAGTCAGGTCGCGATCTGATCGATCGGGCGCGTTGGCGCTATAGCCGGACCTTCGCCTCGAGTTCGCGGCGGGCCGCAAGATATTGCGCTTCGAGCTCGGCGACGAAGTCGGCGACCGGGCGCACGGCGGTCACCGGGCCGATGCCCTGGCCCGAGCCCCAGATGTCTTTCCACGCCTTGACCTTGGTGTTGCCGCCGGAGCCGAAGTTCATCGTCTTGAGGTCGCCTTCGGGCAGGTTTTCGGGGTCCATGCCTGCGGCGACGATCGACTGGCGAAGGTAATTGCCGTGCACCCCGGTGAACAGGTTCGAATAGACGATGTCGGCGGCGCGTCCCTCGACGATGCCGTTCTTGTATCCCTCGTCGGCATTGGCTTCGGCGGTGGCGATGAAGGCGCTGCCGATATAGGCGAGGTCGGCGCCGCACGCCTGCGCGGCAAGTACCGAGCGGCCGTGGCCGATCGCCCCCGACAGCGCGACCGGGCCGTCGAACCATTCGCGGATTTCCTGCACCAGCGCGAAGGGCGACTGGCGGCCGGCGTGGCCGCCGGCGCCCGCGGCGACGGGGATCAGGCCGTCGGCGCCTTTTTCGACCGCCTTGCGCGCGAACCGGTCGTCGATGACGTCGTGGAGGGTGATGCCGCCCCAGCTGTGCACCGCCTGGTTGAGTTCTTCGCGCGCGCCGAGCGAGGTGATGGTGATCGGCACCTTCCACTTGGCGCAGGTGGCAATATCCTGTTCGAGCCGGTCGTTCGATTTATGAACGATCTGGTTGACCGCATAGGGCGCCGACAGGCGATCGGGATTGTCGCGGTCCCACGCCGCCAGTTCCTCGGTGATCCGGTGCAACCATTCGTCGAGCAGCGACTGCGGCCGCGCATTGAGCGCCGGGAAACTGCCGACGATCCCCGCCTTGCACTGCGCGATGACGAGTTCAGGCCCCGAGATGATGAACAGGGGCGAGCCGATGACGGGCAGGCGCAGGCGGTCGAAAATCGGGGGCAGGGCCATGAATCACTCTCCGGTAGCAGTTTGAAACTGACCTTAACGTAAACGGAAAGCGGTGCAAGAGGTGAGCGGTGGGGCGGCGAGCCGTCGCTCGCCGCGTTGCTGCGCTGCCGCGATCAGGCGTAGATCGCGATCCCCTGGCTGCCGCTGAGGACCGGTTCGCCGGCGCGGTTCCACATCATCATGTCCTGCACCGAAAAGCCGCCGCGGGCGTAGCCGGTTTTCGCCGCGAGCAGCCACCAGCCGTCGTCGGTTTTGGGATCGCCGGTGAGCATGTTGACCGTCCAGTTCATCGAGCTGATCGGGCCGAACTCGGTGAACAGCGCCATCGCCGCGGGGGGCAGTGCGTCGCCCATCGCGAGCAGCGCGACCGCGGGGTGGCAGGCGGGTTCTTCGACGAAACGCACCCAGGTCAGATATTCGCCGACCTCGCTTTTCCATGCGAAACGCGGGCCGGTGGTTGGGCGCATGTCGAAATGGCGGACGAACGACGGCCGGGCATGATGATCGGGCACCGGGGCGAGCGTTTCGGGCGCCGGGCAGTCGGGCATCGTCAGCCGGTTGTGGTCGAGATGGCTGGTCCGTTCGCCGGTGAAGGCAAACACCGCGGCGGTGCCGAAGCCCATGTCGCTCGACACGCCGGCGTCGACGAACAGGCTGGATTTCGACTGGCGCAGCACGCGGGTGTCGACGGTGCAGTCGCCGCCGACCGGGCCGACGAAGCTGATCTGGGCGTAGCGCAGCGGCGTTGCGGTCGGGTGGAGCGCCATCGTCCCGGCGAGTGCGATCGCCGAGCTGATCCCGCCATAGGCGGTGCGGCCCTGCATCCAGCCGGCATCGATATGCGCCTTTGCCACGCCGTCTTCGGTGCGCAGCGTGGCGAGCAGCGTGTCGAGCGCGCTAGGGGAGGTTTGAGCGGTCATTTGGCTATTGTTCTCTTCATTCGATCCAACAAAACCGTTCGCCCTGAGCTTGTCGAAGCCTGTCCTGAGCGACTGACAAGTCAGTCGAAGGGGGCTGTTCTTTCTTCTTCCGGCAGAGAAAGGAAGAAAAGTGCTTCGACAAGCTCAGCACGAACGGAGGAGAGATTAGTCCTCGATCTGGAAGGTCAGCCCGGCATGCTGGGTGAGCCGCGTGATCAGCGCGTCGCCGAGCAGCGCGCCCGGGGTCCAGACGCCGCCGCCGCCCGTGTTCGCGAGCAGCGCCATGCCGGTTTCGGCGAGCATCTTCGACGTCGAGCCGTAGCCGGGGTCGCGGTCGCCCTGGACGCTGGCGCGGACGACGGTGCCGTCGGGGTATTCGCCGACGAACAGGATGTCGTAAAAGCCGTTCTCGCGCTCTTCGGCGCTCGGCCCTTCGCCGGGCTTGAGCTTCGAATCGCCGAACGGGTTCGCCTTCGCCATCGCTTCGGCCATCGCCTTGCCGGCGTCGCCGATCGTCGTCATCACCATCTCGTCATACACCAGGTCGGCGCCCCACGCGTGGCCGAGCAGGAAATTGGTGCGGTGGACATTCTTGGTGTTGATCGCCGCCATCACGAAGGGTGCCGTCCAGGTGCCGGTGGCGCTGTCATATTCGGGCATGAGGCCGGTCGGCTGGTGCGGACCTTCGAAGCCGGGGGTGAGCGCGAAGGAGGATTTGAGCAGCAGCGCGAGCGAGGGTTTGCGGGCGATCGCCTTCATCGTTTCGGTCAGGCTGGCGATGGTGCCGCCCGACGCGCCGCCCGCCATCTTGCGCACCCGGCCCTTGACGCGCGGCGCGGGCTTGCCGTGGCGGCGGACCGCCTCGGCCTGCAGGAACAGGACGCCGAGATCGAACGGGATCGAATCGAAGCCGCACGAGAAGGTGATGCGCGCGCCGGCGGCCTTGGCAGCGCTTTCGTGGGTGTCGATCATCTCGCGCATCCAGCCGGGTTCGCCGCACAGATCGGCATAGGCGGTGCCGGCCTTGACGCACGCCGCGACGAGTTCGTTGCCATAGAGCTGGTACGGGCCGACGGTGGTGAGCACGACGGTGGTGCGCGCCGCCATCGCGTCGAGGCTGGCGGGATCGGCGGCGTCGGCGACGATAAGCGGGGTGTCCTTTGGCGCGCCGATCAGATCGCGGACCTCGGCCAGCTTGGCGGCGCTGCGTCCCGCCATCGCCCAGCTCGGGGCGTCGGCGCGGCCGGCATAATGCTGCGTCAGATACTCGGCGACGAGCCGGCCGGTGAAGCCGGTGGCGCCATAGATGATGATGTCGAACTCGCGGCCAGCCATGAAAGCCTCCCCTTACGTAAACGTAAAGGGAGGCTAGCGCAGCGCAGCGGCGATGCCAAGCGCGAAGCGATGGCGCGTCGGCGCGTCGCGGTTCAGCGGCGCCAGAACGGCCGCTTCTGGGTCACCACCGGTTCGCCGACCGCGACTTCGGCGCGGCCCTCGGCGCGCGCGGCGCGGACTTCGGCTTCGGTGGCGCGCAGCTGGGCGTCGCGGGTAGCAAGCTCGTCGCGGCGGCGCTGGCGCAGCGCGTCATAGCTCCAGCGGGTGTGGCCGTAACCGAACAGGCACAGCAGCCCGCCGGCGATCGCGAGATTCTTCATCGCCGCCATGGCCTGCACCGGGTCGGTGAACTCGCGGTGGAAGAACAGGATGGTGGCGAGCACGAAACCGGCGAGCAGCACCGACCACAGCCGGACCGCGATGCCGAGCGCGATGCACACGCCGGCGATCAGCTCGAACAGCCCGGTCGGAATGGCGAGGCCGGCGGGCAGCCCGGTCGCGGTGATCATCGCGTTGGTGTCGTTGACGTGGATCAGCTTGTTGATCCCCGACACGATGAAAATCAGCGAAATGAACAGGCGCCCGATAAAGACAGCGATCATCGACATGAAAGAATCCTCCAAACGATGCCCCCGCCGCTTGTGCCGATAGGACGCGCGGGAGCGGGGGAGGTTCCGCGCTACAGCTTGGGCAGGGTGACGCCCTTTTGCCCCATATATTTGCCGGCGCGGTCGGCGTAGCTGATCTCGCACGGCTCGTTGCCCTGGAGGAACAGGAACTGGCACGCGCCCTCATTGGCGTAAATCTTGGCGGGCAGGGGGGTGGTGTTCGAAAACTCCAGCGTCACATGGCCTTCCCAGCCGGGTTCGAGCGGGGTGACGTTGACGATGATGCCGCAGCGCGCATAGGTCGATTTGCCGAGGCAGATCACCAGCACGTCGCGGGGAATGCGGAAATATTCGACGGTGCGGGCGAGCGCGAAGCTGTTCGGCGGGATGATGCAGACGTCGGTTTCGCGGTCGACGAAATTCTTCGGATTGAAGTCCTTGGGATCGACGATGGTCGAATCGACGTTGGTGAAAATCTTGAACTCGGGCGCGACGCGGGCGTCATAGCCGTAGGACGAGAGACCGTAGCTGATGCAGCCGTCGCGGCGCTGCGCCTCGACGAACGGTTCGATCATGCCCTGCGTCCGGGCGGCGTCGCGAATCCAGCGGTCGGAAAGAATGGCCATGGCGCTGTCTTGTCGGCGCGCCGCGTTTTGCGCAAGCCGTCAGTCGCCGATCAATCCCAGATCCTTGGGGCCGAAGGCGGCGGGGAGCAGGTCGCTGAGCCGGTAGGTCATCACCGCCGTGCCGTCGCCCGACGCGCAGTGGACCAGAATGTCGGTTTGCGAGCGTTCGGCGGCTTCGTTCAATACCTGGCGGCAGCGGCCGCACGGGTTGACCGGATCGCTGCCGATGAGCGCGTCGCCGTCGGGCCGCCCGCCGATGATCGCGACCGCGGCAAGCTCGCCGATCCAGCCTTCGTTGGCGATCTTGGCCACCGCCGCGGTCTCGGCGCACAGCGTCAGGCCATAGCTGGCGTTCTCGACATTGGCGCCGGTGACGACGTCGCCGTTCTTGAGCAGCAGCGCGGCGCCGACGTGGAACCCCGAATAGGGGGCATAGGCGCGGGTTGCGGCGTCGCGGGCGGCGGCGATCAGCGCGTCGCGTATCCGGGTGGTCTCGGTCATGGCGTATCTCCTTCGCCGCGCAGGACGTTCCAGCCGACGGTGCCGTCGGCGCCCGACAGGCGGACATAGTCATTGGCCTGCCACATCGTCCACGGGTGGGCGCCATAGTCGGGCTCGAAGAAATCGCGGCGCAGCCAGATCGTCCGCGCGATGCCCCGCGTCACCTGATAATCGGCCTCGAACGCCGGGCCGGGCGCGATCAGGCTGCGCTTGCCCATATGCGCCTCGATCTGCGCGAGGAAGGTCGCGAGTTCGGACAGGAGCAGCGCGCGCGTCGGCCGGTCGGGGCAGCGGTCGTCGTAATCGAGCCACACCACCGCGGGCAAGGCGTCGGCGCGGCGCGGCACGTGGCGGATGAAGTTCGCGGCCTGGTCGGTGGCGAGCTGGCACAGGCTGTAGCGGTGGACCGCGCCCGCCTGAATCCCCGCCTCGCGCGCACCGTCGAGGTTGCGCGCGAACATCGGGTCGATGCCATCGACGCCGATCGTCGCGGTGACATAGGCGAAATCGGCGCCCGCCGCCTTGATCGAGCCCCATTGCACGGTGCCGTTGCCGGCGTCGATCGTCACCCCCTGGATCGGGAACAGCTCGCGCTTCGGCGTCCAGCGCGCCGCCCACCACAGCGCCAGCCCCGCCGCGAGCAGCAAGAGCAGCAGGCCGGCGGCGAGGCGCCGCAGCGCGCGCACGATCGCCGCCTGCCAGCCGGGGGCTGCGCCCGCTGGCGTCCTGTTCCGCTTGCTGGTTGCCCCCGACTGCATCGCTAACCCTTGATGTGCAGCACGCAGATCAGCGTGAACAGCCGCCGCGCGGTGTCGAAATCGACCGCGATCTTGCCGTCGAGCCGGTCCATCAGCATCTCGGCGGCTTCATTGTGCAGCCCGCGCCGCGCCATGTCGACGGTCTCGATCTGCTGCGCGGTCGAGGTCTTGATCGCCTGGTAATAGCTGTCGCAGATCGCGAAATAGTCGCGGATCGGGCGGCGAAAGCGCCCGAGGCCGAGGATGATCGCCTCGAGCGGCGAGCCGTCCTCTCGGCTGATTTCGAAGATCAGCCGCCCCTCCTCGACGCGCAGCCGCAGCCGGTAGGGGCCGGCATAGCCGTCGGGATGCCCGCGCTGCGGCACGAACTTGTTGTCTTCGATGAGGTCGAAGATCGCGACGCGGCGCTCCTGCTCGACATCGGGGTTGCGCCAGACGATCGAGCCTTCATCGAGCTCGACCGAGATGATGCGCTGGTTCGAGGGGTCTGCGTCCGCCATGCTGCCTGTGCTTCTACTTGGCGCGGGGCGAAGGGCAAGGGGGCGTGCCATCGAGTCGCCCACTCCTTTCCCCGTTCGTGTCGAGCGAAGTCGAGACACCTCCAAGTCCCGCATGCCTTCACGTGTCTCGACTTCGCTCGACACGAACGGATTTAGGTAGGATTTCGCATTTATCCACCGATCGGCCCCCGGCGGCGCGGCCGGTACCCTCGGAACCCGGTTGCGCGTTCCGCCGTGCCGTCGCATTGTCGCGAGCATGTTAGACGTCGTCCGCCTCGCCACCCCGGCATCCACCGGGGATGAACGCCAATTGCCGCGCAATATCGAGGCCGAGGCCGCGTTTCTCGGCGCGATTCTGATCGACAACCGAGTCGTCGAGGATCTGCCGGTGGCGCTGACCCCCGACCATTTTTTCGAGCCGCTGCACGGGCGCATATTCGGTCAGGCGATGGCGCTGATCGAGCGCAACAGCATCGCGACCCCGGTCACGCTGAAGCCCTATTTCGAAGCCGATGAGGCGATGAAGGCGGTCGGCGGACCCGGCTATCTGGCGCAGCTGACCGGCAGCGGCGCCGGGCTGATCGGCGCGCGCGATTTTGCGCGGCAGATTTTCGACCTCGCGCTGCTCCGCGAACTGGCGGGCGTCGGGCGGACGCTGGTCGAAAATGCCCTCGACACCAGCGAGCGCGTCGATCCGCAGGCGCAGATCGAAGAGGCCGAGACCGCGCTGTACCGGGTCGCGGGCGGCGAGGCCGAGATGGGGACGGTCAAGAGCTTCAGCGCCGCGAGCCTGACCGCGCTGCAGGCGGCCGAGCGCGCGCTCAATTCGGGCGGGCATCTGTCGGGGATCACTACCGGGATTGGCAGCATGAACGCCAAGATCGGCGGCATGCACAACAGCGACCTGATGATCCTGGCGGGACGACCCGGCATGGGCAAGACCTCGCTCGCGACCAACATTGCGTATAACGCCGCCGAACGTTTTCGGCGCGACGAAGAGGATGGCATCCCGCCCGAGAAGAATATGGGCGCGAAAGTGGCCTTCTTCAGCCTCGAAATGTCCGCCGACCAGCTGGCGACGCGCGTGCTCGCCGAACAGTCGGGGGTGTCGGGCGAGGCGCTGCGCATGGGAAAGATCAGCAAGGACCAGTTCCAGCAGCTGTCGCGCGCCGCGCAGGCGTTGCAGACGCTGCCGCTGTTCATCGACGACACGCCGGGGCTGACGATCGCCGGGCTGCGCACCCGCGCGCGGCGCCTGCAGCGGCGGCACGGCATTGGTTTTGTCGTCGTCGATTATCTGCAATTGCTGCAGGGATCGTCGAAAAGCGGCGACAACCGGGTTCAGGAAATTTCGGAAATTTCGCGCGGATTGAAGACGTTGGCGAAGGAACTTAACGTTCCGGTGATGGCGCTGTCGCAGCTCAGCCGCCAGGTCGAAAGCCGCGAGGACAAGCGCCCGCAGCTGTCCGACCTGCGCGAATCGGGGTCGATCGAGCAGGACGCCGACATGGTGTTGTTCGTGTTCCGCGAAGATTATTATGTCGCGGCGCGCGAGCCCAAGCGACCGATCGAGGGCGACGACGTCAAGATTCACGCCCAGCACGAGGAATGGGCCGCCGAAATGGAGCGCGTCTTCGGCCTGGCCGAAGTGATCGTCGCCAAATCGCGCCACGGTTCGACCGGCAAGATCCGCATGCACTTCGAGGCGAAGACGACGAAGTTCAGCGACCTCGCCGACGACAACATGGCGTATGACGATTATGAGTAGCTAAATCTCGCGCGTGCCCCTGCGCAGGCAGGGGCCCATCACGAGGTCGATACACCAAAAGCCGCGCAGGGCGTCACCGTCTGGAGATGGGCCCCTGCCTTCGCAGGGGCACGGCATGTCAAAACGCCGGATCGTTCGCGGGATCGTCGTCCACCGGGGTTACCGCTTCGTGGATGCCGCATTCGGTCTTGTCCCAGCCGCGCCAGCGGCCCGAGCGCGGGTCTTCGCCGGGCAGGACTTTCGACGTGCACGGCGAGCAGCCGATCGACGGATAGCCTTCGGCCTCGAGCGGGTGGCGCGGCAGGTCGTGTTCGGCGAAATAGGCGTCGAGCTGATCGCGCGTCCAGTTGGCGAGCGGGTTGAACTTCAGGCGGCCAGTGCTGCCGTCGAGTTCGAAGCGCGGCAGGCCGGTGCGCGTCGCCGACTGGAAGCCCTTGCGGCCGGTGATCGAGGCATCGAAATCGGCGAGCGCCTTTTCGAGCGGCTTGACCTTGCGGATTTCGCAGCAGCCGTCGGGGTCGTAGGACCAGCGCAGTTCGGTCGCGTCCTTCGCAGCCAGATCGGCGGGGTCGGGGGCCAGGTTGACCATGTTGAGCCCGAGCCGCGCCGCCAGCGTGTCGCGATAGGCGAGCGTTTCGGGGAAATGCTTGCCGGTGTCGAGGAACAGCACGGGCATGTCAGGCGCGACCTGGGCGACCAGATGGAGCAGCACTGCGCTTTCGGCGCCGAAACTCGACACGATCGCGGTGTCGCCGAGGAGGCCGGCGCCGATGACGCTGGCGACGACTTCGGCGGCGTCCTGGCCGCGGAACAGGTTGTTGAGGCGGATGACGTCGGCGTCGGTGAAGCGCGGCGCGACGTCGATGCGGTCGCGCTTTCTGTCATTTCCCCTGTTTCCGTTCGTGTCGAGCGACGTCGAGACACCGTGAAGGCGTGGGTCACCGATGGGCATCTCGACATCGCTCGATGCGAACGGGAATTTCTGATCGGGCTCAGCCATGACGCAATTTCCAGATCGGCACCGCGCCGTCGGCGGCGGCCTGATAATGTTCGGGCCAGCGCGTCAGCGCCGCGTCGACATCGGCGGGGTTGAGCGATTTTTCGGGCGCGAAACTGTCGATGCCGCAGCGTTTCATATAGGCGACCTGGTCGACGAGGACGTCGCCCTGGGCGCGAAGTTCGCCGGTAAAGCCGGCTTCCCGCAAGATGCGCGCCGACGAATAACCGCGACCATCGCGGAATTTCGGGAAGGCGATTTCGATCAGCTTCAGCCGGTCGAGAAACGGGATCAACGCGCGCGCATCCTCATCCGACTCGAGCCGGACTGCGGTGGCGTTCGACTGTTCGAGGAAGGCGTCGAGGGTGACGCAGGGTTCTTCGCCGTCGCTGTGCAGATGCTCAACCATAGATCGCCTCCTTGAACGGGGCCATGCCGACGCGGCGGTAGGTATCGACGAAGCGTTCGCCGTCGGTGCGTGTCGCAAGATATTTGTCGGTGACGCGCTCGATCGCGTCGACGATGCCGTCCTCGTCGAAGCCGGGGCCGGTGATCGTGCCGAGCGACACGTCCTCCGCGCCCGAGCCGCCGAGCAAAAGCTGGTAGTTTTCGGTGCCTTTGCGGTCGACGCCGAGGATGCCGATGTGGCCGGCGTGGTGATGCCCGCACGCGTTGATGCAGCCCGAAATCTTGAGCTTGAGTTCGCCGAGATCGCGCTGCCGCGCCGGGTCGGCGAAACGCTGCGCGATTTTCTGCGCGACCGGGATCGAGCGCGCGTTGGCGAGGCTGCAATAATCGAGCCCGGGGCAGGCGATGATGTCGCTGATCAGGTCGAGGTTCGGCGTCGCGAGCCCGGCAGCGTCGAGCGCCTGCCAGATCGCGTAGAGATCGGCCTTGCGGACGTGCGGCAGGACGATGTTCTGCGCATGGGTGACGCGGAGTTCGTCGTGGCTGTAGGTTTCGGCGAGGTCGGCCATCAGGTCGATCTGCGCCGACGACGCATCGCCGGGAATGCCGCCCAAAGGCTTCAGGCTGATGTTGACGATCGCATGGCCGGGCACCTTGTGCGCGGCGACATTCTGGTCGACCCAGACGGCAAAGTCGGGATCGCTGCGGTCGATCGCGTCCGCAGCCGACGCGTCGAGCGGCGGCATCGCGAACTGCGCGGCGATGCGGTCGAATTCGGCCTGGGGCGGGTCGATACCGAGCGACTTCACATGCGCGAACTCTTCGTCGACCTGGCGGCGATATTCGTCGGCGCCGAGTTCGTGGATCAGGATCTTGATCCGCGCCTTGTAGATATTGTCGCGGCGGCCGTAGCGATTGTAAACGCGCAGGCACGCCTCGGTGTAGCTGAGCAGATCGTCGAGCGGCACGAAATCCTTGATCAGCGGCGCGATCATCGGGGTGCGGCCCATGCCGCCGCCGACGTAGAAGGCGGCGCCGTGAACGCCGTCCTGCTCGACGATCTGGATGCCGATGTCGTGGAGGCGCATCGCGGCGCGATCTTCCTCGGCGGCGATCACCGCAATCTTGAACTTGCGCGGCAAATAGCTGAATTCGGGGTGGAAGCTCGACCATTGGCGGAGCAGCTCGGCCCACGGACGCGGATCGGTCAACTCGTCGGCGGCGGCGCCGGCCCACTGATCCGAACTGATGTTGCGGATGCAATTGCCGCTGGTCTGGATCGCGTGCATTTCGACCGACGCGAGGTCGGCGAGGATCGCGGGGGCGTCCTCGAGCTTGATCCAGTTATACTGGATATTCTGGCGCGTGGTGAAATGGCCGTAATCGCGGTCGTATTTGCGCGCGATGTGCGCGAGCATCCGCATCTGCCGGCTGTCGAGCGTGCCATAAGGCACCGCGACGCGCAGCATATAGGCGTGGAGCTGGAGATAGAGGCCGTTCATCAGCCGCAGCGGCTTGAACTGATCCTCGGTGATTTCGCCGGCGAGGCGGCGCTTTACCTGGTCGGCGAATTCGGCGACGCGGGCATCGACCATCTGCTGGTCATATTCGTCATATTTATACATGTCAGATCACCCAGTCGCCGGCCGTGGGATCGGCGGGTTTCAATGTCAGGTCGGGGCGCACCGTCGGGCCGAGGGCGCGGATGCGGTCCTTGATATGCGCGGGGCGCGGGCCTTCGGGGGTTTGCTCGCCGTTGATGATATAGGGCGCGTTGACGCGGCGCGCGCCTTCCTCGGCAGCGAGGATCGCCTCGCCAGCCTCGCCGACGTCGGCGGCATCCTCGATATGCAGCGACCAGTCGGCGCCGGTCCACCAGGTGACGAAGCCCGTTTTCAGGTCGTTGCCGGTCAACAGTTTCATGCGAAATTCCCCAAAGTTTCGGCGACGCCGGGGGCGCCGAGGCAGTCGAGCGCGTCGGCGCGCGCCGCGACCTTGCCAACGATGATCAGCGCCGGGCTTTTCACCCGCTCGCGCGCGACGAGGTCGCCGAGATCGGTGAGCAGGGTGCGCAGGACGCGGGCGTCGGCGGTGGTGCCGCGCTCGATCACCGCGACCGGGAGACCCGGCGACACGCCGTCGGCGATCAGCTTGTCAGCGATCGCGGTTGCGGTCGCGATGCCCATATAGATGACGAGGGTGCGGCCGTGGCCCGCGAGCCCCGACCAGTCCTGATCGGACAGATCCTTGCACTGGCCGGCAACGAAGCTGACCGCGCTGGCATCCTCGCGGTGGGTGAGGGGGAGGCCGGCCTGCGCGGCGCAGCCGGCGGCGGCGGTGATGCCGGGGACGACCTCGCACGCGACGCCAGCCTGACGCGCAGCGTCGAGTTCTTCGCCGCCGCGGCCGAAGATGAACGGATCGCCGCCCTTGAGGCGCACGACCTGTTTGCCAGCGAGCGTTTCGCGCACGAGCAGTTCGTTGATCAGCTCCTGCTTCATCGTGTGGCGGCTGCGCTGCTTGGCGACGCTGATGCGTTCGACATGCGGCGGGATCAGCGCGAGCACGCCGTCGCCGACCAGCCCGTCATGGACGACAAGGTCGGCGCTTTCGAGCAAGCGCGCGGCGCGCAGCGTCAACAGGTCGGGATCGCCGGGGCCGGCGCCGACGAGCCAGAGCTTCCCGGCAGAAGAGGGTGACTGTTCCATGCTGGCGAAGATGGGTCACGCGCCCGCAAAGCGCAAAGCAGGGTTTATTGAAGGTGGTGAAGGTAAATTTGGGTCGGTTTCGACGGCGGCGCGTCAGAGATATTTCTTCGTCACCAGTTGCGACCCTTCGGGATCGCGCAGGCCGACGCCGATCGAGGCGCGCAGCGTGTCGCTTTCGGCCGATGCGACCGGATAGGCGCAATAGTCCGCGGCGTAGAAGGCGCTCGGCCGGTGGTTGCCCGACAGGCCGATGCCGCCGAACGGCGCCGCCGACGAGGCGCCGTTGGTCGGGCGGTTCCAGTTGATCACCCCGGCGCGGGCGTTGGCCCAGAACTGGTCGTAGAGCTGGGGCGTGCCGCCGATCAGCGCCGACGACAGGCCGAAGGCGGTGTTGTTCGCCTCGGCGATCGCCGCCTCGAAGCTGTCGACGCGGACGATCTGGAGCAGCGGCCCGAACAATTCGATGTCGGGCCGCTCGGGCATGGCGGTCACGTCGATGATACCGGGGGTCAGGAAGGGACGCCCGGTAACCGGCCGCGTCATGTGGCGGATCACCTTGCCGCCGTTCGACATCAGGATGAGGAAGCTTTCGGTGAGGCCGTCGGCGGCTTCATTGTCGATCACCGGTCCCATGTACGGCGACGGATCGGCGTGCGGATGATCGACGATCAGGCGGTTGGTCAGCGCCACCACCTCCGCGATCAGCCGGTCGGCGAGGCTGTCCCTGACGATCAGCCGCCGCGCGTTGCTGCACCGCTGCCCGGCGCTGAGGAAGGCCGACTGGACGACGAGGATCGCGGCGCTGTGGAGGTCGGCGGTGTCCCACACGACGACGGGGTTGTTGCCGCCCATTTCGAGCGCGAGGATTTTGTCGGGGCGGTTGGCGAACTGGCGGTTGAGCGCGAGCCCGGTGCGCGCCGAGCCGGTGAACAGCAACCCGTCGATGTCGGGGTGACCGGCGAGTGTCTTGCCGGTATCGGGGCCGCCGACGACGAGCCGCAGCACTTCGGGCGGCACGCCGGCGCTGTGCAGCAGATCGACGAGCATGGCACCGGTCGCCGGGGTCTTTTCGGACGGCTTGAACACCACCGAGTTGCCCGCGAGCAGCGCCGGCACGATATGGCCGTTCGGCAGATGGGCGGGGAAATTATACGGACCCAGCACCGCGAGCAGCCCGTGCGGTTTGTGCCGCACCGCGTTACGCAGCCCCATCGCGCCCTCGATCCGCCGGTTGGCGGTGCGCTCGGCATAGGCGGTGACCGAAATCCCGACCTTGTTGCAGACCGATTCGACTTCGGTCCGCGCTTCCCAGAGCGGCTTGCCGGTTTCGCGCGCGATCAGGTCGGCGAACTTTTCGCCGTCGGCCTTGACCCGGTCGACGAAGCGGCGGAGCGTTTCGGTGCGGAAGGTGACGGGTTTCGAGGCCCACGCGGGCCAGGCGGAGCGCGCGATGGCCACCTCGTCGTCGACATTGCTGACCGGGCGTTGCCACAGCAATTCGCCGGTGGCGGGTTCGTGGGATTGCAGTTCCTCGCTCACGGTCCCTCGTCGCCCCTTGCCGCTATGTTGCCGGACCGGGAAATCGAGGAATTGGGCGCTGGTCGAAACATTATCCTGCCTCTTATCGGCGAAAGCGGGTGGCGGCAACCTGTCCGCGCCGTGCCAGCGACGGATCGCTTGCACCCGGCGGCGCGGTTGGCGATAGACGGCAGGCACGACGGCGCAGAAGGGAAGACGCGATTTCGGCCAAGCAGGATGTCCAGCGCGACGGGCAGCGCGACTGGTCCGACCATTATTGGTGGTCGGGCGACGGCGTGCGGCTGCACGCGCGCGTCTATCCCGGCCCCGAAGGCAGCGACGCGGCACCGCCGATCCTGTGCCTGCCCGGCCTGGCGCGCAATGCCCGCGACTTCGAAGCGCTGGCGCCGCACGTCGCGCGCCATCGCAAGGTCATTGTCGTCGAGTTTCGCGGCCGCGGCGAAAGCGCCTTTGCCAAGGATCCGATGACCTATGTCCCGCTGACCTATGTCCAGGACGTCGTCGCGTTGCTCGGTGAGCAGGGGATCGACCGGTTCGCGGCGATCGGCACCTCGCTGGGCGGGCTGGTCGCGATGCTGATGGCGGCGAGCCTGCCGGGGCGGCTGGTCGGGGCGGTGCTCAACGATGTTGGGCCTGAGCTCGAAACCGCGGGGCTCGACCGCATCCGCGATTACATTGGCGCCGGCGGTGGCCAGCCGACATGGATGCACGCGGCGCGCGCCGTCGCCGAACTGAACCGCGCCATCTATCCGGGTTATGTGATCCACGACTGGCTGCGGCTGACCAAGCGCACCCACCGCCTGACCCCCGAGGGGCGCATCGTCACCGATTACGACAAGCAGATCGCGGCGCCGCTGCGCGTTCCCAACGCCGACGCCGCAGGGATGGACATGTGGCCGGCCTATCGCGCATTCGGCAGCGTGCCGCTGTTGATCCTGCGCGGCGAATTGTCCGACATATTGGCGCGCGGCGCGGCGGGCCGGATGGCGAGCGAATTGCCGCACGCCCGCCTGGTCGAAGTGCCGGGAGTCGGCCATGCGCCGACGCTGGACGAAACCGAGGCGCGCGCGGCGATCGATGCGTGGGCGGCGGACCTGCCGACCGCGTGACGCGCGCCGACGCCCCCGCGCGCCTGCTGCACCTTCATTCCAGTTTCTCGCTGGGCGGCAAGGAAGCGCGCGCGGTGCGGCTGATGAACCTGATGGGGCCGCGCGCGCAGCATGTCATCCTGTCGGCGGTGCCCGAGGCGCTGGGCGCGCAGGGCGCGATCGATTCGGCGATTTCCGTTGCCTTCCCGGCCGATGCGCCGCCGCTCCACGGCAAGCCCGGTCCGGCGCGCTATCGCGACCTTGCCGCCTATATGCAGCGCTTCGACCTGGTGCTCAGCTATAATTGGGGGGCGATGGACGGGGTGATGGCGCACCGCGTCTGGTCGCCGTTCCGCGACCTGCCGCCGCTGATTCATCATGAGGACGGGTTCAACGAGGATGAGAGCGTCCGGCGCAATTGGAAAAGGAACGCCTTTCGCCGGCTGGCGCTGCCGACCGCCGAGGCGCTGGTCGTGCCGTCGATGCTGCTCGAACGCATCGCCGGCGACGAATGGGGCGCGCGGCGTCGCACGCATCTGATCCGCAATGGCATCGACGTCGGTGCCTATGCGGCGGCGCCGACGGTAGCGATCCCGGGGCTGGCGCGGCGCGAAGGCGAGGTCGTGATCGGCACCGTCGCGGGGCTGCGCAAGGTCAAGGACCTGCCGCGGCTCGTCCGCGCCGCCGCGACCTTGCCCGCTCATGTCCGGCTGGCGATCGTCGGCGAAGGGCCCGAGCGCGGAGTAATCGCCGCCGAGGCCGCCGCCTGCGGCATCGCCGATCGGCTGACGTTGCCGGGCTTCATGGCCGAGCCGGCGCGCTGGATCGGCCATTTCGACGTGCTGGCGCTGTCGTCGCGCAGCGAACAGGCGCCGATTGCGGTGATCGAGGCGATGGCGGCGGGGCTGCCGGTGGTCAGCCCCGATGTCGGCGATGTTGCGGCGATGGTGGCCCCCGAGAACCGCCGGCTCATCGCCGCGGACGAGGCGGGTTTTCGCGGCGCGCTGGCCGAACTGGCGGGCGACGCGGCGCTGCGCGCGGCGGTCGGCGCGGCGAACCGGCGCGTTGCCGCCGAACGCTTCGACGAAACAACCATGGTCGCCGCCTATGAAAATCTCTATGGTCGCGCCCTTGACGGACGCCGGCTGTTCAGCGCGACCTAGGTCGGACCCCGGGCGGCGCAACCATTGACTTTGACAGTCGTCTTCCGTTTACGGAAACGGCAAAGGGGCCGGCCCGCGCGACGCGACCGGTGGTGAGAGAGAGAATTTCAGGATGTTCAAAGGTTTGAAGCCCATCATGTACGGCGGCCGCGAAGTCTGGCCGCTGGTGGAGGGCGGCAAAGGCGTGTCGGCGACCAACCATATGTCGAGCGGCGCGTGGGCCGCGGCGGGCGGCATCGGCACCGTGTCGGCGGTCAACGCCGACAGCTATGACGCCGAAGGCAAGATCGTCCCGCAGGTTTACCAGTCGTTGACCCGCAAGGAACGCCACGAAGAGCTGATCCACTATGGCATCGAAGGCGCGGTGGCGCAGGTCGAGCGCGCGCATGAGATCGCCGGCGGCAAGGGCGCGATCAACATCAACGTATTGTGGGAAATGGGCGGCGCGCAGCAGATTCTGGAAGGCGTCCTCGAACGCACCAAGGGCATGGTCGCAGGGGTGACCTGCGGCGCCGGGATGCCGTACAAGCTCAGCGAAATCGCCGAGCGCCACAATGTCATGTATCTGCCGATCATCAGCTCGGCGCGTGCCTTTCGCGCGCTGTGGAAGCGCGCCTATCACAAGGTGCCGCAGCTGCTGGGCGCGGTGGTGTACGAAGATCCGTGGCTGGCGGGCGGCCACAACGGCCTGTCGAACGCCGAAGATCCGCTGGTGCCGCAGGATCCGTATCCGCGCGTCAAGGCGCTGCGCGATGTGATGCGCGCCGAGGGCATCGCCGACTCCGTGCCGATCGTGATGGCGGGCGGCGTCTGGTATCTGCGCGACTGGAACGACTGGATCGACAACCCCGAGCTTGGGCAGATCGTTTTCCAGTACGGCACTCGCCCGCTGTTGACCGAAGAAAGCCCGATTCCGCAGGCGTGGAAGGATCGCCTGCGCACCCTCGACGACGGCGACGTGCTGCTCCATCGTTTCTCGCCGACGGGCTTTTATTCGAGCGCGGTGCGCACGCCGTTCCTGCGCGATCTGGAGGCGCGATCGGAGCGCCAGATCCCCTATTCGAAGCAGGAAGCGGGCGATCATATCGTCCAGCTCGACGTCGGGGTGAAGGGCAAGAATTTCTGGGTCACGCCGCATGATCGGGCGAGGGCCCGCGACTGGGCGGCCGAAGGCTATACCGAGGCGCTGAAGACCCCCGACAATACGGTCGTCTTCGTCACCGAGGCGGACAAGGCGGTGATCCGCAAGGACCAGACCGATTGCATGGGCTGCCTGTCGCATTGCGGCTTTTCGTCATGGAAGGACCATGACGATTACACCACCGGCTACCTCGCCGACCCGCGCAGCTTCTGCATCCAGAAAACGCTACAGGACATCGCGCATGGCGGCGATCCCGAGCAGAACCTGATGTTTGCGGGGCACGCGGCGTTCAATTTCAAGACCGATCCCTTTTATTCTAACAACTTCACCCCGACGGTGAAGCAGCTGGTGGACCGGATTTTGACGGGGGATTGAGGCGCGCCCTTGGGCGATCTAGAATCGCACAAAGGCACGAAGCCACAAAGGACAGGCCCAAATTACCGTTCGCCCTGAGCTTGTCGAAGGGCCGTTCTTTCCTTCCGCGTCGAAGAAGAACGGTGCTTCGACAAGCTCAGCACGAACGGGACACGGGTAATCTTTGTGGCTTTGTGCGAACCAAATTCAGAGTGCGCTCTCAGGCCCACCCCTCCAGCACCTGATCCTGCGGGCGGTGCCCGTCGCACCAGGCGCGGATGTTGGCGATGACCTTTTCGCCCGAGGCTTCGCGGCCCTCGATCGTTGCCGAGCCGAGGTGCGGGAGCAGCACGACATTGTCGAGCGCGAGCAGCGCGGGATCGACCGCGGGTTCGTGGGTGTAGACGTCGAGCCCGGCGCCGGCGATGCGGCCGGTTTGCAGCGCGGCGATCAGCGCCTTTTCGTCGACGATCTCGCCGCGCGCGGTGTTGATCAGGTACGCCGTCGGCTTCATCGATCCGATGCGCGCGGCATTGACCATCTCGTGCGTTTCGGCGGTGTGCGGGCAATGGAGCGTCACGATGTCGCTGATCCGCAGCAAGGTATCGACGCTGGCGTGATAGCTGGCGCCGAGTTCCTCCTCGATTGCTTCGGGCAGGCGCTTGCGGTTGTGGTAGTGGATCGACAGGCCAAAGGCCCGCGCTCGGTGCGCGACCGCGAGGCCGATGCGGCCCATGCCGATGATGCCGAGCAATTTGCCGCCGACGCGGTGGCCGAGCATCGCGCTCGGCGCCCATCCGGCCCACTGGCCCGAGCGCATCAGCTTCTCGCCCTCGGCCAAGCGGCGCGGCACGCTCAGGATCAGCGCCATCGTCATGTCGGCCGTGTCTTCGGTAAACACGCCTGGGGTGTTCGATACCATGATGCCCTTGGCGCGCGCCGCCGCGAGGTCGATATGATCGACCCCGGCGCCGAAATTGGCGATCAGCTTCAGCCGTTCGCCGGCGGCCGCCAGCACCTCGGCGTCGATGTCGTCGGTCACCGTCGGGACGAACACGTCGCAATCGGCGACCGCGGCCTTCAGTTCGTCCTTGGTGAAGGCCCGATCATTCGCCGACAGCGCGACGTCGAACAGTTCGGCCATGCGCGCCTCGACATGCGGCATCAGCTGGCGGGTGACGATGACGCGCGGGCGTTTCGGGCGGGTGGAATCGGGCATGGCCGCCGATAGAGCGCGCCGCCGCGCGCCGGTCAAGAGTATGGACCCGAATGACACGCGAAAAGGCTGGGGATGAACGCAGCCTTTTGCGCGGCGAACGGTTGAACATCGGACCCGATTTTGACAAGGCATGACGATGACCAGCCGCCTGATACTAGCAACTGCCGCGTTGATCGCCGTCGTGGGACCGGCCGCCGCGCAATCCGACCCCGTCAAGCTACCCTATTGGGCGTCGATCAGCGTCGACGAGGCGCGGATGCGCAAGGGGCCGTCGCAGGACGTGCCTGTGATGTGGGAATACCGCCGCCGCGACCTGCCGGTGAAGGTGATCGCGCGCCACGAAAACTGGCGCAAGGTCGAGGATCCGGACGGCACCCAAGGGTGGATGGCGGCGCGGCTGCTCAGCCGGACGCGCACCGCGATCGTCACCGGCGAGATCCGCCCGCTGCGCGAGGCGGCGAGCGCGGCGGCGGCCGTGTCGTATCGCGCCGAACCCGGCGTCGTCGGGCGGATCACAGATTGCGCGAGCGGCTGGTGCCTGTTCGACGTTAAGGGCCGGCGCGGCTGGGTGCAGATCGATCACATCTGGGGCGATTGAACGCCCCGACGCACGCCGGCCGGGCGCTCAGCTTTTCCGGGGCGTCACCGTCACGACGACGCCGTCGGGCGAGGTTGCGGTAAAGCTGCCGTCGGCGGCGACGGGGGACAGGCTCCAGCATGCCTCGGCCTCGTCACCGTCGGGATCGAAACAATCCTTGCCGTCCTTGTGCGTAAGCTTGCCCTTGATTTCCTTGCCTGCGGGATCGGTATCGACATAAGTGCCGTCGGCATTGACGGTGGTCGAAGCCATCGTACCGTCGGCCATTTTGACGTCGTAAACGCCCGGCGGAGTCCCCGGATTGGCCGCAGGCTCAAGCGCGACATCCTCGGCCGTTACAACCGTTTCCCCGCTGTCTTCGGACTTTTGCGAACAGGCCGACAATGCCGCGAGCGCGGCGAGTGCAACAAGCTTTTTCATGATATCCCCCTTAAAGACACGGGAGGCTATGCCTTTCATCGCCGCGAGGCAATGACATTCGGCCACGAAAAAGGGCCGGTGGTTGCCCACCGACCCTTCCGGTTATTCGACCGATTTTATCGGTTAGCGCCGCCAATTGAAGTGGTTGCGATAGACCCGAATGACCTTGCCGTTGCGCTGGTTGACCAGCAGCAGGTCGTTGTAGTGACGCACATAGGTCAGGTTGCGACCGGCGCGCGGCACGCCCCAGCGGCTGTCCCAGGTCGGACGATAGCTCGGCGCGTAATAGTTCGAACGGAGCGTCGCGCCGACGCGGAACTGCTGATATTTGAACGGGGCGCGGTAGTTCTGATAGCGGCGATCCTGACGCCAGTCCTGGCGGCTGTCGCGCAGGTCGCCACGCGCATCGCGCAGTTCGCGGCGTTCCTCGCGAACATCGCCGCGGTCGCCATAGCGCTGGGCGTCGCGCAGTTCGCGCTTTTCCTCGCGCACGTCGCGGCGGTCTTCGCGGATCTCGCGATTCTGGGCCTGCGCAGCTGCGGGGACCATCATCGCGGCGATCAGGCCGGCGGTGAGAAATTTGGTCTTCATGGTGCCATTCCTTTTCAATCGGTCAGGGGGAGGGGATCTGCCCGATGACTGGGAATGGTTTACGCGAGTCGTTTTGAATTGTTCCCGAACGGCGCGTTTATTTTCAGGACATTAGTGTCGCAACTTGTCGCAAGGTAACGACGGGTCGATGCCGTCGTGCGGCATACCGATGGAACTCGACCGGAAAGGCCTGTGCCCCTGCGAAGGCAGGGGCCCATCACCCGATTAAATTTCCGCGGCGTAGAAACGAAACGTCCGGAGATGGGTCCCCTGCCTTCACAGGGGCACAGCTTCTCGGCAGTGCCTTAAACGAGTTCGATCGCCACCGCGGTCGCTTCGCCGCCGCCGATGCAGAGGCTGGCGATGCCGCGCGTCTTGCCGCGGCGCTGGAGCGCGGCGATCAGCGTCGTGATGATGCGGGTGCCGCTGGCGCCGATCGGGTGGCCGAGCGCGGTCGCGCCGCCATGGACGTTGATCTTGTCGTGCGGGATGCCGAGGTCGTGCATCGCGAACATCGCGACGCAGGCGAAGGCTTCGTTGATTTCGAACAGATCGACGTCGCCGATGCTCCAGCCGGTCTTGGCGAGCAATTTGTTGATCGCGCCGACCGGGGCGACGGTGAAATCCTTCGGCTCCTGCGCGTGCGCGGCATGCGCAACGAGCCGGGCGACGGGCTTTGCGCCCTTGGCATCGGCGACCGACTGGCGGGTCAGCACCACCGCGGCGGCGCCGTCGGAGATCGACGAGCTGGTCGCGGCGGTGATCGTGCCGTCCTTGGCAAAGGCGGGCTTTAGCGTCGGGATCTTGTCGGGCATCGCCTTGCCCGGAGCTTCGTCGGTATCGACGACGACGTCGCCCTTGCGGCCGGCGATCGTCACCGGCGCGATTTCGGCGGCGAAGGCGCCATCGGTGATCGCGGCCTTGGCGCGGCTCAGCGATTCGAGGGTGTAGTCGTCCATCGACTGGCGGCTGAGCTGATAGGCGTCGGCGGTATCCTGCGCGAACGTCCCCATCGCGCGGCCGGCTTCATAGGCGTCTTCCAGCCCGTCGAGGAACATATGGTCGTAGGCGGTGTCGTGGCCGATGCGGGCGCCGCCGCGGTGCTTCTTGAGCAGGTAGGGCGCGTTGGTCATCGATTCCATGCCGCCCGCGACGATCAGGTCGACGCTGCCCGCTGCCAGCGCCTCTGCGCCCATGATCACGGTCTGCATGCCCGAACCGCACACCTTGTTGACGGTGGTCGCCTGCACCGATTTGGGCAGGCCCGCCTTGATCGCGGCCTGGCGCGCCGGCGCCTGACCGAGCCCGGCAGGCAGCACGCAGCCCATATAGATGCGCTCGATATCGTCGCCCGACACGCCCGCGCGCTCGACCGCCGCCTTGACCGCGGTCGCGCCGAGATCGGTCGCGCTGGCGTCCGACAGCGCGCCCTGCATGCCGCCCATCGGGGTGCGCGCATAGGAGAGGAAGACGACGGGATCGGTGGCGGTCATGGCTGGAGACTCCGTAAGGGAAAACAGGATCGGCGGTCCGATTAGCGGAATTGCTGCAATTGCGAAAGGGGGAGGGGCCGCTTGCCCACCCAAGGCTTTCTGAGGCTCAGGAAAGAGCGGCTTGCAAACGGCTTCCCGGAGACGGCTTCACAACATGCCAAGATTGCCGAGCCACTGCCCCACCTGTCCCGGCCATTCGGTCGTGATCGGGTCGGATGTGGGGCGCATGCCGAAAGCATGGCCGCCCTTCGCATAAACGCGCAAGTCGACCGGCACGCCCGCCTCCTTCAATGCCAGCGCATAGGCCATTGGATGGCGGATGTCGTCGACCGGGTCGTCCATCGCGTGCACGATCAGCGTCGGCGGGGCATCGGGGCTGATCTTGACCCAAGGCTGCAGGTCCAGGCTGTTCTTACCTTTGCTGTTGTCCAGCATACGCGCGGTATAGGCGATAATCGCGAAGTCCGGCCGCGGCGATTGCCGGTCTGCCGGGTCGGCAAGCGGGTAGGTGCGCTCCACCGTGTTGCTCATCTCCGCGGCAACATAGGCGCCCGCCGAAAAACCCAGCACCCCGATCTTGTTCGGATCGATGCCATAAGCCGATGCCCCCTGCCGCAACAAGCCCATCGCCCGCTGCGCATCTTCCAACGCCAGAAGCACTTTGGGTCGCTGGCTTACCCCGTTTCTTCTGGGCCATAGCTGCGGCGTCCGGTATTTCAGCACGACGCAGGTCATGCCCTGCTGGACAACCCAATCGCAAATCTCCGTGCCTTCCAGGTCGGTCGCGACAGCATGGAATCCGCCGCCCGGGACAACCATCACCGCAGACCCTGTATTGCGCACCTTGGGTTTGTAGATGGTCATCGTCGGGCGTGTTACGTAACTCGCCCAATGCCATTTTCGTCCCCCGACCAGCGGCGACCCGTTGCCGGTTGCCTCGGGATGGTCGCCGCTATCGGGCTTTGCCAATGCGACGCTGGCAGCCCAGAGCGGGATTTGCTCGCCTTCTGCCGCTGGTTGCCATACGCCTTCGCGCTCGACTTTCGGAACTTCGATCCGGGCCTCCGGTCCCTGACCCGCGGCCGCAACGGCGATGCCGCTCGCACCGACAAGCGACGATAGAATGACGTGCGATCTCGACACAATCGTCTCCCGGATTTGCCCGCGCCTAGCGACGCCGCGCGAAAACAATTTCGCTGTTTTAGCGTCCTGCGCAACGGGTAAAAGCGGCAACGCGCGAGGGACGGTCCGCAGAACCGAGGCCATGGTGCAAAAAGCCGCGGCGCGCGCAGCCCGTTTCATCTTGCAACCGGCCGCGCGGCATGATCAAACGTCGCGTTCAAGGCATCAGGGGAGACGGGTCATGGCCACTGCGATCACGCAGGATATCGCCGGCGAAACGCAGCGCATGCACGCGGTGCTGGCAGCGCAGAAGAAGAGCTTTACCGCGGCGATGCCCGAAACGCTGGCGGTGCGGACCGACCGCATCGACCGCGCGATCGCGCTGCTCGTCGACCATGCCGAGGATTTTGCCAAGGCGGTGAGCGAGGATTTCGGGCATCGCAGCCGCGAACAGACACTGATGACCGACATCATGCCGTCGGTCAGCGCGCTGAAGCACGCCAAGAAGCATCTGGCGAGCTGGGCAAAGGGTGAGAAGCGGAGGCCCACCTTTCCGCTCGGGCTGCTCGGCGCGAAGGCCGAGGTGATCTATCAGCCCAAGGGCGTCGTCGGGATCGTCGCGCCGTGGAATTTCCCGGTCGGGATGGTGTTCGTGCCGATGGCGGGGGTGCTTGCGGCGGGCAATCGCGCGATGATCAAGCCCAGCGAGTTCACCGAAAATGTGTCGGCGCTGATGGCGCGGCTGGTCCCCGAATATTTCGACGAGAGCGAGATGGCGGTATTCACCGGCGATGCCGAGGTCGGGGTGGCATTCTCGAAGCTCGCGTTCGACCATATGATTTTCACGGGTGCTACCAGTGTGGGGCGGCACATCATGCGCGCCGCGGCGGACAATCTGGTGCCGGTGACGCTCGAGCTGGGCGGCAAGTCGCCGACCTTCATCGGGCGCTCTGCGAACAAGGAACTGGTCGGGCAGCGCGTCGCGCTCGGCAAGATGATGAACGCGGGGCAGATCTGCCTCGCCCCCGATTACCTGCTCGTCGCCGAGGATGAGGAAAGCGCGGTCATCGACAGCGTGACCAAGGGCGCTGCGGCGCTGTATCCGACCTTGCTCGCGAACGACGATTATACCTCGGTGGTCAATGTGCGCAATTACGACCGGCTGCAGTCCTATCTGGCCGACGCGCGCGAAAAGGGCGCCGAAGTGATCGAGGTCAATCCGGGGAATGAGGATTTCGCGAGCGCCAACGGTCACAAGATGCCGCTGCACATCGTCCGCAATCCGACGTCGGACATGAAAGTGATGCAGGAGGAAATCTTCGGCCCGATCCTTCCCGTGAAGACCTACAAGACGATCGACGAAGCGATCGATTATGTAAACGCGAACGACCGCCCGCTGGGGCTGTATTATTTCGGGCAGGACAAGAGCGAGGAGGACCGCGTGCTGACGCGGACGATTTCGGGGGGCGTGACGGTCAACGACGTGCTGTTCCACAATGCGATGGAGGATCTGCCGTTCGGCGGCGTCGGCCCGTCGGGGATGGGCAATTATCACGGCGTCGATGGCTTTCGCACCTTCAGCCATGCGCGCGCGGTGTATCGCCAGCCGAAGCTGGATGTCGCGGGGCTGGCGGGCTTCAAGCCGCCCTATGGCAAGGCGACGGCGAAGACGCTGGCGAAGGAATTGAAGAAGTAGGCCTTCCCCTCCCTGGCAGGGAGGGGAGAGTTCAATCCCGCCCCGCGACCTTGATGTCCTTGCCGAGCAGCGTCTTCACATAGACGCGTTGCACCAGCACATAGACGACCACGGTCAGCGGCGCGGCGAGGAGCACGCCGAGGAAGCCGAACAGCACCCCGGCGGCGACGACCGCGAACAGCAGCACCGCGGGCGGGACGTCGACCGCCTGTTTCTGGATCATCGGTTGCAGGAAATTGCCCTGCAATTGCTGGATGACGAGGAACAGCAGCAGCGTCCACAGCGCGGTGGCGGGCGATACGGTGAAGGCGAGCAGCACCGCCGGAAGCCCGGCGATGATCGGGCCGATCATCGGAATGACGTCGAGCAGCCCGGCGATCAGCCCCAGCCCGCCCGCGGCAGGGACGCCGAGCAGCGCGAGCCCGGCCCAGGTGAAGGCGGCGACGACGAGCGACGACACGGCCTGGCCGACCATCCAGCCCTTGAGCCCGCGCGCCGCATCTTCCAGAGCCAGTTTTGCTGTGGGTTCGGCTCTAGCGGGGATCAGCATCAGCAGGCCGCGTTTGTAGGTCGCGGGATCGCTCGCCAGGAAAATCGCCGCGACCAGCACCAGGACGAAGTCGGCAATGCCGCTGCCCGCCGCCAGCGCATAGCCGCCCGCCTGCGACGCCAGCCGCGAAAGATCCTCGCTGCCGACCGCGGCGACGTCGCGCACCTGCGCTCCCAGGCCGAAGCGGTCGAGGAACGCCTCGACCCCCTGCAGCGCGCGCGGCACCTGTTCGCGGATCGTGTCGATTTCGCGCGCGAGCTGCGAGCCGAACAGCGCGAAGACCCCGATGAACAGCGCGACGATGCCGGCGACCGAAAGCGCCAGCGCCCAGCCGCGCGGCATCCTGGTCCGGCGGACAAGCCAGTCGGCGATCGCACCGAAAATCGCCGCGAGCACGATCGCGGCGAACACCAGCATGAAAAACCGCGTCAATGCAATCGCCACCCATGCGGTCGCGACGATCGCCAGGACGACCATGGTTGCTGTCGCGATCCTGGCCGAACTGAAGCCCGACGCGGATGCGCCAGACGCGGATGGGGCGGTGGCGCGCGATGCGCTCGGCTGGGCAGGGGCGGGCTTTTCGGGTTCGGTCATGGCGCCGTCTTATGGGCAATGCTGCTTATCCACTAGACTAAAACCATCATTCTGTGGCAACGGCTCCTCCGCATCGGGTGCCGGCCGGGAATCACGTCCCGCACCGGTGCTGTCCACGGGCCCCTGTGGTGAAATTGGTAGACGCGCCGCACTCAAAATGCGGTTCCGCAAGGAGTGCTGGTTCGAGTCCGGCCAGGGGCACCACGACCGTCATGGCCGCGACGCGGCGGCGACACAGCCGGATTCGCGACATATTTGCATAAAGTGTGTTACGGGTGTAACACGGAGCGAAGAATGAGTGCGTTCCCCCATCCCGATCCGCTCCATCCCGCGCCTGTGGATGCGAACGGCGTAGCGTTGCCGCCGCCCGAAAGCCGGTGGCGCAATCGGCTGCGCTGGATTTCGCGCGGGCTGGGCGCGCTCGTCATCATCCTGATACTGCTCGTCGGCTGGCTGGCGATCACCGCGCCGCTGTCCAAATCGCTCGAGCCGATCGCACCGCCGCAGATCACATTGCTCGCGTCCGACGGCACCCCGATCGCGCGGATCGGCGCGATCGTCGAAAAACCGGTGGTGGCGAGCAAGCTGCCGCGCCATGTGACCGGCGCTTTCCTCGCGATCGAGGACCGGCGTTTCTATACGCATTGGGGCGTCGACCCGCGCAGCATCGCGCGCGCGGTGTGGAGCAACATGACGAGCGGGCGCACCCAGGGTGGCAGCACGATCACCCAGCAGCTGGCGAAATTCACCTTCCTCACGCCGAAGCGCACGCTGGGCCGCAAGGCGCGCGAGGCGCTGATCGCCTTCTGGCTCGAGGCGTGGCTGACCAAGGACGAGATCCTCGAACGCTATCTGTCGAACGCCTATTTCGGCGACAACACCTATGGCCTGCGCGCCGCGTCGCTGCATTATTTCTATCGCCAGCCCGAAAAGCTGACGCCTGCGCAGGCGGCGATGCTGGCCGGATTGGTGCAGGCGCCGTCGCGGCTGGCGCCGACGCGCAATTTCGACCTGGCGGAAAAGCGGATGCGGCTGGTGCTGGGGGCGATGGTCGATGCCGGCTATCTGACCGCGCGCGAGGCGAAGGCGATCCGCACCCCGCGCATCGACGTGCGGACGCGCAACACGCTGCCCACCGGGACCTATTTCGCCGACTGGGCGCTGCCCGAGGCGCGCAAGCTGAGCGATGTCGGCTATGCGCGCCAGACGCTGAAGACGACGCTCGACGCGCGGTTGCAGGCCGCGGCGCGGCGCGTGACCGCGCGCGCCGGGCTGGGCAAGGCGCAGGTCGCGCTCGTCGCGATGCGCCCGAACGGCGAGGTCGTCGCGATGGTCGGCGGCCGCGACTATGCCGCCTCGCCGTTCAACCGCGTGACGCAGGCGAAGCGCCAGCCGGGATCGACGTTCAAGCTGTTCGTCTATCTGGCGGCGCTGCAGGAGGGCTGGGAGCCCGGCGACACGATTCCGAACGGGCCGATCGAGACGGGATCGTATCGCCCCAAAAATTCGGACGGCGTCTACTCGCCGTCGATCACGCTGGAGGACGCGTTCGCGATGTCGAGCAACGTCGCCGCGGTGCGGCTGCTCGGCGAGGTCGGCGACGACAAGGTCATCGCGCTCGCGCGCAACCTGGGGGTCACCGCGCCGCTGCCGCAGGGCGATCCCAGCATGGCGCTGGGGACGTCGAGCATGACGTTGCTCGAACTCACCGCCGCCTATGCCGCGGTCGCCGGCAACGCCTATCCGGTCGAGCCGCACGCCTTTGCGATGGAAGAGACCGGCTGGTTCGCCGACCTGTTTTCGGGGCCCAGCCATTTCCGCTCGCGCGTGCACGACGCTATCGAACAGATGCTCCGCGCGGCGGTCAATCGCGGCACCGGGCGCGCGGCGCGGTTGCCGCAGGCGAATTACGGCAAGACCGGGACGACGCAGGACAGCCGCGACGCGTTGTTCGTCGGCTATGCCAACGGGCTGGTCGTGGGGGTGTGGATCGGCAACGACGACAATTCGCCGCTGGCCGGCGTGTCGGGCGGCGGCCTGCCGGCGCGCATCTGGCGCGATTTCATGGGCGAGGCGACGGGGGCGAAGGCGCGACCGGTTCGTCCCGCCAATCCGCGCGGCCCGGTCGAGCCGCAGGACGTCCCGACGATCAGCGACATCCCGATCGGCGATTCGACGCGCATCGGGATCGACCAGGGTGATGCGGTCATTTCGACCGAAATCAACGGCAGCCGGATCGACCTGCGGCTGCCGATCGACACCCCGCGCCCGCCCGACGAGATTCCGCCGCCCGAGCCGGCGCCGCCGCCCGGGACGCGCTAGGGCGCGCTGTCGGTGGCGCGGCCGACGAGGTCCATGAAATCGCGCGCCGAATTGCGCTCGCCCTCGTCCTTGAAGGCGACGTCGAGGTCGGGCGCGGCGCCGAGCGTGTACATCAGCGTCCACAGCGCGAAGCGTCGGCCGGCATTGGTCTCCAACCCGAAATCGACGCGCATCCGCTCGGTGCCGGCATCGAAGGCGTCGGGGCGCAGCGCGGCGAGGTCGGCGGTGCCGAAATAGCGGCGGAGCAGGTCGTCGAAATCCATCGCGCGACTCTCGGCTGCGCGTCGGCGCTTGGCAAGCGGGCAAAAATCGCCGCACGACCCGGCGCGCTCGGTTGTCATCGAGGGGACGGCCCGGTAGGGCGGGCCGCGTGAACAGCAGCATCGAGATCGGGACCGACACCGCGGGGCAGGCCGTGCGTATCGACGTCCAGGAACTGCTGGCGACGCGATTGCTCGTCCAGGGCAATTCGGGATCGGGCAAGTCGCACCTGCTGCGCCGGCTGCTCGAACAAAGCGCCGGGATGGTGCAACAGGTGATCATCGATCCCGAGGGCGATTTCGTTACGCTTGCCGATGCTTACGCGCATGTCGTGATCAACGCCGGCGATTATGACGAGCGCGAGATCGCGGCGATCGGCGCGCGCATCCGCGAACATCGCGCCTCGGTGGTGCTGGCGCTCGACACGCTGGAGATCGAGGCGCAGATGAGCTGCGCCGCGGCTTTCCTGAACGCGATGTTCGACGCGCCGCGCGCGCACTGGTTTCCGGCGCTGGTCGTCGTCGACGAGGCGCAGATGTTCGCGCCGAGCGCGTCGGGCGACGTGTCCGACGCGGTGCGCCGCGCCAGCCTGAGCGCGATGACCAATCTGATGTGTCGCGGACGCAAGCGCGGTCTGGCCGGGGCGATCGCGACCCAGCGGCTCGCCAAGCTGGCGAAGAATGTCGCCGCCGAGGCGAGCAATTTCCTGATGGGGCGCACCTTCCTGGACATCGACATGGCGCGCGCCGCCGACCTGCTGGGGATGGAACGTCGGCAGGCCGAGGCGATCCGCGACCTCGACCGCGGATGTTTCCTGGGCCTTGGCCCGGCGATATCGCGGCGGCCGGTGTCGGTGCGGATCGGTGCGACGCGGACCGCGACGCAATCGGGCACCCACGCGCTGTTGCCGCTGCCCGCCGCCGAAACCGCCGAGATGCGCACGATGCTGTTCGCGGCGATGGACGGCGCGCCGCCGCCGCCGCTGTCCGCCGCCGAACCCGCGCCGGTCGAAGCGGGTGAACTCATCCGCCGTATCGCCCAGCAGGACGCCGACGCGGCGCCCGCGCCGCCGACCGATCTGGTCGCGGCGGCCGAGGATGCGGTCGATGCCGACGCGGTGGTGACCGCGGCGCTCGAGGAGATGCTCGCCGACCCCGATTGCGCGTTCCATCCCGAAGCCTTTTTGTACCAGGATTTTTCGGTCCGGTGCCGGATGCAGCGGCTGGGCCGGGTGCCGCTCGACCTGTCGGCCTTTCGCCGCCGCTTCGCGCTCGCCAAGGGCGGGATATTCGACCCGTCGGAGCCGCGCTGGGCGGCGCTGCTCGACGCGGCGGTGCGACTGCCCGACGACATGCTGGCGCCGTTCCTGCAGATCGCGCGCGCCGCGATGGAGGGCGAACCCTGCCCCGACGACGACGCGCTCGGCCGCGCCTATGGCACGCGATCGCCCGGACGCATCCGGCGACTGGTGGAGTATATGGAGAAGCAGGGGGCGATCGTCGTGCGGTCGGACTTCGGGGGGCGGCGCTCGATCGGGATTCCGGAGCTGGGGCTGAGCACCGAGGCAGAGTAGCCGTCAAATATCCTCGGCAAGCCGTCCGTAAAGCTGGGGCCGGCGGTCGCGGAAGAAGCCCATGCCGGCGCGGTGCTTGGCGGCGCGGTCGAGGTCGATCATTTCGACCAGCACGCCGGTTTCACTCGCGCCATATTCCTGCGTCAAATCGCCCCATTCGTCGGTGATGAAGCTGTGGCCATAGAAATCGGCATCGCCCTCGGTGCCGATGCGGTTCGCGGCGATGACGGGCATGCAGTTCGACACCGCATGGCCCTGCATCGCGCGGCGCCACATGCGGCTGGTGTCGAGGTCGGCGTCGTAGGGTTCGCTGCCGATTGCCGTCGGATAGAAGAGCAGCTCGGCGCCCATCAGCGCCATCGCGCGCGCGCATTCGGGATACCATTGGTCCCAGCACACCCCGACGCCGATGCGGGTGCCGAACACATCCCACACCTTGAAGCCGGTGTTGCCGGGGCGAAAATAATATTTCTCTTCATACCCCGGGCCGTCGGGAATGTGGCTCTTGCGGTACGTCCCCATGATCGCCCCGTCGGGGCCGATCATCGCGAGGGTGTTGTAATAATGCGGGCCGTCCCGCTCGAAAAAGCTGGTCGGGATCGCGACTTTCAGCTTCGCGGCGAGCGCCTGCATCGCCAGCACGCTGGGATGTTCGGCGGTCGGGCGCGCCGACGCGAACAGCGCCTCATCCTCGACCTGGCAAAAATAAGGACCTTCGAAGAGTTCGGGCGGCAGGATGACCTGGGCGCCCTTCGCGGCCGCTTCCTCGACGAGCGCGGTGACCGCGTCGATATTGGGCTGGACGGGGCCGGGCAGGGTAAGCTGAAGCGCGGCGACGGTGAGGGTACGGGTCATCGCTGCTTTATGCCGGAACCTGCTGGCTCGAACAATGGAAACTGCCGCCGCCGGCGATGATCCCGCGCGCGGGGACGCCGACGGCGCGGCGGTCGGGGAAGAGCGCGGCGAGAGTGTCGATCGCGGCCTGATCGTTGGCGACGCCATAGGTCGGCACGACGACGGTGCTGTTGCCGATGTAGAAGTTCATATAGCTCGCCGCCGCGATCTCACCGTCCATCTCGACGCGGCCGGGCGAGGGAAGGTCGACGATTTCGACCCCGAACGCTTCGGCGCGCGCACGCGCATCGGCGTAAACGGCGGCGTTGGGGTCATCGTCCGTCGCGACGGGCAGGGCGAGCCGTTCTTCGCCGACGAAGCGCGCCAGATTGTCGACGTGGCCGTCGGTGTGGTCGCCGACGAGCCCGTTGCCGAGCCACAGGGTGCGCTCTATCCCGAGCGACTGGTGCAGCCGCGTTTCGATGTCGGCGCGCGTCAGTGACGGGTTGCGGTTCGGGTTGAGCAGGCATTCCTCGGTGGTGACGCAGAGGCCGGTGCCGTCGACATCGATGCCGCCGCCTTCCAGCACCCAGTCACAGTTGCGCGTCGGGAATGCCATATAGGCGGCGATGATCGAACCTATCTCGCGGTCGCCGGGCATGACGAATTTATCGCCCCACCAGTTGAAATCGAAATTGCGCGCTTCCCGCGCATCGCCGGTGCCGACGATGATCGGCCCGGTATCGCGCAGCCAGATGTCGCCGAACGGCAGGATGTGCAGTTCCACCCCCGGATCGACCATCGTTTCGGCCAGATCGGCATTGGCATGATCGCGCACCACCAGCCGCACCGTCTCGCCGCGGCCTTCGTCGTGAACGGCGTTGGCGAAGGCGGCGACGTCGCGGCGGCCGGCGTCGATCTGCCCCGCCCATTCCTCGACCATATGGGGGAAACCAATCCACACCGCTTCGTGCGGCGCCCATTCGGGGGGCATTTTCAGCGTCATGGATCTTCCCGTGTAAAAGCTCGGCCCAACTCCGTTCGCCCTGTGCTTGTCGAAGGGCCGTTCTATTTCCCAATGAAGAAGAACGGTGCTTCGACAAGCTCAGCACGAACGGAGATGGGACGCGTTATTTCGCCGCGCTACGCGACTTGTCGCGGGCGGCGCGGAATTCGTCGCCTTCGTTCCAGTTCGGCCACGCCTCGGTCATCGCGAGCATCCGACCCGCGGCATAATAGAGCCGCAGGTCCGACATCATGCCGTCCCAGTTGGTGATCGCCTCATATTCGTCGGCCGGGGCGTGGTAGCGATTCTTTTCATAATCTTCCGACGCCGCCTTGCCGGCCTCGATGCCGCCGTCGACCAGTTCGTCGCCGCTGCCGAAATTGAACATCGGCACACCGAGCTTGGCGAAGCTGAAATGGTCCGAACGGTAATAGAAGCCCTTTTCGGGGGTCGGTTCTTCCTTGACCGTGCGGCCTTCCATCTGGGCAAGCTTGGCGACATAGGCGTCGAGTTCGGATTTGCCGCTGCCGACGACGACGATATCTTTCGCCGGGCCGACCGAATTGAGCGCGTCCATATTAACCCCGCCGACGGTCTGGGCGAGCGGGTAGACCGGGTTTTCGGCGTAATATTTCGAGCCGAGCAGCCCCGATTCCTCGGCGGTGACCGCGAGGAAGACGATGCTGCGGTCGGGGGCGCCGGCCTGTTTGAACGCCTGTGCCAGCGTCACCAGCCCCGCAATGCCGCTCGCATTGTCGACCGCGCCATTGCAGATGTCGTCGCCGGCGACCGGGGTGCAGCGGCCGAGGTGATCCCAATGGCCGGTGTAGAGCACATATTCCTCGGGCCGCTTGGCGCCCGGCAGCACGCCGATGACGTTGCGCGACATCTTCTTCGAAATCTGATTATCGAAGCCGAAATTCGCCTTCACGCCGGTCAGCGCGACGGGTTTGAAGCCCTTTTGCTTAGCGGCCTCGCGCAGCTTGTCGAAGTCCTGCCCGGCGCTGGCGAACAGCTCTTTCGCCTTGGGAAGCTGGATCCAGCCGTTGGCGAGCGTCTGGTCGGCGCCGCCAGTCTTGCTGTCGGCGAGATATTGGGTGCCGGTGTTGCTGCTTTCCACGACGTTCCAGCCATAGGCGGCGGGTTCGGTGTCGTGGACGATCAGCACCGCCGCGGCGCCCTGGCGCGCGGCTTCTTCATATTTATAGGACCAGCGGCCGTAATAGGTCATCGCGCGGCCGTTGAATTCGCCTTTGGCTTCAGCGGTCTGCCAGTCGGGATCGTTGACTAGGACGACGACGGTCTTGCCCTTCACATCGAGCCCGGCATAGTCGTTCCAGCCCTTTTCGGGGGCGTTGATGCCGTAGCCGACGAACACGACGTCGCTGTCCTTGATTTCGGTTTTCGGCGTTACGCGATAGCTGAACGCGACATAGTCGCTGGCATATTGCGCGGTGACCGGGGTCTTGCCGCCGGTGAAGGTCAGCGGGGTGGCGTTGCTGGCGGTGATTTCGACCAGCGGCACATCCTGCGTCCAGCTACCGTTGTTGCCGGGCTGGAGCCCAGCTTCGGTGTATTTCTTGATGATATAGGCAACGGTCTTTTCCTCGCCCGGCGTCCCCGGCGCGCGCCCCTCATAGGCGTCCGACGACAGTTCCTTGGTCACTTCCTGCAGCGTCGCGAGCGACAGCTCGGGGATTTGGACGTCGGGGATCGCCGACGCATCAACCGTATCGGGCGCCGCCGCCTTGTCGGAGGCGTTGCACGCGGCAACGGACAGGAGGACCGCGAAGGCCGCGGCGGTTCTGGGGAAGCGAAGCATGGAAATTCCTCGGTTTTTCGTGTTCGACCGGGGGCTTGTGCCAGCCGCGGTCGCCCGATGCAAGAAGGGCGGCCCTTGCGGACCGCCCCCCTGAAGTCGTTGCGGTGGAAACCGGATCAGCGCGAATAGAATTCGACGACCAGGTTCGGTTCCATCTTCACCGGGTAAGGAACCTCGTCCAGCGTCGGAACGCGGACATAGGTCGACTTGGTGCCATCGACCGAGAGATATTCGGGCAGGTCGCGCTCGGGCAGGCTCTGCGCTTCGGCGACCAGCGCCATTTCCTGGGCCTTCTTGCCGAGGGTGACTTCGTCGCCCGGCTTCACGAGACGGCTGGCGACGTTGCACTTCACGCCATTCACATAGACGTGACCGTGGCTGACGAGCTGGCGCGCCGAGAAGATCGTCGGGGTAAACTTCGAGCGGTAGACGACGGCGTCGAGGCGGCGCTCGAGCAGGCCGATCAGGTTCTGGCCGGTGTCGCCCTTCATGCGCGAGGCTTCGAAATAATTCTTCTTGAACTGCTTTTCGGTGATGTCGCCGTAATAGCCCTTCAGCTTCTGCTTCGCGCGGAGCTGGATGCCGAAGTCGGACATCTTGCCCTTGCGGCGCTGACCGTGCTGGCCGGGGCCATATTCGCGGCGGTTGACCGGGCTCTTCGGACGACCCCAGATGTTTTCGCCCATCCGGCGGTCGAGTTTATACTTGGCGCTCTGGCGCTTCGACATATGTCGTCTCCAATATGCTGTGTGCCAAAGGATTTTGGCGTGTCCCGGGTCGCACCACAGGAGCTTGCGTCCTGTGCGACCACCGCTTCACCGGGGTGCGGGGTCCATTGCGAAGGCGCGCGACTAGACGGCGAGGGGCGGAAAGTCAAGCGTCGCGCGCGCCGCTCGACAGCGCCGAAAAAGCCGTTAAAGGCAGCGCCCATGACCTCCGACAAACTGCCCGATCACTGCGAAACCATGGCCGAAGTGCGCGCCGGGGTCGATCAGGTCGACCGTGAACTCGTCGCGCTGCTCGTTCGCCGCTTCGGCTATATGGACGCCGCGGCGCGGATCAAGACCGATCGCGGCGCCGTGCGCGACGAAGCGCGCAAGGCCGAGGTGCTCGACAATGTCGCGCGCGAGGCCATCGCCGCGGGGCTCGATCCCGAGCGGCTGCGCGCGGTGTGGGACGAGCTGGTCGAACAGTCGATCGCTTATGAAGCGGCGCGCTGGGACGCCATACGCTCCTGACCCTACAGAAAATCCGGCCATGCCGCGGGGCATGACCGGATCGTCGGTTTCATTAGCCCCGCCGCGGCGGGGCGCGTTCGGTCGGCGCTTAGTTGACGGCGCCGTTGCCGACGTTGGCCTTGAAGCCCTGATCGACGAGGTCGAGCGACTGGGCGCCGTCCTCCGCCTGGCCGTTCCACTGCGCCTCGGTCTTGCAGATGCGGCGGCCGATCGTGCTGCCGGTCATCCGGATGCTCTTGCAGATCTTCTTCGCCTTGACCGGCTTGGCGGTCTGCGTCGCGCCGGTCGGATCGGCGGCGGGGGCGTTTTCGGCGGGCGCTGCGGCGAGCATAAGGGCGAGGGCGAAGGTCATCATGGGAAAGAAGCTCCTGAATTAAGGGTTGAAACGCCCTTAGCGCTTTTTTGCCTTGCGGCCAAGGGCCGTAACGATGCCGTGCATCATTCGCATCTCGTTGCTGGTCCAGCCGGCCTTGGTCAGCGCGGTGCGCAGCGTGCGCAAGGTCGCTGTGGTGCGCGCGGCGGGGAAGAAATAGCCCGCCGTGTCGAGGTCGCGTACGAGGTGCTGGATCAGTTCCTCCAGTTCGGCGTGCGCGGCCGGCGGATCGAGCGGGACGTCGGGTGGGCTCGCCAGATCCTGCCCCTTCGACCATTCATAGGCGAGCAGGATCACCGCCTGCGCGAGGTTGAGCGAGCCGAATTCGCGGTTGATCGGCACGGTGACGATCTGGTGCGCGAGCGCGACGTCGTCGCTGTCGAGCCCCGAGCGTTCGGCACCGAAAATATAGGCCGAGCGCCCCGCGCTGGCGTGAACGGCCTGCGCCGCGGCTTCGGGGGTCAGGACCGGCTTGGTGACGCCGCGTTTGCGGACGGTGGTGGCATAGATGTGGGTGCAGTCGGCGACCGCCTCGGCCAGCGTCGCGAAAACGGTGGCGTCGGCGAGGACGCGGTCGGCACCGGCGGCGGCGGGGCCGGCATCGGGATTGGGCCAGCCGTCGCGTGGGCTCACGAGGCGGAGTTCGGTGAGCCCGAAATTGAGCATCGCGCGCGCGGCTTTGCCGATATTTTCGCCGAGTTGCGGGCGGACGAGGATGATGACGGGGGGAGGGGCGGTTTTCAATTCGGACTTATCCTAATCCCGCATCCCCGAAACGGAGAGAGAGCACGTGGGTTGACGGGCAAAGCTAACTCTTGTGCGCCGCCTCGGTCACCGACGAGGCGAATTCTTCGAAATCCTTTGCCTCGGTGAATTCGCGGTAGACGCTGGCGAAGCGGATGTAGGCGACGCTGTCGAAGCCTTTGAGCGCCTCCATCACCATCGCGCCGATCTGCGCTGCCTTCACTTCGTTTTCGCCCGAGGTTTCGAGCTGGCGCTGGATACCCGACACCAGCCGTTCGATCCGCGCGCCGTCGATCGGGCGCTTGCGGCAGGCGATCTGGACGCTGCGCATCAGTTTTTCGCGGTCGAAGGGTTCGCGGCTGCCGCCCGCCTTGAGCACCGCGACCTCGCGCAGCTGGATGCGTTCGAACGTGGTGAAGCGCGCGCCGCAATCCTCGCACTGCCGCCGCCGCCGGATCGCCGCGCCGTCCTCGGTCGGACGGCTGTCCTTCACCTGGCTGTCTTCATGGCCGCAATAGGGACAGCGCATCGGTCAGCGTTTCACCCGGTTGTAGAGGACGACGGCGGCGCCGACGAGCAGGCCGACCGGCCAGCTCACCATCGGCAGCGCGGCACCCAGCACGGTGCCGATCCCGGCGCCGACGAGGACCGGCCGCGTCGAGGGATGGTCGATTCCCTGCTTGCCCATCGCCTTGACCTCTTCGATCGTCAGTTCGACGAACGTCGGTTCTTCGGGACTCTGGCGTGCCACCCGATCAGCCTTCGTAAATCGGGAAGCGTTCGCACAGGGCGCGGACGCGGCCGCGGACGTTCGCCTCGACATCGGCGTCGCCATGTTCGCCCTTGTCGCGCAGTGCCTCGAGCACATCGGCGACCATGTCGCCAATCTCCTCGAACTCGGCGATGCCGAAGCCGCGGGTGGTTCCGGCGGGCGACCCGACGCGGATGCCGCTGGTCTTCACCGGGGGCAGCGGGTCGAAGGGGATGCCGTTCTTGTTGCAGGTGATCGCGCTGCGCTCGAGCGCTTCGTCGGCGTCGCGGCCGGTGACGCCGAGCGGACGCAGGTCGATCAGCGCCAAATGCGTGTCGGTGCCGCCGGCGACGACATCGGCGCCGCGCGCCTTCAACCGGTCGGCGAGGGCCTGCGCATTGGCGATAGTGGCCTTTGCGTAATCCTTGAACTCGGGGCGCAGCGCTTCACCGAACGCTACGGCCTTGGCGGCGATGACGTGCATCAGCGGACCGCCCTGGAGGCCGGGGAACACCGCCGAGTTGATGCGCTTGGCGATCGCTTCGTCGTTGGTGAGGATCATGCCGCCGCGCGGGCCGCGCAGCGTCTTGTGCGTCGTCGTGGTGACAACATGCGCATGTTCCATTGGCGAGGGGTGGGCGCCGCCGGCGACGAGGCCGGCGAAATGCGCCATGTCGACCATCAGCAGCGCCCCGACGTCATCGGCGATGGCGCGGAAGCGCGCGAAATCGAGGGTGCGCGGATAGGCCGAGCCGCCCGCGATGATCAGCGATGGGCGATGCTGTTTGGCCAGCGCCTCGACCTGGTCGAAATCGACGAGATGGTCGTCGGCGCGCACGCCGTACTGGATCGCGTTGAACCATTTGCCCGACATCGCGGGCGGGGCGCCGTGGGTGAGGTGACCGCCGGCGTCGAGGCTCATGCCGAGGATCGTCGCGCCGGGCTTGGTCAGCGCGAGCATCACCGCGCCGTTGGCCTGCGCCCCCGAGTGCGGCTGGACATTGGCATAGCCGCAGTCGAACAGTTTCTTGGCGCGGTCGATCGCCAGCGTTTCGACCTCGTCCGACGGCGCGCAGCCCTGATAATAGCGGCGGCCCGGATAGCCTTCGGCGTATTTGTTGGTGAAGACGCTGCCCTGCGCTTCGAGCACCGCCTTCGAGACGATGTTTTCCGAGGCGATCAGTTCGATCTGATAGCGTTCGCGTTCGAGCTCATGCTTCATCGCGGCAGCGACCGCGGGGTCGACCGTGCCGACGCCGTCGGAGAAATAACCGGCCGACTTGATCGGCTTCGCGAGCGTGTCTGTGGTCATCGGCTGGTCTCCAGTTGGGCCGGATCGAGGCGGGGATTGGAAAGCTTGTCGACGCGGCGCGCGTGGCGGTCGCCGGCGAAGTCGGTAGCGAGGAAGGCGTCGAGGCAGGCCTTTGCCATGTCGATGCCGGTCAGGCGCGCGCCCATCGCGATGACGTTGGCGTCATTATGCTGGCGGGCGAGGCTGGCGGACAAGGGCTCGGACACGAGCGCGCAGCGGCACGCCGGGTTGCGATTGACCGAGATCGAAATGCCGATGCCCGATCCGCACAGCGCGACGCCGCGGTCGGCGCGGCCGCTGGCGACGGCTTCGGCAAGGCGATAGCCATAGTCGGGATAATCGACGCTGTCGGGGCCGTGCGTGCCGAAATCCTCGACCGCGTGCCCGGCGTCGCGCAGCCAGGCGGCGAGCAGGTCCTTGAGCTCGAAAGCGGCGTGGTCGGAGGCTATGGCGATGCGCATCGGCGCGGCTCCCGCTGGAGAAAGGGAATCGATGAGCGCGCTTTAGGCGAAGGCGCGCCGCTTTGCCATAAGCGAGGTGGCAAATTTGTGACGCGGGCAATATGGCGGCGCGATGCTCGACATCCTGATGTCCGTCCTTGTGCTCACCGCTATCCTGCTGATCGGCGGGGCCGTGCTCGTGTTTCGCAGCGGCGACCGGCGCCGCGCGCTGCTGATGCTGGTCGCGGCGCTGGTGATGGTCGCCAATGTCGCGATCTGGGCGATCCCGGTGAAGGACGCCGCCACGAGCCCCGCCGCCGAATGAGCGGCGATTGCGCGCACCGCCGGATCGGGCGCTATTGCCCCGATTGCGGGAAGGATTTGCAGCCCGGACCGATCGACCGCCGGACCGTGATGAGTGAGCTGGTCGAAAACTGGTGGGAAAGGGGCGTGCTGCACACGCTGGTCGGGCTGTTTGTGCGGCCCGGGGTACTGATCCGCCGCTATATTGAGAGCGACCGCGACATATTGGTCAAGGCGGTGCCCTATATCGCGGTGGCGCTGGCGTTGAACCTGGCTTTGCGGGCGCGCTTCCTTCCCGGCAGCACCGGCAACGACCTGTCGCTGATCGAGACGCTGCAGAACGAGCCGCTGATCATGCCGCTCTTGTCGGCGCTGATTTCGGGGGTCGTGCTGAACTTCGTCTTCTATCGCGGCGCGTCGGCGGGATTGTTCGGTACAATGGTGATGCGACTTTATGTGCTGGCGCAGGCGACCCTGCTGGGACTCGTCGCCGACCTTGCAATGCAGTTGTTCGTCGCCGACCGCAGCGTCGGACGCAATCTGGTGCGCCTGCTGCTGGGGCTCGGCTTCACGGTCTTTGCGATCCGGCAGTTTTACGCCGGCGAAGGACGCGGCGGGATTATCCGCGCGATTGCCGCGGTTCTTTGCGGCGAACTCGCGGTGATCGCGCTGATCTATTTCCCCGCCGCGATGATCCAGAACGCCGGTTTGATCTGACCGATCAGCGGATCGGCGAATCGGGGGCGAGCCGCATATCCAGATAATTGTCGAGCGACTTCATCAGCTGGTCGAGCTCATGCTCGAAGAAGTGGTTGGCGCGCGGGATCTCGTCGTGGTGGATGGTGATGCCCTTCTGCGTGCGCAGCTTGTCGACCAGTTTCTGCACCGCGTTTGGCGGCACGATCTCGTCCTGCCCGCCCGCAACGATGATTCCCGACGAAGGGCAGGGGGCAAGGAAGCTAAAGTCGTACATGTTCGCCGGCGGCGCGACTGACAGGAAGCCGCGGATTTCGGGGCGGCGCATCAGCAATTGCATGCCGATCCACGCGCCGAAGCTGAAGCCCGCGATCCACGTCGTCTGCGCCTCGGGATGGATCGACTGGACCCAGTCGAGCGCCGAGGCGGCGTCGCTCAGCTCGCCGATGCCATTGTCGAAGGTGCCCTGGCTGCGCCCGACGCCGCGGAAGTTGAAGCGCAGCACCGCGAAGCCGCGCGCGACGAAGCTTTTGTACATCGCCTGGGTGATGCGATCGTTCATCGTGCCGCCGCCCTGCGGATGCGGGTGCAGGATCAGCGCGACCGGCGCGCGCGGGCGCGGCGGCGGCGAGAATCGGCCTTCGATGCGGCCCTCGGGGCCGGGGAAAATCACGTCGGGCATGGGAGCACCTCTTATCTTTTGCGGCTGACCGCCGAATCGCCGGATTGGCAGGGTGGCGGAGCGAAGACAGCGCCTATATAGAAACAGCGTTGCAAGTTGCAACTTTTGCGAATCGCTCGCAATAAGGACCGTTTCGCGCGATGATCTACCTCGATTACCAGGCCACGACGCCGCTCGCGCCCGAGGCGCGCGCGGCGATGCTGCGCTGGCTGGAAGCCGACGGCCACGCGAACCCGGCGAGCACGCACAAGGCGGGGCGCGCGGCGGCGGCGGCGGTCGAGGTGGCGCGCGATCAGGTTGCGGCGCTGCTGCCCAAAGGCGGACGGGTGTTTTTCACCTCGGGCGCGACCGAGGCGCTGAACTGGGCGCTGCTGCGCGGCGCCGAGGTGATGCCCGGCGGGGTAGCGGGGCTCAGCATCGAACATGCCGCGTCGCTGCAATGCCTCGAGCGGCTGAACGCCACGATCCTGCCGGTCAATGGCGCCGCGCTGGCGCTGCCGCCGGACGACGCGATAATCCCCGAAAATGGCATCGTCGCGGTGATGCTGGTGAACAATGAGGTCGGGACGATCCAGCCGGTCGCCGATTTCGCCGCCGCGGCGCATGTGAAGCACAGCCTGCTGTTGTGCGACGCGGTGCAGGGGTATGGCCGCGTCGCGATCCCCGACGGCGCCGACCTGATCGCGCTGTCGGCGCACAAGATTCACGGGCCGAAGGGCATCGGCGCGCTGTGGGTGCGCGATGGCGTCGACCTGCCGCCGCTGATGCTGGGCGGGGCGCAGGAGCAGGGGATGCGATCGGGCACCGTCTCGCCGGCGCTGTGCGCGGGGTTCGGCGCCGCCGCGACGCTGGCGGCCGAGCGGTTCGACGCCGATGCCGCGCATGCCCGGCGGCTGTGGTCGCTGGCGCGCGACATGCTGCCCGAATGGACGGTCAACGGCGATGCGGTGCATCGCTACCACGGCAATCTCAACATCCGGCGCGAGGGGGTGAACGGGCTACGGCTGATGTCCGACGCGCGCGAGGTCGCCTTCTCGCTCGGCAGCGCGTGCGGCAGCGGATCGGGCAAGGTCAGCCACGTGCTGCGCGCGATGGGGGTGAGCGAGGCGGACGCGCGCGCCTCGATCCGACTCGGCTGGGGGCGCTACACGAGCGAGGCGGAATTGCAGGATGGCCTCGATGCGATCAAGCAGGCCGCGCGGCTCCAAGGGGTTAACTGATGCGCATCACCTTCATCGACGCCGACGGCAAGGGGCGCACCGAGGTCGAGGCCGAGCAGGGATCGATTCTGCTCGACGTCGCGCAGGCGCACCTGATGCCGCTCGAAGGCACATGCGAGGGCCAGATGGCGTGCTCGACCTGTCACGTCATCGTCGCCAAGGAGGATTTCGACCGCCTGCCGCCCGCGACCGAGATGGAAGAGGATATGCTCGACCTCGCCGCCGGGGTGCGGCGGACGAGCCGGCTCGCGTGCCAGATTCTGCTGACCGACGCGATGGACGGGCTGACGGTGCATATCCCGGGCGAGAGCCGGAATATGCAGGGGTCGCGATAGCTCCACGAGGGCCTTTGGCTGGCATCTTGCATTTCCGCGCCACCCCCGCCATATGCGCTGCGGAAGTCGGGCGGACGTGGTCTTCGCCAACCCGGTCAGGTCCGGAAGGAAGCAGCCGCAACGAATTCGCCGCGGGTCGTTCCGGCTTCCACCCATTTCCCCCTTCGACAAGATCGCGCGCCGTCCCTAAGACGGACCCATGAGCGATTCCGCCGACGACGAACCGACGATGCTGGGAATGGATTTGCCCGAGGCGCCGCCGCAGGCGTCGTCGGGGCCGTACCGCGTCCTCGCCCGCAAATACCGCCCGCAGACCTTTGCCGAGCTGATCGGTCAGGATGCGATGGTGCGCACGCTGGGCAATGCGATTGCGCGCGACCGGCTGGCGCATGCGTTTCTGATGACCGGGGTGCGCGGGGTCGGCAAGACGTCGACGGCGCGGCTGATCGCCAAGGCGCTGAACTGCATCGGCCCCGACGGGCAGGGCGGGCCGACGATCGATCCGTGCGGGGTGTGCGAGCCGTGCCGTGCGATCACCGAAGGACGCCATATCGACGTCATCGAGATGGACGCCGCGTCGAACACCGGGGTCGACGATGTCCGCGAGATCATCGAGGCGGTGCGCTATGCCGCGGTGTCGGCGCGCTATAAAATCTATATTATCGACGAAGTCCATATGTTGTCGCGCAACGCGTTCAACGCTTTGCTGAAAACGCTCGAGGAACCGCCGCCGCACGTCAAATTCCTGTTCGCGACGACCGAGGTCAACAAGGTGCCGGTAACGGTGCTGTCGCGTTGCCAGCGCTTCGACCTCCGCCGCATAACTCCCGACATGCTGTTCGCGCATTTCAGCTCGATCCTGCAGCAGGAGGGCGTCGAGGCTGAGGCGCCGGCGATCTGGCTGATTGCCAATGCCGCCGAGGGATCGGTGCGCGACGGTCTGTCGATTCTCGATCAGGCGATCGCGCATGCCGACCTCGATGGCGGCGGCAAGATCGGCGCCGACCAGGTGCGCGTGATGCTCGGTCTGTCGGACCGGTCGTCGATCGCGCAACTGATGGCCGCGATCCTCGAGGGCGACAGCGGTGGCGCGATTGACCTGGCGCGCGGCCAATATGCGCTGGGGATCGAACCGGTCGCGATGGTCCGCGGGTTGATGGACCTGACCCATGCGGTGACGCTGGCCAAGGTGTCGCGCCACGACGATGCCGCGCTGGCCGAGGCCGACCGCGAACGCATCGGCGACTGGGCGCAAAAGCTGGGCTTCGCGCCGCTGAATCGGCTGTGGCAATTGCTGCTCAAGGGCCATGACGAGGTGCTGCGCGCGAACAATCCGCTCGAGCATCTGGAAATGCTGTTGCTGCGGGTGATCTATGCCGCGTCGATGCCCGATCCGGGCGAGCTGGCGAAGCTGCTCGAAGCGGGCGGGATGTCGGCGCGGCCGCTGGCGGCGCCGGCGCCCGCCGGCGAGGCGGCGCGTGGCAGCGCGGCGGTGGCATCTGCCGCTGAAGTGCCTGCGCCCGGCGCCGAAGCGCCCGACGTCGAAGCGCCCGCCACGGCGCTGACCGTCGCGCAAATCCACCAGCTGCTGGAAAGCACCGGAAATCATCGGCTTGCGGTCGAAGTCTACGACAATTTGCGCGTCATCACGCTCGAACCCGGGCTGCTGGTTTACGCGGCGGGCGAGCGGACCGGCGCTGGTTTTGCGCGCGAGCTGGGCGATGCGTTGCTGGCGGTCACCGGCAACCGCTGGCAGGTGCGCGCCGGTGAGGGCGCCGGAAAGGGCAGCGCGCGGCCGAGCCTGGGCGAAATGCGCGCCGCGAAGCTCGCCGACAATGATGCGCGGATCCGCGAGTTGCCGGTGGTGAAGGCCGCCCTGGCGGCTTTTCCCGACGCAAGGCTTGTCGATGACGGCGACAATCGCCATAAGTCCAACCCATGAAATCGATCGAAGAGATGATGAAGGCGGCGCAGGAAGCCGCCGCCACGGTGCAGGCGCAGATGCAGGAGGCGCAGACCAAGCTCGACAGCATCGAGGTCGAGGGCGTGTCGGGCGGCGGGCTGGTGCGCATCCGCGCGAGCGCCAAGGGCCGGATCAAGGCAATCGCCATCGACGACAGCCTGATCGTCCCTTCTGACAAGCAGATGCTGGAAGACCTGCTCGCCGCCGCGTTCAACGACGCGCGCGAAAAGGCCGACCAGGTGAGCAACGAAGAAATGGGAAAGATGACCAGCGGCCTGCCGCTGCCGCCGGGGTTCAAGCTGCCGTTTTGAGGGACCGCTCTCGCAGCGAGGGGTGGAGGGGCGGCGACGTTGCGCCATGGCCCCTCCGTCAGGCGCTTCGCGCTGCCACCTCTCCATCGCGACGCGACAGGGGTATCGGATGCCCGTTCACCGCAGCGACATTGAATGCGGCGCAAGTTACGCCATATTAGCCAGGAACACCCTATAAGAAGGGCGGAGCGCCCGGTCGCGGGACCCGCCCAGGAGCCGTAATGACGCAATCTTTTCCTCTGCTGCCGCTGCGTGACATCGTCGTTTTTCCGCACATGATCGTGCCGCTGTTCGTCGGTCGCGACCGTTCGGTCGCGGCGCTCGAAGTGGCGATGGAAGCTGGCAAGGAAATCTTCCTCGTCGCGCAGCTCGATCCCGGCGAGGACGACCCGCAGCGCGACGACCTGTACGACGTCGGCGTGATCGCCACCGTGCTGCAACTGCTCAAGCTGCCCGACGGGACCGTCCGCGTGCTGGTCGAGGGCAAGGAGCGCGCGAAGCTGCTGGCTTTGGTCGACGAGGACAAGGCGGTGATGGCGAGCGTCAAGCCGATCGCCGACACGGTCGACGACAGCGTCGACACCGCGGCGCTGATGCGATCGGTCGTCGACCAGTTCGACAATTACGCCAAGCTCAACAAGAAGATGCCCGCCGAAACCGCGGTGCAGCTGTCGCAGATCGACGACGCCTCGCGCCTCGCCGATTCGGTCGCGGGCAATCTCAACATCAAGGTGTCCGACAAGCAGGCGCTGCTCGTCGAGGGTGCGCCTGCGAAGCGGCTGGAGATGGTGTTCGCCTTCATGGAGGGCGAGTTGGGCGTGCTGCAGGTCGAAAAGAAGATCCGCGGCCGCGTGAAGCGCCAGATGGAAAAGAGCCAGCGCGAATATTATCTCAACGAACAGTTGAAGGCGATCCAGCGCGAGCTGGGCAACGACAATGGCGAGGGCGGCGACGACCTGGCCGAACTGGCGGCCAAGATCGACGGTCTGAAAATGTCGAAGGAGGCCAAGGCGAAAGCGCTGAGCGAGCTGAAGAAGCTGCGCGCGATGGCGCCGATGTCGGCCGAGGCGACGGTGGTGCGCAACTATCTCGACACGCTGATCGGCCTGCCGTGGGGCAAGAAGTCGAAGCTGAAGAAGGATATCGCCGCGGCGCAAGCGGTGCTCGACGACGACCATTATGCGCTGGAAAAGGTCAAGGACCGGATCGTCGAATATCTGGCGGTGCAAGCCCGCACCAACAAGCTGAAGGGGCCGATCCTGTGCCTCGTCGGCCCGCCGGGCGTCGGCAAGACCAGCCTCGGCAAGTCGATCGCCAAGGCGACGGGGCGCGAGTTCATCCGCCAGTCGCTGGGCGGCGTGCGCGACGAGGCCGAGATCCGCGGCCACCGCCGCACCTATATCGGTTCGCTGCCGGGCAAGATCGTCACCAACCTGAAAAAGGCGGGGGCGATGAACCCGCTGTTCCTTCTCGACGAAATCGACAAGCTGGGCCAGGATTTCCGCGGCGACCCCGCCTCGGCGCTGCTCGAGGTGCTCGACCCCGAACAGAATGGCAAGTTCCAGGACCATTATCTGGAGATCGACGTCGACCTGTCCGACGTGATGTTCGTGACCACCGCCAACTCGCTCAACCTGCCGCAGGCGCTGCTCGACCGCATGGAGATTATCCGGCTCGAGGGTTATACCGAGGACGAGAAGGTCGAGATTGCGAAACGCCACCTGGTCGCCAAGCAGGTCGAGGCGCACGGGCTGAAGGCCGGCGAGTTCGAGCTGACCGATGAAGGACTGCGCGACCTCATCCGCTATTACACCCGCGAGGCGGGAGTGCGTACGCTGGAGCGCGAGATTGCCAAGCTGGCGCGCAAGGCGCTGCGCCGCATTCTCGAGGGCAAGATCGAAAGCGTGATCATCACGTCGGACAATCTCGCCGATTTCTCGGGCGTCCGTAAATTCAAGCATGGCATCGGCGATCTGGAGGACCAGATCGGCGCGGTCACCGGCCTCGCCTGGACCGAAGTGGGCGGCGAACTGCTGACGATCGAGGCGGTCACCGCGTCGGGCAAGGGCCAGGTGCGCACCACCGGCAAGCTGGGCGAAGTGATGACCGAGTCGGTTCAGGCGGCGCTGTCGTTCGTGAAGGCACGGGCGCCGAGCTATGGGATCAAGCCCAGCCTGTTCGCGCGCAAGGACATCCATATCCATCTGCCCGAAGGCGCGGTGCCGAAGGACGGCCCGTCGGCGGGCATCGGCATGGTCACTGCGATGATCTCGACGCTGACCGGCATCGCGGTGCGCAAGGATGTCGCGATGACCGGCGAAGTGACGCTGCGCGGCCGCGTGTTGGCGATCGGGGGTCTCAAGGAAAAGCTGCTCGCGGCGCTGCGCGGCGGCATCAAGACGGTACTGATCCCGGCTGAGAACGAGAAGGACCTGGTCGAAATTCCGGCGAATATCACCAGCGCGCTCAAGATCATCCCGGTCAGCCACGTCGACCAGGTGCTCGCCGAAGCGCTGGTCGCGCCGGTCGAACCGATCGAATGGACTGAGGCCGACGACCTTGCCGCCTCGCCGCCGATCGGGGCGAGCGGCGACCCCGAAACGGTGATTCGACACTGACCAGACGGCCCCGGCATCGTCCGGGGCCGCCTTTTCGTCGCAAAAACGTCGTTTTGGAACGTTTTTCGCCCTTTTTTGCTTTGACAAGCCAGTGGTAAACAGCGTTAGTGACGCCCCATGGCGCGGCCATGAATCATTCAACCAACCATATTGCAGGGGTTCCTTAGGCATGAACAAACAAGACCTGATCGCTACCGTCGCTGACTCGAGCGGCCTGACCAAGGCCGACGCAAGCAAGGCTGTCGAGTCGGTTTTCGACGCCGTCACGGCGGCGCTGAAGAAGGGCGGCGAAGTTCGTCTGGTCGGCTTCGGCACCTTCTCGGTCAGCAAGCGCAAGGCATCGACGGGCCGCAACCCGCGCACCGGCGAGACGATGACCATTGCGGCTTCGAACCAGCCGAAGTTCAAGGCCGGCAAGGCCCTCAAGGACGCCTGCAACTGATCGCGGGTTTCTTTCGCTAAGATCAATTCGGGTCGCGGTGCAAACCGCGGCCCGATTTGTATCGCTCGCCGCGAACCGGCGAATTTTGCCTGGGGAGGCGGGAAATGGCCGTTGCATTCATCGCCACAGCGGCTATGGACGGGCGGCTTTCGGGCGCTGGCCAGCTGGCCGGGCCTCGGAACGGGCGCGTAGCTCAGTGGTAGAGCACACCCTTCACACGGGTGGGGTCGCAGGTTCAATCCCTGCCGCGCCCACCACGATCCGCCGGAGCGAAACCTATGCTGACCGGCCCATTCATCGCCTATTCAATGCGTCGGCCCTAGAGACCGGAACATGAACCGCATCCTGATCCTTCCTCTCGCCTCGGCGCTGCTGCTGGCCGCATCGGCCCCCGCTGCCGCGCGCGGTGACCGCGACCAGGACCATCTGCGCGCCGCGGCGGCGCAGGGGCAGGTGATCCCGCTCGGCAAGCTGATCGCTGACGTTCGCGCGCGCCCGCCGTATAGCGACATGACCTATCTCGGCGGTCCGCAGTTCGACGCGCGGCGAATGATCTATGCGCTCAAGTTCATGGACGGCAGCCAGGTCGTCGTCGTCTTTGTCGATGCGCGCAGCGGCCGCATCGTCGGGCGCAAGCCCTGATCCGCCGGCGAGGCCGGCTTCTTCGCTTCCCACGCAACGACATTTTGCGATGATCGTTCGGACTTGATACACAGTCGATATGGCGACCGGCAGGGGCCGGAACGCGGATGAAAGGCGTCTGAATGCGGATTTTGATAGTCGAAGACGAACCCACGCTGGGCCCGCAGCTCAAGGCGACGCTGGAAGGGGCGGGCTATGCCGTCGATCTAGCGACCGATGGCGAGGACGGCCACTTCCTCGGTTCGACCGAAGCCTATGACGCCGCGATCCTCGACCTCGGGCTGCCCGAGATCGACGGGCTGACCGTGCTCGACCGCTGGCGGCGCGAAAAGCGCAATTTCCCGGTGCTCGTGCTGACCGCGCGCGACAGCTGGTCGGACAAGGTCGCGGGGCTCGATGCGGGCGCCGACGATTATCTGGCCAAGCCGTTCCAGACCGAGGAACTCATCGCCCGGCTGCGCGCGCTGATCCGCCGTGCCTCGGGCAATGCGTCGAGCGAACTGAAGGCGGGCGACGTCCGCCTCGACACGCGGTCGGGCCGGGTGACGTTGGCCGGCGAGCCGGTAAAGCTGACCGCGCAGGAATATAAATTGCTGTCCTATTTGCTCCACCACAAGGGCAAGGTAGTGTCGCGCACCGAGCTGATCGAGCATATCTACGACCAGGATTTCGACCGCGATTCGAACACGATCGAAGTGTTCGTGACGCGCATCCGCAAGAAACTGGGCGCCGATATCATCACCACGATCCGCGGCCTCGGCTATCAGCTCGACGATCCGCAGTAACGCATGGCCGACGGCGCCCCGGTCACGACCGATCCGGCCGCGGCGGCGAAACCGGCGGCGCTGACGGGCCGGATCACCGGCTCGCTGGCGCGGCGCATGATCGCGATCGCCGCGCTGTGGATTTCGGTGCTGCTGATCGGCGGCGGCTTTGCGCTCGACCGGGTGTTGACCGGCGCGATCACGCGCAATTTCGATTCGAACCTCGAATATGTGCTGATGAGTATGATCCGCTCGTCCGAGATCGGTCCGGACGGCGAAGTGCGCATGGTCGAACCGCTTGGCGATCCGCGCTTCCTCGAGCCGTATAGCGGGCTGTACTGGCAGATCAGCGGTGGGCGGCAGGAACCTTACCCCTCGCGGTCGCTGTGGGAGCGGCGGCTCGACACGTCGAACCGCCACGTCGACGACGATCTTCACACCTATGACAGCAACCAGTATCCCGGCGAGGAGCTGCGCGTGCTGGAGCGCGACGTCGTGCTGCCGGGCAGCAAGGTGCGCTGGCGGTACCAGATCGCCCAGTCGCGCGAGGTGCTGGAGGTGCAGATCCGCGCAGTGCGCGCGACGCTGATCCCCAGCCTCGGGCTGCTCGGGCTGGGGCTGATCATCCTCGCCGCGCTCCAGACCTTTTATGGCCTGTGGCCGCTCCGCCATATCCGCCGTGCGATCGCCGCGATGCGAGGCGGCGAGAATCTTCGTGTCGTCGCGCCGATGCCGCTCGAGGTGCAGCCGATGATCGACGAACTCAACGCGCTGCTCGCGCACAACGAGAAACAGGCGGAGGAAGCGCGGCTGCACGCCGGCAACCTCGCGCATGCGCTGAAGACGCCGCTCACCGTGCTGGTCAACACCGCCACCGGCGACGCCTCGCCGCTTGCGGTGACGGTGCGGCGCGAGGCGGCGACGATGCAGCGGCAGGTCGAGCATCATCTGGCGCGCGCCCGTGCGGTCGGGCGGCGCGGCGCGGCGCAGGCACGCGCCAACGTGCGCGACAGCGTCGACAGCGTCGCGCGCGCGGTGGCATTGCTGCACCCCGACGTGCGGCTCGACGCCGCGGGCGACAAGGCGCTCGTCGCGCGGGTCGAACGCCAGGACCTCGACGAACTGATCGGCAATCTGCTGGAGAATGCGGCCAAATATGGTGGCGGCAGCGTTTTCGTGACCGTCCAGCGCGGCGGCGGCATGGCCGAAATCCTGGTCGAAGACGACGGCCCCGGCATCTCGCCCGCCGACCGGACTCGCATCTTCGACCGCGGCGTGCGGCTCGACAGCGGCAAGCCGGGGACGGGGCTGGGGCTGGCGATCGTGCGCGATGTGGCGGAGATTTACGGGGGGAGCATCGCGCTGGAAGAGAGCGAGGATCTGGGCGGATTGCTGGTGCGGTTGAGATTGCCGGCGGGGTAGGGGGACACGTTGACCTCGGGTGGGGAGCGGACAAACGCCCTCTCCCGCCGGGAGAGGGATATGAAGGCTTGGTTGCGCAGCAACCTAGCCGAAGTTGGGTGAGGGGATCGGGCGTCTATTGCGAAACCAACCGCTGACACCCTCACCCAAACCTTTCACAAAGGGTGAGGGCTTTATGGCCGCAACCGCTGGTCGAATGCCGCCTCAGGCCGCGGTAACCTCCAACCCGCGCTGCACGCCCGGTCGCGCCAGACCATGTTCGAGCCAACGCTGGACATGGGCGAACCGCTCGAACCCGACGATCTCCGCCGCGTCGTAGAAGCCGATCAGGTTCTGCACCCAGCCGAGCAGCGCGATGTCGGCGACGCTATATCCCTCGTCGATTATCCATTCGCGGTCTGCCAGACGGTCGTTCAGGACCCCGAGCAGCCGAGCCGATTCTGCCGCATAGCGGTCGCGCGGGCGCTTGTCCTCATAGTCCTTGCCGGCGAACTTATGGAAGAAGCCGAGTTGGCCGAACATCGGGCCGACGCCGGCCATCTGCCACATCAGCCATTGGATCGTTTCGTAGCGCAGGTTCGGATCGGCGGCGATGAACTGGCCCGTCTTGTCGGCGAGATAGAGCAGGATCGCGCCTGATTCAAACAAGGCCAGCGGCTTGCCGTTCGGTCCGACGGGGTCGTAGATCGCCGGAATCTTGCCGTTCGGGTTGAGCGCGACGAAGGCGGGGTCGTGACTTTCGTTCGCCATGATGTCGATGCGGTGCGCTTCGTAAGCCAGGCCGCATTCCTCGAGCATGATGCCGACCTTCACGCCATTGGGTGTCGGCGCCGAGAAAAGCTGCAATCGGTCGGGATGCTGCGCGGGCCATCTGGCGAAGACCGGATGCGTCATGCCCCCTGCTCGCGCTTCGCCTGTTGGTGGTGGCGGATCACTTCGTCGATGATGAAGCGCAGGAATTTTTCGGTGAAATCGGGGTCGAGATCGGCGTCGCGGGCGAGGGTGCGCAGGCGTTCGATCTGGCGTTCCTCGCGCGCCGGGTCGGCGGGAGGCAGACCGTCGCGGGCCTTCAGTTCGCCTACCGCCTTGGTCACCTTGAAGCGCTCGGCGAGCATATAGACGAGCGCGGCGTCGATATTGTCGATGCTCTGGCGGAAGTGGCTCAGCTGGTCGGTCATGGCGGGCGCGGCTCCTCTGGTGCCCGGCACGCTTGGCACCGCGCGGGGGCCGCTGGCAAGCCGAAAGTCATTGCAAAATCGCGGCCGCGCGGCCAAGGCTCGCCGCATCATGACAGCCGAAATCCACCAGCTCTACGGCGACCGTCCGCCCTCGCTCGACCCGATGATGGCGCTCGTCGCCGCCGACATGCACGAGGTCAATTCGGTCATCCTCGACCGGATGCAGTCCGACGTGCCGCTGATCCCCGAACTTGCGGGGCACCTGATCGCCGGCGGCGGCAAGCGGATGCGGCCGATGCTGACGCTCGCGTGCGGCAAGCTGCTCGATTATCCGGGGCGGCGCCATTGCAAACTGGCCGCAGCGGTCGAATTCATCCACACCGCGACGCTGCTTCACGACGATGTCGTCGACAAATCGGACCTGCGCCGCGGTCGCAAGACTGCGAACATCATCTGGGGCAACAGCGCGTCGGTGCTGGTCGGCGACTTCCTGTTCAGTCGCGCGTTCGAGGTGATGGTCGAGGACGGATCGCTGAAGGTGCTGAAAATCCTGTCGCGCGCGTCGGCGGTGATTGCCGAGGGCGAGGTCAACCAGCTGTCGGCGCAGCGCCGGATCGAGACGAGCGAGGACCAGTATCTGGCGATCATCAACGCCAAGACCGCCGAACTGTTCGCCGCGGCGTGCAAGATCGCCGCGGTCGTCGCCGAGCGCGACGAGGCGACCGAGGCGGCGCTCGACGCCTATGGCCGCAACCTCGGCATCGCGTTCCAGCTCGTTGACGATGCGATCGATTATGTTTCGGACGCCGAAACGATGGGCAAGGGGGTCGGCGACGATTTTCGGGACGGCAAGGTCACGCTGCCGGTCATCCTGGCCTATGCGCGTGGCAGCGCCGAGGAGCGCGAATTCTGGAAGCTGGCGATCACCGGGCACAGGACGTCGGACGAAGACCTGCTGCACGCCACCGGCCTGCTCCAGAAGCATGGGACGATCGAGGATACGCTCGCTCGGGCGCGCCATTACGGCCAGCGCGCGGTCGACGCGATCGGCGGCTTTCGCGCCAGCCAGGCGAAGGCGGCGCTGACCGAAGCGGTCGCGTTCGCTATCGCACGCGCTTATTAGCGCGGTTACATACATCATTGGATTTCTGCGCCCCTGCGACGGCTGGGGCCCGTCACCGGTTGGTGCTATATTGAACTATCCGGAGATGGGTCCCTGCCTTCGCAGGGACACGGGATGTGAATGCTTCGGAAAAGACGAATGCCGATGATGGGTCCAGCCGCAGAAAGCCCCGACGCCTATATCGCCGCGCTGTCCGGCTGGCAGCTGGAGCGATGCCGGATGATGCGCGCTGCCATCATGGCTGCCGCGCCCTTCGCAGAAACGATAAAATGGACCAACCTAGTCTTCATGGCGAACGGCCCGTGCATCCTGATCCGTGCCGAGGAGCAGCGTGTGCTGCTCGGTCTCTGGCGGGGAAAGCGGCTGCGCGACCTTGAGCCCCGGATCAAGGCGAGCGGTAAATATGAGCTGGGCAATCTGGTGTTGACCGAAGCAACCGAGGTGTCGACCGAGCAGGTCGTACGGCTCGCTGCCGAGGCTTTTCGCCTCAACGCCGAACTCGGCAATCCCGCGGCGCGCGCCTGATGCAGCCCCTCCCAATAGACGCGGTGCTGCCCGACATCATGGCGGCGCTCGTGCTGAAGCCCAATGCCGTCGTCGTCGCGCCGCCGGGGGCTGGCAAGACGACGCGCGTCGCCCCCGCAATGCTCGAGCAGCCGTGGTGCGCCGGCGCGGTGTGGCTGCTGTCGCCGCGGCGGCTCGCGGCGCGCGCCGCCGCCGAGCGGATCGCCGAGGAAATGGGCGAGGCGGTCGGCGGGCGCGTCGGCTATGCGACGCGGCTCGACAGCAAGCAGTCGGCGGCGACGCGGCTGCTGGTGATGACGCCGGGGCTTTTCCGAAACCGCATCCTCGCCGATCCCGAACTGACCGGGGTGGCGGCGGTGCTGTTCGACGAGGTCCACGAACGCAGCCTCGACGGCGATTTTGCGCTCGCGCTGGCGATCGACGCGCAGCAGGGGCTGCGCGACGATCTGCGGCTGGTCGCGATGTCGGCGACGCTCGACGGGGCGCGGTTCGGGGCGCTGCTCGGCAATGCGCCGGTGGTGAAGAGCGAGGGCAAGATTTTCCCGCTCGACCTGCGCCATATCGGGCGCCGCGTCGAAGACCGGCTGGAGGCGAGCGTGCTCGCGGCGGTACGGCAGGCGATGACCGATGAGGCGGAAGGTGACATGCTCGCCTTCCTGCCCGGCGCCGCCGATATCGAGCGCGCGGCGGCGGCGGTCGAGGCGGCGGGGTTGCCTCTCGTCGTCCACCGCCTGCACGGCCAGATCGACCCGGCGCTCCAGCGCAAAGCACTGGCCCGCGACCCCGATGGCGGGCGCAAGCTGATCCTGGCGACGAGCATCGCCGAAACCAGCCTGACCATCGACGGGGTGCGCATCGTCATCGACGCCGGCCTCTCGCGGCGGCCGCGTTTCGACAAGGCGGCAGGGATTGCGCGCCTCGTTACCGAACGCGCCAGCCAGGCGTCGGCGACGCAGCGCGCCGGGCGCGCGGCGCGTCAGGGGCCGGGGGTCGCGTACCGTCTGTGGGAGGCGGCGGCCACCGCGGGGATGCCGCCCTTCGATCCGCCCGAAATTCACGAAAACGACCTGATGCCGGTGGTGCTCGATTGCGCGAGCTGGGGGATTATCGACCCGCGGCAGCTCGGCTGGCTCGACCCGCCGTCGCCGGCGGCGATCGCCGAGGCCAAGGGCCGGCTGATCGCGATCGGCGCGCTGGGCGAGGATGGCCGCATCACCGCGCACGGCAAGGCGCTTGCCGCGATCCCGCTGCCGGTGCCGCTCGCGCATATGCTGCTCGACGCGGCGCGCGCGGGCGAGGGTGCGATGGCGGGGCGGCTTGCGGTGCTCCTCACCGAACCGGGACTCGGCGGGCGCGGCGTCGATGTCGAGGCGCGGCTCGGGCGCTGGCGCGGGCAGCGCGGCGACCGCAGCGAAGGCGCGGTCCGGCTGGCGCGGCGACTGGCGGGGATCGGGGACAAGCTTGCGGCGGAAGCCGGCGGCGTTGCGGCGCGGTCGATCGGGGGCTGGATTGCGACCGCCTGGCCCGACCGCGTCGCGCGCCGCCGCGCCGGCCAGCGCGGCGAATATCTGAGCGTTGGCGGCCGTGCCTATCGCATCGACCCGGTCGAGCCGCTCGCGGGGAGCGAATGGCTGGCGATCGCCGATGCGCAGGGCCACGCCGCGGGGGTGCGCGTCCTCGCCGCGGCGCCGATCGAACCGGCCGAGGTCGAGGCGATTTTCGGCGCGCGGATCGTCGTCCACGCCGCGAGCAGTTATGACGCCGCCAGCGACCGCGTCGATCATCGCCGCGAGCGCCGGCTTGGCGCGATCGCGCTTTCGAGCGGGCAGACGCCGCGCGGCGAGGGGGCCGAGGACGATGTCGCGGTGCGGCTGGCGGCGGTACGCGACAAGGGGCTGGGGCTGATCGGCTGGGGGCCGGTATCGCAGGCGCTGCGCCAGCGCGCCTCGTTCGCCGGGATCGACCTGCTGTCACCCGCGGCGCTCGCCGACAGCATGGATCTGTGGCTCGCGCCGCTGCTCGCGCGCTGCCGCGGGCTGCGCGATATCGGCGACCGGCCGCTGGCCGACGCGTTGATGGGGCTGCTCGACTGGCCGGCGCGCCAGCTGATCGAAAAGCGCGCGCCCTCCGACTATGCGACGCCCGCGGGGAGCCGCCATCCGATCGATTATGGTGCCGACGGCGGGCCGACGGTCAGCGTACGGGCGCAGGAGATGTTCGGGCTGGGGCGCCATCCGACGATCGGCGAACCGCCGGTGCCGCTGGTGCTGGCGCTGACCTCGCCCGCGCACCGGCCGATCCAGACGACGCGCGACCTGGCGAGCTTCTGGGCGGGGAGCTGGCACGACGTGGCGCGCGAGATGCGCGGCCGCTACCCCAAGCATGCGTGGCCCGACGATCCGGCGACGGCGCGGCCGACATTGCTGACCAAGGCGGCGCAGGCGCGGCGCGAGGGGGCTTAGGCGCGATCCCTCTTTTCGTGAGCTTTGCTTGGCGCTAAGGCACGGGCAGCCCAACCAACGCAGGACAGTCCCGATGAAAGCGCGCATTTTCCAGAAACCGAAGAATGCGATGCAGTCGGGCCGCGCGGGTACGCAGCGCTGGATGCTCGAATTTGCGCCCGCCGAAGCGCGCCAGGCCGATCCGCTGATGGGCTGGGCGGGGAGCGGCGATACGCGGCGGCAGCTGCGGCTGGGCTTTGCGAGCCGTGACGAAGCGGTGGCCTATGCGGCGAAGAACGGGATCGAGGCCGAGGTCGTGCCGACGCCCGAGCGGACGCTGAAGATCCAGGCTTACGCGGATAATTTCCGGTAAATAATAATTGTCGCCCCCGCCTTCGTGGGGGCGACGAGACAGTTACGCCGCGTCCGGTTGCAGCAGCTTGTGCAGGTGCACGACGACATATTTCATCTCGGCATCGTCGACCGTGCGCTGCGCCGCGCTGCGCCATGCCTTTTCGGCCGATTTATAGTCGGGGAACAGGCCGACGACATCGAGGTTGTGGAGGTCGACGAAGTCGAGCCCCTGCGGGTCGCTGACGCGTCCGCCGAAGACCAGGTGAAGTTTGCTCATCTTGGCATCCTGAAGCTAAAGTCCGGGGAGGGAAGCGCAGCCCCCTATTCCGCGACGAGCCAATAGGCAAGCATCGTGTCGGACGGCGCCCCTAGGCGTCGGGGCCGCTTTTGCCGCCGCCCTTGGGGAGCAGCGAGCCGAGCAGCGCGCCGATCGCGACCGCGCCGGCGACCAGCGCCATCGGCTGTTTCTCGGCGACCTGCTTGAGCTTGCCGTTGGCGCGTTTCGCCTGAACCTTGCCCTTTTCGAGCGCCTCGCCGGCGGCTTCGCGGGCGACGCTGGCCTGTTCACCGGCGCGCGCGGCGAAGTCTTCGGTCGCGGCGCGGGCGCGGCCGTATCCGTCCTGGATGCGCGCCTTTGCCGCCTCGGCGGTCAGGCGGGCATTTTCGGCGGTTTTCTCGGCAAGTTCACTCGCTTTTGCACGCGCTTCGCTGGCAGTTTCACTGAACGGTTTCATCGTCATTCTCCACGGGTTCGATATATTCGTCGGTGTCGGCGTCGAGATCTGTTTCGGCATCGGGATCGTCAACGGTGTCGGCGGCGGCATGAAAGCGATCGGTGACCGCGTTCGCCATATCCTGAATCTTCTGCGTCAGCCGCGGCGCATGCGTCTTGATCGGTTCGCGGAAAAGCCACGCCACGCCGACGGCAGCGGCAATAGCGATCGGCCAGCGGTTGTCGCGAAACTCCTGCCGCACCGCATGCGCTGCATCGTCAACCTTTTCGCCGATGCGATTCTTGCCGCGATCGACAAGCGCCGAGGGTTTGAACGCCGCCTTCGCGACGTCGAGCCGCCGGTACAGCTCGCCGCGCTGGAGCATCGAGCGGCGGGCAGCGGCGATCAGGCGATTACGCGTCCGCGGCATCGTCGATCCCTTCGTTGGTGAGGTCGCGCCGCAGCGCCATGCGAATGTCACGATAGCTGCGCCGCGCCCGCCATCCGGCAAAAGCCCCGATGGCGAGGAGCACCGCGACCACGATCAGGGTGGCGAGCAGGGGCCCGATCTGGGGCGACAGCGCGAGAATGGCGCCGAACGCGAGCGCCAGCATCGCGACGCCTAGCGCGCAGGCGGCGATGGTGCCCCACGCCGCCGACCAGGTCGCGCCGTGCAGCGCCAGTTCGCCGCGCGCTTCGAGCAGCGCCAGCTCGGCTTTCGCGGTCGCCGACAGATTGTCGACGACATCGTCGACGATCTGGCTGAGCGGAACGGGCGCGGGAGGAACGGGCGGGCCGTCGGGGGCGTAGCCGTGACTTATGCCGTCAAAGCTGCGCCCCGCGGGACCGGGGGTGACTGGTTCGGAAGATGCCAAGACCTTGTCAATCGTTCGAGCCGCCCTTGAGCATCCGGGCGAGCACGAACCCGATCACGGTGGCGGCACCGACGGCGATCGCCGGGTTCTTCTTGACCATATCCTTGGTCGAGGCCGCGAGTTCGTCGAGGTCTTTCTTGTCGAGCGAGGTGGCGAGGCCGGCAACGGTGGTTGCGGCCGAGCGGGCATAGTCGCCGTACTGCTTGCCGAATTTGGTATCGACCGTGCCGGCGCTGTCCTCAAGAAGCTTGGCGAGGCTGCCGACGGCTTCGGCGGCCTTGTCCTTGCCCTTGTTCGCCGCGTCGCGCGCCTTGGTCGATGCCTGGTTCTTCAGGGTCGACGCATCCTGCTTCAGCGACGCGGCCTTTTTCGACGCTTCCGACTTGATGGTGTCGCGCGTCACGGCGAGCTGGTCGCGGATCGGGTGGTCCTTCGCCGCCTTCACGGTCGCGGGGCTGCGGGCGGGCGCAGCCTTGGTCGCGCCGGCCTTGGCGGGCGCCTTGGGCGTGGGAGCGGCAACTTTCTTGGTTGCGGGCGTAGCGGCTTTGGCCATCGGCGTTGTCCTCTTCTTTTATGTCGGGCGCCGCATTGGCGAACAGCCCTTGGTCCGGCGTCAATATCCTGTGTCAATATATAGCAATGCGGGGCCAATGGTTCCATAGGCCCGCAAAATTCCTATGCGTGGTTGCGCTGAGGGCAGGGCGCCGATAACAGGCGGGCGCCTTTCCAAACCGGCCGAACGCTGGCCGCCAGCAGGACATCATCCATGACCGCGATCATCGACATCCACGGCCGCGAAATCCTCGACAGCCGCGGCAACCCCACCGTCGAGGTCGATGTGCTGCTGGAGGACGGCAGCTTCGGCCGTGCCGCGGTGCCCTCTGGCGCCTCGACGGGCGCGCACGAAGCGGTCGAACTGCGCGACGGCGACACGTCGCGTTACCTCGGCAAGGGCGTGATCAAGGCGATCGCCGCGGTCAACGGCGATATTGCCGAGGCGCTGATCGGGCTCGATGCCGAAGACCAGCGCGAGATCGACATGGCGATGATCGACCTCGACGGCACCGCGAACAAGAGCCGCCTCGGCGCCAATGCGATCCTCGGCGTCAGCCTGGCCGCCGCGAAGGCCGCCGCCGACGCGCGCGGCTTGCCGCTCTATCGCTATGTTGGCGGCGTGTCGGCGCGCACGTTGCCGGTGCCGATGATGAACATCATCAATGGCGGCGAGCATGCCGACAACCCGATTGACGTGCAGGAATTCATGATCATGCCCGTCGGTGCCGGCAGCATCGCCGAAGCGGTGCGCTGGGGGAGCGAGATTTTCCATACGCTGAAGAAAGGCCTGTCGGCCAAGGGCCTGGCGACCGCGGTGGGTGACGAGGGCGGCTTCGCCCCGAACCTTGCCTCGACCCGCGCCGCGCTCGACTTCATCGCCGCGTCGGTCGACGAAGCCGGCTTCAAGCTCGGCACCGATGTCGTGCTCGCGCTCGATTGCGCCGCGACCGAGTTCTTCAAGAACGGCAAATATGAAATCAGCGGCGAAGGGCTGTCGCTCAGCCCCGAACAGATGGCTGAATATCTCGCCGCGCTCGTCAAGGATTACCCGATCAAGTCGATCGAAGACGGCATGAGCGAAGATGATTTTGTCGGCTGGAAAGCGCTCACCGACCTGGTCGGCGACAAATGCCAGCTCGTCGGCGACGATCTGTTCGTCACCAACCCGCTGCGGCTGGAGCAGGGGATCAAGGACGGTCTCGCCAACTCGCTGCTGGTCAAGGTCAACCAGATCGGCACGCTGTCCGAAACATTGGACGCGGTCGATATGGCGCACCGCGCGCGCTATACCGCGGTGATGTCGCACCGCTCGGGCGAGACCGAGGATTCGACGATCGCCGACCTGGCGGTCGCAACCAACTGCGGCCAGATCAAGACCGGCAGCCTTGCCCGGTCGGACCGGCTGGCGAAATACAACCAGCTGATCCGCATCGAGGAAGAGCTGGGCGACATGGCACGTTATCCGGGGGCGGCGATTTTCGCGTAGTTTAGCGGTGCTCAGTGTGGCCTGAGACAATGCCTTGTCGCAGACCACCTAACGCCTCGTCTCTAGCTGTATCACCTTCAAAAAAATCACGAAGGTTTACACGGTGCTCATGCAAGATTGCGAGCAGCTGCTTGTCTCCTATGTGGCTGTTTAGGGAATCCACTAGTCGGCTATTGCGCCGATTAACCTCTTCTTTAGCGATCTCCAAGGCCTGCTCCAACTGAAGTTTGAATTCGTCCTGCAGTTCTTGCTGTTGGAAGATTCGCCTGCTGCCGGTCATGATTTTCAGATCGTCCGGCCGATCAAGAGGGATAAAAATGCCTTCAATCTGCCAAGTTAGGTTGTCCCGCAAATGGCCCGGGCCAAAGTGCGCAATCGCATCGTCGCGAAGCGCGCAGAGCTTATCGTGAACAATCTTTTGCTGCGCGTCGAGTTTTGATCGCATGTCAAAGCTTCGGCGATGTCGTGACGAGGTTTTTGTGGCCCGAACATACAGCATTATGGCAGTGTTAAGTAGGGCTAGCGCGCAGTTCGACGCCCAATTTGGTGAGGCAGCTTCACGCTTGGCCGCTTGAATAATGCTTGGAAGCGTGCACACCATATCGTGCGCGGTTGCGAGATCGGTGTAAATCGAATGAGCGTCGCTCGTTTGCTGAATGAGGCGTGCAACGATCCCGTATTCTGCTTGCAACGCAGCGGCGGCAGCTTTTAGGTCTATTGCTAGTCCAGTTTCGACTTGATTATTTTTCATATATCCCGAACTACGATCCACTTCCGACCTAATTGTCATTTAGTGGCTTTGACGGAAAATCAAAACTTCCTAGAAAACCATCATCAGACGCCTTGACGCCATGAATCAACTCTGATTCAAGGGCCTCAATGACGCAGCGCCATAAATTCCGCAAATCGATGAACCGGGCCGCAGGCCCCGCGATCGCGGTGATCGCGGTGCTGGCGATGATTGGTTACATCATCTTCGGCCCCACCGGGCTTTATGCTTGGGGCGATTACAGCCAGTCGGTCGAGAAGAAGCGCGTCGTGCTGAGCGAGCTGGCGAAGAAGGAAGGCGAGCTGCAGAATCGCGTCAACCTGCTCGACCGGCGGCGCGTCGATCCCGACCTGGCCGAGGAATATGTGCGCGAGAAGCTGGGCGCCTATCACCCCGATGAGGTGATCATTCCGATGGAGCCGGCGGCGGGGGAGTAGCATCTTGTCGTCTTTGCTAGCGACACTGCTGCATTCGTAACCGCACCTTCCTTGCCACTAGGCAGGCGTTGCCAACTCCGCTTTGCCTCTCCTATAGGGAGCCTTGCCGTAACGGCTAAATGCAAAGGAAACCTCCCTTGGCCAAAGCACCCGCGCGCAAACCTGCCGCGCCGAAAAAGACTGCATCGACCCCGGCCGCCGCGAGCAATCGTGAGCAACCGCGCGAGCCCGCCCCCTATGACGCATCGCCGCAAGAGCTGGAAAAATTCTATCGCGAGATGCTGCTGATCCGGCGCTTCGAGGAAAAGGCGGGGCAGCTTTACGGGCTGGGGCTGATCGGCGGTTTCTGTCATCTGTACATCGGGCAGGAAGCCGTTGCGGTCGGGCTGCAGAGTGCGCTCGACGGCGACAAGGACAGCGTCATCACCGGCTACCGCGACCACGGCCACATGCTTGCCTACGGCATCGACCCCAAGGTCATCATGGCCGAGTTGACGGGACGCCAGGCCGGCATCTCGAAGGGCAAGGGCGGTTCGATGCACATGTTCAGCGTCGAGCATAAATTCTATGGCGGCCACGGCATCGTCGGGGCGCAGGTGTCGCTGGGCACCGGGCTCGCCTTCGCGCACAAATATCGCGACGACGGCGGGGTCGCGATGTCCTATTTCGGCGACGGCGCGTCGAACCAGGGGCAGGTGTACGAAAGCTTCAACATGGCGGAGCTGTGGAAGCTGCCGATCATCTTCGTGATCGAGAACAACCAATATGCGATGGGCACCAGCGTCAATCGCTCGTCGGCGGAGGACCAGCTGTATCGCCGCGGCGAGAGCTTTCGCATTCCCGGCATGCAGGTCGACGGCATGGACGTGCTCGCGGTGCGCGGCGCCGCCGAGGCTGCGCTCGAATGGGTGCGCGCGGGCAAGGGGCCGGTGCTGATGGAGCTCAAGACCTATCGCTATCGCGGCCACTCGATGTCCGACCCGGCAAAATATCGCAGCCGCGAAGAGGTGCAGGCGGTGCGCGACAAGTCCGACGCGCTCGAACATCTGAAGAAGCTGATGATCGAGGCCGGGATCGGCGAGGACAAGATCAAGGATATCGACAAGGAAATCCGCGCGGTGGTGGCGGAATCGGCCGACTTCGCCGAAAGCGCGCCCGAACCCGACCTTCCCGAACTCTATACCGACGTGCTGGTGGAGCAATATTGAGATGGCCATCGAATTGAAGATGCCGGCGCTGTCGCCGACGATGGAAGAGGGCACGCTCGCCAAGTGGCTCGTCAAGGAGGGCGATACGGTCAAATCGGGCGATATCCTGGCCGAGATCGAGACCGACAAGGCGACGATGGAGTTCGAAGCGATCGATGAGGGCACGATCGGGCAGATTCTGATCGCCGAGGGGACCGACAATGTGAAGGTCGGGACGGTGATCGCGACGATTACCGGCGAGGGCGAGGAGGTGGCTGCGCCCGCGCCGACCGCTTCAGCCGACCCCGCCAAAACCGTCGCCCCCGCGGAAGCTGGGGCCGCTGACGGCAGCACGCCCACGCCTGAGGTCCCAGCTTCCGCCGGGACGACGGAGAAGGCAAAGGCCGAGAGCGGCACCGAGCAGCTCGCCGTGAAGGCGAAGGCCGCGGTCGCCGACCCCGCGATTCCCGCAGGCACCGCGATGACCAAACTCACCGTCCGGGAAGCGCTGCGCGACGCGATGGCCGAGGAAATGCGCGCCGACGACCGGGTGTTCGTGATGGGCGAGGAAGTCGCCGAATATCAAGGCGCGTACAAGGTCACGCAGGGGCTGCTCGACGAATTCGGTGCGCGCCGCGTCATCGACACCCCGATCACCGAATATGGCTTTGCCGGGCTGGGCACCGGCGCCGCGATGGGTGGGCTGCGTCCGATCATCGAGTTCATGACCTTCAACTTCGCGATGCAGGCGATCGACCACATCGTCAATTCGGCGGCGAAGACCAATTATATGTCGGGCGGCCAGATGCGCTGCCCGATCGTGTTTCGCGGCCCGAATGGCGCGGCGTCGCGCGTCGGCGCGCAGCACAGCCAGAATTACGCGCCCTGGTATGCCAGCGTCCCCGGGCTGATTGTCATCGCCCCTTACGACGCCGCCGATGCCAAGGGGCTGCTGAAGGCGGCGATCCGCACCGAGGACCCGGTGGTCTTTCTGGAAAACGAGCTGCTGTATGGCCGCAGCTTCGACGTCCCCGAGATCGAGGATTATGTGCTGCCGATCGGCAAGGCGCGGATCATGCGCATGGGCGGCGACGTGACCGTCGTCAGCTATTCGATCGGGGTCGGGCTGGCGCTCGACGCCGCCGACACGCTGGCGGGCGAGGGCATCGAGGCCGAGGTGATCGACCTGCGCACGCTGCGCCCGCTCGACACGGCGACGGTGCTCGCGAGCCTGAAAAAGACCAACCGCCTCGTGATCGTCGAGGAAGGTTGGCCGACCTGCTCGATCGCCAGCGAACTGGCGATGGTGGCGATGGAGCAGGGTTTCGACGACCTCGACGCACCGGTGATGCGCGTGTGCAACGAAGATGTGCCGCTGCCCTATGCCGCGAACCTGGAAAAGGCGGCGCTGATCGACACGGCGCGGGTGATCAAGGCGGTAAAGGCGGTTTGCAATCGGGGGTGATAACCCTCGTCGTTGCGATGAGCGAAGCGACGCGGCAATCCAAGGGCGGTTCAAGGCCGCTCGGGATTGCTGCGCTGCGCTCGCAATGACGATGACACGATGCTAGCGCTGCCTGCGCATGATGACCGACGAAGCCCCGGAAAACAGCGCCTACCCCGATATCCGCGACCCGCGCGTGATGGTCGCGGTGCCGCGCGAGCGCCGCGCGGCGATGGCAGCGTTATGGGCGCTCGCCGAACGCCTGACCAATCTGCTGATCGATGCGCGTGAGCCGTTGATCGGGCAGATCAAGCTGGCGTGGTGGCGCGACATGATGGCGATGCTCGCCGCCGATCCCGATGGGCTGCCGAAGGGCGAACCGTTGCTCGCCGAATTGCAGACGAGCTGGGCCGGGCAGGGCGGGCTCGATGCGCTCGTCGATGCCGCCGAGGCGATGCTGCTGGCGGACGATGCGGCGGCGCGGCACGCGGCCGCGGTCGCGTTCGGCGGCGCGCTTTTCGCGCTGTCGGGCGGGCAGGAAAGCAGCGGTGCGCGCTGGGGGCTGGTGTGGGGCGCCGGGCTTCAGGACGGTATGGTCGAGGCGCGGCATTTCTTTGCCGCAGCGCGTAACCTGCCGCTGCCGACGCGCATATCGTTCAACGGGTACAAGGCGTTGCTGATGCTCGATCGCTGGGCTGGCGCCGTTGCCCGACACGATGGCGAGCGGCGCTGGCGGAGCGAGGGTTTGCTGCTGCTGCGGCTCGGTTTGCTCGGCCGCTGACGTTAAAAATGCGCCGGGGGTGGAAATGCCGCCGCCGACCATCTATCTTGGCCGGTACAAAATAGGGTCGCAGGGGACAGATTATGTTCAACGGGCTGATCGCCTATCTCGATTCGATCAAGGCGCGTGATCCGGCGCCGCGGTCGCGTTGGGAAATCCTTCTCTACCCCGGACTGGTCGCGGTGGGCATGCACCGCATCGCGCACTGGCTGTTTGAGGCACGGCTGTTTTTCCTCGCCCGCTTCGTCAACCATTTGTCGCGGTGGATGACCGCGATCGATATTCATCCCGGCGCGACGATCGGCCGCCACCTGTTCATCGACCATGGTTTTACGGTGATCGGCGAAACCGCCGAGATCGGCGACAATGTGACCATTTACCAGTGCGTGACGCTGGGCGGCACCGATCCCGCCAACGGCATTGCGGGCAAGCGCCACCCGACGCTGGCCGACGATGTGATCGTCGGGTCCGGCGCGCAGATCCTCGGGCCGATCACGGTCAACGCACGGGCGCGCATCGGCGCCAATGCGGTGGTGACCAAGGACGTGCCCGAAGGCGCGGTGATGGTCGGCATTCCGGCGCGCTCGACGCTGGTCGATGCGGCCGAATATGCGCGCGAGTTCGTGCCTTACGGTACGTGCAACGAAACGTTCGACCCGGCGACGCAGAAAGTCGAACTGCTGCAATGCCAGCTCGAGCAGATGCAGAAGCAGCTCGCGGCGTTGATCGCCGAGCGCGACGCCGGGAGTGAAGACGAGGCGCCGCGGCGCAAGGGGAGCCGGAAAAGCGCCTGATGGGGACGGTGACGCCCTTACCGTTCGCTCAGCGGACGGTATCGCAGCAGACCGGTTTCGAACGCGCTGAATTGATCCGCATCCTCGACCTGTACGGCCGTATGGTCGCGGCGGGGCATTGGCGCGACTATGCGATGGATTTCCACCGCGACGCCGCGATCTTCTCCGCCTTTCGCCGCGCCGCCGAACGCCCCGAATATCGCATCGAAAAACGCCCCGCCTTGCGGAGCCGTCAAGGCATGTGGGCCTTGGTCTCCGAAGCCGGGGCGATTTTGAAGCGCGGGGACGAGCTTGCCAATGTGCTCGCCCCCGTCGAACGCAAGCTTATGAAGCTGGTATCGCACTGATCGTCCGCGTCGTTGCCGGCAGCTGGTCGGCCAGATTGCCCGGCAACAGCCCGACCACCGCGGCGCGGGCATTCTGCCAGAAGGCCGACAGCAGCAGCAGCGCCGAGCCGATGACGAAGGCGGTGAGCGCGACGTTGAGCTCGACCGCGCCGAACTGGTTGAACAGCTGGGTCATTGCGAACAACACATAGGCGAGCGCCGAGACGAGCAGCGCGCGGCGATCGATCGCGAGCGCGATCAGCCCGAACAGCACATAGATGCCGACGACCATCACCGCCGCGCCGCTGCCGATATCATTGCCGTCGGTCACCCCGAGCAGGTGGAAGATCGGGTGCGCGATCATCGGCGCGGCGAGCAGGTGGAGCCAGAAGGCAACGTCGCTGCGCCGCGTCTGGCGCACCCGGTCGCTGCGGTCCCACCACATGGCGAGCGCGAAGACACCAAGCCCGGCGACCAGCACCAGCGCCATCGGCAGCGCCTGCGACCGGTCGGGCAGCCCGGTAATCGACAGAACCAGCGCGACCGCGGTCGCGGCGAGCGCCGCGGTCCCGGCGGCGACGGTGATCGGGACCATGAAGCGGCGCCAATGCGCCCAGGTCGCGGCCGCGGTGGCGAGCGCAATGCCGCCGATCAGCAGCGCCCCGACGGTCTCGCCCGGATCGTTGCCGAACAGGCTCTCGCCATGTTTGACGAGGAAGCCGACCATCGTCGCAAAGACGCCGCCCGAAAAGGCGAGGACAAGGACGATGCTGGGGAGCGCCATGCGGCGCTGGCGGGTGAAATATTCGGCCAGGAACCACGCCGAGGTGGCGACGAAGGCGCCGCCGAGCGCGGGGTGGATCGAGGCGCCGATCCAGCCGACCGCGACGAGCAGGATGACCGCCGCGATGCTGACGAAAATATCGTTGAATCCGGTGATGAGGCGGAAGGATTCTTCATCCGCCGCGGGTGCCGAACGGACCGATGCGACATGGCCCCGAAAGGCCGCGGCGGCCTCCGGCGTCAAGACTTTTGCATCGACCGCGGCTTGCAGGTCGCTTTCACTATACATCGGGGTCGTCCTTGTTAGACCGATCCCCCTTGCCCCGGGTGGGGTGTGGCACAGGCGTGTTGCTGTGTCAATACAGTGCGGCGCCGACCAAATCCTCACTGTCGCGGAGCGAGGGGGAGGGGGACCGCTTGCGAAGCAAGTGGTGAAGGGGCCGCGACGGCAGCGCCAAAGCCCCTCCGTCAGCGCTTCGCGCTGCCACCTCCCCATCGCTACGCGACAGGGAGGATCAACCGAACCTCACCCCAGCGCCATCAAGGCTTTCATCACGTTCATCGACTGTTCGCTGCCCGATTGCGGGACGGTCTCGCCGGTCCGGTCGATAATCTTGTCCCATGCGGCGGCGACGCCCTCAGGGGTGCGCTCGCCTTCGGGGAGCGCGACGCCGGGGGTCATGGTGACATAGGCCGCGTGATAGGCGCCGGCGCCCGCCCCGATGATCATGTTCGTCGGCGCATCTTCGCTGACCAGATAGAGCGCAGCAGGCACGACATTTTCGGGGGTGAATTTCTCGAACAATTCAGCGGGGAAGATGTCCTCGGTCATCCGGGTGCCCGCGACCGGCGCGATCGTGTTGCAGCGGATGTTGTATTTCGCGCCCTCGAGGTGGAGCGTCTTGGTCAGCCCGGCGAGGCCGAGTTTCGCGGCGCCATAATTGGCCTGACCGAAATTGCCGTAAAGGCCGGTCGACGAGGCGGTCATCAGGATGCGGCCATAGGCCTGTTCGCGCATCAGGTCCCAGCAGGCCTTGGTGACGTTGGCGCTGCCGCTGACATGCACCTTCAGCACCAGATCGAAATCGGCGGGCTCCATCTTGGCGAAGCTCTTGTCCTTGAGGATGCCGGCGTTGTTGATCAGGACGTGGACGCCGCCCCATTCTTCCTTCGCTTTGGCGACCATTTCGACCATCTGCTCATATTCGGTGACGCTGCCGCCATTCGACATCGCGGTGCCGCCGGCGGCGCGGATTTCCTCGACCACCTGCAGCGCGGCGTCCGAATGGCCGGTGCCGTCGCGCGATCCGCCGAGGTCGTTGACGACCACCTTGGCGCCGCGCCGCGCCAGTTCGAGCGCATAGGCGCGGCCGAGCCCGCCGCCGGCGCCGGTGACAATAGCAACGCGGCCGTCAAATTTGATCGTCATGATGGTCTCCCGGAAAGGTGCCGAAATAAAACTGGCACGTCCTTAGCCGTTCATGGCGGTCAGGCAAGGGGCGACGGCGGAAAAGGCGACTGTCACCATAATGTCATCCAATTGACGTGCATTTGTCATTTACCGGTCATAACAGCGCCACCAGATTGTAACCTTTCGCAACGGAGCAACGCCTTCTCATGCGCCCTATCCTGACCGCCGCGCTGCTCGGCACCACCTTCCTTGCGCTGCCTTCGGCGGCCCATGCCCAGGCGATGACCGCCGAGGAAGCGGCGTCGCTCCGCGCCGAACTGGCGGCGTTGAAGGCGCAGGTCCAGACGCTCGAAACGCGGCTCGACGCGGCGACGGCGCAGCCGATGCCGGCGCCCGCGCCGACCCCCACGCCGCCGGTGACCGCCAAACCGGCCACCGAGATCGCGTGGAAGGGCGCGCCCGAGATCAAGACCGCCGACGGCTGGAGCTTCAAGCCGCGCGGCCGGGTGCAAGTCGATCTGGCGGGGGTCGATACCCCGGCGGGCGTCACCGACGCGCGCGGCGGCCTGAAGACCGAGTTTCGCCGCGTCTATCTGGGGGTCGACGGCAAGATCCCCGGCGGCATCGCGTACCGGGTCGAGGCCGACATTGCCAACAGCTCGGTCGAGCTGACCGATGTGTATCTGACCTATGGCACTGGGCCGTTGTCGGTCACTGCGGGGCAGATCAAACCCTTCTGGTCGCTCGACGAAATGACCAGCGACCTGTTCACCAGCTTCATGGAACGCGCCGCTTTCGCGCAGGCCTTTGGCTTCGAGCGCCGCGTCGGGCTGTCGGCGCAGTATAAGGGCGAGGCGCTGCTGCTCCAGGGCGGGGTCTTCGGCGACAATGCCAACGACCTGCTCGACGACAGCAACAATGCGCTCAGCATCGACGGGCGGGTGGTGTGGATGCCCAAGCTCGGCGATACACGGCTCCATCTCGGTGCCTCGGCGCACTGGCGCGATCCCAACGATCCGGCGGCGACCGGCCGCTATCGCGCGCGGCCGTTCGCGCATACGACCGACGTCCGGCTCGTCGACACCGGGCTGCTCGATATCGAAGGCGAGCGCGGCCTGGGAATCGAGGGCGCGCTGATCGCGGGGCCGTTCCACGCTGCGGGCGAGGGTTTCTGGCAGACGGTGAAGCGCACCGGATCGGCCGACCCGACCTTTTTCGGCGGCTATGCCGAGGTCGGCATGGTGCTGACCCCCGGCGACCGACGTGGGTACAAGGATGGCGGTTTTGACCGGCTGAAGCCGTCAAAGCCGATCACTGCGGGGGGCATCGGCGCGATCGAAGTCAACGCGCGCTACGACCATCTCGATCTCAACGATGCGGGAATCGCCGGCGGCCGGCAACAAACGGCGCTGATCGGGCTCGTCTGGGCGCCGATCGAATATATCCGCATCACCGCCAATTACGGCAAGGTGTGGATCGATGGCGCGCGGATCGCGACCGCCAGCGGCGACCGCGACTATACCGCCGATACCTTCGGTTTGCGGACGCAGATCGATTTCTGAAGACGCCAGCGGGGTGTGAGGGAAATCCGCAAAACCGGGCGATCGGTAAGTGTAAAATTAACCGACAGTTGACGCCTGCGCGTTAGGATTGCGGCCCGAAAGGGCTTCGCACTCCAGATGTTCCGCTTGTTCAAACATTATGTCCCGCACGCGGTGGTGTGGCTGGCGCTGATCGAGTTCATCGCGCTCCTCGCCTCGGCCGAGGGGGCGTGGCATCTCTACGCGCACCAGGCGGGGTTCGACGCCGGCGCACTGAACGACCGCGGGCTGCCGCTGGCGACCTTTGCCATCGCCAATTCGCTCGCGATGATGGCGACCGGCATGTACGGGGTCGAGGCGCTGCGATCGATGAAATTCGCGACCGCGCGGCTGCTCGCCGCGGTTTCGCTGGGGGTAATCTTCCTGTCGGTGCTGGGCTTTCTGCTGCCGACCGCGACGCTGTGGCGCGCCAACAGCCTGTTCGCGATGGCGCTGGCGATTGCGGCGCTGTTCGCGATTCGCCTCGCGCTGACCCAGACCGCGGGTGCCGACGCGTTCCGCCGCCGGATCCTGGTGCTCGGCGCCGGGCCGCGCGCGGCGCGCCTCGCGGCGCTGGCCGCCGAGCCGGGAAGCGGGCTGGTGGTCGCGGGCTTCGTCGCGATGAGCGGCGTCGAGCGCGCGGTGCCCGGCGCGGTGGCGCGCGAGGCCATCCCCAACCTGTCGGACCACGTCGTGTCGCTGGGCGCCGGCGAGGTCGTGCTGGCGATGGAGGAGCGGCGCGGATCGCTGCCGCTCGCCGATCTGTTGCGTGTCAAGACGACGGGGGTGCATGTCAACGACATCGCGAGCTTTATCGAACGCGAGACCGGGCGCGTCGACCTCGCGACGACGAACCCCAGCGGGCTGATCTTTTCGGACGGCTTTTCGGCGGGGCAGCGCATTTCGCGCGCGAGCAAGCGGGTGTTCGACATCGTCGCCAGCCTGGCGGTGCTGGTCATCGGCCTGCCGCTGATCGTCATCGCGGGGATCGCGGTCAAGCTCGACAGCCGCGGGCCGGTCTTTTACCGCCAGCCGCGCGTCGGGCTGTTCGGCCAGTCCTATGACATCGTCAAGATCCGCTCGATGCGCACCGACGCCGAGGCCGCCGGGAAGGCGGTGTGGGCGAGCGAGAACGATCCGCGCGTTACCCGTGTCGGCCAGATCATCCGCAAGCTCAGGATCGACGAACTGCCGCAGACCTGGTGCGTGCTGAAAGGCGAAATGAGCTTTGTCGGCCCGCGCCCCGAGCGGCCAAGCTTCGTCGCCGAACTCGAACAGCAAATGCCCTATTATGCCGAGCGCCACATGGTGAAGCCGGGGCTGACCGGCTGGGCGCAGATCAACTATCCTTATGGCGCGTCGGTCGAGGATGCGCGGGTAAAGCTGGAATATGACCTCTATTACGCCAAAAATTATTCGCCCTTCCTCGACCTGCTGATCCTGCTCCAGACGGTGCGCGTCGTGCTGTGGCCCGAGGGGGCGCGGTGAGCATGTTGATCGCCGTTTCGCATTTCCTGTCCGGCCTCGCGCTCGTCGGCTTCGTCGGTGTCACGCTGTGGCTGATGGCGCGGCCGCCGGGGCGGATGGCGGCGCTGATGCCGGCGCCGCGCTGGCTGGTGGTGACCGCCGCCGCGGCGGCGCTGTGGTGCGCGGTCGTCTATGCCTATGAACCCGGATCGTCGCAGGCGCTCGTCGCGCGGGCGCTGCGCAACGTTGCGATGCTCGGCTGGCTGGCTGCGACCTTCTGGACCCCGCAGGCGCCGATGTCGCGGCCGTTGCGGCTGATCGTACGGTTGCTTGCCACCATCTGCCTGATCACGCTCGTCCTCGGCACCGCCGCGCATATCCGCGACGGCGCAGCGGCGGCGGCGTGGGCAGGGTCGGCGCTGGCGATCGCGGCGATGATCGTCGCAGCGGGCGGGCTGCTCGTCATCGACAGCAGTGTGCGTCACGCCGGGGCCGGGCTGCGGATGCCGGTGATGGCGGTCGCGGGCGGTTTCGCGATGCTGTGGGCGTATGAGCTCAATCTGCAGCTGATCGGGGCGCTGACGGGTAAGACTCCGGCGACGCTGGTCGCGCTGTTGCCGGCGGTGGCGATCTTGATGCTGCCGACCTTCGTGATTGCCGCGATGGATGTCGGGCGTGAGCGGATGCGGCTGTCGCGCACCGCCGCGATGCGCACGATCGTGCTGCTCGGCGGCGCCGCCTATCTGATCCTGATCGGGCTGACCGGCGCCGTCGCGCGGCTGGTCGGCGGCGATTATGGCGATCTGGCGCAGGGCATCTTCCTGATCGTCGCGCTCGGTGCCGGCGGGCTGCTGTTCCTTTCGGCGCGCGCGCGCGCGTGGCTGTCGGTGACGATCTCCAAGCATTTCTTCGAGCATCGTTATGATTATCGCGCCGAATGGATGCGCTTTACCGCGACGCTCGGGCAGGCGGGAGGGCAAGGGGCCGCGGACGAGGAGGACGAACGCAACCTGCATCGCCGCGTCGCCAAGGCGCTCGCCGAGCTCACCGGCAGCCCGGCGGCGCTGCTGATGCTGCCCGACGCGCTCGGCGGGTTTCGCGTCGCCGAGCAATGGCATTGGCCCGCCGGGGTCGAGGAGGAGGCGCTGCTGTCGCTGCGCACCGCCTTCATGCTGCAGGAGACGCGGCATATCGTCGATCTCGACGCGCTGCGCCGCGGCGGTCTCAGCGGGAGCGGGACGGGCGGCGAGGATCTGGCAATCCCCGAATGGCTGGTCGCCGACCCGCGCGCTTGGGTGGTCGTCCCGGTGCTCCATTTCCAGCGCATGATCGCGGTCGTCGTGCTGCACCGCCCGCCGGTGTCGCGCGCGCTCGACTGGGAGGATCTCGACGTGCTGCGCATCGCCGGGCAGCAGGCGGCGAGCTATCTGGCCGAAGCGCAGAGCCAGCACGCTTTGTCCGAGGCGCGGCGCTTCGATGAATTCAACCGCCGCTTCGCCTTCATCATGCACGACATCAAGAATCTGGCGAGCCAGCTCGCGCTGCTCGCGCGCAATGCCGAGCGCCACGCCGACAAGCCCGAATTTCGCGCCGACATGGTGGAGACCTTGAAGATTTCGGCGGGCCGGCTGTCGGACCTGCTCGTTCGCCTGTCGGCGCGCGAGCGCGGCCGCGCGGCAGAGGCGGAGCGCACCCCGGTCGAGCCGATCTTGCACGCCGTCGCGACCGAAGCGCGGCCGCGCCGCACCTTGTTCGTCGGCTGTCAGGCCGGGCTGGCGGCGTGGGGCGATGCGGGTTCGATCCGCCAGATCGTCCAGCATCTCGTCGGCAATGCGATCGACGCCTCGCAGCCCGACGGCCCGGTGCAAGTGATTGCGGTCGGCGAGCAGGGCCGGGTGCGGATCGACGTTATCGATCAGGGCACGGGGATGACGCGCGCCTTCATTCGCGACGAATTGTTCAAGCCGTTCGTATCGACGAAGGACGGCGGCTTCGGTCTCGGTGCGTTCGAGGCGCTGCAACTGGCGCAGGCGATGGGCGGCACGATCGACGTCGCGAGCGAACCCGGACGCGGCAGCAGCTTTACGCTCTGGCTGCCGCTCGCCGATGCGGGTTCCGGCGAACAGGAGCATGGCTACAGGATGAAAGTGGGTTCGAAATGAGCGAGACCGGCGCGAATTTGCCGACGCTGTTGGTGGTCGAGGACGACGCCGGGCTGCAGGCGCAGCTTAAATGGGCCTATGACGGCTACCGCGTGCTGATCGCCGGCGATCACGACAGCGCGATCGACATGCTGCGCGCCGAGGAACCCGCGGTGGTGACGCTCGACCTGGGGCTGCCGCCCGATCCCGACGGCACGCGCGAGGGGTTTCGCGTCCTGAAAGCGATATTGGAAGCCAAGCCGGACACCAAGGTGATCGTCGTGTCGGGGCATGGCGAACGCGCGAGCGCGCTGGGTGCCATCGCCAGCGGCGCGTGGGATTTCTACCAGAAGCCGATCGACATCGAGGAATTGGGGCTGATCGTGGCGCGGGCCTTTCATGTCCGCGAACTCGAGATCGAGAACGGGCGGCTGGCGGCGCAGGGGACGAGCGACAATCGCGTCCTCGGCGGAATGATCACCGGCGCGCCCGAGATGCTGAAGGTCGCGCGGACGATCGAGCGCGTCGCCAACCTCGACGTGTCGGTCATGCTGCTCGGCGCCAGCGGCACCGGCAAGGAATTGCTGGCGCGCGGACTGCACCAGGCGAGCGGGCGGCGCGACGGGGCCTTCGTGGCGATCAACTGCGCTGCGATCCCCGAAAACCTGCTCGAAAGCGAGCTGTTCGGGCATGAGAAGGGGGCGTTTACCGGCGCGGTCAAGACCACCGAGGGCAAGATCGAACTGGCGCACGGCGGCACGTTGTTCCTCGACGAGGTCGGCGACATCCCGCTGCCCTTGCAGGTCAAGCTGCTGCGTTTCCTGCAGGAGCGCACGATCGAGCGCATCGGCGGGCGCAAGCCGATCGCGGTCGACACGCGGATCGTCTGCGCGACGCACCGCGACCTCGACGCGATGATTGCGGCGCAGAGTTTCCGTGACGATCTGTATTACCGGCTCGCCGAAATGGTGGTGAAAATCCCGTCGCTCGCCGAGCGGCCAGGCGACGCCGTGCTGCTCGCGCGCCATTTCCTCCATCAATATGCGCCCGAGATGAACCCCGGGGTGCGCGGCTTCGCCCCCCACGCGCTGCAGGCGATCGACGAGGGGCGCTGGCCCGGCAACGTCCGCGAGCTGGAAAACCGCATCAAGCGCGCGGTGATCATGGCCGACGGAAAGCTCGTCATGAAAGGCGATCTCGACCTGGCGGGCGATGCCGGCACGGGCGAGCCCGACGCGGCGTGGCTGAATCTGCGCAGCGCGCGCGAGGCCGCCGACCGCGTCGCAATCCGCCGCGCGATGACGCAGAGCGAGGGCAATATCTCGGGGGCCGCCAAGCTGCTCGGGATCAGCCGCCCGACGCTCTATGACCTGCTCAAGCAATATCGGATGCAGGGCTGAGATGATCCGCCGCGCGCCTGGGCGCCGCGCCTGGGCCGGCGCGCTGATCGCGGCGACGCTGCTCGCCGGGTGCGGCGAGGCGCGGCCGATGGCGCCGCGCCAGGCGCTCGAACAGCGGCGGGCCGAATTGCAGGAGGCGATCGACGCCGATCCGCAGGCGGTCGCCGAACGCGTCGAGCTGGCGCGAGTCGCGATCGGGCTGGGCGACGGGGTGGCGGCCGAGGCGGCGGTGAAGGCGGCGCTCGCGGCGGGCGGCGACGCATCGCTGCTGCGTCCGTTGCTGGCCCGTGCCTTTGCGATGCAGGGTGACGGCACGCGCGCGCTCGAAGCGCTCGACGCCGGGCCGATCGCGCCCGCGGCGATCGGCGAGGCGGCGTGGGTTGCGGGCAACGTCCATCTGGACAATGGCGATTTCGGCGCCGCGCGCGACGCATTCGACCGAGCGGTGCGGGAATTGCCGCGCGAGGCGGCGCTGTGGGTCGACGTCGCGCGCTTTCGCGACGCCAATGCCGACACGCTCGGCGCCCGCGACGCGGTCGACTATGCGATCGAACTCGACAAGACGAACAGCGCCGCGCTGGCGTTCAAGGCGAACCTCGTCCGCACCGCCGAGGGGCTTTCGGCGGCGCTCGACTGGTACGATGCCGCGCTTGCCGCCGATCCCGACAATGCCGGCGCGCTGATCGACCGCGCCGCGACGCTCGGCGATCTTGGCCGCTATCGCGCGATGCTCGAATCGCTGCGCCATGCCGCGACGCTCGTCCCCGGCGAGCCGCGCCTTTATTATCTGCAGGCGGTGCTCGCGGCGCGCGCCGGCAATTTCCAGCTCGCGCGCAGCCTGCTCCAACGCACGCGCGGGCGGATGGACGAGGTGCCGGCGTTCATGCTGCTGAGCGCGATCGTCGAGCTCGAACTCGGCGGCGAGGCGGTGGCGGCGACGCTTGCCGACCGGCTGCTGGCCGAACAGCCGCACAATCTGACCGCGCGCCGCATATTGGCCGCGGCAAACTGGGCCGATGGCGATGCCGACGGCGCCGCCGAAGCGTTGGCGCCGCTGGTATCGCGCGCCGATGCCGACAGCTGGTCGCTGCTGCTCGCGGCACGCGTCGCCGCCGAGCAGGGGAAGCCGGAGGCCTCGGCAACCTATCAGGCGCGGGCGGCATCGCTGACCCGCGGCGAGGCGGCGCCTTTTGCCATGGACGATCCGCTGGGGATGCTGGCGATGGGCGCCGATGCCGAACCGCTGAACCCGGCGAAAGCGATCCCGGCGATCGCCGCCGAGATGGCCGGCGGCGACAGTGCGCGCGCGATCGAACGCGCGATGCGGCTGCGCGACGCCAACCGCGGGGTCGCCGACGCGCACATCCTGCTCGGCGATGCGGCGATGGCGGGCGGGCGCTTCGACCTGGCGATCCAGTCCTATCGCGCGGCGCGCGACCTGGATGCTGGCGAGCGCACGACGCTGCGGCTCGCCAACGCGCTGTTCCGCGCCGGCGACGCCGCCGGATCGGGCGCGGCGATCCTTGCGCTGCGCGACAGCCAGCCGTCGAGCATCGCCGCCGACCGGCTGGCCGGGCATCTGGCGATGGACCTTGAGCATTGGGACAAGGCGATCGCGCATTTCGAGCGCGTGCGCCGCCGCATCGGCAACCGCGACGTCGTGGTGCTGCGCGAATTGTCGCGCGCATGGGCGGCGAAGGGCGATGCGGCGCGCGCGACGGCGATGATCGCGCTCGCCTATCGGTTGCAGCCGCTGAACGGCGAAATCATGCGGATCTATGCCGACCGGCTGGCCGATGGCGGTGATGCGCAGGCGGCGACCGACCTGCGCGACAAGGCGCGGCAGATCGGGCGTTAGGGGGGCGAGAAAGGTTGTTGGGTGAGCGGTTGCGCCGAGCTTTGCTCCCCTCCCTTCTAGGGAGGGGGACTGTGGAAACGCCTGCCGCCGACTGCGCAGCGCAACCCCGATCAGCTATGCAGGAAGTGCATCACGTCGCCGTCGTGGACGACATAGGCCTTGCCTTCGGCGCGCAGCTTGCCCGCTTCGCGCGCGCGCGCTTCACCGCCGAGTGCGACATAGTCGTCGTAGGCGATCGTTTCGGCGCGGATGAAGCCTTTCTGGAAATCGCTGTGGATCTCGCCCGCGGCCTCGGGGGCGGTGGCGCCGGTGTGGACGGTCCACGCGCGCGCTTCCTGCGGCCCGACGGTGAAGAAGGTGATCAGGTGGAGCAGTTCGTAGCCAGCGCGGATGACGCGCGCGAGGCCGGTTTCGTGGAGGCCCATCTCTTCTAGGAACTCGAGCCGGTCGGCCATGTCCATCGTCACCAGCTCGCTCTCGATCGCCGCCGACACGACGACGGCCTGCGCGCCTTCGGCCGCGGCCTTGGCGAACACCTTTTCCGAAAAAGCGTTGCCGTTCGCGGCGCTGCCTTCGTCGACGTTGCAGACGTAGAGCACGGGCTTCGAGGTCAGCAGTTGCGCGGTGCGCAGCACGCGGGCTTCCTCTTCGTCCTTCGGCTCGGTCAGCCGCGCGGGCCTGCCTTCGCGCAGCAGCTCGAGCGTCTGGCCGAGCACCGACGCGGCGATCTTGGCTTCCTTGTCGCCCTGCGATGCCTTTTTCACGAACGCGGGGACGCGCTTTTCGAGGCTTTCCAGGTCGGACAGCAGCAATTCGGTCTCGACCGTCTCGGCGTCGGCGACCGGATCGACCTTGTTTTCGACATGCTGGATGTCGTCATCCTCGAAACAGCGGAGGACGTGGACGATCGCATCGACTTCGCGGATGTTGCCGAGGAACTGGTTGCCCAGCCCTTCGCCCTTCGACGCGCCGCGCACCAGGCCGGCGATGTCGACGAAGGCGAGCTGGGTCGCGATTATTTTCTTGCTGCTGGCGATCGCGGCGAGCTTTTCCAGCCGCGCGTCGGGCACCGCGACATTGCCGATATTCGGCTCGATCGTGCAGAAAGGATAGTTCGCCGCCTGCGCCGCCGCGGTTTCGGTCAGCGCGTTGAACAGGGTGGACTTGCCGACGTTGGGCAGGCCGACGATCCCGCATTTGAAACCCATAAAAACTCCGTGTGGCCGGCGCGCTGAAAAGGAAGCGCCCGGGTCGCAGCGCCCCTAGCGCCAACCGCGCCGCGGCGCCAGCCCCGACGCCGGTATGCGGCGGCGCGATTATCGTTGCGGGACGTTCAGCGATGCGGTCTTATCGCCCGGACGATGGCAACCATCCTTCGACTGACCGCCGCGCTCGCGCTGGCGCTGGGCGTTTCCGCCGCCGCCGCCGCGCCCAGCCGGTTCGAATCCGGTGTCCTCGCCGAACTGAACCGCTTTCGCGGCGACCCCGCCGCCTATGCCGACGTGCTGCGCAGCTATCGCCCGCGGTTCGAGGGGCGGCTGCTGATCGCCGAGGCAGGTGACGAGATCGACATTCTGACCAACGAGGGTGTCGCCGCGGTCGACGAGGCGATCCGCCACCTTCGCGCGCAAAAGCCGCTGACGCGCCTGACGCCGAGCGACCTGCTGGCACGCGCCGCCGCCGATCATGTCGCCGACCAGTCGCGGTCGGGCGCGGTCGGCCATTATACCCGCGGCGACGGACCCGGCGAGCGCATGAAAGCGCGGGGCGGCGGCCCCTATGTCAACGAGGTGATCACCTATGGCCACCACAGCCCGGAGGGCGTCGTCCACCAGTTGCTGATCGACGACGGGGTTCCGGACCGCGGCCATCGTTACAGCCTGCTGCGCACCACGCACCGCTATGCCGGCATCGCATGCGGCCCGCACCGCGTCCACCGGACGATGTGCGTGACGCTGATGTCCGCAACCCCCGACGGGTCGCCGCCGCCGCCACCGCGCCGGCGGTAGCAGGCATCGCCGCCCGCCTCCGGTATGGAGACGGGCGGCGCGCTCTTAATTGCCCACCGGCTGGCTGTCGGTCCGCCGCACCACGATCGTCGATGACCGGGGCACTTCGCCCGACACCGGCCAGTTGCCGGTCGGATGCTGAATGTTGACGAAGAAGGTCGTGAGGTCGGGGGTATAGGCAAGGCCGGTGATTTCGCAGCCAAGCGGACCGACCAGGAAGCGCTTCGATTCCTTGCTCGCCTGATCGACGTAATACATCGAGTTGTTGCCGAACACCGCGGTGGCCGAGGCGCTGGTGCTCGCGTCGGTCTGTACCCACATCCGGCCCTGCGGGTCGATCCGCAAACCGTCGGGGCTTGAGAAGGGGTCGCCGTTGATATTGCCCTGCAGATTGGCGTCGGGCAGCGCGGTGTTGCCCGCCAGCAGGAAAATCTCCCAGCGGAAAGTCGTCGCGAGCGGCGAGTCGGCGGTTTCGCGGAACTTGATGATGTGGCCGTGCAGGTTCCTGGTGCGCGGATTCGACGGGTCGGTGACGACGCGGCCGCTGTTGTTGGTCAGCGTGCAATAAATCGCGGTGTTGTCGGGCGCGACGGTCAGCCACTCGGGGCGGTCCATCACGGTGCCGCCGGCGACGCGCGCCGCCGACTGGCAGTTGATCAGCACGTCGGCCTGGTTGTTGAAATCGACCGGCCGCGGCGTCAGCGGCGTCGTGCTCTGCGTGGCGTTGCCGGGATCCATAGCGCCGGCCGTCAGGCCATTCTGGCCGACGACCAGCGCGCGCCACTCGCCGGTGCCGTCGGGCTTGAAGCGTGCGACATACAGCGTGCCGTAATCGAGCAGGTCGGTGTTTGCGGCGCGGTTCGAGGCGCTGAAGGCGCGGTCGGGAACGAATTTATAGATGCAACCCGGGGTCGAATCGTCGCCCATGTAAAAGGCGACGCGATTGTCGCGGTTCGCCATGAACGCGACATTCTCGTGACTGAAGCGGCCCATTGCGGTGCGCTTGGTCGGCGCCGCCAGTTCGCGCAGCGGGTCGATTTCGACCACCCAGCCGTAATTATTCTCGGGCTGCGTCGGGTCGAGATAATTGTCGGTCGTTTCTTCGCAGGTGAGATAGGTGTTCCAAGGCGTGCGGCCGCTGGCGCAATTGTTCAGCATGCCCTTGATCGAACCCGACAGCAGGCCCGCAGCGGGGCCGCCGGCGCGATAGCTGCTGTTGCCGGTATAGCGCCGGTTATAGGTCGATCCGGCCTTCACCGCCCATTCGCCGTCGCTGGCCTTGGCGACCTCGACGACGCCGATGCCGACCGCCGACAGCGCCAGCGCTTTCTGGTCCGCCGTCGCGGTCGCGGCATTGAAGCCGCCGGCCATCAGGATGCCGAAATCGGGATATTCGAAGTTGATCGCGAGCAGCCCGCCGCTGTTGGCGTCGACGTTCGGGATGGTGAAATATTCCATCCCGTCATGGTTGCCGCCGGCCCATTTCTCGGCGACCGCCGGGGTCGGAAAGCTGCCGGTGTAGGCGGCGCCGCTCTCGATCGAGTCGCCGGCCTTCAGCAGCACATCGACGCTATAGCCGCCCGGCACCGTCACCCGGTCGTCTTGGTTCGCAGCGATCGCGGCAAAGCTGACCGCGAAGCTCGGCGGCGGAGGCGTCGGGGTGGGGGTCGGGGTCGGCGAGGGCGTCGGGGTGACGGTCACCGGCGGGGCGCCGCCGTCGTCGCCGCCACATGCGGCCAGCGCGGCGACCGGGATCACCGACAGGCCCATCAGGCCGCGCTGCAGGATCGAACGGCGCGACGGGTTTTCGGCGACGATCGCCTCCAGACTGTCGGCGGCGCCAACGGCGGCGGTGTCGCGGCGATAGGGCGCGCGGGCTTCGTCGGTAAGATGTGACATGCAGTACCCCTGTTTTTCGGTCGAGCTTGCCGGAGTCGTCGGACCCCGGCGGGAACTCACCGATTGCAGAGGCGCGTGTCAGGCATATGGCTCGTGCGTGTCAGGCGCGCATGAATTCAATGACATATAAATGACGGCGGCGCGCGGGCGACACGCCGCCGCGGCTCGGTCAGTCGTGGACCGCCTTGATCAACGGCCCCAGCGGCGACCCGCCGAGCCAGGCCGTCTGCACCTCAGACGACACCCGGTTGATCGCCTCCTGCGGTTTGTTGCCGGGATGGACGGCGCGGCGCAGCGGACGCTTGCCGGCGGGCATCGCCATGATCTCGGCAATCGCGCGCGGCACGTCGGCGGGGTCGGAGCTGCGCCCGCTGCCGTCCTCGGTCCCCATGCCGCGCGAGAATGGCTCGTAGGCCGCGAGCAGTTCGGGCGCAGTGCGGTCGCGCAGCGCGCCGGTATAGCTGTTGCGGTTGACCCATACCTTGGTGGGGTAACCCCCCGGCTGGAGGATCGTCACGTCGATCCCGTGCGGCACCAGTTCATACGCCATTTGTTCGGACAGCGCCTCGACCGCGAATTTGGTCGCCGAATAATGGCCGCCGCCGGGGACGATGACGCGGCCAAGCTGCGACGAAATGTTGAAGATCTGCCCGCTTTTCGCGGCGCGCATCTGCGGCAGCAGCGCGCGCAGCATACGCTGAATGCCGACGACATTGGTCTCGAAGATCGCCCGCGTCGCCGCCATGTCCTGCACCTCGACCGGCCCGGTGATGCCGATGCCGGCGTTGTTGACCAGCGTGTCGATGCGCCCGTCCGCGATTTCGAGCGCCCGGGCGGTGCCCGCGGCGACCGACGCATCGTCGGTGACGTCGATTTCGACGATGTGGAGGTCGAGCTTGTCCTTCGCCGCGTCGGCGGCGAGCGTTTCGGCTTCCGGGCGCGGCATGTTGCGCATCGTCGCGATCACCTTTGCGCCGAGCTTCGCATAGTGGAGCGCGCCGATGCGGCCGAAGCCGCTGGAGCAGCCGGTGATTAGGATGGTTCGGCCCTTGAGCGCGCCGGCTCCGGGTGGGGCGGCGGCATGGAGCATGGCGGGGCCGGCGGCGGTGAGCGCGGCGGCACCGGCGAGCAGTTGGCGGCGGGTGGCAAGACTTGGGGTGGGCATGGTACTCTCCTCGGGGCCATCATGCCGCAATTGTCGCGTCGCGCCAAATCTGGTGCGGGAGGGCGGCTTTAGGGTAGGAGGCGGACGTTGATGATCCTCCCTGTGGCGGAGCCATGGGGAGGGGGACCGCCGCCGCAGGCGGTGGTAGAGGGGCCGCGACGGTAGCGCCTTGGCCCCTCCGTCAGCGCTGCGCGCTGCCACCTCCCCATGCCTTCGGCACAGGGAGGATTATGTCCGCAATTGGCCGCTACCAGACCTGGCCCTGCTACCCCTGCAATCTCAGCGCAAGATCGCTCTGGAATCGCACCTCGTCGCCCTCCGCAAGCCATTTCGCTTCGGCGGCGATCGCGCCGAGCAGGTCGGTCAGCGGTTCGAACTCGGTCTTGTGGTAGTTGCCGAGGACATGGCCGGTGACGCGGTCCTTATGTCCCGGATGTCCGATGCCGATGCGCACGCGGCGGAAATCCTCGCCGATGTGGCTGATCATGCTGCGGATGCCGTTGTGCCCCGCCGCGCCGCCGCCCTGTTTGACCTTCACCTTCATCGGCACAAGGTCGAGCTCGTCGTAAAAGGCAGTGACGTCCTGCGGCGCCAGCTTGTAGAAATCCATCGCGGCGCGCACGCTGCGGCCGCTTTCGTTCATGAAGGTGCCGGGTTTGAGCAGCAGGATGCGCTGCGATCCGATGCGGCCGTCCTGGATCCAGCCCTGGAACTTTTTCGCGGGGGCCGGAAAGCCATGGATATCGGCGATGACATCGGCCGCCATGAAGCCGACGTTGTGACGGTGCATCGCATATTGTGGCCCGGGATTGCCGAGGCCGACCCAGAGCTGCATGGAAATCTCCCCTTGCCTTCAGGGGAGGGGCCGGGGGTGGGGGCCATCGGCCTTGCACCACCCCGCGAGCTCCCACCCCAACCCCTCCCCTGAAGGGGAGGGGTTAGAGAGACTTATCAGCCTTCGTCTTCGCCTTCGCCCTCGGCAGCGGCATCTTCGCCGCCATCGACGGTCGTGTCGCCTTCGCTCGACTTCATCGCCGAGGGGGCGACGATCGTCGCGATGGTGAAGTCGCGATCGGTGATCGCGCTTTCGCTGCCCTTGGGCAGGGTGACCGCGCTGATGTGGATCGAATCGCCGACGTCATAGCCGGTGACGTCGATCGTGATCTGATCGGGAATCTGGTCCGCGTCGCAGGCGATTTCCAGCTCGTGACGGACGACGTTTAGCACGCCGCCGCGCTTCAGGCCCGGCGAGGCTTCTTCGTTCTCGAACACCACGGGAACCGCGACGGTCACCTTGGCATCCTTGCTGATGCGCAGGAAGTCGGCATGGATCGGGCGATCCTTGACCGGGTGGAAGGCGACGTCCTTCGGCAGGGTACGGACCTTCTTGCCGCCGACGTCGATCATGACGACCGAGTTCATGAAGTGACCCGTCATCAACTGCTTCATCAGCAGCTTTTCTTCGACGTGGATCATCAGGGGTTCTTCTTTGCCGCCATAGACAACGGCGGGGACGCGGCCATTACGACGCAGGTCACGCGAGGCTCCCTTGCCTCCGCGTTCGCGCGTCTCGGCCGACAGCACCAGCTGGTCGCTCATCATTTTTCTCCGAAACAGATTACACAGTTCCGCCACGCCTCCAGGGATGACCATGGTCGGAAGCGGCGGCGCTTAGCCGGGACACGGCGAAATTGCAAGCGCGACGGCAGGTCCCGCCTGTGCACGGTCGGCCACCCGCACGCATAGCTATGCCCTGTTGCATCGCCCGGGGTCATGCGACATTCCTGTACCGACAAGGGAGAGTCATGAGCAAGTCCATCGTCACGGTCGATATCGGCGGCACCCATGCGCGCTTTGCCCTTGCCGAGATCGACGGCGGCCGCTGCGTTTCTCTGGGTGCGGAAACCACGCTGCATACCAAGGACCACGCCAGCTTCCAGACCGCGTGGCAGGATTTCGAACGCCAGCAGGGCGGCAAATTGCCGCGCGCGGTGGCGATCGCCAGCGCCGGTCCGACCAAGGGAGAGATCATCCGTTTCACCAACAATCCATGGATCATCCGCCCGGCGCTGATCGGCGAAAAGCTGGACGTCGATGAGTATGTGCTGATCAACGATTTCGAGGCGGTGGGCCATGCGGTCGCGCAAGCGGGCGAAAGCTATTTCGAGCGGCTGAGCGGCCCCGACGAGCCGCTGCCCGCGCGCGGCACGATCAGCGTGATCGGCCCCGGCACCGGGCTGGGCGTCGCGCATGTCTGGCGCGACGGGGCCGATTACCGGGTGCAGGCGACCGAAGGCGGGCATATCGACTTTGCGCCGCTCGACAGCATCGAGGATGCGGTGCTGGCGCGGCTGCGCAAGCGTCACCGGCGGGTGTCGGTCGAGCGCGTCGTGTCGGGGCCGGGGATCGTCGATATCTATGAAACGCTGGCGAGCATGGAGGGCCGCGCGATCACGCCGCTCGACGATCGCGAGATATGGACCCGCGGGATGAAGGGCGGCGACAGCCTTGCCGCCGCAGCGGTCGACCGCTTCTGCCTGTCGCTGGGCAGCGTCGCAGGCGACCTGGCGCTGGCGCAGGGGGCGAGCGGGGTCGTCGTCGCGGGTGGGCTGGGCCTGCGCATCCGCGAGCAGCTGGTCCGCTCGGGCTTTCCCGAACGCTTCGTCGCCAAGGGGCGCTTCGAAAATTACATGGGCGCGATCCCGGTCAAGCTGATCACCCATCCCCAACCGGGCTTGTTTGGTGCGGCGGCGGCGTTCGCGCGCCAGTTCGGCTGAGATTCCGCTGGCGTCGGCGCCGGAAAATCGGCAGCAAGGGGGCATGTCTTCGCGCCCCGTCCTCGGCATCATCGCCTGCAACCGCATGGTCGGGGTCGAGACCGCGCAGGCGGTGATGAACCGCTATGCGACCGCGGCGATGCAATATGCCGATTGTGCGGCGCTGATCATTCCCTCGTTGCCCGATTTCATGCGCGCCGCCGAGGTCGTCGAGCGGCTCGACGGTGTGCTGCTCACCGGGACGCCGTCGAACGTCGAACCGGCGCGCTATGGCGATGCGGCGGTGGGGGAAGGGCCGTTCGATCCCGACCGCGACGGGATGATGATCGAACTGGTCGACGCGGTGATCGCGGCGCGGCGGCCGCTGTTCGGCATCTGCCGGGGGTTTCAGGAAATCAACGTCTCGCTGGGCGGGACATTGCGGCGCGACACGTCTGCGAGCGCGCAGCTGCTTCTCCACCACGCGCCCGACGGGGCGGATTTCGACGCGATGTTCGACCATCGCCATCCGGTCGATCTGGTCGCCGGCGGGATGCTGGCGACCGCTTATGACGCGCCGACGCTGGAGGTGAATTCGGTCCATTATCAGGGGATCGGCAAGCTGGCCGACGGCCTGACGGTCGAGGCACGGGCGCCCGACGGGCTGGTCGAGGCCTATGGCGCGCGGCCGAACGGGGCACCGCTGCTGGCGGTGCAATGGCACCCCGAATGGGCGACCGACACGAGCGAGGAAAGCCAGACCTATTTCCGGCTGCTCGGCCGCGCGTTAAGGGGCGAATTATGAACCGCCGCGTGACCCGCTACGATCGCTATCTGGCGCGGATCAGCTTTTCTCCTTGACCCCGTAAACTTGGTCTCGGTGCGCTCGTGTCGGGCGGAGCCGAGACAGTCATCGTCGCAGCGCAAGGCCGAGAGGCATCTCGACTTCGCTCGATGCCAACAGTTTACCGGAGCCAGGAGTTTTCATATGCCCCGCAATCACGATATCGCCGAACTCAAGCGCCTCGACGTCGCGCACCATCTGCCCGCGCAGGCCGATTGGGCCGAAATTGAAAGGCTCGGCGGCAGCCGCATCATCACCCATGCCGAGGGCTGTTATATCCACGACGGCGACGGTCACCGCATCCTCGACGGGATGGCGGGGCTGTGGTGCGTCAACGTCGGCTATGGCCGCGAGGAACTGGTCGAGGCGGCGGCGGCGCAGATGCGCGAGCTGCCTTTTTACAACACCTTCTTCAAGACCGCGACGCCGCCGACCGTGATGTTGGCCGCCAAGATCGCCGAACTGACCGGCAATCGCCTGCCGCACATCTTCTTCAACGCGTCGGGCAGCGAAGCCAACGACACGGTGTTCCGCATGGTGCGCCATTATTGGAAGCTGAAGGGCGAACCTAAGCGCACCATCTTCATCAGTCGCTGGAACGCCTATCATGGCTCGACCGTCGCCGGGGTTTCGTTGGGCGGCATGAAGGCGATGCACGCGCAGGGCGACCTGCCGATCGCCGGGGTCGAGCATGTCCGCCAGCCCTATGCCTTTAACGAAGGGCAGGGGATGAGCGAGGACGCGTTCTGCGACGCGTGCGTCCAGGCGATCGAGGACAGGATCATCGAGGTCGGCCCCGAAAATTGCGCCGCTTTCATCGGCGAGCCGGTGCAAGGAGCGGGGGGCGTGATTATCCCGCCGAAGGGTTATTGGCCGAAGGTCGAGGCGGTGGCGCGCAAATATGGGCTGTTGATCGTCGCCGATGAGGTCATCTGCGGCTTCGGGCGCACCGGCAAGATGTGGGGGCACGAGACGATGGGCTTCACCCCCGATTTGATGCCGATGGCGAAGGGGCTGTCGTCGGGATATTTGCCGATCTCGGCCACCGCGGTCGCCGCGCATGTCGTCGAGGTGCTGAAGACCGGCGGCGATTTCGTCCACGGCTTCACCTATTCGGGGCATCCCGTGGCGGCGGCGGTGGCGCTCAAGAATATCGAGATTATCGAGCGCGAGGGGCTGGTTGAGCGGACGGGCAGCGTCACTGGCCCGCATCTGGCCAAGGCGCTCGCGACCTTGAACGATCACCCGCTGGTCGGCGAGACGCGCTCGATCGGGCTGCTCGGCGCGGTCGAGATTGTTGCCGACAAGGATACGCGCGCCCGCTTTGGCGGCGCCGAAGGGACCGCGGGGCCGATGGCGCGCGATGCGTGCATCGCGAACGGGCTGATGGTGCGCGGTATCCGCGACAGCTTGGTGATGTGCCCGCCGCTGGTGATTTCGACCGAACAGATCGACGAGATGGTTGCCATCATCCGCAAATCGCTGGATGAGGTGCTGCCGAAGCTTAGAGCGCTTTAGCACATTCCCAAATTCCGTTCGTGTCGAGCGAAGTCGAGACACGTGAAGTCGAGCGCGAACTCAACGTGTCTCGACTTCGCTCGACACGAGCGGCTAGAGGGATGATGAATGCCCTCACCGAATAGAAGAAAGACCAACCCTCTATGCCCTCCGGCCTTTTTGCCCTGCTCGATGACGTCGCCACGATCGCCAAGGTGGCAGCGGCCAGCATCGATGACATCGGTGCCGCCGCGTCGAAAGCGGGGGTGAAGGCCGCGGGGGTGGTGGTCGACGATGCCGCGGTCACGCCGCGTTACGTCACCGGCTTTCAGCCCAACCGCGAACTGCCAATCATCTGGCGCATCGCCAAGGGATCGTTCTTCAACAAGCTGGTGCTGATCCTGCCGGCGCTGCTGTTGCTGTCGGCGGTGGCGCAATGGGCGATCACGCCGCTGCTGATGATCGGCGGCGCCTATCTGTGCTTCGAGGGCGCCGAGAAGGTCTGGCATTCGCTGCACAAGGATAAGACGCCGCTCGCCGAGGCGGCGGAAATCGTTGCTGACAAGGATCATGAAGAAACGATGGTGAAGGGCGCTATCCGCACCGATTTCATCCTGTCGGGCGAAATCATGGTGATCGCGCTCAACGAAGTGATCGACGAAGCCTTTGCGATGCGCGCCGCGACGCTGATCGTCGTCGCGATCGCCATCACGATTGCCGTCTATGGCGCGGTCGGGCTGATCGTGAAGATGGACGACATCGGGCTGCATATGGCGAAAGCGGGGAACAGTGTCCGCCGCGCGATCGGGCGCGGGCTGGTGGCGTTCATGCCCAAGCTGCTCGGGGCGCTGGCGCTGGTCGGCACGGCGGCGATGCTGTGGGTCGGCGGGCAGATCATCCTGCACGCGCTCGACGAATATCATATCGGCAATCTGGGCCATAGCCTGCACGATTTCGCCCACTCGGTGGCGGGCGACCTGCCCGCGGCGGGCTTGTGGGAATGGCTGATCAATGCCGGCGGTGCTGGGGTGTTCGGGCTGGTGCTGGGCGGGCTGATCGTGGCGGTGCTGCATCTGTTGCCGGGGAAGGAACAACCCGCAGCGCATTGATCGCGGGCCGAGACCGCAAGGCCGCCGTGCCCTTGCGAAGGCAGGGGCCCATCTTCTGCGCGAGCGGTTTCCGGCAAAGGGATATGTCAGACCGACGGAATCGGTGATGGCCCCCTGCCTTCGCAGGGGCACGCGAATTACCCCAACAACACCACCGGCCCGCTCGGCATCAGCCGAGCAAAACAACCGGACTATCGGCGCGCCAGTGCATGCTGACCTTGTCGTCCCAAGTGAAATCCTCCTGGTCGTGGCGCGACAGGTTCGGGCGCGACACGCGCAGGCGAGCGCCGGATTCGAGTTCGATCTCGAACAGGGTGATATCACCGAGGTAGCTCATGCCTTTGATCTTGCCGCGGGCGAAATTATAGCCGTCGGGGGCGTCCTGCGCCGCAGCTTTCACCGCCTTGCCCGCGCCGGGAACGTGGAGATAGATCTTCTCCGGCCGCAGCGCGATCCACACATCGGCGCCGTGCGGGCCGGTGACGCCGTGGTTCAAATAGACTTTGCCCAGCCCCGGACAATCGACCGCCGCCTTGTCGGGCTCGTCGAGGGTCAGCTTGCCCTCGAAGATGTTCACCGATCCGACGAAATCGGCGACGAAGCGGTTGGCGGGATATTCGTAGAGATCCGACGGGCTGGCGAGCTGCGCCACCTCGCCCTTGTTGATCACCGCGATGCGGCTTGCCATCGACAGCGCCTCGTCCTGGTCGTGGGTGACGGTAACGAAGGTGATGCCGACCTGGTCCTGCAGGTCCGAAAGTTCGAATTGCATCTGGGCGCGGAGTTTGGCGTCGAGCGCCGACAGCGGTTCGTCGAGCAGCAGCACTTTCGGGCGCATGACCAGGCTGCGCGCGAGCGCGACGCGCTGGCGCTGGCCGCCCGACATCTGGTCGGGCATGCGCTCGCCAAAGCCGCCAAGCTTGACGAGCTCGAGCGCCTCGGCGACGCGGTCCTTGACCTCGCCACCCTTCAGCCCGGCTATCTTCAGGCCATAGGCGACATTGTCGGCGACGCTCATGTGCGGGAACACCGCATAGCTCTGGAACACCATGTTCACCGGCCGCTTGTTCGGCGGAATGCCCGCCATATCCTGCCCGTCGATCAGGATCCGGCCCTCGCTGGGTAGTTCGAACCCCGCGATCATCCGCAACAACGTGGTCTTACCGCAGCCCGACGGGCCGAGCAGGACGAAGAATTCGCCCGCGACGATATCGAGGCTGACATTGTCGACCGCGGTCACCTTGCCGAAGCGCTTCGAGACATTCTGGATCTGGATGATCGGCTTGGCGGGTTCGGTCATGGTCAAAGGTTCAACCTATCAACACCGTTCGCATCGAGCGAAGTCGAGATGCCCATCGGCAGTGCGCGCCTTCGGGGTGTCTCGACTTCGCTCGACACGAACGGAAAAAGAGGGTGGCCCATCAATGCGTCTCCGCAATGGCTTTTACGCCCTGGGCCTTCAGCGCGATAAAGGTCAGGGCGACGGTCAGGAGGATGAGCAGGGTCGAGGCGGCGTTGACCTCGGGGGTCACCGAGAAGCGGACCATCGAATAGACCTTCACCGGGAAGGTGATCGTGTCGGGGCCGCTGGTGAAATAGGTGATGACGAAATCGTCGAGGCTCAAGGTGAAGGACAGCAGCGCCCCCGCGACGAGCGCGGGCTTGATGTGCGGGATCAGCACGTCGCGGAACACCTGGCTTTCGTTCGCACCGAGATCCTTGGCCGCCTCTTCCTGCTCGCGGTTGAAGCTGGCAAGGCGCGAGCGGACGACCATCGTCACGAAGGGAAAGCAGAAGGTGATGTGCGCGATGGTGATCGCGCCGAGGTTGAACGGCCAGACGAGATCGGTCGGCCAGTCGGCCGCGGCGAAGAACATCAGGAAGGCGACCCCGAGGCAGATTTCGGGAACGATGATCGGCAGCGAGATCGTCCCGTCGATCGCATCCTTCCACGGGAAACGAAAACGCCACAGCATCACCGCCGCGAGCGTGCCGAGGACGAGGCTGGCGAGTGTCGCGAGCGCCGCGATGGTCAGCGAATTGAGCAGCGCCTCGACCAACTGGTCGTTTCCCAGCGCCTTTTCATAATATTTGGTGGTGAAGCCCCGCCACACGACGTTGCGCTTGCTGTCGTTGAAGCTGAAGATCATCAGCACGACGAGCGGCGCATAGAGGAAGAGCATCACCGCCCCCACCCACAGCCGCATCCACAGCGTGCGGCTATATTCGAGCGGGGCGCGCGGGGTGCGGGAGAAGACGGCCATCAGCGGGCCTCGGGCACTTTTTTGCGCATCGACTGGATCGCGATCAGCGCGAACATTGCGTATATCAGCAAGAAGGAGAGCGCGGCGCCGAACGGCCAGTCGTTGGCTTTCTTGAACTGGCGTTCGATCACGTTGGCGATCATCTGGCTGTCGGTGCCGCCCATCAGATCGGGGGTGAGGTAGGCGCCGAGCGCGGGGATCAGCGTGATCATCACCCCGGCGATGATGCCGGGCGCCGCGAGCGGCACGACGATCCGCATGATGGTGCGGAAATGCCCGGCGCCAAGGTCGAGGCTCGCCTCGATCAGGCTGCGGTCGAGCCGGTCGAGCGCGGCGTAGAGCGGCAGCACCATGAACGGCAGATGGACATAGACGAGCCCGAAGACGACCGCGAAATTGTTGAACAGCAGTTGCACAGGCTCCCAGGTCGGGAGTGGCTGGAGCCCGACGAGCGTCTTCACCCAACTCGTCCCCTCCCACAGCGCGCCGAGCCCCTTGTTGGCGAAACCCTGCGTGCCGAGCAGCATCATCAGCGCATAGGTGCGGATGAGGAGGTTGGTCCAGAAGGGCAGCATGATGCCGAGGAGCAGCCACGGCCGCCATTTCTCGCTGGCAAAAGTGATCGCCATCGCGACGGGGAAGCCGACGATCAGGCAGATCAGGGTGACGAGCGCGGCGACCGCGAAGCTCTTGCCGAAGATGGTGAGATAGAGCCACTCGGTTGCGCGCTTGTAATTGTCGAGCGTCCCCGAAATGTCGATTTCGGTCAGGCCCTTATTCTCGCCGAAGCTGTAAAGCCAGACGATCGCCATCGGGACGAGAAAGAAGAGGAGGACCCAGAGCAGCGTCGGCACCGACACCGCCGCAAAGGCGCGCTTGCTGGTCTTCCAATCCTGTTCGGCCACCCCCCGATGCCCCCGGTCAGGCCGTCAGGCCGCCCGGACCCGCGTGAAGGCCTCTTCGTAGAGCGGCTGCAATTCGGCGTTGAACTTGGCATATTCGCATTTCGCCAGCACGTCGGCGGGCGGGAAGATCACCGGGTTGTTCTTGTAGGTATCGGGCATCAGCGCCTTCGCGGCGGCGTTGGGGGTCGGATAGAGGATCGTCTCGGTGATCTTCTTGCCGACCTCTGCGTCGAGCATATAGTTGATGAAGGCGTGGGCATTCTTGGGATGCGGGGCGCCCTTCGGGATGCACAGATTGTCCGAATTTAGCTGGCTGCCCTCCTTGGGCACGACGAAGTCGATGTCGTCGTCTTCGGTCATCGCCTGCGCGATGTCGCCATTATATTCGAGCACCAGATCGACGTCGCCCTTGAGCAGCAGGTCCTGTCCGTCGTCCTCGTGGAATTTCTGGACGTTGGGCTTTTGCTTGATCATCATCGCCTCGATCGTCGCGATGTCGGCGGGGGTCAGCGCATTGACCGACTTGCCGAGATATTTGCCATAGAGGCGGAACATGTCGCCGGCTTCGGACAGCCACGCGATGCGTCCGGCATATTCGGGGCTGTCGAACAGCGGCTTCCAGCTGTCGGGTTTCGCCTTCACCTTCGACTTGCGATAGCCGATCCCCAGCGTCAGCCAGGTGTACGGCATCGAATGCTTGCGCTGCGGATCATATGCGACGTCGATATAGGCGGGGTCGATATTCTTCATGTTCGGGATGAGCGACTGGTCGAGCGGCATCAGCATGTCGGCCTGAACCATGCGCTCGACGAAGTCGTTCGACGGCACAATCACATCGTAACCGGGGTTGCCGGCCTTGAACTTGGCGAACAGCACGTCGTTGCTGTCGAACAGGTCCATCGTCACATCGACCCCGGACGCTGCCTTGAAGTCGGCGAGCGTCGTCTCACCGATATAGGTGTCCCAGTTGTAGAAGTTCAGCCGCGCCTCTTCGCCGTTCGCGAGCTTCTTGCCCTCGCCCTTGCTGCACGCCGCGAGGCCGCCGAAGCTGATACCGATCGCCGCGACGCTCATCGCCTGGAGCAACGAGCGGCGGCCTCGGCCTTGAGCGAGCAGTTCATTCAGATCCATGACGCGGCCTCCCTGTTGGTGACGTCAAGCTGACTCAATAAGCGCGGCTTGGAAAGAGGTTTTTTTGCGGTGCAGCACGAATCTTTGAAAGATTCGTACGCGAAAGGTCAGGCGTTGCGCAGGTACCAATCGTAATCGAGCGTCGGGACGACCCCGAAATAACGGTCCTGCTCGACGCGCTTCACGATGCTGAACATATCGACGAAGCGCGCGCCGAGATAGTGGCGCATCAACGCCGAGGCGTGGAAGCGGTCGACCGCGGCGAACCAGTTCGACGGCGGCTTGTCGTCGCCCGAGGCATCGCGGTCATAACCGTTGCCGACCACTGCGGTGCCGGGATCGGTCCGGTTGGTCATGCCGTGATGCATCCCGGCGAGCACCGCGGCGACCGCGAGATAGGGGTTGGCGTCGGCGCCGCAGGCGCGATGCTCGACATGGCGGCTTGGCGGCGGGCCGGCGGGAATGCGGAACGACACGGTGCGGTTGTTGACGCCCCAGGTCGGCGCGACGGGGGCATAGCTGTTCGCCTTGAAACGGCGATAGCTGTTGGCGTGCGGGGCAAAGAGCGCGAAGGCGTCGCCGACGCTGGCGATCATCCCGCCGATCGCATGGCGCAGCGCGGGGGTGCCTTCGGGATCGTCGCTGGCAAAGATGTTGGCACCCGCGCCGTCGTTGACCGAGACGTGGATGTGCATGCCGCTGCCAGCCTGTTCAGCGAAGGGTTTCGCCATGAAAGTGGCTTCGAGGCCGTGCTGCTGGGCCACGGCTTTGACCAGCCTCTTGTACATGATCGCATCATCGCAGGCGCGCAGCGCGTCGGGTTTGTGGCGCAGCGTCAGCTCGAATTGGCCCGGCGCAAATTCGGAAATCGCGCTTTCGAGTGGAATGTCCTGCGCGTCGGTCGCGGCATAAAGCGCGTCGAAGAAGGGACGGAAATCGTCGAGTTCGCGGAGGCCGTAAACCTCGACATTGCGCGGCGTGTCGCGGCTGTAGCCGGGGCGGGCGGGACGGATGCCGCCGTCGCGCGCGCGGCGCGGATCGACGAGATAGAATTCGAGTTCGACCGCGAGCACCGGAGTCAGGCCGTCGGCAGTAAAGCGGTCGATGACGCCGCCGAGCACGTGGCGTGGGTCGAGGTCGTGCGGGGTGCCGTCGAGTTCGTAGAAATCAACGAGGAATTGCGCCGCATGGTCTCCGCCCCAAGGGGTGCGGACGAGGGTGCCGGGGATCGGCTTCATCGAGCGGTCGGCGTCGCCATCCTCCCAGACGAGGCCGGTTTCGACGGTGTCCTGCCCGGTGATGTCGACGACGGTGATCGATCCGGGGAACATGCGGCCGCTGTCATACACCGCCATCACCTCATGCTGGCGCAGCCGCTTGCCGCGCGGCACGCCGCCCATGTCGGTATAGATCATCTCGATCGAGTCGACATCGGGGTTGGCCTTGAAAAAGGCCTCGGCCTCCGATCGCGGCGCGACTGTACCCGATGACTTCGACATCGCCCCTCTACTCCTTCAACGCTTTGGTGCAGTCGGCGAAGCCGTCCACCAACCGGTCGATCTGGTCGTCGCCGGTCACCGGGCTCACCAACATCATATTATGAAACGGCGCCAGCAAAATCCCGCGATTGGCGAGGAACAGGTGGATCGCGGCTTCGAGTTCGGGCTGCATCGTTGCCTTCGCCTCACCGCCATTGCGCGGCGGGGTGGAGCAGGTGAGGAATTCGACCCGCGCGCCGACCTGGGTAACGTGCCAGTCGAACCCGGCGGCGGCGATTTCCTGCTCCAGCCCGGCGACCAGGCGCGCGGCGCCGCGCAGCATATGGTGGTAGGCGGCGGCGGTAATGACTTCGCCCAACATGGCGTCCATCGCGGTGATCGCGAGCGCATTCGCCGACAATGTGGTGCCGATGCCGCTATGGCCCGGCGGGCGTGATCGGTTGAGCGCGGCCATGCGTTCGGCAACTTCCGCGCTGAACCCGTAGACCGCGCACGGCACGCCGCCGCCGATCGACTTTCCGACGACCGTCAGGTCGGGCGCCGGCCCATGGGTGACGCCATGGCCGCCATAGCCCGACGAGATGGTGTGGGTTTCGTCGAAGACGAGCAAGGTGCCGGTCTCGTCGCAAAGCCGGCGGAGGGTCGAAAGATAGCCCGGTGCATCGCGGACCATACCGACATTGGTCATCACCGGTTCGGCAAGGACGCAGGCGATATCGCCGCCGCGCAGCGCGATCCCGAGCGCTTCAACGTCGTTGAACTCGACGACGACGGTCGTGTCGCGCAGGTCGTGGACCTGCCCGACCAGGCTGGCGCGCATCACCGGTGCGCCGTCCTTCAGGTCGACGAAGGCGTCATCGACCGCGCCATGATAGGCGCCGTTGAAGACCAGGATTTTTCGCCGCCCGCTGATCGCGCGGCACCAGCGGATGACGGCGCGATTGGCTTCGCTGGCGGTCGTCGTGACCTGCCATTGGGGAAGGCCGAACATCGCCGCCAGCTTGTCCGAGAGCTGCGCGCCGCACCCTGTGGGCAGCATATAGCTCAGCCCTTCGCCCGCCTGTTTCGCCAGCGCCGCGGCGAGGGCAGGGGGCGAATGGCCGAACAGGCTGGCGGTGTCCCCGAGGCAGAAATCGTCGTAGGTCTGCCCGTCGATGCTGGTCAGCGTCGCGTCCTTTGCCGACGCCGCGACGATCGGAACCGGGCTGGGCCAATCCGCCATCCAGTGGAACGGCACCGACTGGAACCAGCCGCTTGCCGCGGCATGATGCGCAAAAGCGCGCGGATTGCCGGCACGGAAGCGCTCGGCTTCGCGCGCCGCGACGCGCGCGATCGCGGCGTCGCCGATCATCCGAGCCGATCCCGCAATGCATACCACAGCAGCCCCAGCGTCGCGAGCGGCCGGCGCAGCCACTTGCCGCCGGGGAAGGGCCGCGACGGCAGGCCCGCCAGCACATCGAAGCGCTCGGCCGTCCCCGCCATCGCTTCGGCGATCAGTTCGCCGGCGAGCGTCGTCACCAACGCGCCGTGGCCCGAAAAGCCGTGCGCGAAAAAGACGTTCCCGCGTCGCCCGATATGCGGCAGCCGGTTCATCGTCACCGCGACTGCGCCGCCCCAGCCATAGTCGATCTTGGCTTCGGCGATCTGCGGGAAGACCTGCGCCATGAACGGCCGGACGAAGGCTGCGATGTCGCGTGGCGGCGTCTGCGAATAGCGCTCGCCGCCGCCGAAGATCAGGCGCTTATCGGCCGACAAGCGGAAATAATTGAGCACGAAGCGACTGTCGGCAACTGCGGCGTCACTCGGCAGCAGCGCATCGGCATCGGGTAGCGGTGCGGTCGCGATATTATAGTTCATGATCGGCACGGTGTAGCGGCCGAGACGCAGCCCGACATTACCCGTCCAGATGTCGCTCATCCAGCTATCCGCCGCCATAATCACGTGCTTTGCCCGAATATCTCCGCCCAAAGCGGAAACCACGGGCTGGAGGCCATCCTCGACGCCGAACGCGCGACAGTCCTCGAATATGGTCACGCCGGCGGCAAGGGCGGCTTTGCCGAGGCCGATCGCGTAGTTGATTGGGTGGAAATGGCCGCCTTGCGGGTCGTAAATCCCGCCGTGATATAAGCCGCTGTCAATATGTGCGCCCATGTCCGACTTGGGGACGACGTCGCTCCGATAATTGAAACGCGCCGACAGATACTCGGCCTCGCGCCGCGTCGCGTCGAAATCGGCGGGCGTCCATGCTGCTTCGAGATGGCCTGACTTCTGGTCGCAATTGATACCGTGCTTTTCGATGCGGGCTCTGACGGGGTTCTGGCGCCAGCAAAGGTCAAACAGCGCGTCGGCGCGCTGTGGGCCAAAATCCTTTTCCAGTTCTGATGCGGTCCAGCGAAGCCCGGGAATGAGTTGGCCGCCGTTGCGTCCCGACGCGCCGAAAGCGATCTTCTCTTTTTCCAGGAGTACGACCGAAAATCCGCGTTCAGCGCAAGCGAGCGCCGCAGACAAGCCAGTGAAGCCGCCGCCGATGACGACGACATCGCACTGCCGATCGCCGTCCAGCCGTGGCTGTGCGGGCCAGCGATGCGCGCTCCCGCCATAATAGCTGTAGGTTAGCGGGTCCGACATTACGCAGCGCGGGTCAGACCCGCATCAACAGATGTTCGCGCTCCCAGCTCGACACCACCGACTGATAGTTGAACAGCTCGTAATCCTTCACCGCAAAGAAGATTTCGAAGAAGTCGTCGCCGAGCAGGTTGCGGACCTTTTTGCACGAGCTGAAGCGATCAAGCGCCGCCTCCAGCGTGCGCGGCAGGGTGCGGGCGCGGTTATAGGCGCTGCCGGTGATCGGCTTGGGCGGCACCATCCGGTCGACCATGCCGATATAGCCGCACACCAGCGACGCGGCGATCGCCAGATAGGGATTGCTGTCGGCGCCGGGCAGGCGATTTTCGACGCGGCGGTTGTTCTTGTCGGCGATCGGGACTCGGAAACCGCAGCTGCGGTTATCCTCGCCCCACTGGACGTTGATCGGCGCCGCGCTGTCGGGGCGCATGCGGCGAAAGCTGTTCACATTGGGCGCCCACATCGGCGAGATTTGCGGCATGAAGCGGATCAGCCCGGCGATGTAGCTGCGGAACATCGCGCTGTCGCGGCCGTTCGCGGTCGCGAACAGGTTGCGCCCGGTTTCGGCATCGACGACCGACTGGTGGATGTGCATTGCGCTGCCCGGCTGCCCCGCCATCGGGTTCGCCATGAAGGTCGCATAGACGTTATGCTGCTTGGCGACGTTGCGGACGACGCGCTTGAACAGGAACACCTCGTCGGCGAGGCGCAGGGGGTCGCCGTGGATGAAGTTCACCTCCAGCTGCGCGGCGCCCATTTCGTGGATCATCGTGTCGATATCGAGCCCGATCATCTCGCAATCGTCATAGATATGATCGATGATATTCTCATATTCGTTCATCGCCTCCAGCCCGTAAGGCTGGCTCGCGGTCTCGCTGCGTCCCGACTGGCCGACGGGAGGGGTCAGCGGGAAATCTGGGTCGGCATTCTGCGACACGAGGTAGAATTCAACCTCGGGCGCGATAATCGGGCGCCAGCCCTTTTCGGCATAGAGCGCGAGCACCTTTTTCAGGATCGTGCGCGGCGCGATGTCGACTTCGGTCCCGTCGCGGTTGAGCGCGTCGGCGATGACGAAAGCGGTGGGCGAGGTAAAGCCGGGCGCGACGCAGATCGTGCTGGGGTCGGCGATCAATATCTTGTCAGGATCCTTGTCCCAGATATCGTCGATGTCCTCCGGGTAATGACCGTCGATCGTGCAGATGAAGACGCTGCCCGGAATGCGCAGCGACTTGTCCTTGACCGACGACAGGAACTTCTTGGCCGGCAACACCTTGCCGCGCTGAACCCCGTTGATGTCGGGGACGATGCATTCGACTTCGTCGATCTTATGGTCACTGATCCACTGTTCCAGATTGACTGACATGTGCCCCCGATTGGGCCGAGGAGCCGGCCCGATTGTTCGCGCGCAGCCTATCGTGAAGTCGCTCGCCGCGCCAGAGGGCCGTTATCGGCCATTTTCGCCATTGCCAGCTTCGCGGCGCAAGCCCAGATTGTCGGTTCGACAGGCAAAGGAGCAAGCCGCGATGAAGGGCGACAATGACCAGCTGGCAGCGTTCTGGATGCCGTTTACCGCCAACCGGTCGTACAAGGCGCAGCCGCGCCAGCTCGTGTCGGCGAGCGGGATGCATTATCGGAGCAGCGACGGGCGGACGATCCTCGACGGCACCGCGGGCCTGTGGTGCAGCAACGCCGGCCATTGCCGCCCCGAGATCGTCGAGGCGATTGCCAAGGCCGCGGCGACGCTCGATTTCGCGCCAACGTTCCAGCTCGGCCATCCGTTGCCGTTCGAGCTCGCGCAGCGCCTCGCCGAACTGATGCCCGTCGGGCTCGACCGGATATTCTTTACCAACAGCGGGTCGGAATCGGTTGATACGGCGCTGAAAATCGCGCTCGCGATCCAGCGCGCCAAGGGGCAGGGGACGCGCACGCGGCTGATCGGGCGCGAGCGCGGCTATCATGGCACCGGCTTCGGCGGGATCAGCGTCGGCGGGCTGGTCAACAACCGCCGTGCCTTCGGCGGCGGCCTGCCCGGCGTCGATCATCTTCGCCACACCCACGACATCGAACGCAACGCCTTTTCGCGCGGTTTTCCGCAGCATGGCGCCGAACTTGCCGACGATCTGCAGCGGCTTGTCGACCTCCACGGCGCCGACACGATCGCCGCGGTGATCGTCGAGCCGATGGCGGGATCGACCGGGGTGCTGGTGCCGCCGATCGGTTATCTCCAGCAGCTGCGCGAGATATGCGACCGTCACGGCATCATCCTGATTTTCGACGAGGTGATCACCGCTTTCGGCCGCGTCGGCGGCGCGACCGCGGCGGGGACGTGGGGGGTGACGCCCGACATCATCACGATGGCAAAGGGGCTGACCAACGCCGCGGTGCCGATGGGCGCGGTCGCGGTGAAGCGCGAACTGCACGATGCGGTGTTGGACAGCGTGGCGGGCGGGATCGAGCTGTTCCACGGCTATACCTATTCGGGCCACCCGCTGGCGAGCGCGGCCGCGCTCGCGACGCTCGACCTTTACGCCCGCGACGGGCTGTTCGATCGCGCTACCGATCTTGGCGCTTATTGGGAGGATGCCGCGCACAGCCTGAAGGGGCGGCGCCATGTCATCGACATCCGCACGATCGGGCTGGTCGCGGGCATCGAACTTCAGCCGCGGCCCGGTGCGCCGACGGCGCGCGCGATGGAGGTGTTTCACGCTGCGTTCGACGACGGCCTGCTGGTCCGCGCGACGGGCGACATCATCGCGCTGTCGCCGCCGTTGATCGTCACCAAGGCCGAGATTGACGAAATGTTCGGCAAGCTCGCGGCGCTGCTCGACACGATCGATTAGGCGGCGGGGTCCTGTCCCTCAAGCAACGCGCGCGTTGCCGCCGTGACGTCAGCCTGGCGCATCAGGCTCTCGCCGACCAGAAAGGCGCGGACACCGCTCGCGGCAAGGCGCTGGCAGTCGGCGTGGCTCGATATGCCGCTTTCGCCGACGAGCAAGGTGCCGGGCGGGACAAGTTTGGCGAGGCGTTCGGTGACGCCGAGGTCGGTTTCGAAGCTGCGAAGGTCGCGATTGTTGACCCCGATCAGCCGCGATTGCAGCCGCATCAGTGCACGGTCGAGTTCACCCTCGTCATGCACCTCCACGAGCACGTCCATGCTGCGCTCGGACGCGGCGGCCTCGATTTCCTGCATCGCGCCGTCGTCGAGCGCGGCGACGATGATCAGGATCGCGTCGGCGCCGATCGCGCGGGCTTCGGCGACCTGCCAAGGGTCGATCATGAAATCCTTGCGCAGTGCGGGCAGGGGGCAGGCGGCGCGAGCGGCGACCAGATATTCTTCGTGGCCCTGGAAATATGGGGCATCGGTGAGGACCGACAGGCAGGCGGCGCCGCCCGCGGCATAGGCGCGGGCGTGATCGGCGGGGTTGAAATCGTCCCGGATCAGACCCTTGGAGGGCGATGCTTTCTTGATCTCGGCGATCAGGGAGAAGCCGCCTGCGTCGATTTTTGCCTGCAACGCGGCGTGGAAGCCGCGTACCGGGGCGGCGTCGATGGCGTCGAGATCGGTGAGGGAGCGCAGGGCGCGGCGCGCCGCCACTTCTTCGGCTTTGGTGGCGAGTATCTGGGTCAGCTTGTTCATTTATACGCGATCCAGCAGTTGAGCAGCGCGTTGGCGAGTCCCTTGTCGATCGCTTCGGCGGCTTCCTCGACGCCGTCGGTCAGCGTATCGACCGCGCCCGCGATGACGAGCGCCTCGGCGGAATTGTATAGCACCGCGTCGCGATAGGCGCCGGGGGCGCCCAACAGCAGTTCGCGCAGCGCTTTCGCGTTGTCGGCGGCATCACCGCCGCGGATGGCCTCGATCGGATGGGTGGGCAGACCTGCGTCGCTGGCATGACTGCGCTGCATGAACACGCCCTCGGCGTTGACCACCGCGACCTCGTTGCCGCCCGCGAGTGACAGTTCATCGATGCCCTCGTCGCCCGAGACGACGCGCGAATGCTCGGTGCCGAGCCGGTGCAGCGCCTCGGCATAGACGGGGACATAGGCGGGGCGGGCGATGCCGATCAGCTGCCGGGTGACGCGTGCGGGGTTGGCGAGCGGTCCCATCAGGTTGAAGATGGTGCGGCGGGCGAGTTTCTGGCGGATCGGCTGGATGCGCTTCATCGCCGGATGATGATTGGCGGCGAACAGGAAACAGATGCCGAGGTCGGCGAGGGTCGCTTCGGCGAGGCGCCCGGCGCGCTCCATGTCGAGGCCGAGGACTTCGAGCGTGTCGGCGGCGCCCGATTTCGACGAAGCGGCACGATTTCCGTGCTTTGCGACCGGAACTTCGCAGGCTGCGACAACGATAGCGACGGCGGTCGAGACGTTGAGCGTGTGGTGGCCGTCGCCGCCGGTGCCGCACACATCGATTGCGCCGGTGGGGGCGTCGATGGGGACCAGGCGGTCGCGCAGCGCCTGCGCTGCGGCGGCGATTTCGACCATCGTCTCGCCGCGATCGGACAAAGCGGTGAGGAATTCGGAGATCTCGTCCTCGCTGGTGCGCGCATCGAGGATGTCGGCGAAGGCCTGCGCGGCCTCGTCATGATCGAGCAGATGCGCGGGATCGGGCAGCGGGCCGAAGCGGCTCATGCGACTTGCCGCGCCAGAACGGGCAGTCCGGCCAGTCCCATAAAGTTGGCGAGCATCGCGTGGCCATGTTCGGTCGCGATGCTTTCGGGGTGGAATTGAACCCCGTGGATCGGCAGCTCGACGTGGCGAAATCCCATCACCGCGCCGTCGTCGCTGGTCGCGTTGATGATCAGGCAATCCGGAATATCGACGACTTCGAGGCTGTGATAGCGCGTGGCCTGAAACGGCGAGGGCAGGCCGGCATAGAGCCCGCTGCCGTCGTGGCAGACGGGCGACGTTTTGCCGTGCATCAGATGGCCGCGCTGGACGGTGCCGCCGAAATGCTGGCCGATCGCCTGATGGCCAAGGCAGACGCCGAGCAGCGGCTTTTTCGCCTCTGCGCAGGCGGCGACGAGGTCAAGGCTGATCCCGGCTTCGTTCGGGGTGCAGGGGCCGGGTGAGATCAGGATCGCCTCGGCGCCGGTCGCGAGGGCGTCGGCGGCGGTCAGCGCGTCGTTGCGTTCGACCCGCACCTCGGCCCCCAGCTCAATCAGATAATGAACGAGGTTGAAGGTGAAGCTGTCGTAATTGTCGATGACGAGGATCATGGGGGTGGGCCGTAATGGGTGAAGACGCGCGAGTGAAGCAATAAGTCCTTTTGTGCGGACGAGGCGGGATTTGCTGGTCCATGTTCCTCCCTGTCGCGCAGCGATGGGGAGGTGGCAGCGGCGTAGCCGCTGACGGAGGGGCTTTGGCGCTACCGTTGCCGCCCCCCGTCAGCGCTTCGCCGCTGCCACCTCCCCACGGCTTCGCCGCAGGGAGGATTGATTATTCCGCCATCAGCTTGGCCAGGTCGTCCTTCCAGAATTTCGCCCAGGTGTGCGTGCCGTGGCCCTTGGTTTCCGGGCTTGCGGGGATCAGGATGAATTTGGCTTGCGGCATCCGCGCCACTGCGGTTTCGGCGATGCCGTAGGCCGGCGGGTTGATGAAATCGTCGGCGCTGTTGATCCACAGCACCGGCACCGTGATTTTCTCGAGACCGGGCAACGGGTTGTAGGTGCGCGAGCTGTCGAACTGATAGATCATGTCGTTCGCATCGGCGCGGCCAAAGGCGCGGGCGAAGGCCGCGTCCTTATAGGCTTCGGCGGCCGCGCGGGTCGGATATTGCGCCTGCAGCGCATAGGGGTTGGCACCCGCGACGAGCAGCAGCGAGGTGGCGGTGCGCAGCCCGGCGGTGGGCGGTTCGCGGTAATCGCCGCCCTGCCACGCCGGATCGGCCGTGATCGCGTCGATCAGCAGCGTGCGCCACATGCGGTTCTGACCCGCGATCTCGACCGGCAGGCAAGCGAACGGCGCGATGCGTTCGGCGAAGCCGGGATAGGCCTCGCCCCAGACGAAGGCGTGCATGCAGCCCATCGACGTGCCGAGGATCAGCCTGAGCTTTTTGACCTCCAGCTTTTCGGTGAGCAGGCGGTGCTGCGCGGTGACCATGTCGGCATAATCATAGCGCGGGAATTTCATCCGCATCCCGTCGCTCGGCTTCGACGAGCCGCCGTGGCCGATATTGTCGGGCAGAATGACGTAATATTTCGCGGTGTCGAGCGGCTGGCCGGGGCCGAACAACTCGCCCGCGAACTGCGGCTGGAGGAACTGTTTGCCGCTGCCGCCGGTGCCGTGGAGGATCATCACCGCGTTGGTGACATGGCCCGCCCTGTCGCGCTGCGGGGTGCCGAGCGTGGTGTAGTGCATCTTGAGTTCGGGCAGCTTTTCGCCGGTGGCGAAGGTGAAATCCGCCAGTGTGGCGTCATGATCGGTCGGCGCCGGGTCCTGCGCGTGGGCGGGCATGACGCTGGCGAACAGCAGGGCGAGCGGGACAAGATGTCTGAGCATGGTGGCGACGCTAGCGCCCGCCCCGCGGTGGTCAAGCTATTGCCCGTAGCGTGGCGTCCCGGCCAATCGCACGGCCTCGCGCGCCGCGGCGAAGAGCGCCCCGGCCTTGGCCTCGCATTCGCGCTGTTCATAGGCGGGGTCGCTGTCGGCGACGATGCCGGCGCCGGCCTGGACGTGCATTTCGCCGTCCTTGACGATCGCGGTGCGCAGGACGATGCAGCTGTCCATATTGCCGTCGGGGGCGAAATAGCCGACGCCGCCGGCATAAGGCCCGCGCGCGTCGGCCTCAAGCTCGGCGATGATCTGGCAGGCGCGGACCTTGGGGGCGCCGCTGACGGTACCCGCCGGGAAGCCCGCGAACAGCGCATCGATGGCGTCCTTGTCGGGGGCGATGCGGCCGATGACGTTCGACACAATGTGCATGACGTGGCTGTAATATTCGACGGTGTAGCTGTCAGTGACGGTCACCGATCCGCCAATCGCGGCGCGGCCGACATCGTTGCGGCCGAGGTCGAGCAGCATCAGATGTTCGGCGCGTTCCTTGGGATCGGCGAGCAGGCTGTCGCGATTCTCGACATCCTCGGCGCTGGTTTTGCCGCGCGGCCGGGTGCCCGCGATGGGCCGGATCGTGATCTCGCCGTCACGGACGCGAACGAGGATTTCGGGCGACGAACCGATCAGCGCAAAGCCGGGCAGGTCGAGGAAATAGAGGAAAGGCGAGGGATTGATACGGCGGAGCGCGCGGTAGAGATCGAACGGCGGCAGGTCGAACGGGGTCGAGAAGCGCTGCGACAGCACGACCTGAAAGATGTCGCCCGCGGCGATATAGTCCTTCGCCGCCGCGACCATTTCGGCGAAACGCGCGGGGGTGGTGGCCGGGGAAGCGGCGATGTCGGCGGGCTGCGCATCGCTCGCCGCGCGGCCGGCGGGCGCGGCGGCCGACGACAGCCGCGCCGCGATGGTGTCGAGCCGGTCCTCGGCGACCTCGATCATCCGGTCGATCGCACCGTCGGGGTCGGGCCAGATCGGCGCGATGAGGAAAAGCTCGTCGGCCAGCCGGTCGAACACCAGGATCACCGTCGGGCGCACGAAAATCATGTCGGGCAGGCCAAGGCCGGGGCCGGGCGCGCGCGGGATGCGTTCGATGAGGCCGATCGTTTCATAGGCGAAGAAGCCGACCAGCGTCGCGAGCGCCTTGGGCAGCGCGGCGGGCACGTCGAACCGGCATTCGCCGACCAGATCGCGCAGCGCCTGCAGCGCGGGAGCGGCGACCGGCGCGAACGCGCTGCGGTCATGCTGCCAGCCGCGGTTGATCCGCGCCGCATCGCCGCGCACCTCTAACATCAGGTCGGGGTCGAGTCCGATCAGGCTGTAACGGCCGCGCGTTTCGCCGCTCTCGACCGATTCGAGCACCCAGTCGCCGCGGCCCGGCTCGATCAGCTTGAGCGCGGCGGAGACCGGGGTTTCGACGTCGGCGATCAGCCGCTGCCACACCGCGCCGCCGCGGCCCTGCGCCAGCGCCTCGAGCGCTGCGGCCCTGCCTTCGAGCGCCACGCCGGGGTTATTCGGCGACCGGCGTGGTGCCGGTCAGCTCGCCGCGCAGCTGGTCGACAAGCTCCTTGTTGATCGTCACGCGCGCCCGGCGCTTGGCTTCGGCGGTCAGTTGCTGGACGAGTTCGTTGCCGAACGCCGAGGCGAGCGGCTGGGCGATCGCCGCCACCTGCTGCGGATCGATCGCCTTCGGGTCGGGCCGGTCGACGTCGCCGAGCGCGATCACCATCCAGCCGCGGTTGCCGGGGACTTCGAGCGTTTTGACGCTGCCCTTCGCCATCGAGAACAGCAGCGCGAGTTCGGGCTGCACGCCCTGGCCATCGCGGCCGAGCTCGGCGCGGCGGCCGCCGATCGGTTGGGTCGTGCCGATGTTCGGGCCGGCGGCGCGGGCCGCTTCGGCGAGGCCCTGGCCGCCTTCGACCGCCTTGACGATGGCGCGGGCCTTGTCGCGCGCGACCTTCTGTCCTTCGGCAAACCGCCATTCGCCGAGCAGGTCGCTGCGGATTTGTGCAAACGGGGGCGGCGCCGCTGCGACGATCGATTTCACCGCGAAGACGGCGAATTTTTCATTTTCGACCAGCGTCGCGAGCTGCGCCTCGCCCTCGATCCCGGTCTGAAAGGCCTGGCTGACCATCGGCGCCAACTCGGCGGCGAGGGTGAAGGCGGGCTGGTTCGGCACCCGGCCACTGGGTAGCAGCGCCGGGGTTTCGCTGAGCGTGAGCTTGCGGTCGGCGGCGATTTCTTCGATCGACGCGCCGCCGTTCACGGCATCCTGCAGCGTGTTGTAATAATCGACGATCACCTCATTGGCCTTGTTCTTGGCCAGTTCGGTGCGGATTTCTGGGGTCGCGTCGGCGAGGGTGCGCGCGGGCTTGGCGGTGATATTCTCGACCCGCGCCACCGCCCAGCCGAGACCGGTCTGGATCGGGCCGAGCACGTCGCCCTCTTTAGCGGCGAAGGCGGCCCGGGCGGCATCGGCCGAGGTCGTTGCCGCGTAGGCGGTGCGGGTCAGGTCGCCGGTCGTCCCGGCCGACAGGCCCGCAGCCGTGGCAGCGGCGGCGAGCGTCGTGCCGCCGCGAACCTTGGCCGCGATGGCGTTGGCGGCGGCTTGGTCGGGCGCGATGACCTGCGCGAAACGGCGCGTCTCGCTCGCCGCAAAGCTGGCGGCATTGTCCTTGTAGACCTTGGCGATTTCGGCGTCGGTGACCGCCGGGACGGGGACGATTTCGCGGTCGAAGGTCGCATATTGCAGCACGCGGCGTTCGGGCACAGTGAACTTCGCCTTGTTCTCCGCCAGATATTTCTGGAGCACTGCGTCGCCGGGATCGCCGGCCGGGGCGAAGGGGCTGGCGGGGATGAAGGTCGCGAGGCCGCGGCGCTGTTCGAGCATCAGCGCGGCATATGGCTGCGCCATCACCGGGGCGATGCGCGGCATGGTGCCGATGGGGACGGCCAGCTGTTCGGCGAGCAATTGCTGGGTCAGGTCCTGGCGCAGCTGGGTTTCGGTGATGCCATTGTCGCGCAGGAAGGTTTCGAAGCGCGTCTGGTCGAACGTTCCCGACACCCCGGCAAACACAGGCAGGTCGGCGATCCGGCCGTCGACCAGCCGCTTGCTGACCGAAAAGCCGAGCTCGCCGGCGAGCTGGTCGAACGCCGCGCCATCGATCAGCTGACCGAGGACCCGGTCGAGCCCGCCCGATTCGACGAACGCCGCCATCGTCAGTTCGGGCTGGTCCTGCCGCGCCTGGTTATACGCCTGTTGGACGCGGTCGCGCAGTTCGGCGATGGTGATGTCGGTGTCGCCGACCTTGGCGACATTGGCCCCGCCGAGCCCGCCGAAGGTCGCATTGCCGGTCACGTCGCTGAGCGCAAAGGCGACGCCGACGAGGACGACGAAGCCAAGTGCGATGAATTTGCCGATGGTTGACCCGAACAGGCGGCGGATGGACGTGATCATGGACTGGACATTCTTTCGGCGGTGAGCGCGAAGCGCGCGGTTGCGCGCTGCTTTAGGCGGGAGGCGGACAGGCTTCAAGGCGGGAAAGGGGCTTTTCGCGGTGCGGCGACCCCGCTTGCCTATCCGGCCCTCCCCCCGCTAGGGCGGGGCATCGGATCGACGCGGTGGAGGAAGACAAAAGATGGCACGGCGCAAATATGTGGTGGGCAACTGGAAAATGAACGGCGGGTCCGCCGCGATCGGCGAGGCCGAGGCGATTTTTGCAGCGGCGGCACCGCACACATCGGTCGATGTCGCGATCTGTCCGCCGTTCACTTTGATCGGCACGCTGGCGGCGGCGCTGCCAGGCGCGACGATCGGCGGGCAGGATTGCCACCACGCGGCGTCAGGCGCCTTCACCGGATCGGTCGCGGCGCCGATGCTCGTTGATGCGGGCGCGACGCTGGTCATCGTCGGGCATAGCGAGCGGCGCGACGGCTGCGGCGAAACCGACGCCGATGTGCAGGCCAAGGCCGAGGCGGCGCTGGGGGCGGGGCTGACGGTGATCCTCTGTGTCGGCGAGCCGCGCGCGGTGCGCGAATCGGGCGGCGCGATCGACCATGTGCTGGCGCAGGTTGCGGGTTCGCTTCCCGCCGCATTCGCCGCCAACCGGCTGGCGATCGCCTATGAACCGATCTGGGCTATCGGTACCGGGCTGGTCCCGACGGTCGCCGATGTCGAGGCGATGCACGGCGCGATCCGCGCGGCGCTGGCGACGCGGTTCGGCGGCGCGGCGCAGGAGATGCGGATATTGTACGGCGGTTCGGTCAACGGCGAGAATGCCGCCGAACTGCTCGGCGCCCGCGACGTCGATGGCGCGCTGGTCGGCGGGGCGAGCCTGACCGCAGGCAAGTTCGTGCCGATCATTGCGGCGGCGGCCGAACTGGCGGGTTGAAGCGGCGCCGCTTCATCTCTATGTGCGCGGCGGGCGCGGACCATATTAGGCCGCGCAAGTTCGGGAATTTCATGTGTCCAACCTCTTCACCTTCCTGCTCGTCATCCAGGCCCTTGTTGCGGCCGTGATGATCGGCGTCATTTTGATGCAAAAGTCGGAAGGTGGCGGACTGGGCGTCGGCGGCAGCCCTGCGGGTCTGCTTTCCGCGCGCGGCGCCGCGGATTTCATGACCCGTGCGACGACGATCCTGGCGACGTTGTTCGTCGGCCTGTCGATCGTTCTGGCGGCGATGGCATCGGTCGGCCGCGGCGGCTCGACCATCGACACCTCGCTGTCGAAATCGGCGCAGACCGGCGGCACCGGCTCATCGCTGACCGGACCGGCCCAGCCGGCGCAGGGAACGGCGACGCCTGCGGCTCCCGTGAGCGACGATCCGCTGGCCGCCGCTGCCGCGGCAGCTACCGCGCAGGATGCGCCGGCGCCCGCTCCGCAGGCACCCCCCGCCAAGCAATAACCGGCGGCTTCGGCCCCCCACGCAGCCCCGCGCGGCGGATTTATTTCCGCCGCTAGCGATTCGACGGCTTGCGCCGTCCCCCTCCTTTTGAGTAAGTCTTTCCTCCCATGGCGCGGTTCATTTTTATCACCGGCGGCGTGGTCTCCTCGCTTGGCAAAGGTTTGATGGCGGCTAGCCTCGCCGCTTTGCTGCAAGCGCGCGGCTATCGCGTTCGCATCCGGAAATTCGATCCCTATCTCAATGTCGATCCGGGAACGATGTCGCCCTATCAGCATGGCGAAGTCTATGTGACCGACGACGGGGCCGAGACCGACCTCGACCTCGGCCATTACGAGCGATTCTCCGGCGTCGCGGCGCGGCAGAGCGACAACGTGACCTCGGGCCGTATCTATCAGCAGATCATCACCAAGGAACGTCGCGGCGATTATCTCGGCGCGACGGTGCAGGTCGTCCCGCACGTCACCGACGCGATCAAGGCGTTCGCCCGCGCCGAACTCGACGATCTCGATTTCGTGCTGTGCGAGATTGGCGGCACCGTCGGCGACATCGAATCGCTGCCGTTCATCGAGGCGATCCGCCAGCTGCGCAATGAGGAAGGGCGCGACAAGACGCTATCGGTGCATGTCACGCTGGTCCCCTACATCGCCGCCGCCGGCGAGTTGAAGACCAAGCCGACCCAGCACAGCGTGCGCGAACTGGCGTCGCTCGGCGTCCAGCCCGACATATTGCTCTGCCGGTGCGAACGGCCGCTGCCCGACGGCGAACGCGCCAAGATCGCGCAATTCTGCAACGTGCGAAAGGAAGCGGTGATCCCGGCGCTTGACGCCGATTCGATCTATTCGGTGCCGGTGCAATATCATGGCGAGGGGCTCGACAGCGAAGTCCTGCACGCCTTCGGCATCGACGATGCGCCTGCGCCCGACCTGACGCGCTGGTACGACATCATGGATCGCAAGCAGCATCCCGAGGGCGAGGTGACGATCGGCGTCGTCGGCAAATATGTCTCGCTGCCCGACGCGTACAAATCGCTGAACGAAGCGCTGGCGCACGGCGGCATGGCGAACCGGGTAAAGGTCAACATCCGCTGGCTCGACGCCGAAATGTTCGAATCGGACGGCGACCTCGCCGCCGATCTGGAACCGATGCACGGCATTCTGGTCCCCGGCGGCTTCGGCGAGCGGGGGTCGGAGGGCAAGATCGCCAGCGTCCGTTTCGCGCGCGAGAATGGCGTGCCCTTCTTTGGCATCTGCCTTGGCATGCAGATGGCGTGCATCGAAGGGGCGCGCAACACCAGCGGCATCGCGGCGGCATCGAGCACCGAATTCGGCGCGACCGAAGAGCCGGTCGTCGGCCTGATCACCGAATGGATGAGCGCCGAGGGGCTGCAGCAACGCGGCGCCAACACCGACCTTGGCGGGACGATGCGGCTGGGCGCCTATGAGGCGAAGCTGTCGCCGAACAGCCACGTCGCTACCGTCTATGGCGCCAGCGACATTAGCGAGCGTCACCGCCACCGGTACGAGGTCAACGGCGCCTATCGCGACCGGCTGGAAAAAGGCGGGCTCGTATTTTCGGGCATGTCGCCCGACGGTATGCTACCCGAGATCGTCGAACGGCCGGACCATCCGTGGTTCATCGGGGTGCAATTCCACCCCGAGCTCAAGTCGAAACCCTTTGATCCGCACCCGCTGTTCAAGGGATTCATCGCGGCGGCGGTGAAGCAGAGCCGGCTGGTCTGACGCGGCGCAACAGGGAGGGGCCAAGGGGCATGGATCACGCGAAACTCGCCGAACTTCAGGGTCCCGACAGCATTTTCTCTGGCCTGACGCTGCAGGATTGGGCCGATATCGCGGGCCGCGCGGTGCAGATCCATTTCGCCAAGGGCAAGGAATTGCTCAGCCAGGGCGACGCCGGCGATGGTTTGCTGATCCTGACCGAGGGCAGCGCGCGGGTATCGATGCTGACCGCGGGCGGGCGCGAGATCGTGCTGGCCTATGCCGAGCCCGGCGCGGTGCTGGGAGAGATCGCGCTGCTCGACGGCGGCGAGCGCACCGCATCGGTGATCGCGACCAGCGCCGGCAGCGCGCTCCAGCTCGGGCGCAACGCGCTGCGCGATTTTGCCGCGAGCCACCCCGATTTCGCCTGGTCGCTGATGCAGCAACTGGCGCGCCGGCTGCGCACCGCCGACCAGACGATCGAAAGCGACCGTGCCTATGCTTCGGGCCCGCGCCTTGCACGCTATCTCAAGCGGCTGATCCGGATGGATGTCGATACCGCGCAGCGGGTCGAGCTCAGCCAGACCGAACTCGGCAATTTCGCCGGGATGAGCCGCGAGCATATCAACCGCCAGCTCAAAAGCTGGGAGGAATCGGGGATCATCTCGCTCGAACAGGGGCGCGTGCGCGTGCTCGACGTCGATACGCTGGAGGATATCAGCGAGAGCGAGGGGTAGGGGGAGTCCGGAATCACAACGCCCGGGCTTCGCGGTGCGAAACCCGGGCGCCTGTGACGAACGTCGCCATCCCCCTTTGTTGCGGGCCCGGCGAAAGGTCCGCACTCCCTGGAACCGGGCCTTGGGCCGCTTGATCCAGAAGCCATTTCGCTAGGACGATAGGGGGGCTTTGTCACCCTCTGGCGGCGCTCCGCGGGTCCTTTTGCGGCCCGCTGTGGCCGTTGGGCAACATATTCTGCGAATCGCTCGCAAAAAATCGGCGGGCGGGCGGGCATTGCCAGCGACGAAGTGCATGCCTAAAGCGGCGGCATGACCGCAACGCGCACCGCGCTCCAAAGGCCGCTCGCCCCATGATCCTGCGTCCTTATGAACGCGCCATCTTCAAACGCTATCTGCTTCCTCAGCGCGGCGAAGGCTTTATCTTCGTCGCGGCGATGTTCAGCTTCATCGCGGTGACGCTGGGCGTCGCGGCGCTGGTGATCGTGATGAGCGTCGTCAACGGGGTGCGCGGCGAACTGTTCGACAAGATCGTCGGGCTCAACGGCCATGCGGTGGTGCAGGGGTTCGGCGGCCGGATCGACGACTGGCGCGACGTGCTGAAGGAAGTGAAGGCGACGCCGGGGGTGACCGAGGCGACGCCCATCATCGAACAGCCGCTGCTCACCACCTTCGGCGGCCGGGTCGAGGCGGTGATCGTGCGCGGGATGCTGGTACCCGACATCCGCACCAACCAGACGCTGCGCGGCGAGGTGATGCAGGGTCGGCTCGAGACGCTGACCGACGGATCGGGCAATGTCGCGCTGGGGTCCGAACTCGCCAAGAACCTCGGCGCCAGCGTCGGATCGCAGATCACGATCATCAATCCCGCCGGCCGATCGACCCCGTTCGGCACCGTGCCGCGCGAGATCAGCTATCGCGTCACCGCGATTTTCGAGATCGGCGTCTATGATTTCGACAAGGCGTATATCGTCATGCCGATGGCCGACGCGCAATTGCTGCTGCTGACCGGCGACCAGATCGGCATGATCAAGGTGCAGACCGAGGATGCCGACCGGGTCGGCGAAATCCTGGCGCCGCTCGCCGAACGACTGGCGTCGCAGGCGGTCGTCGCCGACTGGCGATCGACGAACAGCAGCCTGTTCGAAGCGTTGGAGGTCGAACGCGTGGCGCTGTTCGTGATCCTGTCGCTGATCATCCTCGTCGCGGCATTCAACATCGTGTCGTCGCTGATCATGCTGGTGCGCGCGAAAACGCGCGACATCGCGATCATCCGCACCATGGGCGCGCCGCGCGATTCGGTGCTGCGCATCTTTGTCGCGATCGGCGTGTCGATCGGGGTCGGGGGAACGCTGGTCGGGCTGATCCTCGGCTTTACCGCGCTCTATTTCCGCAAGGGGATTTTGACCGGGGTCGGTTATCTCAGTGGTCAGAATCTGTGGGACCCGTCGGTCCGCTTTCTGACCGAACTGCCGTCGAAACCCAATCCGGTCGAAATCGGCGTGGTGGTCGCGATGACGATCCTGTTCAGCTTCCTGGCGACGCTCTATCCGGCGCTGAAAGCGGCGAACACCGATCCGGTACAGGTGCTGCGTTATGAGTGACATATTGGAACTGGTCGGGCTGACCCGCCATTTCGAGCAGGGCGACGCGCGAATCGACGTGCTGCGCGGCGTCGATGCGCATCTGAAACGCGGCGAGATCGTCGCGCTGCTCGGCCCGTCGGGATCGGGAAAGTCGACCTTGCTGCAGGCGGTCGGGCTGCTCGAGGGCGGTTTTGGCGGCACGATCCGCATTGATGGCGAGGACGTCACGCGCTTCGAACAGGGCGAACGCACCAAGACGCGGCGCGAAAAGATCGGCTTCGTCTATCAATTTCACCATCTGCTCCCCGATTTCAACGCGATCGAGAATGTCGTGCTGCCGCAGTTGATCCGCGGCGCGGCACAGGCGGACGCCGAGGAGCGCGCCGCCGACCTGCTCGGTCGGCTGGGGCTGGCCGAGCGGCTGCATCACAAGCCGAGCAAATTGTCGGGTGGCGAGCAGCAGCGCGTCGCAGTGGCGCGCGCGCTCGCCAACCGTCCGATGCTGGTGCTCGCCGACGAGCCCACCGGCAATCTCGACGAGGCGACCGCCGACCGGGTGTTCGAGCAGTTCGTCGGGTTGGTGCGCGACCATGGCTCGGCGGCGCTGGTGGCCACGCACAACGAACGGCTGGCGGCGCGGATGGACCGCGTGCTGCGCTTGCACGAAGGGCGCGTCGCCGCCTAGATCGTGCGAATTTGGAGGGGAACAGGATATGGCACTTTACGACCTTTCGGCGCCGCTGCCCGGCGGCGGCACCCAGTCGATGGCGGATTACCGCGGCAAGGTGCTGCTGATCGTCAACACCGCGTCGAAATGCGGTTTCACCCCGCAATATGAAGGGCTGGAGGAACTGTATCGCGATTACAAGGATCGCGGGCTCGAGATCCTGGCGTTCCCGTGCAACCAGTTCGGCGCGCAGGAGCCCGGCGATGCCGCGGAAATCGCGAATTTCTGTTCCTTGACCTATGACGTCAGCTTTCCGGTAATGGCAAAGATCGAGGTCAATGGCGACGGCGCCGATCCGATCTTCAAGCATCTGAAAAAGGAAAAGACCGGCCTGATCGGCAGCGGGATCAAGTGGAATTTCACCAAATTCCTGGTCGATCGCGACGGCAAGGTTGTGTCCCGCCACGCGCCGACGACCAAGCCCGAGCAATTGCGCAAAGAGATCGAGGAACTGCTGGGGTGAATTTGAAAAGCTCGTCAGTGCGAGCGAAGCGAAGCAATCCAGCGCGGTTTACGCAGGCGCTGGATTGCCGCGTCGCCTTCAGGCCCTCGCAATGACGATTTTGTGAATAGGGCGGTGGTCGAATCGATGGCGCCGCGTTAGCGTCCCCGCCATGGCCTACAGCCCCTTTGTCCCCCTCCGCGTCTTTTCCAGCTACACGATGCTCGAAGGGGCGATCGAGCCCAAGGCGATTGCGAAAGCGGCACGCGATCGCGGGTTTCCGGCGATCGCGATTTGCGACCGCAACGGGCTTTACGGTGCGATGGCGTTCGGCGAGGCGTGCAAGGCGGCCGGCGTCCAGCCGATCGTCGGCGCGCTGCTCAGCGTCGCGCGGCCCGGGCAGCGGCTCGCGAACGGGGCGCCGCTGATCGACTGGCTCGCGCTTTATGCGCAGGACGAGGTGGGTTACAACAATCTGTGCGCCTTGGTGTCGGCGGCGCATCTCGGCCGCCCGGTCGAGCAGGACCCGCACGTCACCTTGTCCGATCTCGCGGGGCGGACCGACGGGCTGGTCTGTCTGACCGGCGGCGGCGAGGGCGCGCTGGCGCGATTGCTCGCCGGTGAGCAGAAAACCGCGGCCGACGATTATGTCGAGCAAATGGAGGCCCTGTTTGCCGGGCGGCTCTATATCGAGTTGGCGCGGCGCGGCGACGCGACCGAGATGGCCGCCGAGCCGGCGCTGATCGAGATGGCCTACGCCCGCGCGTTGCCGTTGGTGGCGACCAATCCGGCCAGTTTTGTCGAACCCCAGTTCCATCCCGCGCACGATGCGATGCTGTGCATCGCGCAGTCGGCCTATGTCGAAAGCACCGATCGCCGGGTCAGCAGTCCGGAGGCGTGGCTGAAACCGGCCGAGGCCATGGAAGACGCCTTTTCCGATCTGCCCGAGGCGATGCGCAACAGCGTCATCATCGCGCAGCGCTGCGCCTTCATGGCGCCGAAGCGCGCACCGATCCTGCCGAGTTTGGCGGGGGACCGCGAGGGCGAAGCGGCGCAGCTGAAGGTCGATGCGCACGCCGGGCTGACGGCCCGGCTCGCGCTCTATCCCGACCTCTCCGACGACGCGCGGCAGGCCTATCTCGAGCGACTCGATTTCGAGGTCGACGTCATCACCCAGATGGGGTTCCCCGGCTACTTCCTGATCGTTGCCGACTTCATCAAATGGGCGAAGGCGCAGGATATTCCGGTCGGGCCGGGGCGCGGGTCTGGGGCGGGCAGCGTCGTCGCCTGGGCGCTGACGATCACCGACCTCGATCCGCTCAAACTCGGCCTGCTCTTCGAACGCTTCCTCAACCCCGAGCGCGTGTCGATGCCCGACTTCGACATCGACTTCTGCGAAACGCGGCGCGGCGAAGTGATCCGTTATGTGCAGGAAAAATACGGCCGCGACACGGTTGCGCAGATCATCACCTTCGGGAAGCTGAAGGCGCGCGCGGTGCTCAAGGACACCGGGCGCGTGCTCCAAATGAGCTATGGCCAGGTCGACCGGCTGGCGAAGCTGGTCCCCAACCATCCGACCGACCCGTGGACGCTCGATCGCGCGCTCAACGGCGTCAGCGAGCTTATGACCGAATATAAGCAGGACGACGGGGTGCGGCGGCTGTTCGACATGGCACGCCAGCTCGAAGGTTTGCCGCGGCACAGCTCGACCCACGCGGCGGGCGTGGTGATCGGCGACCGTCCGCTCGACCAGCTCGTCCCGCTCTATCGCGACCCGCGGTCGGACATGCCGGTGACGCAGTTCGACATGAAATATGTCGAAAGCGCGGGGCTGGTGAAGTTCGACTTCCTGGGGCTCAAGACGTTGTCGGTGCTGAAGGAAGCGCGGCGGCTGCTTGCGCTGCGCGGGATCGACGTCGATCTCGACACGCTCGCGTGGGACGATCCGGCGGTCTACGAACTGCTCCAGCGCGGCGAGACGGTCGGGGTGTTCCAGCTGGAATCCGAAGGGATGCGGCGGACGCTGTCGGCGGTGAAACCGACCAGTTTCGGCGACATCATTGCGCTCGTCGCGCTCTATCGCCCGGGGCCGATGGACAATATCCCGCTGTTCGGCGCGCGCAAGAACGGGCGCGAGCCGATCGCCTATCCGCACCCGCTGCTCGAAGGCATCCTCGCCGAAACCTATGGCATCTTCGTCTATCAGGAACAGGTGATGCAGGCGGCGCAGATCCTCGCCGGCTACAGCCTCGGCGGCGCCGACCTGCTGCGCCGCGCGATGGGCAAGAAGGTCCAGGCCGAAATGGACGCGCAGCGCGAGACCTTCGTCACCGGCTGCGGCGAGCATAACCAGATCGCGCCGAAGGCAGCGAACGAGCTGTTCGACTTGATCGACAAATTTGCGGGCTATGGTTTCAACAAGAGTCATGCCGCGGCCTATGCCTTGCTGTCGTATCAGACCGCATGGCTGAAGGCGCATTATCCGCACGAATTTTTCGCCGCGTCGATGTCGTTCGACAGCCATCAGACCGACAAATTGTCGATCTTTATCGACGACATGCGCCGGTCGGGCATTGCCGTCGCACCGCCGTCGATCAACGAAAGCGAGGCGGATTTTTCGGTCGGGCAGAGCGGCGACGAACTGTCGGTGCGCTTCGCGCTCGGCGCCTTGAAGGGGGTCGGCGAACGCGCGATGGAAGCGCTGGTGGCCGAGCGGCAGACGAAGGGCGATTTTGCCAGCCTCGACGATTTTGCGAACCGGATCGATCCCAAGCTGCTCAACCGGAGGCAGATCGAGGCGCTGGCGGGGGCGGGGGCGTTCGACAGCGTCGAGCCCGACCGGCCGCGTGCCTATGCGGGCGCGGAAAGTTTGCTCGCCTGCGCCAACAGCTCGGCGCATGAGCGGTCGACCGGACAGGGCGGGCTGTTTGGCGGCGACATCGACGTCGCGCCGGTGTTGCAGCTGCCGACCGCCGAACCCTGGACGCTCGCCGAGCGCATGACGCGCGAAAAGGAAGCGTTCGGTTTCTATTTCTCGGCCCACCCGGTCGAGCAATATGAAGCGATCGTCGCGGCGCGCGGCGCGCGCAGCTATGGCGACATCTGCGCCAACGTCGAAATGACGCCGGGGACGCGAATTCCGATGGTGATGGCGGCGATGGTCGAAAATGCCAAAGCGCGCGTGTCGCAGCGCGGCAACCGCTTCCTCAACCTGACGCTGTCGGACCGCAGCGGGCAGTTCCAGTCGAGCTGCTTCGACGAACAGGCGAGTCGGGTGCTGGAATCGCTCGCCGCCGATGGCGGCTGTGCGATGCTGGCGGTCGAACTCGACCTGCTCGAAGGCGAAGAAACACCGCGGGTGACGGTGCGCGGCGCACAGCCGCTCACCGAAATCGCCGCGACGGCGGCGCTGCAACTCGAATGCCGCGTCGACGCGCCAGAAGCGATCGCCGAACTGGCGCGGCTCGCCGAACGCCGCGACGATGCGCGCGGGGCGATCATCGTGACGACGGCGGACCCCGAAACCGGCCGCGACATCCGGATCAACCTCGGCCGCCGCTTTGCGCTCGATCCCGACCTCGTCGCGCGGCTGGAACTGGTCGCCGGCGTGGCCGAGCCTAAGCTGTCGCTGGCCGCGGCAAGGGATTTTCGCGTGCGCGGCTAATTGTCTCGCCCGACGCTATCGGGCGTGTTGCCCCTTGCGCGAAGCGCATCCTCGGCCTTATCGCTAGGCAAAACCAAAAGAGGATGCCGATTATGGGAATGCAAGGCCAGCCGCTGCTCGTCACGAGCCTGATCGATCATGCCGCGCGCGAGCATGCGGGGCGCGAGATCGTGTCGCGCTGGGCCGACGGGAGCATGACGCGATCGACCTGGGGCGCGGTCGGCGCCGATGCGCGGCGCTTTGCCGCGGCGATGGTCAGGCTGGGCATACAGAAGGGCGACCGCATCGCGACGCTGGCGATGAATCACGGCCACCATCTGGTCAGCTGGTACGGCAGCGCGGGCATCGGCGGGGTGCTGCACACCGTCAACCCGCGGCTGTTTGACGAACAGCTGGTCTATATCATCAACCATGCCGAGGACCGCGTGCTGCTGTTCGACGCGATGTTCCTGCCGATCGTCGAGCGGCTGCGCGATCAACTGCCGACGGTCGAGCATTTCATCCTGTTCGATGCGCCGGCGCAGGACGGTTATCTGTCGTACCGCGACCTGATCGATGCCGAGGATGGCAGTTTCGAATGGGTCGAGCTCGACGAGCGCGACCCGGTCGGGCTGTGTTACACCAGCGGCACGACGGGCAATCCCAAGGGCGTGCTCTATGAGCATCGTTCGAACGTCATCCACGCGATCACCGAAATCCAGCCCGATGTGTTCGACATGTCGAACCGCAGCGTCATCCTGCCGATCGTGCCGATGTTCCACGCCAACAGCTGGGGCATTCCCTTTGCCGCCGCGACGGTCGGCGCCAAGCTGGTGTTTTCGGCGACCAACGACGCCGCGGTTCTGTGCGACTTGATGCACGCCGAAGGGGTGACGCACAGCGCCGGGGTGCCGACGGTGTGGCTTGCGATGTTCGCGCACATGGATGCGACTGGGATGGATTATGGCAAGCTGTACCGGGTGATCATCGGCGGCTCGGCGGCGCCGCGTGCGATGATCGAGCGGTTCATGAAAGCCGGGGTCGATGTCGGCCACGCGTGGGGGATGACCGAGACGAGCCCGATCGGGACGATGGGCAAGCGTCCGTGGAACTGGGACGATATGAGCTTCGACGAGCGCGTCGATGTCGTCTGCCGCCAGGGATGCCCGCCGTTCGGTGTCGAGCTGCGCATCGTCGACGACGAAGGCAAGGAGCTGCCGCGCGACGGCGAGACGAGCGGACGGCTGCAATGCCGCGGGCCGTGGATCATCCAGCGCTATTTCCGGGCCGACGCCGATGCCGCCGATGCCGACGGCTGGTTCGACACCGGCGACGTGTCGGTGATCCACCCCGATGGCGTCATGCAGATCACCGACCGCGCGAAGGATGTGATCAAGTCGGGCGGCGAATGGATTTCGTCGATCGAGCTGGAAAACGCCGCAGTCGGCGTGCCGGGGGTCCAGGAAGCCGCTGCGGTCGGCGTCTATCACCCGAAGTGGGACGAGCGGCCGATCCTGCTGATCGTTCGCAAACCCGGCGCCGAAGTGAGCGAGGCGAGCATCGTCGAATATCTGAAGGACAAGATCGCCAAATGGTGGATGCCCGACGAGGTCGTGTTCGTCGACGAGCTGCCCCACACCGCGACGGGCAAGATTTTGAAGCGGCAGATCCGCGATGATTATAAGGATTACAAGCTGAAGTCGCTGGCGGGGGTTTGAAACACGAGGACTAGAACAGCTCCATCTGCCCACCACGTTCCGGCGGCCTGAACAGGTCGCTGCGCAAAGACGGGAAGCTGCGGTCGAGGCCATGCGCGCGCGCGGCGCGTTTGACGCGGGTGCGGATCAGCTCTGCCCACACGCCTTGTCCCTTCATCCGGGTGAAGAAACCGGCGTCGTTGTCGCGGCCGCCGCGGATGTCCTGCACCATGTGCATGACCTTGTCGGCGCGGTCGGGATAGTGCGCGGCGAGCCAGGCGCGGAACAGCGGCGCGACCTCGTGCGGCAGGCGCATCAGGATGTAGGAGGCGCGGATTGCGCCAGCTTCGGCGGCCGCCTGCATGATCGCCTCGATCTCGTGATCGGTGATGGCGGGGATGATCGGCGAGATATTGACCTGCGTCGGAACGCCGGCATCGATCAGTTTGCGGATCGCGTCGAGGCGGCGGCGTGGGTGCGGCGCGCGCGGTTCGAGCGTGCGCGCGACGGCGGGATCGAGCGTCGTGACCGAGATGGCGACGCCGACCAGATTGTCGCGCGCCATGTCGGCGAGCAGGTCGATATCGTGCAGCACCCGGTTGGACTTGGTGGTGATGATCAGCGGGTGGCGGGTTTCGGCGAGGACCTCGATAACCGATCGCGTGATGCCCCATTCGCGCTCGACCGGCTGGTAACCGTCGGTGTTGGTGCCGATCGCCAGCGGCGCCGCCAGATAGCCGCGCTTGGCGAGTTCTGCGCGCAGCAGGCTGGCCGCGTCGGGCTTCGCGAACAGCCGGCTTTCAAAATCGAGCCCCGGCGACAGGTCGTGGAAGGCATGCGTCGGGCGCGCGAAGCAATAGATGCAGCCATGCTCACAGCCGCGATAGGGGTTGAGCGAGCGATCAAAGCCTATGTCGGGCGATGTGTTGCGCGCGATGATGGTTTTGGGATGCTCGATCGTCACCGTCGTGCGTACCGGCGGCGCGTCGCCATCGATATCGTCGGCCGCATCGAGCCAGTCGCCATCGGCCTCGCGCTCGAGCGACCCGGTGCGTGTCGGGCGAAGGTTCGTGGGCGCGCCGCGGCCGGAGATCGGGGGGAGGGGTTTGGGAAATTCCACCCATCGAGTTTATCTGTTCAGAGAGAACAAATAAAGAACAAAATCTTTCTTCCCCGTGAGGGCGGGGCGACGGGTCTCACTCCATCAAGCGCGGCATCAGATCGACGAAATTGCAGGGGCGATGCCGGCTGTCGAGCTGGGTCGAGAGGATCCCTTCCCACGCGTCGGTGACCGCGCCGGTCGAGCCGGGGAGCGCGAAGATATAGGTGCCGCGCGCGACCACGGCGCAGGCGCGCGACTGGATCGTCGAGGTGCCGATCGTCTGATAGCTCAGCCAGCGAAACAGCTCGCCGAAGCCGGGGATGTCCTTGCCGTCGAGGCGGTGCAGCGCCTCCGGGGTGACGTCGCGGCCGGTCAGGCCGGTGCCGCCGGTGGTGATCACGACGTCGACGTCGGGGTCGTCGATCCAGTTGTGCAGGCGCGAGACGATGAGGTCGCCCTCGTCCTTGATGATCGCACGGGCGGCGAGGATATGCCCGGCGGTGGTGAGCAATTCTTCGATCTTGTCACCCGACCTGTCCTCGGCCGCATTGCGGCTGTCCGAAATCGTCAATATCGCGATGCGAACCGGTTTGAAGGGCAGGGTAGGGTCGATCGCCATCCGCTCAGTCGGCGTTCGCGAGGTCGCCGGCATAGGTCAGGCGCACCCGGTCCTTGCCATCGGGGAAGCGCGGCCATTTGCCTTGCGCCAGCGCGGCGCGGCTGACCGACGGCTTGCCCTGCTGCGCTTCATACATCCAGTAATTGCGCAGCACGATGCCGACATAGCCGCGCGTCTCCCAATAGGGGATCGATTCCATATAGAGCAGCGGATCGCCGTTATCGCGGATTTCGGACTGCCAGCGCGCCACCGGCGCCGGGCCGGCGTTATAGGCGGCGATCACCTTGGGCAACTGGCCGCCGGTCGATGCGTCGCGCGCGAGATATTGCAGATAGCTTTGCCCCATGTCCATGTTGACCGCGGGGATGCGCAGATCGCCGGGGCCGCTGTCGCCGCGCCAGCGCGCGACATCGCGCGCGGTGCCGGGGCGGACCTGCATCAGGCCAAAGGCACCGGCGGGGCTGACGACGGTGCGCTGGAAGCGCGATTCCTGGAGCGTGTGGGCGAACACCAGCGCGGGATCGACCTTCCACCCGCCATTGGGCTCCCATTTGGGTTGCGGGTAGCGCGTGACCGCGGCGACCTTGCGGCCGCTCGGGGTGTTGTGCGCAAGGTAGAGCTGGGTTTCGGGCAGGCTGAGCGCACCTGCCATCGCTATGATTTGGGCATGCTGGTCTGCGTTGCCGATCTGCGCCTGATGGCGCAGCGCTTCGCCAGCATATTTATCCTCACCGATTTCGGCGAGCGCCATCGCGGCTCGCACATTGGGCAAAGTTTCGAGCGCCCGCCACGCGCTGCGGTCGGCGCGGACGTTCTCGCGCTGACTGTTCACTTCCTGCCCCAGCGTTTCGGCGGCAAGCAGACCGTAGAGCGTTTCCTCGTTGGCGGCGGCGGCGCGCAGCCGCGGCTGCACCGACGCCGGCTCGCCCGCGGCGATCGCCGCGCGTGCCGCCCAATAATGCGCGGCGGCGCGCAATTCGCTGTCGGGCGCTTCCTTGGCGACACGGTCGAAGGCGACGAGCGCGGTGCGGTAATCGCGCAGCCGCCACGCCGCGAGACCCTGGACCCAGGCGCCCTGCGTGGACCAGGCGTTGTGACCGCCTGAGGTGCAGGCGAGCGCCAGGCGCAGCGCATTCGTGTCGTCATTCTCGATATAATAGGACCAGGCGACCTTTTGAGTCCATTCGGCGCGCGAATCGGGGCTGAGCCGGTCGATCACCGCATTGAGCAGCGCCTCTGCCCCCGCCGGGTCGTCGTTCTTGATGCGGTCGGGAATCGTGCTGGCGAGGCTGGCGGCAACCGGGTCGCCGTTCACCGAATCGGCGCCAACGCGGCGCGGCGCGCTGCCCGCCCATGCCAGGCGGGTCTGCATCGGCAGCGTCGGCAGGTCGGTCGCGCCGCGCTTTGCCGCGAGCCGTCCGAGCTGTTCGGCCTGCGGCAGCCATGGCGAACGGGCGAGGAGCGGGGCGATATCGGCGACTTCGGCGCGCGGGCTGTCGGGCGCGACCAGCAGCTCGGCGCGCAGGAAATCGTCGAGCGGACCGTTTTCACCGCTCGCGAGCAAGGCGCGCGCATCGGTCCAGCGCTGGCCGCGGATCGCGGCGATGACCTGTGTGTAATATTGTTTCTGCTGCGCCGACAAAATGTCGGGCACCGTCTGCGCCGCCGCCACGAAATCGCGGTCGCCGGAATCTGTGGCCAACGCAGGCGTGGCCGAAAGAAGCAGGGCGGCAAAGGCGCAGGAGAGTGAGAGCTTGGTCGTTTTCGACATCCGTCAACGTCCCCGGTTGAACAGTTTGAGGCTATCCCAGGCGGCGGCTTTCTGCGCCGGCCGGGCCAGCAGCATCGCAGGACTTGCGACCGCCACCGTCGCCACCTTGCCGCCGTCTTGGTTAATATCGAGTAACCTTCCGCGCGCTTCGGCGATCGGCATCGCGGCCGCCATGCGCAGCATGTCGCTGCCGACAATCAGCAGCCGTTCGGGCCCCGCCAGCCGCAGGTGGTGCCAGAGCAAGCGGTCGAGATCGGCCGCGGCGCCGTCGTCGCAGCGGCCGCCCGGCGGACGGGTCACCGCCAGGCTGGCAAGATAGCAGTCGCCGCGCGCCAGCCCGATCGCGCGCAGCATCGCGTCGAGCAGTGTCCCGGCCGCGCCGGTAAAGAGCGCGCCGTCGCGCTGGTCGTCGATTTCGGGCCAGGCGGTGAAGATCATCAGCGGCGCGCCGGCTGTGCCGACGGGCAACACGCGCCGCGCGTCCCACTGGCTGCCCGGCACCCCGGGCGCCTCGGCGAGCCAGCGCTGGAACTCGTCCCAGTCGTCGGGGAGCGTCGCCGGGGCCGCGGGGGCAGTCTCTGCGGGGGTCTCGCGGCGCTGGAGGATGGCGGGGAGGGGCGCCGCTTCGGGTTCGGGGGCGACGGGCCGGGCGCGCGCCGGCACGGCGTCGTTCGCGGGCGGCGGCGCCAGCCAGCCGGCCGGCTCCTCGCCGACGAGCGTATCGACGCCCGCCAGCGACCACCAGTCGCATGTGCTTTGAGCAAGCAAGGCTGAATTGGACCCACCCATGTGATTTGTTGAAACAGCCTGTTGACGGACGCGTCAATTGGCGGGCATCGCATTTCGTGACAGAATGAGCGCGGGACACGATGAACGTCCGCGCAGGGACGGCAGAAAGGTTTTGCAAGTGAGCGAACGGGAATCGATGCCCTATGACGTGGTCATCGTCGGCGCGGGTCCGGCGGGCCTTTCGGCGGCGATCCGCCTCAAGCAACTGGCGAATGCGGCGGGCAGCGAGCTGTCGGTGTGTATCCTCGAAAAAGGGTCGGAGGTCGGCGCGCATATCCTGTCGGGCGCGGTGATTGATCCCAAGTCGCTCGACGAATTGCTCCCCGAATGGCGGACGCAGGGCTGCCCGATGGCCGAGGTCCCGGTCACCGACAACCAGCATTGGGTGCTGACCAAGACCAAAAAGATCGGTGTGCCGCACATCATCACCCCCGGTTTCATGCACAACAAGGGCACCTACACCGGCAGCCTCGGCAATTTGTGCCGCTGGCTCGCCGAGCAGGCCGAGGGGCTGGGGGTCGAAATCTTCCCCGGCTTTCCGGCGGCGGAGATCCTTTATAACGACGATGGCTCGGTCAAAGGCGTCGCGACCGGCGACATGGGGGTCGCGCGCGACGGCAGCCACAAGGCCGACTACGCGCCGGGGCTCGAACTCCACGCCAAATACACCTTCTTCGGCGAAGGCGTGCGCGGTCATCTGACCAAGATATTGAAGCCGCAGTTCGCACTCGATGCCGACTGCGAACCACAGGTTTACGGGCTCGGCGTCAAGGAATTGTGGGACATCGACTCCGAAAACCATGCGCCGGGGCGGGTGATCCACACGCAGGGCTGGCCGCTCGACGAACATGCCAATGGTGGCGGCTTCCTTTATCATCAGGCGAACGGGCAGGTCGCGCTGGGTTTCGTGACCTGGCTCAACTATCGCAATCCGCATATCTCCCCCTTTCAGGAGATGCAGAAGTGGAAGACGCATCCCGAAATCGCGAAAATCCTGAAGGGCGGCAAGCGCGTGTCCTATGGCGCACGGGCGATCAGCGACGGCGGCTATCAGTCGGTGCCGAAGCTGGCGTTCCCCGGCGGCGCGCTGATTGGCGACAGCGCCGGTTTCCTCAACGTCCCGCGCATCAAGGGCACCCACACCGCGATGAAATCGGGGATGATGGCCGCCGAAGCGGCGTTCGCGGCCGTCACGGCGGGGCGGACAAGCGACACGCTCGATGCCTATCAGGCGGCTTACGACGACAGCTGGGTCAAGAAGGAACTCAGCGTCGTGCGCAACGTGTTGCCGCTCGTCGAAAAATGGGGCGATCTGGGCGGGACGATCCTGTCGGGGATCACGATGTGGCTCGAAACGCTGAAGATCAAAGTCCCGTTCACAATGAAGCATCACCCGGACAATGAGAGCCTGTACCGCGCCGACATGATGCCGAAGCCCGTTTATCCCAAGCCCGACGGGGTGCTTACCTTCGACCGCCTGTCGTCGGTGTTCGTGTCGAACACCAACCATGAGGAAGATCAGCCGGTCCATTTGCAGCTGAAAGATCCGTCGATCCCGGTCGAATATAATCTGCCGCTCTATGACGAGCCGGCGCAGCGCTATTGCCCGGCGGGGGTCTATGAGATCGTCGGCGAGGAAGAGGGCGATCCCAAATTCGTGATCAACGCCCAGAATTGCGTCCACTGCAAGACGTGCGACATCAAGGATCCGACCCAGAACATCAACTGGGTCACCCCCGAAGGCGGCGGAGGCCCCAATTACCCCAATATGTAAATCCGCCCGCCTCGCCGCGGCGCTGATATTGGCTTCGGGATCGGCGACTGTGACGGCGCCGGCGCGCGCCGCCGACGACAGCGGCGCGGCGCTGAACGCGCTGGTGAAAGCGAGGCTGGCCGAGGATGCGGGCGAGCCGGCGGCGGCGTTGTCGGCGCTTACCGCGCTGGCCAGCCACGCCCCCGACCTGCCGGGACTGCGCGCGCGGATGCTCGATCAAGCGATCGAGGCCGGCGATCTTGCGGCCGCACGCAGCGCCGCGATGCAACTGTGGGAGGCTGGCGACCGCCGCTTCGACGCCCAGCTGGTGCTGCTCGTCGACGCGATGCGCCGCTCGGACTGGAAGGCGGCGCGCGAATATCTGCCCGGTCGCGGCGACAAGACCGGCGGCGACGCCGTGTCGCGGCTGATCCAGCCGACCTTCGATGGGTGGATCGATGTCGGGGCGCGCGAAAAGGCGCCCGAGCGCCATTTGCTGGCGGCGGGCGGCGGTCGCGGACGGCCCGAGCCCGCGATGCTGCTCGAAGCCGCGCTCGTCCAGCTTGCGGCGCGGCGCCCGGCCGAGGCGGCGGCGCTCGCCGACAGCACGATGCTGTCCGACCGCACCAGCCAGCTCGTCGCGCTCCGCCTCGCCGCGACGCTCGACAAGGCTGGCGAAACCGCCTCCGCCGAAGGATTGCGCCGCCGCATCGCGCTCGCCGCGGGGAACCGCGAAGACCCGCTGTTGCTGCTGCCCGATCAGCCGCTATCGACACCCCGCGCCGGGGTCGCGCACTGGCTGGGTCTTATCGCCGATGGTCTGGCGCGGACGCCGAACGGCAACCCGAAGGTGCCGCTGTTGTTCGCGCGCGCCGCGCACTGGCTGAACGAGGACGACTGGACGGTCCGCGCGTCACTGGTCGAGGCGCTCGATCGCAACGGTCAGCCCAAGGCGGCGATGGCGCTGCTGGCCGACGGCGGGACGATGCCGCCGGTGCTGGAAATGCGCCGCGCCGAACTTATGGCCGATGCCGGCGACCTGCCCGGCGCGGTGACGCGCGCCGAGGCCGCATCGGCGGCGGCGCCCGACGCGCGCAGCCTGATCGTGCGCTTCGCCGATCTGGCGCGGCGGTCCGACGACAAGGATGCGGCGGGGCGCGCCTATCTGCGGCTTGAGGAGGCGCTGGGCGACAGCGAGGAGGACTGGACGTTGCACGGCACGCTGCTGATCGCCCGCGCCGAGCTGCTGCTGCAGGACGATCGCTGGAGTGACGCAGAACCGCTGCTCGCCAAGGCGGTGGCGCTGCGGCCCGAAGACCCCGCGGTGTTGAATTTCGTCGGCTATTCGGCGCTCGAACGGCGCAAGGACATCGCCGCGTCGCTGGCGCGGATCGAGGCGGCGTGGAAGCGCGAGCCGCAGAGCCCGAGCATCACCGACTCGCTCGGCTGGGCCTACTTCCTCGTCGGGCGGACCGACGAGGCGGTGCTCCTGCTGGAAAAGGCGCAGCGCGGCGAGCCCGGCAATGCGGTGATCGTCGAACATCTGGGCGACGCCTATTGGCAGGCAGGGCGCAAGTTCCAGGCGCGTTACGTCTGGCGGGCGGCGGCGCTGCTCGCCGAGGCCGACATGGCGACGCGGATCGAGGCAAAGCTGCGCGACGGGCTGACCCCCGCGACCACCGCGCCTTGACCGACATCGTGACAACTCTGCTGCACGAGACCGGCTGGGCCAAGATCAATCTGGCGCTGCACGTCCGCGGTCGGCGCGCCGACGGCTATCATGACATCGAAACCCTGTTCGCCTTCGTCGACGGCGGCGACGGGGTCGTCGCCGAAATCGCCGACGCCGACCGGCTGGCGATCGTCGGCGAGTTTGCCGAGGGATTGAGCGCCGGCGACGACAATCTGGTCCTGCAGGTGCTGGCGCTACTGCGTGCGCGCTATGGCGCCGACCGGGTGCCGCCGCTGGCGGTGACGCTGACCAAGCGGTTGCCGGTCGCGGCGGGGGTCGGCGGCGGCTCGGCCGACGCCGCGGCGATGGCGCGGCTGGTCCGGCGGCATTTCCTGCCCGAACTCGGGGACGCGGTGCTGGCGCGGGTCATCGGCCCGCTCGGTGCCGATATTGCCGCCTGCGTCGCCAGTGCGACCTGTCTAGGGGTCGGCGTCGGCGAAACGCTGAGCCCGGTTCCCGAACTGCGGCTCGCCGGCACCCCGGTGCTGCTGGTCAACCCGCGCTTTCCCGTCGCCACTGGCCCTGTCTTCGCCGCGTGGGACGGGATCGACCGCGGGCCGCTGTTCGGCGACCCGGCGGGGCGGGCGCAATTGCTGGCGGCGCGCAACGATCTGCAACGCCCGGCGACCGCGCAATGTCCGGCGATCGCCGACGTGCTGCTCGAACTCGGCGCGCTGCGCCCGTGGCTGGCGCGGATGTCGGGATCGGGCGCGACCTGCTTTGCGCTGTTCGACGCGGCGGCGGAGCGCGATGCGGCCGCAATCTCGCTGGCGCAAAGCCATCCGCACTGGTGGCAGATGTCGGGCGCGCTGCGATGAGCGAGGCATGGCGGCAATTGGGGACGCCGCGGGCGGGCGGCATCCTGCTCATCGCCGACCATGCGTCGAACCATGTTCCCGCCGACATCGACCTCTGCATCGATCCGGCGCTGCTGATCAATCACATTGCGGTCGATATCGGGGTGGCCGAGGTGGCGGCGTTGCTCGTCGCGCGCGGCGCCGTCGATGCCGCGATCCTCGGCGGCGTGTCGCGGCTGGTGGTCGATTGCAACCGCGAGGAAGACGCGCCGGGGGTGCTACCGATAGCAAGCGACGGGCATGCGGTGCCGGGCAATGCGCTGGACGATGCGGGGCGTGAGGCGCGGTTGGCCCGCTTCTTTCGGCCCTATCACGCGCATATCGAAGCGACGATCGCGGCGCACCGCCCGGCGATGATCCTGTCGCTGCACAGTTTCACCCCGTCGCTGGCGGCGCATGCCGATCAGGCGCGGCCTTGGCAGGTCGGGGTGCTCTATAACGACGACGACCGGCTAGCAGCGCCAGCGATCGCGGCGCTGGCCGCCGAGGGGCTGAACGCCGGCGACCAACTGCCCTATTCGGGCAAGCTGCTCAACGCGACGATGAACCGGCATGCCGAGGGCAACGCCATTCCCTATGTCGGAATCGAGATGCGGCAGGATCTGATCGGCGATAGCGCGGGGCAGGCATTGTTTGCCGAGCGGCTGGCTCGGATGATCGCGAAAGTGGCGTTGAATATCGCAAGTTAGGGGTGTAGAGGCGCTCTCGTTGCCGGTTATTTGAAATAATATTTCTAGGAAATTACAAAATGCCTTCTTATCGTTCGCGCACGACCACGCATGGCCGCAACCAAGCGGGCGCCCGCGGGCTATGGCGCGCGACGGGGATGAAGGACAGCGATTTCGGCAAGCCGATCATCGCGGTGGTGAATAGCTTCACGCAGTTCGTCCCTGGCCACGTCCACCTGAAGGATCTGGGCCAGATGGTGGCGCGCGAGATCGAGGCGGTGGGCGGCGTCGCCAAGGAATTCAACACGATCGCGGTCGACGACGGTATCGCGATGGGGCACGACGGCATGCTCTATTCGCTGCCGAGCCGCGACCTGATCGCCGACTCGGTCGAATATATGGTCAACGCGCACTGCGCCGATGCGATGGTGTGTATTTCCAACTGCGACAAGATCACACCGGGCATGCTGATGGCGGCGCTGCGGATCAATATCCCCGTGGTGTTCGTGTCGGGGGGGCCGATGGAGGCGGGCAAGGTGGTGCTGAAAGGCAAGACCGTCGCGCTCGATCTGGTCGATGCGATGGTCGCCGCCGCCGACGAAAAATACAGCGACGAGGAAGTGTTGGCGATCGAACAGGCGGCATGCCCGACCTGCGGGTCTTGCTCGGGGATGTTCACCGCCAACTCGATGAATTGTCTGACCGAGGCGCTGGGGCTGTCATTGCCGGGCAATGGCTCGACGCTCGCGACCCACGCCGACCGCAAGGAATTGTTCCTGCGCGCCGGCCGGATCGTCGTCGAGATGTGCAAACGCCATTATGAGGAAGACGACGACAGCGTGCTACCGCGCAATATCGCGACCTTCGAGGCGTTCGAAAACGCGATGAGCCTCGACATCGCGATGGGCGGGTCGACCAACACGGTGCTCCATCTGCTTGCCGCGGCGTTCGAAGCCGGGGTCGATTTCACGATGGATGACATCGACCGGCTGTCGCGCCGCGTGCCGTGCCTGTCGAAGGTCGCACCGGCGAAGAGCGACGTCCATATGGAGGACGTCCACCGCGCCGGCGGGATCATGGCGATCCTCGGGCAGCTCGAACGTGCGGGACTGCTCCACGCGCATCTGCCGACGGTGCACAGTGCGACGCTGGGCGATGCGCTCAACAAATGGGACATCTCGCGCACCAACGATCCCGAGGTCCAGAAATTCTTCATGGCGGCGCCGGGCGGGGTGCCGACGCAGACCGCGTTCAGCCAGGACCGTCGCTGGGACTCGCTCGATCTCGACCGCGAGAGCGGCGTCATCCGCTCGGCCGATCATGCGTTCAGCCAGGATGGCGGGCTGGCAGTGCTGTCGGGCAATATCGCTCGCGACGGATGCATCGTGAAGACCGCGGGGGTCGACGAATCGATCCTGAAATTCTCAGGGCCGGCCAAGGTTTTCGAAAGCCAGGACGCGGCGGTGGCCGGAATCCTGACCGGACAGGTCGTCGCGGGCGATGTCATCGTCATCCGCTACGAAGGCCCGAAGGGCGGCCCGGGGATGCAGGAGATGCTCTATCCGACGAGCTATCTCAAATCGAAGGGGCTGGGCGCGGCGTGCGCGCTGGTCACCGACGGGCGCTTTTCGGGCGGCACGTCGGGCCTGTCGATCGGCCATGTCTCACCCGAAGCGGCCGAAGGCGGGATGATCGGGCTCGTCGAAAATGGCGACCTGATCGAAATCGACATTCCCCGGCGCACCATTCATCTTGCGCTGTCCGATGCCGAACTCGCGGCGCGGCGCGCCGCGATGGAGGCGAAGGGCGAGGCGGCCTGGCAGCCAGTCAAGCCGCGTCCGCGTAAGGTTTCGGTAGCGCTTCAGGCCTATGCTGCGATGACGACCAGTGCGGCAAGGGGCGCGGTGCGCGACCTGTCGCAGCTCAAACGGGGATAGTGCATGATGACGATATGGGGCAGGGCGCTGCCGCTCTTGCTGCTCGCAGGATGCAGCGGCGCGCCCGACAATGGCGAACTTGCCGAAGCCGAAGCGCGCGGATCGCGCGAAGCGGCCGAAAACGGACGGATCGAATGCGCGCTCGAAGGAGCGAAGCTGTTTGATCGCACCTGTACGGTTCAGGAAATGAGCGGCGCTGACGGCGCGGTTCTGGTGGTCGGTCGCAGCGACGTCGGCTACCGCCGTCTCAATATCACTACCGACGGTCGCGGGCTGGTGTCGGCCGACGGATCCGAACCGGCCAAGGTTGCCATCGTCGGCGACGGCATGATCGAAGTGACGGTCGGCGCCGACCGCTACCGCCTGCCGGCGAACACGGGCGGGGCGACCTAGCAATGACGGGGTGAGGTGGCCGAGCGCTTGCATCGCGACTTTTGGCCTGGCCGTGCTAATCTGACGCCATGCCCGTGCCCGCCGACGCCCCGATCCTGACCAGCAACGCTATGCGAGCGGCTGAGGCGATGTGTGCAGCATCCGGAACGCCGCTGTCGGAACTGATGGAGCGCGCGGGCGCCGCCGTTGCCGATACCGCGTGGCGGATGGCGGCGGGCGCCCCGATCCTGATCCTGTGCGGACCCGGCAACAATGGCGGCGACGGCTATGTCGCGGCGCGGCGGCTCGCGGCGCGCGGCGCTACGGTCCGCGTCGCCGCGCTGGCATCGCCGACCACCGAGCTGGCGCTGGCGGCGCGCGCCCGCTGGGACGGACCGGTCGAGGCGCTCGACGCCGATACCGCGCCCGCGCCGCTGATCGTCGATGCGCTGTTCGGCGTCGGCCTGACGCGCCCGCTGGCCGACGGGCTGGCCGATATATTGAGGCGCTTCGCAGGGCGGCGCGTGCTGGCGGTCGACGTGCCGAGCGGGGTCGATGGCGACGGCATCGCGTCGTGGACCCCGCCTTTGCCCGCCGACGTCACCGTCGCGCTCGGCGCGCTGAAATTCGCGCACGTCCTGTTGCCCGCTGCCGCCACCTGCGGCCGCGTCCTGCTCGCGCCGATCGGTATCGACGCCGACCGCCGTATCCGTACGATCGCGACGCCAACGACCGGTGCCGCGCCGCGCGCCGACACGCACAAATTCAGTCGCGGCATGGTGGTGGTGCGCGCCGGCGACATGCCAGGCGCTGCGGGGCTGGCCGCAGCTGCGGCGTTGCGCGCCGGCGCGGGCTATGTCGTGCTGAGCGGCACCCGGCAGGCGCCCCTGCACGCGATCATTGCCGAGGGCGGCGACAGCTATGCCGAGCGACTGCGCGACCGCCGCATTGGCGCGGTCATCCTCGGGCCGGGCTATCCAGCCGGCCCCGCACTGGACAGCGATATCGCCGCGGCGCTGGACAGCGGCAAACCGCTGGTGCTCGATGCGGCGGCGATCGATGCAGCGCTGCCGCGGCTGTCCGGACGGTCGGGCAAGGCGATATTGACCCCGCACGCCGGCGAGTTCGCGCGCGCCTTTCCCGATATCGAGGGTGACAAAATTCACCGCGCGATGACGGCGGCGAGCCGCACCGGCGCGGTCGTCGTCTACAAAGGCGCCGATACCGTGATCGCTTCCCCCGACTGCCGGGTCGTTGCGGCGTGGCCCGGCAGCTCCTGGCTCGCGACGGCAGGCACCGGCGACGTCCTCGCCGGCGCGTGCGGGGCGATGCTCGCGCGTGGCGGCGATGCCTTCGACGCCGCGGTTGCTGCGGTGGGCTGGCATATCGCGCGGGCCACGCGTATAGGCCCCGGCCTTGTCGCCGACGATCTGGTCGCCGACGATCTGGTAAGGGAATAGCATGACCGAGAACGCGCTGATCGAGCGCATCGCCGCTCGCGGCGATGGCGTGACCGGCGACGGTCGCCACGTCGCGGGCGGCGTGCCGGGCGACCGCGTCCGCGACGACGGCATCCTCATTCCCGGCCCGAACCGCGCCGACCCGCCGTGCCGTCATTTCGGCAAATGCGGCGGCTGCCAGCTCCAGCATGTCGCCGAACCCGCGCTCGCCGATTTCGTGCGCGACCGTGTCGTCGGCGCGCTCGAAGGGCAGGGGGTGGTCTGCGATGCGGTGCTCCCGGCGCAGCTGTCGCCGCCGCACAGCCGCCGCCGCGCCGCGCTTACCGCGCTGCGCACCGGCAAGCAGGTCGCGATCGGCTTCAACGCGGCGCAGAGCAACCAGATCGTCGACATGCGCATGTGCCCGCTGCTGCGGCCCGAACTGTTCGCGCTGATCGCTCCGGTACGCGAATTGCTGACGACGATCGCGCAGCAGCGGCGGCCGGTGAAGGTCAAGCTGCAGATGCTCGATCAGGGCGTCGAACTGATCCTAGAGGGCGTCAAGGCCGAGGGACTCGACGCCGCGATGGCGCTGCAGGATTTTGCCGGGACGCACGGGCTGGCGCGCTTCGCGATCGATCAGGGCGACGGACTGGAAATCCTGTGGCAGCCCGAACCGCCGACAATGCGCTTCGGCGAGATCGGCGTCGAGCTGCCGCCCTTCGCCTTTTTGCAACCGACCGAAGCCGGCCAGACCGCGCTGGTCGACGCAGTCCGCCGCGCGGTGGGCGATGCGGGCGCGGTCGCCGATCTGTTCGCCGGGGTCGGGACCTTTGCTCTGTCGCTCCAGAAAGGCCGCAAAGTCTATGCCGCCGAGGGCGCACGCGATGCGATCGCGGCGCTCAAGGCCGCGGCGAACCGGACGGGCGCACTGGTCGCGACCGAGCACCGCGACCTGTTCCGCCGCCCGCTGATCCCCGCCGAGCTCAATCGGTTCGGCGCGGTGATCCTCGATCCCCCTCGCGCTGGCGCGGAGGAACAGGTGATCCAACTCGCGGCGTCGGACACCTCCGTCATCGCCTATGTCAGCTGCAACCCCGCAAGCTTTGCGCGCGACGCGAAGCTGCTCATCGACGGGGGCTACACGCTCGACTGGGTGCAACCGGTCGGGCAGTTCCGCTGGTCGACCCACGTCGAACTCGCGGCGCGCTTTTTGAAATAGCCGCCCCCGCCTGCGCGTGGGCGACGTTCTGTCTCAATGCAGCACGAACCCCATGAACGCATGCAGGCACAGCGCGAGCAGCGCCAGGCTGGCGAGTGCGAACACCGCAAAGCGCCACATCACCCGGTTGACGGTGACCTGGATCAGGCTGTGCACGATGCGCAGGCCGACATAGGCCCAGGCGAGCTGGGCGTTGAGCCCGCCGCCCATGCCGCCGATCGCCAGCGCCAGCGCGACGGCGTAAAACACCGTCGGCTGTTCCATCAGATGGTTGTAATTGTGCGCCTTCCACTGAACTTCGGCGGGCAGCAGGTCGTCGAGCCCCTTGCCGGTACCGCCGACCAGCTTGGCGGCGTCGATCTTGGCGCGGCTCATCGCCGGGATGCGCGTCGCATACATCCACACCCACATCACCATCGACCACAGCGCCAGCGCGGCGACCGGTCCCAATATCGCGTTCGTATCCATGTTCATCCCCCCTCAGCCCAAAGTTGCGATGACCGCGAGCAGCGACAGCGCCAGCAGGCACAAAGTCGCGAGCGCGAAAATGGTGAAGCGCACCGGAATCCGGTTCACCGTCGCCTGCCACAGGCTGTGGACGATGCGCAGCACAACATAGGCCCACGCCAGCCCGCGCGTCAGGTCGGTGCTGCCGCCCGACAGGTGCAGGAAGACGATCACCGCATAGAACAATGTCGGCTGTTCGAGCAGATGCGTGTAATTGTGCGATTTCCAATTAGTGAGCGGCGGCAGCACCCCTTCCAGATCGGCGCCGCGGCCGCCCGGCGGCGCGGTTTTCAGGTCGATCCCGGCTTTGCCGAACGCCTGAAAGCGCGTCACCCCCGCCCAAGTCAGCATGATCAGCGTCCACAGCGCCAGCACGGCGCCCGGCGCGAGCAGATTTTCCGGCATATCCTTCCCCTCCGTGTATCGACGCAATGCTAGGCCGCGCGCGCAACAATGCAATCGCGGCGTTGTCTATTTCGCCGCGCCCAGTTCGGACCGGATCGCCGCGCCGTCGCCATCGACGCGTGGCGCGAACCCCAGGTCGCGCGTCGGTATCGCGCCATATTTCACCGGTGGCTGCATCTCGTGAAAGGCGCCGACATCGGGATGGGCGCGGTGGCGGAAAAATCCGGTCGCGGCGAGGTGCGGGTCGCCCAATATGTCCTGCAGGTCGCGCGCCGCCATCGCCGGGATGTCGTTCTGGGCGAACAGGTCGAGCCATTCGGCGCTGGTGCGCGCAGGCGTCTTGCGCGCGATCTCGCTATAGATCAGCGGCATGTGGCGGCCCTCTGCCTTGGCGTCCTGATATTCGGGCGTGTCGAGCAGGTCGGCGCTGCCGAGCAACCCCATCAGCCGCGCAGTCGATTCGGGAGTATAGGGCACGATCGCCAGATAGCCGTCCTTCGTGGGGAACGGCTGGCGCGTCGGATCGAGCTGGCGCGGATAGCCGGCCGGGCCGATCGGCGGATCGAGCGCGGCGTCGCGCAAATGTTCGACGAGCATGAACGAGGCGAAGCATTCGAACATCGGCACCTCGACCTGCTGGCCTTCCCCGGTCCTGAGCTTGTGGACGAGCGCGGCGAGGATCGCCTGCGCGCCGAACTGGCCCGCGACCTTGTCGGCGATCAGCGAGGGCAGGTAGCGCGGGCGCGGGTCGCCGTCGACGCGCGGCAACAGGCTGGTCGTTCCGGTCGCCGCCTGGATGACGTCGTCATAGGCCTGAAGGTCGGCATAGGGGCCGTCCTGCCCGAAACCGGTGCCGTGGACATAGATGATGTCAGGCTTCAGCGCCCGGCACGCGGCATAGTCGAAGCCGAGCTTGGCGATCGCCTTGCCGCGCACATTGTGGAAAAAGACGTCGGCGCTGGCGATCAGGTCGCGCAGCACCGCCGCATCGCCTGGGTCTTTCAGATCGAGCGCGATCGAACGCTTGCCGCGGTTCACCGTCAGATGGACCGAGCCCATCGTCGGGTCGGGCACCCCGTTGCCCAGGTAGCGCGAAATGTCGCCGGTGCCCGGCGTTTCGACCTTGATCACCTCGGCGCCAAGATCGGCGAGCATCTGGGTGGCATAGGGGCCGAAGATCACCGTCGTCAGATCGATGACGCGGATGCCCGACAGCATCGTCATGCGCCGCCGCCGATCGCCGGAACCGTCAATTTCATCCCATCACTCTCCGCTGCGTCGCTCTTGTCGAGGCGAATGGTTGCAGAAGAAAACCGAAGAGGCAACTCTGATCAGTTGGCGGGAGATGCGGGCGGCGGCGTCCAGCCACCACGGTATTTTTCGAACCAGGCGAGGATCGCCGCGGCCTTTGCCGCGCTCTGCGACGGGCGCGCCGCGATGCCGCCGTGGCTGGCGCCCGGCACCTTGACCAGCGCGGTCGGAACGCCGCGCAGCCGTAGCGCGGTATAATATTGCTCGGCCTCGCTCACCGGGGTGCGGTAATCCTCGCTGCCGACGACGACCAATGTCGGCGTCGCGACATTGCCGACCAGCGACAGCGGCGAGCGGGCCCAGAACAGTTCGGGCTTTTCCCAAGGCATCGCGCCCAGCCAATAGGGGCCGAAAAAGGCAGGGCCGTCGGCGGTCAGCGCTTGCGTCGTCCAATTGATGACGGGCTTTTGGGGCGCAGCGGCCTTGAACCGGTTGGTCTTGCCGACGATCCAGCTGGTCAGCACCCCGCCGCCTGATCCGCCGGTGACGAACAGCGCGTCGGGATCGGCGATGCCAAGCTCGATCGCGCGGTCGACGATGCTGATCAGGTCGAAATAATCGTTGCCCGGATAGGCCTTGTCGATCTCGTTCGCAAAGGCGGCGCCATAGCTTGTCGATCCGCGCGGGTTGGCCGACAGCACCGCATAGCCCGCGGCGGCATAAAGCTGGTTGTCGGTCGAGAAATGCGGGCCATAGGCGGCAAACGGGCCGCCATGGATCTCGAGGATCAGCGGCACCCGGCGCCCTTCGGTATAGCCGGGGGGCAGGGTCAGCCAGCCCTCGATCGGCTTGCCGTCGTGGCTCGACCCGACGGAGATCTTGCGCACCTCGCCGAACGCCTTGACCGCGCGCAGCGAGCGGTTGAGGTCGGTCAGCATCCGTGCGTCGCCGCCGCGGGCATATTGCACCTCGGCAGGCCGCGTCGCGGTGCCGCCGGTGAAGGCGATGGCGTCATTGTCGGCGACCGAAAAACTGCCGCCGGTATAGGGACGGTCGAGGCCGCCGCCCGACAAGCCGGTCGCGACGTCGCGCACCGACCCATCTAGGCCGACGCGCGCAACCCTGGTTTCGCCATGGTCGTCATATTGGGCATAGATGCCGCCGCTGTCGCTGTCCCACTGGATCGCGTCGGCGCTGAAATCCCACGACGGGGTCAGGTTGCGGTGCCCCGAACCGTCGCGGTTCATGACATAGATACCAGCATTCTCGTACGCGCGCAGATTGTCGTCGAAACCGACATAGGCGATCAGCTGGCCGTTCGGCGACACCAGCGGATTGGCGTCGGGGCCGTTGCGGTCGGTGAGAGGGGTCACGCTGCCCGATGCGACATCGAGCGCGTAAATCTCGCCATCGACCGGGTCGGTCTGCCAGTCGGGCTTGCGGTTGGCAACGAAATAGAGCGTGCGACCGTCGCGCGCCCAGCTGACCGGTCCGGTGTCGTGATAGGGCCCGAAGGTCAGCTGGCGCGGCGCCCCGCCGGTCGCGGGAACCACGAAAATCTTCTCGAAGCCAGGTTCGACATAGCCCTCGCCATCGGCGCGATAGGTCAGCAGGTCGTATGTTTCCAGCGGCTCGGCCCATTTGGCCCCTTCGGGCTTGTTCGCCGGGGCTTTGCCCAACTTCGGTCCCTCGTCCTTGACGAGCATCGTATAGGCGATCGAGCGGCCGTCGGGCGACCAGGCCAGGCTCGACGGGCTGGTCGGCAAGCCCGTCAGGCGCACCGCTTCGCCGCCGTCGATCCAGCGCACCCATAATTGCGGGCTGCCGCCTTCGGTCGCCGCATAGGCGAGGCGCTTGCCGTCGGGCGACCAGCGCGGCGAAAAGGCCGAGCCGTCCTGGCCGGCGACGGGGGTTTCGGCCCCGGTCTGGGTATCGATCAGCCAGATCGTGCTCACCGCCTTGTCGGACATGATGTCGTTTGCACGGCGGACATAGGCGATGTGCCGCCCGTCGGGGCTGATCTGCGGATCGGCGGCGATCGCAAGGTCGAACAGGTCTTCGCCGGTAAAGCGGCGCTCCGGCCCGGTGCGCGCGCTGCCTGCCGCCGCCCCCGACATCGCCGGCTGCGCGGGGGTCGCGGCGGACGCTTCGGCGGGCGCCTCGGGCTCCTGCGCCGCGGCCGCGCAGGGGGAGAGGAAAAGCAGGCTCGCGCCGAATAGTGCCATGTTGCGCATGAAGAACCGCCTCCTGTTATTGACCGCTGCGGGTCTGGAACTTTCGCCGCGCCCCGTCAATCGGATCGGGGCTAGACCGATGCATTGACAAGAAAAAATAGCGGAGGCGCAGTGCCGCTGACTACGCCGCCGCCAGCTCGCCCAAAAAATCGTCGGCCCAGCCGAGCACATCGGCGTCGCGCACGACGGCATAGAGCTTTTCCCAGCGCGACTTGCGTTCGGCGAGCGGCATCGCCATCGCGGTCCAGATCGCGCGGGCGACCTCGCCGCCGTCGTGCGGGTTGACGAGCAGTGCGTCGGTGAGCTGCTCGGCCGCGCCGGCGAAGCGCGACAGCACGAGCACGCCGGGGTCGTCTGGGTCCTGCGCCGCGACATATTCCTTGGCGACCAGGTTTATCCCGTCGCGCAAGGGTGTCACCAGCCCGACCTTCGCGGCGCGATAGAAGCCGAACAGTTCGGCCCGACCGAAGCCGCGGTTGACGTAGCGGATCGGCACGAGGTCGACGTCCGAATGAGCGCCGTTGAACTGGCCCGTCTTCTGCTCCAGCGTGGCGCGGATCTGCTGATAGGTCAGCACATCCTCGCGCGATGGCGGCGCGATCTGAACGAACAGCAGCTGGTTGACCATGTCTTCGTGACTTGCAAACAACCGGTCGAGCGCGTCGATCCGCTCGGGCAGGCCTTTGCTATAGTCGAGCCGGTCGACCGCGATGGCGATCGTCCGCTGGCGCGCGCTGTCGGAGAGGCGTTGCTGCGACCGCTGCGCGATGTCAGTTTCGCCGAGCGCCATGAACTCGGCGTGGTCGATCCCGATCGGAAAGGCGCGTGCGATGACCTCGTGGCCGTCGTAGCGGACGCGGCCGCTGTCTTCGTCGACCTCGGCGCCCAGTTCCTTGCGGCAATAATGGAGAAAGCTTTCGAGCCATTCGCGTGATTGAAACCCGACGACGTCATAGTGCAGCATCGCGCGCACCAGCCGCTCATGATGCGGCAGCGAGACGAGCAGCCGGGTCGGCGGCCAGGGGATGTGGAGGAACAGCCCGATGCGGTTGCGCACCCCGCGCGCGCGCAGCCGCTCGCCCAATGGCAGGAAATGATAATCCTGCACCCAGACGATATCGTCGGGCTCGACCAACGGGACGAGGCTTTTGGCAAATTGTTCGTTGACGCGTTCATACCCCCGCCCGAACTCATTTTCATATTCGGCCAAGTCGATGCGGTAATGGAACAGCGGCCACAGCGTGCGGTTGGCATAGCCGTTGTAATATTCCTCGATATCATGGGGTTCGAGGTCGATCGTCGCGGTGGTGAAGCCGTTGGCGCGCTCCATCGTCAGCTGGCCGGTGAAATGCTCTGTCTCATTGCCCGACCAGCCGAACCAGATGCCGCCGCGGCGGTGCAGCGCCGCGCTCATCGCCACTGCCAGTCCGCCCTGCGCCCCGGCGGCGCCGCGGCCCTTGGCCACCGACACGCGGTTCGAAACGACGATCAGCCGGCTCATCGCACCGTGTCCCACCCGCGCGAGAGCAGCCCCGCGCAGTGAATGATGCCGACGAGCGAATAGGTCTGCGGGTAGTTGCCCCACAGTTCGCCCGTCTCGAAATCCAGATCCTCGGACAGCAGCCCGGCGGGGGTGCGGTGCGCGAGCATTTTTTCGAACAGCGTGCGCGCCTCGTCCGACCGTCCGCACAGGTGCAGCGCCTCGATCAGCCAGAAGGTACAGAAATTGAACGCGGTTTCGGGCAGGCCGAAATCATCCTCACTGTCGTACCGCAGCATATGCTCGCCGCGGCGTAGCGTCTTTTCGATCGCCGCAAAGGTCGCCTGGAAGCGCGGGTCGTCGGCGCGGATATAGCGCAGCTCGACGAGCTGGAGCAGGCTGGCGTCGAGGTGCGCGTGGCCAAAGGCGGCGCCATAATGGCCCGCCTCCTGGTCCCACGCCTCGCGCTCGATCGTCGCGCGGATCGTCGCGGCGCGGTCGTTCCAGAACGCCTCACGCTCGGGGCGGCCGATGCGCGCCGCGACATTGGCGAGCCGGTCGCACGCCGCCCAGCTCATCACCGCCGAATAGGTATGGACCTGCTGCCGGGTGCGAAATTCCCACAATCCGGCATCGGGCTGGTCGTGCATCTGCCACGCGACCTCGCCGACGCTTTCGAGGCTTTCGAAATCGCGCTCGTCGGCCATGCGGAACAATCGCTGGTCGAAAAAGCCCTGCACGGTCGGCAGCACGATCTGGCCATAAGCATCGTGCTGAATCTGCTGATAGGCGGCGTTACCGATCCGCACCGGCCCCATGCCGCGATAGCCGGCGAGATGGTCGGCGACGCCTTCGTCGAGTTCGGCGACCCCCATCACCGAATAGAGCGGCTGGATCTGCCCGCCCGCGGCGCGATCGACGATGTTGCGCAGGTAGGCTAGATATTTTTCGAGCACGTCGAGCGCGCCGAGGCGGTTCAGCGCCTGCACCGTGTAATAGGCGTCGCGAATCCAGCAGTAGCGATAATCCCAGTTACGCTCGCTGTTCGGCGCCTCGGGAATCGAGGTGGTGAGCGCGGCGACGATCGCGCCGGTTTCCTCATGCTGGCAAAGCTTGAGCGTGATCGCGGCGCGGATCACCGCCTCCTGCCAGTCCATCGGCGTCGCCAGCCCGCGCGCCCAGCTGCGCCAATAGGTCTCGGTCGCCTCCTCCATCGCGCGCACCGCTTGCGCGACATTGCCGGAAAACGGCTCATCGGGGCCGAGGAAGAAGTGCAGGTCCTGCTCGACGCGGAAGGTCAGGTCCTGCATCACATAGCCGACCGGTGCGTCGGTCGTGAGGCGGATCGGCTGGGTGCCGATCAGATAGCGGATATGGTTGGTGCCGCGCGTCGTCGCTGCGCGCTCGGCGCCGAAATCGCGCATTGGCGACAGGTTCATGCTGATCCGGGGGTTGCCCGCCACCGGACGGACGATGCGGACATAGGCGACCGGGCGATACATGCGCCCCGAGCGTTCGAAGCGCGGGCAAAAGTCGATGACATCGACGGCGCTGCCATCCTCGGCCTCGAGCCGGGTCACGAGGATCGGGCTGTTGCGGCGGTAGCGCGGCGTCGCCCGCACCTGTCCTGCGAGCGCGAAGCGCCAGACGCCCTCGTCCTGTTTCGCCCCGTTCATCAGCGCGCAAAAGATCGGATCGCCATCGACGCGCGGTACACAGCCCCACACCAGCCCCGCCCGGTTGTCGATCAGGGCGCTGACCTGGCAATTGCCGATCGGCCACAGCGCGAGCGAACTCAAAGGGTCAGCCATTGGTGCACCTCTTCAGGATCGCGAAGGCGGAAATGCGCGGTGGTGGTGCGCGGGGGGCCGACCAATATGCCATGCCCGCCGGCAGCGGCGACTTGGGTGAAACCATCCTCATCGGTCACATCGTCACCGATGAAGACGGGGAGCGCGCCGGCATAGCGCGGCTGCGCCATTAGGCGCGCGACGGCGCGTCCCTTGTTCGCCTGCTCCGGGCCGAGTTCGACGACCATCTTGCCCCGTCTGACGGCGAGGCGTTCGCGTGCAGCAATATCGTCCATGCAGGTCAAGACGGCTGACGCCGCGTCGGGTTCCTGCCGATAGTGAATTGCAACGCCGTGCGGTTTGGTCTCGACAAGTAGGCCCGGCCACCTGGCGGCCAGCGCCGCGATCGCGTCGATAGCGTGCTGCGACAGCGCAATGGGCGCGGCGGCGGCGGCGCCGAATTCGGCGCCGTGCGACCCGATTGTCATGATGGCGAGCGTACCGAGGTGGCGGTGGATGTCGGCGCGCGCTCGGCCGCTGACCAGCGCCACCCGCCCACCGAGCTGCGACCCGAGCGCATCGAGCCGCGCCGCCAGATCGCCCGGAACGGCGATACCGCCCGGCGTTTCGGCAATGTCGACGAGCGTTCCGTCGAAATCGAGAAACAGCGCGACCGGGTGAAGCGCCGCCAGCTCGGACAGCGGCGGCGGCGGGGGGAGGTCGGGATTTTTGTGCATTGCGGCAAAGGCTAGGGGCGCCGGCCGCCGGGGTCAACAGCGACCATTCCCCGGAGTTTTCGGGGATAACGCGAAGGAAAAAATGAAAGGGCCGGTCGCTTGGCAGCGCCGGCCCCCGTGTAGTCTTGCTTCGTCGCAGCTTTAGAACAGCTTGGTCACCGTCGCACTGCGGCGTTCCTGTTCGACTTCGCCGGTATACAGGCTGGCCATCGGTTCGTCGCTGACGACATGAGTCTCGTCGGCGCCGAAGCCGTTGAATTTCGTCCGCATCGCACAGCCATAGGCGCCGAGCATCCCGATCTCGATGAAATCGCCCGCTTTAATGTCGGCCGGCAGGTAGAAAGGGCCTGCCATATAATCGAGATCGTCGCAGGTAGGGCCATAGAAGCTGAATGGCACCAGATCGCCGTGGCTTTCGGCGTCGCGTTGCAGCGACACGGGGAAGCGCCAGCCGACATGCGCAGCGTCGAACAGCGCGCCATAGGCGCCGTCGTTGATATAGAGTTCGTCGCCGCGACGCTTTTCGACGCGGACGATCAGCGAACTATATTCGGCCGACAGCGCGCGGCCGGGTTCGCACCACAGTTCAGCCGAATAGCTGATTGGCAGGCTTTCGAAGCTGCGGTGGATGGTGTCGAAATAGGCGCCGAGCGGCGGCGGCTCCATGCCGGGATAGGACGACGGAAAGCCGCCGCCGACATCGATGATATCGACCGTGACCGACGCCGCGACGATAGCGGCGCGGACGCGCTCCATGGCCTGGGCATAGGCGTGCGGGGTCATCGCCTGGCTGCCGACATGGAAGCAGATGCCGAGCGCATCCGATGCCTGGCGGGTGGCCATCAGCAGTTCCGCCACATCTTCGGGCTCCGCGCCGAACTTTGCGGCGAGGCTGAGCTTCGAATGATCGGACGAGACGCGCAGGCGCACGAGCAGGTTCAAGTCCTGCGCGCCTTCGGTGGCGCGGACGATCTTTTCCAGCTCGTCGAGCGTGTCGAGCGAGAAGGTGCGCACGCCATGCTTCCAATAGGCGTCGGAGATCGCTTCCTCGGCCTTCACCGGATGCATGAAGCACAAAGTCGCTTCGGGCAGCGTGCGCCCGACCAGCCGGACCTCGGCGATCGAGGCGACGTCATAATGGGTGACGCCCGAATCCCACAGCACGCGCAGCAGGTCGGGCGACGGATTCGCCTTGACCGCATAGAGGGTCGTGCCGGGAAACCGGTCGATGAAGAAACGCGCTGCGCGCCGCGCGGCGTGCGGGCGGACAAGCGTAACGGGTTCGACCGGCGAAAGTGCCTGGATCAGCCCGTGGGCGCTATGATGCTGGTGCAATGCAAGGGACCCCCAAAAGTGTAACGGTAAACGACAAGGCTGCCTTGCGGTTATTGGAAGTCCCCCTGGGGCAGCGGAGAGCGCATATATGGAGGGGGGGTCCCCCTGTAAAGACCCTTGCGCGCAATTTTGTAATAGTGCGCCAACAGGTTGGGCGAACCGGGGCGGATATGCGCCGAGCGGGGCAAAGGCGCGACAAGGCAGCGGCGGTGCGCTAAGCAATTGCGACCCGCAACGCCGACAAGGATGCGCCCGCCATGATCTCTCCCGCCGATGTCAATCATACCTTCTCCGACGCCGAGCTGGAGGAGTTGCTGGCCTATGGCACGGTCGAATCGCACCGCGCGGGCGACCTGATCATCGCGGAGGGCGCGATGGCACCTGACTGCATCATCACCCTGTCGGGCCACACCGACATCTTTGCATCGACCGACGAAGGACGAAAGCGGGTCGGCTGGATGGAGCGCGGGCAGTTCGCCGGCGATCTGTCGGTGCTGACCGGCCAGCGCCACCTGTCGCGCGTCGAAATGGGTGCCGATGGTGAGATATTGCGCGTCGCGCATGGCGCGTTTCAGCGGCTGATCGCCGGCAATTCCTATTATTCCGATATTTTCGTGCGGGTGCTTTCGGCGCGGCGCGAGTTCAGCAACCAGCGCGGTTTTGCGGTGACGATCGTGATCGGCGCTGCGCTCGACCGCAGCGTCTATGCGCTGCGTGACCTGCTCGCCAAACATGGCGTTGCGCACCGCTGGTTCGATCCTGCTGACGGGCCGGTTCCTGCGCACCTGCTCGCCGAGCGCGACATTGCCGAGGACCAGCTTCCTGTTGTGATCCTCGGCGCCGCCGATCTGCTGGTCCAACCGACGCCCGAACAGTTGGCGGCGGCGCTGGGACTCGACCTGCTGCCAGATGGAGCGACCGCCGATGTGCTGGTCGTTGGCAGCGGCCCGGGCGGGCTCGCCGCCGCGGTTTACGCCGCATCGGAAGGTCTGACGGTCATCGCCCTCGACGCCCACGCGCCGGGCGGGCAAGCGGGCACCTCGTCGAAGATCGAGAATTACCTTGGCTTCCCGACCGGGATTTCAGGCAATGAACTGGCGCGCCGTGCGACGGTGCAGGCGCAGAAATTCGGCGCGCGGATCGCTGCGCCGGTTCGGGCGGCGTCGATCGCCCGCGACGCCGACGCCTATTGCCTGCACCTTGCCGACGGTCGCAAGCTGCGCAGCCGCGCGGTGGTTGTGGCTAGCGGTGCCCAGTATCAGAGGCTGCCGATCGAGGGGATCGAGAGCTATGAAGGGCGCGGCATCTATTATGGCGCGACGCCGATGGAGGCGCAGCTGTGCGGCAATGCCGAGGTGACGATCGTAGGCGCGGGCAATTCGGCGGGGCAGGGTGCCATCTATCTCGCGAGCGTCGCGAAGAAGGTCTATATGATCTTTCGCCGCGTCAGCCTGCGCGAGACGATGTCCGAATATCTGGTCAAGCGGCTGGAAGAGCATCCGAACATCGAGATTATCCCTTCGACCGACGTCGTCGCGCTGCACGGCGAGGATCAGCTGGCCGGGGTGACCTATCGCTCGCGCGAAACCGGCGAAGAAGGCCATTGCGACTGTCGCTTCCTGTTCCTGTTCTTGGGGGCGAGCCCGAACACCGGCTGGCTGCCGAAGGAGATGGTGTGCGACGCGCGCGGGTTCGTGAAGACCGGCGGCGACATCGCGCCGATGGAACTGGTCAAGGCGGGCTGGACGCTCGACCGGATGCCGAGCCGGTTCGAAACAAGCTGGCCGCGCATCTATGCCGTCGGCGACGTGCGCCAGGGGTCGGTGAAGCGCGTCGCCTCGTCGGTTGGCGAGGGATCGGTGGTGGTCAGCGACATCCACGCCGCGCTGGCGGAGATCAGCTCAGCCGCGTCTTGAAATCCGCGTAACCGAATTCGCGAATCAGCGTCAGTTCATCGGTTTCGCTGTCCCACAGCCAGATCGACGGCAGCGGCACCCCGTTGAACGTGTTCGTCTTGACCATCGAATAATGCGCTTGGTCGAGGAAGGCGAAGCGCTGGCCGATCCGGGCGCCGCCGGGCAGGCGGTAGTCGCCGATCACGTCGCCCGCCAGGCACGACGGGCCGCCGAGCCGGACCGGCATCCCCTCGTCGCCTTCGCCCAGCATCGCGGGGCGATAGGGCGCCTCGATCACATCGGGCATGTGGCAGGTTGCCGAAACGTCGGTGATGCCGATGGGCATGCCATTGTCGAACAGGTCGAGAATTTCGCCGACGAGGATGCCGGCGTCGAGCGCGATCGCCTCGCCGGGTTCGATCATCACGTCGCAATCGGTTGCGGCGCGCACCTGTTTCAGGAAAGCGATCAGGTCTTCGATCTGATAATCGGCGCGGGTAACGTGGTGCCCGCCGCCGAAGTTGATCCATTTGAGCTGCTTAAAAAAGGGGCGCAGCATCGGCTGGACCGCCGCCCACGTTCGTTCTAGCGGCGGGAAATCCTGTTCGCACAGGCTGTGCATATGGATGCCGTCGACGCCCTCCATATGTTCGGGGAGCAATTGGGTGACCGGGAAGCCGAGGCGGCTGCACGGGGCGGCGGGGTCGTATTTGGCGACCTCGCCCTCGCTGTGCATCGGGTTGATCCGCAGGCCGACGTCGAACTGTTCGCCCTTTGCTCGCAATTCATCGAGCAGCGGCCGGAAGCGGGCGATCTGGCCGGGCGAATTGAAGATGAGGTGGTCCGAAAGCGCGACGATTTCGGGCAAATCCTCGGCCTTATAGGCGGCGCAATAGGTCGCCACTTCCTTGTCGCCGTTGAGGCCGCCATATTCCTCGCGGCCCAGCCGGGCTTCGTACAGGCCCGAGGCGCAGACGCCATCCAGATGATCGCCAACGGTCGGCCCGAGCGACCACATTGAAAAGGCCTTTAGCGCGGCCAGCACGCGCGCGCCCGACGCGTCGCCGATGCGGCGCAGCACGCCGAGGTTCGCGCGGACCTTTGCCGCATCGACGACGAAGGCGGGCGAGGGGACGCGGGTGAGGTCGAAACGGGCAAAGGCTCCGGGGTCGCCGGCTCGGGTTTCCATGGGTCAATCCTGTCAGGCCGCAATCGGCCCTTTGAAGATGAAGAAGGCGCCGCCCGCGATCAAGAGGAAGCCGACGAGATGGTTGACGGTCAGCTTCTCGCCGAGCCAGAATACCGCAAAGAAGGCGAACACGATCAGCGTGATCACTTCCTGCATCGTCTTGAGTTCGGCAGTCGAATAGACGGCGTGGCCGATGCGGTTGGCCGGTACGGCGAGGCAATATTCGAAAAAGGCGATGCCCCATGCCAGCAGGATCGCCAGCCACATCGGACGCGAGACGTCGCCAAGATGCCCGTACCAGGCAAAGGTCATAAAGATGTTCGAGATGACGAGCAGGCCGATCGGCGCGAGATAGGCGGTCATTTTTGGTCTTTCGTCTGGGTCAGCGGCCGCACATCGCGAAGCAGCGCAGCGAAGAAATGCCCCGGCTCCTCGACCATCGGCATATGCGCCGAATGTTCGAGCCAGACGAGCGTCTTCGACGGGCCATCGACCTTTTCGAACCACGCCGCGGCGACCGCCGACGGCACCGTATAGTCGTGGCGGCCGAGCAGGAAGACGATCGGGACTTTCATCTTGGTCACCGGCTTGAAACTGACCCCGGCAAGGCGCGGCCAGAGCGTCGCTACCGAAAATTCGCTGCCCTTGCCCCATGCCGCGATATCGGCGGGCGTATATTCGGGCGACAGCCGCGGTGTCCGGAAATATTCGGTCAGGTCGGGCTTGTTGTGCATCAGCGAGCCAAAGGGGATGGCGTATTTGCGCCAGCCGTCGGCCTTGGCGATGGAGAAGTCGCCTTCCGGATAGGGTACAAGCGCATCGATCGCGGCGACGGCTTCGCTATTGCCCGCTGCGAGCGCTTTGGCACGCGTCCACGCCATGCCCGCCCTTTCGCCATCGCGAAAATCGATCGCCTGACCGACGCCGACATAGGCGTGGAGCAGGTCGGGGCGCTTCACCGCGACCGACAGCCCCACGACCGAGCCCCAGCTGTGCCCCAGCAGCACGACCTTGCGCTTCGCATAGCGTGTTTGCAGCAGCTCGATGAGTTCGATCGCGTCGTCGCGATAGCGGTCGACGGTCATCGTCGGCGCGAGCGTTGCCGGATCGTTGAGCAGATAGCTGCGTCCTGCGCCGCGCTGATCATACTGGACGACCGTGAAGACATCCTCCCATGGCCGCTGGAAGACCCATGCAAAGGGCATTTCGACCGCGCCCGGACCGCCGTGGACGAACACCAGGATCGGGTTGTCCTTGTCGGCGCCGCGCACAGTCACCACCTGCCGCGCCCCGCCGAGGGTCACCTCGAACGTCTCCTGCACCCCGTTCGGCGTCACGATCTTGCCAATATCGGCGACGATCGCACGGGCGGGGGCGTAGGCGTCGCCGGCCTGCGCGGCGGCAGGGGCTGCGGTGGCGAACGCGGCGAGGCCCGTCGCGACGAAACCCAGCAGGGCCTTCGTCATGGCGTCAAAAATCCAGCGGCCCGTCCAGTTCCTTCACCTGCCACGGCAGGCCGTGCCGGTTCAGCATCTCCATGAACGGATCGGGATTCATCTGCTCCATGTTGAACACGCCGTCGCCGCTCCAGGTGTTCGTCACCATCATCGCGGCGCCGATCATCGCGGGGACGCCGGTGGTGTAGCTCACCGCCTGGTTGCCGGTTTCGGCATAGGCGTCCTCATGATCGCAGATATTGTAGAGGTAGAGCGTCTTCTCCTTGCCGTCCTGACCCAGACCGGTGGCGATGACGCCGATGTTGGTCTTGCCCTTGGTCGTCTCGCCCAGGCTCGACGGTTCGGGCAGCACGGCTTTCAGAAACTGGAGCGGCACGATCTCGCGGCCTTCGTACATCACCGGGTCGATCCGCGTCATGCCGACATTCTGGAGGACGTTGAGGTGGGTGATATACGCCTCGCCGAAGGTCATCCAGAAGCGGATGCGCTGGATTTCGGGGAGGTGGGTTTTCAGGCTCTCGATCTCCTCATGATACATCAGGTACATCGTTTTCGGCCCCACGGCTTCGAAGTCGAACTGCTGCTTCACCGACATCGGCGGGGTTTCGACCCAGTCGCCATTCTCCCAGTGGCGCGCCACCGCTGTGACTTCGCGAATGTTGATTTCGGGATTGAAGTTGGTCGCGAAATGCTGGCCATGGTCGCCGCCGTTGCAGTCGAGAATGTCGAGCGTGTCGATGCGGTCGAAATGATGCTTGCGAAGCCAGGTCGTGAACACGCTCGTCACGCCGGGATCGAAACCCGAGCCGAGCAGCGCCATCAGCCCCGCGTCCTTGAACCGGTCGTGATACGCCCATTGCCAGTGATATTCGAACTTAGCCTCGTCGCGCGGTTCGTAATTTGCTGTGTCCATATAATGCGCGCCGGTCGACAGGCACGCCTCCATGATCGTCAGATCCTGATAGGGCAGCGCCAGGTTGACGACGTGGGTCGCGCCGATGTCGCGGATCAGCACCGCGACCTGGTCGATATGATCGGCGTCGACCTCGGCGGTGCGGATCGTCACCCCGGTGCGTTCCTTCACCGAGTCGGCGACCGCGTCGCATTTGAACTTGCGGCGGCTGGCCAGCGTGATGTCGGGAAAAATGTGGGCGTTCATCGCCATCTTGTGCACCGCGACCGAACCGACGCCGCCTGCGCCGATCACCAGAATCTTGCTCATCGAAAATCTCCTGTCCGCATCCGCTGCGGCTTGTGTTGTATGTCGCGGCCTATAGGACGAAGCCATGACACAGCAAAGCCCCGATCCCCTGCTGAGCCCCGACCGCGCGCCGACCCTGCCGGGTGTCGAACGCGCCGCGGCGAAAGTCGCTGCATTGTTGCCGCAGACGCCGCTGCTGCCGCTCGACGTCGACGGCACGACCATCTGGTGCAAGGCCGAATGCCTGCAACCGGTGGGGGCGTTCAAGATTCGCGGCGCGTGGCACCGGTTGACCGACCTGACCGCCGAACAGGCGGCGGCGGGGGTCGTCGGCGTGTCGAGCGGCAACCATGCGCAGGGTGTTGCGTGGGCGGCGAAGCGGCTGGGGATTGCGGCAACGATCGTGATGCCCAGCAACGCCCCGGCGATGAAGCTCGCCGCGACGCGCGCGCTCGGCGCCGAGGTCGTGCTGTACGAGCGGGTCCGCGAATCGCGCGACGCCGTCGCGGCAAAGCTGCTGGAAGAACGCGGCGGCATGCTGGTGCACGCCTATGGCGACCCGTGGATCATCGAGGGGCAGGGGACCGCCGGCATCGAAGCGCGCGCACAGATGCGCGCTCGCGGGATCGACGGACCCGACAAGGTGATCGCCTGTTGCGGCGGCGGCGGACTGTCGGCGGGGCTCGCGCTCGCGCTGCCCGACGCCGAGATCGTTGCGGTTGAACCCGAGGGCTGGGACGACGTGACGCGTAGCCTGGTGGCGGGCGAAATCCTGTCGGTCGAAAATCTCGCCTATCCGACCGAGTGCGACGCGTTGCAGACGCCGCAGACCTGGCCGATCAATTTTGCGGTGCTGCAAGCGCGCGGCGTGCGCGGCGTGGTGGTGACCCGCGACGAGGTGCGCCACGCAATGCGCGTCGCGTTCGAGAGGCTGCACCTCGTCGTCGAACCCGGCGGCGCCGCGGCCTTAGCGGCGGTGCTGGCTGGCAAGGTGACGCCCGCCGCCGCGACGCTCGTCACTCTGTCGGGCGGCAACATCGACCCGAAACATTATGCGGAAATACTGGCGGAATAGGACGAAGGAAACTTACCCGCCGCAGTGCGTTGGACAGGCAGAGGAGAAACATGATGCAAAAGAGCATGATCATGGCGGGCGCCGCGATGCTGGTGATTTTGGCCGGCTGCGAAAAGGCCGAAGCGCCGGCACCCGCCGATACCGCGACCACCGACGTGCCGGTCGAAACCATGCCCGCCGGGACGGCAGCCGCCGACGCTGCGGCGACAGACCCGGCGACCGCTCCGCACCGCTTCGCGAGTTGGGCGGGCAAATGGGTCGGGGTCGAGGGCATGTACGTCACAATCACCCCCGGCGCGCCAGGCAAATATAATCTGGACATGCAATGGGGCACCGATCCCGGAGCAAGTTTTGAGGGCACCGACAGCGAGCATGGCATCAAGTTCACCCGCGGCGGTGAGCAATTGAGCCTGCGCCGCGGCAACGGCGACGAAACCGGCCTCAAATATCTGGCGGGCAAGGAGGAATGCCTGATCGTCAAGGATGGCGAGGGATATTGCCGCGACTGATACGGTTGGTGTTGCGCGCCTGACCGCCCGCGATCGCGAGCGGTCGGGCGCGCGCCCGTAAACCTTTCGTCTGGCGCTTGAATTATCCTGCCGTCGCTCTACGACCTGACGTCGTGGACGGCACCCGGAGCCCATCGAACGCCGACGTGGCACGCGCGCAGCTGACAGCGGCGCTGGCGGCGGTCGGGCGCGGCGAACGCGTGGCGCTGCGCGCGGTCTATGATCTGACCGCCGCGAAACTTTTTGGAATCTGTCTCCGTATCTGTGGCGAGAGGGCCAGTGCGGAGGATGTTTTGCAGACCGTGTATATCAAGGTGTGGGAGCGCGCAGGGCAGTTCGATGCCACGCGGGCGAGCCCGATAACCTGGCTGTGCACGATCGCGCGCAACGCCGCGATCGACTGGCGGCGGTCGGTCGCCGGGCGCACCGTGCGCGATACCCTGCCCGAACAGGCGGCGTTCGCGGTGCCGGACGGCGCGCCGCGCGCCGATCAATTGCTGGTCGCGGCGGAAGAGGGGGAGCAGCTGCATCGCTGCCTCGGCGAGCTCGACGAGCGGGCGCGGACGTGCATTCGCGCCGCCTTTTTCGACGGATCGACCTATTCCGACCTCGCGGCGCGCGAAAATGTACCGTTGGGAACGATGAAAAGCTGGATAAGGCGCGGCTTGCTGCGCCTGAAGGATTGTCTTGGCGATGGATGACCATCTGACGCCCGCAGAGGAGCGCGACGCGCTCGCCGCCGAACTGGCGCTCGGCCTGCTCGAGGGGCAGGACCGCGCCGACGCGCTGCGGCTGGTGCTGGCCGATCCAGCGTTCGCGGCGCGCGTCGGGGCTTGGGAAGCGAAGCTGGCGCCGCTACACGGCGAATGGAACGATGCCGAGCCCGGCGAGGCGGTGTGGGGCGGTATCGAACGGCTGCTGGCGGACAAGCCCGCTGACACCGTGGTCGCGATCGAAACCCGTCTGCGCCGCTGGCGTGCGGGAGCGCTCGTATCGGGAGCGATCGCCGCGGCGCTGGCGCTGCTGCTCATCGCGCAGCCGGCACCGGCACCGGCACCGGCACCGGCCCCCGCCGCGCCGCAGCTTGCGGTGGCGCGCATCGAAAGCGATGCCGCGGGGCCGCTCGTGCTGGCGCGCTACGACCAGAGCAATGGGCTGATGCAGCTGCGCATCCATGGTTTCGCGGCGGGAGAATTGGCCCCTGAGCTTTGGGTCATTCCCGATGGCGGCGCACCGGTCTCGCTCGGCCAGATCGGCCGCGCGGGCGAAGCCGAAATGACGATGCCGCCGCCGCACCGTCTGTTGATGACCGAAGGGGCGACCTTGGCGATCACCATGGAGCCGGTGTCGCCGACCCCCCATCCGGCCCCGAGCAGCGCGCCGGTCGCCACCGGAAAAATCATCACGATCTGACGCGCCGGTGCATCCGGAAGCAGGCCGCCGCCGTAGCTGCGGCGCATCCCGCATTTCCGGGCTGCCCCAAAAACAGAGGATCGTATGATGAAACTTTCCAAGCACTCCGCGTCGCTTGCTGCCGTCCTGTTGCTTGTCGGGGGCTGCGCCTCGATGGACGGCGAACCGATGGCCGCCGACACCGCGACCGCCAACCCGATGGTCGGCGGCGCCGCGATGTATCCGACCAAGAACATCGTCGAAAACGCGATCAATTCGAAGGATCACACGACGCTGGTCGCCGCGGTCAAGGCCGCAGGGCTGGTCGACACGCTGATGGGCCCCGGCCCGTTCACCGTCTTCGCACCGACAAACGCCGCGTTCGACAAGCTGCCCGCCGGCACCGTCGACACGCTGGTCAAGCCGGAGAACAAGGCGACGCTGACCACCGTGCTGACCTATCATGTCGTCGCCGGCACGATGACCGCCGCCGATCTGGCCGCAGCCGCGCAGGCCAATGGCGGCAAGGCGACCCTGACGACGGTTCAGGGCGGCAAGCTGACCGTGTGGGGCCGCGACGGTAAATGGTATGTCACCGACGCCAAGGGCGGTCAGGCCCAGATCACTATCGCCGATGTGATGCAGTCGAACGGCGTCATCCACGTCGTCGACACCGTGTTGATGCCGGGCTAAGTCCCCTTTCCCCGGCACGGGTGCGGTCCGTCCATTCCCTCCTGGGACGGGCCGCATTGCCGGGACATGGCCTCAGTCTGGAAAACCCACGAACCGCGCGGCTTCCGCGACGCTCTTGCGGTTCGACACCACCGCGTTGGCCGGGAAGTCTTCGTCGGGCCAGCCCATCGCGACGCAGATCATGATCACCTGATCGTCGGGAATTTCGGCATGTTCGCGCACCACCGGCGATTGCATGATGCCCTGGCTGTTGATGACGCAGCCCAGCCCGCGCGACCAAGCGGCGTTGACCAGCGCATTGGTCACCGCGCCGCAGTCGAAGGGCGCGATGTCGCTGCCGAGCAGCACGCGGTCATAAGTCACGACGATGCTGACCGGCGCGTCGAACTGGCGGAACCCGCGCAGCACCCAATCCTGCCGCCCGTCCTTATCGTCGCGCTCGATTCCCATGGCGCCGAACAATTGCTTGGCGACCTCGATCTGGCGACCGCGATGGTCGGGTGCGATGCCGTCGAAGCGGCGAAACTCGCGGCTGTCGGGCTTGCCGGCCAAAATGCCCTCGGTGTTGCCGCAGCGGATCGCATCGAGCGCGTCGCCGGTAACGACCGAAAAATTCCAGCACTGATTGTTGAACGACGAGGGCGCGCGCATCGCGACCTCGATGATCTCCGCGATCAGATCCTTGGGAACGGGCTTGTCGAGAAAGCCGCGGATCGAGCGGCGACCGCGCACGACATCGTCAAAACCGCGGGGTTCGCTCACGCGGCTTTCTGCAGCCCCAGCTCCAACCGGCCCCAGATTTCGACCAGAGCGCTCGTCAGTTCGCGCATCATCGCCTCGTCATGCGCCGGGCCGGGGGTGAAGCGCAGGCGTTCGGTGCCGCGCGGCACGGTCGGGAAATTGATCGGCTGAACATAGACGCCATATTCGGCGAGCAATATGTCGCTGATCTTTTTCGCGCGCACCGGGTCGCCGACCATCAGCGGGACGATATGCGTCGTCGAATCCATCACCGGCAAGCCGGCGTCGCGAAAACAGGCTTTGAGGTAGGCGGCAGCAGCCTGCTGTGCCTCACGCTCGACGCTCGACGCTTTTAGGTGGCGGACGCTGGCGAGCACGCCGGCGACGAGCACCGGCGACAGGCTGGTCGTGAAGATGAAGCCCGGCGCGTAAGAGCGGATCACGTCGATGATGTTTTTGTCGGCGGCGATATAGCCGCCCATCACGCCGAATGCCTTGCCCAGCGTGCCTTCGATGATCGTCACGCGATCGGCAGCCTCGTCGCGGTCGGTGATGCCGCCGCCGCGCGGGCCGTACATGCCGACGGCATGGACTTCGTCGCAATAGGTCAGCGCATTATATTTTTCGGCGAGGTCGCAGATCGCGTGGATGGGGGCGACGTCGCCGTCCATCGAATAGACGCTTTCGAATGCGATCAGCTTCGCCGCGTCGGGATCATCGGCGGCCAGCAGTTCCTCAAGATGGTCGAGGTCGTTGTGGCGCCACACGCGCTTTTCGCAGCCCGAGTTGCGGATGCCTGCGATCATCGACGCGTGGTTGAGTTCGTCCGAATAGATGATGCAGTTCGGCAGCAATTTGCCGAGCGTGCCGAGCGTCGCCTCGTTCGAGATATAGCCCGAGGTGAAGAGCAAAGCGCCGTCCTTGCCGTGCAGGTCGGCGAGTTCGGCTTCGAGGTCGATGTGATAATGGGTGTTGCCGCCGATGTTGCGGGTGCCGCCAGAACCCGCGCCGACGTCGTGCAGCGCCTCTTCCATCGCTTCGACGACCTTCGGGTGCTGGCCCATCGCCAGATAGTCGTTCGAGCACCACACGGTAATCGGCTTCGGCCCGTTGTGCCCCGCAAAGCAGCGGGCATTGGGGAAGGACCCGCGGTTGCGCAGGATGTCGATGAAGACGCGGTATCGGCCTTCTTCGTGCAGTCGATCGATCGCCCGGGCGAAAATATCGTTATAGTTCACGGTTCAGCCCCGCTTGTCAGCCTGATTGCCGTCCCCCGTCGACGGCTATTAACACGCGGGCCAATAGCGGCGAACGGCGGTGAAATCCAGTGCGAACGATTCGCAAGTCACCGACCCCATCAGCCCCATCGGCAAATCAGATCAGTTCGATTCGCTCGATGCCATAGGGGGCGAGCGCCGACAGCGGCGGCGGCGGACGGTCGTCGCTGCGCGTGAAAACGGCGAGGCCGGGCTGCGCCGTGGCAGGCCAGTCCTGGCCCTCGGTCAGATGAGCGATGCGGCGTGCGATGCCCGCGGCGCCGTCGATCAGCCGCACGGCGGGGCCGGCGGCCGCCTGCAACTCGTCCTGCAGCAGCGGGAAGTGCGTGCAAGCCAGCACGATGACGTCGATCGCGTCGCCGCCCGGCTGATCGCGCAGCCCGGCGACGGCGCGCGCGATCACCGCCGGATCGACGGCCTCGCCGCGCAATTTTGCTTCGGCCGCGGTGACGAGGCCGGGGCTGCCGTGGCGCAGCACGGTCTTGCCGCCCGCGAATTTTGCGCTGAGGTCGTCGACATAGGGCTGGCGCACCGTCGCCTCGGTGCCCAGCACGCCGATGACGCCGTTTTTCGTCATCTCGGCGGCAGGCTTGATCGCCGGCACCGTGCCGACGATCGGCAGGTCGAGCGCGGCGCGGACGTGCGTCAGCGCAATCGTCGAGGCGGTGTTGCACGCGATGACCGCGAGGCGCGGCTGGTATCGCTCGACGAGCCGCCCGAGCAGCGCCGGGACGCGCGCCGCGAGTTCGGCCTCGCTCTTCTGGCCATAGGGCAGGCCGGCATAATCGGCGGCATAGACGATCGGCGCGGTGGGCAGCAGCGCCCGCGTCGGCCCGAGCACGGTGAGCCCGCCGAGGCCGGAATCGAAGAACAGAATGGGCGCGTCGGCGGCGGGGGATTGCATTTGTGTCGCCTAGCAGGGGGAAGGGTCGCGCTCAATCCACGCCGCCGATCGATCCATTCCGGCAGCTTTGCCATTCGAACCCGTTGATTGCAGCACGCAACATCGCCACACTGGCATCGAACGGAGCGGAACTGCCATGACGACATATTTGCTGATTGCCGCCGCTTACCTGCTCGGATCGATCCCGTTCGGGGTGATCCTGACCCGCGCCTTCGGCGCCGGGGATCTCCGCCAGATCGGGTCGGGCAATATCGGCGCGACCAACGTGCTGCGCACCGGGCGCAAGGGACTGGCGGCGGCGACGCTGCTGCTCGACGGAGCCAAGGGGGCGGTCGCGGTGCTGCTGGCGCGCCATTTCGTCCCTCAGCTTGGCGACGACGGCGCGATGATCGCCGGCGCGGCGGCGATGATCGGGCATTGCTACCCGGTGTGGCTGCGCTTTCGCGGCGGCAAGGGCGTCGCGACACTGCTCGGTCTTGCGCTCGCACTGGCCTGGCCCATCGGCCTGATCTTCGCGGTGGTGTGGCTGGGCACCGTTTTGCTCCTGCGTTTCTCGTCGCTCGGCGGCATGGCGGGCGCGGTTTCGGCGCCGATCGCGGCATTGGCCTTTGGTCACCCGACCTATGCGGTCGGCCTCGCCGGGCTCGCGGTGATCGTGCTGTGGCGGCACCGCGAGAATATCGCGCGGCTGCGCGCCGGCACCGAATCGCGCGTTGGTGGCAAGCCGGACAAGCCTGCATGACCGATGCCGAACGGCTGGCGCGGCTGCAGCTGATCCGCACCCCGCATGTCGGGCCGGTGAGCTGGCACCAGCTGATGCAGCGTTTCGGTACGGGCGAGGCGGCGCTCGCCGCGCTGCCCGATCTCGTCCTGCGCGGCGGGGTGGGAAAAGCGCGGGTGGCGCATGTTGATATCGCGATGCGTGAAGTCGACCGTGTCGCCGCAATCGGCGCGCGCCATGTCTTCAGCGACGAGGCGGATTATTCGCCGTTGCTGCGGGCGGTCGAGGGGGCGCCGCCGGTCGTGATCGTGCGCGGCGACACCGCGATGCTGCACCGGCCGTGCGTTGCGATCGTCGGCGCGCGCAACGCTTCGGCGGCGGCGTGCCGCTTCGCGCGGCAGCTCGCCGCCGACCTGGCCGCCGCGGGGGTCACCGTCGTCAGCGGGCTGGCGCGCGGGGTCGATACCGCGGCGCATGTCGGCGCGCTCGGCGGATCGACCGCGGCGGTGATCGCCAGCGGGATCGACGCGGCCTTTCCCCCCGAAAACGCCGAACTGCAGGACCGGATCGGCCGCGACCAGCTGCTGATCGCCGAACAGCCGCCGGGGACCGAGCCGCTGGCGCGCAATTTTCCGTCGCGCAACCGCATCATCGCCGGCGCCGCGCACGGCACGGTGGTGATCGAGGCGGCGCCGCGGTCGGGCTCGCTGATCACCGCGCGACGCGCCGGCGATTACGGGCGCGAGGTGATGGCGGTGCCGGGATCGCCGCTCGACCCGCGCGCGCAGGGGTGCAACCTGCTGATCCGCGACGGTGCGACGCTGATCCAATCGGTCGAAGATGTCCTCGAGGCGGTGGGGCCGATCGATACGCGGATGCTGCGCCAGCCGGTGCAGTCCTTCACCCCCGTGCCCGCGTCCGCCGCGAACGACATCGGCGCCGACGGCCGCGGCGCCGTCATCGATCTGCTCGGCCCGACCCCGGTGGCGATCGACGAGATCGTCCGCCAATCGGGACAGCCGCCCGCGTCGGTACAGTTCATCCTCCTAGAACTCGAACTCGCCGGGCGCATCGAGCGCCATGCCGGGGCGAAGGTGTCGCGGCTGTAACGCGCGGATCTCCATTCATCGCGGTTCAGCCACGGTTCAGCGGCGCGGCGACAGGCTGATGATATTGTATCACATGGGTGGGGAGATGCACGATGCGAAGCCGATATCTCACGAGCGTAACGATGCTGGCGGTGGTTGCCTCGGCACCCGCGCCGATCCCGATGGCGGCTGCTTACGCCCGGTCGACCCCGCCGCAGGGTTTCTGCCGCACCGCCGATCCCTTGCCGCGGCTCGCGCCCGAAGTGGCCGCGCAACAGTCGCCCGACGCCGGCCCCAAGACCAAGGGCAGCAAGCGCGACCGGGAAATGGCGATCGAGGAGGCGCCGCTGCCAATGGCCCCGCCGCCACCCCCTCCGCCGCCGCCGCCGCCTCCTCCGCCGCCACCGCCCCCGGCCTATGTGACGGGGCCCGAGGGCAGCGAGATCATGGTCACGGGCTCGGCGCGGTCCAGCAGCGCCGCCGACTCGCCGTCTCCAATTATGTCGGCGGGCGATGCTGGTGCCGTGCCGGCTGCCGCCCCGCCGGTCCCCGGATCGTCGGGCGATGCGCGCATCATGCCGCCGCGGCCCTACCCACAGCCGCAGCCGCAATCGGGGCTGCTGACCGCGGGCGAGCATGACGATCTGCTCAACCCCGAACTCTATGCCGCCTATGTCAATCGCAGCGACGTGGGGCAGGAGGTGCGCAGCCTGCCGCGCGTCGACACGATGCGCGTCGTGACGGTGAAGGTGAACGACCGGAGCGGCCAGCCGGTCCCCTTCGCCGACGTCGTCGTCACCTGCAGCGACGGCAACAGCATCACCATGGCGACGCAGGCCGACGGTAGCGCAGTCTTCTTTCCGGGGCTCGACCGGTTGAGCGAGCGGATCACCGTGTCGGCGACAAAGGCTGGCCGCACGATCGCAGACGCGCGCCCGGTGCTGGTCGCCGACGCGGCGGGCGGCCAGACTGTCGGGCTGACCGCCAGCCAGGCGGCGACGAAGGTGACGAAGCTCGATCTGATGCTCGTCGTCGATACCACCGGCAGCATGGGCGACGAGATCACCTACCTTCAGTCCGAACTGCGCTCGATCATCGCGGCGATCACCGCCAGGCATCGCGACCTCGACATCCGGATCGGCTTTGTTTTCTACCGCGACATCGGCGACGATTATGTCACGCGCAGCTTTGCCTTCGACGGCGATGTCGGGCGCGTGCAGGGGCGGCTCGCGCAGCAATATGCGTCGGGCGGCGGCGATTATCCCGAGGCGATGGACCAGGCGATGATCCGCGCGGTGGGTCAGGCGTGGCGGCCCGACGCGGTAAAGTCGCTGCTGCTGGTCGCCGACGCGCCGCCGCACGACGACAAGTTCGGGGGAACCTGGGCTGCCGCCGAAGCGGCGCGCGCCAAGCGCATCCACATCACCCCGGTCGCGGCGTCGGGCGTCGCCGACAAGGCCGAATATGCGATGCGCGCGATGGCGGCGGCGACCCAGTCGCGTTACCTGTTCCTGACCGACGACAGCGGCATCGGCAATCCGCACGCGCCGCCGGCGATCGACTGCTACCTCGTCACCCGTCTCGACGCACTGGTGCGCCGCGTGATCGACAGCCAGATCAGCGGCCGCCGGATCGAGCCCGAGGAACGCGAGGTGATCCGCAGCGTCGGCCAATATGACGCCGGCAAATGCGTCCTGCCTCCGGATTTCCGTGGGCAGAATTGACGAGCGCCCACCGCGGCGCCCTTGACGGGGCCCGGGCCTGCCCGCAATCCTCGCGCCATGACGGGGCGGTGGGGAAGATCCGAATATGAAACTTGACGCGGGATTGACCGGTCCGGCACTCCATCGAACCTATGACATCATACGGACGATCCAGTTGCCCGTTGGGCTGGCCTGGCTGGCGGCCGCGGTGCTGGGCATTGGTGCCGATCTGGCGGTGGAGAGTTCCGCAGGCATACAGTCCGGGAACGGGGTTCTCATCGTCTACGGCATCGCGCTGACGTTCGTTCAGGTGTGGCTGACCCGAAGCGCGCTGCGGGCCGTTGGCTTTATGCGGCCGGCGCAAGGAGGAAGCATCCTCGATGTCTATTTGCAGAGCATCTTGACCGGCCTCGCCACGCTGGTCGGCCTGTTGCTGCTGGTCTTGCCCGGCGCGTTTCTATTCGCGCGTTGGTATCTCGCTGCCACGATTCTGGTCCAGCACGGCGGCGGACGGCGCGCGGCAATGGGACGGAGTTGGGATCTGCTAGAGAGCCACTGGCCGGCGGCGCTTGGCGTGGGTCTGATCATGTTCGTGATTTCGGTTGCGCCCTTTGGCGCCGATCTTCTGGAATTGCCCATCCTCATCGACTACCCGCTGGCGACAATTATCGTCGGCAATATGCTTGCGGCCGTCGGCGTCATCGGCGGTTATGTTTCGGCGGTCGCGCTATTCGCGCTCCTCGAACCGCCCGCCGGCGAGTTGCAGGAAATTTTCGGTTGACGACGACGCGGAGGGCGCCACCCTCGCGCGTACGTACGTAAGCCACAGCTAGGACAAAGATTTTACATGCAGTTGGTTATTGTCGAATCGCCCGCCAAGGCAAAGACGATCGAGAAATATCTGGGACGCGATTTCAAGGTGCTGGCCAGCTATGGTCACGTCCGCGATCTGCCGCCCAAGGACGGGTCGGTCGATCCCGACGACGGCTTTGCGATGCAGTGGTTGCTGTATCCCGACAAGGCCAAGCGGATGAAGGAAATCCAGGACGCCGCGAAGGGCGCCGACCGCCTGATCCTCGCGACCGACCCTGATCGCGAGGGCGAGGCGATCAGCTGGCATGTGCAGGAATTGCTGCGCAGCAAAAAGGCGCTGCCGGCCACGGTCGACCGGGTGACATTCAACGCGATCACCAAGGACGCGGTGCTGACCGCGATGGCGGCTCCGCGCGCGCTCGATGAGGATTTGATCGACGCCTATCGCGCCCGCCGGGCGCTCGACTATCTGGTCGGCTTTACCCTGTCGCCGGTGCTGTGGCGCAAGCTGCCCGGTGCCAAATCGGCAGGGCGCGTCCAGTCGGTTACGCTGCGCATGATCGTGGAACGCGAGCGCGAGATCGAAGCCTTTGTTGCGCAGCAATATTGGTCGATCACCGGGCTGTTCGAAATGGCGGGGACGCCGTTCAAGGCGCGGCTGGCGCGCTGGCGCGGCGACAAGATCGAGCGGCTGACGATCGGCACCGAGGCCGATGCGCGCGCCGCCGAGGCCGATGTGAAGGCGGGGCATTTCACCGTCGATCAGGTCGAGACCAAGCCGCTGACGCGCAACCCGCCGCCGCCGTTCACCACCTCGACGCTGCAACAGGAAGCGGCGCGCAAGCTCGGCTTTTCGGCCAGCCACACGATGCGGATCGCGCAGGGCCTGTATGAGGACGGCGCGATCACCTACATGCGTACCGACGGCGTCCAGATGGACGGCAGCGCGATCAGCGCGGCGCGGAAAGCCATCGCGACGCGCTACGACGGCGGCTATGTGCCCGACCAGCCGCGCCAGTATCAAACCAAGGCGAAGAATGCGCAGGAAGCGCATGAGGCGATCCGCCCGACCGATTTTTCGAAAGACAAGGCCGGCGGCGGTGATCATGCGCGGCTGTACGAGCTGATCTGGAAGCGCGCGATGGCGAGCCAGATGGCGTCGGCGCGGCTCGAACGCACGAGCATCGATCTCAGCGACGGCACCGGCAACACGGTGCTTCGCGCGACGGGGCAGGTGATCAAATTCCCCGGCTTCCTGGCGCTCTACGATGAGGGCCGCGACGACGCGGAGGATGACGACTCGCGCTTGCTCCCCGCGATGGCCAAGGGCGACGCGCCCGCAAAGACCGGGGTCGAGCTTGAGAAGCACGAGACCCAGCCGCCGCCGCGCTATTCGGAAGCGAGCCTGGTCAAGAAGATGGAGGAGCTCGGCATCGGGCGCCCGTCGACCTATGCCTCGATTCTCCAGGTGCTGAAGGACCGTGAGTATGTGACGGTCGAAAAAAACCGCTTCTCTCCCGAGGAGAGCGGGCGACTGCTCACGGCGTTCCTCGAGCGCTTCTTCGAACGCTATGTGCAGTATGATTTCACCGCCGGGCTCGAGGAAGAGCTCGACGATGTATCGGGTGGCCGTGCGCAATGGCAGGCGGTGCTCGAACGTTTCTGGCGCGATTTCAAGCCGCGGACCGGCGAGGTGATGGAGCAAAAGCCGTCGGAGATCACCGCCGAGCTCGACATATTCCTCGGCCCCTATCTTTTCCCCGACAAAGGCGACGGTACCGATCCCAGGCTTTGCCCCAATTGCGGCACCGGCAAGCTGGCGCTGCGCGGCGGCAAGTTCGGGCCGTTCATCGCGTGCAGCAACTATCCCGACTGCAAATATACCCGCAAGTTCGCGCAGGCCGGTGGCAGCGACGGCGCCGACACCGGCCCCGAGGCGATGGGCAATGATCCGGATTCCGGCCTGGAAGTCACCAAGCGCAGCGGGCGGTTCGGGCCCTATATCCAGCTCGGAGACGGCAAGGAGGCGAAACGCTCGTCGATCCCGAAGGATATTCCGGCCGAAGATTTCGACCTCGACTATGCGCTGCGGCTGCTCAGCCTGCCGCGCGAGGTCGGGACGCATCCCGAAAGCGGCAAGGTGATCATGGCGGGGCTGGGGCGGTATGGCCCTTATCTGCTCCATGACGGCAAATATGCGAAGCTGGCGGGCACCGCCGAAATCTTCGACATCGGCATGAATGCCGCGGTGGTCCGCATCGCCGAAGCCGCGGCGGGCGGCGGGCGCGGGCGCACCAAGGCCGAACCGCTCAACACCTTTGGTCCGCATCCGACCAGCGGCGGCGAGATGAAGCTGATGGAGGGGCGTTTCGGTCCCTATGTCACCGACGGCACGACCAATGCGACGCTGCCGAAAACGTCCGACCCCGCGACGCTGACGCTGGAAGAGGCGATCGCGCTGATCGACGCGCGCGCCGCCAAGGGGCCGGCCAAGGGCAAGAAAAAGGCGGCGCCGAAGAAACCGGCGGCAAAGAAGGCGCCGGCGAAGAAGAAGACTGCGGCGAAGAAGAAGCCGACCGAAGAGTCCTAAGATGCCGCGGGAATAGATTGTGGGCCATTCCTGCCGCGGCGAAGACATGATAGGAGGCGTGCGTCCGGGGAGACCGTCCATGCGCCACCTGCTTGCCGCCGTCCTGCTCACCTTCCTTTCGGTCTTTGCACAACCTGTCGCGGCGCAGCAGGCGGGTCGCCTGATCGCCGCCGAACCGATGGCCGATGCACCGCCGGGCGTGCAGGCGTGGCGGGTGCGATATTGGACCACCAACGGCAGCGGCGCGCGCTTTGCCGTGACAGGCATCGTTGCGGCGCCGATGGAAGCGATCCCGCCGCGCCCGCGCCGGGTGATCGCGTGGACTCACGGCGCCTGGGGCGTCGCCGAAAAATGTGCGCCCTCGCTCAGTTCCAACTTCTTCACCGCGAGCGCCGGGATGGATGCGGTTCGGAACGGCTATGTCGTCGTCGCCCCCGACTATATCGGCCTTGGCAACGCGACGATGCACCCCTTCCTCGTCGGCCAGGACACCGCCAACGCCGTGCTCGACGGCGTCCGGGCGGCGCGCGAAATTCCGGGCGCCGCGGCGGGGAGCAGCTTTGCCGTCTGGGGCGAATCGCAGGGCGGGCATGCCGCGCTGTGGACCGCGACCGCGACGCGATCCTATGCCCCCGACCTGACCCTCGTCGCCACCGCCGCCGCGGCGCCGCCGACCGACCTCGCCGCCAATCTGCGCGAGGGCAGCGACAAAAATGCCCGCGCGCTGTTGCTGTCGTTTGCGCTGCACAGCTGGTCGACGCTGTACGGCTTTTCGATGGATGGTGTGGCCAATCGCGCGAACCAGGGGATCATTACCCGGCTGGCGCAGAATAATTGCGTCAGCTTGAACGCCAAGCCGAAGCTCGGCACGATCCTTGGTATCCTGACCATCGTCCGCGCAACGAAGAACAAGGATATCGCGAAGATCGAGCCGTTCGGCACGTTCGCGCGCGCCAACAGCGTCGATGCGGCGCGGGTGCCGGGGCCGCTGCTGATCGCGCAGAGCCGCAACGACACGATCGTCGCGCCGTCGGTGACGCGCAAGTTTGCGAAAGCGGTGTGCCGGCGCGGGACCGGCCTTCACTGGATCGATATGTCCGGCGACCATGGCAACAGCGCGCGCGAAAGCGCGGTGGCGACGCTGGCGTGGATCGACGCGCGATTCAACGGAGCCGCGCCGCCGAACGATTGTCGGCGGATTTAAAAACGCGTCATTGTGGGTGCGCTCGGCGCGCGCTCAATCGACCCAATCGAGCCCCATGTCGCGATAGACGCCGCGGTCCTCGTCCCAGTTCGCCTTGACCTTCACATGCAGGAACAGGTGCACGGGGCGGCCGAGCAATTCGGCGAGCTCGGCGCGGGCCTTGCTGCCGATCTCTTTGATCCGCTCGCCCTTGTGGCCAAGGATGATCGCGCGCTGGTTGTCGCGCGCGACTAGGATCTGCTGGTGGATTTCGGCGCTGCCGTCCTTGCGCGTCGTGAACGTCTCGGTCTCGACGGTCGACTGGTAGGGCAGTTCCTCGTGGAGCTGGCGGTAGAGCTGCTCGCGGGTGATTTCGGCGGCGAGCATGCGTTCGGGCGCGTCGCTGACCTCGTCCTCGGGGAAATGCCACGGCCCCTCGGGCATCAGCGCCGAGAGGGTCGATTTCAGTTCGGGCACCCCGTCGCCGGTGCTCGCCGACACGAAGAAGGTTTCGTCGAAGGCGACGCGCTCGTTGAGCGTCGTCGCGGTCGTCAGCAACTTGTCCTTGCGGGTCAGATCGACCTTGTTGAGGACGAGGAACTTCTTTTCCGGCCTGCCCTCGATCCCCTGCAGCACGCGTTCGGCGCGCTCGCCGAGTTTCGCCGCGGCGTCGACCATCACTAGGATCGCCTCGGCCTGGTCGAGGCTGTTCCACGCCGCGGCCACCATCGCGCGGTCGAGGCGGCGGGTCGGGGCGAAGATGCCGGGCGTGTCGATCAGCACGATCTGGGTTTCGCCGTCCATCGCGACCCCCATCAACCGGGTGCGCGTCGTCTGGGCCTTGGGGCTGACGATCGCGACCTTCTGGCCGACGAGTGCGTTGACGATCGTCGATTTGCCCGCATTGGGGGCGCCGACGACGGCGACGAAGCCGCAGCGATGGTTCATGCCTTCATTCCTTCGAGCTCGGCGAGCAGCGCCGCGGCCGCGGCTTTTTCGGCCGCCTGTTTCGATGCGCCCTCGGCCTCGGCACGCGCGAGCTTGCCGACGCTGACCGCGACGCGGAAACGCGGCGCGTGGTCGGGCCCTTCGCGCGCGACGATTTCATATTCAGGCGGGCGGCGCTTGCGGGCGAGCGCCCATTCCTGCAGCGCCGCCTTGGGATGTTTGGGCGCCGCGGCGTCGCCGTCGATCATCTCGGCCCACTGGGTCAGGATGAACGCGCGCGCCGCGTCGATGCCCCGGTCCAGATACAGCGCGCCGATCAGCGCCTCGATCGCGTCGGCGGCGATATTGTCGCTGTAGCGCCCGCCGTCGTTGCGCGCCTGCGCGCCGAAGCGGACGAGCGCGGTCAGGTTCAGCCGCTGGGCGATCGCGGCGCAGGTGGCCCCCGACGCCAGCAGGTGCAGCCGCGACGACATTTCGCCCTCGCTCGCGGTCGGAAAGCGTGTGTAGAGTTCGGCGGCGATGACGAGGCCGAGCACCCGGTCGCCCAGAAACTCTAGCCGCTGATAATCGGCCCTCCCGGTGCTGCCGTGGGTCAGGGCGAGATCGTACAGCGCCAGATCGTCCGGAGCGCTACCGATGATCTCGGCCAGCGCCCCGCTATCCAGCGTATCGCTCAAAAGCCGTCCCCGATACGTTCCCAGCGCGCCGCGGTGAACCAGCTGATCGGATTGATCCAGCTCGCCGATCCGTCGGTCGAGAACATTCCGACCAGCGCGTGGCCGACCAGATTGGCTTCGGGCACCAGCCCGATGCCCTGGTTCTCCATCGCCGGGAAGCGGCTGTCGGCGCTGCGATCGCGGTTGTCGCCCATCAGGAACAAATGTCCCTCGGGCACGACGACGAGCGGGGTGTTGTCTTCGGCGATGGTGGTAATGTCGAGGATGGCATAGCTTTTGCCGCTGGGCAGCGTTTCGCGGAACTGTTTGTAGCGGCACTGGCGCTGGCCGTCGGCGCCGACTTCCTCGAACTCGGGCACGTAACAGGGCAGGGTGCCCGTCGCGCGCGCCGCCTCGACCATGTTCGGGGTCACCGGAATGACGAAATCGGGCATCGCCTCGCGCTGGAGCGGCTTGCCGTTCAGCCAGACGATACCGTCCTGCACCTGCACGCTGTCGCCGGGCAGGCCGATGACGCGCTTGATATAATCATTGTCGGCGACCGGCGGCGCCTTGAATACGACGACGTCACCACGTTCTGGAGTGCGGGGGAAAATCCGGCCGGGGATCAGCGGGATGCTGAACGGCAGGCTGTATTTCGAATAGCCATAGGCCATCTTGTTGACGAGCAGATAGTCGCCGATCAAGAGCCGCGGCTGCATCGATTCCGATGGAATGTTGAACGGCGACAGGAAAAAGCTGCGGAACACCAGCACCGCGATCGCGAGCAGCGCGAGGAAGCGAACGGTATCGACCGCCTCTTCCTTCGCCGAAGCGGGGGCGGGCGCCGGGGCCGGGGCGGGCGAATTATCGGCAGTAATGCTGGCGTCGGTCATGGCGCGGCATTTGGCGATGAATAGGTCTTCGCGCAAGCAAATATCGGCGGATGGTGCTGGCGCGACCGGGGCGCTGGACCTATGGATTGAGCCACGATTTATTCCGTTCGCATCGAGCGAAGTCGAGATGCCCATCGGTCCCGAACGGCCTCACGGTGTCTCGACTTCGCTCGACACGAACGGGAACAGAGGGAAGTCCATAGCATGACCACGACCGACGGAACCTGGCAGGCGCTTGCCGACTGGCAGCCGCGAAAGCTCACCGACCTTGTCGCCGCCGATCCCGATGCGCGGCTCGGCGCGCTGGTGCGCAGCGTCGCCGACATCCGCTTCGATTTCGCCAAGACCCATCTCGACGACGCCGCGGTTGCGATCCTGACCGGGCTGGCGGAGGCGCAGGATTTCGCGGGGCGGCGCAAGACGCTGTTCGCCGGCGGCATCGCCAACCCCACCGAAGACCGCGCCGCCGAACATAGCGCCGAGCGCGGCGACGGCGCGCCCGAATCGGTGCATCGCGCGCAGGCGCTGCACCAGCGGATGCGGATGATGGTCGATGCGATCGAGGCCGGGGCGTTCGGCGAAATCCGCCATCTGCTCCACATCGGCATCGGCGGTTCGGCGCTGGGCCCCGACCTGCTGGTCGATGCGCTGGGCCGCCACAGCGACCGCTACGATGTCGCGGTGGTGTCGAATGTTGACGGCGCCGCGCTCGACGAAGCCTTTGCCCGCTTCGATCCGGCGCACACGCTTGTCGCGGTGGCGTCGAAGACCTTCACCACCACCGAAACGTTGCTGAATGCCGCATCGGCGGTGCAATGGCTGGAGGAGGGCGGGGTTGCCGATGCCACGGGGCGGGTGATCGCGCTCACCGCCATGCCCGAGCGCGCGATCGAGTGGGGCATCGACGAAACGCGCATCCTGCCCTTCGCCGAAACGGTCGGCGGGCGCTATTCGCTATGGTCGTCGATCGGTTTTCCTGCCGCGCTCGCGCTCGGTTGGGACGCCTTTGCCGAGATGCTGGAAGGCGCGGCCGAGATGGACCGCCATTTCCGCCTGTGCGACGGCGCCGACAATGTCGGCCTGCTTGCCGCCTTCGTCGATCAGCTTTATGCCAACCGGCTCGGGTGCCAGACCCGCGCGGTGTTCGCCTATGACGAGCGGCTGCGGCTGCTGCCAAGCTATCTGCAGCAACTCGAGATGGAATCGAACGGCAAGTCGGTGACGCTCGCCGGCGAACCGGTCGGCCGCGCCAGTGCGCCGATCACCTGGGGCGGCGTGGGCACCGACGCGCAGCATGCGGTGTTCCAGCTGCTCCATCAGGGCACCCACCTTGTCCCCGTCGAGTTCGTCGTCGCGCGCGAGCCCGACCATTTGCTCGACGATGCGCATCACGAAACGCTCGTCGCCAATTGCATCGCGCAGGGCGCGGCGCTGATGACCGGTCGCGCGAGTGAGGATGGCGCGCGCAATTATCCTGGCGACCGTCCGTCGACGACGATCCTGCTCGACCAGGTGTCGCCGCGCAGTCTGGGCGCGCTGATCGCCTTCTACGAACATCGCGTGTTCGCTAATGCGGTTCTGCTCGGGATCAACCCGTTCGACCAGTTCGGGGTGGAGCTGGGCAAGGACATGGCGAAGGGGCTGGCCGAGGGCACGGTCGAGTTCGACCCCGCGACGCAGGCGCTGATGGCCGCGGCGCTGGGCGAATAAAATCGCGCCACTGTCTGTGATGGCAAAAATCGATTGGCATCGCGCCGCCACGTAACCACATAGGCGCCGGCGGCGAATGCCGGCCAAGCCAGTTTTCAGGGGTCTCCCACATGAGCGATTTCGATTTCGACCTGTTTGTCATCGGTGCCGGGTCGGGCGGGGTTCGCGCCTCGCGCGTCGCCGCGTCGCACGGCGCGCGCGTAGCGATTGCCGAGGAACACCGGGTCGGCGGCACCTGTGTCATCCGCGGCTGCGTGCCCAAGAAATTGCTCGTTTACGGCGCGCATTTCGCCGAGGATCTGAAGGACGCGCGCCATTTCGGCTGGGACGTTCCCGATTGCAAATTCGACTGGGACCGGCTGCGCGACAATGTGCTGGCCGAGGTCGCGCGGCTCGAAGGGCTCTACGGCCAGACGCTCGACAATCACAAGGTCACGCTGTTCAAGACGCGCGCGACGATCGTCGGGCCGCAAAAGGTGCGCCTCGCCGACGGGCAGGAAATCAGCGCCGAACGCATATTGATCGCGACCGGCGGCTGGCCCTTCGTCCCCGAATTTCCGGGCAGCGAGCATGCGATCACCTCGAACGAGGTGTTCCACCTCGACACATTGCCGAAGCGCGTGGTGATCGCGGGCGGCGGCTATATCGCCAACGAGTTCGCCGGCATCTTCAACGAATTCGGCAGCAAGGTGACGATCGTCAACCGCGGCGACACGATCCTGCGCGGCTATGACGAGCAGATCCGCGACCGGCTGCTGCAAATTTCGATGACCAAGGGCATCGAATTCAAGTTCAACGCGCCGTTCGAGTCGATCGAAAAGAAGGAAGACGGCTCGCTGACCGTCCATCTGGGCAATTGCGATCCGATCGACGCCGACATCGTGCTGGTCGCCGCGGGCCGGGTGCCGAACACCAACGGGCTGGGGCTGGAAGAGGTCGGGGTCGAACGCGACAAGGACGGCGCGATCCAGGTCGATGAGACGAACCAGTCGTCAGTGCCGAGCATCTACGCGGTTGGCGACGTCACCAACCGCATCCAGCTGACCCCGGTCGCGATCCGCGAGGGGCAGGCCTTTGCCGACAGCGTCTTCGGCGGCAAGCCGACCGTCGTCGACTACGCCAATGTGCCGAGTGCGGTGTTCAGCCACCCGCCGATCGGCGCGGTCGGGATGACCGAGGCCGAGGCGCGCAACAAGCTGGGTACGGTGCGTGTGTACACCAGCGATTTCCGCGCGATGAAAAATGTCCTCGCGGGCCGCAACGAACGCGCGCTGTACAAGATGATCGTCAACGAGGCGACGGACCAGGTCGTCGGGCTGCATATGATCGGCCCGGATGCGCCGGAGATTTTGCAGGCGGCGGCGGTCGCGGTGAAAGCTGGGCTGACCAAGGCCGATTTCGACGCGACGGTGGCCTTGCATCCGAGCATGGCGGAAGAGCTGGTGTTGCTGAAATAGCGTATCGCGGAACAACTATTTCCGTTCGTTTCGAGCGAAGTCGAGACACGCGTGGTTCGCGCGCGACTTCACGTGTCTCGACTTCGCCCGACACGAACGGTCTTTGGGGCGACCTTCGCGTCGTTACCCGATCCGGTACGGCACCACGTCGCGCCGATCTGGATCGACCAAAATCGGCCGGTCGCTCGGCGGAAAAGCGCGTTGATCGCAATCGTCGCGCGGGCAGATGCGGCACGAAAGGCCGATCCGCGTCGCGGCTTGCGGCGCGGTGACATCGACCCCGTCGGCATAGACAAAGTCCCCCGCATATTGCGCCTCGCACCCCAAGGCGACGGCGTAGCGGCGCGGGCTGCGCGCGTAGCTTCCCGACGGTTTCACCAGCCCCTTCGCCATCGACACATAGCGCAGGCCATCGGGGGTCTCGGCGAGCTGGAACAATATGCGGTCTGGGATCGCCGCGGCTTCATGGACGATCCACAGCGGGCAAGCACCACCGAAGCGCGCGAATTGCAGCCGCGTCGCGCTGTGCCGCTTGGTGATATTGCCCGCCATGTCGACCCGGCAGAAGAACATCGGAATGCCGCGCGCGCCGGGGCGCTGGAGGGTCGAGAGGCGATGGCAGGCCTGTTCGAAGCTGACCCCATAGTCCATCCGCAGGCGGTCGATATCGTGGCGCACCGCGCGGGCGCTGGCACGGAAGGGCGCATAGGGCATCAGCACCGCGCCCGCGGCGTAATTGGCGAGGCCGACGTGGAGGAGTTGTCGTGCGGCGGCGGTGCGCAGTGGCGACGCTTCGACGACCGCCGCGATCTCGCGCGCCAAGGCTAGCGCGGCGAGCTGGTGTGCGAGCTGGAAACGGCGGCTTTCGGCGGGCTGCGACGGGTCGATCACCAGATGGCGCATCGTCGCGTCGAAATCGCGCAGGCTTTGCGTTTGCGTATAGACGATCGAGATGCCCAGCGCGTCGCGCAGCCGCCGCTCGATGGTCTCGATCGCGGGGGAGGGGGATTTGCCGCGCAGCTGCCCCGCCAGCGTTTCGGCGGCGCGGTCGATGCTGTCGACATAATTGCCCGCATCGTGGAACCAGTCGCGCACTTCCTCCCACGGCAGGCGGCTGCCCTCGGCGGTGCCGCCGGTCAGCGCCTCGTCGATGATCTGGAGCCGTTGGCCCGCGCGGCGATAGGCGGCGTGGAGCGCGACGAACTGGTCGGCGAGTTGCGGCTGTTGCTGGGCGGCACGCTCGAGCTGTTCGGGGGGCAGGGGGGCGGCAGCGAACAGCGGGTCGGCGGCCGCCTCGCGCAACGCCCCGGCGCGGCGATCGCCGGCGTCGGCGGCGACTTCTTCCCATTCGAGCGGGAACAGCTTTTGCAGCCTGTCGAGCAGGGCGGGGGTCAGCGGGCGGTCGTCATGCTCGATCTGGCTGAGGTAGGAGGCCGAAATGCCGAGCCGCGCGGCGAAGTCCGACTGGCGGAGGTTGCGCGCTTCCCGAAGTTGGCGAAGTTGCCGCCCGGCGTAGAGTCGGTTTTGAACCATCGTTGGCAGCCTAGTTTGCAAACTATGACTTTGCAACTTTGCCAATTCGCATTTGCCTGGCGCTCCCTAACCGGGCAAACGACACTTTGAACTGCGCCGGGAGAGCCGAATGTCCGCCAATATCGCCGAAATGGAACGCCGCCGCGCCGCCGCTGCCTTGGGCGGCGGGCAGAAGCGCATCGATGCGCAGCACAGCAAGGGCAAGCTGACCGCGCGCGAGCGGCTCGATGTGCTGCTCGACGAGGGTTCGTTCGAAGAGCTCGACACCTATGTCGAGCATAATTGCACCGATTTTGGCATGCAGGACCAGATCATCCCTGGCGACGGCATCGTCACCGGATCGGGGACGATCAACGGCCGCCTCGTCTATGTCTTCAGCCAGGATTTCACCGTTTTCGGCGGATCGCTGTCCGAGCGCCACGCGCAGAAGATGATGAAGGTCATGGACAATGCGATGAAGGTCGGCGCGCCGATCATCGGGATCAACGACAGCGGCGGCGCGCGCATCCAGGAAGGCGTCGCCTCGCTGGGCGGCTATGCCGAGGTGTTCCAGCGCAATGTGCTGGCGTCGGGGGTGGTGCCGCAGATTTCGCTTATAATGGGCCCGTGCGCGGGCGGGGCGGTTTACTCGCCCGCGATGACCGACTTCATCTTCATGGTCAAAGACTCAAGCTATATGTTCGTCACCGGCCCCGACGTCGTGAAGACGGTGACCAACGAGGTGGTCACGCAGGAAGAGCTGGGCGGCGCGATCACCCACACGACCAAAAGCTCGGTCGCCGACATCGCGTTCGAGAATGACATCGAGGCGCTGCTCGCGACGCGCGATTTCTTCGATTACCTGCCCGAAAATAACCGCAGCGGGGTGCCGGTTCGCCCGACCAGCGACCCGTTCGACCGCGCCGAACCGAGCCTCGACACGCTGATCCCGCCCAACGCGAACCAGCCCTATGACATGCACGAGCTGATCCGAAAAACGGTCGACGAGGGTGATTTCTTTGAAGTGCAACCCGCGCATGCGGGCAACATCATCTGCGGCTTCGGGCGCATCGAGGGGCGGACGATCGGCATCGTCGCGAACCAGCCGTTGGTGCTGGCGGGGGTGCTCGACATCAACTCGTCGAAGAAGGCGGCGCGTTTCGTGCGCTTCTGCGACGCGTTCGAAATCCCGATTATCACCTTCGTTGACGTCCCCGGCTTTCTGCCCGGCACCGCGCAAGAGTTCAACGGCATCATCAAGCATGGCGCGAAGCTGCTGTTTGCTTATGCCGAGGCGACGGTGCCGAAGATCACGGTGATCACGCGCAAAGCCTATGGCGGCGCGTATGACGTGATGGCGTCAAAGCATCTGCGCGGCGATTTGAACTACGCGTGGCCGACCGCCGAGATCGCGGTGATGGGCGCCAAGGGCGCGGTCGAGATCATCTTTCGCAGCGACATCGGCGATCCGGAGAAAATCGCGCAGCGGACGAAGGAATATGAGGACCGCTTCGCCAACCCGTTCGTCGCCGCGTCGCGGGGGTATATCGACGAGGTTATTCACCCGCATAATACGCGCAAGCGGATCGCGTTGGGGTTGCGGAAATTGCGTAACAAGCAGTTGGAGAACCCGTGGAAGAAGCATGACAATATTCCGCTCTGAAATGATCGACGTCGATCAATTGAGTTATCAGTTCGTATCGGCCAACGATCCTGACATCATTGGGGTCGAGGTCAGGTTGGATAGCAATGTGCTATTCGACATTTCCATGAATCCCGCAGGTGAAACGAGCGTGCTTTTCGATTCTGATGGCTGGAAGGCGGAGTTCGATTTGAACGGTTTGCGCAGCGTGCTGGCGAAGTGTGAAGCCGAGCTCAGTGCCTGGCGTGAGGGGCTGATGAAACCCGGCGAAATTTGGAGTGCTCAATGAAACTAGGCCGCCTCAACCACATCGGCGTTGCGACGCCGTCGATCGCCGATAGCATCGTCTTTTACCGCGACGTGATGGGCGCGACGAAGATCCATGAACCTTTCGACCTGCCCGAGCAGGGGGTGAAGGTGTGTTTCGTCGATACGCCGGGCGCCGACGGCGCGCTGAACGGCACGCAGATCGAGTTGATCGAGCCGTTGCCGGGCAACACCTCGATCGCGGGATTTCTGGAGAAGAATCCGACGGGGGGACAGCATCATATGTGTTACGAGGTGCCCGATATTCATGCGGCCAAGGCGGCGTTCGAGGGGCTGGGCAAGCGGGTGCTGGGGAGCCCAAGGATCGGGGCGCATGGGACGTTGATTTTCTTCCTGCATCCCAAGGATATGGGCGGGGTGCTGACCGAGATTATGGAGACGCCGAAGGAGGCGCATTAATTGCTCCTCCCCCCTTGCGGGGAAGGAAAGTGGAGGTTGGGGACTTGTTCCCTACCGGAACTTGGAGAGGGGTTGGTTGGCGAGCCTGCGGCCCGCGACCTCTCTCCCAGCTACGACTAGGCGGCAAAGCCGCCAAGTCTTCGCATCCCTCTCCCGCAAGGGGAGAGGGGGTTTGGGATTAGAGACTGCATATGACCGACAAGCCAACCCTCGACCAATGGTCCGCCGCCGCCGACAAGGAAGTCAAAGGCAAAGACCTCACCTGGCACACGCCCGAGGGGATCGCCGTCAAGCCGCTCTACACGGCCGAGGACGTCACCACCGACCCCGGCCTGCCCGGTTTCGCGCCCTTCACCCGCGGCGTGCGCGCGTCGATGTATGCGGGCCGCCCATGGACGATCCGGCAATATGCAGGCTTTTCGACCGCCGAGGAATCGAACGCCTTTTATCGCCGCAACCTCGCCGCGGGGCAGAAAGGCCTGTCGGTCGCCTTCGACCTTGCGACGCACCGCGGGTATGACAGCGACCATCCCCGCGTCACCGGCGATGTCGGCAAGGCGGGGGTCGCGATCGACAGCGTCGAGGATATGAAGATCCTGTTCGACGGCATTCCCCTCGACCAGATGTCGGTCAGCATGACGATGAACGGCGCAGTGATCCCGATCCTCGCTTTCTTCATCGTCGCGGGCGAGGAGCAGGGGGTCGATCGCAAGCTGCTCGACGGGACCATCCAGAACGACATTCTGAAGGAGTTCATGGTCCGCAACACGTACATCTATCCGCCCGAACCGAGCATGCGGATCATCAGCGACATCTTTGGCTACACGTCGCGCGAGATGCCAAAATTCAACAGCATCTCGATCTCCGGCTATCATATGCAGGAAGCCGGCGCGACACAGGTGCAGGAGCTGGCCTTCACCATCGCCGACGGCATGGAATATGTGAAATATGGCGTCGCGTCGGGGCTCGACATCGACAAATTCGCCGGGCGGCTGAGCTTTTTTTTCGCGATCGGCATGAATTTCTTCATGGAAATCGCCAAGCTGCGCGCGGCGCGCGTGTTGTGGCACCGCGCGATGACAACGCTTGGCGCGCAGGACGAGCGGTCGAAGATGCTGCGCACGCATTGCCAGACGTCGGGGGTGTCACTGACCGAGCAGGACCCGTACAACAATGTGATGCGCACGACGATCGAGGCGATGGCGGCAATGCTCGGCGGCACCCAGTCGCTGCACACCAACGCGCTCGACGAAGCGATCGCACTGCCGACCGATTTCTCCGCCCGCATCGCGCGCAACACCCAGATCGTCATCCAGGAAGAAACGGGGATGACCAAGGTCGTCGATCCGCTGGGTGGTTCTTACTATGTCGAGGCGTTGACGCAGGAGCTGGTCGACAAGGCGCAGGAGATCATCGACCGCGTCCAGGCCGAAGGCGGCATGGCGAAGGCGGTCGCGGCGGGCTGGCCCAAGGCGATGATCGAGACCGCGGCGGCGGCGCGGCAGGCGCGCGTCGACCGCGGCGACGATGTCATCGTGGGCGTGAACAAATATCGTCTGAAGGACGAGGATCTGCTTGAAACGCTCGACATCGATAACGCCAAGGTGCGCGAGGGGCAGATTGCGAGGATCAAAAAGACCAAGGCCGAGCGCGACGAGGCGGCGTGCCAGGCGGCGCTGACCGCGCTGCGCGATGGCGCGGCCAAGCCATCGAGCATCGAGAACAACCTGCTCGCGCTGGCGGTGGAAGCCGCGCGGGCGCGCGCGACGCTGGGCGAGATTTCGTCGGCGATGGAAGAAAGTTTCGACCGTTATGGCACCCAGCCGACGCCGGTGAAGGGGGTCTATGCCGCGCCCTATGAAGGTGACGCGCGCTGGGCGCAGGTGGTGGACGGCGTCGAGGCGGTGACGCGGCGGTTGGGTCGTCGGCCCAAGCTGCTGGTCGCCAAGATGGGGCAGGACGGACACGACCGCGGCGCCAACGTCATCGCGTCGGCGTTCGGCGACATGGGGTTCGACATCGTGTCGGGACCGCTGTTCCAGACCCCCGACGAGACGGTGGTGCTGGCGCTCGACAGCGGGGTCGACGTCGTCGGCGCATCGAGTCTGGCGGCGGGGCACAAGACACTTATCCCCGAACTTATCCACAAGCTGCGCGAAGCGGGCCGCACCGACATCAAGGTAATCGCGGGCGGGGTGATCCCGCCGCAGGATTATGATTTCCTGCGCGATGCCGGGGTGCAGGGGATTTATGGGCCGGGATCGAATGTTGTGGAATGCGCGGCCGATGTGCTGCGCTTGCTGGGGCATAATATGCCGCCGATTGGAGAAGCTGCGTGAGTAATGAAATTCAGTCCCCCTCCCGCTTGCGGGAGGGGTTAGGGGTGGGCGCGAGCGAAGCGAGCTCCAGCGCCCGAAATGCCCACCCCGCTGCGACTAGCGAACTGCGTTCGCAAGTCTCGCTGCCCCTCCCGCAGGCGGGAGGGGAGTCGCGTATCGACTGGACCCGCGAAGAAATCGCCGCCCTCTTCGACCTGCCGTTCGACGAACTGATGTGGGAGGCGCAAAGCGTCCACCGCCGCCACCACGCGCGCGGCGAGATCCAGCTGTGCACCCTGCTCAGCATCAAGACCGGCGGCTGCGTTGAGGATTGCGGCTATTGCTCGCAGTCGAAGCACGCTGACAGCGGCCTGAAAGCCACCAAGCTGATGGACGTCCGCGCGGTGCTGCAAGCCGCGGCGCAGGCAAAAGATTCCGGCTCGCAGCGTTTCTGCATGGGCGCCGCCTGGCGCAACCCCAAGGACCGCGACATGCCCGCGATTGTCGAGATGGTCGAAGGCGTGCGCGCGATGGGCATGGAAACCTGCATGACGCTGGGGATGCTGAGCAAGGAGCAGGCGCAGACGCTCGCGGTTGCGGGGCTCGATTATTACAACCACAATATCGACACCTCGCCGGAAAATTACGGCAATGTCATTACGACGCGCACCTTTCAGGAGCGGCTCGACACGCTCGAGGAAGTGCGCAGCGCCGGGATCAACGTCTGTTCGGGCGGCATCGTCGGCATGGGCGAAACGCGCGCCGACCGCGTCGGCTTTATTCACGCGCTCGCGACCTTGCCCGAACATCCGGGCAGCGTGCCGATCAACGCGCTGGTGCCGGTGAAGGGCACGGTGCTCGGCGACATGCTGGCCGACACCCCGCTCGCCAAGATCGACGACATTGAATTTGTCCGCACCGTCGCGGTGGCGCGCATCACCATGCCGCTGAGCATGGTGCGGTTAAGCGCGGGGCGCGAGAGCATGTCGGAGGCGACGCAGGCGCTCTGCTTCATGGCGGGGGCGAACAGCATCTTCACCGGCGACAAGCTGCTAACGACCGCGAATGCTGGGGATAGCAAGGATGCGGCGCTGCTCGCGAAGCTGGGGCTGAGGCCGATGGAGGGCGAGGAGCCGATGCGGATGGCGGCGGCTGAGTGAAGGGTTAGCGGCCCGTTATCGTGACGTTGTTGATTGTCGCGCTTTTGTACTGGCTGATGTTCGCATCGGGCATGTTCATGCACGGCGATCCGATAAAATGATTGCCCTCCCGCTTGCGGGAGGGGTTAGGGGAGGGCTTGTTCCCTCCGAGCAAGTTTCGATTTCCCTTGCGGACAGGCCCTCCCCCGGCTCTTCCCGCAGGCGGGAGGGGAGAATGAAGTGTTCAAAAAAATCCTGATCGCCAACCGCGGTGAAATCGCCTGCCGTGTCATCAAGACCGCGCGCCGCATGGGCATCGCGACCGTCGCCGTCTATTCGGACGCCGACGCACGCGCGCCCTTCGTCCAGATGGCCGACGAGGCGGTGCATATCGGGCCGTCGCCCGCGTCCGAATCCTATCTGATCGCCGACAAGATCATCGCCGCGTGCAAGGCGACCGGCGCCGAGGCGGTGCATCCGGGCTATGGCTTCCTGTCCGAACGCACCAGCTTTGCCGAGGCCCTCGCCAAGGAAAATATCGCCTTCATCGGCCCGCCGGTGAACGCGATCGCCGCGATGGGCGACAAGATCGAGTCGAAGAAGCTCGCACTGGAAGCCGGCGTCAACGTCGTCCCCGGCTTCGTCGGCGAGATCGACGATACCGAACATGCGGTGCGGATTTCGAACGAGATCGGCTATCCGGTGATGATGAAGGCGTCGGCGGGCGGCGGCGGCAAGGGGATGCGGCTGGCCTATGACGAAAAGGACGTCCGCGAAGGGTTCGAGGCGACCAAGCGCGAGGGGCTGAACAGCTTTGGGGACGACCGGGTGTTTATCGAGAAGTTTATCCTCAACCCGCGCCATATCGAGATCCAGATCCTCGGCGATCAGCACGGCAATATACTGTATCTGAACGAGCGTGAATGTTCGATCCAGCGCCGCCATCAGAAGGTCGTCGAGGAAGCGCCGTCGCCGTTTGTCACGCCCAAAATGCGTCAGGCGATGGGCGAACAGTGCGTCGCACTGGCGCGTGCGGTCGGCTATTACAGCGCGGGCACGGTCGAACTGATCGTCTCGGGCGCCGATCCGACGGGCGAAAGCTTTTACTTCCTCGAAATGAACACGCGGCTGCAGGTCGAGCATCCGGTGACCGAGGCGATCACCGGCATCGACCTGGTCGAACAGATGATCCGCGTCGCCGCGGGCGAGAAGCTCGAAATGACGCAGGACGACGTCACAATCGACGGCTGGGCGATCGAGAACCGCGTCTATGCCGAAGACCCGTATCGCGGGTTTTTGCCGTCGACCGGACGGCTCGTGCGCTATCGCACCCCCGTTCCGGCGTGGGACGGTGACGAGCGCGGCGTAGATGGCGTGCGCGTCGATGCGGGAGTCGAGGAGGGCGGGGAAGTATCGATTTTCTACGACCCGATGATCGCCAAGCTGGTGACGTGGGCGCCGACGCGCGACGAAGCCGCCGATTTGCAGATCGCGGCGCTCGACCGTTTCGAGATCGAGGGGCTCGGCCATAATATCGATTTCGTCTCGGCGATCATGCAGCACCCGCGCTTCCGTTCGGGCGAGCTGACGACCGGCTTCATCGCCGAGGAATATCCCGAGGGGTTCCACGGCGCCCCGACCGATGCCGACGTCACCCGCGCGCTCGCTGCGATCGCGGGCTTCATGGCGTCTGCCGAGGCCGACCGCGCGCGGCGCACCGACGGCCAGCTCGGCGACCGGCTTGAGCCGCCCGCGAAATGGCAGGTGACGGTGGGCGGCAGCGACCACAAGGTCAAGGTCGGTGAGAAGCATCTCAAGGTCGATGGCGACCGCATCGACATCGCGCTCGAATATACGCCGGGCGACCGGTTGGTGATCGCGGAGATCGATGATCGCGAACTGGCAGTGAAGGTTGCGAAAACCCGCGCCGGCTGGCGGATGACGACGCGCGGGCATATCCACAATGTGCGCGTGCTGCCGTGGCACGTCGCGCCGCTGACCCGCCACATGATCGAAAAGATTCCGCCCGACCTGTCGAAATATCTGATCTGCCCGATGCCGGGGCTGCTCGTCGCGCTGCACGTCGGCGAGGGTGACAAGGTCGAGGCCGGCCAGCCGCTGGCGACGGTCGAGGCGATGAAGATGGAAAATATCCTGCGCGCCGAAAAGACGGGGACGGTGAAGACCGTCAACGCCGCGCAGGGCGACAGCCTGGCGGTCGATGCGGTGATTTTGGAGATGGAGTAGCCATCTGTGCTCCTGCCAAGGCAGGAGCCCATCTCCGGCCAGCGCTATCTGGAGCCGACCGGAGATGGGTCCCTGCCTTCGCAGGAACACGGTCGGAACGGAGTGTGATGGATGCACGTCAATCACGACCACAACGCGGTGGCGTCAGACACCATCACCTTCGACGATTTCCTGAAGGTCGATGTCCGCATCGGCACCATCGTCGCGGCCGAACCCTTCCCCGAGGCCCGCAAGCTCGCGTATAAGCTGGTCATCGACTTCGGCGCCGCGATCGGCATGAAAAAGAGCAGCGCCCAGATCGTCGATCGTTATGCGCTGGACGACCTGCCGGGGCGGCAAGTCGCCGCGGTGGTGAACTTCCCGCCGCGCCAGATCGGCAAGTTCATGTCGGAGGTGCTGACGCTCGGTTTCGCCGACGAGGCCGGCGCCGTGATCCTGTTCGCGCCGGACCATGTCGTGCCGAACGGGTCGCGGCTGTTCTGACGTCTCGCCATGCGCGCGCGTTCGGTCTAGGATCGTCGCGAACAGGGGGAGAGACACAATGACATTACCGGTAACCGCCTTCGTCGCCGCGGTCTGCGCGCTGCTGCTGCTCGCCACCGCGATCGATACCGTGCGCCAGCGGCTGCGCGTCCGCGCGGCGTTCGGCGATCATGGCGACGCGAAACTGATCAGCGCCAGCCGCAGCCACGGCAATCTCGCCGAATATGCACCGATCACAATCATCCTGCTAGGCCTGCTCGAAACCGCGCGCGCCAACCATATGGGGCTGATGATCGTCGGCGCGGTCTTCCTGATCGGCCGCGTCGCGCATATCGCGGGGCTTTACGCACCGATCAACGACAAGCCGCCGGTGCCGCGCCAGATCGGGGTCGTCGCGACCTTCGGCACCTTGCTGGTGCTGGGGGCGTGGACCTTGTGGATGCTGGCGACGGTGAATTTGTAGCGGGCGCAATCCGCTCATCACTCGTGCGCTATCCGATGTAGCCGTACCTCAAGTTCCGTTCGTGTCGAGCGAAGTCGAGACACATTGGCGCGACCGTGTCTCGACTTCGCTCGACACGAACGGCAAGGGACGGTCGTCTTGCTCCGTTAATCCACCAACGCCACTGCCCTAATCCACCCCGCGCTGGCACGTTCGATCTTCACGGGGAAGCAGCTCAGCGTCCAGCCGGTGGGCGGCAGCGCGGCGAGGTTGGTGAGTTTTTCGATCTGGTAATAGGGCCGGATGCGCCCTGCCTTGTGCCCTTCCCAGATGATCCTGGGGTCGCGCGTCTCGGCCCAGCGCCGCGCGGTATGGCTGAACGGCGCGTCCCAGCTCCACGCGTCGGTGCCGACCACCTGCACCCCGCGTTCCGTCAGGTACAGCGTCGCCTCTTCGCCCATGCCGCAGCCCTGATCGGTGAAATTGTCGGTGCCATACACCGCGCCCGACTGGACGAGCACGATGTCGAACGGCTGCAGCGCGTGCCCGATTCGCGCGAGCTCGGCCTCGACTTCGGCGCCGGTGACGACATGCCCCGCGGGCTTGCCCGAAAAGTCGAGCTTCACTCCGGGGCGGAAGAACAGGTCGAGCGGTGCCTCGTCGATGCTCGGCGCCGGCGTCGCCCCGCTGTCGGTGGTCGAATGGAAATGCCACGGCGCATCCATATGGGTGCCATTGTGGGTGCTGAGCGTCAGACTCTCGACCGCCCAGCCTTCGCCATCGGGCAGGTCGTCCTGCGTCAGCCCGGGGAAGAACATCGCAATCTGCTGCCACGTATTGTCGTGGGTCATATAGGTGATCTGCGGGCGCATCACCGGCGGATCGGATACGACGTCGTTGGTGATCGGAATCGAGAGGTCGATGAACTGGGTCATGGCGCGAAGCTGCCCCTACGCGCCCGCTTGTGCAAGGCCGAACAGCGGCTATGACGGGAGGCAGAAAACAAGCCGTTCGCCCTGCGCTTGTCGAAGGGCTGTCCTGTCTTTGCGACGTCCGAAGGAAGCGCAGTCCTTCGACAAGCTCAGGACGAACGGACTTGGGGGAGCGACCGATTTATGAGCGACGCTGTGCCATACACGCCGACCAAAAAAGACATCCGCATGGTCATCGCCGCGTCGTCGGCGGGGACGATCTTCGAATGGTATGATTTCTTCATCTACGGCACGCTCGCGGCGATCATCGGCAAGGCCTTTTTCCCCAGCGACAATGCGACGCTCGAAACCCTGCTCGTGTGGGCGGGATTCGCGGTCGGCTTCGGCTTTCGGCCGCTCGGCGCGGTGCTGTTCGGATATCTCGGCGACCGGCTGGGGCGCAAATATACTTTCCTCGTCACCGTCACGCTGATGGGCGTCGCTACCGCGGGCGTCGGCCTGATCCCTGCGGCGGCGACGATCGGCATCGTCGCGCCGATCATCGTCATCCTGCTGCGCATCCTGCAGGGGCTGGCGCTCGGCGGTGAATATGGCGGCGCCGCCGTCTATGTCGCCGAACATTCGCCGCCCGAAAAGCGCGGCTTTTATACCAGTTTCATCCAAGCGAGCGTCGTCGGCGGATTCGTGCTCAGCCTGATCGTCGTGCTCGGTTGCAAGGCGCTGATGTCCGACGCGGTGTGGGAAAGCTGGGGTTGGCGCGTGCCGTTCCTGCTCTCGATCATCCTGCTCGCCATTTCGCTGTGGATGCGCCTCAAACTGTCCGAAAGCCCCGTGTTCCAGGCGATGAAGGCAAAGGGCGAGATCGTCAAGAATCCGGTCAAGGAAGCCTTCACCTATCCCGGCAACCCGCGCCGTATCTTCATCGCGCTGTTCGGCATCGCCGCGGGGCTCACCGTGATCTGGTACACCGCGATGTTCTCGGGCCTCGCATTCCTGAAAGGCCCGATGAAGGTCGAGGATACCGCGGCCGAGATCATGGTCGGGGTGGCCGCCGCGGTCGGCATGGGATTTTTCCTGTGGGCCGGACACATCTCCGACCGCGTCGGGCGCAAGAAGCCAATCGTATGGGGCTATGCGGTCACGCTGGTGATGCTGTTCCCGCTGTTCTGGCTGATGGGCAGCGTCGGTAACCCCGGGCTCACCAACGCCGCCGAACGCGCGCCGGTGGTCGTCACCGGATCGCAGTGCAGCTTCGATCCCTTCGCCTCGCAGCAAGCTACCGTCTGCGGTCGCACCCTCGGCGAACTGACCAAGCTTGGCGTCCCCTACTCCGTCGTTGCCAGCGGCGGCGCGTTCGACAGCGTCGCGGTGACGATCGGCGGACGCGAGGTCGCGGGTGAGGATCCCGCGATCCTGAAACCTGCGCTCGAGGCGATGGGCTATGATTTCGAAAAGCAGATCCCCGGTCCGCTCGGCATCGCGGTGATTCTGCTGGCGCTGCTCGGATTGAGCGCCCTGTCGGGCTTTACCTATGGTCCGGTCGCGGCGCTGCTCGCCGAAATGTTCCCGCCGCACGTGCGCTATTCGTCGCTGTCGATCCCCTATCATATCGGCACCGGCTATTTCGGCGGCTTCCTGCCGCTGATCGCCAGCTTCATCATCGCCAAGACCGGCGATGCCTATGCCGGGCTGTGGTACACCTGGGGGGTCGTGCTCGTCGCCTTCCTCGTGGCGGCCTTCATGCTCAAGGATCCGGTCGAGGGGCAGTGGGACCGGGCATCCGCACCGCCGGTCTGAACCCCCATTGGCGCTGCCGCCGAACGCGGGTAGGGGCGGGACGATGATCGACATTGCCTCTTCGCTCCGCCTGCGGCTCGACCGCGCAGCGCTCGTCGCCAACTGGCGCTGGCTTGCCGCGCAGAGCGGCGCGGCGTGTGGCGCGGCGATCAAGGCCGACGGTTACGGCCTCGGCGCCCGCGCCGTGATGCGTCACCTTGCCGATGCCGGATGCCGCGATTTCTTCGTCGCCACCTGGGCCGAGGCGGCGGCGCTTATGCCGCCGCCCGCCGGGGTGTCGCTGTCGGTGCTCCACGGCGTCGGCGAGGCCGACATGATCGCGGCGCGCAGCCTGCCGGCACGCCCGGTGCTGAACAGCATCGATCAGGTGGCGCGCTGGCGTGCCGCGGGCGAGGGGCAGCCGTGCGACGTCATGGTCGACACCGGCATGAATCGCCTCGGCCTGACCACCGAAGAGGCCGTCAGTGGCGCGCTGGCCGGCTTGGCGATCGAGACGCTGATGAGCCATCTCGCCTCCGCCGACGAAGAGAGTGCACAAAATGCGCGCCAGCTCGCAGCCTTCGGCGCGCTGCGCGACGCGATCCCGGCGCGGCGTTACAGTCTGGCGAACAGCGCCGGCATTTGCCTTGGCACCGACTACGCCTTCGACCTGACGCGTCCCGGACTCGCGCTCTACGGCGGGACGCCGCGCGGCGAAGCGGCGGGGCATATCCGGCAGGTCGTTTGTCCCGAGGCGCTCGTGCTTCAGGTGCGCGACGTGCGCGTCGGCGAAACTGTGGGTTATGGCGCCACCTGGACAGCGCAGGTGGACACCCGCGTCGCGATAGCGAACCTCGGCTACGCCGACGGTTATCTGCGCTGCCACGGCGGGACGGGCGGGGCGACGTGGCAAGGCGCGGCGCTACCGCTGATCGGCCGCGTGTCGATGGACCTCACTGCCTTCGACGCCAGCGATGCAGACGCGATCGGCGAGGGCGACTGGCTTGCCCTCGATTACCACCTGCCCGACGTCGCGGCGCATAGCGGATTGTCACAATATGAATTGCTGACCGGCCTCGGCCCTCGCTTCGAGCGCATCTGGAACTGACGGATAACGACCGTTTGCGGACCCAAGGGGCGAAGGGAGCGTACTAGCCGATACGAAGCGCCTTGGGGCCGGCGGCGGCGAAGATTATTTCACACAAAGGCGGCACAAAGATGTCGTGCTGACCGCGAAGCGGTGTCATTCCTTGAGCGTTGCGCAGCGGCGCGGCGATGAGGAGGAGGCGGCCTTGCGGCCGCAAACCTGCATCTTCGTGCCTTTGTGCCTTTGTGTGAAACAAAAAATCCCGGCCCATCGGCCCTGAATGAAGCTCGCTGTCCGAACCGATACTTGCCTCAGCCTACGGCCACTTCCCACCCCAAATCTGCCATCGGCCTTACGACCCCAACGAAAAAGGCCGCCTTCCCGAAGGAAGGCGGCCCCTTTTCGTGAACCGTTCCGGCTGGGCTTACCAGCTGGCGCGGATACCGGCGTAGAAATAACGGCCGAACGTGTCGTACGGATCGCCGGCGGCGGTCCCGAGCAGGCCGAGCGGCGGCTGCTTGTCGAACACATTGTCCATACCGACGTAGAAGTTGAACTTCTTGTCGACTTCCAGGTTGGCGCGGAAGCCATGGTAGAAGGCATCCGGATAATAGACCCGATCGAACGCGTCGATGTTCGTCGGGGGCAGCACGATAATTGCACCGGGGGTGCAGGTCGCGCCGCTGATCGGGACGGTCCCCGAAGCAGGGCACGCACCGTTGTACGAGTTCTGCGTTTCGTATGCCCCGATCGTCTGTTTGCCGATGTAACGCGTCGTCCAGCTGATATCGAGCTCGCCGAAGTCGTAGTTGATGCTCGCATTGGCGGCCCAGCGCGGGTCGCCCAGTTCGCTCATCTGACGATTCGGGATCGCGGCATTCAGCGGATCCGTGAAGTTGTCGAGACGCAGCAGATGCGTCGCGATGGCACGGAAGTTCAGGCGGTGGCCGTTGTCGAACGTCCGGCGATACTGGACGTCGAAGTCGATGCCTTCGGTCTTCTGGGCCGCGAAGTTCACGCCGCCCGAGATCACCGCCGGCTCGATGAAGAAGCCGTTGGCATCACGCTGGACGGTGGCGCAGAACACGTTGTCGATGCCGGCGTCGCTGTCATAGCAGAGGTTGATGATCTGCTGTGCACCGAGCGCCGAGATCAGGCTTTCGACCTTGATCTTGTAGTAATCGACCGTGAAGTTGAAGCCCGGCAGGAAGCTGGGTTCGACCACGACGCCAAGCGTCAGGCTCTTGCCGATTTCGTTCTGCAGCGTCGGGTTGCCGCCCGACAGGAAGCCCGTCGTCTGCGAGTTGGCGGGGGTGTTGATGAACCCGACAGGGACGCCTGCGGCTGCGCAGTTGGCAACGCGGTTCGGGCCGTTGTTGATGCGGGCAACGTCGCACGGATCGAGGATCTGCGCGAAGTTTTCGCTGAACGGCGAGAACAGATCGCTCTGCGTCGGCGTACGAACCGAGCGCGCATAAGCAGCGCGGAAGCGGACGTCGGGGATCGGTGCATAGAGCGCCTGCAGGTTGTACGCCCAGACGGTGCCGGCCGACGTGTTATAGTCGGACACGCGCGCCGCTGCGCCCAGCGTCAGTTCCTCGGCCAGCGGCATGTTCGCCAGCAGCGGAATGCTGATTTCGCCGAACGCTTCCTTGACCGAAAGCTTGGGCGGCGTGAACGGCGCGATGGCGTTCAGGAAGGTGCCGCCGCTCTCGACGAGATCGTCATAGAAGGAAAACGCCTTTTCTTCGCGATATTCGGCACCAAGAGCGAAGCCGATCGGACCGCCGGGCAGTTCGAACAGCTGCGACAGGTCGCCTGCGACGCTGGCCAACGCGACGAACTGTTCGGCACGCTCTTCGCGGGTCGAGGTCGTGTTGATGAAGTTCAGCGCTTCGGCGCTCGGCGCACCATTGCCGAACACGTTGATCGGTACGCAGTCCGGGCGATCATTCGACGGATCGGCATCGGCATTGACGCGGCAGACGATCTGGCCAGCGGTGTTGCGAACCGGGTCAATGGCCAGCAGGAAGCCGTCGAGGTTACCCTCGGTATCGTAAAGCTTCAGGTTGTTCAGCGACCGCATCTTGGTGTCGAGGCGACCATAGTTGAGCGACAGTTCGTAGTTCCAGTCGTCGTTGAACGTGCCTTCGACGCCGCCCACGACGCGATAGGTTTCGCGCGTGTGATATTCGCCGCGACCGCCGAAATCTGGGTTGAAGCGCGACATGGTGAAGGTGCCGGTCGCGACGTTGGTGCACAGACCGAAGCTCTGCATCGTGGCCAGCGCCTGGCTCGTCAGGAACGGGTTGTTACAACGCAGTTCGGGGATCGCGTCGAACTGTTCCTGGGTGTTCGCGAAGAAGCCCTTCAGCGAACCCTGCCAGAAGCTCGGCTGGCCTTCCTGGACCGCATTCACCCGGACATATTTTGCTTCGATGAACGGGCGGAAGGCGTCGCTGACGTCATAATGGGCCAGCAGGTTGACGGCATAGCGCTTCAGGCCGGCAGCGAGCTGACCGGTGTTGCGCAGGGTCGAACCCTGACCGCCCTGCTGGTTGCCCGTCGAACCGATGTCCGAGAACGAGTCGTCGGGCGTGTCGATGAACAGGTCGCCCGAGGGGCCGAAGCGCAGGTAGCGACGACGCGCCGCTGCCACACCGTCGATCGCACCGAGCGTGCCGCCGTCGCTGAGCGTGGCGTTGTTGATCCCGCACAGAAAGGTGCTGTCGGGAATGCCGTCACCGGCCTGGAGCTCGTCGGTGGTGCGATCGGTCTGCTGATACTGACAGCGGCCCGAATAGGCGCCGGTCAGACCATCGCGATCGGTGAAGTACAGCGGTTCGGATTCGGCATATTCGCCCGAGATCGCGATGTTGCCGCGGCCGTCGGCAAAATTCTTGCCCCAGGTGCCGCTGACGAATACGTTGCCGCGGTCGCCGCGCGACGAGATGCCGCCCTGCGCGCGCAGGCTAAGCCCATCGAAATTGCGCTTGGTGATGAAGTTGACGACGCCGGCCACGGCGTCCGAGCCGTAGATCGCCGAGTTACCGCCGGTGACCACGTCGACGCGCTCGAGCAGGTCGACCGGAATGGTGTTGACGTCGACCAGATAATCGCCGGGCAGCGCGGTGACGTGGCGCTTGCCGTTGACCAGCACCAGCGTACGCGAAATGCCGAGGCCGCGAAGATCGAGGATGTTCAGGCCGGCGGTGCCGATGAAGCGGGTCGAGTTGCCCTGGCTGAAGGTCGAGCGCAGCGACGGCAGGTCGTTCAGCGCGTCGCCGAGCGAAACGTCGCCGGTGTCGGTCAGTTCGCCGACGCTGACCGAGGTCAGCGGAACCGACGACTCAAGGGTGGGGCGCGAAATGCGCGAGCCGGTGACGACGATGGCGCGGTCGGTATTCTCGTCCGAATCGCAGACGCCATTTTCATTGGCATCGACGCAGTCGGCGGCGGCGTCCTGGGCAAGGACAGGCTGGCTCGCGGACATAGCTACTGCAAACGCAGCAGCACCCAAAAGCAGGTGCGACTTATTCATGGATGACTCCCCGGTTGCCCGCTCGAAACTGAAGGATTGAACGGATTGGCGCTTAAAAAGCGCGAAAACGAACATCGCACAAGCCCTTGATGGCGTTTTCCTGACAGTTGGCGGTGATGGATGTGACACTGTGCCATTTTCGCCACAGTTGTCGTTGGCTCCGGCGCCAGCCGCTAGATAATATGCTTGTGCAACCGCGACACGAACAACGTGAACTGGCCATAAATCTGTTCCGGAATATCAAGTCGGTCGTATCGTGCGTAACTATATTGCTTTAGCGGCTTGGTAGCGGGTTGCGCCATCTCGACATGCAGTCATGCAGCCCGCGCTGGCTTTCGCGCGCTTCATCCCACGATTGAACGGCCTTTGCCGTCGCGGAAGAAGTTGGACGCCGCCCAATTTCTCTCGAATCGGCAAGCGCTTGGGCCGCGCTTCCGGCGCGCATGTTGCGACGCATCATAATTTGGTGCTATTGCTTTTCGGGTCCCGAGGTCGGGGCGTCGCAGCGTCGCCTTTGCCGACGGAATTTAAGGGAGCGCGGATCAAGATGGCGAAGTCCAGGACGACGGCGGACGACGGCGTCGTCACGATCAAGAAATATGCCAACCGCCGCCTCTATGACACCGAGCGCAGCTGCTATATCACGCTCGAGGATCTCGGCACGATGGTGCGCGACGGCCGCGAATTCCGCGTCGTCGACGCCAAGAGCGGCGACGACATTACCCATAATGTGCTGACCCAGATCATCATGGACGAGGAAACCCGCGGCGAAACGCTGCTGCCGGTCAATTTCCTGCGCCACCTGATCGGCATGTATGGCGACAAGATGCAGTCGATGGTGCCGCAATATCTCGAAGCGTCGATGACTGCGTTCCGCAAGAACCAGCAGGACGTCCGCGCCGCGTTCGACGGGGTGCTCGGATCGAACCCGCTCGCCGAGTTGACCCGCCGCAATATGGAGATGTTCCAGCAGGCGGCGGGCGCCTTCATCCCCGGTGCGGGCGGCAGCAAGGCCAAGGACGCCGAAATCGCCGCGCTCAAGGCCGAAGTGGCCGAGCTCAAGGCCGAACTCGCGAAAAAGAAATAAGCCGGGCGCTCCTCCGCCCCAGCGACAGAAATACGGAAACCTCATGGTCAAACATGCGCTCAGCGTAACCCGGCAGGCCGACTTCGCGGCCTGGTATCAGGATGTCATTGCCGAAGCCGACCTCGCTGAGGAATCCGGGGTGCGCGGCTGCATGGTGATCAAGCCGTGGGGCTATGGCATCTGGGAGCGCATCCAGACGGTGATGGACGCCGCGATCAAAGACGCCGGCGTCCAGAACTGCTATTTCCCGTTGTTCATTCCCTTGAGCTTCTTTGAGAAAGAAGCCGACCATGTCGATGGTTTCGCGAAGGAAATGGCGGTCGTCACCCACCACCGCCTGATCCAGGACGGCAAGGGAAAGCTGATCCCCGATCCCGAGGCAAAGCTGGAAGAACCGCTGATCGTCCGCCCGACCTCGGAAACCGTGATCGGCGCCGCGATGAGCCGCTGGGTGCAAAGCTGGCGCGACCTGCCGCTGAAGGTCAACCAGTGGGCGAATGTCGTGCGCTGGGAGATGCGCACGCGCATGTTCCTGCGCACCAGCGAATTTCTTTGGCAGGAAGGCCATACCGCGCACGCCGACAAGGCCGACGCGATGACCGAGACGCTGCGCGCGCTCGAAATGTACCGCGCCTTTGCCGAGGATGTGCTCGCGATGCCGGTCGTCGCGGGTGAAAAGCCCGAGAATGAGCGCTTCCCGGGAGCCGTCGCGACCTATTCGATCGAGGCGATGATGCAGGACGGCAAGGCCTTGCAGGCCGGGACGTCGCACTATCTTGGTACCGGCTTCGCCGAGGCGGCGGGCATCCGCTATCAGGACAAGGACGGCGGCCACAGCCTGTGTCACACGACCAGCTGGGGTACCTCGACCCGCATGATCGGCGGGGTCATCATGACACATGGCGACGACGACGGCCTGCGCTGTCCGCCGCGCATCGCGCCGCACCAGATCGTCATCGTGCCAATGCTGCGCGACAACGATGAAGATGCGGCGATCCTGGACTATTGCCGCGGCATCGAAACCGAACTGAAGACGCTCGATGCGTTTCGCGAGCCGCTGCGCGTCCATCTCGACGCCGGGGCGAACAAGGCGCAGACCAAGCGCTGGGGCTGGGTCAAGAAGGGCGCGCCGATCATCCTCGAAATCGGTCCGCGCGATGTTGCGGGCGGCAATGTCGCGGTGATCCGCCGCGACCGGCTGTACAAGGACGATGGCAAGCTCAATTCGGCGTTCATCGCGAAGGGCGATTTTGTCGCCGACGCGGTCGCGACGCTCGAAGACATCCAGTCGAACCTCCACGCCGAAGCGAAGCAGCGCCTCGATGCCAACATCCGCCGCGACGTCACCGACCTGGCCGCGCATTTCAAGGGCGACGAAAAATTTGTTGGCTGGGTCGAAGTGCAATGGGCGCGCCCCAGCGGCGCGGCGCTCGACAAGATCGTCGAGCAGCTGAAAGCGCTCAAACTGACGATGCGCAATACCCCGCTGGACGCCGCACCGGCTGACGGCAGTTGCTTCTTCACCGGCGGTCCCGCGGTCGAACGCGTGCTCATCGGTCGGACTTACTGATCGGGTTGCGCTTGTAGCGCCGCATCAGTAGCCTTCGCCCGAGGGGCAGAAGGAGACTGAACATGCGTTTTCCCATGCTGATCGCAGCGGCGGCCCTGGCCGGCATTGCGGTGCCCGTCGCTGCCCACCATGGCTGGTCGTCGTATGACGAGAGCAAGCCAGTCACATTGAACGGATCATTTGCGGAATTGTCGTGGGGCAACCCCCACGGCGCCGCCAAGATGCGCTGGAAGGGCAAGCTGTGGGACGTGATCCTGGCGCCGACCAGCCGGATGGAAGCGCGCGGTCTGTCGCGCGCCGAGGTCGAGCCGGGCAAGCGGCTTCGCCTGACCGGCTATGTCCGGCGCGATGGCACCCCCGAAATGCGGGTCGAGCGCGTGATGATCGGCGAGAAAACGGTCGAACTACGCTGAATCAGGCGGCGTGGAACCGCTGCTGACCGCCGCCGCGACCTGGCTCGATGCCGTTGGCATCGGGCCGTGGGCGCGCGGGTCGGCGATGGTCTATCCGGTCGCCAACACGCTCCACCTGCTCGGGCTGGTGATGCTGGTCGGCGGGATCGGAGTTGTCGATCTGCGCGTCGTCGGCCTGTGGCGGGCGCTGCCGACAGCGGAATTATCTCGCGCCCTGACCCCGGTAGCGATTACCGGATTACTGATGATGGTCGCGAGCGGCACCATCCTGTTCGCCGCTGACGGCGAGGCCTTGGCGTCGTCCGATCTCTTTGCGCGCAAGCTGGTCGTGATCGGGCTGGCGTTGGTCAATGCTGCGGCTTTTCAGTGGTTGTGGCGCAAACGGGTTGCCGATTGGACCGACCAGGCGCCCACTGGAGCGCGGGCGATGGCGGCACTGTCGCTGGGCTTGTGGCTGACCGCCGGGACGCTCGGCCGCTGGATCCCCTATAGCTGACCCATTTGCGCGCTCTACGTTGATTGCTTGGTAAACTCCGCCCGCACGCCTATAGCTTTTGGGAATGAAAAACCGTCCGAATAGCGCACCCGGTCTGCCCAGCAGCCAGCAGATCATCGATTTCATCACGGCGTCGGACGAACCCGTCGGCAAGCGTGAGATTGCGAAACATTTCGCGCTGCACGGCAATGAGAAGGTCGCGCTGAAGGCGCTGCTCAAGGACATGACCGACGAGGGGCTGGTCGAGCTTGCCCCCGGCCGCGCCTTTCACAAGCATGGCGGGCTGCCGCGCGTCACCGTGCTGCGCGTCGCGGCGATCGATGGTGGCACGGTGTGGGCCGTCCCCGAACATTGGGAAGCCGCCGGGCCGGCGCCGCGGCTGCGCGTGATGGAACAAGGACGCAAACGGGCGCTCGGCATGGGCGACCGCATCTTGGCGCGGACCGAGGAACGCGGCGGCGGCCATGTCGCGCACCCGATGAAAAAGCTGCAAGCCGGCGGCGAGACGGTGATCGGCGTGCTCGTCGAGGATATGGGACCGGGCGGAAAGCCGATCCTGTGGCTGCGCCCCGCCGACAAGCGCGCGCGCTATGACTTCGCGGTCGCCGACAAGGGCGACGCCAGCGTCGGTGACCTCGTGCGCGCCGAACTGACCGGGCGCGGGCCGGCGATCAAGGCCAAGGTGATCGACCGCATCGGCGATCCCTTCGCGCCCAAATCGCTCAGCATGATCGCGATCGCGCGCCATGAAATTCCGCACGTCTTCGCCGCCGAAACCATTGCCGAGGCCGAGGTTGCGGCAAAACTGCCGCTGACCCCCGCCGGCCGCGAGGATCTGCGCGGGCTGCCGATCGTCGCGATCGACCCGATCGACGCGCGCGATCATGACGACGCTGTGTGGGCCGAACCCGATCTCGACGGGCCAAACAAGGGCGGTTTCCGCGCCATCGTCGCGATCGCCGACGTCAGCTATTATGTCCGCCCCGACGGCGCGCTCGACCGCGAGGCGCGGCGGCGCGGCAACAGCGTCTATTTTCCCGACCAGGTTGTCCCGATGCTGCCCGAAACGCTGTCGGCGGGGGTCTGCTCGCTGAAAGCCGGGCAGGACCGCGCTGCAATGGCGTGCCATCTCGTCATCGACAAGCATGGCAAGGTGACGTCATGGCGCTTCACGCGCGCGCTCGTCCGGCTTCGCGCCAACATCGCCTATGAGCATGCGCAGGCGGCCTATGATAAATCCACGTCGCCCCAGCGAAAGCTGGGGCCGCAGGAGGCGGGTCAGGACGTCAGCGATCCCAGCTTGCGCTGGGATGACGATATAATCCCAGCCCTCAAAAACCTCTGGGCCTGCTGGGCGCTGCTCGCCAAGGCGCGCGCGGCGCGTGCACCGCTCGACCTCGACCTACCCGAGCGCCAGGTGATCCTCGACGAGGCCGGGGGGATCGCCGAAATCCGCGTCCGCGACCGGCTCGATTCGATGCGGCTGATCGAGGATTATATGATCGCCGCGAACGTCGCGGCGGCGAAGGCGCTTGAGGCGAAGAAATCGCCGGTGATGTACCGCATCCACGAACCCCCGAGCCGCGAAAAGCTGGTCAGCCTGAAGGATTATCTCGAAACCTTCGAACAGAGCTTCGCGCTCGGGCAGGTCATCACCCCCGCGGTGTTCAACCGGCTGATCGACGGCTTTTCCGAAGACGACCGGCTGCCCGAAATCATGCAGGCGATCCTGCGCAGCCAGACGCAGGCCTATTACGGACCCGCCAACGCTGGCCATTTCGGCCTCGCACTCGGCAGCTACGCGCATTTCACCTCGCCGATCCGCCGCTATGCCGATCTGATCGTCCATCGCGCGCTGGTCGATAGCTACAAGCTCGAAGTCCCCGGCAAGCCCAAGGAACTGCCCGAACGCACCGGGCTGGGCGAAGCCGACGCCAAGGGATTGTCGCGCATCGGCGAGGCGATCAGCGCGCTCGAACGCCGCGCGATGGAGGCGGAGCGCGAAACCGTCGATCGCTATGTCGCGGCCTATCTGGCCAGCAAGACCGGCGAGATCGTCCAGGCGCGGATCACCGGGGTCCAGCCCTTCGGCTTTTTCGCCACCGTCGACGGGCTGGGCGGCGACGGGCTGGTGCCGGTCTCGACATTGGGAAGCGAGCGCTTTTTCTATGACGAAGCGGCGCGCAGTCTTGACAGCGAGCATGGCCGGGTAAGCTTCACCACCGGCCAGCGGCTCGACCTGCGGCTGATCGACGCCAATCCGATCAGCGGCGCGCTGCGCTTCGAACTCCCCGACGCCCCTGAAGGCGGCTACCGCAACCGCCCGCCGCGCCGCGACGGCACGAAGGACAAGGCGGGCAAGCACGCGGTCGGCAAGCGCGGCCGGCCGGCGAACATCAAACACAAAGGCCGGCGGCGTTGACGGACTCAGCCCTCCCCTTCAGGGGAGGGCAGCGAGACTTGCGAACTTGTTCGTTAGTCGCAGCACCCCAACCCCTCCCCTGAAGGGGAGGGGCTTAGCCTACTTTCCCGCCAGCTTCTGCAACAACGCCGCGCTCTCCGCATCGGCCGGAAAAAAGGCCTCGATGGCCAGTTCCGACAGCGTGATATCTACCGGCGTGCCGAAAATCGTCACCGTCGACAGAAAAGCGATTCGCCCTGCATCGGTATTCAGGATCAGCGGGACCGCAATGCTGCTGGCGTGGCTGCCGCGACGCTCGGCGCTGTGATCGGCGTCCCCCGCCGCATAGCCCGCCAGTTCCTCGCGCAGCGCCATCAATCCGGCATCGGCGCTGGCGGCAATCTGGACGTCCATCCGCTCCAATATATGCGCGCGCCATTCGCCATGGTTGACGATCTGCGGTGCCAGTCCTTCGGGGTGAAGCGCGATGCGCAGCACATTGACCGGCGGGACGAGGAGCGCGGGGGACACCTGCGCGATCAGAATCGCAATCGCGTCGTTCGCGGCGATCATGTTCCAGTGGCGGTCGACCGCGAGCGCCGGATAGGGCTCATGACCTTTCAGAACATGGTCGACGATCGCGCGCACTCCGGCCATTTCGGGGCTATCGAGCGGGCGTTCCTGATAATCGGGCGCATAACCCGCCGCGAGCAGCAGCGCGTTGCGCGCGCGGTGCGGGACTTCGAGCCGGTCGGCGATGCGCTGCAACATCCCCGCACTCGGCTTCGACCGTCCGGTTTCGATGAAGCTCAGGTGCCGGGTCGAAATCTCGGTGTCGAGCGCCAGGTCCATCTGGCTCATCCGGCGGCGGGTGCGCCATTCGCGCAGCTGCTCGCCCAGTGGTGCGACTTGCATGATCGTCTCCTTCGCCGCCGCAGCTATACCTCGGCTTTCTGCTTATCCATTACCTCTGGCGTAATCGACTGGGCGCATCGCGTCGCGCAAATGGGGAGGGCCAACCGAAAGGAGAACCACCATGTCCCTGTTCAACCTCAAGAATACGCTGATCATCGACGCGATCACCTGCATCGCATTGTTCGTCCTCTGTGTGTTTGCGACGGCGACGGTCGCTGCGCTTCTCGGCCTCCGCGCTGGGGTGGTGACCGTGGCCGGCTGGATCGGCCTGCCGTCGGCGCTGCTGATGCTGTTCGTCGCGCGCCAGCCGGACCCCAGCAAGGGACTCGCGAACCTGATCGCGGTCGGCAACCTCGGCTGGGTCGCCGCCAGCTTTGCGGTGCTCGCGGTTTTCGCGGGCCAGATGACCACGCTCGGCATCGTCGTCGTGGTCGTGCAGGCGATCGGCGTCCTCGTCTTCGCCATCTACGAAGCGAAGGGCGCCGCCGCGCTGCCGCGCCCGGTCGCAGCCTAACTCAGCGCATCGAGCCGGGCGAGGTCGATTCCGCCCGGCACGATCATCACCGGACAGGGCAGGGTCCCGGCGTCCGGTCCGGTGAAATGCGCGACCAGCGGCCCCGGTGCGCCCGTGGCAGCGGTTGCCAGCACCAGCGCCGCAATCTCGTCGTTGGCGCCGATCACATCGCGCACCACCTCGGCGGGCTTGCCCGACTTGACCATGATCTGCGGCGTCACATTGGCTTCCTGCGCGACCGCGTCTGCCGCCGCCGCCACCAGCGCCTCGGCATGTTCGCGCGCCTCAGCCTCGATCGTCGCCTGCACCCCGCCGAACGCGACGAAATCCTGCGGCGCGACGATCGCCAGCACCATCACTCCGCCGCCCGTCCGCGCCGCGCGCCGCGCCGCGAAGCGCAGCGCCAGCGTCGCTTCGGGACTGTCGTCGATCACCACCAGATATGTCCGCATCGCCCCGACCCCCCTTGTGCTTTTGTCAGGAGAGACTGCGTCACATTCGTATGAAAGGCAAGTTTGCCCCGGTGGACGTTGACGAACGATGCTCTTATGACGAGGGAGAAACCGTAGCGGCAGGTCCGGCCTGCCAGACTGACGCCCAAGGCCAATGGGGACGAAAAAGACGATGCCGATCGAACTGAAAATGCCCGCCCTTTCACCGACGATGGAGGAGGGGACCCTCGCCAAATGGCTGGTGAAGGAGGGCGACACGGTCAAATCGGGCGACCTGCTCGCCGAAATCGAAACCGACAAGGCGACGATGGAATTCGAAGCGATCGACGAGGGCGTCGTCAGCCAGATCCTGGTCGCTGAGGGTACCGACAATGTGAAGGTCGGCACCGTGATCGCGACGATCACGGGTGAGGGCGAAGAGGTGGGCGCGAAGGCGGCGCCGGCTCCCGCTGCCGAACCGAAGGCCGAAGCGCCCGCGCCCGCCAAAGACTTCGCTCCAGCGGAAGCTGGGGCCGCTCCCGTCAGCGCACCCACGCCACCGGTTCCTGCTTCCGCTGGGACAACGGATAAAGGCGACCGCATCAAGGCTAGCCCGCTCGCCAGGCGCCTTGCTGCAGAACAGGGCATCGACCTCAAGAGCCTGACCGGCACCGGCCCGGGTGGCCGCATCGTCAAGGCCGACCTCGACGGCGCGCCCGCTGGCGCCGCCGCTCCCGCGGCAACCGCTGCTCCCGCAGCCGCAGCGACGACCGCAGCGCTCGCACCGACCACCGCCGGCCCGATCCCCGATTTCGGCATCCCGCACCAGGACGAAAAGCTCAGCGGCATGCGCAAGACGATCGCGCGCCGTCTCAGCCAGTCGATGCAGGAAGCGCCGCACATCTATCTGACCGTCGACATCCGCCTCGACGCGCTGCTCAAGCTGCGCGGCGAACTCAACGCCAGCCTCGAAAGCCGCGGCGTCAAGCTCAGCGTCAACGACATGCTGATCAAGGCGCTCGCGGTCGCGCTCGAACGCGTCCCCGCGTGCAACGTCAGCTTCGGCGGCGACGTGATGCGCAAATACAGCCGCGCCGACATCTCGGTCGCGGTCAGCATCCCCGGCGGGCTGATCACCCCGATCATCACCGATGCGGGCGGCAAATCGATGTCGAAAATCTCGACCGAAATGGCCGAACTCGCGGGCCGCGCCAAGGAAGGCAAGCTGAAGCCCGAGGAATATCAGGGCGGCACCGCCAGCATCTCGAACATGGGGATGATGGGGATCAAGCAGTTCACGGCAGTGATCAACCCGCCGCAGGCGATGATCATGGCGATCGGCGCGGGCGAGAAGCGGCCGTACATCGTCGACGACGCGCTCGCGATCGCGACGGTGATGAGCGCGACCGGCAGCTTCGATCACCGCGCGATTGATGGCGCTGACGGCGCGCTGCTGATGAAGACGTTCAAGGAACTGGTGGAGAACCCGCTGGGGCTGGTGGCTTAGGTTGCTTGGTAATGAGCCAAATTTAGTCGACTGGCTTACGCTGGGACTGGCTGGAGCGGGCACAATATTGGGGACATTTACCGCTATCTGGACGGTCATGCGAAATGAAAAAGAGAAGTTCAATTTGCATGTTGGCTGGGAATGGTTTGGCGCTGGGCCAAACGCGGAGCTTCCATTTGTCTACATAAATAATCGTTCGAGCACCGCCATCGCAATCGTCGAGCTTTCTTGGTTCGTGGGTCCTCTGAGGCGAAAGCAGGTAAGGTACACGGCGCTGCATAACGAAGGGCCGGAGGATGTGAATTTCCCATACACGATCGAACCTGGCGGTTTTTTGAAGCTGTTTGTGGACGACTCCGATGCAGTCCGACATTTTAGATCGTATGAAAGGTACGCAAACATTTTCGGCGTGGTTAGACGACCATCTTTATGGCTCGGCGTAACTACGATGAGAGGCAAACGAAAGTTGATCGGTGCTGAACGCGCTCTTCCTTGGAAGTCGCGACCGACTTGGCTTCGTGGAAAGGACGAAGATTAAACAATGTCTGACACCAACTACGACCTCATCGTCCTCGGCTCCGGCCCCGGCGGCTATGTCGCGGCGATCCGCGCGGCGCAGCTCGGTCTGAAAACCGCGATCGTCGAGCGCGAGAATCTGGGCGGCATCTGCCTCAACTGGGGCTGCATCCCGACCAAGGCGCTGCTGCGCTCGGCCGAAATCTACCATTATATGCAGCATGCGGGCGATTACGGCTTGATCGCGCAACAGATCAGCGCCGATATCGACGCCGTCGTGAAACGCAGCCGCGGCGTCGCCAAACAGCTCAGCCAGGGCGTCGCCTTCCTGATGAAGAAGCACAAGATCACCGTCCATATGGGCGAAGGCAAGCTGACCGCGCCGGGCAAGCTGGAAGTGAGGGGCGAGAAGGCGACCGAAACCCTGACCGCCAAGAATATCATCGTCGCCACCGGCGCCCGCGCCCGCGACCTGCCGTTCGCGCCCGCCGACGGCAAGCGCATCTGGACCTATCGCCACGCGCTCGTTCCGCCCGAAATGCCGAAGAAATTGCTCGTCATCGGATCGGGCGCGATCGGGATCGAATTTGCGAGCTTCTACAGCGACATGGGCGCCGACGTTACCGTGGTCGAAATGCTCGACCGCGTCGTGCCGGTCGAGGATGCCGACGTGTCGGCGTTCCTCGAAAAGCAGCTCAAGAAGCAGGGCATGACCATCTTCACCGGCGCCGGGGTCGAAGAACTCAAGGCGACCGCCACCGGCGTCACCGCGAAGATCAAGACCAAGGACGGCAAGACCGAAAGTGCCGAATTCAGCCACGCGATCGTCGCCATCGGTATCGTCCCGAACACCGAGAATATCGGCCTCGAAGCGCTCGGCGTGAAGACGACCAAGGGCCATATCGACACCGACGCGATGTGTCGCACCAACGTCCCCGGCATCTGGGCGATCGGCGACGTCACCGCGCCGCCATGGCTCGCGCACAAGGCGATGCACGAATCGGTCATTTCGGTCGAGGCGATCGCAGGCAATCATCCGCACGCGATGGACCCGCGCAACATCCCCGGCTGCACCTATTGCCGCCCGCAGATCGCCAGTGTCGGCCTGACCGAAGCGAAGGCCAAGGAACTCGGTTACGAGGTCAAGGCCGGAACCTTTCCGTTCATCGGCAACGGAAAGGCGATTGCGCTCGGCGAATCCGAGGGTTTCACCAAGACCGTGTTTGACGCCAAGACCGGCGAACTGCTCGGCGCGCACATGATCGGCGCCGAGGTCACCGAACTGATCCAGGGCTACACGATCGGCAAGACCGCCGAACTGGTCGAAGATGATTTCATCGGCACCGTCTTCCCGCACCCGACGCTCAGCGAAACAATGCACGAGGGGGTGCTCGCGGCATTCGGACGGCCGCTGCATATCTGAGGACGATTGGCGAGGGGAGGCAATGCGATGAAGGATTTGCGAGTTAGTTTCCCGGAGCCTTGCGCCGAAAAATGGGACGCGATGGCCCCCGCAGGCTGCAATCGCGCCTGCGGTCGCTGCGAAACGACGGTCTTCGACCTCTCGGAATATGACGTCGATCAGGTCGAGACATTGCTGGCAACTGGGGGTCGTGTCTGTGTTCGCGCCCACGTCGATGCCGGCGGTGGCGTGCGGCTGAAATCGCCTTCTTCCGGGAATGCCCGGCGCGTGGTGCTCGCGATGGGCGCCTCGGCCGCGATGCTCATGACGGGCGGACAAGCGGCGGCGGTAGATGAGCGACAGCCAGGCGGTGCGATTGCGGGTACCATCGATACCAGCTGGCCATTCAACATGACGATCACGGCCAAGGGCGATGACGGACGAGAATATCGCGGCAAGGTAAAGAAAAACGGGCGATACAAGATCAAGAAGCTCCCGCCCGGCACATATTCGCTGGACGTGCAAGGCGGCTGCGGCGACCCATGGAGCAGCGGCAAGGTGACCGTGCGCGAACGGGAAGCCGTGCAGCATAACGCAACCGATCCCAATGATTGCATCATCGTAGGCATGATCGAGATTCAGCAGAACGACGGCTGATGCGGCGACATTCGCCGATCATCGCCGCCATCCTCCTCGTCGCGGTCATCCTCCTCGGCCTCGCCGTCGGGGCGGGGTGGACGCAAACCGCCGACTGGCAGGTGTCGCACGCGCTGGCGATTCGTGTCGATCAGAGCGATCCCGCCCTCATTTCCTTCATGCAGTGGGTCAGCTGGGTCGGCGGCGGGACGCCGCGGTGGGTGATCGTCGTCCTGCTGTGCGGGCTGGTCTGGCACTGGTGCGGACCGCGCTGCGCCGTCGCGCTGGGGGGGGCCTCGCTGCTCGGCAATCTGGCGTCGAGTCTGCTCAAACGCGGTTTCGGCGTCGAGCGCCCCGACCTGATCCCCCATCTCGACCACCAGACGAGCTTTTCCTATCCCAGCGGCCATGCGACGAGCGCGGCGGTCGTCTATCTGCTGCTCGCCTCGCTGGCCCTGCGGCGCTGGCGCATCGCGGCCTGGGCGCTCGCGGCGACGATGATCCTGCTCAACGCCGCCTCGCGCATCATGCTCGGCGTCCATTGGGCGAGCGACATCGCCGGGGGCACGTTGCTCGGCGCCGCCTTTGCGCTGCTCGGCGCATGGTGGGCCGGCCTTCGCGCTCGACAGGCGGCGCCGAACGGCTAGGTTCGCGGGCATGGCTCAAGGCACGCATGATTTCGTCCCCGATCCGCGCAACGACGCGATCCTCATCAACGTCAACGGCACGCTCGTGCCGCGCGCAGAGGCGAGCGTGTCGGTCTTCGACAGCGGCTTCATGCTCGGCGACGGGGTGTGGGAGGGGATTCGCGTTCATAAGGGGCGGATGGCCTTTTTCGACCAGCATCTGGATCGCCTGTGGGAAGGCGCAAAGGCGATCGCGATGGATATCGGCATCGACCGCGCGGCGCTGACCCGGCGGCTGTACGACACGATCGACGGCAACGATATGGACGCCTGCCACATCCGCCTGATGGTCACCCGCGGCATCCGCTCGACCCCCTATCAGGACCCGCGCGTCGTCGTCTCGCCCGCGACGATCGTGATCATCGCCGAGCATAAGGACCCGCTGCCCGCAACGGTCGAGCAGGGTCTGTCGCTGTTCACCGTCCACGTCCGCCGCGGCGATCCCGCGGTGCAGGACCCCAAGCTCAATTCGCATTCGAAACTGAACTGCATCACCGCGTGCATCCAGGCGGCGCAGGCGGGCGCCGACGAAGCGCTGATGCTCGATCCGCATGGCTTCGTCGCGACGTGCAATTCGACCCATTTCTTCATCGTCCGCAAGGGTGAGGTATGGACGTCGAGCGGCGATTATTGCCTGGCGGGCATCACCCGCAGCAACGTCATCCGCATCTGCCGCGAGAATGATATTCCAGTGTATCAGAAGAATTTCTCGCTCACCGACGTCTATGGCGCCGACGAGGCATTCGTGACCGGCACCTTCGCCGGGGTCGTCCCGGCGCACACGATCGACGGGCGCCAGCTGACCGCGGGCAGGGGGCCGATGGTCGAGCGCTTGCAGGGGCTGTACAAGGAATTGATTGAGCGCGACATTGCGGGGCGCGTCGATGGATAAGCCGCCTTGCCGGTCCCGTTCGTGTCGAGCGAAGTCGAGAAACGCACTGCGCCAACGTGTCTCGACTTCGCTCGACACGAACGGAGGTTGGGGGATGTTGCAATGACAGTCCGCATCGCCATGTGGTCGGGACCACGCAACCTATCCACCGCAATGATGCGCAGCTTCGGTGCCCGTGCCGACACCCATGTCACCGACGAGCCCTTTTACGGCGCCTACCTTCGGCAAACCGGCGATCCGCAGCCGATGATGGACGAAGTCATGGCGTCGATGGATTGCGACTGGCACGGCGTCGCCCGCAGCATGACCGGACCGTGTCCGATCGGCGCACCCATCTGGTATCAGAAACATATGGCGCACCATATGGTCGGCCCCGTCGCGCACGACGACTTGCCGGGTCTTCGCCACGCCTTCCTGATCCGCGATCCGTCGCGCGTCGTCGCCAGCTATGCCGCAAAGCGCGTCGCCGTGCGTCCCGATCATCTCGGCACCGACAAACAGGTCGAATTTTTCGACCGCGAGGCCGACCGGCTCGGCCATGCGCCGCCAGTGATCGACAGCGCCGACATCTTGCGCGATCCGGCGGCAATGCTCGTCCGGCTCTGCGCCGCGCTCGGCATCGCATGGGACCCGGCGATGCTGCGCTGGGAGGCCGGGCTGCGCGACACCGACGGCATCTGGGCGTCGCACTGGTACGACGCGGTGATGACCAGCACCGGCTTCGGCCCGCCCGAAAAGCCGCCGCCCGAGTTGACGCCTGAGGCGCAAAGTGTCGCCGACGCCTGTCGGCAAGACTATGAATATCTGGCGCAGCACAAGATTCCGCTGTCCTAATTTTGGCACCTTTGCCATCACCTTGTCAGGGCATCCAAAACAGGGCGGATCAAATATGCAATCGCGAGTGAAGTTCGGCAGTTTTCTGCGGGGAATCATCTTGGGCTCGGCGGCGATTTTCGCCGCCCCTGCGTCGGCGCAGGACGCCGGCGGCCAGACGGTCATCACCGCCGCGCGCTACGTCGATGTGCTGACGGGCAAGACGGTCGAATATCCCGCGATCTTCGTCGGCGCCGACGGACGCATCACCAACATCGCCGATGCGCGCACGGTGCGCTGGGGGTCGAACGTCAAACATATCGACCTTGGCGACAAGACGCTGCTCCCCGGTCTGATCGACATGCACGTCCACCTCGACGGACCCGCCGATATCGGCGGTTATCGCGGCCTTGAATTCACCGACAGCTTCTGGGGCATGACCGCGGTCAAAAATGCCAACGACATGCTCGCCGCCGGGTTCACGACCGTGCGCAACGTCGGGTCGGGCGATCGCAACGACATCGGGCTGAAACAGGCGATCGATGCCGGCTATGCCACAGGGCCGCGGATCGTGCCCGCGGGCTATGCGCTCGGCGCCACCGGCGGCCATTGCGACAGCACCTTCCTGCCGCCCAGCCTCGAAAAGAAGGACGGCAAGGAAGAGGGCATCGGCGATAATCCTGAAGAATTGCGTTACCAGGTCCGCCGCCAGCGCAAATATGGCGCCGAGGTGATCAAGGTGTGCGCGACCGGCGGTGTCTTTTCGCGCAACACCGAACCCGGCCAGCTGCAGGTCTCCGAAACCGAACTGCGCGCCATCGCCGACGAGGCGCACCAGTGGGGGCTGCGCGCCGCCGCCCATGCGCATGGCGCCGAGGGCATCCGCGCCGCGATCGCCGCGGGCATCGACACCATCGAGCACGCCAGCCTCGTCGACGACGAAGGCATCCGCATGGCGGTCGCTCGCAAGCAGCCGGTGTGGTTCGCCATGGACATCTTCAACACCGAATACACCCAGGCCGAAGGCGCGAAGAATGGTGTGCTCGAGGATAATCTGCGCAAGGACCGCGAAATCGCCCAGATCCAGCGCGACAACTTCCGCAAGGCGGTGAAGGCTGGCGTGCGGATGGTGTTCGCATCCGACGCCGGCGTTATGCCGCACGGGTTGGTCGGCGGCCAGTTCCGCGTCATGGTCGAATATGGGATGACGCCGCTGCAGGCGATCCAGGCCGCGACCCGCACCGCCGCCGAGGCGCTGGGCCGCGAAAAGGACGTCGGCGCGATTGCCGTGGGGCGCTACGCCGACATCGTCGCGGTCGACGGCGACCCGCTGACCGACGTGCGCCAGCTGGAGAGCGTCGATGCGGTGGTCAAGGGCGGGGTGCTGGTGAAGGGCCCGTAACGACAAAACCACCGTAGCCCTGAGCCTGTCGAACGGCGCCTATCTGAGAAGCGCCCTTCGACAGGCTCAGGGCTACGGTCTTGATTAAACCACCAGCTTGTCCACCATCGCTTCATGCATTTCCGGGGTCAGGTTCAGCACCGCCTCGGCATAGCTGGCGACATCGCCATGGTCGCGCCGCACCGTCGCCAGCGCGGCGTCGAGGTAGGCGGGGTTGACCGACATCAGCGCGCGCACCGCATCGTCCTGGATCTCGCCGCCGTACCGGGCGCGGATGTGGGCGGCGCCCTGCGCGATCCGTTCCTCGATCTTGCCCGCGGTGTTGGTGAGCAGATAATCGTGCATCAGATCGTCTTCATGCACCCCGAGCAGCCGATGGACGACCGCGACGGCAAAGCCGGTGCGGTCCTTGCCGGCCACGCAGTGGACCAGGCTCGGCGCATCATATTCGGCGAGCGCGGCGAGGTAGAGGCGCAGCGTCGCGACCAGCGCCGGGCGGTATGGCATGCCGGCATAGGTGTCGATCATCCGCGCCCGCGCGGTTTCTGCGTCGATCGTGCCGCCCGCCGCCTGCAGGTGGGGCGCCAGCCCCGCGGTCTGCCCGCCCGCGAACAACACGCGGGCCGAGAAATTGTCGCTGCGGCGGCACATATGCTCGGCGCGCTCGTCGTCGCCGCGCAGGTCGATCACCGTCTCCAGCCCCAGTGCGTCGATCGCCGCGAGGTCTTCGGGGCTGGCCTCGACATGGTGCGCCGAACGCCAGAGCATCGCGCCGCGTAGCCGCCCGCCGCCCTCGACGTCATAGCCGCCATAGTCGCGAAAATTGTGGATGCCGGACAGCGGCAGGACGCGTTCGGCGAGCATGGTTCAGTCTCCTGTGAAAACGGGGGGGCGTTTTGCGACGAAGGCGTCGATCGCCTCGCGGTTGTCGGCGGTTTCGTGGACGATCGCCTGATAGGCGGCGCTGAGTTCGAGGATGTCGCTCATCCGGCTGTGCTGCGCCTCGCGGAGCAATCGCTTGGTGAGCCGCAGCGCGCGCGGCGGGTTGCACACGATGCGCTCGGCGATCGCGATCGCCCGGTCCAGCAGTTCGTCGTCGGGGACGACGTCGGTGACGAGGCCGTACTCCTTGGCCTGCGCCGCGTCAAAGCGGTCGCCGGTCAGAAACAGCTCGGCAGCGCGCGGATAGCCGAGGATTTTCTGCAGAAGCCATGCGCCGCCGTCGCCGGGCACGATGCCGACCTTGATGAAGCTGCACGCGAACTTTGCGCTCTCCGCTGCGATGCGGATGTCGCAGGTGCAGGCAAGGTCGGCACCGAGGCCGATGGCATGGCCGTTGACCGCGGCGATCATCGGCACCTCGCAGTCCATCAGCGCGCGTATCACCGCCTGCACCCCCTTGCGGTAATTGGCGCGCGTCGAATCGGGCTGGTCGAGCACCCCTATGCCCGTGCGGTCCTGCATGCCTTTGAGGTTACCGCCGGCGCTGAACGCCTTGCCGCTGCCGGTCAGGATGATCGCGCTGACCCCGCGGTCGTCGCCGAGGGCACGCAGCGTATCGATGATGTCCTGGCAATCTTCGTGGGTACCGATCGCGTTCATGCTCTCGGGCTTGATCATTGTCAGGATCGCGATCTTGCCGCGCCGCTCGACGCTCAGAAATTCGCCCATCTTATTCTCCTTATCGGCGGCGCAAGGCTACGCCTCGCCGCCGCCGCGTGCAAGGTCAGCGCACCGCGCCGTTGCTGCGCAATGCCGCTATTCTATCGGCGTCGTAACCGAGGCCGGCGAGCACCGCGTCGCCGTCGCTGCCCGGCGCAGGCGCAGGGCGCGGCCTGTCGTTGACCGTCGCCGAATAGCGCGGCGCCGGAGCGGGGTGCGGGACGCCGGCGACGGTTACGAAGGTCTCGCGCTCGACATTGTGCGGGTGATGCGGCGCCTCGCTCAGCGACAGCACGGGGGCGAAGCAGACGTCGGTCATCTCCATCAGTTCGCACCACTCGTCGCGGGTTTTGGTCGCGAACAGCGCCGCGACCTTGGCCTTCTTGGCTGGCCAATTCTCCTGATCGTCCTGCACGTCGAAATCGGGGTCGGCATCGAGCCCGGTCTTTGCGCGCAGCAGCGCGTAAAATTGTGGCTCGATCGACCCGATCGAGATGAATTTGCCGTCGCTGCAGGTGTAGGTGTCGTAATAGGGGGCGCCGCCGTCGAGCCGGTTCACCCCGGCCCGATCCTCGATCATCCCCGCAGCGTGGAACCACCAGCTCATCCCCGCGAGCAGCGCCGACCCGTCGGTCATCGCACAGTCGATCACCTGCCCCTCGCCGGTCTTCGCGGCATGAAGCAAAGCGCTCGCCATGCCGAAGGCGAGCATCATCCCGCCGCCGCCGAAGTCACCGACATAGTTCACCGGCGGCACCGGCTTCTGTCCCGCAAGGCCGACGGTGTGGAGCACCCCCGACAGCGAGATGTAATTGATGTCGTGCCCCGCCGCCTGCGCATACGGCCCGAACTGGCCCCAGCCGGTCATGCGGCCATAGACGAGCTTGGGATTGTCGCCGAGCAGCACGTCGGGGCCGAGGCCGAGCCGTTCCATTACCCCGGGGCGATACCCCTCGATGATCCCGTCGGCGCTTTTGCACAGGTCGCGCGCGGTCTGCACCGCATCCGGGTTTTTCATGTCGAGCGAGATCGAGGTGCGGCTGCGCGACAGCGGGTCGCGCGGGTCCATGAAACCGCCGGGGCGGTCGATGCGGATCACCTCGGCGCCATGGTCGGCAAGCATCATGCCGCAGAAGGGGCCGGGGCCGATTCCGGCAAATTCGATGATCCTGATGCCTTTAAGCGGTCCCGTCATGTCCGTCTCCTTCGATCCAAATATCGCGTTGCCGATCCGTCACCGGGGTGCAGCCGCAGTGTCACAAACTCTTCCTAAGGCGCCCGCGAGAGCCTGAACAGGGAGCCAAACATGCTCGACCGCCGCCGATTCGCCTTCACCGCGCTCGCCTTTTCGGGCCTTGCCCTGCAGAGTGGCGCTGCACGCGCCGGGACGATGGCGATCGATCCCGGCTATGGTCCGCTGCAGCCCGATCCGGCGGGGCTGATCGACCTGCCGCCGGGCTTTTCCTATCGCATCATATCCGAACTGGGGCAGGCGATGGACGACGGCCACCGCGTCCCCGACCGCGCCGACGGCATGGGCTGCATCGACATCGGCGGCGGGCGCATCGCGCTGGTGCGCAATCACGAATTTCAGCCGCAGCATCTTGCCGGCGGTCCGCTGGCGGCGGGCGCGGCGGTGCCCGACGGCACGTTCGACACCGTCGGCGGCGCGGCGATCCCGGGCGGAACCACCACACTGGTGCTCGATCCCGACACGCTGCACATCGAAAAACAATATCTCAGCCTGCTCGGTACGATCCGCAACTGTTCGGGCGGCGTGACGCCGTGGAACAGCTGGCTGAGCTGCGAGGAGAGCGTTTCCGGCCCGGCCGAGGGCGTCGGTAGGCCGCACGGCTGGATCTTCGACGTGCCCGCCGACGCGGGCAAGCTGGTCAAGGCCGAGCCACTGAAGGCGATGGGGCGTTTCAACCGCGAGGCGGCGGCGGTCGATCCGCGGACCGGCATCGTCTATATGACCGAGGATCGCGACGACAGTCTCTTCTATCGCTTCCTGCCCGACGATCCGGGCTCGCTGCACCGCGGCGGGCGGCTCCAGGCGTTGGCGTTTGTCGACAAGTGGGTCGGCGACAGCCGCAACTGGGCAGGGCAGAAACTGGCGCCGGGCAGCTGGCAGTTCGCGCGCTGGATCGACCTCGACGACCCCGAAAGCCCCGCCGACGATCTGCGCGTCCAGGGCGCCAGAAAGGGAGCGGTGCCGTTCGCGCGCGGCGAGGGCATCCATTACGGCGACGGCGAATTTTATTTTACCTGCACGTCGGGCGGACGCGCGCGGCAGGGGCAGATCATGCGCTATCGCCCGTCGCGCCACGAAGGCAAATCGCGCGAAAAATCCATCCCTGGCCGCCTGCAACTGTTCCTCGAATCGACCGATCCCAGGCAATATTGCTTCGGCGACAATCTGACGGTCGCCCCCAACGGCCACCTCATCGTCTGCGAGGATCAATATGGCGACAGCGTCGACAACCATCTGCGCGGCGTCACTCCTTATGGCGAGGTCTATGCGTTCGCGCATGTCGGCAAGGGCGCCGAACCGGCGGGCGTGTGTTTCGCGCCCGACGGCAGGACGATGTTCCTCAACCTCTACAGTCCCACGAAAACGATCGCGATCCGCGGGCCGTTCTGACCCTTATATCCGTTCGATGACGATCGCCGGCGCCATGCCACCGGCGGCGCACATGGTGACGAGGCCATAGCGACCGCCCGAACGTTCGAGCTCGTCGAGCGCGGTCCCGATCAGGATCGAACCCGTTGCCCCGATCGGGTGGCCGAGCGCCATCGATCCGCCGTTGATGTTGACCTTGTCGCGGTCGAGATCGAGGTCGCGGATGAACTTTTCGGCGACAACCGAGAAGGCCTCGTTGATTTCCCAGACGTCGATATCGTCCTTGGTCAGCCCGGCCTTTTCGAGCACCTTCTTCGCCGCCGGAACGGGGGCGTTGAGCATCAGTGTCGGGTCGTCGCCGATATTGGCATAGGCGACGATGCGTGCGCGGGGCTTCAGGCCATGCTTGTCGGCATAGTCCTTCGAGGTCAGCAGGATCGCCGCGGCGCCATCGACGACGCCCGACGAGTTGCCGGCGTGATGGAAATGCTGGATTTCCAGATCGGGGTACCGGCGATTGATCTGTTTGCGGAACGTCACCCCGTCGCCGAGATCGAAGTCGGCGAGCGCCGCGAAGCTGGGTTTCAGCGCCGCCAGCCCCTCTGCCGTGGTCTCGGGACGAGGAAATTCCTCACGGTCCAGCGCGACGCTGCCGTCAGGATTGTGCACCGGCACCACCGATTTGGCAAAGCGGCCTTCCTTGATAGCACGGTCGGCGCGCTGCTGGCTGACCAGCGCCAGCGCGTCGAGCGCCTCGCGGTCGATGCCTTCGATCGTCGCGATCGCGTCGCCGCACACGCCCTGGTTCGATTGCGGGTGGAGTTCGTCGAGCGCTTCGTGGCCCGATCCCATCATCCGCGGCGGCAGTCCCGCATTCGCCTGTTCGGCGGCGAAGGCGGTGGTGTAGCTCATCATTTCGGTGCCGCCGGCGATGACGCAATCCTCCATGCCGCTCATCACGCTGGCCGCCGCCATGTTGACCGAGGTGATGCCGCCGCCGCAGAAGCGGTCGAGCGTGGTGCCGCTGGCCTTGGTGTCATAGCCCGCCGACAGCGCCGCCATGCGGCCGAGGTCGCCGCCCTGCTTGCCATTCTGGCTCGAGGTCGACCAGACGATGTCGTCGACCGTCGCGGTATCCAGATTGTTGCGGTCCTTGATCGCTTTCAGCACCGTGGCGGCCAGATGCTGCGGGTGCAGATGTGACAGCGCGCCCTTGCCGGGCTTGCCGATCCCGCGCGGAGTGCGGACGGCGTCGATGATATAGGCTTCGGACATCTCGGGTTTCCTTCTTCAGAGGGGATTGGCGGGGGCAAAATTCGACCCCGGAATTCCGTTCGTGTCGAGCGAAGTCGAGACACCGTGAAAGCATGCACGACCGATGGGTGTCTCGACTTCGTTCGACACGGACGGGAAGGGGGAGGGCTTCATCTTCTAGCGCGGGGCCATGCGGATCGCGCCGTCGAGGCGGACGGCCTGGCCGTTGAAATAGGTGTTGCGGACCATCTCCATCGCCAGGCTGGCATATTCTTCGGCCTTGCCGAGGCGTTTGGGGAAGGGAACCGAGGCTTCGAGGCTTTCCTTGACCTTCGGATTCATATTGCCGAGCAGCGGGGTGCCGAACACGCCGGGCATGATCGCGTTGACCCGGATGCCGAGGTCCATCAGGTCGCGCGCCATCGGCAGGACGAGCCCATTCACGCCGGCCTTTGCCGAGCCATAGATGACCTGCCCGATCTGGGCATCCTGCGCCGCCACCGACGCGGTGAAAATGATCGCGCCGCGCTCGCCGTCGTCCATTTCGGGCAAGGTCGCCATGCCTTCGGCGGCGATCGAGCCGATGCGGTAGCTGGCGGTCAAAATGCCCGCGACACCATAAGCGTAATCCTCGGTCGAGGTGCGGCGGAAGGTGCCGGTTTCCTTGTCGTAAGCAAGCGTCTTGCCGCGGCGCGAGGTCATCGCGCAATGGACGCAGACCCGCTCCTGTCCGTGCGCCGCGCGCGCCTTGGCATAACCATCCAGCACCGACTGCTCGTCGGTGATGTCGACATGGACGAACAGCCCGCCGATCGACGCCGCGACCTCTTCGCCGAGCGCATCGTTGATGTCGAAAATCGCGACCTTCACGCCCGCCGCGGCGAGCGCTTCGGCGGTCGCCCGGCCGAGGCCCGATGCGCCGCCGGTGACGATAGCCGCGGTGGTGGAATCGAGTTTCATCGGGAGGCTCCTCAGGCGGGGATCTGGTTGAAGGGCACGCCCTTGTCGGGCCGATGATCCTGCGGCAGGCCGAGGATCTTTTCGGCGATCGTGTTGAGCAGCGTTTCGTCCGAACCGCCCGCAATGCGCCCCGTCGGCGCGTTGATCCAGCTCGCGGTCCAGTCTTCCTTCTGCGAGGCATGGTCGTCATAGGCGAACCCGCCCGAACCCTGCAGGTCGATCGCCAATTCGGACAATTTCTGCCGTGAGCGCACCGCGACGAGCTTGTTGAGCGAGCCTTCGGGTCCCGGCGTCATCCCCGCCTGCATCATCGCCATCGCCCGCGCCGTGATCGATTGCAGCCCGCTGCGCATCGCATAGTTGCGCGCGATCTGCTGGCGGATGCGGCCATCCTCGATCGCGGGCTTGCCGTTCAATTCGGTATCTTTCGCCAGATCGACGAACAGGTCGAGGTGCGGACCGAACCCGGCGCTGTCGGTCGCCACGTAACGCTCGATCATCAGCGTCGTGATCGCGACCGCGAAACCGCCGCCGACCGGCGACATGCGCTGATCGTCGGTCACCTTCACATCGTCGAAAAACACCTCGTTGACGTGGCTGTCGCCGCCGACCAGCTTGATCGGACGCACCGTGACGCCCGGCGCCTTCATGTCGACCCAGAAATAGGTGAGACCCTTGTGCTTGGGCACATTGGGGTCGGTGCGCACGACGATGACGCCATAATCGCTATAATGCGCCCAACTCGTCCACACTTTCTGGCCGTTGATCTTCCACCCGTTGCCGTCGGGCTCGGCCTTGGTGCGCAGGCCCGCGAGGTCCGAACCGCCCGACGGTTCGGAGAAAAGCTGGCACCAGATTTCCTCGCCCTTCAGTGCTTTCAGCACCCGTTCCTTGACGAAATCCTTGTCGCTGCCGAACTGCATCAGCACCGGGATCGGCATGCCGAGCGAGATGCCGAAATAGAAGGCGGGGAACCCGTGCTTCATTTCCTCGCTGTCGAAGGTCACCTTCTCCAGATGGCCGAGCCCCTGACCGCCATATTCGGTCGGCCAGTTGATCCCGGCAAATCCTGCATCGAATTTGGCGCGCTGATACTTGCGCGCGAGCGCAAGATCATCGGCCTCGGACAGGCCTTTGCGCGCGTCCTTGCCATAGGTCGGGACCATCGATTCGAGCCAGCCCGCGGCCTTGGCACGATAGGCTTCGAGGTCACTCATGCGGCTTCTCCCGTCAGGCGATCGACCAGCACGTCTTCCCAGAAGAACATGTTGCCCTGTTCGATCGCCAGGCTGCGCGCGCGGCGGGTGTGGAGGTGCAGGCCCAGTTCCCACGTCACCCCGATGCCGCCGTGGATCTGCACGCAATCGCGCGACGCGGTGTCATAGGCCTCGGTCGCTGAAAGCCGCGCCGCGGCGGCGGCTGTGATGAAATCGGGCTGGCCTTCGCGCGAAGCCGCGTGGATGCAATTGGCGCGCGCGAGTTCGACCAGCCCGTATAGTTCGGCGATGCGGTGCTTGATCGACTGAAACGCACCGATCGGCTGACCGAAGGCACGGCGGGTGACCGCATAGTCGCGCGCGATTTCCATCGCCGCTTCCGCCCCGCCGGTCTGCTCGTGCGCGGTGATGACGGCTTGCAGCGCCAGGATGTGCAGCGCCGCATCGCGGGCGGCGCTGCCGACCGCGATCACCTCGGCCGGCGTGCCCGAAAAGATCAGGTCGGCGTAACAGCGGCTGTTGTCGAAACCGTCGATGGCGCTGCGGTCGACGGCGACGAGGTCGGCGATCGCCAGCACCGGCATGCCGGGTCCATTGGCGAACACCACCGCCATATCGGCGACCAGTCCGCCGGCGACGCCGGTCTTCTTGCCGTCGATGCAACGCTCGGTAACGGTCGCATGGGGATGTTTGGGCAGCATGTCGGCGCCCGAAGCAAAGGCAATTGCCCCGATCGTCTCGCCGCTCGCAAGCCCAGGCAGCCAGCGCTGCTTCTGATCGTCGCTGCCATAGAGTTCGATCGCCTTGGCGGCGCCGAAGTTCGCGGTCAGGAACGGCGCGCCGCTCACGCTGCGGCCCGCCTGGTGCGCGATCAGGCCCAGTTCGACCAGCCCCAGGTCGAGCCCACCATAGGCTTCGGGAAGGGCAAGCGCGGTCCAGCCCTGTTCCTTCGCGGTGCTCCAGAAACCGTCGTGATAATGTCCGGTGGTTTCGAGCAGCGGCAGCAGCGCGTCCTTGTCCATCCGGGCCTCGATCACCCGGCGCGATTCGGTCGCGATCGCCTGTTGCCCGTCGTCGTACAAAATCGACATGCGCGTTCGAGTCCTCACCCTTGGTTATTGCAGCCCATCATCCGGACGTTGACGTAAACGTCAAGTCATTTGCTGCCCGGCCTTCCAGTCGCGCCGGATCTTCTTCGCCAGGCTCCACTTATGAACCTCGGTCGGACCGTCGTAGATGCGAAAAGCACGGACTTCGCGAAACACCTGTTCTACGATCGTCTTGTCGGTGACCCCCGTGCCGCCCATCACCTGGACGCAGCGGTCGGCGATCCGCATCAGCGCCTCCGACACCGCGACCTTCGCCATCGAGCTTTCGACGGTGCCGAGCGAGCCGGTGTCGAGCACGCCGGCGCACCAGTCGATCATCAGTTCGGCCTGTTTAAGGTCGATCATATTTTCGGCAAGCATGAAGCCGACGCCCTCATGATCGATCAGCGGCTTGCCGAACGCCTCGCGGCGATTGGCGTAATCGGTGGCGATCTCGTGCGCGCGAATGCAGGCGCCGAACCAGCGCATGCAGTGCGACAGGCGGGCAGGGGAGAGGCGCACCTGTGCATAACGAAAGCCCTCACCGGCCTGTCCCAGCATCTGGTCCGCGGGGATGCGCAGATTGTCGATCGTCAGCGTGGCGTGGCCGCCGGGCATCGAGCTATCGATCGTGTTCGGGACATCGTCGATGCGAACCGCGGGATCGGGCAGGTCGATCAGGAACATGCACGCCCCCTGCTCGGACTTCGCCATCACGATGCCGACACGCGCGCCTTGCGCGCCGGTGATGAAGGTTTTGCGGCCGTTCACGACCCAATGATTGCCGTCGAGACGGCACGTCGTTTTCATCATCGACGGGTCGGACCCCGCGCCGCCTTCTTCGGCGGGCTCGGTCATGAAGAAGGCCGAGCGGACACGCCCCTCGACCATCGGTTTCAGGAAACGCTCCTTGAGTTCGGGGCTGCCTTCCTTGCCGAGCAGATACATATTGCCTTCGTCGGGCGCCATCGTGTTGCACGCGAGCGGGCCAAGCGGCGACAGGCCGCTCTTGATCAGCACGACCGCGGTTTCGCGCTGGTTCAAATGGCTGCCGTCGTTCAGGATGTGCGGGGTCAGCACGCCGGCGGCGCGCGCATGCTCGCGCATTTCCATGACGAGCTCGTCCGTCGGCGCGCCATGATGGTCGCGGCGCGGATCGCGCTCGTAGGGCACGACCGTTTCGCGCACGAAGCTCTCGACCTTTTCGGCAATCGCCAACGCCCTGTCCGATATGCCTTCGCGCGCCGTCATTCCGATTCCCTTCGCTAGCTAACTAATTTCGAGTCAACCCGACGTTGACGTAAGCGTCAAGTTATTTCAAGGATCGGGACGAAGATGCCGTAACGGCAGGACCGCCAAGGAGGGATCGAATATGGCTTTCAAGACACGCATCACCGAAATGCTGGGTATCGAGCATCCGATCGTTCAGGGCGGTATGCAAAGCGTCGGCTATGCCGAGCTGGCAAGCGCGGTGTCGAACGCCGGCGGGCTGGGCATATTGACGGCGCTGACGCAGCCCTCTCCCACGGCACTTCGCGACGAGATCGAACGGTGCCGCGCGATGACCGACAAGCCCTTCGGCGTGAACATGACGGTGTTTCCGACGATCAACGCCCCCGATTACAAGGGCTATGCGCAGGCGATCATCGATGGCGGGGTCAAGATCGTCGAAACCGCGGGGACGCAGGCGGTGCGCGAGATCTGGGAGATGCTAAAGCCGCACGGGGTTACCATTCTCCACAAATGCACCGCGGTCCGGCACGGGCTGTCGGCCGAGCGGGCGGGCTGCGACATCATCTCGATCGACGGTTTCGAATGCGCCGGGCATCCGGGCGAGGACGATATTCCCGGCCTGATCCTGATCCCCGCCGCTGCCGACAAGGTGAAAATCCCGATGCTCGCTTCGGGCGGGATCGGCGACGGGCGTGGTCTGGTTGCGGCGCTGGCGTTGGGCGCCGAAGGCATCAACATGGGCACCCGCTTTTGCGCCACCGTCGAGGCGCCGATCCACGACAATGTGAAGCAGGCCTATGTCGACAACGACGAGCGCGGCAGCTTCCTGATCTTCCGCAGCTTCAAGAACACCGCGCGCGTCGGCAGGAGCCCGGTCAGCGAAGAGGTCGTGCGCCGGCTATCGCAACCCGACGCCCAGTTCAGCGACGTCCAGGAACTGGTCGCGGGCGCCGCCGGGCGCGAATTGCTACAGACCGGCGATCTGTCGAAGGGCGTGTTCTGGGCCGGGATGGTGCAGGGTCTGATCCATGACATCCCGACCTGCCAGGAACTGATCGACCGGATCATCGGCGATGCCGAGGCGATCATCGATCAGCGACTGGCGACCATGCGGCGCTGATTTCGCCGGCCCCGCGCACGCACATGGTTGGCGTGCCGGGCCGCAGGCGTTACGGCGATGCAATGGAAACGAGTCAGGCATGAGCATCGTCGAATATCGCGGTTTTGCGGGCGTCCGGCTTGAGGCCGAGGTCGTGGGGGCCGAAAACGACCCGGCGGTGCTGCTCGTCCACGGCGCCGGACAGACGCGCGCCGTGTGGGCCAGCGTCGCCGACGCGCTCGAAAAGGCAGGACGCCGCGTGATCAGCCTCGATCTGCGCGGCCATGGCGGCAGCGAATGGCCCGGTGACGGCCGCTATGATTTCGAAGCCCTGGTCGAGGATTTGCGCGCGGTGCTCGCGCAAATGGGAACGCGTCCCGTCGTCGTCGCCTCGACGCTGGGCGGCTGGATTGCCAGCGCGGCGCTCGAACGCGATGCGGCGCTGCTCGCCTCGGGGCTCGTCCTTGTCGACTCGCCGGTCGATGCCGATCCGGCTGCGGCGCGGCGCGTCGGCGACCGACTGCGCGAAGCGGCGACGCTCGCGCCGGGACAGGCGCAATGGGATGTCCGGCTGTTCGACACCTTCGACACCGCGGCGATGGCCGACCGGCTGGGTGGGGTCGCCGCCCGGATTGCGCTGCCGACGCTTTACGTCCGCGGCGCGCTCAGCGAACTGGTGTCGCGCGCCGATGCCATGGCGTTCGTGGATGCACTTCCCGACGGCGAACTCGCCGAGGTCGAGAATAGCGCGCTCGTCGTCACCGACGACCGCATCGACGCACTCGGCGGCTATCTGATCGATTTCCTCGAACGCCGCGCGCCGCGCGGATCGCCGGAATTTCGCGCCGGCAGCGACGCGCGCACCTTCCGCGACGCGCTCGGGTGCTTCGCGACCGGGGTCACCGTCGTCACCGCCATCTGCCCCGACGGTACCCCGATCGGGCTCACCGCGAACAGCTTCACCTCGGTCTCGCTCGACCCGCCGCTGCTGCTGGTGTGCATCGCGAACAATGCCGGCAGCGCGCCCGTCCTGCGCGATGCCGAACGCTTCGCGGTCAATGTGCTTCAGATCGGCCAGCAGCCGACCTCGAACCGGTTCGCCGGCAAGGGAGAAGACCGTTTTGCGGCGACACCGTGGGAGATCGGCGAATATGGCACCCCGGTGCTCACCGGATCGCTCGGCAGCTTCGAATGCGCGCGCGATGCGGTGCACGACGGCGGCGACCATTTCATCCTCGTCGGCCGCGTGCTGAAGGCGATTTTCGAGCCGCGCCGCGACCCACTACTCTATTTCCGCGGCAAATATCGCAAACTGCATTTTGCGTGAATGCCGCCGGGCGGCATTTTGCGTGAATGCCGCCGGGCGGACCGTCCGGCGGGCGCCGTCCATCCGGTCGGCTGATATCAAAATGAAGGTGGTGAGCCCTGCTGGGTTCGAACCAGCGACCTACTGATTAAAAGTCAGTTGCTCTACCGACTGAGCTAAGGGCCCATCGCGGCGTCGGTGCCGATCGCGATGCGTGGTCGCCCTAGAGCGGGTGGGCGCGGCGGTCAACCGGCTTTGCCCGCACCAGCCGCGCCGCAAGCTGACGGATGCTGCGCCCCAGCGTCGGGTGGCGCCATTCGGGCGCGATCGCGCGGAGCGGGCCAAGGACGAAGGCGCGTTCGGTCATCGCCGGATGCGGCACGGTCAGCGCCGCGTCCGCCCATGCCCCTTCCGACCAGAGGAGGATGTCTAGATCCAGGGTCCGTGTACTCCACCGTTGACCGGTGCGGCGGCCGAAGGCGGCCTCGATCGCGTGCAGCCGCGCGAGCATGGCGGGCGGGCTGAGCGGCGAAGCGACCAGCGCGACGGCGTTGGCGTAGCGGCGCCGCGACGGGCCGATCGGATCGCTGGCGATGATCGGGCTGGCATCGACGGGTTCGATATCGTCGCTTTCCAGTGCTGCGAGCGCCGCGAGCAATATCGCGCGCGGGTCGCCGAAGCGTGCGTGGCGGCGGTTCGAGCCGAGCCCGATCGCATAGAGGGGAAGCGGCGTTGCATTGCCCATGCCCCCGCGCCTATCGCAGAAAGGTGGAGATTGTAAGCCCGTTGCCCGGCACCGAGCCGCCGCACGACTGCCCGCGCTGCCCGCGGCTCGTCGCGCTGCGCGCCGCGTGCCGCGCCGAACATCCGGGGTGGTGGAATGCCCCGGTGCCGGCGTTCGGCGACCCCGCGGCGTGGCTCGCCATCGTCGGCCTCGCGCCCGGCAAGCAGGGCGCGAACCGCACCGGACGGCCGTTCACCGGCGACTATGCCGGCGACCTGCTGTTCGCCACCCTCGCCGCATTCGGGCTAAGCCAGGGGCGGTACGACAGCCGGATCGACGACGGGCTGACGCTCGACGGCGCGATCATCTGCAACAGCGTCAAATGCCTGCCGCCGCAGAACAAGCCGATCCCGGCCGAAATTGCGGCGTGCCGGCCGTTCCTCGAACGCCAACTGGCCGCGCTTTCCGAGGTCCGGGTGATGATCGCGCTCGGCCGCATTGCGCACGACGCCGCGGTGCGCAGCTTCGGCGGGCGGCTCGCCGATTATCGCTTCGCGCATGGCGCGGTCCACGCGCTGCCCGATGGGCGGCACCTCGTCGACAGCTATCATTGCTCGCGTTACAACACCAACACCGGGCGGTTGACCCCGGCGATGTTCGCCGACGTCTTTCGCACCGCGCTGGTGCTCACGGATCAGACCAGCGGCCCGAATTCCTCGACCAGCCCGCGATAGAGGGTGCGCTTGAACGGCACGATCAGCTTTTCGATCTCGCCGAGTTCGGCCCATTTCCAGGCGCGAAATTCCTGATGATCGGTGTGGATGTCGACGTCTTCGTCGGTGCCCATGAAACGCATCAGGAACCAGTGCTGGCGCTGGCCGCGATATTTGCCGCCCCACATCTTGCCGATCAGATGGTCGGGCAGGTCGTAGAAATATTCCTCGCGGCTGCGCGCGATGATTTCGACCAGTCCGCCGTGGACGCCGGTTTCTTCGCCCAGCTCGCGGATCGCCGCCTCTTCTGCGTCTTCGCCGTCGTCGATCCCGCCCTGCGGCATCTGCCACGCCTCGCTGGTCGTATCGAGCCGCTGGCCGACGAAGACGCGCCCGTCGCGGTTCGCCAGCATTACCCCGGCACAGGGGCGATAGGGCAGGGCGCTGTGGTCGGTCATGCCGCCGGCGTCGCTTCGGCGACGAGCGCTTTCAGGATCGTCAGCGCGCCGCGGATGTCCTCCTTCGCGCTCGGGATCGCCTGCGACAGGTTGATATAGCCGTGGATCGTCCCCGCACCCTCGCGATACACGGTGGTCACGCCGGCGGCGACCAGCTTCGCCGCATAGGCGCGGCCCTGGTCGCGCAGCGGGTCGAGCCCGGCGGTGACCAGCACCGTCGGCGGTAGGCCCTCGGCGGGGAAGTCGAGCGGCGCGGCGCGATAGTCGGCCGGGTCGGCGGCGTAATGATTGCCGAACCAGGTCATGCTGCCTTCGGTCAGCAGATGGCCTTCACCGAAATCGCGATAGCTTTGCCAGTCGTTGTGCGTCGTCACCGCGGGATAGATGGGGTGGATCGCGATCACCGGCTTCGACGCCGGCCGGTCGCGCAGCGTCAGCGCAGTCGCGATGGTCAGGTTGCCGCCCGCGCTCTCGCCCGCGAGTACCAGCCCCGTGCACGGAATATTGTCGGCGACCCAGCGCGTCGCCGCCTCGCAATCCTTGGGCGCGGCGGGGAAGGGGTGTTCGGGGGCGAGGCGATAGTCGACCGCCACCACCGGCATGTCGAGCTGGCGCGCCGCCTCGGCGCACCAGCCGTCGTGGGTGTCGAGGTCGCCGATCACCCAGCCGCCGCCATGATAAAAGACCAGCACCGGCCCGGCTGCGCGGTCGGGGCGATTGTCATAAAGACGGATCGTGATGTCGCCTGCCGGACCGGGGATCGTGCGATCCTCGATCTGCGCGAGCTCGCCGCGCGGGCTGTCGGCCATCTGCGCCATCGCGCGGAACATCTCGCGCGCCGCTGCGGGCGGCAGTTCCTCCATCTTCGGGCCTTCCTGCGCATTCAGGAAAGCCAGGAAGCCCGCCACATCGGGGCGCGTAAAATGGTTGGTGCCGTCGGTCATCCTGTGGGTCCCCTCGTTCTTTGTCGTTTGCCCCGCTATTCGGCATTGCCGCCGATAATTCAATGGCAATTGGCAACCCATCTGTCCCGCGACGGCGCGCTTGTCCTTTGCAGTGCACAATTTTTTCTGAATTGCGGCTTGTTCGCGACAGGCCTAGGCCGATGTCACAGGTTCGCAAGATTCAAAGGCAGAGATAAAAAATGGCGAGTGCGGTAGAGGACCGGGCCGAACAGCGGCAGTCCCCCCTTTCCGATGCAGTGGTGGTTCGATTTGCCGGCGATAGCGGCGACGGGATGCAGCTGACCGGCGGTCAGTTCACCCTCTCGTCGGCGCTGGCGGGCAACGACTTTGCGACCTTCCCCGATTTTCCCGCCGAAATTCGCGCGCCGCAAGGCACGCTGTTCGGGGTGTCGGCGTTCCAGATCAATTTCGGATCGTCGGCGATCGAAACCGCGGGCGACGCGCCCGACGTGCTCGTCGCGATGAACCCCGCGGCGCTCAAGACCAATGTCCCGTCGCTGAAAGCCGGCGGGCTGATCATCGCCGACGAGGGTGAGTTCAACGAGCGCAATCTGGCCAAGGCGAAATATGCCGCCAACCCGCTCGACGACGGCAGCCTCGCGAAATGGCAGCTGCTCAAGCTTAACATCAGCCAGCTGACGATGGATGCGGTAAAGCCCTTTGGCCTTGGCAACAAAGAGGCGCTGCGCTGCAAGAATATGTGGACGCTGGGGCTGGCGCTGTGGATGTTCGACCGCGACCGCCAGCCGCTGGTCGACTGGCTCAACGCCAAGTTCGCCAAGGCGCCCGATCTCGCCGCCGCCAATATCGCGGCGCTGAACGCCGGCCATGCTTATGGCGAGACCGCCGAACTGGCCGGGCCGCTTAAGCAGCATCATGTCGATCCGGCGCCGGTCGCGCCGGGCTTGTACCGGACGCTGACCGGAGCCGAGGGCATTGCGCTCGGTCTGGTGGCCGGCGCGCAGCTCGCCAAGCTGCCGATGTTCTTCGGCGGCTACCCGATCACCCCGGCGTCGGCGATCCTGCATCACCTGTCGCGGCTGAAGGAATATGACGTCACGACCTTCCAGGCCGAGGACGAAATCGCCGCGATCTGCTCGGCGATTGGCGCGAGCTATGCCGGCTCGCTGGGCGTCACCAGCTCGTCGGGACCGGGCATTGCGCTGAAGGGCGAGGCGATGGGCCTCGCGATCATGACCGAGCTGCCGCTCGTCATCGTCAATTCGCAGCGCGGCGGCCCGTCAACCGGCCTGCCGACCAAGACCGAGCAGTCGGATCTGTATCAGGCGGTGTACGGCCGCAACGGCGATGCGCCATTGCCGGTGATCGCGGCGCGTTCGCCGGGCGATGCGTTCGACTGCGCGATCGAGGCGGTGCGGATCGCGGTGCAGTACATGACCCCGGTGATGCTGCTGACCGACGGCTATATCGCCAACGCCGCCGAGCCGTGGGCGGTGCCCGACCTGACCGCCTATGAAGCCTTCCCGGTCGAATTCCTGACCGAAGTGCCCGAGGGCGGGTTCAAACCCTATGGCCGCGACGAAAAGCTGAAGCGGCCGTGGGTCAAGCCCGGCACCCCCGGCCTGCTCCACCGCATCGGCGGGATCGAAAAGGAGCTCGACACCGGCCACATCAATTACGAGGCGTCGAACCATCAGGCGATGACCGACATCCGCAAGGACAAGATCGACGGCATCACGGTCCCCGACCAGGTCGTCGAACTCGGCGCCGAGGGCGGCAAACTCGCGGTCGTCGGCTGGGGCTCGACCTTCGGCCCGATCCACCAGGCGGTGCGCCGCAAGCGCGCCGAGGGCGCCGACGTCAGCCACATCCACATCCGCCACATCTGGCCGCTGCCCGCCAATCTGGGCGAACTGCTCAAAAGCTATGACAAGGTGATCGTGCCCGAAATGAACACCGGGCAATTAAAGACGGTGCTCCGCGATCAGTATCTGATCGACGCCAAGCCGGTGAACAAGGTGTCGGGCCAGCCCTTCACGATTGCCGAGATTGAAGCCGCTATCGAAGGAGCGCTCGCATGAATGAGATGACGACCATCGCGCGCACTACCACGCTGAAGGATTGGGAAACCGATCAGGAAGTCCGCTGGTGCCCCGGCTGCGGCGACTATGCGATTTTGAAGGCGGTGCAGCGCACCATGCCCGAAATCGGCACGACGCCCGAAAACACCGTGTTTATCAGCGGCATCGGCTGCTCGTCGCGCTTTCCCTATTATATGGAAACCTATGGCTTCCACACGATCCACGGCCGCGCGCCGGCGTTCGCGACGGGGCTGAAGCTCGCCAACCCGGACCTCGACGTGTGGATCGTCACCGGCGACGGCGACGGGCTGTCGATTGGCGGCAACCACACGATGCACCTGATCCGCCGCAACCTCGATTGCCAGATCATGCTGTTCAACAACGAGATCTATGGTCTTACAAAGGGGCAATACTCGCCCACCAGCCGGGTCGGTACGACCAGCCCGTCGACACCCTATGGCTCAGTCGACCGCCCGGCGCAGCCCGCCGCCTTTGCGCTTGGCGCAGGATCGCGCTTCGTCGCGCGCGGGTTCGACGTGTCGAAAAAGCTGCCCGAGGTGCTGAAGGCCGCCCACGCGCACAAGGGCGCAGCGTTTATCGAGATTTTCCAGAACTGTATCGTCTATAACAAGGACGTGTTCGAGGAGTTCGCGGCGCCAAAGGGGGCCGAGGATCGCCAGCTGTGGCTCGAAAATGGCGAACCGATGGTGTTTGCCAAGGGCCTGAAGGGCATCGCGCTCGACGCCGAGGCGCTGCACCTGAAGGTCGTCGATGTCGTCGATGGCGACTGGCAGTCGGCGGGCGTCATCGTCCACGACGTCGCCAACCGCAGCGTCGCGCATATGCTGGTCGAAATGCCGTTCGGCGAATTCCCGATGGCGCTCGGCGTCCTCTACGACGACCCGCGCCCGACCTTCGAAGCCGACGTCTGGCGCCAGAACAAAGCCGCCGCAGAAGGCAAGACCGCCGATCTGCAGAGCCTCTTGAAGAAGGGTCAGACCTGGACGGTTACCGAGGGCGGTCCGGAACTTTGAAGATTTAGCTCACACAAAGGCACAAAGGCACCAAGAATTTGGCAATGGATATCGAGATCGTTGCGCGCACTGCCATCGATTGCGGGTTCCATTTGCATAAAGATCTTGGACCGGGACTGCTGGAGGGCGTCTACGAGATACTGATGGCAGAGGCGTTGCGCGACGTTGGATTGCATGTCGCGAGGCAGATTGCTGTGCCCATCGAATATAAGGGCGTAGCAATCGATAACGCATTTCGCATCGATTTGCTCGTGGAAGACCGGTTGGTCATCGAACTCAAATCGGTCGAGCGGATGGCTCCTGTCCACGGCAAACAGGTTTTGACCTATTTGCGCCTCATGAAACTGCCCTTGGGCTTGCTCATCAATTTCGGACAGGAAACCTTTCGCGATGTCGTCAAGCGCGTCGCCAACGATTATTATGCCCGCTCTCGTTGAAACCGCTTCGTGCCTTTGTGCCTTTGTGTGAGATCATTTTACTATGGACAATTTGACCCACAGCCTCGTTGGCGCCGTGCTCGGCCAGATGGGGCTCAAGACGAAGACCGGGCTCGCGATGCCGACGCTGATCATTGCGGCGAACCTACCCGATATCGACGCTGCATGCCTGTTGTGGCTGACGGGGGAGGAGCATCTGGGGTTTCGGCGCGGGATCACGCATGGGCCGATTGCGATGCTGGTGCTGCCCGTGCTGCTGTGGGCGGCGATGCTGGCGTTCGATCGCTGGCAGACGCGCCGCGGCAAGCGGCCGGCCGGGCGGCTACCGATCGATAAGGGTTGGCTGCTGGCGCTCGCTTACATCGGCTGTTTCAGCCATCCCGCGCTCGACTGGCTGAACAATTACGGCATCCGCCTGCTCGAGCCCTTTTCGTCGCGCTGGTTTTACGGTGATACGATCTTCATCATCGATCTGTGGATCTGGATCGCGCTCGGCGTGTCGCTGTGGCTGTCGCTGCGCCGCGAGCGCGGCGGGGTGGCGAACTGGCAGCGCCCGGCGTGGATCGGGTTCACCGCGGTGTGCGCCTATATCTTCGCCAACGGCCTGATCACCGGTGCCGCCGAACGGACCACTGCCGCCGCTTTGGACGCGGGCGGGCAGCGCGATGCGCTGGTGGTCGCCAGCCCGCCGCCGCTGGCGTTCTGGCAGCGCGACATTTTCTGGCGCACCGCCGACCGTTACGGCAGCGGCAGCTTTACGCCCGGCGTCGGCGGCACGCTCGACATCGGCGGCGCCCCGAGGGGGATGGACGACCCGCGGCTGGCGGCCTGGGTGAGTAACAACCCCGATGCTCGCGCCTTGCTGTTCTGGGCGCGGATGCCGGTGGTGCAGGCCGATGGCGACGGCATCGTGCTGCGCGATCAGCGGTTCATGGACCCGCGCATCGGCGACCGGTTCGCGGTGCGCCTGACCGCGCCGGGACCGGCCAGCGGCGCCGAATGACCGCGCCGACGATCGTCTGGTTTCGCCGCGACCTGCGCCTGTCGGATCAGGCGGCGCTTGCTGCGGCCGCTGCGGCGGGGCCGGTGATCGCGGTGTATATCCTCGACGACGAGACGCCGAAGCACCGCGCAATGGGCGGCGCGTCGCGCTGGTGGCTCCATCACAGCCTCGCCAGCCTCGACGCCAGCCTGCGCGAAAAAGGCTCGCGGCTGATCCTGCGGCGCGGCAAGTGCGACGAGCAACTGGCGCAAATCGCAGAGGAATGTGGCGCTGCACAGGTGCATTGCCTGCGCCACTACGAACCTTGGTGGCGCAACGCCGAGCGCGCGGTGGCGAAGCGGCTCGACCTCGTCTGCCACGACGGCAATTACCTGCTGCCGCCGGGATCGGTGACGACGGGCACGGGTGGTCTGTACAAAATCTACACCCCGTTCTGGCGCGCGCTGAAGGAGCAGATGCCGCCGCCGCCGCCCGCCAACCGTCCGCGCGAGATCGCCGCGCCGGAAAAATGGCCGGCGTCGGACGCGCTGGCGGACTGGGACCTGCTGCCGGCGCAGCCCGATTGGGCGACCGGGTTCGCCGCGGCGTGGCAGCCGGGCGAGGCGGGCGCCCGCGCTAACGTCGCCGACTTTGTCGATCACGCCCGCGACTATGGCGAGCGCCGCAACCTGCCATCAGAGGACGGCAGCTCGCGCCTGTCGCCGCACCTGCATTTCGGCGAGGTGTCGCCCGCCTATGTCTGGCACCGCAACGCCGACGCGGGGGGATCGGTCGATATATTTCTCGGCGAGATAGGGTGGCGCGATTATGCGCAGAACGTCATCCTGCAATTCCCCGACTATGGCGCCCGCAACGCCCGCGAAGCCTTCGATGCCTTCCCCTGGCGCGATGGCAAGGCGGCCGATGCCGACCTGAAGGCGTGGCAGCAGGGGCGCACCGGTTACCCGATCGTCGATGCCGGGATGCGCCAGCTGTGGGCGACCGGCTGGATGCACAACCGGGTGCGGATGATCGCCGCGAGCTTCCTGATCAAGCATCTGCTGATCGACTGGCGGGTCGGCGAGCAATGGTTCTGGGACACGCTGGTCGACGCCGACTATGGATCGAACGCGGTGAACTGGCAGTGGACCGCCGGGACCGGGGTCGACAGCAACATGTTCCCGCGGATCATGGCGCCGCTGACCCAGTCGGAAAAGTTCGACGCCGCCGCCTACGTCCGCACTTGGGTGCCCGAACTCGCCGCGCTGGACGACCATGCGATCCACGACCCCGACGAGCATCATTGCCGCCCCGCCGCCTATCCCGCCAAGATCATCGGCCACCGCGAGGCGCGGGCGCGGGCGCTGGCGGCCTATGACGCCATGAAAGCACACGACAACTGATTGTCAGCCAGCGGCGTTTGCGGCAGGAAGGGCGAATGAACACGCACGTCCGCCCCCGCCGTGGCAAATCCCTGTTGCGCGCCGACCGGGCGTATCGCTCGGGCGGACTGGTCGCGCGGCTGCTCGCGCTGGCGCCGGCGAGCCTCTTTCACCGCCTGCTCGACCGGATCGATGCGGGGCTGGCGGAAGGGACGATCGAGGGGCATCTGCCCGACGGCAGCGTCCGTCTGCTCGGCGGACGCGGGGCGGGGCCGGTCGCGGTGGTGCACCTGGCGAACTGGGCGGCGCTGGCACGGCTCGCGCTGTCGGGCTCGGTCGGCTGGTACCGCGCGTGGGACAAGGGCGAATGGAGCTCGCCCGATCCGGTGCCATTGTTCGACCTTTTCATGCGCAACGGCGAAGCGCTGGGCAATGCGGCGCGCGCCCACGGCCCGGCACGCTGGCTCAACCGCGCCGTCCATGCGCTCAATCGCAACGACCGCCGCGGGGCGCGGCGCAACGTCCACGCCCATTACGATCTCGGCAACGATTTCTACGGCTTGTGGCTCGACCCGACGATGAATTATTCGAGCGCGCTGTTCACCGATCCCGGCCAGACGCTCGCCGAGGCGCAAACCGCCAAGGTCGATGCGATCCTCGACCGCCTCGATCTGCGTTCGGGCAGCCGGCTGCTCGAAATCGGCTGCGGCTGGGGTGCACTCGCCGAACGGGCGGTCGAACGCCACGACGTGCTCTACACCGGTATCACCCTGTCGCCGTCGCAGGCAGAGGTTGCCGCGGCGCGGCTCGCGGCGGTCGATCTGTCGGGGCGGTCGCGGGTCGAGATTTGCGACTATCGCGACACCGTCGGACCCTATGACGCGATCGCCAGTGTCGAGATGGTCGAGGCGGTGGGCCAGCAATATTGGCCCGCCTATCTCGACACCATCGCGCGGCTGCTCCGCCCCGGTGGCAAGGCGGCGATCCAGTATATCGCGATCAACGACGCGCTGTTCGAACGTTACGCGGCGAGCAGCGACTTCATCCAGGCCTATATCTTCCCCGGCGGCTGCCTGATCTCGGAAAGCCGCTTTCGCGCGCTGGCCAAGGCGCGCGGGCTGGCTTGGAGCGATGTGCGGCGGTTCGGCCGCGACTATGCCGAAACGCTGCGCCAGTGGCGCGAGCGCTTCGACGCTGCCGCCCAGCGCGGCGACCTGCCGCCCGGGTTCGACGACCGGTTCGTGCGGCTCTGGCGCTATTATCTGCAATATTGCGAGGGCGGCTTTCGCGGCGGCGGTATCGACGTCGCGCAGGTCACGCTGGAAAAGACGATCTGAACAACAGCGGAGGGGAAGCAATGAGACGAATATTGGCGGCGGTGCTGTTCTGCACCGCGGCGGCGGCGTGGAGCGCGCCCGCCTCGACCCAAACCACCGACACTCTGCCAAAGGATCTGAATGTGCTGTTCTGGAGCCAGGATCAACGCGACGCCGCCTTTCGCACGCTGGAGACCGTCCCCAACGTCGTCTTCAACCCGATCGAGGCGGGCGACGACGTCTATCCCTTGCCCGCGGGTGAGCCGCTCGACCTCGGTCTCGACATCGACGCCCATATGGCGAAGCAGCGCAACGCCGGGCTCGTGATCGTCCACGATGGCAAGGTCCGGCTCGAGAAATACGCCCTCGGCTATGGCGCGGCGGGCCGCTGGACGAGCTTTTCGGTGGCGAAAAGCTTCACCTCGACGCTCGTCGGCGCGGCGGTGAAGGACGGCTATATCGAGAGCCTCGACGACAAGGTCACCGTCTATATCCCCGGGCTGCGCGGGTCGGCCTATGACGACGTCAGCGTGCGCCAGTTGCTGACGATGACGTCGGGGGTCAAGTGGAACGAGGATTATACCGATCCCAAGTCCGACGTCGCGCAGTTCGGGCTCCAGCAGCCGGTGGCGGGCGAGGATATCACCGTCAGCTATATGAAAACGCTGCCGCGCGACGTGCCGGCGGGGTCGAAATGGCTGTACAGCACCGGCGAAACCAACCTGATCGGGGTGCTGGTGTCCAGCGCGACGGGCAAGACGCTGTCGGCCTACCTATCCGAAAAGCTGTGGAAACCGTTTGGCATGGAACAGGACGCGTTCTGGATGCTCGGCGCGACGGGGCATGAGATCAGCGGCTGCTGCATTTCGGCCAGCCTGCGGGATTATGCGCGGCTCGGCCAATTCGTCCTGAACGGCGGGGTCGCGAACGGCGTCCAGGTCGTCCCCGACGACTGGTTCGCCGCCGCCACCACCAAACAGGCCGACATCGGCATTCCCGGCCGCGGCTATGGCTATCAATGGTGGACCAACGACGACGGCAGCTTCGCCGCGCAAGGCATTTTCGGGCAGGGCATTTTCATCGACCCGAAGCGCAAGTTGGTGATCGCGTCGAACGGCAACTGGCCGACCGCGACCGATCCCGAAGGCGTCGGGGCGGCGCGCGAGGCGTTCTACAAGGCGGTGCAGGCGTCGGTGGACCGGGAGGCGGGGGAGTAGAAGCCGTCGCCCCCGCGAAGGCGGGGGCCGCTGGCGGTTTGCTCAGCCGAGCCCGACACGGCCCATAACGGCCCGCCTTCGCGGGGGCGACGGGTTAGGCGTCGGCGACGATGCTCGTCGCGCGCTGCGCCAGCCAGACCGCGACGAGCGGAATCGCGATGCCGAGTGCCATGATCCACCAGGCGTCGGCGAGGGTGACGGCGCGATAGAGCCCCGCGCCGATCACCGCGCCGGCGACGATCCAGCCCGCGCCGGTACCGGCCGAAATCCGCATCGCAAGCCAGCCGCCAGCAAAGGTGCCGACGAACCAGCCGATTAGCAGCGCGACCGTCGATCCGATCGGGATCAGCACTTCGCCGCTATCGGGGTCGTACATGTCAGGCGAGAATTCGCTGCCGGCATATTGCGCGAGCCAGATCAGGGCGAACGCCACGGCGATGCCGATGATGGCGGCGATCGCCGACCGCAGGATGGTGCTATTCATTCGATGCCCTTGCGCAAACCCGTTTCAAACGCGACTTGTGCCGCAGGAAAGCAAATATCGCGTTAAGCGTCCGCCATCACCTTGGGCAGCGCATGGAACGCGGTGCTGTCGAAGCCTTCGATCATCAGCTTGGCGACGAATTCGCCGACGGCGTCGGGATCCTTGATGCTTTGCGGATCCTCGCCGGGGTAGGCGCGGGCGCGCATCGCGGTGCGGGTGCCGCCGGGGTCGAGGATCGCGGTGCGCACGGTCGAGATGTTGCGCATCTCGGCGCCATAGCTCGTCACCAGCGCCTCGAGCGCCGCCTTCGATGCGGCGTAGGCGCCCCAATAGGCACGCGGCTCGCGCGCGACGCCGCTCGACAGCGCGAGCAGGCGGCCGCTGTCGGCGCGGCGGAGCAGCGGGTCGAAATTGGCGATCAGCGCCTGCTGCGCGATCAGGTTGAGCGTCAGCAGCTTGTTGAATTCCTTGCCGTCGATCGCCGCGACGGGCGTCAGCGTGCCGAGCATCGCGGCGTTGAGGACGAGCATGTCGATCTTTTGCCAACGTTCCGCCATCGCACTCGCCAGCCGGGCGATGCTGTCGCCGTCGGCGAGGTCGAGCGGCGCGATCGTCGCGCTGCCGCCGGCGGCGTGGACGCGATCCTCGAGCTCTTCGAGCCCGCCCGCGGTGCGCGCGGTGATCACGACATGCGCGCCGCGTGCGGCAAGCGATTCGGCGATCGCCTCGCCGATGCCGCGGCTCGCCCCGGTGACGAGCGCAACCTGCCCCGCCAGTTCTTCAGACCTGGTGATCATTGTGTCAGACAACCCGTTCGGCAAGCAGTGAAAATTGGTCTTCCAATCCATGCTCATCGAAATCGGTCAGCGTGGTCGGATAATCGCCGGTGAAGCATGCGTCGCAATATTGCGGGCAATCGTCGGTACGCCGGGCTTCGCCGAGCGCGCGATACAGGCCGTCGATCGAGATGAACGACAGGCTGTCGGCGTTGATGAAGTTCGCCATCTGGCCGACCGTCATCTGCGCCGCGAGCAATTTGGCGCGCTCGGGCGTGTCGACACCGTAAAAGCAGCTATGCTGGGTCGGCGGGCTGGCGATCCGCATGTGGACCTCGGCCGCGCCGGCGTCACGCATCATCTGGACTATCTTCAGGCTGGTCGTGCCGCGAACGATCGAATCGTCGATCAGCACGATCCGCTTGCCCGCGATCAGCGCGCGGTTGGCATTGTGCTTCAGCTTGACGCCGAGATGGCGGACCTTGTCGCCGGGCTGGATGAAGGTGCGCCCGACATAGTGCGACCGGATGATCCCGAGTTCGAACGGAATGCCCGATTCCTGCGCATAGCCGATCGCCGCCGGGGTGCCCGAATCGGGGACCGGGATGATCAGGTCGGCATCGACCGGGTTTTCGCGTGCGAGTTCGGCGCCGATCGCCTTGCGCACCGAATAGACGCTGGTGCCGTCGACGATCGAATCGGGGCGCGAGAAATAGACATATTCGAAAATGCACGGCCGCGCCGGCCGTTCGGCGAACGGGCGGTGCGAGGTCAGTTCGCCGTCGCGGATGATGACGAGTTCGCCGGGCTCGACCGAACGCAGGAAATCGGCGCCAACGACGTCGAGCGCGACGGTTTCGGACGCGAGAATATAGGCATCGCCAAGCTTGCCGATGACCAGCGGGCGGATGCCGAGCGGATCGCGGCAGCCGATCATGCCCTCCGCGGTCAGGCAGATCAGCGAATAGGCGCCCTCGACCTGCTTCAGCGCGTCGATGAACCGGTCGAGCAGAGTGCGATAATTCGACGTCGCGACGAGGTGGATGATCACTTCGGTGTCGCTGGTCGACTGGAAGATCGAACCGCGGCGGACGAGGATTTTCTTGAGCGCCGTCGCGTTAGAAATATTGCCGTTGTGCGCGACGGCGAAGCCGCCGGTCGACAGGTCGGCATAAAGCGGCTGGACGTTACGCAGCGCGGTTTCGCCGGTCGTCGAATAGCGGACATGGCCGATCGACGAGCTGCCGGCGAGCTGGCGCATGATGTCGTCGCGGTCGAAATTGCCCGCGACATGACCCATTGCGCGGTGGGTGTGGAACTCCCGGCCGTCGAACCCGGTGATCCCCGCGGCTTCCTGGCCGCGATGCTGGAGCGCATGGAGCCCCAGCGCGACAACCGCGGCGGCACTTTCGGCGCCGTAAATGCCAAAGACGCCGCACTCCTCGCGGAGCTTGTCGTCGTCGAATGGATGTGTGGTGAGCATCTGGGTCCAGCTTTGGGGGCAGGGGCTGCCGCGCATATAGGGGCGGCGATCGCGATTGTCGCCCCCCAACTTCACGCTTCTGTCATATCCGGGCCGGCGCCGGGGGTGACAGCGCCCGGCCAACTGCTCTAAAGCGCCGGGCATGGACCAGCCGCGCGACACCGCCGACCGCTTTCTGCCGCGTTTCGACGCCGCCGGGCTCGTGACCGCCATCGTCGTCGACGCCGGCAGCGGCGCGCTGCTGATGGTCGCGCATATGAACGATGCGGCGATCCGCCTGACGCAGGAGACGGGGCAGGCGCATTTCTGGTCGCGCTCGCGCGGCGCGCTGTGGCGCAAGGGCGAAACGTCGGGCAACGGGCTGACGCTGGTCGAGATGCGCGTCGATTGCGACCAGGACGCGCTGCTGCTGCGCGTGACCCCCGCGGGTCCGGCGTGCCACACCGGGCGCCGCTCGTGCTTTTATCGCCGCGTCGAGGCCGACGGCCGCCTGACCTTCCTTGGCGACGATGCGCAGGGCTAGCGCGGCGATCCTCGTCGCCGCGTTGCTGCTGGTAGGGTGCGACCGTCCCGCGCCCGGCGATGCGGACACGAGCATCGATGCCGGCAATCCGCTCGAGGTCGCGGCGCGCGAGCGCGGGATCGTCCGGCCCGAGGCGGTCGTGCCGACCGGGGTGTTCGAGCGCGCGCACGATCTCGGCCGCGACGCGATGTGCGTCGTCCCCGACGGTGCGGGCCAGTGGCGTTTCGTTTTGACCGCCGCCTTCGGCCCCGGTCTGTCGTGCACCGCGAACGGCCAGATCACCCGCGACGGTGGGGGCTGGCGAATGCGCTTTGGGGTAGCAGAAGGATGCGAGGCGGTGGTCCATGAGGAGGAAGACGAGCTGCGCCTGCCCGGAATCCTGCCCGATCAGTGCGACAGCGTCTGTCCCGGACGGGCGTCGCTCGCCGGCTTGCGGCTGCCGCGCGCGAGCTGGTCCGAAGCCGATGCGAAACGCTTGCAAATGCGCGGCCGCGACGGCAATATCATCCGGCCTTGCGGGGCCTGACCGCCCGCGAACGCCCGAACCGCCAGCGGCCTTGACGTTCACGTCAACGGAAACTAATCCTCTACGGCATGACGGACGAATACGGCCACGCCCATATCGATACGCCCGATCATCTGGGGCGCGAACAGTTCAGCATTACCGACCTGTCGTCCGAATTCGGCGTTACCGCCCGTGCGCTCCGCTTTTACGAGGACGAAGGGCTGATCAGCCCGTCGCGCAAGGGTTTGTCGCGCATCTATTCGAAGCGTGACCGCGCCCGGCTCGCCTGGATCCTGCGCGCCAAGCGCACCGGCTTCAGCCTCGCCGACATCCGCGAGATGATCGACCTGTACGACGTCGGCGACGGCCGCCGGCTGCAACGCCAGGTGACGATCGAAAAATGCCAGCAACGCATTGCCTTGCTGCGCCGCCAGCGCGACGATATTGACAGCGCTGTAGATGAGCTGTCACGTTTCATCGATATGGTGAAAAAGGTCGACGCTGCCGAAAAGGCCGGTTGAGCTTCTCCCCAGGCAAAGATCGACTGCTGATACCCGATTCGCAAAAGGATACCCCATGCCCGTCTATCGCGCTCCCGTGCAGGACACGCTGTTCCTCCTCAACGACGTGCTCGGCATCGAGCGCTACGCGAACCTGCCCGGATTCGCCAACGCCTCGCCCGACATGGTCGAGGCGGTGCTGACAGAAGCCGGCAAATTCTGCGAAGAGGTGCTGTTCCCGATCAACCGGTCGGGGGACCTGGAGGGTTGCACGCGCCACGACGACGGGTCGGTGACGACCCCGACGGGGTTCAAGGACGCGTATAAGGCCTATTGCGACGCCGGCTGGACGCTGCTGACCCAGCCCGAGGAGTTCGGCGGGCAGGGGCTGCCGCATGTCGTCGGTTTTCCGGTCGAGGAATATCGCATGGCGGCGAACCAGGCGTTCGCCATGTACCCGGGGCTGACGCAGGCGGCGGTCGCGGCGATCCTCGTCAAGGGGTCGGACGAACAGAAGGCCCTCTATGCGCCCAAGCTGATTTCGGGCGCGTGGGGCGGGACGATGAACCTGACCGAACCGCATTGCGGCACCGACCTCGGCCTCATCCGCACCCGCGCGGTGCCGAACGGCGATGGCAGCTATGACGTCACCGGCACCAAGATCTTCATCTCGTCGGGCGAGCACGACCTGACCGAGAATATCGTCCACCTCGTCCTCGCCAAGACCCCCGACGCGCCCGACAGCGTCAAGGGCATCTCGCTGTTCATCGTCCCCAAATTCCTCGTGAACGACGACGGCTCGCTCGGCGCGCGCAACACGCTGCAATGCGGTTCGATCGAGCACAAGATGGGCATCCACGCCAATTCCACTTGCGTGATGAATTACGACGGCGCCAAGGGCTGGATGGTCGGCGAGGAGAATAAGGGCCTCGCCGCGATGTTCGTGATGATGAACGCGGCGCGTCTCGGCGTCGGCATCCAGGGGCTGGGCCAGGCCGATGTCGCGTTCCAGAATGCGGTGCAATATGCGCAGGACCGGCGGCAGGGCCGCGCGCTCACCGGGCCGCAGGATCCGCAGGAAAAGGCCGACCCGCTGTTCGTCCACCCCGACGTGCGGCGGATGCTGATGGACGCCAAGGCGACGGTCGAGGGGCTGCGCGCGCTGTGCATCTGGGGCGCGCTGCAGGTCGACCTCGCGCACGCTGCCGAAACCGAGGAAGAGCGCCAGCAGGCTGACGACCTCGTCAGCCTGCTCACCCCGGTGATCAAGGGCTATGGCACCGACAAGGGCTATGACGTCGCGACCAACGCGCAGCAGGTGTTCGGCGGCCATGGCTACATTGAGGAATGGGGGATGAGCCAATATGTGCGCGATGCCCGCATCACGATGATTTACGAAGGCGCCAACGGCGTTCAGGCGATGGACCTGGTCGGGCGCAAGCTGGCGCAGAACGGCGGCCGCGCGATCCAGGCCTTTTTCGCGGTCGTCGATGGCGAATGCGCCGCGGCGAAGGACAAGCCGGCGTTCGCCGATTTCGCCGGCCGCCTCGAAAAGGCGAATGGCGAGCTCAAGGCCGCGACGATGTGGTTCATGGCCAACGGCATGGCGAACCCGAACAATATCGGCGCCGGCGCGCACCATTATATGCACATGATGGGGATCGTGGCGCTGGGGTCGATGTGGCTGAGGATGGCCGAGGCGGCGCAGAAGGCGCTCGACGAAGGCCGCGGCAACCAGGCGTTTCTGGAGGCCAAGCTGGTCACCGCGCGCCACTTCGGCGAACGCTTCCTGCCCGACGCCGGCGCGCTGCGCCGCAAGATCGAGGCGGGCAGCGACACGATGATGGCGCTGACGCCGGAGCAGTTCGTCGCCGCCTGATCCTGTCCGATGGAACCATCGCCGCCGCCGCGCGTGGCGTCGGCGATGAGCGACCGCGATCGTCCCGAACCGCTGACCCCGATCGTCGTCGAGGGGCGCAATTGCTGGCGCATCGAGCATGCCAACAAGGCACGGATGATCGTCGATGCCGCCGATTATTATGCGCTGCTCGAAAAGCTGATGGAGGGCGCGAAAGAGCGCGTCCTGCTGATTGGCTGGGACTTCGACCCGCGCATACCGCTCCGCCCCGACGAGCATGGCAAGGGCGAATCGCTCGGCCATTACCTGCTCCGCCTCGCCAAGGACAAGCCGAAGCGCGACATCGACATCCTGCGCTGGAACTTCGGCGGGCTGAAACATTTCTTCGTGCCGTCGATCGTCACGATGATCCTGCGCTGGAAGATGACCAAATCGATCAGCTTCCGGCTCGACAGCGCACACCCCGTCGGGTGCAGCCACCATCAGAAGGTCGCGGTGTTCGACGATCATCTGGCGGTGTGCGGCGGCATCGACGTCAGCACCGCTCGCTGGGATACGCGCGACCATGTCGACGACGATCCGCGCCGCACCAATCCCGGCGGCAAACGCTATATGCCGTGGCACGATTCGACGATGATCCTGTCGGGTCCGGTCGGCACCGCGCTTGCCGATCTCGGCAACGAACGCTGGCAGCGCGCGACGAGCAAGCCGCTGCGCGACCTCAGCGGCACGGGCGAAAACTGGCCCGACGATCTCGACCATGATTTCGAGCATGTCGACGTCGCAATCTCGCGCACCAGCGCCGAATATGACGGCCGCACCGAAGTGCGCGAGAATGAGCAGCTGTATCTCGACATGATCGCTGCCGCCGAGCGCTTCATCTATTTCGAGAATCAATATTTCACCAGCGGCGCCATCGCCGCGGCGATCGCGGCGCGACTGGACGAAGACGATCCGCCCGAATTTGTCATGGTGATGCCCAAGACGGCCGACGGCTGGCTCGAACAGATGGCGATGGATGCGGCGCGCGTCCAGCTCGTACGCTCGATCGCCAAGTCGCGCCACGGCGACCGGCTGAAAGTCTATGTGCCGCACACCAAAAATGGCGAACCGATCTATGTCCACGCCAAGACGGCGGTGGTCGACGACCGTTTGCTGCGGATCGGATCGTCGAACCTCAACAACCGGTCGATGGGGCTCGACAGCGAATGCGACGTGACGATCGACGCGGCGCTGGCGGCCAATGCCGGGGTCGAACCCGTCATCGCGCGCCTGCGCACCTCGCTGATCGCCGAACATCTGGGGGCAACCGACGCCGAAGTGGCGGCGACGTTCGAGCGCACCGGCTCGCTGATCGAAACGATCGAGGCGCTGCGCCGCGACGGGCGGTCGCTCGAACTGCTAGACCTGATCGCGCCCGGGCCGCTCGACGAATTCATCGCCGACAATGAGGTGCTCGACCCGACCCGTCCCGACGCGATGTTCGAAGGCTTTGCCGAACGCGGGCTCAAGAAGAGCTGGCATCGCGGGCGCAGCTGGATGAAGCGACACCGCCCGTTCCGGCGGAAGTCGGCCTGAATCACCGTTCGTGTCGAGCGAAGTCGAGACACGCTGAGTTCGCGCCTGCCTTCACGTGTCTCGACTTCGCTCGACACAAACGGACAGTAGGACTTTCGCGTCAGTCCGCCAGCGACAGGATATGCCGCGCCTGTTTCAGGTGCGGCGCATCGACCATCTTGCCATCGACCTGCAACACCCCGGCCCCCGGATTGGCCGCGAAGGCGTCGACGATCGCCTGCGCCTTGGCCACCTCCGTGGCGGCGGGGGTGAAGGCGGCGTTAATTGCGGCGACCTGCGCCGGGTGGATCGCCATCATGCCCGTAAAGCCGTCGCGCCGCGCGCGCCCGGCGTAAGCAGCGAGCCCGCTTTCGTCCTTGATCGCCGGGAACACCGTGTCGATCACCGCGGTCGCCGCGCCATGCGCCGCGAACAGGGTCAGCGCGCGCGCGACCTCGTACGGCGGGGTATAGCTGCCGTCGTCGTGGCGGCTCGTCGTCGCACCGATCGCGGCGGGCAGGTCTTCGGCGCCCCACGTCAGCCCGAGCAGCCGGTCTTTGACGTCGCGATAGCTGCCGAGGGTGAAGATCGCCGCCGCCGTTTCGGTGGCGATCGGCAGGATCGCGGGGAGCGAGGCGTCGGCGGGCGATTCGCTGCGCAGGATGGTGTCGAGCTGGTGGATGCTCGGCGCCCCTTCGGCCTTGGGCAGCATGATCGCGTCGGGGCGGGCGCCGATCACCGCCGCGATGTCGGCCGCGGTCAGATGGCCGTCGAGCGGGTTGACGCGCACCAATGTCACAACCTCGCGCGTCCCCGCCAGATAGTCGGCGATGGCGTGGCGCGCCGCCGCCTTGTTGGCGAGCGACACCGAATCCTCAAGGTCGAGGATGATGGCATCGGCACCCGACGCGGCCGCCTTGGCAAAGCGTTCGGGCCGGTCGCCGGGGACGAAGAGGAGGGAACGTAATCGCATGCGCTTACCTATGCCGTTCGAGTCGAGCGAAGTCGAGACACGTGCGGGGCAAAGGGTTCTCGACGTCGCTCGAACCGAACGGGAATCTATGGTTTCCGTTGGACAAGGGCCGACCGCTCGCACTGGCAGACAAGTTCATCGCGCTGGTTGAGGCAGCGGTGGAGGAAGGTCACGATCCCCGCATTAGGCCGCGACTTGCTCTCCTTAAGGCCCACGACCTCACTCTCCGCGCGCAGCGTGTCGCCGATGAACACCGGCTTGGGCATGATCAGCTTGTCATAACCGAGGTTCGCCACCAGCGTCCCCAGCGTCGTGTCGCCGACCGACAGCCCGACCATCAGGCTGAAGGTGAAGGTGCCGTTGACCAGAATCTGCCCGAATTCCGACGCCTTCGCCGCCTCGACATCGAGGTGCAAAGGCTGCGGATTGTGCGTCATCACCGTGAACAGCAGATTGTCGGTCTCGGTCACCGTGCGGCGGATGTCGTGGCTCAGCGTATCGCCGATGGACCACTCGTCGAAGTAACGCCCTGCCATAATAAACTCCGTTCGCCCTGAGCTTGTCGAAGGGCCGCTCTTGTCTTGCGACGTTAGAAGAAAGGACGGTGCTTCGACAAGCTCAGCACGAACGGAGGTGGGGGGTCACTCCGCCGCCTCGATCCGCACCAGCAGCGCCTCGACCTGCACCTGCGCGCCCGGCGCCGCGTTGAGTTCGGCCACCACGCCATCGAACGGCGCGGTCAGGCTATGCTCCATCTTCATCGCCTCGAGCGTGAGCAGTTTCTGCCCCTTGGTTACCGTATCGCCCGCCGCTACCTCGACGGCGATGACCTTGCCGGGCATGGGGGAGAGGATGGCGCCGTCGCCCGCCGCGCCACCGGCGGCGCCCGCGACGCGCCACGGGGTGAGCTGCCACACCGATCCGCCTTCCGCGACAAGCATCGCGGGGGCGGGCTCCTCCGCGCCGGGGCCGTGCAGTTCGACCTCGACGCGCTTGCCGTCGAGCAGGAACGGCGCGCTGTGCACGTCGGGCGCGTTGAGGCGGAACCCGGCCTGCAACGTGCGGGGCGTCATCGCCATCGCGGCGTTGGTCAGCGCTTGCACCGACGGTTCGGGTTCGGCGGTCATCGCGTCGCCGTCACGTCCGATCAGGCCGGTATCGACCGTGCCTGCGGCGAAGTCCGGGTGGTCGAGCGCATTGATCAGGAATGCCGAGTTGGTCTTCACCGGCCAGATCGCGCTGTCCTGCAGCATCTCCGACAGCAATTCTCGCGCGTCTTCGCGCTCCTCACCCCATGCGATTACCTTGGCGATCATCGGATCGTAGAAGGGCGAAACTTCGGCGCCCTCAAAAACGCCGGTGTCGACGCGGCCGATATGGTCGGGAAGCTGGAACAGCTCGAGCGTCCCGATCGAGGGCAGAAAGCCCTTCGCTGGGTCTTCGGCATAAAGCCGCGCTTCCATCGCCCAACCGTTGATCGACAACTCCTCCTGGCGCAGCGGCAATGCCTCGCCGCTGGCCACCCGTAGTTGCCATTCGACCAGATCGACCCCGGTGATCTCTTCGGTCACCGGATGCTCGACCTGCAGCCGCGTGTTCATTTCCATGAACCAGATGCGGTCGGCGCGCAGGCCCTCGCTGGAGTCGGCGATGAACTCGATCGTCCCGGCGCCGACATAATCGACCGCCTTTGCCGCGCGCACCGCTGCGGCGCACAGCTGTTCGCGTGTCGCGTCGTCCATGCCGGGGGCAGGGGCCTCCTCGATCACCTTCTGGTGGCGCCGCTGCAGCGAGCAGTCGCGCTCGAACAGGTGGACGACGTTGCCGTGCGTGTCGCCGAATATCTGCACCTCGATATGGCGCGGGGTCAGGATATATTTTTCGATCAGCACATGCGCGTTGCCGAACGATGCCGCCGCCTCGCGCTGGCAACTGGCGAGCATGTCGGCGAAGTCCGCCGGGCTATCGACCTTGCGCATCCCCTTGCCGCCGCCGCCCGCGACCGCCTTGATCAACACCGGATAGCCGATCTGCGCGGCCTGTTCGGCGAGGAAGGCGGGGTCTTGATTCTCGCCCATATAACCGGGGGTGACGGCCACCCCAGCTTCGGCCATCAGCTTCTTGGCGGCATCTTTCAGCCCCATCGCGGTGATCGACGCTGGCTTCGGCCCGACCCACACCAGCCCGGCATCGATCACCGCCTGCGCGAACTCGGCATTTTCCGAAAGAAAGCCATAACCCGGATGAATCGCCTCGGCCCCGGTTGCTTTCACTGCGGCAATGATCTTCTCACCCACCAGATAGGATTCGCGCGCCGGCGACGGCCCGATGTGGACGGCCTCGTCGGCCTGCCGCACATGCAGCGCGTGCGCGTCGGCGTCCGAATAGACCGCAACGGTCCGAATGCCCATCTCACGCGCGGTGCGGATGATACGGCAGGCGATCTCGCCGCGATTGGCGATGAGGAGGGAGTTAATCATTATAGTGCGATCCGTCCTCACGATAAAATTCGCCTTCATCTCCCTGCACGCGTGCCGATAAGGAAGTTGCGATCTGGCAAGCTTTGGCGATTATGGCTTCTTCCGATCCGGAAACGATGATGTGGCCCTTGTGGAGATTGAACCAAGTCTGCTGATCGCCCGACCACTGGGCCAAGCCGTCCTGTTTGATCTCGATCACCTCGTCGGTTGCCGGATTTCTGCCGATAGCAACGCCGGTAAGTTCGAGCGAAAGATCATCGGCGCAGAGCGATTCCCACGCTGACTGTTCGATATCGTCACCCTTGTCCCACCAATTTGCTCGCCGATGAATATACAGATCGTAACCCATTGCCGTCACATCCTGAACACGCCGAACCCGCGGTCCTCGACCGGAGCGTTCAGCGTCGCCGCAAAAGCCAGTCCCAGCACATCTCGCGTCTGCGCCGGGTCAATGATGCCATCGTCCCACAACCGCGACGTCGCATGATAGGGATTGCCCTCATCTTCATATTTCTGCCGGATCGGCGCCTTGAAAGCTTCGGCTTCCTCGGGCGTCCACTTGTCCGCATCGCGGTGCACCGTCGCCAGCACCGCCGCCGCCTGTTCGCCGCCCATCACCGAGATCCGCGCATTGGGCCAGGTGAACAGAAACCGCGGCGAATAGGCCCGCCCGCACATGCCGTAATTGCCCGCGCCAAAGCTGCCGCCGATCAGCACGGTGATCTTCGGCACCGTCGCGGTCGCGACCGCGGTCACCAATTTGGCGCCGTGTTTCGCAATGCCTTCGGCCTCATATTTCCCACCGACCATGAAGCCGCTGATATTCTGCAAAAAGAGCAGGGGGATGCGCCGCTGCTGCGCCAGCTCGATGAAATGCGCGCCCTTCACCGCAGACTCGCTGAACAGCACGCCATTGTTCGCGAGGATCGCGACGGGGATGCCCCAGATATGCGCGAAGCCGCACACCAAAGTGCTGCCGTAATTGGCCTTGAACTCGTGGAACTCGCTGGCGTCGACGATGCGCGCGATCACCTCGTGCACGTCGTAAGGCGCGCGGACGTCCTGCGGGACGATGCCGTAGAGCTCCTCGCCGTCATATTTGGGCGGCCGCGGGTCTTTCAGCGGCACCTCGAACCCCTTGTCGGTTCCCAGATGGCTGACGATGTCGCGCACGATCGTCAGCGCATGTTCGTCATTCTCCGCCAGATGATCGACCACGCCCGATTTCTTCGCGTGCAGGTCGCCGCCGCCCAGATCCTCGGCGCTGATTTCCTCGCCCGTCGCCGCCTTCACCAGCGGCGGGCCGGCGAGGAAGATCGTGCCCTGGTTGCGGACGATCACGCTCTCGTCGCTCATCGCGGGCACATAAGCGCCGCCGGCGGTGCAGCTGCCCATCACGCAGGCGATCTGCGGGATGCGCTTGGCAGACATCGTCGCCTGGTTGAAGAAGATGCGCCCGAAATGGTCGCGGTCGGGAAACACCTCGTCCTGGTGCGGCAGGTTGGCGCCGCCGCTGTCGACCAGATAGATGCACGGCAGGCGGTTCGCCTCGGCAATCTCCTGCGCGCGCAGGTGCTTCTTGACCGTCATCGGGTAATAGGTGCCGCCCTTCACCGTCGCATCGTTGCACACGATCATGCACTGGCGCCCCGACACGCGCCCGATGCCGCAGATCAGCCCGGCACCGGGGATTTCGCCGTCATAGAGGTCGTTCGCGGCGAGCTGGCCGATCTCGAGGAAGGGCGAACCCGGATCGAGCAGCCGCTCGACCCGCTCGCGCGGCAGCAATTTGCCGCGGCTCGTATGCCGCTCGCGCGACTTTTCATTGCCGCCCAGCGCCGCCGCGGCGACGCGCGCGCGCAGCTCGTCGTTCAGCGCGCGATTGTGCGCCGCATTGGCGCGAAACGCCTCGCTGTCGGCGCTCGCCATCGTTCCCAGAACCGGTGCACTCACGCTCGCATGTCTCCTTCAGTCGGTCGGGGATCGGCCCCGCCGGGCTTGTCGCCGCGGATCAGATAACGGTAGACGCCGACGCAGTTGATCGCGAGCAGGGCGATATTCTGCCAGCCGATGCCTTCGCTGTCCGACTGCAGAAACCCCCAGGCAATCAAGGCGGCGCTGCTCGACACGAAGATGACGAAGGCCCAGCCGGTCCGCCGCCGCCCAAGGTCGAGCGAAACGATCAGCGCCGCCAAGGTCCCGGCACCCGCGCCATAATATTGCAACAGGTTGAGCATGAGGTCGCTCACGATAACGCTCCCGCCAGCGCCAGCGCGCCCGATCCGGCCAGAAACGGCCAGATGATGTGGCGCCCGCCGGTGCAGATCGCGTTGACCAGCCCGGTGGCGAGCCAGCCGGCGCCGACGACGATGATCAGCCCGCGCGGCGTTCCCGGCCAGGCCACAGTCGCGGCCGACAGCAGCATCAGCACCGCCATCGCGTGCCAGGCAAAGCGGAACACGCGGCGCGGCAGGTTGCTCGACAGGATGCCGCGCTTGATCCGCAGCAGCGGCTGGACCAGCCGCCGCTCGCCGAGCACCGAATGGGTGAAGGCCGAAGCCGCCATCGCCGCGGCGGCGCCCCACAGCAGGCTCATCGGCACGCGCCCGTCGGCTGTGGTTCGACCATGCTGCGCCATCGCGCTGGATTCCTCGCCTGCCATCCCCCCATATCGCTTCGCTGCCCCCATATTCGTTGCTATGCCCCAATCAGTTCGCGACCGATCAACATGCGCCGAATTTCGTTCGTCCCCGCCCCGATGTCGAGCAGTTTCGCGTCGCGCCAATAACGCTCGACCGGCCAGTCCTTGGTATAGCCCGCGCCGCCCAGCGCTTGGATCGCTTCGCCCGCAACCCTGACCGCGCTTTCGCTCGCCAGCAGGATGCAGCCGGCGGCGTCGAAGCGCGTCGTCTGCCCCGCGTCGCACGCCTTGGCGACGTTGTAGACATAGGAGCGCGCCGACTGCAGCGCGACATACATGTCCGCGATCTTTGCCTGCATCAGCTGGAACGATCCGATCGGCTTGCCGAACTGCTTGCGCTCGCGGACATAAGGAATGACCGTGTCGAGGCACGCCTGCATGATGCCGAGCTGAAGACCCGCGAGCACGACGCGTTCATAGTCGAGCCCCGACATCAGCACCCCGACGCCGCCATTTTCCGGCCCCATCACCTGCTCTTCGGACACTTCACAATCGGTGAACACCAGTTCGGCGGTCGGCGAGCCGCGCATCCCGAGCTTGTCGATCTTTTGCCCGATGGCGAACCCTGGCATATTCTTTTCGATCAGGAAGGCGGTGATGCCGCGCGATCCCGCCTCGGGACTGGTCTTGGCATAGACCACCAGCGTGTCGGCACAGGTCGCGTTGGTGATCCAGAATTTGGTGCCGTTGAGGACATAGCCGCCCTGGACCCGATCGGCCTTCAGCTTCATCGACACGACGTCGCTGCCGGCACCGGCTTCGGACATCGCAAGGCTGCCGACATGCTCGCCGCTGATCAGCCGCGGCAGATATTTCGCCTTTTGCTCGGCATTGCCCCAGCGGCGGATCTGGTTGACGCACAGGTTCGAATGCGCGCCATAGGACAGGCCGATCGCGGCGCTGGCGCGGCTGACTTCTTCGACCGCGATGACATGCTCCAGATAACCGAGGCCCAGCCCGCCAAACTCTTCCTCGACGGTGATGCCGTGCAGGCCGAGGTCACCCATCTGCGTCCACAATTCGTCGCGCGGAAACCAGTCCTCGCGGTCGGCCTTGGCGGCCAGCGGCGCGATCTGCTCGTCGGCGAAGCGGGCGGTGGTGTCGCGGATCATGTCGGCGGTTTCGCCGAGCGCGAAGTCAAAATCGGGGGTGGCGCGCATAAGGGGACCTATCGATCGAGGGCAGGGCAGGCCGCGATACTGCCTGAAAAATCCAGCATATCAAAATTGAAACGATAGCGGTTTTGACATAAGAAAAATCTATGATCAAACGCGCCCATATTCGCCAGTTCCTTGCCGTTGTCGACGCGGGCAGCTTCACCCAGGCTGCGGCGCGGATCCGGGTAACGCAGCCGGCGCTGTCGAGCGGCATTGCCGAGCTGGAACGGCTCGTCGGCACGCCGATGTTCATCCGCAACCGCCGCCAGGTTCGCCTGACCGAAGCGGGCGGCCGCTTCCTGCCCATCGCGCGCGACCTCGAACGCGGCTTTCGCGTCGCCGACGATTTCGGCCGCGACAGCGACCGGCAGGCGACCGAACTCAAGCTGGGGGTGATCCGTTCGGTGCCGGGCGAGTTTCTGCAGGCGATCGTTGCGGCGCTGCGCTCCGGCTTTGCGATCGAACTCGTCGAAAACAGCGATTCGGAGCTGCGCGGGGCGCTGGGCAACGGGCGGCTCAACATGGCGCTGGTGTCGCTGCGCGCCGGCGAGGCCGGCGCGCATGTCGTGCCGCTGTACGAAGAACCTTTGGCGATGTTCGTCGCGGCGGATCATCCGCTGGCCGGGCGGGTCGAGGTCGGCCCAGATGAGCTCGCCGCCGAGACGATGATCGCGCGCCGCGCGTGCGAATTTCTCGGGGCCACCAGCCGCTTTTTTACCCGTCATGGCGTGCGCCCGCGCTTTGCCCTGCGCAGCGAAAGCGACGAGCGCTGTCTGCAGATGGTCGCCGCCGGCATCGGTATCACGACCGCGCCGGTGTCGCTGGCGATCGACGGCGTCGTACCGATCCGGGTCGCGGGATATGATTTTGCCCGCACGCTGGGATTGCTGATCGATCCCGCCTGGGCGGCGCTGCCCGATGTCGCGCCGCTGCTGGCCGATCGCGGCGACACGATCGGCGCAGTCGCCGCCGAATGGCGCCGCGCCCGGGTCGACGCAGCGGGATGACACGGCGCCTCACAAGTCTGGCTTGCAACGGCAAAAGCCCATACAGCTTGATCGTGCCATGACGGAGCGGCAAGGGCGGGGCATGACCGATACGCTGACCCATCTCGACCGGCTCGAGGCCGAAAGCATCCACATCATGCGCGAAGTGATGGCGGACGCGGTCAAGCCGGTGATGCTCTACAGCGTCGGCAAGGACAGCGCGGTGATGCTGCATCTGGCGCGCAAGGCCTTCCATCCCTCGCCGCCGCCATTCCCGCTGCTCCACGTCGATACGACGTGGAAGTTCCGGGCGATGTATGAGCTCCGCGACCGCATGGCGGCGGAAAGCGGCATGGAGTTGATCGTCTACCAGAACCCCGAGGCAAAGGCGCGCGGGATCAACCCGTTCGATCACGGTCCGCTGCACACCGACATGTGGAAGACCGAGGGGCTGAAGCAAGCCCTCGACCTTCACGGCTTCGACGTCGCCTTCGGCGGCGCGCGCCGCGACGAGGAAAAGAGCCGCGCGAAAGAGCGTATTTTCTCGTTCCGCACCGCGACCCACGGCTGGGATCCCAAGCAGCAGCGCCCCGAGCTGTGGAACCTCTACAACGCGAAGAAGGCGAAAGGCGAAAGCATCCGCGTCTTCCCGATATCGAACTGGACCGAGCTCGACATCTGGCAATATATCGCGCGCGAAAACATCCCGATCGTCCCGCTCTATTTCGCCGCGCCGCGGCCCACCGTCGAGCGCGACGGGTTGCTGCTGATGGTCGATGACGAGCGCTTTCCGCTTCGTCCGGGCGAAGTTCCCGTCGAACGCTCGATCCGCTTTCGCACCCTCGGCTGCTACCCGCTGACCGGCGCGGTCGAAAGCGAGGCCACGACCTTGTCCGAGGTCATCCAGGAAATGCTGCTGACGACGACCAGCGAGCGGCAGGGCCGGGCGATCGACAAGGATGGCGGCGACGCGTCGATGGAGAAGAAGAAGCAGGAGGGGTATTTCTGATGACCCCGCAAAGCCCCCCCCGCACCGTTCGGCCTGAGCTTGTCGAAGGGCTGTTCTTCTTTTTTTCCGCTGTCCAAGAAAAGGGCAGGGCTTCGACAAGCTCAGCCCGAACGGCTTTTGTGTCGGGAGTCCCGCAATGACCGACCCCATCTACGTCACCGACGCACTGATCGCCGAGGACATCGACGCCTATCTCGCGCAGCATCAGCAGAAGTCGCTGCTCCGCTTCATCACCTGCGGCTCGGTCGACGACGGCAAGTCGACGCTGATCGGACGGCTGCTCTATGACTCGAAGATGATCTTCGAGGATCAACTCGCCGCGCTCGAAGCCGACAGCAAGCGCGTCGGCACGCAGGGGCAGGAGATCGACTTCGCGCTCCTCGTCGACGGCCTCGCGGCCGAGCGCGAGCAGGGGATCACGATCGACGTCGCTTATCGCTTCTTCACCACCGAAAAGCGCAAGTTCATCGTCGCCGACACCCCCGGCCACGAGCAATATACGCGCAACATGGTCACCGGTGCCTCGACCGCCGACCTCGCCGTGATCCTCATCGACGCGCGCAAGGGCGTGCTCACCCAGACGCGGCGCCACAGCTTCCTCGCGCACCTGCTCGGCATCAAGCATATCGTGCTCGCGGTGAACAAGATGGACCTTGTCGGCTACAACAAGAGCGTCTTCGACCGCATCACGCTCGCCTACCGCGCCTTCGCGAGCGAGATCGGCATTACCCATTTCACCGCGATCCCGATCTCGGGGTTCAAGGGCGACAACATCACCGCGCTGTCGGCAAACACGCCGTGGTTCAAGGGGCCGGCCCTGGTCGAGCATCTGGAAACGGTCGAGATCGGCAGCGCCGGCGACGAGACCAAGGCGTTTCGCATGCCCGTGCAATGGGTCAACCGTCCCAACCTCGATTTCCGCGGCTTTTCGGGCCAGCTCGCGAGCGGCACGATCAAGCCCGGCGACGCGGTGCGCATCCTGCCGAGCGGCAAGACCGCCACGATCGCGCGCATCGTTACCTTGGATGGCGACCTCGACGAAGCCGTCGCCGGGCAGTCGGTGACGCTGACCCTCGCCGACGAGGTCGATTGTTCGCGCGGCGACGTGATCGCCGCCGCCGACGCGCCGCCCGAGGCCGCCGACCGCTTCGAGGCGACGTTGGTGTGGATGGCCGACGAGGCGATGATCGCGGGGCGCGCCTATTGGCTGAAGCTCGCGACGCAAAATGTATCGGCGACGATCCAGGCCCCGAAATATGAAATCAACGTCAACACGCTCGACCACCTGGCGGCGAAGACGCTCGACCTGAACGGGATCGGCGTCGTCGAGCTGTCGACCGACAAACCCGTCGTGTTCGAAGCCTATGGCGACAACCGCACGTTGGGCGGCTTCATCCTGATCGACAAGCTGACCAACGCGACGGTCGCGGCGGGAATGCTGCACTTCAGCCTCCGCCGCGCGCAGAACGTCCATTGGCAGGCGATCGACACGAGCCGCGAGGCGCGCGCCGCGCTGAAAAACCAGAAGCCGGCGCTGCTGTGGTTCACCGGGCTGTCGGGATCGGGCAAGTCGACGATCGCCAACCTCGTCGAGAAAAAGCTGCACCGGATGAACCGGCACAGCTTCCTGCTCGACGGCGACAATGTCCGCCACGGGCTGAACCGCGATCTCGGCTTTACCGAAGCCGACCGGATCGAGAATATCCGCCGCGTCGGCGAGGTCGCCAAGCTGATGACCGACGCCGGGCTGATCGTCATCACCGCCTTCATCTCGCCGTTCCGCGTCGAGCGCGACATGGTGCGCTCGATGCTGCCCGACGGCGAGTTTATCGAGGTGTTCATCGACACCCCGCTCGCAGAGGCCGAGCGCCGCGACGTCAAGGGCCTGTATAAAAAGGCGCGCGCCGGACAGCTCAAGAATTTCACCGGCATCGACAGCCCGTACGAGGCGCCCGAACATCCCGAAATCCGCATCGATACCACGGCGATGACCCCCGAAGCGGCGGCCGACCTGATCGTCGACCGGCTGCTCGGATGAAGGTAGCCATCTCTTCATGTTCCCCTGCGAAGGCAGGGGTCCATCACCTCACGGCTCGTCTTGCCAGCGAAGGTCGTTTGGTAACGATGGTGCCGGTGATGGGCCCCTGCCTTCGCAGGGGCGCGGAGCAAGGGTTGTTATCGACATGACCGAAAGCGACGAGCAGCTGGCCGAACGGCTCGCGACGGCGGCGGGCGCGATCCTGTTGGCGCTGCGGACGCAGGGTCTGGAAGGCAAGGCGCTGGGGCAGGCGGGCGACGACGCCGCCAATGCGATGTTGTGCCGCGAACTCGGCGCCGCGCGGCCGGGCGACGCGGTCCTGTCCGAAGAGGAAAAGGACAGCGCCGCACGGCTGGCCCACGACCGGGTGTGGATCGTCGATCCACTCGACGGCACGCGCGAATATGGCGAAGGGCGCGACGACTGGGCGGTGCACGTCGCGCTATCGATCGGCGGCGTGGCGAGCGTCGGAGCGGTGGCGCTGCCCGCGCTGGGCATCACGCTGACCTCGCACGACCCGCTGCTGCGCGCGCCGGCCAACCGGCCGATCAGGATGCTCGTCAGCCGGACGCGGCCCGCGGCCGAAGCGCTGTTCGTCGCCGAGAAACTCGGCGCCGAGCTGCTCGCGATGGGATCGGCAGGGGCCAAGGCGATGGCGGTGGTGCGCGGCGAGGCCGATATCTATCTCCACACCGGTGGCCAGTATGAGTGGGACAATTGCGCGCCGGCGGCGGTGGCGCAGGCGGCGGGATTGCACGTCAGCCGCGCCGACGGCACGCCGCTCACTTACAACAACGCCAATCCCTATTTGCCCGACCTGCTGATCTGCCGCGCGGAGCTGGCGACGGAAGTGCTGCGCATCGCGGCGGAATTTTCGGCGGACTGAAATCCTCCCTGTGGCGAAGCCATGGGGAGGGGGACCGCTTGCGAAGCAAGTGGTGGAGGGGCGTCGACGGTCGCGCCAATGCCCCTCCGTCAGCCCTTCGGGCTGCCACCTCCCCATCGCTTCGCGACAGGGAGGAGCTTGGCTGCGATGACCGGTGATCGAGAGGTTGCCAGCCGCTTCCTCACACCCTAATCCGTTGCAACAAGAAACCGAACACGGGAGACGAACGATGACCGACCTGCCTGAAACCAACCTCGTCATGCTGACGCTGGTCAAGCCCGAGGGCCAGCTCGAGGTCTATTTCGAACGCCGCCCGATGCCCGAGCCGAAGCCGCACGAGGTGCTGGTGAAGGTTCTGGCGACCCCGATCAATCCCTCCGACCTTGGCCTGCTGTTCGGCGGCGCCGACATGGCGACCGCGCGCGCGTCTCAGCGCGATGACCTGCCGATGATCACCGCCGACATACCGCCCGCCGGGATGCGCGCGATGGGCGGCCGCATCGGCGATGCGCTGGCGATCGGCAACGAAGGGTCGGGCCTCGTCGTCAAGGCCGGCGCCTCGCCCGAGGCGCAGGCGCTGCTCGGCAAGACCGTCGCGCTGCTCGGCGGCGAGATGTATGCCGAATATCGCTGCCTGCCGGTGCAGATGGCGATGCCGCTGCCCGACGGCACCGACCCGGTCGATGGCGCCTCGTGCTTCGTCAACCCGCTCACCAGCCTCGCGTTCACCGAAACGATGCGGATGGAAGGGCACAATGCGATCGTCCACACCGCCGCCGCCTCGAACCTCGGCCAGATGCTGGTCAAGATCTGCGCCAAGGACGGCATCCCGCTCGTCAACATCGTGCGCAGCGACGCGCAGGTCGAAATCCTGAAGGGCATCGGCGCGACGCATATCGTCAACAGCAGCGCCGAAGATTTCCACGACCAGCTCGTCGCCGCGATCGTCGAGACCGGCGCCACGCTCGGCTTCGATGCGATCGGCGGCGGCAAGCTCGCCGGGCAGATCCTTGCGGCGATGGAAGTCGCGGCGGTCAAGCGGATGACGACTTACAGCCGCTATGGCTCGGACACGTTCAAGCAGGTTTACATCTACGGCGCGCTCGACCTCGGCCCGACCATCCTCAACCGCAGCTTCGGGCTGACCTGGTCGCTGTCGGGGTTCCTGCTCACCCCCTTCATGGCGAAGGCTGGCATGGAGGTCGTCGGGCGGATGCGCCAGCGCGTCGTCGACGAACTGACGACCACCTTCAAGAGCCACTACAGCCACGAAATCTCGCTGACCGAAGCGCTCGATATCGACACCGCGCAGGCCTATAATGCGAAGAAGACGGGCGAGAAATATCTGATCCGGCCGTAGGGTTGAGCCACAGGCGTCGCCCCCGCGCAGGCGGGGGCCGCTATCCGTTTACGCGGCGGCGAGATTGGAGAGCCGACAACGGCCCCCGCCTGCGCGGGGGCGACGGGAAAGCTGTCGCCGCCGACCGGCGGTTACCGCTTCATGCACTGCCGCGCATCGTCGCGCTTATATTCGCTGCAATTCCACAGCGCCTTTTCGAATCCCGCCTTGTCGTCGCGCAGATAGGAAAAGGTCATCGCGGCGCGCTGGGTGTCGCTCATCGCGTCGCCGTCGGGTTTCAGCACCGGGTTGGTCCAGCCCATGAACTTGCAATAGGGCTTGTCGCCGCACAGCCGCAGCGCGGTGGTCACGAAGCTTTCGGGCGCCGCCGTGCGGTCGAGCTGGATATAGATGGTGTCGCGCCCCACCGCCTCGCCGGCGCCCGCAACGACGCGCGCTTCGCCGACTTCGGCGTTGGCGTCGACCCCGGCCAGCGCGGGCGCGATGCCCAAGCCGAGCGCGTGCATCGGCGACAGCGCGGCCAGCTTGGCGACCGGGCCGTCGCTGCCCGACACCGCGCCGCGAAACGCCCCCGGCGTGCCCCAATAGCCCGGCCAGCGGAAGAACAGGTGCGTATCGACGACCGCGATCTTTTCCAGGCTGTCGCTCCAATAGGGGCGGACCCAGTCGGTGTGATAATGGGTCGCGAGCCCGACGCCGGGGTCGGTCAACCCCGCCATCATCATCTCGGCATTCACCCGCGCCCGGCCCCAGGCAGCGTCCGAATAGCGGCGGTTCAGCGCGCCGTCGCAGGTGAAGGTGAACTGACAGCCGGTGCGGCGCTCCGATCCCTGGAACACCACGCCGCAGAGCGATTTGGGAAAGGCGGGGTGGCGGGCGCGGTTGATCACGACCTGTCCGACCGACAGCTGGCCGCGCCGGTCGTCGCCCGCTTCATACAGCATCGCCGCGGCCAGGCAGTCGCGCGCGCGGGTGCGGCTGTCGGCGTCGCCGGCATAGGCGAACGGCCGCGCCGCGACGAAGCCCTTGGCGATCAGCGGGATGCGCGCGTTGGCGGCGCGCGCATCATCCTCGGTCACCGGCGCCAGCTCCATGGGCAGCACCTCGGGCACGACGGTCGCCGGCGGCGCGGCAGGGGGCAGGCGCACGCTATAGCTGGCCGGGCGGTTCAGGCTGCTGGCATAGATGACGCCGACGATCGCCGCGACCGCGAGCAGCGCGAACAGCCACGCCGACCGGTCGCGCCACAGCGGCACAGTTTCCTGGGGCGTCTTCGACGCCATGGCGGTGGTTCAGATTTCCGGCAGGAAGTCGGGCACCGACAGATAGCGTTCGCCGGTGTCGTAGTTGAAGCCGAGGACGCGGCTGCCCGGCGGCAGTTCGGCGAGCTTCTGCGCGATCGCGGCGAGCGTCGCGCCCGACGAAATCCCGACCAGCATGCCTTCCTCGGTCGCGGCGCGGCGCGCATAATCCTTTGCCGCACCGGCGTCGACCTTGATCACCCCGTCGAGCAGGTCCGTGTGTAGGTTGCGCGGGATGAACCCGGCGCCGATGCCCTGGATCGGGTGCGGCGCGGGCTGCCCGCCCGAAATCACCGGCGACGCTTCGGGCTCGACGGCAAAGACCTTCAGGTTCGGCCAATGCTCTTTCAGAAACTGCGCGGTGCCGGTGATGTGGCCGCCGGTGCCGACCCCGGTGATCAGCACGTCGATCGGCGAGTCCTTGAAATCGGCTAGGATTTCGGGGCCGGTGGTGCGGATATGGACGTCGATATTGGCTTCGTTTTCGAACTGCTGCGGCATCCACGCGCCCGGCGTCGTCTCGACCAGCTCGATCGCGCGCTCGATCGCGCCCTTCATGCCCTTTTCGCGCGGCGTCAGGTCGAAGGTCGCGCCATAGGCCAGCATCAACCGGCGGCGCTCGACCGACATGCTTTCGGGCATGACGAGGACGAGCTTGTAGCCCTTGACCGCGGCGGCCATCGCCAGGCCGATGCCGGTGTTGCCCGACGTCGGCTCGACGATGGTGCCGCCCGGCGTCAGGCTGCCATCCTTTTCGGCCGCCTCGATCATCGCCAGCCCGATGCGATCCTTGATCGACCCGCCCGGATTGCTGCGCTCCGACTTCACCCAGACTTCGGCGCCGGGGAACAGCTTGGCCATGCGGATATGCGGCGTGTTGCCGATGGTTTCGAGGATGGAATTGGCTTTCATGTCGATCCTGCCTTGAATTGGGGTTCGAACGTGCGCGCCCGGCGCAGTTCGGGGAACAGCCATGCCCATAGCGCCGTCACGGCAATCGCGCCAGCGCCGCCGATCACCACCGCGCCCACCGGCCCCATGAACGCCGCCATCGATCCCGCGCGCATTTCGCCGAGCTCGTTCGAGGCGGAAATCGCCAGCCCCGATGCGGCGCTGACCCGCCCGCGCATATGGTCGGGGGTGTTGAGCTGGATCAGCGTGCCGCGCACGAACACCGAAAACATGTCGGCGGCGCCCATGACGACCAGCAGGACAAGCGAGAGGAGGAGGCTGGTCGAAAAACCGAAACCGACCGTCGTCGCGCCGAACACCGCGACGGCCCACAGCATTTTGACCCCGACGTTGCGCTCGATCGGGCGGATCGCCAGCCCGACCGCCACCGCCACCGATCCGAACGCCACCGCCGCGCGCATCAACCCGGCGCCTTCTGGGCCGGCGTCCAATATGTCGCGGGCGAAAACCGGAAACATCGCGGTCGCCCCGGCGAGCAGCACCGCGAACAGGTCGAGCGTGATCGTCCCGAGCAGGAAGCGTTCGATCCACACGAAGCGCAACCCGTCGACCATTTCGCGCAGCGGGTGGCGGCGGACTTCGGCGGGCGGCGGCAGCACCGGCCGAACGCGGCTCAGCGTGAACGCCGAAACCGCGAGCAAGAGGGCGGCGAAGATATAGACCGCCGCCGGATGCGCGGCATAGATCAGCCCGCCCGCGGCGGGGCCGATCACCGACGCCGATTGCCAAGCGATGCTGCTCATCGCGATCGCGCGCGGCAGCACTGCGGGCGCTACGATATTGGGCGCGATCGCGCTCATCGCCGGCCCCGAAAAAACGCGGGCAACGCCGTGCAGTGCCGCGAGCGCGAACAACAGCGGCAACGTCAGCCCGTCGGTCCAGGTGAACCAGCCGAGCGTCGCGGCGATCAGCAGGTCGATGAGGTTCGAGAAGATCGCGACGCGGCGCCGCTCGAAGCGGTCGGCGGCCCAGCCGGCCACCGGGGTGAGCACCGCGAGCGGGACGAACTGGAACAGCCCGAGCAGACCGAGCTGGAACGACGCCTCCTTGATCGACATGCCATAATCGCTGCGCGCGGTATCATAGAGCTGGTAACCGATCACCACGACCATCGCGATCGTCGCCATCACCGCGGTAAAGCGCGCGAGCCAGAAATAGCGGAAGTCGGGATAGCTGAGCGGGGAGGGGGCTTTGGGCGTCGCCTCCGGCATCACCGGGTCTACGCCTTCGGGGGGTGGGATCGTCGCCATCGCCGATCGCCGTAACCGGCTTTTCGCGCCTGTCCAGACGGGATGGAGTTGCGGTTCGTCGATTTTCGGGTGCCATCGGTGCGGGCGGCTGGCAGACATGCCGACATCAAGTCAGGGAGATCGAGGAATGAATCGCAAATTTGCCCGTTTTGGTGGCGCTGCCCTTGCCGCGACGCTGCTGGTGCTGACGGCCTGCAATGCGTCGGATAACAAGTCGGCGACGGCGCCGGGTGAGACCGAACAGGGCGGCACTGCATGGACGAAGTTCCGCGACAATTTCCTGACCGGCTATTTCCCGCTCAACCCGAATTTCGCGGTGTATCAGGGCAAGCATGAATATGACGGTCAGCTGCCCGATTGGTCGCCCGAAGGGATCGAGAAGCAGGCGGCGTATCTGGAAAAGACGATCGCCGACGCGCGGGCGTTCGACGCCGAGATGACCGATGCCGAACGGTTCGAGCGCGATTATCTGATCCACGTCGCGCAGGGGCAGCTGTTTTTCCTCCGCGACACCGACTTTGCCCAGAAGAACCCTGCCTTCTATGTCGGCGCGCTCGATCCCAACGTCTATATCGCGCGGCCCTATGCCGACGCGGCGACGCGGATGAAGGCGTTCATCGCCTATGCCGGAAAGGTCCCGGCGGCCGCGGCGCAGATCAAGGCGAATTTGAAACTGCCGCTGCCCGCGACCTTCGTCAAATATGGCACCGCCGGCTTCGGCGGCTTTGCCGATTATTATACCGGCGACGCGAAAGCGGCCTTCGCCGAGGTCAAGGACGAAGCGCTGCAAAAGCAGTTCGACGACGCCGCGAAAAAGGCCGGCGCCGCGATGAGCGACCTCGCCGCCTATGTCGGCTCGCAACCCGGCACGACCGACGGTTATGCCCTCGGCGCCGCCAAATTCTCCAAGATGCTGCTGACCAACGAAGGCGTCGGCACGCCGCTCGATGAACTCGAGCGCATCGGCCAGGCCGACCTCAAGCGCAACCAGGATGCGCTGAAGGCCGCCTGCGCCACTTATGCCGCAGGGATGACGATCGCCGACTGCATGAAAAAGATGAACGCCGACAAGCCTGCCGACGGGCCGGTGGCCGAGGCGCGGCGCCAGCTGCCGACGCTGCGCGCCTTCCTCGTCGAAAAGGATCTCGTCACCATCCCTGGCACCGAACAGGCGCTGGTCGAGGAATCGCCGCCGTATAACCGCCAGAACAGCGCCTATATCGACATTCCGGGGCCGTATGAGACGGGCCTGCCGTCGGTCTATTATATCTCGCCGCCCGACCCGGCGTGGGATCAGGCGACGCGCGACGGCTTCGTGCCCGGGCGCAAGGACCTGATGTTCACCTCGGTGCACGAGGTGTGGCCGGGGCATTTCCTGAATTTCCTCCATTCGAACCGCGCCGACAGCATCTTCGGCAAGCTGTTCGTCGGCTACGCCTTCGCCGAGGGCTGGGCGCATTACACCGAAGAAATGATGTGGGATGCCGGGCTGGGCGAGGGCGATCCCGAAACCCACATCGGGCAATTGTCGAACGCGCTGCTGCGCAACTGCCGCTATCTGTCGGCGATCGGGCTGCACACCCAGGGCATGACCGTCGCCGAGTCGGAAGCGTTGTTCAAGGACCAGTGCTATCAGGATGAGGGCAATGCGCGGCAACAGGCGGCGCGCGGCACTTACGATCCGCTCTATCTCAACTACACGCTCGGCAAGCTGATGATCCGCAAGCTGCGCGAGGACTGGACGAAAGGCGACCGCACCAAGTGGAAGGCGTTCCACGACCAGTTCCTGTCGTACGGCGGCCCCCCGATCCCGATGGTCCGCGCCGCGATGATGAAGGAAGACACGCCGAAGGCGGTTTTCTGACCTTGCGGCTCCCGCCCTGGGGCGGCGTTTAACAATATGTTCCCTTCCCCTCGATGGGGGAGGCTGCGAGACTTGCCAGCTTGCTGGCTTAGTCGCAGCGGTGGGGGTGCGCTCTCGGCCTGAGATGGCGGTGCACGGGCGCGCCCTCACCCCCATCCAAGTCCGCCTAATCGCTGCGCGATAAGGCTTCCTATCCTTCCCCCATCAAGGGGGAAGGGAGCGGGGCAGGCCTCAGCCCGCAGGCGCGCGCAGCCGGGCGATGAAGAAACCGTCGAGGCCGCCAGCGTCGCCGAGCACGCCGGGCAGGGTGCGCACGAACCCGCTTGCGTCAGGCGCGATCGCGGCGGGCAGCTCGTCGGCGCGCACCGCATCCACCCTCCAAGCCGGATTCCGCGTCAGGAACGTCGCGACCTGATCTTCCCCCTCGGCACGCTCGAGCGAACAGGTGGCATAGATCAGCGCGCCGCCGGGTTTGACCCAGCGCGCCGCGCGCGCCAGCAACTCGGTCTGCAAAGCCGCCAGTTCGGCGATCTCGCGCGCTTCGATGCGGTGCAGCACGTCGGGGTGGCGGCGAAAGATACCGGTTGCCGAACAGGGCGCGTCCAGCAGCACCGCGTCGGCGGGCGCCGCGGGCTCCCACGACCGGATGTCGGCCTGCACCACGTCGGCGGCCAGCCCGGTGCGCGTCATATTGTCGGTGAGCCGGTCGAGTCGCTTGGCGCTCGAATCGACCGCGACGACCGCCCAGCCGGCCGCCGCCAGCTGCATCGTCTTGCCGCCGGGGGCGGCGCACAGATCGAGGACGCTGCGCCCGCCGCCGTCGCCGAGCAGGCGCGCGGGCAGGCTCGCCGCCAGATCCTGCACCCACCAGCCGCCCTCTCGAAAACCGGGCATCGCCTCGACCGCCTGGCCGCGCGGCAGGCGCAGGTGGCGCGGCGCCAGCGCGACGGCGTCGGTCCACTCGGCGGCGACGGGATCGCCTGCAAAGCTGAGGTCGATCGGCGGCGGCGCGCTCCAGCCGGCTTCGGCGGCTTCGAGCGTTGCCAGCCCCCATTGCTCGGCCCAGCGTTCGGCGGTGGCGAGCGGCAGGGTCGCGCGCTCGGGCAGCTTCCATTCGTCCTGCTGCGCGCGCGACAATATGGCGTGCACCAACCGCCGCGGGCCGCCGGCGACCAGCGGCAGCGCCGTCGCGACGACGGCGTGGGCGGGGCTGCCCAGCGCCAGCAATTGCGCCAGCGCGATCCGCAGCACCGCGCGCGATTTGACGTCATCGGGCAGGATCTGCGCCGTCGCGCTGTCGATCAGCGCGTCGATGTCGGTTATCCAGCGCAACGTTTCGGACGCGATCGCGACGGCGAAGGCGCGGTCGGCGGGCGCCAGCCCCTGCGTCGCGGCATGCGCGGCAAGGTCGAGCGGATCGCCGCGGCGCAGCACCGCGTCGAGCAGGCGCAGCGCGGCGCGGCGCGTCGGGGTGCCCGGCGGATCGGGCTCGGACCCGGCGGGGCGACGCCTTGGCCGGCGCTCAACCATGACGATGGCCTTGTCCGGTGACGATGTGGTTGGCGGCGGCGGACTTGCGCCCTATATAAGCCGGACCATGTCCGAACCCGGCAACACCATCGGCGGCACCCCGCGCGCCATCCGCCGTCCAGTGGGCGTCAAGCCGCCCGCGGGCTGGACGAGCAGCCCGCTGCCCGCGCCGGCGCCGCTGGCCGAGGACAAGCCCGAAGATCAGCCCGGCGGGCGCAATCCCGTGCGCTACGGCGACTGGGAGCTCAAGGGCATCGCGATCGATTTTTGAAGGTCCGGCCGGGGCGGGCGTCAAAACGGGTTCATCCGTCCCATCAGCCGGGTCTTGTCGACGAACTGGTGCTTCAACGCCGCCAGGATATGCACCACCGCCAGTCCCAGCATCGCGAGGCCCAGCGTTTCGTGGCGGTCGTGCATCGCATCGGCCAGGCTCTCGCTGGGGCCGACGATCGACGGCACCGTGAACAGCCCGAAATAATCGACCGGCCGGTCGGCCGCCGACATCCACATCCAGCCCGACAGCGGCAGCAGGATCAGCAGCGCATAGAACAGGAAATGGACGATACCGCTCAGCGGCCGTTGCCACGCCGGGGTCGCGGCGGGCAGCGGCGGCGACTTGTGCCCGATCCGCCACAGGATGCGCAGCACGCTCAGCAGCAGGATGGTGATGCCCAGCGCCTTGTGAATGTCCATCGCCGCGCGGTGCGTCTCGCGCGGCATGTCTTCGGTCAGCATCGCGAGGCCGATGTTGGCGATCACGGCAAAGCCGATGATCCAGTGCAGCCAGATGGCCACCTTCGTATAGCGCGGCGCCGCGGTGGTTCCGGCGGCGTCGGCGGCGGGGAAGGTGGCCATCGGTTGCGTCTCCTCAGACCGCCGGGACTTCGGTGATCTGCGGCATCTTGCCGCTCTTCACCTGTTCGGCGAACACTTCGCGCATCAGCTGCAGCGAAAACAGGTGGGCAAAGATCAGGCCGAGGATGCCGTTCTGCATCATCTTGCGCAGCACGTCGCCGCGCAGTTCGCGCAGCTTGTTCTCGTCGACCATCTGGAAGCCGCGATAGATATAGGGCTTGTCGTTGTCGTCGGACTGGATGCTCACTTCGCCGTCCATCAGCAGGTCGGCCTTCTTCAGCTCCTCGACGAACATGCCGGTGCGCTGGCCCGCTTCTTCGAAATTCTTGCAGAATTCGAGCACCGCGTTGGTCGCTGCCGACGGCTGGCCGTTTTCGAACAAGGCATCGCCTTCCTCGAACTGGCCGATCGCGCCCGAGGTGGGGTCAAAGCACAGCGACAGCTCGTCATTGTCCTGGCGCAGCTTGGCGAGCAGGAACGGATAGCGGCGGACATAGGCCGGGACATAGACCGGGTTGATCAGCTTGCCTTCGCCGTCGACGAAGGTGTTGACGCCTTCGTTCAGCCCCATCAGCGCCAACGGCACGGGATTGTCGCCGGCCGAAAAGACGATCGGGAAAAAGCGCGACGCCGGCCCGAATTCGTCGGAGGTCAGCGGCACCGCATGCTGGTTGATCAGAAAATCGGCGGTTTCCAGCGAGCGCGCGTGGAAATCGGCATGATCGACGCTCGAAAGCGGCATCAGGTCCTTATAGAAAAGCGGCAAATTGGCATTGGCGGGCGCAGTGGCCATGATCGAACTCCGTCAAGGGCCCCGGAAGGTCCGGGACGAAAACATAAGAGCGCGCCTTATTGACCCGCGCCCCGCGGCGCAAGGGGCGTTGGCCGCTCGGCGCGCGACCGTCAGCCGATCAGCTTGCCCGGATTGAACAGCCCGGCGGGGTCGAGCCCGCGCTTCACCCCGTGCAGCGCGGCAAGCCGCGCCGGGCTGTCGAGTTCGGCCAATATGTCGCGCTTCATCTGGCCGATGCCATGCTCGGCCGAAATCGACCCGCCAAATTCGATGACGTGGCGATAGACGAGACGGCTGACCGCCTCGCCATGCTCGGCCACCCACGCGGCGCCGTCGCAATCCACCGGCGGCTGGACATGGTGATGGATATTGCCGTCGCCCAGATGACCGAAGGACAAGGCCCGGACGCCGGGAAAGGCGCCCGCCAGCCGGAGCGGGTTCGCGGCGATGAAGTCGGGCATGCGATCGACGGGGACGCTGATGTCGTGCTGGATCGCCGGCCCCTCGGCGCGCTCGGCCTCTGAAATCGAATCGCGCAGGCGCCAGAAATCGTCGCTTTCGCGGTCGCTCTTGGCGATGACGGCGTCGTGGATCAGCCCGTCGTCCAGCGCCGCGACGAGTTCGGCCTCCAGCCGCGCGTCGACCGCCGCGGCATCCTCGCCCGCCAGTTCGACCAGCGCGTGCCACGGATAGTCGCGGGCCAGCGGCGCGCGCGTCTGCGGAATGTGCCGCAACACCGCCTCGAGGCACGTCAGCGGCAGGATTTCGAACCCCTCGAGTTCGCTCCCGATCGCGGTGTCGAGGCGGCGGAGCAGGGCCAGCGCCTGCGCCGGCGAATCGAGTCCGATCCATGCGGTGCGCCGCACGCTTGCCGCCGGAACCAGCCGCAGGCACGCCGCAGTGACCACCCCCAGCGTGCCTTCGGCGCCGCACAGCAAGTGCCGCAGGTCGTAACCGCGATTGTCCTTCTTCAGCGGCGCGAGCCCGCCGAAAATGCTGCCGTCGGGCAGCACCGCCTCGATCCCCGCGACCAGCGCGCGCATCGTGCCGTGGCGCAGCACCTGCGTCCCGCCGGCGTTGGTCGACACCAGCCCGCCAATCGTCGCCGACCCCTTGCCGCCGAGGGTCAGCGGAAAGCGCAGCCCCTCGGCCAGCGCGGCGTGGTGGAAATGTTCCAGGATCACCCCGGCCTCGGCGATCGCGTAACGCCCCGCCGCGTCGATCGCCCGGACCCGGTTCATCCGCCGCAGGCTCAGCAACAGCTGCTCGCCCGTCGCGTCGGGGGTCGCGCCGCCGACCATGCCGCTGTTGCCCCCCTGCGGCACCAGCGCGACGCCATGTTCGCGGGCGAGGCGGACGATCGCGGCGACCTCTTCGGTCGTCGCCGGCGACAGAATCGCCGCGGCGGCGCCGCAATATTTGCCGCGCCAGTCGGTCAGCCAAGGGTTCATGACGTCGGGATCGACGCTATAGCCCTTGGGTCCGAGCAGCGCCGCGAACGCGGCGAGCACCGATTCGGACGGTTTGCTCATCGCGCCGCGAGCCGCACGACAGGGGGGATCGGCGGGCATGGCGCGGCGCGGGGGCGAGGGCAGTTCATTTGATGTTCAATCATGCTTGGTAATGGGGACGCCGTGCGAATAGCATCTTTTTGTCCGACCGGCAGCCAGCGGGAGCCCGAGTTGAATCATTTTGCAAGCGACCGGGCCGGCGAAAAGATGGCGGCACCCCCGTGCTGACCGCCGCCGCCCTGTTGCTCGCCGCGGCGGCGCCGGCGGCCGATGACGCCATGCCGCACCCCTCGGCCGAGGTGCCGGTCGCCGTCGCGGCGCCGATCCCCGATTCCGACCCGCCCGCCTATTGGCAAATGGTGATCGAGCAGCAGCTGATCATCCGCGTGCCCGCGCGCCGCTCGCCGCTGAGCAACTTCGCCGCCGGTCCGGCGCCCGCGATGCGGTCGCGCGAAATCCCGATCGTGTGGAAGGAAAAAAAGGGCCCCAAATGCGTCGCGATGCGCAACATCATGGGGATGCAGGCGGTGCAGCGCGACAGCATCGACCTGATTACGCGCCAGAAACAGCGATTGCGTGCCCGGCTCAACCGCGGCTGCCGCGCGCATGACTTTTACGCTGGCTTCTACATGCGGGGCAGCGAGGACGGCCGCTTGTGCGAAGGGCGCGACGAGCTACACGCGCGCACCGGCGCCAAGTGCGAGGTCGACAAGTTCCGGCTGATGGTCCCCGTCCCGCGCGCCGAGGAGGATTGAGCCGGGGCGCCTGCCGCTTTTCCTTCGGCTTTCCTTGACTTTTCATCGGCGTTTGCCCATTGGCGCGGCAGCGTAAGCTGGCGTGGGACGCTGCGCAGACATTTTTTTCCGGACATGACAAACTTATGAAATTTGCCGACATCGGCCTTTCCGACGAACTTTTGCGCGCCATCGACGAGTCGGGCTATGACGAAGCGACGCCGATCCAGGCCGGGGTCATCCCCTCGGTGCTGATGATGCGCGACATCATCGGCATCGCGCAGACGGGGACCGGCAAGACAGCGTCCTTCGTGCTGCCGATGATCGACATCCTCGCCCACGGCCGCGCCCGGGCGCGGATGCCGCGCTCGCTGATCCTCGCGCCGACGCGCGAACTCGCCGCGCAAGTCGCGGAAAATTTTGAAAAATACGGCAAGTATCACAAGCTGTCGATGGCGCTGCTGATCGGCGGGGTCCAGATGGGCGACCAGGTCAAGGCGCTCGAAAAGGGCGTCGACGTGCTGATCGCGACCCCCGGCCGCCTGATGGACCTGTTCGAACGCGGCAAGATATTGCTGACCGGCTGCAACCTGCTCGTCATCGACGAAGCCGACCGCATGCTCGACATGGGCTTCATCCCCGACATCGAAAATATCTGCACCAAGCTGCCCGCGACTCGGCAGACCTTGCTGTTCTCGGCGACGATGCCGGCGCCGATCAAGCGGCTGGCCGACAAGTTCCTGTCGAACCCGAAAACGGTCGAAGTCGCCCGGCCCGCCAGCCGGAACGAGAATATCGAACAGTTTCTGGTCAAGACCGCCGAACGCGGCAAGCGCGACACGCTGCGCGGCCTGATCGAATCCGAACAGGTTCACACCGCGATCGTGTTCTGCAACCGCAAGACGACGGTGCGCGAACTCGCGAAGGTGCTGCAGCGGGCGGGTTACAAGGCCGGCGAGATCCAGGGCGACATGGACCAGTCGAGCCGCACCGCCGAACTCGATCGCTTCAAGACCGGCGTCATCAACATCCTCGTCGCCTCCGACGTCGCGGCGCGCGGGCTCGACGTCAAGGGCGTCAGCCACGTCTTCAACTTCGACGCCCCCTGGCATCCCGACGATTATGTCCACCGCATCGGCCGCACCGGGCGCGCCGGCGCACAGGGCCGCGCCTTCACGCTGGTGACCCCGTCGGACGACGAGGCGATCGACAATATCCAGAAGCTGACCGGCTATACGATTCCGATCCACGGCGGCGGCACTGCCGACGCCGCGCCGGCCAGCGACGCGCCGCGCGAAGCCCGCGAACCGCGCCGCGAACGCGCGCCGCGCGAAGCCCGCGAACCGCGCCGCGAACGCGCGCCGCGCGGCGGCCGCGCCAAGCCGGCGGCCGAACCGAAAGCGCTCCCCCCCGAACCTAAACATGCCGAACCGAAACATGCCGAACCGAAACGCGCCGAAGCGCCGCGCGCCGACGAACGCGCCGAAAAGCCTGCGGCGCGCCCCGCGAAAAAGGCCGACGACCGCAAACCGGCACCGCCCCGCCGCCAGCAGGACGATGACGGCCCCGACGACGGCTGGAACGGCCCGACCCCGGGTTTCCTGTCGGTGGGCTTCGGCAGCTGACATTTTTTCTGACCGTTTAGGGTGATCAAGCTCGAAGCCAACGTCGGCTTTGGGGTCGGAAGCGGAAATTTGCTCATTTCTGTACCCCGGCGAAAGCCGGGGCTCAGAGCGTTGAAAAGCTGGCCTTGCGTGTTTACGCCCTGGACCCCGGCTTTCGCCGGGTACACCGCATTTAGGTCAGCAACCGGTCGACAACAGCCATTCCCCATTCCGCTCGTGTCGAGCGAAGTCGAGACACCCCTCTACCGCACACCACGCCGCGGGGCATCTCGACTTCGCTCGATGCGATCGGGGTAAGCCGGGGCAGCCTCTCGCCCGTTGCCCGCGAAACCTACAACCGAACCAGCATCTTCCCGGTATTCGCCCCCGAAAACAGCCCCAGGAACGCGTCGGGCGCCGCCTCGATCCCGTCGCGCACCGTTTCGCGGATCGTCACCGCGCCGCTGGCGATCAGCCCGCCCATGTCGGCATAGAATTCCTCCATGCAGTCGATGAACTGGTCGGTGTAGATAAAGCCTTCCATGCGGATGCGCGCCGGGATGGTGCGGATCAGATATTTCATCTCCTGCGGCTTGCCGTCGTTATACACGTCGATCATCCCGCAGATCGCAAAGCGCGCAAAATCGTTCGCGGTGGCAAAGGCGGCGTCGAGATGCTCGCCGCCGACATTGTCGAAATAGACGTCGATGCCCGGCTTGCCCAACGCCTCAAGCGCCGAGACGAGCTGCGGCAGCACCGCACCGGCCTTGTAATCGACAACCGCATCGGCGCCCAATTCCTTGACCCAGGCGCATTTTTCGCCGCCGCCTGCCGATCCGACGACGGTCATTTCGCGCGCCTTGGCGATCTGGACCACCGCCGATCCGACCGCGCCCGCCGCGGCGGAGACGAAGACGGTATCGCCCGGCTTCGCCGCTGCGACGCGGAGCAGGCCGATCCACGCGGTGCCGCCGGTCAGCCCCATATTGTGGAGGAAGGTCCGCGGGGTCAGGCCGGCCGCCAGCAAATCGGCGGGCAATTTGTTCGGCATCATGTCGAGGCCGATCACCCCGCCGTCGCGCCAGCCGCCCATGTGCAGGATCAGGTCGCCCGGCGCAAAACCGTCGATCCGGCTTTCGATCACTTCGCCGATCGCGCCGCCGGTCATCGGTTGGTCGAGCTGGAAATTGGCGGCATAGCTTTTGCCGTCGTTCATCCGCCCGCGCATATAGGGGTCGACCGACAGCCAAAGATTACGAACCCGAAGCTGGTCTTTTTCGAGCGGCAGGTCGGGCAGGTCGCGGAGCGCGAAATTGTCGATCGTCGGCAGCCCCTGCGGCCGACTGATCAGATGCCACGCCTTCGCCATTTCGAAATCTCCCCGATTGCCCGTTTTGCCCTGCGACCCCGCTCCCGGTCAGAAAAGCCGTTGCCTCTCTTTATCTGCGCCGTTAAGACCCGCCCGTCGCGGGGCCGTAGCTCAGATGGGAGAGCGCTGCAATCGCACTGCAGAGGTCAGGGGTTCGATTCCCCTCGGCTCCACCAGCGACCCTTTTCCCGCCATTTCCTTTACGATTCGCTATAGCTGTCGATCGCCGCAAAGATCCGCGTCAGCTGCGCGCGCTCGTCGGCGTCGATGTCGGGGCGCCATATCTCGAACAGCATCACGGTGCGGTCGCTGGCGCCGCGGTTCCACGCTTCATGCTCGAAACTGTCGTCGAAGATCGTCAGCTCGCCTTCCTGCCACGCCCGCGTTTCGGCGCCGACGCGCAGGCCGCAGCCATCGGGAACGATCAGCGGCAGGTGACAGATCAGCCGCGTGTTGAGCATGCCGTGATGCGGCGCGATATGGGTGCCGGGCTGCAGCCGCGAAAACAGCGCCAGCGGGGCGCGGTTCGGAATGACCGGCTGCGGCGCCAGCGCCAGCGCGGCGACTGCCTGCGGGCAGAGCGCCGCCATGCCGTCGGCAACGACGCCATCCTTCCACAGCCACGCCGCGCCCCAGTCGGGCTTGTCGAGCAGCGGATTGTTCGGCGGCGGGCGGTCGGCGCTCGCCGTGACATAAGGACCGAAGCGATCGTCCGCACCCTCGATCAGCGCCACGAGTTCGGCGCGAATCGCCTCGCTTGCCGCCTCGACCGCCGGCACCCAGTCGAATTCTCGGCGCTCGAAAAACGGCCGCTGCGCGAGGCCGGGGAAATAGAACATGTTCGGTTGCTGCAGGTAGAGCGGCTGTTCGCCGGCGAGCAGCCGCAGCGCTTCGGCAACACGCGGCGGGGCGCCCTCTGCCTCGACCCCCGCGCTGCGCAGCTGGCCGAGCAGATGGTCGGCAAAGGCACGCTCGGTCTCGGCCAGAAAGCTCTCGGCGCGCTGGAGCCCGGGGTGGAGGGCAGGGGGGACGCTGCGCGCATTCGCCGCCGCCGCGAGCGCGAGGCGATAGAAGCTGCCCGCGGCGCGCTCGTCGGCCTGCCGCCGCCGCAGCTCGGCCATCGCCAGGATCGCGGCGATATTGCCGCGGTCGGCGCGGATCGCGGCGTCGAGCGCCGTCGCTTCCGCCGCGACATCGCCGCGGCGATGGGCGTCGCGTGCCTGGTCCAGCCATGATGCCTCCCCCGTCATGGCCGCCAGCCATACCGCAGCATCGTACCTTTGCAAGCGACGCCCAATTGCGGCGTCAGCCCGCGGGCGGCACCGGGCCCTCCTTCGCCGTCGCCTCCGTCGGCATCTGCTGGCGAACCGCGCGCATGAAGCGGCTGCGCCAGAAGGCCAGCGCCAGCGCGAACAGGATCGCCCACGGCAGGATCGCGGCACCCAGCGTCAATGTGAAGCTCAGCGCGGTGCTGCCGCTGCGCATCAGCGTCTCGCCGGCACTGGCGAACGGGTTTTCGTGACCGATGCCGGGCAACCCGCCGTCGCTGACATAGTTGAACGCGACGCTGGTCCACGCGATGCGTGCCTCGCCGCTGCGCCGGCCCTGGCGTTCGTCGCCGATCTGCCCGCGCAGCGCCGCGATCTGCGCCAGCAGCTCGGCGCGTTCGCGCTTGTCGAGCCCGCCCGCCTTGAGCCGGCCTTCGAGCCGCCCGATTTCGGCCTCCGAGCCGGCGCTGCGCTGCTGCGACGCCACAATGTCGCTGCCGATATCCTCGCCCGCGACGCTCGCGTCGGCGAGCACGCCTTCGGCGCGTTCGACGCTGGCGATCGCGCCGGCGCCGAATTTGCGCGCGATACCGGGTTCGAGCTTGAACTGCGTCTGCGCCTCGACCAGCTTTTCGTCGCTCAGCTGGTAACGGACGTCGATGATGCGGCACCGCTGGGTCCCCAGCGCTTCGCATGCGGCGGCATGCTCCTCCTGCACTTTCGCGATGCGGTCGTCGGCGAGGCGGAAGGCATAGCTGTAATCGAACGCCACGCCGGGCGCGGCGGACAGGCCGATGTCGGGGGTCGCGGCGTCGGACGCGGCGGCTTCGGCGCTGGCTTCGGTGATCGCATCATCGGCCTTTTGTTGCGAGCAGCCGATAAGGGCGAGCGCCATCGCGCCCGCTAAGAGCTTGGTTTTCATGCAGAGTCTCCCAAAACGCGACTCGTTGGCCGCGAGAGACGGCATATCATAACCGAACTAGTTGACAATTAAAATTACGCGAGGGTGACGAAGCTGTCCAACACCCGCTTGCTGCCGGCCTGTTCGAAGTCGACCTCCAGCTTGTTGCCGTCGATGCCCGCGATCTCGCCATAGCCGAATTTTTCATGGAACACGCGCATCCCGATGGCCAGGTCGGCGCGCGGCTTGGCGCCGACCGAGGCTGCCGGGCCTTTCTCGCTCGGCGCCGGCGCGCGGGTGACGGTCGACGAACCGGCGAGCGCGCGCTGCCACGCCGGGCCGCGCGTCATCGTGCGCGCCGGCTGGCGTTCTGCGACATGCGCGAACGGGTCGCCCTGCGCCGACCAGTTGGCACGCCACAGCGACGCGCCGCCGCCGAAGCTGTTTTCGCTGTCGACATGCTCGGGCGGGATTTCGCCGATGAAGCGGCTGGGGATGCTGCTCATCCACTGCCCGTAAATGCGGCGGTTGGCGGCGTGATAGATGCTCGCCCGCTGGCGGGCGCGGGTGATCGCGACATAGGCGAGGCGGCGCTCTTCCTCCAGGCTGGCGGTGCCGCCCTCGTCCATCGAACGCTGCGACGGAAACACCCCGTCCTCCCACCCGGCCAGAAAGACATGGTCGAATTCCAGCCCCTTTGCGGCGTGGATGGTCATGATCGTGACGGTCTCGGTCTGGTCGTCATTGTCGCGGTCCATGACCAGGCTGACATGTTCGAGGAACTCCTCGAGCGTCTCATACTCCTCCATCGCGCGGACGAGTTCGGAGAGGTTCTCGAGCCGCCCCGCCGCCTCGACGCTGCGGTCGGCCTGCAGCATCGCGGTGTAACCCGATTCGTCGAGGATCAGCTGGGTCAGCTCGGGATGCGGCAGCGCGTTCGCCTTGCCCTGCCAGCTGCGCATCAGCGCGACGAAATGGACGAGCTGGCGCCGCGCCTGCGGGGTAAGTTCGTCGGTCTCGGTAATCCGCGCCGCGGCGTGGAACAGCGGCGCGCGCTCATGCCGCGCGAACTGATGGATGCGCGCCAGCGCCTTGTCGCCCAGCCCGCGCTTTGGCACATTGACGATGCGTTCGAACGCCAGATCGTCGGCCGACGATTGCACCAGCCGCAGATAGGCGAGGGCGTCGCGGATTTCGGCGCGCTCGTAAAAGCGGAAACCGCCGACGATGCGATACGGCATGCCGATCGCGATGAAGCGGTCTTCGAACTCACGCGTCTGGAACTGCGCGCGCACCAGGATCGCGGCGCGGTCGAGCGAAATGCGCTGGCGTTGCAGGCTTTCCAGCTCCTCGCCGATCCTCCGCGCCTCCTCGGGCCCGTCCCACACCCCGACGACGCGCAATTTGTCGCCGGGGTCGAGGTCGGTCCACAACGTCTTGCCCAGCCGCCCCGAATTCTGCGTGATCAGCGCGGACGCGGCAGCCAGGATTTGCGGGGTCGAGCGGTAATTCTGCTCGAGCCGGATCACCGTTGCGCCCGGAAAATCCTTTTCGAAGCGCAGGATGTTCGCCACTTCGGCGCCGCGCCACGAATAGATCGACTGGTCGTCGTCGCCGACGCAGCAGATGTTCTTGCGCGTCTGCGCCAGCAACCGCAGCCACAGATACTGGCTGGCGTTGGTATCCTGATATTCATCGACCAGGATATATTTGAAGCGGTCCTGATATTGCGCCAGCACGTCGCGGTGGGTCTTCAGGATCACCAGCATGTGAAGCAGCAGGTCGCCGAAATCGCAGGCGTTCAGCGTCTTCAGCCGCGCCTGGTACAGCGCATAGAAATGCTGCCCCTTGCCGTCGGCATAGGCTTCCTTGTCGGCCGCATCGAGGTCGCCGGGCACCAGCCCGCGGTTCTTCCACCTGTCGATCAGCCCGGCCAGCTGCCGTGCCGGCCAGCGCTTTTCGTCGAGCCCGTCGGCCTGGATCAGCTGCTTCAGCACCCGCAGCTGGTCGTCGGTGTCGAGGATGGTGAAATTGCTCTGCAATCCCACCAGCTCGGCGTGACGGCGCAGCATTTTCGCGGCGATGCTGTGAAAGGTGCCGAGCCACGGCATCCCCTCGACCGCGTCGCCCATCATCCGCCCGATCCGCTCGCGCATCTCGCGCGCCGCCTTGTTGGTAAAGGTCACCGCCAGGATTTCGGACGGCCACGCCCGCCGCGTCGCGATGATATGGCCCAGCCGCGCGGTCAGCGCCGCGGTCTTGCCGGTGCCGGCGCCGGCGAGCATCAGCACCGGGCCTTCGGTGGTCAGCACCGCCTGCCGCTGCGGTCCGTTCAGCCCGCGCAGATAGGGCGGGTCCGACGGGTCGGGCGGGGGCAGGTCGGGCAGCGGGGCAGGGCGATCGGTCACGCGCGAACGATTAGGGAACAGCGGCGGGGCTGTCCAGTGCGCTGAGGCGGGGCGAGGGGCAGGGGCGGAACCGCCCCGAACTGCCGCCGACGCTTCAATATTCCAGCGCCGGATACCAGTCGGTGCCGCGGCCGCCGGGGGTCAGGTCGAGGATGCTCCACAGCGCCGCAATGTCGGGGGCGTCGCGCGGGTCCTGACCGGGGTCGGCCATGTCGGCGGTCATGTTGCTGGTCCAGAACAGCCGCACCATGTCGCCATCGCGCCTGCACACCGCGAGCGCCGGATTTTCGGAGCCATCCTTGTTCAGCAGGTGAAAGTCTGTCGCATAATCGTCGTCGGCCAACTGGACGAAATCGAGCGCGCCCCAGCCGCGCTCCTGCGCGAACGCCTTTTGCCGCTCGACCGGGCTGCGCCCGATGACCTTGAGCGCGACGCGCTGTTTGATGTCGGTCGCATTGCCGTTCACCGCGCCCAGCCAGTTGGTGCACATCGGGCAGGGGCGCTCGCGCTCGGGGCCGTACATCCAGAAATAGGCGACCAGCGTGTGATGCTCGCCGAACAGGTCGGCCAGCCCCAGTTCGGCGCCATTCCCGTCGCGGAAGCGGTAATCTTTCATCACCGGTCCCGGCGGCAGCGCGCGGCGCTGCTCGGCGACCCGCGTCATCTTGCGGCGCAGATCGATCTCTTCGCCGAGCAGCGCCTTGCGCGCCCGCGAATAATTATCGTCCTCGCCGGGGAAGGCGCGGCGGCGCGAGGCGAGGGCCGGCGCGGCCAGCAGGGTCTGGCGAAGGGCCATTGATGTCTCCTTTTCGGGCCAACTCGCAGCGCCGCGCCATCGTTGCGGCCCCTTACTCTATTGCCCGCAGCTATGCGTCACCCTGCCGCGCCGCCGCAGTTTTGGCAGGCATCATCCGCCGCGACAGTCCGTGATACAGCCGCGTCGGGCACACTTGCGCGCTCGTCCAGTCGGCGATCAGCGCGGTCGCGAACAGCGGCAGGATGACGCCGCGCGCCGCGGTCGCCTCGATCAGGATGATCACCGCGGTCAGCGGCGCGCGCACCACCCCGACGAAATAGGCGACCATGCCCATCATCACCACCGCCCCCGCCGAACTGCCGGGAAAGATCGGGGTCAGCAGGTTTCCGAATCCCGCCCCGACCGCCAGCGACGGCGCAAAGATGCCGCCCGGCGCGCCGCTCAGCGTCGAAGCGAGCGCGGCGGCGAACTTGGCGGGAAAGAACCAGAGCTTGCCCTGATGGCCCTCGACCAGGAATTTGGTGACGTCATACCCGGTGCCCCAGGTGCCGCCGTGAGTGGCGACCCCGACCAGCGCGACGACCATTCCGCACAGCGCGGCGAACGCCACCGGCCGCGCCGCCGCGCGCCGCGCCCAGCCCGCCGTGCGATCGCTCGCCGCCAGCACGATGCGCGCGAACACGCCGCCCGCCAGCCCGCCGCCGATGCCGGCGACCGGCGCGATCATCAGCACGTCGATCACCGGCAGCGTCTCGCGCATCACCCCGAAATAGACATAGTCCCCGGCGATCGACAGGCTGACCAGCCCGGCGATCAGCACCGCGCCCATCGTCAGCACCGCGACGCGCTGTTCATAGGCGGCGGCCAATTCCTCGATCGCAAAGGCGATCCCGGCCAGCGGCGTGTTGAACGCCGCCGCGACCCCCGCCGCACCGCCCGCGATGAACACGCCCGCGGTGACCCGGACCCGCAAAAGCCGGTGGACCGCGACCATGATCGCGGCGCTCACCTGCACCGTCGGGCCTTCGCGCCCGACCGATCCGCCGACCGCCAGCGTCGCCAGCGTCAGTCCCAGTTTGGCAAAGGCGGTGCGCAGCGACACCAGCGGGCCCTTCGCCGACGTTTCGGGGTGGCGCCCCGCGGCGATGATCTGCGGGATGCCCGAGCCGCGCGATTCGGGAAAATAGCGCGTCGCGGTCCACACGATCGCGGCAAACGCGGCGGGGGTGATCAGCAGCGGCAACCACCACGCCACGCCGGCGATGGCAAAGATCAGCCGCTGGGCATGGTCGCCCGCGGCGGCAAAGGCGAGCGCGACCAGGCCGAGCAGCACCGCGCCGCCGACCATCGCGATGCGGCGACGGATATCGACGACCTCGGTGCGCGCGCGGCGGTTCAGGCGCAATTGCCACAGGCGCATCCAGCGCGGCAATTTGGGCTTGGGGGGCATCGGCGCGGCTGTGGACCCGCTGGCGAGTCAACGCAACCCCACGGGTTGAGAAAGCGGCCTGCTTATCAGGCGTCAACGCACCCGCTTGACCCGCAGCGGCCCGCCATCGACGCGTTCGGTGACGAAATTGGGAATGTCGGCAATCATGTCCGACAGGCGGGCATAACCATAGCTGCGCACGTCGAAACTCGACCGGTTGCCGGCGATCTGGCCGACCTCGCCGAGCGGCGCGAAGCCCTGTTCGTCGCGCTTCGCGGCCTTCCATGCGTTGCCGAGCAGTTCGACGACGTCGGGGTCGATGGTCTTTTTGGGCGCCTTGCTCTTGCCGGTATCGGCCGGCGCGCGTTCGGCATCGATCAGCGCGTCGACGTCGATGAAGCGCGTGCACGCGCCCTGGAACCCCTCGGGGGTCTTGGCGCTGCCAAAGCCATAGACCGGAATGCCGTCCTGCCGCACCCGCATCGCCAGCGGCATGAAGTCGCTGTCGCTCGACATGATGCCGATCCCGCTCAGCCGCCCGCGATACAGCAGGTCCATCGCATCGATGGTCAGCTTCATGTCGGTGGCATTCTTGCCCTTGGTCAGGTCGAACTGCTGCTGCGGCTCGATGCCGAAACGGTGCAACTGGTCGACCCAGCCTTTCAGCGCCGGTTTGCGCCAGTTCCCATAGGCGCGGCGGATGTTGACCGTGCCCAGCTCGGCGAGCGCGGTCAGCACCGGGTCCAGCCCGGCGGGCCGGGCATTGTCGGCGTCGATCAGCAGCGCGATATTTCCGTCGGCCATGGGGTGGTTCTCCTCAGTCAGCGGGCACGAACTGGCCGCTCGCCTCGTCGAGCAGGTGCAGCACCCCATCGCCGATCGCGAAAAAGGCGCCGCGCAGCGTCAGAGTCCCGCGCCGTTCCTTTTCCTGGATGCACGGAAAGGTGCGCAGATTGTCGATGCTGACGCGCACCGCGGCCATTTCCATCGCGCGCCCGGCGTCGCGGTTGTCGATGTCGGCGTGCGCGGCGCGCACCGTGTCGCGCGCGCCGTCGAGCATTGCGATCCAGTCGGCGATAAAGCCGCCGCGCCCCGGCTCGGCGCCCGCCATCGTGCCGTGCAGCGCGGCGTGGCAGCCGCCACACAGGCCGTGTCCCATCACAACGATTTCCTCGACCTTCAGGAACTGCACCGCAAATTCCAGCGCCGCGGAGACGCCGTGCCGCCCCGGCGTCGTCTCGAACGGCGGGACGAGCGCGGCGACGTTGCGCACGACAAAGATTTCGCCCGGATTGGTGTCGAAAATCTGCGACGGTTCGACGCGGCTGTCCGAACAGGCGATCACCATCACCTTGGGCGACTGGCCGACCGCCAGCTCGTCCCAACGCTCGCGCTGCATCTGCCAGCCGCCGTTACGGAAACGACGATAGCCTTCGATCATGTCGGTAAAGTGAGTCATGGCGGCGCCATAGCATAGGTAGAGAGGTTGAGAAGAGACGCGCGCACGACTATGTGGGCGCGATGAACGCTCCTGCATCCCCCGCCGTCCCGCCCAGCCAGCGCCAGCGCAAGCCCGACTGGATCCGCGTCAAGGCGCCGACGAGCCCCGGCTATGCCGAAACCCGCAAGCTGATGCGCGAGCTCAACCTCAATACGGTGTGCGAGGAAGCGGCGTGCCCGAACATCGGCGAATGCTGGACCAAAAAGCACGCGACGGTGATGATCCTCGGCGACACCTGCACCCGCGCTTGCGCCTTTTGCAACGTCAAGACCGGGATGCCGCGCCCCGTCGATCTGCTCGAGCCCGAGCATACGGCGATCGCTGCGGCGAAGATGGGGCTCAGCCACATCGTCATCACCTCGGTCGACCGCGACGATCTGCCCGACGGCGGCGCCAGCCAGTTCGTCAAGGTGATCAACGCACTGCGCCGCGAAACGCCGCAGACGACGATCGAGATCCTGACCCCCGATTTTCGCAACAAGCCCGAAAGCGCGGTCGCGGCGATCGTCGATGCGCGCCCCGACGTCTACAACCACAATCTCGAAACCGTGCCGCGGCTCTATCCGACGATCCGCCCCGGGGCGCGTTATTACGCCTCGCTGCGCCTGCTCGAAAGCGTCAAGCGCCGCGATCCGTCGATCTTCACCAAATCGGGGATTATGATGGGGCTCGGCGAGGAACGGATGGAGGTCCATCAGGTGATGGACGACATGCGCAGCGCCGACATCGATTTCATGACGATGGGCCAATATCTGCAACCGACGCCGCGCCACGCCAAGGTCATCGACTTCGTGACGCCACAGGCGTTCGACGCCTATGCGCAGATCGCGCGTGCCAAGGGGTTCCTGCAGGTCGCATCGTCGCCGCTCACCCGGTCGAGCTATCACGCCGGCGACGATTTCGAACGGATGCGCGCCGCGCGCGCGGCGCAGCTGGCGCGCGTCAAGGCGGGCTGACGGGCCTTTGCCAAGGCACCACGAAACCCGCGAGCTGCCGTACAGCGACGAACAGATGTTCGCGCTGGTGACCGACATCGCGCGCTATCCCGAATTCCTGCCGTGGGTCGTCGCGCTGCGCATCCGCGACGACAGCGAACATGAAACCGTCGCCGACATGATCGTCGGCTTCAAGGGGCTGCGCGAAAGCTTCTCGTGTCGCGTCCACAAACAGCGCCCGCACGCCGTCACCGTCAGCTATATCGACGGGCCGATGAAACATCTCGGCAACGAATGGCATTTCCAGCCCATCGACGGCGGCGGTTGCCGCGTCGACTTCATGGTCGACTTCGCCTTCCGCAACCGCATGTTCGAAGCGCTCGCGGGGCAAATGTTCGACAAGGCGCTGCGCAAGATGATCGCCGCGTTCGAGACGCGGGCAGGGGCGCTTTACGGCGCCGGCAGCGCGACGTCATCCGACGGCCGCAGCTCGTCCCTGTCGGGCTGAAGCAACTCCAGCGCGAACAAAGTCGCCGCATGGCGGATCGCGGCGCGGTCGGTCGATTCGAACTGGATGCGCTGGGTGAAATAATCGTCGGGGTCCTGCCCGCGCCGCGCGCGCGCGAACACCACCAGCCCGACCGGCTTCTTCGCCGATCCGCCGCCGGGTCCGGCAATGCCGGTGATCGCTACCGCGACGTCGGCATCGCTGTTGGTCAGCGCCCCCGCCGCCATCGCCCACGCCGTCGCCAGCGACACCTCGCCGAACGTCTCGAGGATTTCGCTGCTGACGTCGAGCTGCGCCTGCTTGGCGTGCCCCGAATAGGTGACGAAGCCGGCGCTGAACACGTCCGAACTGCCCGCGATGTCGGTCAGCGCGACCGACACCATGCCGCCGGTGCAGCTTTCGGCGACGGCGATTTTCCGCCCCGCGGCGCGGTTGGCGGCCAGCACCGCCGTGGCAAGCTCGCCGCGCTCGGCAAAGCGCGCTTCGGTGTCGGGCAGCACGGTCAATTCTCCGGAAGTTGCAGGGTCGCGACGGCCTGTGCAGCGATCCCTTCCCGGCGGCCGGTGAAACCCAGCCGCTCTGTCGTCGTTGCCTTCACACTAACCTGCGCGACGCGAAGCGCAAGGATGTCGGCGATGCGGGCGCGGATCGCGGCGCGGTGCGGGCCGATCTTCGGCGCCTCGGCGACGATCGTCAGGTCGACATGCTCGATCCGGCCGCCGCGCGCCGCGACCCGCCCGGCGGCGAAGGCCAGGAAGCGGTGCGAGGCGGCGCCGCGCCACTGCGCGTCGGTCGGCGGGAAATGGTCGCCGATGTCGCCGTCGCCGAGCGCGCCGAGGATCGCGTCGGTCAGCGCATGCAGTGCGACGTCGGCATCACTATGGCCTTCAAGTCCATGACTATGCGCGATTTCCAGCCCGCCGATCCACAGCGGCTTGCCCGCGACCAGCCGGTGGACGTCATACCCCATGCCCACCGCAGTGCGCGTCTTCACGTCCGTCCCCAACAATCCCGACAGGATCGCCAGATCGTCGGCATAGGTCAGCTTGTGCAGCCGCGCGTCGCCCGCGACCGCGACCACCTCGGCCCCGATCCGCCGCCCCAGCTGCGCATCGTCGGTCGCCGGGGCGCCGTCGGCGGCGGCATGCGCGCGGCGCAAGGTGCCGAGCCGAAAAGCCTGCGGCGTCTGCACCCGCGCCAGCGCGCTGCGATCGACCACCGCCCCCGCAGTGCCGCCCGTCTGCTCGACCAGCGTATCGGGCACCGGCAGCGTCGGAATCGCGGCTTCGGCCCCATCCGCCAGCGCGCCGAGCAAACGGTCGATCACCGCGCCATCGACCCCGGGCCGCGCCGCGTCGTGGACCAGCACGATAATGTCATCGGGCCGATCGCCCAGCGCCGCCAGCGCATTCGCCACCGACACCTGCCGCTCCTCGCCCGGAAGCGCGGAAATCCAGCCGTCGGGCAGCGCCCCGACCGCCGCCACGACGTCATCTCTTGCCACCAGCACCCCGCCCGAAATCGCGCCATGGCCGGCAAAGGCGTCGAGGCTCCAGCGCAGCACCGGCTTGCCGCCGAGCATCGCCAGCTGTTTCGGGGTCTCAAATCCGGCGCGCGTGCCGAGCCCGCCAGCCAACAGGATAGCGATCGTTGATGGGGTATGGGGCGGGGCGGACTCGGTCATGACCCCGCGGGTAGCGCAGCAGCCGCTTGCGGGAAAGCCGCTTAACGTGTAGGGGCGCTGCTCAATTTTTAGGCAAATCGAAGGCTTCTTCCATGGCGGCGCTGCGCCCCATTCAGATCGGTAGCATCAGCATCGCGGATCCGGTGATCCTCGCGCCGATGACCGGCGTCACCGACATGCCGTTCCGTACCCTCGTGCGCCGCTACGGCTCGGGGCTGAACGTGACCGAGATGATCGCCAGCCAGGCCGCGATCCGCGAAACCCGCCAGTCGGTGCAGAAAGCGGCATGGCACCCGGTCGAAGAACCGGTGTCGATGCAGCTCGTCGGCTGCACCCCCTATGAAATGGGCGAGGCGGCAAAGCTCAACGAGGATCGCGGCGCCGCGATCATCGACATCAACATGGGCTGCCCGGTGCGCAAGGTCACCAACGGCGACGCCGGGTCGGCGCTGATGCGCGACCTGACGCTCGCCGCGGCGCTGATCAAATCCTGCGTCGAGGCGGTGTCGGTGCCGGTGACGGTCAAGATGCGCATGGGCTGGTGCCACGACAGCCTCAACGCTCCCGAACTCGCGCATATCGCCGAAGACCTGGGCGCCAAGCTCGTCACCGTCCACGGCCGCACCCGCAACCAGATGTATCGCGGCGAGGCCGACTGGCGCTTCATCCGCCAGGTCAAGGACGCGGTGTCGATCCCGGTGATCGCCAACGGCGACATCTGCTCGGCCGACGACGCCAAAACCGCGCTGGAACAGAGCGGCGCCGATGGCGTCATGATCGGCCGCGGCGCCTATGGCCGCCCGTGGCTGCTCGGCCAGGTGATGGCGGCGCTGCGCGGTGAGGCGGCCCGCCCCGACCCCGGTCTCGACGAACAATATGACGTCATTACATCGCATTACCGCGCGATGATCGACCATTATGGCGAAATCACCGGGGTCAATATGGCGCGCAAGCACCTCGGCTGGTATGTCAAGGGGCTGCACGGCTCGGCCGAGTTCCGCAACAAGGTCAACCAGATCCCCGACAGCAAGGGCGTGCTCGCAGCGCTCGAAGCTTTCTACGGCCCGCACCTCGACAACCCCCACCGCACCGACGCCCACCGCACCGACGCCCACCTGAGCCGAGCCGCTGCGTGAGCGCGCTGACGTCGAGCATCCCCAGCTTCGACCATGACGAACTGATCCAGTCGCATCCCGTCGCGACGCTGCTGCTCGACAAGGGCGGGGTGGTGCTGTTCGTCAACGCCGCCGCCGAACAGCTCTGCAACGTCAGCCGCGCGACGATGGTCGGGCGCGTCGTCTACGACGTGATCGGCATGGACCGCAGCTATCGCCAGCGGATGAACGACCCCGCGACCTCGGCCTTGTTCGCTCACCGCGCCGAAATCTCGGTCGGCGGTCGCCGCGCGATCTTCGTCGACATGCAGATGGTCCCCTATGGCCATGGCGGCCACCGCATCCTCGCGCTGCTGCCCTCGCAGAGCGAAGCCGAACTGATGGGCGGCGCGATCGGCCGTTCGGGGCGCGCCGCGGGCGCCGCGGCGTCGATGCTGGCGCACGAGATCAAGAACCCGCTCGCCGGGATCAAGGGCGCGGCGCAATTGCTGGCGCGCAAGACCGACACCAGCGGCGAACGCTTCACGACGCTGATCTGCGCCGAGGTCGACCGCATCACGACGCTGATCGACCAGATGGAGCATTTCTCGCGCGGCCAGCCGATCGTCTGTTCGCCGATCAACCTCTATCAGCCGATCCACCAGGCGATGGAGGCGCTGCGCGCGCGCCAGCTCCCCGATATCCGCTTTGCCGAGGATTTCGACCCGTCGCTGCCGCTGGTGCTCGGCAACCATGACGCCATGGTGCAGATTCTGCTCAACCTCGTCACCAACGGTTGCGAGGCGCTGGGCGGGCAGCACGACGGCGTCGTCCGCATCGCCACCGCCTATCGCCACGGTCTGTCGATCGACAATGACGACGGCCGCGGCCGCATCGCGCTGCCGATCGAACTCAGCGTCAGCGACAACGGCCCCGGCGTCCCCGCCGACATCCGCGGCGACCTGTTCGACCCGTTCGTGACCACCAAGCGCGAAGGCCGCGGGCTCGGCCTCGCGCTGGTCGCCAAGCTCGCGCGCGACATGGGCGGCACCGTCCAGCATATGCGCGACGGCGACTGGACGCGCTTTCGCGTCCACCTGCCCGCGGCGCCGGTCGCGGCGCGCAAGGGAAGGGCGGAGCGATGAACGGCAAGACGATCCTGCTGGTCGAGGACGATCCCGCGATCGCGATGATCATCCGCGAAACCTTGCTCGACGAATGCGGCCTGTTCGCCTCGGTCGGCAGCATCGCCGAACGCAACGCCTGGCTCGCCGACCATCGCCCCGACCTTGTGATCACCGACGTCGTGCTGCCCGACGGCGACGGCATCGATTCGCTGCCCGGCGCCGGGGTCGATGCCGACACCCCGGTGATCGTGCTGTCGGCGCAGAACACGCTCGACACCGCGGTGCGCGCGACCGGGATCGGCAGCTACGACTATCTGCCCAAGCCCTTCGACCTCGAAGAACTGACCGCCAGCGTCCGCGCCGCGCTCAATCGCCGCCGCTCCGAACCCGCGGTCAAGGCGGGCGCCGGTCCCGCCGACAGCCACGGCCTCGTCGGCCGCGCGCCGGCGATGCAGGCGGTGTACCGCACCATCGCCCGCCTCGCCTCGAACGACCTTGCGGTGCTGATCCTCGGCGAATCGGGGACCGGCAAGGAAGTGGTGGCGCGCGCGGTCCATGCCACCGGGCTGCGGCGCGCGGGGCCGTTCGTCGCGATCAACATGGCGGCGATCCCGCGCGAACTGATCGAGGCGGAGCTGTTCGGGCACGAAAAGGGCGCCTTCACCGGCGCGCACAGCCGCAACGCGGGGCGCTTCGAACAGGCGGCGGGCGGCACCTTGTTCCTCGACGAGATCGGCGACATGCCGCTCGACGCGCAGACGCGGCTGCTGCGCGTCCTGCAAAGCAACGAATATTCGACCGTCGGCGGCAGCCAGGCGCTGAAGGCCGACGTCCGCGTCGTCGCCGCGACCCACCGCGACATGCGCAGCCTCGTCGCCGACGGGCGCTTCCGCGAGGATCTCTTCTACCGGCTCAACGTCATCCCGGTGACGCTGCCGCCGCTGCGCGACCGGCGCAGCGACATCGCGGCGCTGGTGCGCCATTTCGTCGAGGCGGGGCGCGCCTCTGGGCTGCCCGACCGCCAGTTCGCGCCGGCGGCGATGCAACTCCTCGAACGCCACGACTGGCCCGGCAACGTCCGCGAACTCGGCAACGTCGTCCAGCGCCTCGCGGTGCTCTCGCGCGACACGATGGTGATGCCGCGCGATGTCGAGGCGGTGCTCCACGACCATGGCGACGGCCCGATGCCCGCCGACCCCGCCGAAACCATTGCGCGCGCCGTCGACGACTGGACGCGCGAACGCATGGCGGGCCCCGACGGCGACGGCGACATCCACGCCCAGCTCGAAGCGATCGTCGAAGCCGCGCTGCTTCGCCGCGTCCTGCGCGAAGTGCGCGGCAACCAACTCGAAGCCGCCCGCCGCCTCGGCATCAACCGCAACACGCTGCGCAAACGGCTCGGCCAACTCGACATCGACCCAGCGCATCCCTGATGGGGGTGTAGTTTCCCATGTCGGAATGGCTGGTAACGACCGGTTGCGGACGTTGTTGCTCCCCTCCCTTTTAGGGAGGGGCTGGGGGTGGGTAGCCGCCAACGGCGGCATATTCACCGCCGCTCGCTATCGCTCGCAACCCACCCCTAACCCCTCCCTGAAAGGGAGGGGGATTGTCCGGAATCCACCCCAGAGCGGAAATCGTTATCCGCACGGCTGACATACCATGCTGGGCAACTCGTCCATAAATCGCCCCGGCTGATCTCCTAACGCACTTTGTGTGTTTTCTATGCAACAGGTTTGTCGTATTGAAACCACAATGGCGCAGCTCGCTCCTCTGGCTCTCGATGCCGTTTCCGACGAAGAGGGCGCACGTTCGGGCATTTGGCGCTTCGCCGCGCCCGAATATTACACGCTGGCGCTGGTCGTCAGCATCGGCGTCGCCACCTATATCTTCGTCACCGGCGATGCGCAGAGCGAGCGGTTGCTCACCCCGGCGCTGGTCGCCGCGATCATGGTCGCCAACCTCGTGCCGGCGATGGCGCTGATCGTGCTCGTCGGCAGCCGCGTCGCGCGGGCGCGCGCCGAAAGCACGATGGGCGGCGGCAACGGCCGCCTCCACGTCCGCCTCGTCGCGCTTTTCTCGCTGATTGCCGCGGCGCCGACGCTGCTCGTGGCGATCTTCGCCTCGCTGCTGTTCCAGTTCGGGGTCGATTTCTGGTTCTCGGATCGCTCGCGCGGGATGTTCGAAAACGCCGCCGGGCTGGCCGAGGGCTATTATCAAGAAAACCAGCGCGAAGTCGGCGCCAATGCGGTCGCCATGGCCACCGATCTTGGCGGCTATCTCGAAAAGGCGCCGATCGACGGTGCCGATTTCTCCTCCTATTATTTCCAGCAGGTCGTCGTCCGCAGCCTCAACCAGTCGGCGATCATCGAGCTGGGTCCCGACGGGATCGCGCGAACCGCGACCGCCGTCGCCCCCGACGACCGCAACGCCGACCAGCTGCTGCGGCCCGAGGTCATCCGCCGCCTCAACGCGGGCGAGGATGTCGTCATCACCCGCCAGCGCAACCGGATCGAGGCGGTGACGCGTCTGCCCAGTTCGAGGGCCGCGTTCGTCTATGCGTCGCGCGATTTCAACGTCCCCGGCTTTTCGCAATCGGCGCGCGCGGGGACGGTGCTCGCCGATTACAACAATCTGTTCGCGCGTTCGCAGCTGTTGCAACTCCAGTTCAACGGCGCGCTCTATCTCGGCTCGTTGCTGTTGCTCGCGCTCGCGGTGATCGCCGCGATCGTCGTCGCCGACCGCATCATCCGCCCGCTCGGCACCCTCGTCGGGGCGACGCGCGCCGCGGCGGGGGGCGACCTGTCGGTCCGCGTCACCCCGCCGGCCCGGAACGACGAGATTTCGGTGCTGACCGTCGCCTTCAACCGGATGACCGAACAGCTCGAGGGGCAGACGAGCGCGCTCGTCGGCGCCAACGAACAACTCGAGGCGCGGCGCAGCTTTATCGAGGCGGTGCTCAGCGGCGTGTCGTCCGCGGTGATTTCGGTCGATGCCGATCACCGCATCCTGCTCGCCAACGCCGCCGCCGAACGGCTGATCTGCCAGTCGAGCAACTGCCTGACCGGGGCGCCGCTCGCCGACGTCGCCCCCGAACTCGCCCGGCTGCTCACCGGCGACGAGCGCGAGGCGATCGTCCAGCTCGCCCGCCGCGACGCCGAACCCGCGACGCTCGCCGCCAAGGCGGTGGCGCAGGGCGACGGTTTCGTGCTGAGTTTCGAGGATATTACCCAGCAATTGCTCGATCAGCGCCGCGCCGCCTGGTCCGACGTTGCGCGCCGGATCGCGCACGAGATCAAGAATCCGCTGACCCCGATCCAGCTCGCCGCCGAGCGCCTCCAGCGCCGTTTCGGCGACAAGGTCGAGGGCGATACCGCGACCTTCAAGAAGCTGACCGACACCATCGTCCGCCAAGTCCACGACATGCGGCGCATGGTCGACGAGTTCTCCAGCTTCGCGCGCATGCCCAAGCCGACCTTCGGGGTCGAGGACATCCGCGACATCCTCAAGCAGGCGGTGTTCCTGTTCGAGGTCGCCAAGCCGGACATCGAGTTCGTCGTCGATGTACCCGACGCGATAGAACCGCTCGTCTGCGATCGCCGCCTGTTGTCGCAGGCGCTCACGAATATTGTCAAAAATGCCGTCGAAGCGATTGAAGAACGCTCGAAAAATCTCGAACCGCCGCTATCCGGCCACATCCGCGCCGCGCTCGATATGCGCAACGATGGCCAAATTGCGATCACCGTCACCGACGACGGCATCGGCCTCCCCGAAGCCCGCGAGGCGATCGCCGAACCCTATATGACGACGCGCCAGGGCGGCACCGGGCTGGGTCTCGCGATCGTCAAAAAGATCGTCGAACAGCATTTCGGCGACCTCGAATTTTCCGACAACCCTGCGGGCCGCGGCACGCGGGTGACGCTGACCCTCCATCCCGACCGGCTGCGCCCGCTGGCAGGGCAGGGTGGTGAAACGACGATGGGGCAGGCAGAATCGGTTCCGGGGCGGATCCGCAACCGACAGGACAGAGAAGACCATGGCGCTTGATATTCTGATCGTCGACGACGAACGCGACATTTGCGAGCTGGTGGCCGGCGTCATGGAGGACGAGGGTTACGAAGCGCGCACCGCATCCGACAGCGACGCCGCGCTCGAGGCGATCCGCCAGCGCCGGCCTTCGCTGGCGTTGATCGACGTGTGGCTGCAGGGGTCGCGGCTCGACGGGCTCGGGCTCGTCGAGGCGATCAAGGCGTTCGATCCGACGCTGCCGATCATCGTCATCTCGGGCCACGGCGGTCTCGACACCGCGGTCGCGGCGATCCGCCGCGGCGCGTTCGATTTCATCGAAAAGCCGTTCGAGGCCGAGCGCCTGCTCCACCTCGTCGCGCGCGCGACCGAGAATGAGCGGCTGAAATTCGAATATGCGCAGCTCCGCGAAAAGGCGGGGCCGTCCGACGAACTCACCGGCACCAGCGCCGCGATCAACAATGTCCGCGCGACGTTGAAGCGCGTGGCTGGCACCGGCAGCCGGGTGCTGATCACCGGTGCGGCCGGGGTAGGCAAGGAGGTCGCGGCGCGCGTCCTGCATGGCTGGAGCGGCCGCCAGAACGCGGCCTTCCGCGTCATTTCGTCGGCGCGCATGGATCCCGAAACGGTCGAGACCGAATTGTTCGGCTCGGAAGCCGAGGACGGGTCGATCCGCGTCGGGCTGCTCGAGCAGGCGCACGGCGGCACCTTGTTCCTCGACGAGGTCGCCGACATGCCGCTGACCACCCAGGGCAAAATCCTGCGCGTGCTGACCGACCAGAGCTTCACCCGCGTCGGCGGACGGACGATGATCCGCGTCGATGTGCGGATCATCTCGGGCTCGGCGCGCGATCTTGTCGCCGAAATCGCGGAAAACCGCTTCCGTGAGGATCTCTATTACCGGCTCAACGTCGTCCCGGTGCACATCCCGCCGCTGCGCGAGCGGCGCGACGATATCGCCAGCCTGTGCGACCATTATATCCGCCGTTACGCCGCCGATCGCCGCGTTCCGCCGCCCGAAATCAGCGCCGAGGCGATGGCGGCGCTGCAGGCCCACGAGTGGCCGGGCAATGTCCGCGAACTGCGCAACGTGATCGAGCGCGTGATGATCCTCGCGCCGAGCGACCGGCTGGCGCGGATCGACGCCGATATGCTGCCCGCCGAGCTGGTGCGCGGCGGCACCGACATCCTGCCGAATTCGGAATCGATCACCGCGATCCCGCTCAAGGAAGCGCGCGAGAATTTCGAACGCGAATATCTGCGCATCCAGATCAACCGCTTTTCGGGCAATATCTCGCGCACCGCGACCTTCATCGGCATGGAGCGCTCGGCGCTGCACCGCAAACTGAAACTTTTGGGGCTGACCGAGAGTTCGGACGGCGAAGCGTGACGGCTTTACGCTAGACCTCGTGCGCAGTTTGCCGCATATTGCCCGCTAACAAGGTCAAAGGGGCCGGATAAACCGGTGTCATAATGCGGCGAAGCCGCCAAGAACAGGAGGCCAATGTGTCCGATAAAAACCAGAATCTCCAGGATATTTTCCTCAACGCCGTCCGCCGCAGCAAAACCCCGGTGACGATGTTCCTCGTCAAGGGCGTCAAGCTGCAGGGCATTATCACCTGGTTCGACAATTTTTCGCTGCTGCTCCGCCGCGACGGCCAATCGCAGCTCGTCTACAAGCATGCGATCTCCACCGTCATGCCCTCGCACGATTTCGATCTCGCGCTCCTCGGCGACAATGTCCGTGAAGCACCGCCCAGCAAAGGGAAGGCGTTGCAGGACGTGTTCCTGAACGCGGTGCGCAAGTCGGACGAGTCGGTGACGATGTTCCTCGTCAACGGCGTGATGCTGCAAGGCGACATCGTCGCTTTCGACCTGTTCTGCATGCTGCTCGAACGCGAACGCCAGGTGCAGCTCGTCTACAAGCATGCGATTTCGACCGTCCAGCCGAACGGCCCGATCAACCTGACCGACAGCGGCGAAGCGGACGGCGAAGCGGGCGACGCCTGATCGATCCGATGACCGACAATGAAGACGAGGTGACGCGCGGCGCCGCGGCGCTGCTCGTCGTGCCCGAATGGCATAGCCAGAAACTGTCGCGCGACCTCGGCGCGCGGGCCGAGGAGGCGCGCGGCCTTGCGGTCGCGATCGGGCTCGACGTCGTCGCCGTCCATCCGCTGCGACTGCGCCAAACGCGCGCCGCGACGCTGATTGGGGTGGGACAGATCGATGCGATCAAGCCCGACATCGAAGCGCTCGGCGTGCAACTGGTGGTCGTCGATGCATCGCTGACCGCGATCCAGCAGCGCAACCTCGAAACCGCGTTCGGCACCAAGGTGATCGACCGTACCGGGCTGATCCTCGAAATCTTCGGCGAACGCGCCGCGACCGCAGAGGGTCGCCTACAGGTCGAACTGGCGCATCTCGACTATCAGGCGGGCCGACTGGTGCGCAGCTGGACCCACCTCGAGCGCCAGCGCGGCGGCTTCGGCTTTCTCGGCGGTCCGGGCGAAACGCAGATCGAGGCGGATCGCCGGATGATCCGCAACCGCATGGCCCGCATCCGTCGCAGCCTGGAGGACGCGCGGCGCACGCGCCAGCTACAGCGCGCCAAGCGCCAGCGTGCGCCATGGCCGGTCGTCGCACTCGTCGGCTATACCAACGCCGGAAAATCGACCTTCTTCAACCGGTTGACGGGCAGTGACGTCATGGCGGAAGATATGCTCTTCGCCACCCTCGACCCGACGATGCGCGAAATTTCGCTGCCGGGCATCGAAAAGGCGATCCTGTCCGACACCGTCGGATTCGTCTCCGACCTGCCAACGCAGCTCGTCGCGGCGTTTCGCGCCACGCTCGAGGAGGTCACGACCGCCGACCTGATCGTCCATGTTCGCGACATCGTCCATCCCGACAGCGAAGCGCAATATGACGATGTGCGCGCGATCCTCAATTCGCTCGGCGTCAACGGCGCCCAAGATGGGGAGGAGGGCGATGCCCCGCCCGCGATTCCGCAGATCGAGATATGGAACAAGATCGACACCGCCGACCCCGACCTGCGCCCGCTGATCGAAGAGATGGCGGCGCGGCGGAGTGACGTCGCGGTGATTTCGGCCGTAACCGGCGCAGGCGTCGAAGCGGCAAGGATGCTGATGGCGGCGCAACTGACCGCCGCGCACAAGGTCGACCGGATTTACCTTGCGTATGAGCAGGGCGAGGCGGCGGCTTGGCTGCATGCGCGCGGCGAGGTGCTGGGCGACGAACCGCAGGACGAGGGCCATGTGTTGACCGTCCGGCTCGACCCCGCCGACCGCGCGCGGTTCGAACGGCTCTGGCCCGCTACGACCGTTCCGACGCCTTGACCGCGGTCCAATGATCTTCCTGCGCATCGAGCGATAGCCCCGCCAGCGTCCCGCCGGCGTGCTCCTCCATCGCGGCGAAGCGGCGAGCGAATTTCACATTGGCGGCGCGCAGCGCATCCTCGGCATCGACGCCCAGTTTGCGCGCATAGTTGACTGCGGCGAACAGCAGGTCGCCGACCTCCTCGTGGCGCGCGGCGTCGCTGTCGGCGGCGGCCACTTCGGCCAGTTCCTCGACGATCTTGTCGCGCGGGCCTTCGGCGTCGGGCCAGTCGAACCCGACGCGCGCGGCGCGCCCCTGCAATTTCTGCGCACGCAGCAACGCCGGCAGCGACACGGCAACGCCGGCCAATGCGCCCGCGGGTCCGGTGGCGGCGCGCTCGGCCGCCTTGATCGTTTCCCATTGCTGGCGGACGTCGGCGGCACGCGCCGCGCCGAAGATGTGCGGATGGCGGCGTTCCATCTTGGCGGAAATCGCGTTGGCGACGTCGTCGAAGCCGAACAGCCCGGCGTCGGTTGCAATCTGGGCATGGAAGACGACCTGGAGCAACAGGTCGCCCAGCTCGTCGCAGATCGCGGCAGGGTCGCCGCCGGCGATGGCATCGGCGACCTCATAGGCTTCCTCGATCGTGTAGGGCGCGATCGTCGCAAAATCCTGTGCCAGATCCCATTCGCAGCCACCATCGGGATCGCGCAATCGCGCCATGATCGCCAGCAGCCGGTCGATGGGGGACTGGGGGGAGATGGCCGCGCCGTCGGTCATAGCTTTATCCGATAATATATATTATGTTAAATTTAGATAGAGGCAGCGCAGCACTGTGCCGCCTTCACGTCACCGCCTGCCACGTGCGGATCACCATGAACACCAACGCAAAGATCGCCGCCCACGCCAGCCCCATCTTCACCCATTGTCCCGCCGGCAGCCGACGCACGACCAGCGCGCTGACGATGAGCGCAAACGCGCCCGCAAACCAGATCAGTTCGACCGCCGTATCGCCGTTCATATCTGCACCTCCAGTCCGTCATAGCCGGGCTCGACACCGTCGGGCAATTCGGCCGCCAGATCGTCATAATCCATCGTATTGTCCATATGCGTGATGATCGCCCGCGGACTCCCGCATTTTTCGAGCGCCGCCAGCGTCATCGCCAGATGCGGATGCGTCGGATGCGGATAGCGGCGCAGCGCGTCGATGACGAACAGGTCGACGCCTTGGAAAAACTCGACCATCTCGTCGGTAAAGCGTGAAAAATCCGTCGCATAGGCGATTTTGTGCGCACCGTCGCTGAAGATCATTCCGCTCGCCTTGATCGGGCCGTGCGGCATTTCGATCGCCGATACCTCGATCGGCCCGATCGACTGATGGTCCATCAGTTCCACCGGATCGACCGATGCCGGATAACCGGCGTTGCCGGCAAAGGCGTAAGTGAATCGCCATTTCAGCGTCTCGAGGACGTGCTCGCGCCCATAGCCCGGCACCGGCGAGCCGCGCAGGTGCATGATCTGCCGCAGGTCGTCGATGCCGTGGCAATGATCGGCATGTTCGTGCGTCCACAGCACCGCATCGACCTCGCCGACCTCGGCATCGAGCAGTTGCAGCCGCATGTCGGGACTGGTGTCGACGAGCAGACGAAAACCGCCGAGCGAAATCAGGATCGAGGCCCGGCTGCGCAGATTGCGCGGATTGTCGGGGTCGCACTGCCCCCAGTCGTTGCCGATCCGCGGCACCCCCGACGAGGTGCCGCACCCCAATATTCTGACCTTCATGATGTATGTGACGTCATGGCGCCGCCTTGCTGAACAGCGCATAGAAATTGACGCTGGTCGCCGCGGCGAGCGCATCGCGGTCGTCGCCGCGCAGGGTGGCGAGAAACGCCAGCGTGTCGGCGACGAACGCGGGCTCGCCGGTCTTGCCGCGATGCGGAACGGGGGCGAGGAAGGGGGAGTCGGTTTCGACCAGCAGCCGGTCCTGCGGCACCCAGGTCGCGGTTGCCTGCAGATCGGCGGCATTCTTGAACGTCACGATGCCCGAGATCGAGATATAGAGGCCAAGCGCCAGCGCCGCCTTGGCGAAATCGTCGCTCGCGGTGAAACAGTGGATGACGCCGGGAAACGGCGCCCTCGCCATTTCCTCGCCGAGCAGCGCCAGCGTGTCGTCCTCGGCATCGCGGGTATGGACGATGATCGGCAGCTGCGTCTGCTGCGCCGCATGGATGTGGCGGCGAAAGCTGTCTTGCTGCCGCGCTCGGTCGCTCTTGTGGTAATAATAATCGAGCCCGGTCTCGCCGATGCCGATCACGCGCGGGTGCGCGGCACGTTCGACGAGTTTCGCGGTGTCGACGTCGGGATGATGGTCGGCGTCGTGCGGATGGATACCGACGCTCGCCCAGACGTCCGGGTTGGCTTCGGCCGCGGCCAGCACATCGTCCCATTCGCTCTCGCGCGTCGCGATGTTGAGCATCGCGGTGACTCCGCGGGCGCGGGCGCGCTCGAGAACGTCGCCCTGCTGTTCGACAAGTCCTTTGTAATTGAGATGGCAGTGCGAATCGACGAGCATCACGCCTCCCCTTCCCCCGCGCCGGCCCCCTCGGGCAGTTCGAGGCGCGGGAACAGCGGGGTCGGCTGGCCAAGCTTGAACTCGCTCGCGGCGAGCTTGGCGAACCAGTTGGCGTCCTGCAGCGCGACGAAATCGCGCGCGTCGGCGGCAATGCCCATCTGGTCGAGCAAAGCGTCGGCGGCGACGGGCACGACGTGGCGGATCGCGATCGCGAGGGTGCGGACGGCACGGAACAGCGTCATCAGCACCGCCCGCATCCGTTCGGGGTCGGTCTTGCGCAGCGCCCAGGGCGCCTGCGTATCGACATATTGATTGCAGGCGAACACCGCGCGCAGCCAATCCTCGATCCCGTTCGAAAAGGCGAGCTGGTCGAATTCGCGCGGCAGGCGCTCGGTCGCCATGTCGAGAATGTCGCCGAGCAGCGCCCAGTCCTCTTCATTGGCGGGATAATCGCTGGTCAGTTCGCCGCCCAGATTCTTGAAAATCATCGACAAACTGCGCTGCGCCAGATTGCCGAAACTGTTCGCGAGGTCGGCGTTGGTGGTGCGCACGATCGCCTCGGCCGAATAGGTGCCGTCCTGCCCGAAGCTCACTTCGCGGAGCAGATAATAGCGCAGCGGATCGACGCCATATTGCGCCGCGAGAGCCATCGGATCGACCACATTGCCGAGCGATTTCGACATCTTCTCGCCGCGGTTGAGCAGGAAGCCGTGACCAAAGATCTGTTTGGGCAGCGGCAAACCGGCGCTCATCAGGAAGGCCGGCCAGTAAACCGCATGAAAACGCACGATATCCTTGCCGATCATGTGGATGTCGGCGGGCCAGAAGCGCGCAAAATCGCCGTCGGACGCCGGATAGCCGATCCCCGACAAATAGGTGGTGAGCGCGTCGACCCAGACGTACATCACATGCCCCGGGCTGTCCGGCACCGGCACGCCCCAGTCGAAACTGGTGCGTGAAACGCTCAGATCCTTGAGCCCGCCCTCGACGAAGCGCAGCACCTCGTTGCGGCGGCTGTCGGGACGGATGAAATCGGGATTGTCGTTGTAGAGCGCGAGCAGCCGGTCCTGATAATTCGACAGGCGAAAGAACCAGCTTTCCTCGACCGTCCATTCGACCGCGGTGCCTTGCGGCGAGAGCTTCGCCTCGCCTTCGCCGACGAGTTCGCTTTCATCGTAGAACGCCTCGTCGCGGACCGAATACCAGCCCTCGTAGCGGTCGAGATACAGGTCGCCATTGGCTTGCATCGCTCGCCACAGCGCCTGCGACGCGGCGTGATGCGCGGCGTCCGACGTGCGCATGAAACTGTCGTAACTTATATTCAGTGCGGCATACATCTCACGGAAATATCCCGACATTTCGTTGGCCAAGTCGATCGTCGCACGGCCCTGGTCGCGCGCCGTCTGGAACATCTTCAGCCCATGTTCGTCGGTCCCGGTGACCATCCGCACGTCGCGGCCGCGGGCGCGCTGGAACCGCGCCATGACATCGGTCGCGATCGCTTCATAGGCGTGGCCGATGTGCGGGCGACCGTTGGGATAGCTGATCGCGGTGGTGATATAGAAAGGGTCGGTATTGTCGGACATGCCGGCGCCTTAGCGGCTGGGGCGCGGAAGGGAAAGCGTCAGCGTGCCGCTTCGGTCGCGCGCGGGGCCAGTTCGGCGAGGCAATTGCCGATTTCGAACCCGACCATCGCCCCGTCATATGATCCGCGCACCGCGTCGCGCACGGTGCGCTGGACGCGGTCCCATTGCTCGAGCACCGGCGCCATCTCGGCCACCGGGCGCTCGCGCGCGAGCCGCGCCAGCAGGCCCGGGACGATGTCGATCACCAGCTCGAGCCGCGCCCGATTGGCGGTGCCCCCCACCTCGCGCGCCAGCGCCTCGCGCAGCCGGTTGCCGGGGTCCCCCGACGCCGCGATGGCGAGCAGCTTTTTCTCCGTCGCCGCGACATCGCTGTCGATCAGCGCCAGCGCCTTGCCGGGGACCCCGCCCGATGCCGCGACGATCGCGCGCACCTCGGCCATGTCGAGCATCGGCCGCAGATCGTGCAGCCACGCCGTCATGGCGTCACGGTCAACCGGTTGAAACCGCAGGGTTCTGCATCGCGACCGGATCGTCGGCAGCAAGCGCCCCGGCGAATGGCTGATCAGCAGGAACAGCGTCCGCGCCGGCGGTTCCTCCAGCGTCTTGAGCAGGGCGTTCGACGCCGACGGCTCCAGATCGTCGATCGCATCGACGATGATCACGCGCCATTCGCCAAGCGAGAGCGAGAAGTGCAGCCGCGCCTTGAGGTCGCGCACCTGGTCGATCGTGATGTTGCGCGCGAGCTCCTTGCTCTTGTCCTTCGCCTGCCGCGTCAGCGGCAGGATTTCGGGGTGATTGCCCGCCGCGACCAGGCGGTCGGCGGCGGTGTCGCCGGGATCGTCGAGCGCGATCCTTGCCCCTTCCCCACCGCGGCCGTGCGTCACCAGAAAGCGCGCCGCGCGCGCCGCAAATGCCGCCTTGCCCATGCCCTGCGGCCCCGCGAGCAGCCAGCCATGGTGCATTCGCCCGGCGGTCCATGCTTCGAGGAACGCGGTCTCGGCATCGTGGTGGCCGATCATGGCAGCCATTCGGTCAGCTCCGCAAAAATCGCCGCCGTCACCGCCGCGGCGGGCGCGTCGGCATCGACGATCCGCCAGCGCGCGGGATCGGACGCGGCCATTTCGTTGAACCGCGCCACCAGCCGGGCCTGATAGTCGGCGGGCTTGCTGCCCATGCGGTCGCCGCCGCCAGCATCGCGCACGGCCAGCCGCCGCGCCGCCTCGTCGGCGCTGACGGTGAGCAGAAAGGTGCGATCGGGTAGCAAGCCGAGCGAGCCGAAACCGTGGAGCGCCAAGATATCGGCGTCGGTAATGCCGCCGCCGCCGCCCTGATAGGCGCGCGAGCTGTCGACGAATCGGTCGCACAGCACCCACGCGCCGCGCGCCAGCGCCGGGCGGATCGTCCGCGCGACATGGTCGGCGCGCGCCGCCGCAAACAGCAACGCCTCGCTGCGCGCATCCCACCGGTCGTCGCTGCCTTCCATCAGCAGCGCCCGGATCACCTCGGCGCCGGCGCTGCCGCCGGGTTCGCGGGTCGCGACAACCTCGACCCCGTGCGCGGCCAGCGCGGCCGTCAGCGCGGCGATCTGGGTCGATTTGCCGACCCCCTCCCCGCCCTCGAGGGTGATGAAGCGGCCGCTCACAGCCCGGTCAGCCGATACAGGCCAGTGCGCGTCCGCTCCCACCAGCCGCCCGTCCCGACGTCGGTGGCGGCAATCAGCGGTGTTGTCTGCGGCGGCAGCCCTGCAGGGGTGACGACCAGTTCGGCGACTCGCGCCCCGCGCGCGACAGGCGCGACCAGCGGCGCCCGGCTGCGCAGGACGGCGCGATAGCCGCCGACATGGCCGCGGGGCACCGTCATCCGCACCGCCATTCCGGTCCGCGTCGATACCGCGGGCGTCCGCCCGCCGTTGACGTCGAGCCGCCCGATGCTGGCGCCCGCAGGCACAATCTCGCGCCCTTCCCATTCGTCGAAGCCCCAGCGCATCAGCCGCTCGGCCTCGTCGCGCCGCGCGGTTTCGCTGCCCATCCCGGCGACCACCATGATCAGCCGCCGTCCTTCGCGCTTCGCCGACCCCAGGAAACAGAAACCGGCTTCTGCGGTATGGCCGGTTTTCAGGCCGTCGGCGCCGACGAACCGACCGAGGATCGGGTTGCGGTTGCGCTGGACGATCGGTTTGCCGTCGGGCGAGGTGCCGTGCTGAAGGCGGGGGATCGAGAAATAGCGCGCATAGCCCGCCGGATGGTCGCGGATCAGCCGGTCGGCGAGCGTGATCAGGTCGGCGGCGCTCACCTTCGTCACCCCGCCGTCGGGCCAGCCATTGGGGGTACCGAACCGGCTCGAGGCCATCCCAATATCGGCAGCTACATTGTTCATCCGCTTGACGAAAGCCGCCTCGCTCCCGTCGATGCCGACCGCCAGCAGCGCCGCGGCGTCATTCCCCGAAACCGTGATCAGCCCTTTCAGCAGCTCGTCGACCGACACTTTTTCGCCCGCACGCAGGAACATCGTCGAGCCGCCGGTCGACCCGTTCCATTTCTTCCACAGCGCCTCGGTCATCGTGAAGCGCTGGTCACGCGTCAGTTCGCCCTTGTCGATCAGGTCGAGCACGACATAGGCGGTCATCACCTTGGCCATCGACGCCGGGGCGAAACGCTTGTCGGCGCCGCGCGAGAACAGGATAGCCCCCGAATCGAGGTCTTTCAGCATCACGATCGGCGCCTGGGTGATATAGAGCGGGCGGCTCACCGGCGCCGCGCTGCGCTTGTCGCCCGCCGACGCCGCGGGCAGCGCGGCGACGATCGCCAGCGCGGCGAGCGCCCCCGCCCCTACCCTAATGATTGCGTGGTTACGTCGCATCCGCCCGACCGTCACCGGTCGCGCTGGACCAGTGCGTCGCGAAAGCCCTTGGCGCGCGCCTTGCCGAGCGCCGCCTGCGCGTCGCTGTCGCTGGCGAACGGCCCGATGCGCACCCGCCACAGGCTGCCAGTTCTGACCACGGTCCCGCCGACCGACTTCGCCGCGGCATTGGCACGCGCTTCGCCGCTGAACGCCGCGACCTGGACGACATAGCCACCGGCGTTGGCCGTCGCTGCCGCGGGCGCGGGCTTGGGCGCCGCCGGTGCGGCGGCAGGTTTCGGGGTGGCAGTGCGCACGGGGGCGGTGGCGCCGCTGCCCTCGACGATGAAACGATCGCCGCTCGTCGGCACCGCGGCACCGCCGGTCGCGGGCGTGGGCGTCGGCGCGCTGGCCGCGGTCGCACCCGCCACAACCCCGGCAGGAACCGGCAGCGCTTTCAGCTTGTCGCGCAGGATGGTGAGCAGCGACCCCGGCGTCGCGATGCGCGCGGGCACCGCGCCGCCCGCGCGCAGCTGCGCGCGTTCGGACATCGGCGGGTTGGTCCGCCGTACGCGCACCCCGGCCACTCCGGCTTTCAGTCCCAGCTGCTCGGCGGCGGCGCGCGACAGGTCGATCAACCGGTCGTTCGCCATCGGTCCGCGGTCGTTGACGCGGACCAGGATCGTCCGCCCGGTGTCGAGCGCGGTGACCTCGACATAGCTCGGCAGCGGCAGCGTCTTGTGCGCCGCGGTGATCGCCGCCGGGTCGAATGTTTCGCCGTTCGCGGTCGGTCGTCCGGCCAGTTCGTCGCCGTACCAGCTGGCATAGCCGACTTCGTCATAATCGCGCACGTCGACGGGCGTATAGGTGGTGGTGCCGATGGTGTAGGGCGCGCCGATCTTCACCGGGCCGTCGGCATCCACGGCGGCGGACGCCGGCACCGGCCCCGCTGCGGGACCGTTTTCGCGCTTGCCATCGAAACTGCCACATCCGCCGAGCAGCAACGCCGCTCCGGCCATCAGTCCCCCGCCCCTAACGATCGATTTCATCCGCCAGCAACCCCACAGAAAGCGCGTAAAAATTGGAACAATTGTAATCGAGTATCGCACGATAATTGCCGGTCAGCAAATAGGCCGTGTTGCCCGGCCCGTCGGGCTCGAGCAGCACCGCCTGCACCGCATCGCCCGGCCAGCCCCCGCCGACCGGCTGAACGCCATCGGCGCGCCATTCGGCCATCGAGCGCCAGCGGCTGTGGCGCCCCAGCACGCGCGGACAGCGCGTCGGCACCAGCCGCGTCGCGACGCGGGCGCGGTCGAACCCGGCGGGCACGCGCACCGCGACGCCCCACGGCTGCCCGGCGCGCCACCCGGCGCGGCGCAGATAGGCGCCGATCGATTCGATCGCGTCGGCCTCGCTCGACCAGATCCGCGCCACCCCGTCGCCGTCGCCATCCTCGGCGACGTCCAGGAACACCGAGGGCAGGAATTGCGGATAGCCAAAGGCGCCCGCCCAGCTGCCCTTCAGCACCTCACGCGGCACGCCCTTCTGGACCATTTCCAGCGTCGCGATAAATTCGGGTTCGAACAGGCTGCGGCGGCGCCCTTCATAGGCCAGCGTCGCCAGCGCTTCGGGCAGGTCGAAATTGCCGGTGACCTGGCCATAAGCGGTTTCGTGGCCGTAGATCGCGATCATGATGCTCGTCGGCACCCCGGTGCGCTGCTCGATCCGCGACAATAGCGGCAGCAATCGGTCGTGAACGCGGCGCCCGCCGCCGATCCGCGCCGCATCGACATGCTTGACCCGGTACGGCGCAAAGTTCGGGATCGGCGCTTCGACCGATGTCGGCGTGCCCAGATTGTCGCGGTCGAGCGCGACGACCCGCGCGTTATAGCGCAGCCCCGCGGTCACCCGGTCGAAGGTCGCGCGCGAAACGCCGCGCGCCTGCGCCTTCGGCCACAGCGACTGGACATAGGCGGTGAACCCCGCATTGTCGCCGGCCTGCGCGTGCAGCGGCGCCGACGCGGTGAGCATCCACGCCGAAAAAAGCGCGGTCACCAGACCCAAAAGACGACCGATTCTGAAACGTATAGCGTGCATGACGTCCCCACCCATAGAGCGTGTCTGGCACAGATGCACGCGGATTGGCCACCCCACCGCACGACCGGCCGACTCATTCGCACGGCGGGCCGAGGCCGACAGGTTTCCCTTGCCGCCTGCCCGCCAAACGTTATGGCGGCGGCAGCAAGGACAGGTGGCCGAGTGGTTTAAGGCAGCGGTCTTGAAAACCGCCGTGGGTGCAAGCTCACCGTGGGTTCGAATCCCACCCTGTCCGCCACGCCCATACTGATTTGCAAAAACGTTCGATCCTCGCGTCCCCAAAAAAAGGGCGCCGCGAGCCTCGCTCGCGGCGCCCCGAGGGGGAGTTTTGCAGTTCCGTCGGCTTTAGAACTTGACGCGGATACCGGCGCGGCCGCCGGCACCCTCGCGATCGCGCAGACCGTTGTTGCTGCTGAACGAGCGCGTGTAATGGCCCTCGAAAAAGCCGCTGACGCCTTGGCTCTGGGCGATCGTCACGCCGACGATCGCTTCGCCATAATCGTCGATGCGATCGTTGGTGAAGGTCAAGGTCTGGCCGCCGCCGGCGAAGGTGACCCGGTCCTTGCCCTTGAATTCGCGGACATAGTTACCGCCGGCATAGAGTGCGACTTCCGAACCGCTCAGATCGAACGAGCCGCCGATGCGGCCGCCGAAGCGCCCGCGCAGGCCTTCGTCCTCGTCGAAGCCGATCGTCGTGCCAAGCGGGGTCAGATCGTCGAAATCATTCTTGACGTAAGAGATGCTGGCGGCAGGTTCGATGAAGAAGCTGTCGCTGCCGAAGCGAAAGCCCGCTTCGCCGCGCGCGCCATAGACGCTGCCGTTCAGATCCTGCTGAAAGCCGGCCCCGCTGACTTTGGCATCGGCCCAGATATAGTCATATTTGCCGAGCGCGTTGACGAAGAAATTGCCCGCCGAATAGCTGCCATAGACCCCGCCGTTGACAACATCGAAGCGCAACCGGTCTGCCGATCCCGCGAAGTTCATCGACGAATTCAGGTAGCCGCCGGTAACCCCGAACGCGAAACCACCGCGTTCGCCGCTGCCGCCATTAACATCAAAGCCCAGCTGGCCACCGAAATAGTCCTGCTGATATCCGGTGTTGGTCTGGCTCGACTGGCCAAAGGCATTGAAGCTACGCACGCCTTCGCGCTTCTCGACCGAACCGTGGATCTGGATCCACGTCCGCCCGGCGACGTCACCACCGCCCTGCGTCCACAAGGCGTCTCGGCGGGCGCGAAGCTGCGCCGACACGACATCGGCCGATTTGAGCCACAGGCTGCGCACTCCTTCGGCATAGTTGAGCGTCCGGAACGCAGCATCGCTGGGGGCGGCGGTCAGGAAGAAGGTCCCGTCCGCGGCATTGTTCTGGATTTCGAAACGCACGAAGCCCAGATCCTGCGATCCGCCAGCGAGGTCGAAGGCATCCGCCGACGATCCGATGCCGGCGCGAACCACCACTGTGCCGGGGTTGAACACCGGGGTACTGCCCGCAACCCGGTTGAGCACGACGATCGTGTTGCCGCTCGCCAGGCCGCCGACGATGAGCTGATCGGCAACAGTGGTCGTGCCGGTCAAAATGTCGAGGCCGAGCGTCCCGTTGGCGCCGGCATAGGTGCCCGGCAAGGTGAGCGTGTCACCCGCGCGCCCGTTAACCAGCGAAATCGTGCCGCTGTTGGTCAGGCTTTCGAGGCCGGTGAAGGTCGGCGCAACGACCGCGGTGCCGCCGCTGCCGACGAGAATCGTCCCGCTGTTGGCGAACACATCGACGCCGGCTCCGAAATCGGGATTGACCCCGACGGTGAAGGTGCCGCTGTTGTTGATCCGGTCGGCACCGGCAGTCAGCTGGATATCCGAGCTGAGGTTGCCGCTGTTGTTGATGACGATCGGACCGCCCGTCGCCAGCACCGCAAAACCATTGGCGTTGTTGGCGATCGTCCCGGCATTGTTGACCGTGCTGCCATTGACCGACGACAGGACGATCGAATTGCCGTTCGCCGCCGTGACATTTCCATTCGCACCGAGTGATACGGTCGCATTGTCGCCGCCGGTGACCACCAGGGCGTCACCGGCCGCGCCAAGGCTTTGCACCCGGCCGTTGACGGTCGCAGTCGCGTCGCCTGTCGCCGTCACGACGACCGCATCCACCATGGCGCCGCTCGAAGACGCATTGTTGATGGTCGCCGTGGCGTTGCCGTTGGTGGCGATGGCCGTCACTGCCGATGCGCTGCCACCAAACTCGGCGGTGCCCGTGGTGGTGGCGGTGCCCGCCACCGTGACAGCAGCGTTGGCGCCGCTGGCAAAAATCGCACCGCGCGCCGCGTTCGTGTCATCGGCAAGCGCCGCGACCGTCGATGCGTTGTTGGCGACGACCGACACATTGCCGGCGTCTGAAACGGCGAAGATGCCGCTGCCGCCGCGTCCGCTCGCGATCACGTTGCCGGTGGTCGTGACGCTGACATCGCCGATGTCGGACGAGCCGAAGATCGCGGTCGATGCCTGACCGGTCGACGTGACGTTGGCGCCGCTGATGACGACATTGCCGCCGGTCGAGGTGGCGCTGATGCCGTTGGTCAAGGTGCCGCCGGCGGTGACGCTGGTGAAGCCGATATCGGCCCCGCCCGCGCCGGCGCTGGCGCTGATGCCGTCGGCGGCAAAGCCGGTCGTCGTGACGCCAAGCGTGTCGACGGTCACTGAACCGTTATTGGCGATCGCCGAAACGCCGTCCGAATTGTCACCGCTGGTCGAGATATTGCCGGTCGAGACGACGACGTTGCCGGCATCGCTGGCCGCCGTCACGCCATTGGCGCGGCCGCCGGTGGTGACGATGTCGCCAGTGGTGACGATGACGTCGCCGGTGACGGCGCTGGCATCGACTCCCGCGGCGCTGAGCCCGGCGGTCGAGATATTGCGGGTGGTCACTGCAACGTTGCCGGTTCCCGCGGCGCGCGCGACGACCGCGGTCGAGTTGGGCAGGAAGAAGAAGTCGCTGCCCGCCGTGCCGGCGGTGGTGACGTCGCGGGCCGTGACGGAAACGTCCGCGTCGGTCCCACCGATGGCCCGTATGCCGCCCGACAGTTGCCCGGTGGTGGTGACGTCGTTGACGGAGACCAGGATCGGGCCAGCCGTGCTGGCGACATCGACGGCGTTGCTGCTGTCGCCTGCGGTGGCGATCGTACCGCCGTTGGTGACGGTAACGCCTGCCGGACCGGTCGCGAAGATGCCGCGGCTGTTTGCGCCCTGGGTGGTGATATTACCCGTGACGTTGACCACGGCGGCGCCGGTGCCCGCGACAGCGCGGACGCCGTCTGAGGCCGCGCCGGCAGTGCTGACGCTGCCGCCGTTGACCGTCGCGGTCGCCGACGCTTGCGGCCCGAAGAAGGGAACTGCGGCGGGGATAAGCACGCCATTGGCATTATCGCCGGTGGTGGTGATCGAGGTGAAGCTGACGTTCGCGCCGGTCAAGCCGCTGGCAACGATGCCGTCGGCATTGTCGCCCGTCGTGGTGATTGTGCCTCCATCGACGGTCGCGGTGCCGCGCGAGGTGACATTGATCGCATCCGCGTTGGCACCCGTGGTGCCGATCGTGCCCGACGTCACCGACAGCGCGCCGGTGCCGTTGCTGGCACGGATGGCGACGGCGTCGTCGCCGCTGGTGGTGATGCTATCCGAATCGATGGTGACCGTGCCGATGCCCCCGGTTTGGGCCAGAATGCCGATGGCGCCCGGGTTCAGAAAGCCGGCGCTGCCGCCTTCGGTGGTGATCGTTCCCGACGTGATATCGATATCACCGAAATCGCTGTTGGCGTCGATCGCGGTGGCGCCCGTGCCTTGCGTCGATACGCCGCCCGAACGGATCGTGATGTCGCCGATATCGGTGCTGGCGCTGATCCCGTCGGCGCCCGCGCCGACCGTTTCGATCATGTTCGTGTCGACCGTGACATTGCCCTCGGACGAGCTCGCGACCACACCGATGGCGTTCTCACCGCTTGTCATCACCCGATCGAGCGTCACCGAGATCGGATCGACATTGTTCGAGATCAGCGCGCCAAAGCCACCATCCGAATCGGTGGTGATGAGCGTGTTAACGCCGCCGTCGACGGTCAGGGCGCTATCGCCGACCGCAAGAATGCCGATGTTGAAGGTGCCGCTGGTGTCGATGCGAACGCCGTCCTCAAGCACGATCGTCAGGTCCGACGGCGGGACGATGTAGGTGACACCGTTGTTATAGGGATTTCCTGCGGGGGTGCAGGTGACCGTGCCGGGGGTTGCAGGCGCCGTGCCGCACTCGTCCTGGGCCATCGCGGTGCCGGGCATCGCCAGCAGCATCAAGGCCATCGGGCCGCTCAGAATCGATCCGACAAACAAACGGGCACGCGACGTATCGCGCCAGGAATCCTGGCGGCAAGCGGAGGTAAGCATGAATGATTTTTCCTTGAATTGGGCGGCACTGCGACGAATGTGCACGATCAGATACGTCGAGCAGAACGAGATGGATGCATTCAAGCTCGATAATTCGACCTCAGCTCACCGCATTTTTCATTTTAAAAACAAATGCGTGCTGCCGCGTATCCATCTGTGGATCGACGAGGCGCCGGTCGGTCGCCCTTTCGCGCCCCATCCTGACCGAAAGTCGTCGCCGTTCGTCCGGCACGGGCGTGGACGGCCAACCTGGAACGCTCGGACCTCGATCCACTCCGCCTGGATGGGGGCGGTGATCTGCGGCGCCGACCGAACGGCGGTTGCGACCACCGCAGGTCGTTCACCCGACCCAGCCCGCCGCCTGCGCGAGCACCCACAGCCCGATCGCCAGGAACAATGCGGCCGCCACCATCCGGACCTTGTTCAAGTCGACGCGCTTCAGCAGGGCATTGCCGAGGAAGATCGCCGGGACGTTGGCGATCATCATGCCCAGCGTCGTGCCGGCGGTGACCGCGACGACATTGTGATACTGCGCGCCGAGCGCGATCGTCGCGACCTGCGTCTTGTCGCCCATCTCGACGAGGAAGAAGGCGACGAGCGTCGTCAGGAACGGGCCGAAGCGCGGCGGCGGGGCATCCTCGTCGTCGAACTTGTCGGGAACCAGCGTCCACGCCGCCATCGCGACGAACGAGACGCCGATCGCGATACGAAACGCCGGGCTGTCGAGGAAAGCCGCGGCCTGCGCGCCTAGCAGTGCCGCCAGCGCATGGTTGGCGAGCGTGGCGAAAAGGATGCCGAAGATGATCGGCACCGGCTTGTTGAACCGGGTGGCGAGCAGGATCGCGAGCAGCTGGGTCTTGTCGCCGATTTCGGCGAGTGCGACGACCGCGGTCGAGGTGAGAATGGCTTCCATGACGATACTCCGGGGCCGGGCGGCGGCGAACTCCAACGGTCATCGCAACCCGCCGCCCGGCCCGGACGAAAGGAGCGATGCCATTGGTCTCGCCCAAGCGGTGATCCCGCTTCCACCGCACCACGGCCTCTCGACCGAGTATGTTGACGCGATGGCCCGTCCGCATGGACGGCTGGCTACTCCCCAGATGACGGGGGCGGGTTAGCTTTTTCGGACGCGGGAGGCAAGTCCTGCGGCGCGCCTTTTACATCGCCCGCCGGCGCCGCGGCTTCGGCCGCCGACAGATCGGCATCCATCGCTTTGGCGCGGGCCTCGATGTCCTTCGCCGCCTTGTCGTAGCGGTCGTCGAAGGCGGGCTCCTGCTGGCAGGCGGAGAGCAGCAGCAACGGCAGCAGGAGCGCGGCGCTGCGCATCAATAATCCTTGCGGTACCGGACGCTGAGGTTCGACTGCCCAGACCCGCCGGCCTGGCTCAGAATCGACAGCGCGCGGGTCAGGCTGATCTCCAGCTGCGTCGCGGTGTAGCCGCGCGCGTCGGTGATCACCTCCAGATAAATGTCCTTCGAGATATACTGCCCGGCGGCGAGCGCGGTGCCGCGGCCGACGGTGTCGTCGGGGCCGAGGATGCGCAGGCGGTCGATCCCGGCTGCCGACTGGAGCGCGCCGAGCGGGCTGAGGCCGCCGCCGCCACCGCGCAGCGTGTTGAGCGAGGCGGCGAGTTGCACCGCCTGCAGCGGCGACAGCGTCGTGATCGAATCGCCGAACAGGATGCGCGACACGATCTCGTCCTGCGGCAGTCCGGGCACGCTCGAAAAGGCGACCTGCGGGTTGGTGGCGCGGCCCGACACCGCGACCGAGACCGTCACCGTGTCGATCGTGTCGCTCGCCAGCAGGCGGATCGCGGGGTCGAAGGCATCGCCGGTCGGGAAGGTGACCCGCCCTTCCTCGAGCTCGAACGAGCGGCCCGCAAAGCCGAGGGTGCCGCGCACCAGCTCGATCTCGCCGGTCACCCGCGGCAGCTCGGTCGTGCCTTTCAGCGTGATATCGGCCTGCCATTCGGATTCGAGCCCCATGCCGGTGACATAGATTTCGTCGGCCGCCTGCAGCCGGATGTCGAGGCGGATGAGGTCGAACAGGCTGCTGCCCACCGCGGACAGGCCGTCGCCGCTGATCCGCTGCCGCCCCGCCGCGGGCTTGCGCCGCACCCCGGTGAGCACCGGCACCGCCGCCGCGCCCTCGCGGACGATGCGGTAGCGCGTTTCGGGCAGTTGCAGGCTGCCCGACAGCAGCGCCGCTTGGCCGGCGACCTTCTCCAGCGTCAGATTGCCCGTCGCGCGCGCCGCGATATTGTCGCTGCGCGCCAGCCGCGCGTTGTCGAGCGTCGCGGTGATGTTCATCGGATAGCCGTCGGCCTGCGCCAGGCTGACATAGCCCTTCGCCTGCACGCTGCCCTCGCCTGCGGTCGCGGTCAGCTCGTCGATTTCCAGCCGGTTGCCGGTGAAGCGGCCGTTGACCGTCATCGCGGTCAGCCGGGTGCCGTAAGTCTGGTTCTCATACACCAGGTCCTTGCCGCGCACGACGCCTTCGAGGCACGGGTCGGCCACCAGGCAGCTGAAGTCGGCGGCGACCGCGATCGGCCCCGCGAGGCCCTGATCGGCGGGGCCGAAGAAGGAATAGAGCGTGTCGGCGGGGCCGTTGTAGCGGATGCCGCCGCCCAGCGGCGCGGCGCGCAGCCGGGTCAGCCAGTCGCCCGCCCCGGGGCCGAGCGGGCGCAATGACGCCTGGACGCGGCCGATGACGCTGCCGCGCTTGCGCATGACAGCGCGCGCCTCGCCGCCGTCGGCGAGCAGCTTGCCGGCGAAATTGACGTCGACCGGCTGGCTGACGGTCGCCGCGCTCGTCCGAGTGAAGCCGGTGACGGTGAGCCGCGCGTCGGCGCGCGGGAAGGCGTCGGCATTGGCCTGTTCGAAATCGAGGCTGCCCGTCGCCCGTCCGCCCAGTCCCATGCCGGGATAGACGGCGTTGAGGATCGCCATGTTGACGCGGTCGAGCCGGCTCTGGATCATGATCCCGTCGCCGAACTTGCCCGCGATGCGCGCATTGCTGCCGCGCCCCAGGTTGACCGTCGTCGGCAGCAGCTCATACCCGTCGGGACCGGGGATGATCCGTGCCGGTGAGGTGGTGCGGAAATTGATCCCGGTCGCGCGCCCCTGCACCGCCGCCCGCCACAGATCGGGCTGGAGGTCGGCGTTGGCGGCGATGCGGAACGCCGCCCCGTTGGTCCCTTCGACGAGCGCCTGCGCCTTGCCGCGCCCGTCCCGATAGTCGATCTTCACCCGCCCGACGGCGATGTCATAGTCGCGGATGCGCGTGCTCGCGAGCTGGATGTCGGCGACGATCCGCGGCTGCTCGTACAGCGTGACATCGGCGTCGACGATCGCCGACCCGACGGTCAGCTGCGCGGCACCGGGCAGCGTCACATTGTTGGCGCGGACGTTGATCGCCGCCGCCTGATAGCGCCCGTCGGCGCTCAGCCGGACGAGCCCGCCCAGCCCCTGCCCCGCCGCGTCGAGCCGCCCCACGAACGGACCGGCGTCGCTCTGCACCAGCCGTCCCTTGAACCCGATCCCGGACAGGTCGCCGCGCTCGACGTCGATGGTCAGCGGCCCGGCGGCGGTCAGCAGCACGACATCGGCCGACAGCGGGCCATAATCGGTGTCGCCGGTTGCGGCGAGGCGATAGCCGTTCGGCGCGCCGTTGATCCGCGCGACCAGGTTGGCGAGCCCGATGCCCAGCCCCGGCCTCTCGGCGGTCAGCGTCGCGCGCGGATCGCTGATCGTGCCGGCCAGCTGGACCCCGAGCGGGCCGTAATCGGTCGATACCGCCCGCGCGGTCAGCGCGACGCGGCCGTCGGGCGCATAGCTGCCCTGCCCGCTGACGATGCGCAGTCGCGGCGCGTTCAGCCGCAGATTGGCAAAGCGGATCAGACCGTCGGTGCCATAGCGCACGTCGCTCGACGCCGTCGCATTGCCGCCGAGCAGGTCGCGCACGCCCGAGTTGAACAGCTGCGTCGATCGCGCCCGCACCCGTCCGGCGATCGCAAAGCCGCCGCCCGGCGCGGTTTCCAGGTCGGCGTCGGTGTCGATGTCGAACACCCCGACGCTTTCGATGCGATAATCGTTGATCCGCCCGTCGATCGCCCCGGTATAAAAACCGCGGTTGAGGTCGGCGATGACGATCGCCTTGGCGTCGATGCGCGGCGAGCGCAGCCGCAGATTGTCGCTGAGAATGCGCCCTTCGCTATAGGCGAGGTCGCCGTCGAGGCGGACCGCGGTGAGCGTCCCCCCGGCCACCGTATCGAGCCCGCGGATGCGCGCCGCGCGCCCCGCCACCGGGATCAGGATCTGGTCGGCATCGACGCGCGCCTTGCCCGCCAGGCTCAGCGTCTCGACGACGATATCGTTGAACGCCAGCGCCTTGGCGTTCGCCTGATAATCGACCGTCGGCAACGCGAACGCGCCGTCGAGCGTCGCGCTGGCACGCACCCCGTCGCCGCGCACCGCGGGCGCGATGGCGCCGGGACGGAGCAGCACGAAGGCGAGCTGCAGCGCATCGTAGCGGTTGGTGCCAAGGTCGACCCCGCCGCTGATCCCGAGGCGGAAGGCATCGGACGAAACGCGGCCATCGAGATCGGCCTTGCGCTCGGCGAGCCGCGCGGTGAGATCGATCGCGGTTTCGGGCCCCAGTAACGACGCCGTCGCCCCTTCGAACAGCCGCGCGGCCTGCGTCGTGCCCTTGACCGCGAAATTGCCGTCGCGCGCGGTCAGCGCAAGCTGCGCCAGCGGCGCGGCGCCAAGGTTCGCGGTAAGGTTGCCGTTCCATGCCGCCCAGTCGCCGCGCCCGTCGATCTTGGCAGTCAGCGGTTCGTCGAACCCCGCCATCGCCGCCAGCACCCCGCCCTGCGGCGCATTGACGTCGAGCGTCAGCGCCAACCGGTTCGCCTCGGGCACCGCGTCGAGCAGCAGCTTGAACGTGTCGCCCTTCGCGCCCGCTCCGATCGTTTCGGCATTGGCGGTCACCTTGGCGCGGCGGTCGGCGATCGCGATCGTCCCGGCGAGGCGGGCGATCTGTCGCTCGCCCGCGACCGCCGGCTCGAAAATGAAGCGATCGACGCGCAGCGCCTTGACGTCGATGTCGAGGTCGGGAAGCAGCGGCTCGCCGGTGTCGGGGACGACCTTGAACGCCGGCATCCGGCGAAGGGTCAGCGTCTGGGCGGTCGCCGAGCGGATGTCGACATGGTTCGACAGATAAGCGAAAGGCCGCCAGTCGACGCGCAGTTCGGGTGAGGCGAGGAAGACCCCCTCGGGATCGGACAGGGTGAAGTTGCGCACCACCATCATACCGAACAGCGATCCGTCGAGCCGACCGATGCCGATTTTCATCCCGTTCTCGAATTCGAATTTCTCGACCTGGGTGACGACGAACCGCCGCCCCGCATCGCTGTTGAGCCCGACCACGAACAGACCGAGCAGTACGGCCAGGCCGACGAGCGCGATCAGCACGCCGCGCGCGATCCGCGCCGGCCACGTCCGCGACCGCCCTGGCTGCGGCGCCATGTCCTCGTCGTCGAAGGGCGCGCCGCCCGCCATCAGAAAGCTTGGCCGATCGAGACATAGACGCTGACCAGCGCCTCACCCGGCTCGCGGCCGATGGGGGTTGCGACGTCGAGCCGCATCGGACCGAAATTGGTGTAGAACCGCCCGCCGATACCGGCGCCGAAGCGCAGGTCGGAAAAGGTCGGGGTCGAACCGCGATACACCTGTCCGGCGTCGACGAAGCCGACGACGCCGAAATTGCCGAAACGATAGCGCGCCTCGAACGCCGCCTCGTTGACGCTGCGGCCGCCGATCGGGTCGAGGTCGGGGTCTTTCGGTCCCAGTTCCTGATAACCGAAGCCACGCACCGAACCGCCGCCACCGGCGTAGAAGCGCCGCGACGGCGCCAGCCGTTCGCGCGCCGCCCCCAGGATCGAACCGACGCGGACGCGACCCGCCAGCACGATATTGTCGGCCACCGGATAATAGCCGCTCGCATCGATGCGCAGCCGCGCATAGGGCGAGAAGCTGCCGGCGAGCGAGCCCTCGGGCTGAATCAGCGTGGTGACGCGAAAGCCCTTGGTCGGATCGAGCAGGCTGTCGGTGCGGTCGAGGCCGAGCTGCCCGGTCAACCCCAGGATGGTGTAGAAATCGCGGACGCGTTCGCCGCGGGTGAAATCATAATCGTCTTCGCTCGTCGCGATCAGCTCGGCGCCATAGGCATAGGTCAGCTTTTTCTGCCAGATCGGGGTCGAATCGCGGCTGACGCGAAAACCGACGCGCCCGGTCAGCGCCTCGAACGCGTTGTAATCGCTCCGCGTCGCCTCGGCGACCAGTTCGAAGGTGCGGTCGCGGCGCCCGGCGTTCGAACGGCGGAAGGTCGCGCCAATGCCCTGCTCCTGCGTCCCCAGCACGCCGCGAAAGATCACCGCGCCTTCGGGCGGCAACAGGTTGCGATGCGTCCAGCTGCCCTCGACGCGCAGCCCCTCGCCGGTGCCATAACCCGCGCTCGCGGCCAGCGTGCGCGGCGGACCCGCCTGCTGCGTGACCAGCATCGTGACATATTCGGTGTCGTCCCCCGCGCTTTCACCGGTCGGCTGCGGCTCGGCGGCGACGCTGGCGAACAGCCCGGTGGCGACGAGCGCCTGGCGCAGGTCGTCGACCATGCGGCTGTCATACAGGTCGCCGCGCTTGAAACGCGCCAGCACTTCGACATGTTCGGCGTCGAAGGCCAGCTCGCCGGTGGTCTCGATGCCGCCGAAACGGGCGCGGGTGCCGATCTCGATCGGCAGCGTATAGGCGCCCTCGCCCGTCGCGCCGTCGAGCAATATGTCGCGCTGGCCGACCTTGGCAAAAGGATAACCCTCTTCGGGCAGCTTTAGTGCCAGCGCGGCTTCGGCGCCCTGCACGCGCTGCGCGACGATCGCCTCGCCGACCGTGAGCGGGAAATTGTCCTCGACCAGCCGCGGCGGCACCGTCGGGTCATGGTCCAGCACGATGTCGGAAAAGGTATAGCGCTGCCCCGGCACGACGTCGATCACCGCGGCGAGCGGCGGACGCGGCTGCCCCTCGACGCGTTCGCCGCGATCGATGCGGGTATCGACCTTCGCGTCATAATAGCCTTCGGACGCCAGGACGCGCTGCATCAGTTCGGCGTCGGCGGTCAGGCGGGCGCGCACCATCGCGCCATTTTCGGCCTTGCCGTCGCCGTCGTAGAGCGCCGACAGGTCGCCGAACAGGTCGGCCAGATCGACGTCGGTGCCGTCATCGGCGGCCGCGAGGCCGTTGACCTTCACCGTATAGGCGATGTCGCGATCGTCTTCGTCGGCTTCGGCCTCGGCGAACACCACCGGCTCGACGTTGAAATTTTCCAGCGGCGGCAGCGGCGCGGCAAGTTCGCTGTCGGCGATCGGCGCATCGCCGATCGCCTCGATCGGGTCGCCGTCGGCCAGCGCGGGCACCGGGGTGCCATCGACTGTCGGGGTAGCGGCGTCGGCGTCGCCTGCCTCGCCCTCGCCCCGCTGCGCCGCGGCGGCCTGCCGTGCGGTGAAGTCGGCGATCGATTCCAGCGGGCGGTCGAGTTCGGCGTCATCCTCGGCGCGGATCGGCGGAATGGCCTCGCGAAACTCGTCGTCGCCGATGATCGGCTCGACCTCGGGCAATAGTGCGTCGGCGGGCGGCGGGGTCGGCGCCGCGATGTCGCTGCCCTCGGAATCGGTCAGGGTCGGCACGACCGGCGGTGGCTCGACCGGCTGCGCCGATGCGCCTGCGGTCCAGGCCAAGGCGGCGAACGACGACGACAGGGCGAGGAGCCCGCGCCAGCGCGGCGATCGGCCAAACTCCGATTCGCAAGGTTTTTCAGAAATTTGCATCAATGTACTGCCGATGCGCTCTTGTGGCTCGTGACGGACGGCGGTGCAAGCCGGTTTCTCGCCGTTGTCAGCCGCCGCGCCATCAATTCACCCCGTTCGGCGCCGACCCCGTTACCGGCTGCCCGCCGGGCAACGATCGCGGCGGGCTCAGGTTCCGCAATAGGTGGTATAGGCGGCGGCCTCTGCCGGGGCCGGACCGGCATAGTCCGCCCATTCGGCGCGCGCTGTATACGGGTTTCGCACCACCTCGAGCAGCGCCAGCCACGGCTCCAGATCGCCGGCCTCGGCAGCGCCCAGTGCCGCTTCGACCTGGTGGTTGCGGGGAATGTACAGCGGGTTCACCGCGTCCATCGCGGCGGCGCGGTCGAGCGGCGCAATCCCCTCGCTCTCCAGCCTTGCCCACCAGTCGGCGATCCACGGCGCCATCGCGTCGGGATGCGGCAGCTGCGCTTCCATCATCGCGGCGTCGCCGCGCAACAGCATCGCCAGGGCGCGGAAGAAGGAGGTGAAGTCGATGCCGTGCGTTTCCAGATCGCCGAACAAGCGGTCGATCAGCGCCGAATCTTCGTCGCCCGCGCCGACCAGCCCCAGCTTGGCGCGCATCCGGGTGAACCATACCCCCAGAAAGCGATCCGAAATCGCCGCGACCAGCTCCTTGGCGCGTTCGACATCGTCCGGCGCCACCGCATGGATCGCCGGCAACAGCGCCTCGGCAAAGCGTGCCATGTTCCAGTGCATGATCTGCGGCTGGCGGCCATAGGCATAGCGGCCGTTGGCATCGATCGAGCTGAACACGGTCTCGACCGCAAACCGGTCCATGAAGGCGCAGGGGCCATAATCGATCGTCTCGCCGCTGATCGCGACATTGTCGGTGTTCATCACCCCATGGATGAACCCGACCCCCAGCCAGTGCGCCACCAGCTCGCATTGCAGGCCGATGACATGGTCGAGCAGCGCCAGATGCGGGTTGGCGGCGCCCGCCAGTTCGGGAAAATGGCGGCGGATCGCATAATCGGACAATTGGGTGACATGGTCGGCGCCGAAATGCGCCGCAAAAAACTGGAAGGTTCCGACGCGGATATGGCTGCTCGCGACCCGCGTCAGCACCGCGCCGGGATGCGCGCGCTCGCGCTGGACGCGCTCGCCGGTGGCGACTGCCGCCAGCGCCCGCGTCGTCGGCACGCCCATCGCCGCCATCGCCTCGGACACCAGATATTCGCGCAGCACCGGACCGATCGCGGCCTTGCCGTCGCCGTTGCGCGAAAAGGCGGTCGGTCCCGATCCCTTGAGCTGAAGGTCGAAGCGCGCGCCGTCGGGCGCGACCACTTCGCCGAGCAGCAAGGCACGGCCGTCGCCAAGCTGCGACGAGAAATGCCCGAACTGATGCCCGGCATAGGCGAAGGCCAGCGGATTGGCGCCATCGGGTACGGTGTGGCCCGAAAAAACGCGCGCCACGGCCTCGTCGTCGCCGGCATCGACCTTGAGCCCCAGCCGCTCGGCCAGCGCCGCGTTGAACGCCAGCAATTTGGGCTCGGGCGGCGTCGCGGCTTCGGCGGGGGTGTAAAACCCCTCCATCGTGGCGTGAAAGCTGTTGTCGAACCCGAAATCCATGCATCGCTCCTTGGCGTCCTATGTCGAGCCTTGGCGGCGCGTTTGCAAGTTGTCGATTGCGCGCTGACGGGGCTTTTGCTAGCGGCCCGCCTCGTGACCTCAGGTTCCCCGGCAACGGGGATGAAAAGGGAAGTCCGGTGCAAGACCGGCGCTGCCCCCGCAACTGTGACCGGCGAGGGGAATGCGAACATGCCACTGGGGCCTCGGCCCTGGGAAGGCCGCATTCTCCGATGACCCGGCGAGCCAGGAAACCTGCCCGGGTGTCGCCGTTATCTGCAACGGGCGGGGTGCACCGGTGGCAGGCGAGGTTCCTCGCGTGACGGCAAGGCCGTTACGTTGGAGGAATCTATGAAGAATTTTGCTTGCCGAACCACCCTGTCGCTGCTGGCGCTCGCCGCCGCATCGCCGGCCCTCGCCGAAGAAGCCGGCGGCGCGGGTGACGACGACTATTCGATCACCGTGATCGGGGTCCCGCTCGACGAAGAGCGCACCAACGCGTCCTGGTCGCTGATCGACAGCGCCGATCTGAAGCGCGCGCAGAACGGCTCGGCGGCCGATCTGCTCGTCCGGCTGCCGGGCGTCAGCCTGTCGCAGAACGGTACGCTGGGCAGCGTCACCAACCTGCGCATCCGCGGCGCCGAGGCCGAACAGACGCTCGTCGTCATCGACGGCGTCCGCGTCGGCGACCCGTCGTCGCCCGCTGGCGGCTTCGATTTCGCCAATCTGATGATCGGCGGCATCGACCGCATCGAGCTGCTGCGCGGCGCGAACAGCCTCGCCTGGGGCAGCCAGGCGATCGGCGGCGTCGTCTCGGTCACCACCGCCCTGCCCGATCCCGACGGCGACGACCGCACGTCGGGGCGGATTGCCGCCGAATATGGCGCGCGCGACACCGTGCGCCTGAACGGCCAGCTCCGCACGACGGCGCTCGGCGCCTCGCAGTTCGCGATCGGCGGCGGTTATGTCCGCACCGACGGGATCAGCAGCGCCGCCGCCGGGACCGAACGCGATGCCTATCGCCAATATTCGCTCCACGTCGCGAACCGCACCGAAATCGGCAGCACCCTCGCGGTGCGCGCCTTCGGCCTGTTCGCCGACAGCCGCGTCGATCTCGACGGCTTCCCGCCCCCCGCCTTCACCTTCGCCGACACCGACGAATATCAGGACACGCAGGAACATTATGCCGCGCTGACGCTCGAACACCGCCCCGCCGGCAACGACGCCGCGGGCCATTTCGCGCACAAGCTGCAATATGGCTTTGCCGACATCAATCGCGACAATTTCGATCCCGCGAGCGGCGACGCCCCGACCTTCAGCGCCCGCGGCCGCAGCGAACGGCTGAGCTACGGCCTCGACTGGAGCGCCGCGGGCAGCCTCGGCCGCGATGCCGATCAGCTCCGCCTCGTCGCCGGGGTCGAGCGCGAATGGACGCGCGCGCTGACCGCCGATGCTTTCTCCAGCGATGCCGGCAGGACCGCGACGACCTCGGTCTGGGGCATGCTGCTCGCCCAGCCGACCGCGACGCTGTCGCTCACCGCCGGGGTGCGCCACGACGACCATCGCCAGTTCGGCGGCGCGACCACCTTCGCCGTCGATGCGGGGCAGCGGCTCGGCGATCTCGTGACGCTGCGCGCCAGCTACCGCGAAGGGTTCAAGGCGCCGACCCTGTTCCAGCTCTCGCCCTCGGCCGGCGCCTTCGGCAATCCCGATCTGCTGCCCGAGGAGGCGCGCGCCTATGAAGTCGGGGTCCGCTTCGGCGATGCCCGGCAGTGGTTTTTCGACGTCGCGCTGTTCCGCCGGGACAGCCGCAACCTCATCGATTTCGTCAGCTGCCCGCCCGGCCCCGATCCGCTGCCGGCGATCTGTGCGACCGGCAACCGCCCGTTCGGCACTTACGACAACATCAACCGCGCCCGCGGCGAAGGCGTCGAGGTCGAAGCGGGCGTGCAGCTGAACGACGCGTTCCGCCTCGGCGCCAACACCAGCCTGATCTCGGTCAAGGACCGCACCCCCGGCTCGCCGCTCGCCGGCAACCGGCTCGCGCGCCGTCCGCGCCACCTCGCCAATGCCGAGCTCGCCTGGACCCCCGCCGGCGCGCTGCAGGGAACCGATGTTTCGGTCGCGGTGCGCTATGCCGGGGCCAGCTTCGACGATCGCGCCAACCAGGTGCGCCTGGGCGACTATGTCCTCGTCGATCTTCGCGCCTCTTATCCGCTCGCCGGCGGCATCGAATTGTTCGGGCGCGTCGAAAATCTGTTCGACGCCGATTACCGGACGGTCGCCGGCTATGGCACCGCGGGTCGCTCGGCATATGCCGGCGCGCGCTGGGCGTTCTGATGCGGACGGCGGCGTCCCTCGCGTTGCTGGCGGCCCTTACGGGATGCCAGCAACGCGCGCCGCTGCCCGAACTCAGCGGCGTCGCCAGCGTCGATCTCTGCGCCGATCAGATGGTGCTCGGCCTGATACCGCGCGGCGACGTCCGCGCGGTATCGGTCGAGGCGGCCAGCGACGCCGGCTTTGCGGCGCGGCAGGCGCGCGGCCTGCCGCGGCTGCGCCCGCAGCTTGAGGATATCGTCGCGCTCCGCCCGGCAGTCGTAGTACGCTCGTATCGCGGCGACGCACAGTTCGACCGCCAGCTCGCCGCGCTCGGTATCCGCGTGGTGCGGCTCGGCTATGCCGACACGCTGGCGGGCGCGCGGACGGTCGTGCTGCAAGCCGGGTCGGACCTGAACGCCGCTGCCAAAGCCCGCCAGCTCGTCGCCGCCTTCGACGCCGGCTTGGCCGAGGCACGACCCGGCGGATCGCACGAGCCGACCGCGCTTTACGTCACCCCCGGCGACGTCACCACCGGCCCCGGCTCGCTGGTCGCCGACGTGATCGCCGCGGCGGGTTTTACCCCCTACCGTGCCGCGCCGGGCTGGGGCTCGCTGCCGCTCGAAGATCTCGTCCGCCGCCCGCCCGACGTCGTCTTCCGCGCCTTTTTCGATAGTAGCAGCTACCGTCAGGACGGCTGGTCGGCCTCGCGCCACCCGGTCGTCGCCGCGACGGCGCAGCGCGCCGCCGAAGTCGAAGTGCCGGGCGCATGGCTCGCGTGCGGCAACTGGCTCACCGGGCAAGCCGTCGCCGCGCTCGCCGACGCCCGGACGGCCCCATGACCGGCCGCGTCAATCTGATCCTCGCCGCGCTGCTGCTCATCGCCGGATTTGCCGCGCTGCTCACCGGGCCCGACGGCGTTTCGCTGCGCCTGATCGGCGATTGGGCGGCGGGACGCGACCCGGCGGCGGCGATCATCCTTTTCGACATCCGTCTGCCGCGGCTGCTCAGCGCCGCGGCGGTCGGCGCGGCGCTGGCGCTGTGCGGCGCGGCGCTCCAGGCGCTGACCCGCAACCCGCTGGCCGAACCCGGCATCCTCGGCGTCTCCGCCGGGGCGACGCTCGGCGCGACGCTGACGCTCTATTTCGGGCTCGCGGCGCTGTGGCCGCTCGCGCTGCCGGTCGGCGCGATCGCTGCCGCAGGACTTGTCACCGCGCTGCTCGCATCGGCCGCGGTGCGCACCCGCGGCATGGCGACGCTGATCCTGATCGGCGTCGGCCTGTCCAGCCTGGCCGGGGCGCTGATGGCGCTGATTCTCAATTTTGCGCCAAACCCCTTTTCGCTGTCCGATCTCGTCAACTGGACGCTGGGATCGGTCGCCAACCGGTCGTTCGCCGATCTCGCGCTGTCCGCACCGTTCATGGCCGCCGGCATGGCGCTGCTGCTCACCCAGCGGCGCAGCCTGTCGCTGCTCGCGGTCGGCGAAGAGGCCGCAATCGCCCACGGCCTCGATTTCCGCCGCACCCAGATCGTCGTCGTCGTCGCGACCGGGCTGGCGACCGGGGCGTCGGTGGCGCTCGCCGGTGCGGTCGGTTTCGTCGGCATCGTCGCGCCCCACGTCGTGCGGCCATGGGTCGGCCATGATCCGGGGCGCACGCTGGTGCCCGCCGCGCTCGCCGGCGCGGTGATGCTGATCGCCGCCGACCTGCTTGTCCGGCTGCTGCCGACCGATACCGAATTGCGGCTCGGCGTCGTCGCGGCGCTGGCCGGGGCGCCGATCTTCCTGATGATCGCGCTCCGGCGGGGGAATATCCGCCATGACTGACCTGGTCGCAAACCGGCTGACCATCGCCGGGCGGCTGACCGGCGCCGATTTTCGCCTGACTCCCGGCGAACTCGTCGCCATCGTCGGCCCGAACGGATCGGGCAAGACGACGCTGCTGCGGCTGCTCGCCGGGCTGCGCGACGCCGATGCGGGCGAGGTTCGGATCGGCGGGCTGCCGCTCGGCCCGATGCCGCCGCGCGACCGCGCCCGCCACCTCGCCTATCTGCCCCAGCGCGCCGAGGTCGCCTGGCCGATCGGCGTCGTCGAAATGGTCGCGCTCGGCCGCTTCGCTTTTGGTCAGGGCGGCGCGATCGGCAAGCATGATCTGGAGATCGCGGCGGCGATGCTGGGCGAAGTCGGCTGCGCGCATCTTTGCGGTCGCTCGACCGCGACGCTGTCGGGCGGCGAACTTGGCCTCGCTGCCCTCGCCCGCGTCCTCGCCGGCGCGGCGGCGCTCTTGCTCCTCGACGAACCGACCGCGCCGCTCGATCCGGCGCGTCAGCACCATGCGATGGGCGTGTTGCGCGCGCGCGTCGCGGCGGGGCACGGCGTCGCGGTGGTGCTCCACGACCTCAACCTTGCCGCCCGCTATGCCGATCGCATCGTGTGGATGCGCGAGGGACGGATCCTTGGCGAGACCGGGACCAGCGCCGGCGAACTCGCCGAGCGGATTCCAGCGGTGTTCGATGTCGAACCGATGATCTTCGCCGCCCCCGACGGGCGGATCGACGGGCTGGCTATTTCGCGCCGAAACCCCGGATCACCACCAGCACCGTCTTGAACAGGATCACCAGATCGATCCAGCTCGAGAAATTCTTGATGTAATAGAAATCGAAGCGCAGCTTGTCGTGGACTTCGCTGATGCCGGCGACGTGGCCTTGATTGACCTGCGCCCACCCCGTCACGCCGGGACGGACGATGTGGCGATAGGAATAGAAGGGAATTTCGCGCTCATACCATTCGGACAAGGGCCGTGCTTCGGGCCGCGGACCGATCCAGCTCATTTCGCCGCGCAGGATGTTGTACAGCTGCGGTAGCTCGTCGATGCGCGTCTGGCGCAGGAACCGGCCGACCTTGGTGATCCGCGCATCGTCGTCCTGCGTGATCGCGTCGTGCACCGCGTCGACGGTCCCGGTCACCGGTTGGGGCACGCGCATTGTGCGGAATTTCAGCACCCGGAACGGATAGCCGCGATAACCGATGCGCTCCTGGCGGAAAAACACCGGGCCGGGCGAATCGAGGCGGATGATCAGCGCCGTGATCGTCAGCGGCAGCAGCAGGATCGGCAGGACGACGATCGTCAGGACGATGTCGATCAACCGCTTCATCTTGGCATAACTGTTGCTGGGAATCAGCGAGCCGAGACTGTTTTCCGACAGATGTTCGATGCGAACCTTGCCGGTGCGGGCCTCCCACACCTGCTTGTAATGATAGACGCCGATCCCGTTGAGCGCCGCGACGGCAAATGCCCGCTCCCACTCGTCGCTATGATCGTGATGCAGGTCGGCGACGATGATCGCGCCGGGATCGCCCGGCAGCATCGGCTCGTCCAGCATCGTCAACCGCGCCCCCAGGTCGCGGCGGATGCGATCGATCTTGCCGCCGGGGACCAGATAATATCGTCCCTCGTCGCGGCGCCGTTCCATGGCCCCGATCGCAAAGCGCGTCACCAGGCTGCAAGCGAAGGTCAGCGACAGCAACGCGCCGCTATAGGGCGCGCGCGCCAGCAGGATGATGGCGACGCCGGCGGCGTAACTCGCGGTGAAAGCGGGAAAGATATAGCTTGCGCCGATCGTGCCCGGAAACTCGCTCAGCTTGCGAACCGCCAGCACGGCGGCAAAGGTCGCCGTGACCGCAATCAGGGCCGAATTCATCGCCGCGGCGTTGCTGGTCAAGATCGCGACGCTGCCCGAAAAATAGACGCTCACCGGCAAGGCGACGCCCACCAGCAGGCCAAGCAGCAGCTGCACCCGCAACGAGCTGAAAAATACCGACCATGACCATCCGGATTTCACCGGCTGTTCCAGTTCCATTATATGTCTCATGCTTCCACTCGAGGCCTTTTTGGAGAGCAAGTAGGTTGCGAAAGCACGACCCCAATCTTCGGATGGCCGGCCGCTCACGGCGATCGGTCGCTATCCGAGAACCTTCCTTGAACCGATCACCTTTATCTCACATGAAGCATGTTCCGCAAGCATGTGAATTGCTTTGGAGCCGCGCCTGAATTGCGGCGGCGGGCCACGCCGCTGGCACCGGTCCATGCACCTCCTGTTGGGTGCGAACAAGCTGCCCTAGCCCAGCTCGTCGAGCAGTTGTTTCCATTTGCCGATTATCAGCTCCCGCCGAAACCGCACGTCCATCAACGACCGCGCCGCGCGTCCGGCCTCCTCAACCGCATTGCAATCATTCGCCAGCTTCAACAACAGGTCGGCGACGCCCGTCGCGTCCCCGACGCCAAAGGCCCAGCCGCTCTGCGTTTCGCGAACGATTCCCGCAATTTCGCCTTGCGGGTGGCCGATGAACAAAGTCGGGCGGCCGGCAGCGAGAATGCCATAGAATTTACTCGGCAACAAATAGCCCTCGACCTCGGGGCGCAGCGATATCCAGTGCAGGTCGGGAACGGTCAGGCTTTCCGACAGACGCTCGCGCGGCTGGTATGGGCGGCAGTCGATGTTCGAAAGGCCATGGACTTCGGCGGCGGCGCGGACATTGTCGAACAGCGCCCCGCCGCCGACGAACAGGAAGCGGATATGCCCGGCGCCGCGATCGTGCAGCAGCTTGGCCGCGCCCAATATCGTGTTCAGGTCGTGCGCCTGCCCGATATTGCCCGAATAACCGACGACGAACAGGTCGGTGCCATAGGACCATTCGGCGCGCAGCGGATTGTCGGCCGCGGCAAGTGGGCGAATGGCCTCGTCGTCGCTGAAATTTTCGATCACCGCGATCTTGCGGTCGTTCAGGCCGGTGGCGCGCAGCTTGCTGCGCATTGCCTCACCGATCGCGACGTTCATTGCGCTGGCCTTCAGCGAACGGTCGCGCAGCGCCGCCAGCGCCCGGCCCAGCACCCCGTCGAACACCGAAAAGCCCAGCAGCCCGGCAATCTCGGGATAGATATCCTGCAACCAGTTCACCTGCCGGGCGCCGCGCAGCCGCGCGACGATGCGCATCGGGATCGACAGCAAGGGCGGGTCGGTCTTGACCACCAATATGTCGCCGCGCCGCAGCAGCATTCCGGTCTTGATCAGCGCGGCCAGATAGAAGCTCAGATAATCGACCGCGCGCCCGATCAACCCGGCGCGCCCGAATCCGGTCGTTGCGACGCGGTGAATCCGCACCCCGCCCTCGGTTTCGTCGGCCGGATAGCGCAGGTCCGGGTTGCCATAGGCCAGCCGGCTGGCGACGATTTCAACCTCGACCCCCTCGGCAGCGAGCGCGAAGGCGACGTCGCTCAAAATCTGCGACGTCGCGCTGAAATCCGGCCAGAAGAAACGGTTGACGAAAAAGACGCGGCGCACCGTCATCCCCTTTTATCCGTGCCCGCTCCGCTCACAGCGCCTTTTCGAAATAGGCGATGGTTTTTTCCAGCCCCTCGCGAAGTGCGACCTTCGGCTCCCAGCCCAGTTCGGCTTGCGCCAGCGTGATGTCGGGCTTGCGCTGGCGCGGATCGTCCTGCGGCAGCGGCTCGAACACCAGCTGCGATTTCGACCCGGTGATGTCGAGGATATTTTCGGCCAGCTGCAGCATCGTGAACTCGCCCGGATTGCCGATGTTGACCGGGCCGTGGAATCCGTCGCGGCTGTTCATCAGCCGCACCATGCCGTCGATCAGGTCGGACACATAGCAGAAGCTGCGCGACTGACTGCCGTCGCCATAGATGCTGATGTCCTCGCCGCGCAGCGCCTGGACGATGAAGTTCGACACCACGCGGCCGTCGGCGCGATGCATCCGCGGGCCATAGGTGTTGAAGATGCGGATGACCTTGATCTCGATCCCGGTCTGGCGGTGATAATCGAAGAACAGCGTCTCGGCGCAGCGCTTGCCTTCGTCATAGCACGACCGGATACCGATCGGATTGACGTTGCCCCAATAGCTTTCGACCTGCGGGTGGACCGACGGGTCGCCGTAAACTTCGCTGGTCGACGCCTGGAATACCTTTGCTCCAAGCCGCTTGGCGAGTTCGAGCATGTTGGTGGCGCCGACGACCGACGTCTTGATCGTCTTCACCGGATCATATTGATAATGGATCGGCGACGCCGGGCAGGCGAGATTATAGATTTCGTCGACTTCGACCTGCAGCGGCTCGGTGATGTCGTGGCGCAGGAATTCGAAGTTCGGATTGTCGCGCAGGTGGGCGACATTGTCCTTCGTCCCCGTGAACAGATTGTCGACGCACAGCACCTCATTCCCGTCGGCGAGCAGCCGGTCGATCAGGTGCGAACCCAGAAAACCGGCGCCGCCGGTCACGAGGATGCGGCGGCGATGATGATAATTGTTGACGGTCATGTTGGTTCACCGATTTTCTTTGGGAGAGAAGAGGCCATGGCCCGGGCGGGCGGGCAGCGGATGTCCGACTGCCCAAATCGGCCCGGATGATCAAGGTTTTCTTTTGCCCTCGCCGCGCAGCAGCAGGTCATAGGCGAAGACGGCGGTCATCCCTTCGTAGACGCAGAGCATCAGCGTATAGATCAGCCCCGACCGGCCGTCGCGAAAGCCGGCGCGCAGAAAATAGACGTAAACGAACCGTGCCACCGGGCGCAGCCACAGCGGGATATGCGCCGCCATCTGCTTCGCCTTGCGCCGCCGCGACACCCCGCCCTCGGCATCGCCGCCGCTTTGCGCGTCGCCGCCGCGGCGCAGGTCGACGATCAGCTGCGCCTCGTCGCGGGCATAGCGGATATGCTTTTCGAACCAGCGCAGCAGGCCGTGCGAGAAGGAATAATGCAGATAGGGCTCGCTAAAGGTCGCCACCTGGTCGGCGGGCAGATCTTCGCGCTGGCCGTGGCCGACCTGCTTGAACCGCAGCGTCCGGTCGCCCAGCCGCACCTGATAGGCTGGCCACATCCCGGCATAATGCAGCCAGCTGCCGTACAGCATCATCTTCGCCGGGACATGATAGGCGTGGATGCCCGGCGGCGGCTCCAGCGCGTGCAGCGCCGCGACGAACGCGTCGGTCACGACCTCGTCGGCGTCGAGGTGCAGCACCCACTCATGACGGAAATCCGCGGCTTCCAGCCCGAAATTGCGCTGCCCGGCAAAATTGTCGAATGCACGGTGCAGGACCCGCACCTGCGGATATCGCGCCGCGATCTCCAGCGTGGCGTCGGTGCTGCCCGAATCGATGATGCAGATATCGTCGCACCAGCAGAGCGCGTCGAGGCACGACGCGATGTTGATTTCCTCGTTATGGGTCAGGATCAGGATCGAAACCTGCATCAGCGGACATCCCTTGCGATCGACCGAGCGACGTCAACCATGATTGCGCAACTGCCAGTTCCAGGCATGCTCGACCATCTCGTCGGGTTCGGCGAATTGCGGGTTCCAGCCGAGCACCGTGCGCGCGGCGGTCGCGTCGGCCACCAGCGTCGGCGGGTCGCCGGGGCGGCGTTCGCCATATTCGACCGGCACGGTGCGCCCGGTCACCTTTTCCACCCCCGCGATGATCTCGCGCACGCTAAACCCGCGGCCGTTGCCCAGGTTGAATTTTTCGCTGCCGCGATTGATGCAATGGTCGAGCGCCAGGACGTGCGCGGCGGCCAGGTCGGTGACGTGGATATAGTCGCGGATGCAGGTGCCATCGGCGGTCGGGTAATCGGTTCCAAAGACGGTGATCGCCGGACGAATGCCCGCCGCGGCCTGCAGGACCAGCGGAATCAGGTGTGTTTCGGGTTCGTGGTTTTCCCCGAGTTCGCCCTCGGGATCGGCGCCAGCGGCGTTGAAATAGCGCAGCGCGACGAAATCGATGCCGTGCGCGCGCTGGTGGTCGGCGAGCATCTGTTCGACCATCAGCTTGGTCCAGCCATAAGGATTGACCGGCGATTGCGGGGTGTCTTCGCGGATCGGCAGCGATGCCGGCACACCATAGGTCGCGCAGGTGCTCGAAAAGACGATGTGGCGACAGCCGCTGCGGCGCATCGCGTCGAGCAGATTGAGCGTCCCGCCGACGTTGGTGCGATAATAGATTTCGGGCAGAGTGACCGATTCACCGACATAGGCGAGCGCCGCAAAATGCATCACCGCTTCAGGCTGCCATTTGGCAAATATCTCGCCCAGCCGCACCGGGTCGTTGATGTCGCCATGTTCGAACGGCCCCCACCGCACGGCGTGAGCATGGCCGGTGCGGAGGTTGTCTATTGTTACCGGTTCGTGTCCTGCACCGTGCAGTGCCTTGCAGGCGTGCGAGCCGATATAGCCTGCCCCGCCGGTCACCAATACTCGCATTCACTCGCCCTTTTCGATTGTCGCCCGCAGGCGCGCGTCTTCTTTCGTCATCGTGCCGCAAAAGCAAGCCGCGGTTACGCCATCCAGCTTCTTTCGAACTCGGACAGTCGACAGGTGCCGATCGGTTCGGCGGGATTGCCGCCGACGATGACGTCGCGGCCGACGTCTTTGGTGACCACCGCCCCCGCCGCCGCCACCGCGCCGTCGGCCAGCGTGACCCCCGGGCCGACATAGGCGGTGGTCGCGACCCAGGCGTTGCGCCCGATCGTGATCGGCGCGGTCATCAGCGCGAAGCCGGGGCCGCGGATGTCGTGGCTGGCGGTGCACAGATAGGCGCGCTGGCTGACGATCGACCCGCGCTCGAGCGTCACCGTCGCGACATTATATGTATCGCTGCCGAGCCCCAGACAGCTCCCCTCGCGCATCACCAGGTTCCACGGCGCCCAGATCCGGGCGCTGGGATAAGGATGCGCGCCGCGTTCGATCCGCGCACCGAACAGCCGCAACAGCAGCCGCCGCCAGCCGTGCAGCGGGATCGGGCTGGGCCGGAACAGGAGCAGCCACACGGCCGACCACAGCGCGCGCCGCAAGCGGTCGCGCAATTTGGGCGACGGGACGATTTCGAGGCGCAAGGTCTTCCCTTTGGCAAGCGGCAGCAGCGGCGCCGCTGATAAGCGCATATTTTTTGCAACGCAACATACCGCCGCCGCGCATGTCGCCTTGCGAGGCGTCCGCCGATCACCTAGGGGACCGCGATCTTCCGGCCGAGCAGCAGCGGGACGCTCCATGATGAAACGCGCCGACATCCTGCGTTACGCACTGCCGTTCGTGACCCGCGCCGGGGTCGTCGGCGCCAACATCGTCTCGACGCTGGCGCTCGCCTGGGCCTTCGCGCCCGAAATCTTCGGCAAGATCGTGTTCGTCTGGAACTTCGTGCTGATCTATTCCGCGGTGCTGTCGCTGGGCGTGCCCAATTTTCTGCTCCGCGAGCTGAGCTTCCGGATCGACCCGGCGCACGACCGGCAAAAGCTCAGCCTGCCGACGATGGCGGCGCTGATCGTCATCGTCCCGCTGCTGTTTGCCGCCGCGTCGGCGGCGGGACTGGTCGCGCTGTTCGGCGCCGAGCGGGCGCTGTTTCCCGCCGCGATCGACAGCGCCGCGCTGATCGCCGCGACCTTCATGATGAGCTATCTGGTCAATCTGACCGCGGGGCTGGCGAGCGCCTTCGTGCTCGCGAACCGGATCAACCACACGATGTTCGTGCGCGACGGGTTGCCGTCGGTGACGCTGATCGCCAGCATTTTCCTGCCCGACATCATGGGTGATCCGGCGCTGTCGCTGTTCGCCAACTTCATCCTGATCCAGGGCGCGCTGGCGCTGGCCGGGATGCTGTGGCTGGCCACCCGGCACCGTCTGGTCGCGCAGGCGTTCGGGCGCCGCATCGGCGCGGTGCCCAATCTGTTCGGCTTTTGGGGGCTCGCTGCATCGAATGTGCTGGTGACCGGCATCGATGTGCTGGTTGGCGGCTGGATTCTCGGCACCCGCGACCTTGGCCATTATCAGCTGATCAAGCGGATCTGCAATCTGGTCGCGCTGCCGCAGGTGGTGGTCGCCTGGGCGATCGCCATTCCTGCCGGACAGGCCTTCGCCAGGCCCGATGCCGGCGACCGGCAAACCGCGTTGCAGGAGGCCGCCCGCTATGGCGCGCGGCTGTCCTTCTATCCGCTGATCCCGTTGCTGATCGGCGGCGGCGGCGCGGCGGTCGCGGCATCGGCCTGGTTCGGTTACGGGCTCGGCGCGGAATCGCTCGCGCTGATCGCGTTCAGCCTGCTGTCGGCGGTGGTGACGGTGATCTATGGCCCCGGCATCATCATCGCGGCGCAGACGCATCTGGAATATCGGGCGCTGGCGGCGCGGATCGCCGGGGTGACGATTTTCCTCGTCCTGGCGCTGCTTGCCAGCCGGTCCTATTCCTCCGCCGCGGTGGTGGCGGCGTGCCAGCTCGCCTCGGTGCTGACCTCGGGCGTGCTGATCTGGTGGGTCATCCGGCGCAGATTCGCGGTTGATAGTTCAATCTTCTGTTTGACCTTTAGGCGAAGCAGCTGAACGCACAGCTTCTCCGGCCAGCGCAGTTTCCAACCGACTGTCCGCGAGCACGCGCCGACCGACGAATCGTGCACCAGACTTCGTGAGGTGTTGCGTATCGTCCGAGAGCAAATTCCCCTCATTGTCGGTGAAAGGAACCTGTTGACCAACCATGATGGCGTCCATCACGCTGAGGTAATTTGCCGCCGGAAGCCGGTTTCGGATAGCACTGTCCTGCGCCAGAACGTCAAGATCGGGAGTGTTTAACAGCAGCGGCCGTTTATCGTCAGGCACGCGGGCGATCCAGTTTATGTTGGTCCCGAAGCTTTTAGGCCCAAGATAGAACAGCTGTTTCCCTTCACGCGAGGCCCACGAAATCGAGGCGTCCAGGCAACTTGGCTTGAGTTCGGGTCGCTGGCTTACGATTATGACCGTGCTCTGTTCAAGTAGCGGTTTCAGAATTCTTCCTGCCTTTGGAACGCACATATCCAAGGCGACGTGATAAACGATCTCAATCTGCTCCCTGTCCGCATTCTCGAACACCATATTCACGGTATCGCGACCAAAACTATCGCCAATGACAAGCAGCTTTACCGGCTTGTCGGTCTTAAAGCTCGTCGCGGTGAATCGAAACGCTGAGGGATTATACTCGCTGGACCGAGCACCCTCCACTGTGGTGGCAAAAAGTCGAGCGGGGACTCCATCACTTTGGTGGAACCACAGTCCTATAGAGAGAAAGGCAACGCTTATCGGCGCCGCAAACCACAAAAGGCCAGTGAGACCGACCCGTTTACCATCGCGAAAGGGCGCTTCGACATAGCGCCAAGATAGATAAGAAATCAGCAGAACAACGGGGGTGAGCGATGCCAAAACCATTGGTTCGGGGCGATCTTTGAAATAGGCCCGCGCGAATGCAAAAATCGGCTGGTGCCAGAGATATGCGCTGTAGCTGATCAGGCCGACGCCGACCAGCGGCCGCCACGACAGCAAACGCCCGACCGCACTCTCCCCCGTGGCAAACAAGATAACCAACGCCGTTCCGATCACCGGAATGAGCGTCCAAGACGATGGAAAGGGTGTCGAAGCGTTGAAAGCGACCACGGCATAAGCGATCATCGCGACGCCAAGCGCGGCACCAAAATCGTTTCGAGCGATCGCACGATATTTGAGGGTGTAAGCACATAGTGCGCCTGCCAGTAACTCCCACGCCCTCGTGTGCGGCAGGTAAAAATGGGCAGATCCGATATTCTGCGCGCCCCATTCTGCTGCGACAAGGCTAATCAGGGCTAACGTTGCAACAACGCAAACCGCCCGGCGGATTGTCCCTTTCGAAAGTAGCATGAGAACCAGAGGGAATACGACGTAGAACTGTTCTTCTACCGATAGCGACCAAGTGTGTACAAGCGGCTTTAGTTCGGTCAGGACATCCCAATAGCCCGTGGTGAGTGCGAGCAGCAGATTGTTGGAAAAGAGCGTCGTGGCAACGAGCGACTGGCCATAATTTTCAAGCTGGTCGGGCACGAGGAGGAACCAAGCCGCCACAGTGCTAAAAATCATAACCAGATAAAGAGCGGGCAGGATTCGCCGGGCGCGTCGTTCGTAGAATCGCTTGATCGAAAAGCCCGCATCAGATTGCAGATCATCGATGATGATGCTGGTTATCAGATAGCCCGAAATGACAAAAAAGACATCGACGCCGACAAAACCGCCGCTGAACGCCGACACTCCGGCATGAAAAAAAATGACGGGGAGAACCGCAACGGCTCTCAGTCCGTCGATCTCGCGGCGATATAGCATTGACGTTCCTCAATTTTCAGGGCGCCCTAACCTTGGTCCGTTGATTGCGCAAGCGTGGTTTCCGCAGCGTCGTTTATCAGCGACAAGAGGCCCCTACCCGATAGCCTTTCTAAACCGCACACCTACTCCGCTGCGGCCATGCGCCCGTTAGCCGCGACTGCTCGCATTGCCATTGACGGAGAATCGTCGCAAAAACCGGGTCGACATAGACCTGTTTTGCCGTGATAGGCTCCCCACAGTAGCCGAAAACCAAGGATTGCCCGAACCCTATGATAGAACTCATTAAGGTCATTTTGGCAATATTCTGTGCGGCAATCCCGTTCGCCGTCGGCCAACGCTTCGGTCTCCTGCAATATGCGTCGCCCATGCATATCGTAGCATATTTGGCGTTTCTCGGGTTCACGGTGAAAGCCGTGGTTTTCTCCCTATCGCCCGAACTAGCCTTTTTTAGTAATTTCACAGTATCAGATGAAGATATCGGTTGGGGATATTTCTATCTAACGTCATTTATCATTGCTATGACTGTAGGCTACGTTATTTTTGCAAGCAAGCGGTCAAAGATTGATATCAAGGACGTCATTAATTTTTCAAGCCGTATCCGATCTCCTGCTTGGATCCTATTCATCGGAATTGCCTCAGCCATAATTACTACATATTTCTATTTCACTTTGCGTGAATTAGGAGAAATCGATGCTGAAAACTCCCTAGATACCCTGCGGCAGTTGAATGCTGGTAAAGTCGTTGCAATTCAAGGCCGCATTGACACGAACAATAGCTTTGCTGCTATCCGTATTTTCTACGTAATTCCTGTCGCATGCTTTGCACTATTATTATTTAAATATCTTAGTCATAAAAATGGCCGGTACCTCTCTTATATTTTTACGCTAATTTCTGTGATCATCGTTGTTGCGATTGTTAAAGGAACTCGCCGGGATCTTCTCGATGCCGCACTAATCACGCTCGCGGTGTTCAGCCTCGCGAGCACAAAGATTATGAAGAAAGCAGTCATAACGGGAATACTGGCAACCCCAGTTATTCTCGTCGTATTTTCTTTCATGTCTAACTTACGAGACAAAGATGTTAGCCTTGTACAGGATGACCTGATTTCTCTAGAGTCTCTTCAGCCCATCGTGACTTCGACATATTTTTTGGACATCAACCTTCCAACCTTGATCCAAGCATATGTTCGCGATGACCAAATGTTGAATGGTGAGAGCTACGTGAGTTGGACATTCGCGTGGATTCCACGAGCGTTTTGGGCAGACAAGCCAGCGATCGATCCTGGCATTTATATCAAACAAGAGGTGTTCGGGATCAAAAATCCTGGCGGTTTTAACGCTACAGCCGCTGGAGAGGCGTTCCTCAACTTTGGATGGTTTGGTGTAGTCGTTGGCTTTATGCTGGGCCTTGGATTGCGAAAAATTGAAGAGTTTCTGCTTTCCGATTCTATGCTGTCGAGAAATATTGGGGCATTATACTACGTTGTACCATTCTGTCTGGGCACGCAAACGATCTTGCAATCCTCATTCAGCGGCGCGGTCGTTAGTAGCGCCGCTCAAGTGATTGTCTTATGGATACTGTGTCGGTTTACGATTGGACCGCCAAAAGCCGGAGTTCAACGGAAGCGAAGCACAGCGAAGGCTTGGCAAGTTCGAGCAGAATTGCGCTCGACATAGCTGATCCTGCTGGACCCTGTGGTCAGGCTTAGCTTGTGGTCACTAGCCGCCGATACGCCGCCGCCATCTGCGTCGCGATGCCGTCCCAGCCGAAGTCGGACGCCATCCATGCACGCCCGCGCTGGCCCATCGCATCCATGTCCGCCGCGGCCACCTCGCGCACCGCGGCCACGACGGCATCGAGGTCGTTGTCGACCCAGCGTCCGCAATCATGCGTTTCCAGGCCCGCCCACGGCGCCTGTTTGGTGGTGACGACGGGCCGGCCAGCGGCCAGCGCCTCGGCGATCACCAGCCCGAAATTTTCCGAATGGGTGGGCAGCACCATCATGTCTGCCGCCGCATAGGCCGCATCCTTCGCGGCGCCATCGACATGGCCGTGAAAGGCGATGCGATCGGCGATGTTCAGCCGCGCGGCGAGTTCGGCCAGTTCGGCCAGATAGGCGGACTCGCCGGTGCCATAGATATCGAGCCGATACCCCGCGCCGAGCCGCGCCAGCGCCTCGATCAACAGGCCCGTCCCCTTTTTGGGATGGACGCGGCTGAGGAACATCAGGCGGACCTGGCGACCTTCGATCGGCGGGATCGGGGTGGTCGTCGCCGGCAGGTCGATGCCGTTGGGGATGACCACCGCGCCGAAGCCGGGCATGCGCGCCTGCGACGGCTGACGCTCGGCCTCGGCGGTCACGTGCATCATGGTGCGCGCAGGGGCGATGATGCGCAGCGCGCGTTCCCACAGGCGTTTGCCGAGCGGCTGGGTCGACTCGGACCATTCGGCGCTCGCCTGCAGCGCGCCGCGCGGCGACCACATCAGCGGCTTGCCGCGCAGCCGCGCGACGATGAATGCGGCGAGGGTGGTGAAATTATACGTCGCGGTCGCGTGGATGACGTCGGCGTCGGCGGCCTCGCGCCACAGCAGCGGGAAAATGTCGGCCGCGATGGCATGGCCGATCAGGCGATGCGACAACTGGACGCGATAGCCGGGATAATGGCGTTGCAGTTCGGGGCTGTCGATCAGCCGGTCATTGCGCTCGGGGCCCGCAGCGTCGTTGGCGATGACGCGCAAATCCACGTCGTCGCGCGCGGCTAGGCCGTTGCACAAGGCATGCACCGAATAAGCCGGGCCGCCCCAGCGCGTCGCCGGGTAGATGCACGGCGTTACGTGCAGGATCTTCATCGTCGTATCGGGCATATCAGGCGTCGGCGACCGGCGCGGCGGTTTTCGTCGCATCGCGGTAGCGGACCAGCTTTGCCGGGTTGCCGGCGACGATCGCACCGGCAGGCACATCCTTCGTCACCAGCGCACCCGCCGCGACCACGGCGCCGTCGCCGATCGACCGCACCGATTGCAGGATGATGCAATCGGAGCCGAGCCAGACGTTGCGGCCGATGACCTTTGCCACTCCTTCGGGCATGCTGCGCGGATCGAGCCCGTGCGAGTGCGACAGGATGACCGCGCGGGCCGAGACGAGCGTGTCGTCGCCGATCGTCACCCCGCCGCTGTAATCGAGATGGACGTCGGCGTTGAGTTGCACCCGGTCGCCAATGGTCAGCGCGCCGTCCGCCAGTTCGCTGCCGATGACCGTCCCGGTATCGATATGGACGTCGTCGCCCAGGCTGACCTTGTGCGGCATGCCGATATAGATGCGGTCGGCGAAATGGCAGTTGCGCCCCGTGCGCGCCAGCGCCGAGCGGAACACCAACCCGTTCCAGCCGCTGGCCGTTCGGCGCCGGAGCGCGCGTGCTGCGCGGTGAATCTGGTACAACATGCTTTGCCCTCGTCCGTCAGGCGCCGGGGCGCGCCGTTTTATGGACGGTGATGATAATCCCGGTTCGCAGCCGTTTTGGCAAGAAATGGTGCAGCAGCTTGAACCCGCCCTTGAGCAACCGCGATCCGAAGAAATAGGACGGCTCGAAATTCGGGTAGCGGATGTAGACCTCGTGCGGCGCGAAATGGCGCTTTATCGCGGCGGGATCGTTCAGCCGGTAATGGACTTCGAACTTGTCCTCGTCGCGCCGGTGCGGCTGGGCGCGGGTGAGCACCGCAGAGTAGAGCGTTTTCGGCATCAGCGCCGCGGCGATCGCGACATAGCCGAAGCGATTGGGGGTTCGCGCGCAGATGAAACCGCCGGGGCGCAGGATGCGGAGCAGTTCGGCGGCGATCTTGTCGGCCTTTTCGACATGCTCGAACGTGTTGTCGCTGACGATCAGGTCGAAACTTTCGTCGGCGAACGGCAGGCGCTCGTCGTCGGTCATCACCACCCGTTCGTCGGCGCCCTGGTTGTCGAGCACGGCACCGTCGATGTCGCACGCGGTGACATGCGCGCCCAGCGACCGCAGGTCGTGCAGATAGGCTTTATAGCGATTGCCCGCCTCGCGCGCCGCGACCAGCGCGCCGCCGCGACCGGCGCCGAAATCGAGGATGTTCTTGGCGTCGCAGAAGGTCTGGCACGCCTGCACATGCTGGAAGAACAGGATCGTGCCGTCGGTTTCGAGGGTGCGAAGATGCCGCATGACCGTGGCGCTGGATGGCGGGATGCTGGTGGGCGGGGTAGCGATCTGGTCCATCGGTTCGGGCTTTCGGCTGGCTATTGCGCGGCTTCGAGGCGGGCGAAGTCCCGGTAAACGGCGGCGATGCCGTCGCGTAGTTCGATCGACGGCGCCCAGCCCATGCTGCGCAGCCTGTCGGCGCTCATCAGCTTGCGCGGCGTTCCGTCGGGTTTCGATATGTCATGCTCGATCGTGCCTTCGAACCCGACCACGTCGCACACCAAAGCGGCGAGGTCGCCGATCGCGATATCGTCGCCCGACCCGACGTTGACATGCTCCATACCGCTGTAATTCTGCAGCAGGAAGACGCAGGCGTCGGCGCAATCGTCGGCGTGCAGGAACTCGCGGCGCGGGGTGCCGGTGCCCCAGATGGTGATGCTGGCGTCGCCGGCGACCTTTGCCTCATGCGCCTTGCGGATCAGCGCGGGCAGGACATGGCTCGACTGGAGGTCGTAATTGTCGCCGGGGCCGTAAAGGTTCGTCGGCATCGCCGAGATATAGTCGCGGCCATGCTGCTTACGATAGGATTGGGCGAGCTTGATGCCCGCGATCTTGGCGATCGCATACCACTCGTTGGTCGGTTCGAGCGCGCCGGTGAGCAGCGAATCCTCGGCGATCGGTTGCGGCGCGAACTTCGGATAGATGCACGACGAGCCGAGGAAGAGCAGCCGGTCGACATCGGCGCGGTGCGAGGCTTCGATCAGGTTCGTCGCGATGATCAGATTGTCGTAGAGAAAGTCCGCGGGATATTGCTCATTGGCGAGGATGCCGCCGACTTTCGCCGCCGCGATGACGACGGCATCGGGGCGCTGCGCGGCCACCCACGCGCGCGTCGCGGCCTGGTCCATCAGGTCGAGCTCGGCGCGCGGTGCCGACAGGATGTCGCACCCCTCCCCCGCCAGCCGGCGAACGATGGCGCTGCCGACCATGCCGCGGTGCCCGGCGACGTAGATACGCTTGCCGGACAATGCAAAGACCGGCGGGGTCGCGCTCATTCGTGGATCCCCATCGCGTGGCGCTGCCGCGTCGGTTCGCCGACCTTGCGCGCCAGCACGACCATCGACTTGGCCAGCGCGGGGATGCGGCCGACGCGGTGCACCTCCTCGATCCGCAGCCCGCTTTCGGACAAGAGCTGGGTCAGTGTCGGCACCGACCAGAATTTGATATGGCCATGGTCCCAAAGCGCGGTGAAATGGGCGTCCATCTTGCCCGTCACCGCCATTGCGAGATTCTTCCAATAGCCGTGATAGGGGGTCGAAAGCACCGCCCAGCCACCGGGTTCGATCAGGTCGGCGAGGGTGTCGGCATAGTCGCGCGGCGAATAGACATGCTCGACGACCTCGAGGCTGTAGACGAGCGGAAAGGTGCCGAATTTCGCCGCCAGCGCGTCATAGGCGCTGCCTTGCTCCAGCCGGATGTCGGGGTAACGCGCGTTGGCGGCGGCGATGCCCTCGGCCGAGGCGTCGATGCCGGTGACCGCAAAGCCTCGCTGCGTCATTTCCTTTGCGACCGAGCCGTTGCCGCAGCCGAGGTCGAAGAGGCGCGATCCGGGCTGCGCCTTGCGCCCGACGACGTCGGCGAGCGCGGGCAGCAGATAGTCGTGCGAGTGGTTCAGTTCGGCCGAACCGTAACGATATCCATCGATGGCCGTGTCGGACATGCGCGTCTCCTGTCGTCGGTTCAGGCTTCTTTCATGACCGTCGCGGTGGCCATGACGTCGAGGTCGGCGCGCACCATCTCGCGCGCCAGTTCGCGCACCGAGGTTTCGTGCTGCCAACCCAGCTTTTCGCGCGCCTTGGTCGGGTCGCCGAGCAGCAGATCGACCTCGGTCGGGCGGAAATAGCGCGGGTCGACCTCGACCAGGCAGCGCCCGGTTTCGGCGCAATAGCCCTTCTCGTCGGCGCCCTCCCCCTTCCACTCCAGGGTCACACCGACTTCCTCGAAAGCCCAATCGACAAACGTCCGCACCGGGGTCGTCTCGCCGGTGGCGAGGACATAATCGTCGGGCTGGTCCTGCTGCATCATCAGCCACATGCCGCGCACATATTCGCGCGCATGGCCCCAGTCGCGCTTCGCGTCGAGGTTGCCGAGATAGAGCCGATCCTGTTTGCCATGCTTGATCGCCGCGACGGCACGGGTGATCTTGCGCGTGACGAAGGTTTCGCCGCGCAGCGGGCTTTCATGGTTGAACAGGATGCCGTTCGACGCGTGCATGCCGTAGGCTTCGCGATAGTTGACGACGATCCAGTAGGAATAGAGCTTGGCGACGGCGTAGGGGCTGCGCGGATAGAAGGGCGTTGTCTCCTTCTGCGGGACCTCCTGGACGAGGCCATAGAGTTCCGAGGTCGACGCCTGGTAGAAGCGCGTCTTCTTTTCCAGCCCGAGGATGCGGATCGCCTCGAGCAGGCGCAGCGTCCCGATGGCATCGGCGTTGGCGGTATATTCGGGGGTTTCGAAGCTCACCGCGACGTGGCTCTGCGCGGCGAGGTTATAGACTTCGTCGGGCTGCACTTCCTGCATGATGCGGATCAGGTTGGTGCTGTCGGTGAGGTCGCCATAGTGGAGGACGAAGCGCTGGTCGTCGACATGCGGATCCTGATAAAGATTCTCGATGCGCCCGGTGTTGAACGACGACGAGCGGCGCTTGACGCCATGAACGCGATATCCCTTTTCGAGCAGCAGTTCGGCAAGATAGGCGCCGTCCTGGCCTGTGACCCCGGTAATCAGCGCAGTTTTTCCATTATTCGGCATGGCGAAGCTCCGTTCGGCTTTCGTCGTTGCGGCCTTTCGGGCCGGTGGATTGAGGCGTCGACACCCGTTGTTTCCGTCGTTCAGCCGGCTGGGAAAGCCGACAGGCCCGCGCCAGGGCGGAGAGAGTCGAGAAAGCCGGGTTCGGCGTGTTTCATGGGGAGAAGGCGTTCTGTGGTTGTCGAAGGCCGAGCCTTAGGCGGTGGAAGCAGAGGCGGCAAGTCCCGCAACACGCGGCCCGCCGCGTCATTTGGCGTAATAGTCGCGATACCAGGCGACAAAGCGTTCGACGCCCTCGCGCACCCCGGTTTGCGGGCTGTAACCGGTGAGATCGCGCAGCAGCGTCGCGTTGGCCCAGGTCGCCGGGACGTCGCCCTTTTGCATCGGCATCAGGTTGCGCTGTGCCGGCACGCCAAGCGCATCCTCGATCGCCGCGACGAAGTCGAGCAGGCGCACCTTGTCGCTGTTGCCGATATTGACGATGCGGAATGGCGCGACGGCCGACAGGCTGTCGCCGGGCGCAATGTCGGCTGCCTGTGATGGGCGCTGCGGCACCGCGTCGATCAGCAGCCTGATCCCCTGCACGAGATCGCCGACATAGGTGAAGTCGCGCGACAGGTCGCCATTGTTGTAAAGATCGATCGGGCGGCCGTCCAATATGGCATCGACGAACTTGTAGAGCGCCATGTCCGGGCGCCCCCACGGACCATAGACCGTGAAAAAGCGGAACATCGTCGTCGGCAGGTTCCACAGATGGGCATAGGCATGCCCCATCGCCTCGGTCGCCTTCTTGGTCGCGGCATAAATGGTCAGCGGGGTATCGGCCTTGTCGGTTTCGGCGAAGGGCATATCCTCGTTGCCGCCATAGACCGAGGAGGTGGATGCCATCAGCAGATGATCGACCGCGTGGCGCCGCGCCGCTTCCATGACGTGAAAGGTCCCGATGACGTTCGCTTCGAGATAGGCCTTGGGTTCTTCGAGCGAATAGCGCACGCCCGCCTGCGCGGCGAGATGCACGATGACGTCGGGCTCGAACGCATCGATCGCTTCGTCGATCGCCTGCTGGTCCTCCAGCATCGCCTCGACGGCGCGGAACCGCGCATGTTGAAGCAGCATCTGATGACGGCGCTGTTTCAGCCGGACGTCATAATAGTCTGTCAGTCCGTCGAACCCGACGACCTCGAAGCCTTCGTCGAGCAACAGCTTGGCGAGGTGGAAGCCGATGAAACCTGCGGTTCCGGTGACGAATATCTTGCGCGGCAATCTTCGTCCCCCGGCTGGTCGCTAGCGGCCCGCGACCGCCGCGGTCGAGCCGGCGCGCGTCAACGCTATGTCGCGCAAATAGACGTCGATCCCCGGCGCGTTGTCGGCAAGCTCGGCAGTGATGGTGAACCAGTACCAGGTGCAGCCACCGGCGGGCAAGCTCACCCGCTGGCTGCCCTTGCCGGACGGGATCACGAACCGAACCGCGTCCGCGCGGCCCGGTTCGGCGCAGGCCAGGCGGACCGCTAGCGTCGACTGGTTGCCCGCGCCATCGTCGCCCAGCGTCCAGTTGACATCATACGCTCCGCCGGACAGCTCGACGAGCTGGCGCGCGGCCATGCCGCGGGCTCCGCCGATCGCCGAAACCAGTAGCGCCGCTTCCTTTTCGACGATCGTCGAACCGAGGTCGCCGCTGGCCGCCAGTTCCCAGTCGAAGGGCGGCAACAGCGGCTGCCGCGAAAATTCGCCGTTGCTGAGCAGATTCCGCCGGTCGCCGCGCGCCGCGGCGGGCGCCAGCTGCGTGACCAGGTTTTTGGCGGTCGCAAACTCGCCGTGGCGGACCAGCGCGCGCAACAGGCGCCGGTCATTATCGACCACCGCCGACCGCCCCCAGGGTCGGCGCGCGATGGCGATGCGCATCTGGGCGGCGTTGACGAGACTATCGGGCATCGCCGCGACGTTCAGCCAATAAAAATCGGCCCAGGCCGGATTGCGTCCCAATATCGGGGTCAGTGCCTCGAGCGCGCCGGGACGCGCAGTGCCGAGCGCCATCGCCCTGACATAAACATCGCGCTGGTTGTTATCCGTGAGCGCAGCGCGCGACAGCCAGACGAAGAATGCCTGTTCATCCTGTTGAAGTGCGGCAAGCTCGACGAGCTGCGCGGTGATCGCGTTGCTGCGACGGCTCAGCTTGCCCGCGGCTTGCAACAAGTCGGCGCGCAGCGCGGTGTCCCCTGCCCCGCGCTTCGTTTCGGCGATGACGGCAAGCGCCGACAAGGCAAGCGGAGCAGCGCGGTAGGCTTGCGACGCCAGCTCCAGTTCGGCCGGGGTGACCGTGGCTTTCCGGCTCTTTGCCTGCCGGCCATAGAATAGGGCATAGGCGAAATTTCCACCCGCATCCGCCGCTGGACGAATCCCCAGCGCATAGGCCCGCTGCGGCGCCTTCAACTGGTTGGCGACGACATAGCTCGACAGGCCGATGAAAACCGCCAGCACGGCGGCGGCGACCCAGATACCGATACGGAAAATCGTCATACGCTGTTCCAGGTGCGATCGCGGCGCGCCCGATCAATCCTTCTCGCGGTCCGCGCCATAGCCATAGCCGTAGCCATAGCCATAGCCGTAACCGTAGATCTGGTTCTTTGCCCCGACCTTCGTCACCAGCGCGCCGAACAGGCGGGCGCCCGACATGCGCAGACGCGTGAGAGCCGTGGTAATGGCGCGATTCTTGGTCGAATTGGCCTCGATGGTGAAAATAACCCCCTCGACCCGGCGTGCGATCAACGGCGCGTCGGCAAGGCCGAGGACCGGCGGCGCATCGACGATGACATGATCGAAGCGTTCGAGCAGCCGTTCGAGCAGCGTCGAGAAACGATCGAGGCCCAGCAATTCGGCAGCGTTCGGCGGCGTCTTGCCCGCCGTGATCGCCGAAAAGGGGAAGCCCGGGACGGCGGCAATCATGCCGGCCAGATCGTCGTCGCCGGTCAGATAATGGCTGAGCCCGCGCCCGTTCGGAATATCGAGGTAGCGATTGACCGACGGGTTGCGGACGTCGGCATCGACCAGGATGACCGACTTGCCGGTGGCCGACAGGACGGTGGCGAGGCTGAGCGCCGAATTGCTCTTCCCTTCCCTTGGCCGCGACGACGTCAGCATCATCGTGCGCGGGGCGCCATGCTCGGTCAGGAAGGTCAGGTTCGTCATCACCGAGAAATAGGCTTCGTAAGCCGTCGATTTCTTGTCGGTGATCGCCTGCGCAACATCCTGGTCGAGCACTTCCGGAATGGCGCCAAGGAGCGGCAGACCAAAGCGGTTCGTCACGTCCTGCGGGTCACGGATCGAGCTGTCCATGCGATCGAGCAGGAACACCAGCGCGAAGGCGATGAGGAGGCCGGCGATCAGCGCGAGCGCCAGGTTAAGCATCAGGTTCGGGCTGGACGGTGCGTTCGGCGCTCTGGCGCGATCGACGACCGCGACATTGTTGGTGCCGACGCCGGCAACGCCGATTTCTTTATAGCGCTGCAGCAGCCCGTCATACAGCTGGCGGCTCGAATCGACCTCGCGCTGGAGGATCGCCAGTTCGATCGACTGACGCTGCTGATCGTTGTAGCTGCCGGTCAGCCGGTCGAGTTCGGCTTGCAGCTTCTGCTCGCGCTCGACGGCGCTGTTATAAGCTTCGCGGTTGCCCAGCGACGACCGTCCCGATTCTGCGGCGATGGCCCGGTCGAGCGATGTGAGCTGCGCCCGGAGCGAGGCGACCGCGGGATAATCTTCGGCAAAGACGGTGTTGAGCCGCGCGAGTTCCGCTTCGACCTCGGCGCGCTTCTGGCGCAGTGCGTTGACGGCGTTCAGGTTGAGCACCGCGTTGCCGGTCATCGTGTTGGTCAGGCCGCTCTGCGCCGCGATGCGATCTTCGCGCGCTTTGGCGAGCGCGGCGCTGATCGCCTCAATATCCGAACCGACGAGCGTTTCGGTGCGCGTTTTGCCGTTGGCATCGGTATCCGACGCGATTGTCACAATGCCTTTCGACACCGTGTAGTTGATAAGCGCCCGTTCCGACGTTTCAAGGCTCTGGCGCAGCGCGTCGAGCCGCGTCTCGAGGAACTTGCGCGCGTCGGAGGTGGCGGCGAAGCGGCGATCGATGTTCGATTGAACGAACTGGGTCACCCACATGTCGGCGAGCTTGGCCGACAGTTGCGGCGACGGGGTCGAAAAGCTGATGTCGACGAGGCTGGAGTTGGTGACCGGTTTGACTTGCAAGCTGCGCAGCAAAACCCGCGCGGTGCGGTTGGCCAGTGACTGGCGCGCGCCGCTGGTCATCTCGCCCTCGACCGCCTCGATATCGAACGCGGCCAGAAACTCCTTGTCGGCGGTCAGATTGCCGGCGCGAACGACGCGGTCGGCCAGCGAGCGCGACTGAAGCAGCGAATATTGCGTGTTGTAAAACGCGACATCGTTGGCAGGCCGGGTTTCTCGCGTTCCCTCCACCGACGTTTCCACCGGCTCGTTGGGCAGGATTTCAATGCGCGAGGTCGAGGTATATTGCGGCGTGGCGAGAAACGTTGCCAACAGGCCGACGAGCAGCGAGGCCGCGACGACCCCGAGCACCCAGTAGCGGTAGTTGATCAGCGCGGCGAAAAGCTGGTCGAAGACGGGGACACCCTGCGGATATTCGCCGTCGTCCAGAGATCCGTAAGGCAGCGTTCTGCTGTCGAGTGACGACAGGGTTTCGCGGCCGTTAATCGTTCCATTCATTACAGAGCCGATCCTCGACTTACAGTTCGCGGGTGAGCAGGACGAGCGGCGAAAGGAACGCCGGTGTCGCCTGCAAAATCTTGTCGAAAGCGCGCCGTTGCGGCGAATCGCCGACGATCACGATATCGTTCGGAAAAATCTCTGGGTCGGCATAGTTGCCGCGGCGAATGCCCTCCAGATTATAGATGGCGACATATTGCTTGTTGCCGACGTCGCGGAACACCACGACATCCTGCAGCTTGGCAAATTCCGTCACCCCGCCGGCCAGCGCGACCGCGCGCATCAGCGTGACGCGGCCGACGACCGGGTAGGAGCCCGCCTTGTTCACCTGACCGTCGACGGTCACCGACATCGACTGCATCGCCAGCACGTTGCTGGGCGATTTGAAATTCACCGTCACCTTGGGATCGCGAACATAGCGCCCCGCCAGCTTGCCGCGAATTTCGCCCGCGATATTGTCGGTGGTCTTACCCGCCGCGGCGACCGTGCCGACCAGCGGGAAGGAGAAATTGCCCTCGCCATCGGTCATGATATCGCGCTGCATGTCGGGCACCCCGAACACTTCGACGCGCAGTTCGGTGAACGGACCGATGAACGACGTCCGCGTCGAGCGAACGACGTCGGCCGCTTCGGGGGCGGGCAGCGAGGGGAGCACCGTAATCGGGCTGCCCGGTGTGCTGCCGACCGGCGGCGGATCCTTGGCGCAGCCTGCGATAAGGAGGGCGCCGAGAGCGAAAAAGAGACGAAAATAGGTCATAGAACAGCGATTGGGTCCAGAAGCTCCGACGGATGCACAGGCTATAGAGGCTAATAAGGTGGTCGCAAGCTATTCCCGCTCGCCGCGCGTCGACCACGGACAACAAAGCAATATTGTCAGGGTGATAGCGAGCAGTTGCAGCGACGGCACGCGCAGCGGATAATCGACTGCGCTGGCCAGCGCGAGGATCGCCAGCGCGGCGATGACCGGCAGGCGGATGTCGCCGCGGAACCCCTTGACCAGATTGCGCAGCCCGCGTGCCAGGATGGCGCGGCCCATCCACGCCAGCGCGGCCAGCGCGATCAACGCAAACGGCAGCCCGCCGGTGATCACCAGCTCGGCCCAGTCGTTGTGGGCGTGGTTGAAATAGGAGGTTTGCAACAGCGCGTCGGGCTCGAAAATCTCGTAGGTCGCGGGAAACGACCCGAACCCGCTGCCGAGCAGCCAGAATTTTTCCATCATCAACTGCACCGTCGGCCACGCCTGGATGCGCAGATCGTCGACGAAGGCCTGGTCTGCGAGGCGATTGACCGCGGTTTCGCGATCCGACAGCAAAATCATCGTCGCCATCACGGCGAGCATCAGCACCGGGGGCGAGTAGACGAGCAGCCGCTGCCACAGCGTCGGGGTGGCCCGCCGTCCGCCGTCCGAGCGCTCGGTGCGGGTGTGCCATGCCGCGATGATCATCGCATAGCTCAGGGCAAAAGCGCCAGCGCCAGCGACGAGCCCGGCGCGCGAACCGATCAGCGCGGTGAAGGCGGTCAACAGCGCGATCGCGGCGGCCAGGGCGACGCGCACCGGATTGCGGCGGCGTTTGCGCATCAGTTCGTCGCGCAGCAGCATCCCGGCGCACAGCACCGCACAGGCGATGAACACCGCATGGTGGTTGCGGTTGGCGAACAGCCCGACCATCGTTCCCGAATTGGTGATGCGATAGAGATAGGCGAGGCTGCCGTGGCCCATCAGCACCTGGATAACGCCCAGCAGGACGCTGAAACCGGCGATCGCGACGATGGCGAGCATCAGCCGCGGATAATCGTCGGGCGCGATGCGGGCGGCGAGGAATAGCGCGGCAAAGGGCACGGTCATGCCGAGCAGCGCGTTCCAGGTCAGCGTCGGGGTCAGCGATATGGCGCGCCACAGGTCGGCCTGCCCGAGAAGATCGTCGATCGCGGCGATGCCGTCGCGGGCCGGCAGTCCCTGCCACATCGCAGGCGGCAGCGGCACCAGTTGCACTGCCATCCAGAGCGTCAGTGCCGCGAGCAGCACCAGCGGCACGCGGATCCGGCGCCAGTCGGTCGCCGCCAGGCTGAGAGCCGCCCAGACCGCGACGAGCAGCGCAACCGCGCGCAGGACCGGCAGCGAGGCGATGTCGCTGCGCGAACCGCCACCGAGCAGGAAGACGAAACCCATGAACAAGGCCGGCATCCAGGCGGTGAGCGAAAGGCCGAAAGCTGGCGGATTCGATGTGGCAGGCCTGGAAATACTGGTCATCCGAACTCGTCAATATGGCTGGGCGATCGCGGCGAAGCCCGCCCCGATGCCTGATCGACAGGCCGCTTAGACGGTCGCGCGCGGGGTGACAAGCGCGAGAGCCGTCGGGCGGCGCAAAGGCTCGGCAGGGCGAAGGATCGGCCCGTCAGGCCGCGTCGCGGATCGCGTCCTGCCGCGCGAAGAGATACCAGCGGTCCTCGCCCTCCAGCCCCAGCGCCGCGAGCGCGCCGCTGCGAAACGCGCCGATGTCGATGCCGATGCGGTTCGCCTTTTCGTCGGGTTCGGGGGTGATGCTGTGGCCGTGGACGATCATCTTGCCATGATCGCCAAGGTCGTCGAGGAAATCGTCGCGGATCCAGCGCAGGTCGGTCAGCGACTGCTTCTCCAGCGGCACGCCCGGGCGAATGCCGGCGTGCACGAAGGCATAGTCGCCGATTTCGATGACATCCTCACCCATGCCCAGGAAATTGACGTGCTCGGCAGGGACGAGCGCGGGGAGCTTTGCCGCGACTTCCTCGAAACTGGCGTCGGCGAGGCTGTCGTCGCCCCAATAGCTTTGCACCGTCGCATCGCCGCCGATCCGCATGAAATAACGCAGCCGCCGGACGTCGCCGGTCAGCGCGGCGAGGAAGCATTCTTCGTGGTTGCCGACGAGCAGGCGGGTGTCGGGGAACTCCCCGCGCAGCCGCATCGCGCGTTCGACGACCTCGGCCGACTGCGGCCCGCGGTCGATCAGGTCGCCGAGCAGCACGATCGTGATCTCGGCCGGGCCGCGCGCCGCGTGGTCGGCGCGGATGATGTCGATCATTTGCGCGAACAGGTCGTCGCGGCCGTGGATGTCGCCGATGGCGTAGACGCGCTGCCCCGCGGGCACGGCGAAAGCGCTCGGTGCGGTCTGGGTGGGGCTGCTTTTTCGTTTCCAGAACATGGATAATGAAACCGATCTACCGTCATCAAAAGGGCCGTCGGGCGCGGAACGCTGCCGCCGACGGCGCACCCCCGCGACCTAGCGGCACAGGGCGAGGGTGACAATATACGCCGAAATCGCGAAAATGTTGCAGTGCGCAAGCGCACAATCATTATAGCACATCGCCGCGCGGGCTTAAGGGTGTTGCAAGCATTGTCGATTAATCGGTCGTTAGCCACCGGCGCCCGCGGTAGCGGGAGCGGCTATCCGTCCGGGAAAGGTTCGAAATGAAGGTGATGACGGTTTTCGGGACGCGCCCGGAAGCGATCAAGATGTTCCCGGTCGTCCACGCCCTGCGCGCCCAGGGCGAGGTCGATGTGCGGGTGTGCGTCACCGCGCAGCACCGCGACATGCTCGACCAGGTGCTGCAGATCGCGCGCATCGTGCCCGATATCGACCTCGACGTCATGCAGGCGAACCAGACGCTCGATGCGCTGCTCGCGCGGCTGGTCACAGGGCTTGGCGAAACATTCGACGCGGAAAAGCCCGATCGCATTTTGGTCCATGGCGACACGCTGACGACGATGGCGGCGACGCTGGCCGCCTATTTCCGCAAGATTCCGGTTGGCCATGTCGAGGCGGGACTGCGCAGCGGCAATATCTATCACCCCTGGCCCGAAGAGGTGAACCGCAAGGTTACCGGCGCGGTCGCCGACCTGCATTTCGCGCCGACCGAGACCGCCGCGGCGGCGCTGCGCGCCGAGAATGTCGCCGCCGACCGCATTCATGTCACCGGCAACACGGTGATCGACGCGCTGCTCGCAACCCATGCCCGCATTGCCGAAGACCCCGCCCTCGCCGCCGGGCTCGATCCGCTTGTGGCCCGGTTCGCGGGCAAACGCATCGTCGCGGTCACCTCGCACCGGCGCGAGAATTTCGGCGACGGGATGAAGGCGATCGCCGATGCCATCGCCGCGATCGCCGCCCGCCCCGATGTTGCGGTCGTGTTTCCGGTCCATCCCAACCCGCACGTCCGCGCCGCGATGGAGCCGATCCTGGGCAAGCTGGCCAATGTCGCGCTGATCGATCCGCTCGACTATCCGCATTTCGTCCGTCTGCTGAGTATCAGTGACCTGGTGCTCACCGACAGCGGCGGGGTGCAGGAGGAGGCGCCTTCGCTCGGCAAACCGGTGCTGGTGATGCGCGAGACCACCGAACGCCCCGAGGGCATCGAGGCCGGCACCGCGCGCCTGGTCGGCACCGACCGCGAGCGCATCGTTACCGAAATTTTCAGCCTTTTGGACGATGAAGGCGCCTATGCCGCCATGGCGCGCGCCCATAATCCCTTCGGCGACGGCACGGCTGGCACCCAGATTGCGGAGATTGTCGCGCGTGCCCGTTGATATCGAACAGAAAGTCACCGTCGTCGGCCTTGGCTATATCGGCCTGCCGACCGCAGCGCTGATCGCCCGATCGGGGTGCAAGGTCACAGGGATCGACGTCAGCGCGCACGTCGTGGAAACGGTCAACAACGGCAAGGTGCATATCGAAGAAGTCGACCTCGACGGGTTGGTCCAGGGCGTCGTTGCGCGCGGCGCGCTCGTCGCCTCGACCGAAATGGCCGCCGCCGACACCTTCGTCATCGCGGTGCCGACGCCGCACGACGACGAGCACCGCCCCGACATCACCTATGTCCTCGACGCCGCGCGCTCGATCGCCAAGGTGCTTGAACCCGGCAACCTCGTCATCCTCGAATCGACCTCGCCGGTCGGCACCACCGAAAAGGTCGCCGAACTGATCGCGGCCGAGCGCCCCGACCTGAAAGTGCCGGGTCGCGGTGCCGGGACGCCCGACATCTTCATCGCCTATTGCCCCGAGCGGGTATTGCCCGGCCGCATCCTCGTCGAGCTGGTCGACAACGACCGTTGCATCGGTGGGATCAGCCCGCGTTGCGCCCGCCGCGCGATGACCTTCTATCGCCAGTTCGTGCGCGGCGCCTGTGTCACCACGACCGCGCGCGCCGCCGAAATGGTGAAGCTGGTCGAAAACAGCTATCGCGACGTCAACATCGCCTTTGCTAATGAATTGTCGATGATCGCCGACAAGATGGGGGTCGATGTGTGGGATGTGATCCGCCTCGCCAACCTGCATCCGCGCGTCAACATCCTCCAGCCCGGCCCGGGCGTCGGCGGCCATTGCATTGCAGTCGATCCGTGGTTCCTCGTCCATGGCGCGCCCAAGGAAAGCCGCCTGATCCGCACCGCGCGCGAGGTCAATATTGCCAAAACCGGACATGTCATCGCCGCGACCGCGGCACTGGTCGCGAGCCATCCCGATGCCAAGGTCGGCGTGCTCGGCCTTGCCTTCAAACCCAATATCGACGATTTTCGCGAAAGCCCTGCGTTCGAAGTTGCCGCCGCGCTCGCGCGCCAGTTCGGCCCGCGCATCCGCATCGTCGAGCCCTATGCGCGCGGCCTGCCGATGGAGTTCGCCGGCACCGGCGCCGAACTGGTCGAACTCGACGATGCGCTCGCCGAATGCAGCCTGCTGATCGTGCTCGTCGATCACGACGTCTTCAAATCGGTCCCGCTCGAGGAGCGCAGCGGCAAGATCGTTTACGATACGCGCGGCCTGTGGCCCGACCAGGCGTGGCCGGCCGCGGCCCATTCGCCGCGCGCGGTGGCGTAGCAGCCACCTCGTTTTTCACATCTCGCCTTCCGTTCGTATCGAGCGTAGTCGAGACACCCATCGATAGCCTGTACCTTCGGGGTGTCTCGACTACGCTCGACACAAACGGGTGAACCGGGCGCCGCCCTCCCCTTGCAGCCCCCGCACCCATCGCCCATATCGCGGCGATGAGCGAAGCAGACACGCACCGTGCCGCGACCTGGTACGGAACCACCATCCTTTCCGCGCGCAGCGCGGACAAGGTCGTCATCATCGGTGACGGCCAGGTGTCGATGGGCCAGACGGTGATGAAGCCGAACGCACGCAAAGTGCGCCGGCTGCACGACGGCAGCGTCATCGGCGGTTTTGCCGGCGCGACCGCCGATGCCTTCACCCTGTTCGAACGGCTCGAGGGCAAGCTGGAGCGCCACAATGGCCAGTTGCTGCGCGCCGCGGTCGAGCTGGCCAAGGATTGGCGCACCGATAAATTTCTGCGCAACCTGGAGGCGATGATGATCGTCGCCGACAAGGAGGTGACGCTGGTCATCACCGGCAACGGCGACGTGCTCGAACCGCAAGGCGGCATCGCCGCGATCGGTTCGGGCGGCAATTACGCGCTCGCGGCGGCGCGCGCGCTGGTCGATTATGAGAAGGATCCGGAAGCGCTGGTACGCAAGGCGATGACCGTCGCCGCGGACATTTGCGTGTACACCAACGACCAGTTCACGCAGGAAGTGATCGACAGCCGGGCCTGATCTTTTATGGTCGGGGGGTGATGCCGACCCTCCCCCGCCGCCATTTCGTTGCCGCCACCGCCGCGCTCGCCCTTCCCGGCTGTGCCGTCACCACCGCGCGCACGCCGCCTCCCAGTTCGTCCTGCCTGGCACCGGTGAAGGCGTCGCCCGACCGGGTCATCCGTACCGCTGCGGGCCTTCGCCCCTATCGCCCCGGCGGCTTCGTCGTGCGCGCCGACGCGCTCGGCGCCAAGCGGCTGGTTCACAATTATGGCCATGGCGGCGCCGGCATCACGATGAGCTGGGGCACGTCGAAGCTGGCGGTCGACATGGGCATCGCCGGGTTTCGGGGCGCGGCAGCGGTGATCGGCGCGGGGGTCATGGGCCTGTCGACGGCGCGGCTGCTGCAGGAGGCGGGCTTTGCCGTCACCATCTATGCCAAGGCCCTGCCGCCCGAGACGACATCCAACATCGCGGGCGGGCAATTCCATCCGTACAGCCTGTATCGCGACGACCGCGTGACCCCCGAATGGCGACGGCAATTCAGCGCCGCGCTCGATTATAGCTGGCGGCGCTTTCAGATCATGATCGGCGACGATTATGGCGTGCGCTGGCTGACCACCTATGCCGAGGGGACGCGCGAAGCGCCGATCCTGCCGACCTTTCCGCCGGCGGCGCGCCAGCTCGGCCCCGACGAGCACCCCTTCCCGGTCGAGCGATTGTGGCGATACGACACCATCTATGTCGAGACCGGGCGCTATCTGAACCGGATGCAGCGCGATTTCCAGACCGCCGGCGGTCGCATCGTCGTGCGCGAGTTCGCGGCGCCGGCCGAAATCGGCGAATTGCCCGAGACATTGGTGTTCAACTGCACCGGGCTCGGGTCGCATGGCCTGTTCGGCGATACCGAGCTGGTGCCGATCCGCGGCCAGCTGGCGATGCTGATCCCGCAGCCCGAGATCGATTACGCCTTCACCGGCGAGGCGGGCTATATGTTCCCGCGGCCCGACGGCATCGTGCTGGGCGGCAGTTACGAACGCAACATCTGGGAAGCCGAGGTCGAGCCCGAACGCATCGCTCGGATCGTGGCATCGCACCGCGCGCTGTTCGCCGGCTTTCGCTGCCCCGCTTGAAACGCGCCGCCGAACCGCCATCTAGCGGCCACATGATTTTCTGACCGGAACCTTCCCCACCATGAACGATGCACTGACCCCGAAGGCGATCGTCGCCGCGCTCGACACGCATATCATCGGCCAGGACGCCGCCAAGCGCGCGGTCGCCGTCGCGCTGCGCAATCGCTGGCGCCGCCAGCAGCTGGGCCCCGACCTGCGCGACGAGGTCAGCCCGAAGAATATCCTGATGATCGGCCCCACCGGATGCGGCAAGACCGAGATTTCGCGGCGGCTGGCAAAGCTTGCCGATGCGCCGTTCATCAAGGTCGAGGCGACCAAATTCACCGAAGTCGGCTATGTCGGCCGCGACGTCGAACAGATTGCCCGCGACCTTGTCGAGGAAGCGGTGCGGCTGGAAAAAGACCGCCGCCGCGACGCGGTGCGCGCCGCCGCCGAGGAAGCGGCGATGGAACGGTTGCTCGACGCGCTGACCGGCAAGGGTGCCAGCGAGGCGACGCGACAGAGCTTTCGCCAGCGCATCCGCGAAGGCCATCTCGACGACAGCGAGGTCGAGGTCGAGGTTGCCGACGCCGCCGCCATGCCGTTCGAACTGCCCGGCCAGCCGGGGCAGATGAACATGATCAACCTGTCCGACATGCTGGGCAAGGCGATGGGCGGGCTGCCCAAGAAGCGCCGCAAGCTGAAGGTGGTCGAGGCCGCGACGCGGCTGATCGAGGAGGAGCAGGACAAACGGCTCGATCAGGACGACGTTGCGCGCGTTGCGCTGGCCGACGCCGAGGCGAACGGCATCGTCTTCCTCGACGAGATCGACAAGATCGCGGTCAGCGACGTGCGCGGCGGATCGGTGAGCCGCGAAGGCGTGCAGCGCGACCTGCTGCCGCTGATCGAAGGCACCACCGTCGCGACCAAATATGGTCCGATGAAGACCGACCATATCCTGTTCATCGCGTCGGGCGCCTTTCATGTCGCCAAGCCGAGCGACCTGCTTCCCGAATTGCAGGGCCGCCTGCCGATCCGGGTCGAACTGAGCGCGCTGACCGAAGGCGATTTCGTCCGGATCCTGACCGAAACCAAGGCGGGTTTGCCCGAACAATATGCCGCGCTGATCGCCACCGAGGGTGTCACTCTGTCGTTCACCGACGATGCGATCGCGCGGGTCGCGCGGCTCGCCGCGGACGTCAACGAGAAGGTCGAGAATATCGGCGCGCGGCGCCTCCAGACGATCATGGAACGGCTGGTCGAAGAGGTCAGCTTCGGCGCCGAAGACATGGGCGGCACCACGCTTGCGATCGATGCCGCCTATGTCGATCGCCAGCTGGCCGACATTGTCGGGGACACCGATCTCAGCAAATATGTGCTCTGAGCGTCGCGGGGCCCGGCGACCGCATCTCCGGTCCTTTTTGGCCGTTCGTTCGCCGAACTTCGTTTGACTTTGGCGCGCCCGCAATGCGATGAACGGGCGACACGGTCGAACTGGGTCCAACGACCGGCACGGAGATGGCAATGGCAGATGAAGAGGGCGCCTCGCAGGGCGAACTGGCGATTACGCGCACGGGCGATCGGCTGCGCCTGGCCCGTGAGGCTGCCGGGCTCTCGCTCGCCGACGTCGCGACGCGCACCCGCATCACCCAGCGCCACCTCAAGGCCATTGAAAAATCCGACTTTTCCGAGCTTCCGGGACGCACCTATGTCACCGGCTTTGCGCGCGCCTATGCCCGCGCCGTCGAGTTGCCCGAGGCCGAGATCGGCACCGAGATCCGCCGCGAACTCGACGAGGACGAATATGGCGCGCGCCCGCTCTACGAAGCCTATGAGCCCACCGATCCGGCGCGCTTGCCGACCGCGCGGCTGACCTGGACGCTGGTCATCGTCGCGCTGGTGCTGGTGTCGGCCTATGGCGTCTGGCGCTTTCTGTCGGTCGAACCCGACGAGGCGCTGGTTGCGGCGCAGACGCGCGCGGCCGATGAATCAGAAACCCCCGCTGCCGGCGTCACCGCCCCCGCGGCGGCCAAGGCCGGCCAGGCGGGTGTCGCGGCCAACGCGCCGGTCGTGCTGACCGCGGTTGGCGAGGCCGAGGTCTGGGTCGGCTTCGACGATGCCGCGGGCAAGACCGAGAATTGGCGCACGCTCGACCCCGGCGAAACCTATGCGGTGCCGCCCGCCTATGTCGAGCAGTTCACGCTGCGCACCAGCCGCCCGCAGGCGCTGAAGATCACGGTCAGCGGCCGCGACGTCGGCGCCACCGGTCCCGCCGACACGCTGGTCAAAGGCATATCGCTGAAACCCGCCGATCTGGTCGCGCGCGCCGACAGCGGCGGGGCGCCAGCCGCCCCGGCTCCCGCCACCAAGGGGTGAGCCGCGGCATCGGTCCGGCGGACCGATGCGACCTTGCACCGAAATGGATTTGCGCTGTCGCGGGTTGCGGCGCTATGACCGCGATTGTCAAAAATGGTTAACTGGTGGGGGCCGTACGGCAGATGAAGACGCATCATATCAACTTGCTCGGAGCGGCGGTGGTCGCGTTGAGTGCGGCCGTTCCGGTCGCGCAGGCGCAGGAGGCCAGTGTCGACAAGCGCGTCGAACGGCTCGAAAAGGAAATGCGGGCGGTCCAGCGTTCGGTCTTTCCGGGTGGCAGCCCGGCCTTTTTCGAAGGCGAGATCGCGCCCGACAACACGCCCGGCGAGCGCGCCCGGACGAACGCACCGGTGATCGACCTGACCGCGCGCGTCGATGCCCTGGAATCGCAGTTGCAGACGCTGACCGGCCAGTCCGAACAAAATGCCTTCCAGCTGCGCGAACTCGAAAAGCAGTTCGCGGCCTACAAGGCCGAGATGGACCGGCGCCTTGCCCCGGCGGCGGTCGAAACGCCGGCCAGCCTGGGGTCCGAACCCGCGGCGCGGCCGCCCGCCGCCACCGCGACGCTTGCTGCGGCCCCGGCGAAAAAGCCGGCGGCCAAGCCCGCCGCGGCTGCTGCCCCCGATGCGGCGCGGCTGGCGCTGGTCAAGAAGGTCGAAATCCCGGCGACGGGCAACGAGGTGCAGGACACCTATGATTATGGCTACCGGCTGTGGAGCGCGAAGCTCTATCCCGAGGCGCAGGCACAGCTGAAGCAGGTCGTTGCCAAATGGCCGAACGCCGGGACCGCCAGCTATGCGCAGAACCTGCTCGGCCGCGCCTATCTCGACGAGGGCAAGCCCAGCCTTGCTGCGGTCGCCTTTTACAACAATTACAAGGACCGGCCGAGCGGTGCGCGGGCGCCGCACAGCCTGATGTACATGGGGGTCGCGCTCGACAAGCTCGGGCGCAAGGCCGATGCGTGCAAGGCTTTCCGCGAGCTCGAAGAAGTCTATGGGGACAAGGCTCCCAAGGATGTCAGGGACGATGCTGCCGCCGCAAAAACAAAAGCCGGCTGCTGAGGCGAGCGCGGTCGACCGGCTCGCGGTCGATCTCGCCGCGGTCGCAGGGGCTGACTGGCACCGGCTGCATTACGGCGTCGCCGTGTCGGGCGGCCCCGACAGCATGGCCTTGCTATGGCTGATGGCCGCGCTGCTGCCCGGACAGGTCCGCGCGGCAACGGTCGATCATGGCGTGCGCACCGGGTCGGACGACGAAGCGCGGATGGTCGCGGGCTATTGCCGGCGCGAACATGTCGCGCACGCGACGCTCCGCCCCGCGGCGCCGATCAGGGGCTCGCTGCAAGCCGCGGCGCGGGCCGAACGCTATCGGTTGCTCGAAACATGGCGCGCCGAACAGGCGATCGATCACATCGTGACCGCACACCATGCCGACGACCAACTCGAGACGATCGTCATGCGGCTCAATCGCAGCAGCGGGGTCGGCGGGCTGGCGGCGATCCGCGCCCGCAACGGCGTGGTGCTGCGCCCGCTGCTCCACTGGCGGCGTGCCGACCTCGTGCATCTGGCGCTGGAGCAGGATATCCCCTTCGTCGACGACCCTTCGAACAGCGACGATCGCTTCGACCGCGCGCGGCTGCGCCAGGCGCTGCGATCGCAGACCGCGCTCGACCCCGAAGCCGCCGCAAGGTCGGCGGGCTGGCTCGCCGAGGCCGACGACGCGATCGACTGGGCGGTCGAGCGGCTGGTCGCGGCATGGCCCGATGCGTCGGACATCGCGGTGATCCGCGACGACGGCTATCCGCCCGAAATCTTCCGGCGCGTCGTGACCCAGCGGCTGCGCGCGAACGACCCGCAACTGTCGCTGCGCGGCGCATCGCTCGACGGCGTCATCGCCGCGATGCGCGCCGGGCGGCGGGCGATGGTCGGCGCGCTGCTCATCGATGCCGTCCGCGGCCTTGAGGGCACGATCTGGCGCATTTCGGCGGCGCCGCGCCGGAAAGCACCGAAAAAGCCCTGACAGGCTCATTGTCATTTAACGCGATTGTCCTATCTTGTGCGGGTATAGTCGCGAAACACGCGACGATTGGGAAAGATTCCGCATGCAGGACGACAAGGAACCGCAGGGCAACCCCTGGATGAAGAGCGTGATGATCTGGAGCGGCATTCTGCTTGCCATGCTCCTCGTCGCCTCGATGTTCGGCGGTGCGTCGCAGCCCGCGGGCACCCCGCTGACCTATTCCGAGTTCCGCGAAAAGATCGTCGAGGGTGGCGTCAAGGACGTCGTGCTGACCGAAGAACGCGCCACCGGCACACTGTCGAACGGCGACCCATTCAGCGCAAACCTGATCCGCGACCCCGAACTGCTCAAGTTGCTCAACGACAATGGCGTCAAATATGACGGCAAGCCCACCGAGGCAGGCAATGTCTGGGTTTTTCTGCTCGTCCAGGCGCTGCCGTTCATCCTGATCCTCGGCATTGCTTTCTTCGTGTTCCGTCAGGTCCAGAAAAGCAATGGATCGGGCGCGATGGGCTTTGGCAAGTCGCGCGCGAAAATGCTCACCGAAAAGCAGGGGCGGGTCACCTTCGACGACGTCGCCGGCATCGACGAGGCGCGCGAGGAGCTGGAGGAGATCGTCGAGTTCCTGAAGGACCCGACCAAATTCTCGAAACTCGGCGGCCAGATTCCCAAGGGCGCGCTGCTCGTGGGCTCGCCTGGTACCGGCAAGACCCTGCTCGCCCGCGCGATCGCGGGGGAGGCAGGCGTGCCGTTCTTCACCATTTCGGGCTCCGACTTCGTCGAGATGTTCGTCGGCGTCGGTGCCAGCCGCGTCCGTGACATGTTCGAACAGGCCAAGCGCAACGCGCCGTGCATCGTCTTCATCGACGAAATCGACGCAGTCGGCCGCCATCGCGGTGCGGGCCTGGGCAATGGCAATGACGAGCGCGAACAGACGCTCAACCAGCTGCTCGTCGAAATGGACGGCTTTGAGGCGAATGAAGGCATCATCATCGTCGCCGCGACCAACCGCCCCGACGTGCTCGACCCCGCGCTGCTCCGCCCGGGCCGTTTCGACCGCCAGGTGGTCGTGCCGCGCCCCGACATCGACGGGCGCCAGAAGATCCTCGAGGTCCACACGCGCAAGAAGCCGCTGGCGCCCGACGTCGACCTGCGCCGCGTCGCGCGCGGCACCCCCGGCTTTTCGGGCGCCGATCTGGCCAACCTCTGCAACGAGGCCGCGCTGCTCGCCGCGCGCCGCGGCAAGCGGCTGATCGCATCGAACGAGTTCGAGGAAGCCAAGGACAAGGTCATGATGGGCGCCGAACGGCGTTCGATGGTGATGACCGAGGACGAAAAGAAGTCGACCGCCTATCACGAGGCCGGCCATGCGCTCGTCTCGCTGCACGTTGACGGGTGCGACCCGCTGCACAAGGTCACGATCATTCCGCGCGGCCGCGCTTTGGGCGTGACGTGGAACCTGCCCGAACGCGACCGCTATTCGACCAATATGAAGCAGATGAAGGCGCGCCTCGCACTTTGCTTCGGCGGCCGCATCGCCGAGCAGCTGATCTATGGCAAGGACGAGCTCAACACCGGCGCGTCGAACGACATCCAGCAGGCGACCGAAATGGCGCGCGCGATGGTGATGGAATATGGCATGTCCGACAAGCTCGGCTGGCTGCGCTATCGTGACAATCAGGACGAGGTGTTCCTGGGCCACAGCGTCTCGCGAGCGCAGAATATGTCCGAAGACACCGCGCGGTTGATCGACGCCGAGGTCCGCCGTCTGGTCGAAGAGGGCGAGAATGTGGCGCGCAAGGTGCTGACCGATCATCTCGACGAGCTGCACCTGCTCGCCGGCGCGCTGCTCGAATATGAGACGCTGTCGGGCGAGGAATCGAAGCGCGCGATCAAGGGCGAAGACATCGGCCGCGAGGACGATGCCGACAAGCGCGGCACCCCGGTGACCGGCCATGCGGGCTCGCTGCCCCAGATCAAGCGCAAGCCGCGCCCGTTCGGCGATGCCAACCCGCAAGGCGCCTAGCGGCCGATTGCGCCGGATGCCGACGATCGTGACCGCCGGCACCCGCGCGTTGACCGCTTGCGTCGTCGGGGCGCTGTTGTGCGGCATGGCGCCCGGCGACATGAGCGTCGCCGCCTTCCTGCGCCGCGCCGATACGGTGCTGCCGCTCGGGCCGCTCGCTATCGCAACGCCCGAGGGGATCCGGCTGCGCAACGAGGTCGTTGCCGCGGGCAAGCGCTATAAGTCGCGGATCGATGCGCAGCGCCGCGCCGGACGAAAGACGACGAGTTGTCCGCCCGAATCGGGCACGCTGACCCCTGAACAGTGGATCGCGCATCTGCGCGGCTATCCGGCGCGGGTGCGACCGTCGGTGTCGGTCTATATGGCGTTCGACGCGCTGATGAAGAAGCGCTATCCCTGCCCTGCCTGAGGCGCCGTCACGGCGCGGACCAACAAGGAGACGGCCGTTGACCGGGACGTATCGCGCACGAATTATCGCGGCCATGGTGGCGCCGCTGCTGGCCCCCCTGCTGGCGGTGCAGCCCGCGCTCGCGCAGGACAAGGGCGCGCTGACCTCGGTCATCGAACTTGAAAAGTCGCTCCCCGCCGCAAACGGCGCGCCTGCCGCAAAAACCTACGGCGCGCCCGATGTCGTCGTGCCCGGCGACCGGGTGCGTGTCGCCCTCACCTTTACCAACAGCGGCGCGACGCCTGCTTCCGGGGTCAATATCGTCAACCCGATCCCTGACGGCCTGGTCTTTGACGGCACCACCGACGGCGCAGGTTTCAGCGTGTCCGCCGACGGTGGCAAGAATTTCGGCGCGCTCGGTGCGCTGACCGTCCCCGCGCCCGGCGCCGCACCGCGGGCCGCGACGATGACCGATGTAACGCATGTCCGCTGGCTGCTGGGCGACGCGATCGCGCCCGGCGCGAGCCGATCGGTCGCCTTCTTCGGCCGCGTCAAATGAACCGAGGCCGGGCTGGCAAGCGGCGATGACGATCTATTGCGACGAATCGGGCGGGCTGAATGCCGGCGCGATGACCTTTGCTGCAGTGATGCTCACCCCCGAGGCGGCGGGCGCGATCCACGACCGGTTTCGCAGCGTCACCGGATTGCGCGGTGAGCTGAAGGGCAGCCGGATCAGCGTCGTCGAGCGCGCCTATCTGCTCGAACTGTTCGACCGCGCCGGCGGGCGGGCGTGGGTCGCGGTCGCCAGGCGCGACCGCCTCGCCGCGGGGCCGGGCGGTACGCTGCCCAGCGACCTGGCGCTGTACGCCGCGCTCCTCAACCTCGCGATCGGGCGGTGGCTGCCCGAAACGGGGGGCGTGTGCACCGATGTGGTGATCGACGACGGTCGCTATGACCCCACCATTCTGGCGCGGGTGCGCGAGGAGATTCAGGCGGGGCTCGGCCACTGGGGCCGCGCCGCACTCGCCGACAGCAAGCGCAGCGACGGGGTGCAGATCGCCGACGTCGTCGCCAACAGCCTGTTCAACATCGCGGTCGCATCGCCGCGCGCGCCCCGCATCCAGCGCATCGTCGATCCGCTGCTGGCGTCGAAGGCGATCCGCATTGCCGAATTGACCGACGTCGCCTGAATGCGAAAAGGGGCCGCGGTTTCCCACGGCCCCTTTCAGACTTTAAAGCTAGCGCGATCTATTCGAAATCGCTGCCGCCGCCCGCCGGGCTGCGCGGCGGTGCCGCGGCGGTCAGGCGGAGCGCCTCGGCCGAGCGGCTGATCGAGCTGATTTCGTCCGGCGTATCGTCGTCGTCGACGACGACCTTCTGCAACGAACCGACCAGCGCTTCCTTCAGATCCTTGGGACGCACGGTCTGTTCGGCGATCTCGCGCAGCGCGACGACCGGGTTCTTGTCGCGGTCGCGGTCGATGGTGAGTTCCGAGCCGCCCGAAATTTCACGCGCGCGGTGCGCCGACAGCAGCACGAGGTCGAACCGGTTGGAGATTTTGTCGACGCAATCCTCGACGGTAACGCGGGCCATATTGTTTCCTTAGATATAGGAGAGGCCAGCCCTTTTCGGGGCATGGCGGCAAGCGCTGCGCGCTAGCAGTCCGACCGCTCTGTGTCAATCGAACCGCGCTCCCGTCGTCGCGTCACAGTATCGGCGAAGCGCAACTATTTGGGAACATAGCGTCAACTTTCTTTACTTTTGTCCTGAGGTGGGTCAACATCGCCCAGTTCGGGGAGTCGAGCGAACTTGGGGGAATATAAAATGAAGCGAAGGATGAAGGCCGCGCTGGCTTTGCTGGCCGGTGCCGCGAGCGCCACCGCGCTGGCGCCGGCGACGGCGCAGACACCGTTTGTCGGCGACATCATAACGGTCCCGTACACTTTCTGTCCGGTCGGCTATTACGAAGCCAATGGCGCTTTGCTGTCGATTGCGAATGATGAGATCTTGTACACTCTCTACGGCACGATCTATGGCGGCGATGGGGTGAACACCTTTGCCCTGCCCGATTATCGCGGGCGCTTCGGTCAATCGCAGTTTCAGGGCCCTGGGCTGTCGAACTATGTGGTCGGTCAGGTCGGCGGCAACGAATCGGTGACGTTGACGACGCAGAATATGCCAACCCATACCCACACTGCACTGCTCAAGGCGCATCCTTATCTGGGCAACTCGGCCTCGCCGGTGAACAATTTTCCGGCCGAAAGTTCGGCTGCTGCCTATCACACCGTCGAGGGCGCGAATTTCTTCAACGCGGCGACGGTCGAAGTGAGCACAGCCGGGGGCAGCCAGCCGGTCGCCATTCAATCGCCGTTCCTAGCCCTGCGGAACTGTGTCGCGGCGGTCGGTATTTTTCCGTCGCAGAACTGACGCCACCGTTCAGCTGGTCCGGATGAACCGGATCCGCGAGGAGACATTCTCATGAAAAAATCGAAACTGATGGTGGCCACCGGTGCGCTTGCGCTGGGATGGACATCGATAACGCCCGCCGCCGCTCAAAGCGGCGATTTCAACTATATCGGCGAAATCGCCAACTTCGGATTCAACTATTGCCCGCGCAACTGGGCCAGCACGTCGGGGCAGATCCTTGGGATTGCCCAGAACGCGGCGCTGTTCTCGCTGCTCGGCACGACCTATGGCGGCAACGGGACGACCACCTTCGCTCTGCCCGACCTGCGCGGGCGTACGCCGATCGGCCAGGGACAATTGTCGGGCGGCAGCTTCTACACGCTCGGGCAGGTTGCCGGCACCGAAAGCACCACGCTGACGACCAATGAGCTGCCGACGCACACTCATCAGGCGCGCATTCGCGTGTCACCCAATGCGGGCACAGTGGATAGCGCGGCGCGCAACACGCTGGCCAGTGCGGCCGAGACGAAATTCCAGGGGGGCGCAACACCCGCCAACAATATGGATACGTCGACGCTTCAGGTGGCACCGGCCGGCGCGAGCGCTCCGTTGCCCCTGAAGTCGCCTTACCTCACCACCCAATATTGCATTGCGTTGACGGGTATTTTTCCGAGCCGGAACTGACGGTTCGCGAATGCCCCGACCTTTTAACCGCAAATAGCAGACAGGAGCGTAAGCCATGTCGAAATTCAAATATTGCCTTGCCGCCGCCACCGCGCTGGCCGGCAGCCTGATGACAACCACTCCCGCCCATGCCGGCGCCGAACCTTTCCTCGGACAGGTCGTCATGTATCCCTATAATTTCTGCCCGCGCGGCTGGACCTCGGCGCAGGGGCAGCTTATGTCCATCGCCGCAAACACCGCGCTGTTCTCGCTGCTCGGCACGACTTATGGCGGCAACGGGACGACCACCTTTGCGCTGCCCGACCTGCAGGGGCGCGGCATTATCGGACAAGGCAATGGTCCGGGGTTGACCCCGCGCGTACTCGGCGAAGAGGGCGGCACGACGTCGACCACGCTGATGATGACGCAAATGCCGATCCACACCCACCAGACGCTGATGAAAAACTCGTCGCAGGGTGCCAACTCAACCCGCGCGCTGCGCAACGGCTTTGCCGTCACGGACGACGACTATCAGCCCGGCGCCCCGCCGACTCCCGCCGCCTATCTGAACGAAGCGGCAGCACCGATGGGGTTGGCGGGCGGCGGCCAGCCGTTCTCGAACCAGGCGCCCTATCTGACCCTGTTCCCCTGCATCGCCTTGTCAGGCATCTTTCCACAGCGTCCGTAATTATGTAAACATCACCAATCGAGGGAGACTATCATGGAAAACCGTAACGAAGCGACTGCACCTGCCAAGTCCGAGTGGACGAAGCCCGAGCTCGTCGATTTGGACCTGGGCATGGGTGACGTGCTGAACGGGGTCGGCCTCGGCAGCGACGGCGCCGGCGGTGTCAACACCTCGGCGAGCTGAAGCCGCGCGCTTTCCGGAATCGCGGCGCAAGCCGCCGTTCCTGTTGCAATGACAAAACGGGCTGGACGCTGTTCAGCCCGTTTTTGCGTCAGTCGCGCAGGATTACCTCGGAAATGTGGCGTCGACCGTCGCTGCGCGCCAACTGAACATAGACGTCTATCGTGCTGCGCACATAATGATCGACGTCGGCGCGCGCAAGCGAGGTGCCGGTCTGGAGCACGAGCAGCGCGATCTGCTCGATCGCACGCTGCGGGCTGTCGGCGTGGACGGTCGTCATCGATCCCGGATGCCCGGTGTTCACCGCGCGCAGAAAGGTAAAGGCTTCGGGGCCGCGCAGCTCGCCGAGGATGATGCGGTCGGGGCGCATCCGCAGCGATGCCGCGAGCAGATCGTCGGCGGTGACGCTCGCCTCCCCCAGCGCCGACCGCGCCGCGAGCAGCCCGATGCCATTCTCGTGCCGCAGCTTCAATTCGGGCGTATCCTCGATATAGATCAGCCGCTCGCGCGCCGGAATCTCGGCGATCAGCGCGTTGAGGAAGGTGGTCTTGCCGGTCGAGGTGCCGCCGGCGATCAATATATTGCGCCGTGCCCGCACCGCGGTGGCGAGCAGCTCGCCATATTCTCCCGCGTCTCTCAGGGCGCGCAGCGTCGTGTCGGTCGCGCTGCGATCCGCCAGCGCACCGCTGCTGGTTGCCGAAAAGGCGCCGCAGCGGGTGTAATCGGCGAGCGACATATCCTGCACCACATGCTTGCGCACCGCGAGCAGCATCCCGCCGCGCGTCGCCGGCGGCGCGATGACCTGGACGCGCGAACCATCGGGCAGCGTCGCCGCGAGCAACGGATGCGCGCGGCTGATCCCCTGATGGGTGAAGGCGGCGATTTGGCGCGCGAGCCGCGACAGCGTCTTTTCGTCGAGCGCCGGCATCGCCAGCCGCTCGACCCCGCCGCCGACCGTTTCGGCCCAGACCTCGCCGGGGCGGTTCACATAGAAATCGGTGAGATCTTCGCGCGCCAGTAATTCGGCGAAGGGCGCCAGATACAGGCCGAGATAGACCGGCTCGCCCGCGGCGTCCGCCGCCGTCATCGCCCGCTCTCGACCCCGGTGAAATCGAGGTCGCGCGCGACGAAGACGGTGATCGATGTCCCCTGCTTGACCTTGATCGTCGGCGGTATCTCATTCTCGTCGTTCGTCGACGCCGTGCCGCCCTGGAACGAGCCGGGCAAGGCGACGACCACCGATGAATCGGCGCTGCGCAGCGCCAGATTTTCGCCGATCGACAAGGCGGTTTGCAGGAACGCGGCGCCGAAGCGCTCGAAGAAATGCGAATTGACGCGGCCACGCACCCCGGTGCGCCCGGCGGGATCGGCGATCGGCGATTCGAGCGCGATGGTCGCACCGTCGGGGCGGTCGAGCCGGGTCCACGTGACCAGCGCGCGCTTCTGTCCCCGCGTCGCGTCGGAGCGGTATTCGCCGATCAGACGGCTACCGCGCGGGATGAGGACGCGCGTGCCGTCATAGCTGCGCACATCGCGCGATACGATCGCGCGGGCAAAGCCCGGGCGGCTCGAATCGAGCGCGGTTTCGAGTACCGCGGGGATCAGCGCGCCCTGCGGCACGATCGTGGCTTTGCGACTGAGGCGCGAGGCGCGGGCGCGCTCACCGAACAGGCTCTGGCGCGCCGTGGCCGCTTCGGGTGCGCCTTCGGCCGGGGCGAGCGCGTCATAGACGAGCACCGTCCCGCCCGGACGCCCCGACGGCACGTCGGTGGGCCCGGCGGGTGGCGGCGGATAGTCCATCGGCGGCGGCGGTATGTATCGCGGCGGCGAACCCATGGGCGGCTGCGGCAGGACCTGTGGCATCGCGCGCCGCGGTGCCGGAGCAGGGGCGTCCACCACGAGCGTTTCGGGCGGCGCCTCGCGTGCCAGCGAGGGCGGGATGAACAAAGTCGGCATCGACGATGGCTGGCCGTTGATGTCGATCGCGCGCGGGGCCGTCGCGGGCGCGGTGGCGGCATAGCGCCGCGCCTCGAGCGCCGAAAACAGCCCGATGGCGAGCAACGCCATGACCGCGCCGAGTACCCAGATCGGCACGCCCTTGCGCGGCACCGCGACCATCGGTCGGACGTCGGGACGGGTATCGGCGGGACGCGGATCGGCGGGATGCGGATCGGCGGGATGCGGATTGGCGGGCGGCGTGTCGCTCATCGCTCGTCCTTTCGCACCAGCTTGCGGATCGCCGTCGCACGGCGCTTGTCGCGACGGAACACCAGTTCGCTCGCGACCGCATCGATCACATAACGGCCGTCGCGCATCGCCCCCTCGACGGGCCGCTCGCTGCCGTCGTCGTCGCGCGCGTAGATGGCGGGCAAGGTCTGGTTCGCAGCGAAGATCAGATAGGTGTGCACGCCGTCGTCCGAGATGGCGGTCGGGCGTACCGCCTTGCTGCCGGTCAGCCGGTAGCGCCCCTCGACATCGGCGGGCAGCGCCGGTCCCGGCCCCGGCGCCGAAGTCTGCGGATATTCGAAGCGGACGGTGAAAGCCGATTCAAAGCTGTTGAACGCCGGCATCAGTTCGAACGAATAGCTGCGCGCGTCGGTGATCACGGTCATGTTCGTCGGCGCGCCGCGGCCGACCGATTTGACGAACAGATGGTCGCCGCGCCGGTTCGGGGTCACCTGCCAACTGGTGCTGTCGCCCACCGCGATATTTTCGATGCGTTCGCCGGCGCCGAGTTCGACGGTCAGTTGATACCCTTCGGCGACGCTGAGCTGCACCGTCTGCTGCGGGTCGTAAAGCACCGACTGGACGCGCGGGTCGCCCGTCCCCGGGGTCGGGCGGACCTGCGCCGTGGCGGGGACCACGGCGAGCATCAGCATCAAGGCAAAGGGACGCCACATCGGCTATTCGCGCCCCGCGGCGCGATCGCCCAGCCGCACGGTGCGTGCAGGAACCGGTTCAACCGCCACTGGCGTGGTTTCGGGCTCGATGCCGGTCTCGGCGGCGGGCGCCAGCACCTCGGCGTCGCGGCGATAGCGGACGACCTGGAAGCCGAGCGGATTGACGAAGCGGTCGGCGGTCGACATCGGCGCGGTCGAATAGCGGTAGCGAACCACCGAGACCCACGATTGCGGCGCGGTCGCGCGGCCCGCCTGATCGCGAAGCTGCGTTTCGAAGCGGACGAGCGCGGCGCCGTCGTCGAGCGGTGACACGCTCTTGACCCGCGTCTGCAACGTCGCGGTGCGCGGATAGCGCGCGAGCGGACTTTCGGGGTTCGTTGCCTGCATCGCATTGGCATAGGTCGTGCGCGCCCCCTCGGCCGACCACAGCATCACCTTGCGGTAATCGCCCTGCACCGTCGTGAAATCGTAGCTTTCGCGGGCGATGACATATTGGACGAGGAAGCTTTGCGTCAGCGCGCGGTCGGGCGCGATCTTTTCGGCGTCGATCGGCTTCAGCGCCTGGACATAACCCGTGTTGCGATCGACGAGCAAAGTATAGGGTTCGACGGTCTTCAGCGGCGTCAGGAACAGGATCGCCAGCGCCAGCATCGCCGCCATGGCGACGGCGACGCCCGCGACAATCCACGCGATCCGCCGCGACCGGACGAGCGCGGCTCGCTGGTCCTCGGCCCAGCTCCCCGCTTCACGATAATAGGCATCCAGTGCCTCGCGTTCGACTTTCTTCATATCCGGGCATCCCGTCGCTGCGCGCGCGCCGAGACGCGGCCGCGCGTTCTCGACCTGTAACTTTCGCCCAGCGGCACCGTGCGCCCGATGCTCGGATCGCGCGCGCCAAGGCTGACGGAACCGCCGCGCGGTGCCGAGGTGCCACCGCCGCCCTCGCCGCTCGCCGTCTGCAGCGCGGTTTCGCGGCGTTGCGTGCGGGTCACCGCGTCGGCGATGGCGGTGGCGCGGTTGCGTTCGGCCGGGATCGCCTGGCTAGCGGTCGCTTGCGGCGCGGCAAGACCCTGCGCGAGCTGCGTGTAAACGCTTGGGGCAATCGCGTGATGCACCGCATCGGGAATGCGGAAGCCCGACGCAACGCGGCCCGCGGCGTAGAGCAGCGCGAGCGAGAGCAGCGCGAAGACCAGCGAGATCACGAACAATTCCACCGGCGCCTGATAGGCCGGTGCGCCAGCGCGGCGCAAGGTCAGCAATTGCGCCAGCCAGGAGTCGAACAGCGCGAGCTGGACCCCGAAACCGATCGTCGTCGCGAGCGAGCCGAGCGCGGCCCAGACCAGTCCGCGAACCCAGCCGGCGAACAGCCCGATGGTGCCCTGAAACAGCAGGAAAAGCAGGAACAGCGGCCCGACCGCGAGCAGCACGCCGGCGACCAGTCGTACCGCGCCGAACGCGGCGAGCGTGGCCGCGAGATAGACGCTGCGGCCCGTCGCGATCGTTTCGCGGTCCTTGACCGGGTCGAAACGCGGCAATTCGCCGCTGCCTGCATTCTGCCGCAGCGCGCTGATGTCGGCCGATCCGAGCCGCGAAAATTCGACGATCTGTTCGTCGATGCCGTGCAACCGTCCCGCAAGCCCCGAGTGCGTGCCGGGCAGCGCGGCCGACGTGCCGATAGCGGCGGCCAGTTCGGCCGGCGCGCGCACGACGACGTCATAGATCAGGGTGCGATAGGCGGGCCAGCTGGTCACCAGCATCAGCACGAAGCCGATCTTGACGATCGCGATCACCAGGTCGCGGAGCGCCGGCGTCTGCCCCACCAGCATGCGATATCCGAACAACGCGACGAAGATCGTCAGCACCCCGGTGGTCAGTAGCGAAATCGTCGACAGCGGCGAGGACAGCGCCTGATACCCCGAGGCCCCAATCGTCTGGGCATGACAGTCGATCGCGCGCAGCATCCCGAACAGGAACGGATCTCCCGGGGCGACGGTCGGACAGGCCATGGCTCAGGCCCTTTCCATCAGGCGCGGGATCCACGCCGCCGGGTCGTCGCCGCTTTCCGCGCGAATTTCGTCGAGCAGCCGCACCGTATGCTCGCGGCCCGACAAGATGGTCAGCAATTCCTTTTCGCCCGACAGGTCGAGCCGCGCAACGACGCTGTCGCCGCCATGCTTGATCAGGAAGCAATGCGCGTCGTCGGGCAGCGTGCGGACGATGTCATATTCGTGCTGCGACAGGCCGAAGCCGTCGCAATAATCGTCGACGCGCGCCTTTGGATTGGCCATGAAGATCTGGGTTGCGGCCTGTTCGATGATCGCGCTGGCGATTCGGCTTTCGAGCGCGTCCTGCGCGCTTTGCGTCGCAAAGCCGACGATGCCGTTGCGCTTGCGGATCGTCTTTTCCCAATCCTTGATGCGGCGCACGAACACATCGTCGTCGAGCGCCTTCCAGCCCTCGTCGACCATGATGATCGCGGGGACGCCCGACAGACGTTCCTCGACCCGGTGGAACAGCACCATCATCGCCGGGGTGCGCAGCGCCGCATCGTCGAGGATTTCGGTCATGTCGAAGCCGACGGTCTCGGCGGTGAGGTCGGTGCGGTCGACCTCGTTGTCGAACAGCCACGCGCGTTCGCCCTCGCCCCACCAGGGTTGGAGCCGCGACCACAGGTCGGCCGAATGCGGGCGATGCCCGCCGCGGAACAGCTCGACCAAGTGGCGCAGCCGCCGGAAGCTGGCGGGTTGCGCATAGTTGGCGTCGATCGCATCCTTGATCGCGGCATGTTCCTCGGCGTCGGCGCCGCCCGCCAGCGTCGTCACCCAGTCGATCAGGAACAGGCGGTTCGCGGGGGTGTCGTCGAGGTGGAGCGGGTTGAGCCCCGCGGGCTCGCCGGGGCGCAGGACGTCGTAGCGCCCGCCGACCGCACGGATGAACAGTTCGGCGCCGCGGTCCTTGTCGAACAGCACGATCCGCGGGCGATATTTGCGCGCCTGCGCGAGCAGGAAGTTGACGACAACGGTCTTGCCCGATCCCGAAGGCCCGATGACGGTGAAATTGCCGAGGTCGCCCTGATGGAAATTGAAGAAATAGGGGCCCGCGGCGGTGGTTTCGAGCAATGTCACCGCGTCGCCCCAGTGATTGCCCTGCGCTTGCCCCAGCGGGAAATTGTGGCCGCTCGCAAAGCTTGCGAAATTGCTCGTCGAAATCAGGCCGCGGCGGGCGATATATTTGAAGTTCGCCGGAAATTGCGCCCAGAAGGCGGGTTCGAGCCCGACATCCTCGCGCACCGCGATGATGCCGAGGTCGGCGAGCGCCGCGAGCACTTCGGCGACATTGGCATCGACCTCGGCAGGGCTGCCGCCATGCACCGCGAGCGTCAAATGATGCTCGCCGAAGCCGGCACGGCCTGCGGCGACATCGTCCTTTGCACCCGACAATTGCTGGTGCAGGCTGACCGCCTCGTCGTCGGCGGCGCGCATCCGCCGCAGCACGAGGTTCATTCGCCCGAGCGCCGCCTGGCGATCGACGAAGGCGAAGGACTGGCTGATCACCAGCTCGCACGGCAGCCGCAAGATGTCGTCGAGCATGCCCGGCCCGGTCTGCGCCGGATAATCCTTGATCGACACCATCGCGGCAAAGTTGCGCGCCCCCGCCCCGACAGGGCCGAGTTCGACCATATCCTGCCCGAAGCTGATCCGCCGATAGGGCAGATAGGCGCCGATGTCCTGATGCGGCAGGCGCACCGGGCGCATTTCGCCGTTGAACAGCACCGACAGAAATTCGAGCAGTTCGGAACAGGGGCCGTGGTCGCTGTCGTAAACGCTCAGCACGCGCGGCGCGTAGCTGCCGAGCTGCGCGACCAGCGCCTCGCGGACATTGTCGAGTTCGCGCAGATCCTGCGCGATGCGCGCTTCGTCATCGAGCCCCGACCGGTCGAACCAGCCGCGCAGCCGATCGAGCAGCCCGACCCGACCCGGCGCGGGACGGCGCACGATCGTCAGGAACAGGTCGTTCACATACAGCGACTTGGCGGCGACGCGGCCGCGCCAGCTCGCATCGAGCCGCCGCGAAAAATCGTCGGGAAACTCGCCGTCGAGCGCGACGTCGGCGCGGCGGCGGACGATGTGGTGATAGACGGCAAAGCGCGACGAGGCCATCGCCTGCAGCATCGCGTCGCGCAACGTCTTGCGATAATTCAGTTCGTTGCTGTCGGTGGTTTCGAACAACAGGCCGCGCAGCTGGACGACCTGCATCAGCATGCCGTCGCGCGTCTCGATCGTCAGATCATCGACATGGCGGGCATAGGGCAGATGATGCCCCGCCGCCTTTTCCCGCGCATAGGCTTTCCCGTCGGGGCTCAGGGGCGGTAGGAGTTGCACTGCCACAACGCATAGTTGCGGACGCGCGGACACTGGCTGAGCCGCGTCACCCATAGATCGAAGAAGCGCGGTTCGCGCAGGCACAGGATCATCCCGATCCCGTGCACCAGCAACGCCACGCCGATCGCCCAGGCCGACCGGAAGATCAGGAAGAATTCGGCGGCGATCACGCCGTTGACGATGAAATAGCCGTAGGGGACGCCGGCGAACATCTGGGGCCGCGTCAATCCGACAAACAATGGATCCTGCCCCAGCCCCTCCATGCTATCCGCCCGCTGCGGTCGACTGGATTCCGGCTACGATACTCGCGGCGCCGAACAGGATGAAACAGCCGAGGATCACCGTCGCGCCATAGCGCCAGTTGATCCGCCCGGTCAGCATCAGGAAGCCGACCGACGCCACGGCGATCACCGCGACGACGGTGGCGACGGTGCCGAGCAACGTTCCCTGCAGCCAGCGAACCGCCGAAACCAGCGCCCCCGAACCCGCCGGATCGCCAAGCGCCGCCGCAAGGGCAGGATCGGCCGGAAGCAAGCTCAACGCGGCCACCGCCGCCCAGGCTATCGCATGCCTTTTGGTAAACACCGGATTTCCCTTCCCTTCCCGCCTCAATGCCTTACGCGCCTCCCCCGCCCCCTGCAAGAGCCGCCAGGGTGCATTTTTGGGACACGGTTTCGCGCGCGCCGGCGCTACGCGGCCGAACCGCCGCGACGGGCGAATGCCTCGAACGAGCGGCGCTCGGCGTCGCCGGTCACGCAGATGTCGCCGACCATCAACCAGGCGTGGAGATCGACGGGATTTTCGGCCGTGCCGCGCCGCGCTCCGATCACGATACGTCCGGCAATTCCGCGCCGCGCGAGCACCCAGCGCGCCGCCATCGCGCGCGGCAGACAGACGAGCCGCAGCGGCAGCCGCGGCGCCCAGCGGGCGACATCGCGGGCGACCGCGCGGACGAGTTGCCGGTCGGGTTCCGAAAGCGGGATCGGCGCCGCTCCACCGGACATCGGCCCGAGCGTGCGGCGCCAGCCGCCGAAGGGCACGAAGCGCACCAGGAAACGCGCCGCGACCAGCGCCGCGATCGTCTCGGCCACGCGCCAACGCCAGCGGAGCGCATGGGCGATCCGCGGGCGCAGCGCAGGGCGCGCCCCGGCCATCGTCAGTCGGCCATCTCGACGAGCGAGCGCTGCGCCAGCCGGGCGAGCAGCGCGTCGACATCGCCCGCAATCTCGGCCGCGTCGGCGTCATATTCGGCGAGCAGAGCGGCAACGAGCGCGTCGCGGTCGGGGCAGGTCTCGATCAGTTCCCACGCGCGCCGCGCGGTGCCGGTCAGGCTGAAAAAGCGACCGTCGCCGGTGTGCATCAGCACGATTTCGTCGCCGACCACCGTTTCCACGAAATCCGTCGTCTTGTTGATCTTCACGCCATCATCCTCCGTCGGCCCGGCTATTGCCATAACCCAGTTCCAGCATCAAATCGCCGTGGCAGTCGCGCAGGCGCTGCTGCAATGGCGCATCGAGCCGCTCGGCACCCTCGCCAGCGCGTCCCGAGCGAAAAAAGCGCGCCGCCTTTTCGGGGCGCTCGCTGAAGCCGTCGCGCTCCTCGGCGGCGCGCAAGCGGTCGAACCGCGACGCTTCGACCGCCGCCGCGATCACCGCAGCGTCGGCATCGATCGTGAGAAACTCGGCCATCCGGCCAAGTTCGCGCGCGGTGTCGGCAATCATGTCTTCGTAGCGCACGGTCAGCACCGGAATGTCTTGCTGCGCATGCCAGCTGCGATAATGGCCCGACCAGCCCAGCGTGCGCTGGCGCAGCTGGCGGCCCTTGCCGCCCGCCATCACATGCGCGGGATTGTTCATCTGTTCGACGACGCGCGCGAAATCCTGGTGCCCCTGATGATAGGCATAGGAAATCGCGACATCCAGCGGATCGCGCACGAGGTAGATCGCACCAATCGACACGTCGCCCGGGAACAGCGGATCGCCGCGCATATTGGCGTGCCAGCCGTCGTGGACCTTGATGAACAGCCGGTCGCGGGCTTCGGCGGCGAGCATCCGGTAGCCGTCGGGACGCAGCAGGTCGATCTCGTCATCGGTGAGGTCGGCCGACGAAAGCCCGGTCAGATTGTCGAACATCGTCCGGTTGCTCGATATCGCGCCGCCGAGCGCGACGAGCCGCGCGTCGTCCTGCTCGCGCAGCAGATTGCCGAGCAGGATGCGCGTCCAGGTATTTCCCGACTTCGGATAGGAGGCGAGCCAGCAAATGCGGCGCGCCGGACCTGCGTCACCCATCATCGCTGTGGGCGCTCCAGTCGCCGATCCAGCGATCGACGAAGGCGGTGCTGTCGCCGAATGCCGTTCTGACCGTCGACCGGTCGAACAACTGCACCTGCACCCCGGCAATCAGCCGCCCCAGCGTTTCGAACAGGCGTTGGCGGCCCCAGGTGCCGATCGCGAAGCGCGGGCGATAGACGCTGTCACGCAGCTGCTGGAGCGCGCGGCCGCCGTCGAGTTGCGTCATCGCAAAGCCGTCAACGCCGGCGCGCGTAGCGTCGGTGCCCAGGATCGTCAGGCTGGCCAGCCGTCCCGCCGCCGCCGCCGACTGCACCGCCGGCGCGGCGAAATATTTGTTGAATTCGGGCGCGTCGCGCACCGGCCCCATCGCCGCGGCGCCGGTCAGTTCGAGCGCGTCGTCCCAAAGCTTCAGATCCTTCTGCCCGACATAGCAGTCGGCGGCCGATCCGATGCGCGCCGCGTCGACGATCAGCACGTCGTCGGTAAAGAAGCTGTGCCCGCGGTCGGCGAGCGCCGCGACGAGGGTCGACTTGCCGGCCCCCGACGGACCGGTGAAGGCGTGGACGCGGCCATCGGCGATGATCGCGCTCGCGTGCAGGGGAAGAAGCCCGCGCTGGTAACAGAGCCCGCCCCACGCCGATCCGAGCAGGAACAGCGCGACTTCGCGGTCCGACGCGCCGCGCCGGTCATAGGTGATGCGCGCGCCATCCTCGACCAGGAAGCGCGCGCCGCCGGGAACCTCGAGCAGCAGCTGCCGCGCGTTGACGCTGTGCGCCACCCCGGTGATCACCGGATCGGCGATCGACGCCGGCACGTCACCCTCGGCAATGACCACGTCCGCCCCCGACGCGACGAGGAACGGCGCGATCCGGCTGCCCAGTTCGAGATCAGCCTCGACCGTGAAAGGTATCTCGCGCGGCAATCCTATCCCCTCGCCCATAATATGAACCGCGCCATCGCCAGTGCCCGCCCCAGCCCATAGAGCGCGAGGAGATAATCGGGATGGTCTGCGAATCCGCGCGGCGTGTGCGCGGGCCACGTGTCGAGCAAACGGCGCAGCCGCGCAACATCGAAGCGTCGCGACAGGTCGGCGTCGTCTGCCATGCATTCGACTTCGGCGCGGTAACGCGGCAGGTCGCGCGTGATCCGCACATGCCAGTCGGCGCCCTGCCGCCCGCGTTCGGGAGCGAAATAGGCGTCGGGCAGCCGCCCCGCCATCATCCGCCGGATCAGCCGCCGGTCCTCGCCGCGGTCGAGAAATTGTTCGGGCGGCAGGCCGAGGCAGAATTGCAATATCTTGCGGTCGCCGAGCGGGTCGCGCGCGGCCACCCCGGTCAACGTCTGCATCGCGTGACGAAAGCCCTGCCCCTGGTCCTTCGCGCCGCCCGCTGCGATGTGCAGCATCATCGCACGCGGCGACGCGAAACCGGCATAGCCTTTCGGTTCGGCCGCAAAGTCGCGCGCGAAATCGGGGTGAATCGGCGAATGGACGGTAAAGCCTTTCAGATCGTGCTGCCCACGCATGCGCGCGACCGCTCTGTCCACGGCAGCGGGTAGCAGCGGGCGGAGCGCTTGCGACCAGGCGCCGGCGTGCATGCCGCGGCCGCCGTGCGCGGCGCGCAGCTCGGCGGCGAGCGTTGCCCAGCGGCCGCTCCGCAACAGCTGCGGATAGCGCGCGCGGCCGCTGGCGCTGAGCGTGCCGTTGCCGCTGGCGCCGACGAGCAGCGCGCTGCGCCCGCTAGCTGCGACCGCGCGGTTCAGCTCGACCGACCAGGTCAGGTTCGCCATGCCGACCGGCGGCGCCTCGGCGAGCGCGATGATCGCATCGAGATCGCGGTCGAACGGCGCGCCCGCGGCATCGACGAAACGCGCGTCGAGCGCGGGGTACATCGCGGCCAGCGCGCGGACATGGCCCGATTCGTCGCCAATCCGGCGCGGACCGTGCGCGACGCCGTCCCAACCCGGCTCGGGCACGGCGGTAAAGCTGAGCAATGGTTCGCTGCCAGACAGATGGTCGAGCGCGCCGACGACGACGGCGGCCGAATCATACCCACCGCTGAGCGCCGCGGCGGGCGTTGCCGTCGCGCGCATCGCGCTGGCGATCGCGTCGCGGAGCAGTTCGCTCGCCGCATCGACATAATCCGAGTCGCGCGCGAAACGGATATCGGGACCATCGAACCGCGCCGCGCAGGGCCGGACATCGATCGCGTTCCGGTCCACCTTGAGTCGCTGCCCCAGCGGCAGCGCGGCAATACCGCGGAAAAAGCTGCGCGTGCGTTCTGCGCCGCCGAGCACCAGAGCATCGGCGATCCGCCGGTCGTCGAGGTCGCGCGGCACATCGCCGAGCGCGAAGATCGCCTGCGCCGCAGTCGCGAGGACGAACCGGTCGGGGCGTTGGTGATAATAGATCGGGATCGCGCCTTCGCGCGCGCGGATCGCGACGAGGCTTTGCGCCGCGGGATCGGCGACGACCAGCGCGTAGGATCCGTAAAGATAGTCGACGCAGCCCTCGCCCCATTTCGTCCAAGCCGCATGCGCCAGCGCCGAATCCGCCATGCCCGCCGCTGCGCCGGGCGCCATCCCGAGCCGCGAGACCAGCTCGCCGCGATGCTCGAGGAAACCCGCGAACAGCACCAGATCGCCGGCGGGTCCGACGACAGGCTGACGATCGAAGCGATCTTCGGGCGCAAACGTCTCGCCTTGCGCCCAGACGAGCCCGAAGGTTGAGGCCACATGGGTGCGCCGGCGGCGTGCACCGTGAGGCCGCAGCGCGTCGGCGACGCGCGCGACATCGCGGTCCCCGACGGGCGCCCCGCTTCGCTGGAAAATGACCCCCAAGCCACTCATCCTCCCGCCCTAACTCTGCGCCGGGGAATAACAAGGGCGTGCGCGTCGCCGTTGACTTCACCGCCCCGCCGCTTACCCGTCGGACCCTGTTCGCCCGACGCCAGCCCGGAGCCCTATGGCCGATCCCGCCGCCTTGCCCACCCAGCGCCACGACCGCGCCACGACCGCGGGGGCGTGGGCGGCGCTCCGCGACCTTGTCGGGCTCGCCGACCGCTGGCTGCTCGTCGCGGTGCTCGCGCTGATGACGCTCGCCGCGCTGACCGAGGGGGTCGGCATCTTGATGCTCGTGCCGATGCTCGCCCTGCTCGGAGACCGCAGCGTCGCCAGCGAACCCGTTACCGGCGTCGCCGCCCAACTCGCCGGCCTGTTCGCCGGCGCGTGGACGCTGGGTGGGATCCTGCTGCTGTTCCTCGCGCTCGTCACCTTTCGCGCGCTCGTCCAGCATGCGCAGGCGGTGCTCGGGGTGCGGCTCCAGCACCGTCTCGTCGATACGCTGCGTCGCCGGCTGTTTGCCGGGCTGGTGCGCGCCGAATGGCGTTGGCTCGCCGAACGACGCGCGTCGGACCATATCGCGACGCTGGTCGTCAACGTCGGCCGCGTCGGCACCGCGGTGACGCAGTTGCTGACCCTCGCCGCGACGTTGATCACCGCATGCGTCTATCTCGCCGCGATCTTCCTGCTGGCGTGGCAGGTCGCGCTCGTCGCGGCGCTTGGCGGGTTCGTCGTGCTCGCCGCTTTCGGCGGTCACCGGCGCCGCGCCGTTGCGCTCGGTCAGGCGCTGACCCATGCCAATCGCGCGCTGCAGGCCGAAGTCGGCAATGCGCTGGCCGGGATGCGGACGACCCGCATCCTCGGCGGCGAGGACCGGCAGATCGCGCGCTTCGACGATGTCCTCGGCGCGTTGCGCGGGCAACAGGTCCGCTACGCTGCGAGTGCCAGCCACGCCCGCGTCGCGATGCAAGTCGGCGGCGCAGCGCTGCTCGCGGCGCTGGTCTGGATCGGTGTCGGCTGGTGGGCCGTGCCGCTCGCCGCGCTGCTGCCCGTGCTCCTCGTCTTCGCGCGGCTTGTCCCGATGCTCGGCACGATCCAGCAGGCGTGGCATGTCTGGCTTCATGCGGCGCCGGCGGCGATCGAGGCCAACCGGCTCGTCGCCGAAACTGCCGCCCACGCCGAGCCCGTCGCCGATCCTGCTACGCCGCCGCTGCCCTTCGACGCGGAGATCGCGCTCGATGCCGTCGACCTCACGCATGCGGGCCGCGATCGCGCCGCGCTTGCGGGGATCACGCTTCGCCTGCCGGTGCGCACGACCACCGCGGTGATCGGCGCCTCGGGTGCCGGGAAAAGCTCGCTCGCCGACCTGCTGATGGGGCTTGTCGCGCCCGATGCCGGCACCTTGCGCGTCGACGGAAACGTGATCGCAGGCGCGCGGCGGCGGCAATGGCGGCAGGCGGTCGCCTATGTCGAACAGGATTGTTTCCTGTTCCACGGCAGCATCCGCGACAATCTGCTGTGGGCGGCGCCCGACGCCGACGAGGCGCGGCTCGGCGAGGCATTGCGCATGGCCGCCGCCGATTTCGTCCTCGCGCTGCCGCGCGGGCTCGACACGCCGGTCGGCGATGATGGCGTGCAGCTGTCGGGCGGCGAACGCCAGCGCATCGGGATCGCACGCGCGCTGCTGGCAAAGCCGCAACTGCTGATCCTCGACGAGGCGACGAGCGCGCTCGACCCGGCGAACGAAGCCGCGGTGCAAAGCGCGATCGCGGCAATGCACGGCCGGCTAACGCTCGTGGTGATCGGGCACCGGCTTTCGATGCTCGACGAGGCCGACCAGATCGTGCGACTCGACGGCGGGCGAATCGTCAGCGCGGCCTTCACATGACCCGGCCCGCTCCCCACCTCCTGCTGCTCGATATGATGGCGACCCGCCGCGCGCCGACGTCCGCCGATTTTGCCGCACTGAATGACGTTGACTGGCAGCGGCTGCGCGACATGGCGTTGCAGCATCGCCTGACGCCGCTGCTCCATCACCGCTTCGTCGCGGCGGGACGGTCCTGGCCCGTTCCTGCCGAGATCGCCGCCGAATGGGAAAGGCTTTACCGGCGCGCCGCGACGCGTTCGCTCGTCATGCAGCACGCGCTCGTGACCGTGCAGGCGCTGCTCCAGCGCGAGGGGATTGCCTCGGCGGCACTGAAGGGCGCGTGGCTCGCGTGGCAGGCGTATGAGGTGCCGGCGCTGCGCCCGATGCGCGACATCGATCTGCTCGTTGCCGACGAACATGCCGAACGCGCGCACGCGCTGCTCATTGCGGAGGGCGCACGACCCGGACCGAAATCGCATGTTCCGATCATCCACGCGCGCGAGCATCACAAGCATATGCCGCCGATCGTCTTTGGCGAGGGGCGCGTCTGTTTCGAAATCCACTGGCGGCTGGCGCGTCCCGAAGCGGGCGAGGACAAGGCGAAACAGCGCGCCGAGAGCGCGGCGCTGCTGGCGCGCCGCGTGGCGACCACGGTGGGCGGCCAGCCGGTGATGTGTCTGGACCCCACCGACACCTTGCTCCACCTCATCGTTCATGCCGCCTACGACCATCGCCTCGACAACGGTCCGATGATCCTGTCCGATCTAGCTGCGACGCTGGCCGCCGCCGCGATCGACTGGCCGCGCTTCTGGGCGGCGGCCGAAGCGCATGGGCAGGCGCCCGGCGCGCACCTGCTGTTCGCGCTCGCGGCCGAATATCACGCTGTCGAGGTGCAATGGCCGGGCGGTATCGCGCCGGCGCCGCCGCCGGTCGGGCTGATCGAGGCGGCAAGAGCGCTGCTGGTCAAGGACATGGCGGCGCGGACCGAAGTCTATTTCGAAACCGCGCTGGCCGACGCGCCCGGCATTGCCGCCAAGTCGGCGCTGCTGCGCGACCGGGCGTTTCCGCCGCGCCACATCGTCGCCCATTACGCCGGGCGACCGATCGACGGGCGCGGGCTTTGGTTCTGGTATGCGGTGCGGCTCGTCGATCATGCGCGGCGTTTTTTATGGAAACGCTTCGACCGGGGCCGGCGAGACAGCGTCGACGAAGAGCGCGCGCTGGGCGCGTGGCTCGATGCGGCGCGATGACGCTGAAGCTTGCCCCCGCATCGCCGGACGGCATATGAGCGGGCGATGATCGATACCGACGGCGCCCACGACCATTCGCACGACCATTGGCGCGCTGAGGTGGCCGGGCATCACCTCGAGCTCGTGGCGGATGGCGCCGAGCGGCTCGAACGGCTGATCGCTCTATTCGATTCGGCCACGCGCAGCATCGACATCGTGATGTATATTTTCGATCCCGATGCCGCCGGGCAGCGCTTTCTGGCGGCGATGGTCGCGGCGGCGCAGCGCGGGGTACCGGTGCGCGCGGTGATCGACAGCTTTGGCTCGTCGGACACCAGCGACGCCTTTTTTGCGCCGCTGCGCGCGGCGGGCGGCAGCGTGACCTTCTTTTCGCGGCACTGGCGCTCGACCTATCTGATCCGCAACCATCAAAAGCTGCTCATCGTCGATGGCGAGACCGCGGTGACCGGCGGCTTCAACATCGCCGAAGCCTATCTCAGCGCGCCGCGCACCGACTGCTGGTTCGATCTTGGCCTGTTCGTCACCGGCCCTTCGGTCGCACAGATTGCCGACTGGTTCGAAAAGGTCCACGATTATACCGTCAACAGCGACGGCAAGCTGTTGATCCTGCGCCGCCTGATCCGCGAATGGCCGGTCGGCGACGCGCCGGTATCGTGGCTCGTCGGCGGGCCGACGCAGCGGCTGTCGCCCTGGGCCCGCGCGGTCCGCACCGACCTGAAGCGGGCGCGTCAGCTCGACATGGCGATGGCCTATTTCTCGCCGGGTCAGGGTCTGCTGCGGCGGCTTGGTCGGGTCGCACGGCACGGCCGGGCCCGGTTCGTGATGGCGGGCAAGTCCGACAATGCGGCGACGATCGGCGCCTCGCGCCTGCTCTACGGCTATCTGCTCCGCAAGGGCGCCGAGGTTTGGGAATATCGGCCGTGCCGCCTCCACATGAAGCTGATCGTCATCGACGATGTCGTCTATATCGGCTCGGCCAATTTCGACATGCGCAGCCTGTTCGTGAACGTCGAGGCGATGGTGCGCATCGCCGACGCGGGTTTCGCGGCGAAGATGCGCGAATTCGTTGCGGGACTCGAGGGCGATTGTACGGTCGTCACGCCTGCGGTGCACAAGGAACGCGGAACCTTCCTGACCCGGCTGCGCTGGGCGCTGGCCTGGTTCGTCGTCGGTGTCGCCGACTATACGGTCAGCCGCCGCCTGAACTTCGGCCTCACCGAGCACGATCCGCGCGCCGACGCTTAGAAGGTTATTCCTTCCAGCCCCAGAACAGGAAGCACGGCGGGACGTTGACCCATTCGAACGCGTCGTCGATGCGGGCGAAATGCCGGGCGAGGAAATCGCGGGCACGGGCACGGAACTGATAGACCAGGAACGCGCCGCCGGGGCGCAGAACGCGGTGCGTCGCGGCGGCGATCGCCGGGCCGACGCCCGCGGGCAGGGTCGAAAACGGCAGCCCCGACAGCACATAATCGGCCTGGTCGAAACCGTGCGCCTTCACGATCGCCTCGACGTCGGCCGCCGATCCATGCACCGCGATGAAGCGGCTGTCGCGGATGTCGGCGCGCAGATAGTCGATGAAGTCTTCGTTGGTATCGATCGCGATCAGCGTCGCGTCGCCCGCCATGCGTTCGAGGATCGGGCGGCAGAAGGTGCCGACGCCGGGCCCATATTCGACGAACAGCTTCGTGTTCTTCCAGTCGACGGGCTTCAGCATGTGGCGGATCAGCGTCGGCGACGACGGAACGATCGACCCGACCATGACCGGATGCTTGACGAAACCGCGGACGAACATGCCCCAGGGTCCGAAAAAGCGCTTGAGCTTGGCGCGCACCCGCTGGGGCAGCGCGACCTTCGATTCTTGGGCTTGCGCCCGCGGATTGGTCATGATGGCTTTCGCGTTGTTGCGGCTGCCCAAAGGCGTGGCAAATCCGGCGGCTTTGCGCAAGAAAAGAGTCGGGCTTGACTCTGGACAGCGGCCGCTTCGCGTGTAGGGAGACGCAGGCGTGCGACGAACGGCGGCAGGAGAGGCGGACAGGATGGCGACCAAAACCCGCTCGATCCCCAATGATCGCATGGCGGTGCTGTTCGCGGTCATGCTCGTCGCCGCGGCGGGAAACACTGCGATGCAGTCGATCCTGCCGGCCATTGGCACCAAGCTGAAGATTCCCGACGTCTGGGTCAGCCTGGCGTTCAGCTGGTCGGCGCTGCTCTGGGTGCTCACCGCGCCGCACTGGGCGCGCCAGTCGGACAAGCGCGGCCGCAAGGCGCTGATGGCGCTCGGTATCGTCGGTTTCATGGCGTCGATGGCGCTGTGCGGGCTGACCCTGTGGGCGGGCCTCGCAGGCTGGCTCGCGGCGGGCGCGACCTTTATCGTCTTCGCGCTGTTTCGCAGCCTTTACGGCGCGCTCGGATCGGCGGCGCCGCCCGCGGTGCAAGCTTATGTCGCGGCACGCACCGATCCCGAAGAACGCACACAGGCCCTGTCGCTCGTCTCCTCGTCGTTCGGGCTTGGCACGGTCATCGGCCCCGCGATCGCGCCTTTCTTCATCCTGCCGCTCGTCGGTCTCGCCGGTCCGCTGCTGGTGTTCGCGGTCATCGGCCTGATCGTGCTCGTCATGCTGCGCTGGCGGCTGCCCGACGATGTCCCGCGCTTCGCCGCGCGCGGATCTGTCGTGTCCTACCCCACGTCGGCGGGGTCGCCCGAGGCGTCGCGTGGCGACGACGATGACGGCACCGATGTCGGCGACGACCCCACCCCGCTGCGCTGGACCGACCGCCGCGTCCGTCCGTGGCTGCTGGCAGGTTTTTACGGCGGGCAGGCGCAGGCGATGATGCTCGGCGTCATCGGTTTCCTGATCCTCGACCGCCTCGACATGCGGCTGCGTCCCGACGAAGGCGCTGCGCTGACCGGCATTGTGCTGATGGCGGGCGCCTTTGCGACGCTGTTGTCGCAATGGGGACTGATCCCGCTGCTCAAGATGACGCCGCGCACCGCGGTGCTGGTCGGCGCCGCGCTCGGCGGAATCGGCACGGTGATGACCGGACTGTCGCAGGGCCTACACGGCATCGTCATCGGCTTCGCGCTCGCCTCGCTCGGCTTCGGGCTGTTTCGTCCGGGGTTCACCGCCGGCGCGTCGCTGGCGGTGCCGCGCCGCGACCAGGGCAGCGTCGCCGGGATGACGGCCTCGATCAACGGCTCGGCCTATATCGTGTCGCCCGCGATCGGGGTGCTGCTCTACAACTGGCACCCGATGGTCGCCTATGGCCTGATGGCCGCTTTTTGCGCCTGGCTGGTGCTGTGGGGCTGGGCCGCGCTCCGACTGGGCGAGAGCGCGGCCTGACCGGCGGGCGAGGTCAGTCCTTCACCTCGTCGTCGCCGTGCTTCTGCTCGCGCACCGGCTTCAGCATCCCCGGGGCGAAAAAGCCGATCGGGTTGATGCTCATCGCATTCTGTTTGATCTCGCCCTGGATCTTTTCATAATCCTTTTCCATCGCCTCGGTCACCGAAGCGCGGGTGTCCTTCAGCGCTGCATCGAAATCGGCCATCGTCACCGTCTCGCTGGCAATCGACCGCTTGAGCGCCGCAAGGCCGGCGCGCCGGGTCAGATCCTCCAGATCGGCGCCGGTGAAGCGGTCCGACCGCTCGGCGAGCACCGCGAGGTCGACGTCATCGGCGAGCGGCATCTTGCCGGTCTGGATTTCGAGGATGCGGCGGCGTCCTTCCTTGTCGGGGACCGACACATAGATCAGCTCGTCGAGCCGTCCCGGTCGCAGCAGCGCGGGGTCGATCAGGTTCGGACGATTGGTGGCGCCGATGACCACCACCGACTGCATTTCCTCGATCCCATCCATTTCGGCGAGGATGGTGTTGACGACGCGTTCGGTCACCTGCGGCTCGCCCGCCGCCCCGCCGCCCCGCGCGGGGACGAGGCTGTCGAGTTCGTCGATGAAGACGATCGTCGGGGCGACGGCGCGGGCGCGGGCGAACAGCCGCGCAATCTGCTGCTCGCTCTCGCCATACCATTTGGAGAGCAGGTCCGAGGATTTGATCGCGATGAAATTGGCGTCCGATTCGCGCGCTGCCGCCTTCGCCAGCAAGGTCTTGCCGGTTCCCGGCGGCCCGTAGAGCAGGAACCCCTTGGCAGGCCGAATGCCGAGGCGACGAAACGCCTCGGGGTTCTTCAGCGGCAGTTCGATACCCTCGATCAGTTTCTCGCGCGCCGCGTCGAGCCCGCCGATGTCGCTCCAGCGCGTCGTCGGGGCCTGCACCATCACTTCGCGCATCGCCGACGGCTGCACGCGCTTCAGCGCATTGTTGAAGTCGTCGCGGGTGACGCGCAGCTCCTCCAGCACCTCGGGCGGAATCGTCCCTTCTTCCAGGTTCAGCTTCGGCATGATCCGCCGCACCGCCTCGATCGCTGCCTCGCGCGTCAACGCCGCCATGTCGGCGCCGACGAAACCGAAGGTCGTGCGCGCCAGTTCGGCGAGGTCGACATTCTTGGCGAGCGGCATGCCGCGGGTGTGGATGCCCAAAATTTCACGGCGCCCGCCCTCATCGGGCACCCCGATCACGATCTCGCGGTCGAAGCGACCCGGACGCCGTAGCGCCTCGTCGATCGCGTCGGGGCGATTGGTCGCGGCGATGATCACGAGGTTGGTGCGCGGCTCCAGCCCGTCCATCAGCGTCAGCAGCTGGGCGACAAGGCGTTTTTCCGCCTCGCCGGTCACCTGCCCGCGCTTCGGCGCGATCGAATCGATCTCGTCGATGAACAGGATCGAGGGCGCCGCCTTCGCCGCGGCCTCGAAAATGTCGCGCAGCCGTTTTTCGGATTCGCCATAGGCGGACCCCATGATCTCGGGACCGTTGATCAGGAAGAATTGCGCCTCGCTCTCGTTCGCCACCGCGCGCGCGAGCCGCGTCTTGCCGGTGCCTGGCGGGCCGTGGAGCAGCACGCCGCGCGGCGGATCGACCCCGAGGCGGCGGAACAGTTCGGGATAACGCAGCGGCAGTTCGACCATCTCGCGCAGCTGGTCGATCGTCTCACCCAGCCCGCCGAGATCGTCGTAGGTCACATCGGTGCGGCGCGCGTCCTGCGGCTCCTGATATTCGGGGAGCAGTTCGACTTCGGTATTCTCGTCGATCGTCACCACGCCCTTGGGACTGGCCGAGACGACGAGCAGGCGCACTTCGGCCAGCGCATAAGCCGGCGCGTTGAGCATCTGGCGCAGCTGCGGCGGCATATCGCCGGCCGAGACGCGCTGCTGCCCGGTCGTCGCGACGGTGTCGCCAGCGACCAGCGGCCGCCCGAAAAAGCTGCGCTTGAGCGCCACGGCCGACCCCTGCAGCCGCAGATTTTCCTGCGCCGGGGCGAAAACGACCCGCGTCGCCGGGCGCGTTTCGACGCGGCTGAGCACGACCATGTCGCCGGCGCCGGCACCGGCATTGGCGCGCTGGAGCCCGTCGAGGCGGACGACTTCAAGCCCTTCGTCCTCGGCATAGGGGGCGACGACGCGCGACGCGGTCTGGCGCTTGCCGCTGATCTGGATCACATCGCCCTCGGTGATCCCGAGTTCGGCCATCGCCGAGCGCGGAATACGAGCGATACCGCCGCCGCTTTCTTCGGCTCGCGCGTTGGCGACCTGCAGTTTGACCTGCTTTTCCTTTACCGCTGCATCCGCCAAACCGTGTCTCCCGAAAAAATCAGAACGGCGAAGATAGGGCGCGCGTTCCCGTTTTGCGACCCCCGCTCGTGCCCAACATATGACGCACTGCACAAAATTCTGGCGTGGCTGGCGGTGTCATGTCATCATCGTCGACCGATATGGCACGCCTTCCCCCCCTCAGCAGCATGGAAGCCTTTCTGGAGGTCGCGCGCCATGGCACGGTCAAGGCGGCGGCGAGCGAGCTTGGCCTGTCGATGCCCGCGCTGTCGCGCCGTATCCAGACGCTCGAGCATGCCGTCGGCCGTCCGCTGTTCAACCGCCATCACCACGGGCTGCGGCTGACCGAGGCGGGCCGCGAGCTGCAAACCCAGCTCGCGCCGATCCTCGACGAGCTGCGCGCCGCGATCACCCGCGTCGGCAGCCCCGAAGCATCGATGCGGCTGCACCTCAACGTGTTGCCGCTGTTCGCGCAGCAGCGCCTGTTCCCACGGCTGCCCGAACTGCGCCGCGAACATCCCGAACTGCACATCGACATCGACACCATGTCGCACGCCGAGGCGCGGCTGGGCGAAGGGATCGACGTCGCGATCGCGCTGGCCCGCGCGATCGATCCGGCGCTTTATGCGGCGCGACTCGATCAGGACAAGGTGTTCCCGATCGCGGCGCGCACACTGACCGACGGCGACCGCGCGATCAGCGTGCCCGAACAGCTGCAACGCACGACGATCCTCCTCCACCGCGAGATGCCCGAGACATTCAGCGAGTGGAAAAAGGCGATCGGCATGCCCTATCTGGAACCCGCGGGGATCGATTTCTTCGATTCGGGACCGCTGATGCTCGAAGCCGCGGCGCAGGGTATCGGCGTCGCCTTCATGCACGGACACCATTTCGACGATGCGCACGACCCGCGGCTCGTCCGCCTGTTCGATTTCGACGTCGACAGCCCGTACAGCTACTGGTTCGTCTGCCGCCCGCGCGCATTGCGCCAGCCGGCGGTGAAGCTGTTCCACGACTGGTTGCTCGCGGCGCGGATTTGACTGCCTGACTGCAGAAGCGGCGCGATGCCTCTGATTCTCGAAAAAAAGCTGAAAAATGGTGCTGCTGGACAGGATTGAACTGTCGACCTCGTCATTACCAATGACGCGCTCTACCACTGAGCTACAGCAGCAACCGGATCGCCGCGCGAACGCTGTTCGCTGGGCAGGCGCGGCCTATGGCGGGGTGCCTGTCGCCTGTCAAGGTGCGAGGCTTGACGCTCGGGCAATTTCGCGGGCATGGCCGCAAAGGTGAGCAAGCCGCCCTCCCCCGCCGACCTCGAACGCGAGCGCCGCCTCGGCGAAGCGCTGCGCGCCAATCTGCGCAAGCGCAAGGCGCAGGCGCGCGATGCCAAGGCGGAAACCCCGGTTAAAGACTGACGGTCACCGTCACCGCGTCACCCTCGGTCAGCCCCTCGGCCTTGCGAACCGCGGCCTTCACCGGCAGCAGCCAGCCACCGCTTTCCTTGTGCGGGAATACCGATGTCTGCCAGCGCGTCTCGCCGATGGTCACGTCAACCCGCGCCGACCCGAATCCCTTGCGGCCGTCGAGCCACTGGCCCGAGATCGCGGCCAGCCGGATGCCGTCGGCGGCCTCACCCGCGATGGTCAGGAAAAACCATGCCGCCGGCGCGGTGGCCGACTGCCAGCGCCACAGCGGTGTGGTGATGGTGAAGGTTTCCATGACCAACCCATGTTAACCCGTTTGCATCGAGCGCAGTCGAGATGCCCATCGGCAGCGCACGCCTTGGGGGTGTCTCGACTTCGCTCGACACGAACGGGGTTCGTGGTTCATTTCGGCCTCACCCGCACCGGCACCGGAACGTTGCAGATATCCGCTCCGCCCGCCGGCTTGATGAAGAAGGGATCGCGGCGGTTGGCGCGCGCGTCGGCGTATTTCGCGAAACTGGCGCTGTCGGCGGACAGATATTCGAACTTCGGCTGCACGGCGGGCGGCAGATCGGTCGCGATCCGGATCGACGCGATCGGCACGCGCTCGGCCTCGGTCGCATAGAATCCTAGCGCTCCCGTCCCGCGCGGCAGACTCGACAGATGCTCGATGCCGCTGATCACGCGGCCGACGAGCGCGATGTTGCGGTCGAGATGGCGCGGCGCGTGGCCGATCACGGTGTAGAGTTCGGCGCCGGTCCCGGTATCGGGCGACAGGTTGCGACCGACGCCGACCATGCCGTAGCAGTGGACAGGCCAGTAAAGATCGCCCGATTGCGCGAGCGGCCACCCACCTTCGACATCGACCGCCTCGGCATAGGCATCGATCAGGCGCAACCGGCCGAGTTGCGCCTCCTCCGCCGCGGGGACACGCTGGACATAATCACCCTCCGGGACCGTCGCCAAACCCTGCGGTAACGGCTTCTTCTCGGTCGCATCGCCCCACTGCGCGACATAATTGTCCTGCACCCGGTTGATGCTCGTCCCGTCCCACCAGCGCGCCGCCGCGAGCTTGCGGATGTTGCCGATCCACCCTTGGCTGAACGGCGCCGGCATCAGCTGGATGACGACGCGGCGCGCCTTGCCGTTGGCATCGGGCGCGAGGTCCATGACGAGCAGATCCGACGCCGCGATCGGCACCCATTCGTCCGGCTTTGCTGCGTCGACGATCTCGCCCGGCGATGGCGGCGGCGCAGCATCTTGCGCGTGGAGCGGAAAGGCGAGTGACAGGGCGGCAGCGGCCGACAGGAGGAGGTGTTTCATCGCACCTGTCTGCCATGCCCAATCGGCTTGCGAAAGCCCCGCCAAGCGATTAGGGCGCGCCTTCCAAGCATGCGGAGCGGTGGCCGAGTGGTCGAAGGCGCTCGCCTGGAAAGTGAGTATAGGTCAAAAGCCTATCGTGGGTTCGAATCCCACCCGCTCCGCCACCTTCTGCACCGCCGAACCGACCCGCAACGTCGCGGTTCGCCGCGCCCAGAATTTTTGTTCAAGGTGCCGCGCGCACCGTTCCGTCTTGTGATTGTCCCGGGAGGACATCCGCCGAGATCACAAGAGGAACCCAATGCGCAAGATTTTGCTCGCGTCCACCTGCCTGGCCGCCGTCGCCGCCACCCCTGCCTTTGCCGAAACGTCGATCACCACCGGGGTCACCGCCCCCGTGCGGACCTCGACCGTCAAATCGGGCGGGCCCGACGATGTGAAGATCACCGCGACCGGATCGGTCAAGCCGAACGGCGGCACCGCGGTCACGATCGACAGCAACCACAAGGTGACCAACGAAGGCACGATCGAAATCGGCAACGCCAATGGCGCGACCGGCATTTTCGCCAATGCCGGCACCGTCGGTTCGATCACCAACTCCGCGACCGGCAAGATCATCATCAACGAACCCTATGCGCCGACCGACATCGACAACGACGGCGACATCGACGGCCCGTTCGCCGTCGGCAACAACCGCACCGGCATCGCAACCGGCGGCGCCTTTACCGGCAACATCGTCAACAGCGGCTCGATCGCGATCGAGGGTAATGATTCGGCGGGCATCCGCCTCGGCGGTCCGCTCACCGGTCGCTTCACCAACGACGGCACGATCACCGTGCTTGGCGACCGCGCGCTCGGCATCGGGTTGCAGGATGTCACCGGCAACGTCCGCCTTGCCGGCACCGTCACCGCGACCGGTCTCGACGCCACCGCCGCACGGCTGGCGGGCAACATTAACGGCGCGCTGGTGATCCAGGGTCAATATACCGCGACCGGTTATCGCACCACGACCCCGCCCGCCGATCCGTCGAAGCTCGACGCCGACGACCTGCTGATCGGCGGCCCGGCGATTTCGATCGAAGGCGACGTCAGCGGCGGGATCGTGCTTGCGGTGCCGCCGAAGGACAGCAGCACCACCGACAATGACGAGGACGACGACGGCATCGAGGATGCCAAGGAAGGCTCGGCTTCGGTCCGCTCCTTCGGGTCGGCGCCGGCGCTGCGCATCGGCGCCGCAAACCGCGACATCGCGATCGGCGCGGTCGGCGGCACCGGCACCGGGCTCGGCCTGATCATCGACGGGTCGGTGATCGGCAACGGCCTGTATGCCGGCAAGAGCGCGACCGGGATGCAAATCGGCGGCATGGGCGGCAACGTCACCATCGCCGGCGGCATCGGCATCGGCGGCAGCGTCGCGGCGATTTCGAAGGACGTCCAGGCCACCGCGATTCGTATCGGCGCGGGTGCGACCACCCCCGAAATTCGCGTCGCGGGAAGGGTCGAGGCGACCAGCAACGGCAACAGCGCCAACGCCGCCGCGACCGCGCTGCTGATCGAGACCGGCAGCGATGTCGGCCTGATCCGCAACAGCGGTACGATCGCGGCCAAGACCGGCGGCGACAACGGTGTCGCGCGCGCCATCGTCGACCTGTCGGGTAATGTCGACCTGGTCGAAAACAGCGGCACGATCAGCGCCAGCGGTGCGTTGGCGTCGTCCGACCGCAACGTCGCAATCGACCTGTCGGCAAACGGCGGCGGCGCGACGGTGAAGCAGACCGCGGTCGCATCGGGCGTCACCGCGCCCAGCATCGTCGGTGATGTCCGCTTCGGCGGCGGCAACGACGTCTTCGACATCGCCGACGGATCGGTGAAGGGGAACACATATTTCGGCACTGGCGCCAACACGCTGGCGATGTCGGGTGACGCGACCTATGCGGGACTCGCTCGTTTTGGAACTGGCGCCGACGCGATGACGCTGGCCGGCAGTTCGGTGTTCACCGGCACCGCCGATTTCGGCGGCGGCGCCGACACGCTGACGATCGGCGGCACGGCGCGCTTTTCGGGCGCCTTGCTGAATTCGCAGGCGCTGGCGGTTTCGGTCAGCGGCGGCACTTTCGACGTTACCGGCGCGGCGACGATCTCGTCGCTGGCGGTCACCGACAAGGGCGTACTCGGCGTCACGCTCGACACCGGCAGCACCGGGACGGCGCTGCTGGTCACCGGCAACGCCAGTTTCGGCGCCGAATCGAAGCTCGCGCTCAAGCTGTCGAGCATCGAGGACGCCGAGGGCGAGCATATCGTGCTCACCGCCGGGTCGCTGAGCGGCGCGAGCAACCTCACCACCTCGTCGGCGCTGCTGCCCTTCCTCTACAAGGGCACGCTGACCTCGAACGCCACCCAGCTGATCGTCGACGTGTCGCGCAAGAGCACCACCGAGCTCGGCCTCAACCGCTCCGAGGCGAGCGCCTTCAATGCGGTGATCGATGCGCTGGCGGCGGACGAGGACGTCGAGGACGTCTTCCTCGACATCGCCGACGGCGACCAGTTCCGCGGCCAGCTCGGCCAGATGCTGCCCGAACATGAAGGCGGCGTCTTCGAAACCGTCACCTCGGGTTCGCGCGCCCTCGCCCGCTACCTCCAGGACCCCCACGCCCCGTTCCAGGATGAGGGCAAGTGGGGCTATTGGGTCAACCAGGCGGTGTGGGGCACCTCGAAAAGTATCGGCGACACGGCGGGGTACGACGTCACCGGCTGGGGCATTTCGATGGGCGCGGAGATCGAGAGCGACGCCGGTAATTTCGGCGGCTCGGTCGCCTTCCTCAGCGGCAAGGACGGCAACGCCAGCAATGCCAACGAAGTGACGTCCAGCCAGTTCGAAGGCGCGCTGCACTGGCGCCTGCGTTCGGACAATTTCATGGCCAATGCGCGGGTGTCGGGCGCCCCGATCAAGCTGAAGGGCACGCGTATCTTCCGCGCCGAAACGGGCGCCGAGGACATCGAAAAGACGATGCGCGGCAAGTGGGATGCCACCTTGTGGTCGGCGGCGGGATCGGTCGCTTATGACGGCCGCCTCGGCGGGCTGTCGGTCCGCCCGATCGTCGCGGTCGATTATTACAAGCTGCAGGAAGACGGCTACACCGAAACCGGCGGCGGCGACGCGCTCGACCTGACCGTCGACGGTCGTGACAGCGACGAACTCGCGGTGTCGGGCACCGTCGCGGTCGGCCTCGATTTCGGTGGCGCCGACGAATATGACGGCTGGACGCGCTTCGAACTCGAAGGCGGGCGCCGTCAGATCGTCAGCGGCAACCTGGGCGTGACGACGGCGTCGTTCAAGGACGGCACCCCCTTCACCCTCACCCCCGATGAACGCACCAGCGGCTGGATCGGCCGCTTCCGCGGCATCGCCGGCAATTCGGCCTTCCAGGTCGCCGGCGAGGTGTCCGCAGAGGAACAGCAGAGCCATGTCGCCTGGTCGTTCCGTGCAAGCTTGCGGGTCGGCCTCTAGCCCCCCTTGGCCGGCCCTGCGCGCAAGGGGGAAGCGCCCTCCCTACCCTCGCTTCCCCCTTGCCTAGCACCCTTGTTGAACGAAGAGAAAGATGTCCGCACGCGCCGCCCTTTCCGCTCCACCGTCGCTTCCTGCGGCAAGGGGGCAGTGTGCGCGGCGGTTGCACCGGCGTCCGCGCGCGTTATATGACGTCGCCATCGGGGGGACGGACGGGGTGCACGGCGGCAGCGCCCATCAGCAAAAGACGGCGTTCCAAAGCAAGCAATTCATGACCGAGGCGACCGACCGAACCGACGCCGGACAAGGCATCGAAGGCGTATTGCTCGCCAACCGGAGCCGTATCGTGCGCTTTCTGGAGGTGCGCGGCGCTGGCGACGCCGCCGAAGACCTGTTCCAGGACCTGTGGATGCGGCTGACCACGCGGCCGACCGGTCCGATCGCCGATCCGCTGCCCTATGTGCTGCGCGCCGCCAACAACCTGATGCTCGACCGCTACCGCTCGGCACGCCAGCGCGGCCTGCGCGATCACGCGTGGGGGGAACGTGCCGCGGCCGACGGCCCCTCGGCCGAAACGACGCTGATCTCGCGCGAGCAGCTGGCGATCGTCGAACGGGCGATAGCGGCGACCGGCGAGCGCCCCGCGCGCATCTTTCACCGCTTCCGCGTCGACGGGATCGGCCAGCGTGCGATCGCCGCCGAGATCGGCGTCAGCCTCAGCACGGTCGAGGCCGACCTGCGCAAGGTCTATGCGGCGCTCGCCGCGGTACGGAGGCAGTTCGATGCAGGCTGACGCACGCCACGCCGCCGAAGCGCGCGCGATCGACTGGCTGATCCGCCAGCGCGACCCTGGATTTGCCGACTGGGACGGTTTCGCCGACTGGCTCGCCGAAGATTCCGAGCATGCCGCAATCTACGACGCGCTCGCCGACCTCGATCGCGACCTCGATGCGCTGCCGCCGATGGCGCCCGCGACCCCTGTCATCCCGGTTTCCCCGGCGCGCGCGCCCTTGCGCCGCCCGTCGCGGCGTGCGTGGTTCGGCGGCGCGATCGCCGCGGCGCTGGTCGGCGCAATCGGCCTGTCGAGCCTCGACCTCTTCGCCGACGCGAACCGCATCGAAACCGCCGCCGGCGAGCAGCGCACCGTCGCGCTCGCCGACGGATCGAAGATCGAGATCAACGGCGCGTCGGTGATCGAGCTCGACCCCGACCGTCCGCGGTTCGCCCGGCTCGAAGCCGGTGAAGCGATGTTCAACGTCGTCCACCGCGACGACGCGCCGTTCGTGGTCGAAACCGGTGGCGCGCGACTCGTCGACCTCGGGACGGCATTCAACGTCGTGCGCCGCAATCGTGAAACCTCGGTCGCGGTGTCGGAGGGGATCGTCGCCTTCAATCCCGACCGCGACAATGTCCGGATCGTCGCCGGGCAGGGAATCGACGCGCGCGACGGCGACACGCGTCCGCCGGTCGTTCGCGATGTCGACGTCGCCAGCATCGGCGGCTGGCGCACCGGGTTGCTCGTCTACAACGGCACCCCGCTCGGCACCGTCGCGGAGGATCTGCGCCGCACGGCTGGGATGGACGTGACCGTCGCCCCCGCCGCGGCCACTGTGTCGTTCCGCGGCGCGCTGATCGTCGATGCCGACCGCGGGCGCACCATTGCCGATCTCGCGGCGCTGTCGGGCACCCGCGCCGAGCGCCGCGGCGACGGCTGGTTGCTGACCCGCTGACGATGGCGAACCGCCTCCCCTTTGCGCTGGCGGCCGCGGTGCTGGCTCTCCCCGTCCACGCGGTCGCCGCCGAGGAGCGGCGGTTCGACGTCCCCGGCGGCAGCCTGTCGCAGGCGCTGCCGGTGCTCAGCCGCCAGGCCGGGGTCAGCATCAGCGTCGGCGACGCAAAGCTGTGGCGCGCACGCGTCAAGCGGGTGCGCGGGCGAATGAGCGTCGATGACGCGATCGCACAGCTGCTCGCCGGCTCCGACGCGCGCGCGGTTCGCGTCAGCGCGACGAGCTGGCGGATCGAGCGCCGCCCGCCGCCGCCGCGCGTCGCCCACCGCGCCGCAGCACCCAGCGCCGCGCCGCAACCGCGCGCGCGCGCGCCGTCGCGGGATATGGTCGCAGGGCCCGAGGACGAGATTATCGTCACCGCGTCCAAGACCGACCTGCCCTTTTCGCACTTCGCCGGCGTCGCCACCCAGCTGGATGGCGGCGATCTGGCGTTTGGCGGCGAGCGCGGCATGGAATCGATCCTGTCGCGGATGGCGACCGTATCCTCGACCCATTTGGGTTCGGGGCGCAACAAGCTGTTCATCCGCGGCATCGCCGATTCCAGCTTCACCGGTCCGACCCAATCGACCGTGGGCCAGTATCTCGGCGACATCCGGCTCAGCTACAACGCCCCCGATCCCGACCTGAGGCTCTACGACATCGCCAATGTCGAGATCCTCGAAGGGCCGCAGGGGACGCTGTACGGCGCCGGGTCGCTCGGCGGCATCATCCGCGTCGTGCCCAAGGCGCCCAACCCCGATCATATGGAGTTGCAGGCGATTGCCGGCGTCTCGGTGACGCAGCACGGCGAGCCGGGCGGCGACATCGCGGCGATCGCCAACCTTCCGGTCGGCGACGACGGCCACGCGCTGCGGCTGGTCGGCTACATGCTCACCGACGGCGGCTATATCGACAATCCGATGCTCGGGCAGGACGACGTCAACCGCATCCATGTCCGCGGCGGACGCGGCACCTTTCGCCTCGACGCCGGCGACGACTGGACCGTCGACGTCGGCGGGGTTTACCAGGCGATCACCTCCGCCGACGCCCAATATGCCGACCGCGACGCGCCGCCGCTGGTGCACAATTCGATGGTCGAACAGCGCGCCACCGCGCGCTACGGACTCGGCACTCTGGTGGTCACGAAAGACTGGGACGGGCTGCATTTCCAGTCGTCGAGCGCCTTCGTCAGCCATCGCCTGTTCGAACGCTTCGACGCCAGCCGCGACGATGCGCCGCCGCAGATCCTCGACCAGCATAACAAGACTCGAATGTTCGTCAGCGAAGCGCGCCTGTCGCGACCGTTTCACGACGGGTTCGGCTGGGTGGTCGGCGCCAGCGTCATCGACAACCGCACCCGGCAGAGCCGCGAATATGGCGACGCTTTTCTGCAAGCGCCGCTGACCGGGGTCACCAACCGCATCACCGAATTCACCGGCTATGGCGAGGCGACGCTCGAAATCGTCCGCGGGGTCACCGCCGCCGGCGGGGTGCGCGTCTCGCACGCGCGGCTCGGCGGCGCGGGCGAGGATGTGCCGCTCGCGATCGCGATGGCGGGCCGAGCGATCACCGCGCACCGCACCGAAACCGACCTCCTGCCCTCGGCCTCGCTGCTCGCCTCGCCGCTGCGTAACCTGACGCTCTACGTGCGTTATCAGGAGGGCTTCCGCCCCGGCGGGCTCGCGGTCGACAGCAGCTTCGTGCGGCGGTTCCGCAACGACCTGGTGCGAACGTGGGAAGCCGGGGTGCGCTTCGGCGAGCGTGGGCGGACGCCGTTCGACGCGAGCCTGGCGGTGTCGCACAGCCGCTGGCACGACATACAAGCGGACTTCATCGATTCGAGCGGCTTTCCCAGCACCGCCAACATCGGCGACGGGCGCATCACCAGCATCTCGGGCGCCCTCGCGATACGGCCGTGGGCGGGGCTGTCGGTCGAACTCGGCGGGGTCTATAACCATAGCCGCGTCGATGAATTGTTCGCGGGCGAACTGCGCAGCATCGCGGCGCAATCGAGCGCCGACGGCACCGCCCCGCAGCTCCCGGTTCTGCTCGCGCGGCTCGGCCAGATTCCCAATGTGGCGCGCTATGCGGCGCGCGGCGCGGTCGATTATGTGGCACCGGTCGGCGACGAGGATTTCCGCCTCAACAGCTGGGTCAATTATGTCGGCCCCTCGCGGCTCGGCATCGGCCCGATCCTCGGCGAAGGTCAGGGCGATTATATCGACACCGGGATCGCGATGCGGCTCGGCAATCCGCGTCGCGGCGTCTCGCTGACGCTCACCAACCTGTTCGATTCGCGCGGCAACCGCTTTTCGCTCGGCACCCCGTTCGTTGAGGGCAGCGCCGGCTTCCTGACCCCGCTCCGCCCGCGCACCCTGCGCATCGCGATCGACGTCGCCTATTAGCGACGCGCGTCGGTCTGCCCGGCACCGCGCACAGCAAAACGCCCGCGGAAATCCGCGGGCGCCTTGTGTGCCGCAATGTTATGAAATCAGCCTTTGGCGACCGCCGCGATGGCCTTATCGACAAGCGCCTTGTCGGCCCCGGCGTCATGCTTGTCGGCGATCAGCATCGCCGCGGCTTCGGTGGCAGCCTTGGCCGCCGCCGCGCGCACTTCGGTCAGCGCGGTGGCTTCGGCCGCCGCGATGCGGTCTTCGGCCATCTGCTTGCGGCGACCGATCAGCGCCGTCGCGTCGGCTTTCGCCTTGGCAACCAGCGCCTCGGCCTCGGCATCGGCGCGCGCCCGCATCTCGTCGGCTTCCTTCGCCGCGTCGGCCAGCTTGGCCTCATATTCCGCCTTCAGCGATTCGGCATCGAGGCGCAGCTGCTCGGCCTCGTTCAGCTGCTTCGAAATCTCGGCAATGCGTTTGTCAAGCATGCCCGCGATCATCGCCGGCACGCCCTTCCAGACGAGGATGCCGAGGAACGCCAGCATCGCGATCGACACCCAGACGGTGGCATCCAGCCCGAAAGCCGTCGGCTCGACCGCGCCTTCGGCAAGGATCAGGGTGAAATTAGCCATGAAGCACCGCCTTTACCGCCGCTTTGGCGTCCGCCGCCCCGACCTTGATCCCCGACAGCTTCGCCACCAGATCGCTCGCGGCCTCGGCCGCAACCGATTCGATTTCCGCCATCGCCGAGGTGCGCGCTGCCGTGACGTCGGCTTCCGCCGCTGCCAGCTTGTCGCCCAGTTCGGCATCGACCTTCGCCAGACGCTTTTCAGCGTCTTTCGCGGCCTTGTCCTTGGCGTCGGCCACCGCCTTCTGCGCGGCGACGCGGCTGGCGTCGCTCTGCTGGCGATAGCTTTCTTCCAGATTGTCCGCTGCGGCGTGCGCCGCCTTCGCCGCCGCCAGATCGTCCGCCACCTTGCGGTCGCGGGCGTCCACCGTCGCTTCGATCTTCGGCAACATGCCGCGACCGATCACCAGATAAATCCCGGCGAAGACGACCAGCAGCCAGAACAGCTGCGAGGCAAGATACCAGTTGTCAGCGGTAAGCTGGGCTATTTGAGGCATGAAAGGCGAACCTTAACTTACTGAAAAACCTGCCACGAAGCCGGGCCCGTCGGGACCGGCTTCGCAGACCATCGTCCAATCAGACGACGAACAGCAGGATCATCGCAACGACGAACGCCAGCAGGCCGAGAAGTTCGGCAGCGGCGAAGCCGATGAACAGGCGACCCTGCTGGCCGTCGGCGGCCGCCGGGTTGCGCAGCGCGCTTTCGAGGAAGCTGCCGAACACGTTGCCCACGCCGATGGCGGCCATGCCGGCACCGATGGCTGCCAGACCGGCACCGATCAGCTTTGCTGCTTCTGCGTCCATTGTAACTACTCCTTGGTGTAATCGTTTGAAATTAAACGTAACTTAGTGAAGGTTGACCGCGTCGTTGATGTACAGCGAGGTCAACAGGGCGAAAACATAGGCCTGGATGCCGGCGACCAGCAGTTCGAGCGCGCTGATCCCGATCATCAGGATAAAGCTGAGCACCGACACGATCGACCCGAGCCAAAGCGTTTCGGCGTTAAAGCCGTTGATCACGAAGCCCGACAGCACTTTCAGCAGCACGTGCCCGGCAGTCATCGCGACGAACAGCCGCAGTCCCAGGCTGAACGGGCGGACCATGAACGACACGAACTCGATCGGCGCGATGATCGGGATCATCGGCAGCGGCGTACCCTGCGGCACGAACAGCGAGAAGAAGTGCAGGCCGTGGCGCCAGAACCCGACGACCAGAACGATCGCAAAGCTGATCAGCGCGAGCACGCCCGTGATCGCGATATGGCTGGTCACGGTGAAGGGATGCAGCCCCAGCACGCCCAGCGGCAACATGCCGAGCAGGTTGCAGAACAGGATGAACATGAACAGCGAGAAGACGTAGGGCGTATATTTGCGGCCTTCGCTGCCGATATTCGCCATCATCATGTTCGAAATGAAGCCGGCGAAGCCTTCGACCGCGGCCTGCCAGCGACCGGGCACCAGCTGGCGGCGCATCCCGCCCCACATGAAAAGGCCGAGCGTAATCGCCGCGACCACCATCCACAGCGCGCTGTTGGTGAACAGGACCTCGTGCCCGCCGAGATTGAAACCGCCGCCGAGCGGGGTCACCTCGAACTGGTGCATCGGGTCGATCTTGCCGGATTCCGCCGCCACTACTCACTCCACGCTTCTGGCGAGGCGGCGGGTTCGCCGTCTCGCAGGAAATTTCGTTTTGCGTCCCGCTAGTTGCGAGGCGTCTTGGACAGGCGAATGATGTTCCGAAAGGCCACGATTATGCCCATGAACAACATCACCAACAAACCCCAGGGCGACGTCCCCGCGAAGCGGTCGATCAGCCAGCCGAACAAGGCTCCGCCGATCAATCCACCCAACAGTTCGGCCAACACGCGGTTGCCGAGCCGGTAGTTGGCATCGGATTCCGGTCCGGCGTTCACAGCGGTCCGTTTCGCTTCTGCGGCTTCGGCCCGGTCCAATCGCTCGGTGAGCGAGACCAGGCGCGAATCCTCCGAAGCTGCTTCCGGATCGCTGCCGTTCCCCGTCATTTCCCGCCATCCTCCTGAAACAGAACCGGAAAGCCCCGATTCCGCCTGCGAAAAAAGGCCCGAAAATTCGGGGGACCCCTAAGGCGCGGCCCGTTTAGGAATGCCGCCCAATTAAGTCAATGCCCGCGCGCCGCCGCGCCATCGTCGTGCCGCGCCCGCACGCAAAAATGCCGCCGCGTTTAGGGGCGCGGCGGCATTGCAGGACCCGCAGGTCCTTGTAAAAAGGGAATTACGTCACGGGCAGCGGCTGTCGCGCACCGGCGCGCTGCCGTCGCGGGTCAGCCAGCGCCCGTCGGGCGCCTGATATTTCTCGCCCGCCTTGGTGTTGGCGATCAGGTTGCAACCGCTGGTGAAGGCGAATTGCTCGACGGTGCTGCCCGTCGCCTGGGCGCGTTCGGTGTAAGCCGCTTTCCGTTTGATGTTCAGATCCTGGACGAGCGCCCGGATCGCCGGGGTCGGCGCCGTTGCAAAGCCCAGATAACCGTCGGTCTGCTCGCCAATCTGGCCGGCGGCGCGCGCGGCGGCATAGGCCGGATCGCGCTGCGCCATCGCCGACGGAACCGCGAGGGCGACCGCCGCCGTCGCAGCGATTGCGGCAAGCGCCAGTCCGGTCGGTTTCCACATCTTAAAACGCATCATGTCATTCCCTGTCATCAGAATATCTCGCTATTCTGCTCGATGAGCTTCTTGGCATCGCCATCCAGCCTGTACACCACTTCCTGCCGGATGTTGATGTTCAGATTGATCTCGATCGGCTTGTCGGGCGTTTCGATCTGGACGCAGCCGGCCAGGGCCGTCATCGCCGCGATCATTGCCAGACGCTGCCCACCGATGGCCTGCCTCCTTGCTCCGGTCTTGGTCATCTTCATTGCACAGGCTCGCTTTCTGGGGGCTGAACGGGGGCAGTGGGCGCCGCCGCGGCTTCGGCTTCCTCCTGCGCGCGCAACAGCGCGGGCAGATTTTGTTCGATCAACAGCGACGGATCGTAAAACCCCTTCGCCGAGGTCAGCAACTGGCGAAATGGCGCGCGAATCTTGACGTTGAACACGAACGGCAGCTTCGCGACCTGGTTGGTCAGGAAATTGCGCGTTGCGCCCTCACCCTGCCCCACCCCGCCAAAGCGGATATCGGTCACCATCTCACCATCCAGATCCCCGTTCAAAATGACCGTCAGATCGTCATATTTCAGGCTGCGCAGCGCGCCAAAGGCAAAATTGGCGATCGCGCCCAGATTGCGGTTCGACAGTTCACCGACATAGGCGAGCGTGCCGCCGCCGGCGCGCGAATCGATCCGCCCATCGACGATGCGGCCACCCATCTGATCGAATTCGACCGGCAGCGTGCCGTCGAAGACGCCGGTGGCGTTGATATTGTCGAAGCCGAAACTTTGCAGGAAGACCGCGGCATCGACCCCGACCAGGTCGAACGACAATCGCCGTGCCTGTTCGGCGTTGAAATCCAGCGTCGTGGGATGAAGCAGCAATTGTCCGCCGGCAAACGGCCAGCTGCCGCCCTCGACGCGCACCCGATTGTCGCCGAGCAACCGATATTCGATCTCGCCGTCGAGCACGGGAATGCCCGGATTGATCTCGGCGATCCGCGCGATCTGCCCCGGTGCCGATTTCAGCCCGATCAGATCGTCGAAGGTCAGCGTCGTCGTCAACCCCCGGACCGGACCGAAAGCGGCGGCGAGGCTGGTGTTGGCGGTGGCAAAGGTGCCGCGGCTCGTGACCCCGGCGGGGGTCCAGTCGATGCGTCCGTCGCCGACCACCGAACCCTCCACATTGGCGACGACACCCAGCGCGAGGCGGGTGAGCTGGTCGGGCTGGAACCCCTCGCCGAAGCGCAGTTCGCGGACCGTCAGGTCCGCCGAGCCGGTGCCGCTGTCCAGCCGGTGGCGGATCGCGGTGTCGAATATCTTCGTGCCGGTCTTTTGCTCGGCGAAGCCGGCGGTCGCCTCGATCGCGCCGTCGGCAAAACGCAGGCGCGCATCGTTGCTGACCAGCGGGACAAAGCGCGCGTCGGGCGCGGCGTCGGTCAGCACCAGCCCGCCATCGAGCGTCAGCGCGCCGCCGGCCCACTGCCAGCGGCCGGCAATGTCGCTCATGTTGAGCGGCACCACGCCGATCTTGCCGCTCGCGCCAGCAAGCTCGCCCGCCAGGCCGCCTGCTGCGGCGCGCCCGGTGATCCGCTCGGCCGCGAAGCGCGTGACGCTCTCGCCGTCGCCCAGCCGCACGTCGGCGCCCGCCAGCGCCCAGCGCATCGTCGCCAGATCGATCGTCGCCGGACCGCTGTCGACCGCGAGCGGTGATTCGCCGCTGGTGCCGCGCAGGCGGATGCCGGGGATACGGATCGCGCCTAGGACGCCGTTCTTCCCGGCGCTGAGCAAGGGCGCGCCCGGACGACTGCACAAGTCGATCGCGCTCGGCGCGAGGCGAAAGCCGGCTACCGCGATGCTGCGCGCGGTCACCCGGCTGCATCCGCCGTCGAGCGCAATCGCTCCGGTCGGGGCCACGGCGCCGCGCAGCGGCACGGCCAGTCCTTCGACGCGCCCGCCGGCGAGCGGCCCCGACAGCTCGGCGCGCGTCGCGAACCGCAACAGGCCGTTCGGCTCACCCGCAAAGCGCACTGGCGCCAGCGCCAGCCGCGCATTCCCGGCGCCATAGGGTTCGATCCGCGCGGTCCCGCTCACCGCACCGTCGGCGCGCCGGTCGAGGTCCAGCGTTCCTTCGGGCAGCTCCCCGCCGCCGAACCGCCACCGCCCCGCGGCGATCACCGCCGGGGTCGCGGCCCCAAAAATATAAGAAATGCGGCTGTCAGCGCTGCCGGTGAAGCGCGCGCCGCTGGCGCTCGCCAGTTCGGGCGCGATCAGGTCGATCCGCGCGCTCGTCCCTTCGCCGGCCAGCGCGAAGTCGGCGGTGCCGCCGGTGTCGGCCAGCATCCGCGCCACAGCGGCGGTCGCCTTGGTCGCCAGCGGTCCGATCGGGGTTCCCGCCAGCCCCGCCGCGCTTGCCGTTATCGAGCGGCGCAGACCTGCGCCGGCGCTCGCACGGGCGAAGCCGATGCTGCCGGCAAGCTGCGGCTCCATTTCGCCAACGGCGCCCTCGGCTTCGACGGTGACCGTCTCCGCCGCGAATTCGCCGCTGCGCAGCCGCGCCATTTCGGCATCGAGCGCAATCGTCGTGCGCGCCGCCGTCCCGTCGAAGCGCACCCGCACGCCCAGCCGGTCCGCCGCCGCATCGCCCGCAGTCAGCCGCGCGATGGCGGCATCGGCGCGGCCCTTCCAGCTCTGCAGATCCTCGGACAGCGACAGGTCGAGCGCGACCTGCGGGGTCGCCGCGGTCACCCCGCCATCGGCGCAAACGAGACTCCGACCGCGCAGCGGACCGACCAGCCGCGGGCGGACGTCGCGCACCGTCAGGGTCCCGTAAAAGCTGACGGCGTCGCTGGTGCACCCGGCGGCCGCGACCCGCGGGGCGACGAGCGCGAGCTTGCCGGCAAAATCGCGGCGCAGGTTGCCGCGGCCGTTCAGCGCCGCGCCAATGTCGCCCCACGGCGTCGCGACGCGCGCCCGCGCGTCGTTCAGGACGACGGCCAGGTCGGGCAAGGCGAACGGGTCGGTGCTGGTCGGGTCGCGAAACCGGTCGAGCGCCCCGAACGACAGCCGACCATCCGCAAACCCGCCGTAAAGCCGCACTCCGTCGGCGCGGATCTCCGACACATAGGGGCCCGACCAACCGTAACCGAGCGAAACGACCACCGTTTGTGCGATCAGGTCGGGGCGCGCCGGGTCGCCGATCACGACGTTCGACAGGCTCTCGGTTCGAAAGCCGATCGCGTCGATCGTGTAGCGCGCCGCGATGCCGCGGCTATCGAGCTGATCGCGGATGAAGCTGTCGGCGATCGGCTCGCGGGCAAGCCACGCTGCAGTCGCGAGCGCGGCGACCGCGGCTGCGGTCATCCAGCGCTTCTTGAACAAGATGGTGCGGAGGCGCCGTTTGGAGGGAGGCGGCTGGGGCGCTTGGTCACTCATCGGTGCGCTCGCGGGCGGTGATGACGCTCATATTCGGTCCTCATGCGCCCGGCGCGACGATCGTTCGTCATCCGATAACGCCAAAATGGCGCAATTGGCTGCAATAAAAGGACGTTGCCATAGGCCCCGAACCTTATGGCCGTTGAGTGCGCCTCACAAGCTGGTTATGCCTCGGCAAATGGGGGATGATGCGACGCCAGACCATATCGGCCACCGCGCGCGCCTGCGGGCGCGGCTGCTCCACGATGCCGAGGGGCTGGCCGATTACGAATTGGTCGAATATCTGCTCGCGCTCGCCATTCCGCGCCGCGACACCAAACCGCTGGCCAAGGCGCTGCTGCGCGAATTCGGCTCGCTCGCGCAACTGATCAGCGCCGATCCGGCAGCATTGCGGCGCATCGACGGTCTCGGCGACGCCGCGATCGCGGCGCTGAAAATCGTGCAGGCGTCCAGCCTGCGCCTGCTCAGCGGCGAATTTCGCGACAAGCCGATCCTCGCCAGCTGGGACGCGCTGCTCGACTGGCTGCGCGCCGACATGGGGCCGATCGACGTCGAGCGGGTGCGCGTCCTCTATCTCAATTCGCGCAACATGCTGATCCGCGACGAGGTGGCGAGCGAAGGGTCGATCGACCAATCGGCAATCTATGTTCGCGAAATCGTCAAGCGGGCGCTCGAACTCGGCGCGTCGGCGCTGATCCTCGTTCACAACCACCCGAGCGGCAATCCCGAACCCAGCCGCCAGGATATCGCGATCACCCGCGACATTGCCCTGGCGGCAGGCAAGCTCGGCATTGCGCTCCACGATCATATCATCATCGGAGGCGGCGACTATCGCAGTTTCCGCGCAATGGGGCTGATCTAGAGCCTTCAACCGCGAAAAAAACAGCCGCCGGATCGCTCCGGCGGCTGTCTTGGTCCGTCGTTAGCGCTTACGCGCCGCGCGACAGGAACCCGGTCAGTTCGGTCTTGCTGACCCCGCCCGACTTGTCGGCGTCGGCGGCGGCATAAGCCTGACCTATCCAGCTTTTCACGCCTTCCGATTCGGGATCGGTGCTGGGGTCGGTGGCGGCGCGCAGCTTTTTCATCCACGTGCCGAACTCGGCTTCGTTGAGTTCGCCGCTGGTATCGGCGTCATAAGTCGGAAATTCCTGATCGACGATCTGGGCGACCTGCGCCGGGGTCGCGGCGGTTCCCGACGGAGCCGGCTGCGCAGCGGCGCTGGGCGGCGTGCTCGTCGCGGGCGGCGTCGATCCCGGAGCCGGCGTCGGCGCGGGAGCCGGCTCGGTCGCGGGCGGCGGCGTCGTCGCATCGGGCATCGGGGCCGGTTCGGCGGGCGCCGGGGCCGGTTCCGACTGGGTCGGAGGCGCCATCGGGTCGTCGCCCGCCGGCGGGGTGGTCTGGGCGAGCGCCGGGAAACTGATCGCGGCGGCGCCGATCAAAAGGATCTGCTTCAACATGAAATTTCTCCTGTTATCTTATGCGGTCTGCGGAGCCGGATCGGGCTCGGTTTCAGGGGTCGGCGCATCCGGCGCGGTTTCATCGGCGTTCTCGTCGGTGGCACCTTCATCGGTCGCCTCGTCGGGGTCCGCCGGCGTCACATCGTCGGTGGTCGTCGTGTCGTCCGGCATGGTGCTGTCCGGCGCGGGAGCGGGTTCGACCGGCTGCGGCGGGGTCGGTTCAGCAGGCTCGACCGGAGCCGGTTCGGTCGGGCTCGGCGGGGCGGGGTTCTCGACCGGCGGCTCGGCCATCTGGGCCATCGCGGGAAAGCTCATCGCGGCGGCGCCGATCATAAGCATTTGTTTGATCACTGTTTTTCTCCTTAGTCGCGGCAGGAACTGCGGGTACGCGCTCCGCCGCTTTTCTGATGGGGCATAGGGCTAACCCGCCGGGTTTGCGGGGAGTTGCCGAATCCCGCGCATTGGCGAAACGTCCCGCCCCTGCTACGGGGCGCCCCATCGCGATTTCGTCCGATTCCTGCGATGGAGCGCCCTAAACGGAAGGAAATTCAATGGTTCCGCGTTACGCACGGCCGGATATGACCGCCATCTGGTCGGCGGAGAATCGTTTTCGCATCTGGTTCGAGATCGAAGCGCACGCCACCGACGCCCTCGCGGAGCTCGGCGTCGTCCCTCCGTCGGCCGCCAAGGCCTTGTGGGACTGGTGGGCGACGAACCCGGTCATCGACGTGCCCGCGATCGACGCCATCGAAGCGGTTACCAAACACGACGTCATCGCGTTCCTGACGTGGGTCGCCGAAAATGTCGGCGACGAAGCACGTTTCATGCATCAGGGGATGACGTCGAGCGACGTGCTCGACACCTGTCTGGCGGTGCAGCTGAGCGAGGCTGCCGACCTGCTGCTTGCCGATCTCGATGCGCTGCTCGCGGCGATCAAGCGCCGCGCCTTCGAACACAAGCTGACCCCGACGATCGGGCGCAGCCACGGCATCCACGCCGAACCCGTCACCTTCGGACTGAAGCTGGCCCAGGCCTATGCCGAGTTCGATCGCTGCAAGACGCGGCTGATCGCGGCGCGCGCCGACATCGCGACCTGCGCGATTTCGGGCGCGGTGGGCACATTCGCCAACATCGACCCGCGGGTCGAGGCGCATGTCGCCGCCAAGCTCGGCCTGTCGGTCGAACCCGTCTCGACGCAGGTCATCCCGCGCGACCGCCATGCGATGTTCTTTGCGACCCTCGGCGTCATCGCCGGATCGATCGAACGCCTCGCCACCGAAGTGCGCCATCTGCAGCGCACCGAAGTGCTGGAAGCCGAGGAATATTTCTCGCCGGGCCAAAAGGGCTCGTCGGCGATGCCGCACAAGCGCAACCCGATCCTCACCGAAAACCTCACCGGCCTCGCGCGCATGGTGCGCAGCGCGGTCGTTCCGGCGCTGGAAAATGTCGCGCTGTGGCACGAACGCGACATCAGCCATTCGTCGGTCGAACGCTTCGTCGGCCCCGACGCGACGATCACCCTCGACTTCGCGCTCGGCCGCCTGACCGGGGTGATCGACAAGCTGCTGGTCTATCCCGACCGCATGCAGAAGAATCTCGATCGCATGGGCGGTCTCGTCCATTCGCAGCGCGTCCTGCTGGCGCTGACGCAAGCGGGCGCCAGCCGCGAGGACAGCTATGCGCTGGTCCAGCGCAACGCGATGCGCGTGTGGGAAAGCGACGGCCAGCTCTCGCTGCTCGATCTGCTGAAAGCCGACGCAGACGTCACCGAAAAGCTGCCGGCCGACCGGCTGACGGAACTTTTCGACCTCGGCTATCATATGAAGCATGTCGACACGATCTTTGCGAGGGTGTTCGGCGCCGCCTAGCGCCGGACTGGAAACGCGGGCGGAACTGGCTTAGAAACGGCATCGACCGATCCGAGGAGCAATATAAAGTGGGAATCCTGCGCACCATCATCTGGGTTTTGCTGACCGTCATCCTCGTTGTGTTCGCGATGGCGAACTGGAGTCCGGTCACCGTCACGATCTGGCCGGGCCAGGTGCTCGACACCAAATTGCCGGTGCTGATCCTCGCCTCGTTCCTGATCGGCAGCGTGCCGATGTGGGTCGCGCTGCGCACCGGACGCTGGACGATGAAGCGCCGCCTCGACGCCAGCGAGCGCCAGCTCGCCGACCTGCGTGCGATGGCGAACCGCCCCGCCGAACCGGTGCCCGCGACCGTCCCCGTCAACGACATCCCGCCCTCACCGCTGGAGACACCATGAGCTCGCCGCTTTATCTCGCCATCGACACCACCCACCTCGACGCCGCGCTGACGCTGGCGCAAAAGGTGCGGCACCACGTCGGCGGGCTGAAGCTCGGGCTCGAATTCTTTTGCGCCAACGGCCATCACGGCGTCCACGAAATGGCGAAGCTCGGGCTGCCGATCTTCCTCGACCTGAAACTCCACGACATCCCGAACACCGTGGCCAAGGCGATCCAGGCGCTGCGTCCGCTCGAACCCGCGATCCTGACCGTCCACGCCGCCGGCGGCCGCGCCATGCTGGAAGAGGCGAAGGCGGCGGCAGGGCTAAATACCAAGGTGATCGCGGTGACCGTGCTCACAAGCCTCGACGGCCCCGACCTCGACGATATCGGCGTCGGCGGGACGCCGCACGATCAGGTCGTGCGCCTCGCGGCGCTGGCCCGCGAGTCGGGCGTCGACGGCATCGTCTGTTCGGGACAGGAAGTGAAGGCGGCGCGCAAGGCGTGGCCCGGCGGCTTCTACGTCGTGCCGGGGGTGCGCCCCGCGAACGGCAATGCCGGCGACCAGAAACGCATCGTCACCCCGGCGCAGGCGATGGGCGACGGCGCGTCGATTCTGGTCGTCGGTCGCCCGATCAGCCAGTCGCCGGACCCCGATCTCGCCGCGCGCGAAATCGAAGCGACGCTCTGACCCGTCATGGCCGATCATGCGACCCCGAATCTGCCATCGCGAAACTATGACGCGACCGCCGAATTTTATGCGCGGCTGGGCTTCGAATGCGGATGGCGCGACGACGGCTGGATGATCCTGCGCCGCGGCGGCGCGACGCTGGAATTTTTCCGCTACGACGATCTCGATCCCACCCAAAGTTCGTTTGGTTGCTGTTTGCGGCTCGACGATCTGGCAGCCTTTGTCGCGCAGGTTGGCGACGCCGGGGTGCCGGTCGCGCGTCAGGGCTATCCGCGGCTGCATCAGCCGAAGGTCGAGGCATCGGGGCTGAACATCGCCTATCTTGTCGATCTGGACGGCAGCCTGATCCGGATCATCCAGAACCAGGACGCGGCGCGTTAGGCCATCGATGTCCCCACTCGTCAAAATCTGCGGCCTGTCGACGGTCGACACGCTCGACGCGGCGATCCGCTTTGGTGCGACGCATATCGGCCTGGTCCATTATGCGCCCAGCCCGCGCCACGTCGATCTGGCGACCGCCGCCGCGCTGCGCCAGCAGGCCGGTTCGCGGGTCAAGGTGGCGCTGCTGCTCGTCAACGCCTCGCCGCAACTGCTCGGCGCTGCCTATAGCGCGGTGCAGCCCGACATCATCCAGTTTCACGGCACCGAAACCCCCGAATGGATCGCCAAGGTCAAACAGACGGTGCCCGTCGAGGCCTGGAAGGCGGTTGGGCTGAAAGACGCCGGCACGCTTGAGCGCAGCCAGCAATATCGTGGTGTCATCGATCGGCTGCTGTTCGACGCTCCGGCGCAAGCGCTGCCCGGCGGCACCGGGACGCGGTTCGACTGGTCGCTGCTGACCGGCCACCGGCACAGCATGGAGTGGGGGCTGGCGGGCGGGCTGACCCCGGCCAATGTCGGCGAAGCGCTCGCTGCCACCGGGGCGCCGCTCGTCGACGTGTCGTCGGGGGTCGAAAGCGCGCCGGGCGTGAAGGATGTGGACAAGATCGCCGCTTTCCTTAAAGCGGCGCGGTCATGAGCACCCAGCCCAACAGCGTTAGCAGTCAGCCCCCCTCGCAGGCGAATAGCCTGCGCCAACAACCCGACTCGCGCGGTCATTTCGGCATCTTCGGCGGCCGTTTCGTCGCCGAAACGCTGATGCCGCTCGTCCTCGACCTCGAACGCGAATATCGCGCCGCACAGAGCGACCCCGCCTTCTCCGCCGAGTTCGACGACCTGCTGACCCATTATGTCGGCCGCCCCAGCCCGCTCTACTATGCCGAGCGTCTGACCGAAGAACTGCGCAAGGACGCCCCCGCGGGCAAGGGCGCGCAAATCTGGTTCAAGCGCGACGAACTCAACCACACCGGCGCGCACAAGATCAACAATTGCATCGGCCAGATCCTGCTCGCGCGTCGCATGGGCAAGACGCGGATCATCGCCGAGACCGGCGCTGGCCAGCATGGCGTTGCGACCGCGACCGTCTGCGCGCGTTTCGGCCTGCCGTGCGTGATCTATATGGGCGCGCGCGACATGGAGCGGCAGCAACCGAACGTGTTCCGCATGAAATTGCTCGGCGCGCAGGTGATCGGGGTCGAAAGCGGGGCGCGGACGCTGAAGGACGCGATGAACGAGGCGCTACGCGACTGGGTCGCCAACGTCCACGACACTTTCTACATCATCGGCACCGCCGCCGGGCCGCACCCCTATCCCGAACTCGTCCGCGAATTTCAGAGCGTGATCGGCAAGGAAGCGCGCGCGCAATTGCTCGAACGCACCGGGCGTCTGCCCGACCTGCTCGTCGCTGCAATCGGCGGTGGATCGAACGCGATCGGGCTGTTCCATCCCTTTCTTGATGACCCGTCGGTTCGGATGCTCGGCGTCGAAGCCGCCGGCCACGGCCTCGACAAGGAACATGCCGCCAGCCTCGCGGGCGGCGCCCCCGGCATCCTCCACGGTAACCGCACCTATCTGCTCCAGGACGAAGACGGCCAGATCGACGAGGCGCATTCGATCAGCGCCGGGCTCGATTACCCCGGCATCGGCCCCGAACACGCCTGGCTGCGCGACATCGGCCGCGTCGAATACACCAGCGCCACCGACACCGAAGCGCTCGACGCCTTCCAATTGCTCTGCCGCACCGAAGGCATCATCCCCGCGCTCGAACCGTCGCACGCGATCGCCGCGGTGACCAAGGTGGCGCGCGAGATGGACCGCGACGCGATTATCGTCGCCAATCTGTGCGGCCGCGGCGACAAGGATATCTTCACCGTCGCCGAGGCGCTGGGAACGCAGATATGACCCGTTTCGCCGCCGCCTTCGCCAAACCCCACGCCGCGCTCGTCACCTTCGTCACCGCGGGGGACGGCGACACCGCCGCGATCCTCGACGCATTGGTCGCGGGGGGAGCCGACGTCATCGAACTCGGCATGCCGTTCACCGATCCGATGGCCGATGGCCCGGCGATCCAGGCCGCGAACCTGCGCAGCTTTGCCGCTGGAACGACAACCGCCGACATCCTCGGCATCGCCAAGGGCTTTCGCGCCCGCCACCCCGACGTCCCGCTGGTGTTGATGGGCTACGCCAACCCGATGACCGTTCGCGGCGCCGACTGGTTCGCCGCCGCGTGCCAGGATGCGGGCGTCGACGGCATCATCTGCGTCGATATTCCGTTCGAGGAAGACGACAGCCTTGGCCCTGCGCTGCGCGCCGCCGGGGTTGACCAGATCCGCCTCGCCACCCCAACCACCGACGCGGCGCGCCTGCCCGCGGTGCTCGATGGCGCGGGCGGGTTCCTCTATTACGTCAGCGTCGCCGGGATCACCGGGCTGCAACAGGCGGCGCAGGCGAGCATCGAAGAAGCTGTCGCCCGCCTTCGCACCCAGACCGAGCTGCCGATCGCGGTCGGCTTCGGCGTCCGCACCCCCGAACAGGCCGCACAGATCGCCAGCGTCGCCGATGGCGTCGTCGTCGGCTCGGCGCTGGTCGAACTCGTCGCGCAGCATGGTGCCGACGCGCCGCGCCACATCGAAACCTTCACCCGCAGCCTCGCCGCTGCTATCCACGGCGCAAAGGAGATCGCCGCATGAGCTGGCTCGACCGCGTCCGCAACGCCCTGCCCTTCACCGCGAAGCGCGATACCGCCGACAACCTGTGGCACAAATGCCGCCAGTGCCAGCAGATGGTGTTCGTCAAGGAATGGGAGGACAATCTCAACGTCTGCCCGCGCTGCGACCATCACGATCGCATCGGCGCCAAGGAACGCTTCGCGCAGCTGTTCGACGGCGGCCAGCACGAGATGATCGCGGCGCCCGCCGCGCCCGAAGACCCGCTGAAATTCCGCGACACCAAGAAATATGTCGATCGCATCAAGGCCGCGCGCGCGCAGACCGGCGACCGCGACGCGTATCAGAACGCGTTCGGCCGCATCGCGGGCCAGCCGGCGGTGGTCGGCGTTCAGGATTTCGCCTTCATGGGCGGGTCGATGGGGGTCGCGGTCGGCGAAGCCTTTGTCGCCGGGGTCGAACAGGCGATCCGGCGCGGCTGCCCCTATATCGCGATCACCGCGGCGGGCGGCGCGCGGATGCAGGAAGGAACGCTGTCGCTGATGCAGATGCCGCGCGCCACGGTGGCGCTTGCGCGCCTGCGCCGCGCCGGCCTGCCCTATATCGTGCTGCTCACCGATCCCACGACGGGCGGCGTCACCGCCAGCTATGCGATGCTCGGCGATGTCCAGATCAGCGAACCCAAGGCGCTGATCGGCTTTGCCGGCCAGCGGGTGATCGAGAACACAATCCGCGAAAAACTGCCCGAAGGCTTTCAGCGCGCCGAATATCTGCTCGACCACGGGATGATCGACATGGTGGTCCACCGGAAAGAGTTGCCCGAGACGCTGGGACGGCTGATCGGCTATCTGGCGCCAGAGAAGGCGGCGTAGGACTTCTCCTCCCTGCAAGGGAGGGGGTGTCACGAGGCACGTGACTCGTTACACGGGTGGGTCTCGGCATTCGGGGCTCGATGTCCCGAACGCTGAAATCTCTCCGACGTTGCCGCGCGGCTTCGCCGCGCACCCACCCCCAGCCCCTCCCTTGCAGGGAGGGGAGGATCCGATGCCCGACCACGCCCACAGCTCCGACCCCGCGGTGCAGACCCAACTCGATCGCCTGACCGCGCTCTCGCCCGGTCGCGACATCCTCGGCCTCGAGCGCATCGCCGAGCTTTGCGCGCGCCTCGGTAACCCGCAGAACCAACTGCCGCGCACCTTCCACGTCGCGGGCACCAACGGCAAAGGCTCGACCTGCGCCTTCCTCCGCGCCATCCTCGAAGCGCAGGGGCGCACCGTTCATAGCTACACCAGCCCGCACCTCGTCCGCTTCAACGAGCGCATCCGCCTGGCCGGGACGCTGATCGACGATGCGCTGCTCGCCGCCCTGCTCGAAGAAGTGCTCGACGTCGCGCACGATCTGCAGGCCAGCTTCTTCGAAGTCACCACCGCCGCCGCCTTCCTCGCCTTTGCACGCACCCCCGCAGACGATTGCATCGTCGAGGTTGGCCTCGGCGGCCGCCTCGACGCGACCAACATCATCCCCACCCCCGCGGTGTGCGGGATCGCCTCGCTCGGCATCGACCATGAGGCATTCCTGCTCGCGCCCGAGGCCGGCACCCCCGACGACCCCGCGGTCCGCATCGCCTGGGAAAAGGCCGGGATCGTCAAACCCGGCGCGTTGCTCGCGACCCTCGCTTACCCCGCCCCGCTCGGCCATGTCATTGCGGCGCGCGCCGAGGCCGCGGGCGTCGTGCCCTTCGTCGAGGGTGACGGCTGGTCGGTCGAGCCGGTCGGCGACGCCTTTCGCTGGGTGTCGCAGGATGGCGCGCTGCCCGCGCTGTTCCAACCGCGCATGGCGGGCGCGCACCAGATGCGCAACGCGGGGCTGGCGATCGCGATGCTCCACCTCGCGCCCGGCCCCCGCCCCGACGCCGCCACGACCGCTCGCGGCGTCGCCGCCGCCTTCTGGCCCGCGCGCCTACACCGGCTCGCCCCCGGTCCGCTCACCGCGCTCCTTCCCGCCGGCACCGAGGTCTGGCTCGACGGCGCGCATAATGCCGATGCCGGGGTGCAGCTGGCGCGCCACTTCGCCGCCGACACCCGCCGTATCCACCTGATTGCGGGGATGCTCGCCAACAAGCATCCCGATGCGATCCTCGCGCCGCTCGCCGGTCGGCTCGCGTCGATCAGTGTCGTGCCGATTGCCGGCCACGACCATCACCCCGCCGCGGCGTTCGGTCCGCAAGCGAGAGCAGCCGTATCGATCGTCGACGCGTTCAGCCGACTGGCGATTGATCCAGCGCGGGATATCGTGCTGATCGCTGGCTCGCTCTATCTGGCAGGTGCGCTACTCGACGAGAACGACGAGGCGCCAGACTAAGCGGCAGCGGCCGGAGGCGGCGTTTCATGACCGTCATCCTCTGTGCCGGGCTGGCGCACGCTCTGGACGACATAACCTTTGTGCCACAGCAACCAAAGCAGCAGCATCCCGGGGACGGCGGCGACAATGGTAATGGCCCAGAAGCCGACCCAGCCGAATGTTACGGCGAGATAACCCGCGGGCGCTGCCATAAACGTCCGTCCGACCCCAGCAAAGGACGACAAAAGCGCAAATTGCGTTGCCGTATAGGCCAGGCTCGACAGACCGGACAAATAGGTCACGAAAACGGTCAAGCCGATACCGCTGGTCACATTCTCGGTCGCGATCGCCGCCACCAGCAGCCAATAATTTTCCCCGCTTGCCGCAAGCAGCATGAACATGGCGTTGGAAAACATCATCAACAGTCCGGATACCAGCAGCGCCCGGCCCATTCCGAGCCACAGCATGAACGGGGCGCCCAGTGCGGACCCGACGATCAACGCGCCAAAACCCCATAGTTTATTCGCGGATACATAATCGAGATCGGGATAGCCCAAAACGACGATCATTGGGCCGAGCATCGTCTGTCCCATTGCATCGCCGACCTTGTAAAGCAGGACGAAAGCCAAAATGATGAAGGCACCGTGGCGGGTCAAGAACTCGCGGAATGGGTTGACGACCGTCTCTTTCAGCCATTGCCCGGGGGTCATGCCGCTCGCTTCGGCAAAGCGATCGATGAATTTGCCGGGTCCGGCCCACAATGCCCCGACGATCGCGGGAATGATGCAGAATGCCGTCAACCCATAAGCGGTGGCCCATCCGAGCCCCAGTCCTTCGCTCGATGCGAAATAGACGGTGCCGGCACCCGCAATCAGATTCCCCGTGCGGTATCCGAACTGGTTGGTGGCCGTACCATGCGCGAATTCGTCGTCTTCCAGTATCTCGATGCGATAGGCGTCGATGACGATATCCTGCGTCGCCGATAAAAAAGCGACGACTAGCGCCCACAGCGCGAAAGTCGTCAGATTGCCGGGCTGGGGATCGCTCGCTCCCAATTGCCAGATAGCGCCGAATAGCAGCGCCTGAATCAGGAATAGCCAACCCCTGCGTTGACCAAAGGTCCGGGTCAAAAACGGCAAAGGCAGTTTGTCGACCAGAGGCGCCCACAGAAATTTCAGCGTATAAGGCGTGCCCAACGCAACCGCGAAGCCAATGGTGGTCGGGTCGATGCCGACCTTTGCCAGCCAGAAGGTCATCGTCGCAATCAGCAAGGTCAGCGGGAACCCGCTCGATATTCCGAGCAAGAAGGTGACCATCGGATTCTTGCGCAAATAGGGTCTGAAAGCCGGAACCGACAAGGCCACCAGAACGAGGCCGCCCAGCACCGCCACAAAGATGATGAAGCGCAGTAAATCGACCGACATGCCGTCCCTTTCCCGACAACCGCGGCGCGAATGCCATGATTATCGATGACGGGCCTAACTCCTCGCTGGCAAATTGGAAGCGCCTATTTGGCGGGGCGAGTGCTCCAGCGCACGGCCCGTACCCGGCCGCCCTGCCGGTCCTGCAATATCGCCGCCCAGCGGTCGGCGCCGGGCTGCCCGCCGATGCCCGCGGGGATGACCGCGCTGCACGGCGTATCGGCGGCGCAGGCCGTCGCCGCCTCGTTCAGCACGACATTGGTATAGCCGATCGCGCGCCCGCCATTCTCACCGCGCACGATCTTCACCGGGCGCGATTTGGCCACTGCGACGAAGCGCAGTTCGGCGCCGGGCGCCGCCTGCGACGCGGTGACGCGGTCGCCCGTCTGTGTCAGCATTATCGGTTTTGCGCTCCGCGCCGCCGCGATCAGCGCGCGCAGCCTGGGCTCGTCCGATCCGACGGTCGCGGTCGATCCCTGCACCACCGCTCCGGGCGTATACACCCCGCTGCCGGGCAGACCGCGCGCGGCATAGCGGCGCTGCAAGACGTCGTTTTCGCCGCGCGCCAGCGTGTCTTTCCACCCCAGCCGGTCCCAATAGGTCACCGGGCGGCTCAGCGCGACGATGCCGCCACCGGCGTCGAGCCGCGACAACAGGCGGTCGGCGGGCGGGCAGGATGAACAGCCCTGGCTGGTAAATAGTTCGACGAGCACCGGCGCGGCGCCGATCGCCGATTTTGCCGGGCGCTCTCTGGCATCGAGCGCGGCCAGCGTTGTGCCCGCCACCGCAAGCATCGTTCCCAGGATCAAAATATTGCGCATCATCGCTCCAACCTGCCCCGAACCCTTCTCTCACGGTTCGCGCGCACGCGGCGAAAGGTTACGCGTCAGACCGCTTCGGGCCGCCAATAGGTCTGGAGTCCGCTGATCTTGCGCGGCGTCTTATTCTTGCAGATCATCGTCTCGATCGCGCGCAGGGCGCCGACAAGCGCTGCGGAACTGTGCGGCTTGGCCAGACAGGCCAGCGCGATGTCACCGGCATCCTGGGGGCACTGGCCGGTCACCAGCAGCACCGCGATACCGCGATCGCGCGCCAGTCGTGCGACTTCGCGGCCGGTCATGTCGCCGGCGAGGCCCAGGTCGAGCACGAGCGCGTCGATCTGTTCGTCGGCGATGATCGGCACTGCGGCTTCGCCCGAATCGACCGTCGCGACGATGTCGTAACCGCTCTGCTTCAGCGTCCGCTCATTGTCGAAAGCGATCAGCGGGTCGTCCTCGATGACCAGCAACCGCTTGATACACGACGGGCGCGACGCAAAAAGCATGAAGTCTCCCTTTGGTGAAGCCATGAGCCGCGCCGCCGCGTCCTGCAAGATTGCTTCTGCTTGCCATCGACGAAGCGACACTTTTCCGGCTATGAGCGTGGCCACGACGCAACACTGTTCCCCCGCATAACGACAAGAAGGCCGCATCCGTTCCGATGACAACACGCCGTCCGCCCCGCTCCGCCGCCCCGGCTGCTCCCGACCGCGACGCCCCGAAAGGCCGCCGCGCCGCGCGCGGTGCCGCCTCGGCGCTCAAGGCCAAACCCGCCGAGGCCGAGCGCGAGGATGGACCGCAGCGGATCGCCAAGCTGCTCGCGCGGGCCGGGGTCGGCTCGCGCCGCGATGTCGAACGCATGGTCGAGGAAGGGCGCATCGCGCTGAACGGCCAGGTCATCGTCCAGCCGGCGCCGTTGCTGACTTCGCTCGAAGGGCTGACGGTCGATGGAAACCCGGTTGCCAAGCCCGTCTCGACGCGGCTCTATCGCTTCCACAAGCCGTCGGGCTGCATCACCGCGGCGCGCGATCCCAAGGGCCGCAAGACGATCTATGACCTGTTGCCCAAGGATCTGCCGCGCCTGATGCCGGTCGGCCGGCTCGACTATAACACCGAAGGGCTGCTGCTGCTGACCAACGACGGCGAATTCAAGCGCCAGCTCGAACTGCCCGCCAGCGGGGTCGAGCGCACCTATCGCGCCCGCGCCTTTGGCGACATCAGCCAGGAGCAACTCGAGGAACTGGCGATGGGTATCACCATCGACGGCGTCACCTATGGCAAGATCGACGCCAACCTCGAACGCCGCACCGGGCGCAATCAATGGGTCGAAATGACGCTGACCGAGGGCAAGAACCGCGAAGTCCGCAAGGTGCTCGAACATTTCGGGCTTCAGGTCAGCCGGCTGATCCGCACCCGCTATGGCGCGTTCCAGCTCGACGGGCTGCCGCTCGGCGCCGTCGATGTCGTGCCGCGCGACGAATTGTTCAAATTCCGCCGGCACATGGGCTGACCGCGATGCGCGTGATCTCGGGCGAATGGCGCGCGCGCAAGCTGGTCGCGCCAAAAAATGACGCGACGCGCCCCACCGCGGACCGCACCCGCGAAACGTTGTTCTCCATGCTGGCGAGCCGCCTCGGCAGCTTCGAGGGGCTGGTCGCCGCCGACCTGTTCGCCGGATCGGGCGCGCTCGGGATCGAGACGCTGTCGCGCGGCGCCGCGCACTGCCTGTTTGCCGAACAGGATCGGGACGCGCTCGACGCGCTGCGCGCCAATCTGGCGGCGCTCGGCGCCGCGCCGCGCGCCGACGTCCGCGCCGGATCGGTCATGGCGCTCGGCCCCGCAAGCCGCAGCTATGACCTGCTGCTGATCGATGCACCCTATGCCACCGGCGCCGGCAGCGTCGCGCTCGACAAGCTCAGCCGCCTCGGCTGGGTCGCGCCCGACAGTTGGGTCTCGCTCGAGACCGCGCACAATGAGCCGGTCGACGTCGCGGGTTTCGAGATCGACGCCGAACGCAAGGTCGGCAAGGCGAAACTGACGCTGCTGCGCCGCAGCGTCACGGGATAGCGTAGGTCACATTCGCCTGCCCGACCGGCTTGCCCGGATCGTCGGTCCAGATCCGCACATCCATCACCGCGAGCCGCTTGCCGAGCCGCAGCATATGCGCGTCGGCGAACAACGGTCCGGGACGGCACGGGCGCAGGAACTGATAATTGAGCGCGCTCGTCACCGCCATCGCCACCGGCCCGATATGGGCGAGGACGAGGGCATAAGCGGCCATATCCGCAAACCCCATCTGCGTCGGGCCCGAGATCAGCCCGCCGGGGCGCAGCGCCTGTTCACCCGGATCGATCCGCGCCTGAACATGGCCCGGGGCGGCCGAGACGACCTGCCCGCGCGAGCCGGGCTGCGAATGCGGGAAGGCCTCGGCCATGAAGGCGTTGAGCGCGTCCGCATCCATGCGGATCGCGCCCGACGAGATGGCCTCCGCCAACGGCGTCCCCTCCCCCATGCCGGTCAGCGCGACAATTTCTTGTAGGTCGTTGCGTGCGGGCGCGTCGCGCCGTCGCCGAGGCGGCGGATCTTGTCTTCCTCATAGGATTCGAAATTGCCTTCGAACCATTCCACGTGGCTGTCGCCCTCGAACGCCAGAATGTGCGTCGCAAGGCGATCGAGGAAGAAGCGGTCATGGCTGATCACCACCGCGCAGCCCGCGAAATTCTCCAGCGCTTCTTCGAGCGCCGCGAGCGTTTCGGTGTCGAGATCGTTGGTCGGTTCGTCGAGCAGCAGGACGTTGCCGCCGGCTTTCAGCATCTTGGCCATATGGACGCGATTGCGCTCACCGCCCGACAGCTGGCCGACCTTTTTCTGCTGATCGACGCCCTTGAAGTTGAAGGCGCCGACATAGGCGCGCGTCTGCATCTCGTGCTTGCCGATGTTCATCATTTCGGCGCCGCCCGAAATTTCCTGCCAGACATTGTTGTCGGGTTTCAGGTCGTCGCGGCTCTGGTCGACGAAGCCGAGATGAACGGTGTCGCCGATCACGACCTTGCCGCTGTCGGGGGTTTCCTGCCCCGTGATCAGCTTGAACAGGGTCGATTTACCGGCGCCGTTCGGGCCGATGACGCCGACGATGCCGCCGGGCGGCAGCGAGAAGGACAGGTCTTCGAAGAGTAGTTTGTCGCCATAGGCCTTCGAGATATTCTCGACCTCGATGACCTTGCCGCCCAGGCGCTGCGGCACCTGGATGACGATCTGCGCCTTGCCGGGGATGCGCTTTTCCTGCGCCTCGACCAGCTGGTCGAAGCTTTTGATACGCGCTTTCGACTTGGCCTGGCGGGCTTTGGGCGACTGGCGGATCCACTCGAGCTCGTCCTTGATCGCCTTCTGGCGACCCGCGTCCTCGCGCGATTCCTGTTCGAGGCGCTTGCCCTTCTTTTCGAGGTAGGTCGAATAATTGCCCTCATAGACAAAATAGCGCCCGCGATCGAGTTCGAGGATCCAGTTCACGACATTGTCGAGGAAGTAGCGGTCGTGGGTGACGAGGATGACGTTACCCGGATAATCGACCAGATGCTTTTCCAGCCACGCGACGCTTTCGGCATCGAGGTGGTTGGTCGGTTCGTCGAGCAGCAGAATCGATGGCTTTTCAAGCAGCAGGCGGGTCAGCGCGATGCGGCGCTTTTCGCCGCCCGACAGGCTGTCGACGCTCGCATCGCCCGGCGGGCAGCGGAGCGCTTCCATCGCGATTTCGAGCTGGTTGTCGAGCGTCCAGCCGTCGACCGCGTCGATCTTTTCCTGCAACGTGCCCATTTCTTCCATGAGCGCATCGAAATCGGCGTCTTCGGGCGGATCGGCCATCAGGGTGCTGATCTCGTTGAAGCGTTCCATCATGTCGGCGACGCCGCGGACGCCGTCCATGACGTTTTCCTTCACCGTCTTGGTCGGGTCGAGCAGCGGTTCCTGCGCCAGATACCCGACGGTGATGCCTTCGCCCGGCCACGCCTCGCCGGTGAATTCCTTGTCGATCCCGGCCATGATCTTCATCAGCGTCGATTTGCCGGTGCCGTTCGGGCCGACGATGCCGATCTTGGCATCGGGATAAAATTGCAGGCTCAGATCCTTGAGCGTCGGCTTTTGCGCGCCGGGATAGGTCTTGTTCAGACCCTTCATCACGAAACTATATTGGGCGGCCATGGGATATGCTCCGAATGCTGGCAGGGCCGCGCACGCGGCCGGAAGAGATGTTGCGCGCCGGTTAGCGAATGGGCGCCCGCTTGGCAATCGGCGCTTGCCCGCAAGGGCCTCGCCTCGCTAGGACCGCGCGATGACAAATATGCCGCGCCTGCTCGCCCTCACCGCCGCCACCCTCGCCGCCGGCACCGCCCTTGCCATCCCGCCGCCGCCGACGCCGACCGCCACCGAACTCGCGCAGCGCGGCGACGACATCGCCTGGTCGATCACCGAGGGGCTGACGACCGAGATCGGACCGCGGATGGCGGGAACCGAGGCCGAAGCGGCGGCGCGGCGCTGGGCGCTGGCGCGGCTGAAAGCGCTGGGGTTCCAGAATGTCCGCGAGGAAGAATTCCGGATGCAGACTTGGGTGCGCGGCGAGGAAAGCGCCGCGCTGACCGGCCCCTTCCAGCCGCAGGCGCTCCACATCGCCGCGCTCGGCAACAGCGCATCGACTGGACCCAAGGGCATTGAGGGCGAAATAGCCTATTTCGCGAGCTATGACGCGCTGGTTGCCGCGCCCGACGCCTCGGTCAAAGGCAAGATCGTCTTCATCGACCACCAGATGCAGCCGGCGCAGGACGGCAGCGGTTACAGCTATTACGGCCGCGGGCGCTTCACCGGACCCAATGTCGCGGCAAAGAAAGGCGCGATCGCCACCGTTATCCGCTCGATCGGCACCGACGATCATCGCGGTGCGCACGCCGGCGGCACCAATTTCGAGGCCGGGGTAAAGCCGATCCCCGCCGGCGCGCTGTCGAACCCCGACGCCGACCAGCTCGTTCGCCAGTGGCAGCGCACCCGGCAGATGCGGACCAAGGAGACCGCGCTCGGCTACACTCCCGAACCGCTGCGCATGAATCTGGTCCTGACGCCAAGGAATCTCGGCCAGCGGGCATCGGGCAATATTATCGCCGAAGTCCCCGGCAGCGACCCCGCCGCCAGCCCGGTGATCATCGCCTGTCACCTCGACAGCTGGGACCTTGGCACCGGCGCGATCGACGATGCTTCGGGGTGCGGGATCATTGCCGCGGCGGCCAAACATGTCATGACCGCCGGCCAGCCGCGCCGCACCATCCGCATCTTGTGGGCGGGCGCCGAAGAGGTTGGGGTGTTCGGGGGCAAGGCCTATTTCGACGCCCATGGCAAAGAAAGGCACGCCGTCGCGCTCGAGTCCGATTTCGGTGCCGACCGCGTCTGGCGCGTCGATTTCAAGCTGCCCGACAGCGCCAAGCCGGTCGCCGACCGCATCGCCGCGGCGGTGATGCCCTTCGGCGTCGTGCGGGGCCGCCAGCCGGCGAGCGGCGGCGCCGACATCGGCGCGCTAGTGCAGGCCGGCGTCCCGGCGATCGACCTGCAACAGGACGGCACCCGGTATTTCGACCTCCACCACACCCCCGACGACACGCTCGACAAGGTCGATCCGGTCCAGTTGCGGCAAAATGTAGTGGTGTGGACTGCCACGCTGGCGATTCTTGCCGACAGCAGCGACGCCGAGCTGCCATGATTGTTGCGGCGGAATGACAGAATTGCGAGCGTTCCGCCCATCTCAATTATTTTTGTTGACGATCCATACGGAACGGCTAAATCCCGCCCCTCGCGGGACGGGAAAACTTCCCCAGCGCGTATAGGCATTTTAGGGAGCCCACACATCATGAAGAAATTTGCTGCTATCGCCGTTGCTGCCAGCATGTTCGCCCTCGCCGCTTGCGGTGAAAAGGCTGCTGAAGAAGCCACCACGGAAGCTCCGGCTGCCGAAGCCATGGCCGAAGACGGCGCCGACGCCGCTGCTGCTGGCGCCGACGCCGCTGCCGCTGGTGCCGAAGCCGCTGCCGCTGGTGCCGAAGCTGCTGCTCCGGCCGACGCTGCTGCGACCGCCGAAGCTCCGGCCGCTGACGCCGCTGCTGCGCCGGCTGAAGAAGCCAAGTAAGTCGCTGCCCCTCGGGGCATTGACCGAAACGAAAAAGGACGGTCTTCCTTCGGGAAGGCCGTCTTTTTTTGTCTCCTCAAGAGGCAGATTCGGCCAGACAGGAACGCCGCCATGACCGACCTTGCCCCTTTCCATTTCGCCTTTCCGGTGCACGACCTCGCCGCCGCGCGCCATTTTTACGGCACGGTCCTCGGCTGCCCCGAGGGGCGGAGCGACGAGGACTGGATCGACTTCAACCTCTTCGGCCACCAGATCGTCGCGCATTGCGTCGGCGCCAAGCGCGACGCGGTCGCCGGCCACAATCCGGTCGATGGCCATGCCGTCCCCGTGCCGCATTTCGGCGTCGTGATGCCCCCCGCCGACTGGGCCGCCTTCGCCGACCGGCTGCGCCGCCATGGCGTCACTTTCGCGATCGAGCCGCACACCCGCTTTGCCGGCGAGCCCGGCGAACAATCGACGATGTTCTTCCACGACCCCTCGGGGAACGCGCTCGAGTTCAAAGCATTCGCAGATCTGGGCCAGCTGTTCGCCAAATAGGCGGCGGCCCCACGCGGAGCGGACCCACGGACATCACCACTCAGGCTGAAAGGAAATGGTCGGGGAGACAGGATTCGAACCTGCGACCCTCTGCTCCCAAAGCAGATGCGCTACCAGGCTGCGCTACTCCCCGACTGGCACCGCGCCTTAGACAGGCTTTGGCGCCAAGTCTATCCCGCCGATGTCGCGATCAGCCGCGCATAAAAATCGATCATGCGTTTCAGGCTGTCGATTTTCATATGTTCGTTGGTCCCGTGGATCATCGCCGATTCCGCCAGCGTGAAATGCATCGGCATGAAGCGATAGATGTCCTGCGACACCGGCTCCATGCTGCGGCTGTCGGTGCCGCCGACCACCAGGATCGGCGACAGCACCGCGCCGGGCGCATCGGCGCGCGCCGCCGCGGCGATCCATTTCCAGCCCTGCGAACGGGTCGATGACACCCGCGTCGGCTCGCGCGGCGGCTTGACCCAGGTCAGCTCGACCGGCGCGTCGCCGACTGCGGCTTTCGCGCGCGCCATGATGTCGGTCGACCGGTTCCACGGCGCGATGCGATAATTGATCAGTGCGCTCGCCGATTGCGGCAGGACATTCTCTTTCGGGCTGCCCTCCAGCATCGTCGGCGCGATCGTGGTGTGGAACGCCGCCGCGGTGGAGGGCGAGGCCGCAAGCTGGCGCTTGAGCAGCGGCGCGAACAGCCATTCGTTCGCGACCGCGACCTTGGTCATCCCGCCCTTGGCATCGGCCAGCGCACCCAGCATCGATGCGCCGGGGCCTCGAACCTCCATCGGGAACGGCTGCTCGGCGATATCGACGATCGCCCGCGCCAGCGTGCCGACGCCGGTCTGGGCGGGCGGCATCGAACTGTGCCCGCCCGCGGCATTCGCGGTCACCTTCAGCGTCGCATAGCCTTTTTCGGCAATACCGATCAGGATGGCAGGGCCGCCGACCATCGGCGTGTCGGTCAGCACGATGCTGCCCTCGTCGAGCGTGAAGATCGCCTCCACCCCTCGCGCCTTCAGCATCGCGGCGGCGGCGATCGCGCCTGTCCCGCCGACCTCCTCGTCGTGCCCGGACACCAGATAGATGCTCCGCCGCGGGCGAAACCCCTGCCCGGCCAGCGCCTCGCTCGCCTCGAACAGCGCAACGAGCGACCCTTTGTCATCGACGGTGCCGCGCCCCCACACCGCCTGTTCGGCGATTGTCCCGGCAAAGGGCGGATATTTCCAGTCGCCCTCGGTCCCCGGCGTGACCGGCACGACGTCCTGATGCGCCATCAGGATGATCGGCGCGAGCGCCGGATCGCTGCCGGGCCAGTGATAGACGAGGGTGCGGTTGGGCAGGATGGTGCGCGTCATCGCGCGATGCGTCGCCGGATAGGTCGCCGCGAGCCAGCCGTGCAGCCGGCCCCATTGCGCGACATCATTGTCGGCGGTATCCTGGTTCGAGACGGTCGGTATCCGCACCGCCTCGCCAAGATGCGCCGCCGCCGCGGCAAGGTCATAGGTCGGGGCGGGCGCAAGACGGACGTCGCTGCCATCGGCGATGTCGCCCGGCGCGAACGTCGCGGTGCGCACCGCGACCACCGCCGCCACGGCCGCGACCGCCGCCAATCCGCCGAGCAGGATCGTCCGCTTCCGTGCCATCTTTACCTCCCCCGATGCGTTTCCGTCAGTGGAGCGGCAGCGCGGCGAAGTTGCAAGGAAAATGGTGGGCCCGGCAGGACTCGAACCCGCAACCTAGCCGTTATGAGCGGCCAGCTCTAACCATTGAGCTACAGGCCCCCGTGGGGACGGTCCGGCGATAGCGGAGCGCGGCGCGCATTGGCAAGCGTCAACGGTCAGCCCGCCAGCGCTTTGCGCGACGCCATCGCCAGGATCTCCGCGGCCGTGGTCGGCTCGACCCCGCGGCGCGCCAGATGGTCCAGCACCACGTCCCACCAGCGGTAAAAGTCGGCGAGGTCCGCGGCGCTCCGCACATAGGGGGTGTTGCCGGGCTGCAGCGACGGCGAATGAAACGAGAAGTTGAGCACCGGCAGGCGGCGATCGACCGCGATGTCGATCGCCTTGCACGCGCGGTCGGCGGGGATGCCTTCGGGGGTCAGCGCGATCCGCTCGACCAGCCCGAGCCGCGCCAGCACCGCGCGGGCGTGCGACCCGTCGCGCGCGACGCGGTGATACAGCGCGCGTCCGGCGCCGCCGAACAGCCCGCCAAACAACGTGGTCACGGGCATCTCCAGCACCGCCCCGGCCGCGGTCCGCACCCACCACGGGCAAAGCGGTGCGTCGCGATAGTCGGGGCCGTGCCCGGCGCGATAATCGAAGCCCGAGCGCACCGAGGTGTCGCAGCGGAAGCCGAGTTCGGCGAGCATCGTCGCGCTTTCCGGGCCGAGCCCGTAACGCCCGGCGCGATAGACGGTCGGCGCGACGCCGAAGCGGTCGCGGATCGCGTCGCGCAAGGCCAGCATCTTCGCGCGCTGCAACGCCGGCGGCAGGTTGCCGGTATAGCTGTTACGGGCATCGACCGGCTCGTCGTACGGCGGCGTTACCCAGGGATGCAGCTGCGCCCCGATTTCGCAGCGGCCCGCCGCCTGTGCGGGGCCAAGGATATCGACCGCGCCATCGTCGGCAACGATCGGCCAGTCGACCAGATAGATCGGCCGTACCGCGGCGCGCTCGAAATAGGCTTGGCACGCGGCGAGCGCCGGCACCGAATCGAGCTGGTAGCCGGTGCGCGCGAAGGGCGCGTCCCAGTCGAAATCCTCTTCGGTATCGATGGTGACCCAGAATCGCGGGCGCTCGCCCTCGCCGAGCCCGATCAGCTCGCACTCGGCCGGATATGCAAAAAAATCGCCCGCCGGCTGCACCGCATTCCCCTCTTGCCCGGTCCTGCCCGGCCCGGTCTCAGTCGTCGGGCTGGGCGCCCGCTACCGACCGTTGGGTGGCGGACGGCAGGTGCAAGGTCAAGGCGTTATGCCCGATATCGAGGCGTCCGCCCGCACCGCGCGCGAGGCTGTCGACGAGGCGCAGCGAGAATCCCAGGCTGAGGATCGCCGCGCCCGGCGCGTCGCCTTCGGGGCTGAAACCCGGATCGAGGAGATCGGCTGCGGTCGCGAAGCGGATCGTCGCGGGCCGTACGATCCGCAGTTGCAGCATGTCGTCGGGCGCGGGCTCGGTGACCAATTGGCCGACCATGATCGTACCCGCTTCGGCGACGTCGACCAGCGCAGTGAGCAACCGTCCGACCATCCGCCGGGCGTTGGCTTCGCTGGCGCGCGCGACAAACGGGCCGCCGACGCGCGACAGGCTGAGGTCGATATGCCGCTCGCCCAGCAGCGGCGCGATGTCGCGCTGGACCTGCGCGACGACCGCTTCGATATCGACCGTTTCGCCGATTGCGGTGGGGTCCGGCGCGGCGACGGCGCGCGCCGCGGTTTCAAGGTCGTCGATGATCGCCTGCACCGCGGCGGCGTCGGCGACGATCGTGTCGGCCATCGCGCGATACGCGCCGCTGACCGGCCCGAACATCTGGCCCGCGATAATCTGGGCAAAGCCCGAAATCGCGTTGAGCGGGCTGCGCAGCTCATGGATCAGCTGGCGGATCGAGTCGCCGGCATCCTCGGGCGCCGGGCGGCCATAGGGGGTTTCGTTGCGCTGCGGCCGCCGGGCGCTGCCGCGATAGCCGCGAAACTGCCCGGTCGCCGGATCGAACCACGGCAAGGCGGAAAACCGCCATTCGCCGGCGTCGGCCGCCGATCCTTCCAGCGTCATGCGGGCGCCCACCATCTCGGCGCGCTGGCGAAAGGCGCCCGCGGCGATCCCGTCGGCGCCCGGCTCGCCGCCGAATGCCGCTTCGGCGATCGACAGCCCGATCGCGGCGCCGCGGGTGATGCCGTCGACCCAGTGGATGACACCGTCGGGACCGGTTTCGAACAGAAAGGCAGCGCGCGGCTCGCGCGGCGCGGGCGCAGCACTGACGGGCTGGCCGCGCGCCGCCTGGAACTTGTCGATACGGCGCACCAGCTCGCTGATCTGGCTCCCGCCGGCTTCCACTGCCGGTTCGGCCGCCGCGGCGGGTGCGGCGGGTGCGGCGGGCGACCCCTGCGGCTGCGGCAGGGCGACCGATGCGCTGCCCAGACTGGCAAGTGCGCGCCGGACGCCGTCGGGCAGATCGGAGCGGCCGGCGAGGATCGACCGCGCCATCGCGCCGGTCGCGGGCAGCATCGCCAGCCAGTCGGCTTCGGACAGGCGGGCATTGCGCAGCATCGCCGCCGACACCGCCGGCACGTCATTGGCATAGAGCGCAACCAGCGGCGCGAAACGGCCATGCCGCGCCACCGCTTCGGCGCAGTCGCGGCGGACTTTTTCGGGCACTTGCGGGCGGAGGACGGCGAGCGCGTGAAGCCCGCGACGAATATCGGCATCGACCAGTTGATTGCCACGCTGGGCCAGAATATCGGAGAGTTGTCGCCACGCGGACACGCTTCCCCGGCGGCCCGAAGGCGCCTGGCGCAAGATGGTCGCGATCATTGAGTCAGCAGTCACGCGAAGCCGGCCCCACCCTCGTTTCGTTGGTTAGCGTATGATTAGCGGCTAGCGTGAATCGCGCCCTCACGAAAGTGCCTTAACCATCCGCGTCGCATTGTGGGACAATTGCATTCGCCTGAAATATTATTATGGTCAGGACAAATTTGGAAAGCGGAAGTTTCAACGATGGCGAGTCAGAAATTCGATCAGATCGATTTGCAGATCCTTAGCGAATTGCAGAAAAACGGGCGGATGACGAACGTCGAACTCGCACAAATGGTCGGTTTGACCGCCCCGCCCTGCCTGCGCCGCGTCCGCGCGCTCGAGGAAGCGGGGGTCATCCGCTCCTATCATGCCGACCTCGATGCCGCGAAGCTCGGTTATGGCATCACCGTGTTTGCGATGGTCAGCCTGCGCAGCCAGGCCGAATCCGACCTGAAGGCGTTCGAGGATTATGTCAGCGGCCTGCCCGAAGTGCGCGAATGCTATATGCTCAACGGCGAAATCGACTTTCTGCTGAAGGTCGTCGCGCGCGATTTGCAAAGCTTCCAGTCGTTCCTGACCGCGCACCTGACCTCGGCGCCGAACGTCACCAGCGTCAAGACGTCGCTGACGATTCGCACCGCCAAGCAACTCGCCGGGATCCCGGTCGAGCCCTGATCAGCTTCGAGCGCCAACAAAAAAGGGCGCCGTCAATGCGGACGGCGCCCTTTTTTCATGTGCCTGACTTGAGCGTCAGCCGCCCGTAGCGGGCGCCGCTGCCGGCGCGGCCGGGGCAGCCGCCGCAGGGGCAGGAGCCGCCGGCGCCGCCTTGGCCTTGGCCTGCACCGTCCACAGCTGCGCAAGGCGCTGGCGATTGCCCTGCACCTTGGCCAGGCTGGCGACCGCAGCGTCGGTCTGGCCGGCGAGCGCCTGCGCGACGCCCAGGCGATACTGGACCACCGGATCGGCCGCGCCGCCCGCCGACAGCGCCGCTTCGTAAAGCGGGATCGCCTTCGCATAGTCGCCGTTGCCGACGAGCGCATCGGCGGTCGCGCGTGCCGCCTTAGGATTGGTCAGCGTCGCCGGCTTGGTGGCATCGGCGGCCAGCGCGGTCGCGTCGCTCGCGGCGCGCGGCGTCTGCGTCTCGAGGATCGGGCCGAAGCGCGCGTCGCCCTTCGGGATCACGCCCTTCGCTTCGCCATGCTTGATCACCGCGACGACCTCGCCGGGATAACCGGCTTCGGTGGCCAGCGCGGCATATTCCAGAAATTCGGGACGCTCGGTCATCGACCCCGTCGCGCGCATCAGGCGCAGGATGTCGAGGTTCAGCTCCTTGTCGCCCGCGGCCTGTTGCAACATAATGTACAGCGTGTTGCGCCACGTCGCCGGCGCGGGATAATCCTGTACCCGCATCGTCAGCACATCGAGCATCTCGTTGGTGCGGTTGGCTTTCTGGAACGCCTGCGCCGGACGCACATAAAGCTCTTCCGACGGCTTGGCTCCAGCGGCGCGCGCAGCGTCGATCCCGGCCTTGGCGATCGCCCAGCCCTGATCGATCTGTCCGCCCTGAAGATAGCTGTCCATCAGCAGCGCCGACAGGTTAGCTTCGGTCGATCCCGCCGCCTTCGCAGCTTCGAGCCGCTTGATTGCCTTCGGATAATCCTTGGCATTATAGGCGAAGCTGCCCGAATAATAATTATAGGCGCGGGCATTCTCTCCCGGAGTCAGTCCCGATTCGAGCATCGCGTCAAGGCCTTGGCCTTGCAGCGCCTGGTCCTTGTTGAGGATCCCGAGCTGGAGTTGATAAAAGGCGAGCAGATATTTGTCCTCGTTGCTCGTCGCGACGCCCTGACCTTCGGTCAGCGCAGTCTGCAGCGCAGCGCCGTCCTTGGCGGTGGTCGCGTCCATCATCTTCTTCAGCGCCGGGGTGAAACCCTTGCTGGGCGAGATCGTCGCGCCCTTGGCGGCTTCTTCCTTCTTGGCCTTTTCCCTCTTCTGGGCGGCAGCCGGCGTCGCGGTCGCCATCAGCGCGCAGCCGAGCACGGCAGCCATCGCCGTCGCGGGCATCGAGCGGAAACGGGTGAACATCGAAATCTCTCCTTTTGAATCGGCCGCCCTGCCTTGTCGCATCGGGGTTCGGCCGCGTTTCGGTAACGCGGCTAAACCCGTCGCGTTGCCAAGGCAAGACGGCCGGGGTCGATATTTCTGATGGCGTAAGGCGGCTGAACGGCGATTGAACCCCGCCGCCGGGTCGCAAGGGATCAATCGACCGAGTCGATCGCCTGGTTGATCTGGCGCAGCACCGCTGGGTCGCCGGGCGCGCCCGCCATCGCCGCTTCGGCCAGCTGGATCAGCGGAATGATGCCAAAGGTCGCCGCCAGCCCTTTCAGCCGCAGCGCCGCGACATGCCAGTTCGCATCGCACCGCGCCCGGCGCATCAGGTCGGCCAGGTCGCGCGCGCTGCCGGTAAACGCGTGGCGCAGGTCGCTGACCATCGCCGCGTCGTCGCCGACCACGGCGCTCAGATACCGGTCAAGAGGGCCACTATCGAACGACATTCCACAGGCTTTTCATGCCGTGGTTAAGTTTCCGTTTCATGGGCATCATTTGCTGCTAATATGCAGCTATGACGGGGCACAAGAAAATCGTCGGATTGTGGCGGGATTCCGCGGCGATCCAAGGTAGCGACGGGCAGGAGCCCGAACCGGCGGCGACGCCCGATGCCGCGCCGGTCGCCGAATCCGATCAGCCTGCCGACCGCGACTGGCTCGACATGTCGTCGCTGGCCGATGCCGAACCGGTCGACACCGAAGGTGATACGCCCGCCGTGCGCTGGATCGATCGCGCCGCGCCGTTGCTCCTCCCGCTGGTCGGTATCGCCTGGACGGGCTTTGCACTGTGGGTCGCGACTGCTGGCTTCGCGCGCGCGCCGGCGCTTGCCGACTGGCCGGGACTGCTCGCGACGATCGCGATGCCGCTGACCCTGCTCGTCGTGCTGTGGATGGCGCTGCTGCGCTCGAGCCGCTCCGAACAGGCGCGCTTTGCCCGCGTCGCCGCGGCGCTGCGCGAAGAGAATATGGCGCTCGGCCAGTCGATGCATTCGCTCAGCCTCCATCTCGCCGACGCGCAGAAACAGCTTGGCGAACAGGCGCGGACGGTTCAGCAACTCGGGCTCGACGCGGTCGCGCGACTCCACGACAGCAGCGACAAGCTAGCGACCAATGCCTCGGTCATCGCCAACGCCAACGACCAACTCGCGCGGTCGGGCGATGTCGCGATGCAGCGGATGGACGGCCTGCTCGCTGGGCTGCCGCGGATCGACGACGTCGCCCAGCGGCTCGCGGTCAATTTCCGCGAGGCGGGACTCGTCGCGCACCAACAAGGCGCCAGCCTTGAGGCCAAGCTCGCCGCGCTCGGTGACGAAGCCGCGAAGGCGGCGCAGACCGGCGAGGAATCGGCGGCGCGCATGCTCGAAGCCGTCGTCGTCTTGCGCGAACAGACGAAGGAAACCGAATCGGACCTGCTCGCCGCCTCGGCGCAGGTGACCGGCGCGCAGGGCGCCGCGCTGGCGCAGATGACGCGCGTCGCTGCGACGACCCGCGACGATTTGACCGCGACGGTCTCCGCGATGACGCGCCAGATCGACGACAGCTGGCAGCGGTTCCGTGACGGCGTTGACGCCGCTGCGGCACAGATGGACGCCAAGCTGGCCGCTGCGCGCGATGCCGGCGATGCGATGGGGGCGCAGCTATCGGCGCATGGCGACGCGAGCGACGCTCTGGCCACGCGCATCACCGCGCACGTCACCAGTGTCGGCGAACAGCTGGCGCTTCTCGACACCAGCGTCGGCACGAGCACCGGGGTCATCGGCCGCGCGATCGACGACACCAAGGCGCAGCTGGGCGCCTTCATGCAAGAGGTCCAGACCGGCAACGGATCGGCGCAACAGCTGATCTCGCACGCCGAATCGCTGCTGCTTGCGCTCGACGCGGTGACCCGCGAGCTCGACGAGACGCTGCCGCACGCGCTCGATCGCGTCGTCGCGCATGGCAAGACGACGCAGACGGCGTTGACCCAGCTGCGTCCGATGCTCGACGCATCCGAACTCGTCGCGCAATCGACATTGTCGCACGTCAACGCGGTGCAGGCCACGCTCGCGGCGAACGAGGAGCGGATGACGAACCACGCCGACGGCCAGCGGGCGCTGGTCGGGCGGGTCAACGACTCGCTCGCCGAAGCCGACGCCGCGCTCGCCAATCTACGCGCCGGCGCCGACGAATTCGCCGAACAGGGCGGCGCGCGGATGATCGCGACGCTGGCCGAGGTCCGTACGACCGCCGACGCCGCCGCCGAGCAGGCGCGGGCAACGCTGGACACGCTGATCGCCGGCGCGCGCGAAGCGATGCAGGCGACCGCGAGCGAGGCAATCGACGCCGCGTTCAAGACCGAGGTCCTGGCGCAGCTGAACGCGATCGAGGACGCCTCGCAGCGTGCCGTCACCGCGGCGAACGGCGCCGCCGACCGCCTGATGCGCCAGATGATCACGATCATGGACACCAGCGCCAGCGTCGAACAGCGCGCCGCCGAAGCCGACCAGGCGATCGCCGCCTCCGACCGCGATTCGCTGGCGAAGCAGGTCGGCGTCCTGACCGAGGCACTGAAATCGACCGCGATCGACGTCACCAAAATCTTGTCGAGCGAAGTCAGCGACACTGCGTGGGATGCCTATCTGAAAGGCGACCGCGGCGTGTTCGCACGCCGCGCGGTCAAGCTGCTCGACAATGGCGAAGCGAAGGAAATCCTGCGCATCTACCAGAATGACGACGGCTTTCACGCCGCAGTGAACCAGTTCATCCACGATTTCGAAGCCATGCTGCGCCTGCTCATCGGCGCCCGCGACGGGTCGGCGATCAGCGTGACCTTGCTGTCGTCGGATATCGGCAAGCTCTACGTGGCGCTGGCACAGGCGATCGACCGGCTGCGGGGCTGATTCGTAGCGTATCAGGTGTTAACTTCTAATTGTTGCGGACCTAAAACGATCCTCCCCCAACGGGGGAGGGGGACCACCCGCAGGGTGGTGGAGGGGTACAGGAGATCGTACGCAGCGCTCGACACCGCGTACCCCTCCACCAGCTTCGCTGGACCCCCTCCCCGTACCGGGGAGGATCGGCACCGTCAGTTAAAATCAGCCGATCGGCAGCCCGCTCAGGCCCGCCCGCTCAACACGTCGGGATTAACCCACCCGCTAACATAGGCGACATAGTAAATCACGAAGCCGATCGTCGCGACGATCGTCATCTGCAACAATATCCGCGCTGGCCGAAACACCGCCGGCGCCCCGCGATCCTGTCCGCTGATCAGCGGCGTCGCGTCGTCGCCCGCCTTGCGGCCGTGGAACGGCAGCACGAAAAAGGCGCTGAACGCCCAGAACAGCAGATAGATGGCGAGTGCCGAGGTCCATTTCATCGTCGTCGGTCCGTTCAGGTCTGTACGAGCATCACATCGACGACGGGCTTTTTCCCCGTCCAGTCGGTCGCGACGCGGCGCACCCCCAAACGGATCGCCTCGCGCATTTTCTCCTGGTCCTTGCCCGGCACGCGCGCGGCCTTTTCGGCGGCCTCGCGCATCTCGTCGATAAATGCTTCGCGCTCGTCCTCGACGGGCACGCCGCGATAGCTGACGGCACTGTCGACGAATTTCTTGCCCGAAAAGATCGCCGCCACGGTGATGTGGCCGTGGATCGCCAGCTTGCGCCGCTCGGTCATCGTCTCGCCGTCGGCCGGCAGGATGACGTCGCCGTCGAGGATCAGGCGGCCCGAATGAACCCGCGCGACGATCTGCGCCGGGCCGGGGGCGAGGCGGACGAGGTCGCCATTCTCCTGGATCAGCGCGTCGGGCACCCCCTGTTCGAGGGCGAAGCGCGCCTGTTCATGCATGTGGCGGATTTCGCCGTGCACCGGCACCACCAGCTTCGGACGCAGCCAGCTATAGAGCGCCGCGAGTTCGGGCTGTCCCGGATGGCCGCTGACGTGGATATGCGCCTGTTTTTCGGTGACCGTCAGAATGTCCTTGGCGGCAAGCTGGTTCATGATCCGCCCGATCGCGACTTCGTTGCCGGGAATCTGCTTCGACGAAAAGACGACGGTGTCGCCGGGCGCCAGCTTGATCTGGTGGCTGTCCGACGCCATGCGCGCCAGCGCCGCGCGCGCTTCGCCTTGCCCGCCGGTCGCGATCACCATCAGCTTGTCGCGCGGCAGGCGCATCGCTTCGTCGAAATCGACCGTCGGCGGGAAGTCCTTCAGATAGCCGACCGACCGCGCCACGCCCAAAATGCGGTCGAGCGAGCGTCCGGCAACGCACAGCGTCCGACCCGTCGCGCTGGCAACGCGGCCCAGGGTCTTGAGGCGGGCGGCGTTCGACGCAAAGGTGGTGACGATCACACGCCCGCGGGCGCTGCCGACCGCGTCGAGCAGTCCGTCGTACAGGTCGCCCTCGCTGCCCGACGCCTCGGGGTTGAAGGCGTTGGTCGAATCGCCGACGAGGACGTCGATGCCCTCATCGCCAATCGTGGTCAGCGCCGCGGCGCTCGACGGCGTCCCGAGCACCGGATCGGCGTCGAGTTTCCAGTCGCCCGTGTGAAAGACGCGGCCATAGGGCGTGTCGATCACCGCCGCGCTCATTTCGAGGATCGAGTGCGCGAGCGGCAGGAAGCGGATGCCGAAGGGGCCTAGGTTGAACTGCGCGTCGATGTCGACGACATGGACCTTGACCTGCTTCTCCAGCCCTTCTTCGGCCAGCTTGCCCGCGATCAACCCCGCGGTGAAGCGGTTGGCATAGAGCGGCACGCCAAGGTCGGCGGCGAGGTACGGCAGCGCCCCGATATGATCCTCGTGCCCGTGGGTCAGCACGATACCGAGCAGATCTTTGCGCCGGTCCTCGATAAATTCCAGGTCGGGCATGATGATGTCGATGCCAGGATAATCATGGGTGCCAAAGGTCACGCCAAGATCGAGCATGATCCATTTTCCGTCGCAGCCATAGAGATTGGCGTTCATGCCGATCTCGCCCGATCCGCCGAGCGCGAGGAAAAGCAGCTCCTTTCCGGGAGTCGTCATAATGTCTGATTCCGTTGGTTATAGAGGTGCATCAACCCGTTAAGGGTCAGATCGGGTTCGATACGATCGAACAGATGCGCCTGTTCCTGAAACAATGTCGCGAGGCCGCCCGTCGCGATGACGGTCAGCGGTTTGCCGATTTCGGATTTCATCCGCCCTATTAGGCCTTCCATCATCGAAACATACCCCCAATAGACCCCGATCAGCATCTGGCTTTCGGTGGTGCGTCCGATGACGCTGGGGGTTGCGGGGGCCTCGATCGCGATGCGCGGCAGCTTGGCGGCGGCGGCGACCAGCGCTTCGAGCGAAAGGTTCACCCCCGGCGCGATGATCCCGCCCAGATAGGCGCCGTCGGGCCCGATATGGTCGAGCGTCGTCGCGGTGCCGAAGCTGATCACCAGCTTGTCCTGGCCGGGGGCCACCGCCTGCGCCGCGATCGCGTTGACCGCGCGGTCGGCGCCGACCGAGCGCGGCTCGTCGACCTTCAGCGCAATGCCCCAGGTCACCGGCTCGCGCCCCGCGACCAGCGCGTCGACGCCGAAATATTTGACCGCAAGCAGCTGCAGATTGTGGAGCGCACGCGGCACCACGGTCGAGATGATCACCGCACCCACCTGCCCGCGATCATGGCCTTCGATCCTGAGCAACTGATCGAGCCACACCATATATTCGTCGGCGGTGCGCCGGTCGTCGGTCGCGATCCGCCAGCGCGCCAGCAGCTCGGCGCCATCGAACAGCGCGAATTTGGCATTGGTGTTGCCGACGTCGATCGCGAGCAGCATCGCTTATTTCCCCTCACCGACCGGGCGGCGCAACTCGACGTCGCCCGCATGAACCAGCATGGTCTCCCCGCCCTCGCGGCGCAAGCGCAGCGCACCGTCGGGGGCCAGGCCGTCGAAGACCCCGTCGATCGCCTGTTCGGACACGCGCAGCGGGGTGCCGACGGGATGCGCCTGCGGCAGCCAGGCGGCGATGATGCGGCCGATGCCTTCCTGCCGCCAGGTCCACAACGCGTCGGTCATCGCGATCGCCAGCGCCTCGGCGAAACGGTCGCGATCGAGGCTGGCGCCCTTGTCGGCCAGCGCTGCCGTCGCACGGTCGGGCAGGTCGGGCGCGGCGACCAGGTTGACCCCGATGCCGATGACGATGCTGTCGCGGCTGCGCTCCATCAAAATGCCGGCGCATTTGGCGCCGCCGACCAGCAGGTCGTTGGGCCATTTGAGCTGCGCATCGAGGCTCGGGGCCAGCGCGGCGACCGCCTTCGCCAGCGCCACCCCGGCGACCAGCGCCAGCGTCGCCGGCGACGGGTCGCCCGCGGTCAGATGGACCACGGTCGATCCCATGAAATTGCCCTGTCCGTCGTTCCAGTCGCGCCCGAGGCGCCCGCGGCCCGCGGTCTGGCGGTCGGCGACCAGCCAATGCCCTTCGCCGACATGCTCGCCGGCTGCCAGCCGCGCCAGCAGGTCGGCGTTCGTCGAACCGGTCTGCTGCGTCCGCTCGATCGGCGGGATCAGAACAGCACCACGGCGGCGCTGGCGGAGATGATCGCGAGCACCGGAATGAACAGATATCCGACGACCGACAGCCACAGCGCGCTCGCCGCGATCACCGCATCCTCGAACATCGCGCCGCCGCCCTTCGGCAACTCGGTGTCGGACTTGTCGTCGAAATACATCATCTTGATGATCGCGATGTAATAGAAAGCCCCAATCACCGAGGCGACGATACCGGCAACCGCCAGCGCGAGCAGGTCGGCGTTCACCGCCGCCTCGAACACCAGATATTTCGGCCAGAACCCGAACAAGGGCGGGATACCGGCGAGGCTGAGCATGAACACCGCCATCGCCGCGGCAAGGCCGGGACGGCGTTGCGACAGCCCGGCGAGCGCAGGGATGCTCTCGACGTGGTTGCCGTCGGCGTCGCGCAGTTGCAGCACGACCAGGAACGCGCCCAGCGTCGTCACGACATAGACGAGCAGATAGGTCAGCACGGCTTCGACGCCCTGCTGCGTTCCCGCCGCCAGACCGATCAGCATGAAGCCGACATTGTTGATCGACGAGTAGGCGAGCAGCCGCTTGATATTCTTCTGCCCGATCGCGCCCACAGCGCCGAGGATGATCGAGGCGAGCGCCAGGAAGATGACGATCTGTTGCCACGCGCCGATCGCGGGGCCCATCGCGTCGATCACCACCCGCGTCATTAGCGCCATCGCCGCCACCTTGGGGGCGGTCGCGAAGAAGGTCGTCACCGGGGTCGGTGCGCCTTCATAGACGTCGGGGGTCCACATGTGGAACGGCACGGCGCTGATCTTGAAGCCAAGACCCGCGAGCACGAACACGATGCCAAAGATCAGCCCGATGTTCATCTCGCCGCCCATCGCCGCCGCGATGCCCGCGAACCCGGTGGTCCCGGTGAAGCCATAGAGCAGCGAAATGCCGTAGAGCAGCATCCCCGACGCGAGCGCGCCGAGCACAAAATATTTGAGGCCGGCTTCGCTCGACCGTTCGTCGGTCCGCATGAAGCTCGCCAGCACATAGGCGGCAAGGCTGTTGAGCTCGAGCCCGACGTAGAGCGTCATCAGGTCGCGCGACGACGCCATGATGCCCATGCCGAGCGCCGCGAACAGGATCAGCACCGGATATTCGGCGCGCATCGCGCCGGTGAAGAAGCGCGGGGCGATGATGATACAGACGAAGCTCGCCGCATAGATCAGCAGCTTGGCGAAGCCGCCGAAGCTGTCGACCGCCAGCGTGCCGGAGAAGACCGACGCCTCGACGCCGAACAGTGCCACGACCGCCGCCGCGGCCGCGGCCAGCGTCACGAGCGCGCTGAACTGGTAGACCCCGACCCGGCGGTCGCCGATGAAGGTGCCGAGCATCAGGGTGACCAGCCCGCCGATCGTCAGGATCAGTTCGGGCCAGATGAGCGCGAGATCGGCGGTCATTGGACGCCTCCCGCATGGCTCGATCCGTGGGGCGCGGCGCCATGGCTAGCAGCGGCGGGCGCCGGCTTGCCGATCGCCAGCTGCGCGTCGCCCGCGGGTTTGGCGGGGGCGAGCCGCGCGACCACCGTCCTCACGTCGCCGCGCATCGGCGCGAGGAAGCTTTCGGGATAGACCCCCATCCACAGCGCCACCGCGGCGAGCGGTGCCATGATCGTCCATTCGCGCGGGGTGAGGTCGGGCATCGCCTTGACGTCGTCCTTGGTCAGTTCGCCGAACACGACGCGGCGATAGAGATAGAGCATGTACGCGGCGCCCAAGATGATCCCGGTGGTGCATACGAACGCGACCAGGCTCGACGCTTCATAGATGCCGAGCAGGCTCAGGAATTCGCCGACGAAGCCGCTGGTGCCCGGCAGGCCGATCGACGCCATGGTGAACAGCATGAAGAAGATTGCATAGGCTGGCATATTGACCGCAAGCCCGCCGTAACGGTCGATCTCGCGCGTGTGAAGCCGGTCATAGATCACCCCGACGCAGAAGAAGAGCGCGGCCGAAACGACGCCGTGGCTGAGCATGATGATCAGCGCGCCTTCGATGCCCTGCTGGTTGAACGCGAACAGGCCCGCGGTGACGATCGCCATATGCGCGACCGACGAATAGGCGATCAGCTTTTTCATGTCGCTCTGCACCAGCGCGACGAGGCTGGTATAGACCACCGCGATCATCGACAGCGCAAAGACGATCCACATCAGCTGCGCTGACGCATCGGGGAACATCGGCATCATGAAGCGCAGGAAGCCGTAAGCCCCGAGCTTCAGCAGCACCCCGGCCAGGATCATCGACCCCGCCGTCGGCGCCTGCACATGCGCGTCGGGCAGCCAGGTGTGGACAGGCCACATCGGCATCTTCACCGCCAGGCTGGCGAAAAAGGCAAGCCACAGCCACGTCTGCATCTGGGCCGGGAAGTCGTAACTGAGCAATGTCGGGATGTCGGTCGTCCCCGCTTCGCGGATCATCGCGATCATCGCGATCAGCATCAGCACCGACCCGAGCAGCGTGTAGAGGAAGAATTTATACGCCGCATATTTGCGGTTCGCGCCGCCCCAGATGCCGATGATGAAATACATCGGAATCAACCCGGCTTCGAAGAAGATATAGAACAACAGCAGGTCCTGCGCACAGAACACGCCGATCATCACGACTTCCATCACCAGGAACATCGCCATGTACAGCCCGACCCGGCTCTTGATCGCGTCCCAGCTCGCCAGGATGCACAGCGGCATCAGGAAGACGCTGAGCATGATCAGCATCAACGCCATGCCGTCTATGCCCAGCGCATAGCTGAAGCGGCCGAACAATCCGGCGTGCAGTTCCTGAAACTGCCATTGCGGGCCGCCGATGTCGAACTGCGCCCACAGGATGCAGCCGAGCCCGAACGTCGCCAGCGTCGCACCCAGCGCGACCCAGCGCGCCATCCGGTCGCCGACGAACAGGCAGACGATGGCGGCGATCGCGGGGACTGCCAGCATCAGCGAGAGGATGGGAAACCCGCCGCTCACAGGAAATTCACCATGGCCCAGCTGGCCAGGCCGACAAGCCCGAGCAGCATCACGAACGCATATCCATACACATAACCCGATTGCAGCCGCACCGCGAGCCGCGTGCCGCCCTGAACGAGCGTCGCCGCACCATCGGGACCGAAGCGGTCGATGGTCTGCTCATCGCCGCGCTTCCAGAAGAAGCGCCCGATCGCGAAGGCGGGCTTCACGAAGACGATGTTGTACAGCTCGTCGAAATACCATTTGTTGAACAGGAACTGGTGGAGCAGCCCGAACTGCGCCACGAACCGTGCCGGCAGCGTGGTGTTGCGGATATAGCTGTTCCACGCGAGGAACAGCCCGATCGCCATCACCGCGAACGGCGTCCACTTCACCCACAACGGCACCTCGTGCGCGGCGTGCATCAGATGTTCGTCGAATGCGATGCTGCCGTTCCAGAACGCCAGCCCCTCTTCGGGATAGATGAACGGGTGGTGGAACAATATCCCCGCGAACACCGCGCCGATCGACAGCACGACCAGCGGGATCAGCATGGTGACGGGGCTTTCGTGCGGATGATAGCCCGCGGTCCCCTCGTGCGCGTCGGCAGCGTGCGCATGGTGCGCGTCGTGCCCGGCATGTTCGTCCGACGGATGGTCGTGGTGACCATCATGCACCGCATGCTGGATATGCTCGCTCGCGGCCCAGCGCGGCTTGCCGTGAAAGGTCAGGAAGATCAGGCGCCACGAATAAAAGCTCGTCAGCAGCGCGGCGAAGATACCGACCCAGAAGGCGATCTGGCCGCCGCCGCCGGCAGCGAACGCCGCCTCGAGTATGCCGTCCTTCGAATAGAAGCCGGCAAAGCCGAACACGCCGTAAATGCCGACGCCGGTGATCGCCAGCGTCCCCATCATCATCGCCCAATAGGTGATCGGAATTTCTTTCCGCAGCGCGCCGTAATAGCGCATATCCTGTTCGTGGTGCATCGCATGGATCACCGAACCGGCACCGAGGAACAGCAACGCCTTGAAGAAAGCGTGCGTGAACAGGTGGAACATCGCCGCGCCATAGGCGCCGACGCCCGCGGCGAAGAACATGTAACCGAGCTGCGAGCAGGTCGAATAGGCGATGACGCGCTTGATGTCCCACTGCGTCGTGCCGACGGTCGCCGCGAACAGGCAGGTCGCAGCACCGACGAAGGTGACGACGCCCAGCGCGACTTCACTCGTTTCGAACATCGGCGACAGGCGGCACACCATGAACACGCCCGCGGTGACCATCGTCGCGGCGTGGATCAGCGCCGACACCGGGGTCGGGCCTTCCATCGCGTCGGGCAGCCAGGTGTGGAGGCCTAGCTGCGCCGACTTGCCCATCGCGCCGATGAACAGCAGCAGGCAAAGGATCGTCATCGTGTCGAGACGCATCCCCAGGAAATTGATCGTCGAGCCCGCCATGCCCGGCGCGGCGGCCAGAATCTCGGGGATCGAGACGGTGCCGAACACCAGAAAGGTACCGAAAATGCCGAGCATGAAGCCGAGGTCGCCGACGCGGTTGACGACGAACGCCTTGATCGCCGCGGCGTTGGCGCTGGGCTTCTTGTACCAGAAACCGATCAGCAGATAGGACGCAAGACCGACGCCTTCCCAGCCGAAGAACATCTGGACCAGGTTATTGGCGGTCACCAGCATCAGCATCGCGAAGGTGAAAAGCGACAGATAGGCGAAGAAGCGCGGCTGGTCCGGGTCTTCCTCCATATAGCCCCAGCTATACAAGTGGACGAGCGCCGACACCGTCGTGATGACGACCAGCATCACCGACGTCAGCGCATCGACGCGCAGCTCCCAGTCGAACTGCAGCGCGCCCGACGACACCCAATGCAGCACCGGGGTCACCCCCGCCTCGCCGGTCCCGCCGACGAACGACAGGAAGATCGGCCAGCTCAGCGCACAGCTGGTGAACAGCGCACCGGTCGTGATAATTTTCGACGCGAACGGGCCGATGGCCCGCTGGCCCAGCCCGGCGACAAGCGCCGCGAGCAGCGGCAGGAAAACGATCGCCTGAATCATGCCAAAACCCCGTAGTCCCAGCGAAGGCTGGGACCGCTATCGGCCTGACGCCGCGTTGCCGCGCGGACGATCCCAGCTTTCGCTGGGATGACGAAATGGGTGAGAATCACCGGCTTACCCCTTCATCCGGTTGGCATCGTCGACGGCAATGGTGCCGCGGCCGCGGAAATAAATGACCAATATGGCGAGCCCGATCGCCGCTTCACCCGCCGCGACGGTCAGCACGAACATCGCGAACACCTGCCCCACCAGATCGTTCAGCGCGGCGCTGAACGCGACGAGGTTGATGTTCACCGCCAGCAGGATCAGCTCGATCGCCATCAGGATGACGATGATATTCTTGCGGTTGATGAAGATGCCGAGCACGCCGAGCGTGAACAGCACCGCCGAAACCGCGAGATAATGGCCGACCGAGATCATAGGACGATCCTCCCCACTTGTGGGGAGGTGGCAGACGCGAAGCGGCTGACGGAGGGGGCTATCGAAGCCCGCCCACGTAGCGCAAGGACGCGAAGCCCCTCCACCGCTGCGCGGTCCCCCTCACCGCGAGCGGGGAGGATTTTTATGGTCGAAATCACAATTCCATCCCCTGCCCGACGCCCGGATCGACGAGGCGCGTCGCATCTTCGGGACGCCGCTGGTTCTGCAGCGAGATATTCTGCGTCCGCACCCCGCCGCGCTGGCGATGCGTCAGGACGATCGCGCCGATCATCGCCACCAGCAGGACGATGCCCGCCGCTTCGAACAGGAAGATGTAGCGCGTGTAGAGCAGTTCGCCGATCTGCTGGATATTGCTCTTGTCGGTCACCGCCGGCGCCGCGCGCGCCGCCAGGTCGATCCCGCCCGCGCTCCACGCGCCCAGCGCAAAGATCAGTTCGGCGGCGAGGATGACGGCGACGAGCGCGCCCAAGGGCATGTAGCGGACGAACCCGGCGCGCAGCTCGGCAAAATCGATGTTGAGCATCATCACGACGAACAGGAACAACACCGCGACCGCGCCGACATAGACGATGACGAGCAGCATCGCGATGAACTCCGCCCCCGCGAGCAGCATCAGCCCCGCCGCGTTGAAGAAGGCGAGGATCAGCCACATCACGCTGTGAACCGGGTTGCGCGCGAAAATCACCATCGCCGCGGAGGCGATGACGATCGTCGCGAACAGGTAAAAGGCGGCTAGTTGTATCATGCCCCTAATCCAAAAAATCCGTTCGGACTGAGCTTGTCGAAGCCCTGTTCTTTCTTGCCGAAAGAGCAGGACGGCACTTTGACAAGCTCAGTGCAAACCGGTTGGGAATCGATGGTCATGGCCCTTACCGATAGGGCGCGTCGGCGGCAAGATTCGCCGCGATCGCGCGTTCCCATTTGTCGCCGTTGGCGAGCAATTTGGCCTTGTCATAGAGCAGTTCTTCGCGCGTTTCGGTCGCGAATTCGAAGTTCGGCCCCTCGACCACCGCATCGACCGGGCACGCTTCCTGACAGAAGCCGCAATAGATGCACTTGGTCATGTCGATGTCGTAACGCGTCGTGCGGCGCGACCCGTCGTCGCGGGGTTCGGCCTCGATCGTGATCGCCTGCGCCGGGCATACCGCCTCGCAAAGCTTGCACGCGATGCAGCGTTCCTCGCCATTCGGATAACGCCGCAGCACATGCTCACCGCGGAAACGCGGCGATAGCGGGTTCTTCTCATACGGATAGTTGATCGTCGCCTTGGGCTTGAAGAAATATTTCAGCGTGAGGGCATGCGCCTTCACGAATTCCCACAGGGTGAACGATTTGATGAGATGCGCGACGCTCATTGTTCTTGTTCCTTCCGGATGTCCGGAAAACAGCTATACTCCCGGCCCCTGCCGGCCTGTGACAGAAGAAGCGTTACCCCCAAGCCGTCACCCTTTTTGCGGTTCAGCGTCATCGTCAGATCCGCTGGGCGACCCTCGCGTTCACCTTTCAGCGAGGCAATAAGACGGCTTCCTTCGTCATCCTGCTCGCTGCGTGCGGCTGTCACCAAGCCCTTTTCGAACAGCGCCGGGCGATTCTTGCGCACGAGCGCGACATCGGGAAGATTCTCGCCGCGGTCGACGTAAAGCAGCCCAAGCTCGCGATAGCCCGTATCCTGCATCACCTCGTCGGTGATGCACATGTGGTGCAAACCTACCTTGCGCCGAAATTCTTCGGGCGCGACGACGCTGGTCTGCACGGCCTGTGCGGCAAGAAATGTCATCCCGATCACGCCCCATACCTCGTCAGCATCAGCCAGCCCGAGATCAGGAAGATCCAGATCAGGCTGATCGGCAGGAAGATTTTCCAGCCCAGGCGCATCAGCTGGTCATAGCGGTAGCGCGGCACCGTCGCCTTCACCCAGCTGAAGATGAAGAAGAAAAACAGGATCTTGGCGAACAGCCAGATGATGCCCGGAATGTCGAACCACGGGATCAGGTCGATGTTGAGCGGCGGCAGCCAGCCACCCCAGAACAGGATCGCGTTGAGCGTCGCCATCAACAGCACATTGGCATATTCGCCGAGCCAGAACAGCGCGAAGCTCATCGACGAATATTCGGTCTGATAGCCCGCGACGAGCTCGCTCTCGGCCTCGGTCAGGTCGAACGGTGCGCGCGCGGTTTCGGCCAGGCTGGCGATCAGGAAGATCACCGCGAGCGGGAACAGCAACAGGTTGAAACCAAAGGCGTTGACGATGCCCAGCCCGTGCCCCTGCTGCGCCTTGATGATCTCGTTCATGTTGAAGCTGTCGGCATACAGCACGACCCCGACCAGAATGAAGCCGATCGAGACTTCATAAGAGATCATCTGCGCCGCGGCGCGCATCGCGGAAAAGAAAGGATATTTCGAGTTCGAGGCCCAGCCCGACAGCACCACGCCATACACCCCGAGCGACGAGATCGCGAGGATGTAGAGTAGCCCGACGTTGATGTCGGCGAGCACCGCACCCGAATTGAACGGAATCACCGCCCACGCCATCAAGGCGACCGTAAAGGTGATGATCGGCGCGATCAGGAACAGCCCGCGGTTCGCACCGGTCGGGATGATCGTTTCCTGCAGGAACACTTTCAGCCCGTCGGCAAAGCTCTGCAACAGCCCGAACGGCCCGACGACGTTCGGCCCGCGGCGCAGCGCGATCGCCGCCCAGATCTTGCGGTCGGCATAGATGATCATCGCCACCGCGAGCATCAGCGGCAGCGCGATGAGCAGGATGCCCGCGACGGTCGCGACGCCCCACGCCCAGTTCGGGTCCATCCCCCAGTTGATGAAGGTTTCGGTCATTTCCGCGTTCCGTCCTGGTTGCGCCAGCCATTATGCGGTCCGGGCCGGTCGGACGTGTTGCGCGGATTGAAGCCGCGCCAGACGGCAAAGCTCATCCCGGCCAACAACACGCTGGCAATCGCATGCACCGGGGTCATTCCGCCGCCTCCGCGAAATCCGCGCCGTGCAAAATCTCTTCCGAGCAGCGCTGCATCGTCGGCGAGGCGCGGCAGATGGCGTTGGTGAGGTAGAAATCCTTGATCGGCGACGGAATCGCGCGCGCCTCGGGCTTCGCGCCCAGCTTCGGCACCGTCCAGCCATAGTCTGCGACGCCTTCGACGCCGAGCGCGGGCACCGCGGCGATCATCGCGGCGCGGCACTGGTCGAAGCTGTCGAAGCCGACCGAAACGCCGAGCGCATCGGCGAGCGCGCGGAAAATGCTCCAGTCCTCGCGCGCGTCGCCCGGCGCGAACACCGCCTTTTCGCTGCGCTGGACGCGGCCCTCGGTGTTGACCGTGGTGAAGTCTTTCTCGGTCCATGCCGCGGCCGGCAGGACGACGTCGGCGGCATGTGCGCCCTTATCGCCATGATGGCCGACATAGACCTTGAACGTGCCCGGAAGCGCCGCAAAATCGACCTCGTCGGCGCCGAGGAAGAAGGCGAGCTTCGGCTTCGCCGCAATCGCGTCCTTGATCCCGCCGGGCAGCCCGTAACCGAGCATCAGCGACCCCATGCGCGCGGCCGAGAAATGGACGACGTTGAAGCCGTTCCAGCCGTCTTTCACCGCACCCACCGTCTTGGCGAGCGCGAGGCCCGCGCCATGGACGCCGGGCACCGACAGCGCGCCGCCGCCGAACACCAGCATCGGCCGCTCGGCGCCCTTCAGCGCGTCGGCGACATGCTTCGGCAGCTTGGCGACCAGCGACGCGTCGTCGCCCAGCCACTCGGTGCGGTACGTCAGGTCGGTTTCGGGGCCGATGGCAAAGACCTTTGCGCCCTTTTTCCACACCGCCTTGCGGATGCGCGTGTTGATCAGCGGCGCTTCCCAGCGCAGGTTCGTGCCGACAAGCAGGATCACGTCGGCATTCTCGGCCTCGGCGATGCCCGTGTTGAAATTGACCGCCGACAGGCTGGTGACGTCATAGTCGAGCCCGGTCTGCCGTCCTTCGAGGAGGTCGGAGCCGAGCGCATTCACCAACGCCTTCGCCGCGAACATCGTCTCGCAATCGGTCAGGTCGCCGGCGATCGCGGCGACCGAAGCCCCGGCGTTCACCGCCCGGATCGCCTCGAACGCCTCGGCCCACGTCGCTTCGACCAGCGCGCCGCCCTTGCGCACATAGGGCCGGTCGAGGCGGCGGCGGGTCAGCCCGTCGACATGGTGGCGCGTCTTGTCGCTCGCCCATTCCTCGTTCACATCGTCGTTGATCCGCGGCAGCACGCGCAGCACCTGCCGCCCACGGCTGTCGATGCGGACGTTCGTCCCCACCGCGTCCATCATGTCGATGCCCAGCGTCTTGGTCAGCTCCCACGGCCGCGCCTCGAACGCATAGGGTTTGCTGGTCAGCGCCCCGACCGGGCACAGGTCGACGACGTTGCCCGACAGCTCGCTCTGGATCGCATGCTCCAGATAGCTGGTGATCTGCATATTCTCGCCGCGCCCGATCGCGCCGATGTCTTCGACCCCGGCGACCTCTTCGGCAAAGCGGACGCAGCGCGTGCACTGGATGCAGCGCGTCATCACCGTCTTGACGATCGGTCCCATATATTTTTCGGTCACCGCGCGCTTGTTCTCGTCATAGCGCGTCGCGCCGCGGCCATAGGCGATGCTCTGGTCCTGCAAGTCGCACTCGCCGCCCTGGTCGCAGATCGGACAATCGAGCGGGTGGTTGATGAGCAGGAACTCCATCACCCCCTCGCGCGCCTTCTTGACCATCGGGCTGTCGGTCTTGATCACCTGCCCTTCGGCGGTCGGCAGCGCGCACGACGCCTGCGGCTTCGGCGGCCCGGGGGCGACCTCGACCAGGCACATGCGGCAATTGCCGGCGATCGACAGGCGTTCGTGATAGCAGAAGCGCGGGATCTCTTTCCCTGCCAGCTCGCACGCCTGCAGGACGGTCGCGCCCTGCGGAACGTCGATCTCTACGCCATCTACGGTAACTTTGGGCATATCAGCTTTCCTGAGCCGCCAGCAGGCGGAAGCTCGCGGTGGCGAGGATCGAGCGGAGGCCGGTGACGCTCGCCTCGACCTTCACCCCCTGCCCGCACATGTCGGCGACCGGCAGCAGCTTGGCTGCGGCCTGCTCTTCGCCGTCCGAACCGGGTTCGCTCGCGAACAGCGCGGCGACATCGTCGGGGGTCGATCGCGCAACGCACATCGCGACCTTGTCCGACGGCGCAAAGGTCGGCGCTTCCTTGCCCGACGCCGCCTTCGCCAGCCGCGCGTTGAGCGGCGCGGTGTCGCGCTCGATCATCACTTCGGCCAGCGCCGCGGCGAACGGCAAATTGTTCATGCGCAGCGTGTCGCGCAGCCCGGTGCGGCGCGCGCAGCCTTCGTTGGCGCGCGACAGGTTGCGCAGGCCGTTGCGATATTCGGTCGTGCGAAAATCGCGCGTCAGCACATCGGCGACCTTGTCCGGGCTGCCGTCGGCGATGCACGCGGCATAGCGCGCCATCGTCTGCCGAGCCTCGGGGCCGGCCTTGTAAATGGCGCCGTCCTTTTCGCGCTCGGGGTCGGGCCACGGCGCCGGCGTCGTGTCCATGCGGACCGGCTGTTCGGGCGCCTGCGCCGCAGCAAGCAAAAACGATAACATCAACATCATGGCGTGGCCTCCGCGGCTTCGAAGCGATGGACGATCGGCTCGGCCACTGCATAGCGCAGCGTCTCGGGCGTGATTTCGATTTCCTGCCCCGCGACGACGCAATCGGGCAGGTGCGGGATCAGTTTGCGCATCGCCGGCCCCTGCCCGCCCTTGCCGGGCTCGGACAGCACCAGTTCGACCGCACCGGCGCTGTCGCGGCTGACCAGGCAATCGCCCATTTCGAACAGCGCCAGCATCGGCGTGTCGAGCGACGCCCCCTCGGGGACCGCGTCATAAGCGTCGGCAAACCACGGCTTGCTGCTCGCCCGCACCGCGGCGGCGCCGCGTCCGTCGGCGAGCAACCGCCGCGCCACCGCCACACCGAGCGACGGGCGCAGCGCGCGCGAGGTGAATTCCAGCATCTTGCCGTCGAGCACAAAGCGCTCGTCGTTCATGCAGATGCCCAGCGGCCCTTCGCTGCGCCGCATCACCCGAAATTCCTCTTCGGTTCCCGGCAGCGTGTCGAGGATTTCGCGCGCGATCCGGTTCTGGCGTTCGGCCATGCACGCGGTCACCAGCGTCATCGTTTCGCTGGTGTCATATTTGGTCGCGGTCTTGCCGATACGCGTGCCGGTGCGCTGCGCCGACGCATCGGTTGGCACAGACGCGGTGACGACAACCGCCGCGGCAAGGATCGGCGCGACCCGTTTCACTCGGCCGCCTCCGCAATCCCGTTGTCCCGAATCCGCCGCTCCAGTTCGGGGCGGAAATGCTTGATCAGGCCCTGGATCGGCCACGCGGCGGCATCGCCGAGCGCGCAGATGGTGTGGCCTTCGACCTGCTTGGTCACGTCGTACAACGTGTCGATCTCGCCGATGTCGGCGTCGCCGGTGCGCAACCGCTCCATCACGCGCCACATCCAACCGGTGCCTTCGCGGCACGGGGTGCACTGGCCGCAGCTTTCATGCTTGTAGAAATAGCTGATGCGGCTGATCGCCTGGACGACGTCGGTCGATTTATCCATCACGATCGCGGCGGCGGTGCCGAGGCCCGATCCGACGGCTTTCAGCCCGTCGAAATCCATCGGACAGTCGATGATTTCGGCCGCGGGGACGAGCGGAACCGACGAACCGCCGGGGATCACCGCGAGCAGATTGTCCCAGCCGCCGCGGATGCCGCCACAATGCTTGTCGATCAGCTCGCGGAACGGGATGCTCATCTCTTCCTCGACAACGCACGGCGTGTTGACGTGGCCCGAAATCTGGAAAAGCTTGGTACCCTTGTTATTCTCGCGCCCAAAGGACGAGAACCACGGCGCGCCGCGGCGCAGGATCGTCGGGACGACCGCGATGCTTTCGACATTATTGACCGTCGTCGGGCAACCGTACAGCCCCGCGCCCGCCGGGAATGGCGGCTTGAGGCGCGGCTGGCCCTTCTTGCCCTCCAGGCTTTCGATCATCGCGGTTTCTTCGCCGCAGATATACGCGCCGGCGCCGCGGTGGACAAAGACGTCAAAATCATAACCCGACTTGGCGGCATTCTTGCCGAGCAGCCCGGCGTCATACGCCTCCTGCACCGCCGCGAACAGCGTCTCGGCCTCGCGGATGAATTCGCCGCGAATGTAGATGTACGCGGCGCGCGCGCGCATCGCAAAGCCCGCGATCAGCGCGCCTTCGATCAGTTTGTGCGGATCGTGGCGGATGATCTCGCGATCCTTGCAGCTACCCGGTTCGGATTCGTCGGCGTTGATGACCAGGAAGCTCGGGCGGTCGGCGCGCGGCTCCTTCGGCATGAAGGACCATTTCAGCCCGGTCGGAAAGCCCGCGCCGCCGCGGCCGCGCAGCCCAGACGCCTTGATCTCTTCGATGATCGCGTCCTGGCCGCGCTTCATCAGATCCTTGGTCTGGTCCCAATCGCCGCGCATCTGCGCGCTTTTCAGATTCCACGGCTGGAATCCGTAGATGTTGGTGAAAATGCGGTCCTTGTCGGCGAGCATCTAGCGGCCCCCACTTTTGTTCTGATACGCACGATAGACGAAATAGCCGACCAAGATCAGCAGGATCGGCCCCAGCAGCGCAAAAGTGACGCGCAGCACGAAACCGAGCACGACCAGCGCGCCGACCGCGGCGAGGATCAGGATGATGTCCTTTTGGGTCATCCCCATTCCTTCCGGTAATCATGGTTGGCAGCGACCATCGCCTTCAATGTGGTCGGGCCGCCCTCGGGCTCGCTCGTGTGCCGCCCCGCGATCTGCGTCCCCGCCTTCGGCGTTTCGCCCGCAGCGAGCGCATCAAGAATCGCAGCCATGCGGTCGAAATCCAGGTCTTCGTAATTGTCGTCGTTGATCTGGACCATCGGCGCATTGGTGCAGGTGCCCATGCACTCGACCTCGGTCAGCGTGAACAGCCCGTCGGGGGTCGTCTTGCCCTTGGTCATCCCGCGATTCTTGCACGCCGCCATCACATCGTCCGACCCGCGCAGCAGGCACGGCGTCGTGCCGCACACCTGCACATGATAGCGGCCGACGGGGGCGAGATTGTACATCGTATAGAAGGACGCGACCTCGTAGGCGCGCATGAACGGCATATCGAGCGATGCTGCGACAAACTCGATCACCGGCACCGGCAGCCAGCCTTGCGTCTGCGTGTCAGCGCCGACCTGGCGCTGCGCGAGGTCGAGCAGCGGCATCACCGCCGAGCGCTGCCGCCCCGCAGGGTAGCGCGCGATGACCGCCTTCGCCTTCGCGGCATTCTCCGCCGTCCACGCAAAAGCGCCCCAGCGCGCGCGGGTTTCGGCTTCGTCGGGGATTTGGGGTGCGTCAGCCATCAGAAATCCAGCGCATTTGAAATGGTATTTTGGAGTCTTTGCACTTCCTTCGACCGCACGATGCGGCGACGGCGAGCGCGCGCGGCACGGACCAACAGGATTATCGCGACCGCCAAACCTCCGCTTGCTACCAAAACTTCGGCGGTGTTCATCGCGTCGGGCCGGAACAAGGACGAAATAGCCAGCAAAAACAGAACGCCGCCAAAGGCGAAGTCGCTCAATTCATGCCATCGCGAGGGGACCGTCAACAACGCGCTCACCGGTCACACTCCCCGAAAACGACGTCGATGGCGCCAATAATCGCGGTCGTATCCGCGAGCATGTGCCCCTTCGACATCATGTCCATCGCCTGCAAATGCGAAAACGCCGTCGGGCGGATCTTGCAGCGGTACGGCTTGTTGGTGCCGTCGCTGACCAGATAGACGCCGAATTCGCCCTTCGGGCTTTCGGTCGCGACATAAACCTCGCCTGCGGGGACGTGAAAGCCCTCGGTGTAGAGCTTGAAGTGATGGATCAGCGATTCCATTGACTGCTTCATCTCGCCGCGCTTCGGCGGCACGACCTTGCGGTCGAGGCTGGCGATCGGGCCGGTCGGCATGTCGCGCAGGCACTGCTTGATGATCTTTGCCGACTGATAGACTTCCTCAACGCGGACCATGAAACGGTCGTAGCAATCGCCGCGGGTGCCGACGGGAATGTCGAATTCCATCGCCGCATAGGCGTCATAGGGCTGCGACTTGCGCAAATCCCACGCGATGCCGCTGCCGCGGATCATCGGGCCGGAGAAACCCCACGCCAGCGCGTCTTCCTTGCTCACCGTCGCGATGTCGACGTTGCGCTGTTTGAAGATGCGGTTGTCGATGACCAGGCTCATCGCGTCGCCGAACAGCTTCGGCAGCCGCGTCTCGCACCATTCGCCGATGTCGACGAGCAGCTTTTCGGGCACATCCTGATGAACGCCACCGGGGCGGAAATAGGCGCTGTGCATCCGCGCGCCCGACGCGCGCTCGAAGAAGTTGAGGCAATCCTCGCGCAGTTCGAACACCCACAGGTTCGGGGTCATCGCGCCGACGTCCATGACGTGCGACCCGATGTTGAGCATGTGATTGCAGATGCGCGTCAGCTCGGCGAACAGCACCCGCAGATATTGCGCCCGCGCCGGAACCTCGAGGTCGAGCAATTTCTCGATGGCCAGCACGTAAGAGTGCTCCATGCCGAGCGGCGAACAATAGTCGAGCCGGTCGAAATAGGGCAGAGCCTGCAGATAGGTCTTATATTCAATCAGCTTCTCGGTGCCGCGATGCAGCAGCCCGACGTGCGGATCGACGCGCTCGATAATCTCGCCATCGAGCTCGAGCACAAGCCGCAGCACGCCGTGCGCCGCGGGATGCTGCGGGCCGAAGTTGATCGTGTAGTTGGTGACCGCCTGATCGCCCGCGGTGTTCGCGGTGTCGACCGGATAGCCTTCAAACATGTCGCCGCCGTGGTGGCGGATCGTCGGGGTGTCGGTCATGCGTCACCTCCCAAAGCAACGGCCATAACTATCGTCACCCCCGCGAAGGCGGGGGCCCATCTCCGGACGGTGCTGTTTTGCAAGGGCATCAGCTGGATTCCCGCCTTCGCGGGAATGACGAAGGAAAGGAGAGCGGTCACTTGCCCTCCCCCTTCGGCTTACGCGGCGCGCGCGGCTTGGTGGGCGCCTTTTCCGCCTTGCGGGTCGCCGGCGTCTTGGACTCGCCCGCCGCCTTGGCCTTGGCGCCGTCGCGGCTCGTCTTCGACGCCGCCTTGTTGACCTTGGCGCCCGCGCCGGTCTGCGCCGGACTGTCGGTCGTCTTCGGGGTCGGCGGCGGCGAGGCCTTCGCCTTGTCGTCCGAAGCCTTGACGTCCTTCGCTGTCATCGGTGTCGGCGCGCCCTTGCCCGGCGCTTCGCCGGTGCCGCCGGCCTTTTCGTCGCCCGGCAGCACATAATCGGCGCCTTCCCAGGGAGAGAGAAAGTCGAAGTTGCGGAAATCCTGTGCCAGCTTCACCGGCTCATACACGACGCGCTTGTCTTCTTCCGAGTAACGCAGCTCGATATAGCCGGTCAGCGGGAAGTCCTTGCGCTGCGGATGCCCCTGAAACCCATAGTCGGTCAGGATGCGGCGGAGGTCGGGATTGCCCGCAAACAGCACCCCGTACATGTCGAACACTTCACGCTCGAGCCAGCCGGCGTTCGGCCACACCGGGACGAGCGTCGGCACCGGGGTCGCCTCGTCGGTCGACACGCGCACGCGCAAACGGTGATTCTTCGTCACGCTGAGCAGGTGATAGACGACCTCGAACCGCTCGGGCCGCTCGGGATAGTCGACCCCGGCGATCTCCATCAGCTGCTGATAGTCCAGCCGGTCGCGCAGCGCGATCATCACCCCGGCGATCGCGTCGCGGTCGACGGTGATGCTGTCTTCGTCGGCGGTAAAGACATGCGCGCGCAGATCGTCGCCGAGCAGCGCGGTGAGTTCGGCCGCCAGCGCAGGCCGCGGCGCGACGAGGGGAGCGGGATGGGCCATCAGCGTTCGATCGTCCCGACGCGGCGGATCTTCCGCTGCAACTGCATCACGCCATAAAGCAACGCCTCGGCGGTCGGCGGACAGCCGGGGACATAGATGTCGACGGGGACGATCCGGTCGCAGCCACGCACCACCGAATAGCTGTAATGATAATAGCCGCCGCCATTGGCGCAGCTGCCCATCGAAATCACATATTTGGGGTTCGACATCTGGTCGTAAACCCGGCGCAGCGCCGGTGCCATCTTGTTGCACAGCGTGCCGGCGACGATCATCACGTCCGACTGGCGTGGGCTAGCGCGCGGCGCGGCGCCGAAACGCTCCATGTCGTACCGCGGCATGTTGACGTGGATCATCTCGACCGCGCAGCACGCGAGGCCGAAGGTCATCCACCACAGCGAGCCGGTGCGCGCCCAGTTGAACAGATCCTCGGTCGAGGTGACAAGAAAACCCTTGTCGCCGACCTCGCTGTTGAGGTCGTCGAAATAGGCCATGTCGGGGTTCGTCCCCGGCGCGACAGGACTTGCAACCGGCATCTGGCCGGGCGGCAGGATGATCGAGCTGCTCATTCCCAGTCCAACGCCCCTTTCTTCCATGCATAGACAAGGCCGATCGCGAGTTCGGCGAGGAATATCATCATCGTGGCCCAGCCGGCCCAGCCGATTTCTTCCAGGCTCACCGCCCACGGAAACAGGAACGCGGCTTCGAGGTCGAAGATGATGAACAGGATCGCGACGAGATAGAAACGCACGTCGAACTGGCTGCGCGCATCCTCGAACGCGGGGAAGCCGCATTCATATTCGGTCAGCTTCGCCGGATCGGGCTGATGCGCGCCGGTCAGCCGGGCGACGCCCATCGGCAGAAAGACGAAGGCGGCGGACAGGCCGACCGCAATGACCAGAAAGATCAGGATCGGCAGATATTGCGTCAGGTCGACCATGGGGGCGCAGCGTCCTGTTGTTCGTGAAAGGGCTCGTGCGGCCCCGTTATGCGGGCGCTTTAGGCCAGCAGGGGGCGCGCCGCAAGCGCTGCGGGCAGGATTTTCGCCTCCGCCGCCACCGAAAGCGCAAAGGACGCTGGCGACGCGGCTTTTCCCTGTGTAAGCCCGCCCTAAGGGGTCGGCTTTCCGGGCGGAATCGCCCGCTTTCGATGTGGGGAATCAAGATGCGACGATTATTCCTGGGCGCCGCGCTGCTGTGCGCCGCCGCTGCGACCCCGGCCCGCGCCGAGCTGGTCAATGCGTCCAATCCGGCCACCATCCGCGCGATCGTCGAGTCGCAGGGCTGGCCGGCGACGCTGATCGCGAAGGACGGCGAAGATCCCTATATCGAAAGCAGCCGCAACGACCTGAAATTCCTCGTGCTGTTCATGAACTGCACCGACAACCGCAACTGCAAGACCCTGCAATATTATATGGGCTTCAGCGACGCCAAGGCGGTCTCGCTCGAACGGCTGAACCAGTGGAACCGCGACAAGCGCTTCGCGCGCGCCTATCGCGACGACGCCGGCGACCCGGTGCTGGAAATGGACGTCGACCTCGATTTCGCGGGCATCCCGCGCGAGAATGTCGGCGAAACCTTCAACACCTGGGCGGCGCTGATGGACAGTTTCCGCGAGTATATTTTCGAAGAATAGTCTTCCACAGCGCCACTTGGCGATCCCCTTGCGTCACCGTTGTATTGATATAATACAGCGTGAAAGCAATCAGGAGGGCGATCGAATGTTCACGGCAGCTTTGGCGGCGACGATGGTGATGCTGGCCAGCCCGGTCGCCGCGCTCGAAGCCGCGCCCGCCCCTGCGCAATCGCCGGCGATCGAAGAAACCGCGGTCGCCGGTTTCCCGCAGGCGCGGCTTTATCGCCTCGCGGGCTCCGAAAAACGCCCGGTCGTCGTCATCCTCGCGGGCGCCGAGGGCGGGGTCGAGGCCAGCCAGCGCTTCGGTCCGCTGCTCGCCCGCCTCGGCTATGCGGCGGTGGGCCTGCCCTATTATTCGCCCGATTGGGGGAGCTACGGTCCGCCGCAGCAATTCCCCGACCTTCCGGGCAGCTTCATCGACATCCGTGTCGACCAGCTCGACGCCCTCCGCCAGACGCTGGCCGGACAAGCCGGCGTGGACAGCGAACGCTTCGCGCTCTTCGCCGGATCGAAGGGATCCGAATTCGCGCTGATCGCTGCGAGCCATTATCCGTGGGTCGACGCCGTCGTCGCCTATGCCCCGTCGGACCTCGTGTGGGAGGGCTGGGGCATGGAAATGCTTGAAGCCGAAGGGACGCGCTCGTCGTTCGCGCTCGACGGCAAGCCCCTGCCCTTCATGCCCTATCGCGGCTTCGTCGATGGATTGCTCGCCGGACCGGCGGCCGATCTGCGCGCCATCCACGAAAACGGCCGCGCCGATCATCCCGCTCGCGAAGCCGCGGCGCGGATTCCGGTCGAAAAATTCCAGGGCCGGTTGATGGTCATCGCCGGCGACCGCGACCAATTGTGGAATTCGGGCCGCATGGCGCGCAATATCGTCGCATCGCGGGAGGCGGCGGGCCTGCCCACGACGGCACTGCTCTATCCCGACGCCGGCCACGATCTCGCCGGCGGTTCGGCCGAGCCGCGCGACGATCCGCGCGGCGGCGGCACCCCCGACGCCAATGCCAAGGCGCGCGCCGATGCGTGGCCCAAGATGGTGGAATTCTTAAAGGACGCGCTGCGCCCCTGAAACCTCAGGCGTTGCGCAACGCGCCCGCGACCAGCTTCTGCAGCTTCGAATGCACCGCGGCGCTGCCGGCGATATATTCGCTGCGTTCGATCGCCCGGTCGCCGCCGCGAAAATCGCTGACGAACCCGCCCGCTTCGCGCACCAGCAACATGCCCGCGGCCACGTCCCAGATCGCCAGGTCGCTTTCCCAGAAGCCGTCGTAGCGCCCCGCCGCGACCCACGCGAGGTCGAGGCTGGCGGCGCCGAAGCGGCGGATGCCCGCGACTTCGGGCGCGACCGCACCGAAAATGCGGCTCCACTGCGCGAAATCGCCGTGGCCCATATAGGGGATGCCGGTCGAGATCAGGCATTCGTTGAGGTGGCGACGCGACGCGACGCGCAGGCGGCGGTCGTGCAGCCACGCGCCGCGGCCGCGCTCGGCCCAGTAACTTTCGTCGGTCACCGGCTGATAGATCAGGCACGAGGTGATATCGCCCCAGCCGCCGCCGATCTTCGGCTCCTGCACCGCGATCGAGATCGCGAAATGCGGGATCGCGTGGAGGAAGTTCGAGGTGCCGTCGAGCGGATCGATGATGAAGCGCGGCTTGCCCGGATCGCCCTCGATCACCCCGCCCTCTTCGAGCACGAAGCCCCAGCCCGGACGATCGCGACCGAGTTCGTCGTAGAGCGTGCGCTCGGCGGCCTGATCGGCTTTCGACACGAAATCGGCCGGGCCCTTTTGCGACACCTGCAGATGCTCGATCTCGCCGAAGTCGCGGCGCAGCTTCGTCCCCGCCTTGCGCGCGGCGCGTTCCATGACGGTGATGATGCCGGATATGGCCATATTTCTATCTCCCCCCTCCCTGCAAGGGAGGGGTTGGGGGTGGGTAGCTACGTGGGCGGGCCTGTCACCCACCCCTGGCCCCTCCCTTGCAGGGAGGGGAACCTAATCAGTCGGCGCGGCGCACATATTCGCGGTCGTACACATGCACGACGATCTTGGTGCCGGCGGTGATGTGCGGCGGCACCATCACGCGCACGCCATTGTCGAGGATCGCGGGCTTGTACGACGAAGAGGCGGTCTGCCCCTTCACCACCGCGTCGGCCTCGACGATCGTGGCTTCGATGGTTTCGGGCAGCTCGACCGAAATCGGGCGCTCTTCCCACAGCTCGAGCACGACATCCATGCCGTCCTGCAGGAACTCGTGGGCGTCGCCAACGACGTCTTTCGAAATGTTGATCTGTTCAAACGTGTCCTTGTCCATGAACACCAGATCCTCGCCCTCGGCATAAAGAAACTGGAAATCCTTGGTGTCGAGGCGGACCTTCTCGACCGTGTCGGCGCTGCGGAAGCGGTTGTTGAGCTTGCGGCCGTCGATCAGATTCTTGGCTTCCACCTGCATATAGGCGCCGCCCTTGCCCGGCTGGGTGTGCTGAATCTTGGTGACCTTCCAGATCCCCTTTTCAAATTCGATAATATTGCCGGGACGGATTTCAACGCCGGTGATTTTCATCGCGCACACTCACTTGGACAAGGATGGAAAGAGCCGCCGGCGCGTCGTCACGCACCGGACACAGGAGCGCGCCTTTAGCCGCGCGCGCCGCGAAGGGCAAGTCGCGTAGGTCCGGCCCCTTATCCCTCGGCGGCGGCGACCATCCGCCGGGTGCGCGCATAGCTCAGCCACAGCAGCGCCGCGAACAGCCCGATGCCGACGAACACCGACGGCAGCGCAAAGCCGTCGCCGACCACCGCGAGCGGCGCGTCATTGTCGGTAAGATAGACCGTGCCTGCGTAAAACACCCCGAACAGGCTTTCGCCGACGATCATCCCGGTCGCGGTCAGCACCCCCATGCGGTGCGCGAACGCCGGATTGGCGCGCCGTGCCGCCCAGCGGTCATAGAACCAGCCGCCGACCGCGCCGATCACCACCGGCAGGATGACCGCCATCGGCAAATAAATGCCGATGCCGATCGCCAGCGGGGGAAGCCGCAGCTTGCCGAGGCGGCCGAGCAGTTCGTCGAGCAGGATGAAGCCGACGCCCGCGAGCACGCCATACCCCAGCATCGTCCAGTTGAGGTCGCCGCCGAGCACGCCCTTGGCGAGCGAAGAGATCAGCCCCGCCTGCGGCGCCGCAAGCGCGTTGGGGCCGGCGCCGGGGACGCCGACGAAGCCGACCGTCTCGTTCAGCACGTTGAGCACCGGCGGCACGACGAGCGAACCGAAGATCACGCCGATGATCAGCGCGACCTGCTGCTTCCACGGCGTCGCGCCGACCAGCTGGCCGGTCTTGAGGTCCTGAAGATTGTCGTTCGAGATCGTCGCGATACCGAACACGATGCCGGTGACGATCAGCGCATAGGCGACCATCGCCGCGCTCGCTTCGTCGCCACCGCCGCGTCCGAGCAACCCGACGAGCAGCAACGACGAAGCGATGATCGCAAGGATGCCGATTCCCGACACCGGCGAATTCGACGCCCCGATCAACCCGGCCATATAGCCGGTGACCGATGCGATCATCAGCCCGACGACGACCACGAACACCAGCGCTCCCGCCACCAACACCGCGCTCGACCCGGCGAGCGGCCCGCCCGCAAGCACCGACGACAGCAGCCAGCCGATCGGCAGCAGCAGGAACAGCGAGCCGCCGAACACCCAGCCGATCGACATATCCTGTTCGCCCACCGCCATCACGGTACCCGCGTTGCGCGCCTTGCTCGCCGCCATCGCCGACCGGATGCCGCCGAGCACCGGCCCCGCGATCTTGACCAGCGTCCAGATCGCCGCGACCCCGATCACTCCGGCGCCAAAGAAGCGCACATCGTCGCGGAATATCGTGTTGGCGATCGTCTCGGCATCGGGACCGGCGACGCCCTGCGTCAGGATCGGCAGCAATATCCACCAGCCGGTCACCAGCCCGACCAGCTGCGCCATGCCGACCGACAGCCCGACGAGGTGCCCGACGCCGAACAGCGCAAAGGCCAGCCCGCCGCCGATTCCGGTCGCCCCGGCGCCCACCGCGAACCAGCGCGACACCTCGCCCGCGGCGAGCTTCATCTGGGTGAGCAGGGTGAAACCGGCGGCCATGATGCTGTTCCACAGCAGCGCCGACAGCCCGGCCTTGTTCTCGGCCGCGCCCTCGGCGCTCGCGGCACCGACCTGCAGCACTTCGGCGGCGGCGCGACCCTCTGGATAGGGCAGGTCGGCCTCGACGACGAGCGCGCGGCGCAGCGGGACCGAGAACAGCACGCCCAATATGCCGCCGAGCATCGTGATCGCGGTCGTCTCGAGCAGCGGAAAGCCTTGCCAGTATCCGACCATGACCAGCCCCGGCAGCACGAAAATGATCGCCGCCAGCGTGCCCGCGGCGCTGGCGATCGTCTGGACGATATTATTCTCGAGGATCGTCGCGCCGGCCATATAGCGCAGCAGCGCCATCGAAATCACCGCGGCGGGGATCGATGTCGCAAAGGTCAGCCCGACCTTCAGCCCCAGATAGACGTTCGCGGCGGTGAACATCAACGTCAGCACGCCGCCGAGGACGATCGCCCGCAGCGTCAGTTCGCGCCCGCGGGCACCGGTGGTCGTCGCGTCGGTCATCTTCGTCTCCCCTGCCGCTGTGTTGCGACCCGCGCCGGCTTAGGCAAGATAAAATACGGCGAGCCGAAACCGTTTTGACGCATCGATCCAATAACCGAGCGCAACAATCTGCGATTCGATGGACATGACACCGATCCATCATCTTGCCGGCCCCATTCCGCCGCGGCCCCCGCGCAAAGGGTGCCCTCCCGCCCGTCTCGTCCCCGCCTCCGGCCTGTTCGGCTGGCGCAAGCAGGACCATCACGACGCCCCCAAGGACGCTCCCGTGCCGGGCCGCGACAACCCCGCCGGCGGACGCGGCTAGGGCCGCGCCGCCCGGCCCGCGAGCGGCGGATAGGGATTGACCGGCACGCCCGCGTTCCAGTCGGCCCCCGGCGCGGTGCGCAGCACCTGGAAATGCAGGTGCGGCCCGGCGGGATCGGCGTTGCCGCTCGCCCCGACCGTCGCAATCACCTGCCCGCGCTCGACAACGTCGCCTTCGGCCAACCCGCGGCGATAGCCCTGCAAATGGGCGTAATAGAGCATCAGCGTGCCGTCGCTCGACCGAAGATACAGGGTGCGCCCGCCGCGATCCGAAGCGAACAGCCGCTCGATCCGCCCGTCGATCGCCGCGAGCACCGGGGTTCCCGCAGGCGCCGGAATGTCGATCGCCCGGTGGAGCCGCCCCTGCGCCCGGCTCTGGTCCCAGCTATCGACGAGCTCGGCGGCGCGAATGCCCTGCACGGGGATAGTTATCGCGACACCGCCGTCGGAGCGCGACGCGCTTTCGAAGGGCTGCGACGCCGCGGCGCGCGTCGATGCCACCGGCCCGCCGGCGTCGAGCAGGTCATAGGCGGTGATCCAGTAGAGCGAGGTCAGGATCGCCGTCACGGTGGCGGTCCACAACACCAGATTGACGGCCGCCTGCCAGCGCATCAGGCGACGAAGTCCACCTGCGTGCCCGGCGCCACCATCTGCGCCAGCCGCGCCGCGTCCCAATTGGTCAGGCGGACGCAGCCATTGCTCTGGGCGCGCCCGATCGCCTGCGGTTCCGGCGTTCCGTGCAGCCCGTAATGCGGCTTGTTAAGGTCGATCCACACCACCCCGACCGGATTGTTCGGCCCCGGCGGCAACCGGTGCTTGCCCTCGCTCGACGGCACGTCGCGCAGCAGCGCGGGGTCATAGGCATAGTCGGGATTGCGCCCGACCCCCTTCACCTTCCACCTGCCGATCGGCAGCGGGTCGTGCGCCGATCCGGTGGTGACGGTAAAGCCGGCGATCAGAGTGCCGCCAGCGTCAAACACCTTCATCGTCCCAGCTTTTTTCGACACCTCGATCCGCTCGGCTTTCGGCTGCGCCGTGCCAACCCCCAAGGCGCCGAGCGTCGCCAGCCACGCCGCATTGTCGACGTCGGCGGCGACGATCGCGTCGGCACCGACATTGGGCACGCGCAGCGTCGTCCCGGCGCGGATCATCGCCCCGGTCGCCGCTTCACCGTCCGCGGACGGCGCCAGACCCGCCCCGGGGTTCAGCGCCTGCAACACCTCGGGGGTGGTGTGAAAGCGTTCGGCGAGCTTTTCGAGCATCGATTCATACCCCATCGCCGCCAGCTGCGCCTGCTCGCTCGCCTTTTCGGGCAGCGGGGCAAAGCTGGCGTCGGCATAGCCCGCCGGGATCGTCACGACGCGCGTCGCCGGAATATCCTGCCATGTGCCGAGCGCCGCCTTCGTTGCCGCGTCCCATTCGCCGGTCACCGCCAGCGCGTTCGCTTCCTGGAACGCCTTCAGCGCATTGGCGGTCGACAGCCCCATCTTGCCATCGACGACACCCGGCGAAAAGCCGCGGCGGTCGAGCACCACCTGAAGCTGCATCTCGGGCCGCGCCACATCGTCGGGTGCCGCCTCGCCGTCGCGCGACGTCATGCCGTCGCCGCTCCACCCTGCCGCCTTCGGCGCCGCTTTCTCCGTCGGGGACGGATCCGCCCGGTCGGTGCGGTCGCCGCATCCGGTGAGGGCAAGGATCGCGACGGCGCAACAGAGCGGGGACATTTTCATCGGCAATTCCTGCGGTTGGACATCATCGCCCAACGCGCAGCAAGGCAGACGGTTCAACCCGCGAGCAGCTTTCCAAAGCGCGCGACCGCGGCGGCGGCGCCACCGGGATCGTTCCACACCCCGCCCGACACCGCGAGGAAGTCGGCCCCCGCATCGACCAGCGCCTTCGCATTGTCGGTGGTGATCCCGCCGATCGCCACGCACGGCAGTTCGAACATCCCCTGCCACCAGCTCAAAATCTCGGGGTCTGCGTGATGCTCGACCGTCTTGGTCGCCGTCGGGTAAAAGGCGCCGAACGCGACATAGTCGGCCCCCGCCTCGCCCGCTTCCATCGCCAAGTGGCGGCTGGCGTGGCACGTCACGCCGATCTGGGCGTCGAGCCCGAGCAGGCGGCGCGCCTCTTTCGGATCGCCGTCACCCTGCCCCAGATGCACCCCGTCGGCGCCGATCCGCTTGGCGAGCGCCATGTCGTCGTTGACGATGAAGGCGACGTCGTGCGCGAAACACAGCGCCTGCAACGGCTCGGCCAGCCGCGCCGCCTCATGCTGCTCGACGCCCTTGACGCGAAACTGGAACGCCGCGACCGGCCCGGCGGCCAGCGCCGCCGCCAGAACGGCAGGAAAATCGCCCCCGACTTCGAGCGGCGAGATCAGGTAAAGCTGGCATTGGGGCGTGGTCATGGCGGGTTCATAGCGACGCCGCCATCAACCGGCAAATGATGAAACCGTTCCGCCTCGCCGCCCCATCGCTCGCCGCCGCGCTCGCGCTTTCGGCCTGCGCCACCACCGGCGAACCGACGCCGCTCGCCGACGCCGGCAACGTCGCGCTCGGCCAACGCGCCTATGTCGACGGTCCGATCGTCCAGCCCGTCGCGGTGATCGAGGACAGCCGCTGCCCGATGAACGCGCGCTGCGTCTGGGCGGGCCGCGTGCGGCTCGAAATGGTCTGGATCCGCGGCAATGGCGACAAGCAGCCGTTCGAAGTCACCCTCGGCGAAGCGACCCCGCTCGCCGACGGCGCGATCCGGCTCGAATCGGTGCGGCCCGAGAAGATGACCAATGTCGAGTTGAAGCCCGAAGATTACCGGTTCAGCTTCCGCTTCGACGGCGGGCTTTAAAGCGGGGGGCCGTGGCCAATAAAAGCTTCCCCCTCGTCGTCATCCCGGACTTGATCCGGGATCCATAACCGCGCCCTCGTCATCGATCCCGGATCAAGTCCGGGACGACGAAGGCTTGCATTGTGTCGCCCCCCCTCAAAGCCGATCGCGAATTGGAAAAAATGGCTGCTCAGCGCACCCGCGCCAGCACGAACCCGTCCCACTTCTTCGCGCCCACCGTCTGCACCGCGGTGGCGTCGAGCCGCGGGTCGGCGCTCAGCATGTCGAACAACGCGCGCGTCCCGACGATCCGCTCGTCGTCGCTGTCGGTCTCCAGCACCCCGCCCTCGCGCACGACATTGTCGACGACGATCACAGTGCCGGGCCGCCCCAGCCGGATCGCTTCGGCGACATAATGCGCATTGCCCTGCTTGTCGGCGTCGATGAAGACGAAATCGAACGGTGCGTCGTCCGTGATCGCGGCCAGACTCTCGGCCGCCGGCCCGACGCGAATGTCGACCCTGTCCGCGACGCCCGCCCGCACCAGATTCTCGCGCGCCACCGCGGCATGGTGCGGCTCGAGCTCGAGCGTCACCAATTCGCCGCCCGCGGGCAGCGCCCGCGCCAGCCAGATCGTCGAATAACCGCCAAGCGTGCCGACCTCGAGAATGCGCCGCGCCCCGGCGATCTGCGCCAGCAGGAACAGCATCTTGCCCTGCGTCGCCGACACGTCGATCGGCGGCAGGCCTTGCGCGTCGTTGTTGGCGAGGGTGGCGGCAAGCGCGTCGTCGGCGCAGAGCAATTTCCCGGCGATATAGTCGTCGACGGCTTGCCACCCCCCTCCCATCACATCAGGCCACGGAGGCCGCGTGAATTTCGTCGATCGCGCCGCCCAGCGAGGCGTCGAACTCGTCGTCGCTCATCTGGTGGCGCAGGTCTTCCAGCAACGCGCGGCTGAAGCTGGCGATGATGCCGGGGTTCTTCGCCAGTTCGGCGCACGCCTCGGGCCGCGCAAAGCCGCCGGACAGCGCAACGACGCGCAGCACCTTGGGATGGTCGACCAGCGGCTGGAACAGCCCCGCCTCGGTCGGGAGCGACAGCTTCAGCATCACCGGCGCGCCGGTCCACGCGTCGAGCGCGGTAAGCGTTTCGGTCAGTAGCAGGCGGTCGGCGGCGTCGCGCTCGGCACTCTTGATATTCACCTCTGGCTCGATGATCGGCACCAGCCCGTGCGCCGCGATGCGCGCCGCTTCGGCAAACTGCTGCGCGACGATCGCCTTCACCCCCGCCGGATTGGCCAGGTTGACGACGCTGCGCATCTTCGTCCCGAACACCCCCTTGGCGACCGCGCGCGCGCACAAATCGTCGAGTCCCGGATTGGCCTTCATCAGCTGGACGCCGTCGGCTTCGTCTTCCAGCCCCTTGTCGACCTTCAGGAACGGCACCACGCCGCGCTCCCACAGCAATTCCGGAACCGGCTTGCCGCCCGCATCGCCATCCATCGTGCGTTCGAACAGGATCGCGCCGATCACCTTGTCGCCGTTGAAACAGGGCGCGGTGACGATGCGCGAACGCATGCCGTGGATCAGGCTGAACATTTCCTCATCGTTCGAAAACGCATCACCCTCGATGCCATAGCCCTTCAGCGCCTTGGGCGTCGAACCGCCGCTCTGGTCGAGCGCGGCGATAAAGCCCTGTCCCGATTTGATCTGGTCCAGCATGGCGGCATTGGCGGTGGTCATAGGATCTCCGATGGTTTGCATACGTATGTGGCGGTGCGCATAGCGGGCCGGCGAAGCCGATGCAATGCGCGCTATTTCGGTGGTCTCAGGCCGGCGCGCGCGGCACGGCCAGCAGGTTGATCGCCACCGAAATCCGGTCGCGGGCGCCGCGATGCGGGACGACGCCATGGCTCAGCCACGACGGAAACATGATGATCCGCCCGCTGCGCACTTTCATCTTCAATTGGGGCTCGTGCACGGCGCCGTTCGCACCGCGCAGGCGCAGATTGGGCATCGTCATCAACACCATCGGCATCCGCGGATCCTCGATCACCAGTTCGCCGCCGATCGCCCCGTCTTCCTGCTCGGAACCATCGTCGACATAATAAACCGCGGACCAGTAAGCGCCGGGGTGCGTGTGCATCTGGTTCGAAGCGTGCGGCGGCGACACATTGACCCAGATATCGCTCGCCCAATCGTGCCGCGGCGCATCCGGCGAGACGATATCGATACAGTGCCGGTCGGCCAGCGCGACGATGTGGCGCAGCAGATACGCGATCGGCTCGCCGCCCCATTCGGCGACATCATGCTCCGATTGCCAGCCGCCGATATTCGAAACCTGCACCCCGGGCCGCGCGGCACGGCGCGCGAGGATCAGGGGCTTCAGCGCGGTATTGACGGCGCTGGCATTCGGCAGTTCGTCGATGACGATCGGCGTATCGAACAGGCCTATCGTCTGCGCGCTCATCTGCGCAGCGCCTCGACCCCCGGCAGCGGCTTGCCTTCCATCCATTCGAGGAACGCGCCGCCAGCGGTTGAAACAAAGGTGAAATCCTCACCCACCCCGGCGTGATTGAGCGCCGCGACGGTATCGCCGCCCCCGGCGACCGAGATCAGCGAGCCTTCGCGGGTCAGCGCCGCGGCGGTCTTCGCCAGCGCGACCGTCGCGGCGTCGAACGGCGGCGTCTCGAACGCACCCAGCGGCCCGTTCCACACCAGGGTGCGGCAGTTCTTGAGCACGTCGGCCAGCGCCTCGACCGCCGCCGGACCGACGTCGAGGATCATCTCGTCGGCGGCCACCTCGTGGACATTGACCGTGCGCGTCGGCGGGTTCGGCGCGAACTCTTTTGCCACCACGACGTCATAGGGCAGATGGATGGTGCAGCCCGCCTTGTCGGCGGCGTCGAAGATCGCGTTGGCGGTGTCGACCAGATCATGCTCGCACAAAGACTTGCCGACATCGACCCCGCGCGCGGCGAGGAAGGTGTTCGCCATGCCGCCACCGATGATCAGATGATCGACGCGGCCGACCAGGTTGCGCAAAACGTCGATCTTCGACGACACCTTGGCGCCGCCGACCACCGCCGCGACCGGATGCGCCGGATTGCCGAGCGCGGCGTCAAGCGCCTTCAGCTCGGCCTCCATCGCCCGCCCGGCATAGGATGGCAGACGCCGCGCAATCCCCTCGGTCGAACCATGCGCGCGGTGCGCCGCCGAGAAGGCGTCGTTGACATAAAGATCGCCGATCTCGGCCAGCGCGTCGGCAAAGGCCGGGTCGTTCGTTTCCTCGCCGGGATGAAAACGGGTGTTTTCCAGCACCGCGACGTCGCCCGGCGCCAGCACCGCGATCCCCGCCAGCGCGCCTTCGCCGATGCAGTCGGGGATGAACATCACCGAATGGCCGAGCACATCCTCCAGCCCGCCCATCACCAGGCTCAGCGACTGGGTCGGGTTCTTAGCGCCCTTCGGCCGCCCGAAATGCGCCAGCAGCAGGACGATTGCACCCTTGTTGGCCAGTTCGCGGATCGTCGGCAGCGCCGCCTCGATCCGCGTCCGGTCGCCGACCGCGCCGTCGTTCATCGGGACGTTGAGGTCGACGCGCACCAGCACGCGCTTGCCGGTGACGTCACCGATATCGTCGAGGGTTTTAAATCCAGTCATCTCTCGCTCCGTTCGCCCTGAGCCTGTCGAAGGGCCGTTCTTCCCTTCAAGAAGGACAGGGCTTCGACAAGCTCAGCCCGAACGGTTTTGGGATTATAAGAATTTCGCCATCACGCCCGCGGTGTCGATCATGCGGTTCGAAAAACCCCATTCATTGTCGTACCAGCTCAGCACGCGCACCAGCTTGCCGTCGATCACCGCGGTTTCCAGGGCGTCGATCGTCGAGCTGGCGGCATTGTGGTTGAAATCGATCGAAACCAGCGGCTCGTCGGTATAGCCGAGCACGCCCTTCAGCGGCCCTTCGGCCGCGGCTTTCAGCAGCGCGTTGACCTCTTCCTTGGTGGTGTCGCGCTGCGGCGTGAAGGTCAGGTCGACGACCGACACATTCGGGGTCGGCACGCGGATCGACGACCCGTCGAGCTTGCCCTTCAGTTCGGGCAGGACCAGGCCGACGGCCACCGCCGCGCCCGTCGAGGTCGGGATCATCGACATCGCGGCGGCGCGGGCGCGGCGCGGATCGTCGTGGATCTGGTCGAGGATCTTCTGGTCGTTGGTATAAGCGTGGATCGTCGTCATTAGCCCGCGCTCGATCCCGATCGCCTCGTGCAGCACCTTGGCAAAGGGCGCGAGGCAGTTGGTGGTGCACGACGCGTTCGAGATGATCAGATGGTCGGCGGTGATCTTGTCGTCGTTGACGCCGTAAACGACGGTCAGGTCGACTTCCTTGGCGGGCGCCGAGATCAGCACGCGCTTCGCCCCGGCATCGAGATGCTTCTGGCCGCCGGCCTTGTTGGTGAAGAAGCCGGTGCACTCCATCACGATGTCGATGCCGTTGGCGGCGTGCGGCAACGCGGCAGGGTCGCGCTCGGCGGTCACCTGGATGCGCTTGCCGTTGATGATCAGGTCGTTGCCGTCGATTTCGACGGTGCCGTTGAAGGCGCCGTGCACCGAGTCATGGCGCAGCAGGCGGGCATTCGCCTTGGCATCGCCCAGGTCGTTGATCGACACCAGCTCCAGATCATGGTCGGTGCGTTCCAGAATCGCGCGCGCCACATTGCGGCCGATGCGTCCGAAACCGTTGATTGCAATCTTCACTGCCATGTCGAAAAATCCTTTCTGCGTGCGGCTAGCCGGTCCTTAATTGCCGAGCTTCGCCAGAATCTGGGGGGTGATCGCGTCGACCGTCAGGCCGAAATGCTTGTACAGGTCGTCGATCGGGGCCGAGGCGCCAAAGCTGTCGATGCCGAAGCGCAGGCCGTCGCGGCCGGTGTAGCGTTCCCAGCCAAAGGTGGTGCCCGCCTCGATCGAGACGATCAGCGCATCGGTCGGCAGCATGTCGGCCTGATACGCCTGGGGCTGTTCGTCGAACAATTCGGTCGATACCATCGACACCACATCGGCTCCCTGGCCCGCGGCCTCCAGTTTGTCGGCGATATCGATCGCCAGCGACACTTCCGAACCGGTAGCAACCAGCACGACCTTGCGGGCGGCTGCCGCATCGCGCAGGCGATAACCGCCTTTCGCGCAAAGATTTTCCGTGACGTCATGACGCAGCGGCGGCAGGTTCTGGCGGGTCAGCGCCAGCAGCGACGGGCGGCTGTACTGCGTCAGCGCGAGCGCCCAGCATTCGGCAGTTTCGACCGCGTCGGCGGGGCGCATGACGAGCAGGTTCGGCATCGCGCGCAGCGATTGCAGATGCTCGATCGGCTGGTGCGTCGGGCCGTCCTCGCCCAGCCCGATGCTGTCGTGCGTCATCACATAGACAACGCGCTGCTGCTGCAAAGCCGACAGGCGGATCGCGGCGCGGCAATAATCGGCAAAAACCAGGAAGGTGCCGCCATAGGGGATCACCCCGCCGTGCAGCGCCATGCCGTTCATCGCCGCCGCCATCCCGAACTCGCGGATACCGTAATATATATAGCGGCCCGAATAGTTGTCCTTGGTCAACGGTTTGGTCGATGATGTTTTGGTGTTGTTCGAACCCGTCAAATCGGCGCTGCCGCCGACCAGCGCGGCAATATCGGCGGTGAGCGCGCCAAGCGTATTTTCCGAAGCCTTGCGCGTCGCGACCTTCGGCGGTTCGGCGACGAGGCCGTCAAGATAGGCCTTGAAAGCTTCGCCCGGAACGATTTTGCCGCTCAGGCGATCCTCGAATTCCGTTTTCTTGTCGCTATTTGAGAGGCGATCCTTCCACTCGGCATGAAGCGTCTTGCCCTTGTCGCCGAACGCCGCCCACGCCGACGCGATATCGGCGGGAATGACGAAAGGTTCGGCGGTCCAGCCGAGTTCGGTCCGCGCGGCGGCGATCTCGTCGGCTCCGAGCGGAGCACCGTGCGTTGCCGAGGTGCCCTGCTTGTTCGGCGCGCCGAACCCGATGATCGTCCGGCACGCGATCAGCGACGGGCGCGGATCGGCGAGCGCGGCGTCGAGCGCGCGGCGAATATCGGCGGGGTCGTGGCCGTCGCAGCTTTCGACGTGCCAGCCCGTCGCGGCATAGCGCGCCGCGATATCCTCGCTCGTCGACAGGTCGGTCGACCCGTCAATCGTGATCTTGTTGTCATCCCACAGCACGGTCAACCGGCCAAGCTGCAAATGTCCAGCTAAACCAATGGCTTCGTGGTTGATCCCTTCCATCAGGCACCCATCGCCGGCAACGACATATGCGCGATGATCGACAAGTTCGTCGCCATAGATCGCATTCAGATGCCGCTCGGCAATCGCCATCCCGACCGCCGTCGCCAGCCCCTGCCCCAGCGGCCCCGTCGTCGTCTCGACACCCTCGAGCTCGAAATTCTCCGGATGCCCCGCACACGGACTGCTGAGCTGGCGGAAATTGCGGATGTCCTCGATCGTCGGCCGCCCATAGCCCGCAAGGTGCAGCGTCGCATAAGCGAGCATCGATCCATGGCCTGCCGACAGGACGAACCGGTCGCGATCGGCCCATTTCGGATCGGTCGGATCGAACTTCAGATAATCGGCGTACAGCACGGTTGCGACGTCGGCCATGCCCATCGGCATCCCCGGATGACCGCTGTTCGCGGCCTGTACGGCGTCCATCGCAAGCGCGCGGATGGCGTTGGCGAGCTGGCGTTCGGGCAGTGTCATGAGTCCCCCGGAAAAGGATGTGAGATGACGGGATTCGGTGGGGACAGCCCTTTGCGGTGCCGGGGCCGCGAGTCAACCGCCCGCGGCACAAATTCAACCGATTTCGGCGATGACAGGCGATTGCCCCCCTTCCCCGGCAATGCTACCGCTGGGTCATGGAACTCGACCTCGACGAATCCAGCCTGGCCATCGGCCGTATCGAACGGGCGCTGAGCCGGATCGAAAAATCGCTGGCCGACCGCGCCGTGCGCCCGGCGCCTGCCGCCACCGCACCCGCCGCCGACCAGTCGGCGCTGAAAGCCGAGGTCGCGGCGGTAATCGGCGAACTCGATCGCCTGATCGCGGAGGCCGACCGTGGCTGATGTCAAACTCACCATCGCCGCGCGCATTTATGACGTCCATTGCGCCGACGGACAGGAAGAACAGCTGCACCAGCTTGCCGCACTCGTCGATGAAAAAGCGCGCGGCATCCAGGGCGGGACGGAGGTTCGCCAGCTGCTGTTCGCGGCGCTGATGCTCGCCGACGAGGCTCAGGAGGCCAGGGGAACGGTCGAAAAGACCGAACCGCAGTCCGATTCGCTGCGCGCCGCGGTGGCGCTCGCCGAAAGCCGCGAGGCGGAGGCACGCGACGAGCTGCGCGCCGCGGTGCTGCGCGAACAGGCGGCGCTCAAACAACTCGAAGCGGCGCGCGAAACCGTGTCATCCGCCGCGCCAACCCGCCCCCCCCACGATCGGGCGCTGCTCCAGATCGCCGACCGCATCGAGGCGCTGGCGGCGAAAGTCGAGCAAATCCCTTGAGGCGCGGCGCCGCGCACCCTACATAGGGGGCGGCGGGTACTGCCCGGCACGAGCTTTTGCGAAAATCCCTGAGGCGATACATCATCCTAGGGAGCTGTCCCTGCCCGGACCCTGGTCCGACGCACATGGTTCCCACCTGACGTTACTGGCGTCAGAGGATCTTCCAGCAAACGACCTCGGCGGGCCCGCCAACCACCCCGGAAAGAGCCAGAAGAGGGCGATGACCGACTTGTCCGCCGAACTGGTCCAGCAAAAGCAGGCGTTGCGCGACCGCTTGCGCTTTCGCCGCCGTCATTTTGCGGCCAATCTCGACGGTATGGCCCGCCTCGCCGCGTTCCGCGTGCTCCCCGCCCCACTCGCCGAGCTTGCCGCATCGATGGCTACCGTCGGCGGCTATGCCGCGGCGGGTGATGAGCCAGACGTCTTGCCGATGCTCGCGCTGGCCGTGGATGCCAGCGCGCTCGCGCTTCCCCATCATGCCGGCCGCGTCGATCGCATGGACTTTCGCCGCTGGCAGCCGGGCGACGCGCTCGTCACCGGCCCGTGGGCAACGCCGCAGCCATCCGACGACGCTTCGCCCATGAACCCCGCCCTGATCTTCTGCCCCCTCCTCGGCTTCGACCGCACCGGCGGCCGCCTTGGTCAAGGCGGCGGCCATTTCGACCGCTATTTCGCGCTGCATCCCGACGCGTTGCGGATCGGGGTCGGCTGGTCGGTGCAGGAAATCGACGCCGTGCCGGCCGAAGCGACCGACATCGCGCTCGACGCGGTGCTGACCGAACAAGAATTTATCCTGTGTGGAGACCGCCTGTGAGCGCCGATCCGGCCAATCAACCGCCGAGCTGGCGCAAGCCCGCCGGCATGTTCCTCATCCTGCTGCTGATCGGGGTGTGGACCGCCATTGTCGTCAGCCTGTCGCCGTGGATCGGGACCTGGCCGGTGCTGGTGCAGGCGGTCTTTTATCTCGTCGCCGGGGTGATCTGGATCATGCCGCTCAAGCCGCTGCTGCGCTGGATGGAATTGGGGACCTGGCGCCGCTGAAGAGCGGCGTCAGGTCCCCAATTTCCGGTATCACTGGTCCCAAGACGCGGTGGCCATTCCGTCCGAAAATGGAAGGAATGGCGCGAGTGACGGGGCTCGAACCCGCGACCTCCGGCGTGACAGGCCGGCACTCTAACCAACTGAGCTACACCCGCGTGTGCTTGGGAGCAGCGCCAATATTGCGCCCGCCCCTGCCTGTCAACCGTCGCTGTCCTCGTGCGCACGATTTAATCGATCGCGCATCTCGTCGGTGGTGGTCAGCGTGCCGCGTTCGAACAGGAAACCGGCCAGATCGGGGGTGCCGGTCGATTGCAGGACGGTCTGCAGGATCAGCAGCAGCGGCACCGCCAGCAGCGCGCCGGGGGTTCCCCACACCCATCCCCAAAAGCTCAGCGACACCAGGATCAGCAAGGGATTGATCGTCAGCCGGCGCCCCAGCACCAGCGGCGTGATCAGATTCGCCTCGACCAGATGCACCCCGGTAAAGATTAGCGCGGGAAGCAGCGCCAGCCCGACCGCGTCGAAGGTCATCAGCCCGCCCAGCCCCAGCAGCACAGCAGCGACGATCGGCCCCAGATACGGCACGAAATTGCAGATGCTGACGATCCCGCCCCACATGAAAGGCGACGGCATGCCGAGTGCCCAGAGCAACAAGCCCACGACCAGCCCGAGGACGGCGTTGATCATCGTGATCGTCGCCAGATAGTCGGCGGTCGCATCGACGACATTCTGGATCACCCGCGCGGTCTGCATCGCGCCGTCGAAGCTGCCGCGCCGCCGGATCGTCCCCTTGCGCAGCCGCGTCCAGCCGGCGAGGAAGAAGAAAATCACCAGAACCGCGAAGAACAGCTGGATCGCCGCGGTCGGCGCCGCCGAGATGAAATAGTCGACAACCGAAGTCGGCGCCGTGTCCGCGACCGCCTGCGCCGTCGCCTCGGTCCCGCTCGCCACCGACATCAAAGTGCGATCGACGAATTTTTGCAGCGTCGAATAAAAATCGATCAGCGGCGCCAGATTGCTCTGGATGCGCGGGATCGATTCGGGAAGCCGCGCGAACCAGCCGGTTGCGGGCACGACGATGATCGCCAGCGCCGCGTTGATCAGCATCAGAAAGCCGGTCAGCGACAGAAAGGACGCAAGCCCCGACGGCACGCCGCGCCGCTCGAGCCATTCGAGCAGCGGTACCAGCGCGATCGCGATGACAATCGCCGCGGTCAGCGGCAAAAAGAACTCCGCCCCCGCCTGCAAGGCGAACGGCAGCCCCAGGCAAAAACTGGCGCCGAGAATCAGCGCCAGCGCCGCGAGCAACCGGTCGCGGCGAAAATCGTCGATCTCGATCTGGCGCAGGGGATTGGCACGTGGCGGCCGTGCGCCCTTGTTTCCCCCGTCTTCGGCCACGCTCGGTCACTCCTGTATCTATCGGCTCGTCTTACGCGAGCTTATGGCCGCGCGCCAGACGCCTTGCCGAGCGTCGCCGCCGTGCATCCTTTGTCCCCAATTGGATCAGAAGCGCAAATCCTACCGCCGATTTAACCAGAAATTACCCTTTTTCCGCCATTGACGGCTCCGGACCAGCCAATTTGGAGTCAATATCATGATGAATGCGCCTGTGGGGGGCGCGCGGCATCAGCTTCGTAATCCCTCTATTTCGACCTTTGCCCTGATCGCCGCGCTCGCCTTGTCGATGCCCGCGCATGCCGCCGGCACCCGCGCCGGTTCGACGATCAGCAACACCGCGAGCGCCAGCTTCGACAATGGCGCCGGCACGCAGACCATCGATTCGAACCAGGTCGATCTGCTTGTCGATGAATTGCTCGACGTCACGGTCGATTCGAACGATCCCGCCGATGTTGCGACGACCCCCGGCGCGACGAACCAGTTGCTGACCTTCTCGGTCACCAACAACGGCAATGGCGAAGAAGCGTTCGCGCTCAGCACGATTGCCAATGGCGGCGGCGACAATTTCGACCCGGTCGTCACCCAAATCTATCTCGACAACGGCGACGGCGTTTTCGACGCCGGCACCGACACGCTATACACCGCGGGCGCCAACGACCCCGTGCTCGATCCCGACGACAGCATCACCATCTTCGTGATCGCGACGACGCCCGGAACAGTCGCCGACGGCGATCGCGGCATCGTCAGCCTGGTTGCGGCGGCGGCGACCGGCACCGGCGCGCCGGGCACCAGCTTTGCGGGCGCGGGCGAAGGCGGCGGCGATGCCGTTGTCGGCGCCACCGGCGGCGACGGCCAGGACAACGGCGCCTTCGCCGTCGCGGCCGCGACCGTCTCGCTCGTCAAATCGGCGGTGATACTCGATCCGTTCGGGGGCACCGAACCCGTTCCCGGCGCGACGATCACCTATACGATCACCGCCACGGTCGCGGGCAGCGGCTCGCTGAACGGCCTGACCGTCACCGACAATATTCCGGCCGATACCAGCTATGTCGCGGGTTCGATCACGCTGGGCGGCAGCACGCTGTCCGACGCGGTCGACGGCGACGCCGGCAATTACGACGGCACCCGCATCGCGGTGGCGCTCGGCACCGTCGCGGGCGGCCAAACCCGCACCGTCACCTTCCAGACCATGATCGACTGATGGAGATAGTCATGCGTTTCGCCCTTGCCCTGATGCTTGCCGCGGTCCTGCCGGGCCAAGCGATCGCCGCCAACCAGGTCGCGCTCGACAACAGCGTGTTCGTCGAACGCGTCCAGACCGACGCCGCCGGCAAGCAACGCATCCTGCTCGAAGAACCGAAGGTCGTCGTTCCCGGCGACCGGCTGGTCTTCGTGCTGAACTATCGCAACGCCGGGGCGCAGGCGGCCGACAAGTTCGTCATCACCAATCCGCTGCCGGCGGCGGTGCGGTTCGCCGACGCCGGCGACACCCGGCCCTTCGTTTCGGTCGATGGCGGCAAGCAGTGGGGACTGCTCGCCGACCTGACCGTGGCGATGGCCGACGGCACGCGCCGCGCGGCGCAGCCGGCCGACGTCACGCACATCCGCTGGGCCTTTCAAAAGCCCATTCCAGCGGGCGCAACGGGCAAGCTCATGTTTCGGGGAGTCGTCAAATAGCGACCTGAATAAAACCGCTTAACGGCTGTCAGCGGTGGGGAAAGGCAGCCAATCAAGCCTAGGAGCTCAGCTATGACCAGCAAGCTGACTTATGTGGGCACCATCGGTCTGGCGGCGCTTGCAAGCGTCGCTGCCACCCCGGCGTTTGCCGCCGGGACGACCGCGGGTACCTCGATCACCAATACCGCCACCGTCGATTATCAGGTCGGGGGCGTCAACCAGGGCCAGCAAAGCGCATCGAACAGCTTTACGGTCGACCGCAAGATCAACCTGCTCGTCGAGGAAGTGGGCAACGTCACGACCGAAGTCGTGCCGGGCCAGACCAATGCGGTCACGACCTTCCAGCTGACGAACACGTCGAACGAAGTGCTCGATTTCCTGCTCGCGGCGTCGCAGATCACCACCGGCGCCGCGGCGCATGGCGGCACCGATACGTTCAACGCGACGAACGTGCGCATCTATCGCGACAACGCCGTCACCGGCACCGTCGGCAGCTATGACGTCGGCGACGCGCTCGTCACCTATATCGACGAACTCGCCACCGACACCGCCATCCGGCTGTTCGTCGTTGCCGACATTCCCGCCGGCCTCGCCACCGGCGCGGTCGCGGGCGTCCAGCTGCGCGCTACCGCGCTCGAGGGCGGGACTGCTGCGACACAAGGCGGCGCCGTCACCCAGACCGCCGGCGCCAACACCGCGGGCAAGGACACCGTCTTTGCCGACGGCATCGGCGTCAACGACGGCAATCGCGATGCGTCGCACAGCGACGACGACGATTATACGATCCGCACCGCGACGCTGACCGTTACCAAGAGCAGCCGCGTCGTTTCGGATCCGTTCAACGGCACCACCAACCCGAAAATGATTCCGGGTGCGACGGTCGAATATTGCATCGCGATCGCCAATGCTGCCGGCGGTGCCGATGCGACCGGCGTGGCGATCAACGACAGCGTGCCGGGTCAGCTGACCTATATCACCAGCTCGATCCTGCTGAACGGGACCGTGACCGGCTCCACCTGCAACGCCGACGGCGCCGCGGGCGGCAGCTATGCGGCGCCGGTCGTGTCGGGCACGATCGCGACGGTCGCGGCGGGCGCCACCCGCACGCTCGTCTTCCGCGCCACGGTCAACTGACCGGCGACTGATAGGGACGGCGGACGCCGGCGCACGCGCCGGTTCCGCCGTCCCCGTCGGGCTCTGCGATGCTGCGCACCGGAAAATATACGGGATTTGTGGCCATGCTGGCCGCAGCCGCCGCAGCGCTGTCTGCGGCGCCGGCGGCGCACGCGCAGGTCATTACCAATACCGCGTCGGCGCATTGGAGCGACGGCGCGCAATCGGGCCAGGCGCTTTCGAACCGCGTCGACCTGACCGTCCGCCCGCGCCCGCCCGAAACGCCGACGATCGCTACCTACCGCCTGCTGAAGGAAGGTGGTGACCGCGCCGTTCCGCTAGCGCCCACGCTGTGTATCCGCGAAACCGCGCGCAGCGTGACCTCCACGATCCCGCTGGGCGGCGTTTACCAAGGCATTTCGACCACCCCCGCCGCGCTGCAGGGCAGCAGCCGTTTTCGCGCCGGCGAAGTCGTCGTCATCGGCGTCACGCTCGCGTCGGCCAACGTCGATCGCCAGCAGCGCGACACGCTGCGCGTCGAACTCGCGCTCGAAAACGGCGACCGCGAGGCGATCACGCTCACCGAAACCGCCGCCGACAGCGGCGAATTCGTCGGCATCATCAACACCATCGGCGTGCCACCCGCCATCGTCGCGGGCGACTGCCGCCTGTCGGTCAATCCCGGCGCATCGATCGGGCTGACGATCACCGATCAGGCCGACGCCAGCCTCGTCGCGCTCGCCACCCTAGATTTCCTCGTCGATCCGTTCGGGATCGTCTTCGACAGCGGCGACGGCGCCCCTGTCGCGGGCAGCCGGGTGACCATCGTCGATGCGACGACCGGCGCGCCGGTGCCGGTGTTCGGCGATGACGGCGTGTCGGCCTATCCCTCCAGCGTGGTCACCGGGCAGAGCGTCACCGATTCGGGCGGCACGAGCTATGATTTCCCGCCGGGCGACTATCGCTTTCCATTCGTCGCGCCGGGCACCTATCGGCTCGTGGTCGAGCCGCCGAATCCTTACACCGCCCCGTCCCAATCGGCGCCCGCCGACCTTGCGGCGCTGCGCCGGCCCGACGACGGCCTGCTCTTCCTGATCACCGGCGCCAGCTATGGCCAGCCGTTCATCCTCGACAGCCCTGCACCGGTGCGGATCGACATCCCCGTCGACCAGCCCGGCCTGCCGCTGATCCTGCGCAAGTCGACCTCGACGCAGGTCGCGGTGCCCGGCGACGTGGTCCAGTATCGCGTCGAAGTAACCAACCGCGACGCGCGGCGATCGACCGGTGTAGTCACCGTGCGCGACGTCCTGCCGGCGGGAATGCGCCTACGCGCCGACACGGTGCGCGCCGACGGGGTGCGCATCGACGCCGATGTCGCCGCCAATGGCCGCGAATTTTCCGTCACCCTGCCCGGCATCGCCCCCGCGCGCTCGGTGCTGCTCAGCTATCTTGCCGAAGTGGTCGTGTCGGCGCGGCCAGGCAACGCGCTCAATCGCGCCACCGCGACCGACAACCGCGGTACCCAGAGCAATGTCGCCGAGGCGACGATCGCGATCAAACGCGACCAGCTTGGCGACCGGATGACGATCATCGGCCGCATCACCGACGGGGGCTGTGCGGTCGATCCGGGCAAGGCCGACGGCATCGGCGGGGTGCGCGTGATGCTCCAGGACGGCAGCTACACCGTCACCGACGAGGATGGCCGCTATCACTTCGAAGGCGTCCGCCCCGGCCTCCACGTCGTCCAGATCGACCCGTCGACGCTGCCGCTCGATCGCGCCGCGATCGACTGCGCGCGCTCGACGCAGAGCGCCGGCAGCGCGATCTCGCGCTTTGTCGAGGGCCGCGGCGGCGCGCTGAAACGTGCCGATTTCCGCGCCCGCGCCGTTGCCCCGCGCGCTGCGCCGACGATGCCAGCGGTCGAGCAGCCGACGCTCCTCACCGACCCCGAAGCGGCGGGCGCCGGGCGCGACTGGCTGGCCGGACAGACCCCGGGCATCGCGTGGATATTCCCCGCGACCGACCATAATCCGCGCGCCAAGTCGGTGCGCGCCGCGATCAAGCATCTGCCCGGCCAAACCGTCGCGCTGACGATCAACGGCAAACCCGTCGATGCGCTGACCTTCGAAGGCGCGCGGAAGTCCGCAGACGGCAGCATGGCAGTCAGCGTCTGGCGCGGCATCGAAATCCGCGAGGGTGAAAACCGCCTCGCCGCCGAGGTGCATGACGCCAATGGCGCGGTCGTCGAACGGCTGGTTCGCAGCGTCCATTATTCGATCACCCCGATGCGCGCGACGCTGATCCGCGAAAAATCGGTGCTGGTCGCCGACGGCGTCACCCGCCCGGTCATCGCGGTGCGCCTGACCGACCGAGACGGCAAACCGGTGCGCAACGGCTTGACCGGTGACTTCAGCGTGCCCGCACCCTATTATCCCGCGGTCGAAGCCGATGCGCAGCAGGCGCGCCAGCTGTCGGGTCTCGAACGCGCCCGCCCGATCTGGAAGATCGAGGGCGACGACGGCATGGCGTATATCGAGCTCGAGCCGACGACCGCGTCGGGCACGCTGACCATGGATTTCGCCTTTCGCGACGAACGGGTCGAACGCCAGCAGACGATCGAAACCTGGCTCGACCCCGGCAACCGCCCGTGGACCGTGGTCGGCTTTGCCGCCGGGACGCTGGGTTACAACACTCTCGACGACCGGATGGAGCCGGTCGCCGACACGCTGGACAGTCTTAACACCGACGCGCGCCTCGCCCTCTACGCCAAGGGAAGAGTGCGCGGCAAGTGGCTGATGACGCTGTCCTATGACAGCGACAAAGACGCGGACGACGCCCGCTTCGGCGGCGTGATCGATCCGCGCGCCTATTACACGATCTACGCCGACCGCAATGAGACGCGCTACGATGCCGCGTCGGTGCGCAAACTCTATCTTCGCCTAGAACGCCCGCAATTCTATGCGATGTTCGGCGATATCGAGACCGGGATTTCGGAGCCGCAGCTTGCGCGCTATCAGCGCGCGCTCAATGGCGGCAAGGCGGAATATCGCGGCCGCAACCTCGCCGCAACTGCCTTCGCCGCCGACACCCCCTATCGCTTCCGTCGCGACGAGATCCAAGGCAATGGCCTGACCGGCCCCTACCAGCTTGGCGCGCGCGACATCCTGCCGAACAGCGAACGGATTGTCATCGAAACGCGCGACCGGCTGCACAGCGAACGCATCGTCGAAACGCTCAGCCTGACCCGCCATGTCGATTACGATATCGACTATCTCGCTGGCACGCTCCGCTTCCGCAGCCCGGTGCTCAGCCGCTCGTCGGGTCTCGATTCGCAGTTCATCGTCGCCGAATATGAAGTCGATGGCGTTGGCCAGCGCGTCCTCAACGCCGGCGGCCGCGTCAGCTACCAGTCGACCGACGAGAAACTGCGCGTCGGCGCGACCCTGATCCACGACGAGGATGGCAATGCCAAGACCAACCTTGGCGGCGTCGACGCGCGCTATCGCCCCGATATCGACACTGAAATGCGCGCCGAACTCGCGGTCAGCGATGCCAAGGCGCAGGACGGCCGCCCGGTCGCAACCGCTGGCACCGCCAAGGCGTGGCTGATCGAGGCCGAGCACCACAGCAGCACGATGGACGTCCTGGCCTATGTCCGCGAGCGCGAGGCGGGATTCGGCGCCGGCCAGCTCAATCGCGGCGAGGACGGGACGCGCAAGTTCGGCTTCGACGCCCGCCTGCGCGCTACGCGCACGCTGTCGCTAACCGGCAGCGCGTGGCAGGAGGAGTATCTCGACACCGGCGCCCGCCGCCGCGCCGCGCGGATGCTGGCCGAATATGACAATGGCACCACCGTCGCACGCGCCGGCCTGACTCATGCCGACGACCGGCTCAGCGACGGAACGACCAACCGTTCGAACCTGGTCCAGTTCGGCGCGACGAAGCGCTTGTTCGAAAAGCGCCTCGAACTCGACGCGCAGACCGAATTCGCGCTGGGCGGCAAGGATGCCAGCGTCGATTTCCCGACCCGCCACCGCCTTGGCGCGCGCTTTGCGATCACCCGCGACGTGAATCTTGTCGGCAGCTATGAAATCGCCGACGGCGATACGATCAAGGCGCGCACCGCGCGGCTCGGCTTCGATCTCGCACCCTGGGCGGGCGCGCGGCTGCTTGCGACCGCCAACCAGCAGGACATCGGCGAATATGGCCCGCGCAGCTTCGCCGCCTATGGGCTGTCGCAATCGCTGCGGCTCGGCAAGCGCTGGTCGGTCGATCTGTCTGTCGATGGCAACCGCACCCTCGGCGGGGTTCGCGCCGGCGATGTCCTCAACCCTGACCAGCCGGTCGCGACGGGCGGCTTCCTCGGTCAGAACGGCACGCTGACCGAGGATTTCCTCGCCGTCAGCACCGGCGCCACCTATCGCGCCGAACGCTGGACGCTGACCGGCCGCGCCGAATATCGCGACGGTGAACTCGCCAACCGTTACGGACTGACGCTCGGCGGCCTCCGCCAGCTGGGCGAAGGCCGCGCGCTGGGCGCACTCGTAACTTACGCCAAGGCGAGCGGCAGCGGTACCACGCCCACGACCGAAGTGATCAACTTCGAGATGAGCTGGGCGCACCGCCCCGCCGATTCGCGCGTGTCATGGCTCAACAAGAGCGAATTCCGTTCCGACAAGCTGCGCGGCGCGATCGCCGGCCAGCCCGGCCCGGTCGGCGGCGCCGCGCTGACGATCGACGGCGACGCAACGAGCCGCCGCATGCTCAACAGTCTCTCGCTAAACTGGACCCCGCTCGGCAGCCGCGGCGAAGGCGGCCAGTGGTTCGAACGCGGCGAGGTCGGTTTTTTCTGGGGCACGCGCTACAATTTCGACAAATTCGGGGCCGACGATGTGAAGGGCTGGTCGAACCTGATCGGTGCCGACTTCCGCTTCAATCTGGGCGAACATGTCGATGTCGGCGCATCGGGCACCGTGCGCGTCGGCACCGACGCCGATACGGTCAGCTGGGCGGGCGGTCCGACGGTGACGCTGGCACCGATGAAGAATGCCAACATCACCTTCGGCTATAATTTCGCGGGCTTCCACGACCGCGATTTCGAAGACGCGCGCTATTCGCGGTCGGGCGCCTATGTCACCTTCAAGCTGAAATTCGACCAGACGAGTTTTCAGGGGCTGGGGCTATAAACCCCGCTTGAATCCCGTTTGTGTCGAGCGAAGTCGAGACACGCCGCGTTCGCGCGTGCCTTCATGTGTCTCGACTTCGCTCGACACAAACGGGTTGTTGGGTCGGCTTTAGTCCGCGAACAGCAAAACCGGCGTCTCGACCAGCTTCTTGAGCGCCTGGACATAGCTCGCCGCGTCCCAGCCATCGACGACGCGATGGTCACAGCTGATCGACAGGTTCATCAGCTTGGCACGGCGGATATCATCGCCGTCAAAAACCGGCCGCTCGACGATCTTGTTCGGACCGATGATCGCGACTTCGGGCCGGTTGATCACCGGCGTCGTCGCAATGCCGCCGAGCGGGCCGAGCGAGGTGATCGTCAGCGTGCCGCCGGTCAGTTCCTCGACCTTCGCCTTGCCGGTGCGCGCGGCTTCCGCAAGGCGCGTGATCTCGCTCGCGAGCTGCCAGACGTTCATGTCCTGCGCGTCGCGGATCACCGGCACCATCAGTCCCGCGTCGGTCTGCGTCGCCATGCCCAGATGCACCGAACCGTGGCGCGTGACGACGCCACCTTCGTCATCGTAGCGCGCGTTGATCATCGGAAACTGCGGGATCGTCCGGCAAATCGCAACGATCAGGAAGGGCAACATCGTCAGCTTCGGGCGGCCGCCGCGATTGGCGTTGAGGTCGGCGCGCATTTCCTCGAGCGCGGTGACGTCCATTTCCTCGACATAGGTGAAATGCGGGATCGCGCGCTTCGCCGCCGCCATATTCTCGGCGATCTTGCGGCGCATGCCGATGACCTTGATCGGCTCGTCGGCGCGCGCCCGGCTCGCGCCGGGCGCACGATAGCCCTGCCCGCCGCTGTAGCGCAGGAAAGCATCGAGGTCGGCGTGGCGGACGCGGTCGCCGTCGGCATGGACCTGGCCGAGATCGACACCAAGATCGCGCGCACGGGCGCGCACCGCCGGGGAAGCCAAAACCTTGTCCCTCTGCTCCGTTTGTCCTGAGCTTGTCGAAGGACCGTCCTTCTTTTCAGGCGTTGAAGACAAGGACGGCCCTTCGACAGGGTCAGGGCGAACGGATTGAGGGGGAGGAGCGACCGCCTCAACGACCGAAACCTCTTCCGCTCCCGGCGTTTCGGCCTCGATCTGCTGCTCGACCGGCGTATCGGCGGGCGGCGCCTCGACGTCGCCCCCATTGTCTTCGGCGCTATCGGTTTCGATCACCGCCAGCGTCGAACCGATCGGGATCAGGTCGCCGACCTCGCCCGCCAGCTCGACGACAACCCCCGAAACCGGCGATTCCATCTCGACCGTCGCCTTGTCGGTCATCATGTCGGCGAGCTGCGCGTCTTCCTCGACGCGCTCGCCGATCTTGACATGCCAGGCGACGATTTCGGCCTCGGCGATGCCTTCGCCGATGTCGGGCAGGCGGAATGAATAGCGGGCCATGGCGTCAGTCCTTCAGGATTTTCGTGAGCGCGGTCGCGATGCGCACCGGGCCGGGGAAATATGCCCATTCGAGGCTATGCGGATAGGGCGTGTCGAAGCCGGTTACGCGCTCGACCGGCGCTTCGAGGTGATAGAAACAGCGTTCCTGCACCAGCGCCGCGAGTTCGGCGCCAAAGCCCGAGGTGCGCGTCGCTTCGTGGACGATCAGGCAGCGCCCGGTCTTCTGGACCGACGCCTCGATCGCTCCGATGTCGAGCGGCAGCAGCGTGCGGAGATCGATGATCTCCGCGTCGATGCCCATTTCCTCGACGATCGTCTTGGTCACATGGACCATCGTGCCATAGACGAGGATGGTCAGCGCCTCGCCTTCGCGCACCGTCGCCGCCTTGCCGAGCTCGATGCGGTAATAATCCTCGGGCACCGCGCTCGCGGCATGTTTCGACCAGGGCTCGACCGGGCGATCATAATAGCCGCTGAACGGCCCGTTGTAGATCCGCTTGGGTTCGAGGAACACAACCGGGTCGTTGTCCTCGATCGCCGCGATCAGCAGCCCCTTGGCGTCATAGGGATTCGACGGGATCACCGTCTTCACGCCGCAAATATGCGTCATGATGCTTTCGGGCGACTGGCTGTGCGTCTGGCCGCCGAAAATACCGCCGCCGAACGGCGTGCGCACCGTCATCGGGCAGATGAAATCGGCCGCTGAGCGATAGCGCAGCCGCGCCGCCTCGCTGACCAGCTGGTCGAGCCCGGGATAGATGTAATCGGCGAACTGGATTTCGGGAACCGGGCGCAGTCCGTAAGCGCCCATGCCGACCGCGACCCCGATAATCCCGCATTCGTTGATCGGCGTGTCGAAGACGCGCGTCTTGCCATGCTTTTTCTGCAGGCCCGCGGTGGCGCGAAACACGCCGCCGAAAAAGCCGACGTCCTCGCCCATCACCACGACATTGCTGTCGCGCGCGAGCATCACGTCCATGGCGCTGTTGATCGCCTCGATCATGTTCATGGTCTTGGTATCGGCCATTATTCGGGCTTCCAATCGGGGCCGAACTTGGCCTCCTGCTCGGCGAGCATCTGGGTACATTGCTCTTTCAGGTGCCAAGGCATGACTTCGAACACATCCTCGAACATCGTTTCGAACGGCTGGTGCATCCCGTGACCCAATATGCCGAGCTTTTCAGACTGCTTCTGCGTCGTCTTGACGAGCTCGTCGAGCTCTTTGGCCTGCGCATCGTGACGGTCGGCATCCCATTCGCCGAGCGTTTCGAGATGCTGCTTGAGCCGCGCGATCGGGTCGCCGAACGGCCACGCGGTCGCCTCGTCGGCGGGGCGGTATGCGCTCGGGTCGTCCGACGTGCTATGCCCTTCGCTGCGATAGGTGAAATGTTCGATCAGCGTCGGGCCATTGTTCGTCCGCGCCCGGTCTGCCGCCCATTGCGTCGCGGCATACACCGCCAGCGGATCGTTGCCGTCGATGCGCAGTCCGGCGATGCCATAACCCACCGCGCGCGCCGCGAAGGTCGTGCGCTCGCCGCCGGCAAAGCCCGAAAAGCTCGAAATCGCCCACTGGTTGTTGACGACGTTGAAGATCACCGGCGCGTTGTACACGGTCGCAAAGGTCAGCGCCGAGTGGAAGTCGCCCTCGGCCGACGACCCTTCGCCGCACCAGACGGTTGCGATGCGGGTGTCGCCTTTCGACGCCGACGCCATGGCCCAGCCCACCGCTTGCGGATATTGCGTCGCGAGGTTGCCCGACACGCTGAAAAAGCCATGTTCGGGCGCCGAATACATGATCGGCAGCTGGCGGCCCATCAGATGATCGCCGCGATTCGAATAGATCTGGTTCATCATCTGGATCAGCGGATAGTCGCGCGCGATCAGGATGCCCTGCTGGCGATAGCTGGGGAAACACATGTCGCCGCGATCGAGCGCCATCGTCGAGGCGACCGACGTCGCCTCCTCGCCGGTGCATTTCATGTAAAAGCTGGTCTTGCCCTGCCGCTGGGCGCGGAACATCCGGTCGTCGAACGCGCGCACCAGCATCATGTAGCGCAGCATCGTGCGCAGACGGTCGGGGGTGAGCTTGGGATCCCACTGCCCCTTCGCCTGCCCGTCGAAATCGAGCACGCGGACAAGGCCGTAACACAGCTCGCGCATCGCATCGGGCTTGGTCGCCTCACCGGGACGCGGGGTCGCATCGACGGCGGGAACGTCGATATCGCCGAAGTCGGGCGTGTCGCCGGGCCGGTAGCGCGGTTCGGGGATATGAAGCGCCAGCGGCGGCAGATTGCTCGCCGGCTTCCGATCCGTTTCGGGCATATCGTCTTCCCATTGCGGCGCGAATCAGCGCCTAGTTATATTTCAGCGTGGCGACATATTATTTCGGTCGCCATATGATTGCAACGCCAGCGATCAGACCGCCACCGGCGCCGAGATATGCGCTTGCGGCGCGTAAGCCTCGACCGCGAAATCGTCGAACCGATAGTCGAAAATACTGTCCGGCCGCCGCAGGATGCGCAGCCTGGGCGCGCCGTCCGGAACCCGGCGCATCTGCTGTTCGACCAGTTCCGCGTGGTTGAGGTAGAGATGGACGTCGCCGCCGGTCCACACCAGTTCATGTGCATGAAGTCCGCACTGATCGGCGACCATCCGCGTCAGCAGCGCCGCCTCGAACACATTGAACGCAAAACCGAGCCCGAGGTCGCACGACCGCTGGAACAACAGGCACGACAGTCCGCCGTCGCTGCGGACGTGGAACTGATAGGTCATGTGGCACGGCGGCAACGCCATGCGGTCGAGATCGGCGACATTCCAGCCGGTGAAGATATGCCGCCGCGATCCGGGATTGCTGCGTAGCCCCTCGATCAGCGCCGCAATCTGGTTGTGTCCGGTCGCCGCGCGCCGGAAAAGCCCCTCGCCCGCCGGTTCGTAGCGCGGCCAATTGACCCATTGATGGCCATAGACCGGTCCCAGGTCGCCCCATCGCGCCGCAAAATCGTCGTCGGCGATGATCCGCGCCTCGAAATCTTCGGCGCCGATATCTTTGCCGGTCGCCTTGCGATATTTGTCGAGCGGCCAGTCGGTCCAGATTTTCACCCCCTGAGCGACCAGCGGCCGGATGTTGGTGTCGCCGGTCAGGAACCACAGCAGTTCGCGCAGCGCCGTCTTCCAATAGACACGCTTCGTCGTCAGCAGCGGGATCGCATCGTCCTGTAGCGAGAATCGCATCGTTTCGCCGAACAGCGACCGGGTGCCGACCCCGGTGCGGTCGATGCGCTCGTCGCCTTCGACCCAGATGCGGCGCATCAGGTCGAGATATTGCAGTTCATAATGGACGGAATCAGGCAAGACTCGCTCCCGGACAATGGCCCTGCTTTGCTAGGCGTCGCCGCGCCGGGCGACAAGGGTGCAGCCGACAAGCCTCCGTTCCGGGCCAGTCGGACGTTGGGTCTGGTCGCGGCCCGGCGCATGATCGCCGCAATGTCTCTGCTCGAGCCCATCGCCGCGCCGCCCGATCCCGCGGCCCGCGCCGGATTTGTCGCGTGCAAGTCCGAAGACGATATTGCGCGCCTGCTGCTGCGGCCGCATTTTCCGCCCGATCGCGAAATCCTGCTGCTCGCCGGCTTCGACGCTTATGCGCGCCTCGTTCGCATGGAACGCGCCGAAGGCGACGCCAGCGGCCGCTGCGTCATCCCGCCCGGCTGCTGGATCCGCCTGCTCGGCCGCGGCATCGCGCGGGTGGTGATGGCGCACAACCATCCGTCGGGGGCGCCGTGGCCCAGCGACGCCGACCGCCGCTGCACAGAGGAGGCGACGCTGTTCCTGCGCACGCTGGGCATCGAACTGGCCGACCATCTGATTTTCGTCGAACGCGGCCATTTCAGCTTTCGCACCGCCGGATGGATATAGGTGCGGCAAACGTCGCCCCGGTGCCGATTGGCGCTTGAAGTTCCCAAATTGCGCGTCTAGAGGACCGCCCTGCCTTCGCGCCGGTCCGCCGGCGCAAAGATCGGTCGGGGAGTAGCTCAGCCTGGTAGAGCACTGTCTTCGGGAGGCAGGGGCCGGAGGTTCGAATCCTCTCTCCCCGACCAGTTTCTTTTGCCTGTTGCAGAATTTGCGCCGCTTCTTCTTGTAACGCGGCGCCCAACCTCCTAAATCAGTCCTACGCCGCCATGGTTTCCCCCTTTCCATCGCGGCGAGCGTCCCGTCTTCGACGCGGGCGCGTCCTCCCTGGACCCTGGCCACCTCGTGCCCCGTGCACGAGGTGGTTTTTTATTCGGCAGCGAGCGGCGGTGCTTGACCAGTGGGCAACGCCTGCGCGGCAGTAGCCACCAGCGACGCAAACCAGCGCACCAGAGGCGCCAATCGCGCCGGGTCCGGCGATCGATCGGGGGTCAGATACAGGCTGCGATCGATCTCGATCTGCACCGCGTGCACCCCGCGGTCGGGCTGCCCGTGGGTGCGCACGATATGCCCGCCCGCATAGGGCTGGTTTCGCGACACCGGCACGCCCAGTTCCGCCGTGCTATCGACCACCAGATCGACCAGCCATCCTTCCGCGGTCGCGCCGAACCGGTCGCCAACGACGATCGCGGCGCCGTGCCCCGGCTGCCCGACAGGTATCGGCGGCATGCTATGGAGATCGATCAATATCGCATGCCCGCACCGCGCCCGCGCCGCCGCGAGTTCGGCGGCGAGCGCGTCGTGATAGGGACGGTGAAAATGCTCGAGCCGCCAGTCGAGCGCCGCCCGGTCGATCGGCCGCGTCCACAGCGGTCCGCAATCGGCAAGCCGGGTCGGCACCACCCCCAGCCCCGCGCGTTCCTTGCGACCCGGCGCCGAAAACCGGCCGCGCAGCGCCGGCGCGACCTCGCCGGGCGCCATCTGCCCCTCGCCGCGATTACAGTCGGCCACCGCGCGCGCCCACAGCGCCTGCAGCACCGTCGCCCCGGCCGCGCACGCCTCGGCGGCGATCATATCGCACCAGCTGTCCTCGAGCCTTTCGAGCTGCGCGCGCGATACGCGCGCGGCATCGAGGATCTCGGGCGGATAGAGGCGGCCGGCATGGGGGACCGACACGACCACTGGCCCTTTCATCGCGGGCCGGTTGACAGCGATGGCGGCGGACGGGATGGTGCGTGGCGGCATACGCCATGGGGTGGCAAAAAATGCGCTACGAATCCAGCGGCTGCGTCAATTTGTTAAATCTCTGCCGCTATGAGCGGCGGGCAACAGGATGCGTTCTCCGGCAAGGTGGGACGCCGAGGACCGGGGACAGATTTTTCACATGATTCGCATTTTGCTGGCCGAAGACGACGATGTGATGCGCGAATATCTCGCGCGGGCGCTGACCGGCGCCGGTTATCACGTCACCGCGGTCGATCGCGGGACCGAGGCCGTTCCCTATATCGATTCGGGCACCTTCGACCTTCTGCTCTCCGACATCGTGATGCCCGAGATGGACGGCATCGAACTCGCCCAGCACACCGCAAAGGTCGCGCCGCAGACGCAGGTGATGTTCATCACCGGTTTTGCCGCGGTGTCGCTGCGCGCCGAGGAAAATGTGCCGCAGGCCAAACTGCTTTCGAAGCCGTTTCACCTGAAGGATCTGGTGCGCGAGGTCGACAATCTGTTCGGCGGCGCCAACCGGTCCAGCCAACAATAAACAGGGCGCCCGGCGCGAAGGGCTTGCCAAGCGGCGCCGGGGATATTAGGGGGCCGTCACCCCAAGGGATGGGCGTGTAGCTCAGTGGTAGAGCACTGTGTTGACATCGCAGGGGTCGCAAGTTCAATCCTTGCCACGCCCACCATTAAAAACGCCGCCACCCAGCCGGGTTGGCGGCGTTTTTGCGTTTGCGGCCGGCAATGCTTTCACTTCGTATCTGAGCCCCTGCGAAGGCAGGGGCCCATCACCCATGCTGTCCTGCTACACGCGGCACGCGGGATTTCGCAACGGCCGGAGATGGGCCCCTGCCTTCGCAGGGGTACAGGTCAGTTGCCGCGAGTAACGCCTACGCCATGCCCTTGGCCAGATCGCCACGCGACGCGTCGCCGATCTGGCTGCCGCCGTCGCAATCGAGGATCGTGCCGGTGATATAGCCCGCCGCGGGGCTGCACAGGAACACCGCCGATTCGGCCACCTCCTCGACCTCGCCCCAGCGCTTCATCGCGATGCGGTCGAAATGCGACTGGCGCGTCGCGGCGTCGGGCGCGAGGCGCGCCATGCCCTCGGTCCCCGCGATCGGTCCCGGTGAAATGCCGTTCACCCGCACCTCGGGGCCCCATTCGAGCGCCAGCACGCGAATCAGCTGGTTGATCCCCGCCTTCGCGGCACAGGCATGCGCCTGCAGCGCCGAGGCGTTGACCGCCTGCCCCGCGGTGATCGCGATCAGCGAGGCGCCGGGACGATTGAGCAGGTCGTGACAACCGCGAAACACGTTGAAGGTGCCGTTGAGGTCGATATCGACAACGGTGCGAAAGGCATTCGCCGACATGCCGAGCGCGGGGGCGAGGAAATTGCCCGCGGCGCCCGAGACGACGATGTCCATCGGCCCCAACTTACCCGCGACCTCCTCCATCACGCCGCGGATCGCGGCATAGTCGCGCACGTCGCCCGACAGCCCGATCGCATCATGGCCGATCTCGGCGGCGGCGCGCGCTGCCTTGTCGGGGTCGCGACCGGCCACCGCCACCTTCGCGCCGAGTTCGGCAAAGCGCTTCGCAATGCCCAGGTTGATGCCGCTGGTGCCGCCGGCGACGAACGCCGTCTTGCCGGCCAGCAGATTGTCGCGAAATGCACTCGTCATCATCGTCTCCCGTTTCGGCTTTCTTCGCCTCCGTCGCCGCATGGGGTTGACGGAATGGAATCGGTCGCCTTTTGAAACCCGACAAGACAGCAAGGACTTTATGATGGCAAGCGGCCCCACCTCGAACAGCTTCATCTCGCAGCGGTTGAAGCTCCACTATGTCGATTGGGGCAATCGCGGCGCGCCGCCGCTGCTGCTCGTCCATGGTGGCCGCGACCATTGCCGCAACTGGGACTGGGTCGCCGAAAAGCTGTGCGACCGTTACCATATCATCGCCCCCGACCTGCGCGGCCACGGCGACAGCGCCTGGTCGCCCGACGGCAATTACGCCATCGACGGGTTCGTCTACGATCTTGCGCAGCTGATCCACCAACTCGATCTCGGGCCGATGTCGATCGTCGCGCATTCGATGGGCGGCAATATCGCGCTCCGATACACGGGCCTCTATCCCGGCAATGTGCGCAAGCTCGTGGCGATCGAGGGGCTGGGCCCGTCGCCGAAGGTGATCGCCGAACGCGCCCGGAAACCTTATGCCGAACGCTTCCGGCAATGGATTGACGACAAACGCCAGGCCGCAGGACGCACCCCGCGCCGCTATGCCACGCTCGACGATGCCCTCGCGCGGATGATGGGCGAGAACAGCTATCTGACCGAGCCGCAGGCGCGCCACCTGACGGTCCACGGCATCAGCCGCAACGAGGACGGCACCTGGAGCTGGAAGTTCGACAATTACCTCAACGTCTGGCCCGCGTTCGACATGCAGCAAGACGAGATCGCGGCGCTATGGGGCGCGATCACCTGCCCCACCCTGCTGCTCTATGGCGCCAACAGCTGGGCATCGAACCCCGAAAGCGACGGGCGCCTCGCGCATTTCAACACCGCCAAGGTGATCGAGTTCGAAAATGCCGGGCACTGGCTGCACCACGACCAGTTCGACCGGTTCATGTCCACGCTAGACGAATTCCTGTAAAACAGCCGCCGATGGCGCACGGCGGTGCGCGTAAAAAGGCGCGCAATGGGCTATACGGGGCAGATTTCCAGGCGGCAGCGGATCGCATCGGGCGGCGCGACCGCCGTCGCGGTGATGGCGATCGGCGCCGGGCTGGCCAGCGGGCCCGACCTGGGCGTGGTGCGCAAGGTTGGCGAGGCGATTTCGGCGATCGCGATCCCCGCGCCCCCGCCGCCTGCGCCGGTCGTCGCGCAGACCCTCCCGAGCAACAAGACAAGCGGCCGCGCCTCGGCAGCGAACCGTCACGCTGAAGCGACGGCGGTGGTCACCCCGCCACCGAAACTGCCGCCTGTCGTACCGCCGATCGCCACGGCGCCGGTTTCAGGCATCGGCAACGACCGCACCGCTGGCGCCACCCCGACGCCCGGGCCGGGCTCGGGCGCCGGCGGGCGCGGCGACGGCACCGGGGCGGGAGGCACGGGCCGCGGCACCGGCAGCGGAACGCGCCCCGTGTGGCATAGCGGCCGGATCGAGGATCGCGACTATCCGAGGGCCGCGCGCCGGGCCCGAACCGGCGGCGACGTCGAGGTGCGCTTCACGATCGAGCCGACCGGGCGCGTGACCGGGTGCCGCGTGTCGCGCTCCAGCGGCGACGCGTCGCTCGATGACGAAACCTGCCGGTTGATCGAGGCGCGATTCCGCTTTCGCCCGGCGACCGACGGCAGCGGACGCGCGATCGCCAGTTCCTATGGTTGGCGCCAGGCATGGTGGCTCGAGCGACGTGACTAAGTCGATACTCGGTTCGGCGGCGACAAATTGCGACATTATCGCGAACGATTCTCAATTTCATTGACTCTGCAATCGATTCGCAATAGCGGCCTGCCCACCACATCCAAGGGGGTATCCAGCCGTGAAACATTCGACGTCCGCCACTTTCCTCGCGCTCTCCTGCGTTGGCAGCCTGACCGCGGCGCCCGCCATGGCCGCCGAGCTTGCGGCCGAAGCGGCGTCCGACCAGCAGCAGACCGAACGCGAACGCCGCGAGGAGCGCGAACAGATCGTCGTCACCGGCCAGCATTATCAGACCCAGCAGGAATCGCCGAAATCGACGCGCTCGGTCCGCGACACGCCGCAGACGGTGACGGTGATCACCGGCGAGACGATCGAGCAGCAGAACCTCCTCACCCTGCGCGACATGCTCTCGACCGTCCCCGGCATCACCTTCGGCGCTGCGGAAGGCGGCTCGCCCCCCGCCGACTCGATCAACCTGCGCGGCTATTCGGCGGGCAGCGACATCACCCAGGACGGGGTGCGCGACAGCGGCGCCTACAACCGCTCGGACTCGTTCAACCTCGAACAGCTCGAGGTCGTGAACGGCGCCAACTCGGTCTATGGCGGCTCGGGTTCGGTCGGCGGCACGATCAACCTCGTCACCAAACGCCCGCTCGCCGACACGCGCGTCGTCGTCAGCGGCGGCATCGGCACCGACAATTATTATCGCGGCACCGTCGACGCCAACCTCCGCGCCAGCGACCTGATCGCCTTCCGCCTGAACGCGATGGCGCACCGGAACGACATCCCCGGCCGCGACGTCGAGGATTACAAGCGCTGGGGCGTCGCCCCGTCGGTGACGATCGGCATCGACGGCCCGACCCGTCTCACGGTGCAATATCTGCACCAGGAGGACGACAATATCCCGCAATATGGCGTGCCCTATTATGCGATCGCCGGCGGCATCCTGCCCGGCGTCGATCGCAGCGACTATTTCGGCTATCGCAACGTCGATACCCAGGAGATCACCGTCGATCAGGCGACCGCGATCTTCGAAACCGACGTCAGCGACGCCGTTTCGCTGCGCAACCTGTCGCGCTGGCAGCAGGTCACCCAGCTGACGATCGTCGGCCCGCCGCAGGGCACCTATTGCCTCGCGAACAACCTGCTGCCGACCGGCGCAGCGTGTCCGGGCACCGTTCCGGCGGGCTATTTTCTGATCGGCGGACCGCGCGGCAACACGCGCGATTCGAAGAATGAAGTCATGTACAACCAGCTCGACCTGCGCGCGGTGTTCAACACTGGCGCGATCGAGCACACGCTGGTCGCGGGCGCCTCGGCAAGCTGGGAGAAATATTCGCTGTCGTCCGGCAATGTGTTCCGCAATCCCGACGGCACGCTGGCTTTCTCGCCCTATCCGCTGATCAACATCGCCAACCCGAATGAGGTCGTTCAGGGTCCGCCGGGCTTCGTTTACGGCAGCAATGTCTACACCGGCCCGATCAATTACATCGAAACCGCGCGCCAGCGCGGCGAGGTCGACAATTATGCGGTCTATCTTTTCGACGCGATGAAGATCGGGAAGTTCGAAATCAACGGCGGCGTTCGCTGGGAAAGCAACAGCGCCAACCGGCGCGCCGATACGGTGGCGGTGGGAGGCGTGGTGACCCCCGGCACGATCTTCCGCAACGACGCCGACCTCCTCTCCTATCGCATCGGGCTGGTTTACAAGCCGGTCGAGGCGGTGACGCTCTACGCCGCCTATGGCAATTCGAAGACGCCATCGATCGGCGCCGTCAATGGCGCGTGCGCGGTGGACACCTGCAACGTCGATCCCGAAAGCGCGCGCAACTACGAAATCGGCGCCAAGGCCGAGGTCGCGGGCGGCAAGCTGCTGCTCGCCGGCTCGCTGTTCCGCAACGAGCGCAACCAATACAAGGTGCCGTCGGGCGATCCGACCCTCCCCGACCAGGTGCTCGACGGCCGCTCGCGGGTCGACGGCGTCGCGCTCAGCGTGATCGGCAAGATCACCCCGGCATGGTCGGTCACCGCCAACTACACCTATCTCGATGCCGAACTGCTCCAGTCGGTCGCCGACGGCCTCCCCGACCCCGCCGCGGGCGCGCAGCTTCAGAACACTCCGAAACATTCGGGCAGCCTGTTCACCACCTATGAACTGCCCTTCGGCCTGACGCTCGGTTACAGCCTGACCTATCAGGGCAGCTTCGCCTTCAACCTGCCGACCGCGACCGCGACGACGATCTTCCGCTCGAAGGACTATCTCGTCCACAGCGCCTATGTCGGTTATGCGGTCACCGAGCAGTTGAAGGCGCAGCTCAACGTCAAGAATATCGGCGACCATCTGTACTTCACGCGCATCCGCAACAACGGCTGGGCGACCCCCGGCGACGGCCGCGCCGCTGTCTTCTCGCTTACCTACACCTATTGATCGGGCGCGGGAGCGGGCTGCCCGCCCGCTCCCGCCATTGATTACCCCGCGAACCTATGGCAGCGCGACGCGGTATCGCCGAAGGGACGCCCCGCCATGCTGATCGCCATTCCCGACCTGTTGTCCGCCGACGAGCTGTCCGACATCCGGCAGATCATCGACGCGGCCGACTGGATCGACGGCAATGCGACCTCCGGCCCGCAATCGGCGCTGGCCAAGCACAATGAACAGTTGCCCGAGGACAGCGAGGCCGGAAAGCGCGCGGGTCGGATCGTCCTCGAGGCGCTGGGGCGCTCGTCGCTGTTCGTCGCGGCATCGCTGCCGCTCAAAATCTATCCGCCGCTGTTCAACCGCTATGGCGCGGGGCAGGAATTCGACACCCATGTCGACAATGCGATCCGGATCAAGCGCGGCAGCGACTATCGGGTGCGCAGCGACCTTTCGATCACCGTCTTCCTCGAAGCCGCCGACCAATATGACGGAGGCGAGCTGCTGATCGAGGATCATTACGGCGTCCAGCGCGTCAAGCTGCCCGCCGGGCATGCGGTGGTCTATCCGTCGTCGAGCCTGCACCGCGTGACCCCGGTGACGCGCGGACGCCGCGTCGCCTCCTTCTTCTGGCTGCAATCGATGATCCGCGATGCCGAGGCGCGGCGCAACCTGTTCGATCTCGACCGCGCCGTGCAACGCCTGACCGGCGAACTCGGCGGCAAGGACCGCTCGGTAATCGAGCTCACCGGCGTCTACCACAACCTCCTGCGCCGCTGGGCCGACAGCTAATCCATCATCGCGCGCCACGCGCGCGACACATGGTCACGCTCGCCCGCGACAATGCACGCCGCCAGCCCCTCGGCATCGGCGAGCGCGATCCCGGCGCGCGCGCCGAGCACGGTCAGCGCCGTCGCCCAGCCGTCGGCCATCATGCAGCTGCGGTGCAGCACCGTCACCGACGACACCGGGTGGACGATCGGGCGGGCGGTGGCGGGATCGAAGCTGTGCGAATAATATCGGCCACCCGCCGTGAAACCGCGGCGATAATTGCCCGAGGTCGCCGCCGAGAGGTCATGGAGCGCGACCCGGTATGGCGCGAGCGATGACGTCGGCGGCATTTCGACATCGACCCACCACGGCTGCCCGTCGGGCCGGATCCCCTCGCCGCGCAATTCGCCGCCGACCTCGATCAGGAAATGGCGCACCCCGGCGGCCAGCAGGGCCTCCGCCGCCAGATCGACCGCGAACCCCTTGGCGATGCCCGACAGGTCGAGCAGCGCCCCTTCCGTACGCAATATCCGGCCTGCCGACATGTCGAGGTCGATCCGCCGCACCGTCTCTGCGCAGGCATCGTCGGGCGGCCGCGCAATCGGGCCGGCGCTCCCGAACCCCCAGCGCTCGGTCAATGCGCCGAGCGCAGGATCGAACGCCCCGCCGCTGGCACGCGCGATGGCGAGCGCCGCCCCGACAACAACTCCGAATTCAGCGGGAATTTCATGCCAGGTGCCGGGCGGCGCGCGATTGAACCGCGAAAGGGCGGACCCGGCGTTCCACTGGCTCATCTGCGCCACGACGCGGTCCAGCGCCGCCTCGACGCGCGCCGAGGCATCCGGCGGCGGCGACACCGCCTGCAAGGTCCAACCCGTCCCCATGCTCTCGCCGGAGAAGCATGCGATCTGCGCCCCCGGCGCACGCCCGGCAAAGGCCGCGGGCGTCAGCGCGCGGGGGATCAGGATGCGGTCGGTCAGGGCGCCATCACCTCCAGCGTCGTGACATAGCTGGCGCGGCGCTGCGGCGCCGCCGGCGCACCCTCACCCGGCCCGTCATCCTCATCGCGTTCGGCGCGCGGCGTCGTGACGTTCACCCAATACATGCCGGGCTCGGGCCAGGTGACCTCGACCTTGCCCTCGGCATCGGTCGTGAGGTCCATCTGGCCGAGCTGGTCGCGATAGCGGATGCCGCCGGGGATAATCGTCACCGGCAAGCCTGCGGTGGGCTTGCCGTCGAGCAGGAACTGGAACGTCGCCGCTTCGCCCGAAAACAGGTCGTTGGGATGCGTCACCGGGACGAATTCGATGCCCTTGCCGGTCGGCACGAACAAATTCGTCGTCGGTTCGCCGACGGTGACGAAAATCTCGTTGCGGTTGTTCGCCTCGGCGGTCTGCACATTGGTCGCCCCTGCGGGCAGGCGTTCGGCCAGATTCGCCGCCGTCGTCCCGCGTGGCAGCCGCTCGGTCTTGCCGGCCAGCTGATAGCTGCCCATCAGCATGTCGGTCGCCGAACCGATCCGCCAGGTGCCCTTTTTCGTCAGGTGAACGTCGAAGGTGCTGCGATACCGCCCCGTCGCCTTATTCTCGATCGCCGCCTCGCTGCCATCGGGCGCCCATGCCTTCATCGCGTCGAGGCGCAGCGGCTGGTGCTCGAAATAAAACAGGTCGTTCGACACCGCAGCATCGACGGTCACCCACACATCGTCGCCCGACAGCACGGTCGACGACGGCAGCATCCACTGGCGATGCGCGCTCGCCGGCACCGCGACCAGCGCGGCCAGGGCGGCGGTCGCGGCGAAACCCCAAATTCGCGTCTTCATTATCCTGTCCTTTCAGGTTCAGCGGAAAGAGATCGAAACGGCGCCGAGTTCGTTCGCGCCCGCGGCGCGACCGCCGGCGCCGGCCTTGCCGGGCCAGTTGAACGGAATGCGCAGCAACTCGCGCCCGCCGACCTCGCGCGCCGCCTCGATCAGCAGCGTGTACTGGCCGGGGGCAAGCGCGCCGAGCTGGGCGCGGGTGAACGAGATCTTGTGCGTTCCGGGCGCGCGCGTCGCCCCGGTGATGCCGTTGGCGGGGAAGCGCATCGCGCGGCCCGAAGCGCGCCACCACTGGCGCACGTCGCGCAGCCACTTCGTCCCCTCGTTGGCCTTCATGTCATGGTCGTACCAGACCGCGACGGTCCTGGCCTTTGCGCCCGCCTTTTCGACCCAGATCGATACATAGGGCTTGTGATATTCGGCGACCTTCAGCCGCGGAATGGCGATTGTGACGTCCATCGCCATTGGATCGGCAGCCAGCGCCGGCGCGGCAAGCGTCGCGCCAATGCCGGCGGTCAGGATCAGGCGGGAGGATGTCTGCACGGCAAGTGTCTCCTAATGGATGAAAATCAGGGCGATCGCAGCGGGGATTGCCAGCCCGGCGCCAACCAGCGGCCAGGTGCTCTTGCGCTTCGCCGAATGCAGCCAGAGCAGGACCAGCCCGGTCAAAGCAAAGACCAGGCACGCAAAGGCAAAAATGTCGATGAACAGGCTCCACGCCGAGCCCGAATTGCGCCCCTTGTGGAGGTCGTTGAGGTAGGAGATCCAGCCGCGGCTGGTCACCTCGCCGGTCACCGCCCCGCTCGCGCGGTCGATCGCGACCCACGCATCGCCGCCGGGGCGCGGCGCGGCGAGATAGACTTCGTCGGCGGACCACTCCGCCTCGCCCGACGCGCGGACCGGAAATTGCGTCTCGACCCAGTCGGCGACGGCACGCGGCAGCGGCGCCTTGTCGCCCGCAGGCGCGGCGGCGGCGAGGCGGCGCAGCAAGGGCGCGGGAAGCTGCGCCATGGTCTCGCTCGTGACCGGCGACGCTTCGATGTCGGCGGCGTGGTTCAGCGTAAAGCCGGTGATCGCGAACAGCAGCAGCCCGATCAGGCTGACGGCCGAGCTCATCCAGTGCCACATATGCAGCTGCTTCAGCCAGAAGCTCTTCCTGCTCTTGGTGGTCGCCGGGCGCGAGGGGGAAGGAGCGTGCATGATTGGATCTGGCTGCAAGAGGATGCACGGTCATTATCGCGAACGATTCTCAATTACAATAACTATTCGGAGGTACGCGACGCGCACATCCGCCCGCCGCGGGGTGCGCGGCGCCGTGTCGAACAGCAAAGAAAAGTGGCGGAGACGGAGGGATTCGAACCCTCGGTACCGGATTTACCAGTACGACGGTTTAGCAAACCGTTGGTTTCAGCCACTCACCCACGTCTCCGCATGGTCTGCCGCGCTAACGACAGGCTGGCCTAGGCGGGCGCTATAGCCAGCAAGCCAGCGCCCCGCAACGCCAAACATTGCCCTTTTTTGACGCTCCGTCCGCGCTTCGACCGCGAATTCGATTCGGTCCGACGCATATTCGACTCGGGTCATCGCCCGTTCATTGCCCGCCGACCAAGAAGAGTCATGATTAATGCGAATTTACGGGCGCGCCGCGCCGCGGAGTTTCTGGGGGATAACATGCGTAAACCGCTCGCCACCTTTGCCGTCACTGCCATGGCGGTGTTCGGCCTCGCCCTGTCGCCGTTGCCGGCGGCGGCACAGATGACCGAGGTCGATCCCAACACGGCGATCGACTCCGACCTCGACAATCCCCCGCCCCCGCCCCCGGTGACCGAAACCAGCCCCGACACGTCGTACGACAGCGACCTCGCGACCGGCGACGAACAGACCGAGGTCGCAGAGCAACCCGCACCGACCGTCGGGGCGGGCACCGACCCCGAAATCGCCGCGACCACCGCCGAACAGGGCACGACGTACAAGGAAGACGATCTGATCGGCGCCGCCGAAGGCGTCTTCGGCAAGGGCGCGCAGGGCCTCGCCGGGCTGATCGAGGATATCCTGAAAAAACAGGGCGAACCCAACGCCTATATCGTCGGCCGCGAAGCCGGCGGCGCGCTCGTCCTCGGCGTCCGCTATGGTTCGGGCACCCTCTATCACAAGGTCGAGGGCGAACGCCCTGCCTATTGGACCGGTCCGTCTATCGGGTTCGACGCGGGCGCCAACGCGGGCAACACCTTCGTCCTCGTCTATAATCTTTTCGACAGCGAAGATCTCTACAAGCGCTTCCCCGCCGGCGAAGGCGCCGCGTATCTGCTCGGCGGCTTCAACGCCAGCTATCTGCGCCGCGGCGACGTCGTCCTGATCCCCATCCGCGTCGGCGTCGGCGCGCGGCTTGGCGCGAATGTCGGCTATATGAAGTTCCGCAAGAAGCAGAGCTGGGTGCCGTTCTAAGTCACCGCTTGCGATGCAGGACCCATCGGCCCGCGCCCCCACGGCGCGGGCCTTTTCAGCTCCTCAGCGTCTTCGGAGTTCGGCAAAGCGTCGTTCCAGATAGCGGGTGACGTCTGCTTCGAAGCCGGGATTATGCACGCTTTCGAGGCGGTGCCGTTCTAGAAACGGGCCAAAGAGCACGACGCTGCGAAAATCATCGGCATAAGAACGGGCGCGACAATAGTTGCCGTCCCGTTCGAAGTGGTAATCGACGAAGTTATAGCGCTCTTGCAGCCGATCGTCGGCCCATATCTCGTCGATGAGATGTTCGATCTGAAAGGGCTCGATTGGATCGCCCATCGTCTTTCCTTCGCTGCGCGAGTGCAACCGGGTTGCCCGGCACCCGCTCCCCAGGCCCCGGCAAAACCCGCCGCTAATCCCCGTCGAAGGCGATCAGCGTCTCGCATGTCAGCCCCGCGTCCGCCAGCCGCGCCGACCCGCCGAGGTCGGGCAGGTCGATGACGAACAGCGCCGCTGCCACCTCGGCGCCGACGCTGCGCATCAGCTCGGCGGTCGCCAGGATCGTGCCGCCGGTGGCGAGGAGGTCGTCGACCAAGACGACGCGGTGTCCGGGCAGCACCGCACCTTCGTACAGTTCCAGCCGGTCAACGCCATATTCCAGCTCATAATCGACGCCGATCGTCACCCCGGGCAGCTTGCCCGCCTTGCGCACCGGCACCAGGCCCAGCCCCATCGCGGTGGCCATCGCGGCGCCGAACAGGAAGCCCCGCGCCTCTACCGCGACGATCAGGTCGGGGCGGTGCACTGCGGCGCGCGCGCTCAATCGGCGCACGCTCTCGGCAAAGCCGGCGGCGTCGCCGATCAGTGTCGTGATATCGCGAAACTGGATGCCCGGCTTGGGAAAGTCGGGGATGGTGCGGACCAGCGACGCCAGGTCGAGGTCGGGTCGAGGCGGGAGGGCGATCATATAGCTGGCCGCCCTCCCCTATGGCCTCAATGCTTCTTGTCGGCCCAGATGTTCCGGTACGACAGATAGGCAAGCACGGTGAAGATCAGCAGGAAGAAGAAGGCGGCCCAGCCCACCTGAACCCGCTTCACCAGCTTGGGTTCGGCGGTCCAGACGAGAAACGCGGTCACATCCTTCGCCATCTGATCGACGCTCGCCTTCGTCCCGTCGGCATAGGTCACCTGATTGTCGGTCAGCGGCTTGGCCATCGCGAGATTCAGGTTCGGGAAATAAGGGTTGTAGTGCAGCCCCGTGCCCGGACGCAGTTCGGCGGGCAGGTTCGCCGGCGGGTTCTGATAACCGGTCAGCAGCGAATAGACATAATCCTTGCCGCCTTCGCGCGCTTTGGTGATCAGCGACAGGTCGGGCGGGATCGCATTGTTGTTCGCCGCGCGCGCCGCCACGTCATTGGCATAGGGCGCCGGGAAGTGATCCGACGACAGGCCGTCGCGGGTCGCGACTTCGCCGGTGTCGGGATTGATCGACGGCACCTGGAAGCCCTTGGCAAAGGTTTTCACCTGGCCTTCGGTATAGCCCAGATCCGCGATGTTGCGGAACGCGACCAGGTTCAGGCTGTGACACGCCGAACAGACTTCGCGGTACACCTGCATCCCGCGCTGCAACTGCCCCTGGTCCCAGTGCGGCACCAGGCCGTCGCTGGCCAGTTTCAGGTGGCGGGGATGCTTGACGAAGGAATGGGCGACATTCTCTTCATTGCTGAGCGGCGTCGTGAAAATCGCGAGCACCAGCGCGGCAATGAAACCGAGGCCGACGAGAAAACCGAGCGGGCGAACCATGGCTGTATCAGCTCCTGTAAAAGTCCGGCGCTCAGGCCGTTGCCGGGGCCGACGCGGGGTCGGGGGCGTGTTTGGCAAGGACCGCTTCGGTAATCGAATTCGGCATCGGCAGCGGACGTTCGATCCGCGACACGATCGGCAGAATGACCAGGAAGTGGGCGAAGTAATAGATCGCGCCGAGCTGGCTCAGGATCACCCACGGCTGTTCGGCGGGCATCATGCCGCAGACGCCAAGCAGGAACACATCGACGACGAGGATCCAGAAGAAGATGCGGTACAGCGGGCGATAGGTCGACGACTTGACCGGCGAGCTGTCGAGCCAGGGCAGGAAAAACAGCAGCGCGATCGACGCGAACATCGCGATGACGCCCCACAGCTTCGCGTCGATCCACAGGAAGTTGAAGGTGAAGGCCTTCAAGATCGCGTAGAAGGGCAGGAAATACCATTCGGGAACGATGTGCGCCGGAGTCGAGAGCGAGTTCGCCGGGATATAATTGTCGGCGTGACCCAGCATGTTCGGGCTGAAGAAGGTCAGCGCGACGAAGATCAGCAGGAAGACGCCGAGCCCGAAGCCGTCCTTTGCGGTGTAATAGGGGTGGAACGGGACGGTGTCCTGCTCGTCCTTCACCTCGATGCCGGTCGGGTTGTTCGATCCGGGAATGTGCAGCGCCCAGATGTGCAGGATGATCACACCCAGAATCACGAACGGCAGCAAATAGTGCAGCGAGAAGAAGCGGTTGAGCGTCGCATTGTCGGGGACGAAGCCGCCGAGCAGCCACTGCCGCACCGGCTCGCCGACCAACGGAATCGCCGAGAAGAAGCCGGTGATCACCTGCGCGCCCCAGAAGCTCATCTGGCCCCACGGCAGTACATAGCCCATGAAGGCAGTCGCCATCATCAGCAGGAAGATCACGACGCCCAGCAACCACACCATTTCGCGCGGCGCCTTGTACGAACCGTAATAAAGGCCGCGGAAAATGTGCAGATACACGACGATGAAGAACATGCTCGCGCCGTTCATATGCGCGTAGCGGACGAACCAGCCGGCGTTCACGTCGCGCATGATATGCTCGACCGAATTGAACGCGACCCCGACGTTGGCGGCATAATGCATCGCCAGCACGATGCCGGTGATGATCTGGATCATCAGCGCGGCGCCGGCGAGAACGCCGAAGTTCCAGAAATAGTTGAGGTTGCGCGGGACGGGATAGCCGGGGCCGGTGGCGTTATACACCAGGCGCGGAATCGGCAGCTTCTCGTCCATCCACTTCATCAGCGGATGCGTCGGCTCATAGGGTTTGGCCCAGGGAAAGCTCATCTTATCTCGCTCCTCAGCCGATCGTCACGACAGTGTCGCTGGTAAATTCATACGGCGGCACGACCAGGTTGGTCGGCGCCGGGCCTTTGCGAATGCGCGCCGCGGTGTCGTAGTGCGACCCGTGGCACGGGCAGAAATACCCACCGAAATCGCCCTTGTTCTCGCCTTCCGCGGCGCCGAGCGGCACACAGCCCAGATGGGTGCAGACGCCCAGGGTGATCAGCCAGTTTTCCTTGCCCGGCTTGGTCCGCTCGTCGATCGTCTGCGGATCGCGCAGGTCGCTCAGCGGCACCGCCTTGGCTTCGGCGATTTCCTTGGCGACCAGGTTACGCACGAACACCGGCTGCTTGCGCCAGCTGGTCTTGATCGCCTGCCCCGGCTGGATCGCCGAAATGTCGATTTCGGTCGTCGACAGCGCGAGGACGTCGGCCGACGGGTTCATCTGCGCGACCAGCGGCATGACCACCGCGACGGCGCCGACGCCGGCGAAACTCACCGCTGCGATATTGATGAAATCCCGACGGCGGACGCCGTTTTCCTGGTCGTCGTTGGGATTGGGATCACTGGCCATTCGACTGCCCTTGCATGGGTGAACTGACATAATTGCCGGAAGAGGAAGGCCGCCCTGTTTGCACGCATGCGAAATGGCGCAGCCCGGCGGCCCCTCCGGGAATTGCGGGCCTGATAGCCGCACTGTCCGGGCTTGCCAACAGGCAATTTCCCCTTCCCCGGCGGTCTCCGGGCGATACGGCAAAGCCCCTCGATTCACCGCGCCGCTGCGGCTATGCCGTGCCGATGGAAATCGCCCTGTTTCAGCCGGATATTGCGGGAAATGTCGGCACCACGCTGCGCACCGCCGCCTGTTTCGGCGTCCCCGCCCACATTATCGAGCCGTGCGGCTTTCCCTTTTCCGACGCCGCGCTCAAGCGCGCCGGAATGGATTATGCGGCGCGCGCCAATGTACGCCGCCATCCCGACTGGACCGCCTTTCTTGACGCGAGCCGCACAGCCGGCGGCCGGCTGGTGTTGCTCACCACCGCCGGGGCGACGCCGCTCCCCGATTTCCGCTTCGCGCCCGGCGACATCCTGCTCCTCGGCGCAGAATCGTCGGGCGTGCCCGCTTATGTCCACGACACCGCGGCGGCGCGGGTGGCGATTCCGATGCAGCCGGGCTTTCGCTCCTTGAATGTCGCGGTCGCGGCTGGCATCGCGCTCGCCGAAGCGCTCAGGCAAACGAAAGGCTTTCCGGCATGATCTCGCTCGATCCCCAGCAACAGGCGGCGCGCGACTGGTTCGAATCGCTGCGTAACCGGATATGCGCCGAGTTCGAGGCGATCGAAGCCGAAGCCGGCAGCGACGCGCGCTTTGCCTATACGCCGTGGGACCGCGAGGCCGACGGCCTGGCGCCCGGCGAGGGCGGCGGCGGAGTGCGCGGCGTGATGACGGGCCGGGTGTTCGAGAAGGTCGGGGTCAATGTATCGACCGTCGGCGGCCGCTTCGCCCCCGATTTCGCCGCGTCGATCCATGGTGCCGGCGAAGACCCCAGCTTCTTTGCCACCGGGATCAGCCTCGTTGCGCATATGGCGAACCCGCATGCCCCCGCAGTGCACATGAACACGCGCTTCCTGGTCACGACGAAGCGCTGGTTCGGCGGCGGCGCCGACCTCAATCCGCCGATTCCCTATGCCGAAGACACCGACGCCTTCCACGCGCGCCTGCGCGCCGCTTGCGCGCCGTTCGGCCCCGACGTGTATGAACGCTATGCCAAATGGGCCGAGGATTATTTCTATATTCCGCACCGCGGCGTCCACCGCGGGGTCGGCGGCATATTCTACGACCATCTGGAATGCGGCGACGATGCCGAATTCGATCGCAATTTCCAGCTCACCCGCGCCGTCGGCGACGCATTTCTCGACGTCTTCCCGCAGATCGTGCGGCGACGCATGGGGTTGCCCTTCACCGATGCCGACCGCGAGCAGCAGTTGATCTGGCGCGGCCGCTACGCCGAATTCAACCTGGTCTACGACCGCGGCACACTGTTCGGGCTCAAGACCGGCGGCAATATCGACGCGATCCTGATGAGCCTGCCACCGCTCGCCAAGTGGAGCTGATACGCGAAAGGGCGCCCCGTTGCCGGAGCGCCCCCTTATTCCGCGTCAGTCGCGATCAGGCGAAAACGTCGCGCTCGTTGCCGCTGCCGCCCAGCGCGCGATAGAGCCCCGCGGGTACCCCGACCTGCAGATAGGCCATCGGAATGCTCAGCAGCAGCGCACCGACCAGCAGGCCAATGAACGAACCGCCGCTCGGCGCCCCGCCGCCGGCGAACATCGACACCCCGACGATCGCGCCCAAAATCGTCAAAATCACCATCAGCGCGATGCCGAGCAGCAGGAAATAGGCGAAAATCTTCCACTGCGACGCCGACGTCATCCGCCACGATTCGCCGAGGCCCATCAGCACATTATAGCTGCGCCGGTCAGCCATGATCGGCCCCATGCAGCAAAAGCGCGCCGCGACCCACAGCATGAACAGCATGAACAGCGGGATCAGCACCAGCATCGTCAGGCCGACCCCCGCCATCGCCCCTTCGCTGGGCTGGCCGCCCATCAGCATCGGCGCGAAGGCACCGCCGAACAGAAGAAACGCCAGCAATCCGAACACCAGAACCACCACGATCACGAGCAGCAGCACCGGCAAGGCGGCGATCATGCCATAGCCGATCGCACCGCCGAGCGGTTCAGCGCCGTTGGTCAGGCCAATGCGCCACGAGGCGAAATAGCTGCCCGTCTGCAGCACATAATTGACCAGGCTGACCAAAATGGCGAGCGCGCCCATCGCCGCGAAACCGCCGCCGGCGGCAAAGGCCATCGGATCCGACATCGCCGCGCTGCCGCCCAGCGCCAGTTGCAGGATCAGCGGCACCGCAATGCCCATGCCGATCAGGACGATCGCGTGATTGGTCCCTTGTCCGGCGAAAAAACCGGTCGCGTAGGACCATGCCTGACTGATGCTTATTCGGTTCATTGTTTCTTCCCCCTTTTCAATTATCGCTGTGAAACCTCGCGCTGCCCGGCGCGATCATGCAAAGACGTCGCCGGTCCCCCGTATGGCAAGCTGGCGATAGGTGGCAGCCGCGATCGCGACCGACACCAGCCCGCCGACCGCCGCGACGCCGCCCTCGACCACCCCGATCAGCAGGCGCCCGACGCCCTCGGTGGTGCCGGCCACCGCGGCGATAACCCCGCCAAGGATCGCGGCGACGACGACGATGACCACGGTGACCAGAAACAGAAAAAAGAAGATGCGCCAGCCATTGCCCTTGGTCAGCCGCAGGCTTTCCTGAATCGCGGCGACGGGATTGAAAACGGTGCGGTCGGCGATGATCGGCGATACTACCGCGATCCGGCCCCAGAAAAAGGCGCACACGCCGATCAGCGCGCAGATGCCAACGAACAACAGCAGCGCCCCGATCGCGCTGCCCGCAGCGGCGATACCGGGCATCAGCAGCAACAGCGTTGCGAGGCCGAGCGCAAGTCCGAGCAGCAACTGGACCCCGATCATCGTCGGGATCAGCTTGAGCGCAAAGACGAGCGCGTCGCCGACGCTGGTGCTCGACCGCGAAAGCCACAGGCGCAGGATACCGACCCCGCCGACCGCGGCGATGACGCTGATCAACAGCTGGTACGGCACCGCCTGCTGCGCGCTGTCGCGCAGCGTCGCCATCATCTGTTCGAAGGTCGCACCATCCGCCGGCTCCATCGGCGTCGGCCCGAACCAGCTGACCGCGAGCGCGGGAAGAAAGAAAAAGACGGCGGCAATCGCGCCGGTGAGGGTGGTGTGCGAACGCAGCAAGGTCATGCTGTCGTCCCACGCCGCGCCCATGTCGAATTTCGGCATCAATACCCCGTTGCAAAAATGGCTTCGTGGCGAGCGAGAGTGGCCCGGTTGGCGCATATTGTCCAGCCTCGTTGACGATATCGCCCGCCCCCTTGCGCTTGGCGCCGCGCCGCGCCAGATATCCGGCGCAATGACCCCCCTGCCCCCGCCCGAATGGACCGTCTCGACCGGCCTCGCCGACTATGCCGGCGCGCTCGCCGACATGGAGGCCCGCGCCGCGGCGATCCACCGCGGCGAGGCGCGCGAGCGCATCTGGCTGCTCGAGCATCCGCCGCTCTACACCGCCGGCACCAGCGCCGATCCCGCCGAGTTGCTCGACGCGCGCTTCCCGGTGTTCGATGCCGGGCGCGGCGGGCGCTACACCTACCATGGCCCCGGCCAGCGCATCGGCTATGTCCAGCTCGACCTCACGCGCCGCGGCCGCGACGTGCGCGCCTATGTGTCGGCGCTCGAAGGCTGGGTGATCGACGCGCTGGCAGTGCTCGGTGTCGCGGCGCGCCGCGCCGACGGCCGCATCGGCATCTGGACCGACGACGCCGACGGCCGCGAGGCCAAGATCGGCGCCATCGGGGTGCGCGTGAAACGCTGGGTCACGCTGCACGGCTTCTCGCTCAACGTCGCGCCCGACCTTGCGCATTTCGGCGGCATCGTGCCGTGCGGCATCGCCGAATTTCCGGTCACCAGCCTCGCCGCGTTCGGCAAGGCGGCATCCTTCGCCGATGTCGATGCGGCGCTCGCCGCGACTCTCCCCGCCTTTCTCGACAAGCTTCGGGCAAGCGACTAGGAAGCGGCCATGACACGCAAATTTCTCGCCTCGCTTCCGCTTTTCGTCCTCGCTGCCTGCGGCGGCGGCGATCCGGCGGGCAAGTCGACGACCAAGCTCGACGCGGTCGAGGTCGAGCCCGGCACGATCAGCGACGCGATGATCGTGCTCGACAATGCGGCGAGCGACGGCACCGCCGTCGACAACAGCGTCCCCGACGACGGCACCGCAACAAAGACCGAAACGACCGAAGACGCCGACGACGAAACCGCCACCGAAGACGAGAGCGAAGCCGACCCCGACGCGGTCGAAGTCCCGGCGGCGAAAAAAGCGGTCACCCCCGACACGCCCGCCAAAAAGGGCGAATAGGCGCTAGCGCAGCCCGAGCGACTTGTGCGTCTGGAGCGACAGGCGCCAGCGCGGATCGGCCATCACCAGATCGATGCACGCCTGCACATTGGCGGCAGCGTCCACGTCGTCGAGCGGCTGGACGAGCAGATGCCCGAAATCGAGGCCTGCAAGCCGCGCGACGTCGCTGCCCGGTTGCGGCCACACCAGCTTGAGTTCATCGCCGCTCTGCTGGACCAGTTCGCTGCCCGCCTTCGGGCTCACGCAGATCCAGTCGATATCGCGCGGCACCGAAAAGGTGCCGTTGGTTTCGATCGCGATCGCGAAGCCCGCGGCGTGCAGCGCGTCGATGAGCGCCGCGTCGACCTGCAACATCGGCTCGCCGCCGGTCAGCACGACGTAGCGGTCGTCCTCGCCCGCGCCCCAGCACCCGGCGATCGTCGCGGCGAGCGCGGCGGCATCGGCATATTTTCCGCCGAGCGTCCCGTCGATGCCGACGAAATCGGTATCGCAAAATTTGCAGACCGCCTTGGCGCGGTCCTGCTCGCGCCCTGACCATAAATTGCACCCGGCGAAGCGGCAGAACACCGCGCGTCGGCCCGCTTGGGCGCCCTCACCCTGCAACGTCAGAAAAATCTCTTTGACCGCATAGGCCATCGGTCAGGCGCCGATCGCGTAGCGCGTCGGGTCGGTCAGGCCGGCGTCGGCAAACCCCTTGGCGCGCAGGCGGCAGCTGTCGCAGCGGCCGCAATGCAGCCCGCCGGGGGCCGGGTCGTAACAGGACCAGCTCTCGCCCGCGTCCATGCCCAGCCGCACTGCTTCGGCGGCGATATCGGCCTTGGTCATGTGCTGCAGCGGCGCGTGGATGCGGAAGGCGACGCCTTGGTCACCATCGCGCGTCGCGAGCCGCGCGAGATCTTCGAACCCGGCGATGAAATCGGGGCGGCAGTCGGGATAGCCCGAATAATCGAGCGCGTTGACCCCGATCACGATGTCCTGCGCGCCGCGCGCCTCGGCCAGCCCGAGCGTCAGCGACAGGAAAATCAGGTTGCGCGCGGGCACATAAGTAACCGGAATGTCATCGCCGACCCCGTCCTTCGGAACATCGATGTCGGCGGTCAGCGCCGACCCACCGAAGCGGCGCAGATCGAGCGGCAGGACGATATGTTCGGCGGCGCCGACGGTGGCGGCGATGCGCGCCGCCGAGTCCAGTTCGACGCGGTGGCGCTGGTTGTAATCGATCGTCAGCGCGACGATGCGCGCGCCGGCTTCGCGCGCCAGCCCGGCGCACACCATCGAATCGAGCCCGCCCGACAGAAGGACGATCAGGGTTTTTCCGGCCAGGTCGCGCATCGGCGCCCGATACGCCCGCGCCCGCGGCCACGCAAGACCCCCGTGCTGCATCGCAACAAAGAAACGGGCCGCAAGGCGTCTGCCGTGCGGCCCAGTTCGGCACGAATGCCATTAGGGAGGAAGACACACATCGGTGTGCCTAGCCCCCCGTTTAACCGCAGATGGTTAACAACCGGTTGACGCCGCCGGTCGCGCTCAGCTGCCGGTGCAGGCGCCGGCCCGGCGCGCCTCGATCGCCTGCGAGAAGGGCCGCCCTTCGGCGATGCCCTGCGTGTCGATCTGGACCAGCCGGTTGGTTTCGCTGCGGATGGTGGTGCGGCCATGCCCGGCGCCGGGGCAGGTGTAATGCACCGTCACCGACTTCGGCGTATCCTCGATCACATAGCGCGAACAGCCCTGACGCGGATGGCGGATCTGGATCATCCGCCGCGCGTCGCCGAAGCACATCGTCTGGAGCACCGCGTCGCTGCCGCGTTCGCGTAGCTGCCAGCTGCCTTTTTCGAGCCGGTCGAGCATCGTCAGTGACGGCGCCTGCGCGGGGACCGCGGTCGCGCCCGCAAGCGCGATGGTCAGGCCGCACAATCGAAGGAAGGGAGAGGATGAGATCGCCATTTTATTCACCTGTTGGCTGTCCGATGAGGACGAAAATGCGACCCTGTTCCTGATAACTTAGCGATCCGGGGTCGCGATTTCAACCGTCCGTCGCCCGATTATGTCGTTTCGTCGCTAGGCCAGCAGTGCGGTGCGCAACACGACCGGGCAGGTCTGCTTCAGCCCGGCGACGTGATCTCGTCGAGCGCGATCGGGAATACCCGCGAGCAAAAGGCGCAATCGACGACGATCCGGCCTGCCTCGTCGGCCATGTCGGCGCGCTCGGTCGCCGGAAATTGCGCGAGCACCCCGGCGAAATAATCGGGGCTGCACCGGCACCCGCGCGACACGCGCGTCCCCGGCTCGATCCGCACCTCGTCCTCGTGGAACAGCCTCCACGCCAGCGTCTCGAGCGAGGTGGCGGGGTCGGTGAGTTCGCTGTCCTTCAGCGTCGCCGCGATCGTGCGAGCATGTTCCCATTCGGGATGGTCGTGGCGAACGTGCAGCCGGTCGCGCCCGACCTCGCCCTCGGGCAGGTGCTGCAGCATCATCCCCGCGGCCACGCATCCCGCCTCGGCATCGTGACGCGCGGCCAGCTTCAACAGGCTCGGAATCTGCTCCGACTGCTCGAAATAATGCTCGGCGGCGTCGCCGATCGACTTGCCTTCCAGCGGCACGATCCCCTGATAGCGCTCGGCGGTCGTTTCCTGGTCGAACGTGATCGCTAGGAATCCCTCGCCGAACAGCGCGAACAGCGTCGGCTCGGGGCCGACCTCGGCCAGCCGTTCGGCGTCGAATTTCAGGTAACCGCGCAGCTCGCCGCCGCGATAGTCGCACACCAGCAGCTCGACCGGCCCGCCGCCGGTCTGCGCCTGCAACGTCATCTGGCCGCCCTCGGTCTTGAGCGTCGAGCCGAGCAGCACGGTCAGCACCAGCGCCTCGGCGAGCAGCTTTTCGGCGACGGGCGGATAGCTATGCGCCGCCATGATGGTGTTCAGCACCGGGCCGAGCCGCACCAGCCGCCCGCGGACATGCCGCTCGGCGATCGTGAACAGCAACGGCTGGTCGAACCAGGTTTCGATCGTTTCGCTCATAACTTCCCCAGCGCCCAAAGCAGCACCGATTTCTGTGCGTGGACCCGATTCTCGGCCTCGTCCCAGACGCGCGATTGCGGCCCGTCGATCACGGCATCGACGACTTCCTCGCCGCGGTGCGCGGGCAGGCAGTGGAGGAACAGCGCGTCGCCCTTCGCGGCGCCCATCAACCGTTCGTCGACCTGATACGGCGCCATCGCGGCCAGCTTGTTGTGGGCATGATCCTGCCCCATCGACACCCAGGTATCGGTGACGACCAGATCGGCGCCGGCCACCGCCTCGCGCGCGTCGCCGACGATGTCGATGCGTGCGCCGCGCGCCCGCGCCGCCGCGACAAAGGCGGCGTCGGGCTGATAGCCCTGCGGACAACCGGCGCGGACGTTGAACCCGAACAGCCCCGCCGCCTCGATCAGCGACGCCAGCACATTGTTGCCGTCGCCGAGCCAGGCGAGTTCGAGACCCGGCAACGCCTTGCCGCTTTCGACGATGGTCAAGAGGTCGGCGACGATCTGGCACGGATGCGACAGGTCGGTCAGCCCGTTGATCACCGGCACGCTGGCATATTCGGCCAGTTCCTCGATCTTCGTATGATCGTCGGTGCGGATCATTATCGCATCGACATAGCGCGACAACACGCGTGCGGTGTCGGCGATCGACTCGCCGCGGCCGAGCTGCGTCGTGCCGGCGTCGAGGATCATCGCGCTGCCGCCGAGCTGGCGGATCGCGATGTCGAACGAGGCGCGGGTGCGCGTCGAATTCTTCTCGAACACCATCGCCAGCACATGGTCGGCCAGCGGCTTGTCAGCGTCGGGCCGGCCCTTCGGCCACCCGGCGCGCGCCGCCTTGCGGTCGATCGCGTCGGCGAGCATCGCGGCGACGGCATCACCGCCGGCGTCGGACAGGTTCAGGAAATGCCGCATCACGGCCTCCGTTGTGCAGGAACGGACAGCATCAGCTTTCGGGCGGCGTATAGCTCGCCGCGCCCGCCGACAACTTTTCGATGCACTCGTCGATATGCGCCTGCTCGATGTTCAGCGGCGGCAGGATGCGCACGACATTGTCGCCCGCCGCCACCGTGAGCAGCCCGTGATTGTCGCGCAGGTGCGCGACGAAGGCGCGGCTGTCCGAATTGAGCTTGAGCCCCAGCATCAGCCCCATGCCGCGGACGCTGTCGAACAGCTGGTCGTGGTTCGGGATCAGCTGCTCGAGCGCGCCGCGCAGCCGTTCGCCGGTCGCCTTGACCTGGTCGAGGAACCCCTCTTCCAGCACGACGTCGAGCACCGCCTGCCCCGCGGCACAAGCCAGCGGGTTGCCGCCATAGGTCGACCCGTGGGTGCCGATCACCATGCCGCGCCCCGCTTTCTCGGTCGCGAGGCACGCGCCCATTGGAAAGCCGCCGCCGATACCCTTGGCGGTCGCCATGATGTCGGGGGTCACGCCAAACTGTTCATGCGCGTACAGCGTGCCGGTGCGCGCGACGCCGCACTGGACCTCGTCGAAGACCAGCATCAGGTCGCGTTCGTTGCAGATGTCGCGCAGCGCCTGCAGGAACGGCTGCGACGCTGGCCGGATGCCGCCCTCGCCCTGCACCGGTTCGATCAGAAAGCCCGCGGTGTTGTCGTCGACCAGGTCGAGCGCGGCGTTGAGGTCGTCGAACGGCGCATAGGCAAAGCCGGGGAGCAGCGGGTCGAACCCCTTGCGCAGCTTTTCCTGGTTGGTCGCCGAAATCGTCCCCAGCGTGCGGCCGTGGAAGGCGTTGTTGAAAGTGATCAGATTGTGCTTCTGGGCATTGTCGGCGCTCGAATGATAGGCGCGCGCAGTCTTGATCGCGCATTCGACCGCTTCGGCGCCCGAGTTGGTGAAGAACACCGTGTCGGCGAAAGTATTATCGACCAGCCGCGCCGCATAGGCCTCGCCCTGCGGGCTGCCGTACAGGTTCGACACGTGCATCAGCGTCGCGGCCTGGTCCTGGATCGCCTTGGTCAGGTGCGGGTGACCGTGGCCGAGCAGGTTGACCGCGATGCCGCTGGCGAAATCCAGGTAACGCTCGCCCTGTTCGCCGAACAGATAGGCGCCCTCGCCGCGGACCGGACGCACGGCGCACCGGGGGTATACGGGCATCAGCGGCGTGATCGACATGGAAGGGCACCTTTCGAAACGGCAAAGCAAAAAGGCGACCCCATGCGGGCCGCCCTCGGTCGGGCCGCTCCTATACTGCCCCAGCCGGAGCCGCGTCAACACACGCGCTGGCGCGCAACCAAGCCCCCGCCGCCGCGTTCGCTACGCGATGCGCGCCCTGTCCGCCCCTGCCCTGATCCCGATCGCCCTGCTGGCGCTGGCCCTCGCCGGCTGCAGCGATCTGCCGCGTGACGCGGCGGGCAGCACGGAGCGGATCGAGCAGCGCGGCACGCTGCGCGCCGCGATCCTCGCCGGCACCCCCGACGCCGCGCCGGCGCTGACCCTGCTCGGCGATTATGCGCGAACGCACGGCGCGCGCCTCGTCGTCGTCCGCATACACGGCGAACATGCGCACCGCGCGCTTGCGGACGGCGACATCGACGCGCTGGTCGGACATTTCGCCAAAGCCTCGCCGTGGCAGGCCGATATCGCGCTGTCGCAACCCGTCGGCGGCGCCGAACCCGAGGACAGCGAGCGCCCCGTCTTGCGCATCGCCCGCCGCAACGGCGAAAATGCGCTGATCCTCGCAACCGACCGCTTGATCTCCGAGCGTGCGCGATGAGCCTGCACGGCGGCATCCCGGCAGCGATCGCCGCCGACGTCAGGCACGCCGAGCGGCTCGAGTGGTGGACGCTCGGCTGGATGACCAGCGTCGTCGTCGTGATGGGACTGGTGATGGGCGCCAGCCAGGCGATGAAGGCGGCGGTGATCGAGGATGTGATGAGCCTCATCCCCGCCATCGTCTTCCTGCTCGCGGTGCGCTGGGAACGGCGCGAGCCGAACCGCCGCTTCCCGTTCGGCTATCGCCGCGCGAACAGCCTCGCCTTCCTCGTCGCCGCCACCGCTCTGCTCTCGGTCGGCGGCTTCCTCGCTTATGAAAGCGCCACGACGCTGCTGCGGCAGGAGCATCCCAGCATCGGCGGCATCACGCTGTTCGGCCACACCGTCTGGCTCGGCTGGTTGATGATCGCCGCGCTCGCCTATTCGGTGGTGCCGCCGGTCATCCTCGGCCACCTCAAGCACCCGATCGCCGAACGGATCGACGACAAGGTGCTGCACACCGACGCGCTGATGCAAAAGGCCGACTGGCAGACGGGGCTCGCCGGGATCGCCGGAATCCTCGGCATCGGTCTCGGCTGGTGGTGGGCCGATGCGACCGCGGCGCTGTTCATCGCGCTGTCGATCGTCCGCGACGCGGTCGGCGCCCTCGACAAGGCGGTTGCCGAACTGCTCGACGGCACCCCACGCGCGCTCGATTCGAACGCGCTGTCCGACGATGCGACCCGGTTGACCGCGGCGCTGCAGGCGCGCTTCGGCGACGTCGAGGTCCGCCTCCGCGAAACCGGCCGCTACATCGCCGCCGAAGTCGATTGCGCGCCGCCGGCGACGCTGCCGACCGCCGCCGAACTGCTCGGCGACGCCAAGGCCTGGCGGCTGGCGAGCCTCAGCTTCCGACCGCAATAATCTCGTTATTGCGAGCGGAGCGAAGCAATCCAGAGCGGCTTACGCAAGCTCTGGATTGCCGCGTCGCTTCGCTCCTCGCAATGACGAGGTGCATTACAACGCCTGCGCCGCCTCCATCGCCAGCGCGACCGAATGCTTGCGCGCGCGATGGTCGTACATCGACGAGGCGACGACCACTTCATCGACCCCGGTGCGCGCCACAAAGGCTTTCAACCCCGCCGCCACGTCATCGACCGTCCCGACCGCGGAACATTGCAGCACATGGTCGAGGATCGCGCGCGCATTGGGCGGCAGACTGTCCTTATATCCCGCCAGCGGCGGCTTCATCTTGCCGGGGTTGCCGGTGCGCAGCGCGACGAAAGCCTGCTGCTGCGACGAGGCGAGCAGCTCGGCCTCCTCGCGCGTGTCGGCGGCAAAGACATTGAATGCCGCCGCCGCATAGGGTTCGGAAAGCTGCGCCGACGGTTTGAACTGGCGGCGATAGATGTCAAGCGCCTCGTCGAGCGCGTCGGGCGCAAAATGGCTCGCAAAGGCATAAGGCAGCCCGAGCATCGCCGCGAGTTGCGCACCGAAGGTGCTCGACCCCAAGATCCACAGCGGAATATGCGTCCCCGCCCCCGGCACCGCGGTGATACCGAGTTGCTCGTCGCCGGCCAGAAACGCCTGCAGCTCGAGCACATCCTGCGGAAACTGCCGCTCGTCGCTGGCGAGGGTGCGGCGCAGCGCGCGCGCAACGCGCTGGTCCGATCCCGGCGCCCGGCCCAGCCCCAGATCGACGCGGCCAGGGAACAGCGCCTCCAGCGTGCCGAACTGCTCGGCGATCACCATCGGCGCATGGTTGGGCAGCATGATACCCGCCGACCCGATGCGGATGGTCGAGGTCCCGTGGCCCAGATGCGCGAGCACGACCGACGTCGCGGCGCTCGCAATCCCCGCCATCCCATGATGCTCGGCGACCCAGTAACGGTGATAGCCGAGCGCCTCGGCATGTTGCGCCAGATCCGCGGCGTTGGCGAGCGATTCAGCAATCGTCCCGGTGTCGGTCACGGGCACGAGGTCGAGGAAAGAGAGTTTCGTCATGCAACCGATATGCGGTCGCGGGCAGTGAGGTTCAAGGAGCGCTGTTCCCCTCCCTTCTTCAGGGAGGGGTTAGGGGTGGGTACGAGCGAAGCGAGTTTCCGAAGCCAACATCGTCGACCCACCCTCGCTGCGACTAACCAGCAAGCTGGTAAGTCTCGCTGCCCCTCCCGTTCAGGGAGGGGATATTGCTACCCCCGCTCGTCCTTCGGCGAATCCATCAGCACATAGGTGGTGATCGAATGCACCTGCGGCAGCACCCCCAGCACCTCGGTGTGGAAATGCTTGTACGCCGCCAGATCCTCGGTCTCGATGCGCAGCAGATATTCGATCGCGCCGGTGATATTATGGCATTCGCGCACCTCGGGCGCCTCCGCCACCGCCGCCTCGAAATCGGTCTGCGCCTGCTTGGTGTGCGACGACAGGCCGACGGTGACATAGGCGAGGAAGGTCAGCCCGAGCTTCGCAGGGTCGATCACCGCGCGATAGCCCGTGATCACCCCGCTGCGTTCCAGCTCCTGCACCCGGCGCAGGCAGGCCGACGGCGACAGCCCGACGCGCTCGGCAAGCTCGAGGTTCGAGATTCGCCCGTCGCGTGACAGTTCGTGCAATATCTTGCGGCCAATGGCATCGATTTTGGTCATGGATTGCACAATCTAGCCGATTGCAGGCCATCTTTGCAATCCGAAGCGCATCGAAACGCATTATATTGCGACGATGAACCAGACCACCCTCGCCGCGCTGTCCGCCTTCGCGCTCGTGTCGTCGATCACCCCGGGACCGAACAATATGATGCTGATGGCATCGGGCGCCAATTTCGGCCTCCGCCGCACCATCCCCCACGCGCTCGGCGTCGGCATCGGCTTCACGCTGATGATCGTGCTGGTCGGCGTCGGCTTGATGGGCCTGTTCGACCTCTTCCCGGTGCTCAATGTCGCGCTGAAGGTGGTGAGCGTCGCCTATCTGCTCTGGCTGGCGTGGAAGATCGCCCACGCCGCCGCGCCCGACACCACGGGCAGCGCGCGCGGCAAGCCGATGAGCTTTTTCCAGGCCGTGCTGTTCCAGTGGGTCAATCCGAAAGCCTGGTCAATGGCGCTGACCGCGATCGCGCTCTACGCCCCCGACCGCAATTTCACCGCGGTGCTGCTCGTCGCAGTCGTCTTCGGGATCATCAACCTGCCCTCGACCAGCCTGTGGGCGGTGATGGGGGTGTCGCTGCGCGGCTGGCTGTCGAGCACGGCGCGGCTGAAGGCGTTCAACTGGACGATGGCGGCCTTGCTCGTCGGATCGCTCGCGCTGCTCATCTGATTGCCAGGTTGCGAAGCGCAACCTAAAGACGGCGCTCCCCTCCCCCTGACCGGAGAAGACATCCATGCAAAGCCGCCGTCTCGGAAAAAGCGCGATCCATGTGTCCGACATCTGCATGGGGACAATGACCTTCGGCAGCCAGACCGACGAGGTTGAAGCCTTCCGCATCCTCGACCGCTGCTTCGACGCCGGGATCAATTTCTACGACACCGCCGAGGGTTACCCGGTCCCGCCCGACGTCAAATGGGTCGGCCGGACCGAAGAAATCGTCGGCCGCTGGCTCAAGACCAAGCCGCGCGACGCGATCATCCTGGCCACAAAGGTCTCGGGGCCGAGCCACGTCTGGTTCAAATCGCCGTGCCGCAACGGCATGACCGCGCTCGACCGCAAGAATATCTTCCAGGCGATCGACGACAGCCTGACGCGGCTACAGACCGACTATATCGACCTCTATCAGACCCACTGGCCCGACCATGACGCGCCCTATGACGAGATGATGGACGCGCTCGACGAGCTCGTTCGCATCGGCAAGGTCCGCATCCTCGGCTGCTCGAACGAGACCAGCTGGGGGCTGATGAAGTCGCTCGCCGCGTCGGACGGGCTTGGTATCGCGCGCTATCACACGATCCAGAATAATTTCAGCCTCAACAACCGCCGTTTCGAGGACGAACTGGCGCAGGTGTGCCGCCAGGAAGGCGTCAGCCTGATCCCTTATTCGCCGCTCGCCGGCGGGGTATTGTCGGGCAAATATCAGGGCGGCGCGACGCCCGAGGGCGCGCGCTTCTCGCGCTACCTCGCGATGGAAGGGCGGCAGGCCGCGATGGGCCGCCGCTTCGTCAACGACCGCAGCCTCGCCGCGACCGCGCGCTATCTGCAGATCGCCGAGGACGCCGGGCTGCATCCGGTGACGATGGCGACCGCCTGGTCGAAACAGCACGACTTCGTCGCCTCGACGATCGTCGGCGTCAGCGCCGACGACCAGCTCGACCCGATCCTCGCCGCTATGGAGCTGGTGCTGCCCGACGATCTGATGAAGGCGCTGCACAAGGTCGGCAAGGACATCCCCTACCCGATGGGGTGAGCGGCTTGTGCACGGCGCCGAGTCTGTTAATCTTCGCCAAAATCAGCAAGGAATCCGCATGACCCCCGTCCGCCGCACGCTGTTCGCCCTCGCCGCCTTTTCGGCCAGCATCGGCATCGCCCACGCCGCCGACCCGACGATGTTCCGCGACGCGGGTTGCGGCTGCTGCCTGAAATGGCTCGAGCAGGTCAAGGCGTCGTTCGGTAAGAAGGTCGCGGTCGTCAATGCCGCCGACATGGCGGCGGTGAAGGACAAGCAGGGCGTGCCGCAGGCGCTGCGCAGTTGCCACACCGTCCTCGTCGGCGGTTATGTGATCGAGGGTCATGTCCCCGCGAAGGAGATCGCCCGGCTGCTGCGCGAAAAGCCGAAGGGCGTGAAGGGCCTCGCCGTCGCCGGCATGCCGATGGGCTCGCCAGGCATGGAGCATGGCGATCACCGTGAGGCGTACAAGGTCATGACCTTCGGCCCCACCGGCCAGCGTGTCTATGCCAGCTATGCCGCCAGCGGCGGTGCCCACGCGCATTGAGCCGCCTCCAGCGGCGGCGCCCACGCGCATCGCGCGGTCGGCGTCACGACGCTGGGCACGCCGTCAGCCCAGTTCGGCCTTGAACAGTTCCAGCATCCGGCCCCACGCCTTTTCGGCCGCGGCTTCGTTATAGGCGCGGCTGTCGGGCGGGCACCATCCGTGCATGGCGCCCTGATACACCTCGACCTCGTGCCACTGCTTGCGCGGTTCGAGCACCGCCTTCAGCCGCGTCTTTTCCTCGGGAGTCTTGGCGTCGTCGTTTTCCGCGATCGCGAACAGATACCCCGCCTCGGTCACCGGGATCAGCAGGTGCGGGCTGTCGCCATGCTCGGTCGCGACCCCGCCGCCGTGAAAGCTCGCCGCGGCGCCGATCCGCGCCGGCACTTCCGACGCGGTATAGATGGTCATCGGTCCGCCCATGCAATAGCCGGTCACCCCCAGCTTGCGCGCGGTGTCGACCTCGGCCTGCGCGTCGAGGAAGGCGATGTGCGCGCGCGCGTCGCTGGCGACCCTCGCGCCGGTCAGCTGCTGCGCATAACCGCCCAGCCGCGCGCGGATCGCCGGATCCGAAAAATCGTCGCCCGGCTGCACCACCGGCGCCTTGGCCGAGCGGTAGAAGGGATTGACGCACAGCACCGCATAGCCGTCGCCCGCCAGCCGGTCGGCCATCTGGCGAAAGGCGGGCCGCAATCCCCGTATGTCGGGCCAGATCAGCACGCCGGGATGCTTGCCCGCCGCCGGCGCGACGAAATAGGCGTCGGCGACGCCGCTCGCGGTCGTGATCGTGACGTCGCGGCCCTTGACCGGCTTGCCCGCCATCGCGCGCGCCGGCAGCGCCGCCGCGAGCATGCCGACCCCCGCGAGCGCCGCAAAGCCCCGCCGCCCGACCGGCAGACCGGCGCGGTCGAGGTCGGCTTCGGTGAATTCGTTGCACATTGGTCGTCTCCCAGGATTGCTGCGTCGTCGGCCCAATGCGCGGGCCGGTGAAAAGGCTCAGGCGGCGATGCTAATCTCTTCAAAGGCAAAGGCAAGCCGGTGCACCCCGACTTCGCGCAGCATCGCGCCATGTGCCGCACGGTCGGCGATATGTCCGGCGCCGCAGAAACCGACGACCTGCATCCCCGCCGCGAGCGCCGCCGCCGCGCCGGTCGGCGAATCCTCGATCGCGAGGCAGGCCGCGGGATCGACGCCGAGCCCCTTGGCGGCGGCGAGATAGATGTCGGGAAACGGCTTGCCGCGGTCCCAGCCGTCGGCACTGTAAACATGCGCGCCGAAATGATGGTCGAGCCCGAACAGCCCGAGCGCCCAGCCGATATATTCGGCGCGGCTCGACGACGCAATCGCGCGCGGCATCGCCCCCAGCCTTTCGAGAAACGCGGGCGCGCCCGGCACCGCCGCGAACCCGTCCATGAAGCGCGCCCGCGCACGGGTGCGGTGGGTGTCGCGGAAATCGGCGGGCAGCGGCCGCCCGAACCGCGCCTCGATCCGCCGCTGCGTTTCCTGCCAATTATGGCCGTAATAGTCGCGCAGGCACTCGTCATAGGTCGTCGGCATGCCCGCCGCGGTCAGGCTCTCGGCGAGCGACAGGTTCGCGCGCACCTCGCTGTCGGCGATGACGCCGTCGAAATCGAAAATGACCGCGGCGGGCTTCATGCGAATCCTACAATCTTCATATTTGCCGCCTAGAGCCTCGGCGAACGGGAGTCATCGGCATGAAATTCATCGAACTCAAATCGCGCGGCGGCAATTACCTCGTCGTCGCCGAAAATGTCGCCTGGCTGCGCGATTACGAAAATGGCCAGACGCAGGTCGGCATGGTCGGCGGCGCGCCGCTCCTGGTGGCGGGCAAGATCGAGGAGATCGCCGCCTCGATTCTGGCGCAGGCGAACGCGACGGGGTGACGGTCAGCGCATGACCTCATGCGCGCGCGCATACTCCCACGCCCCCTCGCCCGACCAGGCGCGTCCGTCGGGAAAGACGAGCCTCAACCCCTTGAGTTGCGCGGGATCGAACAGCCGCATGTTGACCCCCATCAGGTCGACCTCGCCCCCCATCCGCTCGATCAGCCCGGCGGTTGCCGACCAGTGCGTCGTGCAGCCGCAGGTCGCACAGAAATGCAGGTCCGAATTGGGATTGGCGCGATCGGCGCGGTTATAGGTTTGCGTCGCGCCCTCGATCGCGACATCGCGCGGCGAGCAATAGGCCCACAGGATGCCGTGCGAAAAACACAGCGAGCAATTGCACTCGGCAATCTCTTCGGGCGCCTTGGCAAGCCGCACCGAGACGGCGCCGCAGTGGCAGGTGGCGTTCCAGTTCATTCCACCGTCACCGATTTCGCCAAATTCCGCGGCTGATCGACATCGGTCCCCTTCGCCACCGCCACATGATAGGCGAGCAGCTGCACCGGCACCGCATAGACCAGCGGCGCGATCAACGGATGCACCTTCGGCATTTCGATCGTCGCCATACAACCGTCGCCGGCTTCGGCGATGCCGTCGGCGTCGCTGATCAGCACGACCTTGCCGCCGCGCGCCATCACCTCCTGCATATTGCTAACCGTTTTTTCGAACAGTGGCCCGCTGGGCGCGAGGACGATCACCGGGACCGCCTCGTCGATCAGCGCGATCGGGCCGTGCTTCATTTCACCCGACGCATAACCTTCGGCATGGATATAACTGATTTCTTTCAGTTTCAGCGCGCCCTCCATCGCCAGCGGATAGTCGGGGCCGCGGCCGAGGTAGAGCACGTCGCGCGCCGGCGCGATCAGGTGCGCCATCGCGGCAATTTCTTCATCGTGTGCCAGCGCGGCGTTGAGCGCGGCGGGCGCTTCGATCAGATGCTTGACGATCTCCCGCTCCTCGCCGGCGCTGAGCTTGCCCTTTTTGAGCGCCAGATGGGCGGCCAGCGCCGCAAGCACAGCGAGCTGGCAGGTGAAGGCCTTGGTCGATGCGACGCCGATCTCAGGCCCGGCGTGGGTCGGCAGCAGCAGGTCGGCCTCGCGCGCCATGCTGCTCGTCGGAACATTGACGACGACCGCGATCGTCTGGCCGTTCGCCTTGCAATGGCGCAGCGCCGCAAGCGTGTCGGCGGTCTCGCCCGATTGCGAAATGAACAGCGCCAGCCCGCCGGGCTGTAGCACCGGATCGCGGTAGCGAAACTCGCTCGCGAAATCGATGTCGACCGGCACGCGCGCAAAGGTTTCGAACCAGTATTTGGCGACCATGCCGGCATAGAAGCTGGTGCCGCACGCGACGATGGTGATGCGGTCGATCGCCGACAGGTCGAAATCCATCTGCGGCAGCGCCACCGCCTGTTCAAGCGGGCGAATGTAGGAGGACAGCGTCTGCGCGACCACCGTCGGCTGCTCGAAAATCTCCTTCTGCATGAAGTGGCGGTAATTGCCCTTCTCGATCGTCGCCGCGGTGACGCCCGATGTCGTAACTTCGCGCGTCACCGGATTGTTTTCGCTATCGAAAATCTGCGCGCCGTCGCGGGTGATGACGACCCAGTCACCTTCGTCGAGATAGGCGATCTTCTGCGTCAGCGGCGCCAGCGCCAGCGCATCGGAGCCGAGATAGGTCTCACCCTCGCCATAGCCGACGACGAGCGGCGAGCCGAGCCGCGCGCCGATGAGCAGATCGGGATGCTGGCGGAACGCGATGGCCAGCGCGAAGGCGCCGCGCAGCTTCGGCAGCACCGCCTTGACCGCATCCTGCGGCGACAGCCCCGCCTCGACCTGTTCGGACACGAGATGCGCGACGACTTCGGTGTCGGTTTCGCTCTCGAACGTGCGGCCGCGCGCGGTCAGCGCTTCGCGCAGCGGCTTGAAATTCTCGATGATCCCGTTGTGGACCAGCGCGACCTCGCCCGTCGCGTGCGGATGGGCGTTGCTCGTCGTCGGCGCGCCGTGGGTCGCCCAGCGCGTGTGCGCGATGCCGACGAGCCCGGGTGCCGGATTGCCCGCCAGTTCCTTGACGAGATTGCCGAGCTTGCCCTCGGCGCGGCGACGGACCAGCTGGCCGTCCTGCACCGTGCATACCCCCGCGCTGTCATAACCGCGATATTCCATACGCTTGAGGCCGTCGACGAGGCGATCGGCGACTTGGGTTATGCCGACGATTCCGATGATTCCGCACATGTTGCTATGGGCTTTCGCTAGAGAGTATAAGGAACGCGGATGCCCGGCATCTCTGCCGGGAAATCCTTGGTATTTCGTGTAATCAATACCCGGCCGCGAAGCTGGGCCGTCGCCAGGATGATGGCGTCCATTGCCTTCAGCCGGGCTCGCTCACGGCGCAAAGCGGCGGCCCGGCGGCCGACCTCAGCATCGACTTCGTCGATGCTGAACCCCGATAACAGCGTTTCCGCCCGCCAAAGCCCGTCGCCATCGCCTTTGGACATCACCTCGATCCACACCGCGCGGCTGATCCACGCACGCGCGCCGAAATCGGTTGCGCGGTCGATTTCCGCACGTGCCGGTCCAAACCCTGCCAGCGCATCGATGATGATATTGGAATCGAAGCTAAATCCGCTCACCGGGCATTGGGCTTTTTCGGCTCGGGATATTTCCCTGCCAGCATGTCCAGATGAATCTGACGCTGACGATCATCTTCGGCATCAAACAGGTCAGGAAATTCGGCTTTGACGTCTTCGTAATCGTCATCCCACGGCCGCGTCCACGAAGCGCGCTCACGTCGCTGCCATTCGACCGAATCGCCTATGTCGGTGCGATCCTTCCAAGCTCCAAATCCGATTTCGAGCCATTTCTTGCTATTTTCCGGATGCAGTTCAGCGCGATAGTCGCGCACCGCTTCGCGCAGGATAGCCGCCCGCGACTTGCCCTGCTCGGCGGCGAGCTGGTCGAGCCATTTGATGTCTTCATCGGGCAGGTCGGCGAGGATGCGCGTCATGATATACTGATATCATATCATGATATCATGTCAAGCACGCCCGAAGCTCTGATCGACGAAATGAAAGGCGAATTGCACCGGGTCGGCGGGGGCGCCGCTGCCCGCCTCGAAGCGCGCCTTGCCTTCGTCCCACGTCTTGCGGATCTGCGCCGGAAAGTCGGGTGCGAATTTCATCCGCTGCGCGACGATCTGCTCCCAGCTCCCCTTCAGGCCGAAGCTTTGTTCCAGGCTCGGCACCATCGCTTCGCAATAACGCTCGGTCGCCTCGTCGAGATGGCCGATCGCCTTCAGCACATAGGCGTCGACGAAGCGCAGGAAGGGCTTGTCGGTGTAACGGTCGCTCATGCCTTCTTCTCCGCCTTCTTCTTGCGCATCGTGTCGTGGAAACGGTCGGCCCAGCCGGGTTTGACCAGCTGTTCGGCGCGGACCATGCGCAGGTCGCCATCACCGACGTCGCGCGACACCGCGCTGCCGGCAGCGACGATCGCGTCGCGGCCGATGGTGACGGGTGCGATGAGGGCGCTGTTGCTGCCGATGAAGGCATTGTCGCCGATCACCGTCTGATATTTGAAATAGCCGTCGTAATTGCAGGTGATCGTGCCGGCGCCGATGTTCGCCCCCGCGCCGACCGTCGCGTCGCCGAGGTAGGTCAGGTGGTTCGCCTTCGCCCCCTTGCCCAGCACCGCCTTCTTGGTCTCGACGAAATTGCCGATCTTCGCCTTTTCGCCCAGCACCGTGCCGGGGCGCAGCCGCGCAAACGGGCCGACCTCGCATCCCGCGCCGATGGCGGTGCCCTCGATATGGCAATTGGCGCGGATCTTCACATGGTCGGCCACCGTCACGCCGGGGCCGAAAAACACATTGGGTTCGATCAGCACGTCGCGGCCAAGCTCGGTATCCCAGGCGAACCAGACGGTGTCGGGGGCGATCAGCGTTGCGCCGTCGTCCATCGCGCGGCGGCGGCGCTGCGCCTGCCATTCGCCCTCCATCGCCGCGAGCTCGGCGCGGCTGTTGACCCCGGCGACCTCGGCCGCATCCGTCTCGACGACGACGACGCGGGCGCCTTCGGCAATCGCCCCGGTCGCGACGTCGGGCAGATAATATTCGCCCGCGGCATTGTCGTTGCCGACCGCAGCGAGCAGGCGCCACATGTCGCGCGCGTCGGCGACGATCACTCCCGAATTGCACAGGTCGACCGCGCGTTCGGCGGCGGTCGCGTCCTTATGCTCGACCATCTTCATCACCTGCCCGTCGGCGTCGGCGATGATCCGGCCATAGGCGGCGGTGTCGGCGGGGCGGAAACCGAGCACCGCGACCATCGCGCCCTTACCCAGCGCCGCGCACAATTCGCGCACCGTGTCGGCGGTCAGCATCGGACAATCGCCGAAGCACACCAGCACGATGCCGTCGAACCCCGCAAGCGCTTGCCGGGCCTGGAGCGCGGCGTGCGCGGTGCCGAGCTGCGGGTCCTGCACCGCGACGATCGCGCCGGTCCCGGCGAGCGCGGCTTCGACCTGGTCGCGGCGGTCGCCGACGACGACGACGGTTGCGGCGGGGGGCAGCGCTGCAAAGCTGCCGACCAGATGCATCAGCATCGGCCGCCCCGCGATCGGGTGCAGCACCTTGTGCAGGTCGGATTTCATGCGGGTGCCCTTGCCCGCGGCAAGGATGACGGCGGCGATCGGCTTCGAAGGGGCGTTGCTCATGCGCGCTGCCATGCCAGCAAATCATTGCGGTTTCCAGAGCATCGCGCCATGCCGCAGCGATGAACGGATTTCCCTTCGCCATCGTCGGCTTCGACCTCGACGGCACGCTCGTCGATACCGCCGCCGACCTCACTGCCGGGGTCAACCATGCACTGGGTCTCGCCGGGCGCTCGCCGTTGACGGTCGATCAGGTGCGGCCGATGATCGGGCTGGGCGGGCGGCATATGCTCGAACAGGGATTGCGGGCGACCGGCGGGGTGCCGGACGGGGATTTCGAGCGCCTGTTCGGCGCGTTTCTGAAGGCTTATGAGGCGAACATCGCGGTGCACAGCCGGCCTTTCCCCGGCCTCATCGCCGCGCTCGACCGGCTCGATGCGCTCGGCGTCCACACCGCGGTGGTGACCAACAAGACCGAACGCCTCGCCCGCGTTCTGCTCGGCGCGCTCGGGCTGGCGGAGCGGATGGCGACGATCATCGGCGGCGACACCATGGGCTCGGGCAACGCCAAGCCCTCGCCCGCCCCGATCGCCGAGATGATCGCGCGCTGCGGCGGCGGCCGCGCGGCGTTCGTCGGCGACAGCATCTATGACGTCATGGCGGCGAAATCGGCTGGCGTGACGAGCATTCTCGTCGGTTTCGGCTTCCTCGACCGCGCGGCCGATGCCTATGGCGCCGACCATGTCATCGCCGATTTTGACGCGCTGGTTCCGCTGCTCGAAACGCTCTAACGCTTCCGCCATTTCGTCCACAAATGCCGCGCAAGCAGCGCCGGCGGCATCCGCAGCCAGTGCGAGCGGATGTAAAACGCCTGCTGGAGCGCCAAGTCGGTCCCCCGCCCCCAATCGTCGCGCGCGAGCAGGCGGCGGCGGAACCAGTCGTCGCTGGCGTCGTGCCGGTCCCACCCCGACGGCAGCACCGTGCCGTACACATCGCGCGCCAGCCGCGCCGCCCGGTGCACCGCCCCGCGCAGGCCGTGCAGGTCGGCACGCCCGTCGAGCTTGCCCCAGAACAGCGGATCGGCGGCGGCGAACTCGCGCGTCAGGCAATGGAAATCCCACAGGTTGCGCAGCCCGCCCTGCAGATCGCCGTCGGCGAGCATGTGCGCGGCGCAGTGGACCGCCATGTCGGTCGGGCACAGCATCGTGAAACCCTCGCCGGCGGGCACCGCATCGCTCAGCAGCGCGAGCGCGTCGGGCGTCGTGCGGTGGGTGCGCGGCAGGATCGTGTGGTGGACGTCGATCATCCGGTCGCGCGCCTTGTGGATCAGCGGCGGCAGCTCGTGCATATGCTCGCGGTAATAGGCGTCGTCATAGGCGTCCTCCTTGACCCACTCCCACCCCGCGCGCAGCAGCGCATTTTCGGCGCGGCCGATGTCGTGGCGCCCGACCAATATGTCGAGATCGCCGATCTGCCGTCCGGTTGAACAGGACAGCCCCGCCGCCGCATAGGCGGTGCCCTTCAGCAGCACGAAGGCGATGCCCTCGGGCACCAGCGCGCGGCGGGCCATCTCGGCCTCCCACAATGCCTGGCGCTGCGCGACCGCGGCGGCGGCGCGCTGATCGGCGAACAGCGCCGCGACCGGCGGCGGCAGCGCGGCGCCCTCCACCCGGTGCGCCAGCGTCGCGAGCATCGCCTCGGCGCGCGCGACGCCGATCACCCCGTCCCAGTCGCGCGGGGCGAGCGTAGCGGCATCGCGCCGCCCGGCGAGCAGGTCGATCAGCGTCCGCACCGCGCTCATCCTGCCGCCCCGGACCAAAGCTGCTCGACGAGCGCGATCCCCGCCGCGCTGTCGGGATAGGAAATCGCGAACGCCGGGGTGGTCTGGACCAGACGGGTGAGCGCCGCGAACCCCGCCTCGCCGAGCGCGACATAGTTGGTCGACGCCTCGGTCAGGCGGACGAACGCCTCACCCTCGCCCATCGCTTCGATCGCCGCCGCGGGCCCGAATTGCGGAAAGATCAGCAGCGACGGGCGCACCGCCGCGTGCATCGCCGCGATCGCGTCAGCGCGCGGGATCAGGTGGCGGATGTCGCCCTTCGGCGTTCCCGCCAGCAGCGGCCCGAGCCGCCCCGGCGCCACCCGCACCGCCAGCTCGGCGATCGCCTCATTCTTCAGGCTGACCGCGCGCGGAAAGGCGCGCGCGGCGGCGGTATCGAGGTCGATCAGGGTGAATTCGTCGCCCATCAGCCGCCAGCCGCCCTCGCCGAGCAGCGCCGCGAGCGTCGACTTGCCCGATCCGGACGCCCCCGACATGATCACCGCGCGGCCATCCTTCGCGACCGCGCTCGCGTGGAGCAACAGGTGTCGCCGCCAACCGAGCGCGACCTGCAAATTCATCCCCATCTCGGCGGCGAGCAGCCCCATCGCCAGCGGCAGCGGCAGCGCGTCGGGGACGATAAAATCGCCGCCGATATGCACCGAGGGGCGCAGCCAGCGCCGCCACGGCCGCGCCGCGAACAACCGCACCGTCGCATCGGCGGGCCGCGCCGGATCGTCGGGGTAACCGGCATAGAGGCGGTCGAGCGCGGCGATCGGCGCCGCCCAGTCGCTGCCGATGCGGAACTGCACCGGGCCGACGGCGATGCGCGTGCTGTGCCTCACGCCGGCGCCACCAGCCCCATGGTGGCCAGCTCGGCCAGCCGGTCGGCGATGACCGCCGCCGCGTCGTCGGCCCCGTCGAGGTCGAAGGCGGCGGCGAGCCGCGCCGCCAGCGTCGCGGCATCGCACGGCGCCTCGCCCATCGCCGCCAGCATTTCGGGGATCGGCGCGATGACGATATGCGTCTGCATCGACCGGCGGTCGAAGATCGCAGTCAGTTCGCCCAGCGGTTCGCAGCGCAGGGCCTCGGCGGGCGCCGCGCGATAGGCGCGATCAGGCATAATCTTCGGCGGCGGCGGTCAGCTTGGCAAGGATGGTCATCAGCGTCGCGCGCTCCTCGGCGCTGATATTGGTTTCGAGCTGCGCTTCGCTCGCCAGCGCCGCGGGCACGATCGCATCGTACAGCGACCGCCCGGTTTCGGTGAGCTCAAGATGGTGCGAGCGCCCGTCGGCTTCGTGCGCCTGGCGCGCGATCAGATTCCGGTCGGCGAGCGCCTTGGCGGCACGGTTGACCGTCACCTTGTCCATCCGCGTCGCCTCGACCAGCGCGCGCTGCGTCTTCGGTGTCCCTTCGCCAAGCACCGCCATCAACCGCCACTCGGGAATCTTCAGCCCGAAGCGGTTCTGATATTCGGCCGCGATCCGCTCCGACAGCGCGTTCGACGCGATCGACAGCCGGTAGGGCAGGAAATTGTCGAGATTCAGGGTTTTCGCGGCCATGCGGCAACCTTATCGCATGTTTGCCATCTGTGAAGCCTTGGCGCGATGCAAATGCTGACCAAGTCGGGACATGACGCCCGGATTTCATAACCCTTCGAATATTCTAGAACGAAAACCTTGCCCCCACCCACAAGGTCCGCGGCGTCGCCCGCTCGACGATCCCCGCCGACGAAATCGCCGCCGGCACCAGTTCGTCGAACAGATTGTCACCCCGCGCCTCGACGCTGATCGCACCCGACAGCCGCCAAGACACCCCCGCGTCGAGGGTCAGCGCGTCGCCGAGCAATTGGGTACCAAGATCGTCCTCGGCCTGCTTGCCGACGTAACGCAGCGTCGCGAACCCGCCGAACGGACCTTCGCCATTGCTGCGCAGCGACACGCTGCCGCCATGCTTGGCGATCTGCGCCGGACGGCGTCCGTCGAGCGCCGCAGCCCCCCCCGACGCATCGACGTTCGCATCGGTGAAGGCGTAGGACGCCCGCAGCGTCGCGAAACCGAACCGCTGCTCGGCGCGGAACTCGACCCCCTTGCTGTCGATGGCGTCGAGGTTCTGCCGCTGGTTGAGGTTCGGCGCGAGGGTCACGTTGGCGATCGCGTTGGTCAGGTGATTGGCAAAGACCGTCGCCGAGAGTTTGGTGCCATCGCGCTCGAAATCGATCCCGACCTCGCCGCCCCACAACCGTTCGGGCTTCAAGGCTTCATTGGCGGTCGTCACCTCGGCCCCGACCCGGAAGGGCCGATATAGTTCGTTGAGCGTCGGCAGGCGCCAGCCGCGATAGGCGGCGGCGCGCAGCGATAGCTCGTCCCACGACCAGCGCACGCCCGCACGGCCGCTGCCTTCCCAGCCCTGTCGCGCCGCAAAGCGCAGATCTGTGATGACCGGGCCGGCGATATTGCGTTCGAGGCGATAGCCCTCGCCCAGCCACCAGCGATCGACGCGACCGCTGAGCGTCCAGAGCAGGCCATAGCCGCGGTCGCCCGACGTCCATTCGGCAAAGGCGCCGACCGTGTCGCTGCTCCCCCCGGCAATGCGGTGGCGGCCGGGAACCCCGGCGGTGAAGAAGAAATCCTCTTCGGTGCGGCCGGTGGTGCGGCGCCAGTCGACGCCCAGCCGCAGCGGGTTGTTGCCGCCGATCGCGGGTCGCAGTTCGACGCGGGCGCCGAGACCGGTCGCCGGGACGCGCTGAAACAGCGCCGGGGCGACGCTGTTCCGCCCCGGCGCGACGCTGGCGAACCCGCTGTCGAAATCGCGCACCTGGATATAGGCCAGCGCGAGCCATTGGGTTCGGCCATAAGGATTGTGGAGGAAGCGCAGACTGGCGTCGATGCCGTCGGTCCGGCTCGCCGAGAAATCGGTGCCGCGGTCGCGATGGTCGGAAAAGCCGCGGACGCTCGCTTCGATCCGGCTGTCTGCGCCCGCATCGAAGCGCAGCCGCAGACCCAGCCCGCCCTGTTCATAAGGCGCAGCGCGATCGACCGTCCCGCGCTGGCCATCGACGACCGGGATGAAGCCGTCGCCGCGGCTGTAACGCCCATCGACCGCAATCTCGCCGCTGCCGATTTTTCCGCCGACCGATGCCGACGCGTCCAGGCTGTCGCGGCTGCCGTAAGCGACGCTGCCGGTCGCGCCGTCGGTCATCGTCGAATAGAGGCCGACAGTTCCCGCCAGCGCGCCTGCGCCATCGACGCCGCTGCCGCCGCCGCGGGTGACGATGATCCCGCCCAGGTTGATCGCGTCATAGGCACTCCACGGCACCCAGCCGCCGAACGGATCGGCCTGCGGCACGCCGTCCAATGTGACCAGCGCGCGGCTCGCTGCGTTGCCGCCCAGCCCGCGCAGCGTCACGCCCTGGCTAGTCGGATGCGCGCTGCGGCCGTCCGAGCGGCGGAACTGGACGATCCCAGCCTCGTCGCGCAGGCGGTTTTCAATCCGGCTGCCCAGCCCGGGTTCGAGATTCGATATAAGGCTGTCGGCCTGAACCTGGTCGCTGTCGGAAGGGGCTAGCGCGCCGCTGCCGTTGACGACGATCACCTGCGGCGGCAGGCGCACCCAGTTGATGCAGCAAATTTCCTCGGGCGCCTCGCTCGCCGCATCCTGCCCCATCGCCGCCGCCGGCATCGCCAGCAGCGCCGCGCCTGTCAGCAACCGGATCACGCGGGCTTGACCGCGTCGGGATGCGCCTTCTGGAAGGCTTCCAACTCCATGCACGCCGCGTCGATCGCGACGAGCCGCGGATAGGCATCGAGCGGCACCTCGAAACGCCGCGCATTATACATCTGCGGCACCAGGCAGCAGTCGGCGATGCTCGGGCTTTCGCCGCCCAGATAACGGCCCTCGCCCGCCATGGCTTCAAGGGCGTCAAAGCCTTGCGCGATCCAAGTCGCGATCCAGCGATCCTTGGTCGTCTCGTTGAGGCCGAGGTCGCGGGTCAAATATTTGAGCACGCGCAGATTGTTGAGCGGGTGGATGTCGCTCGCCACCACCTGCGCCTGTGCCAGCGCCACCGCGCGCGGCATCGCTTCGTCGGGGATCAGCCGCGGCGCGGGATAGGCACGGTCGAGCCAGTCGATGATCGCCATGCTCTGGATGATCGGCTCGCCATCGGCGACCAGCATCGGCACGAACCCCTGCGCATTCTGCTCCAGATAGGCGTCGCTGCGCTGCTCGCCGGCGATCAGGCTGACCTCGACGCGCTCGTACGCGAGCCCTTTCAGGTTCAGCGCGATGCGAACGCGAAAGCTCGCCGAGGAGCGGAAATAATCGTGGAGGACGAGGTTGGTCATGGAGTGCACACCATAGCAGTTATTCGCAGACTCCCCTGACCGTTCGTGCTGAGCTTGTCGAAGCACCGCTCTTGTCGCGGCGTCGAAAGGACGAACGGTCCTTCGACAAGCTCAGGACGAACGGGTTTGGGGTATCGTCGATCAGTTTACGGCGTCGATTTACCGCCTGTGGCCTTTAGCCCGCCTTTCGGCATCTCCGCAATCCATTGCCGCAGCAGCGCCGCGCCCTCCCGGTGCACCGTCGATCGCCCGACCTCGGGCATCGCGATGCCGGGATCGGTGCTCTCCAGCCGGTAGATCATGAAACTATGCGCCGCATCGCCCGGCGCGATCGCGAAATCCATCCCCCCACTGCCGCGCCCTGCCGCGGTCGGGCGCTTGCCGATCCCGTAATTGACCCCCGCCGCATCGTCGGTCCAGCGCAGGAACAGGCCGCTGTTCGACGCGCTGCCCGCCGGGTTGTGGCAATGCGCGCAATTGACGTCGAGATAGGCGCGCGCGCGGTCGGCGACGCTGCCCGTTCTGGGATCGTCCCAAACCGGCATCACCGGCTTGAGCGCCGCCGGATTTTCGAAATAGGTCGAGGCTGCGTCGCCGACGACGAAATTGCGCGCCTTCGGCCCGATCGGCACGATTTCGCCGTTCAGGCTGTGGCATTCCTTGCACTGGTTCTTGTTCGGCACCGCATAGCGGATGCGGTGCACCTCGCCGTCGGGACTCTTGAACGTCACCGGAACGCGCCGCCCGCCCAGCGCCAGCGTCGCATCCTTGCCGTCGGCGTCCCAGATATAGGGCAAGGCGGTCCACCCGCCCGCACGGCGGATCAGCAACCGCGTTTCGACCGGGCGCCCGCCGCCCACGTCGCTCCACCCGAAACTCTTGACCAGCACCGTCCCGACCGGGAATTCGATCGTCCCGTCGGCGGCAACCGCGGCCTTTTTACCCGCGGGGATCGAGATAAAGCGCTGTTTGTCGGCATAATCGCTGAACAGCGGGGTGCGCAGCGTATAGCCGACCCGCGCCAGCGGCACCTTCGGATCGCCCATATGGAACAGCCCGAACGCCGACAATTTCTGCGGCATCGCGTCGCTATCGATCACGTCCTGATTGACGCCGGGCAGCGGCACGCCCCCCGCGCCGCTGGCACACAGCAGCGCGGCGGCGACCGCGGCGAAAACGCGTCTCACCGGACCTTCGCCTCCATCGCTTCGGGCAGCGTGATGCCGGGCAGTGGCGCCGGCGGCGTGCCCTGCGACAGGTCGGCGGGCGCGGGTTGCGCCTGCTCGCGCGGGGTCGCGACGTCGGGCAGGTTCAGCGACAGGACGCCGACCTTATCGAGCACCACCGCGTCGCCGGCGCCGTCCCACAGCACCGGCGGGATCGTCCCGCCGAACGCCGCCGCAATCTCGGCCCCGCCCGGAAAGGCGGGGGCATAACCCGCCTTGCCATGCTGGTTGTCGCGCACGACGATATCCTTGGGCAGCGGCTGGTATTTCGGGTCCTTGTGGGCGTAGCGATAGCCGACGATCATCACATTCGCGGTGCCGTTCTGGTCGAACACATTGTCGAAGATCTCGACATGGCGGTTCGCCATCACCAGCACCCCGGTGCCGGTCGGCACGCTCGCGACGATATTGCCGGCGGGGGCGAAGTTCGGCACGCTGTTGTCGCTGACGACGTTTGAAAAGACGCGGACATTGTGCCCGCCCTGCATCGGCAGGCTGGGCAGGTCGAACACCAATATGCCGCCGGTGTTGCGGTTGGCGATATTGTCGTGGACGTCGGCATCGAAGCTGTTCTCGATCTCGATCCCCGCGACATTTTCGGTCGCCACCGATTCGCGCACGACGATATTCTTCGACTGGCCGACATAAATGCCCGCATCCGACGCGCCGCGAACATAGACGCTGTCGATCAGTACGTCGGTGCTTTCGACCGGATAGATGCCGTACGCGCCGTTGGTCGCCTTCGGCCCGCCGGTCCATTCGACGCGCAGCTGGTGATAGACGATGCGGTCGGCACCCTTCGACTTGATCCCGTCGCCCTTCGTGTTGAGCACCGCGAACCCGGTCAGCAACACATCGTCGGAGGTGACCAGCAGCCCCTCGCCCGCGCCCTGCTGGCCGGTGAAGTCGAGGATCGAGCCGCCCTCGCCCGTCCCCGAGCCGCGCACCGTGACATTGGCGACGTCGAGCGACAGCCCGTCGGTCAGCTGCCACGTCCCGGCGCCGAGTTCGACGACATCGCCCGGCTCGGCGACGATCAGCGCCTCCTGCAGCTTTTCATTGGCGTCGGGGGTCGCCGCGCTGACGCTGATCGTCTTGGCGGCGGCGGGCGCCGCGATGACCAGCGCGGTCGCCAGCGATGCGACGAAATGATGGAATCGCATGAGACTCTCCCTTGTTTTTTGCCAGCATGGTGCAAGACTGGCGCGATGCCAAGCCATGTTGCTGACATGGCTGTAGCTAAAGAGAACCCGGGGAGGTCGCATTGATTCACAGATACGCGCTGGCGCTCGTCGCCTTCATTGCCGTGCCGTCGATGGCCGCGGCACCGGCGTCGATCGCCGGCCGCTGGAAAACCGACGACGGCAAGGGCATCGTCGCGATGGCGCCGTGCGGTGCCAAGATGTGCGGGCGCATCGACCGCCTGCTGATCAAGCAGCCTGCCGGCGGCCAGCTCGACGAGCGCAATCCCGACAAGGCCAAGCGCGGCCGCAAGGTCGCCGGCATGCAAATCTATTGGGACCTCGTCCCCGATGGCGGCGGCTGGCGCGGCCAGGGCTACAGCCCCGAAGACGGCCGCTATTACAAGGCGCACCTGCGCGTGAAGGGCGACAAGCTGACGATGAAGGGCTGCGTGTCGGTGTTCTGCCGCACCGTGACGTGGACGAAGGTGGGGTAAGGCACATCCCCTCCCGCTTGCGGGAGGGGCAGCGAGACTTGCGAGCTTGCTCGCTAGTCGCAGCGGGGTGGGCAAATGCGACGGTGCGGCCCACCCCCGACCCCTCCCGCAAGCGGGAGGGGAGAGGTTCAGTCTTCCCCCAGAATCCAGTCCACCCCCGCCGCGACATGGATGCGCGTGGTGTCATAGATCGGCAGGATGTTCGCGTCGGGATCGACCAGCATCACCAGTTCGGTGCTCGCCAGCACCAGCGCCTGGATGTCCTGCTTGGCGATGTCGGTGATGAAGGTGCGCATCGTGCGGCGCGATTCCTCGACCACCTTGCCCTGCATCAGCTGGTCATAGATGATGTTGTCGATCGCCTCGGCGCGCGCCTGGTCATAGGGCGCCAGCGTCAGCCCGTGGCGCACCAGCCGCTGGCGGAACCACGCTTCGGTCATCACGTTGCGGGTGCCGACCACCGCCGCGGCCTTGATGCCGTCGGCCTTCATCTTCGCGCCGGTTTCATCGACGATGTGGATCAGCGGGATCGAAATCGCCGCGGCGACGTCGTCGGCGACCTTGTGCATCGAATTGGCCGCGATCATCAGCGCGGTCGCCCCCGCCGCCTCCAGCCGCTGCGCCGACGCGATCAGCACCGCCTTGGCATGGTCCCACTGCTCGGCCGTCGTCAGCCGCGACAGGTCGCAATAATTCAGGCTCTCCATCAGGATCGGCGCCGAACAGGCGGTGCCGAGGCGCTTTTGCACCCCCTTGTTGAGATGACGGTAATACAGCTCGGTCGATGCCCAGCTGATGCCGCCGATCAGGCCGATTTTACGCAAAATTCAATCTCCGAACGCTTCGCTCAAAATATCCGTTCGCCCTGAGCTTGTCGAAGGGCCGTTCTTCCTTTCCAGCGTCGCGGAAAAGGACGGTGCTTCGACAGGCTCAGCACGAACGGAATTGGGTCTTATCAATGCCCGCTGCCGCTCAGCGCTTTCACGATATCGTCGGCCATCTTCTTGGCATCGCCCAGCAGCATCATCGTCTGGTCCATGTAAAACACGTCGTTGTCGACCCCGGCATAACCGACCCCGCCCATCGAGCGCTTGACGAACAGCACCGTCTTCGCCTTTTCGACGTCGAGCACCGGCATGCCGTAAATCGGCGAGGTCTTGTCGGTCTTCGCCGACGGGTTGGTCACGTCGTTGGCGCCGATGACGAAGGCGACGTCGGCCTGCGCAAACTCGCCGTTGATGTCCTCCAGCTCGAACACCTCGTCATAAGGGACGTTAGCTTCGGCGAGCAGGACGTTCATATGGCCGGGCATACGGCCCGCGACGGGATGGATCGCATATTTGACCGTCACGCCCTCTTTCTTCAACTGGTCGGCCATTTCGCGCAGCGCGTGCTGCGCCTGCGCCACCGCCATGCCGTAACCGGGGACGATGATGACGGTGTCGGCCTGGCTCATCAGGAACGCCGCATCTTCGGCGCTGCCCGGCTTCCACGGCCGCTGTTCCTTCGATCCGCCGTCGCTCGGCCCCGCATCGGCGCCGAAACCGCCGGCGATCACGCTGATGAAGCTGCGGTTCATCGCGCGGCACATGATGTACGACAGGATCGCCCCCGACGAGCCGACGAGCGCACCGGTGATGATCATCGCGGTGTTGCCGAGCGTGAACCCCATCGCCGCCGCCGCCCAGCCCGAATAGCTGTTGAGCATCGACACGACGACCGGCATGTCGGCGCCGCCGATCGGGATGATCAGCAGAAAACCGATGGCGAAGCTGAGCCCGGTGACGGTCCAGAACACCCATGGGCTTTGGTCGACCGTGAAATAGGCCACGAGGCCGATGATCGCGGCGAGCGTGCCAAGATTGATCAGGTGCCGGCCCGGCAGCATGATCGGCGAACCCGACATATTGCCGTTGAGCTTGAGGAAGGCGATGACCGAACCCGAGAACGTGATCGCACCGATCGCGATGCCGAGGCCCATTTCGATCCGGCTGACCGTGTAAATCTGCCCCGCCGCGTCGGCAATGCCGAACGCCTGCGGGTTGAGATACGCCGCCGCCGCCACCGCGACCGCGGCGAGGCCGACGAGGCTGTGGAACGCCGCGACCAGCTGCGGCATCGCGGTCATCGCGATCCGCCGCGCCATCACGATGCCGATGACGGCGCCAATGCCGATTGCGATCAGGATTTCGATCATCGCGATGCTGTCGAGCGCCCCGCCGTCGAGGCGCGGAACATGCGTCAGCAGCGTCGTGACCACCGCGATCGTCATGCCGATCATGCCGTAACGGTTGCCGCGCTGCGCCGAGGCCGGCGACGACAGGCCGCGCAGCGCCAGGATGAAGAACACGCCCGACACCAGATAGGCGACGGCGGCCCAGGGGTTCACCGCCAGGCCGTGATCGCCGGCGGCGGCGGCAAGGATCGACTGGATGTCCATCTCAGCGCTCCTTTTTCTTGTACATCGCCAGCATGCGCGCGGTGACCGCAAAGCCGCCGAAGATGTTCACGCTCGCCATCACCACCGCCGCAAGCCCGAGCCATTTCGACGAGGCCGAACCCGCAGCGGCGCTGGCGATCAGCGCCCCGACGATGATGACCGACGAAATCGCATTGGTCACGCTCATCAACGGCGTGTGCAGCGCCGGGGTCACCGACCAGACGACGAAATAGCCGACGAAACACGCCAGGACGAAAATCGAAAATATCGCGATGAAATCCACGGCGCGCTCCCCTGCTGATTCCGCTTGGCGCACCTCTTGCCGCGCGCGCCGGGGTGTGTCGACTCCAAAGCGGGCAAAAAATACGGCCCGCATCGCTCGAAACCGAGAAATGCGGGCCGTTTGAGACAGATTATGTCGTGCGGCGCGGGGCGCCGCCCGGTTACATCTTGGGGACAAGTACCGCATCGACGACGTGGATCACGCCGTTCGATTGGCCGACGTCGGCCTGCGTCACCGTCGCCTTGTTGCCGCTGGCGCTGGTCAGGATGATCGAATCGCCGCTCTGCGTCGCGGTCAGATCCTGGCCGTCGGCGGTCTTGAGCACGGCCTTGCCGCCGCCCGCGGTGATCTGCGCGGCCAGGTCGGCGGCGGTCAGACGGCCGGGGACGACATGGTTTTTCAGCACGCCGGCCAGCACTTCCTTCTGCGCCGGGCGCATCCAGCCGTCACGTGTTTCCGGCGCGACCTGGGCAAAGGCGGCGTCGGTCGGCGCGAACACCGTGAATGGCCCCGCTCCGGTCAGCGTCGGCGCCAGCCCGGCGGCGGTCACCGCTGCAACCAGCGTCTTGTGGATCGGCGAGGCCGAGGCGTTTTCGACGATGTTCTTCGTCGGCAGCATTTCGGCGCCGCCGACCATCGGGTTGGCCCCGGCTGCATCCATCGAGGCGGTTTCGCCCGCCGCGACGGTGGTGGTTTCGGTCGGGGGCGTTTCGGTGCTGCTGTTGCAACCAGCGAGGCCCAGTCCGGCGGCGGCCACCGCCGTCATCAAAATTGCGCGAGTCATAAAATTCTCCTGTAAGCCCATCGGGGGACGGGACGTCTGCCGGCGCGGGGTGTGCCGCGCCTGCGGCCGAAGATACGGTCGCCGCGCCCGATAGACGCACCGCAAGACAGAATAGTTTCAATTCACGCGATGAACCGAGGCGGCCAGCGCCAGTTGCCCACGACCAGAAGCCTAGGGTCAGGAATGCTGATACAAGCTAACGCTTGAGCAGCGTCTGTTCGGCCATGATCCGCTGGATGACGCGCGGGTCGCTCTTGCGCGACACCTTGACCTGCAACGGTTCCGCCGCCCCCGACACCCAGATCTTCATGTCGGCGTCGAGGTCGAAGGTGCCCGCGGTTTCCAGCGCAAAGCGCACCACCGACCGCCACGGCACCGACTGGAATTCCACCTTCGATCCGGTCAGGCCCTGAACGTTGATGTAAATCAGGCGCTGGTCGGTCAGCAGCACCGAATCGCGGATCGTCCGGAACGCCGCGAGGATCGTCTCGCCGGCGATCAGGGCATGCCCGAACTCGGCGGCGGCCGATGTGACGTCGAGATCGCTGGCGCTGAACAGTCCCATCAGAGCAGCCGCTCGTTCACGACCTTGCCGCCCTGCGTCAGGCGGATGGCATTGCCGATTTCCTCGTCAAGCACCGGCTTGCCCGCGTCCTTGTCCCAGAAGGCCGACAGGAAATTGAACAGATTGCGGCTGAACAACGCGCTGGTATCGGCGGGCATCAGCGCCGCGATATTCTTCGCGCCGATCACCGTCACGCCGTGAATGCGCTTCGCCTCGCCCGAGACCGATCCTTCGACATTGCCGCCGCTTTCGGCCGCCATATCGACGATCACGCTGCCGCTGCGCATCGTGGCAAGTTGCGCGTCCGAAATCAGCCGCGGCGCGGGGCGCCCCGGGATCAGCGCGGTGGTGATCACGATGTCCTGCTTGGCGATGTGCGACGACACCAGCTCGGCCTGCGCCGCCTTATATTCGTCGGACATTTCGGTGGCATAGCCGCCCGCGCCCTCGCCCTCGATCCCCGCCACCGTCTCGACGAAGATCGGCTTGGCGCCGAGGGACATGATCTGTTCCTTGGTCGCGGCGCGCACGTCGGTCGCGCTCACCTGCGCCCCGAGCCGCCGAGCGGTCGCGATCGCCTGCAGGCCCGCGACGCCGACCCCCATGACGAACGCCTTGGCGGCGCTCACCGTGCCCGCCGCGGTCATCATCATCGGAAAGGCGCGGCCATAGGCGTTCGCCGCGATCAGCACCGCCTTGTACCCCGCCAGATTCGCCTGGCTCGACAAGATGTCCATCGACTGCGCGCGCGTGATGCGCGGCATGAATTCCATCGCCAGCGCTTCGATTCCAAGCTTGGCATAGGCATCGATGCGCGCGCGCTCACCGAACGGATTGAGCCCGGCGGCCAGCCAGGCGCCGTCGGCAAAGCCGCTCAGGCCCTGCGGATCGGGTCCCTGGATCGCCAATATGATGTTCGCGCCCTTCAGCACCTCGCCGCGCGCCGCGACGCTGGCGCCCGCGGCGGCATAGTCGGCATCGGCGACCGATGCGGCCTCGCCCGCCCCCGTCTCGACGGCAACGTCGGCGCCCAGGCCGATGAATTTCTTGACGGTTTCGGGGGTGGCAGCGACGCGGGTCTCGCCGGGGGCGAGCTCCTTCAGGACGGCGATGCGCATCCGCTCAGGACGCGATCAGCAGCACGACGAAGATCGTCACGACCGCGGTGATGATCGATCCGATCTTCAGCAGGCTGATGAACCCGGTATAGGTTGCCTCGGCCGACTTCATTTCCGGTTGTGCCATGATCTTGTCCTCTTTGCCTGTCCCTGCGGGCCGATGATCCCGCAAATATACGGCGGGATGCCCAGAATCGCGATGGTGCCGGTCTTAGCCACGCCGCCCGCGATGCTCAATAGCCCGTTTGGCCCGATGGGCCGCAGCCGCAAAAGCCCGACGCCCTTAATCGCCCCTTTACCCATCGGCAGTACAGCGGTCGGCCACAGCGCAACCGCTGAACGACCGACCGGCTATGGGGGCAAATTCACAGCGATGGCGAGCATGCGCGACACGCGAACGGTTATGATCGTCGACAGCGAGACGGCGCAGCAGCGCTTTCTCGCCGCGCTGGTGTCGCGTGGCGGCTGGCGCTCGATGGTCGTCGGCGATGCCGACACCGCGCTGGCCAAGCTCGGCACCCAGGACGGCATGGCGCTCGACGCGGTGCTGGTCGATCAGGGCACGCCGGGCATGGAAATGTCCGAATTCGTCGCCGAATTGCGCCGCTGGCGCCCGGCCCTGCCGGTCATCGTCATCACCATGCGCAACGGCGTCGAAGTCGCGGTCGGCGCGATGCGCGCCGGCGCCAGCGATTTCGTCCAGAAACCGATCGCCCCCGACCGGCTGCTCGAGGCGCTCGACCGCATCGCCTCGCCGACGGGGCCGCAGGGCGAACTGCGCCCGCTCACCGAAAAGCTCCGCGCCCCGCTGGCGTTCGAAGAGATCATCGGGTCGAGCCCAAATTTCCGCAGCGCGCTCGCGATCGCTGCCAAGGCCGCGCGCGCCCGCGTGCCGGTGATGATCAACGGTCGTCCCGGCACCGGCAAGGAAGTGTTCGCCCGCGCGATCCACAGCGCGTCCCCACGCGCCCGCGGCCAGCTCGTCATGGTCGATTGTTCGGCGGTATCGCCGGGGCTGATCGGATCGGGGCTGTTCGGCCACGAACGCGGCGCCTTTGCCGGCGCCTTCGATCGTCAGGTCGGGCGACTGGTTCAGGCCGACGGCGGCAGCATCATCATCGACCATGTCGAATGCATCCCGCTCGAAACGCAGGCCAAACTCGTCGAATTTCTGACCAGCGGCGAAGTCCAGATGATCGGCGGCTCAATCCGCCAGAGCGTCGACGTGCGGATCATCGCGACGAGCGCCAGCCCGCTCGACAAGCTGATCGAGGCCGGCCATTTCCGCGAAGACCTGTTCTATGCGCTGTCGAGCGCGCAATTCACCCTGCCACCGCTCTCCGAACGCCGCGGCGACGTCGGCCCGCTCGCGCGCCACCTGCTCGCGCGCATCGGCGGGCTGCCCGGCATGGGCCCGATCGGCGTCACCGACGATGCGCTGCGCCTGCTCGCCGCCTACGCCTGGCCGGGCAACGTCCGCCAGCTCCAGGACGTGCTGTTCCGCGCCGCGGTCGAAAGCCGCACCGACGTGCTCACCAGCGCCGACTTTCGCGCCATCGAGGCCGCGCTCGGCGGCGGCGGCAACGTCGCCAGCGGCGGCGACATCGCGATCAACGGCGAAGCGATCGGCGTCACCCTCTACCTCCCCGACGGCAATCTTCGCCCGCTCGAGGAAATCGAGGCCGACGTCATCCGCCTCGCGATCGGCCACTATCGCGGCCGCATGAGCGAAGTCGCCCGCCGCCTCGGCATCGGCCGCTCGACCCTCTATCGCAAACTGAGCGACCTCGGGATCGACACCGCCGCCTGACGCATCTCGAGCCCGGTCGAGCCGAATGCGCTTGATATATAAGTTTCAACTTATATGACTCTCCCGCCATCAACCGGGAGAATCACTATGTCGTTCGACACCATCGCCCAGGCCACCATGGTCGTCCGCCAGGTCGAGGATGTAACGCACGACGGCCAGCCCGCCCGCGCCGTTGTCGCCTCGCGCCACTATCCGACCGATATTGATGACTTGTGGGATGCAATCACCGCCAAAGACCGCATTCCGCGCTGGTTCGCGCCGGTCGAAGGCGACCTCGAACTCGGCGGCAGCTACCAGATCAAGGGCAATGCCGGCGGCACCGTCACGGCATGCGAACCGCCGCGCCGTTTCGCGCTGACGTGGGAATATGGCGGAGGCACGAGCCGGGTCGAGGTCGCGCTGGCCGAAGCGGGCGAATACTCGACCCGCCTGACGCTGCGCCACATCGCTCCGCTCGACGACAAATCGGAGGAGTTCTGGGACAAGTTCGGCCCTGGCGCCGTCGGCGTCGGCTGGGACCTGTCGTTGCTGGGGCTCGGCTGGCATATCGAAACCGGCGAAGGCAATGAGCGTTTCTCTGAGGAAAGCTGGGGTCTGAGCGAGGAGGGCAAGGCCTTCTCGACCGCGAGCAGCGACGCGTGGACCGCAGCATCGATCGCCTATGGCACGCCCGATGCCAATGCGCGCCGGGCGGGTGTGGCGACGACCGCCTTCTACACCGGCGTTGCCGCACCCAAGTGATGCATGCCTTCGACGTTCTTGGCGACCCGGTGCGCCGCCGTATCCTCGAGTTGCTTGCCGACGGGCAGCGCACATCGGGCGACGTGGTCGCGGCGATCGCCGCCGAATTCGGCATCTCGCAGCCCGCGGTGTCGCAGCATCTGCGCGTCCTGCGCGACAGCGGCTTTGCGACCGCCGAGGCGAAAGGGCGCCAGCGGCTCTATACCGTGGCGCCCGAACGCTTCGACGAGATCGACGCGTGGGTGCAGCGCTTTAAACGGACGTGGGAGCCGCGCCTCGAAGCGCTGGCGACCGAAGTCGCGCGCGAAAAGAAGTCGCGGAAGCCGACCGAACGCGCCTAGCCACCCACTATGCGCTGGCGATCGATTTCAGGATGTCGTCGGTCGACTGGCCGGTCAGCGTCTTGGCGATTTCGCCGACCAGCGCCGCTTCCAGCGTCTTGTGATATTGCTTGCGCATCTCGCCCAGCGTGCTCGGATCGGCGATCACCACCAGCTGCTTGATCTTGTTCGACAGCACCGCCGCGTTCAGCGCTGCGGCGACCGAGGCGGCATGGCCGGCTTCCTCATTCTGGCGCGGGCTGTCGCCCTGCCCGGCATTGTGGGCGGATTCGTCGCTCGTCGGCAGGTCGACGGCCTTCAGGCTGGGATCCTGGTCGGTGCCGCTGTTCTTGAACAGTTGGAACTGGGTGCCGTCGGCGACGGCGACGTGCGAGCCGGTGGGAAGTTGCATAAATCTCTCTCCGATGGGGAATGGCGCGGGATCGCGCCGGGGTCGGGAGATATACGCGGGAGCGTCGCGGGGGTTGCCTCAGCCAGTGAGCGCGGCATCGCGCAGCCCGCGCCACACGCGCAGCGCCTGACGGTTTTCGATGATGTCGTGCACCCGCAGCAACTGCGCACCATACGCCGCCGCCTGATAGTGCAGCGCGACGGTGCCGCCCAGCCGCTCGTCGACCGGCGCTTCATTGTCGAGCGCGCCGATCATCCGCTTGCGGCTCGCGCCGAACAGGATCGGACAGCCCAGCGTGTGGAACAGCGCCAGCCCGTTGACCAGCGCCAGATTGTCGGCGACCCCCTTGCCGAAACCGATGCCCGGATCGACGATGATTTTCGCCGGGTCGATCCCCGCCGCGATACACGTCGCGACGCGCGCGGCGAGCATGTCGTAAACGTCGAACAGCGGGTGCACGTACGCCCCGCCCGCATGCGGATCGCTCGATGCAGATGGCGCGTGCATCAGCACGACATGGCACCCCGCCGCCGCGACGACCTCGAGTGCACGGTCGTCGTAACGCAGCGCCGAAATATCGTTGACGACCCGCGCTCCGGCGGCCAGCGCCGCCTCCATCACCGCGGCCTTGCGCGTGTCGATCGACACCGCGACGCCTCCCTTGGCCAGCGCCGCGACAATGCCCTCGACCCGCCCGATCTCGTCGCCTTCCCACACCGGCGGCGCCCCCGGCCGCGTCGATTCACCCCCGACATCGACGATCGCCGCGCCGGCCGAAGCCATCGCAAAGCCATGCTCCATCGCCGCCTCGGTATCGATATGGCTGCCGCCGTCGGAAAAGCTGTCAGGCGTCGCGTTCAAAATGCCCATGAGCTGCGGCTCGTTCAGCCGCACCGTCCGCTCGCCAAGGTTCAGCGTGCCGCGCGGCCGCGCCACCGCGGCGCGCTGCGCCGTCGCCGCCCGCGCCAGCGCCTCGGGCATCGCCGCGAGCCAGCCGTCGAACTCGCCCACCGCCACGATCGCCGACCGCACCGCACCGCCATCGCGCACGCTGACATGCCACGCCGCGAACCAAACCATCGTGTCGGCAATCCGCAGGCAGTCGTCGTCGAGCTCGTGCGGACGGTCGACGAAACACGCCGGGCGGCAATAGATTTGCGCATCGGGTGCGGAGCTGCCGAGGTCGGGCTTGGTCAGTGGTTGAAACATAACGCTCCCTCTATCCATTCGCGCTGAGCTTGTCGAAGCACCGTTCTTCTTTGACGGCCGAAGAGAAGAGCGACCCTTCGACAGGCTCAGGGCGAACGGAATTGAAGAGCGGTCTAAGCCTCGTTCGCCAGCAGCCAGTCCTGCCGCACCGCGTCGATAACCCGCAATTGCTTGCCGTCGTCGACATGCCAGAAAGTCCAGCCGTTGCAGCTCGGCGCGCCCTGCACCGCGGCGCCGACCTTGTGGATCGACCCGGCCGCCTGCCCGGCGCAATCGAGGCTGCCATCGACGCGCACCACCGCGTGCCAGCGGCGCTTGGCGTCGGTCAGCCGCGATCCCGGCGCGATCAACCCGCCCTCGACCAGCGTTCCAAACGCCACCCGCGTCGCCGCCCGCGGCGCCATCATCGTCTTCACCGCGCTCTCGTCGAGCGGCAGCGCCATGTCGATGCGCTCCTTCGCGGCGGCGATATAATCGTCCTCGCGTTCGATGCCGATGTAATGCCGCCCCAGCCGCTTCGCGACCGCGCCGGTGGTGCCGGTACCGAAAAACGGGTCGAGGATCACGTCGCCGGGGTTCGAACAGGCAAGCAGGATGCGATAGAGCAACGCCTCGGGCTTCTGCGTCGGATGCACCTTGGTGCCGCCCTTTTTCAGCCGCTCCTGCCCGCCGCAGATCGGGATCAGCCAGTCCGACCGCATCTGCAATTCGTCGTTCAGCGTCTTCATTGCGCGATAGTTGAAGGTGTAGCGCGCCTTCTCGCCCATCGACGCCCAGATCAAAGTCTCGTGCGCGTTGGTAAAGCGGGTGCCTTTGAAATTGGGCATCGGGTTCGCCTTGCGCCACACCACGTCGTTGAGGATCCAGTAACCCTGATCCTGCAACGCAGCGCCGACGCGGAAGATATTGTGATAGCTGCCGATGACCCAGATGCTGCCACCCGGTTTCAATATCCGTTTGGCTTCCTTCAGCCACGCATGGGTAAAGCGGTCATAAGTGGCGAGGCTGTCGAACTTGTCCCATTCGTCGTTGACCGCATCGACCTGGCTGCCATCGGGGCGATGCAGGTCGCCGCCGAGCTGCAAATTATACGGCGGATCGGCAAAGATCATGTCGACCGACGCAGCGGGCAGGCTGCGCATCATGTCGATGCAATCGCCCTGCAGGATGCTGTCGAGCGGCAGGTCCGCGGGCGGCGCCGACGGAGATGAGGTTTTGGCCGCGCGCTGCTTCGCCGCCGGGGTCTTCACCCGTTCCATCACGCCCATGTCTCGCCCCTGTCCCGCATGAAAAGATGGCCTTGATGAGTCCGGCAGAGTCCGCCGTCAAGCCCGGGATTCTAGGGATTCCGGGTGCAACAATGGTTAACGCGACGGGAACGAAACGAGTCCCACACAGCATATGGAGTCTGCGGCGACCCGCGGACTCAACCACTGGTGGTGTGGCGGTGAGGACTCACCGGGGAAAAAACTTACTTTAATCCTCCCTGTGACGAAGCCATGGGGAGGTGGCAGCGCGAAGCGCTGACGGAGGGGCTTTGGCGCACCGTGGCGGCCCCTCCACCATTTGCTTCGCAAACGGTCCCCCTCCCCATCGCTTCGCGACAGGGAGGATTCATATCCCCGGATCGACCCCCGTCAGCGCGACCGACCGCTCCCACAGCTCGTTCGCCAGCACCGGATCGCGCGCGGTGCGCGTCGCGCGCGCGGCGCCCGATCGACCGCTGACTTCGCCCAGCCCCTGCGGCCCCAGATAGTCGCCGCCCTGCACATGCGCCCCGGTCGCTGCCTGCAACGTCGGCCATGCCCCCTGCGCCGCGCTGTTGAAAAAGGGCGCAGCGAGCGGACTCAGCGTGCGCAGCGGCAGCGGCAGGTGCCGGGTCAGCTCGGTGATCGCCACCCCCGGATGGCATCCGATCGCCTGCGTCGAGCGTCCCGCCGCGCCCAGCCGCCGGTCGAGTTCGAACATATGGAGCAGGTTCGCGAGCTTGCTCGTCTGATAGCGCGGGTATTTCTGGTAGCTGCGCGCCGCCGACAGGTCGCTGAAATCGATCTGGCCGCCCTTGTGGGCGAGGCTCGCCGTGATCACGATGCGGTCGTCGACATGGCCGTGGACCAGACCGGTAAAGGCGAAGGTGCCCAGGTGGTTGACCCCGAATTGCAGCTCATACCCCTGTTTGGTCAGCGTGCGCGGCGGCACCATGACCCCGGCATTGTTGATCAGCACGTCGATCCGCGGCCCGGCCAGCAACGCCTTCGCCGCAGCCCGCACCTGATCGAGGTCGGCGAGGTCGAGCGCCAGGAACGACAGCTCGGCCTGCGGCACATCGGCGCGAATGCGTTGCATCGCGGCGTCGGCGCGCGCCTCTTCGCGACACGCCAGGACGACCGCCGCGCCGCGTGCCGCCAGGATTTTTGCGGTTTCGAACCCGATGCCGGCGTTGGCGCCGGTCACCAGGAAGCGGCGGCCCGTCTGCGCGCCGACGTCGTCGGCCGTAAACCCGCTGCGCATCGCTTTCTCCCGTCGATCAGACCAGCTGCATTTGTGCGACCGGGGCAAAACTGGTCCGGTGAAGCGGCGTCGGGCCATGCTGGCGCAGCGCCGCAAGATGCCGGGCGGTACCATAACCCATGTTAGTATCCCAGCCAAAGTGCGGAAATTCCCGCGCCGCGGTCACCATATACCGGTCGCGGTGCTGCTTGGCGACGATGCTGGCGGCCGAAATGCATGGGTGCAGCGCGTCGCCGCCGACGATCGCCCGCGCGGTATAACGCCAGCGCGGCAGCCGGTTGCCGTCGACCAGAACCTCGACGGGCTCGAACCCCAGCGCGTCGACCGCGCGCGTCATCGCCAGCAGCGTCGCCTGCAGGATGTTGATGCCGTCGATCTCGGCGACGCTCGCCTCGCCGACGCCCCAGCGGCAGCGCGCCTTGATCTCGATGTCGAGCTCGGCGCGGCGCTTGGCGCTCAGCTTCTTGGAATCGTCGAGGCCGGGGATGCCTTCAGGGCACAACAAAACCGCCGCCGCGACCACCGGTCCCGCCAACGGCCCCCTGCCCGCCTCGTCGACGCCGACGATCATACGCTTTCCCCGGTCAACCCGCCTTCTCCTTGCCGTTCGTGTCGAGCGAAGTCGAGAGACCCGGCGCCGTCACGCCATGCCGATGGGCATCTCGACTTCGCTCGATGCGAACGGATTGAGGGTGCAGCAGAAAAAGTCACACCCGCCACGGCGGATACCTCCGATACTCGCCCGCCTGATACAGGCACAACCGGTTGCCCGCCGGATCGCTCAGTCGCGCCTCGCGCCAGCCCCAGTCCTCGTCGGCGGGCATCGTCTCGAACCGCACCCCGCGCCGCGCCAGATAGGCGACCCAGGCGTCGAGCGCGCCGCTCTCCAGATAGGTCGTCGCGCCGCCCGCGGCGCTATCGCCCACGCCTTCGTGAACATGGATCGACAGCGTCACCCCGTTGATCGCCTCGAAGCGCGCATAACCATTCGCCGGACTGTCGACGATCTGCGTCAGCCCCAATTGTTTGTAATAGGCGACCGACACCGCATAATCGCTGGCCGGCAGCGTGATCTGGTTGAGCGCCGGGCCGGTGAACAGCCCGTCGTTGCGCACCGCCTGCTGCCCCATCGGGCCGTGCCCCTGCCCCAGCCCCGGCGCGTCGAGCAGCGCCAGTCGCACGAAATCGCGCGCCCGCGCCACCGCGGGCTCCAGCGGCATGCCCTGCGCCAGTCCGCAGGCGATCGCGCTCGCCAGCGTGCAGCCGGTGCCGTGGGTGCTGCGCGTTTCGATCCGCGGCGCCTCCCACAGCGCGATCGTGCCATGTTCGGTGACCAGCCGGTCGGTGATCGTCTCGCCGGTGCCGTGGCCACCCTTGACCAGCACCGCGGCCTTGGCCTTTTTCGCATAGGCGACCGCCGCGCCCTCGACCGCGTCCTCGGCAAGCGCCTCGCGCCCGCAGAGCGCCGCGAGTTCGGGCAGGTTCGGCGTCACCACGGTGCTGAGTTCCGCCAGCACTTCCATCGCGGCGACCGTCTTCGCGTCCGCCAGCACCGCGCCGCTCGTCGCGATCATGACGGGATCGAACACGAAGGTTTCGCCATAGACGCCCGAGATCAGCTCCTCGGCGACCGCCATTGCCGTGTCGGCGCCGCCGAGCATGCCGATCTTGACCGCATCGACGCCGATATCCTCGGCGACGACGCGCATCTGCTGGCTTACCATCGCGGTCGGGATCGCGTGCACCGCCTCGACCCCCAGCGTGTTCTGCGCGGTGATCGCGGTGATCGCGGTCATCGCGTGGCCGCCCAGCATCGTGACCGCCTTGATATCGGCCTGAATCCCCGCGCCGCCGCCGCTATCGGACCCGGCAACGATCAGGACGCGTGCGGTCAAGGCGCAACCCCCCAGTCTTCGTCACCCCGGACTTGATCCGGGGTCCATGACGCCGCCGCGTTTATGGATGCCGGATCGGGTCCGGCATGACGAAAGCGGGAAAGGGTCAAACCTTGTACTTCCGCACCGTCGAGGCCGGGTATTTCGCCAGCGCCGCGCCCTCGCGCAGCGGCCGGTCGAGCAGATCGCCGCCGCAATTGGGGCAGCGCTCGTCCATCCGGTCGGCGCAGTTGGCGCAAAAGGTGCACTCCATCGAACAGATGAAGGCGCCATGGACATTGGCGGGCAGGTCCTTGCCGCATTTTTCGCAATCGGGACGCATTTCGAGCATTATTCTACTGCCTTTCTGACTGCGTCGCAGATGCTGTCGACGACGCTTTCTACTTGGGATGCATCATCGCCTTCGGCCATGACGCGGATGAGGGGTTCGGTGCCCGACGCCCGGATGACCAGGCGCCCGCGGCCGCTCAGCGCCGCCTCGCCGTCGGCGATCGCCGCCTGCACCTGCGCGTCGCCTAACGGTTCGCCGCCTGCGAAACGCACATTCTTCAGCAGCTGCGGCACCGGATCGAACTGGTGGAGCAGCTCGCTCGCCGGTTTGCCCGACGCAACCAGTTCGGCGAGCACCTGCAACCCCGCCAGCGTGCCGTCGCCGGTCGTCGCATGGTCGGACAATATCATGTGCCCCGACTGTTCGCCGCCGACGTTGAAGCCGCCTTCCTTCATGCGCTCGAGCACATAGCGGTCGCCGACCTTGGTCCGCTCGAGCCGCAGCCCTTCGCCTTCCAGGAAGCGCTCGAGGCCGAGGTTCGACATCACCGTCGCGACGACCCCTCCGCCTTTCAGCCGCCCCTGCCGCGCCCAGCTCGCGCCGATCAGCGCCATGATCTGGTCGCCGTCGACGATCGCGCCCTTTTCATCGACGACGATCAGCCGGTCGGCGTCGCCGTCGAGCGCGATGCCGATGTCGGCGCCGCTCGCGACGACAGTTTCCTGCAGCAGCGCCGGCGAGGTCGAGCCGCATTTGTCGTTGATATTGATGCCGTTGGGGGTCACCCCGATCGCGACGACGTCGGCGCCAAGCTCCCAGAACACCGTCGGCGCGCTGTTATAGGCGGCGCCGTTGGCGCAATCGAGGACGATCTTCAGCCCGTCGAGGCGAACCGATTCGGGCAGGCTCTGTTTCACCGCGTGGATATAGCGGCCGCGCGCGTCGTCGATGCGCTTGGCGCGCCCGATCTGCGCCGGTTCGGCCAGCTTCGGCTCGCGCGCCAGCAACAGCTCGATCGCCGCCTCGTCGGCATCCGACAGCTTGTAACCATCGGGGCCGAACAGCTTGATACCATTGTCGTAAAAGGGATTGTGGCTCGCCGACAACATCACCCCTAGGTCGGCGCGCATCGACCGCGTCAGCATCGCGATCGCCGGCGTGGGCATCGGGCCGACCTGCACCACATCCATGCCGACGCTGGTGAACCCCGCCACCAGCGCGTTTTCGAGCATATAGCCCGACAATCGCGTGTCCTTGCCGATCACCACCCGGTGCTTGTGGTCGCCGCGCAGAAAGTGCGCGCCCGCCGCCATGCCGACGCGCATCGCGACCTCGACCGTCATCGGGATCTGGTTGGTCAGGCCGCGGATACCGTCGGTTCCGAAAAACTTGCGCATGGCACCTCTGCTACCTAAGCCGGACGAAAGCGCGACGCTCCGCCGGTCCTTGCGGATCGCCCTAGGTTACCGCTTTTTTCTTTGCAAGTTGGCCGGAGGAATTGGACGTGAAATCGGCATGGATCATCCTGGCGGCATTGATCGGCGGGATGCTGCTGGGGATCGGCATCGAAACGCTGTCGCCCGACGCCGGCACCGCCTCGCTGCCGTGGATCGAACCGATCGGGCTGCTCTGGCTCAATGCACTCAAGATGACGATCGTCCCGCTCGTCGTCGCGCTGCTGATCACCGGGATCACCGCCACCGCCGACGCCGCGCGCGCCGGCAAGCTGGCCAGCCGCGCGGTGCTGATCTTCCTCGCCGCGATCATCCTGTCGGGGGTCATGTCGCTGATCGTGACGCCGCTGCTGCTCCGTATCTTTCCGCTCGCCGCCGACACCGCCGCCGCCTTGCGCAGCGGGCTCGGCGGCAGCGCCGAAGCCGGCGCCTCGCCCAGTTTCGGTGATTTCCTGCTCTCGCTGGTCCCGACCAACCCGATCGCCGCGGCCGCCGAGACCGCGATCCTGCCGCTCATCGTCTTCACCACCATCTTCGCCTTCGCGATCACCCGCCTCGCCCCCGAACAGCGCGCGACGCTGGCGGGGCTGTTCAAGGCGCTCGGCGATGCGATGCTGATCGTCATCGGCTGGGTGCTCGCGCTGGCGCCGATCGGGGTGTTCGCGCTCGGCTATGCGCTGGCGGTCAAGGCCGGGCTCGCGGCGTTCGGCGGGCTCGTCCATTATGTCCTGATCGTGTCGGGGATCGGCGTGTCGTGCATCCTGCTCGCGCTGTTGCTCGCGATCGTCGTCGTGCGCATTCCGCCGGCGGCGTTCGTGCGCGCGATGGTGCCGACGATGGCGGTCGCGATCAGCACCCAAAGCTCGCTCGCCAGCCTGCCCGCGATGCTCCGCTCGTCCGCAGCGCTCGGCGTCGATCCGCAGAAGGCCGACGTCGTGCTGCCGCTCGCGGTCGCGCTGTTCCGCTTCACCAGCACCGCGATGAACCTTGCGGTCGTCGTCTACGTCGCGACCCTGTTCGGGTTCGAACTGACGCCGTGGGAGATGGCGGCGGGGCTCGCGGTCGCGGTCGCCTCGGCGCTCAGCGCGGTCAGCCTGCCCGGATCGATCAGCTTCGTGACCTCGATCGCGCCGATCGCGACCGCGATGGGGGTGCCCGTCGCGCCGCTCGCGCTGCTCGTCGCGGTCGAAACCTTCCCCGATATCTTTCGCACCCTCGGCAATGTCATCGCCGACGTCACCGCGACCAAATATGCCGCCGACGGCGTCGCCGACAACCCCGCACCCACAGGAGCCATGCCATGAAATACCGCACCCTCGGCCACGGCCTCACCGTCTCCGCGATCGGCATCGGCTGCATGCCGATGATCAAGGGCGGCAACATCCTCTACGGCGAAAACGCCGACCTCGGCGAAGCGACCCGCACCATCCACCGCGCGATCGACCTTGGCGTCACCTTCTTCGACACCGCGCAGATCTATGGCCCGTTCACCAACGAAGAACTGGTTGGCGAGGCGATCAGGGGCAAGCGCGACGGGCTGGTCATCGCGACCAAATTCGGGTTCAAATTCGACGGGCCGAAGATCGTCGGGGTCGACGGATCGCCCGCCAACGCGCGCAAATCGTGCGAGGAGTCGCTCCAGCGCCTCGGCATCGACACCATCGACCTCTTCTACCAGCACCGCGTCGATCCGTCGCTGCCGATCGAGGAGGTCGTCGGCGGGATGATGGAACTGGTGCACGAGGGCAAGGTCCGCCACATCGCGCTGTCCGAAGCCGGTCCCGAAACGCTGCGCCGCGCCGCCAAGGCGGCACCGATCGCCGCGCTGCAAAGCGAATATTCGATCTGGGAGCGCGAGGTCGAGCACGAGATCCTCGCCGTCTGCCGCGAAAACGGCATCGGCTTCGTCCCCTATTCGCCGCTCGGCCGCGGCTTCCTCGCCGGCACCATCCGCAGCCGCGACGAGCTCGCCGAAACCGACTGGCGCCGGAACGACCCGCGCTATTCGGCGGAGAATCTTCCCGCCAACCTGAAAGTCGTCGACGCCATCGGCGCGGTCGCCGACCGCCACGGCGCGTCGAAAGCACAGGTCGCGCTCGCCTGGCTCCTCGCGCAAGGCGACGACATCGTCCCGATCCCCGGCACCAAGCGCCGCGCGACGATGGAGGACAGCGTCGCCGCCGCCGACCTCGCGCTCACCGCCGACGATCTCGCCACCATCGAAGCTGCCGCTCCGGTCGGCGGCACCAGCGGCCCGCGCTACGGCGAAGCCGGGATGCGGATGGTGCGGCTATAGTCGCGAGGACGTCGATAGGGGGGTGACCCGGCGCGCGACGGGCGATAGACCGCTGCCATGACCCTCCCGATCCAACCCGTCATCCTGTGCGGCGGCGCCGGCACCCGCCTGTGGCCCGAATCGCGCGGCACGCGCGCCAAGCAGTTCCTGCCGCTGACCGGCCCCGCCAGCCTGTTCCAGCAGACGCTCGGCCGCACCCCCGCCGGTGACGCGTTCGCGCCGCCGATGATCCTGTGCGGCGACGCGCATGTTGACACGGTGCGCGCGCAGCTCGGCGCGCAGCAGGCCGCGCTGCTCGTCGAACCGATGCCGCGCAACACCGCCGCGGCGATCGCGCTCGCCGTCGCCCGCGCCGACGCCGATACGCTGCTGCTCGTCATGCCCAGCGACCATGTCATCGCCGACGTCGCCGCCTTCCACGCCGCGATCGCCCGCGGCGCAGAGCTTGCCCGACAGGACTGGCTCGTCACCTTCGGCATCGCCCCCGACCGCCCCGACACCGGCTTCGGCTATATCGCCAGCGGCGCGGCGCTTGCAGGTGATGACGGGAACGCCGGTTTCCAGGTCGCCCGCTTCGTCGAAAAGCCGCCGCGCGCCGACGCCGAAGCGATGCTCGCCGCGGGCGGCTACAGCTGGAACGCCGGCATCTTCCTGTTCCGCGCCGGGCGGATGCGCGATGCGATGCTCACCCATTGCCGCGCGATATTCGAAGCCGCCGACCGCGCCGTCGCGGCGGGCCGCCACGATGGCGACGCGCTCTACGCCGACGCCGCCGCCTTTGCAGAGGCGCCGTCCGACTCGATCGATTATGCGGTGATGGAAAAGGACGACCGCGTCGCCGTCGTCCCGGTTGCGATGGGCTGGTCCGACCTCGGCAGCTGGCAGGCGGTGCACGCGCTCGCCCCCCCCGACGACGCGGGCAATGTCACCGCCGGCGACGTGTTCGCCCACGACAGCCGCGGCAATCTGATCCGCGCCGGCGGCAAGCGCGTCTCGCTCGTCGGGATGCAGGATGTCGCCGTAATCGTCGACGGCGACGATATATTGGTGATGCCGCTGGCCCGCTGTCAGGACGTCCGCGCGGCGGCGAAAGCGCGCGAGGATTAAGGCGCGGGCACGACGCCGCAAAGTCGATGCCACCGATAACCGCGCTCTACGCCATCGGCGGCGTTATAATATTGCCGGTCGCGATTATTTCGCCACGTTGCGTCTTCAAACGAAACTAAATACGCCGTTTATCATCTTGGTTTTAATTGAAAACTTACTGAAATAAACATCAATGTCGGGTTGACAGGACCCGGTAAGCCATCGAACTTGCCTACGGGTCGGCAACGGATTCGGCCCGTCACTGCAACAGATGGAGAGTGTATGTCGTACGTGAATCACGCAGGTCAATTTGCGCCGAGCCAGATTCGGGAAATCGATTTTTCGACGGGCATCATCGAGTTGACCGACGACGAAACCGCCATGGTCAATGGCGGCCTCGCACCGCTCGCGTGGGCCGGCGCATTGGCGCTTCGCTGTGCCGCGAATGCCGCGTGCCGCAACAGTGTGAAGGTCGGCGCGCTGGCCGTTGCCGGCGCCGCCGCTGCCTACGTGGGGTATGAGAATAACCGTGAATAATATGTCGCACTCCCCATCCGGGGGAAAACGAACGCTTATGTGGTTCTGGATCGCATTGGTTCTGGTGGTCATCGCCGGATACCAATTCGGCAAGGACAGAGCCCTGACGGAAAACAGGAAGGATGCGACCAATGCAATACGATAGCCAGATCCAGACCATGAGCGACGCCGAAATCGCCGACGTCAACGGCGGCTTCTTCTGGATCGCGCTGCCGATCATCATCGGTGCCGGCTACACGCTGGGCAAGGATCGCGCGACGCGCGACAATGCGCGCGACGAGAACAAGAAAGAAGCATAACCTTGGCGGTGGCCGTGCGCGGGGGGCACCCCTGCAAGCGGCCACCACCTTCTCGATGGCCACCTTCTCGATGGGATGTACTGGTGCCCTTGTCTGACAAACCCTCGCTTGCGGCCGGGCTGGCGGAAATGGAATCCTGCCGCAGCGGCCTTTCGCTGCTTATGGTGACGATCGAAGAATGTGAAAGCTGCGAGGCACTGCGCCACGACGCGGCGGCGCTCGTCGAAGCGCTGCGCATCGACCAGGCCTGCATCTGCACCTTGGCGGTCGACGACGACGGCGAACTGGCCCCGGCCAGAAAGCTTCGTATAACCGACGTGCCTTCGGTCTATCTTTTTAACGACGGCGTTATAAAAGGCGGCTGGTCAGGATATGACCACAACTTTCCCCAGGACGTCAGAGTATCGAACCTCTGCGCGAAAATATCGGCAAAGCTCGTGAGCCATTGACCCGCCATGCTGTGCGAAAAAGAAAAAAGTGAGGCGCGTTTGTCGATCTGCCGGAGTTGCGAGAATTCGAAAACCGTCGTCAGCGCCGTTTTCTGCAAACGATGCGGATGCAATATGCAACTCAAGGCTCGCCTGTCGGGGGCGCGTTGCCCGGAAAGCCTCTGGTGATCCGAAAATAAACCGTCGATGTTCCGCACCGAAGCCATAACCCACCGCGCCGACCGCCTGTCGGGCGACGTCGCGATTGCCGTGCCGATCGCGTGGCAGACCATTGCCTATCTGATCTTCGGCGGCCTCGTGGCCGCCCTTATCTTTCTCTCGCTCGCCAGCTATGCGCGTGTTGAAACCGTGGGCGGTGCCATCGTGCCCGATCGCGGCGTGGCGATGATCGTTCCGGTCCGCAGCGGCGTGGTGACCGCGCTGGCGGTCCGCGACGGCCAGCGCGTCGCCGCTGGCGCCGAACTGGCCGCCATCCGGTCCGAGGAAGATTCCGCCAGCGGCGTCTCGAGCGCGGCCCGGATCGAAGCGGCGATCGCCGATCAGGACGCCAGCCTCGTTGCCCAGGTCGCCGCCGCGGGCGCCGCCGCGTCGGCGCAGCAACGCCAGATTGCGGCGCAGCAGTCGGGCCTCACCGCCGAAATCGCCCAGTTGCAGTCGCAGATCGCGCTGCAACAGGAACTGATCGTCTCGGCGCAGGAGGATTATGACCGCGCCCGCACGATCGCCGATCGCGGCTTTATCAGCGGACGCGATCTCCAGGTGCGCGAAGAAACGCTGCTGGCGCGGCGCCAGAGCCTCGCACAACTCAACCAGGCGCTGGCATCGCGCCGCTCGTCGCTTATGGAGGCGCAGCGCAGCGCGGTCCAGATCGCGGCCCAGGCCCGCGCCCAGGGCGCCGATCTCGCCGCGACCCGCGCGCAGGTCGCGCAGCAGGCTGCCAGCGCCGCGGGTTCGCGATCCTATGTCCTGCGGGCGCCGGTCGCGGGGCGGGTCACGGCGATGTCGGCCCGCATCGGCCAGCCCGTCGGTCCCCAGGCGCCGCTGATGACCATCGTTCCCGCCGGCTCGACCTTGCGCGCCGAACTGGCGGTGCCCAGCGCCGCCATCGGCTTCGTCAAACCGGGGCAGGAAGTGCGCCTCGCCGTCGACGCCTTCCCCTACCAGAGCTTCGGCACGATCAAGGGCAAGATCCTCACCGTCGCAACCAGCGCGGTCAGTCAGCAGGCGGCCGACGGCACCCGGATCGCGGTCTACCCGGTGACCGTCGCCCTCGATCGCAGTACCGTCACCGCCTTCGGCCGGTCGGAGCCTTTGGTGTCGGGCATGACCCTCACCGCGCGGATCATCACCGAAAAACAGTCGCTGATCCGGTGGCTGTTTGAACCCCTGTTCGCCGTCGCGAACCGTTAAGGACGCTGGCGATGCTCGATCTCGGTTTCCTGACGCGGTCGCGGGTGCGCCTCATCCGCCAGACCGAGATCGCCGAATGCGGTCTGGCCTCGCTGACGATGGTCGCCAATTACCACGGCCTCGACATCGACCTCGGCACGATGCGCCGCCGCTTCGCGCCCAGCTTGCGCGGCGCGGCACTCCGCTCGCTGATCACCCTCGCCGACCGGATCGGGCTGACCCCGCGCGCGGTCAAGCTGCCGCTGGAGGATCTCGGCAACCTCCATGTTCCCTGCATCCTGCACTGGGACATGAACCATTATGTCGTCCTCGAACAGGTAAAGGGCGATCGGGCGCTCATCCACAACCCCGACGGCCGCTCGACCTGGATGCCGCTCACCGAGGTGTCGGCCCATTTTACCGGCGTCGCGCTCGAACTGCGGCCCAGCGACAATTTCGAAACCGGCAAACAGCGCGAACGGCTGCGATTGTCGCAGCTGTGGCGGCGGATGACCGGGATGAAGCGCGCGCTGGCGCAGGTGCTGGTGCTCAGCCTGGTGCTCCAGGCGTTCGTGCTCATCTCGCCCTATTATATGCAGATCGCGATCGACAACGCGCTGCCGGCGCTCGACGACAATCTGCTCGCGGTGCTGGCGCTCGGTTTCGGACTGTTCACGCTCATCAACGCCGGGGCGGCGTTGCTGCGCTCCTTCGTGCTCCTCGTGGCGGGCACCAACCTCGGCTACGGGCTCGCCTCCAACATCGCCCGCCGGCTGTTCCGCCTGCCGATCGAATGGTTCGAAAAGCGTCACACCGGCGATATCCTTTCGCGCTTTCAGTCGATCGGGCCGATCCAGACGATGCTGACCCAGGGCGCCGTCGCGGCGCTGGTCGATGGCGCGATGGCGGTGCTGACGCTGGCCTTCATGATCTGGTACAGCCCGCTGCTGGCGGCGATCGCCGTCGTCGCCTTCATCCTCTACGCGATCGTCCGCCTGATCTCCTTCTCGTTCGAGCGCGAGGCGCAGGAAGCCGCGATCATCACCGGCGGCAAGGAACAGACGACGCTGATCGAAACGCTGCGCGGGATGACCACGCTGCGCCTGTTCGGCCGCGAAACGCTGCGCCACAGCTTCTGGCAGACCCGGCTGACCGACGCGGTCAACGCCGACGTGCGCGTCGAACGCATCGCCATCTGGCAATCGACCGCCAATATGCTGATCTTCGGGATCGAGAATATATTGGTGATCTGGCTCGCGATCGGATTCGTGATCGATGGCGCCGGGTTCAGCGTCGGCATGGTCTTCGCCTATATCGCCTACAAGACCCAGTTCATTCAAAAGGCGGGCGCCCTGGTCGATCAGTCGATCGCGTTCAAGATGCTCGCCCTCCACCTCGAACGTCTGTCCGACATCGCCCTGTCGGCCGAGGACAAGAGCTTCGGCGAAAGCGTCGACAGCGAAACCCCGCTCAAGGGGCGGATCGAACTGCGCGACGTCTTTTATCGCTACGCCCCCAGCGATCCGCTGGTCCTCGAAGGGGTCAACCTGGTCGTCGAACCGGGCGAACATATCGCCATCACCGGGCCGTCGGGCGGCGGCAAATCGACCCTCGTCAAACTGCTGCTGGGGCTGGTCGAACCCGACAGCGGCGATCTGCTGGTCGACGGCCAGACGCTGGCCCGCTTCGGCCACAAAAGCTTTCACCGCCAGATCGCCGCGGTGCTTCAGGAAGACAGCCTGTTTGCCGGCTCGCTCGCCGACAATATCGCGCTGTTCGACGAAAGCGTCGATATGGAAGGGGTCTACCGCGCTGCGGTCGCGGCATCGATCCACGACGACATTCAACGTATGCCGATGGAATATGAAACCCTCGTCGGCGACATGGGCTCGACGCTGTCGGGCGGCCAGAAACAGCGCGTTCTGCTCGCGCGCGCGCTGTATCGCCAGCCGAAAATCCTGATCATGGACGAAGGCACGGCGCACCTCGACGCCGCGCACGAACGCGCGGTCAACGCGGCAATCGCGGCGATGGGCATCACCCGCATCATCATCGCCCACCGCCGCGAAACGATCGAAATCGCCGAACGCATATTGGTGATGGACGGCGGCAAGCTGCACGCCGCGCCGCGCCCGGACAGCGACGCACCGCCGGCCGGCTGATCCACCCCGAAATCCCCCGCTCGCGCGGCCGCGGCAACCGCCATCGTCACATCTCCGGTCTCCTGACCGTCCCGAATCGCCGCTCGCGCGCCCGCGGCACCCGTCATCATCGCTCCCCAACGCCCAGCCGGTTTGCGGCACAAGCCTTGGGTAGATCACGTCTCCGGCCCGCAACCGCCCGCGAAATTTCATAAAAATCTCCCCATTTTCATATTCTCCCGTTGCTAATGCAAATGACTCTCATTAGTTGACGACGCGACTCATTCGGACATGACAGGGGAATTTGAAGTGAACACCGTGCGCATCGCCATGCTCGTCTGCACCGCGCTGGCCAGCGGCACCGCCCTCGCCGCGGAAGCTACCGCCGACGGGGCCGCCACCGACGCCGCCGGCGATCAGGACACCATCGTCGTCACCGGCTATGCCGGCACCAAGACCGAAACCCCGCCGCTCGAGCTGCCGCAGCCGATCAAGATCGTCACCGCCGATCAGTATGAGGCGCAGGGCGCGATCAGCATCAGCGATACGGTGAAATATGCCGCCGGCGTCCTCGCCAACCCCTATGGCCGCGACACCCGCGTCGACGGCTTCAACGTCCGCGGGCTCGAGGCGCTGCAGTTTCGCGACGGGATGCGCGACATCTTCTCCTTCTACGCCACCATCACCTCCGACCCCTATAATTTCGACCGCGTCGAAATCGTCCGCGGCCCCGCTTCGGTGCTGTTCGGCCAGGGTTCGATCGGCGGCCTCGTCAACCTCGTGTCGAAGCGCCCCGGCTTCGAAACGCAGGGCGAAATCAACCTCGTGTATGGAAGCTACGACCGCAAGGAAGTGCTCGCCGACGTCAACCTCGCGCTGTCGGACAGCTTCGCGGTCCGCGCCGTCGGTCGCGCCCGCGACGCCGGCACCTATGTCGACCATGTCCCCGACGACCGGGTGATGTTCGCGCCGTCGCTGCGCTGGCAGCCGACCCCCGACACCGACATCGTGCTCACCGGCCTGTATCAGGAGGACGACACCGGCTCGACGTCGCAGTTCCTGCCGATCGTCGGCACCTTCCTGCCCAATACCGTCGCCGGCGAGCAACTCGGCCAATATACCTTCGTCGGCAAGGCGGGAGCGGACCGTTACGCCGGACGCTCGCTGCAAGGCGGCGGCGCCGTCACGCACCGCTTCTCCGATGCCGTCACGCTCAGCCTGAAAGCGCGCTACATCGACAGCGACCTTGCATATGACACGCGCTATGCCGACAGCTATTCCAACCCGCAGGATCCCTTTTCGGTCTATGGCACCGACGGTCGGACCATCGGTCTCTATGGCGGTGCCAACGATGCCCGGCTGAACGTCTTTTCGACCGACAACAATCTTCAGTTCGGCTTCAACACCGGTGCCGATATCGAGCACAAGCTGCTTGTCGGGGTCGATTACAGCTGGAACCGGGTCGCCAAACGCGATGCCTTCGGCCTCGAGATCGTCGATCTTTACGACATCGATCAGGACGCGCTGACGACCTATGTCGCCACCGGGCCGTTCACCACGGACAGTCAGAAGCAGCTCGGTTTCTATGTCCAGGACCAGATCCGCTTCTATGACCGGGTGTCGGTGGTGCTGGGCGCCCGCCGCGACCGCGTCACGGGCTCGTCGGGCCAGAAGGACTATGCGACGACCTTCCGCGCCGGCGTCATCGGCGAAATCGGGGCCGGCCTCGCCCCCTTCTTCAGCTATACCGAGAGCTTCCTGCCGGTCGCCGGCCGGATCGAAAATGTCGACGGCACCTTTGGCGATCCCTATCGGCCGCAAACCGGCACCCAATATGAAGCGGGCATCAAGTGGCAGCCCGCCGTCGGGACGCTCGTCACCGCCACCGCGTTCAGGATCAAGGAACGCAACCGCATCCTCTACCTCGCCGCCGGCGGCACCGCGCAATCCGGCGAACTGAACACCAAGGGTTTCGAAATCGAGGCGAGCCACAGCCTGCCCGGCAATTTCGAACTGCTGGCCAACTATGGCTATGCAAAGCTGCGGTCGGAAACCAACACCAGCCTCGACTATATGCCGCGCCACACCGCGTCGTTCTGGTCGACCAAGACGTTCGGCCTCGACGATGCGGCGCAGCTGCGCCTCGGCGCCGGGGTCGTCTATAGCGGCAAGAGCATCTCGACCAGTCCGGTCTGGTCGATCGTCACCCCGGCGCGCACCACCGTCGACGCGCTGGCCGAGATTACCCGCGGCAACTGGCGCTTCGCCGTCAACGCGACGAACCTGCTGAACAACACATATTACGCCTCGTGCCTCGCGCGCGGCGACTGTTTCGTCGGCGCCCCGCGCAACGTGATGGCGACCGTCGGCTACCGCTTCCGGTGAGCGAGACCACGCCCCTCGTCTGGCCCCTCCTGACTTTGGCGGGCACCGCGGCCATCGTCGTCGCCGTCCTGCTGCTCCGCCGCGCCTGGGGCCTGCCCCGGCAGTCGGCGGCGCGAAACGGCATCGCGTGGGCGCTGCTGCTCGCCGGCGTCGCGCTCGCGCTCGCCGGCGACGGCGCGTGGGGGCTCGCGGTCGCCGCGCTCGGCGGCATGACCGCCGCCGCGCTGCTCCTCGCCCACGCCGGCTGGACGTCGCCGCGCGGCAAGGCGCGCGCTTCGGAGCGCAAGGCGCATATGCTGCCCGCGCCGGGCGAGCCGCGCCAGATCGGCCGCCGTCTGCTCACCTTCCTGCTCACCGTCCCGCTCGCTTATGCGACGGCGTCGCTGGTGGCGCTGGCGGCCCGCGCGCTGGCGACCCTGGCGGGGTGGAGCGACGCCAACGGCAACGCCGCGGCGCTGCTCCTGCTCCCGCTCGTCTGGGGCATCCTCGCCTTCTGGCTGCTCATGCTGCCGCATCGCCGCGCCCAATGCGCATGGCTGCTGCTCCCCGCGGTGGCCAGCCTGGGGCTCATCTGGATCGGAGGAAATGCGCCATGACTCTCGCGGTTTCCAAGGACGCGGTCCAGCGCGCGCTGTCGGCGCACGCCGCGATCGGCCTGCTCGCCTCGGCTTTGCTCTATCTCATCTGCCTGACCGGCACCGTCGTGGTCTTCTATCAGGAATGGCAACGGATCGAGCAACCGGCCGCACCCGAAATGACCGCCATCGCGCCCGACGCGGTGCAGCGCGGGGTCGCCGCCGTCCTCGCGACCGAGGCCGACAAGCCCGGCACCACCCATCTTTACGTCCATATGCCCGTCGACGGCCTGCCGCGCGCGACGGTCATCACCGACCATCAGGCGTTTCATATCGGCGCCGACGGCCGCATCGCCGCGCCCGAGGAAAACGCCTGGTCCGAATTTCTCCTCGGCGCCCATTATGCGCTCAACATTCCGGGGCTCGTCGGGATGACGATCGTCGGCATCTTCGGGGTGATGATGCTGGCGCTGTCGCTGTCGGGGGTCATCGCCCACCCGCGCATCTTCCGCGACGCCTTTCGTCTCCGCGCCCGCGACAATCACGGCGTCGGCCTCGCCGACTGGCACAACCGGCTCAGCGTCTGGACCCTGCCCTTCGGCCTCGCGATCGCGCTCACCGGCGCGATGATCGGGCTCGGCGTCGTCGGCGCCTATGGCCTCGCCGCCGCCTTCTATAAAAACGACCTCGACGCCGCCTATGCGCCGATCTTTGGCGAAGAACATGCCCAGGACGCGCGCGCTGCCCCGCTTGCCGACGTCGCCGCGCCGCTCGCCTATATGGCGGCGAACCACCCCGGCGTCCGCCCGACCTATGTCATCCTCCACGATCCGCAGACGCGCGGCCAGCATGTCCAGATCATCGCCGCCCATCCGCGCCGGCTGATCTATGGCGAAAGCTATAATTTCGGCGCCGACGGCGCCTATCATGGCAAGGTCGGCCTGTCCGACGGTCACATGGGGCAACAGCTCGCCGCCTCGACCTACAACCTGCATTTCGGCAATTTCGGCGGCCTGCCGGTCAAGATCGTCTATGTCCTGCTCGGCCTCGCGCTCACCGTCGTCGTCGCCACCGGCACCTCGATCTGGCTCGGCAAGCGCCAGCGGCGGGGCTTGCACGAACCGCGCCTGCGCGCCGGCTGGGACGGCGTCATCTGGGGCGTCCCCCTCGCCCTCGCCCTCACCTTCCTCGCCCGCCTCCTCCTCGGCAACGCCGCCCCGCTGATCGCGATCTTCTGGACCCTGACGGTGGCGATCCCGCTGCTCGCGATGGCCCTCCCGGCCCGCCGCCCGAAAGCGCTGCTGCAATATCTGCTGTGCGGCGCGCTGGTGATGGCGCTGCTGAGCTGGTTCGTCGTTTAGCGCGCCGGGCGTTTCATCCGAACCATATTGCCCGTTCGTGTCGAGCGCAGTCGAGACACCCATCGACTTTGCGCCATGCCGATGGGTGTCTCAACTGCGCTCGACACGAACGGAATGGAAGCGTTGCCGATTGAACGCACGGCGCTCCAAGGGGCCGGATGGCGACAATATCGGGCGTCAACGCGCGCGCGCACGCGTCGGTCGTAATCGCTAGGCTGCGAAAATCTCGACGCTCAGACCCCTCAATCCCCCGCAAAATCGAACGCGCTCACCCCGCGCTCGCCATCGCGGAACCGCAGCGGGCGGCCCAGCGGCGGCATCGACCGTTGCACGCATCCGGTGCGCGTGCAGCGGCGGCATCCCAGCCCGATCGGCGTCGCGCGCGCGCGCATCAGGTCCACCCCGCGCGCCGCGACCAGCGGCGCCGCGACCTTGGCGTCGACCCCGACGCACACCGCAAAGCGTGCCGGGGTGCCGCTGCCGGTGGCGCCGGGGGCGGCGACGCTGCGGCTCTGGGTGAACCAGCGCGACCCGTCCTCCAGCTCGACCAGGTCGGCGATCACCTCGCCCGGCCGCGCGAACGCTTCGTGCACGCCCCACAGCGGACAGCGCGCGTCGCCATCGACCAGCGGCGACTGGCTCGCCCCCGCATACCGCTTGCTACCCTGCCCCGCGCGGTCGATGCGCAGCATGAAGAACGGCAGCCCGCGCGCCCCGACGCGCTGCAGCGTCGTCAGCCGGTGCGCGACCTGCTCATACCCCGCGCCGAAGCGCCGCTGCAGCAGCAGCAGGTCGTACCCCGTCGCGTCGCACGCGCGCAGAAAGCGGCTGTACGGCATCATCAGCGCCGCGGCGAAATAATGCACCAGATGCCGTTCGAACAGGCGCGCCGCCGCGCCTTCGGCAAACTCCGCCCCCGCGACCAGCGCGTCGATCTCGGCCTTCGCCTCGATCTGCGCCAGCGTCGCCGCGGCCTGAAAGGTGCGCGACGCGGGGCGCAGCAGCTCGCTCAGCATCAACTGCCGCGCGTGCCAGTCGAGCCAGCGCAGCCGATCGGGCATCACGTCGCTGGGCAAAATGCGGATGCCGAGCTGGTGGCGGGTGCGCAACCGCTCGGCGATCGTGCCGTACAGGTCGCCGCCCGCCAGCCGCAGTTCGTCGGCCAGCTCCTCGGCCTTCGCATCCAGATCGGCGAAATGGTTGCGCCATTTTTCGATCGCGCGGCGCACCGCGGCGACTTCGGGGGCTTCCTCCTGCAAACTCGCCGCGCCGGCTTCGGGTGCGGCATCGAACAGGCGGGCAAAGGCGGCGACGGTCGTCGGCGCGGTCGCCAGCCACTCCTCGACCTCAGCCGCGCCGATCCCCAGGTCGGCGAAGCGCGCGTCGGACAGGCGTCGCCGCAGACCCGCCGCGCCGCCCGGCACCGCCTCGCCGCCCAGCGTCGCGGCGTCGAAGCCGAAGCGCTCGGCCAGCTTGACGATCACCGTGGCCGACAGCGGGCGCTGGCCATGCTCGATCAGGTTGAGGTAGCTTGGCGAAATATCCAGCGCCTCGGCCATCGCGGCCTGCGTCATCCCCGCCTCGCGCCGTATCTTGCGTACCGCCGGTCCGGCAAACACCCGTCGCTCCGCCATCGCTTGTAACTTTCTTTACTGGTTTACACGCCGATTTACACCGAAAGGCCATATTTCACAAAACTTATTGACAATTCTTTTCGCGATATGCGCGATGATCGCCAAGATAGCGCCATCACCTCCTACAAGGATATGACGATGGGTTATCACGAAGACATGGCGCAGGCCGGCCGCCTCATCCGCGATTACGACGGCACATGGGACGGCATCAGCGGCGAAAGCATCGCCCGCATGCGCGCCCAGAACAAGTTCCGCACCGGCCTCGACGTTGCACGCTACACTGCACGGATCATGCGCGCCGACATGGCCGCCTACGACGCCGACCCCGCCAACTACACCCAGTCCTTGGGCTGCTGGCACGGCTTCATCGCGCAGCAGAAGATGATCTCGATCAAGAAGCATTTCGGCACCGTCAAGGGCCGCTACATCTACCTCTCGGGCTGGATGATCGCGGCGCTGCGCAGCGAATTCGGCCCGCTGCCCGACCAGTCGATGCACGAAAAGACCAGCGTCCCGGCGCTGATCGAGGAAATCTACACCTTCCTGCGGCAAGCCGACGCCCGCGAACTCGGCGGCCTGTTCCGCGAACTCGACGTCGCACGCGCCGAGGGCGACGAGCTGAAGGCAAAGCAGATCCAGTCGGCGATCGACAATCATGAAACGCACGTCGTGCCGATCATCGCCGACATCGACGCGGGTTTCGGCAATGCCGAAGCAACCTATCTGCTCGCCAAAAAAATGATCGAGGCCGGTGCCTGCGCGCTCCAGATCGAAAATCAGGTTTCGGACGAAAAGCAGTGCGGCCATCAGGACGGCAAAGTCACCGTGCCGCACGAGGACTTCATCGCGAAGATCCGCGCCTGCCGCTACGCCTTCATGGAACTCGGCGTCGAGGATGGCATCATCGTCACCCGCACCGACAGCCTCGGCGCGGGCCTGACCAAGCAGATCGCTTTTTCGAAGGAGCCCGGCGATCTCGCCGACCAGTATAACAGCTTCCTCGATTGCGAAGAGGTCGAGGGCGCGGGCAATCCCGGCGACGTCCTGATCAACCGCGACGGCAAGCTGATGCGCCCGAAGCGCCTACCCTCGAACCTCTATCAGTTCCGCCCCGGAACCGGCGAGGACCGCTGCGTCATGGACTGCATCGCGAGCCTGCAGAATGGCGCCGACCTGCTGTGGATCGAGACCGAAAAGCCGCACATCGAACAGATCGCGGGCATGGTCGACCGCATCCGCGAAGTCGTCCCCAATGCCAAGCTCGCGTACAACAATTCGCCCAGCTTCAACTGGACGCTGAACTTCCGCCAGCAGGTCTATGATGCGTGGGAGAAGGACGGTCAGGACGTCAGCGCCTATGACCGCGCCAAGCTGATGAGCGTCGATTATGACGGCACCGCGCTTGGCGACGAAGCCGATAACCGCATCCGCACCTTCCAGCGCGATTCGGCGAAGCGGGCGGGCATTTTCCACCACCTGATCACCCTGCCGACCTATCACACCGCGGCGCTGTCGACCGACAATCTTGCCAAGGAATATTTCGGCGACGAAGCGATGCTGGGCTATGTCAAGGGCGTCCAGCGCGCCGAAATTCGCCAAGGCATCGCCTGCGTGAAGCACCAGAACATGTCGGGCAGCGACATCGGCGACGATCATAAGGAATATTTCGCCGGCGAAGCGGCGCTGAAGGCCGCGGGCAAGGACAACACGATGAACCAGTTCGCCGCGTAACACGAGCTTGGCGCGGGGGCCCGTTGCACCCCCCGCGCCTCCCGCGCTTTCCTGGGGAGGAAAGCCTGTCCGCCGGAAGCCTCACCGTTTCCGGCGGGCATTTTTTTGCCGCATGCAAAGCTATGCACGGGAATATTGGCTGCTCCGACCTTGAACCTTCACGAAAGCCGTGCATTATGCTGCGATGCACAATGAAATTCTCCGCGCGACTCCGGCAGCCGCCCGATGATCGACAACCGCCTCAAGCTGATGGAAGCCATCGCCCGCCGGCGCCGGATTACCGCGCGCTATAATGGCACGCGAATGACATTGGCCCCGCACCAATTGTTCGAACGGCACGGGGCGCTGTTCGTCAGCGCACTCAACCTCGACAAGACCTGGCGCTCGGAAGACGAACGCAAGCTCGGTCATTTCAAACTCGACGGCCTTGCCGCGGCGGAACTCGAGGATGAGGAATTCGAACCGCTACCCTCGTTCCAGGCAGCTGCGCCGCGCGACGACGACATTCTGTTGATGGCGGTGTAAAGGGGCGAGCGTCGCCGCCCGCCCCTCCTCGCTTATTCGACCGCCTTGGGCGCGCTGCCGGTTTTCGCGAGCGACCAGACGATGCCGCCGCCGATCAGCGCGACGGTGACGCCGAGGCTGATCAGCGGCGGGAATTTGGCGCCCCCGAGCAGGAAATCGGCGACGAAGATCTTCGACCCGATGAAGACGAGCACCAGCGCGAGCGCATATTTCAGATATTGGAAACGGTGCACCATCGCCGACAGCGCGAAATAGAGCGCACGCAAGCCGAGGATCGCCATGATGTTCGACGTGTAGATGATGAACGTATCGCTGGTGATCGCGAAAATCGCGGGGACGCTGTCGACCGCGAAAACCAGGTCCGCGAGATTGATGACCACGAGCGCGAGGAACAAGGGCGTGGCGGCAAGCACCAGCTTGCCGGTCTTGGTGTCGGGAACGCGGACGAAAAATTTCTCGCCATGCAATTCGTCGGTCAGCGGAATATGGCGCGACAGCCATCGGACGACCGGATTGCCCGCGACGTCCATGGGCTTGTCGCCTACAAACAGCATCTTGATGCCCGTGAAGATCAGGAAAGCCGCGAAGATATAGAGCAGCCAGCCATATTCGGCGACGAGCGCCGCGCCGCCGGCGATCATGATCCCGCGCAGCACGATGACCGCGACGATCCCCCACAACAGCGCCCGATACTGAAAGCGCGCCGGAATGGCGAAGGTCGCGAAGATCAGCGAAATGACGAAGATATTGTCGATCGACAGCGCTTTTTCGATGAAAAAGCCGGTATAATATTGCAGCCCCGCCTCGCCGCCCTTGGCGGCCCAGATCCAGCCACCAAAAGCCAGCGCGATGCCGATGTAGAACGCGGAGAGCTTCAGGCTCTCCCCCACCCCCATTTCCTTGTTTTCCTTGTTCAATATGCCAAGGTCGAACGCGGTGAGCGCGACAACCAGCCCGATGAAGGCAAGCCAGAACCAGACCGGCGTGCCCAGCCAGTCGGCAAACAGAAATTCCATGATCCGATCCCCGAAAAACACGGGACGCGCCGCGGCGGCGCGGCGCGTCCCAGATGGTCCGTGCGTTAGCGCGCGTAGGCGGGGCGACGCATCATCGCCGCGAGCCGGTCCTTGACCGCCAGCTTGAGCTTCTTCAGCCGTAGAACGCGAAACGGATCGCCGCCGCGCCGACGCATTTCGCGGCGGACGGCTTCGTCAAGCCGGCGATGTAGCACGGTCAGGCGATAGATGTGGGGATTTACAGACATAAAGGGCCTCCTGATTGAGATATCAAGCAGGTGACGCCGATGCCGGGACCCCCGGGTTTGGGGGGGAGGAGGGCCGCCAGAGCATCGGTGTCACCCGATGCGGTCCGACATCACGTGGCGGGATAAATCCCGCCGACGCCAGAGGGGCCCGGCCCGCATGAGTGGGATTTAGGAACAGCGCCTCGGCGTTACAAGACCCCGCCGCGCATTTTCACCCACACGGCACGTGTCACACGCGCTGGAATGGTCGTGACAGACGTCAATCCGTTCGATCGAAATGCGTCGTTTCCAGTTTTTGGCGACTGTCGCTGGACCAGACAATCGTTTCGGTCATCGATTTCAGATCCTTCGCGACGGTATAGACGCGCGTCGACACGCGGCTGCCCGCCTTCCCCAACGTCATAACCAAAGTGTCCGGCGCCGGCTGACGCAAAGCGACGCTATCGATGAAATCCATGTTGCCCGTGACCGGTACCGGGACGCCATCGAGGGCGGCGGTCGATTCTGCATGTCTGCTGGAGCCGTCGGGCGCGACGATTTCGACACGTGATGTCCATCGGCCGTCCTCCGACGTCCGGAAGGCGATCGTCACGCGTTGCGGTCGTTCCTTCTCGGGTATCCCAGTTGCGTTCAGCGACCAGCTTCCGATCAGGGGGAGCGGTCGAGATACGGCGCTGGAAGCGGCCTGGGGTGGCTCGACCTGAGTGCCGGAAGGGACGGCTGCAAATATCAGTCCAGCAGCGGCGATGGGTATGGCGATGAGCATGGAGATCATTCCTTTCCGACCGCGAACCCAAGTGGTTGCGGTGTGCGTCAAGTCATCCGCCCTGATGCTTCGGTCCGAAAGATCGATTTTTTCGTCACCAATTTTTTGGAGGTCCAGCAGGCGCGCCAGCTCTCGGCTACTGCCGACGCCCGTTTTACGGCGGGCAGTGCGCAGACGTTCGTTAATCGAGGTTTCCGAGCGTCCCAACCGCCCCGCGATGGTCTTTACCGTGTGCCCGGCCACCAGCAGACGCAGAATTTCCATTTCCCGGTCGGTGAGGCAAGCAGACAAGCCGGGAGCGGAGTCATTGGCAGACATGGCTTTTCTCACCACAGCCTCCTGACCAGGTCCATCCCAATTTATTTGGAAACCGACAGCGTAGCGGCGCTAGCCTAACGCGAAACGGTGGCTTGGAGCATCCCTGCCCGCCCCTATCCTTTCGGCATCAGCTTCATCGTCATCGCGGTCAGCGCTTCAGTGGCGGTCGAAATTACCGCAGGGGCATCGGGGGCCCAGAAGGGCGAGTGGAGGCTCGGCAGACTGCGGCCTGCCTTTTTTGCCGCGTCATATTCGGCCAGCGGCACCCCGCCGACCCAAACGATCAGGCTCTTGATGCTCTTGTCCTCGCGCCCGAAGCGGCCGAAATCTTCTCCCCCCATCACCGGCGGCATCCGGACGACGCGCTGTTCGCCGAAGCGCTCTTTCAAAAATGCCGCCATCTCTTCGGTGAATTCGGGGGTGTTGAAGGTCGCTGGAGTATATTCGTCCTTTTGCACCGTGACGACGGGCATTTTGTCCTCAGGCATGCCAGCGGCGATCGCCTCGCCCTTCGCGATGCGCGCGATCCCGTCCAGCAGGTGATCGCGCACCGCGTCCGTATAGCTGCGCACGGTCAGCTGTAGTTTCGCCTCGTCGGAAATGATGTTGTGCTTCGCGCCGGCGTGAAAGCTGCCGACGGTCACGACGGCGCTGTCGAGCGGGCTGATCTCGCGGGCGACGAGCGTCTGCAGCGCACCGACGATCCGGCTAGCTAGAACGATCGGGTCCTTGGTGGTCTGCGGATAGGCACCGTGACCGCCAATACCCTTCACCGTGATGTCGACGCTATCGACGTTGGCGAGCGCATAACCCGGCGTGTAGCCGATCCAGCCTGCCGGAAACTGTGCTGCATCATGGAAGGCGAGCGCATATTCGGGTTTCGAGAACCGCGTGTATAGACCGTCCTCGAGCATCATCCGCGCGCCGGCGCCGCGCTCTTCGGCCGGCTGGCCAATCATCACCAGCGTGCCCGACCATCTGTCCTTGTTCGCCGCCATCAGCCGCGCGACTCCCACCCAGGCGGTCATGTGGGTGTCGTGGCCGCACGCGTGCATAACCCCGGTTTCGACGCCTTCGGCCGTGGTGACGCGCACTTTCGACGCACCCGGCAAACCAGTCTGTTCGGTCACGGGCAGCCCGTCCATGTCGGCGCGCACCATGACGACCGGGCCCGGACCGTTTTTCATCACCGCGACGATGCCGGTGCCGCCGACCTTTTCGGTTACCTCGAACCCCAGCTTGCGCGCCTCGGCGGCAAGGATGCCTGCCGAGCGTACTTCCATGAAGCTGAGTTCGGGATTGGCATGGAAATCCTGGTAGATTTCCATCAGCGAGGGCATCTGCTCCTTGACCTCGTCGCCGAGCGTCTGCGCCGATGCCGGCATGACAAGCGCCAGCGCCGCGGCGCCAACCCAGAATAACCGCATCCTATATCCCCTGTTGTTCAGGCCGCGGGGGCCAGTTCGATCACGTCGAGCAGCGATTCATACGCCGGCGCCGGCAACACCAGCCGCCAGCGGTTGTCGCCGATCCGTTCGACGAGTCCCGCCATGTCGCGCATCCGGTCGCTGCCATAATTGACCGGCCTCCCCTCGTCGCCCAATTCGAGGGTGCCGAGGAATATCTGGCGTTTCAGATTGTCGGGAAAGATCAGCCCGACCGGGCGCTGCGACCCGCTGAGCTTGATCAGGCTCCACAGTCCCTGTTCGGCCGACACGCGGCAACGGAACCAGCCATAAGCGATATAACCGAGCCCGCCGCGCCCCTGCGACCCGACCTTGATCGTGCGACAGCGATATTCACCTTCGGGCAGGTGCGGGTTGGGCAGCGCCGCCATCGGCTGCAGCAGCACGCCTTCGCGCGCGAGGTCCGCGGTGTGACCTTTGGCGCGCGCGTCGGCCAAGGCAGCTTCCCAGCTGTCATACCAGTTGCGAATCCGCGCGCGATCCTGTTCGGTTGCAGTCGCGCGCCACCCGCCACTGTCCTCCGGCGACGCATCGGCCGCGGCCTGCGGAATCGCCGGCATGGTCTTGCAAGCGCCAAGGCCGAAGCCCAGCGCCAGTGTCAAAATAATCGTCGTGCGCCCCCGCATGGTCCGTCTCTCCTGGTCCGGCTTGGGGTTAACCATAGGGGGAGACAGGAAAATGCTCAAGGGCGGCGGCGCCGCGCCATTCAACCGGCGTGGCGGCGGTCGGTCATCCGGCCGTCCAGCCGCCATCGACCGACAGGTTGGCACCGGTGATATTCGCCGCTTCGTCGCGGGTCAGGAAGGTCGCCAGCGCCGCGACCTGATCGACGGTGACGAACCGCTTCGTCGGCTGCCCGGCCAGCAGCACATCGTTGATCACCTGATCGCGGGTCATGTGGCGCGCCTTCATCGTGTCGGGTATCTGGTTTTCGACGAGCGGCGTCCACACGTAACCGGGGCTGATGCAGTTGACCGTAATTCCGGCCTCGGCAACCTCGAGTGCGACGGTCTTGGTCAGGCCGGCAAGACCGTGTTTGGCAGTGACATACGCCGATTTGAACGGCGAGGCGACGAGCGAATGCGCCGACGCGGTCGCGATGATCCGCCCCCACTTCTTCTGGCGCATCCCCGGCACCGCGTGGCGGATCGTGTGGAACGACGCGGTCAGGTTGAGCGCGATGATCATGTCCCATTTTTCGGGCGGGAAATCCTCGACCGGCGAAACGAACTGCATCCCGGCGTTATTCACCAGAATATCCACCCCATCCATATCCTTGCCGGCACGGGCGAACATCGCTTCGATCTCATCGGACTTGGTCAGGTCGGCGCCGTCATAAACCGCTTTGCCGCCGTTCAGCACCTTGATCGCCGCGAGTTCCGCCTCGATCGCATCGGCTTCGCCGAAGCCGTTGATGATGATGTTAGCGCCCGCCGCCGCCAGCGCCTTGGCGATGCCGAGCCCGATGCCCGACGTCGAACCGGTGACCAGAGCCGTCTTGCCTTTGAGGTGCATGGAAAGTCCTTTCAGTGGGGAGGTTCAGGAAACGCCCGGATCGGCCTTCGGTCGCAATGCATTCGATTGCACCGCAAAACTGTCCGACCGCCCCTCGGCGATACTTTCGGCGAGCAGATGCCCGTCCTTCATCGCCGCCTCGACCGCAGCGCCGCCCAGCGCCCAGTTGACCTCCATCGTCGATCGGGAAAATTCGAAGTCGCGGGCGCCGGTCTGCCATTCGGGCGGGTCGTGGATCAGCTGGACGACGTTGAGCGCGTTCGAATGGGTCATCCGCCGCACAGCCTTCGCTTCGGGGAGGTCCGCGAGTTCGGGCGGCAACTTCGCGAGCAGCTTGTCGATCAGTCCATGTTCCTTGCGTCGTCGGACCAGCCCGTCCGAAATCCGCCGGGTCCGGCTGGAATAACGGATATCCTTTTCCCGCGACCAGGCTTCCTCCATGTCGTGCGGTCGGTCGCCGCGCGCCGGGAACAGGTCGACCTGGAACACCAGCATATCTTCGTTCGCCGCCTCGACGACGTGTTCGAGCGGGGTGTTAGAGACCAGGCCGCCGTCCCAGTACCAGCAGCCGTCGATCTCGACCGGCGGCAGACCCGGCGGCAGCGCGCCCGAGGCGAGGATATGGCGCGCGTCGATCGTATCGACCTTGGTGTCGAAATAGCGGAAATTGCCGGTCTCGACCGCGACCGCGCCGACCGACAGGCGGACCTTGCCGTTGTTCACGCGGTCCCAGTCGACAAGGCGCTCGAGCGTCTGGACCAGCGGCGCCGTGTCGTAAAAGCTGACCGCAGCCGGCGTCTGGCGCGCGGCGAAGGTCGGCGGCGGCCAGCGCGGGGTGAAAAACCCAGGCACGCCGAATGTCGCGACCTGCGCCGCCGCCGCCCAGTGCGACCATTCGCGGATCATGTCGTTGTCGACTTCGGGGAGTGCCGGTAGCGCCGAAGAAACACCATCCCAGAATTCACGCATCTTGCCGACCGCCTGATCGCGCTCGTTGCCGGCGATGATCGCCGCATTGACCGCACCGATCGAAATGCCGGCAACCCAGTCGAGCTCGATGCCAAGGTCGATCAGCGCCTCATAGACCCCGGCCTGAAAGGCGCCAAGCGCGCCGCCGCCCTGGAGGACCAGCACCACCAGGTCGGGCAAAGGCATGGCGGCTCGGGCGGCGCGGCGGGGCATGGGCTTGGGAACATCCTTCGAGGCGGAACGACGGGAACGTTTTGTGCGCCGCAGCATAGTTGATAGCAAGGATGGTGTCGACCAGCTTGGCGCGAAGGCGCTTTCAATTGCCGCAAGCTGCTGCCAGAACCTGATCAGATCAACCCGTGCTTGGAGTAACCCCCGATGCGTCTCGACGATTATGATCCCGGCGACGATATTCGCGACCTCGGAAGAGGCGGCGGCGGGGGTTTCGGCGGCGGCGGTGGCGGCATCGGGGGGCTCCTCATCGGTTTCTTGCCGATGCTGCTCGGGCGCAAAATGGGCTGCGGGACCCTCCTGCTGATCGGTGCGGTCGCGTTCTTCCTGCTCGGGCCGGGCGCCAACATGCTGAGCGGCGTCGGCGGCACTGCCGATCCCGCCGCCGACAGCCGCACAGGCAGCGGGGTCGCCTGCGACACCGCGTCCGAGCGCTTTGCGTGCAACGTCTTCGGATCGACGCACACTGTGTGGGAAGGGCTGGTCAGCGGTTACCAGCGGCCGACGCTCAATTTCTTTACCGAACAGAATAGCTCGGAATGCGGCGCCGCCCAGGCGGCGATGGGACCCTTCTACTGCCCCGCCGATCAGGGCGTCTATCTCGACACCAGCTTCTTCCGCGAACTCGATCAGAAATTCGGTGCAGCGGGCGACGCCGCACAGGCCTATGTGATCGCGCACGAAGTCGGCCATCATATCCAGACGATCAGCGGCATTTCGAACCAGGTCCGCCAGGCGCAGCAACGCGCCTCGCAGGCCGAAGGCAACGCGCTGCAGGTCCGCATGGAGTTGCAGGCCGACTGCTACGCCGGGGTCTGGGCCGCGCGCGCCAAGAACAGCGCCGGCCAGTCCGTCATGGAAGCCGGCGACATGGAGGAAGCGATGCGCGCCGCCAATGCGATCGGCGACGACACGCTGATGCGCTCGGCGGGGCAGCGGCCGGTGCCCGAAAGCTTTACCCACGGGACGAGCGAACAACGCATGAGCTGGCTGCGCCGCGGCCTGCAATCCGGGGATCCGCGCCAGTGCAACGCCTTCGACACCGCCATCTGATCGCCGCGCTCGCGGTGTCGCTGCTCGCAGCGACACCGGCGTCGGCAGAGAGCTTGTACATCGAAACCGGGCGGCTGATCGACGGCGTCTCGAACGACGTCCGCACCGGCCAGTGCATCACGGTCCAGAACGAGCGCATCACGGCGATCGCTCGGTGCGGGCCGGCGCCCGACGGCGCGACGCGGCTCGACTGGTCGGCCTTCACGGTTCTGCCGGGGTTGATCGACCTGCACACCCACCTCGCCGACCTCGGGCAGAGCGCCGATCTTGCGGCGCCGATCAAGGCCTCGCCGGCCGAAACCGCGCTGGTCGGCGCGCGCAATGCCCGTGTCACATTGAATGCGGGCTTCACCAGCGTCCGCGACGTCGGCACCTATCGCGGACTCACCGACGTGACCTTGCGCAACGCGATCGAGCGCGGTGACGTCCCCGGCCCGCGGATGTGGGTCGCGGGCGCCTATATCACCATCCCGAAGGGCGGCGGCGAACTCAACGGCGTCGTCCCGCACGAGCAACTGCCGCCCGATATGCGGCTCGGCGTCGCCGCGACGCCCGCCGAAGCCGCCGCCCGCACCACCTTCCTGCTCGACCATGGCGCCGATTTTATCAAGACGATCGCGACCGGCGCGGTGCTCGCGATCGGCACCGAGCCCGGCGCGGTCGAACTTGGCGTGGATTATCTGCGCGCGGTGGTCGCGGTCGCCCATGCGCGCGGCAAGAAGGTTACCGCGCACGCCCACGGCGCCGAGGGAATCAAGAACGCCATCAATGCCGGGGTCGACAGCATCGAACATGCCAGCCTCGCCGATGAGGAAGCTCTACAGTTGGCGAGGGCGCGCGGCACCTGGCTGGCGATGGACATCTACAACGGCACCTATATCGACGAGGTCGGCACGAAAGAGGGGTGGCCGGCCGAATATCTGCGTAAGAACCGCGAGACGACCGATGCCCAGCGCGTCGCCTTCCGCCGCGCCGTCGAACTCGGGGTCAACATCGGTTATGCGACCGACGCCGGCGTCTATCCGCACGGCATGAACGCGCGCCAGTTCGCCAATATGATCAAATATGGCATGACCCCGATGCAGGCAATCCAGTCGGCCACCGGCCGCGCCGCGATCGAAATGGGCCGCAGCGACATCGGCGCGATCGCTCCCGGCCGCTTTGCCGACATGGTCGCGGTCAAGGCCGACCCGCTCGCCGACATCACCGTGCTGGAAAAGATTGACCATGTGATGAAGGGCGGCGTGATGGTCCGGTAGCGACCGGTTGCGGACCTAAATGCGGTGCACCCCGGCGAAAGCCGGGGTCCAGGGCGTAATCGCGCAAGGCCAGCTTTCCAACGCTCTGGGCCCCGGCTTTCGCCGGCGTACAGAAATGAGCAAACGGCCGCTTCCCACCCCGAAACCGACATCATGGGAGCAGCTTGGCGACGAAGCGACTTGAACGCGCGCGCCACCCGGCTAAACCGCTTTCATGCGAAACCATTTCCTGACCAGCGCCTTTGCGCTCGCCGCCGCCCTTTCCGCCCCCGCGCTGGCCCGCCCGATGACCGAAGTCGACCTCGCGACGCTGAAGCGCGTCGCCGCGCCTGCCGCTTCGCCCGACGGTCGCTGGATCGCGTATCAGATGACCGAGACCGCGCCCGAGACGTACAGGCGGGGGACGGGGCTGTGGGTGGTCGACCGTGCAGCGAAGGATGGGGAGCCGGTGCGTATCGCCGACACCGCCGACAAGAATGAAAGCGCCCCCGCCTTCCACCCCGACGGCAGCCTCTATTTCCTGTCGAACGCGTCGGGCAAGAGCCAGGTCTGGCGCGTCGATCCGCAGGCTGGCGCCGCCGCGACGCAAGTCACCGACGCCAAGGCCGATGTGTCGGGATTCAAGATTTCGCCCGACGGGACAAAGCTGCTCGCCTGGGGCGACATCCCACGCGAATGCACCGATTTCGGCTGCGAGGCGAAGGACAAGGGCGCGCTGCCCGGCCCCGGCACCGGCCGCCTTTACAAGAATGAGGCGGGCTTCGTGCGCCATTGGGACAGCTGGGAAACCCCCGGCACCTACAGCCGCCCCTTCGTCTTCAACCTCGCCGATGGCAAGGCGAGCGTCGCCCGCCCACTCGACGCCGGGCTGATCGGCGACACCCCGTCGAAGCCGTTCGGCGGCGGCGAGGAACTGGCGTGGGGGCCCGACAGCCGCACCGTCTATTTCACGCTGCGCAAGGCGGACAAGGACGAGCCGACCTCGACCAACCTCGACATTTACCGCACCCTCGTCGATGCGCGGATGCCGCCGATCAACCTGACCGAGGTCAATGCGGCGGTCGACACCCTCCCCACCCCGTCGCCCGACGGCAAATGGCTGGCCTATGCCGCGATGGCGCGGCCGAGTTACGAGGCCGACCGGCAGGTGCTGATGCTGCTGAACACCGAGAGCGGCGAAACACGCAAGCTGACCGACGCGTGGGATCGCTCGGTCGGCTCGATCGCGTGGGCGGCCGACGGCAAGTCGCTCTACGTCACCGCGCAGGACGTGCTCGACCACCCCGTCTTCCGCGTCGATGCGAAGACCGGCAAGGTCGAGAAATTGCGCGCGACGCGCGAGCAGTGGGAGGGCAATATCGGCGACGTCACGCCGCTGCCCGGCGGCGCCATTCTCTTTTCGCGCAACAGCATCGCGGTGCCGACCGACCTGTTCGTCCGCGACGCGAAGGGCGGGATCGTTCGGCTGACCGACGTCAATCGTGCCCAGCTTGCCGAAATCGACCCGGTCGACGTCCAGCGGATCGAGTTCAAGGGCGCGGGCGGCGACACGGTGTGGGGCCAGATCGTCAAACCCGCCGACACGAAGGGCAAGCTTCCGGTCGCCTTCCTCGTCCACGGCGGGCCGCAGGGCAGTTTCGGCAACAGCTGGTCGACGCGCTGGAACCCGCGGCTGTTTTCGGCCCCGGGCTATGCTGCGGTCAGCATCGATTTCCATGGCTCGACCGGTTACGGCCAAGCCTTCACCGACAGCATCAACCAGGACTGGGGCGGCAAGCCGCTTGAGGATCTGAAACTCGGCCTCGCCGCGGCGGGAGCGCAGGATGCCAACCTCGACGTCGCCAATGCCTGCGCGCTCGGCGGCTCGTACGGCGGCTATATGATGAACTGGATCGCGGGCAACTGGCCCGATGGTTTCAAATGCCTCGTCACCCACGCCGGCGTCTTCGACCTGCGCGCGATGGCGTTCGAGACCGAGGAACTGTGGTTCGACGAATGGGACCATGGCGGCCCGTGGTGGAAGCGCACCGACCCCGAAAAATGGAACCCGGTGAACCATGTCGCCAAATGGAAGACCCCGACGCTGGTCATCCACGGCGAAAAGGATTTCCGCATCCCCTACAGCCAGAGCCTCGCGGTGTTCAACGCACTGCAGCGGCAGGGCATCGAGAGCGAATTGCTGATCTATCCCGACGAAAACCACTGGATCTTGAAGGGGCAGAACAGCGTGCAATGGTACAGCACGGTGTTCGACTGGATGGGCCGGCATTTGAAGAAATAGCATCGCAGCATCGTCATGCCGGACTTGATCCGGCATCCATAGCTGCGCAGGCGGTGATGGACCCCGGATCAAGTCCGGGGTGACGATGTACGAGAACAGGGCCATTGCCCCCTTGCCGCGCCGCACCATGGCTGGCAAAGCGCGGCGCATTATGCCGATGGAAAAAACATTCGATCCCGCCGCAATCGAGGCGAAATGGGCCACTGAGTGGGAAAGCCGCGGGTTGTTTCGCCCGCACCGCCCCGACGCCACTCCCTTCACGATCGTCAACCCGCCGCCGAACGTCACGGGCGCGCTGCACATCGGCCATGCGCTCGACAACACGTTGCAGGATGTCCTCGTCCGTTATGAACGGCTGCGCGGCAAGGATGCGTTGTGGGTCGTCGGCATGGACCATGCCGGCATCGCGACGCAGATGGTCGTCGAACGCCAGTTGGAGGCGAGCCAGGACAAGCGCACCAATTACAGCCGCGAAGATTTCATCGACAAGGTGTGGCAGTGGAAGGCGGAAAGCGGCGGCCAGATCACCGGCCAGCTCCGCCGTCTCGGCTGTTCGATGGACTGGTCACGCGAGCAGTTCACGATGGACCCGCATTTCACGCGCGCGGTGGTCAAGGTGTTCGTCGACCTCCACAAAAAGGGGCTGATTTACCGCGACAAGCGGCTGGTGAACTGGGATCCCAAGCTCAAAACCGCGATCTCGGACCTCGAGGTCGAGACGCACGAGGTGCAGGGCGGTTTCTGGCACTTCAAATATCCGCTCGCCGACGGCGTGACGCTGGATGACGGCCGCGATTATATCGAGGTCGCGACGACGCGCCCCGAAACGATGCTCGCCGACATGGCGGTCGCGGTGAATGCCGACGATGCGCGTTATCAAAGCGTCATCGGCAAGTTTGTGACGCTACCGATCACCGGTCGCCGCGTGCCGATCGTCGCCGACGACCATGCCGATCCCGAACTGGGTTCGGGCGCGGTGAAGATAACCCCGGGGCATGATTTCAACGACTTCGACGTCGGCAAGCGCGCGGGTTTCAAGGCCGGCGAGATGCTCAACATGCTCGATGGCGATGCGAACGTCATCCAGACGAGCGATGGGCTGATCCCGGCCGCATATCTCGGCCTCCACCGCTTCAAGCGCGATGGCATCGACGGCGCGCGCGAACTCGTCGTACAGCGGATGAAGGAAGCGGGCTTCCTCATCCCCCATATCGTGACTTCGAAAGAGGGGGACGTCGTCGAGCACGACGCCGAACCGCGCACCATCCAGACACCCTTCGGCGACCGCGGCGGCGTGGTGATTGAGCCCTGGCTGACCGACCAATGGTATGTCGATGCCGAAACGCTCGCGCAGCCGCCGATGCAGGCGGTGCGCGACGGGCGGATCAACATCGTCCCCAAGACTTGGGAAAAGACCTTCTTCAACTGGATGGAGAATATCCAGCCGTGGTGCGTCTCGCGTCAGCTCTGGTGGGGTCATCGGATTCCGGCTTGGTATGGGCCGGGCAAAGACCAGCAAAAGACAGTCATTGTCGACGCCCGTAGGCCGGAGCGCGAGCAAGCCTTTTACAGCGGCCAGCAGGTATTTGTTGGTATCGATGAAGCCGACGTGCTTCAGCAAGCGCGCGATTATTACGGCTCCGACAAAAAAATCGAGCTTACCGACGAAATCGCGACCGGTAACACGGCAGATATATACCTCTATCGCGACCCCGACGTCCTCGACACCTGGTTCTCCTCCGCCCTCTGGCCCTTCGCGACGCTCGGCTGGCCCGAGGATAGCGACCTCGTCAAGCGCCACTACCCCAACGACGTCCTCATCTCCGGCTTCGACATCCTGTTCTTCTGGGATGCGCGCATGGCGATGCAGGGGATGGAGTTCATGGGCGACGTGCCGTGGAAGACGCTCTACCTCCACGGCCTCGTCCGCGCGCCCGATGGTGCGAAGATGTCGAAGTCGAAGGGTAATGTCGTTGATCCGCTTGGGCTGATCGACCAGTACGGCGCCGACGCGCTGCGTTTCTTCATGGCGGCGATGGAAAGTCAGGGCCGCGACATCAAGATGGATGACGCGCGTCTGGCTGGATACCGCAACTTCGCGACCAAGCTGTGGAACGCCGCGCGCTTCTGCGAAGCCAATGGCATTTTGGCCTCGACTACCTTGGCCGCCCCTGCGGCCACCCTGCCGGTCAACCGCTGGATCATCGGCGAAGTCGCCGCAACGGTCACCGCGATGGAAAGCGCCTTCGCCGCCTATCGCTTCGACGAGGCCGCCAACGCGATCTACAGCTTTGCGTGGGATCGGTTTTGCGACTGGTATCTCGAGCTGATCAAAGGATCGATCAACGACGAAACGAAGGCCGTCGCCGGCTGGGTACTCGATCAGATTCTCGTCATGCTCCACCCGTTCATGCCCTTCATCACCGAAGAGCTATGGACCGGGTTCGGCGACCGCGCCGATTATCCGCTGATCACAGCGAAATGGCCTGAGCCCGCCGCCGAACGCGATGCCGACGCCAGCGCCGACATCGACTGGCTGATCAAGCTGGTGAGCGAACTTCGCGGGGCTAAAGCCGAACTCGGCCTACCCCCCGGCGCCCGCCTGACCGCGCATTTTCCGGCATCGCTGAAAGACCGCACCGACAAGCTCGCAGCGCAACTCGACCGTCTCGCGCGCCTTGGCGAGATCAGCTTCGACCCCACCCCCCCGGGCGCGTCGGCACAGCTTGTCGTCGAGGGCGAGACGATCACCGTCCCGCTCGAAGGCGTCATCGACATCGCCGCCGAGCGCGACCGACTGACCAAGGCGCTCGCCGCCGCAGCAAAGGAGCGCGACGGCCTCGCGGGCCGCCTGAACAACCCGTCGTTCGTCGAACGCGCCAAGCCCGAGGCGGTCGATAAAGCGCGCGCCGATCATGCCGCGAAGGAGGCGGAAGCCGATCGCCTGACCGCCGCCTTGGCAAGATTGGGGTGAGCGAACACACGAAATCCTCCCCGCCCGCGCGGAGGTGGCAGCGCGAAGCGCTGACGGAGGGGGCGGGCGTCCTTGCGCGACGTCGCTTCAGGGTGCGAACTCCCTCCACCATCCTGCGGATGGTCCCCCTCCCCGTTCCGGGGAGGATCGTTTGACCGAAAACGTCACCCCCACCCCCGTCGCCGTGGCGAGCGATCCGGCGTCGGCGCCTGTCCCCCCGCGCCAGACCGCGCGCGGCGGCGCGGACCTGACCAGCGGGCCGATCACCAAAACGCTGATCGTCTTTGCCCTGCCGACGCTGGCGTCGAACATCCTGCAGACGCTATCGGGGTCGGTAAACGCGATCTGGGTCGGGCAATTCCTGGGCAACAGCGCGCTGGCGGCGACCGCCAATGCCAACATCATCATGTTCCTGATGTTCGCGACCTTTTTCGGCTTCGGCATGGCGGCGACGGTGTTGATCGGCCAGGCGATCGGCCGCGGCGATATCGATGCGGCGCGGCGTGCGACCGGCGGCGTCGTCGGCCTCGCGCTGCTGTTTTCGCTGGTCATCGCCGTGGTCGGCTGGTTCGCGTCGGACGCGATCCTGCGCTGGCTCGAAACCCCGGCGGAGGCGTTTGCGCTGGCGCACGATTATCTGCGCGTCACCTTTATCGCGGTGCCCGCCAGCATGATGATGGTCACGCTGATGATGGCATCGCGCGGCGCCGGAGACGCGATCACGCCGCTGCGCTTCATGATTCTGACCGTGGTGCTCGACATCGTCCTCAACCCGGTGCTGATCCTCGGGCTCGGCCCCGCCCCGCGCCTCGGCATCGCCGGCAGCGCGCTGGCGACCGCGATCGCCGGGACGATCAGCCTGATCGGCATGGTCGGCTGGTTTTATGCGAAGAACCATCCGCTGCGCCTGCGCGGACGCGAACTTGGCTATCTGGTGCCAAGCCTCAGCGAGCTGCGCTTCATCATCGGCCGCGGGCTGCCGATGGGCGCGCAGATGCTCGTCATCTCGGGCGCCGGGCTGGTCATGGTCGGGCTGGTCAATCGCGAGGGGCTGGTCACCGCCGCCGCCTATGGCGCGACGCTGCAATTGTGGAATTATATCCAGATGCCCGCGCTCGCGGTCGGCGCCGCAGTCAGCGCGATGGTGGCGCAGAATATCGGCGCCGGTCGCTGGGATCGCGTGTCGACGGTGACAAACAGCGGCATCGCGATCAACCTGGCGATGACCGGGGTGCTGATCGGCCTGCTGCTCGCCTTCGACCGCGCCGCGCTGGGCCTGTTCCTCGGCGACGGCAGCGAAGCGATCGAGGTCGCGCGTCATATCCAGCTGCTCGCGACCTGGACCTTCCTGCCGTTCGGAACGACGATCGTGCTGATCGGGACGTTGCGCGCGAACGGGTCGGTCATCCCGCCGCTCATCATCCTGGCGCTGTCGATGTTCCCGATCCGCCTCGGCTTCTACTGGCTGGGCTACCCCATGCTGGGCGCCGATGCGATCTGGTGGAGCTTCCCGCTGTCCTCGCTCGCCTCGGTCGCGATGGCCTGGGCGGTGTATCGGCGCGGCAATTGGCGGCGCGTGCTGGCGCAGCCGGCGGCGACGTCGTCGTGACGCTTTCGACCAATGCCCCCGCGGGTTCGACTGGCGGCCCGGCGTCCGCTAGCCTATCGCAGGACTTAGAGGCTACAGCGGCCGGAATGAAGATGACCCCACGCGAGGACCCGCTGCGCGATCAGCGCGCAAAGATGCTGGCCGCGGCGCCCGACTGGCGCGCGGCGGACGCCCGCGTCAATCCGCGCGTCGCCATCGGCTCGATCCTCGCGATGTGGCTGCTCTATTTCCTGATCACCACCGGGCTGTCGGTGCTCACCGGGGCGCCCGACCAGTGGGAGTTCATCAGCCTGCGCGCGATCGTCGTCGTCGCCGGCATTCTTTGCACCTTCGTCCTGTATCAGCTGCTCCAGCGCGCCCAGCCGCGCAGCTTCGGCGCCCGGCTCGCGGCGGCGCTCGGCGCCGCGGTGCCGCTGGTGATCGTCTATGCAACGGTCAACCTGCTGGTCTTCTATTACTGGTTCCCGGTCTCCGACGCCGCCAAGATCATCGAAGAGATGCAGTCGAAATATCCCGGCGCGTGGCAGACGGTGCTGATCCTCGACAGCTCGATCCGCTGGTATTTCTTTTTCGCGGTGTGGGCCGCGCTCTATGTCGCCTTCGGCTATGCCAACGAGATGCGCGCGGTCGAGCGCCGCGCCAATCACTTCCGCATCGAGGCACAGACCGCGCAGCTGCGCGCGCTGCACTATCAGGTCAATCCGCACTTCCTGTTCAACACGCTGAACTCCCTCTCGACGCTCGTCCTGCGCGGCTCGAAAGCCGAGGCCGAGACGATGATCATGAACCTGTCGTCGTTCCTGCGCTCGAGCCTGGCGATCGATCCCGAGCAGCTCGTCAGCCTCGACGAGGAGATCGCGCTCCAGCGGCTCTATCTCGACATCGAACAGACGCGCTTTCCCGACCGGCTGCAGGTCGAAGTGACGATGCCCGACGCGCTCAAACATGCCTGTGTCCCGGTGCTGATCCTGCAACCGATCATCGAGAATGCGATCAAATATGGCGTCGCGCCGAGCAAGGGGCGGATCGCGATCCGGCTCGATGCGAGCAGCGAATATGGGCTGCTGGTGCTGCGGATCGAAAACGACATCGACCCGGCGGCACCGACGCCGCCGCCGGGGACCGGGCTGGGGCTCGGCAATGTACGCGAACGGCTGCTCACGCGCTATGGACCGGTCGCCGGGTGCGAATGGGGGCCGTCGGATGGGGGCGGCTTTGCCGTCTCGCTGTGGCTGCCGATGGCAAGGCAGGGATGCTGACACATGATGCAGACGCTCCGGACCCTCATTGTTGACGACGAACCGCTCGCGATCGAGCGGCTCCAGATCCTCGCCGGGCAACAGGAGGGCATTGCACTCGTCGGCACCGCCAGCGACGGCGCCTCGGCGCTGCGCATGGTCGACGCGCTCGCCCCCGACCTGGTGCTGTGCGACATCGCGATGCCCGATCTCAACGGGCTGGAGGTCGCCGCGGCGATCGACCGGCTCGACAATCCGCCCGCGGTGATTTTCGTCACTGCGTTCGACCAATATGCGGTTGCGGCGTTCGACGTCGCGGCGGTCGATTACCTGCTCAAACCGGTGTCGCCCGAACGGCTGGAACGCGCGCTGGCCCGCGTCCGCGAATGGCGCTCGACCGACCGCAGCCGGACGCAGAAGAGCAAGTGGATCGGCGAATTCTGGGTCCAGAATCGCGGCGAGATGCTGCGCATCGACGCCGGGCAAGTCGACCTGATCGAGGCCGAGCGCGACTATATGCGACTGCACGTCGGCGCGCGCAGCTGGCTGATCCACCAGACGATCAAGTCGCTCGAGGCGCGAATGGACCCCGACCAGTTCATGCGCATCCACCGGTCGAAGATGGTGCGCCGCGCCGGCATCGCCGGGTTGAAACATCATGGCGACGGCGCATGGAGCGTCGACCTGGGCGAAGGCGGCGTCCACCGCATCGGCCGCACCTACCTCCACGACGTCAAGGCGATCATGCAGCCCTGACCGGCAAAGCATTACGGCATATCAAAGAAAGCGGCCGGACAATCTGCCCGGCCGCCATTCGCTTCGATCTGTCGGTCGGCGTCGTCAGGGGGCGGCGACGATCACTTGGCCGCGATCGGCGAGCGCGGTGCCATCGCCGCCCAACAGCCCCGCCAGCTTGACGTCGGCGTCGACCATCGTCGCCGCTTCGCACCGACGCGCCTTGCGCTCGGCATTGAGGCCGTGCGCGAGGCGGGTACCGCACACTTCGCGCACCGCGGTCTTGACCCGCGTCGTCAGGCGGTCGCGCCCGCTGACGCTGGCAAGATTCAGGTCGTCGTAGCGCACGACGACGCGATGCTGGCTGTCGTCTTCGGCCGCGGCGGGCGCGGCGACGGCGGCGGCCGCAAGCGGCGCTGCCAGCAGGATCAGGGTAAATTTCGCCATGGGGGATTCCTCTCGTCGGGGCAACATAGGGGGATATGTCGGATGCGGGACACGAAGGCCCGGACCGGGGAGACCGCAGCCTCCGCATCCCGCATATTCCGAATGCCCGCCCCGCGCCGCTGGCGCACGCGGCGTTCGACGGGGCCCGACACCCCGTCGATTGAAGGACGAAGGGCGTTCGCGCGCCGACCAATGGCCGACGGTCGGCGCCGGCCTTGCAACCGGTTCGCCGCTATGGCGTTATCGGATCATGGCGAGATACAGGACCAGCGAAGCGAGTCGCGACCTACGATTCCACCGGCTGCTCGGTTGGCTGGGGCTGGCCGCCGCCGGCGTGGCAGCCGGCATAGCGCTCGGAGCGGTTGCCGTGGGTGACGGTATCGGCGGCAAGGCCGCCGAAGGTATCGCGTCCTACGCGGGTTTGAGCGGCAATCCCGACGCCCGGTCGGTGGACATCGTGCCGCCCTGTCTCGACTGTCCCGGCATCCACGGCCCCGACAGCTTCGGCGTCGGAGCGCGCCTGCGGGCCGCGCGCGACACGCGGATGGAGGACGACTTCCGGGAGCTGGGCGCGGTCGAGATCGACTATGGGTATGAACCCGAGGTCGCCGACGATTATGACTATGGCGGCCGCTTTGCCGAGCCGGCCCCGGTCGTCGTCGCCGCACGGTCAGAAAGCGCGCCCGCAAGCCCGCCCGTCGCACCGGTCGTCGAGCAAACGCCCGAAACCGCAGTCACACCCCCGCCGACCGACGCGCCGCCGGGCAAGCTGCCCGCCGACGCGCCAATCGCCTTTTGACTTACCGCAGCTGCGGCTTGGGCTTGGCGCAGCGGCTCTGATCGCCAGCCTCGCACGCGGCGACATCGGCCTTCCATGCGGCAACATCGGCTTCGTATTTCATGCGATCTTCGGCCGACATCGCGGCCACGCGCGCCTTTTCGGCCTCATAGGCTGCGGTTTCTTCAGCGAACGCGGACTGATCGGCCGCGACCTGCTGCGCAACCGCCGACACCTCTTGCTGGTACGTCACATTTTCGGCCTTCGCTCGCGCCGCCTGCTCGGCATTGAGCCGCGCGGTGTTCGACCGCTCCTCGGGCGTCGTGCCATCCGGCGCCGCGGGTTCAGCCGCAGCATCGACCGATTCGGCCGCGGGCTCGTCGGTGTCCGGCTGGACAGCAACGGCGGCAACCGAAGCGATCAGCGCCATTGCGGCGGTTGCCGCCAAAAACGTCCTGGTCATCGAAGCGTCTCCTTGCAAATGCATGTGTCGCCGTCCCAACGCTTTGCCGCTGTCGGCGTTCCCGCCGCCATTTGACCTCACCAGCGCGCACGGCCATGCTTGGCGTCCCTCATGTCCCAATGGTGCCGTCTTTGCCAGTCCCTTCATCGCCAGTCCCGTCGCCGCATCCGATCAACCGTCCGGTGTTCTTCATCCCGCTCGCCATCCTGCTCGCGGCGGTGCTGCTGAGCCTGTGGTTCGGCGACGCCTTCGTCACGGCCGAGACCGCGGTCAACGACTGGATCCTGCTCTATTTCGGCCGCGTCTTCGCACTCGCCGGGGTCGGGTTCCTGTTGCTGCTGGCAATCGTCGCCGTATCGCCGCTCGGCGGCACGATCATCGGCGGGGCCGACGCCAAGCCCCTGCTCGGCCGCTGGCGCTGGTTCGCGGTGACCTTGTGCACCACCATAGCAACCGGCATCCTGTTCTGGGGCGCCGCCGAACCGCTCTTTCACCTCAACGATCCGCCCGCGATGCTCGGCGTCGAGCCCGGCAGCCCCGCAGCCGCGACCTTTGCGATGTCGACGATGTTCCTGCACTGGACGCTGACGCCCTATGCGATCTACACGGTCGGCGCGCTGGCCTTCGCGATCGTCTATTACAATCGCCGCGAGCCATTTCGCCTGTCATCGATGTTCGTGCCGCTGATCGGGCGTCACGCGCACGGCCCGATCGGTTCGGCGATCGATATCGTCTGCCTTTATGCACTCGTCGCCGGCATGGCGGCCTCGCTCGGCGCCGGGGTGCTGGCGCTCGCGGGCGGGATCGAGGGTTTGGGCGGCTTTTCGGGCGGGGCCCCGCTGCGCTGGGGCATCGCCGCGGCGATCGTTGCCACCTTCGTGATATCGGCGGCACTCGGGCTTCAGAAAGGCATCACCCGCCTGTCGCTGCTCAATATCTGGATGTTTTTCGCGGTGCTGCTGTTCGTGATCGTCGCCGGACCAGCTGGGCTGCTGCCGCGCCTCGGCTTTGATGGCGCGTCCGATTACGCCGCGACCTTCCTGCCGCGCAGCCTGGGGATCGACGTCGATCCCGACTGGCACCGGCAATGGACGATCTTCAACTGGGGCAACTGGTTTGCCTGGGCGCCGGTCACCGCATTGTTCCTCGGGCGGCTCGCGGTCGGCTACACCGTCCGCGCGGTGATCGCGTTCAACCTGCTGCTGCCCGCGCTGTTCGGCGCAATCTGGATGATCGTCATCGCCGGAACGACGATCACCCTCGACCGGCAGTCGGGCGGCGCGCTCTATGCGGTGCTGCTCGAAAGCGGCCCCGACCCTCTGTTGTACCGCATCTTCAGCCAGCTCGGGGGTGGCCCGATCATCCTGACATTGCTGATCGCCGCGATTTTCCTGTCCTACGTCACCGCCGCCGACAGCAATGTCTCGGCGATGAGCGGGCTGTCGACGCGCGGCATTTCGCCCGACGATCCCGAAGCGCCGCTTGGGGTGAAAATTGCCTGGGGCGCGACGGTCGGGCTTGTCGCCGCGGTGCTCGTCGCCGCGGCGGGGCTCGACGGCATCCGGATGATGTCGGTGCTCGGCGGCTTTCCCGCCCTCTTCGTCATCCTGGGTGCCGCTCTGTCGCTGGCGTCGATGCTGGTACGGGGACGGCACACGGCCGCCCCCGCCCCATCCTGAGAAAGGGGTCTCAGGCTTACCAGATTTTCGTGCGCTCTTCGGGCTTCAGATAATATTTCGCGCCCGCCCCGATCCCGAACGCCGTGTACCAGGCGTCCAGATTGCGCACCGGACCAATGATGCGCCAGCGCGCCGGGCTGTGCGGGTCGCTCGCGACCTGCTGCTTGATAGCATCTTCGCGCGCCTTGTCGCGCCACGCCTGCGCGAACGCCAGGAAAAAGCGCTGGTCACCGGTCAGCCCGTCGATCACCGGCGCCGGCTTGCCGCCCAGCGAGCGGTGATAAGCGTCATAGGCGACCTCCAGCCCGGCGAGGTCGGCGATATTTTCGCCCATCGTCAGATCGGGGTTGATGAACGCCCCCGGCGCGGCTTCGTAGGTCGCATATTGGGCGCCGAACGCCTTGGCCTGCGCGTCGAAGCGCGCCGCATCCTCAGGAGTCCACCAGTCGCGCACCGCGCCGCTGGCGTCGATCTTGCGCCCCTGATCGTCGAAGCCGTGGATGATCTCGTGGCCGATCACGGCGCCGATCGCCCCATAATTCACCGCATCGTCCACGCTCTCGCTGAAATAGGGTGCCTGCAAGATGCCCGCCGGAAACACGATCTTGTTCTCCAGCCCGCCGTTGTAGGCGTTCACTTCCTGCGGGTTCATCGCCCATTTCTTGCGATCGACCGGCTTGTTCAGGTCCGACATCGCATAGGCATATTCGGACGCGAAAACGCGCTTTACATTGCCGAAAAGGTCGGTCGGGTCGATCTTGAGCGCCGAATAGTCCCGCCATTTGTCGGGATAGCCGACCATGACGTCCATCTTGGCCAGCTTAGCCAGCGCGGCCTCTTTGGTCGCGGGCGCCATCCAGCTGTTGGCGCCAATGCGGTCGCCCATCGCCAGCTTGAGGTTGGCGACGAGTGCCTCCATCTTCGCCTTGGCGCTCGCCGGGAAATATTGCGCGGAATAGGTTTCGCCGACCAACTCGCCCAAACTGCCATCGACCAGTGTCAGCCCGCGTTTCCAACGCGGCCGCTGCTCGGAAACACCGCTCAGCGCTTTGCTATATTCAAAGCGGCTGTCGACGAACGCCTTCGGCAGATAGGGCGCCGCACTGTCGGCGAGGCGGAACTGCTGCCACAGCTTGATCGTGTCGAGCGGCGTCGCGGCATAAAGCGCCGCAATGTCGCGGATCGCGGTCTTTTCGTTGACGATGATCCGTTGCTGCGGCGCGATGCCGGCGCCCGCAAACCACGCGTCCCAGTCGAGCCCGGGGGCATAGGCGGCGAGTTCGGCCCCCGACATCGGATTGTTGATCTTGCCGATGTCGCGGCGGTCGGCGACCGCCCAGCTGACCTTGGCGATTTCGGTCTCGAACGCCAGGATCGCGTCGGCGGCTTTTTCGGGGTCGCTGGTGCCTGTCAACTTCAGCGTCCGCGCGATGTACGCGCGGTAAGCGTCGCGCTGCGGCTTGAAGCCGTCGGCGAGATAATATTCGCGCTCGGGCAGCCCGAGGCCGTTCTGCCCCAGCCACAGCACATTGACCGTCGGATCGTCGGTGTCGGCATAGGGTCCGCCGCTGACGATGCTCGTGCCGAAGCTGCCCTGGGTGCCGCCCATGAAGCGCGCCATCGCGCTCTTATCCTTGATTGCCGCCACCGCCGCGAGGTCGGACATCAGCGGCGCGGCGCCGCGCGCCTCGACCGCCGCCTCGTCCATGAAGCTCTGGTACAGCCCGCCGACCTGGCTCGAAGGGGGCGCCCCTTCGACCACCGCGCGCAACTGGCGCTGGGTGAGGTTATAGACGTCGTAGCCGACGCCTGCCGAGGCCTGATCCGACGGAATTTCGGTTTTTTCAAACCAAGTGCCGTTGGCATATTTGTCGAAATCGTCGCCCGGCTTCACCGTCGTATCGCGCGCATCCAGATCGACGCCCCAATTGCCGAAGGTCAGCGCCTTCAGCGATGCCTCGTCGGGCGCCGCCGCCGATGTCGTCGCCGCGGCGTCCGCATCCTGCGCCTGCACCGGCGCCGTCATCAGCGCTGCGACGATCGCCAGGCCGGCCGCGCCGGCAAAAAAGCTTTTCATGTCCCCAGTCTCCCTGTCGTCCCCGCGCCGCCCCGCAGGGGCGGCGACCATGGCAATGCTTGTCCAACCATGACGTCACGCGGTCAAGCACAGCGCCCGCCGCTGGTCGAAGCGCCGGGGATGTTGGTGGAAAGTCCGCCCGTTGCGAGTCGGACCCCGCACCCCTATCTAGGATGCGATCGGCCCCTTGCGCCGCAAGAACAAATCTGGAACACACCCCTCCCATGAGTCTCACCCACATCAAGGTTCGCGGCGCGCGCGAGCACAACCTCAAGGGCGTCGACGTCGACCTGCCGCGCGACAGCCTGATCGTGATCACCGGCCTGTCGGGCAGCGGCAAGTCGAGCCTCGCCTTCGACACCATCTATGCCGAGGGGCAGCGGCGTTATGTCGAGTCGCTCTCCGCCTATGCGCGCCAGTTCCTGGAGATGATGCAGAAGCCCGATGTCGAGCATATCGACGGGCTGTCGCCGGCGATCAGCATCGAGCAGAAGACGACGTCGCGGAACCCGCGCTCGACCGTCGCCACCGTCACCGAAATCTACGATTATATGCGCCTGCTGTGGGCGCGCGTCGGCGTCCCCTATTCCCCCGCGACGGGCGAGCCGATCGCGGCGCAGACGGTCAGCCAGATGGTCGACCGGGTGATGGAACTGCCCGAGGGCACGCGCGCCTATCTGCTCGCGCCCGTCGTGCGCGGGCGCAAGGGCGAGTATAAGAAGGAACTCGCGCAGTGGCAGAAGGACGGTTTCACCCGCGTCCGCATCGACGGCGAGTTTTACGAGATCGGTGAGGCGCCCGCGCTCGACAAGAAATACAAGCATGACATCGAGGTCGTCGTCGACCGCATCGCGGTGCGCGACGGGCTGGGCACGCGGCTGGCCGACAGTTTCGAGACCGCGCTGAAACTGGCCGAGGGGCTGGCTTATGTCGACTTGGCCGACGGTCCGGTTCCCGGCCGCGAGGAAGAGGACAGCGGCGGCGCGATGAAGGGCGCGGGCATCCCCGCGAACCGCCTGATCTTCAGCGAAAAATTCTCCTGCCCGGTCAGCGGCTTTACGATTGCCGAGATCGAACCGCGATTGTTCAGCTTCAACGCGCCGCAGGGCGCGTGCCCCGCCTGTGATGGGTTGGGCGAGCGGCAGGAGTTCGATCCCGACCTGGTTGTTCCCAACCATGCGCTGAGCCTGAAGAAAGGCGCGGTGGTGCCGTGGGCGAAATCGAACCCGCCCTCGCCCTATTATATGCAGGTGCTCGAAAGCCTGGGCAAACAGTTCGGCTTCGAGCTGACGACGCCGTGGCAGGACCTGCCCGGCGAGGTACAGCTCGTCATCCTCTACGGCAGCGGCGGCAAGCCGGTCGAGCTGACCTTCAAGGACGGCCGCCGCAGCTATACGACGCACAAGGCGTTCGAGGGGGTGATCGGCAACCTCAACCGCCGCCTGCTGCAGACCGAAAGCGCGTGGATGCGCGAGGAGCTGTCGAAGTATCAGACGCCGCAGCCGTGCGAGACGTGCCACGGCGCCCGCCTCCGCCCCGAACCGCTCGCGGTCAAGATCGCGGGCGAGGACATCAGCATGTCGGCGCAGCGCTCGGTCGCCGACGCGCTCGGCTGGTTTTCGACCCTCGAGGCGAAGCTGAACGACACCCAGAAGCAGATCGCCAAGGCGATCCTGAAAGAGATCAACGAACGCCTGGGCTTCCTCAACAATGTCGGGCTCGATTACCTCAACCTCAACCGGACATCGGGAACATTGAGCGGCGGCGAGAGCCAGCGCATCCGCCTCGCCAGCCAGATCGGCAGCGGCCTGTCGGGGGTGCTCTACGTGCTCGACGAACCGAGCATCGGCCTCCACCAGCGCGACAACGACCGGCTGCTCGCGACGCTCAAGCGCCTGCGCGACCTCGGCAACACCGTCATCGTTGTCGAGCATGACGAGGATGCGATCCGCCACGCCGATTATGTCGTCGACATGGGACCGGGCGCGGGGCTGCACGGCGGCGAGATCGTCGCCGAGGGCACGCTCGAGCAGGTGCTGAAGAACAAGAAGAGCCTGACCGCCGCCTATCTCACCGGCGCCAAACGCATCGAAATCCCGAAGCATCGCCGCAAGGGCAATGGCTTCGACCTCGTGCTCAAGGGTGCCCGCGCGAACAATCTCCAGAATGTCACTGCGAAGATCCCGCTCGGCACATTCACCTGCGTCACCGGCCTGTCGGGCAGCGGCAAGTCGAGCCTGATCATTGACACGCTCTATGCCAGCGCGGCGCGCGTCCTCAACGGCGCGCGGATGATCGCGGGGCCGCACGACAGCCTGAAAGGGCTGGAGCATTGCGACAAGGTTATCGACATCGACCAGTCGCCGATCGGCCGCACCCCGCGCTCCAACCCCGCCACGTATACGGGCGCCTTCACGATCATCCGCGACTGGTTCGCGGGGCTGCCCGAAAGCCAGGCACGCGGCTACAAGCCGGGGCGCTTCAGCTTCAACGTCAAGGGCGGGCGGTGCGAAACCTGCACCGGCGACGGGCTGATCAAGATCGAGATGCACTTCCTGCCCGACGTCTATGTGACGTGCGAGACGTGCCACGGCAAACGCTACAACCGCGAAACGCTCGAGGTGAAATTCAAGGGCCACAGCATCGCCGACGTGCTCGACATGACGGTCGAGGATGCGGCGGAGTTCTTCAAGGCGGTGCCGTCGATCCGCGAGAAGATGGCGATGCTGGTGCGCGTCGGGCTGGGCTACATCAAGGTCGGGCAACAGGCGACGACGCTGTCGGGCGGCGAGGCGCAGCGCGTCAAGCTCGCCAAGGAATTGTCGCGCCGATCGACCGGGCAGACGCTCTACATCCTCGACGAACCTACCACCGGGCTGCATTTCGAGGATGTCCGCAAACTGCTCGAAGTGCTGCAGGCGCTGGTCGAACAGGGCAACAGCGTCGTGGTGATCGAGCATAACCTGGATGTCATCAAGACCGCCGACTATATCCTCGACCTCGGCCCCGAGGGCGGGGTGAAGGGCGGCGAGATCGTCGCGAGCGGCACGCCGGAGCAGGTCGCGAAGAACCCGCGCAGCTTCACGGGGCAATATCTGGCGCCGATGCTGAAATAGGGTGCGGCACCCTCCCCGCCTGCGTCGCTCCGGACAAGGGGCGGCGGGGCGCGCCCCTATGCGCCAAAGTTCAGTAAAGTTCAGCCTTACGCGCCAATTTTCCGTTGCATCCCGGAGGCAGGAGCGCAGCGCATATGGCCGCGCGCGAACAGGGGTGGCAACGGCGTTTATCGATGATTTGAAAGAGCCGGGATGAAGGCTGGCACATCGCAATAATGTAGGAAAGCGGTTTTTTTCGGCCTCGGCGCGTTGGGCTCGATCCGGGGTCCGGCTCGCGACGTCATAAAAGAAAGAGGTCTCACGCAAAGGCGCGAAGGCGCGAAGAAGGAAGGAAGAGGGTTTCGCACAAAGACACAAAGCCACAAAGGGGGCGGTGTCAGGCGTAATTGCGGCGCAGATGCGCGGCGGTGGGATTTGGCTGCCGGACCTAGTCCGGCCATCAAATGGCAAAGGTCGGTTGGGTCACGTCGTTGGCCGCCCGGAGCCGTGATCTTTGTGCCTTTGTGCCTTTGTGCCTTCGTGCGAGAAATCTCTTTCTCCCTTCCTTCTTCGCGCCTTTGCGCCTTTGCGTGAGACCCTTCTACCCCACCACCCGCGCCGTCACATCGGCGGAGAAAATCCGCATTACCGGCGGCTGCGGCGAGAGGGCGCGCACGTCATCCCGGACTTGATCCGGGATCGGCGACGAAGGCGCCCGACGCGGGAACCGCGAAGTGGGCGCGCACCGCGGCCACATCCGCCCATTCCTCGACAACGACGAGGCGACTTTAGTCCGACTGTCCCGAGCGAAGTCGAGGGATATGGCAGTTATGCACCAGACACCCCGCCTCGCCGCGCGACCGCGCGCTATGCTCGGCGCCGAGCGCGATCATGCGCTCGCGATGCTCGCGGGTCAGGATGACGTGGCCGGTGATGAGGATCATGGTCTCACGACAATACGGGGGCGGCATCATTGACTAGGCAATATGAGAAGCTAATTTGTCAGCTATATGGGGGAAATTCAATTGAATTGCCGATTTAGACGGTCTGAGACTTGGCGGAGACGTATGCCTTGATTTCAGACTCTTACCTCGAAATCGCCGAAGCTGTCCTCAAGCTTGTACGTCGACCCATGTCGACGCGAGAGATGGTGAAGTTAGCATATTTGCATCGCCTCATGCCACCTCACCTTCATGGAAAAACGCAGCATAAGACGCTTGGCGCTAGACTAAGTGAAGATATTCTAACCTATAGAACAAGAAGTAGATTTTTCAGGAACCGTCCGGGAAAATTTTTTCTACGGGAGCTGATAAAAGACAAAACTATCCCTTCAGAATTTCGATCCACCGTTGTAGCTCGCAGGAGAAAAAGAGAGCTTAAACGAAATAATGTTTTGTGCATTGATCCGAACAAATTGAAAAATTACGCGATTCAAAGTGGAGTAATAATTTCCCCCGATGAATGGTCCGCACTCATAAAGACCAATGCTATATCGTATGAAAAATACGACAATGCCCGAGAAAAAGGTCTTTATCCCGTGATGTCCTACCCCATAATTATGAGAAATGAGGAGATATTGATACATTCAAAAGGAGCCTATGCAGAATCAAGACAAAACTATGTCGGAAAATTAATGATCGGATTTCCGATTCCAATATGCCACGATGATTTGACGCTTCTGGATCAAGACGATCATGGGGCGATAAGCGCAGGCCTTACGGCTGTCGCAATGGATCTGGATCTCGAATTTTCCCCAGAGTTTCCAGCATTTGAGCAAAGCGCCGACCTAATCGGGATTGTCGCCGCCCCCAGTGACGAAACTGGAATCGTACTTTTCGCCGTAGTTTCGGTGACGGCCGTAGAACGCTTTCAACCTTCGGGTCGCAGGCTTGCGGTGGGGTCGCTGCATTGGAGAAGTCTTGGCCAATCGGACATCAGTTCAGGCGATTTTGACCCTGCATCAATGTTTCTCATGAAGAAACTTGGCACAGATATACTAATTTACTAGATATGCAGAGGTCACCTTTTTCTTTGGAGGAAGAGCGATACCTAATCGCTCAGCTATCGCATTCTGATGACCGGATTGCGACCAAAGCGCTTCAGTGGATGTGCGATCGGTTGAGAAAAGGATTCTATTTTACCGATGCAACGAAAGTCCGGGCGACGGTCAAATTCTGTACGTTCCGAACGTCGCAAAACGCGAAGCGGTGGGCGGTAAATGGCTTATCCGAGTTAGGGTACAGCAGTGACGTGGACGCTGCACTAGCTTTAGCACCGCAGGCCAACGAAGACCCCGATCTAATGGCCGCAATCGTCGGGGCCGTTTATGCAAGCCGTCCAGAGGACGAAGCATCCGCTCTGCTTGAACAAGCTGGAATACCTCCAACGGGACTAAGTTTGATCGCTTCCGCGCGATTTAGCCATTCGCAAAAAACAAAATTGGTCCAGACTCTGATTCCTTTGGAGGCATCAAATTCAGCGGAACTACGGGCAGCAATTGTCTTGGCCGGTACCGATCACGCGCCCCAACATATGTTCCATAGGAAATTTACTAACGCGATTTCACTTGGGCAACTCAATCAACATGACGTGCCGTCTGTCAGCAAATACTCTATATGGGCCATAACTCAGCTCGATCTAGGGTTTTCTTGCTTAACTTTACCCATTGCGGACATTGAAGGATGCGCGCCAGAAGTTCGGAAATGGATGTTTCGTCTCTTGTTTCGAGATGCGACGTCACTTCAAAAACATCTGGAGATGATCGACGTCGCTCGGAAGGATGGCAGCAGAGAGGTTAGAGAGGAGGCAGCAATTGGCCTTCGCGAGACTTTTGTAAATGGCATCGAGAATAGGGTCATTGAATGGTTCTTTCGGGAAGATCATGACGAAACAAAAAATGCCCTTCTCGATCACATGGCTGCACATTGTAGCCAGAGCGAACAATACAAGTCTATTGTTTTAGATTTTTACAGATCTTCTGGGTTCAAATCTGACGCAAGAAATAGGATAGAGGCGGCATCTATAAAGACCGATCTTTATAGAGAACTTAGAATGATTGAAATGGAAGATGAGCAAGGCAGGTTGTTTGCGAATGATAATTTTGGGAAGGGATCGACAATGGTCAATAATAACCAGAATTTTATTGGAAATCAGATTGGTGCCGTGACCGGCTCGGGAGACATTAACACGGACACGCTGTCCGCAGTTGCACAGACGGACGAGGCAACAAGACAGATATTGCAGAAAGTGCTCCAGATCTTGCCACGCCTGTCTGAGGAAGATCAAGGCGTAGGGATGCTTCTGGTGAAAGAAATTGCCGAAAACCCTGGCAAGTCAACGTGGCAGAAATTTTTGGGCTTCCTATCGGGAGCCAAAAAAACGATCGACGCCACTGGCGGGTTTGCGGGGAGCATTGATGGGCTAGTTGGCGAAATCACCGACCTCGTTAACATGGGATGATAGCCAACAGCTCTCCGCTCTGGCCGTCTCCAATCCATGACACTTCCATGACACTCCCTGTCACATACACGTCACACAAAACCCTCAAATGGCGCTCAGCGAGTCGCCGCGGGGGTGGTGGCTTGGTTCGGTAACGACCCCCGACAGGATTTATCGATGTTGCAGAAATTCGCCCTGATCGCCGGCGCCGCCACTTGCGCGCTGGCGCTGTCCGCTTGTCAGGACCAGGCGTCCTCGGGCGGCGCGTCGCGCGATTATATCAGCGCCGTCGGCTCTTCGACCGTCTATCCCTTTGCCACCGCGGTCGGCGAAAAATTCGCCGAAGCGACGGGCAACAAGACGCCGAAGATCGACAGCACCGGCACCGGCGGCGGTTTCGAGCGCTTTTGTTCGGGCGTCGGCGGCGACACCGCGGACATCGCCAACGCCTCGCGCCGGATCAAAAAGAAGGAGTTCGACACCTGCGTCGCCAATGGCGTCAAGGATATCGTCGAAATCCAGATCGGCATCGACGGCATCGCGCTGGGCGAGGCGCAGCGCGGCCCCGGCTTCAAGCTGACCGAGGAAGACGTGTACAAGGCGCTGGCCGCGAACCCCTATGGCAAGCCCAACACCGCCAAGACCTGGGCCGACGTCAACCCGGCGCTGCCCGCGGTCGCGATCTCGGTCTTTGGCCCGCCGTCGACCAGCGGCACCTATGACGCGTTCAAGGAGCTGATCCTGGGTGCCGGGTGCGATGCGAACCCCGAAATGAAGGCGCTGAAGGCCAGCGACAAGGACGCGCACGAGGCGACCTGCACCACGCTGCGCGGCGCGCCCTTTTATGTCGAGCAGGGCGAGAATGATAACCTCATCATCTCGAAGCTCGACAAGAACCCGACCAGCCTGGGTATCTTCGGCTTCAGCTATCTCGACGCGAACAAGGACAAGATCAAGGCGGTGCCGGTACAGGGCGTCGCCCCGACCTATGCCGCGATCGCCGATGGCAGCTACCCCGGCTCGCGCCCGCTGTTCATCTATGTGAAGAAGGCGCATGTCGGCGTGATCCCCGGCCTGGCCGAGTTCGTCGCTGAGTTTTTGAAGGGCGCCGGCGACGGCGGTTACCTCGCCGCCAAGGGCCTGATCGCGTCGCCGAAGGCGGTCGCCGACAAGGCGGCGGCGAACGGCACCGGGATGACCGCGCTGAGCGGTGATGAACTGAACTGACTTCCCCCCGCTGGCGACCGGGACGGGTTTCGGCCCGGTCCGGTTGCCGGTTTTTTGGACCCGCCTACCCCCGTTCGCCCGGCCCCTCTTCCCGTTCGCATTGAGCGAAGTCGAGATGCCCCGAAGGACTGCATGACCGATGGGTGTCTCGACTTCGCTCGACACGAACGGCCATATGGGCTCGACACGAACGGAAGCTGGGTGCTCGATGCAAAACGAAAAACCGGGAATCACTGAAACGTGACCTTCAACGCCGCCGCCCTGTTGCTGCTCATCGCCGGCCTTGCCCTGATCGGCTGGCTCGCCGGGCGCGCGCGCTCGTCGATGCTGGCGGGGCGCGCGGGCGCCAAGCTGCATTCGCGGCCGCAATATCATGGCTGGTACGTGGCGCTGTGGCTGTTCGCCCCCGCCGCGATCTTCCTGGCGGTGTGGAGCGCGGTGTCGCCGGGACTGGTCACCAACGCGGTGCTGGCGAGCGACGCGGCGGCGAACCTGCCCGCCTTCGGCTTCGAGCGCGGCGCGATCCTGTCCGATGCGCGCGATGTCGCGCAGGGGCGCAGCGCCGCGGTGCGCCTGCCCGCCGCGGCGCCGCTGGTCGAACCCTATGCCGATGCCGGGCGCGAATATGCGATGATCGGCATCGCCGCGATGCTGGCGCTGGCGCTGGCCGGCGGGCTGTTCGCCTTCACCCGCATCAAGCCCGAATTTCGCGCCCGGACGCGGGTCGAGCGCATCGTCATGGCGCTGCTGCTGCTCGCCTCGCTCGTCGCGATCCTCACCACCTTCGGCATCGTGCTGTCGCTATTGTTCGAATCGATCCGCTTTTTCCAGCTGGTGTCGCCCGCCGAGCTGTTGTTCGGAACGACCTGGGCGCCGCAGAGCGGCGCGCCGCAGGACGACACCTTCGGCGGAATCCCCCTGTTCTGGGGCACGGTGCTGATCGGCGCGATCATCGCGATGATCGTCGCGATCCCGATCGGCATGATGACCGCAGTCTACCTCACCCAATATGCCGCGCCGCGGGTGCGCCAGTGGGTCAAACCGATCCTCGAGATTCTCGCCGGGGTGCCGACGGTGGTCTATGGCTATTTCGCCGCGCTGACCGTGGCGCCGGCGCTGCGCAACTTCGCGGTGATGCTGGGCATCCCCAACGCCTCGACCGAAAGCGCGCTCGCCGCGGGCATCGTGATGGGGGTGATGATCATCCCGTTCGTGTCGTCGATGGCCGACGACAGCATCAACGCGGTGCCGCAGGCGATGCGCGACGGATCGCTGGCGCTGGGCGCGACGCCGAACGAGACGATCCGCCAGGTGCTGATCCCCGCCGCGTTGCCCGGCGTGATGGGCGGCATATTGCTCGCGGTCAGCCGCGCGATCGGCGAGACGATGATCGTGGTGATGGCCGCCGGCCTGTCGGCGAACCTGACCGCCAACCCCTTTGCCAGCGTGACCACGGTGACCGCGCAGATCGTCAAGCTGCTGACCGGCGACCAGGAATTCGACAGCGCCAAGACGCTCGCCGCCTTCGCGCTGGGGCTGGTGCTGTTCATCGTCACCCTGCTGCTCAACATCGCGGCGCTGCGCATCGTCAAAAAGTATCGCGAAGCCTATGACTGACCGGACCGCCCCCACCGACTGGAAAGGCGCCGTGATGCAGAAACGCATCGCGGGCCGCTACGCCGCCGAGCGCCGTTTCAAGCTGCTCGGGCTGCTCGCGGTGCTGCTGTCGGGCGCCTTCCTCGCCTTCCTGCTGTTCGTGATGGTCGGCAATGGCGCGCGCGGCTTTACCTATACGAACGTCGCGGTGCCGATCGATTTCAAGAGCACCCCGCTGACCGTCGATGCGTCGCGGCTGGACGATCCCGACGCCGACCAGCTGATCGCGAACGCCGGGCTCGCCGACATCGTCGCCTTTGCCGCCGACGAGGCGCTGGGAGACGGCGGATCGGCGCTGATCAGCGAAAATGCGTGGAAGGAAGTGCGCAGCGCGATCAAGGACGATCCCGCGCTGCTGAACGGCGAAAGCATGTTCGAACTGCCCGCCGCCTCCGCGGTCGACATCATGGCCAAGGACGGCGCCCGCGGTGCGCTCGGCGCGCGGGTCGATGCGCTGGAGCGCGATGGCAAGCTGTCGACCGGCATCCACTGGCCCTTCTTCAAGAACGCCGATGCGACCGATCCCGCGGTCGCGGGGATCTGGGGGGCGCTCAAGGGATCGGTGCTGACGATCTTCATCGCCTTCATCATCGCCTTTCCGACCGGGGTGCTCGCGGCGCTGTATCTTGAGGAATATGCGCCGAAGAACCGCTGGACCGACCTCATTGAAGTGTCGATCAACAATCTGGCCGCGGTGCCGTCGATCATCTTCGGCCTGCTAGCGCTCGCGGTGTTCATCAACTGGTTCGGTATCTGCCAGGCGAGCCCGCTCGTCGGCGGGCTGACGCTGGCGCTGATGACGATGCCGGTGATCGTCATCGCCAGCCGCAACGCGATCAAATCGGTGCCGCCGTCGATCCGCGACGCGGCGCTGGGGGTCGGCGCCAGCCCGGTGCAGGTGGTGTTCCACCACGTCCTGCCGCTCGCGCTGCCCGGCATCCTGACCGGCACGATCATCGGCATGGCGCGCGCGCTGGGCGAAACCGCACCGCTGCTGCTGATCGGGATGCGCGCCTTCATCGGCGACGTGCCGGGCGGCGTCTGCTCGCCGGCGACGGTGCTGCCGATGCAGATCTTCCTCTGGTCGGACGAAGTCGACCGGGGCTTTGTCGAAAAGACCTCCGCCGCGATTATCGTGCTGCTGATTGTGCTGCTGTCGATGAACGCCTTTGCGATCTATCTTCGCAACAAATTCGAAAAACGCTGGTGACCATGACCCAAGACGATTTGACTATCACCGATCCCAAGATGCGGGCGCAGGGCGTCGACGTGTTTTACGGCGACAAACAGGCGATCAACAATGTGTCGATCGACGTCGGCACCGACCTCGTCACCGCGTTCATCGGCCCGTCGGGCTGCGGCAAGTCGACCTTTCTGCGCTCGCTCAACCGGATGAACGACACCGTCGCGAGCGCGAAGGTGACCGGCAGCATCGAGCTTGACGGTGAGGATATTTACGCGCCGTCGATGGACGTCGTGCAGCTGCGCGCGCGCGTCGGCATGGTGTTCCAGAAACCGAACCCCTTCCCCAAGTCGATTTACGACAATGTCGGCTACGGCCCGCGCATCCATGGCCTCGCGCCCGGCAAGGCCGACCTGGACGTCATCGTCGAACGCGCGCTGGTGCGCGCGGGCCTGTGGGACGAGGTCAAGGACCGGCTGCAGGAAAGCGGCACCGCGCTGTCGGGCGGCCAGCAGCAGCGCCTGTGCATCGCACGCGCGATCGCGGTCGACCCCGAAGTCATCCTGATGGACGAGCCCTGCTCGGCACTCGACCCGATCGCGACGGCCAAGATCGAAGAGCTGATCCACGACCTGCGCGGCAAATATGCGATCGTGATCGTCACCCACAATATGCAGCAGGCGGCCCGCGTGTCGCAGCGCACCGCCTTTTTCCACCTCGGGACGCTGGTCGAATATGGCAAGACCACCGACATCTTCACCAACCCGAAGCAGGAACGCACCAAGGACTATATCACCGGCCGCTACGGGTGATCCGTAGCGCATAAGGACAAGAGTGATGGCATTAACGAACGATCATACGGTCAAAGCCTTCGACGAAGACCTCAACCGCCTGCGCGGGCTGATCAGCGAGATGGGCGGCCGCGCCGAACAGGCGCTGCTCCAGGCGATGACCGCGCTCAACAAGGGCGACCAGGATCTGGCGGCGCAGGTCGTGCGCGACGACAAGAAGATCGACGCGCTGGAGGCCGAGGTCGAACAGCTCGCGGTGCAGACGATTGCTCTCAGGGCTCCGATGGCCGACGACCTGCGCGAGATGATCGCGGCGCTGAAGATCGTCTCGGTCGTCGAGCGGATCGGCGACTATGCCAAGAACATCGCCAAACGCGTCGCGCTGATGGACCAGACGCGGTCGATCGAGGCGATCCCGGTGCTGATGTCGATGTCGAACATCGTCGCCGAGCTGGTCCACGACGCGCTCGACAGCTTTGCCGCGCGCGATGCCGAACTCGCGGTGCGGGTCACCGTTCGCGACAAGATCGTCGACGATTTCTACAACAGCATCTTTCGCACCCTCGTCACCTTCATGATGGAAAATCCGAAATATATTTCGGAGAGCGCGCACCTGCTGTTCGTCGCCAAGAACCTGGAACGCATGGGCGACCATGCGACCAACATCGCCGAGATGGTCTATTATGTCGTGACCGGCGAGCGGATGGAGGAGCGCGAGCGCGGGGAGACCCCCGAAGACAGCGCCGCCGCGGAGCAGGAGCAAGGCTGATGCCGCAACCCGACCTGCTGTTGATCGAGGATGACGAGGCGATTGCCGAACTCATCGTCTGGCATTTCGCACGCGAGGGTTTTTCGGTCCGGCAGACGCCCGACGGCGAACAGGCGCTGGTGCTGGTCGAGGAGCGCGTGCCCGACATCGTCCTGCTCGACTGGATGATCGAAAGCCTGCCCGGTATCGAAGTCTGCCGCCGCCTGCGCCGCAACCCCAAATCGGCGAACGTCCCAATCATCATGCTCACCGCGCGCGGCGAGGAAGAGGATCGCATCCGCGGGCTGGAAACCGGCGCCGACGATTATGTCACCAAACCGTTCAGCCCGCGCGAACTGGTCGCGCGCGTCTCGGCAGTGCTCCGCCGCCTGCGCCCCGCGCTCGCCGGCGAAATGCTGAGCTATGCCGATATCGAGCTCGATTCGGTCGCGCACAAGGTGGTGCGGAACGGCCAGATCGTCGCGATGGGGCCGACCGAGTTCCGCCTGCTGCGCCATTTCATGGAACATCCGGGCCGCGTCTTTTCGCGTGGGCAACTGCTCGACAGCGTGTGGGGCCAGGACAGCGACATCGAACTGCGCACCGTCGATGTCCACATCCGCCGCTTGCGCAAGGCGATCAACCTGCCGGGTACGACCGACATTATCCGGACGGTGCGATCGGCGGGTTATGCGCTCGATTCGGGGAAGAGCGGCTGACGACGCCCTTCGGTCGTTCGTCTTACTGGGTGCCTTACGTGCAGCCGCTTCCGCGGCTCGCGCTGCGCTACATCAAGCTTCGGTGAGGTCGAGCAGCGTCCGCGCGTCGAGGCCGATGCGGCGCATCTGGTCGGCGACCGGCGGCCACACATTGGTGAGGAAATCGGCGCGCATCAGGTCGCGGAGGCGCTCGGTCGCGCCCTCGGCGACGAACATGCCCACCCCGCGCTTGACCGTGACCAGCCCCTCGTCCTGAAAGGTCTGGTACGCCTTGGCGACGGTAAGCGGGTTGGCGCCCTCTTCCGCCGCGAGCGAGCGCACCGACGGCAGCATGTCGCCGTCGCGGAAACTGCCGTCGAGGATGGCATTGGCGATGACGTCGCGCAGGCGCTGATATACGGGTTTGGACTGATCGAGCATGCCGCCTTAATGCCATAAGACAGCAGCACAGTCAAATCACGAAAATTAGCCAATCGCCGCCCGCGTTGAAATTAAATGTCCCAAGCCGCGACGACTTCGTCATAATCGGGCCGCGGCCGTTCCTCGAGCGGTTTGGCGGCGGTGCCGAGGAAGAAATAGCCGACCACCCGGTCGCCCTCGCCTGCCCCGAACGCCGCGGTGACATCGGGGCTATAGGCGGCCCAGCCGGTCAGCCAGCTGCCGACGAAACCATGCGCGTGCGCGGCGTGGAGCAGGTTCATGCCGACCGCGCCCGCCGACAGCTGTTGCTCCCACACCGGAATCTTGGCGCCCGCCACCGGGGTCGACAGCAGGACAATCAGGGTCGGCGCCTGATGCGCGAACTGGTCGAGCGCCGACAGGTCCAGTCCTGCAGCCCCCGGATTTTCGGCGACCCACGCCGATTTCAGCAGCGCGGCGAAGGCGGCGCGCTGGTCGGCGGCGATGGTGACGATGCGCCACGGCGCCAGCTTGCCATGATCGGGGGTGCGCAGCGCGAGGGCGATGATGTCGTGCAATGTCGCCGCATCGGGGCCGGGCGCGATCATGTCGCGCGCCTTGCCCGAACGGCGGGTGGCGAGGTGCGCGCGGAGCGAGGTGGTGTCGTTGAACATGCGGGCAATTTGCCGATCTTCGCGCATATGCGCAAGTGTTGCGAACGATTCGCAACAAGTTTCGGAGATCGCGGCAATGGTTACGCGCGCAATTAGATTCTTCCATTGCGTAATTTTCGCGCTAGGTTGCCCCATAGCCGCGGCGGGGAGCCGCGATCCGAGATAATCGAAAAAAAGGGACGCTTTGATGAAAGATATGGGCCTTTGGGACGAAGGCGACTGGATTGCGGTCATCGCGCTGGTCGTGCTGGGGATATTCCTCACCATCGGGGCGCTGATCGCGGGCAGCAAGAAACCCGAATTCGCCGGCCACCCCAAGGGCCTTTACATGCTGTTCTTTGCCGAGATGTGGGAGCGTTTCTCCTATTACGGCATGCGCGCGCTGCTGATCTTCTACCTGACCCAGCACTGGCTGTTCTCGGACGGCAAATCGACCCTGATCTATGGTGCCTATACCAGCCTCGTCTATATCACCCCGGTGCTCGGCGGCTATCTGGCCGACCGCTACCTGGGGCAGCGCAAGGCGGTGCTGTTCGGCGGCGTGCTGCTCGCGCTGGGGCATCTGTTCATGGCGTTCGAGGGCGTCGGCGGACAGGAAGATGCGACGATCAACGTCTTCTGGCTCGCGCTCGCGCTGATCATCGTCGGCTCGGGTTTCCTGAAAGCCAATATCTCGGTGATGGTCGGCCAGCTCTATCGCCTGACCGACATGCGCCGCGACGCCGCCTACACCATCTTCTATATGGGGATTAACGTCGGCGCCGCGCTCGGCACCATCCTGGTCGGCTATCTGGGGCAGAAGATCGGCTGGGCCTATGGCTTCGGCCTCGCCGGCATCGGCATGGTCGCCGGCCTGATCGTCTTCGTGCTCGGCAAGAACGTCCTGCTCGGCGCCGGCGAAGCGCCGGCCCCGCTGGCCAAGAACAAGGAAATGACGATCTATGCCGTCGGCGTCGGCGCCGTGGCGGTGATGTGGGCGCTCGTCCAGTATCAGGATATCATCCAGAACCTGCTGATCGTCTCGGGCCTCGGGCTGCTCGGCTATGTGCTGTACGAGAGCTTCAAGCTCGACAAGGAACCGCGCGAGCGCATGTTCGCGATCCTGTTCCTGATCGCGCTCAACCCGCTGTTCTGGGGCCTGTTCGAACAGGCGGGCGGCAGCTTCAACCTCTACACCGACCGTTATGTCGACAAGGGCGGCGTGCCCGCATCGGTGTTCCAGTCGATCAACCCCATCTATATCATCCTGTTCGCGCCGATCTTTGCGGCGCTGTGGCAATGGCTGGGCAAGCGCGGGCTTGAACCGTCGGCGCCCGCCAAGTTCGCGCTCGCGCTCGCGCAGGTCGGCCTCGGCTTCCTCGTCTTTGTCTGGGGTGCCGGCACCGTCGGACCCGAGGTCGCGACCCCGGTGCTCTTCGTCTTCCTGCTCTATCTCCTCCACACGACCGGCGAGCTGTGCCTGTCGCCGGTGGGACTGAGCGCGATGAACCGCCTGGCGCCGACCTTCCTGGCGTCGCTGATCATGGGGGCATGGTTCTACATGACCGCGGTCGGCAATTTCGTCGCCGGCAAGATCGGCGAGGCGACCGGCGGCCATGATGGCGCGATGACCAAGGATGCGACATTGAGCATCTATTGGCAGATCGGGCTGATCACCATCGCGGTTAGCGTCGTCATCCTGCTGCTGTCGCCGATCGTGAAGAAGTGGATGCACCTCGACACGCTCGCCGACCGCGACCCCGCGATCCCCGGCACGGGCGAACTCGGCGAGCCGCAGGCTGCCGGCACCCATCCCAAGGGAGCATAAGCGATGATCCGGGGCGTGAAGGGCAGCCTGCTGGCTGCGGTGTCGCTGGCGTTCGCGGGTTGCGCGGCGACGGGGAACGACGCGCGGCCGGCGGGCGACAAGCCCGCCGCCGCCGAAAAGCCGGTCAAGTTCGACAAGGATCCCTACCCATCGACCTATACGCCCTATGGCGGACGGCCGACCGCGGTGCGCGGCGTCACCGTCTTCGACGGCGAAGGCGGCCGGATCGACAATGGCACGGTGCTGTTCGCCGGCGGCAAGGTCGAGGCGGTCGGCGGCGCCGACACCGCGATCCCGGCCGATTACGACGTGATCGACGGCACCGGCAAGGTGCTGACCCCCGGCATCATCGACATCCACAGCCATCTTGGCGATTATCCCTCGCCCAGCGTCGAGGCGCATTCGGACGGCAACGAGGCGACGTCGCCGACGACCCCCGAAGTCTGGTCCGAGCATAGCGTCTGGCCGCAGGACCCGGGGTTCAGCCGCGCGCTGGCGAACGGCGGCGTCACCGCGCTGCAAATCCTGCCCGGCAGCGCCAACCTGATGGGCGGGCGGTCGGTTACGCTGAAGAATGTTCCGGCGCGCACCGTGCAGGGGATGAAGTTCCCCGGCGCGCCTTACGGGCTGAAAATGGCGTGCGGCGAGAATCCGAAGCGCGTCTATGGCGGCAAGGGCCGCGCGCCCTCCACCCGCATGGGCAATTTCGCGGTCAACCGCCAGACCTGGGCCAAGGCGGCGGCGTACAAGAAGAAACTCGACGACGGCAAGGCGGTCGAACGCGACCTGGCGATGGAAACGCTCGCCGGGGTGCTCGGGGGCGAAATCCTGGTCCACAACCATTGTTACCGCGCCGACGAGATGGCGCTGGTCATCGATATGTCGAAGGAATTCGGTTACAAGGTATCGACCTTCCACCACGCGGTCGAAAGCTACAAGATCGCCGACTTGCTGGCCAAGGAAGGCATTTGTTCGGCGATGTGGGCCGACTGGTGGGGCTTCAAGATGGAAGCCTATGACGGCGTGCCCGAAAATATCCCGCTGGTGTACAAAGCGGGCGCGTGCACGATCGTCCATTCCGACGACGCCAACCAGATTCAGCGCCTGAACCAGGAAGCCGCCAAGGCGCGCGCCGCCGGGCGCCGCATGGGCATCGACGTCAGCGACGAAGTGGCCTGGACCTGGCTGTCATCGAACCCCGCCAAGGCGCTGGGCATCGGCGACCGCACCGGCAGCCTGAAGGCCGGCAAGATGGCCGACGTCGTGCTGTGGAACGGCAATCCGTTCAGTGCCTATACCCGCCCCGAAAAGGTGTGGATCGACGGCGCGTTGATGTTCGACGCGATGGATCCGCGGCGCCGGCCGGTCAGCGATTTCGAGCTGGGCCAGCCCGGCGAGGGAGATGTGAAATGAAGAATTCTTTCATGAACTCCCTGTTCCGTTCGCATCGAGCGAAGTCGAGATGCCCATCGGTCGCGCATGCCTTCGGGGTGTCTCGACTTTGCTGGACACGAGCGGCTTTGGGTGGTGCGCTTGTGGGTGCTTTGGCCTGTGTTGGCCCCGCGCTCGCGCAGGACGTCGCGATCACCAATGCCAAGCTGGTCATCGGTGACGGCAGCGCCCCCGTCGAGGGCGGCACCGTCGTCGTGCGCGGCGGCAAGGTCGTCGCTGCGGGCGCCGGGGTTGCGGTGCCGGCCGGGATGCAGAGCGTCGATGCGGTCGGCAAATATGTGACGCCGGGGATCGTCGCGGCGTTCAGCCGCGTCGGGTTGACCGAGGTCGATGCCGTCGGCGGCACCAACGACCGCGCCGCACCGCGCACGCGCTTTTCGGCGGGGCTCGATATTGCACCGGCGCTCAACCCGATGGGATCGTCGATCGCGGTCAACCGCGCCGCCGGGGTCACCCGCGCGATCGTCGCCCCCAGCGGCAGCAGCAATTTGTTCGCCGGTCAGGGCGCCGTCGTCGACCTGGCCGACGACATGGACATGGTCACCCGGCCCCGCGCGCTCCAGTTCGTCGCGTTCGGCGAGGACGGGTCGGCAAAGGCGGGTGGCAGCCGCGCCGCGACCTTCCTGCTGTTTCGCGAACAATTGCTGGCGGCGCGCAGCTATGCGCGCAATCCCGCGACGCTGGCCGAATGGGGCAATGACGCGATGATCCAGCGCGCCGATGCCGAGGCGCTGGTGCGGGTGATCGACGGCACGACGCCGCTGTTCGTCCGCGTCGACCGCGCTGTCGACATCGTCAACGTCCTCAAGCTGAAGGGCGAGTTTCCGGCGCTGAAGCTGGTGCTCGTCGGCGTCACCGACGGCTGGCTGGTGGCGCGCGAGATCGCCGCGGCGCGGGTGCCGGTGCTGGTGTCGCCGCTGACCGACCTGCCGGGCAGCTTCGAACAGCTGGGCGCGACGCAATCGAACGCCGGGCGGCTCGAGGCCGCGGGGGTCGATGTGTCGGTCGGCGTCTTCGACGACGACGACGCGCACAAAATGGGCTATGCCACCCAATATGCGGGCAACCTTGTCGGATTGACGAAGCTGCCCGGCGCCAGCGGACTCAGCTGGGACCAGGCCTTCGCGGCGATCACCAGCGCCCCGGCGCGCGCGGTCGGCATGGAAGGCAGCATCGGTTCGCTGCGTCCCGGCCGCGCCGGCGACGTCGTGATCTGGGACAATGATCCGCTCGAACTCGGCAGCCGGCCGACCGCGGTGTGGATCGACGGCAAGCCGCAATCGCTAACGACGCGGCAGGACCGCCTGCGCGATCGGTATGCGACCCCGCAGGAAGGGGCCTTGCCGAAGGCATACGACCGGTAGGCGCCGCAACCGATCGACAGCGGCACCGGAAAGGGAAGGAGACCATGTCCCGATGCAACCGATGTCGCTGCTGATCGCGACCTGCGTGCTGTTCGTCGGCACCCATTTCGCGCTGTCGCACCCGCTGCGCGCGCCGCTGGCGGGACGCATGGGCGAGCGGTCGTTCCAGATCGTCTATTCGATCGTCGCGATCGCGACGTTCATCATGCTGGTCCAGGCGTGGCGCGGGATGCCGCCCGAACCGCCGTTGTGGGCGGTCGGCGACGGCTTGTGGATCTTTGCCTCGCTGCTCGTGCTGCTGGCGAGCGTGCTGTTCATGGGCTCGCTGGTCGGCAACCCCGCCCTGCCCGCCCCGAACGCCGCCTTCGTCGCGCAGGGCGCGCCGCGCGGCGTCTTTGCGATCACACGCCATCCGATGATGTGGGGGTTTGCGCTGTGGGCCGCCGCGCACGCGCTGGTGGTGCCGACCGCGGCGCAGTTCACCCTGTCGGCGACGATCGCCTTCCTCGCGCTCGCCGGGTCGGCGGGCCAGGACGTCAAAAAGGCGCGGCTGATGGGCGACGCGTGGCGCCATTGGAGCGCCCGCACGAGCTACATCCCCTTCGCTCGCCAGCTGAGCGGGACGACGCCGTGGGGCGACACCATCCCGCGCCCGCACGCGCTGCTGGGCGGGATCGTGCTGTGGCTGGCGGCGACATGGGGGCATGGCGCGCTCGGTTATATGGCGGCGGGCATCTGGCGCTGGATCGGGCACGGATGAACGCCGAGCTGCAAGCGTCGGATCTCGCGCTGCGGCTGCTCGGTCGCTCCTACGACGACCTCGACGCCGAAGAGCGGCGGGTCATTTCGGCCATCGCCGACCGCGCCCCGACCAGCCGCGATGCCGGCGATGTCGACGACCAAAGCGCCGGGTTTGGCGCCCGCCTGTCCGACCGGGTCGCCGCGGTCGGCGGCTCGTGGGGCTTCATCATCGCCTTTACGGTGGTGCTGTTCGGCTGGATGCTGCTCAATTCGGAAATATTGTCCCGCTGGGGCCTCGCCTTCGACCCCTATCCCTTCATCTTCCTCAACCTGATGCTCTCGACCCTCGCCGCGGTGCAGGCGCCGATCATCATGATGAGCCAGAACCGCGCCTCGGCCAAGGACCGGCTCGCCGCCAGCCTCGATTATGAAATCAACCTGCGCGCCGAGCTGGAGATCATGCGGCTGCACCACAAGATCGACGCCTTGGCGGGCAAGATCGACGGATTGGGAGTGGGTGGCGCGGATTGAGGGGGTATGGCCACGACTGATTTGGTTGGGAGCGGCCGTTGCCGGTCCTCCCCGGCACGGGGAGGGGGACCACCCGTAGGGTGGTGGAGGGGTACAGGCAGGCAAACGCTGCGCTCGACACCGCGTGCCCCTCCACCAGCTTCGCTGGTCCCCCTCCCCGTTCCGGGGAGGATCGCTTCGTCGCAACCGGTCGCAAACCGGCGCCCCCCGCGGCCGCACGAAACCCTAAGGCTCGAACGCCGCCAGGATCGGGCAGGGTCCGGTGTCGCTCGCCGCGCATTGATCGGCGAGGCGCGCGAGCGCGGCGCGGGTTTCGGTCATTTGCGCGATCTTGGCGTCGAGGGCATCGATCCGCTGGCGCGCGAGGCGGCGCACGCGGACGCGGTCGTCGCTTTCTTCCAAGGCCAGCAGTTCGGCAATCTCCTCAAGCGTGAAACCCGACGCCTGCGCCGCGCGAATGAATTTCAGGCGGCGCAGATCGTTTGCATCATAGCGGCGGATGCCGCCGCCCCAGCCGTCGCCGCCGCTGCGCGCGGGCGTGCCCATCAGGCCGCGGCGCTGGTAATAGCGGACGGTTTCGACGCCGACGTTGCCGCCCTGCGCCAATTTGCCGATCGTGAGCTGCATCGCTTGACTCCGTACCGTAGTACGGAGGCTATAGGGGGCGTATGACGAAACAGGCAATCCTCTATCGCATGGTCATGCCGGGCCATATCTGTCCGTTCGGGCTGAAGGCGAAGCATCTGCTCAAGCGCCGCGGCTATCGCGTCGACGACCGCTGGCTGACGACGCGCGCCGAAACCGATGCGTTCAAGGCCGAGCATGGCGTGGCGACGACGCCGCAGACCTTTATCGACGGCGAGCGCATCGGCGGCCATGACGATCTGCGCCGCCATTTCGGCCTGAAGGTCGCCGATCCCGACGCGGTCAGCTATCGCCCCGTCGCGGCGCTGTTCGCGATGACCGCGCTGATGGCGCTGGCGGCGAGTTTTGCGGCGTATGGCGATGCGTTCACTTGGCGCGCCGCCGAATGGTTCGTGTCGTTCAGCATGATCGTGCTGGCGCTGCTCAAACTGCAGGACTTGGACAAGTTTGCGACGATGTTCCTGAATTACGACCTGCTCGCGCGGCGCTGGGTGCCTTATGCGTCGATCTATCCGTTCGCCGAAGGGCTGGCGGGGGTGCTGATGACCGCGCACGCGCTGCCGTGGCTGTCGATCCCGGTCGCGCTGTTCATCGGCGGCAGCGGCGCGGTGTCGGTGTTCAAGGCGGTCTATATCGACAGGCGCGCGCTGAAATGCGCCTGCGTCGGCGGCAGCAGCCGGGTGCCGCTGGGCTTTGTCTCGCTCACCGAAAATCTGGCGATGGTCGGCATGGCATTCTGGATGCTATGGATGCTGGCGTGACCATGATCCGCCATCTTTTGCTTGCGCTGTTCCTCATCGGCCTGTCGCTGTCGTCGGTCACGGCGCCGGTGCAGGCCCAACCGGGGAATGCGGACTGCCACGGCGCGATGCCGGTCGAACCGTCGCACCACCAGCCCGATGCCGACGACGGCAAGGCTGCCGGGCATGTCTGCATCGGCTGCGTCGCAAGCACCCCCGCCGCCTTGGTGGCGGCGCCCGCGGCGCTTGCTGCACTCTTGCCGCCGGTGCAGCCGATGGCGGCGCGCGCGGGCGCCAACGCACCGCCGAGCATTCCCCCTCCCCGACCCTGACAGCGCTTAGAAAAACCGAACCCCGATTTACCGATCCTGTCAGGACGACGATATGAAAAAGACGCCTTTGCTGGCGGGCGCTGCTGCGCTCGCCCTCTTCCCCCTGTCCGCCGCGGCGCAGGACCATGATCCCCATGCGGGGCATGCGATGCCCGCCGCCGTAGCCGAAGCCCCCGATGCGGTCGACCATGACGCGATGGATCATGGCAGCATGGACCACGGCACCATGGGCCACGGCAACCCGGCCGGCCCCGCCGAGGGATCGGGCACCGCGCGCCTCCCTGCCAACGAAGGCGGGCACACCGGGCTGCACATCGACGCCGGCGACGACTGGATGGTGATGGCGCACGGCTTTGCGTGGGGCGTCTACACCGATCAGTCGGGGCCGCGCGGCGACGACAAGGCCTATGTCCAGTCGATGCTGATGCTGTCGGCCGAGAAGGAGACCGGCTGGGGCCGCGTCCAGCTGAAATCGATGCTGAGCCTCGAGCCGCTGATGTCGAATGTCGGCTATCCCAATCTGTTCGCGACAGGCGAGACCGCCGGCGGCGAGCCGCTGGTCGACCGCCAGCATCCGCACGACCTGTTCATGGAACTGGCGGCGCGGGTCGACGTCGATGTCGGCGACGATGCGCGGCTGTTCGTCTATGGCGGCCCGGTCGGCGAGCCCGCGATCGGCCCCAGCGCCTTCATGCACCGCGGCAGCGCGCGCTATAATCCGGAAGCGCCGATCACCCACCACTGGTTCGATTCGACGCACATCACCTATGGCGTCGCGACGCTGGGGTATCAGACGTCGCAATTCCAGCTCGAAGGGTCGCTGTTCACCGGCCGCGAACCCGACGAGAAGCGCTGGAACATCGAAAGCCCGCGGTTCGACAGCTGGAGCCTGCGCGGCACCTGGACCCCCTCGCCCGCCTGGGCGGTGCAGGTCAGCCACGGCCGGCTGAAGGAACCCGAAGCGCAGCATCCGGGCGAGGACGAGCATCGCACGACGGCGAGCGTCCATTATGCCAACGGCCGCGGGCTGACCGCGACCGCGGCGTTCAGCGCCAAGAACCGCGACCCCGGCGCCACGCTGACCGCATGGCTCGCCGAGGCGAACTGGGACCTGGACGACCATCACAGCCTGTTCGCGCGGGTCGAGAATGTGAAGAATGACGAGCTGTTCCCGGGCCATGACGACGCGCTTCACGACGTGCCGTTCCGGGTGAGCAAGGTCCAGGCGGGCTATGCCTATCGCCTGCCGCTGACCGGGCCGCTGAACCTCGCGCTCGGCGGCAGCATCGCGGCGTTCGACAAGCCGCGCGCGCTCGACGCGGCCTATGGCAAGCACCCGATCGGCGCGACGGTCTTCGCGCGGCTGAGCATCGGTCATTGATGTAACGCATGGCTGGGCTATCGAGGGGCAGCGATTCGCAGCCCGACGGAGCCCAGCCATGTACAACCGCCGCCATTTCCTCACCGGGGCGACCCTCGCCGGCCTCGCCGCGCCGGCAATCGTCCGCGCGCAGGGCATTTTCCGCGACTTCCCGTTTCAGCTCGGCGTCGCGGCGGGCGATCCGGCGAGCGACGGCTTCGTCATCTGGACCCGGCTGGCGCCCGAGCCGCTGGAACGCCACGGCGGCATGCCGCTGACCAGCGTCCCCGTCGAATGGGAGGTCGCGAGCGACAGCGGCTTTCGCGACGTGGTCGCCAAGGGCACCGAGCTGGCGCGCCCCGAACTGGCGCACAGCGTGCATGTCGAGGTCGCGGGGCTGTTGCCCGACCGCCCCTATTATTACCGCTTCACCGCCGGCGGCGAGCGCAGTCTGCGCGGGCGCGCGCGGACGTTGCCCGCGCCGGGCGCGCGCGTCGAGGCGCTGAAATTCGGCGTCGCCGGATGCCAGCATTATGAGTCCGGATTTTACGGCGCCTACCGCCATCTGGCGCGCGAAGACCTGGCCTTCGTCTATCATTATGGCGACTTCATCTATGAATATCGGCAGGATTATCTGTTCGACGACGGCCTGCCGATCCGCCCGGTGCGCCAATATGCGCAGCGCGCGCTGTTCGACGTCACCGATTTCCGCAACGCCTATGCCCAGACGCTGCTCGACATCGACCAGCAGGCGGTGCGATCGGTCCACGCCTTCCTGTCGAGCTTCGACGACCATGAGATCCGCAACAATTGGGTCGCCGATCGCGACAATTGGAAAATGGGCCTGTCGGGCAACGACCCCGAAGCGGCGCCGCCCGAGGTGTTCATGCTGAAGAAGCAGGCGGCGATGCAGGCGTGGTACGAGCATATGCCGGTGCGCCGGGCGCTGCTGCCGCGCGGCGGCATGGTCGCGGCGCACCGCGAGTTTCGGTACGGCGACCTGATGGCGATGCAATTGCTCGACACCCGGCAGTATCGCGACGACCAGCCGTGCGGCGACGGCTTCAAACCCGCCTGCGTGGACGTGGCGGCAAAGGACGCAGAGGTGCTGGGACGCGAGCAGGAGGCGTGGCTGAACCGCAATCTGGCGCGCGGCGGGGCGACGTGGAACGCGCTGGCGCAGCAGGTTACGATGATGTCGCTCGACCGCCGCCGCAAGCCCGACGAACCCGAGAAAGTGCTGAACCTCGACAGCTGGGCCGGCTATGAAACGCCGCGGCAGCGCATCCTGTCGCGCTTTGCCGGGCTCGACAACAATATCGTGCTGACCGGCGACGAGCATCAGAATTTCTGCGGCGACCTGATACAGAAAGACAAGGTCGTCGGCGCCGAATTTGTCGCAACCTCGATCTCGAGCGGCGGCGACGGCAGCGACAAGCGCGCCGGGACCGACGAATGGCTGGCGCTCAACCCCGAACTCAAATTCGCCAACGATCAGCGCGGCTATCTGGTCTGCGACGTCAACCGCGCGGCGTGGCAAACGCACTTCATGGTCGTCGACCAGGTCACGGCGCCGGTGAACACGCTGTCGAAACGCGCGACCGGCGTTGTCGAAGCCGGCCGCGCCGGGATCACGATGGCGTAAGCGGTTAGCGCGGCAAGCGTTTAATCCGAGCTTTCTGGCCGTTGGTGTCGAGCGAAGTCGAGACCCCTATCGACCTTGCGCCATACCGATGGGTGTCTCGACTTCGCTCGACACGAACGGAAATGAGGGGTTCGGAATGAGGGGCTGCCGATTTACCGCACGCGGCTTTAGCGCGCCGCCGCCTGGAGGCGGGCGACGACGTCCTCGTCGCGAATGCGGCGCCAGCGCGCTTCGACGAAGCTGTGGACGCCGAACAGGAACAGCCCGACCGCGACGAGCGTGTACAGCGTCGGCTGTTCGGTCAGCGACGACAGCGCATCGCCCAGCCCCTTCACCTCTTCCGCCGAGCCGAACCAGCCGGCGCGGACGAGCGAATAGCCGATCACCGCAAAAACGACGGCGCGCGCCGCGAGCCCGGCGCGGCCGACCGGCGCCACCCATGATGGCGCATCGGCGGCAACGCCCTGCATGAACTCGGTCGTCCACGCCTTGGTCGCCTGATGCACCGCGGCGGCGAGAAAGGCGACCCCGACCAGGCCGAGCAAGGTCGCGCCGAGCGGCAGGTCGAGCAGCATGCCCGCCGCCGCCTGTTCCTGTTCGCCGCCCTCGCTGGCCGTTTGCCCCGACGCGAGGCGCGCCGCGGCCCACGCGAGCACGAAATGGGCGATGCCGCTGGCGGCATAACCGATGCGGATCGCGATCCCCTTGGCTTCGGAGCCCTTGCCCTCGCTGTCGAGCGCCGCGCCGTACAGGCGGTAGGCGCCATACAGCGCGAGGCCCGCGGCGAGCAGGATCAGCAGGAAGGCGCCGCCCGGCATATCGCGCACCGACCGGAACACGCCTTGCGGGCTCGCCTCGGTCGCCTTGGCGCTGGTGAGCGCGAAATAGGCGAGCAGGCAATAGACCACCCCCCGGGCGCACCAGCCGGCGCGGGCGAAGGTTTCGAGGCGGCGAAGTCGGTTCATGCGGGCTGCTCCCATCGGGGTGATGCGAGCCGAACGCCCCGCCGTCGCGGCGGTTCCGGCGTCAGACGCCGGAGCCGCCGCATATTCGGGCAGGCAAGTGGATCAGGCGCCGCAGACCCATTCGCCGTCGAAGCTTTGTTCGCCGCCAAAGGTGCGGCTGGCGACCAGCGTCGCGGGATAGGCGGTCTGTTCGTTGCCGGTCGGCGACGACGTCTCGGCGGTGCGCGCGATCGTCAGCTTCACGCCGGTGCCCGACAATTGCATACCCTTTTCGAGCGCGGTGAAGCCGCCCGAACCGGCCACGCGCTGCACGCGTCCGCCGATCTTGACCGCGCCCTGCGCGGTGGCTTGCGGACCGACATCGGCCTTGGCGACCAGCGCCGCGCCGTCCTGGCCTTCGATCGTGAAGCTGCAGCCGAGTTCGCCGTCGAGCGCGAGCAATTCGCCCTCGCCGATCGCCGACAGTTCGATCGGGGCGTCGCCGCCGGTGTTGGGCAGCGTGCTGTCATCGGCGGCGGTCTTGGTCTCGGGCGCCTTCGGCTCGGCGGCAGGCTGGTCCGAACAACCGGCGAGCAAAAGCAAGGCGCCAAGCGGCGCCAACAGAGGGGAGTGCATCGTTTTTTTCTCCTTTGGGTCGCGGGCGTAACGGGCGGCGTGCCCGCTTGTTCCCGGCGATCCTGAGCGTCCTAACGATCGCCCGCCGGTCGTGCAATGTGCATCGGGGAACCGGCGCCGGCTATTTGCGGCTGAGCAATCGTTCGACGTCGGCGATCGGCATTTTTATCTGCGATGGGTCACGAGCCAAGCCGCCGAGAGGGTAGCGATGGTCCGCGGCAGGCGAGGAGGGAATGTGGGGAATGGGGTGGGCGGCGGACGTAGGCTTGGAGGAAGAATTGGTTCGCGCAGCGAGCTTCATTCGGTACCTATGGGCCGGGATTTTTTGTTTCACACAAAGGCACAAAGGCACGAAGATGAAGGTGCGCGGCCGCAAGGCCGCTTCCTCACCATCGCCGCATCGCTTCGCAAAGCTCAAGGAATGAAACCGCTTCGCGGTCAGTACGACATCTTTGTGCCTTTGTGCCTTTGTGTGAAATAATCTTCGCCGCCGCCGGCCCCACGGCGCTCCGTATCGGCAAGTGCGCTGCCTTCGCCTCTTGGGTCCGCAATCGGTCGATTCCAGCCGTGTCAGCCAGATCGTAGCCAATGGCCGATTTGGGGTGGGAAGCGGAGGTTGAGCGATCCTCCCCCGCAGGGTGGTGGAGGGGTACGGGCCCGTATACGCAGCGCTCGACACCGCGTACCCCTCCACCATGCTTCGCATGGTCCCCCTCCCCGTGCCGGGGAGGATCGCTACGTCCGCAACTGGTCGGATGCCGTCTTTCAAATATTTCGCACAGAGGCGCAGAGAACCAGCCCCTTCATTTACGGCCGAAGAGTCGCTCGACATCGCCCATCGCCAGCTTCACCCATGTCGGCCGGCCGTGGTTGCACTGGCCCGAGTGCGGCGTCACCTCCATCGTGCGCAGCAGCGCGTTCATTTCGGCGACGCTGAGGGTGCGGCCGGCGCGCACCGAGCCGTGGCAGGCCATTGTCGCCGCGACGAGCTCGAGCCGTTCGCTGAGCCCCAGCGCGGCGTCGTAGCCGGCGAGATCGTCGGCGATGTCGGTGACCAGCTTGCGGCAATCGATCGCGCCGAGCATCGCCGGGGTCGCGCGCACCATGACTGCGGCGGGGCCGAAGCGTTCGAGTTCGACGCCGAGCGCGGCGAGCTGCGGCGCGGCGGCCTCCAGCCGGTCGCACGCGGGCTCGTCGAGTTCGACGACCTCGGGCAGCAACAGGCCCTGGCTTGGCACCGCCTGCCCGCCCATCCCGCGGCGCAGTTGTTCGAGCACCAGCCGTTCGTGCGCGGCGTGCTGGTCGACGATGACCAGCCCGTCGGCGGCTTCGGCGACGATATAGGTCTGCGCGATCTGGCCGCGCGCGATGCCGAGCGGGTGCGCCTCGCCGGACGGCACCGGCGCATGCGCCGTCTCGGCGCGGCCCATCGGAAGCGCATCATGGGGAAGCGCGCCCGGCGGCGGCGCGAAATCGATCACGCGGTCGTGCAGCAGCGCGTGGGTCGCAGGATCGCCATCGGCGCCGAACAAATGCGTCGCCGGGGCGTGCGGATAGGGCAGATGCGCGGCGAACAGCGTCGGCGCAGGGGGCGCGACCGGCTCCTGCTGCCACGCCGCGAGCGCCACCTCGGCCGGGCGCTGGACGCTGCGAAAGCCATGCTCGTCGAGCGCGCGGCGCAGCCCGCCGACGATCATCCCGCGCACCAACTGCGGATCGCGGAAGCGCACCTCGGTCTTGGCGGGATGGACGTTCACATCGACCTCGCTCGTCGGCACGTCGAGGAACAGCGCCACGACCGGGTGGCGATCGCGCGCGAGCAGATCGACATAGGCGCCGCGCAGCGCCCCGACGAGCAGCCGGTCCTTTACCGGCCGGCCGTTGACGAACAGATATTGATGGTCGGCGATGCCGCGGTTGAAGGTCGGCAGGCTGATCACGCCGCCGAGGTGGAGATCGCCGCGGTCGATATCGACCCCGATGCTGTTCGCGGCAAGGTCGCGGCTGGTCAGCGCCGCGACGCGCGCGACGCGGTCCTGCCCGCCCTGGACGTCGAGCACCCGCCGCCCGTCATGGTCGAAGGTGAAACCGATGTCTGGCCGCGCCATCGCCAGTCGCTTCACGACGTCGAGGCAGGCGGCATATTCGCTGCGCGCGCTGCGCAGGAACTTGCGCCGCGCCGGGACGCGCGCGAACAGGTCGTCGACGACGACGCGGGTACCCGGCGCGATCGCCGCCGGTCCCTCGGCAACCAGCGCGCCATTGTCGATCACCCGGCGCCAGCCGTCGCCGCCGACGATCCGGCTTTCGAGCGTCAGCCGCGCGACGCTGGCGATCGACGGCAGCGCCTCGCCGCGGAACCCCAGCGTCGTCACATCCTCGATCGCGTCGCCCGGCAGCTTCGAGGTCGCATGGCGTTCGAGCGCGAGCGCCATGTCGGCGGGGAGCATTCCGCAGCCGTCATCCTCGACCTCGATCCGCGACGTGCCGCCATCGGCGATTCGCACCGAAATGCGAGTCGCACCGGCGTCGATGGCGTTTTCAACCAGTTCCTTCACCGCCGCGGCGGGTCTTTCGACCACTTCACCGGCTGCGATCCGATTTACGAGCTTTTCCGGCAGGCGGCGTATTGACATGCAGCCTCTCCTAGCGCAGTCGGACGCAAATCGCGACCCACCCGCACAGCCTGATCGACTTCTCCAGCCAGCCCATCGCGGTCGAGCCGGAATCTCTCCCTGATTTGGACCTGTTGCCGGCCGGGCAGGCGGATTCAACACGACAGGGGCGCACGCCATCCGGGGTGCGGCTTCGATGACAGGAAGCAGTTTCGATGTCCTTCTTTTCCCGCTGGTTCAAATTCAATTCCCAAGACATGGCCATCGACCTCGGCACCGCGAACACGGTGGTTTATGTGCGCGGCAAGGGTATCGTGCTGAACGAGCCATCGGTCGTCGCGGTCGAGACGATCAACGGGATCAAGCGGGTCAAGGCGGTCGGCGACGACGCCAAGCTGATGATGGGCAAGACCCCCGACAGCATCGAGGCGATCCGCCCGTTGCGCGACGGCGTCATCGCCGACATCGACGTCGCCGAACAGATGATCAAGCATTTCATCACCAAGGTGCACGGCGGCAAGCCCAACGCGTTCCGCAGCCCCGAAATCGTGATCTGCGTGCCCAGCGGCTCGACCAGCGTCGAGCGCCGCGCGATCCGCGACGCCGCGTCGAACGCCGGCGCCAGCGAAGTGTGGCTGATCGAGGAGCCGATGGCGGCCGCGATCGGCGCCGACATGCCCGTCACCGAACCGATCGGGTCGATGGTCGTCGACATCGGCGGCGGCACCACCGAAGTCGCGGTGCTCAGCTTGCGCGGTCTCGCCTACACCACCTCGGTCCGTGCCGGCGGCGACAAGATGGACGAGGCGATCGTCTCCTACGTCCGCCGTCACCATAATCTGCTGATCGGCGAAGCGACCGCCGAGCGGATCAAGAAGGATTTCGGCATCGCGCGGATCCCGGCCGACGGCGTCGGGCTGACGATCCACATCAAGGGCCGCGACCTCGTCAACGGCGTGCCCAAAGAAATCTCGATCAACCAGGCGCAGATCGCCGAAGCGCTGTCCGAGCCGATCGGGACGATCGTCGAGGGCGTCCGCATCGCGCTGGAAAACACCGCGCCCGAACTCGCCGCCGACATCGTCGACCAGGGCATCGTCCTGACCGGCGGCGGCGCGCTGATCGCCGAGCTCGACGAACTGCTCAAGGAAGCGACCGGGCTGCCCGTCACGGTCGCCGACGATCCGCTGACCTGCGTCGCGATCGGCACCGGCCGCGCGATGGAGGATCCGGCGTTTCGCGGCGTGCTGCAGCAAGCCTGATCGGATAGCATCGCGTCATGGTCCGCCCGGCACATCGGCGACCGGGGCAATCCCGCAAGGCCCAGACCGGCCTGTTCGTCGCTTACGTCATCGCGGTGACGGGGGCGGTGGCGGGGCTGTTGCTCGCGGTCCTTTCGGTCGTCGATCCCGTCGGTTTCGCGCAGTTGCGCGTCGTCAGCCAGGAACTCGCGGCGCCGGTCGCGCGCGTCTCGCGCTCGGCCATCGGGTCGATCTCGGGCATCGACGATACCGTGGGCGCCTATGTCAAGGCGGGCACCCAGAACCGGCGGCTGCGCAAGGAGCTGGCCGACACGCGCCGCCAGCTCGTCGCGACCAGCTCGCTGCAAGAGGAAAACCGCCAGCTCAAAGCGCTGCTCAAGCTGCAGGAAACCGACAAGACGGCGCTCGCCAACGGCTACCTCCTCACCTCGACCTCGACGAGCAGCAAGCGCATCGCGCTGCTCAGCATCGGGCGCAACCTGGGTGTCGCTTCGGGGCAGCCGGTGCGCGGCGCCGACGGGCTGATCGGCCGCGTGCTCAGCGCCGGGCCGTCGGTATCGCAGGTGCTGCTGCTGACCGACGTCGACAATATCGTGCCGGTGCGCCGCGCCCGCGACGGCCTGCCCGCGCTGGCCTATGGCCGCGGCAACGGCGACCTCGACGTCCGCACCCTCAATATCGCGAACAACCCGTTCAAGCCCGGCGACATCCTCGTCACCTCGGGGACCGGCGGCCTCTATCCGCCGAACATCCCGGTCGCGATCGTCGTGCGCCGCCAGGACGACGGCGCGCTGGCCCGCCCGCTCGCCGATCCCGGCAAGGTCGATGCGGTCGCGGTGCTGCGCCCCTATACTCCCGATAATATCGAGGCGGCAGGCTTGCCTGGCCCGGCGGCGGCCCCCACCCCCGCCCCCGCCCCCACTGGCGCGCCATGAACCGCGCCGCGCCGCGCCTCGGCGAGCCGGCGTCGCTGTGGCGGATGCGGATCGTGCCGATCGCGAGCGTGATGCTCGCCTCGGCCCTGCCGCTGATGCTGCCTTTGATCGCCAATTCACCGGTGCTGCCGCCGCTGGGGCTGCTGTTTTTCCTGTGCTGGCAATTGCTGCGCACCGAATTGTGGCCGGTGTGGATCGGCCTGCCGCTCGGGCTGTGGGACGATTTGTTCAGCGGCCAGCCGATCGGCACCGCGGTCGGGTTGTGGACGCTCGCCAGCATCGCGATCCATTATTCGTCGCAGCGCATCTATTGGCGCGGATTCTTGCACGACTGGGCGATCGCGGCCTTGCTGATCGCGGTCATCCAGTCACTCGCGGCGCTGATCGCGCATCCAGGCGCGGCGACCGGCCGCCTGCTCGGCCTCGTTGCCCCGCAGATCGTCGTTTCGGTGTTGCTCGTGCCGCTGTTCATGCGGCTGACCGGCATGTTTGACAATTTCCGCCTGAAGCGCCGATAGACGGACCCTGTCATGCCGCGCAAAAGTCCGCCGATCACCGAAGCCTGGAGGGGCCTGACCTTCACGCGCCGCGCACTGCTGGTCGGCGGTGGGCAGATGGTCGTCGGCGGCGCGCTGGCGGCGCGGATGGCGTATATTTCGATCGTCGATAACGATCGTTATGTGCTTGAATCGGAAAGCAACCGCGTCAACCTAACGCTGATTCCGCCGCGCCGCGGCTGGATCGTCGATCGCGGCGGCAAGGCGCTCGCCAACAACCGGGTCAGCCTACGCATCGACCTCATCCCCGACCGCCTGCACAACCGCGAGATGGTGCTCGGCCAGCTTCGCACCCTGCTGCGGCTCGACGGCGACGCGATGGAGCGGATCAATCGCGACCTCAAGGCCGCGTCGGGATTCCAGCCGGTCGCGGTCGCCGAGGACGTTGCCGAGGCCGATTATGCCTCGGTCCTCGTCCGCCTGCCCGACCTGCCCGGCGTCGCGCCGCAGCGCGGTTTCGCGCGCAATTACCCGACCGGCGCCGCGGTCGGTCATCTGATCGGCTATGTCGGCGCGCCGAATGCCGAGGAATATCAGAAGGCCAAGGACCCGCTGTACATCACCCCCGGCTACAAGATCGGCAAGGACGGGCTGGAGAAATATTTCCAGGAGATGCTGAAGGGCAAACCCGGCGCACGCCGCGTCGAGGTGACGGCCCGCGGCCGCGTGGTCCGCGATCTCGACACCCAGCCCGACGTACAGGGCAAGACCGTCCACCTGACGATCGATGCCGATCTGCAGGACTATGTCGCGCGGCGCATGGGCCGCGAGTCGGGCGCCGCGGTGGTCATCGACTGCCGCAACGGCGATATTTTGTCGTTCGTTTCGATGCCGAGTTTCGACCCCAACAGCTTTTCCGACGGGATCAGCAATTCGGAATATGCGTGGCTGCGCGCCGACGACCACCAGCCGCTGATCAACAAGGCGACGCGCGGGCTCTACCCACCGGGATCGACGCTGAAGCCGATCGCCGCGGTCGCCGCGATGGAACATGGCGTCGATCCGGGCGAAAAGCACACCTGCATCGGCGGTTACCGGCTGGGCAACCGTTTCTTCCGCTGCCTTGGCACCCACGGCACGATCGACATGCCGACCGCGATCGAGAAAAGCTGCAACAGCTATTTCTACTGGCTCGCGCACCGGCTGGGCTATGACGCGATCGCGCCGACGGCACGCTTGTTCGGACTCGGCGAAGAATATCAGCTGGCCGGCAGCAACCAGCGCTATGGCACCGTTCCCGACAGCGCGTGGAAGATGCGCCGCTATGACCAGAAATGGACCGCGTCGGATTCGCTGAACGCGGTGATCGGCCAGGGTTATGTGCTCACCAACCCGCTGCAACTCGCGGTGATGACCGCGCGGCTGGCGTCGGGTCGCGCGCTGTATCCGCGTCTGGTCAACCGGCCCTTCGACACCAAACCCCTGCCCTTTGCCGCCGAGCATCTGGCGGTGGCGCGCAGCGGCATGGACCGGGTGGTCAACGCAGCCGGCACCGCGGTGCGCAGCCGTCTGCCGCTCGACGGCATCACGATGGCGGGCAAGACCGGGACGGCGCAGGTGCGCGGCCTGGGCACCGGAAACGGCAAGAACGGCACCTGGAAATTCCGCGATCACGGCCTGTTCATCGGCTTCGCGCCGGTCGACAACCCGCGCTATGCGACCGCAGTCGTGATCGAGCACGGCATGGGCGGCTCGCGCGCCGCGGCGCCGGTGGCGAAGGATTTCATGACCTTTCTGTTCGACCGCGAAAAGGCGATGGAAGCGCTGGACACCTTCGAGGCGGGCTGGGGCGGCACGATCAAGGAACGGATGGACCGCGACTATGCGGCGTGGAAATCGGGCGCGTCGAGCGATCCCGATCCCGAGGTGCCGCAATGATCCCCGTCCCACCCGCGATCCGGCGTATCCCGTGGAAGCTCATCGCCATCCTCGGCGGCATCACCGGTTTCGGCCTGCTCGTCCTCTATTCCGCGGCGGGCGGCAGCTGGTCGCCGTGGGCGCTGCAGCAGGGGGTGCGTTTCCTCGCCTTCCTTGCGGTCGCGCTGGTGATCGGGCGTTTCCCGCTGCGAATTTTCGAAGACTTCTCCTATCTTGCCTACATCGGCGTGCTGGTCCTGCTGCTTGCGGTCGAACTTCTTGGCTTCGTCGGCGGCGGCAGCCAGCGCTGGCTCGACCTCGGCTTCATGAACCTCCAGCCGTCCGAATTGATGAAGGTGACGATCGTCGTCGCGCTCGCGCGTTTCTATGCGCAGTTGCCGCCCGGCAACACGCGAACCGTCACCGCGCTGTGGCCGGCGCTGGTGATGATCGGCCTGCCCGCGGCGCTGGTCATGCTGCAACCCGACCTCGGCACCGCGCTCGCGATCTGCACCAGCGGCGTCATCGTGATGTTCGTCGCCGGCCTGCCCTTCTGGTGGTTCGGCAGCGCGGCGCTGGCGGGCGCGGCGGCGCTGCCCGTGCTCTTTTCTTTCCTGCACGACTATCAGCAGAAACGGGTGCTGATCTTCCTCGACCCCGAAAGCGACCCTCTCGGCGCCGGCTATCATATCAGCCAGTCGAAGATCGCGATCGGTTCAGGCGGCATCGGGGGCAAAGGCTTCCTCAACGGCTCGCAAAGCCACCTCGACTATCTGCCCGAAGGCCACACCGACTTCATCTTTGCGACGATGGCCGAGGAATGGGGGCTGATCGGTGGCGTTGCGCTGCTCATCGGCTTTTTCCTGCTGCTGCGCTGGTCGACCCGGGTGGCACTCCGCGCGCGGACGCGCTTCGGCCAGCTGGTCGCGGCGGGGCTGACGATGACGATCTTTTTCTACATCGCGATCAACCTGATGATGGTGATGGGGCTGGCCCCGGTGGTCGGCATTCCGCTGCCGCTCTTTTCCTATGGCGGTTCGTCGATGCTGACCGTGATGACGTGCGTCGGCATCATTCTGGCGATCGAAAACGACAGCAAAACCGGCCGCCGGCGCCTCAGTTAAGAAAAATCTTCGGCCCAGCCATTGCCAACCCGGTAACGGCATGATAGCGGGCCGCTCGCTTCGCAGCAAAGAGGCCTTCCTCTCACTGCACAGCGCGCCGAAAACCGGCACGTGGACGCATAGCTCAGTTGGTAGAGCAGCTGACTCTTAATCAGCGGGTCCTAGGTTCGAGCCCTAGTGCGTCCACCATTTTTTCAACGTAACAACCTTCGGCGCGCCGCGTTCCAACCGGCTGTGCATATGTCGGATTCCATAAGCGATCGTCGCGAACAACAGCCGCCCAGGCCGCATCGCGACCCGGGCGGCTGCCCCCTTATTAGAAGGTCACGCGAGCGCGCAGGCCATAGCTGCGCGCGTCGTTCAGGAAGCGGATGTTCAGCGACGAACCGACCAGCGCCTTTTGCGAGACTTCTTCGTTGAGGAAGTTGCTCGCCCACGCTTCGAGGCGGAAATTGTCGATCGTATAGCCGATGCCGAGATTGAGCGTCGCATACCCCTTTTGCCGGTCGGGGAAGCCCGCCGCGAGCGACGTCTGGCGCGCGCCGCTCAGGAACACGATATCGTCCTCGTTGAACTGGCTGAGGTAGTAGGACGAGCGGTAGTTGAGCAGCGCCTGCCAATCGAGACGCCCCGGCCCGACGTCGAACCATTGCGACAGCCGCGCGCTGACGTTCATCTTCGACGACAGCGGCAAACGGTTGCCGACCAGGCTGATCAGCGGCGAATTGCCGCCGGCGCCAAAATCCTGCGCGCGCGCATCGGCCACGACGCCGCGCGTGATCTTCGTGTCGAGATAGGCGGCGTTGACGTCGAGCCCGAAATTCCCCGGCAGGTTCAGGCGCAGTTCGGCCTCGGCGCCATAGATGCGCGACGCGCCGATGTTGCGGTTGACCAGCGAATAGCCGTTGCACACCGGCGGGGTTTGCGTGCTGTCGAGGTTGATGCAGGTCAGATCCTGAAACACCTGGTTCGAATAGTCGTAGTAGAAACCGGTCAGGTTGAAGACCGCCCGCCGCCCGAACGCATCGAAGCTGTTGCGGCTGCCGACCTCGTAAACGAGCAGCTTTTCGGGGCTGAAGGTTTCGGGGATCGTCGATCCGTTGAAGCTGTCGTTGAAGCCGCCCGATTTGTGACCGGTCGACACCTTCGCATAGAGCATGTTGTCGTCGCTGACGTCGAGCTCGATGCCGGCGCGCCAGTCGACGAAGTTGAACGCCGAGTTGCCGACCTGCTGGCCCGGGATCGTCAGGTTCGCATAGCTGAACCCGCCGTTCGCGGCGGCAGGGCAGTTGACGAAGCCATTGTCGATGTCGGGCCGGTCGATGCAGGTGCCGTTCGGGTTGGTGCCGTTGGCGATGGAGCCGATCTGCTGAATCAGCGTGTCGCGCAGCCCCGGCGTCTTGATCCCCTCGATCAGGAATTGCGCGAGACCCTGCGGGGTGTTGATGCCGGTGACGTCGAAGTTGGGCCGGTCGAGAAGGTTGGGCCGGAAACCCTCGGTGCCGAGGCGGGTGGCGAAGCAGCAGGCGAAATCCTCGCCGCCCAGCGTCAGCGCCCAGTTGCCGCCGATGCCGTAGCGCGACTTTTTCTCGTCGGTGTAGCGAATGCCGCCGAGGATCCGCAGCCGGTCGGTGACGTCGAAGGTGCCGTCGGCATAGAGCGCATAGCTTTCGCCCTGGACGTCGGGCATCGTGAATTCGGTGCCCGAATAGCAGCAATAGCCGCGATCGGCGAGCGCGAGGTAACCGACCGCCTGGTCTTCGTTGAAATAGAAGCCGCCGAGATTCCAGCGGAAGCGCTGATCCTCATTGGCAAACACCCGCGCCTCATAGACCTGACTTTTCGACTGGGTCTGCCAGAAGTTGCCCGAATAATTGTCGTACAGCACCGCCGACAGGTCGCGACCGGGATAGTCGATGCCTTCGCTCGACGCATTGACCTGATAGAAATCGACCGAGCGATAGCTGCCGGTCAGTTCGGCACCGAAGCTGCCGAAATCATAGTTGATCTTGCCCTGAACACCCCACAGCTCGTTTTCCATCTCGCCCTGCAGGCCGCGATACACGACGTTCTTGAGATTGAGCTTGTCGGGCCGCAGACCGGTCGCCTGAACGGCGCTGAAAATGTTCGCGCCGGGATAACCGGTGCCGGTTTCCTTGCCATAGTCGCCGACGATCGAGATGCTGAGCTGGTCGCTCGGTTCCCACAGCAGCGACAGACGGCCGGCGTAATTCTCTTCGAGGCCCGCCGGTTTCAGGTCGCTGGCGGGCGCGCCGGTCGAGACGTTTTTGAAGCCGAAATCGCGATTGATGTAATAGGCCGCGGCGCGCAGCGCGAGGGTGTCGCCGACCGGGATATTGATCGCGCCCTCGGCGCCATAGGAGGAGCGGTTGCCGAACTCGGCCTGCGCATAACCGCTGAATTCGCCGAGCCGCGGCTTGGCGGTGATGATGTTGAGCGTTCCCGCAACCGCATTGCGGCCATAGAGCGTGCCCTGTGGCCCCTTGTTCACCTCGACGCGTTCAAGGTCGTAGAACATCAGGCCCAGCCCGCGCGGGCGCGGGATATAGGTGCCGTTGAGGTGCGGCGCCGCGCCGGGATCGCCGAGTTCGGTGCTGTTCGCCGACCCGACGCCGCGGATGAAGATTTCGACATTGCCCTCCTGATTGGAGATGCTGAGGCCGGGGATCGCGACCTGCAGATTGCGCAAATCGCTGATGCCGTCGCGGCGGAGCTGGTCGGCACCGAGCGTCTGGACGACGCCGGACACATCCTGCAGATTTTCCTCGCGCCGGTTTGCGGTGACGACGATGACATCGTCGCGATCCTCGGCGGCCGTCTCGGACGGCACCGGCTCCTGCGCATAGGCCGGAATGGCGGCGACGGTGGACAGCAGCACCAAAAGCGCCGAGCGCGTAACAATAGCCTTGTTCATAACATCCTCCCTGATTGTCTTCTTATTTGCATGCAAGTTGTGGCCCCGTCGGCGAGACGATCCGCGCCGACGACAAAATCATGTCGAGACTGCCCGACGTCGACAGCGTCAGCGGTGTCTCGACGCGGGCCATGTCGACCCCCGCCTTTTCGAAACAGCGCAGCGGGACCGTGATCCGCGTCCATGTGTCCGTCTTCGCCGCTTCGGTCAGCAGGCCGCGCACCGGAATGCCCCCCGCACAGTTCGTCCCGCATCCCATGAGCAGGCTGACGTCGGCGGACGGGGCCGCGTCGACCTTCAACTCGAGCTCGAGGGCGAGGTCGCCATTGGTCTGGCGCGTCAGGTCGGCGGGCGCATCCTGGACGATCGCCGCAACCCCGTGCCCTGCCCCTGTCCAGCGCAGCCGCACCGAATCCTCCTGTGCCGTGCGGTCGGCCGGGCGCGCCTCGATCAGATCGGGCCCGGGATTGGTCGACAGCGCACCGGGTGCGCCCAGCAACAGCCGGCGTCCGCTGCCCGGTTTTCCGGCCGCGAACAAAGTGCCGGGGTCCGCGATCGCCGCGCTCGCACGCGTCTCGGGCAGCGCCGCAAGCTCACCCTTGTCGGCAAAGCGCAGCCCATAGCCATAGGCAAAAAGCGGATCATAATTCGTATCGCCGACATTGACGGCGGTCTGATCGCTCGATCGCGGCCAGCTGTACGGCAGCTTGCCGCGAAAGTCGGTCTTGCCGAACAAGACGTCCGCCACGCCGCCGCCTTCCGACCCCGGCAGCCAGGCAGCGACGAACGCGTCCGAGCTGTTCAGGAACGGATTGACCCACATCGCGCGCCCCGACAGGAACACCGCAACCGTCGGCACCCCCGCCGCCTTCAGCGACCGCAGCAGCGCCAGATTTTGCGCATCGTCGTAACCGACGTCGGGCCGGTCGCCCTGGAATTCGGCATAGGGATCCTCGCCGAACACGATGATCGCGACATCGGGTTTGGTCGAGTAGCGGCCATCGGCGGATAGCGTCGCGGTCCCCCCCGCCGCCTTGACCGCCTCGTCGATCCCTTGCCAGATCGACTGGGCATTTGGAAAGTCGCTGCGCTTGGTGCCGGTGCCCTGCCAGCTCAGCGTCCAGCCGCCGGTCTGCTTGGTCAGATTGTCGGCGCCATCACCGGCAACCAACATGTTGCCGCCCGCCTTCAGCGGCAGCAAACCGCCTGCGTTTTTCAGCAGCACAAGCGATTCGCGCACCGCCTCGCGTGCCAAAGCGCGATGGTCTTTGCCGCCGAGCAGTTCGAAGCGGCCGCCATAGGGCCGCGACGACGGCTTGCCCGCCTCGAACAGTCCGGCGCGAACCTTCACGCGCAGGATACGCCGCACTGCATCGTCGAGCCGCGCCATCGGCAGCGTCCCGCTCTGCGCATGGGCGAGCGTGGTGCGGTACAAATCCTTCCAGCTGTCGGGCGCCATGAACATGTCGAGCCCGGCGACGACCGACTGCGGGCAATCGGTGGCGGTGCAGCCCGCGACCTGGCCGTGGCCGTTCCAGTCACCAACGAGGAAGCCGTCGAAATTCCAGCGCTCCTTCATCACCCCGGTCATCAGCGAGCGATGACCGTGCATCTTGGCGCCGTTCCAGCTCGAAAAGCTGACCATCACCGACTGGACGCCGGCATCGAGCGCGGGGATGTAAGGGGGGCTGAACAGGTCGCGCAGCTGCGCTTCGGGCATTGCGGCGTCGCCCTGATCCTTGCCGCCGCTGGTGCCGCCGTCGCCGAGGAAATGCTTCGCGGTTGCGACGATATGCGGCCCGCGCAGCCAATCCTTGTCGCCGATCCGGCCCTGCAACCCTTCGATCAGCGGCGCGGCATAGCTGGTCGCAATCTCGGGCGTCTCGCCAAAGCCTTCATAGGTGCGGCCCCAGCGGTCGTCGCGGACCACCGCCAGCGTCGGCGCAAACGTCCAGTCGAGCCCGGTCACGCGCATCTCGATCGCCGTTGCGGCGCCGATGCGGCGGATCAGGTCGGGATTCCGCGCCGCGCCCAGCCCGATATTGTGCGGAAACAGCGTCGCGCCGACGACATTGTTGTGGCCGTGGACGGCATCGCTGCCCCAGATCATCGGAATGCGCGGCAGCGTGCCATGGGGTTTCATCGACGCGGCGTAAAAGGCATCGGCCGCCGCCAGCCAGTCCTTCGCCGGCGCATTGTAGCGCCCGCCCGGATCCGAATTGCCGCCGTTGAGCACCGACCCCAGATGATAGCGATAAACGTCGTCGGGGGTCACGCTCGCGATATCGGCCTGGATGATCTGCCCGACCTTCTGCTCGGTCGACATCGCCGCGATCAGCGCTTCGACGCGGCGCTCGACGGCCGGGTCCACAGCGACCGTCGCCGCGCGCGCGGGCCAGTTCGCCGGAGTTGCCTCGGCGTTCGTCGCTGTGCCCGCCGATTGGGCGGCGGCGCGTTCGAAGAAATTGGGCGAAAGCAGCGCCGTCAGCGATGTCGCTCCCAGCGCCAGAACAGCCGCGCGAGACAAACCCATATCCCCTCCCCGTAATGTCAACGTTTACCGTTTGATCGGTCAACGTTTACCGTCGATTCTCGACAGAAGTCAATAGAGACGCTACAGGAGGAAGGGTGAGACGCGGCGGAGGCGCCGCAGGTCTGGCTACCGTGTTGATCGGAGACGGAAATTTCAAAACGATCAACGATCGTCGATATTGCGCGGGTGGCGGGGGTCACGCCCAAGACCGTGTCGCGCGCCCTCAACGACGCCCCGCACGTCAGCGAAGCGGTCCGCCGCAAGGTCAAAGAGGCCGCGGTCGCGCTCGACTACCATCCCAATCTTGCCGCGCAGAGCCTGATCGCGCGGCGGTCGTACCTGATCGGCCTGACGTACGAACGTCCCAGCCCGAGCTATGTCGTCGAGCTGCAGAACGGCGCGCTCGGTCGGCTCGAAAACGAGCGCTATCGCCTTGTCGTCCTGCCGTTCAACCATGTCGCGAGCCGGCCCGAAGAGCTCGGCAAACTGCTGCTCAGCGCCGGGCTCGACGGCGTGCTGCTGGCGCCGCCGTCTTGCGATCAGCCGGTGCTGCTCGACATGATCGAACGGCAGAGGCTGCCCTACGCCCGCATCACGCCGCACCGCGATCTCGACCGCGGGCTGGTCGTTGCGATGGACGAGGTCGCCGCCGGCCACACCGTCGCCGCGCATATATTGTCGCTCGGGCACCGGCGCATCGGCATCATCCTCGGCGACCCTTCGCACGCCGCAAGCCGGGGGCGGTTCGAGGGTTATCGACAGGCGTTTCAGGAAGCCGGAGTTATGGTCGATGACGCGCTCGTCGGCACGGGCGATTTCACCTACGATGTCGGCTACCGTGTGGCGTTGGACCTACTGAAACGCCCTGCCCGCCCCACCGCGATCCTCGCGCAGAACGACGACATGGCGGTCGCGGCAATTGCCGCAGCGCGCGACCTCGGCCTGTCGGTGCCGCAGGATCTCTCGGTCGCGGGCTTCGACAATTCGGAGGTGTCGCGCACCGCCTGGCCGCAGCTCACGACCGTGCACCAGCCGGTGCGGGAAATGGCGTGGGACGCGGCAAACCGGCTCATTGCGACTCTCGACCGCGATACCGAGTCGGACGCACCCCGCCGCCGCGACCATCTCCACGAGCTGCTCGTTCGCGCGTCGACCGCCCCGCCCGCTGCGACCCGATAGCCGGCGGCGCGATCAATCCGGCGCAATCGGCGGGTTGGCAAATTCGATCAGCTCGCGTGCCTGCTGCGCAAACCACGATCCCGCCGGCGGCGCCGTCATGCCGCGCTCGGGATCGGCCGGACCGCCTTGGCCGCGATGGCATTCGCCGTCCGATTCGCCGGGTATCTTGATCCACAAAAACGCATCGACGTACGGATTTCCGCTGTCCAAAGTCGGCCGCCGTCCCAGTCCGCGGCCGGGCGGGTTGCACCAGACCTCGGCATCCGCATAGCGGCCGGCCGGCGGTTGCCAAGAGCCTTGGCCGTTGCGGCTCGTGTCGATCACTGCGCGCTTCTGCGCTACCGGATCGCGCCGCAGTTTCGCCTGTTCGAACAGGCGGTCGAATGCTGCGTCGGTCGCACCCCACGTCGCCTGATCGGTGAAGTCCGCGGGCGCATATTGGCTGGGACATTCGCGCGGGTCGCGGCCGCCGCGCGTCACCAGCGCGATGCAATCGCTGACCCAGCGGGCATAAGACACGACGCGCGCGTCGCTTTCGAAATTCGATACATTGAGGAAAAATCCCGTCGCGCGCGCAACATCGGCCTTGATCAGCCGATGCGCGGCTTCCCCCGGTGCGAGCCAGCTGCTGCCGGTGCCGTCGAGATACAGGCGTACATCGGGCAATGCGCTGAGGATCGCGACCGCGCCGCGCAGCTGCGCATAGCGTTCGTCGGCCGCTCGATCGTCCTGCCCCGCGGGCTGGCAATGTTCGACCGTCCCGCCCAGCGTCCGGTGCCAGGGGATGACCCCCAGGCCATCGGGTTCGAGAATGACGATCGCCTCGCGCGCGCCGATGCCGGCGGCGAAGCCTTCGATCCACGCCCGATACGCCGCGCTGTCGGCCGCGCCGCCAGCCGAATAGAGCGCGCAGTCGCGGAACGGAATATTATAGGCGATCAGGACCGGCACCTGCCCGGCGGCGGTTGCCCGATCGACGATATCACGCACTCGGGCCTCGACGACGTCGGGCGTCCCGCTGGTGAGCCAGGACCCCGCAGCAAATCGCGACAGCAAGAGGGCATCGTCGCGCGCCTGCCCCTCGAGCCGCGCGGCCGCCTGTTTGACCGTGCTGTTCGGATCGACAAATATGCCCGCGGCCGGCGTTTCAGCCGACGCCGGCGCGCTGATGGCGGCAAGCGATAGCGCCAAACCGAGTGCGAAGCCTTTCACCATTTCCCCCAGCAGAACCTCTGATCCCGACAATGAATGCACCATCGCCCGAAACCACGCCGCACGACAAGCGCGCATTTTTTCCGGACGGCAGAGCCGATTGCGCCCCGGCGTCAGCTCCCGTCGCCCGGGTCTGCCGCCGCAAAGCGCGCGATCAGGTCATAGGCCGACCCGACGAAATATTGCCGCACCAGCGTAATCGCTTCATCGCCGCGCCGCGTTCGCCGTTCGATAAACAGGCACGGCGCGCCCGGTTCGATATGCAAATGCTTCGCCGCCGCCCGTTCGGCCGGGACCGCGGCGATGCGGGTTTCGGCTTCGGTCCAGGGCACGTGCTTGAGCAGCCAGGCGCCGGGCGACGTCTGATCGAACGGCACATCGGCCATCGACGGGACCGCCGCAAGGCTGACGAGGCGCGTCTCCAGCGCGAGCGGCACCGCATCGGCCTCGTGGACTCCCTCGATCGCCAGCAGCATCCCGGCACCCGCAAGCGCCGCTTCCTCGGCGTCGCCGCGTCGAGGCTGGCGCACGTCGCGGTGGAGCAGCCGGAAACCATAGCTTTGCCCGCGCTGCAGGATGTCCTGTTCGAGATCGGGGATGTCGAGAACCATCGAATGAACCCGCGGCCGCGCGACGAACGATCCGGCGCGCTTGCGGCGATCGATCAGCCCGGCGGATGCGAGAGCGGACAGCGCCTTGCTCACCGTCATTCGGGCGCAGCCATATTGCCGCATCAGTTCGTGCTCGACCGGCAGGCGGGCGCCGGGGCGCAGCGCGCCGGAGCGGATCGCCGCCTCGATATCGCTGCGAATGCGCTGGTGCAGGGCCACCTTCATGCGGTCAACGCCGACAGGACGCGCCGGTACCGTGCGGCCAATTCGTCGCGCGCATGGTGGCGTCCCCCGCTGACCCGCTTTTCGCCGCGACACCAGACCGTGTCGATGGCGCCGCGTCCGCCCGCAAAGACCAGGCCATCGAGGATCGTCGACAGCGATTTTCCGGCGAGCGACGGGTGCTCGGCATCGACGCTGAACAGGTCGGCGGCGCCGCCGACGACCAGCCCGGCAGCGACCCCTAACGCCTGCGCCCCGCCCGCCACCGCGCCGATGAACATATCCTCGCCCGACGAACGGCCCGGCGCCGATGCCCAGACATTGCGCGCCTGCCCGGCCAGCCGCTGACCATATTCCAGCCAGCGCAATTCCTCGGTCACGTCGATCATGACATTGGAATCCGAACCGATCCCGAAACGTCCGCCCGCCGCCAGGAACGGCGCCGCCGCAAAAATGCCGTCACCCAGATTGGCTTCGGTGATCGGGCAGAGCCCCGCCACCGCGCCGCTGGCCGCCAGCCTTACCGCCTCGGTCGGCGTCATATGCGTCGCGTGAACCAGGCACCACCCCGCGTCGACCGGCATTTCGTCGAGCAGCCATTCGACCGGGCGCCGGCCGCACCACGCCAGGCAATCATCGACCTCGCGGCGCTGTTCGGCGATATGGATGTGGATCGGCGCCGTGCCCGCCATCGCGGCAAGCGCACGCAGCTGGTCGGCAGTGACCGCGCGCAGGCTGTGCGGTGCGACGCCCACGATCGCATCGGTAAGCTGCGCGGCGGCCGATCGCACCGCGCCCAGCAGCGCCGCAAAGCCGTCCAGATCGTGCACGAAGCGGCGCTGGGCGGGGCTGGGGGCGGCGCCGCCGAAACCGCCATGGGCATAAAAGACCGGCAGGTGGGTCAGCGCGATGCCGCTCTCCGCCGCAGCGGCCATGATCGCCTGCGACATGCACGCCGGGTCGGCATAGGCGTCACCCTTCGGATCATGGTGCAAATAGTGAAATTCGCCGACGCGCGTGAAGCCCGTTTCCAGCATCTCGGCATAGGCGAGCGCCGCGATCGCCTGCAGCTGGTCGGGGTCGATGCGGTCGACGAAGCGGTACATGGTTTCGCGCCACGTCCAGAAACTGTCGTCGCTTGCACCGCGCGATTCGGCGAGCCCGGCCATGCCGCGCTGAAAGGCGTGGCTGTGCAGATTGCTCATGCCGGGCAGTCCGATCGCGTGGCGCTCGTCGTCGGGCCGGGCAGGCTCGTCCGCCGCGATTGCGCTCACCACGCCGTCGGCAACGCCGATCCGGACATCGCTGGCCCAACCGCCGGGCAGCAACGCATTCGCGAAATGCAGGGTCCGGCCAATGTTCGCTCGTTCGCCCATGCCCGTCTTCTCCCTCGTCCAATTATGTCTATACATTATCGCCGATCAATGCAATGTATCGCCCTCGAAAGGGAGATTGGCGCAATGCGATGCGACCGGGTGTGGCGCGACGCCAGGCTGGCGACGATGGTCGGCGGCGACATGGGCGTCGTCGAACGCGGTCTCGTCGCCGCGCAGGACGGTCTGATCGTCTACGCCGGGCCAGCGGCGGAGGCGCCCGCGCTCGATGCCGCGGAAATCATCGACTGCGACGGCCGCTGGATCACCCCGGGGCTGATCGATTGCCACACCCATCTGGTCCACGCCGGCGACCGCGCCCGCGAATTCGAGCTGCGGCTCGAGGGCGCATCCTATGAGGAGATCGCCGGCGCCGGCGGCGGCATCGTCTCAACGATGCGCGCCACGCGCGATGCCAGCGAGGATGATCTGGTCGCCTCCGCCCTGCCCCGTCTTGACGCGCTGATCGCCGAGGGGGTCACGACGATCGAAGTCAAATCGGGCTATGGGCTCGACACCGACAGCGAAATCAAGATGCTCCGCGCCGCACGCCGGCTGGGCGTCGAACGGCGGGTCGGGGTGTCGACCACCTTTCTCGGCGCGCACGCGCTGCCTCCCGAATATGCCGGCGCTCCCGACGGCTATATCGCGCTGGTGGCCGGCACGATGCTGCCCGAAATCACCTGTCTTGGTCTCGCCGACGCGGTCGACGCCTTTTGCGAAAACATCGGCTTCAGCGCGCAGCAAACCGCGCAGGTTTTCGATGCGGCAAGGCGCGCGGGCCTGCCCGTCAAGCTCCACGCCGAACAGCTGTCGAACCAGCACGGCGCCGCGCTGGCGGCGCAATATGGCGCGCTGTCCGCCGATCATCTCGAACATCTCGACGATGCCGGGATCGCCGCGATGGCGGCGTCGGGCACCGTCGCAACCCTCCTTCCCGGCGCTTATTATTTCATGCGCGAAACCAAGCTGCCGCCGATCGAGTCGCTGCGCCGCGCCGGAGTGCCGATCGCCATCGCGACCGACTGCAACCCCGGCACCTCGCCGCTCACCTCGCTCCTGCTGGCGATGAACATGGGCGCGACTTTGTTCCGGCTGACCGTTACCGAATGCCTGGCGGGAGTGACGCGCAACGCCGCGCGGGCGCTCGGGCTGGCGGACAGCATCGGGACCCTCGAGGCGGGCAAGCGCTGCGACCTCGCGATCTGGGACATCGAACGCCCGGCCGAACTTGTCTATCGCATGGGGTCCAACCCGCTCCATGCCCGCATCTGGAGTGGTCGATGACCGAAATCCTGCTTGTCCCCGGCGGCGCCTCACTCGGCGACTGGCGCGCCATCTATTGCGGTGCGGTGCCGCGGCTCGACCCGGCGTCGGCGCCGCACATCGCGACAAGTGCGGCGGCGGTCGGCCGCATCCTCGCGCGGGGCGAGCCGGTCTATGGCATCAACACGGGGTTTGGAAAGCTCGCCAGCGTCCGCATCGCCGACGCCGATCTCGCAACCTTGCAGCGCAACATCGTGCTCAGCCATGCGGCGGGGGTCGGCGACCCCTCGCCCATTCCCGTCGTCCGCCTGATGCTCGCGCTCAAGCTCGCCAGCCTGGCCCAAGGCGCCTCGGGAGTTCGCCCCGAAACGGTCGCCCTGCTCGAAGCGATGCTTGCTCAGGGGCTTATCCCCGTCGTTCCGGCGCAGGGTTCGGTCGGCGCCAGCGGCGACCTGGCGCCGCTCGCCCATATGGCCGCGACGATGATCGGGGTGGGCGAGATTTTTGTCGGCGGCGAACGCCTGCCCGCCGCCGACGCATTGCGCCGCGCCGGGCTGACGCCGCTCGAACTGGCGGCGAAAGAAGGGCTCGCGCTTCTCAACGGGACGCAATTTTCCGCCGCCAATGCGCTGGCCGCATTGTTCGAGAGCGAATTGCTGTTCCAGTCGGCGCTCGTCACCGGCGCGCTATCGACCGAGGCCGCGAAAGGGTCGGACACCCCGTTCGACCCGCGCATCCACGCTCTGCGCCGTCATCGCGGCCAGATCGAGGTCGCGGCGGCGCTGCGCGAACTGATGGCGGGGTCGCCGATCCGCGCCAGCCACCTGGAGGATGACGCGCGGGTACAGGATCCCTATTGCCTGCGCTGCCAGCCGCAGGTGATGGGCGCCGTGCTCGACCTGCTGCGCCAGGCCGGCGCGACGCTTGCGATCGAGGCGAATGCGGTGTCCGACAATCCGCTGATCTTTCCCGGCGCCGGTCCGTTCGGCGACGAAGCGCTGTCGGGCGGCAATTTCCACGCCGAGCCGGTCGCCTTCGCCGCCGACATGATCGCGCTCGCGATCTGCGAAATCGGCTCGATATCCGAACGCCGCATCGCGATGCTCGTTGATCCCGCGCTGTCGGGTCTGCCCGCCTTCCTGACGCCGAAGCCCGGGCTCAATTCGGGCTTCATGATTCCGCAGGTGACCGCCGCCGCGCTGGTCAGCGAAAACAAGCAAAGCGCCTATCCCGCCAGCGTCGATTCGATCCCGACCTCGGCCAATCAGGAAGATCATGTGTCGATGGCCGCGCATGGCGCGCGGCGGCTGCACGCCATGGCGACCAACGCCATAGCAGTCGTAGCAATCGAATGGCTCGCCGCGGCGCAGGGCATCGATTTCCATGCCCCGCTGCAATCGAGCCCGGCGCTCGAGCGCGCGCACCGCCTGCTTCGCGAGACTGTCCCGGCACTGGCCGACGACCGGCATTTCCACCCCGATATCGAAGCGGCGAACCGCCTCGTGCGGAGCGGGGCCCTGATCGAGGTAACCGGCGCTCCTCTGCCCGGCGTGGCGTGATGGACTGGCTGCGCGTCGAGCCCGGCGACGCTCCGCTGATCGTCGCGTTCCCGCACGGCGGCACCGGTCTTGCCGGTCTCGACGCCGAATTTATCTCCCCATGGCACGCGTTGTTCGACACCGACTGGTGGATCGGCGAGCTATATGATTCCGTCCGCGCGCTCGGCGTCACGACGATCGCGACCGATATTTCGCGCAGCGTCATCGACATGAACCGCGACCCGTCGGGCGCCTCGCTCTACCCCGGACAAGCGACCACCGAATTGTGCCCGACCACCCGCTTCGATGGTGCGCCGCTCTATCGCTATGGCGAACCCGACGAGGCCGAGATCACCCGCCGGCTCAACCTCTATCATCGCCCCTATCATGATGCGATTGCCGGCCAGCTGGCGCGGCTGCGCGCGGTCCATCCGCGGGTCGTCCTTTACGACGCCCATTCGATCCGCAGCCATGTGCCGCGCCTGTTCGACGGCGAACTACCGCAGTTCAACATCGGCACGAACGGCGGCGAGACCTGCGCCGGGGAACTCGAAGCCGCGATCGCCGCGATTTGCGCCGCGAGCGGGCACAGCCATGTCGTCAACGGCCGTTTCAAGGGCGGCTGGACGACGCGCCACTACGGCCGCCCCGACGAGGGCGTCCATGCGATCCAGATGGAGCTCGCGATGCGCGGCTATCTGACCGAGCCCGATACCCCGACCGCGGCCGATTGGCCCGCACCGGTTGACCCGAACCCCGCGATCATGCCGGCGCTGCGGCTGGTGATCGCCGCGGCCCTCGATTTTGCGAAAGGACAAAAATGACCCGTCTCGACAACAGCCGCGTCATCAAGGCGCCGACCGGCCCGAACCTCACCGCCAAAAGCTGGCTCACCGAGGCGCCGCTGCGGATGCTGATGAACAACCTGCATCCCGACGTTGCCGAACGGCCCGAGGAGCTGGTCGTTTACGGCGGCATCGGCCGCGCCGCGCGCGATTGGGAAAGCTATGACACGATCGTCGAAACATTGCAGCGGCTGGAGGCCGATGAAACCCTGCTGGTCCAGTCGGGCAAGCCGGTCGGGGTATTTCGCACCCACGAGAATGCGCCGCGCGTCCTGATCGCCAACAGCAACCTCGTCCCGCATTGGGCGACGTGGGAGCATTTCACCGAACTCGATAAGCGCGGCCTCGCCATGTATGGCCAGATGACCGCGGGGTCTTGGATCTATATCGGCACGCAGGGCATCGTGCAGGGCACCTACGAAACATTCGTCGAGATGGGCCGCCAGCATCATGGCGGCAGCCTGGCCGGCAAATGGCTGCTCACCGCCGGATTGGGCGGCATGGGCGGCGCCCAGCCGCTCGCCGCAGTGATGGCGGGCGCCTCGTGCCTCGCGATCGAGTGCCAGCCGAGCCGCATCGACATGCGTCTTCGCACCGGATATCTCGATGCCGCAGCATCGACGATCGACGAAGCGATGGCGATCATCGAGCAAAGCTGCGCCGAACAAAAACCCGTTTCGGTCGGGTTGCTCGGCAACGCCGCCGAAATCCTGCCCGAACTCTACACCCGCGGCATTCGCCCCGACCTGCTCACCGACCAGACGAGCGCGCATGACCCGGTCAACGGTTATCTGCCCGCGGGCTGGACCGTCGCCGAATGGATCGACCGGCGCGAAAGCGACCCCGCCGCCGTCGCCCGCGCTGCCAAGGCGTCGATGGCCACCCACGTCCGCGCGATGCTCGATTTTCAGGCGGCGGGGGTGCCGACCACCGATTATGGCAACAACATCCGCCAGGTCGCCAAGGACGAGGGCGTCACCAACGCCTTCGATTTCCCAGGCTTCGTCCCCGCCTATATTCGCCCGCTGTTCTGCCGCGGCATCGGGCCGTTCCGCTGGGTCGCGCTGTCGGGCGATCCCGAGGACATCTACAAGACCGATGCCAAGGTCAAGGAACTGCTCCCCGACAACCAGCCGCTGCACCGCTGGCTCGACATGGCGCGCGAGAAGATCCAGTTCCAGGGTCTGCCCGCGCGCATCTGCTGGGTCGGGCTCGGCGACCGCCACCGGCTCGGCCTCGCGTTCAACGAAATGGTGGCCTCGGGCGAGCTCAAGGCGCCGGTGGTCATCGGCCGCGATCATCTCGATTCAGGATCGGTCGCCTCGCCCAACCGCGAGACCGAAGCGATGCGCGACGGTAGCGACGCGGTATCCGACTGGCCGCTGCTCAATGCGCTGCTCAACACCGCGAGCGGCGCGACCTGGGTGTCGCTCCACCATGGCGGCGGGGTCGGCATGGGCTTTTCGCAGCACAGCGGCATGGTCGTCGTCGCCGACGGCACGCCGGAGGCGGCGGCGCGACTTGAACGGGTGCTGTGGAACGACCCCGCGACCGGGGTGATGCGTCACGCCGACGCCGGCTATGACAGTGCGCTCGATTGTGCGCGCGAGAACGGTCTCGACCTGCCCGCGATCGGCGGCTGACCGGACCTCGCCAGGTCGGAATGCGTCGGGCGGACGGTCAGCCCGCGGCGATCAGCACCAGGCTGGCATTGTCGCTGCCGTCGCGCGCCAGCGCCTGGTCGAGCAGAGACTGCGCCAGCGCTGCGACAGGCGGTGTGCGCGGCATGTCCGGCGCCAGCGACCGCGACACGCCGTCGGAACACAGCATGATCGTGTCGCCGGCCGCGAAATCCGTCGCCACCCGATCGATCGTCACATCGCGGTCGACGCCCAGCGCCCGGGTGATGACATTGCCCTTGGGATGCCGGGCCGCAGCGGAGGGGGTCAGCGCCCCGGCATCGACCATTTGCTGCACGACGCTGTGATCGCGGGTCAGGCAGTGCCAGATGCCCGCGCGCAGCCGGTAGGCGCGGCTGTCGCCGGCCCAGAAAATCTCGATCCCGCCTTCGACGTGCAGCGCCGCGACGATGGTGGTGCCGCTCGGCCGTTCGGCCGCTGCATACCGCTCATAAATCCGCGTGTTCGCCGATTGCAGCGCCGCGAGAATATCCTCGCCGTCCAGAGCCCGCCCGCTACCGGCCAGCTCGGCCAGCGCATCGACGGCGATCTGGGCCGCCACATCGCCCGATTGGTGCCCGCCCATGCCGTCCGCCACCGCCCACAGCCCGGCGTCGGGCAGGTCGAGAACGCGATCCTCGTTGACGGCGCGGACATGCCCGACATGCGTGAGCGCCGCCGATCGGATCGCCCCGGCGGGCAGTCCCCCAGCAGCCACCTCATCGCGGCCGAAGATACGAAAAAAATTCATCCGCGCTCGTCGGCCGCAGCCGCATCGGCGACGTTATAGGCCTGCACGAACGCCCGGTCGAGCACGCCCGATGTCTTGCCTTCGATCTCGTCGCGCAGCTCGGCGTGCCGCTTTTCGAGTTCCTTGAGCTGCGCCGCGGCGCGATTCTGGAACAGCGAACGCCCCGCTGCCTCGCCGTCCAGCTGCGCCGGGTCGAAGCAGGCGATCGCCTGTTGCAAGCTGCCGCGCAGCCCGGCAAAGGTCGCGACCAGATGGCGCTTGATGTCGCGAAACGACGATTGCAGCGCGGCCGAGCCCGACAGGAAGCCGTGCGAGCCGCCGAGGATCAGGTCGATCGCCAAGCGCTGTGTCGGCGCCCATTTGAACGGATTGTTGTCGGCGCTGCCGATCGTCGTCCGCGTCATCTGGTAGTGGCCGCGCGCGTGATCGCGTTCGATCATCAGGTCGCCGACCCCCAGCACCATCTGGCGATAGACCCCGCCGACCCGGCGCATAATCTCGACCGGATCCTCTTTGGCGAGCAACGACGCGTCGAGCCCGGCGCCTTCGCAAAAGGCGTCGAGCAACGATCCGTTGGTGACGACCCCGGCGTGCGGTCGCGTCGCCGTGTCTTCGTCGGCCCAGTCGCTCGGCACCTGGATCGAATCGCCCAGCGGCGGCGTCATCACCATGGTCCGCGTTTCGTGACCCGCGATGTCGCCATGCGGCGCTTCGCTCGCGACGATCCGGAAATCGCCCAGCCGGATCGCGAAGGGCAGCCGCACCGCCATCTCGACCCGGTCGGGCAGCCGTTCGCCGCTGGCCGCGTCGAAGACCCCATTAGTGCCGAGCGGGCGCAGCGTCAGCCCATCGGCACCGACGGCAAATTCGCAGTGGGTGCGCGACAGCGCGCAATCGGGGTCGGGGATCGACCAGCCCGCCGACTTGTCGCGGCCGACGCGCAACACGCCTTCGCGCAGCAGCCGGGCATCGACCGGGTGCATTTCGTCGCCGCGTTCGAAGAGTTGCAACATATACATCGCAGGGATCTCCTCAGGCGACCTGCCGCACCGGCATCGCGGCATCCGCCGGTTCGGCGATGCGGGTGGCGAGCATCGACGCTTCATCCTCCGGCGTTCCGGCGACCAGCGTCGCTTCGGCCGCGCCGGCGGCGCGATTGAAAGCATCGAACGCCTGGCCGAACTCGTCGCCGCGGCGATGCGATATGCGCAGCGCAAAGCGCGATGTCGCCGCATCGTCGAGCGCCTTGCGCAGCCGTGCCAGCGGCCGGGTGACCGCCGCCCCGCTCATATAACCGACGATCATCACTGCGATCATCACGACGAGCGACAGCATGACGAGCAGCAATTGCGTGTTGCTCGCCGCGGCGGCGAGCGCTTCGGTCCGCACAACAATATCGACCGTGCCGTAGCGCGCACCGGCATAGCGGATCGGCTGGACGATCCGCATCCCGGCCTGCTGGTTCGACCCGACATAGCTGACGACCGCGCCGTTGCCCATGCCGATCCGGGCTTCGCCCTGCGGCGCGGCGTAGCGCGTCCCGATCCGGCGCCGGTCGGTCGCCGCCCGGATCACGTTGCCCGCATCGACCACGGTCATGGCGCGAATTTCGCTGTCTTCGCTGGCGCTCGCGACGAACGCCTGCAACGCGCCCCAATCCTGCTGATCGGCGGGCAAGCCGGCATTGTCGACCGCCACCACTCCGGCATTGCTCGCGACGAACGCCGCAATCGTGCGGCCCGACGTCGCCGCCATATCCTCGAACGCCTGCTCTTCGCGGGTGCTGATCAACGTCCCGCAGATCGCGAGCACCGCCAGCGTCACGGCCGCGAGCAACAGCGGCAGCTTGACGCGCAGCGACACGCCGCGGCGCGGCTGCGCGCTGTCCTCGCTCGCGCTCATCTCGCGCATGATCGCGGTCCGCACGGCATCGCCGTCGGGAAAGCGCTGTTCGGGCTTCTTGGCGAGCAGCTTGTCGATGATGAAGCGCAGGCCCGGCGGGCAATCGCTGGCCGATCGCTCGACCGGCTCCACCCTCTCCTGCGCAATCTGGATCGCCAGCGTCGCCAGACCGATGCCCGGAAACGCCGCCTTGCCGGTCACCATTTCATACAGGACGATGCCCAGCGAAAACAGGTCGGATCGATGATCGACGGGCAGGCTCAGCGCCTGTTCGGGGCTCATGTAGCGCGGCGTCCCGATCATCTGGCCGAACTGGGTGCGGGCAAGATGTTCGTTGTTGCCGTCGGGGTCGGGCTCGTCGATGCGCGCGACGCCGAAATCGACCAGCTTGGCGGTGCGGCCGTCCTTCGACAGCAGGATGTTCGACGGTTTGACGTCGCGGTGGACCACCCCCATCCGGTGGGCATAGGCCAGCGCCCCGGCCAGTTGCTGGCCCAGCACCAGCACCCGTTCGTAAGGCAGGCGTCCGTTCGACTGCAACAAATGGTCGAGCGGCTGACCCTCGATCAGCTCCATCGCGATATAAGCGGTGCCATCCGCTTCGCCGACTTCATAAATCGTCGCGATGTTGGGGTGGCTGAGCGCCCCGGCGGCGCGCGCTTCGCGCAGGAAGCGGACGTTGAGTCCGGGATTGCGCGCATATTCGGGTTTGAGCACCTTGATCGCGACCTGGCGGCCGATGCTCGGATCGACCGCGCGATAGACGTCGGCCATCGCGCCTTCGCCCAGGCGTCCCTCGATGCTGTAGCGTCCCAGCGATTTCATCACATTGCCCTCTCGATCGCCCCGTCATAACCGGCGAAAGTTGAAATATTCTATCGTCGCGCGCGAACCGTCGCCTCGATGCGCTCGGCGCGCGCCAGATCGGCCTTGATCACCGCGCTGCCGGGATCGAGCGCCGCGGCGCGCCGCAGCAGCTGGACCGCACGCGCCGCCGCCCCCTTGTTGAGTTCGGCGAGCCCCTGCGTGCGCAACCGGCGAGCGGCCGCGGGGTCGGTGCGCGCCGCGGCGGGCTCCACCGCCTTCTTCGGCGACTGTGCCCGCGGTGACGCGGTCGGTGCCGCGGGCGACGCCGGCGTCGCCGCCTTGCGCACCGGGGCCGGCTTGCTGCCCGGAATGCGCAACGTCTGCCCCGCCGCGAGCGTCGTCGGCTTGTCGATGCCGTTGTAGCGGGCCAGCTGATAGGTCATCAGCCGGTTGCCCAGAAAACGCTGCGCGATGCCGACCAGCGTGTCGCCCGGCTGGACGACATAGTCGAACGACTGCGGACCGAGCAGTTCGACCGGATCGCGCGAAATCGAGTCGCGAAGCAGCGCAAGCTGCGGATTGTTCGGATCGCGCTTCAGCCCCGACTTGATCAGCTTTTGCGCGGCCGACACGTCGCCCTGGTTCAAAAGTTCGGCGATCGCGTCGATGCTTTGCGCGCTGGCGGCGGGCGTCGGTATCGCGCCGGGTTTGGGGCCGCTGGCGCAGCCCGCCAATGCGAGCGCTGCGGCCAGCACCAGGCTGCGCCGGACGGTGCGGGGGATGCGGCGGGAAACGGCGACGATCATGATGTCATTCTTTCGAGTTGGGCAACGGGATTGGCGGTCTGGAGCAGCGCGACCAGGCTGGCGCGATCATCGAGGAACTTCACGAAATCGGCCGGCGCGAGCGGCCGCGCGAAATAATAGCCTTGGAAAAAGCGGCAGCCGTGCCGCGCGAGCCAGCGATACTCGGCCGCGGTTTCGACGCCTTCGGCGAGCACCCGGATGTCGAGGCCGCGCCCCAGCGCGATAATGCTCTGGCAGATCGCCTGGCTGTGCGGTCGGCGATGCACGTCGGTCACAAATTCGCGGTCGATCTTGATCTTGTCGAAGGTCAGCTGGCGCAGGGTGCTGAAACTGGAATATCCGGTGCCGAAATCGTCGATGGCGATCTTGACGCCGAGCGCCCGGATTTCGGCGAACAGCCGCGCCAGTTCGGCATCGTCGGTGCTCGCGACGCCTTCGGTCAGTTCGATCTCGAGGCACGCAGCGTCGAGCGAATGATTGTGCAGCGTGCGGCTCAGAAACTGCGGGAAATCGGGATTGTGCAGCTGATTGGCGGAAATGTTGATCGCGATCTGCAACGGCCCCGATGGCGCCCCCTGCCATTCGCTCGCCTGCCGCGCCGCGGCGTTGAGCACCCACAGGCCGACCTCCTCGGCCAGTCCCGATGCCTCGACGATCGGCATGAATTGGGCGGGCGGCACGCTGCCGCGTTCGGAATGGTTCCAGCGGATCAGCGCTTCGGCGCCGGTGACGCATTGCGAACTGGCATCGATCAGCGGCTGGAAAAACAGATGGAATTCGGCCCGGCCGATCGCGCTGCGCAAATCCTGTTCCATCGCATAGCGTTCCTGCACCTGGGCGATCGCCTCGGCGCTCAGTTCGTGGGTTTCGGGCATGTCCTCCAGCGCGAACGAGGCCAGCGTCCGCGTCAACAACAATTGCGGCGTGATGCCGTCGATCAGCGCGGCGCAGCGGGTCGAGATGCTGGGCAATATCTCGCGCTGATCGACCGTCACGCTGCCGCCGAGCGCATAGGAGATCGAATCGATTTCCGCCCGCGCCCGCGACGGATCGACGTCCTTGCCGTACCAGATCGCAAAATGGGCCTGATCGACATGCGCGATCAGGCGGTCGGCGGGCACCATCCGGGCAATGCGCCCGACGATCGCCATCAGCACCCGTTCGGCAAAGTCGGGATCGAAACCAGCCAGCCGTTCGAAATCGTCGAGCGCAAACGCCCCGAGAACACCCGAGCCATCTGCCTCCATGCGATCGAGCAAAGGCTCACGCGTGGGCAGCCCGCTGACGCCGTGGCGTTCGATCAGGCGCCGTTCGATCGTGGCGATCGCCAGTTCCAGACCTTTGGCGTTTTCGGTGAGCCGGTCGGCGATCTCGAACGTCTGCCCCTCGCCCGATATGACCTCCAGCCGCTGCGACAGGCGCCACAATTTCCAGTCGTGGCGCCAGGCCGATCCGGCCCAGCCGCACCCGACGGCTATCGCGATCAGCGCAAAGGTCGTCAGATCTTCGGCGCCGACATGCACCAGGCACGCGCCCGCGACGAAAACCGCCGCCAGCGCCAGACGCCGCAACAGGATTGCGCCGGAAGTTGCCCCTGTTTGAACCATTGCCGCCATTTGGAACGGTAGATGATACCAAGTCCTTAAATTGTTGTGCAGAAATGGCGCAATCCGGCTCGGTTCGTCGCGTTTGCGGACAGATCGTCCGGACCCAGTGGAAAGAGGCGATGGTGCCATCGCCGAGGGCCAGCGCGCGATCCCAGAAATGGACATGCCGCCTGTCGCCGCCTACGACTACACGATGATCTGCCATCGCTGGAAAACGCTGTTCGTCCACATTCCGAAAACCGGCGGGCAGAGCATCGAGCAGGTGTTTCTGGACTGCATGGGTCTCGATTGGGCCACCCGCGGTCCGCTGTTGCTGACGACCAATCACGATTCCGACGCCGGCCCGCCGTTTCTCGCCCATCTGACGGCAGCGGAATATCTGACCAAAGGTCATCTGGCGCCGATCGATTTCGCCGACTATTTCCGCTTCACCGTCGTCCGGAATCCGTGGGAACGCGCGGTGTCGGAATATAAATATCGCTACGCCCGTGAGATGGATTTCCGCGATTTCATCCTGACCGCCTTTCCGGGCGCGCCGGGCAGCAACGAAGAGCGGCACCTGATGCCGCAATGGTCCTTCGTCCACGATGCCGACGGGCGCAGCATGGTCGACCGGATCATCCGGTTCGAGCGTCTCGCCGAGGAATTTTCCGACATTTCGCGCCGGATCTTTGGCGAACCTGTCGCGCTGCCGGCGGTCAACATTTCGCCCGACCGCCGCGACTATCGCGAATTTTACGATGCCGACACGCGTGCGGCGATCGCGGCGCGCTACGACCGCGACCTTGCGTGGCTCGGTTACGAATATTGATCCGCTGCACCCGCGCGGCGGGTCAGACCAGCACCACCGCCCCGCGCATGTCGCGCCGCCGCCCGGCGTCGTCATAGGGCAGCACGCGGTGGATCGTCGAAAGATTGTTCCACACGATCAGGTCGCCCGCCACCCAGTGATGCCGGAAACAAAATTCCGGGCGAGTCGCAAATTCCGCCAGCTCGGCGAAAAGTTGCGCACTCTCGCCATGCTTCCAGCCGACAACGACTTCCATATAGGGCGGGCTCAGCCGCAGCGACGAGCGCCCGTCCGCAAGCCTTTGGACCAGCGGGTGCCGCGCGCGCGGCAGGTGCGACATTTCACCGGGGGCCAGCGACGGGACATCGGCATTGCGCACCATATGCGCGAAACTGAACTCGACCGACAACGGCTCGATCCGCCGCTGCAAAGATTCCGGAAGCGCGGCGAAGGCGGCGGCCAGATCGGCGAATTCGGTCTCGCCGCAGCCGGGCTCGACGCATTCGGCGCGCAGCAGGACGGCGCCGATATCGCGGTCGCGATAGACGCCGTCGCTGTGCCACAGCCAGTTGAGCCGCAACAGGCGGGCGCGGTCGCTGTCGGGCGGCAGGAACGCGCCGTCATGCTTGAAATTAGCCGAGCGAAAGATCGCCTTGTCGCCGAACGGCTGCACTTCGCCGAATTGCCGGGCGAGCGCCACCTGTGTGCCGTCGTCGATCGCCAGACCGGGTATAATCAGCACGCCATGGCGGCCGAGCGCGTCCCGCAAGCGCTCGCCCGCGTCGTCCGTCAGCAGGCGCGCCGGATCGTCGGTGCGCACGTGGGCGCCGAACCCGCGCTGCCGCGGCACGATCTCGAAAGGCATCACAAGAGTTTGGCGAAAGCGGGGTGACGAAACGGCGTGCCTTCGGGTTTTCCGGCCAGAAACCGGATCGGATCGCCGTCGGGATCGTCGGCCGCAAGCCGGTCGATTTCGGCAATACCCTGGTCGGGACGAGGGCTGCACGTCACATCGTCGCCGAACACGCGCAGTGAAATCGTCCGGCGCTGCTGCCCCGCAAGCGTCGGTGCGCCGCCATGCAGCACCGCGGGATGGAACAGGATGACGTCGCCCGGCGCGACCGCCCAGCGGACGATCGGAAAGCGGCTTCGCTCCGCCTCAATCGGCGGCAACGGCGGCCAGATGCCGTCTGCAAACATCGCCGCCGCCTCATCCACCGCGCTGAAGGCGGTCGGATTATACAGCGGTCCGCGGTGCGACCCTGGCACGAATTCGAGCGACATATCTGCAGCGACGGGGTCGAGACATATCCACGCCGTCGCCATATGATCGCCCGCCATCGGCACATAGGCGAGATCCTGATGCCACGGCGTCCGCCGCGTCGCCCCTCCCGCCTTGCGCCACACCTGTTCGTACAGCAGCCACAGGCTCTGCGTGCCGAGCACGTCGGCGATCAGTGCGGCAAGGCCGCCGTCGACGGCGAAATCGCGATAATGCGGCAGCGCCGCGGGGTTGGCATGATCCTGAAAAAACGCGCCCGCCGCCCCTGCCAGCACCGCGCCGGCGTGAGGGCCGGGGTTGGCGATGCTCCATTCGAACGCCCGCTCTGCCGCGGCGACGTGCGCCGGTGACAGCGCGGCCGGAATATGGACGACGCCGTCGGCGGCGAAGGCCGCTTGCCGATTTTGCCGATCATCGCGCACAGGCGCCTTCCGCTGTCCGTGCCGCCAACCCGTCTGCGGCATCGCGCAGGAAGCCGCCGTCGATGATCGACCGCCGTTCGCCCGTCACCGCGAGCGCCAGCGCCGCTGCGGGGCCCATGAAACCGACCCAGAGGTCGGGCGTCACGATCGCCGAATCGTCGGCGATCCAGGGGCCGGGCGCGTCGCCCGTGGATCGCAGGAGCGTCAGGGCCGCCGCAAGCCGGCTGACCCTCTGTGCGGCGAGCGCGCGATGCCGTTCGATCGCCGACACCATCTGCCACAACTCGAGCTGTCCGGCGAGGCCGTGGCAATAGGTCGGCGTCGCAATCGCCGGCAGCGCGGCGAGCGACGCGACCGCCCAGTCGATCTCCGCCGCCAGCTCGTCGCGCGCGCCCGGTCCCGCGAGGATCGCCCACAAATAGCCGGCGGTGCCGTGGCACCAGTTGCCCGGCGCGTGGGCGCGGTCGCTGTCCAGTCGCATCGGCATCCCCTGCCCTTGCGTCGACAACATCGCACGCTGCCCGAGCGCCTTCAGCGCGGAGATTGCGACGGCGTCCGCGTCGCGGTCGCCGGTTACCCGCGCCCAATAGCCGAGTGCCGCCGCCACCCCGGCGTTGCCATGCGCGCAGCCCAGGAAGTCGCCGTCCTTATCGCCCTCGCCGCGCCACGATATCACGTCATCTACCGTCACTTGGCTGGCTGTGAGTTTCTGCAGCGCGACCTCGCCGAACGCGAGCGGCCACGTCGCGCCGAGCAATTCGGCCATCGCTGCCGCGGCAAACACGGTGCCGGCGCTGCCCGAAAACAGGTCGAATTCGCGGTCGTCCGCGGCCGCCGCGGCAAGGCGCGCGCGCGCTGCCGATACATAGGCGTCGGTGCCGAGCGCGCGTCCGGCGGCGGCCAGCGCCAACGCCACCCCGGCGTTGCCGGTAAACAGCCCGGCCGCTTGCCCTGTCGCGGGCCGCGACGCCAGCCAATCCGCCGCCCCCGCAATATCGTCGCGGCCATCGACGCCGCCCGCGGGGCCCGCCGCCAACAGACCGATCAATATGCCCGCCGCACCGATATTGATCGCCTCGCAGGCAAAATGGCGCTGGAAATGCGCGTTGCGCCAGTGGTGTCCCGTGTCGCCAGCGACCCGAAAATCGGCGGTCGCGGCAATCGCCGCCGCGATCGACGCGCGCAGGCTCGGGCGGTCGAGCGCAGCCTCACGCAGCGGAGGCGCCGAACCGGCAGCGTCCGCCAGCTGCGCGAGCAATTCCACGCATTCGGCTGCCGAGGGCCGCGCCGCCGGATCGTCGGCGGTCATCCGCTCGACCAGCTGCGCCGCCGCGTCCGCTCCTTCATGGCGCAGCAGTTCGGCAAGCAGCCCGCGCCGCGGGGGAAGCAGGCTAGGCGGGAAGCCGGTGACCGCGTGGAACAGGCTGACCCCCAGGGCATACACATCATGCGCCGGATCGGCGGGCGCGCCGCGCGCCGCCTCGGGCGCCATATAGGCGTCGGTGCCGCGGCCCGAGATCGGCGTCCCGACCGGCACCGCCAGCTCGAAATCGATCAGCGCCACGACGTCCTCGCGCAGGATCGCATTTTCCAGCTTCACATCGCCGTGGGTCCAGCCGCGCCGGTGGACCTCGGCCAGCGCCGCCGCCACCGACGGCATCGCCCGCACCCGCGCCGCACCCGCCAGCTCGGACAGCAGACTGCCTTCGACATCCTCCATGACGAGGCTCGGCACCCGCCCGCTGCTCGACGCGATGGCGCGCGGGGCGCAGCGACCGGCGCCGCCGATCGCCTCGAGAACCTCATATTCGCGCGCGATCCGCTCGGCGGCGCTGCCGTCGCCCGGATAGCGTGTCTCGCCCGGCGCCCGTTGCCGCACGATCAGCGTTTCGCCGACGTCGCGCGTTGCGGCGAACAGCAGCCGGCTGTGCGCCGTGCGCGCGATCTCGCCGAGCATCACCAGGTGTAGGCCGGCGATGGTTTCGTGGGTGCCTGCCACGTCGTCCCAGCCCTCGGCCGCGACGCCGGGCAGCGGGGGGGTGATGCCGGGAGGCGGCTGGCCACCGAAAACGCGGACGTCGGGGACCAGGCTGCCGTCGGGCAGGTGCACCCCGGCGTGGATGATGCCGCGGCTGTCGACGACCGGATGCCGCGCAGTGAAGGCGCCGAAGCGAAAGGCCACTGCCGATCCCGGCCGCAAGTGCAGGCTGGTGCGGATCGCGGGCGCTGCGCTGCTCGGCCACAACCGATCGATCGCCAATATCGCGTCGCGGGCCTGCGCATCATTGGCGGGATAAAGAGTGACGATCTTGCCGACCTGTTCGGCGCCGCCCTCGCCGGCGTTGATCGCCGCGATCGCATCGAGCGACGCCGGCAGCTTGAACGGAATGCAGAGGTCGGCGAGCAGCGGCGCCAGCGTCCGGGCGAAGCACGCCGCCTCGCTGACCGCGACCGCGACGTGCACCTTCCACCCTTGCGCGACATCGGCCGCATCCGGCGGCGCATGGAACTGCCAGCCACAGTCACCATCGCGCCACCGGCGTACGGACCAGTCGTTGCCGAGCCGGCCGCGCAAACAGGAAAGCGCTTCTTCATAGGCATGAAGAAGCGCCGTCCGCTCCGACATCAGCGGAATTTAGCGTCGATCAGTGACGCGTACCCTGGCAGGTATGCCAGGGGCAGCGATGCCCGTCGTGAAGGTCGTTGTTGCTGGCGCGCGCCGCAGCGGCGGCCACCGACGTCAGATCGATGTCGACACCGGCGCGCATACGGTCCTTCGCGATTTCAAATTCGCGGCGCATTGCGTTCAAATTATTCTGCATGGTAAAATTCCTCCAACTAAGTAGCGACCCGAAATCGGAAGATTTCAACGCGATGATGTCAACTTAGGTTAGTTCATGTCAAGACCCGATCTGGGTTCAAGGCGCGCGGGAGGGGAATATTGCCAGACATGTTGGTGCCGCTTCCCTTCATCGACCCCGATTTCAAACGCCGCAGCATCGACGCGGTCAGCCAGATCGCCGCGGCGCACGGCGGGCTGCTGAAATTCGCGCTGCCGTTCGGCGGCGAGGCGTGGCTGGCGGCGAGCCATGCGCTGGCGAGCCAGCTGCTCGTCGATCCGCGGCTGTCGAAGGCATCGCCGCACACCGACCGATCGCCACCGCCGCATCGCCTGTTTCACCACCTTCTGGTGACCGACCCGCCCGAACATGGCCGGCTGCGGCGCCCGCTCGGCCTCGCGCTGGCGGGGTGGACGGGCGCCCGGATCGCGGCGCTGGCGCAGACGGTCGTCGCCCGCCACCTCGCCAGCATCGACGAACGGCAATTCGACCTTTGCGCGCGCATCGCGATGCCGGCGGCGCTTGAGATCGCCTGCACGATCGTCGGCATTCCATCGTCCGACATGCACCGGGTGCAGGCGTGGAACGACCGGCTGACCGCAGCCGACCTGGCGGGCGACGACACCGCGCAGGCGATCGGCGACGACATCGAAGCCTATCTGTCGTCGCTTGCGACAGGCGGCGCGCTGCCGCCCGGCAGCGCGATGGCGGTGCTGAACGGCGTTGCCGCGACAGGGGAAATTACCGCCAGCGAAGCCATGGCGCTCGCCTATCTGTTGCTGTCGGCGGGTTATGAAACCACCGGCCATTTGCTGGCGTCGGCGGTGTGGCTGCTCACCGGCGACCGCGAGGTCTGGCGCGCGATCGCCGCGGACGAAGACGCCGCGCGCCGCGCGGTCGAGGAATGCCTGCGGTTCAACCCGTCGCTCGAACTCGCCACCCCCCGCTATGCGCGGGAGGATCTGGAGATCGACGGGTGCGCAGTCCGCCGCGGGGAGATGATCTTCGTTGCGTTGGGCGCCGCCAATCGCGACCCGGCCATGATCGCCGACGGCGCGCGCTTCGACTGCGCCCGCGCCGAAAGCGCGCGCCACCTGGCGTTCGGGCGCGGGCCGCACATCTGCCCCGGCGCCGGCATCGCGCGCGTCGCGGCGCGCACGATCTTGCAGGAACTGGCGCGGCGGTATCCAAAGCTGACGCCGATCGTCGGCCCCGACGGCGCCGCATGGTTGCCCGGCCTGGTGATGCGCGGCCTGCGCACGCTGCCGGTGTCGCTCGACGGCGGATAAGACGGATTCCCGCACGCGCTGCCGCAATCTTTAGAAATTCTTGAGGCAGGCTTCAGGATCGTCCGCACGCGAACCGCTACACCGAGAGCGCAACGGGTTTCAGCGACCCCGCGCGCTTCACCTCTCTACCGCGACCCAGGGAGGTGGAAAAAAAACGGCCCCGTCGTGTCGCAAGGCACGGCGGGGTTCGCCGCTTGCTAATCTGGCTCCTGGCTTCCCGACCGGTCGATCAGTCCGGCGTCGAGCAGCGGCGCCGCGTCGAGGTCGCTCGCCCCCAACATCTCGGCGAGCCGCTCGGCACCGGCGAGGATCATCGCCTGTTCCCATCCGGCCAGCGCCGCAAACCGCGCCGCGAAAATCTGTTGCAGCATATCGGGAGCGTCGGCCAGCCGCTGCCGCCCTTCATCGGTGACCGCCAGCACCATCTGCCGTTTGTCCTGATCGCTGCGCGTCCGCGTGATCAGCCCCAGCGTCACCAGCCGGTCGGCGATCGCGGTGATCGTCGCATGGCTGAACTGCAACCGCTGCGCGACCGAGCCCGGGGTCACCCCGGATCCCGCTTCGACCTCGCGCAGGACCAGTAGCTGCGACGGCGTCAATCCGGTGGCCGCCGCCAGTTTGCGGCTGCCTCCGTCGACCGCGCGCAGGATGCGGCGCAGGGCCTTCAAAGTGGCGTTGGAAATTGCGGCGTCCATAGCCCCTGTTAGCGGGACGCAGCGGCGGAACCAACGCCAATCTTCGCGGTTCGGGTCGTTCGACATGCTTCATTGATTGAAATATTGTTTCGCGGCTTGGGTTGAACGAATCGCCTGAATGCCTTATGTATCGGCCACGAAAGACCCGGCACCGGAGCACGGCGTCGGGATTTTATTTCAGGAGATGAATTATTTTTGATCGAAACAAGGACGATATGTCCTTGCCTTCGCAAAGCGATCCCGGCGCCGAGCCCGCGCCGCATCCCGAGCTGCGGTTCCGCCCGCCCGTCGGCACCGACGGACCCGCGGTCACCGCGCTGATTTCGCGCTGCCCGCCGCTTGATCGCAATTCGGCTTATTGCAACCTGATCCAGTGCACGCATTTTGCCGATCAGTGCGTCGTCGCCGAAATCGGCGGCCGCATTGTCGGCTGGGTATCGGGGCATCGCCCCGCGTCGGACCCGCGGGCGTTTTTCGTCTGGCAGGTCGCGGTGGCGACCGAGGGGCGCGGCAAGCGCCTCGCCAAGCGGATGATCCAGTCGCTGCTCACGCGCTCGGCGCAGCACGACGTCACCCATCTGATCACCACGATCACCGACGACAATGCCGCATCATGGGCCCTGTTTCGGGGTCTCGCCCGCGACTGGGACGCGCCGATCGAACGCACCGTCTGCTTCGAGCGCGAAGCGCATTTCGCCGGCGCCTATCCGACCGAATATCAGGCCCGGATCGGGCCGCTGACCTACAGCAAAATTCACCAGCCACAGGGGTAATCAAAATGACTATCGAACCCAAACCGTCCGGCGCGATTCCGGACCGGCGCATCTATGAGCGCCGCGAATCCGGCGTGCGCAGCTATGCGCGGTCGATGCCGCGCCAGTTCGGCCGCGCCGAAGGCGTGTGGATGCACGACGACCAGGGCGGCCGCTATCTCGACTTCCTGTCGGGCTGTTCGACGCTGAATTATGGCCACAACCACCCGATCTTGAAGCAGGCGCTGCTCGATTATATCGCCGCCGACGGCATCGCCCACGGGCTCGATCTGCACACCGACGCCAAGGAAGCGTTCCTGACAGCGTTCGAGGACGTGGTGTTGACCCCGCGTGGGCTCGACTATCGCGTCATGTTCACCGGCCCGACCGGCACCAACGCGGTCGAGGCGGCGATCAAGCTGGCGCGCAAGATCACCGGGCGCGAGATGGTCGTCGCCTTCACCAACGGCTTTCACGGCATGACGCTCGGCGCGCTCGCCTGCACCGGCAATGCCGCAAAGCGCGGCGGCGCCGGCGTCCCGCTCAGCCACGTCGCGCACGAACCCTATGACGGCTATTACGGCCCCGACGTCGACACCGCCGAACTGCTCGAGCAGCGGCTCGCCGACCCGTCGAGCGGGCTCGATGCGCCCGCCGCGATCCTGGTCGAAACCGTGCAGGGCGAAGGCGGGCTCAACGCCGCGTCGCCCGATTGGCTGCGCCGGATCGCCGCGATCACCAAGGCGCACGGCGCGCTGCTGATCGTCGACGACATCCAGGCCGGCTGCGGCCGCACCGGCGGCTTTTTCAGCTTCGAGGATATGGGCTTCACCCCCGATATCGTCACGATGGCCAAATCGCTGTCGGGCATGGGGCTGCCCTTCGCGCTGACGCTGTTCCGCCCCGAACTCGACCAATGGTCGCCCGGCGAGCACAACGGCACCTTCCGCGGCAACAACCATGCCTTCGTCACCGCCACCGCGGCGCTGCGCCATTTCTGGGCCGACGGCAGCTTTCAGGCCGATGTCCGCCGCCGCAGCGACCTGCTCCAAGCGCGGCTCAACGCTATCGCGACCGAGCATGGCTTCGAAATGCGCGGCCGCGGCATGATGCGCGGGGTGAGCACCGGATCGGGCGAGCTTGCCGGCGCGGTCACCGCCGCCTGTTTCGACGCCGGGCTGATCGTCGAAACCAGCGGCGCGCATGACGAGGTGATCAAGATCCTCGCCCCGCTCGTCATCGACGATGCGACGCTCGCCAGCGGCCTCGACATTCTCGAAACCCGCATCCGCGCAGCGATGGCCGCCGATTTCGCCGTCGCCGCCGAATAACCCAAGGAGATACTCACATGATCGTTCGCCACCTCACCGACATCCGCAAATCCGACCAGAATGTCCGCTCGGACGGCTGGGCCAGCGCCCGTATGCTGCTCAAGGACGACGGCATGGGCTTTTCGTTTCACATCACCACCCTGTTCGCGGGGTCGGAGATCAAGATGCACTATCAGAACCACCTGGAATCGGTGTTCGTGCTGAAGGGCACCGGGACGATCGAGGATCTGGGCACCGGCAAGACGCACCGGCTGGAACCCGGCGTCATGTATGCGCTCAATGACCATGATCGCCACATCGTGCGGCCCGAGACCGACATATTGACCGCCTGCGTCTTCAACCCGCCGGTTACCGGCAAGGAAGTCCATGATGCGAGCGGCGCCTATCCCGCCGACCCGGCGCGCGAGCCCGCGCCCGCCGACTGACTGCAACCGACAGAAAAGGGGGACATGCCATGAACGACATATACCCATCCCGCCAGGCGGCGACCGCCGAGCTGCGCCCGCGGCTCGACCCCGTCGTCCATGGCGACTGGAGCGACGACGCGCCGATCGACAAGGCGACCGCCGCGCTGTTCGAGCGCGACGGCTATATCGTGCTGGAAGATATCTTCACCGACGAGGAAGTCGCCTTCCTGCAGGGCGCGGCGCGCGACCTGCTCGGCGATCCCGCGGCGCTCGACGACGACACGATCGTCACCGAACCGCAGGCGAATGAAATCCGCTCGATCTTCGAGATTCACCGCCAGAATGCGGTGATGGCGCGGCTCGCCGCCGATGCTCGGCTGGCCGACGTCGCGCGCTTCCTGCTCGGCGACGAGGTTTATATCCACCAGTCGCGCCTCAACTATAAACCGGGGTTCAAGGGCAAGGAATTCTACTGGCACAGCGACTTCGAAACCTGGCATGTCGAGGACGGCATGCCGCGGATGCGCGCGCTGTCGATGTCGGTGCTGCTCGCCGACAACACCCCGCACAACGGGCCGCTGATGCTGATCCCGGGCTCGCATCGCACCTATCTGACCTGCGTCGGCGAAACCCCCGACGACCATTATCTGAGCTCGCTCAAGAAGCAGGAATATGGCGTCCCCGACGAGGACAGCCTGGCCGAACTGGCGCACCGTCACGGCATCGTCGCGCCGACCGGCAAGCCCGGCACGGTCATCCTGTTCGACTGCAACCTGATGCACGGGTCGAACGGCAACATCACCCCCTTCCCGCGCGCCAATGCGTTCCTGGTCTATAATGCGGTGAGCAACGGCCTCGAAAAACCGTTCGGGGTCGAAAAGCCGCGCCCCTGGTTCCTCGCCCACCGCGGCGAGCCCGAACCGCTGGCGGTCGCGCGCGGGCCGCTGGCCGGGGCGGTGGCGGCATGACCGGGCACCATAGCGTCGAGAAGATCGGCGGCACCTCGATGGCCGCGACCGTGACCCTGTTCGACAATGTGCTGATCGCCGGCCGCTCCGGCGCCGACCTTTATAACCGCATTTTCGTCGTGTCGGCCTATGGCGGGATGACCGACCTGCTGCTCGAGAACAAGAAGAGCGGCGCGCCCGGCGTCTATGGCCGCTTCGTCGCCGACGACGATGCCGGCGGCTGGCGCGAGGCGATGGAGGCGGTGCGCCGCGCGATGCACACGCGCAACGCCGACATGTTCGCGCGGCCCGACAGCCGCGAACAGGCCGACGCCTTCGTCGACACCCGCATCGCCACCGTCGCCGCATGCCTCGACGATCTGGCGCGGCTGCGCGCGCATGGCCGCTTCTGCGTCAAGGAACAGCTGATGACGGTGCGCGAACTGCTCGCCGGGATCGGCGAGGCGCACAGCGCGCACAGCACCGCGCTGTTGCTCCGCGACCGCGACGTCAACGCCCGCTTCATCGACCTGACGCTGTGGGATCAGGACGACCTCAGCAGCCTCGACGCGCGGATCGCAGACGCCTTCGCCGCGATCGACCTTGCGACGACATTGCCGATCGTCACTGGCTATGCCGGGTGCGAGGGCGGCATGGTGCGGCGCTATGCGCGCGGCTACACCGAAATGACCTTCTCGCGCCTCGCCGTCCTGACCGGCGCGCGCGAGGCGATCATCCACAAGGAGTTTCACCTGTCGAGCGCCGACCCGCGGCTGGTCGGTGCCGACAAGGCGCGCAAGATCGGCCGCACCAATTACGACGTCGCCGACCAGCTCGCCAATCTGGGGATGGAGGCGATCCACCCCGGCGCCGGGCGCGGCCTGCGCCAGACCGACATCCCGCTGCGCGTGCGCAACACCTTCGACCGCGAGGATGGCGGCACGCTGGTCACCGGCGACTATGTCTCCGACGTCCCGCGGGTCGAGATCGTCACCGGCATCCGCCAGATGCAGGCGCTGCAATTCTTCGAACAGGACATGGTCGGGGTGAAGGGATACGACATGGCGATCCTCGACGTGCTGACGCGGCACGGGCTGTGGATCGTCAGCAAATCGTCGAACGCCAACACGATCACCCATTATCTGTCGGCGAGCGCCGATGCGGTGAAAAAGGCGATCGCCGAGCTGCAGAAGGCCTATCCCGACGCCGCGATTTCGGCGCAGCCGGTGGCGATGGTGTCAGCGATCGGCAGCGACATCTCGCGCCCCGGCCTGGTCCCCGACGCGCTGCGCGCGCTCGATGACGCGGGCATCGCGATGATCGCGCTGCAGCACCAGATCCGCAACGTCGACATCCAGTTCATCGTCGAGAGCCGCGACTTCGACAAGGCCGTGTGCGTCCTGCACCGCGCCCTGGTCGAGGACGAGGCCGATGCCGCAAAGGACCGGCGCGCCGCGTGATGCGGCGGCCGAGCGCCGGCCATGTTTGCAACCATCCTGCCGGTGCGAAGCCTGCTGATCGCCATCTTCATGCTGATGGCGGGCAGCGGCTTTCTGTCGACGCTGATCGGGCTGCGGCTCGACCGCGCGGGCAGCGGCACGATGGTGATCGGGCTGGTCGCCACCGCCTATTTCGCTGGGCTGGTCGTCGGGGCGTTGCGCGCCGGCGAGGTCGTCCGCCGCGTCGGCCATATCCGCGCCTTCGCGGCGTTCGTCGCGCTGCTGTCGGCGAGCACGCTGACCTATGCGTTGTTCGCGCACCCGTTGCTGTGGGGCGGCTTGCGGCTGATCGACGGCCTTTGCGTCGCGGGTGTGTTCGTCTGCATCGAAAGCTGGCTCAACGACCGCGCCGAGACGCAGACGCGCGGGGCGGTGCTGGCGGGCTATATGGTCGCGCTCTATTCGGGGCAGGCGCTCGGCCAGCTGTTCCTGCGCACCGCCAACACCGCGCCGCACGTCCCGTTCGAAATCGCCGCGATGCTGATCTCGCTCGCGATCATCCCGGTGTGCCTGACGCGCAGCCCCGCGCCGCTGCTCGAGGATGCCGCGGCGCTGCCGCTGCGCCGCCTGTTCGCAGCATCGCCGCTCGGGGTCGCGGGCGCAGGGATGACCGGGCTGCTGCTCGGCGCCTTTTATGGTCTCGCGGCGATCTATGCCCGCCGCATCGGGCTCGACCTCGGCGCCACCGCGACCTTCATGACGACGGTGATCCTGGGCGGCGTCGCGCTGCAATGGCCGCTCGGCCGCCTGTCCGACCGCTACGACCGGCGGCGCGTCATCATTGCCTGCTTCGCCGCGACGCTGGCGGTCAGCATCGCGCTGGCGATGCAGCCGCACGGCGTCGCCCTGCTCGCCCTTGGCGCGGCGTTCGGCGGGCTCAGCTTCGCGCTCTATCCGCTCTGCGTCGCCTTTGTGAACGACCGGCTGCTCGCGGCGGAGCGCGTCGCGGCCAGCGGGCAACTCGTGCTGCTCTATTCCGCCGGCGCCGCGCTCGGCCCGCTCGGTGCCGCGAGCGCGATGACCCTCGCCGGTCCCGGCGGGCTTTTCGGCTTTATCGCGCTGGCGGCCGCGGCGATGCTCGGCTTCGGCCTCTGGCGCCTCGCCGCGAGCGACCCGGTGCCCGGCGCCGACCAGCAGGATTTCCAGATCCTGCCGCGCACCACCCCGGTGGCGGCGCTGCTCGACCCCGCCGGTTCCGACGACCCGGCGCCGCCGGCGGCATTGCATTCTCAGACAGGTGAAACATGGACGACCAAGCGATGATCCCGGCACCGGGACAGCCCGCCCCCTTCGACAAGCCCTCGCCGCTCAACCGCGCGGTCGGCGCCTCGGCGCTCGGCAACGCGGTCGAATGGTTCGATTACGGCATCTATGCCTATGGCGTGACCTATATCTCTGCCGCGCTGTTTCCCGGCGACACCGAGGAAGCGGTGCTGTTCGCGCTGGCGACCTTTGCCATCTCCTTCCTCGTCCGCCCGCTCGGCGGGCTGTTCTGGGGTCCGCTCGGCGACCGCATCGGGCGCAAGTCGGTGCTGGCGATGACCATATTGCTGATGGCGGGCGCCACTTTCGCGGTCGGGCTGATCCCCTCCTATGACAGCATCGGCTTCTGGGCGCCGACGATCCTGATCCTGCTCAGGATGCTGCAAGGCTTTTCGACCGGCGGCGAATATGGCGGCGCGGCGACCTTCATGGCCGAATATGCCCCCGACGACCGGCGCGGTTTTTACGGCAGCTTCCTCGAATTCGGAACGCTGGCGGGCTTTTCGTTCGGCGCCGCGCTGATGCTCGGCTATTCGCTGCACCTCGGCAGCGAAGCGATGCACGAATGGGGCTGGCGCATCCCTTTCCTGATCGCGGGACCGGTCGGGCTGGTCGGCATGTATCTGCGCTCGAAGCTGGAGGACACGCCGGTCTTTCGCGAGGAAATGGCGTCGGCCGACCGGCGCAAGCCGCCGGGGATCGCGGCGATGATGCGCGAACATTGGCGGCCTTTGCTCGTCGTCGGCGGGCTCGTCGTGGCGCTCAACGTCGTCAACTATTCGCTGCTCAGCTATATGCCGACCTATCTTCAGCGGCGGATCGGGCTGTCGAACGAACAGGCGCTGATCGTGCCGATCATCGGCATGATCTTCATGATGGTCTTCCTGCCCTTTGCCGGTGCGCTGTCCGACCGTATCGGCCGCCGCCCGATGTGGCGCTGGTCGTTGATCGGGCTGCTGCTGCTCGTCGTCCCGCTCTACATGCTGATCGGCACCGGCTTTGCGGGGGCTATCGTCGGTTTCATGGCGCTCGGGCTGCTGTATGTGCCGCAACTCGCGACGATCTCGGCGACCTTTCCGGCGATGTTCCCGACCGCGGTGCGCTTCGCGGGTTTCGCGATCGCCTATAATCTGTCGACCTCGATCTTCGGCGGCACCGCGCCGATGATCGGCAGCGGGCTGATCGGCCTGACCGGCGACCCGCTGATGCCCGCCTATTATATGATGCTCGCCTGCATCGTCGGGCTGGTTGCGCTGCGCTTCATGCCCGAAACGGCGGGGACATCGCTGCGCGACGATCCGTTCGCGCGGCGGCCGCCGATCGGCAAGGATCAGGTTACCGAAGCGCGCTCTTTATAGGCCGCATCGTCCCACAATCGCCCGGCGAGCACCTGCTCGAGCGTCGCCACCGCGCGCCACAGATCTTCATAGCCGACATAGAGCGGCGTCATCCCGAAGCGTATGATGTCGGGGGCGCGGAAATCGCCGATCACGCCCCGGTCGATCAGCGCCTGCATGATCGCGTAACCCTCCGGATGGGCAAAGGCGACATGGCTGCCGCGCGCCATCCCCGGCCGCGGCCCGACCAGCTCCAACCCATATCCGCCGCACTGCTGTTCGACGAGGTCGATGAAGGTCCCGCACAATCGCTCCGACTTGGCCGCGATCCGGTCCATCCCCGCCGCGAGCAACAGGTCGACGCCGACATCGAGCGCGGCCAGCGCCAGGATCGGCGGCGTCCCGCACAGGAACCGCGCGATCCCCGGGGCGGGCGTATAATCGTCGACGAAATCGAACGGCCGGGCATGCCCCATCCATCCGCTGAGCGGCGAGGCGAGCCGCGCGTGGTGACGTTCGGCGACAAACAGAAAGCTGGGCGCGCCCGGCCCGCCATTCAGATATTTATAGCCGCAGCCCACCGCCAGATCGACCCCGGCGGCGTTGAGGTCGAGCGGGACGGCGCCGGCGCTGTGGCTGAGATCCCACAGCATCAGCGCGCCCGCCGCGCGCGCGCGGGCGGTGATCGACGCCATGTCGAACGGGTCGGCGGATTTGTAATGGACGTGCGTCAGCAGGACGAGCGCGCAATCCTCGTCGATCGCCTGCTCAAGCGCTTCGCGGGGCCGCAGTTCGAGCCGCAGCTTGCCGCCCAGCGCCGCCAGCGCGCCCTGGATGATGTAGAGGTCGGTCGGGAAACTGCCCGGTTCCGACAGGATGACGCTGCGCCCCGGATTGGCCGCGAGCGCCGCCATCACCAGCTTGTAGAGGTTGACCGAGGTCGAATCGGTGACCGTCACCTCATGCGCATGGGCGCCAATCAATTGCGCGATCTTGCCGCCGACGCGCTGCGGCGCGTCGATCCAGCCGTGCGTCCGCCAGCTGCGGATCAGCCCGTCGCCCCATTGCTGCGCGACAACGTCGCGCATCCGGTCCATCGTCGCCAGCGGCAGCGCGCCGAGCGAATTGCCGTCGAGATAGACCGTATCGGCGGGCAGATGAAAGCGGCCCCTGAATTCCCGCAGCGGATCGGCCGCATCGAGCGCGCGCAGGTCGGAAAGGGTGATCGTCATCGCGGGTCAGGCGGGCAGTTCGCGCAGCAGCGCGCGCACCGGCGATGCGTCGGCGTGCACCAGCCGCAGCGGCAGCGCGATCAATTCATACAGGCCGTCGGCGACATCGTCGAACACGAGCCCCTCCAATATCGCCAGCCCATGCCGCGCCACCGCGAGATGGGCGAGCATCGTTTTGGACGTTTCCGGGTCGAGCGAAGGGGTGTCGGTGCCGATCAAGATACAGCCGCGCGCTGCGAGCGCATCGACCAGCGCCGGATCGATCGCCGGAAAGTCCGACCGCCAGCGATCGGCGGGAAACAAATCGAAGGCGCGCAGCAGCACGCGGCGGACGCCGGGGACGAGCCGGCCCAGCACATCGGCCTCGCGGACCAGACCGCCCGCCGCGGTCACCGTGAGCAGTTGCGCCGGCCCCAGATAGGGTTCGAGGTCGCCCTCGCCGACGCCGCGGCCGTCCGGATCATAATGGACCGGCCCGTCGGCATGGGTGCCGGTGTGGGTCGACAGGACGAGCCGCGAGACGTTGACCGGACAGTCGGCAGAAATCGTCGCGACGCGCGTTTCCTCGAACGCCGTATCGCCCGGCCACACCGGAATTCCGGCACGCAGCGGCTGGCTGACGTCCCAGATGCGCAAGGACGGTTCGGCTATGCGTGACGGTGGCGCAGTCATCCTGCGGCATTAGCCGAGCCGGTCGGCCACGGCAATCGACGCGGCAACGCCGCTCAGCGCGAGAAGAGTTCGAACGGCGCCCACAGCGCCGGATGCTCGGCGCGTCCCTCACCGTCGGCGCCCTTGCGCACGGTGCGGATCGCGTCGCGCAGCGCGCTGGCGGGTTCGGCGCCGGCGCCCATGCCGCGGACGGTGCCGACCGACAGCCGCCGCGCGATATCATCGCGCACCGGCCAGTGGCTCGCCATCACCTCGTCCGACCCGGCGAGGAAAAAGCCCTGCACCAGCCCCGACAGCTGGGGCCGGTCGGCGCCCGCCGCGCCCGCGGTGTTGCACGCCGACAGGATCACCAGCCGCGCCGGCAGGTCGAGCCCGCCGATCTCGCTCGGCTTCAGCAAACCGTCGTCGTCCCCCGCCGGCGTCAGCAGCAGCGCCGGTTCGTCGAGCCCGTCGAGCTCGCCCGAGAGCAGGCCGTGGGTCGCGAAGGCGAGCACCGCGCCGCGCGGCACCGCGGTGGCGCGCAGCCCGGCCTCGGTCGCGTGCGCGCCGATCAGCAGGTGCGCCGTGTCGTCGCCGATCGCCGCGGCGAGCGCCGACAGTTCGCGTTCGGCATTGGGCAGTTCGGGCAGCGCGTCGATCGCGCGCGCCGTGCCGGCCGATCGCATCGCCATCAGCGCGCCGGCCTGGCGTCCCGCGACCCCGCCGAGCGCGATCAGCGTGCCGCCGACCGGGCGCGGCTGCGTCCCCGCGTCGCCGGCGCGCGGGGCGCCGACGAGCCGGGTGATCGCCACCCGGTCGATCAGATAGTCGCGGCCGCGCGCGGTGGGCGCGAGCAGTCCGAAGGGCAGCGCGCCGAGCGATCCATTGGCGATCACCGACAGGCGCCGCGCAGGGCGCAGCAAGGCCGCCGCATCGGCGGGGAACAGCAGCGCGTAAAGCTCCGCCGCCGCCGTCCGGTCGAACGCCTGCGCCTCCCCGGCGTCGAGCGCAGTGCGGACGCGGGCGACCAGGGCATCGACCGGCGCATCGCCGGCGAGCGCATATTGCTGTACCCGGCCGCCGCTGGCCAGCGTCACCAGCCACATCGTGCCGAGGTCGGTGAACATCGCGGTCGCATTGGTGGCGGCACTGGCGGCTTCCAGATCCGCCAGGGTCGATGGCGTGAACAGCAGCTGCGCCCCCTCGGCCGGCGCCAGCGACGCGTCGAGCGCGACGATCGCCGCGCGGTTGGCAGCGAGTTCGCCGGTCACCGCCAGAAGATCGAAGGCGGGATCGGGGCGGCCCATGTTGGCGTCGATGCGGGCGTTCAATCCCTCGCGCGCCGCGAGCAGCTGGCGGCGCTCGGCGACCTTGGCGGCGAACAGCGTGTCGGCGGAGGCGGCGCGCTCGCTCGCAGCGATCGCGAGCATGTCGTCGATGCTGCTGCGCGCCGCCCATTGCTGCGCCGCGAACGCATCGTCGACCGCGCCGCGCCGCGCGAAGATTTCGGCGAGCCAGCCATAGGCGGGGCGCTGGCGTTCGGCCTGCGCCGAACCGAGCGCGAGATTGGCACCGAGCGTCAGCGCCGCGAACAGCGACCGCGCGTCGGTGAGCAGCTCGGCGGCGGGCCGGCGGTCGCCGCGATCCTGGACGCGCAGCAACAGCGCGCGCGCCAGCAACAGGTCGGGATGGTCGGCGGGCAGCATCTTTGTGCGCAGCGCCACCGATTCGGCCGCCGCCGCCTCGGCGCTCGCCCAGTCGGCGCTGGCGAAGGCCGCCTTGGCCAGATTGTCGCGCGCGTTGGCGCGGTCGCGGTGCCCCTCGGGAAGCCGCTCGTCGCGGATCGCCAGCAGTTCGCGCGCCAGCGGCAGCGCCTCGGCGCCGCGACCGGTCTCGATCAGCGCGATCAACCGCGTATCGCGCGCCGCCAAGGCCCGGTCGCTCGTCGCGCCGAGCTGCGCGTCGATGATCGGCGTCGCGGCGTCGAGAAAGGCGGCGGCGTCGGCATGGCGTCCGGCGCGGGTCAGCGCCTGGGCGAATTGCACCCGCATCGCGGCGCTGTTCTGGTTCGGGCCGCCGTTGGCCTTTTCGGTCAGTTCGAAGGCGCGGCGGATCATCGGCATCGCGTCGTGCGGCCGGTTGATCCGCAGCAGGATGGCGCCGAGATTGGCGTAGAGGTTGGCCATCATCGCATGGTCGGCGCCGAGCGCGCCGCCGACGCGCGCGATCGATCCCTGCGCGGCGGCGACCGCCTCTTCGGTGCGCCCCGCCGAATAGAGATAGACGACGCGATTGGCGCTCCAGATCGCGACCGCGGGCGGCACCGGATCGAGCCCCAGCCCCATCTCGATCGCCTGCGCATTGCGCGCGAGCGCCTCGTCGAGCCGGCCATGCTCGAGATAGGCGGCGGCCAGATTGGACAGGGTCACCGCATGATCCACCTTCGGCGGCGCGGCATCGGCAGCATAATCGGCGACGAGACGTTCGTTGATCGCCAGCGAGGCGGCGTGGTCGCCCTTGAAATTGAGGATATAGGCGCGGGTGCTGAGCGCGTTGCGCCAGCTTTCGCGATAGGCTGGCCGGTCTTCGAGCCGCGGCACGACGCGGTCGACGATCGCCAGCGCTTCGTCCATTTTCCCGGCCGCCGCGAGCGACAGCGCGCCATAGACTTCGCGCGCCGCGACCTCGGGGTGATCGGCCGGGTAGAGCCGGCGCGCTTCGGCGAGCGTCTCGTCGGCGAGCTTGCGATAGGCCGCGGCGTCGGCTTCGGGCTCGGCGGCCTCGATGCGGGCGACCAGCGCGTCGAGCTGCGTCCGGTCGACCGCCGGATCGGCGGCCGCCAGCGCCCCCGCGCTCCACGCCAGCCCGATCGCCAGCAGCACCGGTCGCTGCCAATATGTCCTCATGCGCCCCATAATCCCGTCCCCCTGATCGCAGCCCCTAATCGACCACCAGATAATAGCGCGCCTGCGCGCCGCCGTTGCTCAGCTCGATGCGATAGCGCTGGGTGAACAGCGGCGTGAAGCGGCAGTCGCGGGCGTGCGCGGGCGCGCGTTCGCAGACCAGCGCGCCGCCGGCGTCGTAGATGCGCAGCCGCATCTGCTTGTGCGGCGCCGATTGCGCGGCGATCGTCGCCGCCTGCCCCGACAGAAACAGCTGGTCCATGCTGGTCGCCGCCCCCGGCGCGAGCGTGCCGCGCACATAGCCCGGCCCGAGCGCGCGCCCGCGCAGCGGCGGCGCCGCACCCGGCACGGCAGCGCGCCAGCGCGCGAGCGGGTCAGGCGTCGCGGCGTCGAGCGGCCGCGCGCTGCGCCGGTCGATGCGCAGCAACGCCGATGCCAGCACCGGCCTGTCGCCCGCTTCAAAGGCGGCGTCGGCGAGCGCCAGATCGTGCGCGATCCGCGTCGCGCGCGAGTCCGCGGCGGCCCCCGCCTGCGGCTCGGAGCCTTGCGCGGCGCATCCGGTAAGCGCCGCCGTGATAAACAACGCGCCGATCGCTGTCCGCCGATCGAATCCGCTCATGTCGTCCGTCCCTTCACGACAAAGCGCGCGCCCGTATCGGACGGCGCCAGTTCGATGGTGAGTTCGTGGCGCTCGGCGATCGCCCGCGCGAGCGCGAGGCCGAGGCCGCTGCCCGGCATGTCGGGGGTCGCATTGCGGCTGCGGTGGAAGCGCTCGAAGATCCGCTCGCGCTCGCCGTCGGGCACCCCCGGCCCATCGTCGGCGACCTCGATCACCGGGCCGGGCGCCAGCGTCAGCCGCACCGCGCCTCCCGCCGGCACATATTTGAAGGCATTGTCGAGCAGGTTGGTGACGAGCTGGCCGAGCTGGGTTTCTTCGCCGTCGAACACGACCCCTGGCGCCACCGCCCAGGTAAAGACATGCCCCGATTCCTCGGCGCTGTCGGCATAAAGTTCGCAGATCCGCGTCACCATTTCGCTGAGGTCGACCGGGCGCAGGCCGTGGCGGTCGCCCTGCCGCGCCTTGCTGGACGCGATGTCGAGCAGCGATTCGAGCATCGCGACGAGGCGCTTGATGTCGCCGCGCGCCTCGACCAGCCGCGCCGCGACCGCGGCGTCGGCGCCCGCCGCCAGCGCCTTGGTCAGCCGTCCGTCGAGGTGCATCAGCGGGGTGCGGATTTCGTGCGCGACCTGGTCCGACGCATCGCGATACGCCTCGATCAACCGCTTCTGCCGCGCCAGCGCCGCGGCGCTGTGGCCGGTCAGCTCGTCGATCTCGTCGCCCCCGCCGCCGCCGCCCATGCCGACGCCCCCCATGCCGACGCCCATTGCCGCGAGCCGGTCGTCGTCGGGGTCGCGGAACGCATCGTTGACGCGCTCGATCCGCCAGTGGAGCCGCCCCGCCGCGATCCGGCCGAGCCCGCCGACGAGCAGCACGAACAGCGCCCCGCCACCCAGGAACACCACCGCGACATGGCGCAGGAGCGGCCCGTTGTCGCCCGTCTCGCGCGCCACGACCAGTTGCAGGTCGGGCGCGAGCCGGGTCGCGCGGGCAAAGGCGTCGGTGCCCTTGCCGATGCGGATCGTGCCGCTTTCCGAAACCCCGGCGTCCAGCCGCGGCCACGCGACGATGTCGCCGGCGATGCGCGCGCCCGCGCCATCGGCGAGCAGATAGTGCGGCGCACTGCCGTCGGACGGGGTGATCGCCAGCCGGTCGGCGATCCGCCGTTCCAGTTCACTGCGCCCGCTGGTCGCATAGATGTCGACGAGGCCCGCCAGATCGACGTCGACCGCCTTGCGCGCCGATGCCGCGACGGTCGTGCGAATCGTCTGGTCGGTCAGCGCCCACAGGCCGAACACCAGCGCCAGCGAAAGCAGGATGGCGGCGGCGACCAGGCGCGAAAAGATCGATCGGCGCGCGATGACGCTATCTCCCGTCGAGCAGCCGGTATCCCGACCCCCAGATCGTTTCGAGCGCGGGGGTCGCAAACCCGTCTTCCAGCTTGCGGCGCATCCGCCCGACATTGACGTCGACGACGTTGGTCTGCGGGTCGAACGACATGTTCCACACGTCGCGCAGCAGCATTTCGCGCGTCACCACTTCGCCCGCATTCTCCATGAAATAGCGGAACAGTTCGAACTCGCGCGGGCTGAGCGACAGGTGCCGGTTCTGGCGAAACGCGGTGCGCGCCTTCACATGGCATTCGAAGCCGCCGTAGAGGATGACCGCGCTATGTTCGCGTCCCGAGGCGCGGCGACAGAGCGCGCGCAGCCGCGCCATCAGCTCCTCGGCCTCGAACGGCTTGGCGAGATAATCGTCGGCCCCCGCATCGAGCCCCTCCGCGCGGTCGGTGGTGCGCCCCAGCGCCGACAGCATCAGCACCGGCGTGCCGACCCCGCTTTCGCGCAGCCGCTGGAGGATCGTCAGCCCGTCGAGATCGCCGAGCATCCGGTCGAGGATGATGACGTCGAATTTTTCCATCCCGGCGCGCAGCAGGCCGCCGGCGCCGGTGTTTTCCCACACGACGATGTCGCCGCGCGCGGCGGCGAGCGCCTGCACTTCGGATGCGGCGCGCTGGTCATCCTCGACATACAGGATTTTCAGCGTTTCCATGGCGTTGGCGATGCAATCCCCCCCTAGGATATGCGACCCCGTCCCTTCTGGCATGGCCGAAGGGACGGGGCAAGCCGGATGCTCAGCCAAGATCTTCGACCGAAACCCAGCCGGTCGTGCCGTAACCGTCCTTGACCTCGATGAAGAGGCCGCTCCGCTGGCCGGTCGGGGTCACGTCGGTGCCCTTGCGCAGCGCGCGAAGCGACGCGGCGTCGGCCGCCGGGGCGCCGCGCATCACCGTGTCGACGGCCACCTTGCTTCCCGGCGTCGCGGCGGCGAGCGCCATCGGCCGCGCCTTCGGCACCGCGGCGATCGCCGGTCCCTGCGCCGACACCGCGTTGAACGCCTTGACGAACGCTTCGACGAGCATCTTGCCGTCCTTGCTGCCGGCATAGCCCGCGGCGGTCGCGCCCGCGGTCCAGCCATTGCTGCCGCCAAAGCTGATCGAGCTTTTCTTGACCTCGCCCGATCCGGTGACGATCGCCTGGCCGGTCGCCGGGCTGAGCAGCTTGATCCCCGCGGCGACGCGCTTTTTCTTGCCGCCAAGCCCGCCGAACATTCCCAGCAGAGCGCCGCCGACCGGCACCTTCGACAGGATGCTGCTCGCCGCGCCCGAACGGACGAGACCTTCGACCGCCGCCGTCTTGGCGACCTCGATCGACTTGTCGACCTCTTCGGAATCGCCCGCGACGACATTCATCAGATAATCGGCGGGGGCGCCGCCGGCGGCGCTGTGCGGGGTGAAGCAGCCCGATTCGAGCGCGAGCGAATTGATCAGTTCGCGCGGCGACCCCAAGCCATATTCGGACCAGCCCTGCGTGTCGCCCTCGACGATGGCGATCGTGCCATAGCTTTGCGCGCATTTGGTCAGCGCGATGGCTTCCTTTTCGGCGGCGATTGCGGGCGATACGGGGCCGGCGACGAGCGCGGCGGCGGTAAGTGCGGTAAAGGATTTTCTCATGACAGCCTCCCAATGTTTGAGCCGGGACCAGCATGGCGCGCATGCTGGTCCCGGCCCACACACCAAGCCCGTCAGGGATGTGACAATGTCCGTTAGGGACGCTGTCAGCGCTGCGGCGCGAAGGTAATCAGGCCGCCAAGTATCCTTTCGGCGCGTTCGCGCTGGCCGGTCCACTCGGTCCCGCGGCTCGCCGGCGCAACAGCGGGTCCGGCGAGTTCCGGCGCGACAGTCGCCCCGCTTCCGGTCGGCGACCCCCAGCGGGCCCAGTCGATGCCTGGCCTGCCCGCTACGGGGGCTGGCACAGGAAATGCAGCCGGCGGCAGCGCCGCCGATGCGATCGGGGCCGATGTCGTGGGAGCTCGCGCATAGGGGTTGGTGCCGGTGGACGGCTGGGCGCGGAAAGCCGCGGTGCCTTGGATCGCATTGCTCGACGCAGTGCGGATCGAATAGCTGATCCCGGCGTGCGAGGCGCCCTGCCCCGCAAGGAAACCCTGCAAAAACGTGCCGCGACTGACCCGATTCCCGTCTGCGGTGAAGGTTTCGAGATTTTCCGAGAAGCGCCGCGCGCCCAGCCCGTCGTCGCGGATGGCCATCGACGGCGCGGCAACGCCGCCAGTGCTCGCAAAGCTGTAAGTCTCGCCGTTGAACGCCACGTCGGCGTCGATCCCAGCCATCAGCGTCGCAAAATCAACCGCGAAACTGCCCGTGAAACTGCCCGTTCCCGCCTGCGCATTGGTCTGCGTCGGACTGGTTGTGCCGATCAGCTCGTAATTGACGAGACCGCTGACCGGCGCATCGACGACCGGCGTTCCCCAGATCGAATGCCAAAACTGGCCCGCAAACGGCAGCGCGCGGAAGGATTGGCCGGTCGAGGAGCGGTAATCGACCGACACGTTGCCGTGCCGCGACCAGCCGAGAACTCCGGCGTCGCCATCGCCTTCGACGCTGCTGTTCGTGTTGGTCGTATAAGTGATGCTGTCGCGCGAGCTGGTCGCCTCTTCGAGCCGGCCGCCGGTCACCGTCATCGTCGCGGCCGTCGCGCTGCCGCTGCCGCCGGCGCCGGCGTAGAGGAAATAATTGCCCGGCGCCCCCGCCGCGGCAATGCCGTCGGTCGCGGCGGGGCCGCCTCCGGTCCCACCGGTTCCGCCGTCGCCGCCGGCCCCGGCCGCGGCAAAGGCCACCGCGCCCTGAATACGCTCGGCGGTCTGGAAATTGGGGCTATCGACGGTCTGGTAGGTCATGCCGAGCCGGTCTTCTGACCCCGCGAAGCCGCCGTAGAAGAGGATCACGCAGCCGTTGCTGCGGCACGCGTCGCCAGTGCCCGTCATCGCGCCGTTCATGTTGAAGGTCGGGTTGATCGTGAAGGTGTCGACGAGCGCGCCGCTCGCGCGCCCCTCCGACGCGAAATCATAGCGCACATCGCCGGTCGCCTCGGGCATGACGATCGTGCCGTCGAAGCCGTAACGCAGGCTCGACGGGCTGAAACCGATCGTCAGGTTCGCGTCGAATGTGCCGGGGCCGCCGCGACCCGAAGAAAAGACCGGGCGCGTCGCGGCGAGAATCTCGTAATCGATCGTGCCGCTGACCGGCAGCGGCGTCGCCAGCGGCGCGGTCACCACCCAGGGTACTCCGCCGTTCGGCCCGACATTGACATTGCCGCCGCGGAACCGCGCCGCGCCGTCGACATAGCGGCCGACGACGACCGCTGCGTCGCCGGCCACGTCGACCGCAGTCGCGGTGCCGATCGCGAGGTCGCCGGCGTCGGTCAGCACGCCGTTGGCGTCGAGCTGCGGCGACCCCGAGGCCTGATAGGACACGCCCGCGTTCACTGCATAGGCGCGCGCGCCGGTGGCGCCGCTCGGAAAGCCGCCGGCATATTGGGGGTTTGCGGGATCGGTGCTTGGTCCCGGCAAGCCGGCGAACTGGTCGGGATCGCCGCCGGTTTCCAGATACGCCAGATAGTCGGTCAGGAAGGCGAGCATCGGACCCGAAAGCTCGGCCTCGAGCACCCCGGCACCGGTGAGCAGCGCCAGATAGGTCTCGATCTGCGCCTGGGTCAGCGCGGTATAGTCCGACGGGACCCCGCCGCCGAGCAGGAAGGCGTAATAGGCCTCTACCGCCGCCAGATAATCTGCATAGACCGGCAGCGCGGCATATTCGAGCGGATCGCCGCCGCCGGCGATAAAGGCATAATATTGCACGAAAAAGCCGTTGAGGTTGGTATAGGCCGCAAAGCCGCCGGCGCCGTCGAGCGCGGCGAGATAGGCCGCGATCTGGTCCTGCGTCAGCGCGGTGTATCCCGCCGGCAGGCCGCCGTTCGCCAGATAGGCGTAATAGGCGTTGAGCGCCGCGACATAGTCGGCATAGGCGGGCAGCCCGACGAAATTCGCCGGATTGCCGCCGCCGGCGACGAAGGCATAATATTGGACGAAAAAGGCGTCGAGACCGGCAAAGCGCGCGAAGCCGCCGGCGCCGTCGAGCGCCGCGAGATAGGCGGTGATCTGCGCCGGGGTGAGCGCCGTGTAATCGGCGGGAAGACCGCCGCCGGCGAGGAAGGCGTAATAGGCATTCAACGCCGACACATAATCGGCGTAGACCGGCAGCCCGCTGAAACCATTGGGCGAACCGCCCGCCGCGAGATGCGCGAAATAGGCGTTGAGCAGCCCGGCGTTGGCGCCGAGCAGGCTGTCGAGCTGTCCCGAACTCGCCAGGCTGGCGAGATAGGTTTGCAGCGTCGCCAGCTGTTCGGCGTCATAATCGGCGGGCAGTCCGCCGCCCGCGAGGAAAGCGGCATAGGCGTTGAGCGCCGCGGCAAAGGCGGGGAAGTCGGGTGGGACCGGCAGCCCGGCGAAATTGTCGGGATTGCCGCCCCCGGCGAGGAAGGCGAAATAGCCGCTGTAGAAGTCGGCAAGATCGGCGAGGAACGCATTGCTCGCGCCCGCCGCCTGCAGCGCCGCGAGATAGGTCGCGATCGTCTCCTGCGTCAGCGCGCCATAGGCCGACGGCACCCCGCCCTCGGCCAGATAGGCGTAATAGGCCGACAGCGCCTGCGCATAACCGGCGAAGATGTTGGCGTTGAGTCGCGCAAAGCCGTTGGCATTGCCGCCGCCCTGCACGAAGGCGAGGTAGGCGGCGAAAAATTCGCTGCGCGCGCCGAGGAAGCGGTCGAGCGCGCCCGCCGCCTGCAGTTGCACGATGAACACCTGAAGCTCGGCGACGTCGGCGCCCTGATAGTCCGAGGGCAGATTGCCCGCTTCCAGAAAGGCGAAATAGGCGTCGAGCTCTGCCGCATAGCCGGCAAAGACGTTTGCCGGCAGCCCGGCAAAGGCGTCGGGCGACCCGCCGCCGCGCAGGAAGGCGAGATAATCGGCAAAGAATTGCGCGCGGTCGCCCGTGACGGTGCCGAGCAGCCCGGCATCGGCGAGCGTTTCGAGATAGGCGCGCAGCGTCGCGGCATCGAGCGCTGTGTAGCTGCTTGGCAGCCGGCCGCTGGCGAGGAAGGCGAAATAGGCGTCGAGCTGCGCGCGATATTCGCCCGCGAAGGCGATCCCGCCGTTGCCGAGATAGGCGAGCAGCAACGCGCGATCGGCGGCGGCGAGCTGCCCCGCGAGGCCGCTGGCGGCGAGGAAGCGGATATAGGCGTCGATCGTCGCCGCGCTGGCCTGGCTGAAATCGGCGGGATCGCCGCCGGCGCGGATGAAGGCGAAATAGGCGGCGGTCAGGTCGGTGAACCCGCCCGCGAACCGGTCGGGATCGCCGCCGCCGGCGAGGAAAGCGAGATAGGCATCGGCGAGGACGCGGTCGCTGGCGCCGAGCGCCCCCAGCCGGTCGGTGCGCCCGGCAAAGGCCAGGAAAGCATTGACGTCGGCGACGCTCGCACCCGCAAAGCTCGATGGCGCGGCACCCGAGCGGACGAGGTCGAGATACTGGCCGAGAAAGCCGGCATAGGCGGTCAGGAAATCGGCGCCCGAATTACCTGCGGCAAGATAGTTCAGATAGGTGCGGATGATGTCGGCCTGCGCGCCCGGAAACGGCGTGCCGCCATAGGCGCCCTCCAGCCCCGCCGCACCCGCGACGAGCAGCGCAAGGTCGCCGCTAGGGAAGCTGTCGACCGCGGGATGCGCGACCGCGGCATCGATCCGCCCCGCCGCCGCCAATATGTCGCTCGACGCACCCGCCGCCGCGAGCGCGGCGCCGAGGGTCACCGGCAGGCCATTTTCGGCCGCCGCGACCGGGCCGCCCTCGCCCATGTCGGCGACCTGTGCCGCCTCGGCCGCCGGCGTCGCCTGCACCCCGCTCGAGACGACCTGCTCGGCGCGTTCGCCCGGCGCAAAGGCGAACATCTCGCCCGCCGCGAAGCGCCGCTGCTCGCCGGCCGGGCCGATGCTCGCGGCACCGGTCAGGACATGGCCGCGGCCCTTGCCGTCGGCGCCGACGCTGAAGGTCGCGGCCGCGGCGCGGCCCCCGACCCGTCCCTCGATCCCGCCCGGCATCCGCACGGTCGTGGTCCCGCTGCCGCTCGCGACGGTGACGCTGCCCGCGTAGAGATCGACCGAACCGTCGGCGTTGATGCGATAGTCGGCGGCGTTCAGCACCGACACGATCGCGCCATCGGCCAGCCGGACCTGTTTCAGCCCCTCGACCTGGTTGACCCGCGCGCCGAGTTCGAAGGTCTTTTCGCCCTTGGACGAAAACAGGATGTCGCCCGCCAGCGCGGGCGCGCCCAGCGACAGGCTGGAGGCGGTGACGAGCAGCGCGGTCGCGCGGCGAAGCTGGTGATGGTGGGTCATGGTGCGTCTCTCCCGAAAGCGGTCCGGATCAAAATTCGAAGCGCAGGCCGAGCGAGGCGGTCCAGCGCTGATAGTCATAAAGGGCGATGTTGCTCCAGTTGCGCGACCAGGTGGCGCGCGGCTGGACGAACAACCGGTCGGTCAGCGCAACCTTGACGCCCGCGGTCAGATCGAGCCGCTCGTCGTCGCGCTTGACGAGGAACAGCGCGTCGGCCTGGTCGTAGCGGCGCAGGTCGAACGCCGCGCCGGCGACCAGCGCCACCCGGCTGGCGACGGGAAATTCGCCGCCGATGTTGGCACCGACGAACCAGTTGGATTCGGCGTCGCCCGCGGCGCGCCGCGCCTCTTCCTTGCCGCCCGTCAGTCCCGCCGCAATCGTCCGCGTGACATAGCCGACACCCAGAGAAAAGCGGTCGGCATCGCGGACCGGCGCGCCGTCGTAATCGAGCCGATTCCACTGCGCTGACAGGGTCAGCGCGCGGCCGCCGGCGAGCGGCTTGGTATATTGGCCGATAACGCCATAAGCGGTGCGATAGCCGTCGTGGCCGAGCCAGAATTTCTGCACCTGCCCCGACAGCGACACGACATCCTGGTTCGCAAAGCTGTGCGCATAACCCGCGGTGCCGGTCAGCGCCGCCTGGTCGAAGCGGCGGCTGTCGACATTGTCGCGCCAGTTGCCGAGCACGCTCGCGAACAGCCGGTCCTGCCGCCCGACCGCGGTCACCGCCGACACGCCGCCCTGAATCTCGTAGAATTCGTCGCCCTGCGCCACCGCGCCGGGGCCGAGCGTGCCGGGGCCGAGGAAGCTGAACAGCGGGATGACGATGGTGTTCAGGTCGGTCGCCGCGTTGATATTGTCGTCATAGCCCGCGCGCGCATCGACAAACCCCGACACGTCGGAGCCGCCGCCGGCGATCTGCCGATCGAACTGGCGTACGAAGCCGGTGAAGCGCTGGCGCACCGGATCGGGCAGGCTGGGATCGTCGACGACCGTCGCGAACTCCTGCCGCGCGGTGTCGATATCGCCGGCGAGCGCATAGGCGCGGGCGAGTTCGGCGCGCGCCGGCGCATTGTCGGGCTGCAGTGCGAGCACGCGCTGAAAGGCGATCACCGCCTCGCCATAGCGCCCCGCGTCGAGCGCCGCGATGCCGAGCCGATAGTCGAAATCGGGATCGCCGGCGCGCGTGCCGACCTCGGCCGCCAGAGCGTCATAGGCGGCCTCGGCCGCCGCGGGCGTCGGCGCCTGCGCCGCGGCGCTGGCCCAAGGCGCCAGCACGGCGAGCATCACCGGTGCAGTGCAGATCAAAAATCGTTTCGCCATGGCCCCCATCCGTCGGTCGTTGCGTCGGCCATGGTCTAGGGCTGCGGCCCGGCGCTTGTCCGGTGACGAAGTTCGTACGAATGATGACAAAGGCTGACAGGCGGCGCGAAGCCAGGCGCTAAATGCCCAGCCGGCCGCGATTTTCGGCGTCGAGGTCGGCCAGCGCGCCGCGCGCAATCCGGGCGACCCCGTGACGCCCGACGCAGCCGTTGACCGCGCCCGCCCCCATCGCAAGCAGCGCCGCATGGGTCGCGGCGGCCAGCGGCACATCGGCGGGCGGATCGACCGGCACGACCGCGCCCGCCATGAACAATGCGTCGATCGCGTTGAACAGATCGGCGCTACCGATCCCCTCGATGGCGCCGAGCGGCTGCGGCCCGCCTGCCAGCGCCCGCACGATTGCGCGCGCCGCATCATTGTCGAAGCGGATCGTCCCGGCGCTCGTCCGTGCCTCGAAATGCACTGCGTCCGCCGGCTGTGTCGCCGCCCACCACCCCGCCAGCCGCGCGCGGTCACGCTCCGCTGGCGCGAGGGCGCGCCCGGCGCCTTTCAGAAAAAGATCGGTGCGGAACCAGGTGCCGGTGAGCAGGTCGGCGGCGCATTCGCGCGCCGCGGGGCTGGCGATCGCGGCCAGCGTCTTCCGCCACGCCGCCTTGAAGGCAAAGTCGGGGCGCAGCCGACCGGGCCGCGCCTGTCCGGCGGGCACGAGGCCATATGCCGCGGCGGCATCGAGCACCGCGCCCGACCACAAGGGCGTCCAGTTGGCGTTGAGATATTCGTGCGCGAAATAATCGGCGGGCAGATGGTCGCGCAGCCCGTCGATCCATTCCCAATGCCCGGCGTCGAACAGTCCGGTTTCACGCAGCGCCGCCAGTCCGCCTTCGAACCGCTCGCCCGGCGTGCCGTCGATGCCCGCCGCCAGCGCACGCAGCATCTGCTGAAAGGCCAGGATCGGCGTCCAGCCGGGCAGGCAGTTGTAACCGACCGCCAGCACGCCGCCCGGTTTCAGCAGCTGCGCCGAGAGCGCGAGAACATGGCCGCGATTGGCCTCGCCGACCCACGCCAGCACGCCCTGGCACTGGACATAATCGGCTATCCCCGCCGGCAATGCGGCGCGCGCATCTGCGAAATAATGGCTGGCAAGGTCGATATTGGACAGGCCGACCCGCGCGGCGACCGCGCGGCCGTGCGCGATATGATCGGGGTTGCCGTCGATGCCGATGAAATGGCCTTCGGGATGCGCCGCGGCGTTCAGGATCAGGCCGACGCCGTCGCCGCAACCGATGTCGACCATCGTGAACGGCCTGCGCCGGGCGGGCCCGCGCGGCGACGCGATGCCGGCCTGCGCCAGCATCGCGTCGATGTTCGGCGGCGCGAACGCCGCATGGAAATTGCTGGGGTAGAGCGAGTCGGCGACATAGCCGTCGAGACCGCGATCGACCGCGCATCCTTCGACAGCGGCAGCAACGTCGATCATGCGCCCACCGCAACCCGGACGGACGTCAGAATTTATGATCGCGGCTCGGCGCGGTTGCCTTCAACCCTTCGATCTCGATCTTGAAGTGCGGTTTGGCAACGGTCTCGCCATCGACGCCATCGAACTTGATATAGGCGGCACCGCCCGACGCCTGGTCGAGCGCATCTTCGCTCAGTTCCACGGCACCCGCGTCGGTGATTTTGTCGGTTTTCTTGGTCATGGCATGTCTCCTTGCAGCGCGGCACGCGGGCGCCCGATCGTCGGGCACGCGCGGCCGCGATAGCGCGATCAGAATTTGTAGGTGGTATCGACGATCGGCGCGGTCGCGCCGTCGAACTTGATCTTCGCGGCGTCGAGCTTCAACCCCTTGGCGTCGAGCTTATACGCCTGGTTGAGCCCGATCAAAATGCCGCCCGATGCCGTGTCGAGCGCATCTTCGTTGAGCTCGACCGCACCCGCCGGGGTGACGGAGTCCGTTTTCTTGGTCATCGCAATTCTCCTCTCTGGCTGCGCGGAGCAGCCGGCTGACAATGTGCGGCCCGACTCGGAAGTATCATCTTCCTGACAGCCCGGATCATAGCACAGGTGCGGCGCCGCGCAGTGCGCCCGGTCACAGCCGCGGCGATCCGCTTGCCACAAGAGCCAAAATCGGGTCATGTGGCGCACCAGAACATAAGAATGGGGCGCGGACACCAACGGGGGTTGTACGCGGATGAGCGAGACCATCTATCGCCAGACAGCGCTGGATCGCATGGCGAATCCGGAGCGGCTCGACGCACCGCTGACGCTGGTATCGCGGCCCTCGTGGCTGTTGCTCGGCGCCTTCGCCGTCGCGCTGGCCGCAGCGCTGGTCTGGGCGGTCGTCACCCGCGCCCCGGTGACCGTCGCCGCGAGCGGCATCCTGATCAACCGCGCCGGACTGGCCGAAATCGTCGCCGCGCAGGACGGGCGAATCCAGAGCCTGCTCGTCATTCCCGGCGACGCGGTGCGCATCGGCCAGCCGATCGCGGCGATCGCGCGCACCGAACTGACCCGCGAACTCGCCGACGCGCGCACCGACCTGCGCGATGCAGAGGTACGGCTTGCGCGTCTGCAGGGCTTTTACGGCGAACAGGGCGGGCGCGAGCGCGGCGCCGACCGCGCCCGGCTGGCGACGATCGCCGAAAGCCGCCGCGCGCTGACCAGCCGCGCCGCTTATCTGGAGCAGCGCGCCGCGCGGATGGAAAGGCTGATCGATCGCGGCTTCATCACCCAGGACCAGCTCGTCGATGTCCAGATCGAACTGGCGGCGGTGCGCGAACAATTGTCGACGCTGGGCGAAACGGCGCTGCGCGTCCGCATCGATGCCAACGCGCGTGCCGGCACGAGCGGGCTGGCCTTGCTCGACGAACGGCGCGAGGTCGACGCGCAGCAGCGGCTGATCCGGCGGCTCGAGGCGCGGCTCGGCGACGAAGAGGTGATCCGCGCGACCGTCGCGGGGCGCGTTACCGAGGTTAAGCTGGGCACCGGCGACATCATCGCGCCCGGCACCGCGCTCGCGACGATCGCGCCCAACCAGGGCGGGCTCGTCGCCTTGCTCTATGTCCCCGCCGCCGAGGGCAAGCGCATCGCCGCCGGGATGACCGCCGAAGTCACCCCGACCGCGGTCGAGCGTGCGGTCTATGGCCATATCCGCGGCCGCGTCGCCTCGGTCGCGCCGCTGCCCGCGACGCCCGAGGGGATGCGCCGCGTCCTGCGCAACGACCAGCTGGTGGCTGAGCTTACCGCCGGCGGCGCCCCGGTCGAGGTGCGCGTGCTGCTCCACCGCGACCCCGCCAACCCCAGCGGCTTTGCCTGGTCGGCATCGAAAGGCCCGCCCGGCGCGATCGGCGCGGGGTCGATCGTCGATGGGCGGGTCGTCGTCGCCAACCGGCGCATCATCGGCCTGCTGGTGCCGGGGGCGAGCGAATAGGTGGCACGGCGGCGCACCACGCCGACGGTCCTCCAGCTCGAGGCGGCCGAGTGCGGCGCCGCCTCGCTGGCGATGATCCTCGCCACCTATGGGCTGCATATGGGGCTCGACGAATTGCGCGCCCTGTGCGGCGTCTCGCGCGACGGGTCGAAGGCGTCGAGCCTGCTCCGCGCCGCGCGCGCGCTGGGGATGGAGGCCAAGGGGCTGAAGGCCGAGCCCGAGCATATCGCCGACCTGACGCTGCCGCTGATCGCCTTCGTCAACTTCAACCATTTCCTCGTCGTCGAGCGCATCGACACGCAGCATGTCTGGCTCAACGATCCCGCATCGGGGCGGCGACGCGAGACGATCGCCGAATTTTCCGACGGCTTCACCGGCGTCGTGCTGACCTTTGCGCCCGGCGCCGGCTTCGTCCCCGGCGACAATCGCCCCGGCCTGATCGAATCGCTGCGCAGCCGTTTCGACGGCGTCCGCACCGCGCTGTGGTTCGTCTTCCTGACCGCGCTCGCGCTCGTCGTGCCGGGGGTGGTGCTGCCGGTGTTCAGCCGCATCTTCGTCGATTATGTCCTCGTGCGCGGCCTGTCCGACTGGCTGGCTCCGCTGCTGATCGGCATGGCGCTCACCGCCGCGGTGCGTTTCGTGCTGCTCGAATTGCAGGAGCGCGCGCTGCTCGGCGCGCGCACCGCGATGAGCCTGCGCACCGGCGGGGCGCTGATGCGCAAGCTGCTCACCCTGCCCGTCGCCTTTTTCGACCAGCGCTTCGCGGGCGAGATCGCCGACCGGGTGCGGCTGAACGAAGGGCTCGCGACCCTGCTCACCGGCCAGCTCGCGCAGGCGGCGGTCAATCTGGTCAGCGCGCTGTTCTTCCTCATCGTGCTGCTCTTCTACCATTGGGCGCTGACGCTCGCGGTGCTGGCGCTCGCCTTGCTCAACGCCGCGGTGTTGCTGCTGTCGAACCGGCTGCTGTCTGATCGCTATCGCAAGATTTCGATCGACCGCGGCAAGCTTGCCGGCGCGCGCGTCGCGGGGCTGAAGGACATGGAGACCTTCAAGGCATCGGGGGGCGAAGACATGCTGTTCGCGCGCTGGACCGGGCTCGCGGTCGCGGTCCAGAACGGCCAGCAACAGGTCGCGCGGCTCGCCGCGTGGGTGCAGCCGATGCCAGCGCTGATCGGCGGGCTGATCACCGTGACGATCCTCGTCTGGGGCGGCTTTGCGGTGATGGGCGGGTCGATGACGCTCGGCGAACTCGTCAGCTATCAGACGCTGGCGGCGAGTTTCGTGGCGCCGGTCGCGGCGCTCGCGGGGTTCGGGGCGGAAATGCACCAGATCCGCTCCTACACCGGCCGCCTCGACGATGTGCTCGCCCAGCCTAGCGACCCGCGCTTCGACCGCGCCGACCCCGCCCCCGACGGGCGCGTGCCGCAGGGCGCGGTGCAGGTGCGCGACCTCTGCTTCGGTTACGCGCCGCTCGACCCGCCGCTGATCGACGGGCTCAGCTTCGACCTGCGCCCCGGTGAGCGCATCGCCCTCGTCGGCCCGTCGGGATCGGGCAAGTCGACCGTCGGCAAGCTGCTCGCCGGGCTCGAACAGCCGCGCGGCGGCGCGGTGCTGCTCGACGGCCGGCCGTTGCTCGACTGGCCGCGCGCGCTGCTCGCACACCGCCTCGCCTATGTGCGGCAGGAGGTGATGCTGTTCGAGGGGTCGGTGCGCGACAATCTGACCCTGTGGGACGACAATCTGCCCGAACCCGATCTGATCCGCGCCGCGCGCGACGCGATGATCCACGACGTCATCGCCGCGCGCCCCGGCGGCTACGACGCGCAGATCGCCCAAGGCGGCGGCAATTTTTCGGGCGGCGAGCGCCAGCGCATCGAAATCGCCCGCGCGCTGGCCAGCGATCCCAGCCTGATCATCCTCGACGAAGCGACGAGCGCGCTCGACCCGGTCACCGAACATGGCGTGATGGAGGCGATCCGCCGCCGCGGCATCGGCTGCATCGTCATCGCGCACCGGTTGTCGGCGATCCGCGACTGCGACCGCATCTTCGTCCTCGAACAGGGGTGCGTCGTCGAAGCCGGAGACCATGGCACGCTGATGGCGAGCGGCGGTCATTACGCGCGGCTGGTCGAGGCATGAGCGCGCCGATCGCCCTACCCGCCGGCGCGCTGTTCGCCCTGCCCCACGGCGGCCCCGGCTGGCGCGTGACGCGCGGGCGGATCGAGCTTTATCTGGTCAGCGCCGAGCGGCGCCGCTTCGTCGAACTCGTCGCCGCGGAGGGACAGGTGGCGCCGCTGCCCGCGGGGCCGCGGCACTTTGCGATCGTCGCGCTCGACGATTGCGAACTCGCGCCGCTCCCCGCGGGGACGTTCTCCGACGGCGACCCCGGCGCCGCGCTCGATGCCGCTTTCGCCGCCGACGCCGCGACGCGCGACGCGGCGCTGATCGAACGGCTGGGCGTCGGCGGCCCCGCGGCGGCAGGCGACCACCCGCTGGCGACGGCGCTCGCGGCGCTCGGCGCGGCGGTCGGCCATCCGGTCGAGCCCGAGGTGTTTCGCGGCGCCCGCATGGATTTCCAGCACGCCCCGGCGCTCGCGCGCCTCGCCGGGCTGCGCGCCGGGCGCACGATCCTCGCCCCCGGCTGGTGGCGCGACGACGGCGGTCCGCTGCTCGTCGAGCGGGAGGGCGGCGATGTCGCCGCGGCGCTGTGGCAACGCGGCGGCTATCGCGACGCCGCCGGCGCGGCGCTCGATCCCGGCGCGGTGCGGCCGCTGTGCTGGCGCATCTACGCGCCGCTGGCCGGCGACGTGTCGACCTTTCGCGGCATGGCGGCCAGCGTCGCCGGCGGCATCAAGCGCGAACTGCCGCTGATCGCCGGCGCCGGGCTCGGCGCCGCGCTGCTCGGGCTGATCGTCCCGCTGGCGAGCGCGTGGATCTTCGACGAGATTGTCCCCGGCGGCGCCGGCGGCCTGCTGATCGGCATCGGCATCGCCCTCGCCCTCGCCGCGATCGTCGGCACCGCCTTCACGGTGGTCCGCACGCACGCCGTATCCCGAGTAACCGGCCGCGGACAGGTCGCGATGGCGGCGGGGATCACCGACCGCGTGCTGCGCCTGCCGGCGCGTTTTTTCAAGACGCTGTCGCCCGGCGATTTCAACCAGCGGATCGAGGCGCTCGAAAGCATCCGCGGGCTGGTGACTTCGATCCTGCTCAGCGCCGGTCTGACCGCCTTTTTCTCGCTCTTCTACCTCATACTGCTCTTTGCCTACGAACCGCGGATGGCGCTCGCGGGGCTGGGAGTCACCCTCGTCTATGTCGCTGCGGTCGCGATCAGCCGCGTCGCACAGGCGGCACCGCTGCGCGAGGCGGCGGAACTCGACGGCAAGCTTGCGGGACTCACCTTCGAGATATTGGAGGGGCTGCCCAAATTGCGCTCGGCCGCCGCCGAGGAGCGGATGCTCGCGCGGTGGCGCCGCGCCTATGCGCTCGAACGCGCCGCCGACCTGCGCGGCCAGCGGATCGGCGTCCATTTCGGCGCCTTTGCCGATGCGTGGGGAATCATCAGCTTGCTGGCGCTGTTCGCGACCGCCGCCCTGCTCGCGGCGGAGGCGGTGCCGCCGGGACAGTTCATCGGCTTCCTCGCCGCCTTCGCGATCTTCCAGGGCAGTTTTTCGGGGCTCTGCGACGCGCTGCTCGCCATCTACACCGCGCGCCCGCTCGCCGAACGGGCGCGCCCGATCCTGACCGCCGAGGTCGAGGCGGCGGGCGGCCGTGCCGACCCCGGCCGGCTGACCGGCGACATCCAGGTGTCGGGGCTGAGCTTCGGGTACGACAATGCGATGGCGCCGCTGCTCACCGACCTGTCGCTGCGCGTCGCACCGGGCGAGCATGTCGCGATCGTCGGCGGCTCCGGATCGGGCAAATCGACCGTGCTGCGGCTGCTGCTGGGGTTCGAGGCGCCGGCTACCGGCTCGATCGCCTATGACGGGCAGGAGCTCGCCAGCCTCGACCCGGCGCGGCTGCGCAGCCAGATCGGGGTGGTGATGCAGTCGAGCCAGCTGTTCGCGGGCACGATTCTGGAAAATATCCGCGGCGCGAGCGATGCCGGGCTGGAACAATGCCAGGCGGCGGCCGGGGCGGCGGGGCTGGCCGACGACCTCGACCTGATGCCGATGGGGCTGCACACGATGGTCACCGAGGGCGCCGGGACGCTGTCGGGCGGCCAGCGTCAGCGCATCCTGATCGCGCGCGCGCTTGCCGGCCGGCCGCGCATCCTGTTCTTCGACGAGGCCACGAGCGCGCTGGACAATACGACGCAGGCGGTGGTCGCGGCGACGCTCGACGCGCTCGACGCAAGCCGCATCACCATCGCCCACCGCCTGTCGACGGTTCGCAACGCCGACCGCATCTGCGTGCTCGAACGCGGCCGCTTCGTCGAAAGCGGCGACTTTTCCACCCTCATGGCCCGGGACGGCGCCTTCGCCGCGCTCGCCCGCCGGCAGCTTCTGGAGGACTGACATGCGCAAGGCGCTCTATATCCTGGGCGATCTGGAGGACGCCGACATCGTCTGGCTGGCGCGCCACGGCAGCGTCCGGGCGCTGTCGCCCGGCGACGTGCTGATCCACGCAGGCAAGGCGGTCGGCGAGCTGTTCTTCGTCACCGACGGGACATTGGCGGTGACCAGCCCCGGCGGCGCCCCGATCGCCGAACTGGCGCTCGGCGACGTCGTCGGCGAAATGTCCTTCGTCGAAAAGTCGCTGCCGTCGGCGACGGTCACGGCGCGCGATGCGGCGCGGGTGCTTGCCATTCCGCGCGCCGCGATCCTCGCCGCCTTTGCCGAAGACAGCGGCTTTGCGGCGCGCTTTTACCGCGCGCTCGCGGTGTTCCTGTCGGATCGCCTGCGCAGCCTGTCGGCGCCGGGCAGGACCGAAGCCGAACTCGACGAAGGGCTGCTCGACACGATCAGCGAAGCGGGCGATCGCTTCGTGCGCCTGATCGCGCTGCTCGAAGGACGCGAGCGGTAACCGGCCCGAACCGCCACGCACTCGGTTCACCTTAAATTTCTTCGCCGCCGCCCGTTACATGTCGCATGACCACAAAAGCGACATCCGCACATGAGCCGGTCGGGCGGCTCCTGCACTGGCTGGGGCTTCACCGCTCCGAAGGCGAAGCGTCCCGGCGCGGCGCACCACCGCCGGGCCCGGACGAATCGCGCGACCTCGCGCGGGGCGCGCGGCGCGAGCTGGCTGAGACGATCTCCTATTTCCTGATCGACAACGGCCTCGACGTGTCGCCGGCCAACCTGCTGCTCGCGCACAGCGCCTTTTCGGGATCGAACCCGCAGCTGGCGCGGCAGATTGCGGCGCGGGCGAAATCGGCCGACGGCATCACCCAGCAGTGGCTCGACGAACTCGCCGAACAGGATGCCGCTCGCCCCGAACAGGCCGACCTCGAGCGGCTGATGGCGCGGCTCGAATCGAACGTCGATGCCTTTCAGGCGCACACCAAGGCGGCGCGCGGGGTGACGCGCGACTATGGCACCGAGCTTGAACAGCATGTCATCGACCTGGAGCAGGTGCAAAAGACCGGCCAGCTCGTCACCAACCTCGCCGGGCTCGCCAAGGCGATGCTCGAACGCACGCGCAAGGCCGAAGACGACATGCGCCGCAGCGAGGACGAAGCCAGGGCGCTGCGCCGCAGCCTTGCACGTGCCACCCGCGAGGCCGAGATCGACTATCTGACCGGTCTGCCCAATCGCCGCGCCTTCGAGGCGCTGCTCGAACATCATTACACCGAGGCGCGTGCCGCCTGCGAACCGCTGAGCGTCGCCTTTTGCGACATCGACGAGTTCAAGCGCGTCAACGATACCCACGGCCACGAAGCCGGTGACCGCGTGATCAAGCTGATCGCCGACACGCTCGCTCATATCTCCGACGATCACTGCCACGTCGCGCGCCACGGCGGCGAGGAGTTCGTGATGCTGTTTCGCGGCCTACCGCCAAGCGAAGCCGCAGCGCGGCTCGACGAAGCCCGCGAGGCGCTGGCGAACCGGCGGCTGATCAACCGCAAGACCGATCAGCCGTTCGGCCAGATCACCTTTTCGGGCGGGGTCGCCGACCTGTTCGGCTACGGCGACTCGCGCGGCGCGCTGAAGGCCGCCGACGAAGCGCTGTATCGCGCCAAGGAAGCCGGCCGCAATCGCATCGAACTGGCCTGAGGCGCGGTCAGCCGGCGGCGGGGCGCCGGGCATAGACGCCAAAGGCCGCGATCACGCCATAGCAGAGCGCCGGGAGCAGCAACGCGGTCGCAAGGCTGCCCGTCAGATCGGCGATGGCGCCGGTCGCCAGCGGCACGACCGCGCCGCCGAAGATCGCGACATTGATGATCCCCGACCCGTCGGCCGCCCGGCTGCCCAGTCGCTCGGACGCGAGGCTGAAGATCGTCGGGAACATGATCGAGTTCATCAACCCGATCGCGAGCAGGCTGTACCCCGAAACGACCCCTGTGGTGTTGGTCGAAATCAGGATCAGGGTGATCGCGCCGAGCGCGACGAAGGCGAGCAGCTTGCCGGGGCTGACAACGCGCATCAGGCCCGAACCGATAAACCGCCCGATCATCGCCCCGCCCCAGTACAGGCCGATCAGTTTGCCCGCCGCCTGTTCGGGCAGCGCCATTACCCCCGGCTGCATCAGATAATTGACGACCAGCGAGCCGATCGACACTTCGGCGCCGACATACAGGAAGATGCACAGCGCGCCAAAGCCGAAGCGCGGCCGTTTGAGCAGGTCGAAGCCGGCCAGCCCGGCGCTTGCCTCGTGCCGTTCGCCGCGCAGCCGGTTGCGGAACATCCAGACCACCGCCGCGACGACGGCCAGCGCCGCCGCAATGCCCAGATAACCGTGCACGATTGCCTGGCTTTCGGCGGTGCGATAGGCATCGAGTTCGGCGCCCGACAATTGGTCTGCGCTCATCGTGGCGAGGCTGCCGAGAATCAGCGTCGCGCCGACGATCGGGAAAATGGTGGTGCCGAGCGAATTGAATGCCTGCGCGAAGGTCAGCCGGCTGTGCGCGGTTTCGGGCTTGCCGAGTAGCGAGATGAGCGGATTGGCGACGACCTGGACGATCACCACGCCGCTTGCGAGCACGAACAGCGCGAGCAGGAACAGGCCATACACCGCCTGCTGTGACGCGGGAATGAAGAGCAGGCAGCCGACGAGCATCGTCAGCAGGCCGGCCACCGCGCCGCGCATATAACCGATCTTCTTGACCAGTTTCGCGCCCGGAATGCCGATCACCAGATAGGCGGTGAAGAAGCAGAACTGGATTAGCATGGCCTGCGTGTAGTTGAGCGTGAACAGCTCTTTCAGTTTCGGGATCAACACGTCGTTGAGACTGGTGATGCCGCCGAAAATGAAGAACAGGCCCATCACGAACAGGCGCAGTTCGGGCGCATCGACGTGCGTCCCCTGCCCCGTGCCGGCGACGGCGTCCGTGCTCGAAGTCACGTCTGGCGCTAGTGCCATCTCAACTCTCCCCGACCTTATTTTGCTTGGGCGAACCCTTTTGCGGGTGTTGTCATTTTATCGCCGGCGGGCAAGGCAAATTCGTGCCGACCGCTTCGACATTCGTATTCAGCAGCGTGGCGGCAAAGCCGTTGTCGGCGGTGATCGTCGCGGCATAATCGACGCGGCGCAGATCGGCCCCGGCATCGGCGAAACAGCGCAGCGGCACCTTGATCGTCGACACCTGTCCGGCCGGCGCCGCTTTCACCAGCGCCGTAATGTCGAACGCCTTGCCGCCAAGCGCGAGCTGCACCGGCCGCGCGCCGACCGCGTCGATCCGCCATTCGATGCGCAGCGCAAAGCTGTTGTTGAGCTGGCGCGACAGGTCGGCATAGGGGCCCGAGAGGCTGAGCGAGGCCGGGCCGGTCCAGACGAACGCCTTGCCGTCCTCCTGCGCGCGCACGTCGACCGAGCGCGCGGCCAGCATCCCGCCCGGGCTCGACACCGGCGGCGATTCGACCGGACGCGCACCGCCGGCATCGGTGATCGACAGCGCCCATGGCGCGCGGGCGCGACCGCCGGAGAAATAATTTTCGACGTTCAGCGCTTCGGCGATGTCGACGCCCAGCGTCTCCGACAGCGGCGGCGCGGTACGGCTCTCGCCATATTTCAGCCCGTAGCCGACCGCGAACAACGGCTTTTCGACCGGCGAGCGCGCGTCGGCGGGCCAGGCGAAGGGCAAGGTGCCGGTGAAGCCGCGCGCGGGCTTGCCGTCCTTGCCCGCCACGAGGACATCGGCGACGCCGGCGCCCTGCGACCCCGGCAGCCAGCCGGCGACGAACGCATCGGCGGCGTTGATTTCGGGGCTGGTGAACATCGGCCGCCCCGACAGGAACAGCGCCACCACCGGAATACCGGCGGCTTTCAGTTTCTTCAGCGTCGCCAGGTCGGTCGCCTCCGACGGCTGGTAGTCGAGGGTCGGGACGTCGCCCTGAAACTCGGCATAGGGAGGCTCGCCGAACACGACGATCGCGACGTCGGGCTTGTCGGCAAAGCTGCCATCGGCCGACAGCGTCGCGGTGCCGCCGGCGTCGCGGCTGGCTTTGTCGAGCGCTTCCCAGATCGTCTGGCCGTTGGGAAAATCGGACCGCACGACATCGGTGCCCTGCCAGCTGATCGTCCAGCCGCCCGACTGCATCGCCATATTGTCGGCGCCCGGCCCGGCGACGAGCAGCTTGGCGCCCGGCTTGATCGGCAATACGCTGCCATTGTTCTTGAGCAACACCAGCGACTTGGCGACCGCTTCGCGCGCGACGGCGAGATGTTCGGGCGCGCCGACCGCGGCGAAGTTCCGCCGCCCGCCGCGACCTTCGTCGAACAGGCCGAGCTTGTATTTCACCCGCAGGATGCGGCGCACCGCATCGTCGAGCCGCGCCGCCGGGATCGTACCGTCGCGCGCCTGTTTGACAGTCGTTTCGTACAATCCCTTCCAGCTGTCGGGCGCCATGAACATGTCGAGGCCGGCGTTGATCGACTGGGCGCAGTCGGTGACGCTGCACCCCGGAATCTGGCCATGGCCGTTCCAGTCGCCGACGACGAAGCCGGCGAAGCCCATGCGGTCCTTGAGCACGTCGGTCAGCAGCCCCTTGTTGCCGTGGTGCTTGATACCCTGCCAGCTGGAAAAGCTTGCCATGACGGTCAGCGCCCCGGCGTCGATCGCCGGGGGGTAGCCCATTGCGTGCCGGGCGATCAGCTCCGCCTCGTCGATCTTGGCGTCGCCCTGGTCCTTGCCCTCGAACGTCCCGCCGTCGGCGAGGAAATGCTTGGCGGTCGCCGCGACATGCGCCGGGGCGAGCGTCTTGCCCGCGACAAGATCGCCCTGCAGCCCGATCACCATCGCGCGGGCATAGTCGGCGACCAGTTTGGGGTCGGCGGCATAGCCTTCGTAGCTCCGCCCCCAGCGCAGATCCTGCGGCACCGCGAGGGTCGGGGCGAAGGTCCATTCGATGCCGCTGCCGGCGATTTCGGCGGCGGTCACCGCGCCGATGCGCTGGACCAGTTCGGGGTCGCGCGCCGCGCCGAGGCCGATATTGTGCGGGAACAGCGTCGCGCCGGGAATATTGTTGTGGCCATGGACCGCATCGACCCCGAAAATGATCGGGACCGCGACGCCGTTCGCCTGCGGACGCAGCGACACCGCGCGAAAGTCATCGACCAGCGTCGCCCAGTCGGCGGCGGTCGAGCGTTCGTTGCCGTTGGGGCCGCTGTTGCCGCCGGCCAGGATCGAACCGAGCGGATAGGTGGCCAGATCCTGCGGCGTGATCGTGCTTATATCGGCCTGAATCAGCTGACCGACCTTTTGTTCGACGGTCATCCGCGCCAACATGGCGTCGATGCGCGTCTCGGTCGCGGGGTCGGAGATGGTGACGGGGCTTTTGGCGGTCGGCCACAGCTCGGGATGGACGGCTGCGCTGTTTGCGCCTTCGGTTTGCGCGGCGGGGGCAGCGGTGCCCGCGAGCAGCAGTGCGGTGGCCATGGCGATTGCCTGTCGGCGCATAAACTCTCCCATCTCTTCTGGATCACTTACTATGTGAACGTTATCAATGTTCCTCGCATAGCCGCCGGGCGAAATCAAGCGCCTGTTTCAGCGGGGGCGCGGCATCGTGGCGAGGAGCAGCACCGCGAGCGTGGTCAGGCCGGCGAGGAGCAGGAACAGCGCATCGAAACCGAAACCGGGAACGAGCGAAATCGTGAGCCACGGCATGATCAGCGACGGCACCGTGTTGGTCAGGTTGAAAATGCCGAGATCGCGGCCGCGGCGATCCGAGCGCGGCAGGATGCGCAGGGTCTGCCCCGAATGGAGGGCGAGGAACACCGTCGTCGCGATGCCGAACAGCAGATAGCTGGCCTTGGCCATATCGGCATCGGGGGCCAGTGCCATGCCGACCATCCCGACCGCCGAAATCGCCGCGCTGATCACGAGCGGGCGGAACGGCTGGCGGTGACGGTCGGCCCAGCGTCCGCTGAGCAGCGCGATCGGGATCGCGACGGTCAGCGCGATGCTGAACAGTCCCGCCTTTTCGCTGTCGTGCATATCGGGGTCGATCGAGCGGAACCAGAAATAGAGATAGGCGAACAGCGCCGCTTCCGAAATCTGGACCAGCAGCCGCGCCAGCCACATCCGCACCGCCGGCCCGGTCGGGCGCGGCGCCGGCACGCCCGCCGCGCGCGGGGGCGGCGGCGCCGTCAGGTCGGCGAACGGCCGCGGCCGCCCGAGCAGCAGCGCCGGCAGCACCGCGGCGGCGACCAGCGATGCGACGACGATCAGCCGCGCGTCGGTCGGCACCAGACCCGGCAGGGTGACGAGCGCCCCCGACCAGGCACCGAGCGCGGGCGAGAAAGCGAGCAGCCCGCCGAGCAGGCCTTTTTGTTCGTCGGGAACGCAATCGCCCGCCCACGCCGAGAGCGGTCCCAGCATCATGTTGAGCGCCAGTTGCCACGCGATGATCATCCCGACCAGCGACCAGATATCCTGCGCCAGCGGCACCAGAAGCAGTAGCGCGATGGTCAGCGCGAGCCCGGTCAGCACCCACCCGCGCCGGTTGCCGGTGCGGTCGCTGAGCCAGCCAAAGCCGATCCCCGACAGACTGGCCGCGATCGCGCCGGAAAAGGTGACATACCCCAGCATCTGGACATCGGCGATCCCGGCGAGCTGGGTCATCCGGCCGGGCAGCCAGATGGTCAGGAACGGCACATAGGCGATCGCCCCGCCGGCCCATGCCAGCGCATAGAGGAGCAGAAAGCGAAGCGACTGGCGGCGCGGGGCGTCGGCCTCAAGCATCGTCGGCGGGCGCGCGCGCCGTCGAGCCGCGCTCGACAAGGTCGCCCTCCACCCGCGTCGGCTCGGTCTGGCGCGGGGCGCCGCGCTGCGCCGCGATGATCAGTTCGACCGCGCGCGACGCGGTTTCGGCGACCGGCTGGTCGACCGCGGTCAGCGGCGGCTGGGTGAAGCGGACGATCGGGGTGTTGTCGAAACTGATGATCGACAATTGACCGGGGACGTCGAGGTCGCGTTCGCGCGCCACCTCCAGCGTCGCGAGCGCCATCTGGTCGCTGCTGGCGATGATCGCGGTCGGCCGGTCGGGGCCGCCGAGCAGCCGGGTCGCCGCCGCGGTGCCCGATGCAAAGGTGAAATCGCCCTCTGCCAGCAGCCCGTCGGTCGGCAGCCCCGCGGCGGCCATTTCGCTTTCCCAGCCGTCGACGCGCCAGCGGCTGAGGCTATATTCGGGCGAGCCCGAAATCAGCCCGATGCGGCGATGGCCAAGGTCGATCAGGTGGCGGGTCGCGCGGCGCGCCGAGCCCTCGTCGTCCATCGTCAGCGCGATCCCCGCGTCGAGTGCGCGCGACCCGATGCGCGCAAAGGGGATGCGCTGCTGGTCGAGCAGCGCGACGATCAGCGGATTGTCCGAATGCGGCGGGGTCAGGATGACGCCGTCGGGTTGCAGCGCGGCGATCGCGGCGCGCAGTTCGCGCTCGACATGATCGTTGTGCGTGTCGACGAGCTCGAAGATCATGCGATAGCCATATTCGGCGCATTTCAGCATGCCGCCGAGCAGCATCTGGTCGACCCAGTCGACACCCTGCCGCCCGCGCCAGTCGGCGATCGTGCGCTCGCGGTCGTTGAGCGCGAGGATCAGATAGGATCGCGACCCGCTCATCCGCTGCGCTGCGATCGAGGGGACATAGCCCAGCTTGTCGATCGACGCCTGCACCCGCTGTTGCATTTCGGGGCGGACGTTGGGTTCGTCGTTGATGACGCGGCTCACCGTCTGCAGCGACACCCCCGCGTCGGCCGCCACATGCTTGATCGTCACCGATTGCCGCCGCCGCCCCATTATTCCGTCTGTCCCCCCGTCTCGCTGCAACCGCTAACCGCTTCGCCCTTGCATTGCCAGACGCGAACCCAATCGATTTCCATGATTTTCGGATAGCCGCGCGGATCGACCCCCTTGATGCCGCGCCCCTCGGCCAGCCCGCCGCCGACCGCGAGGTTCAGGATCAGGTGGAACGGCCGGTCGAACGGCGCCGCGGGATCGGCCGATCCGGTGGTGTTCCAGTCACCCGCGACCTGTGTTGCATAGGGCTGGCCATCGACGGTCCAGACGATCCGGCCCTGTTCCCAGACGATGCCGAAGACGTGAAAATCATCAAGCGCGCCGGGCAGCGCGGTCTCGTTGCTCTTGTGCGCATTGTCCGGCCAGCCGCCGCCGAAGTGCAGCGTGCCGAGAATGCGGTTTTCGACGCCGCCGGCGCATTCGGCGCAGCGCACGCCGAGGTTCACCGCTTCCAGGATGTCGATCTCGCCCGACGCCGCCCATGGTCCGTAACCTGCCGTTTCGGGCAGCATCCAGATCGCCGGCCACGTCCCCTGCCCCTGCGGCAGTTTTGCCCGCACCTCGATCTTGCCGTAGCGCCACGCCGCCTTGCCGCGCGTGACGAGGCGCGCCGAGGTGTAGTCGCGGGTCGCTTGTGCATTGGCCTTTCCGGGCTCGCCGCGCTGCGCCAGCGGGAACGCCGGGCCGGTGGCGCGTTCCTGGCGCGCGGCGATCACCAGCCGCCCGTCCTTGACCGCGGCGTTGCGCCGCCGGTCGGTGTAGCATTGGCGTTCGTTGTTGCCGCCGCCCCAGCAATCGACGTCGAAATCCCATTTGCCGCGGTCGATCTCGGTGCCGTCGAAGTCGTCCGACCAGACGAGCGCCCAGCCGTCGCTGGCGGGCGCGGGCGTCGGTGCGGTGGCCTGCGCCGCGAGCAGAAGCGACGCGATCATCATGCCGGCGGCGGGACCTCCGCGCCGCAATAGCGCGCGACATAGGCATGATGTTCGGGCAGCGTCGCGACGGTCTTGGCGACATTCTCGCGGATCGTGCGGAGCAGCCGTTCGAGTTCGTCGTCGCGCAGCTTTTCGGCGATCGGGTGATAGGATTGTGGTTCGATGCCCTGCCCCATCATCACCTGGACCCAGCTGTTTTCGGCGAACAATTCCTCATTCTTGCGAAAAACGCGGCCGGTTTCGCGGAACAGTTCGATCTTTTGCTGCAGGCTGTCGGGGACCGGCATGTTCGCGACATGGCGCCAGAACGGGCTGTCGCGGCGGTTGGTCGCCTTGTAATGCAGGATCACGAAATCGCGGATCTGTTCGATATCGAGCCTTTGCTGATCGTTGAATTCGGCGGCGTCGCGCTCGCTGACCCGTCCGCTGGGCATCAGGCGGATGAAGCGCAGCACCGCGCGCTGGATCAGGTGGACGGTCGTCGCCTCGAGCGGTTCGACGAAGCCGCCGGCGAGGCCGACCGCGACGCAGTTACGGAACCACTGTTTGCGCCGCACCCCGGCCTTGAACTTGATGTCGAAGGGTTCGATCAGCGGCTCGCCGATCGACGACATCAGCCGGTCGTAGGCGGCGTCACGCGACAGATAGCCGCTGCTGTAGACGATCCCCGTGCCCATCCGGTGCTGGAGCGGGATGCGCCATTGCCAGCCGGCGTCGTGGGCGATCGCCTGGGTATAGGGTTGCGGCGGACGCTGGTGGGTCGCCTGCACCGCGATCGCGCTGTCGTTAGGCAGCCAGTGGGTCCAGTCTTCGAACCCTGCGTGCAGCGCACCGTCGATCAGTAGGCCGCGAAAGCCGGTGCAATCGACGAACATGTCGCCTTCGATCCGCCGCTCGCCGTCGAGCAGCAGGGCGGCGATGTCGCCGGTCTCGCTGTCCAGTTCGACGCGCGCGATCTTGCCCTCGACGCGCTTGCAGCCGTCGGCCTCGGCGAGTTTGCGCAGGTAGCGGCCGTAGAGCGTGGCATCGACGTGATAGGCATAGTTCATCCGGTCGTCGGGCAGGTGCGCGAACTTGCCCTGCATCCCGGCGACCAGTTCCAGGCAATAATCATCATAGGGCTGTTCGTGGCCGCGGGTGCGGCCGTGGAGCCAGAAATGCTGGAAGCCCGCCGACCAGTGATCCTTCCCCGACAGGCCGAAGCTGTGGAAATAGCTGTGCCCGTCGTGCTTCCAGTTGTCGAACAGGATGCCGAGTTTGAACGTCGCCTGCGTCGCGCGCATGAATTCGGGTTCGGGGATGCCGAGGATGCGGTTGAAATTGACCAGCGGCGGGATGGTCGATTCGCCGACCCCGATCGTACCGATCGCTTCGCTTTCGACCAGCGTCAGGTCGACCGTCGCGCCCATCGTCCGCGCGATCGCCGCCGCCATCATCCAGCCCGCGGTGCCGCCGCCGGCAATGACGACGCGGCGGATCGGTTTGTCTTCGGTCATCGGTTGAGCGTCCTTAGCAAGAATGCGCGAAGCCGCCCGGCGCTCTCGCGCGTCAGCGGCGCCAGCACGCTGCGCGCCGGCTCGGGGATATGGTCGGTGACGGCGGGGCCGTTTTCGAACACATAATGGTCGAACATCGCGCGCCAGATCGCCTTGTCGGCGGGCGCGAGGTCGCGGATCGCGAGGATGGCGTGATTCAGCGCATCCTGCGGCTGACCGAGCCAGGCGGGCGTGCCGCGCCACCAGTAATTGACCAGGATGTTGAAGGCATCGAGCCCCTCGACATGGTGCCACCACATCGACGGGATGAAGATCGCATCGCCAGGCTCCAGCAGCGCGGTCTGCGCCGCCGCCATTGCATCGGCGAAGCGCGGGTGCGCCGCGAGATCGGGGGCTTCGAAATCGACCATCGAGATCGCGCGGCCGGCGGGGGTGTTGTCGATCGGCCCGAGGTAGAGGTTGCCGAACTGGTCGGGCGAGAACAGCGTGAAACGCCGCCGCCCCGCGGCGCAGCAGGCCAGATTGTCGGGGAAATCATTGTGCGCCGCGATGCGGGTGCGGGTGCCGATCCAGATGCTCTTCAGCGTCTCGCGCCCGCCCAGCTCGACCGCATTGGCCTCGTGCAGCCCGTCGAAATGCGACGGGATGTCGATCGAGCCGAGGTAGACGGTGCGCGGATCGCCCTGCTCCTCGCCCTGCTCGATCCCCGCGAAAATGTCGGCGAGCTTCCCGGTACCGGTGCGGAAATTCATCGCCATGTCGGCGTCGTAATAAAGGCGGCCGTCGTGCCCCGGCGGGCCGATCGACACCATGAACGGCCGGTCGCGGGCGCGCTCGACCAGATAGCGGCGTGCCGCGCTCGCGGACTCGCGCCCCGCCGCGACGAGCGGCCAGTCGGCGACGAGGCCGCGCACGACGAAAGGCTCGCGCGCACCGTCGAGCAAGGCGTCCAGCCCGGCCGCCCGGTCCCATTGGCGCTCGGGCACCGGCGCGAGCCGGTCGTATATGGCGCCGCCCGGCTCAGCCACCGGCGAGCCTGCCGTTCTTGCGCGCGACCAGCGCCGACAGCTGCGACAGCGAGGCGAGCGCCATGAAGATCGGCATCAAGTGGCCATCCTCATGCAATCGGCCGAGCGTTTCCGCATCAAGCGCGCGCAGCTTTCCTTCGTCGATGATGTGGAAGCCGACGAGCGAGTGGGTCGAGCCGTCGTCGAGCGTCACCTCGAGGCTGAAGGGTTCGAGCAGGTCGTGATCGCCGAGCGCCGCGAAAAAGGCGCTGCTGGCACGGTAACCTTCGTCGAGGTCGCCGAGTTTGCCCGCGATCTCGTCGAGATAGGGGGTCGCCATACCGTCGGCGTCGAACAACCGCACCCCGTCGTCGCCGGCGGCGATGCGCGGGTGCGCAAGGTCGATATGGACTTGCCCCGGCCCGTCGCCCGCGGCGGGCCGGCCGACGAGGAACGGCTGGATCGCCAGCGACAGCGGCCGATAGCGCGCATCCCAGTGGCGGTCGTCGAGGAACAGATTCTCCCCCGATTCGAAACCGAACAGCGCCAGCGCGGTGAAATCGTCATGGCCCGCCTCGCGGCGGAACAGGATCGGGAAATGCCCCTGGATGCTGCGAAACTCGCTCGGCACGGTGAGCGCCGCCATCACCGCGTCGCCCAGATCCGCCCCCGCGTCGATGCGCACGCGCAGGTCGCGGTGGGCGTTACTGTCGAGGGCGGCGTGCTGGGTCATGTCGGGCTTTCTGGCTAGCGGGCGACCGCGACGCCGGGGTCGGCGTGCAGCGCGTCGAGATAATCGCGGTTGCGCGGCAGCGCCGCGGCGAGCGCGCGGGCGCGCTGGCGGTTCTGGGCGAGCAGCGCCGCCGCCTTGTCGCCCGCGGGCAACCCCGCCGGCAGCGCATGGCCCATACCATAGAGGATATATTGGTGGCTCTCGGCCGAGAATATCTCGTCGACTTGCGGGAAGTCCCATGTCGACGGCGGCTGGTCGCGCCACAGCGCCAGCATCGCCGCGAGCCGCGGCGGCACGGTCGCAGGGTCGCGCTGCGCCCGCCAATAGGGTTCTTCGCGACGGCTGAGCGCATAGTGGAGCTTCAGAAATTCGACGATGCGGTCCCAGCGATAGCGGAACAGCGCGTTGAAACGCTCGGCGTGGATCGGCATCGCCGCGCGGCGCGCCGGGAAATTGTCGATCAACGCGTTCAGCGACAGTTCGATCAGCACGATCGCCGACGCCTCAAGCGGCTCGATAAAGCCCGCCGAAAGACCGACCGCGAGGCAGTTGCCGTGCCAGAACCGCGCGCGGTGGCCGGTCGGGAAGGCAAGGCGGCGCACCGGCACCGCGGGCGCATCGGGCAGCACGCGCGCGATATAGGCGCGCAGGGTCGCCTCCGCCGCATCGTCGTCCAGAAAGCGGCTGGCATAGACGCAGCCGATGCCGCGCCGCCCCGGCAGCCCGATGTCCCAGATCCAGCCCGCCGCATGTGCGGTCGAGATCGTCTGCGACGCGACCGGGCTGCCCGGCGCGACCGGCACCTGCGCAGCGAGCGCGCGGTCGTTGAACAAGATGTCGCTGCGGTCGATCCATTCGGCGCTGCATTCGCCGCCGATCAGCAGCGCCGCGTGGCCGGTGCAATCGATGAACAGGTCGCCCGCAATCTCGCCATGCTCGCGCGTCAGCACCGCGGCGATGTCGCCGTCATCGGCGCGGCGCGCCCCGGTGACATGGCCGGCGATATGGACGACGCCCAGTCGCCGCGTCGCCTGCGCCGCCAGCAGCGCGGCGAATTTCCCGGCATCGAGGTGATAGGCATAGTTGGCCGCGCCCTGATAATCGGGCATCGCGCGCTGGCGCGGCGCAAGGTCGAGATCGCATAGATGCGCCTGCGGCGTCATCGCGGCGGCGAAAGGCTCGTCCGCAGCTGCCGCAGCCCATGCCGCCAGCAATTGCTTTGCCGGGACGGCGGGCGGCGGGGTGAAGGGATGGTAATAGCGGTCGTCGGCGGCGCCGTTGACCCAGCCGTCGAAGCGCGAGCCCTGTTTGAACGACCCGTCGCACGCGGCGAGAAATTCGCCCTCACCGATGCCGATCGCGGCGAGCGTCGCGCGCATCGTCGGCCAGGTGCCTTCGCCGACGCCGATGGTGGGGATGTCGGGCGCCTCGATCAGCGTCACGGTCAACGCCGGACGCGCCGCCGCGATGCGCGCCGCCGCGAGCCAGCCGCCGGTGCCGCCGCCGACGATGACCACCCTCTCCACTGCGTTCGTCATTGCGAATTTTCCTACGCGTTTCGCCGCGGCGCGTCACGCAAAAGAGCCGCACCCGGAAAGGCGCGGCTCCTTCGCCCGTGACGCGAGCGGCCAAGGCCCGCCGCGTCAGAAGTTGAACCGGACCCCCGCCGCGTAGCGGGCAAAGCCCGGCGAGGCGTAAACGACGTTGTTGTCCGATCGGCGATGCACGCGGCGGCTCTCGCCGGTCAGGTTGATCGCCTCGACGAACGCGGTGAATCCGGGGATGAATTCGTAACTCGCGCTGGCGTCGATCTGCCAATAGGCGTCGGTGTAGGCGGGGTTCGGACCCGTGGTGTTCAGGAACTGGTCGCGCCAGTTCCATGCAACGCGCGCCTGCAACCCGTTCTTGTCGTAATAGGCGACGGCGTTGGCGCTGTCGCTGAGGCCGGGCAGCGCGAACTGCGCGACACTCGCCGGCAGGGTATTGTCATAGGTCGCGCTGCCGTTGACGATCGTATAGTTCAGGATGACCCCGAAGCCGGTTTCCCAGAAGCTGTGCTGGAGCGCGAATTCCCAGCCGTTGAGCGTCGCGGTCTGGTCGCTGTTGACCGGGGTCGCGATCTCGAAATTGACCAGCTCGTCGCCGGGCAGGCCGAGGATGTCGCCGGTCGTATAGCCCGCCGGATCGGTGCCGGTGGGCCGCGTCGATTCGGGGAAATTGTCGAAGATATACTGGCGGATGTCGTTGATAGCGGCGTTGGCGCCGAGCGCGGCGACCGCCGCCTGATAGCGCGCACCGAAGGCCGGATGGGTCAGGCCGAAGGCGTTCGAATCGACCCGCGTCGAGCCGATGAAATTCGACACATTCTTGCGGAAATAGCCCGCCGAAACATAGCTGGCGGGGGCGTAATACCATTCCGCCGACAGGTCGATATTCTTCGATTTATAGGGCAGCAGTCCCGGGTTGCCCTGGCTGCCGGTGCCGCCGCCGATTCGGAAGCCCTGGTCGATCGTGCGGCCGCCCTGCAGACTGCCATAGTCGGCGCGGGTGATCGTGTGGCTGTACGAGGCGCGCAGCTTCACGTTCGAAATCGGTTCGATGTCGAAGTCGATCGCGGGCAGCCAATTGTCGTAATCGCCCTTGAAGCGCGTGAAGTCGTTTTCGGGCGAGAAGATGACGTAGAATTCGTTCGCGGCGCTCCACGCGGTCCCGGTCGGGATCGGCACCACTGCCGAAGCATCGACCGACGTATGTTCGTAGCGAACCCCTGCGGTCAGGTGCGCCGGATTGCCGAACAGGTCGAATTCATTGCCGACTTGGATATAGGGCGCCAGCGTCTTTTCGGTGAGGCGCCGGTCGACCGTATAGTCGGCAAGGCAGGTGTCGGCCGAGCCGGCGCGGTCGCAGGTGCCGTAAAGCCCGTCGATCAGGTCGACCATCCGTTCGAAATCGAACGTATAGAGGCTCTGGATCATCGCCGGATTGTTCGCGCCGCCGATGCCCGAGAATTTGTCGGGCAAGGTCACCAGTTCGAAAATGTCGTCGGGCAGGTCCGACGCCGGACCGGCGCCGCTCCACGTCTCGTTCTGGATGAAGCCATAGGCCGAGCGCACCTTGCTATCGATATAGGACACGCCGAAATCGATGCTGTCGAGGAAGTCGCCGTCATGGTCGTAACTGCCGCGCAGCTGGATCTGGTCGATCCGGTTGCGGAAATAGGCGTTGCGGAAGGCATTGCCCGTCGGCGTGATCAGCGACGCGTCGAGCGGATCGATGCCGGGGAACATGTTGTACGAGATCGTCGGCAGATCGTCTTCGAAATTGATCGTCTGGTTGGCGACGCCGAAAATCGCGTTGCCGACCGAGACGCTGGTGCCGTATTTGTTCGCCGGCTTCGACGTCGCGGTCGAGCGGTGGAAGTCGAGGTCCATCGTGACCCCGCCCGGCGCTTCCCATTTCAGGTTGCCGCCGATCGAATGGTTGACGCTGCGGTTCGCGGTCAGCGAGCCGCTGTACGACAGATCCTTGCGCTCGTTGGCCCCGAAGGCTTCGGAGTAGAAGATCGGGCCGGCGACCGGACCGTCGGTCCACGCGCTGGTCGTATTATTGTGGTTGAACCAGATGCCGACGCTGCTGTTCCGCACTTCGACGGTGTTCTGCGAGAAGGTGTAGTCGAAGGTCGCGGTCACCGAATCGGCGGGGCGGATCTGCAGCACGGCCTGGCCGTTGATGCGCTCGCGGTCGATGTCGTTGAGGTTGTACGAGCCGTTCTGCGGCACTTCGTAAACATCGGTCGCGCCGGGACGGTTGGTGATGTTGTCGAAGCGATCGTCGCCCGGCTGCGCCAGCGAGCCCCAGTTGTTTTCAGCGCCGGTATAGCCGTCGCGCCAATCCGAATTGAAGCTGTTCTCGCTCGCCTTGCGGCGCTGGTACGAACCGACGAGCAGGATGCCGACGCGTTCGTCGGCGAAGGTGTTGCTGATGATCCCCGAAATTTCGGGAGTGATCGGATTGCCCTGGTTGCGCGACGAATCGAGCACGCCCTTGACCGCGAGGCTGCCCTGCAGGCCGGGGCGATCGAACGGGCGCGGGGTGCGGATGTTGATCGACGAACCGATGCCGCCCGACGCGATGCCCGCGCGGCCGCTCTTGTACACCTCGACCCCGGCGACGCCCTCGGCGGCCAAGTTGGCGAAATCGAACGAACGCGACGCCGGCGGGCTGGCGCCGTCGCCGAGGAAGGAGGTCGGCATCTGGCGGCCGTTGACCGTCACCAGGTTGAATTCGGGACCAAAGCCGCGGACCGTGACGAGCGAGCCTTCGCCGCGCGAACGGTCGATCGACACACCGGTGATGCGCTGGAGCGATTCGGCGAGGTTGGTGTCGGGGAATTTGCCGATATCTTCGGCCGAAATGGAGTCGACGACGCCCTGCGCCTCGCGCTTGATGTCGGCCGATGCCGAAAGGCTGGCGCGGATGCCGGTGACGACGATTTCATCGCCGTCGATGCCTTCGTCGGCCGGCGGCGCGTCCTGCGCCATCGCGACCGGCGCCATGCCCATCAGCGCCAGTGCCGATGTGCCGGCCAGAATTTTGGCGAGCCAAAGTTTGTGCGAAGCCTGCATCCCTATCCCTCCCGTTTAACCGCTCGTTTTCCGGCGGCATTTCCCTAATGTGAACGTTATCTAAATGAGAACGTTCTCACTGTCAACGCAGACCTGACTGCATTCCTATGCAGACGGTGTCAAAATTTGCGCTGGGATTTGATTATAGTCGGGACGTAGCGGCGCGCTGCCCCCGGCGATCACTCGCCCGCGCGCCGCCATTCCGCGTCAGAGCAGCGGATATGCCATGCCGTAATAGCCATAGACGTTGCGCCCGTAATCGTCGGTGTAATCGGGTGCCTTCTCGCGTGCGTAACGCGGCGCGCCGGTCAGCCGCTCCTTGGCGATATCGACCATATAACCGCCTTTATCGGTGTCATAGGTCAGCATGTCCCATGGGATCGGATAATGATCGCTGCCGAGGCCGAACAGCCCGCCGAATTCTAGCACCGCATATTCGCTTTTGCCCGAGCGTTTGTCGATCATCACATTGGCGATGGTGCCGAGCTTTTCGTTCTGAGGGTTGTAGACTGCGGTGCCTTCGACCTTGTCCGATGCGATCAACCGATGGGTTTCGCGGTCAAGGGTGTCACCCATGATAAGTCTCTCCTTCTGCTGGCGAAGGCGAAGCGCGGACCGGAGGAGCCAGCCGCGCGGCCCTCACTCAACCAACGGAGCAGCAACGTTAGAGTTGCTCGTTTCATCGCAAGCGCGGGTCGCCCCGCACGGTGCCGGCGCCGCTCAGCGGCTCCAGCGGGCGAAGATCGCGGTCGGCAGCAGCAGCCCGCGCGCTTCTTCGCGCACCGCCAGCTCGCCGCATTCGACCTTGCCCGGCAGGTCGGCGAAGAGCTGGTTCAGCAGCTCGCCGATCGCCAGCGCCGACATGCGCACCGCATAGACGGTGAGGAACAGGGCGCGGCTGTCGGCGTCGAGCAGCTGGCGGCAATCAGCAAGCAAAGGCGCGAGACCTTCTTCGAGCTGCCAGCGTTCCTGGTTGGGTCCGCGGCCGAATTTGGGCGGGTCGAGCAGGATCGCGTCATAGCGTTTCTCGCGCCGCACCTCGCGTGCGGTGAACTTGCCCGCATCGTCGACGATCCAGCGCACCGGCTTGTCGGCCATGCCCGCGAGCGCGGCATTTTCGCGCGCCTGCCCCACCGATTTCTTCGACGCGTCGACATGGGTGACCGACGCCCCCGCCGCGGCGAGCGCCTGGCTGCCGACGCCGGTGTAGCCGAAGAGGTTGAGGAAGGCGGGGTCGGGCTTGTCGGCCACCTGCGCCCGCAGCCAGTCCCACACCGGCGCCATGTCGGGGAAGAAGCCGAGGTGCCGGAACGGGGTGCACTGCGCGGTGAAGCGCGTCTCGCGCCACGCCAGCGGCCAGCCATCGGCGGGGACGGGCTTGGCGAAGTACCAGCGCCCGCCACCATCGTCGTCGGAGGCCGGGACAAATTCGCCATCGGCGATGTCCCAGTCGCTCTGCGGCAGCGCGGGCGCCCACATCGCCTGCGGTTCGGGGCGGATGAAGCGGTAGCGGCCATAGCGTTCGAGCTTGCGCCCGCCGCCGCTGTCGACCAGCCCATAATCGTCCCACGCCTCGCCGACGAGGGTGACGAGCGGCAGCAGCTCAGCCACGCGCGGCTGCCGCCAGGATATGCGCCTTCACTGTATCATAGTCGCCGGGCAGCTTTTCGTAGCGTTCGGCGCGGTCGAACAGATTGCCGAGGCGCGCGGGCAGCGGCGGGCGCACCCCGGTGGCGCGCTCGACGGCATCGGGGAATTTCGCCGGATGTGCGGTGGCGAGCGTGACGACGGGGATCGCGGGATCGAGGTCGAGGCTGCGCGCCGCGGCGAGGCCGACCGCGCTGTGCGGATCGATGATCTGGCCGGCATGTTCCTGCGCCCAGCGCAGCGCGAGCGTCATCGCGTCGCCGTCGATGCGCGCGCTCGAGAACAGCCCTTCAGCGCCCGCCAGCATGTCGGCGGGGATGGTCATCGCGCGGTTCGCATCGAACTCGCCCATCATCCGCGTGATCGCCGCGCCGTCGCGGCCGGCGAGGTCGAACAGCAGCCGTTCGAAATTGCTGCTGACCTGGATGTCCATGCTGGGCGTCGCGGTCGCGGTCACGCTGCCGGCGCTATAGTCGCCGCTGGTCAGCGCGCGGTGGAGGATGTCGTTGACGTTGGTTGCGACAACGAGCCGCGCGATCGGCAGCCCCATGCGCGCCGCGACATAGCCCGCGAAGACATCGCCGAAATTGCCGGTCGGGACGCTGAACGCCACCGGGCGGTCGGGGCCGCCGAGGCGGACGGCGGCGTGGAAATAATAGACGACCTGCGCCATCAGCCGCGCCCAGTTGATGCTGTTGACCGCCGACAGGGTCAGCTGGCCGCGCGCGTCGGCGTCGCCGAACAGCCGCTTCACCATCGCCTGCGCATCGTCGAAGCTGCCGTCGATCGCGATATTGTGAACGTTGGGCGCCAGCACCGTCGTCATCTGCCGCCGCTGGACGTCGCTGACCCGGCCTTCGGGGTGGAGCATGAAGATCTGGATATGCTCGCGCCCCGCCACCGCCTCGATCGCCGCCGAGCCGGTGTCGCCCGAGGTTGCGCCGACGATGGTGATGTCGGTGTCACCGCCGCTGAGAAATGTTTCGAACAATTGCCCGAGCAGTTGCAGCGCGACGTCCTTGAACGCCAGCGTCGGGCCGTGGAACAGTTCGAGCAGCCAATGGCGATGGTCGAGCTGGACCAGCGGGGTCACCGCGTCGTGGCTGAAGCGGCCGTAAGCGGCGTGGCAGAGGCTGCGCAGTTCATCCTCGCCCAGGCTGCCCGCGACGAAGGGGCGCATGATGCGCACCGCGGTTTCGGCATAGTCGAGCCCGGCGAGCGCGCGAATGTCGTCGGCCGACAGCTGCGGCCACTGCGCCGGCACGTAGAGGCCGCCGTCGTCGGCCAGCCCGGCCAGCGTTGCGGCACGAAAGTCGAGGGTCGGCGCAGAGCCGCGCGTGCTGATATAGTCCATGACGCCAAAGCGCCTAGCGGCGTGGGGTCAAGGCCGCAAGCGGCGACGGACTGCCAGAAAGTAGATGACCAGCGCCGCAATGGCGAACAGGAACCATTGCACCGCATAGGCCAGATGGTTGTTCGGCGTATTGTCGGCCGACGGCACCGCACTGGCGCGCAGGCCCGCAGCCGGCGTGTCGGCGATCAGCATCGCCCGCGCCGGCATATCTTGGCCCGCGACGCGCTCCATCACCGTCGGCTGGTCGGGGCCGGGAACGATCGTCCCCTGCACGATCCCGCCGGTCCATTTCGGCGGTGTGAAATCATCGCTGATGCCGACATCGACCAGCACGCCCGGGCCTTCGGCACCAGTGCGACAGTCGGCGATCATGCGAAAGCCCGCCTTGCCCTTCTGGTCGGTGCCGCTGCGCGGATCCCACCGCACCGGTTCAAGGCAGACAACGCTGCTCTTGCGGAACAGAAAGGCTTCGGCGACTGGCGGCAATTCGGGATAGGTGACGAGCGACGACATGGCCATGTTGCGCTGATACAGCGCGACCAGCGCTTCCTTCTCGTTCTTGCGCTGGAGCTGCCACACCCCGAGCGCGATCATCACGGCGACAGCGATGATAACGACGATCGTCGGTATGAGCGGCCAGCGCCGCGGCGGAGGCGTTACGGGATTAGTCATGCGGCTCGTCCACTTGCCGACCCTCGGCCGCTTGCTGCTGGTGCTCGCTGGCCAACAGCGCGCCTTTGGCTACGCGCAGGCCATAGACCACCGCAGCGGCGGTCAGCGGTACCCACAGCACAACGTGGACCCACAAGGGCGGGTGGACTGCGGCATCGAATGCCAGCGCGAGCGCAACGAGCAAGGCGCCGATGATCAGGGTCAGGAACGCCGCGGGGCCATCGCCGACATTGTATCGGCCATAGTCGAGACCGCAGGCTTCACATTTCGCGTGAAACTGCACCGGCCCGTCGAACAACGTCTTTTCCCCGCATTCGGGGCAGAGGCCAAAAAGGGCAGCGCGCCAGACCGGCGGCTGCCCCTTTGGATGGATGGTGCCGTCGGGCAATTTAGTGCGCGGCGACCGGCGCGCCCCAGCCGCCCCAGACATAGACGATGATGAACAGGAACAGCCACACGACGTCGACGAAATGCCAGTACCAGGCGGCGGCTTCGAAGCCGAAATGCTGCTTCGGCGTGAAGTGACCCTTATAGGTGCGGGCGAGGCAGACGATCAGGAAGATCGTGCCGACGAGGACGTGGAAGCCGTGGAAACCCGTCGCCATGTAAAAGGCCGAGCTGTAGTTGCTCTGGCCGAAACCAAAGGGCGCCGCGGCATATTCATAGGCCTGGATCGACGAGAAGATCGCGCCGAGGATGATCGTCGCCCACAGGCCCTTTTTCAGCCCTTCACGGTCGCCATGGATCAGCGAGTGATGCGCCCAGGTAATCGTCGTGCCCGAGCAGAGCAGGATCAGCGTGTTGAGCAGCGGCAGCGAGAAGGCGTCGATGACCTCGATCCCCTTCGGCGGCCACTGGGTGATCGCGATCGCGCCTTCCTGCCCGAACATCGAAGAGACCGCGCCATCGACATATTCGATCGGCACCGGGAACAGCGAGAAATCGAACCACGCCCAGAACCAGCCGACGAAGAACATCACTTCCGACGCGATGAACAGGATCATGCCATAGCGCAGGTGGAGTTGAACGACCGGGGTATGGTCGCCGGCATGGGCTTCGTTGATGACGTCGGCCCACCACTGGAAAAAGGTCGCGATGACGCCGGCCAAACCCAGCCCGAGCACCCATTTGCCGGCGCCGCCGAAATAATCGTCGTGCATGAACATCACGAGCCCGAAAAACATCGTCAGAGCCGCGAACGAGCCGATCAGCGGCCAGACGCTGGGATTTACGAGATGATAGTCATGATGTTTGGCACCGGACATGGCGTTTTTCCCGTTTTTAGCAGCCCCGGCATCGCGATTCCCCATCGCCCGCCGGTCTTTGAAAGACTCTTCGATCGCGGCCTTAGCTCGCCTTTTTGGCCTCGTCTACAGGGTGGAAGGTGTAGCTGAGGGTGATTTCCTGCACGTCGCGCGCGTCGGGATCGTCCATGATCTTGGGATCGACGAAGAATAGCACCGGCATCCGCACCTGCTGCCCCGGCTCCAGCCGTTGCTCGGTGAAGCAGAAGCACTGGATCTTGGTGAAATATTTGCCGGCCTGGGTCGGCGTGACGTTGAAGCCCGCGGTGCCGACGACCGGCCGGGTGGAGTTATTCTCGGCGATGAAGATCGCCATGTCGCGTGCCCCGACGCTGACCGTGTCGGTCGGATGTTCGGGATAGAATTTCCACGGCAAGCCCGGCGACACATTAGCATCGAAGCGGACCGAGATGGTGTTGGACAGGATCTCCGGCTCGGCCGCGGCGGCCACCGGGTCATAACGCTGCGTCGTCCCGCCGAAGCCGGTGACGCGGCAGAACAGGTCGTAGAGCGGAACCGCGGCAAAGCCGAGCCCGACCATCGCCAGCGCGAGCAGCGACGCGAGGCTGGCGGTGCGCGCCTTGGGGGAGAGATTGGCGATCATGCGAAGATCTGGATCTTGGCGATGGTGATGAAGAAAAACAGGATCGCGAGGCCGCCGAGCATCCACGCCATCAGATTGGCACGGCTGCGCTGGCGGCGGCGATATTCGGCCTCGTCGAAAGGCTCGCGCTGCGGTTCGTCGGTCATAAGGGCCACCAATGGTCGGCAACAACGGCGCCGAAGAGGATGAAAAGATAGGCGATCGAATAGGCGAACAGGCGCTTTTCGGGCTGCATCAGGTCGCCCTCGCCCGTTGTGCGGGTGCCGACCTGGATCGAGAAAAGGACGAAGACCGCCGACAGGATAATCGCGGTCCAGCCATAGAGTGCGCCGGTGTAGCCGAGCGGCCACGGCGCAATCGCCCCGATCGCCATGATGACCGCATAGAAAAGGATCTGCCGCCGGGTCGATTTCTCGCCGGCGACGACGGGCATCATCGGGATGCCGGCGGCGGCATAGTCCGAGCGCACGAACAGCGCCAGCGCCCAGAAATGGGGCGGGGTCCACAGGAAGATCAGCAGGAACAGCATCACCGGCAACGGCGCGATGCTGCCGGTCGCAGCGACCCAGCCGATCAGCGGCGGAAAGGCGCCCGCGGCGCCGCCGATGACGATATTCTGCGGTGTCCGCGGCTTCAGCCACATCGTGTAGACGAAGACATAGAAGAGGATCGAGATGGCGAGCAGCAGCGTCGCCTGCCAGTTCGACGCGAACAGCATCAGGAACAGCGAGAACGCCGCGAGCCCGACCCCGAATTGCAGCGCCGTCTGCGGGTCGAGCCGCCCGGCCGGCAGCGGGCGCCCGGCCGTCCGCTTCATTTTGGCGTCGAGTCCCGCTTCATACCATTGGTTGAGCGCCCCCGACGCCCCTGCCCCCAGCGCAATCGCGAGGATCGAGGCAAAGGCGAGCACCGGCGGCACGCTGACCGGCGCCGCGAGCAGGCCGCACAGCGCGGTGAACACCACCAGCGACATCACGCGCGGCTTGGTCAGCGCGAACAGGTCGCGACCGTCGGCCGGCAACACCGGATCGGGCGTCAGCCCGCCGGGCAGCGTGGAATCACCGTCAACACGTGTCATCGCAATGCAGAACCTATCAGTGCCAGCGCGGTCAATCCGCCCGTGACGATCATCACCGCCGCAATCCGGTCGGCGACCGGTTCGCGCCATCCGGCCCGAAACCCTCGAACGAACAGTCCGAGCTTGTCCCGGGGCCGGATGATAGTCACGCGCCGTCCGTCATCAGGAAATGCGCGGCAGTTCGTTGAACTGGTGGAACGGCGGCGGGCTCGACAGCGTCCATTCGAGCGTCGTCGCACCTTCGCCCCACGGATTGTCGGCGGCACGCTTGCCGGCGACCAGCGAGTAGAGGATGTTCACGAAGAAGATCAGCACCCCGACCGCCATGATGACATAGCCGTAGGACGAGATCAGGTGCCAGAAGGCATAGGCTTCGGGATAGTCCGGATAGCGGCGCGGCATGCCCTGCTGGCCCAGGAAATGCTGGGGGAAGAACAGGACGTTGACGCCGATGAAGAAGATCCAGAAGTGCAGCTGGCCCAGGAACTCGTTGTACATCCGCCCCGACATTTTCGGGAACCAGTAATAGAAACCGGCGAACAACGAAAACACCGCGCCCAGCGACAGCACATAGTGGAAGTGGGCGACGACATAATAGGTGTCGTGCAAGTTGGTATCGACCCCGCCGTTGGCGAGGACGACGCCGGTGACGCCGCCGACGGTGAACATGAAGATGAAGCCGAGCGACCACATCATCGGGGTCTTGAAGCTCATCGAGCCGCCCCACATCGTCGCGATCCAGCTGAAGATCTTGATGCCGGTCGGCACCGCGATGACCATCGTCGCGGCGGTGAAATACATTTTCAGGTTCACCGACATGCCGACCGTGAACATGTGGTGCGCCCACACGATGAAACCGACGACGCCGATCGCGACCATGGCATAAGCCATGCCGAGATAACCGAACACCGGCTTGCGACTGAAGGTCGAGATGATCTGGCTGACGATGCCGAAGCCCGGCAGGATCATGATGTACACTTCGGGGTGGCCGAAGAACCAGAAGAGATGCTGGTAGAGGACGGGGTCGCCGCCGCCCGCCGCATCATAGAAGGTGGTGCCGAAATTACGGTCGGTCAGCAGCATCGTGATCGCCGCGGCCAGCACGGGCAGCGCGAGCAGCAGCAGGAAGGCGGTGACCAGCACCGACCACACGAACAGCGGCATTTTGTGGATCGTCATCCCCGGCGCGCGCATGTTGAAAATGGTGGTGATGAAGTTGATCGCGCCCAAAATCGACGCGGCGCCCGCAAGGTGGAGCGAGAAGATCGCCATATCGACCGCCGGCCCGACCGAGCCGCTGGTCGATAGCGGCGCATAGACGGTCCAGCCGGTACCGGCGCCAAGGCCGCTGCCACCCGGAACGAACATCGAGCCCACCAGCATGATGAACGCAACGGCGGTCAGCCAGAAGCTGACATTGTTCATGCGCGGGAACGCCATGTCGGGCGCGCCGATCATCAGCGGCACGAACCAGTTGCCGAAACCGCCGATCATCGCGGGCATGACCATGAAGAACACCATGATCAGGCCGTGTGCGGTAATCATCACGTTCCAGAAATGCTTGCCCTGCACTTCGCCCGCGGCGGGATCAAAGAATTGCGCCCAGCCGGTCAGATACTGGATGCCCGGTTCGGCGAGCTCCCAGCGCATCAGGCCCGAGATCACCCCGCCGACGATGCCGGCGATGATCGCGAAGATCAGATAGAGGGTACCGATGTCCTTGTGGTTCGTCGACATGAACCAGCGGACGAAAAAGCTGGGCGTGTCGTGATCGTCGTGCGCGTGGTCGACGTTCACGTTGATGGGTGCAGTTGCGGCGGTATCGGTCATCTGTCGGACCCCTTATTAATTCTTGGCGACCGGGGCGGCGGCGGGCGCCGCTGCCGGGGCAGCTTCGGGTGCAGCGGCGGCCGGGGCCGCAGCGGGCGTCGCGGCGGGCGCGGGCGCGGCGGCTGCGGGCGTTGCCGCGACCGGACCGGCCGGATTGCCGCCCTTCGAGCGCACCCAGGCTTCCCATTTGTCGACCGGCAGCACTTCCACCGCGATCGGCATGAAGCCGTGATCGACGCCGCACAGTTCCGAACATTGGCCGTAATAGACGCCGACCTTGTTGGCGGTGAACGTCGTTTCGTTGGCGCGGCCGGGAACGGCGTCCATCTTGGTCCAGAAGGCCGGGACGGCGAAGCTGTGGATCACGTCGGCGCCGGTGATGATCAGCTTCACCTGCCGGCCGACGGGCACGACCATGCGGTTGTCGACCGCAAGCTGGTGCGGCTCGCCGGCCGCTGCGGCCTGCTCTTCGTTCAGCATCTTAGACACATATTCGCCGATGCCCTGGTCGGGATAGGCATAACCCCAATACCATTGGTAGCCGGTGACCTTGATCGTCAGCGCTTCCTTCGACGGCGGCTCATATTGCTGCGCCAGCAGGCGGATCGACGGCACCGCGATGACCGCGAGGATCAGCACCGGGATCGCGGTCCAGATGATTTCGATGAAGGTGTTATGCGTCGTTTTCGACGGCACCGGGTTGGCCTTGGCGCGGTAGCGGAACATCGCCCACAGCATCAGGCCGAGAACCAGCAGCGTGATCAGGGTGATGACGGGCAGCAGGATGACATGGTTGAACCAATAGGCCTGTTCGCCGACCGGGCTGACCTGCGGCTGGAAATCGATGCCCTTGGCGATCGGCTGGCCGATGCCGGGCGTCGGTTTCATCGGCACATAGGTCGCATCGCCGGCCGGGACGGCGGCGTCGGTTGTGGCGGGGGTCGCCGTCGGTGCGGCGGCATCGGCAGCGGCGGGCGCCGGGGCCGGATTCGCCGTAGGCGTCGCGACCGGCGCTGCGGCCGGCGCGGCGGCGGGTGCTTGCGCATGCCCGGCGCCGACCGCGCCCAGCGACAGGGCCGCTGCAATTAACACCTTGATTACAGGGGTTTTCAAGCTCTTCATAAGGATAGTGCCGCCCGTTGCCTGTTGTTATTTTTCATGGGTTCATCCCCTCTTCGGCGGCAGTCGGACAGGCGTCGCGACAGCCGGAGGATGGGCTGAATCTCGCGGGCGCTATAGACCCGCTTGCCGCTTGCCTCAAGCATCTCTAACACTATTTTGCGGCTGGCAAATCTGCGCCGCCAAAACCCGGTCGCCGACGCCGTGCGACGCCTAGGACAAAAGAATCATTCTCCCATGACCGATGACGATATTCTGGCCGAATTCCGCGCCGCCGACGCCTTGTTGCAAGGCCATTTCCTGCTCTCTTCCGGGCGCCACAGCGAATATTATCTGCAATGCGCGCGGGTACTGATGGACACCGAACGCGCCGGGCGCCTCGCTGTCGCGCTCGCTGCGAAGCTGCCGCGCGAGCTGAAACAGGCGATCGACGTCGTCGTCTCGCCCGCAATGGGCGGGGTCATCATCGGCCATGAAATGGGGCGCGCGCTCGGCAAACCGGCGATCTTCGTCGAACGTCCGACCGGCACCTTCGAATTGCGCCGCGGCTTCACGATAGAGCCCGGCGCCAAAGTGCTGATGGTCGAGGATGTCGTCACCACCGGCCTGTCGTCGCGCGAAGCGATGGCGTGCGTCGAAGCAGCGGGGGGCGAAGTGATCGCCGAGGCAGCGCTGGTCGATCGCTCGGCGGGCAGCAATATCGACCTTGGCGTCCCCTTCTACCCGCTCGTCGCGATCAATTTCCCGACCTATGCCGCCGACGAGCTGCCGCCCGAACTCGCCGGGACGGAAGCGGTCAAGCCCGGCAGCCGGAGCGCGGCGGCTTGAATCAGCGGCTGCGCCTGGGAGTCAACATCGACCATGTCGCGACGATCCGCAACGCACGCGGCGGCGAGCATCCCGACCCGGTCCGCGCGGCCGAGATCGTTGCGGCGGTCGGCGGCGACGGCATCACCGCGCATCTGCGCGAGGACCGGCGCCACATCCGCGACGACGACCTCGCGAGGATCCAGGCGGCCACCGACCTGCCGCTGAACCTCGAGATGGCGGCGACCGACGAGATGCTGGCAATCGCGCTGCGCCATATGCCGCACGCCGCCTGCATCGTCCCCGAAAAGCGCGAGGAACGCACGACCGAGGGCGGACTGGACGCCGCGGGGCAGCATAATCATCTCGCGCCGATTGTCGCGCGGCTGAACGATGCGGGCATCCGCGTCAGTCTGTTCATCGAACCCGACCCGCGCCAGATCGAGGCGGCGATGCGGCTGCGCGCGCCGGTCGTCGAGTTCCACACCGGCCGCTACGCGCATGTCGAGGGCGAGGCGCGCGCCGCCGAACTGCGCCGCATCGCCGACGCCGCGGCGCTGGCGTGGAAGAACGGCATCGAGCCGCACGCCGGCCACGGCCTGACCTATGACAATGTCGTCCCGATCGCTGCGATCCCGCAGCTCGCCGAGCTCAACATCGGCCATTATCTGATCGGCGAGGCGATCTTTACCGGGCTGGAAGATGCGGTGCGCCGGATGCGCGACCTGATGGACGAGGCGCGGGGATGAGGATGAAGATGTTTGCTTTACGATCCTCCCTGTCGCGCAGCGATGGGGAGGTGGCAGCGCGCAGCGCTGACGGAGGGGAAATTGCGCCGACGTCACGACCCCTCCACCATTCGCTTCGCGAACGGTCCCCCTCCCCATGGCTTCGCCACAGGGAGGATTTCCTTTGATCATCGGTCTCGGTTCCGACCTCTGCAACATCGAGCGGATCCAGAATTCGCTCGACCGTTTCGGCGAGCGCTTCGAAAATCGCGTCTTCACCGACATCGAACGCGCCAAGGCGGCGCGGCGGCCGTTCACCCGCGCGGGCACCTACGCCAAGCGCTTCGCCGCGAAGGAGGCTTTCTCTAAGGCCGTCGGCACCGGCTTCAAACGCGGGGTGTTCATGAAGGACATCGGGGTCGTCAACGCCCCGTCGGGCGCACCGACGCTCGCGCTGACCGGCGGCGCCGCGGCCCGGCTCACGGCGATGATCCCGGCGGGCCACACCGCGCATATCCATCTGACGCTGACCGACGACCATCCGTGGGCGCAGGCCTTTGTCATCATCGAAGCGATCAAGGACTGACCGGATAATGGCGAAGCAGACGAAGCAGACGACGACCGACGACGGCGGCTGGGGCAAGCTGGCGCGCGATATCGTCCTGATCCTCCTCCTCGTGCTCGGCATCCACAGTCTGGTCGCCAAACCCTTCTATATTCCGTCCGATTCGATGATGCCGGCGCTGCGCAACGGCGACCGCCTGATCGTCAGCAAATATCCCTATGGCTGGTCCTACGCCTCGGTCAGCTTTCACCTCGCGCCGAAAGTCGCGGGCCGGCTGTTCGGCAAGCTGCCCGCGCGCGGCGACATCGTCGTGCTCGAGCATCCGCAGACGCGGGTCGACTATATCAAGCGCGTCATCGGCCTGCCCGGCGATACGATCGTCATGCGAAACGGCGAACTCAGCATCAACGGCGAGCCGGTCAAGCGCGAGGTCCAGCCGCTGCTGGAAATCCCGGTCGACGCGAACACTCCGGGTCCGGGCAGCAGCCTCGACCGCTATATCACCCGCCGCGCCGACGGGCGCGCGGTGCTCGAACTGCCGATCATGCGCGAGACGCTGCCCGGCGGCGCGACCTTCGACACGATCGACATGGGGCCGGGTTACACCACCGACGATTATGGCCCCGAAACCATCCCCGCCGGCCATGTCTTCCTGATGGGCGACAACCGCGACGGCAGCGCCGACAGCCGGGTGTCGGCCGACCGCAAGGGGCTGGGCGGCCCGGTGCCCTTCGACGTCATCGCCGGACGCGCCGAGATCGTCAGCTTTTCGACCGACGGCACCGCGATCTGGTACAACCCCTTGAGCTGGATCCAGGCGCTACGATCGGGGCGTGCGGGAACCGACCTCAAGCCCGCGCGTGAAGGGGCTGCACGATAGGGAGCGAAACGATGGCGCCGAGGACCGAGGAAAACACTGCCCGCGCCAAAGCGACCGCCAACGCCCCCGGCCCCACCGAAATTCGCAGCCATCTGGTCCGCACCGAATTGCTCAAAGCGAGCGTGTGGCTCGGCCTCGCCCTGCTCATCGGCATCTGCATCGTCCTGATCCAGCCGATCCTGCTGATCTTCGCCGGGATCGTGATGGCGGCGATCCTCGATGGCGGCACCCGCCTGCTCGGCCGGGTGCTGCCGATCGGACGTGGCTGGCGGTTGTTGATCGTCTGCCTGTCGGTGCTGCTGTTCATGGTCTGGACCGCGGTGTTCGCGGGGTCGCAGATCACCGCGCAGGTCGCCTCGCTGCAAGGCGTGGTCATGGGGCAGGTCGAACGGCTCGCGGCATGGGCCAGCAGCCATGGCATGGGCAATTTCCAGCTCGATACCAAGACGATTTCGGACAATTTCGCCGGCACGTTCGGCCGCGTGACCGCCGCCGTCGGCTCGGTCGTCGGCGCCTTCACCAGCCTGGTGATGATCCTCGTCCTCGGGGTGTTCCTCGCGATCGAGCCGCGGCTGTACGAACGCGGGGTGGCGTGGATGCTGCCGATGAAGCATCGCGAGAATTTCTATATCACCACCGCTCGGATGGGTTTCACCCTGCGGCGGCTGATGGCCGGCCGCCTGCTCGGCATGCTGGTCGAAGGGATCGGGACGTGGCTGGCGTGCCTTGCGGTCGGCATCCCGATGGCGGCGCTGCTCGGTCTGCTCACCGGCCTGCTCGCCTTCATTCCCAATATTGGTGCGATCGTGTCGGGCGCCCTGCTGATCCTGGTCGGCTTTTCGGCAGGGACCGACGCCGGGCTGTGGGCGATCGCCATCTATCTGGTGGTGCAGACCGTCGACGGCTATGTGATCGTGCCGATGGTGGCGAAAAAGACCGTCGACCTCGCCCCCGCGCTGGTGCTCGGCGCGCAGATCTTGTTCGGCGCCCTGCTCGGCATCATGGGCCTGTTCCTCGCCGACCCGATCGTCGCGATGATCAAGGTCGCGCTGGAGCGCGAGGCCGAGCGGAACGCGGAAGACGCAAACTAAATCCGTTCGCCCGCGGTGAGGCTGAGCCTTGTCGAAGCCTCGCCTCGAAGGGCCTCGTCGCGAAGGGTTGCCGCGCCAAGCGGCCTTCGAGACGCCAATTCGGCAAGCGCAATGACACCTCGGACCCAATGGGGGCTTTGTCAGTAGTCCTTGTCAGCCGGCCTTTGTCAGGATGGTATGATCACGGCTGCGGCGCACCCGGCGGCGGACCAGCGGGGCCGGCCTCACCCGGCGCGCCCGGCGCGCCCTGCATCTGCTGCATCATCTGCTGCTGTTGCTGCATCTGCTGCTGCATCGCGCGCACCTCGGCCTCCGAGCGGAAGTCAAGCAAGGTCACGTCGAAATGGAGCGTGCTGCCGGCCGGGATCGGCCCGACCGCGCGGTCGCCATAGCCGAGCTGCGGCGGGATGGTGATCTTGTACTCGCCGCCCTTCTTCATCCGGGTCAGCGCTTCGGAAAATCCGGGAACGACCCCGGCGACCTGCATCGGCGCCTGTTCGTTGGCATCGAAGACGGTGCCGTCGGCCAGCTTGCCTTCATATTTGACCAGCACAACGTCGGCCTTGGTCGGGCTGTTGCCCGTGCCTTCCTTGACGACTTCGAACCCGATGCGCGGTGTCATGTGGAGCGCGAAGCCGACGGCGACCGCGACCAGCGCCGCGATGCCGATCCACAGCAACCACAAACCGCCCTTGCCCACCGGGCGCAATGGAACCGTCGTCACGCTCATTTTCGCTGATCCTTGCCGCTGCCCTGCCGGGTGATATCGTTGGCCACGCCTATAGGCGGAGCAGCGCAGGGCGGTCCAGAGACAATTACTCCCGACCGCCGACGTCCGCGTTAAGGTGGGAGGAGGAAGGAGGCGTGGAAGAAAAATTGGTTCGCGCAGCGAGCTTCATTCAGGGCCGATGGGCCGGGATTTTTTGTTTCACACGAAGGCACAAAGGCACGAAGATGTCGTGCAGACCGCGAAGCGGTTTCATTGGTCAACCGTTGCGAAGCGACGCGGCGATGATGGGGGAAGCGGCCTTGCGGCCGCAAACCTGCGTCTTCGTGCCTTTGTGCCTTTGTGTGAAATAATCTTCGCCGTCGCCGGCCCCACGGCGCTCTGTATCGGCTAGTGCGCTGCCTTCGCCCCTTGGGTCCGCAACCGGTCGGGAGCCGTCATAGTGCCGTCTCCAAAGAAAAAGGCGCCGCGGTTGCCCGCAGCGCCTGTTTCACGATCAGGACCCTTCGGAAAGGGCGTCCTACTTGATCCCGTCGCGTTCCATCCGCTTGCGCTCCATCTTGCGGGCGCGGCGGACGGCGGCGGCGCGCTCGCGCGCGCGCTTTTCGCTGGGCTTCTCGTAATGACGGCGCAGCTTCATTTCGCGATACACGCCCTCACGCTGCAGCTTCTTCTTGAGCGCGCGAAGGGCCTGGTCGACATTATTGTCGCGAACGATGATCTGCATAAACCGTATCGTCTCCTGTTCGTCAAACGATCTGCGGCACCGGGTGCATCCGGTTCGCCATAAACCGCCGATATTCGGGCAATAAAAAGATCGCCGCGATCACGCGACGTTCCGATGGAGCGCCACTAGGCGGATTCGCACCGAAAGGCAAGCCCCCGCGCGGCGGGGCGCGCGGCAAAGCCGGTTATTGGCTGCCGCGGCGCCGGCTGTCGGGAACTTCGGGCGCCGATCCCGGCTGCTGCGTCGCCAGCGGCAACGGCGCGATCGACACGCCGAACAGCCGCCATTTGCCCGTGTACCACTGAAATTCGAAGTCGAAGGCGACCGCGGTCGGACGCAGCCCGAAACTGCCGCGCACCCGCAGGATATTGCCCTGCCCGACCTGCGGCGCGCCGTTATAGACCGGCGCGAGCAGCAGGCTGTTCGACAGGTCGACGCGGTTTTCCCGCAGCGAAGCAAAAATCTGCGCCAGCCGCGACGGGTCGTTGGCGATCTGGAACGCCGGCGAACTGATATCGCGCAGGACCGAATAATTGCCCGACTGGTTGGCATGGTCGATCGCGGTCATCGTCGACCAGATCAGCTTGGCCAGTTCCAGGTCGCCGGGCACCGGCATCGCCGCCACCGGCGCCGGGGCCGCCGCCCCGCTTTGCGCGGCGGCCGGGACCGCGGGCGCGAGCATCAGCAGCGCGGCCGACAAAAAGACGCCGGCCCGGCCCGGGCGGCGCGGCGAAATAGGGGACATATTCATAGGATTCCACATGAAATGGCGATGCTCCTTCGAAAAGGAGCATCGCCGATTTTCTTCCGGTTTACCAGACGACCTGGAAACCGCCGCGGGCGCCGATTTCGCCCGAATCGAACCCGGCACCGACGCCGGCCGAGAAGGTGGCCTTCTCGCTGATCCGCGCGGTCATCGCGACCGACCCCGCGGTCCGGTCGTTGTAATAACCGATACCGCCCGACATGCCGAACTTGGCATCGGAAGGCAGCGCCGGGGTTTCCATCGACAGCGCCAGCGCAACACCCTCGTTGGCGAGGCGCGCCTGGCGGCGGTTCTCGTCGGAGAGCGCGAACAGGCTGCTGATCTGTCCGGTGTGCGTCGTGGTCAGCGCCTGCAACGAGGCGACGTTGGCGTTGGTCGCGGCGAGCGCCGATTGCGTCGCCAGACTGGCCACCGTCGGCCCTGCCCCCAGCGTGCCCGACCCGTCGACCGTGGCGAAGCTGAGCGTTCCGGTCTGCGCGGCGGTCGAGGCGGCGATGTCGCCGACCCGCACCGAGCTGCCCACGCCGCCGAGCGCCACCTGGTTGGCAGCGGTCGTCGTCGCGCCGAAGCCGACGGCGGTCGAGTTGTCGAACGCTGCATTGGCGTTCTTGCCGACCGCGGTGGCCTGGACGCCCGCCGCATTCGCCTGATGGCCTGCCGCAAGGCTGAGGTTGCCCGTCGCCACCGCCTGCCAGCCGAACGCCTGCGCGCCGCGGCCCGATGCGACCGATTCGCCGCCGACCGCGGTCGAGTGGAAGCCCGAGGCCGTCGCGAGATCGCCGACCGCGACCGCATCCTCGTCCGACGCGACGGCGAAATTGCCGACCGCGGTCGAGGTCAGCCCCGAAGCATTGGCGCTCTTGCCGACCGCCGTCGCATTGGCGCCCGCCGCATTCGCCTGGTGCCCCGCCGCAAGGCTGAGCGCGCCGGTTGCCGAGGATTGCCAGCCGAACGCCTGCGCACCGCGACCCGATGCCACCGACTCGGCGCCCGCCGCGGTTGAATGGAAGCCCGACGCCGTGGCCAGATCGCCGATTGCGACCGCATCCTCGTCCGAGGCGACGGCGAAATTGCCGACTGCGGTCGAGGTCAACCCCGACGCATTGGCGCTCTTGCCGACCGCGGTCGCATTGGCGCCGGCAGCACTGGCCTGATGCCCTGCCGCGAGGCTGAGCGCGCCGGTCGCCGACGATTGCCAGCCGAACGCCTGCGAGCCGCGGCCCGACGACACCGCTTCGGCACCGACCGCGGTCGAGTGGAAGCCGGTCGCCTGCGCGGCGTCGCCGACCGCAACGGCATCCTCGTCGGATGCCACCGCCAGATCACCGACCGCGGTGCTCGTCCGCCCGCTCGCCGCTGCGCCGAAGCCGACGGCGGTCGCCTGATATCCGCTGGCCTGCGAAAAGGCACCGTTGGCCGTCGAACGCTCGCCGAGCGCCAGCGCGTGCGACCCGGTCGCTGTCGAAGCCGTGCCCTGCGCGTTCGCCTGATTGCCGGTGGCGGTGCCGAGGTCGCCCAAAGCCCGCGACTGGTCGCCGACCGCGACCGAGCGATCGCCCGCCGCATTGGAGAAATTGCCGACCGCGGTTGCCGCGGCGCCCGAAGCATTGGCGCTCTTGCCGACCGCCGAGGCGTTGGCGCCCGACGCATTGGCCTGATGCCCCGAAGCGAGGCTGAGCGCACCGGTCGCCGACGATTGCCAGCCGAACGCCTGCGCGCCGCGGCCCGAGGCGACCGATTCGGCGCCGACCGCAGTCGAATGGAAGCCGCTCGCGTTCGCAAGATCGCCGACCGCCACCGCATCTTCGTCGGTGGCCTCGGCCAGATTGCCGATGGCGGTGCTGGTGAGCCCGGTGGCCAAGGACAAGGTGCCGACCGCGACCGCGCTGTCCGCGCTCGCCACGGCGGCGGTGCCGACGGCGATGCTGTTGCTGGCGCTGGCGGTCGAGCTGACGCCGACCGCGACGCCGTTCGTACCCGACACGGTGTTGAACGCACCGACCGCCGTGCCGAACGCGCCAGTGGCGGTGACCGTATTGTTATCGCCCACCGCAGTCGCGCCGGTGGCGCCGGCGGCGATCTGGCTGCCCGTACCGAGCGCGGTGCTGAACCCCCCTGCTGCGATCACGGGCCGCGATGCGACGCCGCCGCTGCCGAGTGCGGTCGAGGACCGGCCGCTCGCGACCGCCTCGCTGCCGACAGCGGTGCTGTTGACGTCGCTTGCATCGGCTGCGGTGCCGCAGGCGAGTGCCGTCGGGTCCGCGGAGGTAGCGCCGCCGTCGGTGTCGGCAGCATCGGCGACGCCATCGTCGTTGGTGTCGAGGATACATTCGGCCGCCTGGGCCGGTGCCGCCGCAAAGCTGGCATAGGCCGCGAGCGCAAATGCCGAGGCCGATAATCTCATGATATGACGCATTGTGGTTCTCCCCTGTGCCGCGGCGGGCAAAATGGCCGCGCCGCACAATCCCTTGCGCCTGCATCCGACATGGGTAGGGGTAGCCAAGGTCGACCACGCACACACACGCCAGCGGACCATTTTGCCTCTATCGAACAAATGGATGGTCCAGCAGGTTCGACCCTGATTCGAAACCTGACCGGGAAGTTGCGTTTCGTCAACGTCTTATCGCTTTTGTTAACCTGTTCGCCGCAGCGGCCGCATGGCATTGTCTTCGCCCCTCGCCCTGTGGCATAGGTGGCGGAACGAAACCGACCATGGGAAAAGGATCAGGCGATGGCGACCCAGCTGAAGCGCAACAGCAAATATAGCGAAGCCGAATGGACGGCGCGGCAGGAACTGGCCGCCTGTTACCGCGTCTTCGCGATGATGGGCTGGGACGAGATGATCTTCAACCATATCACGGTGAAGCTGGACGATCAGGAGGGCGCCTTTCTGATCAACCCCTATGGCATGCATTTCAGCGAAGTGACCGCGTCGAGCCTGATCAAGATCGACATCGACGGTAACAAGCTGGACGCGGACAATCCCTGGCACGTCAACAAGGCGGGTTTCGTCCAGCACAGCCTGTTCCACCGGGTGCTGCCCGACGCGCACGCGATCATCCACACCCACACCACCGCGACGATGGCAGTATGCGGACTCGAAGGCGGGCTGCAACCGACGAACTTCTATGCCTGCAACTTCATGGGCCAGATCGCCTATCATGATTTCGAAGGGGTGACGGTGCGCGAGGAAGAAGGCGCGCGGCTGGTCGAGCATCTCGGCGACAAGCGCATCCTGATGCTGCGCAACCACGGTCCGGTGGTGATGGGCAAGTCGCTGTCCGACGCCTTCATCAAATATTGGGCACTGCAGCGCGCGTGCGAGATCCAGCTCGCGACGATGAGCATGGGCAAGCCGATCCTGGTCGGTGAAGATGTGATCAAGGTCCATCAACGCGACCTCTATCAGGCCGCGATCCCCGGCCAGTCGGGCAAGGCCGAATTCGACGCGATGGTGCGCAAGGTCGACAAGATCGACACCAGCTGGCGTGACTAATCCTGCCGCGGCGCTAAACCAGCCCGTATGACGCGATTCTCGGTCAACGACCGCCCGGTCGAATATCGCATGGACCCCGAAACGCCCCTGCTGTGGGCGCTGCGCGACGCGTCGAACCTGACCGGTACCAAATATGGCTGCGGCACCGGCGAATGCGGCGCCTGCACCGTCGATATCGACGGCGAGGCGATCCGCAGCTGCCTGGTCACCATTGCCGAGTGCGAGGGACGATTCGTCACCACGATCGAGGGACTGACCCGCGACCGCAGCCATCCGGTGCAGCAGGCGTGGGTCGCCGAGCAGGTGCCGCAATGCGGTTTCTGCCAGTCGGGGATGATCATGTCCGCCGCGGCGCTGTTGCGGTCGAACAGCAACCCCACCGACGCCGACATCGACGCGGCGATGACCGGCATCTGCCGGTGCGGCACCTATCCGCGCATCCGCACCGCGATCCGCCTCGCCGGCCGGGTGCTGCGCGGCGAAGAGCGCATCGCCGCCGCGCCGCCGCCGGGCATCCGGCCCGAGGATGCGGCGCGCGCGGTCCCGGCGCTACGCCCGCCGCGCGGCTCCTGAGAAGCTCGTTCATCTAGCTGAACCTAGGGCAACATCGCGGTTCAGCCACCGATCATCTTGTTTGCGCTAACTCTCGTTCCATCATCCCGGCTGGTCCCTCCAGCATGTGGAACATGAGTTGGAGTATGGCACCATGAAAAGGATATTCGGAGGACTGCTGATCGCGGCGACGATGCTGACCCCGGTCGCTTCGGCGTCGGCGCAGGCATCGGGCGAGCGCATCCAGCTGGCCCAGCGCGGCGACCGCGGCGATCGACAAGCCCAGCGCCAGCAACGGCAAGCCCAGCGCCCCGAGCGCGCGGCGCGCCAGCAGCAGCGTGCCGAGCGGCAGGCCCAGCGCCCGCAGCGCGCGGTGCAGCAGCAGCCGCGCGTCGAACGCCAGCGTCCTGACAATGGCGCGGCACAGCGCCAAGCGCAGGCCCAGCGCCAGGCGCAGGCGCAGCGCCAGGCGCAGGCGCAGCGCCAGTCTCAGGCCCAGCGCCAGAGCCAGGCCCAGCGTCAAGGTCAGGCGCAGCGTCAGGTGCAGGCGCAGCAGCGGGCGATTGCCCAGCGCCAGGCACAGCAGCAGGCCCAGCGCCAGCGCGGCGGCGTCTATGATCGCAACGATGACGGTCGCCTCGACCGCCGCTGGGATCGCAACCGCAACGGCGAAGTCGATCGGCGCTATGACCGCAACGACAACAACCGCGTCGACCGTCGTTACGACCGCAATCGCAACGGCGACCTCGATCGCCGCTGGGATCGCAACAACAACAACCGCGTCGATCAGCGCGACGGCCGCTACGATCGCAACCGCGACGGCCAGATCGACCGCCGCTACGACCGCAACAACAACGACCGCGTCGATCGCCGCTATAACAACGGCAATCGCTGGAACCGCTCGTGGCGCGACGACCGCCGCTACAACTGGCGCGACTACCGCCAGCAGTACAGCAGCCGCTATCGCCTCGGCACCTATTATTCGCCGTACCGCAACCATCGCTACACGCGGTTCAGCATCGGTTTCAACCTGGGGTCGCTGTTCTACAGCAACCGCTACTGGATCAACGATCCGTGGCAGTATCGCCTGCCGCCGGCCTATGACGGCTATCGCTGGATCCGCTATTACAACGACGCGATCCTCGTCGATACCTACAGCGGTCAGGTCGTCGATGTGATCCACGATTTCTTCTGGTAATAATCCTTTCGGTTATCAGATGACAAACTGGGGGCCGGTTCGCCGGCCCCTTTTTTTGTGGCGGGGAGCGGGCGGTTGAGCACGGAGCCGATCCTCCCCGGCACGGGGAGGGGGACCATGCGAAGCATGGTGGAGGGGTACGCGGTGTCGAGCGCGGCGTATGACCTCCTGTGCCCCTCCACCACCCTGCGGGTGGTCCCCCTCCCCCTGTGGGGGAGGATCGCTCCCCCCCCCCCACCGATCCGCACCATCTCGCCCCCTCCCCTTTCATCGCTTGCCCTCCCCGCCCGCCCGCGCCACGATGGGCGATCAGACAGGGGAGATCATATGCGTAAACTGGCCATTGCCGCCGCGACGACGCTCGCGCTGCTCGGCACCGCCGCTCAGGCGAAAACCACCGTCATCTATGCGGGCCGCGTCATCACCGATGCCGGCAAGGCGGCGCAGGGGCCGTCGACGGTGACGATCACCGACGACCGCATCGCCGCCATCACCGCCGGGCGCAGCGAAGCGCCGGCGGGCGCCGAAATCGTCGACCTTGGCGACAAGACGTTGCTCCCCGGCCTGATCGACCTGCACGTCCACCTGACCGGCGACCCCGGCGGCGATTTCCGGAGCGAAGCGGTCGAGCCCGCCGAATGGGGCGTCGTCGTCGGCGCGAAGAACGCCGGCGTCACGCTGCGCGCCGGCTTCACCACCGTGCGCGAGGCGGGATCGGCGCAATATAGCGCCTTTTCGCTGCGCCGCGGCACCGCCGACGGTTTCATCACCGGCCCGCGTATCATCGCCGCCGGACCGGCGCTTTCGATCGTCGGCGGCCACGGCGACGTCACCGGCTTTCGCGAGGACGTCCACGACGTGCTCGACCAGGGCTATACCTGCACCGGCGCCATCGAATGCGCCGAAAAGGTCCGCAAGGCCTCGCGCGCCGGCGCCGACATCATCAAGATCACCGCCACCGGCGGCGTGCTGTCGCAGCAGGGCCGCGGGCTGGAAGGCCATTTCAGCAAGGCCGAACTCGACAGCATCGCGAGCACCGCCCATTCGCTGGGGCTGAAGGTGATGGCGCACGCCCACGGCGCGCGCGGGATCGAGGATGCCGCCGCGGCGGGCATCGACACGATCGACCATGGCACCTTCGCCGACGACGCCGCACTGCGGGTGATGAAGGCGAAGGGCACCTATCTGGTCCCCACCCTGATGGCGTTCGAGGGCATTCGCGAACGGCTGGGCAAGGGCATCTACACCCCGACGGTCGAGGCCAAGGTCCGCATGACGCTGGCCGATGTCGGCAAGGCAGTGACGCGGGCGCGTGCGCTGGGCGTGCCGGTCGCCTTCGGCACCGATGCCGGCGTTTTCGAACATGGCCGCAACGGCGGCGAATTTGCGCTGCTCGTCAAATATGGCCTGACCCCCGCCGAAGCGCTGGCGAGCGCGACGACGGTTGCGGCGCGTGCGCTGTCGATGGAAAACGAGATCGGCCGCATCGCCCCGGGCATGTCGGCCGACCTGATCGCGGTCGATGGCGACCCGCTGACCGACGTGACGGTGCTCGAGGATGTCGACTGGGTCATGGTCCGCGGCCGCATCGCAGACTAGGGCCGAACGCACTGCGGATCAGGCGGCGCGGTCGATGCGCGGCCGCGCCGCGGCGCGGCCCGTTGCCGCCGGTCCGATCACCGTTTCGATGTCGATTGCCTTGGCGAACTGCACCCCGACGCGGTTTTCGATCGACCAGCGCGCTTCGGCGTCGAGGATCAGCCCCGGCGCGAACTCGAGCTTGAGCGGGGTGCCCTCGGGCACGTTCCACAACCCCTCGATCAGCGCGCCGCGCGCCGACATGTTGCGAACGATCGCTTCATAGCGGTGCTGTCCGCCGGCGACGTGGATGGTGCGAAAGGTGCTGAGGCGCGGTTCGCGCACGCTCTTGTATCCTTGCGCGACGACGCGGCCCTCGCCGTCGCGCAGCAGCGCCAGCACGTCGTCGATTTCCATCGGCCGGCCGTAGATATAGCCCTGGACGTGGCTGCACCCGAGCCCGCGGATCAACGCCAGATCGTCGTGCGTCTCGACCCCTTCGGCGGTCGTTTCCATATTGAGCGCGGTCGCCAGCCCGACGATCGACGAAATGATCGCGGCGTTCATGCTGCTCGGGTCGGCGGCACCGAGCACGAAGCTCTGGTCGATCTTGATCTTGTCGAACGGCGCCTTCTTCAAATAGCCGAGCGCCGAATAGCCGGTGCCGAAATCGTCGAGCGCGAGGCGCACCCCGGTGCGCTTCAATTTCTGGAACATCGCCATATTTTCAGGACTTTCGTCCAGGAAGACGCCCTCGGTGATCTCGAGTTCGAGCTGGTCGGGGCGGATGCCCGATGCCGACACCGCGCTCAGGATTGTCGCGGGCAGCTTTTCATTGGCGAACTGGCGCGGCGAGACGTTGACCGCGACGCGGTAATCGGGGCCGAGCCGCGCGATCGTCGCGCAGGCGGTGCGGATGATCCATTCGCCGATCGGCACGATCAGGTTCGATTCCTCGGCGATCGGAATGAATTTGGCCGGGCTGATCATGCCCTCGGTCGCATGGTGCCAGCGGATCAGCGCCTCGAAACCGGTGATCCGCTCGCTGCCGACGTCGACGATCGGCTGGTACAGCAGCCTCAACTCGTCTTTGCCGAGCGCATCGCGCAGCGCATCCTCAATCGCCTTGCGCTCGCTCGCCTGGTTGTGCATCGCGTCGGCATAAAAGCGATAGACGCCGCGGCCCGCATCCTTGGCGGCATAAAGCGCCAGGTCGGCATTGCGCACCAGCGCCGACGCCGACACCCCCTGCCCCTCCGACACCGCGATGCCGATCGACGATCCGACCCGCACCTGCTCGCCCTCGATCGCGAACGGCTTGGCGAGGCTCAGGATCACTGCATTGGCGACGCCCGCGAGCTTTTCGGGCTGCGTCATCTGCGGCAGGACGATCTGGAACTCGTCGCCCCCCAGTCGCCCGACCTGCCCCTTGTCGCCGACGATCTGGGTCAGGCGGCCGGCGACCTGTTGCAGCAACTGGTCGCCGACCGGATGGCCCAGCGTATCGTTGACCGCCTTGAAGCGGTCGAGATCGAGCAACAGCAGCGCGCACGGTTGCGGCTGGCCGATATGGCTGCGCAGCGCGCGCTCGAGCAGGTCGGTGATCTGGAGGCGGTTGGCCAGCCCGGTCAGCGTGTCGTAGCGCGCGAGCTGGTTGATCTCGCGCTCCGAGCGCTTCTTTTCGGTGAGGTCGGTGCCGCTGCCGCGAAACCCCTGGAAATTGCCGAGCTCGTTGCTGATCGGGTTGCCCGAGATCGACCACCAGCGCTCCTCGCCGTCGACCGCCGCCTGGACGGTCAGCTCATGGAACGGGGTGCGCGACGACAGGCTGAAACCCAGCGTCCGCTCCTCGCTGTCGTCATTGCCCAGCCGCTTGCGGATGATGTCGGTGAACGGGCGCCCCAGCACCTCGGCCAGCGGCCGCCCAAGCTTCGCGGCGACGGTGGGTGAGACATAGACGAGCTGGCCGTAACGATCGGTTTCCCAGAACCAGCCGCGCCCGGCGCGTTCGAAATCGCGGACCAGGTTGAGCGCGCTCTGCTGTTCGCTGATCGCCAGCCGCCGCGCGCGCGTCGCGCGGCGCTGGTGCCGGACATCCTCGCGCATCATGACAATGAGCAGCGCGAGGAACACGCAGCCGGCGACGGCAAAGGACCAGGACGCGACGCCGATCGCGCCGCCGAACGCCATCGCGCCGGCAAAGGTAAAAAAGGCGGGCCGCACGATCGCTGCCGCCGAGGCGGCGACGAGGATCGAGCCGACCTGGATCGCGGTGAAGGCATCAAAGAAGAAGCGCCCGTCGGGCACCGCAATCGCCGCGAACATCGCGGCGGCGTTGAGCACCGTCCCGAGCGCGATCAGGATCATCGCCCCGACGGTGACCGGCCGCAGACGCCGGGCCGGCAGGCCGCGCGGCCGCCGCATCGCCTGCCCGATGACGGTCAGCACCAGATCGCAGAGCAGCCCCGCCGCCATCACCAGCCACTGCGACGGGCGGTCGAGAAAGCCCGCAACGCCGGGAACGAACGCAAAGACGAAAAAGGCCAGCGCGCGGCCGATCAGCACATAATGCCACAGCTGCGCGACCCGCATCAGGCGGGTCACGAACGCGGGCGAGTCGAACAGCGATTCGTCCGGGGACAATTCGCTGGCGGCCGGCCGCACGATGTTACGCTGAACCTCCAAAATTCTGCCGATCCTGCTCGTCTGGTCCCGGCGAAATCTCTGTGGGAAATGGGTTGCCAAAAGCTTACCCGGCGACGGGCTTTCTCGCCGCTTCTGTGCCATTATGGATGCTATTCCGTTTCGCATCGCAACTTGTTAGGATGCGGCCATGCCTGCCGTCCGACTCTTTCCGCCCGACCGCTTTTTCGACCGCAGCGAATGGGCCGCGATCACCGCTGCGTCGCGCTGGCGCGGGGTCTGGCTGGTCGCGCACGCATGGCTCATCAGCATCGCCGCGGTCGGCCTCGCCGCCTGGAGCGGCCAGCCGCTGGCGTGGCTGCTCGCGATCATCCTCGTCGGCGGGCGCCAGCTCGGGCTGGCGATCCTGATGCACGATGCCGCGCACGGATTGCTCCATCCCGACCGGAAAACCAACAATTTCCTTGGCCAATGGCTGACCGGCGCCGCGGTCGGCTCCGACCTCATCGCCTATCGCACCTACCACCTTCAGCATCACAAATTCACCCAGCAGGCCGAGGATCCCGACCTCGCGCTGTCGAAACCCTTTCCCACGACGCGCGCCAGCCTCGCGCGCAAGGCGCTGCGCGACCTGACCGGTCAGACCTTTTTCAAGCAGCGCGCGGCGCAGTTCGGCCTCGCGCTCGTCGGGCTGAAAGCGTTGCTCCGCGGCGCATCCGCCGGGGCGGCGCGCGCGGGCACCAGCGCGGGAACGCCGTTCAACAAGCCATCGGACGACGGCATGACGTCACCGACGGTCGATGTCGCCGGCGCGATGGCGGTGACCCGCGCGGTCGGCCGCTTCCTGCTCGTCCAGGCGGTGCTGCTCGCCGCCTCGCTCGCGCTTTACGGCTGGACGCCTTACCTGCTGTGGCTCGCCGGGCTGGCGACGACCTTCCAGCTGTACCTCCGCATCCGCAACATCGCCGAGCACGCGTGCACGACGACCGGCAGCGACGATCCCTTCACCCACGCGCGCACCACCCGCGCCGGCTGGCTCGCGCGCGCGACGGTTGCGCCATATTGGGTGAATTATCACGCCGAGCATCATCTGTTCATGGGCGTGCCCTGTTATCGCCTGTCCGCGGTCCACGCGATGCTCGCCCGCGCCGGCAAGCATGAGGCAATGACGATCGCGCCGAATTATGCCGCGGTGCTGCGCCAGGTGACGGCGGCGGGGTGAACTTCCAACCGCCGAATACCCGGCCTATTCCGCGACGAAGCGCGCCCCCGCACGGTCCTTCACCGTCGTCGCCGGGTCGAAAACCATCCCGTTCATCGCGATATAAACCCCGGGCGGCAGCGTCTGCACCGCCGCCAGCGCAAAGCCGACGTTGAATTCGGCATCGCTCGCGCGCACCGATGCCGGCTGCATCGCGCCGGTCATCACGATCGTCTTGCCCGCAATCCCCGCCAGCACACGCCCGGTGACGACCATCGTGTCGGTGCCGTGGGTCACCAATATGCGGTCGGCATCGCTGGCCGCGACCGCGGCGCGGATCGCTTCGCGATCGGCATCGTCGAGCTCGAGGCTGTCCTTGCGCATCAGCGGGGTGACGCGGTGCGGGACGTGGACGTTGTTTTCGCGCAGCAGGTCGGGGATCGCCGCGGGGCCGATCTGGAACTCGCTCAGCGCGTCGAAATAGACTTTGTCGATCGTCCCGCCGGTGGTGAAGATGTCGATCACGCCAAAGCCTCGGCAATCAGCCGCCGCGTGTTGTCGACCCCGAACAGCGCGATGAAGCTGCCCATCCGCGGCCCGGCGCTCGACCCGAGCAGGGTTTCGTACAGCGCCTTGAACCAATCGCGCAGGTTTTCAAAGCCATAGGCCTCGTTCTTGCCAATCTCGTAAACAATGTTCTGGATGTCGTCGGGCGTGGCGTCGGCGGGCAGCGCGGCGAGCTTTGCATCCAGATCCGCGAGCGCCGAAACTTCCCCGCCCACCGGCTTGCGGCGGTTCAGGGTCGGCGCGACATAGTCGCGGGTATACGCCATCGCATTGTCGATCAGCCGGTCGAGCTCGGGATAGGTCGCCGCGTCGGCGCCGGGGACGTACTGGCCCAGATAGCGCCATATCTGCGCCTTCGACGCATCGGCGCCCATCACCGCGACCAGATTGAGCAGCAAGCCGAAGGTCACCGGCAGTTCGGTCGCCGGCATCGCCTCGCCGCGCGCCGCGTGGACGTGATGGACCGGATTGCCAAGCCTTTTGTCGGGCTCCTGCGCCGGATACGTCCCGCGCATCTGCAGATATTCGTCGACCGCCTTGGGGATCACGCCGATGTGCAACTGCTTCGCCGCCTTTGGCTCGCGATAGATATAAAAGGCCAGGCTTTCCTCGCTGCCATAGTCGAGCCATTGCTCGAGGCTGAGGCCATTGCCCTTCGACTTGGAGATTTTCTCGCCCTTTTCGTCGAGGAACATCTCGTAGATCAGCCCCTCGGGCTTCTGCCCGCCGAGCGCGCGCGCGATCTTGCCCGACTGGACGCCGCTGTCGGTCAGGTCCTTGCCATACATCTCGTAATCGACGCCGAGCGCGACCCAGCGCATCGCCCAATCGACCTTCCACTGCAGCTTGGCACCGCCGCCGAGGATCGAGTGGGTGATCGTCTGACCCGCATCCTCGAACGACACCAGCCCCGCCTCGGCATCGACGACCGTAACCGGCACCTGCAGCACGATCCCCGATTTCGGGCTGACCGGCAGGATCGGCGAATAGGTCGCGGCGCGTTCGGCGCGCAGCGTCGGCAGCATGATGTCGAGAATGTCCTGATTGTGGCGGAGGACATTTCGCAGCGCGTCGTCGAACGCCCCCGAGCGATAGCGTTCGGTCGAGCTGACGAACTCGTAATCGAAGCCAAAGCGGTCGAGAAACTCGCGCAACAACGCATTGTTATGGTGCGCGAAACTTTCATGGGTGCCGAACGGATCGGGGATCGCGGTGAGCGGCTTGCCGAGATATTCGCGCAGCATGTCGCCGTTCGGCACATTGTCGGGCACCTTGCGCAGCCCGTCCATGTCGTCGCTGAATGCGACGAGGCGGGTCGCGGCGCCGCCAGTCAGCGTTTCATAGGCGCGGCGGACCATCGTCGTGCGCAGCACTTCGTTGAAGGTGCCGATGTGCGGCAACCCCGACGGCCCATAACCCGTTTCTAACAGCACGGGGGCGCCGCCGGGCTTGCCCTGCGGATAGCGTTTCACCAGCTTGCGCGCTTCCTCGAACGGCCAGGCCTTGGACGATTGCGCGGGCTCGCGCAGCGACGGATGAAGATGCAAGTCGGTCATGGCTGCGCCCATAGCGGCAACCGGCCCCGAATCGAAAGGCAAATTTGCCCCAGCCCCCCAACCCCCCGGCGCATCATGGTTACCCGAAATTTACCATGTTCGCGCTAAGCCCGGCCGATGACCAGCTCGCGACCGCCCCTGCCCCGCGCCCACCGCCGCACGCCGACCGACATCGACGTCATCGTCAACGGCGTCCTGAATCAGGTCGAGGGCCGCCTCACCGACCTGTCCGAAGGCGGCGCCCGCATCGACGGCGTCAGCATGCCGGAGCGTTCGCGCTGCGAAATCCATTATGGCGGCCAGACGGTCTACGCGGTCGTCATGTGGGCCGAATTCGACCGCATGGGGGTCCGCTTTCCGTATGAACTCACCCACGGGCCGCTGCACCAGGCGCTCGAACGGGCGCGAAATACGGCTGCGATCGATTCCGCGCAGATTTTCCGCCGCAATCGGCCGAGCGGGTTCGGGCGGCGCGGACTATATTGATCCTGGAGCACAGGATGGTCTGACCGGAGCGGCCCTGGACCAATCCTATATTCGGGCGCCAGCCTTGCCGCGTTCCTCTTTTGTCCCTAGCGTGGCGCGATGGCGCCCGATCCGCTCTCCCTCCCCGCAATCCATGCGAGCCACGTCGGCATCTGGCTCGCCGATCCGCATCGCGGCGTCCAGCGCGTCGGGCGCGGCGAGGCGATCGCCGCGGTCGCGGCGACGCCGCACCTGCTGCTCGGCGCGACGCTGGCGGGCGACCGGCTCGGCTATCCCGAACTGTCGGGTCTCGACCTGCTCGAACTGTTCGCCTTCCTCTATCCGGCGCGCTTCGCCGTGCCGACCCCGGCGGGCATCGCCGCGGCGATCGGGCTCGATGCGCCGCGCGCCGAAGACGATATCGCCGCCTTCCTGCCGCGCGCCGCCGCCGCGATGCTGGCGAGCGTCGACGATCCCGACTGGCCCGAACGCGAAGGCGCGTGGCACGCGCTGCAGGCGCTCGGGCGCCAGCGCTGGCCGTGGACGCCGCTGCTCCAGCCGCGCCTCGCGCCGCCCGAACAGGCCGATCGCTGGCTGTTCGCGCGGCTGCCCGAATGGGAGGAGGCGCCGCCCCGTCCCGCGCCGCGCCAGGTGGCGCTGAACCCCGACGACGTCGCGGCGCGGCTCGACCGGCTGACCGGCGACGGCGCCGAACGGCGCGCGGGGCAACAGGATTATGCGCGCGCCACCGCCGCGATCTTCGCACCGCGCGAGCGCAAGGACGCGCCGCAGATGCTCGTCGCTGAGGCCGGCACCGGGATCGGCAAGACGCTCGGTTATCTCGCCCCTGCCAAGCAGTGGATCGATCAGTCGGCGGGCAGCGTCTGCATCTCGACCTTCACCAAGGCGCTGCAACGGCAATTGGCGCGTGAGACCGAGAAGCTGTATCCCGACGCCGCGACGCACCGCGAAAAGGTCGTCGTGCGCAAGGGACGCGAAAACTACCTCTGCCTGCTCAACCTCGAGGATGCGCTGCAGGGCGGCTTTTCGGGCCGCGCCGCGATCCTGGCGCAGCTTGTCGCACGCTGGGCCGCCTACAGCCGCGACGGCGACATGATCGGCGGCGACCTGCCCGGCTGGCTGCCGGCCTTGTTCCGCCGCAACGGCACCACCGCGCTCACCGACCGGCGCGGCGAGTGCATCTATGCCGGCTGCCCCCATTTCCGCAAATGCTTCATCGAACGCTCGGCGCGCGCGGCGACGCAGGCCGACATCGTGATCGCCAACCATGCGCTGACGATGGTGCAGGCCGCCCGCCCGCGCGACGGCGGGGCGCCCGCGACGCGGCTGATCTTCGACGAGGGCCATCATCTGTGGGACGCCGCCGACAGCATGTTCGCCGCCGCGCTGACGGGGCAGGAAGCGGTCGAAATCCGCCGCTGGGTGCTGGGGCCGGAAGGCAAGTCGCGCGGGCGGCGGCGCGGCCTCGCGGCGCGGCTCGCCGATGTCGACAGCTATGACGCGGCGGGCGACAAGGCGATCCAGGCGGCGATCGCGGCGGCCGCTGAGTTGCCGGGCGACGGCTGGCTCGCACGCATCGCCGAGAATGAGCCGTGGGGCGCGATCGAGCGGCTGCTCGTCGCGGTGCGCGCGATGACCTATGCGCGCAGCGTCGACACCCGCGGCCCCGACAGCGGTTACGGCCTCGAAACCGAACTCGCCGACCCCGACCCGCAGCTGGTGACCGCCGCGGGCGGCGCGAGCGATGCGATCGAGGCGCTGCTGCGGCCGCTGATGGCGCTCGGCAAGCGGCTCGACGCGCTGGTCGACGATCCGCCCGACTGGCTCGACGGCCAAGCGCGCGCGCGCGTCGACGGGGCACGGAACAGCCTCGGCACGCGGGTCGACACGCTCGGCAGCTGGCTGTCGCTGCTCGGGCGCGTCGGCGGCCCCGCCGATCCCGATTTCGTCGACTGGCTCGCGGTCGATCGCTACGACGGGCGCGAGTTCGACCTCGGCCTCCATCGCCACTGGCTCGATCCCGCGCGGCCGGTCGCCGAGATCGTCTACCGCCCGGCGCAGGGCGTCCTCGTCACCTCGGCAACGCTGCGCAGCGGCCATGGCGGCCAGGATGCGCAGGGGGGCGGCTGGACCGACGCCGACATCCGCACCGGGGCGCGGCATATGGAAGGCAGCGTCCGCCATTTCGCCGTCCCCAGCCCGTTCGACTATGCCCGCCAGTCCGAAGTGCTGATCGTCACCGACATCGCGCGCGGCGACCTGCCTGCGCTCGCCGGCGCCTACAGCCGGCTGATCGAGGCGTCGGGCGGCGGCGCGCTGGGGCTGTTCAGCGCGATCCGCCGCCTCCGCATCGTCCACGCCCGCATCGCCGATCGTCTCGCGCGCGCCGGGCTGCCGCTCTATGCCCAGCATGTCGATCCGCTCGACACCGGCACCCTCGTCGATATCTTCCGCGCCGAACCGCACGCCTCGCTGCTCGGCACCGATGCGCTGCGCGACGGCGTCGACGTCCCCGGCGACTCGCTTCGGCTCGTCGTCATGGAGGGCGTGCCCTGGCCGCGCCCGACGATCCTCCACGCCGCGCGCCGCGCCGCGCAGGGCGGCAGCGTCTATGACGACAGCGTCATCCGCACCCGCATCGGCCAGGCGTTCGGCCGCCTGATCCGCCGCGCCGACGATTTCGGCCAGTTCGTGATGCTCTCGCCCAGCTTCCCGTCGCGGCTGCTCAGCGCCTTTCCCGACGGCACCCCGATCCGGCGGCTGCCGCTCGACGAGGTCGTGAACCATGTCGCCGCGGCGAACGTCCGGCACCGGCAAAGCGCATATGCCGCCTTTTCACCGTCATGACTTTGCGGCACAAGGCGGCAGGAACGAGGGCATAAGCGCGACGCGCGGGGAGAAATTTTGAAGACTTTGACGATCCTGCGCCATGCCAAATCGGGCTGGGACGCCGCGGTGGAGCGTGATTTCGACCGCCCGATCAACGCCCGCGGCCGCCGCGGCGCCGAAGTCGTCGGCCAATATCTGAAACGCCAGAAACTGCCCGTCGACCGCATCGTCGCCTCGCCCGCGGTGCGCGTCACCGAAACGCTCGACGTCTTTTTGCCCGCCGCCGATTTGGGCGCCATCGAGCCGCATTGGGACCGCCGCATCTACCTCGCGTCGGCGGCAACCCTGATCGACGTCGTGCGCGAGACCGGGCGCGATGCCGAGCACCTGCTGATTTCGGGGCATAATCCCGGACTGGAAGATCTGATCCTGATGCTCGTCCCCGAGTCCGACGGCCCCGGATCGGAGAGTGACAAATTGCGCGCGAAGGTCGACGAAAAGCTGCCGACCTCGGCGCTCGCACGGCTCGAGCTCGACATCGGCGACTGGCATGCCCTCGACACCGGACTGGCGCGGCTGACGATGTTCATCCGCCCGCGCGACCTCGACCCCGCGCTCTCGCCCGCGATGGACGACGATTAGCGGTTAACCGAGCGCTGCGGCGAGGCGCTGGCGAAGCACGATCAGCGCCTCGATCGGAATACCGCCGCGACCGGGCGTCGGCGCCGCGGGTACCACGGGCCGGGCCACCGGCGGCGCGTCGGCCTGCCCGCGTCCCGACAACGCCTTGCGCGCGCCCTCGACGGTGAAACCCTCGACATGCAGCAGCTGGTGGATGCGCTCGGCCAGCGCGACGTCGGCGGCGCGATAATAGCGCCGCCGCCCCGAACGCTGGAGCGGCTTCAGCTGCGGAAAGCGCGTTTCCCAATAGCGCAGCACGTGCGTCGGCACCCCGATCCGGTCGGACAGCTCGCCGATCGACAACATCGCGCCCGCCGCTTTGCCGCCGTCGCCGGACGGATCAATATCGGACATGGCCGAAGCCCGGCCTATTTGCCGGCGACGCGGGCACGCATCGTCTGGCTGGCGCGAAAGGTCATCACCCGCCGCGGCAGGATCGGCACTTCGATCCCGGTCTTGGGATTGCGGCCGATCCGCTGCGCCTTGTCGCGCAGCACGAAGGTGCCGAAGCCCGAAATCTTCACATGCTGGCCTTCGGCAAGCGCGTCGGACATGTGTGCCAGGATCGATTCGACGATATGCGCCGATTCATTGCGCGACAGGCCGATCTGCTGGTTGATCCGCGTCGCGATATCGGCCCGGGTAAGCGTTCCGGCGGTCATGATTTCCCTTCCCCCTCCTGAAGTGAATGTGATGCGCGGCACCCTGGCAGCCCCCACCGCCTCGAGTCCCGAAACATGCTTGTAACAAACCCGAATAAATCCGCCAAACTGAAACGGATGGATGGAGAAGTTGACGCGACGAATCCGTCGCCGCCCGAAACGGGGACCAATGTCGCCCCTGGCCGCTAAACGCGGAGCACCGCCGCGCCCCAGGTGAAGCCGCCGCCCATCGCTTCGAGCACGACCAGATCGCCGCGCTTGATCCGCCCGTCGCGCACCGCGAGGTCGAGCGCCAAGGGAACGGAAGCAGCCGACGTGTTGGCATGCTGATCGACGGTCAGGATGACTCGCTCGGCGGGCAAGCCCAGCTTTTTGGCCGTCGCATCGATGATCCGCTTGTTCGCCTGATGCGGCACGACCCAGTCGATGTCGCTCGGCGACAGCCCGACATCGGCCATCACTTCGCCGAGCACCGACGCCAGATTGGTGACGGCGTGGCGGAACACTTCGCGGCCCTGCATCCGGACATGGCCGACGGTGCCGGTGGTCGACGGGCCGCCGTCGACGTACAGCATGCCCGAATATTTGCCCTCGGCGTGCAGACGGGTCGCGAGGATGCCCTGATCGTCGTCGACATCCTTTGCCGACAGCACAACCGCGCCGGCGCCGTCGCCGAACAGGACGCAGGTCGTGCGGTCTTCCCAGTCGAGGATACGGCTGAACGTTTCGCTGCCGATCACCAGCGCATGTTTCGCAGCGCCGGTGCGCAGCATCGCGTCGGCGACCGACACGGCATACAGAAAGCCCGAGCAGACCGCGGCGACGTCGAACGCGATGCAGTCGGGCGCGCCGAGCAGCGCCTGCACCTTCGTGGCGCTGGCGGGAAAGGTGTTGTCGGGGGTTGCCGTCGCGACGATGATCAGGCCGATGTCGGCGGCTTCCAGCCCCGCCGCGGTCAGCGCTTTCGCCGCCGCCGCCGCGCCCAGCGTCGCGGTCGTTTCATCGGGTTCGGCGATGTGGCGAAAGCGGATGCCGGTGCGCTCGACGATCCATTCGTCGCTGGTGTCGACGCGCTCTGCCAGCTCGGCGTTCGACACGCGGGTGCGCGGCAGCGCCGATCCCGTCCCGGCCAGCACGGCGCGCAAGGTCATGCCTTGTCCTGCGCGCGGAAATTGGCGAGATCGTCGGTCACCTGGCGTGTGATGTCCTTTTCGACGAGCTCGGCGCACAGGTGCACGGCGTTGGCCACGCCCTTGGCGTCGGCGCTGCCATGGCTCTTGAGTACGACGCCGTTGAGCCCCAGGAACACCGCGCCATTGTGGTTGTTGGGGTCGAGATGGTGGCGCAGCAACTCGGTCGCCGGGCGCGAGATCAGGAAGCCGATCTTCGAGCGCGTGGAGCTGGTAAAGGCGCGGCGCAGCAGGTCGGTGACGAAGCGCGCCGTCCCCTCGATCGTCTTGAGCGCGATATTGCCCGAAAAACCGTCGTGGACGATCACGTCGACGTCGCCGCGCGACAATTTGTCGCCTTCGATGAAGCCGCTGAATTCCATCGGCAGCCCCTTCGCGGCGCGCAGCATCGCCGCCGCGTCGCGAATTTCGTCGGTGCCCTTCAATTCTTCGGTGCCGATGTTGAGCAGCGCGACACGCGGGCGCTCCAGCCCCATCGCGGTGCGCGCATAGGCCGCGCCCATCACCGCGAACTGGACCAGATTGTTGGCGTCGCAATCGGTGTTGGCGCCCAGGTCGAGCATCACGACGTCATTGTCGCCGAGCGTCGGCAGCAGCGCCGCGAGCGCCGGCCGGTCGATGCCCGGCATCGTGCGCAGCGCCAGCTTGGCCATCGCCATCAGCGCGCCGGTGTTGCCCGCCGACACCGCGCCGCCGGCATCGCCGCGCTTCACCGCGTCGATCGCCAGCCCCATCGAGGTGCTTTTCGCCTTGCGCAGCGCCTGGCTCGGCTTGTCCTCGCCCGACACCACGCCATCGGTGTGGATGATGTCCGACGCGGCGCGCAGGTTCGGGTGATTGTCGAGCGCCGCCTTGATCCGCACCTCGTCGCCGACGAGGATGAAGCGCAGGCCGTCGTGCTGATGGCGCGCCATTGCGGCGCCGGCGCACATCACGCGCACGCCGACGTCACCGCCCATCGCATCGATTGCGATTCGCGGTGTCAGGCTCATACTGGCGCCCTCCGGCTAATGCTTAGGCGACCGACACCACTTCGCGGCCATTATAGTGGCCGCAGGCATTGCACAGATTGTGCGGGCGCTTCAATTCGCCGCAGTTCGGGCATTCCTGATAGGCTTCGACCTTCAGGCTGTCGTGGCTGCGACGCATTCCGCGCTTCGAGGGCGAGGTTTTTCGCTTGGGAACGGCCATGATTTTTCCTGCATTCTCAAATAGTGTGTCACGAATCGGCTACCCGGATTTGTCGCCCCCGTCGCCGGGAATGACTGGCCCGCCCGCCAGGCCGAAGGCTGTTCCTGCCGGTATTTGACAGGAAAATCTTCCGCCGGAGGGTGCCTCAACGCCAGAAGGTGTCGGGTGCCGGATCGGGCGCGGCTATAGCGTTTTTGCCTGCAAAGGCAAGCCCTGTGACAGGCGTTTCGTCCATCGCGGCCACCCCAAACCCGAAAAATGCCGCGCTTGCCCTGCCCGTCGGGCAATGCCACACCTCCGCCAACGCCGGCGTGGCCTGCACGCCGGCCAAAACGAGGGGGGAAGCCGAATGATCCTGTTGCCCATCAGCCTGACCATCGCCGCGGGGGCGGCGCTGCTCAATCTCTGGCTCAGCATCCGCGTCGGACGGGTGCGGACCAAGGAAAAGATCTTCGTCGGCGACGGCGGCAGCGAGGCCGTCACGCGGCGGATGCGCGCGCACAGCAATTTCGTCGAAAACACCGCTTTCGTGCTGATCCTGCTCGCGCTCGTCGAACTCGGCCTCGGCTCGTCGATGTGGCTGTGGGGGGTCGGCGCGCTCTACCTCGTCGGCCGCGTGCTGCATGCGCTTGGTATGGACGGGATGATGTGGGGCCGCATGGTCGGCACGATCGTCACGATGCTGACCCAGCTCGGGCTGGCGCTCACCGCTCTGGCGGTCGTCTATCTGACGCCGGTGAGCTTTACCTCGACCACCATCGAGGAAACCGCGGTCGTGGCGCCAGAATAACCGCTCCGTCCCTCCCGCTCGCGGGAGGGGCAGCGAGACTTGCGAGCTTGCTCGCTAGTCGCAGCGGGGTGGGCATAACCACGTCACTGCCCACCCCCAACCCCTCCCGCAAGCGGGAGGGGAGATCAGGCCGCGCCCATCGCCATGTCGCCGACATACGGATTCGTCCGCCGTTCGTGCGCGAAATTGCTGTGCGCGCCGTGCCCCGGCAGAAAGGTCGTGTCGCCGCCGAGCGGCCACAGCTTCTGCGTGATCGATGTGAGCAATTGTTGGTGATTGCCGCGCGGGAAATCGGTGCGCCCGATCGAGCCCTGAAAGATCACGTCGCCGACGATCGCCAGTTTCGACGGCGCATGGTGAAACACGACATGCCCCGGCGTGTGCCCCGGACAGTGAATGACGTCGATGGTCAGGTTACCGACGGTCACCGTGTCGCCGTCGACCAGCCAGCGGTCCGGCTCGAACGTCTCGCCGACCATGCCGAAGCGCGCGCCGTCCGCGGCGAACTGCTCGATCCAGAAGCGGTCGTCCTCGTGCGGCCCCTCGATCGGCACGCCCAGTTCCTTCGCCAGCATGCCCGCCTGCCCGCAATGGTCCATATGGCCGTGCGTCACCAGGATCTTTTCGACCTCGACCCCCGTCTGGCGCACCGCATCCTTCAGCTTGGGCAGGTCGCCGCCGGGATCGACAAAGGCCGCCTTGTTGGTCTCGGTGCACCACAAGAGCGTGCAATTCTGCTGGAAAGCGGTGACCGGCACGATCGCCGCGCGCATCGGGGGATTGGGAGCGTTCATGCCCGTGATGTGGGGAAACTCGCCCGAAATGACAAGCCACCTCTGCCGTCTCGCGGGTTTGACCCGTGCGCCGCCCCGCCATATTGTCGGCCGCCATGGCCCAGGCTTTTTCTCACGGCACCGTCCACCAGGCGGGCGACGACATGCAGGCGGCGCTCGCCGCCGATCCCGCCACGCTGGCGCTGTGGGACGGCCTGACCCCGCTCGGCCGCAACGAGTTCATCTGCTGGGTCGAGGATGCCAAGCAGGCGAAAACCCGCGCCCGCCGCATCGCGCGAACCGTGGAGGAATTGATCGAGGGCAAGAAACGCCCTTGTTGCTGGGCGGGGTGCATCCACCGCACCGACAAGCCGCCGAGCCGCTGGCAACAGGCGGTGCTGATCGACAAGCAGGCCAAATAGCGCCGCCTCAGCGCAGCGTCATCGTGTCGCCTTCGACATTCACCGCGTCGAGCTTCGACAAATAGCTTTGCCCGAGCAGCGACACCCCCATGTCGGCATCGACCACCGCCGCCTGCACGCCGCGCACTTCGATGCCGTCGATGTCGACGCTGTCCAGCATCACCGTGCGCATCGGCACGTCGCCGCCCGCGGTGCGCGCGGTGCCGCTAACCGGCAAGCGGTCGACGTCGATGCCGATCGCCTCGGCATCGCGGCGGGTCAGCGCGACGATCGAGGCGCCGCTGTCGACCATCACCCGGATGTTCGTGCCGTCGATGTCGGCATCGGCATAGAAATGCGAATCGCCGGCCCGCCCCAGCCGCACCTCGCCGGCAGCGGATGGCTCTGGAGCGGCCGACGACCAGCCGCCGTGCCGGCTGCGGTCGGTCGTCCAATTATCTTCGGCGGCCACGGCTGCGTCGCCGGCATCGTCGCGCAGCGACCGCCCGGCAAAGCCCGCCGTGGCAACCGAAAAGACGGCCAGTACCGCCGCAATCGCGATATAGCGCCCTAACATGGATGCGCTTGTCGCAGATCGGGGTGAGAGATTGGTTAAGCCGGTTCGCGGACCGACCGCTCTTCGGGATAGACCATATATTGCGTGATCCGCTCGCCCCCTTCGCTGAGGGCGCCGATGAAGATGCGTGCGCAGAGATAGGGTCGGTCGCGGGCAAATCCGGCATCGGCATCGTCGATCGGCCAAAGCCGCGCAGCGGCCGCCCGCTGCGGCGCGGCGCAGACGATCCCGCTGGTCGTATTCGCCATCGCCTCTGCGTTGCCCACCCGCGTCTGGTCGTCGGCCCACAGCGGCTCGCGCCAGCCGAAAACCTCGATCGCCGCCGTGCCATCGGCCGGAAGGACCGCCGCCGGAGAATCCGCCGCGGTGAGCGCCGCGACGCGGCTGGCGAGCCGGTCTTCGGCCATCGCCGCACCCGCCTCGTTGCGGAGCAATGACTTCAACGCCGCCGCGTCGCGCTTGACGAGCGCATCGAGCAATGGCGCGAAGGCCGCGCCCAGCGTGTCGCGCGCCTCGCCCGGCGCCATTGGCGACAGGTTGCCGAGCCCAGCGCTGGCGGTTCGCGCCGGGATACGTACGACGTCGGGCTTGCCGATTTCGGTCACCGTCGCGGCGTTCACGACGAGTCCGTAATGATAATGACAAAAGCCGCCAAGGAAGGGAATATCGCCCGCCGCGACGATGCGATCATAGACCGCCTTGCAACTGTCGATCCGGCCGGTGGCGCGGATAATCGCGGGCGCCGCACCGCGATCGCGGCCATAGAGACCAAGCGCCGCGCCGGTGCTGGTATAGTCGTTATAGATACGCTCCTGCCGGTAGCGCGCCTCATTGTCGGCCTGCAGGAAAAAGCCGAGCGCCCACCCCTCGACGGTCACGCAGCGTCCGACCGCCGCCTCACCGAGCGCGATGACCTCACCTATGGTCATCGCCGGGCTGTCGGCCGCCGAACAGGCCGGAGCGGCCTCGTCGCCCGCTTCGGCGGCCGCCGGGACCACTGCCACGCTGGCCGCGAGGCCCATCAGCACCGCCGCCAGCCGGGTTCTCATGACGCGATCTCCATCCATCCGGGCCGCAGCGACGCCGGGATATCCTCGACCCGCCGATGCTCGACCGACAGGCCAAGTTCGGGGTAGGCGACCATCTGCCGCTTTTCGTCGGCATCGGCGATCGGCACGACGACCAGCCGCCGGTTCACCTTGGCGCGCCAGTTCATCCGCGCGGTGTTTTCCTGCCCGACATAACAGCCCTTTGTAAAGCTGACCCCGCCCAGTTCGGCGGCATTGCATTCGAGCCACAATGTCGCCCCGTCGCCGAGTTCGGCGCGGCCCTCGGTAACCCCGAGCGACAGGCGGTGCGCGCGCCAGGCATCGTCGGCGCCTGCGTGACCATCAGCGGGCGCCAGCCAGCGCCGGCCGAGCGCGGGCAACCGCGGATCGACGACCCCGACATCGCCGTCCCGCGCCCAATGCACGCACAGCTCGGGCTCGCGCTCGATCGTGATCGCCCGCCGCAGCCGATAGAGCGTCAGCCGCTTGGCGAGATCGCCCGCGGCATCGCGCTCGCAGTCGATCAGCACGTCCTCCCCGTCGCTCCAGATCAGGAAATCGAACAGCGCCTTGCCCTGCGCCGACAGCAGCGCCGCCCACACCGGCAGTTCGCCCGACGTGTCGTTGGTGACCAGCCCTTGCAGGAAGCCGCGGACGTCGTCGCCCGACAGACGGATCAGCGCGCGGTCGACCAAAGTCGTCGGGAGGGTTGTGTTGGCCATGCCCCGACAATAGGGAGCGCGGACGCGAACTTAAAGCCTTTACCCATCATGGGCGGGCGGAGACCGAGATGACCAACCGCCTGACGATCCGCCGCCCCGACGACTGGCACGTCCATCTGCGCGACGGCGCGATGCTGAACCATGTGGCACAATATACCGCGCGCCAGTTCGCCCGCGCGATCGTCATGCCCAATCTGTCGCCGCCGGTCACCACCGCCGAGGAAGGCCGCGCCTACCGCGACCGCATCGTCGCCGCGGTCCCTGCCGACCTCGACTTCACCCCGCTGATCGTCGCCTATCTGACCGACGCCACCAATGCGGACGAAATCGCGCGCGGCCATGCCGAGGGGGTGTTCACCGCCGCCAAACTCTATCCCGCCCACGCCACCACCGGCAGCGCGCATGGCGTGACCGACGTCGCGAAGATCATGGGCGTGCTCGAACGGATGCAGGACATCGGCATGCCGCTGCTGATCCACGGTGAGGTCACCGACCATGACGTCGACATCTTCGACCGGGAGGCGGTGTTCATCGAGCGCACCCTGGACCCGTTGGTCCGCGCCCTGCCCGCGCTCAAGATCGTGTTCGAGCATATCACCACGGCGGAGGCGGCCGAGTTCGTTGCCGATGCCCCCGCCAATGTCGCGGCGACGATCACCCCGCAGCATCTGCACATCAACCGCAACGCGATGCTGGTCGGCGGCATCCGCCCGCACGCCTATTGCCTGCCCGTCGCCAAGCGCGAGCATCACCGCCTCGCGGTGCGCGCTGCCGCCACCTCGGGCTCGCCCAAATTCTTCCTCGGCACCGACAGCGCCCCGCACGCGGTGCACACCAAGGAAGCGTCATGCGGCTGCGCGGGGATCTTCAACGCCCCCTATGCGCTCGAATCCTATATCACCGCGTTCGATCAGGATGGCGCGCTCGACAAGTTCGAGGGGTTTACCAGCGAGCACGGCCCGAATTTCTATGGTCTGCCGCTCAATACCGGCACGGTGACGCTGGAACGCGCGGACGTCGTGGTCCCCGACCGCATCGGCGAAGTCGTCCCCTTCCACGCGGGCGAAACGATGGGCTGGCGGCTGATCTAGAAATCCTCCCTGTCGCGCAGCGATGGGGAGGTGGCAGCGCGAAGCGCTGACGGAGGGGCCATGGCGCAACCGTCGTGGCCCCTCCACCCCTCGCTCCGCGAGCGGTCCCCCTCCCCATGGCTTCGCCACAGGGAGGATCAAGCTCAAGCCACCGGCGCGATCCGCTCCGCGCGCAGCTTGCGCCATAGGTCGAAACTGAACACCGCGATGCTTGTCCAGATCAGCAGGAAACAGGCGAACTGCACCGGCTTCAGCGGCTCGGCAAAGACGAACAGGCCGAGCAGGAACTGCAGGCTCGGCGCCAGATATTGCACGAAGCCCAGCGCGACATAGCTCATCCGCCGCGCCGCGGTCGCGAACAATAGCAGCGGCACCGCAGTCACCACCCCGCCCGCCGCGAGCAGCCAGCTGATCTCCGGATCGGCCCCGAAACCGCGCCCGTCGCCCAGCCAGATGAAATATAGCGCCGCGGCGCCCGCCACCGGCAACAGCAAGGTCGTCTCGATCGCCAGTCCGGGCAGCGACCCCACCGGCGCCACCTTGCGGATCAGGCCATAGGTACCGAAACTGAGCGCCAGCGTCAGGCTGATCCACAGCGTGTCGAGCGCGCCGCCGAGCAGGATCGCCACCCCGACCGCGGCAATCGCCACCGCCAGCATCTGCAGCCGCGACAATCGCTCGCCGAGGAAGATCATCCCCAGCATCACATTGACCAGCGGATTGAGATAATAGCCCAGGCTCGCCGCCAGCACATGGTCGGTAAAGATCGCGTGGATATAGACAAGCCAGTTCAGCGCGATCAGCACCGAACTCGCCAGCAGCAGCCGCAGCACCCGCCAGTCCTTCAGCGCCGCCAGATAGTCGCCGATCTGCCGCCGGAACGCCATGATCAGGAAACACAGCGGCAAGGACCAGACGATGCGCTGCGCCAGCACCTCGATCGGCGGCACGCTGTCCAGCAGCTTGAAGAACAGCGGCACGAAGCCCCAGATCGCATAGGCGGCGACCGCATAGGGCCAACCGCCCCGATCGCTGCCCGCCGCGGCGGTGTCGCGCATCATGACAGGGGGGCCAATGCCCGGTCCCCAGGATCAGATGATGCCGCCGCCCAGCATCAGGCGCACGACGCCGATGACGATCACGACGATGTTCAGATTGCGCCCACTCGTCTTGTCCGACATCGCGCCGAGCGCCAGGCCGACCACCGCAAACGGGATGATCACCCAGTTCGCCCAGCCGAGCAGCGGAATGAACGCAAAAATTGCGAGGACGAGCGCGATAGCGCCGATAATGAGCGAACCGATGTTGAGCATGGCGCAACATGTCGCACGGTCGCCCAAACCCCGCAAGACCCTTTCGGTTCATCGCCGTCAGCACTCGGTTCGTCTCGTTGCTTTATGTTAATGCAACAGACGCGACGATCGGGCCGTTCTCACCACCGTAGTGCCCGCAGCCCTCGTCAAGGGGGCCGGGTCACCGAACCAGGAAAGGATAATCTGATGCGTCATCTTACCAAGGGCCTGCTCGGCACCTTTGCCGCGATCGGCATGGTCGCCACCGCCCCCGCTTATGCCGGCATTTCGTCGGCGGTCCCGTCGCAGGGCGCGGCAAACATTTCGGCCGACGCCGGCTTCCACAAGAAGAACAAGCGTCACCGTCATTATTCGGACCAGCGCGTCAACGCGAATACGCGGATCTGGCGCGGCGAAGACGGTCGTTATCGCTGCAAACGCGACAATGGCACCACCGGGCTGCTGATCGGCGGCGCGGTTGGCGGCCTCGCCGGTAACGAAATCGCTGGCAACGGCGACAAGCTGCTCGGCACCGTGATCGGCGCCGGTGCCGGTGCGCTGCTCGGCCGCGAAATCGATCGCAGCAAGGCACGCTGCCGCTAAACGAGTTACCGTTACGGGTGCGGGTCCGAGACCCCTCCGCCCGCATGCGTGATGGTGAGGGCGCCGACCTGGTCGTTGGCGCCCTCAACTGTGTCTGGCTCAACGGTGTCCGAGCGCCGCGGCGCTTGCCCCGTTCCGCGTCTTGGCGCAGAAGCGTCGCCCACCGCCTGGGAGAGACGCGATGTTGAACGGCCCCCTGCTCGTCACCGAGCGCCTGATCCTCCGCCCGCCCGCGGCCGAAGATTTCGAAGCCTATGCCGCAATGTGCGCCGAAACCGAAACGATGACGTTCATCGGCGGCGCCTGCGGACGGTCGCAGGCGTGGCGCCAATGGTGCACCCTCGCCGGCGCGTGGCACATCCGCGGCTTTTCGGTGTTTTCGGTGATCGAGCGCGCCAGCGGCGAATGGGTCGGACGTCTCGGCCCGTGGGAACCCGACGGTTGGCCGGCGCCCGAAATCGCTTATGGCGTGCGCGCGAAGTTCGCCGGCAAGGGCTATGCGTTCGAAGGCAGCGTCGCGGCGTGCGATTTCGCCGTCGAGTTCCTGAAATGGCCCGAACTGATGCACTGCATCGACCCCGACAACATCCGTTCGCAGGCGCTGGCGCAGCGGCTCGGCGCAACCAACAGCGGCCCGACCCGCCTGCCCGACCCGTTCGAGAGCGCGCGGGTCGATGCCTGGACGCTAAGCGCCGACGCCTGGCGCGCCCGGCGCAAAGGCTTGCTGCCGTGACCGACCACCATATCGACCCCGAACGCGCGCAGTTCGACGCTTTCAAGGCGCTGCCGCGCGACACGCCGATCCACATGCTCAACCTCGTGCGCTTTCGGGACATGGCGGCCTACCCCACCGACCACCCGCTCGCGGGCCAGGGGCTGACCGGCGCCGAGGCCTACGCCCATTACGGGCGCGACAGCGGGCCCGTGTTCCAGCGCGTCGGCGGCAGCATCGTGTGGCGCGGCACGATGGAGGCACTGCTGATCGGTCCGGGCGGCGAGCGCTGGGACGCGATCTTCGTCGCCGAATATCCCGACAGCGGCGCATTTCTGGCGATGGTGACCGACCCGGTTTATCGCCAGGCCGTCATCCACCGGCAGGCGGCGGTCGCGACCTCGCGCCTGATCCGGACCGCGCCGGGGCTCGATCCGTCTCGCTCCGGCACAGTTTTCGGCTAACAAAGTCTTACCCGTTAACGCATTTTATGCGCACATTTTTAACCAGGATCGGGCATTCCCTTCCCTATATTAAGGGAGTGTTAGCGATGATGGTGCGCGGAAAATGGCTGGTTGCGGGGCTGCTGATGGCGACGGCGCCGCTCGCGGGGTGCCGTGACAACCCCGATGCCAAGGCGGAACTGTCGCCGCTCGACGACGGGCTGACCGGCGCCGATCCGGCGGTCAAGGGCTCGCTCGAAGACCGCATCATGGTCGATCCCAAGCTTGCCGGCCAGGCGAACCAGAATGCGGTCGGGCCGGGCAACCGCCCCGTCGACGGCGGCGTCCCCGGCATCGGCGGCGGCAAGGCGGCGACTGCGGCTGAAGCGGCCGCGGCGCTCAAGGCCGGCAAACTGCTCGCCGCACCGAAAGCGCTGCCGCTCGAGGCCGGCTGCGACGGCTGCGAAACCAAGCGCCCGGTCACCATCGGCGCCCTCGCGCGCGACCAGACCAAGGGCGGCTGCGACGCCAAGCTGACCTATAACAACCAGTGGGCCGACCGCCTGCCCGCCGCGTTCAAAGTCTATCCGCGCGCCACCCTGCGCGAGGCCGCAGGAGTTGCCGGCGGCAAGTGCAATATCCGCGTCGTCAATTTCCAGACCGCGGCGTCGATGCAGGCGGTGCTCGACTATTACCACACGATGGCGGTTCGCGCCGGTTACACCAGCGACCACCGCGTCAATGGCAACGAACATATGCTCGGCGGCACCAAAGGCGATCTCGCCTATGTCGTCATGGCGCGCCGCGACGGCGGCATGACCGACATCGACCTGGTCGCGTCGGGCGGCCGATAGGCAAAATCCTCCCCGTCGCGACGCGATGGGGAGGCACAAAAAAAGGCCCCGGTTTCCCGGGGCCTTTTCGGATTACGAAGCGACGTTCGTCGCGTCGTCAGACCTTGTCGCCAAGCGCGCCTTTGACTTCGCCCTTCAGATTCTGGGCTTCGCCCTTGCGCTCCTGCGCCTCGCCTTCCTGGCGCAGACGCTCATTGTCCGTCGCCTTGCCGATCGCCTGCTTGGTGTTGCCGGCGGCTTCGTTGGCGAGGCCCTTGGCTTTGTCGGTGAGTTCACCCATGATGTGTCTCCTTGCTCGATCGAGAGGCGACATGCCTCTTGCTCAACCAATGCGCGAGGCGGGGCAATGTTCCGGAAAATCGGCTAAACCGTTCATCGCAAAGTCATTTTTAACTTAGGTTAGCGCTCACGGTCGATCGAACAGCGCCTTGGCGTTGCCATGGCGGATCATCGCCTTTTCCGCGGGCGTCAAGTCGAGTCGTTCGAGCGCCGCGAGCGTCTGCGCCAGGCTGAACTGCGGATAGTCCGACCCGAGCAGGACATGATCGATGCCGACGTTGCGCATCGTCCAAATGAACTCTTCCTCGATCGGCGCATCGGCGGCGAGCGTCACTGTCGCCGAAATGTCGAAATAGATATTGTCGCCGAACAGCCCCTCGGCGGTCCGCGCCATTTTCAGGATGTTCCAGAAACGGAAATTCAAGCCCCCCATATGCGCAAAGACGAACTTTGTCCGCGGCGCCGCCAGCGCCAGGTTAAACAGTTTCTCGCTGTCGCCGCCGGGCACGATATTGGCGTTGTCCATCACCACGACGACGCCCAGCTCGCCCGCGCGCCGGACCAGCGCCAGCACGCGCGGGTCGGCGGGATCGAATTTCTGGGTGTGCGGATGGATTTTCAGCGCCCGCACCCCGCGCCCCGCGACGCGCTGCAACTCATCGAGCGCCGCCTCGCCGTCATAGGGATGCACGGTCGCGATCGGCACCATGTTCGGATGCTTCGCCGCCAGCGCGAGCAGCGCGTCATTGCGCGCGCGGATGTCGGCCGGATCGCCCTCGCGCGCTTGATTCGGCCCGCCGAACCACATGACGCCAAGCCCGCTGACGGTCAGCCCCGCCGCCTTCACCTGCGTCTCATAGGCGTCGAGCGACGTTTCTCCATCCCACAGATGGACGTGGCTATCGAACACCGGCTGGGCGGTCGCTGCCTGTGGCGCGAGCAGCATGACGGCAGCGAGCAGGAACGCGATCTTCATCGGCGCAGCCCTCAGATCAGCCCCGCCAGCGGGCTCGACGGATCGGCATATTTGCGCAGCCCCATCCGCCCGGCCAGATAGGCATCGCGCCCCGCCTCGACCGCCAGCTTCATCGCGCGCGCCATGCGGATCGGTTCTTTCGCCTCGGCAATCGCGGTGTTCATCAGCACCCCGTCGCAGCCGAGCTCCATCGCCACCGCTGCGTCGCTCGCGGTGCCGACCCCGGCATCGACCAGCACCGGCACCGACGCGCCCTCGACGATCAGGCGGATCGTGACGCGGTTCTGGATCCCCAGCCCCGACCCGATCGGCGCGCCCAGCGGCATCACAGCCACCGCGCCCGCATCCTCGAGCTGCTTCGCCGCGATCGGATCGTCGACGCAATAAACCATCGGCAGAAAGCCTTCCTTGGCCAGCACCTCGGTCGCTTCCAGCGTCTCGCGCATATTGGGATAGAGCGTCTTTGCCTCGCCGAGCACTTCCAGCTTCACCAGCGCCCAGCCCCCCGCCTCGCGCGCCAGCCGCAGCGTGCGGATCGCGTCGTCGGCGTTGAAACAGCCGGCGGTGTTGGGCAGGTAGGTGATCTTCTTGGGATCGATATAATCGGTGAGCATCGGCGCACTCGGGTCCGACACATTGACGCGGCGCACCGCGACGGTGACGATCTCCGCCCCCGACGCTTCGACCGCCGCGGCATTCTGTTCGAAGTCCTTATATTTGCCGGTCCCGACAATCAGCCGCGACGTGAAAGTCCGCCCGGCAACGCTCCAAGTGTCGGTCAACAACCGCCTCCCACAAAATGTACGATTTCCAGCGCATCGCCCTCGGCAAGCGCCACTGTCGCCAGCGTCGAGCGCGGCACGATCGCCCGGTTGCGTTCGACCGCGACCTTCTTCACGTCGAGCCCCAGCGAGGCGACGAGATCGGCGATGCTGCCTTCGCGCACCTGCCGTTGCTCGCCGTTGAGGATGATCGATATCAAGGGCGTTTCCTCGTCGCTTTGCCTTTTGCCGAGCAGCCCATATAGGGAGAGCAACCGCTGCCGCAACCGAAAGCCCGCCGCTTGTCCGAACGTCCGACCGTCTTTGTCCTCTCCGGCCCCAACCTCAACCTGCTCGGCACCCGCGAGCCGGAGATTTACGGCCACGACACGCTGAACGACATCCACGCGCGGCTCGAGGCGCAGGCCGGCGAGCTCGGGCTGCGGCTGGAATGCCGCCAGACCAACCATGAAGGCGTCCTGATCGACTGGCTGCACGAGGCCTATATCGCCGGCGCCAAGGCGGTGCTGCTCAACGCGGGCGGCTACACCCACACCTCGATCGCGCTCCACGACGCGATCAAGTCGATCAAGGTGCCGGTGATCGAGGTTCATCTGTCGAACCCGATGACCCGCGAACCCTTTCGCCATATCAGCTATGTCGGCATGGCCGCGGCGCTGCACTTTGCCGGGCACGGCGCGAACAGCTACACGCTGGCGCTGGACGCCGCCGCCCGTCTCTGACAAGAGGGCGCATCAAAAACCGGGTCAAGGGCGCCGATATACGAGCGCCGCAACAACAGGAAAAAGTCTCATGGGTGACCATAACAACGATGGCATCAACATCGATCCGGCCTATGTCCGCGCGCTCGCCGAGCTGCTCGACGACACCGGCCTGACCGAAATCGAAGTCGAAGACGGCGACCGCAAGGTGCGCGTCGCGCGCAAGGCCGCCGCGATCGCGGCGCCCGTCGCTTATGCGCCCGCCCCCGCCGCACCCGCCGCCGCCGCACCGGTTGCGGCAGCAGCAGCCGCCGCCGCCCCCGTGATCGACAGCTTCGCCGACGCGGTGAAGTCGCCGATGGTCGGCACCGTCTATCTCGCCCCCGAACCCAGCGCGCCCAATTTCGCCGCCATCGGTTCGGCGGTGAAGGCCGGCGACACGGTGCTGATCATCGAGGCGATGAAGGTGATGAACCCGATCGTCGCCCCCGCCGCGGGCACCCTGACCGCCGTGCATGTCGAGAACAGCCAGCCGGTCGAATTCGACCAGCCGCTGTTCACCATCAGCTGAGCGCGCCCGTGACCATCGAAAAGCTTTTGATCGCCAACCGCGGCGAGATCGCGCTGCGCATCCACCGCGCGTGCCACGAAATGGGCATCAAGACCGTCGCGGTCCATTCGACCGCCGACGCCGACGCCATGCACGTCCGCCTCGCCGACGAAGCCGTGTGCATCGGCCCGCCCGCCGCCAAGGACAGCTATCTCAACATTCCGGCGATCATCTCGGCGGCCGAAATCACCGGGGTCAACGCGATCCACCCGGGCTATGGCTTCCTGTCCGAAAATGAACGCTTCGCGGAGATTATCGAGGCCCACGGCATCATCTTCGTCGGCCCGAAGCCCGAACATATCCGCACCATGGGCGACAAGGTCGAGGCCAAGCGCACCGCGGTCGCGCTCGGCCTGCCGGTGGTGCCGGGCTCGCCCGGCGCGGTCACCTTCGACGACGAGACCAAGCGGCTGGCGAAGGACATCGGCTATCCGGTGCTGATCAAGGCCGCGTCGGGCGGCGGCGGCCGCGGCATGAAGGTCGTTCCCGATGAGGACAGCCTCGAAAGCCTGATGGGTCAGGCCTCATCCGAAGCGGCGGCCGCCTTTGGCGACCCCACCGTCTATATGGAAAAATATCTCGGCAACCCCCGCCACATCGAATTCCAGATATTCGGCGACGGCAAGGGCGCCGCGATCCACCTTGGCGAGCGCGACTGCTCGCTCCAGCGGCGTCATCAAAAAGTTCTCGAAGAAGCCCCCTCGCCGATCATCTCGGCCGAAGAGCGGGCGCGGATGGGCAAGGTGTGCGCCGACGCGATGGCGGCGATGCACTATCGCGGCGCCGGCACGATCGAGTTTCTGTGGGAAGACGGCGAGTTCTTCTTCATCGAGATGAACACCCGCATCCAGGTCGAACATCCGGTGACCGAGATGATCACCGGTTTCGACCTCGTCCGCGAACAGATCCGCATCGCCGGCGGCCGCGACCTGTCGGTGAAGCAGGAAGACCTCGAATTTCGCGGCCATGCGATGGAATGCCGGATCAATGCCGAGGATCCGCGCACCTTCATGCCCTCGCCGGGCAAGGTCACCAACTATCACGCCGCGGGCGGCATGCATGTCCGCGTCGATAGCGGGCTCTACGCCGGCTATTCGATCCCGCCCTATTACGACAGCATGATCGCCAAGCTGATCGTCTATGGCCGCACCCGCGAAAGCTGCATGATGCGGATGCGCCGGGCGCTCGAGGAAATGGTGATCGCCGGGGTCAAAACGAACATCCCGCTGCACCAGGCGCTGCTCGCCGATCCCGACGTCATCCACGGCGATTACACGATCAAGTGGCTGGAGGACTGGCTGGCGCGCGACGCCGATGCGGCGAACGGCTGACGCACTTACGGATACACACGTCGGTGGCCGGGCTTATGCGCCCAGCCGTGCGTCCCATCACTTTCACTGTCGGCGGTTTTTGGCTATGGGCGTGACCATGGTTAAAAACACCCGCTTTCCCGCGCTCCCCGCCGCTATGCTGTGCCTCCCCCTGGCGCTGCTCGCCACGCCCGCCGCGGCGCAGACCGAGGTCAAGGAGGATTCGGTGATCCTCCAGCCCGACAAGGTCGCCGACGACGCGCCCGTGGTCGCGGCGCCGGTCGAGCTGCCGAGCTGGAGCGAGGACAATGCCACCGCGCTGCTGACCTTCATCGAAAGCGCCGGCGACGAAGGGCTGTTCGCCAGGGATTACGACCCCGACGGCATCGCTGCCGCGATCATCGCCAAGGATCAGGCGCGGCTCGACCGCGTCGCGACCGCCAGCTTCCTGCTGCTCGCGACCCATTTGCGCGACGGCCGCACCCCCAATGCAGCGCGCAAACAATGGTTCATGGTCGACAACGACGCCGACCATATGCCGCTGCTCCACCTGCTGACGACGGCGCTCGCCGACAATGGCATCGCCGCGACGCTCGCCGCCTTCGATCCGGTGCATCCCGATTTCGCGGTGCTCAAGGCGGCGCTGAAAACCGCCAAAACCCCCGCCGAAGCCAATGCGATCCGCGTCAACATCGAACGCTGGCGCTGGATGCCGCGCGACCTGGGCGAGCGCTACGTGGTCAGCAACGTTCCGGAATATCTGACCCGCGTCGTCCATGGCGGCACGGTGATCGCGACCCACAAGGCCGTCGTCGGCAAGGCGTCGACCCCGACGCCGCAACTCAATCCGATGGCGACCGGCGTCATCGTCAACCCGACGTGGACGCTGCCGCGCAGCATCATCAACGAAGGTATCGGCGCGACGATCGCGCGCAACCCCGCCTCGGCGCGCGCACAGGGCTACACCTGGACCGGCAGCGGCAAGAATCTGTCGGTGGTGCAAAAGGCCGGGCCCGGCAACGCCCTCGGCGTGATGAAGCTCGAAATGCTCAACGAGCACGCCATCTACCTGCACGACACCCCGTCGAAAGGCGCCTTCAACGCCGCCGCGCGCGCGTTCAGCCACGGCTGCATCCGCACCGAAAAGGCGCTGCACTTCTCGGGCCTGATGACGGTGATGTTCGCCGGCCGCAGCGCCGAGGAGTTCGGCGAGGTCGTCGCCAGCGGCAAGACCACCCGCTTCGGCTTCGACAACCCCTTCCCCGTCTACGTCGCGTACTGGACCGTCATTCCGAATGGCAAGGGCGGCGTCAAAAAGCTCGGCGACCTCTATGGCCGCGACGCGCCGGTGGTGGCGAGCTTCGCCAAGCCCGGCCGCCCGACCGCAACGATCGTCGCCCCGACCCCGCCGCCGGTGGTCCCGACGACCACCGCGCGCGTGACGACGCCGGAGACCAGCGGCATTTATTGACCGTCGGACATTCTAATCCTCCCTGCGGCGAAGCCGTGGGGAGGGGGACCGTCCGCGAAGCGGATGGTGGAGGGGCCGCGGCCTTGCACATGCCCTTGACGGCGTCGGCCCCTCCGTCAGCCCTGCGGGCTGCCACCTCCCCATCGCTGCGCGACAGGGAGGATCGGCGAACATCCGCTCGCCACCACCCGAACCATGCCCTACCCCATCAATCCGCCGTCGTCGGCAACGGCCCGCTGATCGAACTCGCGCGCCGTAAATTCTCCATGCCCGGCAGCGGGTCGGCGGGCGGCAGCTGGAACGGCGTCGGCATCGGCGGCGGCACGCTCAGCCGGTCGGCGAACAGCAGCCGGCCGGGGCCGAGCTTGTACAGCACCAGCGGCAACAGCGCCTCGCCGAACACGAAACAGCCCTCGCTGCGCCCCAGCTTGCCCTGCGTCGCGATCAATCCCGGCTCGGCGTACCAGGCGCCGTGGACGACGATCGCGCGGACGTCGGCATTGTTGTTGTCGGGTTCCAGCCCGGCGAGCCGCATCGACGACCCGTTGGCGCCCCAATAATAATCACTGGTCCGGTACGCGCCGCGCGAGGTCGCGAGGCTGCCGACGCGGTTCGAAAAGCTTTTGAGCCAGCCGTCGTGCTGCGGGTCCGACCCGCGGCCGTGGGTGACCGGATACATGTCGACCCGCCCGGCGATCATATCGACCAGCGCAAAGCGCGGGCGCGACGAGGGCAGCCCGAAATCGACGATTCCGACGCGATCGGTCTGGGCGATATTGCGCCCCTGCCCCTGCAATTGCTGGCGCGCGACCGCCAGATAATCGACGGGCGGGGCAGGCGGCAGCGCAGGCTGCTGGATCCAGTCGGGCAATTGCGCCCGCGCCGGCCAGGCCGCCAGCGCCCCGGCTCCCGCCGCTGCCGCCAGCATCGACCTGCGATCGATCAACTTGTTCACGTGCAACCCAACCCCGTATCGTCCGCCACCGGCGGTCCCTCGACCGTCATAAATCCCCAGATGGGAAGCGAAAGCAAGAAGGCCAACTCTGTCATGCGGGCAATCGTGGCATATTCGCCATGAACGAAGGGTTACGCAGATTGCGCGCCCCCGCCCCGCCACCCCGGCCAGCGCCGGCATGACAAGGGCATGGCCTTGGCCGGCGCATCGTCCTAGGATGCGGCAATGGCTTTGCTTCGTCCCGCTACCACCGCCGCCCTCCTCTTCGCCGCCGCGGCATCGCTCGCCAGTTGCGGCCTGTTCGGCGAGCGCGGGCCGGTGCGGATCGCGGCGATCGGTCCGCTCAACCCCGCCGCCAATCCGGTCAACGGCGAATTGTCGGCGCCCAATGCGGCGCTGCTCGACGCCACCTCGCAGGGGCTGGTCAGCTATGACGGCGAGGGGCAGATCGACACCGGTCTCGCCGATCGCTGGACCGTGACCACCGACGGGCGCAGCTATATCTTCCGGCTGCGCGAGGCGAAGTGGAGCAACGGCCGCACCGTCACCGCCGCGGATGTCGCGGCGATCCTGCGCGCGCATCTCGCCGATCGCAGCCGCAACCTCCTGAAAGACGATTTTCCGGAGGTCGAATCGATCAAGGCGATGACCGAACGGGTCATCGAAATCCGCCTGTCGATCCCGCAGCCCGGGATGCTCGAACTGCTCGCCCAGCCGGCGATGGCGATCGTCAACAAGGGGATGGGCTGGGGCCCGATGCGCTCGCGGCGGATCGGTCAGGCCATCCTGCTCTCGCCGGTTCCCGATCCGCTCGCCGAAGACCCCGAGGCGGCCGAAGCCGCCGCCGCCGACCCCGCCGCCTCGATCGAACTCGTCGGCACCTCGGCGCCGGGGGCGCTGGCGCGGTTCAAGAATGGCTATGCCGACGGCGTGCTCGGCGGCCGCTTTTCGACCCTGCCCTATTTCGTCGCTTCCAACATCGGCCGCTCGCGGCTGGTGGTCGATCCGGTGCCCGGCCTGTTCGGCCTCGCCTTCGTGCGCGCCGAGGGGTTTCTCGCCACCGATGCCAACCGCGATGCGCTGGTGCGCGTGGTGCGCCGCGAGCGGCTGGTCGAAGCGTTCGGGCTCGCCGAATGGCAGCCGCAGCAGACGCTGCGCCCGACGCTCTATACCCGCGACGGCGGGCCGCCGCCGCTGATCCCGCCGTGGGCCGCCTATGACGAGGCGTCGCGCTTCACCCAGGCGCGCCGGGTCGTTGATGCCTGGCTCGCCGCCGGGCGCGAGATTGAGCCGCTGCGCATCGCGGTTCCCGATTCGCCAGGCGGCCGCATCCTCTTCGCCTATGTCGCCGCCGATTTCGCCGCGATCGGCGTGCCCAGCCAGCGCGTTGCGATGACCGCCGCCGCCGACCTGAAACTGATCGACGAGGTCACCCCCAACGACGATCCGCTGTGGGCGCTGCGCCGCCTGTCGTGCCGCCGCGACACGCTATGCAATCGCGACGCGCAGAATCTGATCGACCGCGCCGCCGCCAACATCGATGCCGGCCAGCGCGCCGAGCAGATCGCCGAGGCCGAGGCGGTGCTCGCCCGCTACACCCCCTTCATTCCGCTCGCGACGCCGCTGCGCTGGTCGGTCGCGTCGCAGCGGCTGACCGGGCTGCGCGCCAACGGCCGCGCCCAGCACCCATTGAATCATCTCATCACCAAGCCCAATTAAGCAGGCGGCGCGTCATCTTGGCGCGCTTTTGAAAGGACCCCGATGGCCCCTTCGTTCTCGCCTCCCCCCAATGGCCCGCGCCCCGGCGCCGATGCGATGTTCGACGCGCTGATCCCGAATCGCAGCGATCCCGCCGCGCTGCGCAAGCGCGTCGAGACGCTCGAAATCCTGCTCGAACGCAGCTTCGTCATCCCCGGCATCAACCGCCCGGTCGGCCTCGACGCCATCGTCGGGCTGGTCCCCGTCGTCGGCGACCTCATCGCCGCGACGATGGGCGCCTACCTCATCTGGGAAGCGCGCAACCTCGGCATGCCGAAATGGAAGATCTGGCGGATGGTCGGCAATCTCGGCGTCGATACCGCGCTCGGCGCGGTGCCGCTGGTCGGCGACGCCTTCGACTTTTTCTTCCGGTCGAACACCCGCAACCTCAAAATCATCAAGAAACATCTCGACAAGCATCACCCCGGCACGATCATCATCGATCAATAATCGCCGCCTTCCCCTCGGCTGTATAATGCTGCTAGCACAGCTTCATCACACCCCAGGGAGACTGTTCGATGATCCGCGCCAGCCTAGCCGCGCTCGCCCTCAGCTGTTCATTCACCGCCGTCGCCGCGGCGCAGGAGGCCGACCCCTATCTCTGGCTCGAGGATATCGAGGGCCAGAAGGCGCTCGACTGGGTGAAGCAGGAAAACGCCGCGACCGACAAGCTGCTGCTCGGCCGCCCCGGTTTCGAGGCCGACCGCAAGCGCGCCCGCGAAATCCTCGACGACGACCGCCAGATCGCGATGCCCGGCGAAGTCATGGGCGACACCATCACCAATTTCTGGCGCGACGCCGCCAACCCGCGCGGGCTGTGGCGGCAAAGCCCGCTCGACGCCTACCTCGCCGGCAAGCCCGTCTGGACGACGCTGATCGACGTCGATGCGCTCGGTAAGGCCGAGAGCCAAAGCTGGGTCTGGCACGGCGCCGACTGCCTCGCCCCCGCCTATACCTGCTGCCTCGTCTCGCTCAGCCCCGGCGGCACCGACGCCGACATCGTCCGCGAATGGGACCGCACCACCAAAAGCTTCGTCACCGGCGGCTTCACTTTGCCGCAGGCGAAAAGCAGCGTGACGTGGGAAGACGCCGACACCCTGCTCGTCGCGACCGACTATGGCGCGGGCAGCATGACCGCCTCGGGCTATCCGCGCATCGTCAAGCGCTGGAAACGCGGCACCCCGCTGGCGTCGGCCGTCACCGTGGCAGAGGGCGAGGCCGAGGACGTCGGCATGAACGTCTTCGCCTTCACCGACGGTGACAAGCGCTGGCCGATGATCAGCCGCGGCAAGACCTTCTACACCACCGACTATCGGCTGCCGAACGTCGATGCCTCGCGCTACATCTCGACGATCATCCCCGACACCGCGAGCGTCCGCGACGTCATCGGCGGGCAGCTCGTCGTCTTCCTCAACCAGGACTGGGCGAACCTCCCCGCGGGCTCGCTCGTCTCGCTGTCGCTCGCCGACATGGCCGCCGACCGCCAGGTGCCGATCGTCCCGGTGATGACCCCGACCAAGGCGCAGGCGATAGAAAATGTCGCCGCCACCGACACTATCCTGTGGGTGAAGGCGCTCGACGATGTCGAGGGCAAATTATTCGCGCTGCGCCGCGACCCCGCGAGCGGCAAATGGAGCCAGAAGGAGGTGCCGCTCGCCGCCAACGCCACCGTCGGCATCGCGGGAACGATCGGCAAGCGCGACATGGTGCTCGCGACCGCCGAGACGATGCTGATGCCGCCCACCCTTTATGCGGTGTCCGAAACCAGCGCGCCGCAGCCGGTCCAGACACTGCCCGCCACCTTCGACGCCAAGGGGATGACCGTCGAAAAGCGCTTCGCGACTTCGAAGGACGGCACCAAAATCCCCTATTTCCTCGTCCGCAAGGCGGGCGCGACCGGCCCGGTTCCGGCGCTCGTCCACGCCTATGGCGGCTTCCGCGCCGCGCAGACGCCGGGCTACCTCACCGGCCAGCCCTATCGCGCCGGCCCACTCGGCCTGTTCTGGGTCGAGGACGGCAACGCCTATGTCCTCGCCAATATCCGCGGTGGCGGCGAATATGGCCCGGCGTGGCATCAGGCGGCGCTGCGCGAGAAACGCCAGGCGAGCTTCGACGATCTCCACGCCGTCGCCGAGGATCTCGTCGCCACCGGCGTCAGCGCCAAAGGCAAGATCGCGATTTCGGGCCGCTCGAACGGCGGCGTCCTCGTCGGCGCGGCGATGACCCAGCGCCCCGACCTCTACGGCGCCGTCATCTCGGGTTCGCCGATCAAGGATATGTGGCGCTACGACAAGATGCTCGCCGGCGCCTCGTGGGTCGCCGAATATGGCGATCCCGACGTCCCCGAAGACTGGGCGTTCCTGTCGAAATATTCGCCCTATCACAACATCCGCAGGGGCGTGACCCACCCGCCGATCTTCCTCTATCTGTCGACCAAGGACGACCGCGTCCACCCCGGCCACGCGCGCAAATTCGCCGCGCGGCTCGAAGAGTTCGGCAACCGCGTCTATTACCACGAATATATGGAGGGCGGCCATTCGGTCGGCGCCGACCATGCCGAAGACGCGGTGCGCGCCGCAATGCTCCACGCCTTCCTGCAACGCGAACTGGTGGAGGCGGAGTAGCTGCTAACGACCGGTTGCGGGCGTAAAGCCCTCTCCCCTTGGGAGAGGGTTGGGTGAGGGTGTCTGAGTATCGCTTTCGCAGATTAGGGTGATCCCCTCACCCAACTTCGGCTAGGTTGCTTCGCAATCAAGCCTACGTATCCCTCTCCCGACGGGAGAGGGTCAACGGCCGCTCCACCCCAAAGCCATCAAAAACTCAGCACCACCGCCGTCCCCGGCGCGGCGTCGCCGATCGCCATCCGCCCCTTGTGCAACGCGACGATCGCCGCGACGAGCGCCAGGCCCAGCCCGGTCCCGGGCTGCGCGGCGGTGTCCGGGACGCGAAAGAAGCGCTCTTTCACCCGGTCGCGAAATTCGGCGGCGATGCCGGGGCCGCGGTCGGCGATTTCGATGTGCAGGCCCGTCCCTGCGGCCGCGGCGGTGACCATGATCGCCCCGCCCTCGCCGCCATATTTGATCGCATTGTCGAGCAGGTTGGACACCGCCTGAAACATCAGGTTGCGGTCGGCGTGCAGCATCAGCCCCGGCGCGACGCGGCTCGCGATCCGCTGGCCGCGCGCTTCGGCATCGGGGGTGTGGAATTCGATCGCATCAGCAATCAGCGTCGACATGTCGGTCGGGGCAAAGCCCACCAGATGCCGCCCGCTCTCGATCCGCGCGATCCGCAGCAAGGCGTCGAAGATCGACTGCAACCGCTCGGCCTCGGCCACCGCCTGGTCGGCGAGCCGTTCGCGCTCCGCGTCGTCCTTCGCCGCACGCAGATCGTCGAGGTCGGCGTGCAGCCGCGCCAGCGGGGTGCGCAATTCGTGCGCGACATTGTCCGACACCCGCCGCACTGCTTCGACCGATTCCTCGATCCGCCCCAGCATCTGGTTCAGCGTGCCTGCCAGCTCGTCGAAATCGTCGCCGGTGCCGCGCAGCGGGATGCGTTCGGTCAGGCTGCCCGCCATCACCCGCCGCGCGGTGCGCGTCACCGCGTCGATCCGCCGGCCGACCGCGGCGCTCATCGCCAGGCTGCCGCCGACCGCGAGCAGCGCCGCGATCACGATCAGCCACGCCGATCCGATCGTGAACAGCTCGTCGCGGTCGTCGATATCCTCGACATCGCGCCCGACCATCAGCCGCGCCCCGTCGTCGAGCCGCTGCTCGACGACCAGCGCTTCATAGTCGCGCTCCTGTCCGCCGCGATAGCTGTCGGCCTCCAGCAGCGCCCAGCCCGAAATCGGCGCGTCGGGCCAGCTCGGCAGGTTGGCGGTCACCACCCCACCGTTCGGCGCCACCAGCGCATCGAAGGCGCGGCGCGGGCCGGTCGGGCGCCGCACCGCGAGCGCGCGCAACAACGCATCGCGGCCGCCGGCGCGGTCGATCGCGGCAAGGTCGCCGGCTTCTTTGCGCACCTGTGCCGCCTCGCCGAGCAGCGGCTGGTAAACCCCGATCCAATAGGCGGCGGCGAACATCAGCGCGGTCGAGGTCAGGAACAGCCCGACATAGATCAGCCCCAGCCGCAGCGTCAGGCTGCGCCACAGGCGCCCGCGCAGCGCCGCGCTCACCCGGCGGCCCGCATCATATAACCCGTCCCGCGCACCGTGTGGATCAGCGTCGTACCGAAGCCGCGATCGACCTTTTGCCGCAAGCGGCTGACATGCTGGTCGATGATGTTGGTCTGCGGATCGAACTGATAATCCCACACATGCTCCAGCAGCATCGAGCGCGTCACCACCCGCCCTTCGTTGCGCGCGAGATAGGCGAGGATGCGAAATTCGCGCGCGGTCAGGTCGATCGGCTTGCCGCCGCGCCGCACGCCATGGCCCAAGAGGTCGATGTCGAGGTCGCCGACCGCGAGCCGCGTCTCGGCGACGATCGCCGGGCCGCGCCGGCTCAGCACGTCGATGCGCGCCAGCAGTTCGGACATCGCGAACGGCTTGGTCAGATAATCGTCGCCGCCGGCGCGCAGCCCGGCGACGCGCTCGTCGACCTCGGCCAGCGCGCTCAGGATCAGCACCGGCACGGTGTCGCCGGTGGCGCGGATCGTCTGGACGATGGTCAGCCCGTCGACGTTCGGCAGCATCCGGTCGACGATCATCAGGTCATAGCTATCGGCGGCGGCGCGCAGCAACCCGGCGCGGCCGTCGCCCTCGATGTCGACGACATGCCCCGCGGCCTTCAACCCCTTGCCGATATGCGCCGCAACGCGGGCATCGTCTTCGATCACCAGAATATGCATCGCCGGGTTGTTACCGCCTGAACCCGCGCCCCGCCATCGATTCCGGGCGGCCCGGCGCAAAGATGACGAAAATCAAATCTTCGCGCCATCGCCGCGACAGGAGCCGGTGCCACAGCGCCCCCCGCAACAAAGGAGCGGGTCGTGGCACAGACACAAAGACAGGACAGGGCGGCGTCGCCGCAGACGGTCGAACGAGCGCCGGTCGAAACGCCGAAAGTCGCGCTGTCGATCTTCGACCTCGACCGGACGCTGACGATCCAGCCGACCTACACCCGCTTCCTGCTGTTCGCCGCGCGCCACCGCGCGCCATGGCGGCTGCTGCTCGTCCCGCTGCTGATCCCGGCGGCGATCCTCTATGCGGCAAAGCTGCTGCCGCGGCGGCTGATGAAACAGGCGATGCACCGCCTCGCCCTCGGCCGCGCGCTGCCCGAACGCGAGGCGGCGCGCCTCGCCGACCTTTTCGCCCGCCAGCTCGTCGCAAACGGCCTCTATCCCGAAGGAGTTGCGCTGATCGAGGCGGAGCGCCGCGCCGGCCGCCGCGTCCTGCTCGCCACCGCCGCCCCGCATTTCTACACCGCCGCGCTCGCCCGCCAGCTCGGCATCGCCGATGTCGTCGCAAGCGGATCAAGCTGGCAGGACGGTTGCCTTCTCCCCGGGATCGACGGCGCCAACTGCTACGGCGCCGCCAAGCGGCAGCGCATCGAGGCCTTCCTCGGTGATGCCGGCATCGCCCGCGATACCGCGCACATCCGCTTCTATTCGGATCATGCGTCGGACCTGCCTTTGTTCGAAATCTGCGACGAGGCGCTGGCCGTCAACCCGTCGCGCGGGCTCCGGGCCATCGCGGCGGCGCGCGGCTGGCCGGTGATCGACTGGCGCGGGCGGCAGGGCTGACCGACGATGCACATCGGCTTTCTGTTCAACCATCATGGCGGCCATCAGGTCGCCCACGCGCTACCTGTCGCGCTCGAACTGCAGCGGCAGGACCGCCACGCGCGTGTCAGCATTCTGGTGTCCGAAGGCAGCGAAAGCGAGGTCCGCCGAATCACCGCCGCACAGGCGCCCGCCGGGGCTCCGCCCGACATCGTCCGGCTGCGCCCACCCTCCCCGCTCGCCCGCGCCGCCAACCGGTTCAGCGGCCGCGCGATCCCCGCCGACATCGTCTCGGTCCTCCACCGCAATCTCGACCGGTTTCGCGAACTCGACGCGCTGGTGGTGCCCGAAAAAACCTCGCTGCTGCTGAAATCGCTGTTCGGGCTGAAATCGCTCCGCCTCGTCCACACCCGCCACGGCGCCGGCGACCGCGCCATCGGCTTCGACAAGGCGAGCGCCAAATTCGACCTGGTACTGCTGTCGGGCGAAAAGATCCGCGACCGGCTCGCGCAGGCCGAATTGCTGAACGACGACGGCCACGCGATCGTCGGTTATCCCAAATTCGACCTGCCGCCGCGCCCCACCGGCCCGCGCCTGTTTCCCAAACAGCGACCGACGATCGTCTACAATCCGCATCCCTCCCCGGCACTGTCCTCGTGGTACCGGATGGGGCCGCAGATCCTCGACTGGTTCGCCGCCAGCGACCGCTACAACCTCATCTTCGCGCCGCATGTCATGCTGTTCGCCAAGCGGGTCACCGCCTCGCTCTCGCCCTTCGCGCTCGGCTGGAACTACGGCCCGCGTCCCGATCATTACGCGCACGACCATCTGCTGATCGACACCGGCAGCCCGGCCAGCCTCGACATGACCTACACCGACGCCGCCGACATCTACCTCGGCGACGCGAGCAGCCAAGTCTATGAATTCATCCGCCGCCCGCGCCCGTGCATCTTCCTCAATCCGCGCCGCATCGCGTGGCAGGGCAATCCCGATTTCGCGCACTGGCGCGCCGGCACCGTCGTCGAAACCATCGACGAACTCGCCGCCGCCCTCGCCGACCCGCCGCGGCTGCCCGGCCCAATGCGCCAGCGGCAGGAGGATATGTTCCGCTACAGCTTCGACCTCCAGGACCGCCCCTCGGCGGCGCGCGCGGCCGAGGCGATCCTCGCCTATATGGGGGGCGGCTGATGGCGCCGCGGCCCAGCATTGCGGCGCCGACGCCGATCGGCGCCTTCCTCGACTATGGGGTCCGGAAAACGCTGCACAAATGGCTGGTGCGCGGATTTGCGGCGCTGCCGCTGCCACGTCCGCAAGACGTCGTCACCTCGCGCTATGGCGTAAAGATGCGCGCGAACTGGCGCGACCGCACCTTCCAATATTGCCGCTACGCCACCTATGGCCATGTCCTCTCGGACTATCTCGCCGCCCAGAACCGCCCGTTCGTCTTCGTCGATATCGGCGCCAACCAGGGGCTCTACAGCCTGCTTGCGGCGCAGAACCCCCAGTGCACCGCCGCGCTTGCCTTCGAACCGGTCGGCGCGACCTTTGCCCTGCTCGGCGAGAATATCGCGCTCAATGGCCAGACGGGGAAAATCCGCCCGATCCATGCCGCGGTGTCGCTGCATTCGGGGATGGCGCGCATCGCCACCGACCCGGCGCACACCGGCGTCGCCAGCCTGCGCGATGCGGTGCCGACCGCGACCGCGGGCGGCGAGGACATCCGCATCCTCGGCATCGGCGGCGTCGACGCGCTGCTCGCCGGCACCGAACCGCTCGTGATCAAGATCGATGTCGAGGGGCATGAAGAGACGGTGGTCGACGCGCTGATGGCGTCCGAACATCGCGATCGCATCGCGGCGCTATTCTATGAGATCGACCGCCGCTGGAGCGACGCCGCCGCAATCGAGACCCGCTTGCGCGCCGCCGGCTTCACCCGCTTCGACCGCTTCGGCTTCGGCCGTCACTACGACGTCCTCGCCCGGCGCTAGGGTCAGGACCCACTAATTGCGCGTTCGAGGTTTGAAGCGATTTTGTTCAGTGCGAGGAGGCAAGGCGCGGGAATATATCGATATTTCAAGACTTGCCGACGAAGCAATGGGCAAAATCGATCAAATCCCGAAGGGACGCCGAAATGGCTTCGATCTTGGGCTCGCGCAGCCTTGCGGGTAGCGATGCTACCCGCTGCACCCGCCCAAGCCCAATATCTTCGCCATTTCGACGCCTCGAACGTGCTATTAATGGGTCCTGACCCTAGGATCGCGCGGGGCGAAACTCGCGCGATTCCGGGCTATGCAGGGAAATGGTGGACAGGGCTGGATTCGAACCAGCGTACGGAAACCCGGGCAGATTTACAGTCTGCTGCCTTTAACCACTCGGCCACCTGTCCATGGGGCCCGCTTTGGGAAGCGGTCCAATGGCGAAACGAGGCTTGCCTGTCAATGCCAGTCATGGGAAAGGCCGCGCGCTATGAGACAATTTTCCCGTCATCGCCGTCCCGCCGGCCAAAGCCCGCGCGGACAGGCCATTCGCTTCTGGGGCCGCCACGCCGTATTGGCCGCGCTCGCCAACCCCGAACGCACCGTCAAGCGCATCTGGGGCACCCGCGAAGCGCTCGCCCAGCTCGACCTGCCGCCAGTGGTGCCGATCAGCTATGCCGAGGTCACCGACCTCGCGCGGCTGGTCGCGCGCGACGCGCCGCATCAGGGGCTGGTGATCGAGGTCGACCCGCTCGAGGGCATCTATCTCGGCGACCTGCTGCAGGCGGAGGTCGACGCCGACAGCCGACGCCCGCTCGTCGTCCTCGACCAGGTCACCGACCCGCACAATATCGGCGCCGTGCTGCGCTCGGCCGCCGCCTTCGACGCCGCCGCGATCATCACCCAGGACCGCCACAGCCCGCCCGAAAGCGGCGTCATCGCCCGCTCGGCGTCGGGCGCGCTCGAAACCGTGCCGTGGATCCGGGTCGTCAACCTGGCGCGCGCGCTGGAGGAAATCGCCGAGGCGCAATATTGGCGCATCGGGCTGATGGGCGACACCGAAACGGTGCTCGGCGACACCCTCGACGGCAGCCGCGTCGCGCTGGTGCTCGGCTCCGAAGGCGACGGCATGCGCCACAATGTCATGGAACATTGCGACGTGCTGGCCAAACTGCCGATCTCGCCGCGCATGGAAAGCCTGAATATCTCCAACGCCGCCGCGGTCGCGCTCTATGCGGTGGCGACGTCGGGAAACTGATCGTCATCCCAGCGAAAGCTGGGATCGCGGTAGGCCTTGCTCGGCAATGCTGCGCGTACCGCTTGCGACCCCAGCTTTCGCTGGGGCGACGCTTCAATCCTCGGCCGCGATCCGTACCTTCAGCCCGTCGAGCGCCTCGCTGAACGGCAGCTGGCACGACAGGCGCGACGTGTCGTCGCGGTCGGTGGTCGAATCGAGCAGGTCGTTCTCGTCCTCGCTCATCGCGGGCAGGTCGCCGGCTGCGACCTCGACATGGACGTGGCACGTCGCACACGAACAGCAACCGCCGCACAGCGCCAGCAGTTCGTCGAAACCCGCATCGCGGATATTTTCCATCACGGTCAGGCCGGTGTCGCCTTCGATCTCATGTTCGGTCCCGTCACGCGTCACCACAATCAGCTTGGCCATGTGCATCCCCATATCGTTCGATTCGCGTGGGCTATGTCGTGCGTTGCGCGCCAAATCAAGCGCTGCTAGTCAGGCCGCGTAGAACAAAGGGAGAATATCGTCATGGGGCTCAGCCAGCCGGACCTCAACGCCGGCATCGACGCGCTCGCGGCGATCGAGCCCGGTTTCGCGCGCGCGCTCGGCCATGCCGGCTATCCCGAACCCAGGATTCGCGCCCCCGGCTACACGACATTGCTCCGCACGATCGTCGGCCAGCAGGTCAGCGTCGCCGCCGCCAATTCGATCTGGAACAAGCTGGAGGCTGGATTCGGTGAAGGCTGCCCGGCCGAGGTGATGGCGGCGGCCGAATTCGACGCGCTGCGCGCCTGCGGCCTGTCGGGGCAGAAACAGGGCTATGCCAAAAGTCTCGCGCAGCTCGTCGTCGACGGCGACCTCGCCTTCGACGCCCTGCCCGCCGACGACGAAGAGGCGATCGCGCTGCTTACGAAGGTCAAGGGCATCGGCCGCTGGTCGGCCGAAATCTACCTGCTCTTCGCCGAAGGCCGCCCCGACGTCTGGCCCGCCGGCGACCTCGCGGTGCAGGAAGCCGTCGGCCGCATCCTTCAGCTGGACGCGCGCCCAAGCGAAAAAGCCACCCGCGACCTCGCCGAACCTTGGCGCCCGCACCGCGGCGCCGCGGCGATCTTCAGCTGGCATTGTTATAATATGGCGGTGATTTGACGTGCTTCCGCCCTCCCCTTCAGGGGAGGGCAGCGAAACTCGCCAGCTTGCTGGCTAGTTGCAGCGGGTGGGGGCCATCGGCCTGGCGCAAGGCTGCCAGCCCCCACCCCAACCCCTCCCCTGAAGGGGAGGGGTAATCTATCCCAAACACCAAAAAAGGCCGGGTGGATCGCTCCACCCGGCCTTTCCATAATCCGTCAGCCGCAGCTTATTTCTTCGCTGCCGCCTTCTTGGCCGGAGCCTTCTTCGCCGCCGGCTTGTCTTCGGCGGCCTTCGCCGGAGCCGCCGTCTTCGCGGCGGGCTTGTCTTCGGCTGCCTTGGCAGGCTTGGCGTCCGCCTTCTTCGTCGGCGCCTTCTTCGCAGGAGCGGCCTCGGCGGCCTCTTCCTTCACGTCGGCCTTTTTGGCGGCCGGCTTCTTCGCCGCCGCCTTCTTGGCGGGCTTGGCGTCATGATCATGGTCGTGGCCACAGCCGGGGCCGTGGACGTGGCCGCCATCGTCATCGGCTTCAATCGCGGCTTCCAGTTCCTCGCGGGTGGTTTCGCGGTCGCTGATCTCGGCCTTTTCGAACAGGAAGTCGACGACCTTGTCCTCATACAGCGGCGCGCGCAGCTGGGCCGCGGCGAGCGCGTCCTGCTGGACATATTCGACGAAGCGCTGGCGATCTTCGGGGCGGTACTGCTGGGCCGCCTGCGCGATCAGGCGCTGCATTTCCTGGTTCGACACCTGCACGCCATGCGCCTGGCCGATTTCCGACAACAGCAGACCCAGCCGCACGCGGCGCACCGCGATCGCGCGATAATCTTCGCGGTCGCTTTCCAGCTCGGCCTTCGCCGCCTCGACATCGTCCTCGCGCGCGACTTCCTGCTCCAGCTGCTGCCAGATCTGGGCGAACTCGGCCTCGACCATCGTCGGCGGCACATCGAAGTCGTGGCTCGCGGCGAGCTGGTCGAGCAGCTTGCGCTTCATATAGGTGCGCGTCAGGCCGTTCAGTTCCTGCTCGACCTGGTCCTTCATCAGCTCTTTCAGCTTGTCGAGGCTTTCGAGGCCGAGCGACTTGGCGAACTCGTCGTCGATCTTCGCTTCGGCCGGAACCTTCACTTCCTTCACCGTCACGGCGAATTCGGCGTTGGCGCCCTTCAGGTCCGCGACCGGATAATCGGCGGGGAAGGTCACCTTGACGGTCTTTTCGTCGCCGACCTTGGCGCCGACCAGCTGGTCTTCAAAGCCCGGGATCAACTGGCCCGAACCGATTTCGACCGCCATGTCCTCGCCGGTGCCGCCGTCGAAGGGGGTGCCGTCGACGCTGCCCGCGAAATCGATGATCAGCTGGTCGCCGGTGGCGGCCTTCTTCGACTTCGGCGCGTCTTCGAAGCGCTTCATCTGCGCGGCGAATTCCTCGATCTTCGCCATCACCGCCTTGTCGTCGGCGGGAACGGTCAGCCGTTCCAGCTTCAGCCCCTCGATCGAGGGGGCGGCGATGTCGGGCAGCACTTCCAGCGCCACGGTGACTTCGGCGTCCTTGCCGCTTTCATAATTCTCGTCCAGCGACACCGCGGGCTGCAACGCGGGGCGCAGCTTTTCCTTGGTCATCAGGTCGCGCACGCCGGCGTCGATCGCCTTGTTCAGCGCGTCGGCCGACAGCGCGGCGCCGTGCATCTTGCGGATCAGGTTCGGCGGCACCTTGCCGGGGCGAAAGCCGGGCATACGAACGGTCGGGGCGATGCTCTTCACCTCGTCGTCGACGCGGGCGTCGATGTCCTTCGCGGTGATGGTGACGCGATATTCGCGCTTCAGGCCTTCGTTCAGCGTTTCGACGGTCTTCATTGCCTTGGTCTTATCCTTGCTCAAAATCTCGTATCGAACCCCGCCATGTTGGCGAAGCTCCCCAATCCCGACTTGCTGCTCGCGAAACTGGTGCGGGCGAAGGGACTCGAACCCCCACATCTTGCGATACTGGTACCTAAAACCAGCGCGTCTACCAATTCCGCCACGCCCGCTAGAGAAGCTGCGGCCGGGTGCACGAGGTGGCACGGGGGTGCCGCGCACGCCCGTGCGGGCCGCGCGGGGCTATAGCAGACGCGTGGCCGAGGGCAAGGGCAGAAAACCCCCGAAATCGGCGCTGTGCCCCGCCGGAACGGCCAGCGCCGCCGTTCCCCCGCGCCCGTCGGAACCGCGAGCGCCGGCGTTCCCCCGCGCCCGCCGGAACGGCGAGCGCCGGCGTTCGTTGTGCAGGCAAGGAGAGAGCATATGACCTTCGCATCCAGCCTTCACGTCCGCGCCGCCGACACCCAGCCCAAACCAAAGCCCGACATCATCGATCCGGTCGCCCCGCCCGAACAGCCGGTGCAGCCTACCCCGCTCGAGGATCCGGCCGGCCAGCCGCAGGAAATCCCCGGCAGCCCCGGCGGCGGCGACATCGACGAACCCGGCCGTGGCCCCGACGAGGTGCCGCCGCAGCAGGTTTAGCGCGGCAGCAGCAACGCGGATCGGCGCGCCATGACGCTTGGGCGATCGCGGCGGCTCTGATAATATGGTCGAGCCTCAGCAGGAGCTTTGTCATGCGTTCGATTCGCGTTGCGATCCTCGCCGCCGCGGCGGCCTGTCCGCTGCCCGCCCTCGCCCAATCCGCCCCCGACGTCGCCGATCTTGTCGGCGCGCGCGCCGCCGGCGGTGAAACCCAGCTCCTCGCCCGCGGCTACGAAGCGCAGCGGTCGAACGTCGTCGGCGAACAGCGCTACAGCTTCTGGTGGAACCCGCGGACCGGGCGCTGCCTGTCGGTGTCGACCGTCGATGGGCGCTATGGCGCGCTGATCGCGGTGCCGGCAGAAAATTGCGACGACGGCGACGGCCCGCGCGGCGGCTATGCCCCGCCAGCCGACCATCGCACCCCGGCGGAAGAGTCCGGATACAATGACCCTGCATCGCTCGTGCTCGTCTGTTACGGCGCCGGCAACCGGCCGAGCGTGGCGACCGCCCCGCGCTACGACTGGAACAGCTCGCGGCACAAATGGGAATGGAGCAACGATGTCGTTTCGACGACGCAGGGCTTCAACAGCGACGTTCAGATCGAGCTTTACGGCGATCACGGCCGCATCCACCTCGGCCCCAGCCTCGTGCCGCCGATCCATTCGGGCGGCCATGAAGGTTGGTGGGACCTCGAAAACCTCCTGGTCACCCCCGACCGCATCACCGCAACCTATCGGCTCAACGGCCTCAACAAGCCGCGGCTCGACATCGATCGCCGCTCGGGCCGCATCCAGCTCAAGGCGCAGACCAGCTTTTCCGGCCAGTGCGACATCGGCAACTGGGGCGCCGGCCAGCGGCGCTTTTGAGGCCCGGCGCCGCGATTCAATAATTGTCGGGGACCGCCTCGCCGGTCCTGCCGTCGATCACGCGGCCGCGGTCATAGGCCAGCAGCCCGGCGACCGGCGCTAGCCGGTTGATCGTGAACACCGGGGGCGCGACGAATTTTCCCACCGCGCGAAAGCTGGCCGGCACCACAGGTTTGCCCGCCAGCGCCGCCGGCACCGGCGCGCGCGAGTCGGGCGGGACCAGCCCGACCGCCGGCAGCGCCCAGTGGCCGTTGACGCTCGCCCCCAGCCCCGTTTCGCCCTTCAGCACCGGGTCGTCCGACGGTTGCCACGCGATCGCGACGGGAATGGTGCCAAGGTCGGTGATCTGCCCCGCCTTTGCCTCGAAACCCACCGTGCCTAGGCACAGGCAGGTCATCATCGCGGCCTGGTTGCCGGCGCCGTACAGCACGTAATTGCCGGGCGGCGCCTCAACCAGCATCAACCGCTTTTCCTTGTCCTTGACCAGCGCCTTGCCCAGATTTGCAGCATTGAGGTTCTGAACCGCATCATGGTGGTAATCGAAGGTCGCCAGACTGGGTTCGCCCGGCATGTCGTCGCCGGACGCCTGACCCTTCGCCGCCGCGGCCTGCCGTTTCGCGACCGCCGCGGCATGGGCCTTGCGCAGCGCGGGCAACGCCTTGTCGAATGCCTGTTGTTTCGCGGCGTAAAAGGCGGCGACCTCGGCCTCGGTCGGGATGCGCAGGAACACCGGGGAAAACCATTTGTCGGTGGTCCGGAACAACAGATAGGCACGGTCAGGCTTGATCGCGACAGGCTGCTTGCCGTCGATTTCGATCAGCTCGTCGGGCGCCTTCGCGTCTTCGGCATGGACGGCAGCGGGCAGCGCGAGCGCCGCCAGCAACGACAGCAGGGCAGCGGACCTTCTCATTTAACCGGCTCCTTGCCGCCCCACGTCGGACCCGACGCGATCTTGGCCTGCACCGCAATCCCCTTCGCGGGCGGCATGTCAGCGACGGATTCCCAAATCTCCTCGGCGACGCCATAGCGCGTGTAACCGCGCGGCTCCATGCAGCGGCGCATCTTCGACTGCCGGTCGCGCCGCGACAACGTGCCCTCGATCATCCCGCCGATCGCCAGCCCGACCAGCCCGGCCTGATTGTTCGTATCGTAACGCTGCCCCGCGGGCCGTTCGACCCACGGCACAAAGCGCGGCAGCGCGACATTGCCCCACCCCGCCGGAGTCAGGAACCGATAGCAGTCGGCCAGATCGGCATGCGCCTCGGCAAAACTGGTGCCGGCGCGGTGATAGAAGAAATATTTCCAGCCATTGTCGACCACCGCCGGGTCGGCGGAGCCCGACAAGTCGGGGACGACGACCGCCGCCGGGTCGGGCAGCGCCTCCTGCGCCCCGGCGCCCGGCGCCATGGCCAGCGCGGCCGCCCCCATCAACAATTTCGCCAGCATCGCGTCCCCCCCCCCCCCCGAAGCTCATGTCCCGGGCCGGATTTTGCGCGGTTGCACTTAGTTGGCAAGCACCTTTTTCAGCAGCGCGTTGACCACCTGCGGGTTCGCCTTGCCCTGCATCGCCTTCATCGTCTGACCGACGAAGAAACCGAACAGCGCGTCCTTGCCGCCCTTATACTGTTCGACCTTGTCGGCGTTGGCGGCCAGGATCTTGGCGATCTCGGCCTCGATCGCGCCGGTATCGCTCGTCTGCTTCAACCCGTCGCGCTCGACGATCACGCCCGCGGCGTCGCCGCTGTCGAGCATCTTTTCGAACACCTGTTTCGCAATCGTCCCCGAAATCGTGCCGTCGGCGACCAGGCCGAGCAGCTCGGCGGCGTGCTGCGGCGACACCGGCGAATCCGCAATGTCGCGGCCCATGCGGTTAAGCGCCCCGAACAATTCGCTCGTCACCCAGTTCGCCGCCGCCACCGGCTTCGCGCCCACTTCCAGCAAGGTGTCGAACCAGCGCGCCGCCTCGACCTCGGCGGTCAAAACATCGGCGTTATACGGCGAAATCCCTGCGCTGAGATACCGCGCACGCTTGGCGTCGGGCAGCTCGGGCAGGCTCTCGCGGCACTCGGCCAGAAACGCATCGTCGAGTTCGAGCGGCAGCAGATCGGGGTCGGGGAAATAGCGATAATCATGCGCATCTTCCTTCGACCGCATCGACCGCGTCTCGCCCCGGTCGGGATCGTACAGCCGCGTCTCCTGCACCACCGTGCCGCCGCTTTCGATCAGTTCGACCTGCCGCTTCGCCTCGCCCTCGATCACCGCCATCACAAAGCGCACCGAATTGACATTCTTCGTCTCGGTGCGCGTGCCGAATTCGTCGCCGGGCTTACGCACGCTGACGTTGACGTCGGCGCGCATCGAGCCTTCTTCCATATTGCCGTCGCACGACCCGACATAGCGCAGGATCGAACGCAGCTTGCGCACATACGCGCCGGCCTCGGCGGGCGAGCGCATGTCGGGGCGCGAGACGATCTCCATCAGCGCCACCCCTGAACGATTCAGGTCGACATAGGACATCGTCGGATGCTGGTCGTGCATCAGCTTGCCGGCATCCTGCTCGACATGGATACGCTCGACCCCGATCGCCTTGTCGGCGGCGATCCCGGCCTTGTCGTCGGCTGCGATCGTCAGCGAACCTTCGCCGACAATCGGATGATAAAGCTGCGAAATCTGGTAACCCTGCGGCAGATCGGCATAGAAATAATTCTTGCGGTCGAACCGCGAATATTTGTTGATCTGCGCCTCGATCGCCATCCCCGTGCGCACCGCCTGACGGATGCACTCGCGGTTCGGCACCGGCAGCATCCCCGGCATCGCGGCATCGACCAGCGACACCTGCGTGTTCGGCTCGGCCCCGAACGCCGTCGCGGCGCCCGAAAACAGCTTGGCTTTGGTCGTGATCTGGGCGTGGACCTCAAGGCCGATCACGACCTCCCACTCGCCGGTGTTGCCCTTGATGCGATAGTCAGTCATATCACTCTTCATAGTGCCGGAATTATGTCATTGCTGAAAGTTTCGCAGTCGTCACAATCAGCGGCGAAAATACCTAGGATAACGGCTGCGAATGCAACCAAAAATATAAGACCTTCCGAACAAGCAATGACCAAGCAGGCTGCAATGCTCGCAGGATACAGAATAAGCCATCCGCGTCGTCGTCTGAGGCGTTCCAAATTTTCAGCTGTTTTTGAGCCCCGAGTTCGCCTTATAACGCTGTTTACCGACCAAATAGAGAATACTAAAAAATATATGCTCAAAAATACAAAAGACAAAAATCTGTTATCAAAATTTATAGCAGAGCCAACAAGAGACATGTAGGACAAGACCCTAAATGTAACGGTTGGAGCAAGGCTGAATCCATCAGCATAGTTGGACTCATATGATTTAAAATCATCAATTCCATCTTTTAGATTCCAGAGGAATAGCAGTATCAATATCGAAATTTGATCAGGATCTTTAATGTCCATTTTTGCGATAGAAGACGCAATTACTACGAAGACATTGGCCGACAGCGCCGCCCCAAGAATCTGTGGAAACTTGATGACGGGGTTCGGTGTCACCACCACTTCTCGGCGCGAGCCGTAAAGCCCGCGCGCTCTTCAATAGCCAACCCGGCGTTCAGCACGCCCTGCTCATCAAACGCTTTGCCGATGACCTGCAAGCCTAGCGGCAGCCCTTCGCGGTTCAGCGCCGCGGGGACCGACATTGCGGGCAGGCCCGCGAGGCTCGCGGGCACCGCGAACACGTCGTTAAGGTACATCGCCAGCGGATCGGCCATCTTCTCGCCCAGCCCGAACGCCGCCGACGGCGCGGTCGGCGCCAGGATAACGTCGCACGACGCGAACGCCGCCTCGAAATCGCGCGCGATCAGCGTCCGCACCTTCTGCGCCTGCGTGTAATAGGCATCGTAGAAACCCGCCGACAGCACATAGGTGCCGATCATGATGCGGCGCTTAACCTCTGGCCCGAACCCGTCGGCGCGCGTCGCGGCATACATATCCTGCAACCCCGCCCCATCCGGCAGGTCGCGGAGCCCGTAACGCACGCCGTCGTAACGCGCGAGGTTCGACGACGCCTCGGCCGGCGCGATGATATAGTAAGCGGGCAGCGCGTACTTCGTGTGCGGCAGGCTGATCTCGACGACCTCGGCCCCCGCATCCTTCAGCATCGCAATCCCGGCATCCCACATCGCGTCGATGTCGGGATCGATGCCTTCAAGCCGATATTCCATGGGAATACCGACCGTCTTGCCCTTGAGATCGCTCGACAAAGCCGCTTCCCAATTCGGCACCGCCATATTCAGGCTCGTCGCATCCTTCGGATCGAAGCCCGCCATATTTTCGAGCATGATCGCGCAGTCACGCACGTCGCGCGCCATCGGCCCCGCCTGGTCGAGCGAGCTCGCGAACGCCACAATGCCCCAGCGCGAACAGCGGCCATAGGTCGGCTTGATCCCCGAAATCCCGGTGAAGGCGGCGGGCTGGCGGATCGAACCGCCGGTGTCGGTGCCCGTCGCCGCCGGGCACAGCCGCGCCGCAATCGCGGTCGAGCTGCCGCCCGACGACCCGCCCGGCGCGAGCGCGGCATTGCCGCCATCCTTGCGCTTCCACGGGCTGATGACATTGCCGAAATAGCTTGTCTCGTTCGACGAGCCCATCGCGAACTGGTCGAGGTTCAGCTTGCCCAGCATCCCCGCGCCCGCGTCCCACAATTTCTGGCTGACGGTCGATTCATAGCGCGGCACGAACCCCTCGAGCATATGGCTCGCCGCCGTCGTCTGCACGCCGTTGGTGCAGAACAGATCCTTCATCCCGATCGGCACCCCCGACAAGGGCTTCAGCGTCCCGGCCGTGCGGTCGGCATCGGCCGCCTTCGCCGCGGCCAGCGCATGTTCGGGCGTCTCGACGATAAACGCATTCAGCGCCTTCGCCGCCGCGACATTGGCGCTGAACGCCTCGGCCACTTCGACCGCGGAAAAATCGCCCGCGCGGTGGCCATCGCGGATCTGCGCTACCGTTAGATTTGTGAGATCAGTCATATCCAAAATCCGTTCGCCCTGAGCTTGTCGAAGGGCTGTTCTTGCCTTTGCGCGTTACAGAAGGACGGTCCTTCGACAAGCTCAGGACAAACGGGGAGAGGGTAGCGCCGACGGTCATTCGATCACCTTGGGAACACCAAAGAAGCCGTGCATCGCCGCCGGCGCATTCGCCAGCACATCGTCGCGGCGCCCGCCGCCGGTCAGCGGGTCGGCGTCGATCACATCGTCGCGCAGCCGCAGCTGGTTGGGGATCACCGCGGTCATCGGCTCGACCCCGCTCACATCGACCTCGCCCAGCTGTTCGACCCAGCCGAGGATGTTGTTGAGCTCGCCTTCCATTGCGGCGGCTTCCGCATCGCTGATCGCGATGCGCGCCAGCGACGCGATTTTCTTCACTGTTGCCTGATCGATTGCCATGGGTTCGCCTTTGCGGGAGAAGCTGCGCCGCTAGCACCGCGCCCCGCGCGCTTCAAGCCGTCGCCGCGGCGCAATCGCGCCTCCTCGCGCATTTCGTGCGTCCGGGCCGACAGCCGGCTCGACTTCGCGCGCGACCTGCGGGTAAGGGAGGCGCCAACCCTCTCCCCCACTGGATCCCCCCATGGCCCGCAAATTTCTCTATGTCATCGCCGCGTTCATCCTCCTGCTGCTCGGCGCCGGCGTCGCCTACCAGCTCGCGCCCGGCTGGTTCGGCCGCGTCGCCTTCGTCCCGAGCGCCGAATTCACCCCGCAGGCGGCGATCGCCCCCAATGCCTATGACGATCCGAAGATGTGGATTGCGCGCCCCGGCGTCGGCGACGATCCCTCGGCCTGGCGCCCCGCGACCGAAGCCACCCCCGCCCCCGACAGCGCCGCCCCCGACAGCGCCGAGGCGATGGGCCGCGATGCGCTCATGCCCCCCGCGCAGGCCGCCACGACCGCCGCCGCCGCCGCGGCTGAAAAGGGCGACGCCGCAATCTTCTTCGTCCACCCGACCAGCTATTACAGCCGGTCGAGCTGGAACGCCCCGCTCGACGATCCCGACGCCAACCACCGCGCCACCCTGTTCATGCAGGGCATGGCAAGCGCGTTCGGCGATGCCGGAGAGGTGTGGGCGCCACGCTATCGCCAGGCCACCCTCGGCGCCTTCCTCGCCAGCGACCGAGTCACTGCGGGCAAGGCGATCGACGCCGCCTATCGCGACGTCGAACAGGCGTTCGACGCCTTCCTCGCCGCCCAGCCCGCAAACCGCCCGATCATCCTCGCCGGCCACAGCCAGGGCGCGCTCCACCTTACCACCCTGCTCAAAAACCGCATCGCCGGCACCCCGCTCGCGCGGCGCATCGTCGCCGCCTATGTCGTCGGCTGGCCGATCAGCCGCGACACCGACATGGCGGCGCTCGGCCTCCCGGCGTGCGAGACCCCCGAGCAAAAGGGCTGCATCCTCAGCTGGGCGACCTTCGCCGATCCCGCCGATCCGGCGATGGTGCTCGACGCCTATGACGGCACGATCGGCTTCGACGGCCGCCCGCGCGCCGGCACGCGGATGCTGTGCACCAACCCGCTCACCGGCATTCCCGACACCGCCGCCGCGCCCGACGCCAACATCGGCACCCTGAAACCCGCCGACGGGTTCAAGGCGGGAACGCTCGTCGCGCAAAAGATCGGCGCGCGCTGCGACGACGAGCGCGGCCTGCTGATGATCGGCGATGCCGAAATCGCCAAGGACTATGCGCCGAGCTATGTCCTGCCCGGCAACAATTACCATGTCTTCGACATCACCCTGTTCTGGGCCAACGTCCGCGCCGACGTGCTCCGCCGCCTCGCGACCTTCGAAGGCAAGCCGTCGCCGGTGCCGCCCCCGGCGGCGCCGGAGGCTGTACCGTCTTCCGCAACCGAGGATCTTCCGGTAGCGGCACAAACCAAGTCCTGACCCAGGGAGCCCGCCCCAATTTCGTTCGTGTCGAGCAAAGTCGAGACACGCTTGGGACGCGTGACGCCTCGGCGTGTCTCGACTTCGCTCGACACGAACGGGTAAGGGGAAGCCGATGATCACCACCGCCGCCCCCGATTTTGCCGCCCACTTCCCCACCGGCGGCCGCCTCGCGGGGCTCGACGTCGGCACCAAAACCATCGGCGTCGCGACCTGCGATGTGAACTGGAGCTTCGCGACCCCCGACAAGACGATCGTCCGCAAGAAATTCGCCGCCGATCTCGCGACCCTCACCGCGGTCCTCGCCGCGCACAATATCGTCGGCCTCGTCGTCGGCCTCCCGCTCAACATGGACGGCAGCGACAGCCCGCGCACCCAAAGCACCCGCGCCTTCGCCCGCAACCTGGCCCCCCTCGCCCTGCCGATCCTGCTGTGGGACGAACGCTGGTCGACCGCCGCGGTCGAACGCGCACTGATCGCCGCCGACGTCAGCCGCGCCAAACGCGCCGACCGCATCGACAGCGCCGCCGCCGCCTTCATCCTCCAGGGCGCGATCGACGCCCTGAGCCGCCAATAGCGCCGCGCGGTTGACCGAATATATTCTCTATTGGCTCGCCGCCGCGAACGGCATCGCCTTCGGCCTGATGGTCGCCGACAAGCGTCGCGCCGAAGCCGACGTGCGCCGCATCCCCGAATCCACGCTGCTGCTCTGGGCCTTCCTCGGCGGCGCCTTCGGCACCGTCCTCGCGGCACGTCTCGTCCGCCACAAAACGCGCAAACAGCCCTTTATGACCTGGATGCTGATCTGGCTCTGGCTCCAGATCATTATGCTCATCCTCTGGGCGGCCGGCATATTGCAGCCATGGCTCGCCTCCGCGCTTGCCTATTTGCGCGCCGCCACTTAAACGCTCCCCTTTAATGACAACGTCAACAATCCGACCCGCCACCGACTATCCGCCCGGCGGCGATGCCTTTCGCCATCGCCACCTGATCGGCATCGCCCAGCTGACCCCGTGGGAGATCAGCTACGTCCTCGACGCCGCCGAACAGTGGGTCGATCTCAACCGCAGCGGCGCCGCCAAGCATGACGACCGCCTCGCCGGGCTCACCATCATCAACGCCTTTTTCGAAAATTCGACGCGCACGCTCTTGTCGTTCGAAATCGCCGGAAAACGCCTCGGCGCCGACGTCGTCAACATGCACGCCGCGCAGTCGAGCGTGAAAAAGGGTGAGACGCTCATCGACACCGCGATGACGCTGAACGCGATGCGCGCCGACGCGATGGTGATCCGCCACGGCAGTTCGGGCGCGGTCCAGCTGATCGCCGACAAGGTCGACTGCCCCGTCCTCAACGCCGGCGACGGCCGCCACGAACATCCGACCCAGGCGCTGCTCGATGCGCTCACCATCCGCCGCCGCCTCGGCCGCGTCGAAGGGCTGACCATCGCCATATGTGGCGACGTGCTCCACAGCCGCGTCGCGCGCTCGAACATCCTCGCGCTCACCCTGCTCGGCAACGAGGTCCGCGTCGTCGCACCCGCGACGCTCACCCCGCCCGCACTCGACCGCATGCATGTGACGACCTTCACCGACATGGACGAGGGGCTGAAGGACGCCGACGTCGTGATGATGCTGCGGCTCCAGAACGAACGCATGGACGGTGCCTACCTGCCGTCGCCACGCGAATATCACGCCCTCTACGGCCTCACCCCCAGACGGCTGGAAAAGGCGAAACCCGATGCCATCGTCATGCATCCCGGCCCGATGAACCGCGGGGTCGAAATCGACAGCAGCGTCGCCGACGATCCTGTTCGCTCGACGATCACCGAACAGGTCGAAATGGGGGTCGCGGTGCGCATGGCGTGCCTCGACATATTGACGCGTCGCCAGCGGGGGGTCGCGGGATGGAACTGAAACCGCTACTCGTCACCAATGCGCTGCTGGTCGACGGCGATACGCCGCGTCCGGGCAGCCTGCTCGTCGTCGATGGCCGCATCGCCGCGCTCGATCCGGCCGAAACGCCGGGCGGCACCGAAACCGTCGATGCCAAAGGCCAGTGGCTCGCCCCCGGCATCGTCGACCTCGGGGTGTTCGCGACCGACAAGCCCGCCTTTCATTTCGGCGGCATCACCCGCGCCGCGCTGATGCCCGACGCCGGGCCGCTCGACGATCCCGGCTTGGTCGAGCGCGCGGCCAAGGGCGGGAAGCCCGATTTGTGGGTCCATCCCCTTGCCGCCGCCACGAAGGCCCTCGCAGGCAAGGAACTCGCCGAAATCGGCCTGATGCAACAGGCCGGCGCGCGCGCCATCGCCACCGGCCGCAGCCGCATCGCCGACAGCGGCGTGATGCACCGCGTCCTCGCCTACGCCGCTTCGCTCGGCCTCGTCACGATCATCCATGCCGAGGACGAAGGGCTTACCGCCGGGGCGGTCGCGACCGATGGCGAAATGGCAACCCGCCTCGGCCTCGCCTCAGCCCCCGCCATCGCTGAAGCGATCGCGATCGCGCGCGACCTCGCGCTCGTCGAGGAAACCGGCGCGCCCGTCCATTTCCGCCAGGTCACCACCGCGCGCGGGCTCGACCTCATCCGCGCCGCCAAGGCGCAGGGGCTGCCCGTCCTCTGCGGTATCACCCCCGCGCACCTGTTCCTCTCCGACACCGCGATCGGCGATTTTCGCACCTTCGCGCGCCTGTCTCCGCCGCTGCGCAGCGAGGACGATCGCCGCGCCTGCCTCGCCGCCGTCGCCGACGGCACGATCGACATCCTTTCGTCGGGCCACGACCCGCGCGGGCCCGAGGACAAACGCCTGCCCTTCGCCGAATCGCTCCCCGGCATGGCGGGCGCCGAAACCCTGCTCGCGATGGGCCTCCTGCTCGTCCGCGACGGCCATGTGTCGCCCGGCCGCCTGTTCGACCTGCTCGCCGCCACCCCCGCCTGCCTACTCGGCCTCGACACCGGCCGCCTCGCCGTCGGCAGGGACGCCGACCTCATCCTGATCGACCCCGGCACCCCGTGGCAGGTCGACGCCAAGAAAATGGCGGCCTGGGCCGGCAACACCCCCTTCGACGGCATGCCGATGCAAGGCCGCGCGACGACGATGTGGAAGGGCGGCGTGCGGATTCGTTAGGTCTGCGGGTGCGGTGCCCCTTGCCCAACCTTGCAACCGCGCGGCCACATCCATGGCGGCACCGCTGGCGGGTGGACGCGCCGGGCTATTTCGCCACCCCCGCCTTCTCCGCCGCCAGCCGTTTGGCCAGCGCCTCGCGCGACCGGTCGGCATAGGCCCGGCACGCGCCGGGGGCGACACTGTACCGGCCCTCCGTCGCATTTCCCGGATGCGCCGAAATCAGGATGTCGCATCGCAGCGCCGCCATCGTGCGATAGCTTTGCGCAAAGCCCGCAACGAACGGCGCGCCGGCGGCACTGGTAAACTTGTAGCCATCCGCAGAGACCGGGTTGAGGCTCGCGGCAAAGACGATCTCTTTGCAACTTGTACTCTCGCACGCCTGCCAGCTCCAGCTCATGCTGCCCATCGTATGCCCCGGGGTCGCGCGCGCGGTGATCCGCGCCATGCCCAAAGGCAGCACCTCGCCGTCGCGCATCACGCGCCGCCGGTCGACCGCAGGCCAGCTGCCGCCATAAGCCAGCTGCGGATCGTCGGCGGCGTGTCGCCCCAGCCGCAACCCTTCGGCGCCGCGTTCGCTCGCCACCACGGTCGCGCCGGTGGCACGGACCAGCGCCGCCAGCCCGCCGGCATGGTCCCAATGCGGTTCGGTGCTCAGAATAAATTTGATGTCGTTGGGGTCGAACCCGAGTGTGCGGACATTGGCCAAAACCGCCGCAGCCGACTGCGGCAAGGCACCATCGACCAGCACCAATCCGTCGCCGGTGTCGATCAGCGCCACGCTCAGCCCGCCAAAGCCGACCAGATAGCTGTTGCCGAAAATCCGGGTCGGCGGCGCGGGCGCCAGCCATTCCGCCGCCCGTGCACCGCCGATTGGACGGGTCAGCGGGTCATCAGCGGGGACGGGGTCGGCGGTGGGGGCGGTGGCCGCACCCGCGACCTTGTGGGTCCGGGTGTCCACGACATTTGGCAGCGGCAGGTAATTTAAGCCCGCAAGCCAGGCGGCAATGGTCGTCATCGCGATCATGTTCGTCTCCCTTCGCCCCCGAAATGCCAAGCGGCACCGCACGCGACAAAGCATCATTTCTCGACAAAGCCATGAGAATAATTGATGACGGACCATGGACCGCGCCCAGCTTCCGCTCAACGCCTTGCGCGCCTTCGACGCCGCGGCGCGCCATCTCAACTTTACCCGCGCCGCCATTGAGCTGTGCGTCAGCCAGGGTGCGGTCAGCCATCAGGTCGCGCAACTCGAACGCCGCCTCGGCACCCGCCTGTTCCACCGCCTGCCGCGAGGGCTGGCGCTCACCGACGAGGGGCATGCGCTCGTCCCTGTCGTCGCCGATGCCTTCGACCGCGTCGCGGCGACGCTCGATCAATATAGCGGCGGCCGCTTTCGCGAGGCGCTCAAGGTCGGGGTTGTCGGCACCTTTGCCACCGGCTGGCTGCTCCCGCGCCTCGACGCCTTCGCCCGCGCGCATCCGGGCATCGACCTGCGGATCTCGACCAACAACAACCGCGTCGATCTCGCCGGTGAAGCGCTCGATTTCGCGATCCGCTTCGGCGACGGCGCCTGGCACGGCACCCATGCCGAACCACTGCTCGCCGCCCCGATGACCGCGCTGTGCACCCCCGCGATCGCCGCGCGCCTGAAATCTCCTGCCGACCTCGTCGCCGAACGCCTGCTCCGCTCGTATCGCGCCGACGAGTGGGCGCTGTGGTTCGCCGCCGCCGGCGTCCCCGCCCCGGTGCTGCGTGGCCCGATTTTCGACAGCTCGGCGCTGATGGCCACCGCCGCCGCCGCGGGCCAGGGCGTCGCGCTCGTCCCGCCGTCGATGTTCATCCGCGAACTCGCATCCGAACTGCTCGTCCAGCCGTTCGCGGTGGAGATCGACGCCGGCCGCTACTGGCTCACCCGACTGATGTCGCGCCCCGAAAGCGGCGCGATGGCGCGGTTCAGCGGCTGGCTGGCCAACGAAATCGCAGGCGAGGCAAGCCGCATTTAGCCCGGTGGCGTAGGGCCGCTTTGGGGTAGGAAGCGGACTAGGGAAGCAGAGTGCGGCGAATGAGGCGAGGGATTCGCAGATATGCGAGAACAAGGCTCATCCCGTAGAGCCAGCCGAATGCCAGTGCCTCGATCCTTGCGGCATTTTCGGTACCATTGGAAAGGCTGACACAGAAAAATAATCCTGCGGCGAAGAGACAAAATATAAATCCGTGAAGGCTACGCAAGTCGTAGCGAACCGTTCGAACGCCGTTAACCTGTTCGATGCAAAACCGCCCGCGATCGTATATAACCATCGCAAGCCAGTTAGGCCCAAACCAATCGGTCCATAGAGGTGAATTGAAGCTTAGGCAGTTAGGGTTCGTCGATGAAACTGGCTTCCTTTGCTTCTGCAGCATGCTTCTTATGCGAAGCAAAGCATCGGCATTAGAAATAGCGCTGTCGATCCCCACCGAACCTTTCAAATGCCATAAAAAGTCTGCCATACGAAGAGTGCTACAGTAATCTTACGGATGGCCGCAATTGGCCGATACCAGCCACCACTCCTACCCCAGCACCCAGCTCCGCCGCGGGTAACCCTGCGCCCATAGCAGCGCGGTCAGGTCGTGGTGGCGGATCACCGCCGCCGCCGCTTCGCCGGCGCTCGCGTGCGGGTGATAGCCGATGCCCAGCCCGGCCGCGGTGATCATCGGAATGTCGTTGGCGCCGTCACCCACCGCCAGCGTCTCCGCCAGCGGCAGGCCGAGCGCCGCCGCCTCGGCCTTCAGCGTCTCGAGCTTCGCCGAACTGTCGACGATCGGCTCCAGCACCCGCCCGGTCAGCTTGCCGCCCGCAATCTCCAGCCGGTTCGCCACCACCTTGTCGAACCCGATCGCCTCGCCCACCGGGTCGGCAAAAGCGGTGAAGCCGCCGGTCACCAGCACCGCATGCGCGCCGTGCGCCTTCATCGTCTGCACCAGCGTCCGCGCCCCGCGGGTCAGCCGGACGCGCTCGTAGCGGCATTCGACCAGCACCCCTTCCGCCATCCCGCCGAGCAGCGCGACGCGCTCGGTCAGCGCCGCGGCGAAATCGAGTTCGCCCTTCATCGCACGCTGGGTGATCGCCGCGATCTCGGGCTTCAGCCCGGCATAATCGGCCAGCTCGTCGATGCATTCGACGGTGATCATCGTCGAATCCATGTCGGCGACGATCAGCTTCTTGGTCCGGTCGCCCAGCGGCTGCACCACCACGTCGAGCGCGCCATGATCCATCAGCGCCAGTTCGGCGCGCGCGCTGACCAGGCTGCCCTGAAACACGATGTCGGCGGCGTCGCCCTCGTCCAGCCAGTGCGGCGCGCCGACGTCGTGCCCCGTTGCATCGAGCCGGTCGATCGCTTCGCGCACCACCTCGCCCGTCAGCTTCCCGGCTGCTATCAGCGTCGCAACGAACATGGCATCTCCTTCTTCCTCTTTCCGGCACCCACCCTTTCAGGGGCGCCCGCCTGTCGCGCTTATCGCTGGCCCCACCGCCAGCGGCAAGAGCGCATTGGCGGTCGCGCTCGCCAAGGCCGTGGAGGAGACGGGAGCCGGGGCGGTCGTGATCAACGCCGACGCGAGCCAGGTCTATGCCGACCTCGCGATCCTCTCGGCGCGCCCGACCGACGAAGAAATGGCGGGCATCCCGCACCACCTGTTCGGCCATATCGACGCCGCCGAGGCGCATAATGCCGCGCGCTGGGCCGACGAAGCGCGTGCCGTCATCGCCGCCGCACACACCGCCGGCGACATCCCGATCCTCGTCGGCGGCACCGGCCTCCATATCCGCACCCTGCTCGACGGCATTTCGCCGATCCCCGAGATCGACCCCGATGTGCGCGCCGCGGTGCGCGCCTTGCCTGTCGCCGACGCCCACGCCGCGCTCACCCGCGAAGATCCCGATACCGCCGCCCGCCTCAATCCCGCCGACACCACCCGCATCGCCCGCGCGCTCGAAGTCGTCCGCTCGACCGGCCACCCGCTCGGCCACTGGCACGCCGCACACACGGGCGGCATCGCCGATACGATCACGCTCGCCCCGCTCATCCTCCTCCCCCCGCGCGACTGGCTGCGCGATCGCTGCGACCAGCGGCTCGTCCAGATGTTCGACCGCGGCGCGATAACCGAGGTCGAAGCGCTGCTCGCCCGCAACCTCGACCCCGATCTTCCCGCGATGCGCGCGATCGGCGTTCCGCAAATCGCGCAATACCTGGCCGGTGCGATCGATCGCAGTGAAGCGCTCACCCTCACCCAGGCCGCCACCCGCCAATATGCCAAGCGCCAATATACCTGGTTCCGCAACCAGCTTCCGGCCGACTGGCTGCGCCACGCCGAGTCATTAAACATCGATTCTATTGATCAATTAGCAATATTGTTACGTCCAAAGCTGTTGACAGGATAGAATCCTATACCTATTGCCCGCAACCCTGTTGCAGCGCACAAGCGCTGCGTTTTTGTGCCCAAAAGGAGTTTCGTCGTGACGGAAATGAGCGGTGCCGACATGGTGGTTCAGGCGCTGGTCGACCTCGGGGTCGATACGGTGTTCGGCTATCCGGGCGGCGCGGTGCTTCCGATTTACGACGCGCTCTTCAAACACCCGACGATCAAGCATATCCTCGTCCGCCACGAACAGGCCGCGACCCACGCCGCCGAGGGCTATGCACGCTCGACCGGCAAGCCCGGCGTCGTGCTCGTCACCTCGGGCCCCGGCGCGACCAACGCGGTCACCGGCATCACCGATGCTTTGCTCGATTCGATCCCGATGGTCGTGCTCACCGGGCAGGTACCGACGACGCTGATCGGCACCGACGCCTTCCAGGAATGCGACACCGTCGGCATCACGCGCCACTGCACCAAGCATAATTATCTGGTGATGGACCCCGACCGCCTCGGCCCGATACTGCACGAGGCCTTTTATATCGCGACCCATGGCCGCCCCGGCCCGGTGGTCATCGACATCCCGAAGAACGTCCAGGTCGCGACCGGCAGCTATCGGGTCCCCAACCGCATCGACCACAAAAGCTATCGCCCGCAGGTCGATCCCGATGCCGACGCCATTGCGCAGGCCGTCGCGATGATCGCCGCGGCCGAGCGCCCGATCTTCTACACCGGCGGCGGCGTCATCAACGCCGGCCCCGATGCCAGCGCGGCGCTGCGCCAGCTCGTGGCGCTCACCGGCGCCCCGGTTACCTCGACCCTGATGGGGCTCGGCGCCTTCCCCGCCGACGACGACAAATGGCTCGGCATGCTCGGCATGCACGGCACCTACGAAGCCAATATGGCGATGAACCGCGCTGACCTGATCATCGCCGTCGGCGCGCGTTTCGACGACCGCGTCACCGGCCGCCTCGACGCTTTCTCGCCCGATTCCAAAAAGATCCACATCGACATCGACCGCAGCTCGATCAACAAGATCGTCCCCGTCGATCTCGCGGTGGTCGGCGACGCCGGGCGCGCGCTCGATGCGCTGATCGCGGGCTGGCAGGAAGCGGGCCACAAAGCCCGCGACCTCGGCGAATGGTGGCGCCGCCTCGACGGCTGGCGCGCCACGCGCTGCCTCGACTTCCCCGAAAAGAAAGACGACGCCGCGGAAATCATGCCGCAGCGCGCGGTCAAGGCGCTGTTCGACGCGACGCGCGGGCTTGACCCGATCATCACCACCGAGGTCGGCCAGCACCAGATGTGGGCGGCGCAGCATTTCCATTTCGACGGCCCCAACCGCTGGTTGACCAGCGGCGGCCTCGGCACGATGGGCTACGGCTTCCCCGCCGCGGTCGGCGCCCAGATCGCGCACCCCGATCGCCTCGTCATCTGCATCGCGGGCGAAGCCAGCATCCAGATGAACATCCAGGAAATGGGGACGGTCAGCCAGTACCGCCTGCCGGTGAAGATCTTCATCCTCAACAACGAATATATGGGCATGGTCCGCCAGTGGCAGGAACTGACCTATGAAAGCCGCTATTCGAACAGCTATTCGGACAGCCTGCCCGATTTCGTCAAACTCGCCGCCGCCTATGGCTGGACCGGGCTGCGCATCGACACGCTCGGCGAACTCGCCGACGGCGTCCGCACGATGATCGACACCCCTGGCCCGGTGATCGTCGACTGCCGCGTCGCGCAGCTCGCCAACTGCTTCCCGATGATCCCCTCGGGCGCAGCGCACACCGACATGATCCTCCAGCCGAACGACATCGTCGGCACGATGGACGACGAAGCCAAGGCGCTGGTGTGATGGGAACAACTTCAATCTTCTCCCCCCCGGCGGGGGAGAAAAGACTTGGCTTGGCGGCTTGCCGCCTAGCAAGTCTTAGAGAGGGGGAGCGGTCCGCGGGACCGCGCGCGCCGATGGCGCGCGTCACCCTCTCCCAGCTTCGACTAGCCAGCAAGCTGGCAAGTCTGCGCAACCCTCTCCCGTCAAGGGAGAGGGAAGGAATAAGATAATGAAAATCCACACCGAAGCCGGCGAGCGCCACGTCCTCGCGGTCACCGTCGACAACGAAGCGGGCATCCTCGCCAAAATCACCGGGCTGTTCTCGGCGCGCGGCTATAATATCGAAAGCCTGACCGTCGCCGACATCAGCGCCGACCATGCCTTGAGCCGCATCACCATCGTCACGTCCGGCCCGCCCGCGGTGATCGACCAGATCATCGCGCAGCTCGACCGCCTCGTCCCCGTCCACAGCGTCACCGATCTCGCCGATCAGGGCGCGCATGTCGAACGCGAGATTGCGCTCGTCAAGGTCGCGGGCACCGGCGACAAGCGCATCGAGGCGCTGCGCATGGCCGACGTCTTCCGCGCCAAGGTCGTCGATACGACGCTCACCAGCTTCATTTTCGAAATTACCGGGACGAGCGACAAGGTCGACCGCTTCATCGCGCTGATGCGCGAATGCGGGCTGGTCGAAGTCGGCCGCACCGGCGTCGTCGCCATCGCCCGCGGCGCGGAGGCGGTTTAGAGTTTTAGAGTTACCGTTCAATCATTCGTCATGCTGAACTTGTTTCAGCATCCATGGCCCGAGGCCGCGTCCTTCGGCCATGGACCCTGAAACAAGTTCAGGGTGACGAAAAAACTGACAGGAAAGAAGCCAATGCAAGTCTATTACGATCGCGACGCCGACCAGGATCTGATCAAGGGCAAGAAGGTCGCCGTTGTCGGCTACGGCAGCCAGGGCCACGCCCACGCGCAGAACCTGCGCGACAGCGGCGTCGGCGAGGTCGCGATCGCGCTCCGCGCCGGCTCGGCGACCGCCAAAAAGGCCGAAGCCGCCGGCTTCAAGGTGCTGTCGAACAAGGACGCCGCGCAGTGGGCCGACGTCATCATGATCGCCGCCCCCGACGAACTTCAGGCGAAAATCTACGCCGACGACCTCGCCGAGCATATGAAGCCCGGCGCCGCGCTCGCCTTCGCGCACGGCCTCAACATCCACTTCGGCCTGATCGAAGCGCGCCCCGACATCGACGTCTTCATGGTCGCCCCCAAGGGCCCCGGCCACACCGTGCGCAGCGAATATCAAAAGGGCGGCGGCGTCCCCTGCCTGATCGCGGTCGCGCAGGAAGCGACCGGCAACAGCGGCAACGGCTACGCCAAGGCGCTCGCCCTCTCCTACGCCAGTGCCGTCGGCGGCGGCCGCAGCGGCATCATCGAAACCACCTTCAAGGAAGAGTGCGAAACCGACCTGTTCGGCGAACAGGCGGTGCTCTGCGGCGGCATCACCCATCTGATCCAGGCCGGGTTCGAAACGCTGGTCGAGGCGGGCTACGCCCCCGAAATGGCCTATTTCGAATGCCTCCACGAAACCAAGCTGATCGTCGACCTGCTCTATGAAGGCGGCATCGCCAACATGCGCTATTCGATCAGCAACACCGCCGAATATGGCGACATCAAAACCGGCCCGCGCATCATCACCGAAGAGACGAAGAAGGAAATGAAGCGCGTCCTGCAGGACATCCAGTCGGGCCGCTTCGTCAAGGACTTCGTCCTCGACAACCAGGCCGGCCAGCCCGAACTGAAAGCCAGCCGCAAGGCCGCCGCCGCGCACCCGATCGAAAAGGTCGGCGGCGAACTGCGCGCGATGATGCCGTGGATCGCCAAGAACCAGCTGGTCGACAAGGCGAAGAATTAAGGCCGATCCTCCCCGGAACGGGGAGGATCACCCCTTCCCCAGCAGCAACTTGTCCCCCGCCTGCCGGATCACCCCCTCCGCGATCGGTTCGGCAAAACCCAGCCCCGGCGGCAGCTCGAAATCAATCGCCAGCGCGTCGGGCTCGATCGTCGCGCTCGCCGGCACGCTCTTGCCCATCACATGGATGGTGAACAGCATCCGGTCTTCGCTGTCCCAGCGATGCTCGACCCGCCCCAGCCCGCCGGGGATCAGCTTGACCAGATCGTCGGCGCGCGCCGTCATCCGGCGCCGCACCTCGTCGGCGGGCAAATTATGGGCGATGCGGACGGTCGGCATGGGCGTTTCTCCTGTCGCCATCTTGTCGCGCATCGCGGGCCGAAATTCAAATGTTGCGAAGCTCCGCGTCCGACCGGAAGCTGCCCTACTTAACCCCGTTCGCATCGAGCGAAGTCGAGATGCCCATCGGCGTGGTGTGAGGTCAAGGGTGTCTCGACTTCGCTCGACACGAACGGATTGGGGGCTGGCCTTTGACGACCAATTGCGGACATTGCTGCTCCCCTCCCTTTTAGGGAGGGGCTGGGGGTGGGTAGCCGCCAACGGCGGCGTATTCACCGCCGCTCGCTATCGCTCGCAACCCACCCCTAACCCCTCCCTAAAAGGGAGGGGGATTGTCTGGAATCCACCCCAAGGCGGACCCACGCCATCACCCCCCGAATTTCGCATCCGCGGGTACCGCCGCCCAATTCGTCTCCGCCGCCGCGATATATCCCGCGCGGTCCATGTCCCATTTCGCCTTCACCGCCTGGTTGAAGTTCAGGTACAGCTTGCCGTCGACCACCGCATAGGCCAGCGGATCGCCCGGCGCCAAGTAACCGCGCGCCATCGCCCACGCGCAATGCCCGCCGTAGCGCGGCATGAACGCCTCGGGATTGGCCTGAAACCGCGCCGCATTGGCGCCGTTGGCGAAATGCCAGACCGCGCCGTCATGCTCGACCGCAAAATCGGCGTCGCCCTTCACCGGCACCCCGTCGCCGTCGAAATAGCTCACCGCATCATAGCCGCTGACCGCAACATTGCCGCCCTCGACCCCGACATAGACCGGCGCCGCAGTGGCGTTCGGGGTAAAGGCGGTCAGCGACAGCGGCGCGACCACCGCCGCCAGCAGGATGAACAGGGCTTGGTTTTTCATGGATAATCTCCATCTGGGTCGCACGGCCCGATGCCGACGCCCGTCACCCCTCATTCGCGGCCGATCCGCAAAGGGTTACGCGGGCAGGTTCGGCTTAGGTTCATCTGCACGCGCCATTCTGCGCCCCAACGAACCGGGGCCAAGGCGAACCGGGGTCTGGGAACGCGAATCTGTGACGATGAACAAAGCCGGTCTCCTCCTTTCCCTCCTCGCCGCGCTCGCCGTCGCCGCGCCCGCCGCCGCGCAGGACGACAGCCTCGCGCAATCGTCCGAGCCGCCGCAGCGCACCTCGGTCCTCTACACCTTCGGCGACGATCCCTGCCCCGAACCGCAGGGCGACGAGATCGTCGTCTGCGCCCAGCAGCCCGAATCCGAACGCTACCGCGTCCCCAAGGAGCTGCGCGAGGAGCTCAAGGAAGAGGAAAGCGTCGGCGGCGGCTCGTGGGCGTCGCAGGTCGAGGGGTATGAGAATATCGCCCGCGCCTCGCGCCCGAACAGCTGCTCGCCGGTCGGCAGCTACGGCTTCACCGGCTGCGCCTCGGCGGCGCTGCGCGAATGGTTCGAGGCGCGGCGCGGCCGCTGAGGCACGGCGCACCGCGAAACGCTGCGTTTCGCGGCGCGCGATTGACGCCGCCCTCCCCGCTGGCATAGCGTGGCGCTCCCCCAACAGGAGAATATCGTCATGCGCCGCATCGCCCCCCTTGCCGCCGTCGCCCTCGCCGTCGTCGCGGTTCCCGTCGTCATCGCGCAGAACGCGCCGCAGGTCCCCGGCGCCGCCGACAAGAGCCGCGTCGCCGCGGGCACCTACGCCGCCGACGCCGGCCACACGATGGTCGTCTGGGAAGTCGACCATTTCGGCTTCAGCAAATATTCGGGCATCTTCGGCGACGTCACCGGCACCCTCGTTATCGATCCCGCCAACCCCGCCGCATCGAAAGTCGACGTGACGATCCCCGTCGCCAAGGTCACCACCGCCAGCAGCGGCCTCACCGATCATCTGCTGCGCGCCGGCAAGGATGGCGGCAAGCCCGACTTCTTCGGCACCGCCCCCGCCGACGCCAAGTTCGTGTCGACCGCGGTCGTCCTCGACGACGACGGCGACGAGGCGAAGGTCACCGGCAACCTCACCTTGAATGGCGTGACCAAGCCGGTCACCCTCGACGTCGATTTCCACGGCGCCGGCACCAATCCCTATAACAAGAAAGCCACGGTAGGGTTCGAGGCTGAAACGACGATCAAGCGCAGCGACTTCGGCATCGCTTACGGCATCCCGGCGGTCAGCGACGCGGTCGAGCTCGAGATCCACGCCGCCTTCGAAGCGCAATAACCGCCGCCCTACAAACATCGTCGCCGGGCCGGCCCCGCCGCGCCCGGCGACATTTTCTGCGCTCCCTCTTGCCAAACACGACATTTTGCATCACTAGACCCGCCATGCACATGCGCGGCCTCCTGCTTTTGCGACTTACACGCCCTTGGGCGTGACGATGCCGCTGCGCCCGATCCGGCGCGCGACCGCCCAAGGGTAAGCCACCACACCACCCTGTCTCGCAGAAGAAGCCCCGCCCCATGACCATGCTCCGCGATCCCTCGGCCAAATACCGGCCGTTTCCGCAAGTCCCGCTGGAGGGCCGCCAGTGGCCCGCCCGCACCATCACCCAGGCGCCGATCTGGCTCTCGACCGATCTGCGCGACGGCAACCAGGCGCTCATCGACCCGATGGATGCCGAGAAAAAGACCCGCTTCTTCGACCTGCTCGTCCGCGTCGGGCTGAAGGAGATCGAGGTCGGTTTTCCCGCCAGCGGCGCGACCGACTTCGACTATATCCAGAACCTCGTCCGCTCGGGCCGCATCCCCGACGACGTGACCCCGCAGGTGCTGACCCAGGCCCGCGCCGACCTCATCCGCACCAGCTTCGACAGCCTCGCCGGCGCCCGCACCGCGATCGTCCACCTCTACAACGCCGTCAGCCCGGCGTGGCGCCGCATCGTCTTCGGCATGGAGCGCGCCGACATCAAGCAGATCGCCGTCGACGGCGCCAAGCAGCTGCGCGACAACGCCGCGCGCCTGCCGCAAACCGACTGGCGTTTCGAATACAGCCCCGAAACCTTCTCGACCGCCGAACTCGATTTCAGCATCGAATGCTGCGCCGCGGTGATGGAGATTCTTGCACCCACCGCCGACCATCCGATCATCCTCAACCTGCCCGCGACGGTCGAGGCGTCGACCCCGAACATCTACGCCGACCAGATCGAATATTTCGCCCGCCATTTGCCGAACCGCGACGCGGCGCTGATCAGCCTGCACACCCACAACGACCGCGGCACCGGCGTCGCCGCCGCCGAGCTCGGCCTGCTCGCCGGCGCCGACCGCGTCGAAGGCTGCCTGTTCGGCAATGGCGAGCGCACCGGCAACAGCTGCCTCGTCACCATCGCGCTCAACATGTACACGCAGGGGCTCGACCCCGGGCTCGACTTTTCGGACATCGATCAGGTCATCGCGACCGTCGAATATTGCAACCGCCTCCCGGTGCACCCGCGCCACCCCTATGGCGGCGAGCTGGTCTACACCGCCTTTTCGGGCAGCCACCAGGACGCGATCAAAAAAGGCTTTGCCGCGCGCGAACGCCAGAACGACCAGCATTGGGAAGTCCCTTATCTGCCCATCGACCCCGCCGATCTCGGCCGCAGCTACGAAGCGGTGATCCGCGTCAACAGCCAGTCGGGCAAGGGCGGCGTCGCCTGGGTGCTCGAACAGGACAAGGGGCTGAAACTGCCCAAAAAGATGCAGGCCAGCTTCAGCCACATCGTCCAGGCCGTCGCCGACAAAACCAGCCGCGAACTCGGCGCCGAAGACATCTGGCAAGCCTTCGAAGCCAGCTACCTCAGCGTCGCCGACAAAAGATTCCAGCTCGTCGACTGGTCCGAATCGCATTCCTCCCCGGCACGGGGAGGGGGACCACGAAGTGGTGGAGGGGCACAGGCGTCCGAACGCATCTTCGCGGGCGTCCTGCGCATCGACGGCCAGCAACGCAGCATCAGCGGCCGCGGCAACGGCCTGATGAGCAGCGTCATCGCCGCGCTCGCCGAATCCGGCGGCCCGATCATGGACATCGTCGATTACAGCGAACACGCGATCGGCCAGGGCAGCACCGTGCAAGCCGCCGCCTATGTCGAATGCCGCACCGCGGACGGCAAGAGCGTGTTCGGCTGCGGGCTGGATACCGACGTCGCGACGGCAAGCGTGCGGGCGATCCTCAGCGCCGCCAACGGAGCGTAACCAATCCTCCCCGTGGCGCAGCCATGGGGAGGTGGCAGTCCGAAGGACTGACGGAGGGGCTTTCAACGCACCGCCGCCGCCCCTCCACCCCCGCTGCGCGGCGGTCCCCCTCCCCATCGCTACGCGACAGGGAGGATTGGCAAACTACGGCAAAATCCTCCCTGTGCCGAAGGCATGGGGAGGGGGACCGCTCGCGCAGCGAGTGGTGGAGGGGCCATGGCGCAACCCCGCCCCCTAGCGCCCACCCAAAATCAACCGAACCACCCCCGCAACCACCCCATCCACATCCCGCAAAACCTCCGCCGCCGCCACCCGAACCACCACAAACCCCTGCTCCTGCAGCCACGCGTCACGCACCGCATCGCGCTCCGCCCGAGCATCATGCGCCAACCCGTCGACCTCGACGATCGTCTTCGCCTCGGCCGCATAAAAATCCGCCACATAGCGACCCACCGGATGCTGCCGCCGAAACTTCACCCCACCCGGCCGCCCCCGCAACCGCTGCCACAACAGCACCTCCGGCAAAGACATCTCCCGCCGCAGCCCGCGCGCCACCTTCACCGTCGCCTTGGAAGTCTGTCGCCCCATAACGCCCCCCAAAAATCCTCGCCGTGGCGCAGCCATGGGGAGGTGGCAGTCCGCAGGACTGACGGAGGGGCTTTTAACGCACCGCCCCGCCCCTCCACCATCGCCTACGGCGACGGTCCCCCTCCCCATGCCTTCGGCACAGGGAGGATTTGAGTACGCCAATCCTCCCTGTCGCGAAGCGATGGGGAGGTGGCAGCCGCAAAGCGGCTGACGGAGGGGCCACACCCTCAAAGCCCAGCACAAAGCCCCCGCCCCCGCACCACCCTACCTACGCCACAGCGAAAAAATCAAAATCCCCAACCCGCCCCACCCCGGACCAAAATTCCTCCCCGTGGCGAAGCCATGGGGAGGTGGCAGTCCGAAGGACTGACGGAGGGGCAATAACGCACCGCCCCCGCCCCTCCACCATCGCCTCCGGCGACGGTCCCCCTCCCCATCGCTTCGCGACAGGGAGGATCGATCACCCCAATCCGCCCTGTCGCGAAGCGATGGGGAGGGGGACCGCTCGCGCAGCGAGGGGTGGAGGGAACTCGCAAATTGGCACTTGCGGTGCTGTTTCCAGCGCACCAATAAGAATGCATGAGCACATCTGCACACACCGCCGTCAAAGCGTTCATTTCATACTCTTGGTCCTCACCAACCCATGAAAGTTGGGTACTAAATTTGGCCACTAGGCTGCGCGAAGACGGTGTCGATGTCATGCTTGATAAGTGGGATCTAAAGCCGGGTTATGATTCCTATGCATTTATGGAATCGATGGTTTCTGACAGTTCCGTCACAAAGGTAATAATGGTCTGCGATGAGAAATATGTAGAAAAGGCAAACAGTCGATCCGGAGGTGTTGGAACAGAAAGTCAAATTATATCTCCAGAAATATATAAATCTAGTCAGCAAGACAAATATGCCGCAGTAATGACTGATGATGACGCCCAAGGTAATGCCCACATACCAATTTTCTACAAAGGACGAATTTTCTTTGATTTCAGATCTGGCGACAAATTTGAGGACAGTTATGAACAGCTTCTCAGATGGATTGTAGATCGTCCGCAGCATGTGAAACCCAAGCTCGGCAATATTCCCGATGCTCTACTTAGCACGCAGCCCGTTGCCTCTGGAACGAGATCACATGCTCGGCGGGCCGAAAGAGCGATCAAAGACGGTACCAAGCAAGCCCCCCCATTAATCCGGGAATTCGGCGATGCACTCGTCTCCGAACTACGCCAACTCACACCGAATCTCTCAGACGCGGAACCCCTCGACGAAACGATACTTGCATCGATCACCGAGATGCGACCCTATCTACGGGAATTAAATTCAGTTGTCCGTGCTGTGTCACGATACAGTAGAGACCCCGACGCGACGACCGAAGTACTTCGTATACACGAGGGACTTGGGTCACTCATGTATCGCTCTTCGGACATGCTATCCGGGAACCAGCTTCAATTCGATGCGCATAAATACATAGCACACGAAGCATTTCTAACAACCATCGCGATCGCCCTTGAAGACGAGCGATTTGACTTCGCCGAGATCGCGGCGCGATCATCATATTTATTTAGACCAAACGATGGGTCTGATCGCCCATCCACATCTACCTTTACAGAATTTTATCAATATATAACATCCTTCCAGTTCCGAAATGAAAGATTAAATTTGAACCGCATTAGCGTTCACGCTGACATTATCAAGGAGGCCCATCCAGACGACGGTGATCCATCGTTCGAAAATCTAATGCAAGCTGATTTTACTTTATTTCTTCGTAATAAAAATCTCCAAGAGAGTCGCCAGTGGTATCCTGTAACTTTAGTTTATGCATCAAATAGATTTTCTCCATTCAAAATGTTTGCTCGATCCGAGTCCAAATCATTTCTAGAGCGTATTCTTCCTGTGCTAGGTGCAACTAGTGTCGAGGCACTAAAGGCAAAGCTTACAGATATCAGCGGCAGTCGAAACACCACGCAACTATTCGACTACAACGGCATTCCGGTCGCCTATCTCGCAAATGCCGAGCACCTCGCTATTCGGACCTGAAAAACCCCTTTCCTACTTATAACCCATATGGTTCAATGCATCGGCTTCACCTAACCGAAAGGCCGAATCGATGGACGACACCCCGTACGACCCCACCCTCATTTCCGCCCCGCCCAGCTACCACTGGACGCCCCGCCTCCAGCGCGACTTTCTCGAAGCCTTTGCCACCAACGGCTCGGTCAAGATTTCGGCGGCCAAGGTCGGCATGTCGCCGTCCGCGGTCTATCAGCTGAAACAGCGGCCCGAGGGGGCGGCGTTCAAGCTTGGTTGCGCCGCGGCGGTGATGATCGCGCGCGGGCGGCTGGTTGACGAATTGCTCGACCGCGCGATCTGGGGGCATGACGAAACCGCCGAAATCATGCGCGAGGACGGGCGCAGCTTTGCCAAGCGCCGCCGCCTCGACAGCCGCCTTGGCCTCGCGATGCTCGCGCGGCTCGACAAGATGGTCGAAACGCGCGCCCGCGCCGGTGAGGAGATGCTGGCGCAGGTCGTCGCCGGCGACTGGCCGGGCTTCCTGTCGCTGTTCGACACCGCCGCCGCGATCCACGAAGCCGCCGCGACGGGAGGCGACGCAGCCGACGGAGATGCCGACGCCGACCATCGCGCCGCCGCCGCACCCCCCGCGACCGGGCTCGGCGCCGCGCTCGCGCTGTGGCTCGCCGGCCGCGACAACCGCACCAACCCGCTCGCCGCGCTGTGGAAAGACAGCGCGATCGCGAATGAAGTTGCGCAGATTTCCGCCGATCCCGACGAAGCCCCCGAACCCGAACCGACCCCCGAGGAAGAGGCCGCGGCGATGACCGTGTGGTACGACGATGCGGCGGGCGAACTGCGCACCAACTTCCCCCCGCCCGACGGCTTCATCGGCATCGAGGACGGCATTTTCGGCCACGAAGATTATGAACGCACCCTCGACCCCGATGAGCAAATCGCCTGGGAAGCCGCGGTGGCCACCGCCTGCGCCCCCTTGCGCACCGCCGGCGAGGCCGCGCGCCGCGCCTACTTCCGCCTCCCCGCCAACGACGCCGCGCCGGAGGCGAAACGGCACGGGCGAGCGCGGTAGCGTCGCAGGCCGGCGCGTCGTGCAATTTGTCTGAGCCATCTTCCCCGTTCGTGTCGAGCGAAGTCGAGACACGTTTGGGACGCGCCGGCCTTCGGCTCGACACGAACGGAATTGCAGGTTGCCGATTTGGTGAACGACGCTCTAGTCGACGACCCAATAATCGGCCGCCCCACCCGGCTCGCCGCCGCGCCGGCACAGCAGCACGCCGTCCTGCGACAGCTCGGCCCACGCGCCGATCGGCTCGCGCTCGGTGATCGCCAGCGCCGCGTCCAGGTCGGCCGCGGCAAAGGTCACGCGCTTTTCCATCCCGAACCACGCATCCTGATAGCGCAGGACATAGACGGGCAGTGCGGGGTCGGACGGGCTGGGGTCAGATGGTTTGGGGTCGGACGCTTTGGCGTCGGAGCCCTTGGTGTCGGAAGGGCGCGGCAGGCAATCGCAATCGCTGCCGCGGGTCGGACGGTCGTGGGGGAATGGCATGGGAAAGAACCTTCGGTGGGGGGAACGAAGGGGGCGGTGCCCACGGCTGGTCCGGCCGTCACCGCCGCCGCGGCAAGAAATTCGGGTCTGCTTATGGCCTCCTGGCCGCTTTGGCCGGTGCGCCGCCGCGGCCAAAACGACGCGCGGCGGACGGGTAAAATCCAGTCATTCCATTGCCATGGGGTGCCTGCGCCCAGCCGTGCCGTTCGACCGGCGGCGAATTCGAATCGACCAACGACGGGGCCGCCTCGGCTCGTCCGATGGCCGCCGCACTTCGTCGCAACGCGCCGCCGCCTTACAATCTGCCGCCACGCTCCCCATATCGGGGGCATCGCGGCACGCAACGCTTGAGCCGCCGCGGCTGAGAGACCTGCGCGCTCCCGCTTGCCCGCGACAGGAGCCATCGCCCATGACCGCCGACCCCAGCCTCGCCGTACCGACCGCCACCCCCGCTGCCGCGACCCCGACCCCGGCGCAGGCCAAAGCCCGCTCGAACGCCTTCTTCCGCCAGCGCCGCACCCCGCTGCCGCACGACGAGGCGCGGCGCCAGGGCGACATCAGCCAGCTCGCCTTTCTGACCATGGGCGGCCGCGACGCCGCCATCGCCTTCCTCAACAGCGACGACGCCGCGCTCGGCGGCCGCCCGCTCGCGCTCGCGACCGCCAGCGACGCGGGGTTTGCCGCGGTCGCCGCGGCGATCCGCGACCACGCCGTGCTGGCCGCTGCGGCATGAGCCGGGCGATGAACGTCGCGCTCGACGAAGCGCGGGTCACGGAGATTTGCCGCACCGCCAAGGTGGTGATCAGCGCGATCGAGCCGCTGCCCGACGGCGGCACCCGCCTCGTCTGCGTCACCCCCGACGGCGCCGACATCATGCGCGCAAAGCTGAAGAAACATATCATCGCCGGCACCGTGAACCGCCACCGCTTCTACCGCGCGCCGGGTTCGACGAGCGGTTATTGAGGAGACCGGCGCCGGTCAGCCGATCGACAGGAAGCCCGTGACCGTCAGCCGCCCGTCCGCCGGGTCCGCCGACAGCGCCGCGTCGGCCGCGATCGCGCCGCTGTGCAGCGTCCAGCTGCGATACAGCAGCGCCCGGTTGTATCGCGCCGCGACGCGGTGGACGCATGCGAACAACGGCGTGTCGCCCGCGACATAGCCGGCGGGGGGTGGGCCGCCGTGGCGGAGCTCGGTATCGAGGTGGCGAAAGAACAGCTCGCGCCGCTCCTCGGTCACCGTCTCGAACCCGGTGGCGCGGTGGCGGAAGAAGGCGGTGCCGTCGCCGTCGTCGGGCGACAGATAATGGACCAGCGCGATGCGGTCGGCGGCAAAGGCGTCGACGTGCGGCAACCGCTGCGCGACGCTCAGCGCCGCGGCGGGGGTCGCGACGATCGAAAAGCTGGCGTCGACGACCCGCACCGGTCCGCTGCGGCCAAAGGCGGCGGCGGCGACCGCGGCAATCGCCGGCAACTGGTCGGCCAGATAGGAGGGGGGCAGTTCGGCGCGGACGCCGGGATAATGGTTGCGCGCCGCGGTGAAATCGCTCGCCACGGCGGCGCGGCGCAGGGCATCGGGGTCGGCGGCGAAATCGTCGAGGAGGACGAGCGGCTCTGCCTCGGCGCCGATCGTCTCGAACCGCGGCGCCGTCATGGCCCGCACCCCGCGGCGCGGCCGAGCAGGAAGTCGCGCTCGCGCCGGTTGCCGGTCAGCGCCGCCGCCGCCGTGAACTCGGCCCGTGCCTCTTGCCGCCGTCCGGCACGCAGCAGGCAATCGCCGCGCGCCGCCGGCAGCGGGGCATAGGTTTGCAGCGCCGCCGCCTCGCCCAGCGCGTCGAGCAGCGCCAGCCCGGCTTCCGGGCCGAACGCCATGCTGTGCGCCACCGCCCGGTTCAGCGCGACCACCGGCGACGGCATGACCTGCCCCAGCCGGTCGTACAGCGCCGCAATCCGCCGCCAGTCGGTATCCTCGGCGCACGCCGCCCGGGCGTGGCACGCCGCCAGCGCCGCCTGCAGCACATAGGGTCCGTCGCCGCCGCCCAGCGCCTCGGCCCGTCCCAGCGCGGCGAGGCCGCGGCCGATCAGCAAGCGGTCCCAGCGCCCCCGGTTCTGCTCGGTCAGCGGAATGAAAGCGCCGTCGGGCCCGGCCCGCGCCGCCAGCCGCGACGCCTGAATTTCCATCAGCGCCAGCAGCCCCAGCACCTCGGGCTCGGCGGGCATCAGCCCGGCCAGAATGCGCCCCAGCCGCTGCGCCTCGCCGCACAGCGCCGGCCGTACCAGCGCGTCGCCCGCCGTCGCCGCATAGCCTTCGTTGAAGATCAGATAGACCACCGCCAGCACCGACGGCAACCGCGCCGCCAGCTCGGTGCCTCGCGGCACCTCGAACCGCACCCCCGCCGCGGCGATCGCCTTCTTGGCCCGGGTAATCCGCGCCGCCACCGCCGCCTCGTTCGACAAAAAAGCCCGGGCAATCTCCGCGGTCGTCAGGCCGCCGACCAGCCGCAACGTCAGCGCGGCGCGGGCCTCCGGCGACAACACCGGATGGCACGCCGCGAACATCAGCCCCAGCAATTCGTCGCCGAGTTCGTCGTCGATGTGCGCCTCGATCCGCTCGACGCTCCTGTCGCGCTCGTCGTCCTGCTCGCGGAGGATCTCGGCATGTTTGCGGTCCTGCATCGCCGTGCGGCGAAACCCGTCGATCGCCCGCCGCTTCGCCGCCGCCATCAGCCAGGCACCGGGTCGGTCGGGCACCCCCGACCGCGGCCAATCGGCCAGCGCCGCGAGCAGCGCGTCCTGCGCCAGTTCCTCGGCACGGTCGACGTCGCGGGTCAGCCGGGCGAGCCCGGCAATCAGCCGCGCCCGCTCGATCCGGTACACTGCCTCGATCGCCCGGTGGGTGGAGTCCGCCGCCATGCGCCACGGTTATAGACGCATGGCGGAGCGGGCAAGGGGGTCAACGGTTCGCCAGTTTTTCGCCCACGCCGTCGTGGATGGCGGCGGCTTCGGGCGGGATCAAATCGCCGAAATCCTCCATCTCGTAAAATGGGCGGATCTCGATGTCGCTCGGGCCGAACATCGGGTTGGGACAACGCTTCACCCACGCGACGGCCTCGTCCATGTCCTTGACCTCCCAGATCCAGTACCCCGCGACCAGTTCGCGCGCCTCGGCGAAAGGTCCGTCGATCACCGTCCGGCTGGCGCCGTCGAAGTGGACCCGCTTGCCGTGCGACGACGGCTTCAGCCCATCACCCGCCACCAGCACGCCGGCGTTCACCAGCTCCTCGTTGAACTTGCCCATATCCACGAACATCTGGCTCAGATCGTCGGACGGCTGCATGCCCTGCTCGCTGTCCTCGGTCGCCTTCACGAAAACCATCACTCGCATGTCTCGTCTCCTTTTGCGGGGCCCACAGCGGCCTCCTGTCCTGACGACGAACGAGCCCGACCGGAATCGACACCCAGGCGAAAAAATTCTGCGCCCGTTCGCGCTTTATTATCGCGACAGTTTACCGACGCGGCGATTACCTCGCGCATCGGCGCCGCTCGTCCGGCCGCCTCATGCCACCTCGGCCAGCGAATGCGGGGTCGAAAAGCGCTGGCGATATTCGCTCGGCGACAGGCCGGTGATGCGGTGGAACAGCTTGCGGAACGCCGCGGCATCCTCATACCCGACGCTCCACGCGACCTGATCGACGGTCCGCCGGGTGAATTCCAGCAGTTCGCGCGCCTTGCCGACGCGCAGGTGCTGCGAATATTCGACCGGAGTCATCCCCGTCGCACCCTTGAACCGGCGCTGGAAAGTGCGTTCCTCCAGCCCCGCCTCCGCCGCGAGTTCGGCGATGCCGCCGATCCGCCCTTCCTTCGCCTGCAACCAGTGCTGCGCCTTCAATATCGGTTCGTCGCCGTGGGTCAGCCGCGGCGCAAAGCTCGCGTAATTCTTCTGCTCGCGCCCGCCGGGGTCGATCAGGAAAAAGCGCGCCGTTTCCATCATCACCGTTGGCCCCAGCAGCCGCTCGACGATGCGCAGCCCCAAGTCGGTCCACGCCATCAGCCCGCCCGCGGTGATGATGTCGCCGTCGTCGATCACCATCCGGTCCGATTCCAGCCGCACGTCGGGAAATCGCGTGCGGAACGCCTCGGCAAAGAACCAGTGCGTCGTCGCCGGCCGCCCGCTCAGCAAACCCGTCGCGGCAAGCGCAAAGGCGCCGCCGCAGTTCGAGGCGAGCACCGTGCCCTGCGCATGGCGGTCGAGCAGCCAGCGCGCATAGGGCGCGACCTCGTCGGCCTCGAGCAATTTGTGCAGACTGCCCGGCGCGACCAGGACGGTCGGGCTGTTGCCCGCCGCTTCGCCGGGATGGCTGTCATAACACCGCGCAAAGCCGCCGCCTGCCTCCAGCCGCCAGTGGCTGACGCGGATCGGCGGACGGTCGTGCTGCGCCGCGAAGCGCCCCGCAATGTCGAACAGGTCGGTGATCCCGTGGACCATGCCGATCTGGCAGTCGGGATAGAGCATCATCCCGACTTCTGCGAGCGCGCGCGGCGCGGCGGGCGCCTTGATTTTCGGCATATCGGCTCCTTTGTCGGAATCGACCCGCATAATGTCGCTTCCGCCAATCGCGCGCAAGCCCGACCGGGTCCAGATAGGTGACATCGGGACGGACGCTTCCGCCCCCACGGATGAAAGGAACCACGACATGACCACGATCACCACCGAGGACGGCACCCACATCTTCTTCAAGGACTGGGGTCCGCGCGATGGGCAGCCGATCGTCTTTTCGCACGGCTGGCCGCTGTCGGCCGACGCCTGGGACGCGCAGATGGTCTTTTTCGCCAACCAGGGTTTTCGCACCATCGCCCACGACCGCCGCAGCCATGGCCGCTCGGACCAGGTCTGGGACAACAACACTATGGATCAATATGCCGACGACCTTGCCGAATTGATCGAACAGCTGGACCTGCGCAACGTCATCCTCGTCGGCCACTCGACCGGCGGCGGCGAAGTCACCCGCTATGTCGGCCGCCACGGCACCGCCCGCGTCGCCAAGGTCGCGCTGATCGGCGCTGTTCCGCCGCTGATGCTCAAGACTGAAGCCAATCCCGGCGGTCTGCCGCTCGATGTCTTCGACGGCATCCGCAAGGGCACCTTCGACAACCGCCCGCAATTCTTCAAGGATCTCACGATCCCCTTCTACGGCTACAACCGCGATGGCGCGGCGGTCAGCGAAGCGGTGCGCGACGAATTCGTGCGGCAGGGCATGAACGGCGGCCTGAAAGGCCTGCTCGACAGCATCCGCGCCTTTTCGGAAAGCGACTTTCACGCCGACCTCGAAAAATTCGATGTGCCTACCCTCGTCCTCCACGGCGACGACGACCAGATCGTGCCGATCGGCGCCGCGGCGCTGTCGACGGTCAAGATCGTCAAGCAGGCGGTGCTCAAAGTCTATGAAGGCGGCAGCCACGGGCTGACCGTGACCGAACAGGACCGCTTCAACGCCGACCTTCTCGATTTCATCAACAGCTGATATATCGGAGGCGCGGTCCCCAGAAGCCTTAAGGCTGACTGCGCCTCCTCTTTCGAAGGAGTCGTAAGATGACCAAGCAGACCATCCTCATCACCGGCGCATCGGACGGCATCGGCGCCGTCTATGCCGACCGTTTTGCCGGGCGCGGCGCAAACCTGATCCTCGTCGCGCGCCGCGCCGACAAGCTCGAAGCGCTCGCCGCGCGCCTGCGCGCCGACCATGGCGTCGACGTCGCCACCATCGCCGCCGATCTCGCCAACCCCGACGATCTGGCGCGCGTCGAAGCGCGGCTGCGCGACGACGCGGCGATCACCGGCCTCGTCAACAACGCGGGAATCGCGGGCGAGACCAGCTTCGCCGAAGCCGACGCCGCCCACCTCACCGGCATGATCGCCCTGAACATCCTCGCGGTCACCCGGCTTTCGGCGGCGGTTGCACCGCGTTTTGCCGCCAGCGGCGCCGGCGCGATTGTCAACATCACCTCGGTCACGGCGCTGATGCCCGACGGCTTCACCGCGGTCTATCCGGCCAGCAAGGCCTATGTCCTCGCGTTTACCGAGGCGTTGCAGGCCGAACTCGGCGCCAGGGGCGTCCGCGTCCAGGCGGTGCTGCCGGGCATCACCCGCACCCCGATCTGGGACGCGGCGCAGCTCGCCGGCATCCCCGCGGCGATGGTGATGGAGGTGACCGACATGGTCGACGCGGCGCTCGCCGGTTTCGATGCGGGCGAGGTCGTCACCATCCCCGCGCTCCCCGACATGGCCGCCTATGACGCCTATGTCGCTGCCCGCGCGGCGCTCCGTCCCAACCTCTCGCTGGCGCGCCCCGCGCCGCGCTATCTTTAAGGAGCCGTGCCATGATCCTCGGTCTGACCATCGCGCAATTCACCGCGCTCCACGTCGCGATCAGCCTGGTCGCCATCGGCGCCGGCCTGATCGCCCTTCCCGCCTTCGCGCGCGGCCGCATCCTGCCGCGCACCACCGGCATCTTCTTGTGGACGACGCTGCTGACCAGCATGACCGGCTTTCTGTTCCCGATCGTCGCCTTCACCCCGGCGCTCGGCTTCGGGATCCTCTCGACGCTGATCCTCGTCGCGACCTTCTGGGCGTGGTATCGCCGCAAGCTCGCCGGCCGCGCCGCCGCGGTCTATGCGGTCACCGCCACCCTCGCGCTCTATCTCAACCTGTTCGTGCTGGTGGTGCAGTCGTTCCTGAAGGTGCCGGCGCTCAACGCCCTCGCGCCGACGGGCAGCGAACCGCCCTTCGCCGCCGCGCAAGCCGCGCTGCTGATCGCCATGCTTGCGCTCGGTTTCCTGTCGCTAAGGTCGAGCCGCCGACGCGCCGCTGCATAACAAGGTCGGCCACCGATCGGAGCCGCGTCAAACCGTCAGCGGCAGCGTGATCACCGCGTCGAGCCCGCCCCCCGGCCGGTTGGCCAGGGTCAGCGCCCCGCCCTCGCCTTCGGCGATCTCTCGCGCGATCGAAAGGCCCAGGCCGGCGCCGCCGGTCGCGCGGTTGCGCGATTCCTCGCCGCGCGCAAAAGGTTCGACCAGCGTTCGGATCTGCTCGGCGGTCAGTCCCGGACCATCGTCCGAAACAACGATCCGCGCCATCCCGCCGTCTGCCGCGATCGAGATGCGCGCCCGCGTGCCATAGGCGACCGCATTGTCGACCAGGTTGCGCAGCGCGCGGCGCAGCAGCATCGGACGCACCTTCGTCGCCGCGGCAACCGTGGCACCGGGACTGACGTCCTTGCCGCGTTCGCGGTAATCGGCGGCGATTTCCGTCGCGAGCGCGGCAAGGTCGACGCGCTCGGCCGTCTCGGTCCCGGCGCCCGAGCGTGCCAGCGCCAATATGTCGGTCAGCATCGCGGTCATCTCTTCGATCGAGGCGATCATCTTGTCGCGCAGCCGCTCGTCGTCGACCTGCTCGACGCGCACCCGCAGGCTGGCGAGCGGCGTGCGCAGGTCGTGGCCGACCGCCCCCAGCATCCGGTCCTTGTCCGACAGCATCGTCGCGATCCGCGCGCGATAGGCGTTGAAGGCGCCGATCAGCTCGCGCACATCGGATGGCCCTTCCTCGTCGAGCGGCGTCGCATCGCGCAGCGCCGGGCTGGCCCGCGCGGCGCGCGTCAGGTCGCGCAGCGGCCCCGCGGCGCGCAAGGCGATCACGATGATCGGAACCAGCAACACCACATAAAGCGACAGCGTCTGCCACAGCAGAAACCCCTGCAATCGCTCGCCGCCGGTGGCGACCCGGCTGCGCACCGCATAAAAACGCCCGTCGACCTCGGCGACGACGACGACCGTCCGTCCGGGCAGCGACGTGCGCCCGAGCCGTGGGCGCTGCGGCAAGGCCCAGGCGCGCACCGCAACCGGATGAATGTCGGCTTCGTTCAGCAACGACGACACATAATCGGCCAGGTCGGGCGTCGCGACCGCGCGCGGCGGCAAGTTGGGCGGCGTATCGCTGATCGCCACCTTGGGCACCCGGCGATATTCGCGCGGACCGTCGCGCGGCGGCGCCGGCTCGGTAAAGCTGCGCTCCTGCCGGTCGAGCGCGTCGATGATCCGCGCCACCGCCATGCCGCCACCATGCGCGAGCGATTGTTGCTTCTGGCCCCGCGCCAGCAGCGCGAAATTGATCGCCTGCGCCACGAACAACGTCACCGCGACCGCAAAGACGAGCTGGCCGATCAGGCTGCGGGGCCACAGGCGAAGCGTCACGCCGCCGGGCCCATCCGCTTGACCTCGCAGGCGAGCGTATAGCCGCCGCCCCACACGGTCTTGACCAGTTGCGGGTGCGCCGGATCGTCCTCGATCTTCTTGCGCAGCCGGCTGATCAGATTGTCGATCGCACGGTCGAAGATGTCGGCCTCGCGCCCACGCACCAGATCGAGCAACCGGTCGCGGCTCATCACCTGGCGCGGATGGCGGACCAGCGCGTGGAGCAGATGATATTCGCCCGACGACAGCGCCACTTCCTGCCCCGCGCCGTCGACCAGCACCCGCTCGACCTCGCGCAGCACCCATGGCCCGAAGGCATAGCTGGTCCCGCCGGGATCGAGCGCGCGCCCGCCCGCCTGCGTCCGGCGCAGCACGGTGCGGATGCGCGCGACCAGTTCGCGCGGGTTGAACGGCTTGACGACATAATCGTCGGCACCGATTTCCAGCCCGATGATCCGCTCGGTATCTTCGGCCCGCGCGGTCAGCAGGATGACGGGGATGCTGCTCGTCTCGCGCAGGTGACGGGTCAGCGACAGCCCGTCCTCGCCGGGCATCATGATGTCGCTGACCACCAGATCGACGCTTTGCGCGCGCAGCACCGACCGCGCCTCGGCGGCGCTCGCCGCCGCGGTCACCGCAAAGCCCTGCGCTTCCAGATATTCGGACAGCGGTTCGCGGATCGACGGTTCGTCGTCGATCAGCAGGACGCGCGGCAGGTCGCTATCGGTCATCGATCGTCCATTCGGAGTGCCAAGGTCGTAACTAGTTCGCCCACCGATCCCGAAGGATCGATGGGCGATAGCTGGCAGGGACCGGCCGCAAAGGCAATGCCGGGAGGGGGGATAGCCTTGCCTTTCACGGCGCGGCCCCTGCCAAATGGGTTATTCGGCGGCGGGAGCGGCCGGGGCGGCGCCGCGCTTGGCGCGCTGGGCCTGCCACTGCGCCTGACGTTCCTCGGCGGTGACCTGCCCGTCCTTGTTCGCGTCGGCGCGGTCGAAGCGCGCCAGCGCGGCGGTCTGGAACTCGGCCTGGCTGATCGCCTTGTCGCCGTTGGTGTCGGCCTTCATCATCATGCCGCCATGCATCGCACCGCGTTTGCCATGCTTGCCGCGCATCGCGTGGCGCTTGCCTTGGCCGGCTTCACCGGCGGCAGCGCGCTTTTCACCACGTTCGGCCCGCTTGGCGGCCCGATCGGCGCCATGCTGGTCCCATTCGGCGCGGCTGATGCTGCCGTCACTGTTGGCGTCGAGCTTGGCGAACCGCTTTTCCTGCCTGTCGGCGCGCTTAGCGGCGCGGTCGGTGGTGTCGACCTTGCCGTCGCCATTGGCGTCCATTTTGGCAAAACGCTGCGTCGCCGCAGCCTGCGCCTCGGCGCGGGTCAGCACGCCATTGCCGTCGGCGTCGCCCATATTGCGGCCGCCGGGGGCGGCCAGCGCCGGCACCGCGATCAGCGCCGCGCCCAGTGTCAAAAGAGTGATCTTCTTCACGTCACGAACTCCTTCATGGAGGACCGAAGGACGGTCCCGATGAAGCGGTTCTAGACACGACTTGTCCCACAGCGATGCCGCCTGGGCGCCAATTTGTCGCATAATGTCGCAAAATGGCGGCGCCGTTCATGCCGACGCAAGTCGGCGCGGATTGGAGGGCGGCTTGGAGCGGGTAGCGGGAATCGAACCCGCCTAGCTAGCTTGGAAGGCTAGAGCATTACCACTATGCTATACCCGCATCGCCAAGGTCGGCGGCGATTGCCATTTCGCGCGGCGCGCGTCAAGCGCGCCATTGAGAACATTAGGGCAACATGCTACGGCAACCGCGTGGATGAGCGCGACCGACAGGCAGCAGAGATGGCGGACGCCCCGGCCCGCAAGATCATCCATGTCGACATGGATGCCTTTTACGCGTCGGTCGAACAGCGCGACGACCCCGCACTGCGCGGCCAGCCCGTTGCGGTCGGCGGCTCCTCGCGGCGAGGCGTCGTCGCGGCGGCCAGTTACGAGGCGCGCAAGTTCGGGGTCCGCTCGGCGATGCCCAGCATCACCGCCAAACGCCAATGCCCTGCCCTTATTTTCGTGCCGCCGCGCTTCGACGCCTATCGCGAAGTATCGCAGCAGATCCGCGCGATTTTCCACGATTACGCCGACGAGGTCGAGCCGCTGTCGCTCGACGAAGCCTATCTCGACGTCAGCGCCGACAAGGCGGGGCTGGGCAGCGCGACCGCAACCGCGAAACTGATCCGCCGCCGCATCCGCGAAGAGACCGCCCTCACCGCCTCGGCAGGAGTGTCCTACAACAAGTTCATCGCCAAGCTGGCGTCGGACCAGAACAAGCCCGACGGGTTGACGGTGATACCGCCCGGCCAGGGCGCCGCGTTCGTCCAGACGCTCTCGATCCGCCGCTTCCACGGTATCGGCCCGGTCACCGCGGCCAAGATGGAAGGGCTCGGCGTGTTTTCGGGCGCCGACCTTGCCGGCAAGGACCCGCTGTGGCTCGCGACGCATTTCGGCAACAGCGCCGAATGGCTGTTCAACCTCGCACGCGGCATCGACCATCGCCGCGTCAAATCGCACCGGCCGCTGAAATCGCTCGGCGGCGAGCGGACCTTTTTCAACGATTTGATCAGCGACACCGAAATCCGCGAGGCGCTCGCGCACGTCTGCACCGTGGTGTGGGACCGCGCCGCCAAAAAAGGCGCGCGCGGGCGGACGGTGACGCTGAAGCTGCGCTACGCCGATTTCCGGACGATTACGCGGGCGAAATCGGTGGCGGCGCCGATCCTCGACGGCGCTTCGCTGCTGGCGGCGGGCGAAGCGATCCTGGCGCCGCTGCTCCCGACCGAACAGGGGATCCGGTTGCTGGGACTGACGCTGAGCAAGTTCGAGGGCGAAGAGGACGAGGCGGATAGTGCGGACGTGGATGCGCCTGCCGACCTGCTGAGCCTCATCTGAATTGGTTCGCACAAAACCACAAAGCCACAAAGAATCTCGAAACCCGTTCGCCCTGAGCCTGTCGAAGGGCCGTTCTTTATTCGATGTCGCTGGAAGGACAGTGCTTCGACAAGCTCAGCACGAACGGGGTCGGGATAGCCTCTTTGTGGCTTCGTGGCTTTGTGCGAGCAAATTACTCCGCCAAAGCCCCCAACCGCCGCTCCTTGGTCGCCGTAAAGCGGATATCCGGATTGCGCTGGGTGATATAGCCGACTTCCCAGCCGTCCTTCGCCATGAACACCGGCGCGCCGTCGCGGTCGGTGGCGCTGGCGCCGCGGTGCTCGGACTGGAACGCTTTCAGCTTCGCCGGGTCGTCGCTGGCGATCCAGCGCGCGGTTTCCCACGGCGACTGCTCCAGCTTCGCCTCGACCTTATATTCGGCATCGAGCCGGCTGATCAGCACCTCGAGCTGCAATTGCCCGACCACCCCGACGATCATGTTCGCGCCGATTTCGGGATAAAAGACCTGGATGATCCCCTCCTCGGCCATGTCGTCGAGCGCCTTGCGCAGCTTCTTGGTCTGCGTCGGATCGACCAGCGCGACCCGGCGCAGCAATTCGGGGGCGAAGTTCGGCAGCCCGGTGATCGTGATGTCGGTGCGTTCGGACAGCGTGTCGCCGACGCGCAGCGTGCCGTGGTTCGGAATGCCGATGATGTCGCCGGGAAAGGCTTCCTCGGCCATCTCGCGGTCCTGCGCCAGGAACAGCATCGGGCGGCTGATCGCGATCGCCTTGCCCGTGCCGCCCTGCATCAGCCGCATGCCGCGCTCGAATTTGCCCGAACACAGCCGCATGAAGGCGATGCGGTCGCGGTGCGCGGGGTTCATGTTCGCCTGCACCTTGAACACGAAGCCGGTGACGGCATCGTCGGTCGGATCGACCGGCGCCGGCTCGGCCGGCTGCGGCTGCGGACCCGGCGCATGGTTCGCGAGCGCCGCCAGCAAATCGACGACCCCGAACTCCTTCAGCGCCGATCCGAAATACACCGGGGTCAGGTCGCCAGCCTGATACGCAGCGGCGTCGAAATCGGCGTAGCACGCCGACGCCAGCTCGGTTTCTTCCTTGAGGTGCGCGAGCGCATCGGCGCTGATCTCGGCCGCCAGCGCCGGGTCGCCCAGCCCCGCCACCTTGGCGCGGTGCCCCTCATACATCCGCGACGCATCGCCGCCGGGCTTCATGATCGCCGGATCGACCAGATCGTAGATCCCCTCGAACTGCCCGCCCATCCCCGCGGGCCAGTTCATCGGGCAGACGTCGAGCGCCAGCCGGTCGGCGACCTCGTCGAGCAATTCGAACGGCGGCAAGCCTTCGCGATCGACCTTGTTGATGAAGGTGATGATCGGCACCGAACGCAACCGGCACACCTCGAACAGCTTCAGCGTCTGCGGCTCGATGCCCTTCGCGGCGTCGATCACCATCACCGCGCTGTCGACCGCGGTCAGGGTGCGATAGGTATCCTCGCTGAAATCCTCGTGCCCCGGCGTGTCGAGCAGGTTGAACACCAGCCCGGCATGTTCGAAGGTCATCACCGACGAGGTCACCGAAATCCCGCGCTGCTGTTCGATCTTCATCCAGTCGGACCGCGCCCGCCGCGCAGCCCCGCGTGCCTTCACTTCGCCCGCGATATGGATCGCGCCGCCGGCGACGAGCAATTTTTCGGTCAGCGTCGTCTTGCCCGCGTCGGGGTGCGAAATAATGGCAAAGGTGCGGCGGTCGGGGTGCGGAGCGATCATGGCGCGCGCCTAGCAGCGGAAGAGGTCGGCGTGAAGGGGCTGGCGCTGCGCTGCCGTCCGGCGCAAAGATTGCCGTCATGCGAACCATCCTCCTCGCCGCCGCGCTCATCGCCTCCCCCACGCTCGCGCAAGAGTCGCCGTTCGTCGGCGAATACAGCCTTGCCGAAGGCCCCGACGTCGGCGGCGGCCTGCTGATCCGCAGCGACGGCCGCTTTCAATATGCCCTCGCCGCGGGCGCGCTCGACGAACGCGCCGAGGGTCGCTGGGAAGCGCGCGGCGATATGGTCTGCCTCACCACCGATCTCAAACCCGTGCCGCCCGCGATGGAGAAAGGACCCCCGATCGAGATCGAGGGTCGCGTCCCGACGATCCTCGTCACCTGGCCGAACGGCAGGGGGATTCCGGGGGTCGACTTCGTCATCGGCTTCGATCGCGGCGATCCCGCCGAAGGCTACACCCAGGTCGATGGCTGGACGATGCCAGACGGCGACCGCCGCATCCCGCGCTGGGTCGAATTGCGCGAACCGATCTACGCCATCACCGCCCCGCGCTTCGATCTCGCCGCGACCGACGACGGCAAACTGCGCGCGATCATCGTCCCTAACGGCATCGGCGTGGTCGATTTCGACGGCGCCTGCGCCGAACCGACCGACCGCGGCCTGACGCTGCACCGCTCCGAAGGCGACATGCGGTTCGTGCGGCTGGACGCGGAATAGCCGCCGCTTTTGGGGTGGGGAGTGGATATCCCCTAAACCCCTCCTCTTCAGAGGAGGGGCAGTGAGACTTGGTCCGGCGCAGCCGGGCCTTTAGTCGACCGGGGTGGTGGCCGAAAGCCCACGCCCAGCCTCGATCACCACCCCGCTGCGACTAACGAACAAGTTCGTAAGTCTCGCAACCCCTCCTCTGAAGAGGAGGGGTTGGTCAGCTCTCAATGTCCGCAACTGGTCGTCAGCAGTCACCCGCTCCCTCACCATCTCCCCTTGCACCCGCCCGTCAAATGAGTCACAACCTTACGTGAACGTAAAGGTAAAGCGCCTGCGAGAGGATCCTTCCCCATGACCGACATTCCCACCTTCGACACGATCAAGCTCGACGTCGCCGACCATGTCGCGACGATCACCCTCAACCGCCCCGACCGGCTCAATTCGATGCCGCCCGCGATGGCCGACGATATTCGCGGCGCGCTCGACTATCTGCCGCTGCTCGGCGCGCGGGCGCTGCTGATCACCGGCGAGGGGCGCGGTTTCTGTTCGGGGGCGGATCTCGGCGGCGATCGCACCGCGTCGGCGGTCGGCGGCGGCGCGAACAGCCGCAAGGCATTGCGCAACCATTACAACCCGATGCTCCTCGCGCTCGCCAACCTCGACATCCCCGTCGTCACCGCGGTCAACGGTCCCGCCGCCGGGGTCGGGTGCAGCTTTGCGCTGTCGGGCGATTTCACCATCGCGGGCAAGAGCGCCTATTTCCTCCAGGCCTTCGTCAACATCGGGCTGGTCCCCGACGGCGGTTCGTCATGGCTGCTGCCGCGCCTGATCGGGCTGCCGCGCGCGACGCAGATGATGATGCTGGGCGAAAAGATCGGCGGCGAACAGGCGGCCGAATGGGGCATGGTCTATAAATGCGTCGACGACGCCGACCTGATGACCGAAGCCCGCGCGCTGGCGACGCGGCTGGCGAACGGCCCGACGGTGTCGCTGGGCACGATGCGCAAAGTCCTGCGCGACGGCCTGTCGCAGAGCTTCGCCGACACCCTTGACGCCGAGGCCAAGGGCCAGTTCATCGCCGCGGGCAGCGCCGATGCGGCGGAAGGCATCATGGCGTTCGTCGAGAAGCGCAAGACGGCGTTCACCGGTAAATAAGTATCGGCGTCATCCCAGCGAAAGCTGGGATCGCTGGCGTTCGGGCAAGCCGCTAGCGGCCCCAGCTTTCGCTGGGGCGACATTCGCGATTACGCCGCCTCCTCGACCATCGCCTTTTTATAGATGCTGTTCTTCGGATAGCCGCAAACCCGCATCACCATCGGCTCGAAAAATTCCAGCGGCTCGCTGGCATAATCGGGGTCGAACGCCGGCGCGTCATATTTTTCGCAGAATTCGGCGCACGCGGCATAATGCGGGCTGCCCTTGAACTGGTCGCGCATGTCGCGGTCGAGGCCGAGATAGTGGAAGAAATAATGGCCCTGGAAAATCCCGTGGTGCTGGACGATCCACAGATTTTCTTCGGACAGGAAGGGTTTCAGGATCGCCGCCGCGACGTCGGGGTGGTTGAACGCGCCCAGTGTGTCGCCGATGTCGTGGAGCAGCGCCATCACGACATATTCCTCGTCGCGGCCGTCGCGGTGCGCCCGCGTCGCGGTCTGCAGGCAATGCTCGAGCCGGTCGACCGGAAAGCCGCCATAATCGCCGCCGAGCAGCTTCAGATGGTCGAGGATGCGCTTGCCGTTCTGCGGCGCGAACTCCTTCTGCTCGCGCGCGATGATGTCCCAGTCCTGCTGCGTCCCGTCGATCATCGAACGGAAAGATGCGTGATCGTGCGTCATGTCGGTCATGGCCGGCTCTCCCAATTTCGCCCGCCAGTCTACGTCATTCGTTGCTGTTTGCAACCTGTGCGCGACACGGCGCTATCCATCCGGTTCGCTCATGACGCCATATTGAATGGCCTCGGATATCGTCAGGCAGCGCCGCGTCGATTTGTCGGATCCCGAACCGGCCACGGCTTTTTGCCGGTACATGATATCGGTCAGCAGCTTTCGCGAGACGCCCATCCGGATCAGGAAATCATTGTCCTCACTGGCCAGCATCGCCGCATCCTGTTCGATCTCGCCGATCAGTTCGGTCGTGGCGTCGGTGCCCATCGCTACGCTCATGTCGATCGACTCGCGGTCGCCGGTGCGCGTGAACATGTGGACCATGAACTGCCCGCCGGGGTCGATGGTCCGGTTCTTGCCGGCCATGAACAGGAAGTTGCAGGCGCTGTAACAGGCCCATCCGGACGGAATGCGGGTCCGGACATCCAGCGTGTCGCGCAGCAATCGACCCGCCTCGTTGCCCGCGCGGGCGTCGCCTCCGGGGGAACTCAACCACAATTCGTAAAAATCCGGGTGCTTGGCCAACACCGCCTTCAGCCGCGGCACGACATCCTTGTCGATCCGGCCTTCGCCCTTGATGATGCCGTTCCCATCCTGCTCGAAATAGGTGAACTGCATCTGCGGGTTCGTCGACCAGCCGGGATTGAGCGGGCAGGTCGGGTTGACCGGGTCCATCGCCGGCGCCGCGCCAAGCGCCGTCAGCGCCGCTGCGCCGAGCGCCAGGCGGGCGACCCGCTTCACGCCGCGACCACGTAGCGCGCCTGCCCCGGTTCCTTGCACATGCGCTTGGTCACCCGGGTTTCCTCGCCCTCGACGATGATGAAGTCGGTGACGTTCATGCATTTGCGCCCGCCGCCTTCCTGGTTGACCGCCACCACGGTCGACGATCCGCTGACATTCTCGCGCGTCGCGCTCGTCCAGTTCGACGTCGCGCCGACTTCTTCACCGCGCGTCACTTCTTCGGTCGCCGCCGCCGCCTGCACCTGTTCGCCGGGGTCGAGGCGGCAGGCGATCGCGTCGGTCAGCGTCCCGCTCACCTCCGAAATCGGCACATAGCTGTACACGCCCGCCTTGCTCGCGGCGCTGCCGATCGCTTCGTTCAGCACCCCGCCCAAAATGCTGCGGCCCGCGCTGCTGCCCTTCTTGCCCTTCGGACAGCCGCCATTATCGTCTTCGCTGGACTTGGGCGCCGGCGTCGCTACCTTGCGCAGCAGCCCGCCGAACTGCGCCTGCGCCGGCACCGCCACCAGCATCGCTGCCGCGAGAACCGCGGGGATTCCGAACATCACACGCATCTCATCGCTCCACCCCAATCGCCGCCCATCCGGACCGTTGTGCGACCTTGTTAGCCGCGGTTCATGCCACCCGCTGTGATTTTCATCAACTGTTCGAACAATGTCAGCCTGACAGGTTGAATTAAGGGAGAATATGTCACACTAGGCTTGCCATGCTGTCGCAAAAGACCCGCTATACGATCCGTGCCTTCCAGCACCTTGCCGACCATTGGGGCCAGGGGCAGGTCCAGCTCGCGGATATTGCGGAGGCGCAGAATATCCCGCCGAAATTCCTGACCGTCATCCTGTCCGAAATGGCGCGCGAAGGGCTGCTGATCTCGCAACGCGGTCGCGACGGCGGCTATCAGCTCGCGCTGCCGCCGGTCGACATCAGCTATGGCGACCTAGTACGGCTGACCCGCGGTTCGCTCGCGCTGGTCCCCTGCGCCAGCCGCAACGCCCACGAACATTGCAAGAATTGCCTGCCCGAAAAGGACTGCCGGATGCGCAGCCTGATGCTCAAGGTCCGCGACGACACCGCCGCCATCCTCGACCGCATCACCCTCGCCGACCCGATCGCGCTGGAACCCCTGTTCGACGAGATCGCGTCATAGCGTCGCGGTGGGGTGTCGGCTGATGTCCGGTTGCGGACATAGAAAACGTCGGTAGAATCCTCGGCCATGAAAACAGTGAAGAACCGACGCCTATTTCTCGTGGGAATGTCGGCCGGTGCTGCATTAGCGATTGCCGGCGCTGGTGCCGCCACATTGTTTTCTGAAAAACAGGCAACGCAATATCTCAGGGTGATCGATGATAACTTCGATTACGCCCTAGGTCCGAACCACGCGTCGGAGGACGGCCCTCTGAGCCCGCGACTGATCAGAAATTGTAAGATTGAGCAGTTCGTGACGGACTCCGCGCAACCAGATTATACGGGGTCATCATTTGTAAAAATTGACGGAATGCCAAAAGCCAATTTGAATTGTTTGATTGGCGAAGCGCGGGCTAATTCCTTGTCTCTCGCTATCGTGGACGGCATCGACACGACGCCAGCCGATTGCATCGACGGATGGCCGACGCGCTTTCAAAAGGCGGCGTCCGGGGGATTCGAGTTATGTCGTGGACACACAAATCCAAATCCAATTTTCATGCCCCCGCCACCGCCATAGCGTTAGTCCGCTTCCCATCCCTTCGCGGCAGTTCGTTGCCGACACGGCAATTTCTGCCAACGACCGGTAGCGGACATTGCTGCTCCCCTCCCTTTTAGGGAGGGGCTGGGGGTGGGTAGCCGCCAACGGCGGCATATTCACCGCCGCTCGCTATCGCTCGCAACCCACCCCTAGCCCCTCCCTAGAAGGGAGGGGGATTGTCTGGAATCCACCCCAAAAGCGGCCCTCCGGCACCACAATCCCACAATCCACGCCCACCAACAAAAAAGGCCCGCTTTCGCGGACCTTTTTGAAGAAATGGTGGAGCCTAGCGGGATCGAACCGCTGACCTCCTGCATGCCATGCAGGCGCTCTCCCAGCTGAGCTAAGGCCCCGTGCCATTTGCTTGCGACCGCCCGCTGGGTGGGGCGATCGGGTTGCCGCCTTTACCAGTGCCGGCGGTCGATGCAAGAGGCCAAATCATCGCGGCGACGCTTTTTTGGCCCCTCGCGGGAAAAATCAGGTTTCGACGTCGTCGTCATCCGCGGTCGCGACGCCCAGGTCGTCGTCGCCGCCCAGATCGACGTCGTTGTCGGGCGAATCATTGTCCTCGTCGACATCGACGTCCAGGTCCAGATCGTCGTCGGCCACTTCGGGTTCCTTGGCGACCTTGCCGGGCTTTTCGACTTCCTCGAACGGCATCGGCTGCTTCGATTTCAGCACCGATTCCGGGATCCAGCTGTAACCGCAATTGATGCAGCTGATCGGGTCGTCCTTGGTCAGATCGTAGAATCGCGTGGCGCATTTCGGGCAGCTACGCTTCGCGCCCCATTCAGCCTTTACCATATATGCCTCGTAACCTTCTGGAAACAGAATAAATTTCTGGAGAGTGGCGGGTGCCGGCGCGGCATCCGTCAAATCGGCGTGCGCCTTGCCAGATTGCAAGGCCGCTGTCAAAAGCCGCACGCCATGACAGTCCAGACCGCCACCCCGCGCAGCTTCGCCGCCTCGCCGCCGCTTCTAGGTAAGATCGCGATCCCGGGGGACAAGAGCATTTCGCACCGCGCGCTGATGCTGTCGGCGCTGGCGGTCGGGACCAGCCGCGTCACCGGACTGCTTGAAGGGCATGACGTGCTGGCCACCGCCGCCGCGATGCGCGCGATGGGCGCGACGATCGAGCGCCGCGAAGACGGCGAATGGATCATCGACGGCGTCGGCGTCGGCGGACTGCTGCAGCCCAAGGGCGCGCTCGACATGGGCAACAGCGGCACGTCGACGCGATTGCTGATGGGGCTGGTCGCCAGCCACCCGATCACCGCCACCTTCGTCGGCGACGCCAGCCTGTCGGGCCGCCCGATGGGCCGCGTCATCGACCCGCTGGCGCAGATGGGCGCCGACATCACCGCTTCGCCCGGCGGTCGCTTGCCGCTGATGGTCCGCGGCCTCGCCCCCGCCATCCCGCTGTCCTATCGGCTGCCGATGGCGTCGGCGCAGGTGAAGAGCGCGGTGCTGCTCGCCGGGCTCAACACGCCGGGGATCACCGAAGTCATCGAACCGGTGCCGACGCGCGACCATAGCGAGCGGATGCTCAAGGGCTTCGGCGCCGATCTGACCGTCGAATTGGGCGCCGACGGCACCCGCCATATCCGCATCTTTGGCGAGGCCGAGCTCCGGCCGCAGACGATCGTCGTCCCCGGCGACCCCTCGTCGGCTGCCTTCTTCATCGTCGCGGCGCTGATCGTGCCGGGATCGGACGTGACCATCGCCAACGTCGGCCTCAACCCGACCCGCGCCGGGCTGGTCGCGGTGCTGCAGGCGATGGGCGGCGACATCGCGCTGCTTGAAGCACGCGAAGTGGGCGGCGAACCCGTCGCCGACCTGCGCGTCCGCCACAGCGCGCTGAAGGGCATCGACGTCGATCCGGCGATCGCGCCCAGCATGATCGACGAATTCCCGATCCTGTTCGTCGCCGCCGCGCTCGCCGCGGGGCGCACGACGACCACCGGCCTCGACGAGCTGCGCGTCAAGGAAAGCGACCGGCTGGCGGTGATGGCCACCGGGCTGCGGGCGATCGGCGCGCGCGTCGACGAAACCGCGGACGGCCTCGTCATCGACGGCACCGGCGGCGACCCGCTGCCCGGCGGCGCGACCATCGCCGGCCACCTCGACCACCGCATCTGCATGAGCTTCGCGGTCGCCGGCCTCGCCAGCAAGGCGCCGGTGACCATCGACGACATCGCGCCCGTGGCAACGAGCTTCCCGAACTTCGAGACGCTGCTGGCGGGGCTCCAGGCATGATCATCGCCGTCGACGGCCCCACCGCATCGGGCAAGGGCACGATCGCCAGGGCGCTCGCCGAGCATTTCGCCCTGCCCGTGCTCGACACCGGCCTGCTCTATCGCGCCGTCGGCTATCAGACCCAGCTCGATCATGGCGATGCCGACGATGCCGCCGACGCGCTCGCCGCCTGCGACTTCCCGGCCAGCCTGCTGGGCGATCCAGCGCTGCGCTACGAAACCACCGGCGGCCTCGCCAGCCGCGTGTCGGTGCATCCGCAGGTGCGCGCCGCGCTGTTCCAGCGCCAGCGCGACTTCGCCAACCAGCCCGGCGGCGCGGTGCTCGACGGGCGCGACATCGGCACCGTCATCGCGCCGCACGCCGACGCCAAGCTGTTCGTCACCGCCAGCGCCGAGGAGCGCGCCCGCCGCCGCCACGCCGAGCTGGTGTCGCGCGGCGTCGAGGTCGGCTACGACGTCGTGCTCGCCGACATCCACGCCCGCGACGCGCGCGACACCGGCCGCGCCGATGCACCGCTGCTGCGCGCAACAGATGCGGACTTGCTCGATACCGGCGATTTGACTATAGGCGGCGCCGTCCAACGGGCGATTGCGCTGGTTGAGGCACGGTTGAGCCGCCGCTCCATGTGAGCGTCGGGCGTGACGGGATGCACCCGCCGCGCCCTTTTTGCTTTGCCCGTTCCTCGTCCCGCCGGCCGCCGGAAGGATGTCCTGCATCGCATCCGGCGCGCGGGACATATCGGCCACAAGACCAGCGGAACCAACCGCTTGGCCGGAACAAACGAAGTAAGGATATCATCTCTATGGCCACTACGGCTTTTCCGACGCGCGACGATTTCGCCGCGATGCTCGACGAATCGCTTGGTGGTGCCGACGGCGGCTTTGAAGGCCGCGTCGTCAAGGGCACCGTAACCGCGATCGAAAACGACCTGGCAGTGATCGACATCGGGCTGAAGAGCGAAGGCCGCGTGGCGCTTCGCGAATTCGCGATGCCGGGCCAGAAGTCCGACCTGAAGGTCGGCGACGAAGTCGAAGTCTATGTCGACCGCGTCGAAAACGCCAATGGCGAAACCATGCTGTCCCGCGATCGCGCCCGCCGCGAAGCCGCCTGGGACCGGCTGGAAGAAGAATTCAACAAGGAAGCGCGCGTCGAAGGCGTCATCTTCGGCCGCGTCAAGGGCGGCTTCACCGTCGACCTCGGCGGCGCCGTGGCGTTCCTGCCGGGTTCGCAGGTCGACATCCGCCCGGTGCGCGACGTCGGCCCGCTGATGGACCTGCCGCAGCCCTTCCAGATCCTCAAGATGGATCGCCGCCGCGGCAACATCGTCGTGTCGCGCCGCGCCATCCTCGAAGAAACGCGCGCCGAACAGCGCTCGGGCCTGATCCAGAACCTCGAAGAAGGCCAGATCATCGAAGGCGCGGTCAAGAACATCACCGATTATGGTGCGTTCGTCGACCTCGGCGGCATCGATGGCCTGCTCCATGTCACCGACATGAGCTACAAGCGCGTCAACCACCCGAGCGAAGTCATCAACATCGGTGACACGGTCAAGGTGCAGATCATCCGCATCAACCGCGACACCCAGCGCATCAGCCTGGGCATGAAGCAGCTCGAGAGCGATCCGTGGGAAGGCGTCGTCGCCAAATATCCGGTCGGCGCCAAGCTGTCGGGCACGGTCACCAACATCACCGATTACGGCGCGTTCGTCGAACTCGAAGCCGGCATCGAAGGCCTGGTCCACGTCAGCGAAATGTCGTGGGTCAAAAAGAACGTCCATCCCGGCAAGATCGTTTCGACCAGCCAGGAAGTCGACGTCATCGTCCTCGAAGTCGACAGCGACAAGCGCCGCATCTCGCTCGGCCTGAAGCAGGCCCAGTCGAACCCCTGGGGCGCGTTCGCCGATGAACATCCGGTCGGCTCGGTCGTCGAAGGCGAAGTCAAGAACGCGACCGAATTCGGTCTGTTCGTGGGCCTGCCCGGCGACGTCGACGGCATGGTTCACATGTCGGACATCGCCTGGGGCATCTCGGGCGAAGAAGCGCTGCACCTCCACCGCAAGGGCGAGGCCGTGCAGGTTGTCGTGCTCGACGTCGATGTCGAGAAGGAACGCATCAGCCTCGGCATCAAGCAGCTTGAAAAGGGTGCGCCTGCCGTTGGCGGCGGCGTCGCCGCTGCGGGTTCGGTGAAGAAGAACGACGTCGTCACCGTCACCGTCCTCGAAGTCCGCGACAACGGCCTCGAAGTCCAGGCCGGCGACGATGGCGCCACCGGCTTTATCAAGCGCGCCGACCTCGGCCGCGACCGCGACGAACAGCGGGCCGAACGCTACCAGGTCGGTCAGAAGTTCGATGCGATGGTCATCGGCTTCGACCGCTCGAAAAAGCCGAACTTCTCGGTCAAGGCGATGCAGATCGCCGAAGAGAAGCAGGCCGTCGCGCAGTACGGTTCGTCGGATTCGGGCGCCTCGCTCGGCGACATCCTCGGCGAAGCGCTGAAGGCCGGCAAGAAGGACTGATCCTCCTTCCGCCACAGGCGAAACAAAGGCCCGCAGAGTCCCTCTGCGGGCCTTTTTGTTTCACCGATATATTTTGACGCGAAACTGATTCATGTTACTCTCTGCACCGCGTAGGGAGGGGTCCTCACGCATCGGTGCCGGCAACGACCGGAGGCCCGCGTCCGTGGGACGTGCGTGATATATTAGGGGAAAGCAGATGATCCGGTCCGAACTGGTTCAAAAGATCGCGAGCGAGAACAGCGATCTTCGCGTCGAAGAGGTCGAGAAGATCGTCGATACATTCTTCGACTCGATCGTCGAGCAGCTCGCAACCGGCGGACGCGTCGAACTGCGCGGCTTCGGCGCCTTCTCCACCCGCGCCCGCGAATCGCGCACCGGCCGCAATCCGCGCACCGGCGCCGCCGTCGCGGTGCAGGCCAAGAACGTGCCCTATTTCAAACCCGGCAAGGAAATGCGCGAGCGCCTGAACGACTGAGTTCGCTCGTTACAGGACGTGTACCCCGGCGAAAGCCGGGACCCAGAGCGTTGGAAAGCTGGCTTTGCGTGACTACGCCCCGGGCCCCGGCTTTCGCCGGGGTGCAGATACTTGCTCGAAAGCTATAAAGACTGACTTGTTTCAGGGTCCATCGTCCATCGTCGCCTTCCGCGCAGCGTGGAAGGCAGCGGCAGGCCATGGATGCTGAACAAGTTCGGCATGACGACGGAATGAAGATTGGTCGGAACAATCAGGTCTTCAGCCGGTATCCGGTCCGGAACACCCAGAAAATCACGCCCAGGCACAGGGTCAGGAACAGCGCCACCGCGGCCATGCTGGTCTCGATGCCGACGTCGCCTTTGCCGAAAAAGGTCCAGCGAAAGCCGCTGATCAGATAGACGACCGGATTGAACAGCGTCACCGTCCGCCACGCCGCGGGCAGCATGTCGAGCGAATAAAAAGCGCCGCCCAAAAAGGTCAGCGGATAGACGACGAGCAGCGGAATCACCTGCAATTGCTCGAAACTTTGTGCCCAGATGCCGATGATGAAACCGAACAGGCAAAAGGTGACCGCCATCAGGATCATGAAGGCGACCATCAGCACCGGGTGCGCGACCTCGACATCGACGAACAGATGCGCGGTGGCAAAGATGATCGCGCCGATGATCACCGACTTCGTCGCCGCCGCCCCGACATAGGCGATCACCGTTTCCAGCGGCGACAGCGGCGCCGACAGCATCTCGTAAATCGTCCCCGTCCATTTGGGCATATAGATGCCGAACGAGGCGTTGCTGATGCTTTCGGTGAACATCGTCAGCATCATCAGCCCGGGGACGATGAAAGCGCCATAGGGAACCCCCGACACTTCGGTCATCCGCCCGCCGATCGCCGATCCGAAGACGACGAAATACAGCGCCGTGGTGATGACCGGCAAGGCCAGGCTGGTCCACACCGTGCGCCCGAAACGCGCCAGCTCGAACAGATAGATTGCGCGCACCCCGCGCCAGTTGGCGGTCATCGCTCGTCTCCGTTCGCCTTGCTGCTGTCGTGCACCAGCCCGACGAAAATATCCTCGAGCGAGCTTTGCCGCGTGTTGAGGTCCTTGAACGCGATGCCGAGGTCGCTCATCCGCCGCAACAGCGACGGCACCCCGGTCGCCTCGGCGTGGCTGTCGAATTCATACACCAGCTCGTGCCCCTCGCCCGCCAGCGCCAGCTTCCATTCGGCCAGCTCGGCGGGAACCGCCGCCAGCGGCTCGGCCAAATTCAGCGTCAGCGTCTTGCGCCCCAATTTCTTGATCAGCGCATGTTTCTCTTCGACCAGGATCAGCCGCCCCTTGCTGATCACGCCGACGCGGTCGGCCATTTCTTCGGCCTCCTCGATATAATGGGTGGTCAGGATGATCGTGACCCCGCGCTCGCGCAGCCCGCGCACCATGTTCCACATGTCGCGGCGCAGCTCGACGTCGACCCCGGCGGTCGGCTCGTCGAGGAACAGGATTTCGGGCTCATGGCTCAGCGCCTTGGCGATCATCACCCGGCGCTTCATGCCCCCCGACAATTCCATGATCTTCGACGCGCGCTTGTCCCACAGCGACAGATCCTTGAGCAATTGCTCGATAAACGCCGGGTTGCGCGGCTTGCCGAACAGCCCGCGCGAAAAGGTCACCGTCGTCAGCACCGTCTCGAACGCATCGGTGTGCAACTCCTGCGGCACCAGCCCGATCATCGACCGCGCAGCACGATAACCGCGGGCATGGTCGTGGCCGCCCACCGTCACCGTGCCGACGCTGGCGGTGACGATCCCGCACACGATGCTGATCAGCGTCGTCTTGCCCGCGCCATTGGGGCCGAGCAGCGCGAAAATCTCGCCCTTGTTGATGGTCAGGTCGACACCGCTCAGCGCCTGGTGCCCGCTCTTGTACGTTTTTCCGAGGCCGGAAATTTCGAGGACAGCTTGCATGGCCGCCGCTCTAGCCGAGCCGCGGCGCGGGGTGAAGCCGCAAACAGCGCTTGACCTCAATCGGCCCATCGGCTTGACCGGCAGGCCAAGCGGACGTGGCGAAATCGGTAGACGCAGCAGACTTAAAATCTGCCGGCCTAGTGTCATGCGGGTTCAAGTCCCGCCGTCCGCACCAGCCCCCCCCCGCCCCGCGCCAATCACGCGCGCGACCGCCCAGCGCCGGTTTTCGACTGAGGGAGGGAGCGTTCGCCCTCTCCCGCCGGGAGAGGGATACGCAGGCTTGGTTGCGCAGCAACCTAGCCGAAGTTGGGTGAGGGTTCCCGCTTCACCTGCGAAAGCAAACGTCGGACGCCCTCAACCAACCCTCTCCCAAGGGGAGAGGGCTTTATGGCGGGAATCGGCCGCTCTCGCCGTCAGATCAAAAACATCATCGTTGCGGTGAAGAACACCGCGAAACTCTGCAAAAACAGCTTCAGGTCGCTGCCCGCGAAAATCGATACCGGTTCGCGATGCGCCGCAAGCGCGGTGCGCAGTTCGCTTTGCCAGTCGTCGGGCGCGTTCAGCCGCGCGATGGTGACCTGCCGCGCATCGTGCGCGCGGATGAGGCGGCGAATATTGACGTGATCCGAGTCCATGCCCGGCACGCTAAAGGGGCGTTAACAAAGTAGTAAGGTTAAAAGATCGTTAACGCGTCGGGCGTTTCAATTCGGCACGCCCGAAATGACCATGGAACTTATGGCATCGGCCGAATTCGCACCGTCCGCCGGTCGCGCGCGCCCGCCTGGAACGGCTGGCACCGCTGCGGCCGCATCCGCGGGCCAAGACACAGCCGTACCTCGTTCAGCCACCCGTCGCGGTCGATCGCCACCGCGACCATCGCCGGCGCGATCCCCTGGTTCGCCGCCGCGAACGCGCGCCGGACATCGCCTGCGGTCCGCGGTTTCGCCGCCAGCGCGCGCATGTCGGGAAAGCGCACCGCGCGAAACAGGATCGCCGCGGCGCGGAAATAGGCGGCGGGGTTCGTGCTCATGCACGTGCCATGCTTGGCCCATTCGTGCTGAAGCAGCTGCACCGAGGGGGTCATGCACAGATGTTCGCGCAGCACCGGCTTCGGCACGATCTTCGCCGGGCGGCACCATTGCGGATAACCGGGGGTTGCCGCCTCGGGCCACAGGCCGTGGAGCACCCAGCCGAAGCGCCCACCTTTGCCCGAACACTGAAACCCGTCGCGCTGGCCCTCGGGATCGCGCGAGCCCGCGCAATGCTGCGGCGACCAGCTCATCGCCAGCAGGTAACCGGCGATCGCCGGCTTGCGCACCGGTTCGTCGCGGCGCGGCTGCTCGATCCGCGGCACCGGGATACGATCGGGAATCCGGCATGCGAGCGCCTGCGCCTCGGCCGCCGTCGGAGCGAGGAGCAGCGCCAGTACGGCGCCGCTAAGCCAGCGCAAAGTCCAGTCCGATGTCCGCCGCGGGCGCCGACTGGGTCAGCCGTCCGACCGAAACATAGCTCACCCCGGTTTCGGCGATCGCGCGAATGGTGTCGAGCCGCACTCCGCCCGACGCCTCGGTCGGCACCCGGCCGGCGACCAGCGCCACCGCTTCGCGCAGCATCGCCAGGTCCATATTGTCGAGCAGCAGGTGCGTCGCCCCGGCGCCGAGCGCGGGCTCGACCTGGTCGACGCGGTCGACCTCGACGATGATGTTTGCAATCCCCGCCGCGACCGCGCGGCGCACCGCTTCCTCGACCGACCCGGCGACCGCGACGTGATTGTCCTTGATCATCGCGGCGTCCCACAATCCCATCCGGTGATTGGTCGCGCCGCCCATGCGCGTCGCATATTTCTCGATCGCGCGCAGGCCGGGGATCGTCTTGCGCGTGTCGAGCAGCGTGGCGCCGGTCCCCGCGATCGCATCGACATAGCGGCGCGTCATCGTCGCGATACCCGACAGATGCTGCACCGTGTTGAGCGCCGAGCGTTCGGCGGTCAGCATCGCGCGCGCCTTGCCCGACAGCCGCATCAGGTCGGTGCCTGCGGGGACCGCCTCGCCCTCGGCGACGCAGATGCCGATGTCGATGTCGGGATCGAGCGCGCGAAAGAAAGCTTCGGCGATCGGCAGCCCGGCGACGGTGATCGCATCGCGGCTGTCCATCACCCCGGCAAAGCGCGCGTCGGCGGGGATTGTCGCGAGTGAAGTGATGTCGCCCCCCGCCCCCAGATCCTCGGCCAAAGTGGCGCGAACAAAGGCGTCAAGGTCGAAATCGGCGAGGGTGAAATCGGTCATGGCCCCCGCGATAAAGGCTCGCCCCGGCAAATCAACTTGACGTTTACGTAAACTAACGCTGACATGGACGATATGCGCAACGATAGACAAAATGGAGCCGCCCCATGAAATCCCCGATCTGCGCGATGCTCGCCATCGAATTTCCCCTCCTCGCCTTCTCGCACTGCCGCGACGTCGTCGTCGCGGTCTCGAAAGCTGGCGGCATGGGCGTCTTCGGCGCCGCCTCGCTGCCGCCCGAACGGCTCGAAGAAGAACTGGCGTGGATCGACGCGCATATCGGCGGGCGTCCCTATGGCGTCGATCTGATCGTCCCCAACAGCTTCGCCGGCAAGGGCGAAGCCAGAGCCGCGCTGCCGCCGATACCCGAAGCGCACAAGGCCTTCGTCGCCGGCCTGCTCGAACAGCATGAGGTCGAAAGCGACGGCCTGGCCGGCGTCAGCTCCAGCCTCGGCGACAATATGAGCGATGCAGGCGCCGCCGCGCTGCTCGAAGTCGCGTTCCGCCACCCCATCAAGCTGATCGCCAATGCGCTCGGCGTGCCGCCGCCGCTGATGCTCGAACTCGGCAAGCGCCATAATGTCCCCGTCGCCGCGCTCGTCGGCACCCGCGATCACGCGCTGACGCAGGTGCGCGCGGGGGTCGACATCCTCGTCGTCGCGGGCGGCGAAGCCGGCGGCCATTGCGGCGAGGTCGCGACGATGGTCCTCGTGCCCGAAGTCGCTGCCGCCGTCGCGGCGGTCGGCGCGAACACCCCGATCCTCGCCGCGGGCGGGATCGTCACCGGCCGCCAGATGGCCGCCGCGATGGCGATGGGCGCGCATGGCGCGTGGACCGGATCGGTGTGGCTGACCACCGCCGAGGCCGAAACGAATCCGGTGGTGAAGGAAAAGATGCTCGCCGCCAGCTCGCGCGACACCGTGCGGTCGAAAAGCCGCACCGGCAAACCCTCACGCCAGCTGCGCTCGCCGTGGACCGACGCGTGGGAGGCGGAGGGCGCTCCGAAGCCGCTGCCGATGCCGCTTCAATCGCTGGTCAGCGAACCCGCGCTGCGCAAGGTCGACAAGCTCGCCGAGGGCGGCCACGAGGGCGCCAAGGCGCTCGCAACCTATTGGGTCGGGCAAGGCGTCGGCCTGATGAACGAGGCGATGGGCGCCAGCCAGGTCGTCCAAGAGTTCAAGGCCGACTGGATCGCCGCCTGCGAACGGCTGAACGGCTTTATCGGCGAATAGGCAAAAAAATCCCCGCCGAAGCGAGGATTTTCTGGTGTCAACCAACCGTCGCCTTGACGATCTTGCCGGGTTCGCGCGGCGGCTCGCCCTTGGGCAGCGCGTCGACATTGTCCATGCCCTCGATCACTTCGCCCCAGACGGTATACTGGTTGTCGAGGAAGCGCGCATCGTCGAAGCAGATGAAGAACTGGCTGTTCGCGCTGTTCGGGTTCTGGGCGCGCGCCATCGAGCAGACGCCGCGGACGTGCGGTTCGCTGCTGAATTCCTGCGCCAGATCGGGCAGCTGGCTGCCGCCCATGCCGGTGCCGGTCGGGTCGCCGCCCTGCGCCATGAAACCGGGGATCACGCGGTGGAACACGACGTCGTCGTAGAAGCCTTCGTTCGCGAGGCTGGTGATGCGCTCGACATGCAACGGCGCCAGATCGGGGCGGAGGCGGATGACGACATCGCCGGTCGACAGAGTGAGGGTAAGGGTCTGGTCGGTCATGAGCGGCTCCTTTGATCCGGGTTGTAAAACTGCCGGTGCCATAGCGGGCGACGACGGCATTGCCACGCATTAATTGCCGCGGGCGCGTTGCCATATCGCGGTGCCGGGACTAGGGGAGATCACGGCCCGCCGACCGGCTGCCGGCGCAATATAGGGAGGACCGCGCGATGGACAAACGCGAAGAATCCCTGCCCCCCGACGACATGCTGATCGACGCCATGGTGTCCGAAACCGAGCTCGACGAAGACGACCGGTTGCGGCCGCAATTCGTCCGCGATGTGCTCGAGCTTGCCGAAGCCGGCGAAGGCGAGGCGGCGCGCGAACGGATCGGGCGCCTCCATCCCGCCGACATTGCGGATTTGTTCGAACTTGCGCGCCCCGACGAGCGCCCGATGCTCGCTGCGGTGCTCGGCGACATGCTTTCCGCCGACGTGTTGGCGGAAATGAACGATTATGTTCGCGAGGAACTGATCGATCTTCTCGACCCCGAACAGGTCGCCGAACTCGCCTCCGAACTCGATACCGACGACGCGGTCGCGATCATCGAGGATATGGAGGCCGACGAGCAGCAGGCGGTGCTCGACGCGATGGAGCCCGAGGATCGCGCCGCGATCGAGGACGCCCTCTCGTTTCCGGAAGAATCCGCCGGCCGCCTGATGCAGCGCGATCTGGTCGCGGTGCCCGAACATGTCACCGTCGGCGATGTTATCGACAGGCTGCGCGACGATGGTGGCCTGACCACCGACTTCTGGGAAATCTTCGTCGTGGATCCGATGCACCGCCCGGTCGGCAGTTGCCAGCTCAGCTGGATCCTCCGCACTCCGCGCGACATTGCTATCAGCGACGTGATGAAGCGCGAACAGACTTTGATCCCGGTCGATATGGATCAGGAAGAGGTCGCGCTGCGCTTTCAGAAATATGCCCTGATTTCGGCGGCGGTCATCGACCGGTCGGGGCGGCTGGTCGGCATGATCACCGTCGACGATATCGTCCACATCATCCAGGAAGAGGCGGGCGAAGATATCCTCCGCCTGTCGGGCGCCGGCGATGGCGACATCAACGAACCGATCCGCGAAACCTATAGTGCGCGGGTGCGGTGGCTTGTCGCCAATCTGGGCACCGCGCTGCTTGCGTCGTCGATCGTCGGCTATTTTGGCGGCGCGATCGAACATATGGTTGCGCTTGCGGCGCTGATGCCGATCGTCGCCGGCGTCGGCGGCAATGCCGGCACCCAGACGCTGGCGGTCACCGTGCGCGCGCTGGCGATGAACCAGCTGACCGATTCGAACAGTTGGCGCGCGGTGTTTCGCGAGATGAAGATCGCGCTGCTCAACGGCGCGACCATCGCGCTTCTCGCAGGCATCGGCACTGCGGTCTGGTTCGCCAACCCCCAACTCGGCGCCGTCATTGCCGCGGCGATGATCGTCAACATCTTCGTCGCCGGGGTCGCGGGGGTCGCGATCCCGCTGCTGCTCGATCGGCTCGATCAGGATCCGGCCGTCGCCAGCTCGATATTCGTCACCATGACGACCGATTCGATGGGGTTTCTGGCGTTCCTCGGCCTCGCGGTGCTCAGCGGCCTGACCACGCTTTGAGCAAAAACCGTTGAAGTTGTGCGGCATACGAAGACCGACATAAAAAAGTTTAGGGGCGCAATTTTTTCAGGGAACTTATCCCGCGATTTGCTCGTTTCCCTTTCGAGCAGCGGTCATCGCCCCCCCGCAGCGCTGCTCAGCAACATTGGCCCGGCGCGTATTCCCTCCCCCCCCCCTCGAAGCGTGCCGGGCCATTTTGCATCTTTTCGGAGAGGTTTTTGAAATGACGAGTTTCCGCGCTATCATTCTCGCCGTTTTGGCAAGCGTCGCCGTCACCGGCTGCAACACCGTCAAGGGTGCAGGCCGCGACATCGAATCGGTCGGTCAGGCCGGCAGCGACGCCATCGACTGATTTCTCCCGCTTACCCTAAGCCTCCTCGAGAGGCTCGACAGGCGCCGATTCGGCGCCTGTTTTGCGTCGGCGCTGGGTAAACCAGATCGCGAAGATCGAAAATTCGTATAGGACGATCAGTGGGATCGCGAGCAGGAACTGGCTGAGGATGTCGGGCGGGGTGGCGACAGCGGCAATCGCGAACGCGGCAACGATCATGTAGCGCCGCGCGGACACCAGTTGCTGCCGGGTCACCAGACCCGACCGCTCGATCAGCATCAGAAAAATCGGCAGCAAGAAGGCGATCCCGAATGCCATGATGAATTGCATGATGAAGCTGAGATAATTGGCGACCGATGGCAGCGCTTCCTGCTGGATGCCGCCCATATCACCCTGATACCCCAAGAGAAATTTGAGCGCGACCGGCACGGTGACGAAATAGGCCATACAGGCACCCGCCGTGAACAACACCGGCGTCGCGAACAGGAACGGCAGCAACGCCCGCTTTTCCTGGCGATAAAGTCCCGGCGCGACGAATTTCCATAGCTGGTTGGTGATCACCGGAAACGCGATCATCATCGATGCGAACAGCGCGACCTTGATCTGCACGAAAAACGCTTCGAACAGCTGGGTGTAGATGATCTTACCCTGTCCCGCGGCGACGAGCGGCTGCACCAAAATGCTGAATATAGGTTCGGCGTAATAAAGGCAGACGCCGAACGCCAGACCGATCGCGATCAGCGATTTAAGCAGTCGCGAACGAAGTTCGATCAGATGGTCGAGCAGCGGCATTTTGCCGCCGGCGCCGTCTTCATTCTCTCCCGCGCCGGGCGTTTCCGCGGTCATGGCAGCGGGCCATCCTTGGGCGGAACGACATGGGTTTCGGGCTTGGTCGCGGCCGCAGCTTCGTCTTGTGTCTCGGTCGGTCCATCGGCCGGCGGCAAGCTGGTGGCCGGAATCATCGGTTGCGCAACCACGCCATCGACGCGCGGGAATTCGCGCATTATCGCGTCATTCTGTTCGCGCCACTGTTTTTCCAGCTCTTCCAGTTCGGCCTCGCGCATCATGGTGTCGAGACCCGACCGGAAATGACGCGCCATGCCGCGTGCCTTGCCCATCCATTTGCCGACAAAGCGCATCGCCTTGGGCAAGTCCTTGGGACCGATGACCACCAAGGCCACCAGCGCGACGAGCAGCAACTCGGTCGGCGCGACGTCGAACATCGTTTAAATCAGCCCCGCAGGCGGATGGCGATCAGAGCTTGTCGTGCTCGGGCGTCGGCGTCGTGACGGGCGTCACCTCGGGAGGCCGCTGCCCCTCGATATGCCGGGGTGCGGCGGGCGGGACATCGTCTTCGGACATGCCTTTCTTGAAGCTTTTGATCCCCTTGGCGACGTCGCCCATCATGTCGGAAAACCGGCCCTTGCCGAACAGCAGCAGGACCAGAATCCCGACCACCAGCCAATGCCAGATGCTGAAGCTACCCATCTCGAAATCTCCTTGAACCGCCCATATAGGGGCAGCGGGCGCCGATTGCACGTTCGGATACCAAAAATGGCCTATGTCTCTTCGCCGTCCTTCACCAGGTCCAGCTCACCCATCGCTTCCTCGAACGCCAGATCGACCGGGTCGAGCAGGCCCGCGGCACGCAGGTCCTCGATTCCCGGTAAATCCTTGCGGCTGGTGAGGCCGAAATGTTGCAGGAACGCGTCAGTCGTCTTGTAAATCAACGGCCTGCCCGGCACCTCACGCCGCCCGGCGGGCGCGATCCACTCGGCCTCCATCAGCACGTCGAGCGTGCCTTTCGAGGTCTGGACGCCGCGAATCGCCTCGATCTCGGCGCGGCTGACCGGCTCGTGATAGGCGACGATCGCTAACACCTCCGCCGCCGCGCGCGACAGCTTGCGCGGATCGTCGCGCTCGCGGCGGAGCAGATGCGCCAGATCCGCCGGGGTCTGGAAATGCCAATGCCCACCGCGCTCGACCAGTTCGATGCCGCTGCCGGCATGGCGCGCGGCGATCGCCTCAATGATCGCGCGCACCGTGCCCGAGGAAAGTTCGCCGCCCAGACGCCCCTCCACCTGGCGTGGGTCGAGCGGCTCGTCGCTGGCAAACAGCATCGCTTCTATCGCGCGTTCGAGGTCGTCGATCGGGTTCATGCGCTCGCAGCCCTCAGATAAAGCGGTTCGAACGCCCCGCCCTGTTTCAAATCGACGCGCCCCTGCCGCGCCAGTTCGAGCGCGGCGACGAAACTCGAAGCGATCGCCGAACGGCGCAGCGGACCGTCATAATCTGGCGGCAGGAAATCTGCGAGTTCGGCCCAGTCGAGCTTGGTTCCGATCATCCGCTGCAGATGGTGGAGCGCCGCGTCGAGCGTGACGACCGGGCGCCGCGCAACCATATGGACGACCGGCTCGGTGCGCAGCTTCACCTGGCCATAGGCCGCGAGCAGATCGTAAAGGCTGGCATCCCAACGGCGGAGCTTGATATCGTGCAGCCCCTCGGGCTTCGGCCGCAGGAACACGTCGCGCCCGACCCGGTCGCGCGCGAGCAGCCGCGCCGCCGCCTCGCGCATCGCGGCAAGGCGCTGGAGCCGAAGCTGCAGGCGCAGTGCCAGCTCATCGGGCGACGGGTCCTCGAGTGGGTCCTTCGGCAGCAACAGCGCCGATTTGAGATAGGCGAGCCACGCCGCCATCACGAGATAATCGGCCGCGACCTCCAGCCTGGCGCGCATCTCGGCGATGAAGGTCAGATATTGTTCGACCAGATCGAGGATCGATATCTGGCGCAGATCGACCTTTTGCCCGCGCGCGAGCGTCAGCAGCAGGTCGAGCGGCCCCTCCCAGCTGTCGAGCGAAAGCTGGAGCGCGTCGTCGCGTTCCGCCGGGGGCGCCACATCGAAATCGAGCGGCAGCGCGTCCATCGCGCGCTCAGGCGATCGCCAGCAGCGCGTCGCGCTGGTCGACCAGCGTGTCGAACGCCCGCGAGTCGCCAGCGCCCGCAATGCGGTCCATCGCCCCGTCGAGCCGCGCCCGCGACACCTCGCTGATCGGATCCAGCACGTTGGCGATGCCGATCATATCGTCCATCTTGCCCCAGCAATTGAGCGCAATGTCGCACCCCGCCGCCACCGCGGCGGCCGCGCGCGAGGGCACGTCGCCCGACAAGGCCTGCATGTCGAGGTCGTCGGTCAGCAACAGGCCGTGAAAACCGATGCGCTGCCGGATAACGCTGTCGATGATGATCGGCGACAGGGTGGCAGGACGTTCGGGATCCCATGCGCTGAACACGACATGGCACGTCATCGCCATCGCGGCGTCGCGCAACGCAGCGAAGGGAGCGAGATCGGTCTGCAAATCGCGGTCGGGGGCTTCCACCACCGGCAAGGCTTTATGGGTGTCGAGCAACGCGCGGCCGTGCCCCGGGATATGCTTGACGATGCCGACAACGCCGCCCGCCTGCAGCCCGCTGAGGATCGCGCGGCCAAGTGCGGCGACGCGCATCGGTTCGCTGCCGAGCGCGCGGTCGCCGATCACGTCGCTGGCGCCGGGCTGGCGCACGTCGAGCAGCGGGAGGCAATCAACGGTGATACCGACCTCTGCCAGCATGACCGCAAGCGCCATCGCGTTGAGCCGCGCCGCCTCGATCGCGCTGGCAGGCGCGCGCTCGTACAGCGCGTCGAATGCGGCGCCATTGGGAAAATCGGGCCATTCGGGCGATTTCATCCGCGCGACGCGTCCACCCTCCTGATCGATCAGGATCGGCAGGTTCGCCCGCCCGTCGAGGGCGCGAAGTTCGTCGGTCAGTCGGCGCAGCTGTTCGCGGTTCGCGATGTTACGACCAAAGAGGATATAGCCCGCCGGGTCGCTGTCGCGAAAGAAGGCGCGTTCGTCGTCGGTCAGCGTCAGACCGGACGGGCTGAAAATAGCGGGTATCATCGTGCGTCAACCTCCATCGGCCGGCGCCCCCTCATGCGGCAACCAAGCGCGTATGATGGCACAGCAGCGTCCGCGAACCAATGTCCGCTGCGGCCAAACGGGGCGAATCAGCGGACGATGACGCAATTTTCACCCGCGACTCGCAATTTCCCGCACAAATTCGAAGCGTTAGCCGACGTGCCAGCGGCGACACGCAGGCGATAGACGGTGCCGTCGCCAACCTTGGCCGGCGACACCGACTTGCCGAGATCGGCGAGGTAGGAAAAGCGCTTCGACAGGTTCGTCCACGCCTTGTTGGCGGCCGCCTCGCTGCTGAACGCGCCAAGCTGGACCATCGCCGCACCCGATGCGGCCGGCGGCGGGGCGGTTTTCGTATCGGGCGTTTTCGCCGATGTCGCCGCGGGCTTCGGTTCGCCCTTTTTTGTGGCCGCGCCGCGCGTTGCAGCGGCCTTTGCGGCGGCAGCCTTGGCCGCGCTCGCCTTGGCCGCGGCAGCCTCGCGGTCCTGCGGGGTTACCGCCGGCTCTTCGGGCATCCGGCTCGGGTCGACCTTGGCGCCGGGCGCGGCGCCTTCGCTCGCGGCGAAGCTGGCGTCGCCCTCGCCCTCGAACGTCTTGGCGGCATCATTTTTCGGCGCCACCTTATAGTCGCCGTCCTGCGCCGCGATCAGTTCACCCTGCCCGCGCGAGCCGCCATTCTGGATCCACCACAGGCCGCCGAGCACGGCGCCGATCAGGAGCAGCCCGCCCAGCACCATGACCAGCAACCGCACCGGCGACACTTCGCCGTCCTCGTCATAATCGTCGGCCGCTTCGAGCCAGGGCAGGCGATCTTCGCCGTCCAGCTCCAGCCCCGCTTCGTCGGCATCCCTGTTCTGCTCGCCCGCCATCACAGCATCTCCTCGAGCGCCTCTACCCCCATCAGGTGGAGCCCGTTGCGGATAACCTGCCCGATTCCGTCGGCCAAATAAAGGCGCGTCGCGGTCAGTTCGGGATCATCGGTCATAATGACACGGGTGTCGGGGCGATCGTTACCAAGGTTCCACCACGCATGGAACGCCGCCGCGACTTCGCCGAGATAGAAAGCGACGCGGTGCGGTTCGCGCGCTGATGCTGCGGCGTCGACGATGCGCGGAAATTGCGCGAGCAGCTTGACGAGGCCAAGTTCATAATCGTCGAGACGCGCGGCATTCGGGGCGGCGGGCGCAATGCCCGCTTCGCCCAGCTTGCGCTTCAGCGAGGCAATCCGCGCATGAGCATATTGCACATAAAAGACCGGATTATCGCGCGACGCCTCGACCACCTTGGCGAAGTCGAAATCCATCTGCGCGTCGGCTTTGCGGGTCAGCATGGTGAAACGGACCGCATCTTTGCCGACCTCGTCGACGATGTCGGCCAGCGTGACGAAATTGCCGGCGCGTTTCGACATTTTGAACGGCTCGCCGTTTTTGAGCAGGCGGACCATCTGGACCAGCTTGACGTCGAATTTCTTTTTGCCGCCGGTCAACGCCGCGACCGCCGCCTTGATCCGCTTGACCGTCCCGGCATGGTCGGCGCCCCAGATGTCGATCAATTCGTCGGCCGATTCGGCCTTCTGAAAATGATAGGCGAGGTCGGCGCCGAAATAGGTCCAGCTGCCGTCCGACTTCTTGATCGGCCGGTCCTGATCATCGCCGAACCTGGTCGAGCGGAACAGCGGCAGTTCGACCGGTTCCCAATCTTCGGGCATTTCACCCTTCGGCGCTTCGAGCACGCCATCATAAACGAGATCGTGATCGCGCAGCCATTGTTCGGCGTCGGCGGGTTTGCCAGCGGCCTGTAATTCGGCCTCGGACGAAAACAGGTCGTGATGGATGCCGAGCTTGGCGAGATCGGCGCGGATCATGTCCATCATCGCGCTGACCGCTTCGGCGCGGAACAACCCAAGCCACGCGCTTTCGGGCGCCCCGACGAAGCGGTCGCCATATTCGGTCGCCAGTTTCTGCGCGACGGGGATCAGATAGTCGCCGGGATACAGCCCCTCGGGGACCGCACCGACGTCTTCGCCCAGCGCTTCGCGGTACCGCAGGTGCACCGACCGCGCGAGCACGTCGACCTGTCCGCCAGCGTCGTTGACATAATATTCGCGGGTGACGTCATGTCCGGCATATTCGAGCAGCGCCGCGAGCGCGTCGCCGACGACCGCGCCGCGGCAATGGCCGACATGCATCGGACCGGTGGGATTCGCCGAAACATATTCGACATTGACCCGCCGCCCGCCGCCCATGGTGGAGCGGCCATAGTCGGCGCCCGCGGCGTGGACCGCCGCCAGCTCGTCGCGCCAGCTGTCGTCGGCAAGGCGCAAATTGATAAAGCCGGGGCCGGCGACGCTCGCCTCGGTCACTTCGGCGAGCGCGCCAAGTTCGGCCACGAGCAGGTCGGCGACAGCACGCGGGTTCATCCCGGCGGGCTTGGCAAGCACCATCGCCGCGTTGGTCGCGACGTCGCCGTGCGCCGCGTCCCGCGGCGGCTCGACGCTGATCGCCGCGCGGTCGAGCCCGGCGGGCAAGGCATCGCGCGCGACAAGCGCGTCGAGCGCGGCATCGATATGGTCGGAAAAGCGGCTGAACAAGGTCACGGCGGATCCTAGCTATCATCGGATAAAGTCTGCGCGCGCCCTAGCCCAGCTTGGGTAACGCGAAAAGCCCTGCGCCGCCCGAATGGCGCCGCAGGGCGAGACAAAGCGAACGGCGCTTGGGCGCGCCGCCGCGATCGCTATCGTCGCACGTTATATTCGAGCTGTTCCTGCGTCAGCTGAAAGCCGACAAGCAGCTCGAAGCTGGCGCGCTGCACCGCGGCACGCACTTCGGGCAGGCTGAGCGGATCGACCGCGGCGTCCTGGTCGCCAGCACGCCGCTTGCGGGTGATGCGGTCGCGGATGTCGGCGGGCAACGTCGCCGCGGTCCGATCGACATAGGCCGACGCCTGGCCGCGGCCGGTGCCGCGCACCTGTCCGTCGGCAAACGTCACGGTCACGCTGCCCAGCCGCTTTGCGACGATTGCCGTGCCGCCCTGCACGACAGTCGAGAAATAGGGCAGCGTTACCGTGCGCGCCGGCCCGGCGTCGCGCCGTGTCGCCACGACGTCGAAACTCGCCAGCTGATAGACCTTCTCGCCCGTGTCGTTGCACTGCGGCGTCAGGTTGGTGATCGCGGCGACGACATCGATCGCGGCGGCATCGCGGCTGGTTGCGGGATCGAACAGCGTGACATCGCCGGTGTGCAGCGGCACCGCGACCGCCGGACAGGTCGAGCGGGTGGCGGTGATCCCGACCCCCGACGACACGTCGATGTCGTTGTCCTTGGCGCAGCCCGCCACCGTCGCCAGCGCCGCCGTGCCGCACAATGCGACGAGAAACTTACGGGGCGGGGACGAAATGGACATCATGATGATCGGGCTTTCCAATGGGCGCGAGGGGCGAGATAGGATATTCCCGCTTCATGCGCGCCGCTTCTTATCGGTGCGATGAACGCGGCGCAACGGGGACGAAGCCGCTTTACCCGATATGCCCTGCTGCGCTAGAGCGCGCTGGTCATGAACGCTATCGATCCGACATTGCGCCCCGGTGGCAACGAAACCGCCAAACTCAAGGTTTTGGTGGCTGCCCCGCGCGGCTTTTGCGCCGGCGTCGATCGCGCGATCCGTATCGTCGAGCTGGCGATCGAACGTTTTGGCGCGCCCGTCTACGTCCGCCACGAAATCGTTCACAATCGCTATGTGGTTGAAACGCTGAAGGCTCAGGGCGCGATTTTCGTCGAATCGCTCGATCAGGTGCCCGATGGCGTGCCCGTGGTGTTCAGCGCCCATGGTGTCCCGAAAGCGGTCCCCGCCAAGGCCGAAATGCGCGGTCTCGACTATATCGACGCGACCTGTCCGCTGGTGTCGAAGGTGCACCGCCAGGCCGAGCGCAACCATGAAGCCGGTCGTCATATCGTCTTCATCGGCCATGCCGGACACCCCGAGGTCATCGGGACGCTGGGCCAGTTGCCCGCCGGTGCGATGACCCTGGTCGAATCGGTCGACGATGTTGCGGCGTTGGAACCCGCGGACGCCGACAATCTGGCTTTTCTGACCCAGACCACCCTCTCGGTCGACGATACCCGCGATATCATCACCGCGCTCCAGCACCGTTTCCCGACGATTGCCGGCCCGCGCGGCGAGGATATCTGCTACGCAACGTCGAACCGGCAGGAAGCGGTGAAGGCGATTGCCAAAGAGTGCGACCGGGTAATCGTCATCGGCGCGCCGAACAGTTCGAACAGCCTGCGGCTGGTCGAGGTCGCCGAACGCATGGGCACCCCTGCACACCTCGTCCAGCGCGGCACCGATGTCGATCCCGAATGGCTCTGCGACATCGCTACGCTGGGCATTACGGCGGGCGCGAGCGCGCCGGAGACGCTGGTGCGCGAAGTGATCGAAGCGGTCGCCACCCACCGCACGATCGTCGAAGATTTCGTCGTCACGGCCGAGGAAACCATGGTGTTCAAGCTGCCGCGTGGACTAGAACCGGCCGGCGCCTGATGGCGGTTTATACGGGCGTCGAGCCCGACGATCTTGCCGCGCTCGTCGGCCGCTACGACATTGGCACTGTGCTGTCGTGCAAGGGGATCGCCGAGGGCGTCGAAAACAGCAACTTCCTGCTCGAGACCACCGGTGGCCGCTTCATCCTGACCCTGTACGAGAAGCGGGTGCGTGCCGGGGATCTGCCGTTTTTCGTCGATCTGCTCGATCACCTTGCCGCATCGGGCTGCGCTGTCCCGGCGATGATCCGCGACCGCACCGGCACGGCGATTCAGCAGATATCGGCCCGCGCCGCCTGTATCATCCAGTTTCTGCCCGGCATTTCGCTGACGCGCCCCACGCCGGCTCAGTGCGACGCGGCCGGCGCCGCGCTCGGCGCGATGCACCGGGCGCTCCAAACCTATTCCGGCACCCGCGCGAACAGCATGGGACACCGCCACTGGCGCGCCGTCGCCGAAGCGACGGGCGACCTCGACGCGGTGGTGCCGGGTTTGCAGGCGATCGTCGCTGACGAGTTTGCCTGGCTCGATGCGAACTGGCCGGCGACGCTGCCGGCGCATGTCATCCACGCCGACCTGTTCCCCGACAACGTCCTGATGCTCGGCGAGCGCGTGACTGGTCTGATCGATTTCTATTTCGCCGCGACCGATTTTCGGGCCTACGACGTTGCGGTCACCCACGCGGCATGGACCTTTTCCCATGACGGCCTGCGGTGCGACAAAGCGCGCGCGCACGCGCTGATGCGTGGTTACGCGCGCGAAATATCGCTGTCCGACGCCGAGATGGCGGCACTGCCGTTGCTCGCGCGCGGCGCTGCGTTGCGCTTCCTGCTCACCCGCGCCCACGACTGGGTGCATACGCCGGCCGACGCGCTGGTGACGCGCAAGGACCCTGCGCCTTTTCTCAATCGCCTGCGCCGCTACCAGGCCGACGACGCAGCCAGCCTGTTCGCTGTCGCATGACCGAGGGCAAGACGGTGATCGTCGCCACCGATGGCGCGTGCAAGGGCAATCCAGGGCCGGGCGGCTGGGGCGCGGTGCTGCGCTGGGGCGATGTCGTGAAGACCCTGTCGGGCGGCGAACCCGACACCACGAACAACCGCATGGAGATGATGGCGGCGATCGAAGCGCTCGCGGCGCTCAAGCGCCGCTGCAACGTCGAACTGTCGACCGACAGCGTCTATGTCCGTGACGGCATCACCAAATGGGTGTTCGGCTGGCAGAAGAACGGGTGGAAGACCGCGGCGAAGAAACCCGTGGCCAACGCCGACCTGTGGCAGCGGCTGGTCGTCGAGGCGGCGCGCCACGACATCGAGTGGCTGTGGGTCAAGGGCCATGCCGGGCACGGCGACAACGAGATGGCCGACAAACTCGCGAGCGACGCTGCGCTGGACGTCATGCGAAAGGCGCGGACGCGCTGAACGCCTTCTCCCGTGGGCTCATTCGGCCGCCTGGTTCAAGCCCATCGATGTAGGGTATCAGACGAAGCGCGACGGCGCGAAGACAGCCGGATCGATGGCACCGATAGCGCCGCCCGGCACTGGCGCGCCAAGCTGCGCCGCGGTCAAGCCGGCGATCGCCGGAGCGGTCTGGATGCCGAATCCGCCCTGCCCGGCGCACCAGAAGAAATTCCGAACCGCCGGGTCGGGTCCGAACACCGGCAGCCGGTCGGGTGCAAAGCTGCGTAGCCCCGCCCATTTGCGCTCGACCGCCGCGACGGGCCAGTCGACCACCGATTGCAGCCGGTCGATCGCGATCGCCACATCGACCTCGTCGGGCGCGGTGTCGCACGGCTCGGATGGCGTTTCATCATGCGGGCTCAACCAGATGCGCCCCTCGCTTTCGCCCTTGAAATAAAAGTCGCCGCCGACGTGCGCGACCAGCGGCAGGCCGGCTGGGGTCGCGACATCGAGGCGGACCTGCGCCACCGTCCGCCGGTAGGGCTGGATGCCGACCGGCGCCGCGCCGCACGCCGTCGCCACCTGATCGGCCCACGCGCCGGCCGCGTTAACGATCACCGCTGCGTCGATATCCCCTTGCGACGTTTGGGCAATCCAGCCGCCGTCCCGCCGTTGGGCGGCAACGAAACGCGTGCGCGTCGCGAGCGTCGCCCCGCGCCGCCGGGCCGCGCGCAAATAGGCGCTGTGGAGGCGCCCGACGTCGATATCGCAGCACGAAGGTTCGAACGCGGCTTCGCTCCATTCGGGGCGAAGACCGGGGATAGCGGCCGCGAGCGCCGTGGCGCCAACGCGCGCCACGTCCACACCTTGCGCGTCGAAAGCCGCAACAAATGCGTCGATCCGCGCGGCCTCTGCCGCGCGCCCGACCACCAGTGCGGTTCGCGGCGCCAGGAAACCGCGATCGGAAAAGCCCGGATCGGGGTCGTGCAGCGCCGCGAACGAGGCCGCCGTCAGTGGCTGGACCCCGACGCCGCCGTAACTTTCCTGCCAGAACGCCGCCGACCGCCCGGTTGCATGATAACCCGGCGCATCCTCCGCCTCGATCATCATCACGCGGCGATAAGGCGCCAGCGCCGCCGCGAGGCTCGCCCCGGCGATCCCCGCGCCGACGATCAATATGTCTGTCGACGAAGGCGTCGCGGCGGTCATCCCCGCCGCATATCGGCTGGACCGCGGAATGCAAGCCGCGCGCCCGGGACATGGTTACCCTTTGGTAAGCCATGATCGCTAGGGGAAGGCCGATGGAAAGCGGCGCGATCTCCCTTGCATTGTCGGCTCTGTTGGCCCTGCTGATGATCGCCGCCGCGATCAGCGACCTGCGCTCGCGGACCATCTCAAACGGCCTGAACGCCGCAATCGCGCTGTTGGCCATCCCGTTCTGGATCGCCACCGGGCTCGCCTGGTGGCCCGACGCCGCGCTCCAGTTCGGCGCCTCGTTCGCGGTCTTTCTCGTTTTTGTCGGCCTGTTCGCTGTCGGCGCGATGGGTGGCGGTGACGTCAAGATGATCGGCGCCGTCATGCTGTGGATTCCGCTGCCGCTGTTCCTGCCGATGCTGACGGTGATGGCGATCGGCGGCGGAATCCTGTCGGCGGTCATGCTCGTCTATTCCAAAATCCGCCCGTCGGACAATCCGGTCGAGGTGCCCTACGGCGTCGCGATCGCCGCCGCCGGCCTTTGGGCGCTTCACCAACAATATCTTAACCACTTTCAGTCTATCGCTTCGAGTTGAGGGCAAGCGCCACCACCTCTGGTCGGCGTTAGGAGGCAAAAAATCGTGGATACGCGAAAGATAATGCTGATCGTCGGCGCGCTGATCATTGCCATTGGCGCGGCGTTCGGGGTCAACCAGATGATGCGCGGGGCGTCCGCTCCGGAGGCACGCGCTGCCGCGGCGCCGGACATCAACGGCCCGATGATCCTTGTGGCGACACGGCAGCTGCCCGTCGGCACGATCATCGGCCCGGACAGTTTCCGCTTCCAGCCCTGGCCCAAGGAGTTGGTCGAGAAGGCCTATTTCATGAAAGAAAAGACCGACGTGCAGACTTTGGTCGGCACCGTTGTGCGCTATCCGATCACCGCGGGCCAGCCGTTGACGCAGGGCGCCCTCGTGCATCCCGACGATCGCGGCTTCCTTGCCGCGGCGCTCGGCCCCGGCATGCGCGCCGTGACGGTCAAGGTTTCGCAGGAACAGGGTGTTGCCGGCTTCGTCTTCCCGGGCGACCGCGTCGATGTCGTGCTCGCCCAGACGATCGATATCGACACCGAGCGCAGCAGCTATCCCGACAAGCAGTTGTTCACCGCCGAAACGATCGTTCGCAACGTCCGGGTGCTCGCCACCGACCAGCGCTTCGACGCCGAGGACGAGACGGGCAAGACGCCGGTCCGCACCTTCGGTTCGGTGACGCTGGAGGCGACGCCCGAAATCGCCGAACGCATCGCCGTCGCCCAGAGCATGGGCAAGATTTCGCTGGCCCTGCGTCCCCTTGCGGAGAGCAGCGGGGAACTCGAAGCGGCGATCGCCTCGGGCGAGGTCAATGTTCCCGCCAAGGGCGGCACCGCGGCCGAGCGTCGGATGATGGCGGAAGCCGCCAACCGTCCGACCACCGCCAAGTCGGCAACGACCGGCGGCGATATTTCTCGCTTCTGGATCCCGGTGAGCGGTCGCGTCTCGGCGCCCCGTCAAGCACCGTCGTCCGCTGCGATTTCGGCGCCGTCGATCAGCATGGCGCCCAGCGGCCCCGTCGTCCGCATCACGCGCGGCGACAAGGTGTCCGAAATTCCTGTTGGGGGTAATTGAGATGAACAGCAAAGCCAATTTCAAGGCGGTGGCGCTTGCCCGCACCCTGGCCGTCGGCCTGGTGGCAGCAGCGCTGGCATCGGCTCCCGCCCCGCAGGCGGCCGCCCAGGCGACGCATAACACCAGCAACAGCATCGACCTGTCGGTCGGTCGCGGGCGCCTGATCAACCTGCCGGCCACGATGACCGACGTCTTCGTCGCCAAGGACGAGGTCGCCGACGTACAGGTCCGTTCGGGTCGTCAGCTCTATATCTTCGGCAAGGCGCCCGGCGAAACGAGCATTTATGCCACCGACGCCAGCGGCCGCGTGGTTTATTCGACGGTCGCCCGCGTCGGCAACAATATCGAGACGATCGACCAGATGCTGTCGCTCGCCATGCCCGACGCAACCATCGCATCGAACACGATGAACGGCTTTGTCCTGCTGACCGGCACCGTGGCGTCGCCCGACGACGCCGCCGAAGCCGAACGGCTCGTTCAGGCTTTCGTCGGCGAAGAGACCAAGGTGCTCTCGCGCCTGCGCACCGCAACGCCGCTGCAGGTCAACCTGCAAGTCCGCATCGCCGAAGTAAACCGGACGCTGGTCAAGGAGATCAGCGGCAACGTTCTGTCGCGCGATCGCGACGGCGTTCTCGGCAACGGCTTTCTGGGCAGCGTATCGCGTGGCCGTTCGGCCGGCGAAATTCTGTACGGCGGTGAAGGCGAGCCGCCGTTGCCGGCCGGTACCACGGGTTACCGGTTTAACACCCCAGCCGGCATCAACAGCCTCGGCGCCGCCGGTCGTCTATTTGGTATGGACCTGATTGCGTCGCTCGATCTCGGCGAACGCTCGGGGATGGTGGTGACGCTGGCGCAGCCCAATCTGACCGCGATCTCGGGCGAAACCGCCGACTTCCTGGCCGGCGGCGAATTCCCGATCCCGATCCCCGGCAACTTCGCCGGCACGACGATCGAATATCGCAAATATGGCGTCAGCCTCGCCTATACGCCGACCGTGCTGTCGAACGGCCGCATCAGCCTGCGCGTCCGCCCCGAAGTGTCGGAGCTGTCGACCGAAGGCGCGATCGAGATGGAAGGCTTCCAGATTCCGGCGCTGACCATTCGCCGCGCCGAAACGACGGTCGAACTCGGTTCGGGCGAAAGCTTCATGATCGCCGGCCTGATGAACAACCGTTCGATCGGCGCGATCGACAAACTGCCCGGCCTCGGCGATGTGCCGCTGCTCGGCATGCTGTTCAAATCGGACAGCTTCCGTCGCGGCGAAACCGAACTGGTGATCGTGGTGACGCCGTATCTCGTTCAGCCGGTGTCGGCGAACGACATCAAGCTGCCGACCGATGCCTATCAGAACTCGAACGATCTTGCCCGGCTGCTGCTCGGCAAGGAGAGCGATGGCGTGACCGGCGGCGATCGTCCCAAGCCGCGCCTCGACACGTCGGTCGGCGACGCCGACCGTCCGCGCGGCACCGGCGACGTGTCGCCGGGCTTCAGCATCAAGTGACGCGCTGGTTTTCAGGAGCAAAGTGATGAACAAAATCGCAACTTGGACGGTCCTGGCGCTGGCCACCTCGCTTGCCGGCTGCGCCGGCAGCGCCACCAGCAACACCAGCCTGGAATCGGTCCACCAGCCGGTCGTTCGCAACGCCATCTATCAATTCGACGTCGCCGCGACGAGCGGCGAGCTGCCGCCCAGTGAACAGGGCCGGTTGCAGGGTTGGCTCGATACGATGGGCGCGCGCTATGGCGACCGCATTTCGGTCGACGACCCCTCGGTCTATGGCGCCACCTCGGCCCATGCCACGATCCGTTCGATGGTCGAGCGCCGTGGGCTGCTGCTGAGCCCTGAGGTTCCGGTCACCACCGGCGCGGTGCCGCCGGGGCATGTGCGCGTGGTCATCACCCGCGCCTCGGCCCACGTCCCGGGCTGCCCGGACTGGGAAACGAAATATTCGGTGAACTTCAAGAATGCGACGTCGTCCAACTATGGCTGCGCGACCAACAGCAATCTGGCCTCGATGGTCGCCGATCCGAACGACCTGATCAAGGGCACCGGCGAAACCCGCAACGATCCGTCGACCGCGACGCGCGCGATCAAGACCTATCGTGAAAAACCCCTGACCGGCGCGGGCGACCTGCGCAGCCAGGCAACGAGCAACAGCGACGGAGGCGGCAAGTGAACGCACCTTTCAAACTCGCGGGATTGCGCGATCCGTTCAGCGCTTTCGTGTGCGACGACGATACGCTGGAGTTGATCCGCGTCGCGGCCGCCGACATGGGCTGGCCGGTCGAAAAATGTAACAAGGGCGGCCTGCGCAACGCGGTGCAGTCGCTGTCGGTTTCGGCGAGCCCGAACATCCTGTTCGTCGACATGTCCGAATCGGGCGACCCGATCAACGACATCAATGCGCTGGCGGAAGTCTGCGAGCCCGGCACCGTCGTGATCGCGGCGGGTCAGGTCAACGATGTGCGCCTGTATCGCGACCTGTTGTCGAGCGGCATCCAGGATTATCTGCTCAAGCCGCTGTCGCTCGATCAGGTCCGCGAATCGCTGACCATGGCGCAGGCGATGCTCGCAGCGCCGAAACATGCCGAGATGCTCGACGACAAGCCGCATCATATGATGGCGGTGGTCGGCGTGCGCGGCGGCGTCGGTGCCTCGCTGGTATCGACCTCGCTCGCCTGGGCGATCAGCGAACAGGCCGATCGCCAGACCGCGCTGCTCGACCTCGACCTGCATTTCGGCACCGGGGCGCTGACGCTCGACCTCGAGCCCGGCCGCGGCCTGATCGATGCGATCGACAACCCCAGCCGTATCGACGGACTGTTCATCGAACGCGCGATGGTACGGGCATCGGACAAGCTCAGCCTGCTGTCGGCCGAAGCGCCGATCCACCAGCCGGTGATGACCGACGGCTCGGCCTTTTTCCAGCTGGAAGAAGAGCTGCGCAACGCGTTCGAGATGACGATCGTCGATCTCCCGCGCCAGGTGCTGATCCCCTTCCCGCACCTGGTGTCGGAAGCGGGAACGATCATGCTGGTCAGCGACGTCACTCTGGCGTCGGCGCGCGACACGATCCGCCTGCTGTCCTGGTTCAAGCAGAACGTACCCGGCTCGCGCGTCGTGCTGGTCGCGAACAAGTTCCAGAATGCGATCGGCGAACTGTCGCGCAAGGAGTTCGAATCTTCGATCGAACGCCCGATCGACATCGTCATCCCCTTCGATCCCAAATTGGTCAGCCAGTCGGCAAAGCTCGGCAAATCCTACGCCGAAATCTGCAAGGGCACCAAGGCGGGCCAGGTGTGGACGAACCTGATGCGCATCGTCCTCGACGGTGCCGACGTCGAAGCCGAAGAGGCCGCCGCCAAACCTGCCAAGGCCAAATCCGGCAAATCGGGCGGATCGCTGCTGGGCAAGCTCGGCGGCATCGGCGGCATGATGGCGAAAAAAGGCGCGAAGTAACGGCGAAGCGGCGACCGGGATGGCCCGGCCGCTGCTTCCGGCGACGGAAACGGACGAACAGCGACCATGAACCTGTCAGTGATCCTTATCATCTGCGGCGCCTTTCTGGCCTTCGCAATGCTCGTCATCCTGCTCGGCGGGCCGTCGGCCAGCAAGGCCAAGGGCCGCCGTCTCGCCATGGTCAAGGACCGCCATGCCGCCTCGACCGAGGCGGTCGTGGCGGCGCAGATGCGCAAGACCATCCAGTCGACCAGCGGCCAGGGCAATATCCGTATCTCCAATTTCATGCCGCGGCGCGAGCAGATGGCGCTGCGGTTGCGCCGCACCGGCAAGGGCTGGACCGTCAGCCAGTATATGTTCGCCTCCATGGCCGTCTTCGTGGTCGCAACCGGTGGGCTGCTGGCGATGCGCGCGCCTTTCGGACTCGCTGCCCTGATCGGGGTGCTCGCCGGATTGGGCCTGCCCTATCTCGTCGTCGGCCGCCTGATCACCAAGCGTATCGCCAAATTCAACGCCCGCTTCCCCGACGCGATCGATCTGCTCGTGCGCGGCCTGAAGTCGGGCCTGCCGGTCACCGAAACCTTTCAGGTCGTCAGCCAGGAACTTCCAGGCCCGGTCGGCGAGGAATTCAAGGGCGTCGTCGAACGCATTCGCATCGGCAACACGATGGAGGCGGCGCTACAGGAATCGGCGCAGATGCTCGGCACCGCCGAGTTCCAGTTCTTTTGCATCACCATCGCGATCCAGCGCGAGACCGGCGGCAACCTCGCCGAGACGCTCGGCAATCTGTCCGACGTGCTGCGCAAGCGGGCGCAAATGAAGCTCAAGATCCGCGCCATGTCGTCGGAAGCGAAGGCATCGGCCTATATCGTCGGTTCGCTGCCCTTCTTCGTGTTCGGGCTCGTGTGGATGATGAACCCCTCCTATCTCGCGGGCTTCTTCGTCGAGGAACGGCTGATCATCGCCGGCCTCGGCGGGCTCGTTTGGATGAGCATCGGCGTCTTCATCATGTCGCGCATGATCAGCTTCGAAATCTGAAGGAGCGGGACCAGTGAACAGCAGCCTTCTCCTCACCGCCTTCACCGGCGCCCAGCCCGGCCCGACCCTGTTCGGCGTCGACATTATCTGGGCCAGCACCATGCTCGCCGCGGTCGGCGTGCTTGCGGTCATCATGGCGATTTACGGCGCACTCACGGTTCGTGATCCGATGGCGAAACGCGTCAAGGCGCTGAACGAACGCCGCGAACAGCTGAAGGCCGGCATCACCGCGTCGACGGCCAAACGCCGAGCCAAGCTGGTCCGCAAGAATCAGACCGCCGACCGGATGCGGACGTTCCTGGGCAAGCTGCAAGTGCTGCAGGAAGGCCAGATCAAGGACGTTCAGCAGAAGCTGGCACAGGCCGGCATCCGCTCGAAGGACCTCGCAGTCGCCGTGATTTTCGGGCGGCTGGTGCTGCCCATCATCTTCGGCGGCCTCGCCGCCTTCCTGATCTATTGGGTCGACATGTGGCCCGATCTGACGCCTTTCAAGCGTTCGGGCGCGACGATGGGGGCGCTGCTGCTAGGCTACAAGGCACCCGATCTGTTCGTCCAGAACAAGCGCACGAAGCGGACCGATGCGATCCGCAAGGGCTTGCCCGACGCGCTCGATCTGCTGGTCATCTGCGCCGAAGCAGGCCTGACGGTCGACTCCGCCTTTTCGCGCGTATCGAAGGAATTGGGCCGCGCCTACCCCGAACTGGGCGAGGAATTCGCGCTGACCTCGATCGAGCTCGGCTTCCTGACCGAACGCCGCAGCGCTTTCGAAAACCTCGCCTATCGCGTCAATCTGGAATCGGTGAAGGGCGTCGTCACCACCATGATCCAGACCGAGAAATACGGCACCCCGCTCGCCTCGGCGCTGCGCGTGCTGTCGGCCGAATTCCGCAACGAACGCATGATGCGCGCCGAGGAAAAGGCGGCGCGTCTGCCGGCGATCATGACCGTGCCGCTGATCCTCTTCATCCTGCCGGTGCTGTTCATCGTGATCCTCGGGCCGGCTGCCTGCTCGCTGAGCGACGCCATGTCGTCGGGCGCGATGTCGGGCAACGCCAAGAACTGAGACGAGGGGGCGGGTGTCTCCGCCCCCTCGCTCTCACATCACCTGCTGTTCGATCGCTCCGAAAATGCTGTGGTGGCGGTCGTCATCCATCCAGATGCGCACCGTATCGCCGCCCTGCATGAACGGCGTCTGCGCTTCGCCGCCGACGATCGTTTCGACCGTGCGCACTTCGGCGAGGCAGCTGTAGCCCAGCCCGCCGGCCGCGATCGCCTTGCCCGGGCCACCGTCGGCATCGCGGTTCGATACTGTGCCCGATCCGATGATCGTCCCTGCGCCCAGGTTACGCGTTTTTGCGGCATGGGCGATCAGGGCGCCGAAATCGAAGGTCATGTCGACCCCGGCATCGGCGCGGCCGAGCGGCTCGCCGTTCAGATCGACGCACAGCGTGCCGTGAAGCTTGCCGTCCTGCCAGCGCGCGCCGAGGGCTTCGGGGGTCACGAACACCGGCGACATGGCACTCGATGGTTTGGACTGGAAAAAACCGAACCCCTTGCCAAGCTCGGCCGGAATCAGCCCGCGCAGCGAAACATCGTTGGTCAGGCCGACGAGCAGTATATGCTCGCGCGCCGCGACCGGATCAACGCCGGCGGGAACGTCGCCGGTCACCACCACCACCTCGGCCTCCATGTCGCAACCCCACGCCGGATCGCCGAGCGGGATCGGATCGCGCGGGGCGAGGAATGCATCGCTGCCGCCCTGATACATCAGCGGATCGTGCCAGAAGCTGTCGGGCATTTCGGCGCCGCGTGCCTGCCGGACCAGCGCGACATGGTTCACATAGGCGCTGCCATCGGCCCACTGATAGGCGCGCGGCAACGGCGAGGCGGCATCGCGTTCGTGAAAGCGTTCCTTGGGGATCGCATCATGGTTTAGGTCTTCGGCCAGCGCCTCAAGCCGCGGGCCGACCGTCGCCCATTCGTCGAGCGCCGCCTGCATCGTCGGCGCGATCGCGCCGGCGTCGGCATACCAGGCGAGGTCGTCGGACACGACGACAAGCCGTCCATCGCGGCCATGCTTGAGCGAGGCTAATTTCACACTATTTCCTTTGACTGGCGACGGGCTGACGCCTTCGTCACCGCCAAGGGAGACAAGGATCAGCGCGGTATCGTGATCGATGCGAAACAGGTAAAGCCGCTCTGCCCCGCCTGCAAGCGCCGTATATATTGCAGATAGGCCTGCGACTGATCGTAGCTGGCGCCCGGCAGCGTCTGGCCACGAAACGCGCGCTTCACTTCTTCGCCGGTGAATGGGCGCGGCGACCCCGGAAACGCCCCCTTGGTGCCCGCCGGGACCAATATGCCGCGCGTGTCGATATATTGGCCCGCGCCCGCAGGGCCGGGCACCGGGATCTGGCAGTTCATCACCGACACTGCGGTCTGGGCAAAGGCAGGACGGATCGTCAGCGCCGCCGACACCCCGACCGCACCGAGCGCGAGCATCCGGCGGCGCGAAGAGACGCTATCGTCGCTCTCGGGCGCGGGCTCGTCGATCGGGATATCGCTGTTTTCCATCACCGGCGCATAACTCAATGGGGCTGGCAGGAAAAGCAAAACACCGACGCGGCGGCCCGCCATCCCGCTTTGGCACAGCTGGCGGCAAAGCGTTAATCGCTGGACGCTGGCGGCAATCGCGCTTGCGCCCGATGTTCCTTCGTGCGAGGCGCGGCAGCGATGCTAGACCGCCTGTCCAGCCTGGTGATTGCGCTGACCCTGGTCGCCGTCGCGGCGATATTCGCGGCGCTTGCCGGCGGCGACGCGCTGTCGATCGCGATCCTGACGCTGGCGGGCGCCGCCTCCGCCGCAGTCGTCCACGCAGCGATCCCCACCACCCCGCCCGCGCCCAGCGCCGCCGCGCCTGCCGGCCCGCCCTCCCCGCAAACGGAATCGCTGCTGCGCCACCCCGACTTTGCCCGCTGGGTCGATCAGGAGCGCGAACCGCTGCTCGGCACCGCGGACAATATCGTGACGATCGCCAACGATGCCGCGATCAGGCTGCTCGGGCGGCACATCGTCGGTGCCGACATCCGCACCGCCATCCGCCATCCCGCCGCGACCGACTGGCTGGCGCAAAGCGACCCGCCGGCGCAGTTGAAAACGATCGACCTGCTCGATTTCCCGCGTCCGGGCCAACGCTGGACGATGCGGGTCGCGGTGCTGGCGGCGGGCGAACGGATCATCTTTCTGGTCGACCGCTCCGCGATCGACGCCGCCGACCGGATGCGGTCGGATTTCGTCGCCAACGCCAGCCACGAATTGCGCACGCCGCTCGCCGCGATCCTGGGCTATGTCGAGACGCTGCAGGACATGAACGGCGACGCCGATCCCGATACGCGGCACCGCTTCCTCTCGATCATCGAGCGCGAGGCGAAACGGATGCAGCAGCTCGTGATCGACCTCCTGTCGATCTCGCGCGTCGAGGCCGACCGGTTCCGCCGTCCGACGACGCCGATCGACCTCGCCGACGTCGTCCGCGCGACGATCGGTCAGCTCGCCGACAGCGAACAAGGGCGCGCGAAGGATATTGTCGCCAGGCTGGGCGACGGCGCGCAGCCGATGCACGGCGATGCCGCGCAGATCGGCCAGCTCGCGCACAACATCATCTCGAACGCGATGAAATATGGCCGGCCGGGGACGCCGGTGACGGTCGAACTGGTGCGTGAGGGTCCGCGCATCCGCCTGGCGGTCAGCGACGAAAGCGACGGCATCGCGCCCGATCACCTGCCGCGCCTGACCGAACGCTTCTACCGCGTTGACGAAGCGCGCAGCCGCTCGGTCGGCGGCACCGGGCTGGGGCTGGCGATCGTCAAGCACATCAGCGAGCGCCATCAGGGCCAGCTCGATATCCACAGCGAGGTCGGCAAAGGCACGCGCGTCGCAGTCACCTTCCCGCTCGCCGACGGCAGCTGACGCCGCCGCCGCATCTTCGCCGCGCGCCAAGATCGGCCGCGCCGCGCCGCATTCGACATCGATTTGAAGGAAATGGTGCACCCGGAGCGATTCGAACGCCCGACCCCCAGATTCGTAGTCTGGTGCTCTATCCAGCTGAGCTACGGGTGCGTGGAGAGGCGCCTTTAAGGGGCGGTGCGCGGGGGCGCAACCCCCTATTTCAGCTTTGTGACCGGGACGCAGGACGATTGGCGGCGCAGCCTGTCGAGGCCGGCGATTTCCGCGGGGTCCTTCAGCAAAAGGCGGATCAGCGCGAGGCCGCGGTCGTGGCCCGTCCGCACGACTTCGGCGCCCGCGGCGACCGGCTGTCCATCGCGCGCGACGATGATTCGATAGGGCTCGCCGCCGGCCTCGACATCGTTGCGCACGAAGATGACGTCGGTCGCGGCATCGAAGATGCTCAGCGAACTATAGCGGCCGGGAACCGGCGTCACGTCGATCGCAACCGGCCCCTTCGACAGGTCATAGGGGCAGCTCGAATAGGCGAGGTCGGGACTGGGCCGGACAACCGGCTGGCGCGCGGGGTTGGCGAGATTGCCGTGGGACATGGTGTTGATACCGCCCTGCCCCAGCCGGTCCATCGCGATCGTCATCAGGCCGAAGGGGATGTAAAGCACCGCCGCCCACGCCGTCGCCGCCGCGACGATCAGGCCGAACAGGATTGGGCCGAGCCAGCGCCGCATCTCAGCAACCCTCCCTGACGAGCCGCGGGAGCACCGCCTGCGTGGGTTCGGCACGAAATGCCTCCCCGGGGTTGTACATGCGGAGCGTCAACTGAAAGGGTCGGCCCCTGGTCCCCGGCAGCCAAGCCGCATCCTCCGGCTTGTCGGGCGAAATCGTCACGCGCCATTCGCCCTTCGCATCGAGCGCGACATTGGCGCCGTTGACCGACCAGACACCCGCCGGATTGGCGACGAGATACCCCTTGTCGTCATAGACGGTGACGCTCCACCAGCGTGCATTGAGCGGCGTGCCCGACAGGCTGTAGCGGCAGTCTCCGTCGAGCGGCGCGCCCGCCGCGTCGGTCCTCGCCATCCAGTAGACGGTTTCCTTCGCCGGCAGCGCCAACAGCCCCGATCGCGCGACCATCGCGCGCGTCAGCGGATCGGTCGCCTTGGTCCCGTAACCGAGCGAGGTCGTCCACGGACCGTTCTTGATCGCGCCGTCGCCGAGTCCGCCGCCCGTGAGCGCCCACGCGGCGCCGAGCCCCACCGCCAACCCGCCCACAAGGGTGATCGCATAGCGGTGCCAGCTCTTCATGACGCGCCTCCCCCCGGGCTATTTCGCCTTCAACGCCGCCTGTGCTGCCGCCAGCCGTGCAATCGGCACACGGTAAGGCGAGGCGCTGACATAGTCGAGGCCGGTTTTTTCGCAGAAATGGATGCTCGGCGCGTCGCCGCCATGCTCGCCGCAGATGCCGAGCTTGACGTCAGGGCGCGTCTTGCGCCCGCGCTCGGCGGCGATCTCGATCAACTGGCCGACACCTTCGACATCCAGGCTGACGAACGGGTCGGTCAGGAAGATGCCCTTGTCGACATATTGCGTCAGGAAGCGTCCCGCATCGTCGCGGCTGATCCCGATCGTCGTCTGGGTGAGATCATTGGTGCCGAAGCTGAAGAACTCCGCCGTCTCGGCGATCTCGCCCGCCATCAGCGCGGCGCGCGGCAGTTCGATCATCGTGCCGACGAGGTACGCGATCTCGCGGCCCTTTTCGGCGAACACCGCCTTCGCCTGCGCATCGACCACCGCCTTCATCAGGTCGAACTCGCGGCGCGTCGCCACCAGCGGGATCATCACCTCGGGGATCGGCGCGGCGCCGGTTGCGGCGGCGACGTCGCACGCCGCCTCGAAGATCGCGCGCGCCTGCATCTCGTAGATTTCGGGATAGGTGACGCCGAGGCGGCAGCCGCGATGGCCGAGCATCGGGTTGAACTCGTGGAGCTCATTGGCGCGCGCCTTCAGCGCCTCGATCCCCACCCCCGCCGCTTCGGCGACATCGGCGAAATCCTCTTCGCGCGTCGGCAGGAATTCGTGCAAGGGCGGGTCGAGCAGACGGATCGTCACCGGCAACCCCGCCATCACCTGGAAAATCCCGGCAAAGTCCGCCCGCTGTTCGGGCAGCAATTTGGCCAGCGCGACGCGGCGACCCGCCTCATTCTCGGCCAGGATCATCTCGCGCACCGCGGTGATGCGCGCGGCGTCGAAGAACATATGTTCGGTGCGGCAAAGCCCGATACCCTCGGCGCCGAAATCGCGCGCGACTTGGGCATCCTGGGGCGTTTCGGCGTTGGCGCGCACTTTCATGCGGCGCACCTTGTCGGCCCACACCATCAGCGTACCGAAATCGCCGACCAGTTCGGGCAGCAGCGTCTTGACCTCGCCCGCCATCACTTCGCCGGTCGATCCGTCGAGGGTGATGATGTCGCCCTCGCGGAGTTCGCGCCCGCCGACGCGCAATATGCGGGCGTTGCCGTCGATCGAGAGGCCGCCGGCGCCGGAGACGCAGGGGCGACCCATGCCGCGCGCGACGACCGCGGCGTGGCTGGTCATCCCGCCGCGTGCGGTCAAGATGCCCTTCGCCGCGTGCATGCCGTGGATGTCCTCAGGACTGGTTTCGACGCGCACGAGGATCACCGCCTCGCCCATCGCCGCGGCTTTCTCGGCGCTGTCGGCGGTGAACATGATCATGCCCGACGCCGCGCCGGGGCTGGCGGGCAGCCCCTTGGTCAGCACATCGCGCGGCGCCTTCGGATCGAGCGTCGGGTGGAGCAGCTGGTCGAGCGCGCCGGGATCGACGCGGGTCACCGCTTCCTCTTCGCTGATCAGCCCCTCGGCCGCCATGTCGACCGCGATCTTCAGCGCCGCCTTGGCGGTGCGCTTGCCGCTGCGCGTCTGCAGCATCCAGAGCGTCCCGCGTTCGACGGTGAACTCGATATCCTGCATGTCGCGGTAGTGCGTCTCGAGCGTATCGAAGACACGGCCGAGCTCGCCGAAGGTTTCGGGCATCGCCTCTTCCATCGACAGCGGCTTGGCGCCTGCACGCTCGCGCGCGGTGAGGGTCAGGTACTGCGGCGTGCGGATGCCCGCGACGACGTCTTCGCCCTGCGCGTTGATCAGCCATTCGCCGTACCAGGCGCGCTCGCCGGTCGCCGGGTCGCGGGTGAAGGCGACGCCGGTCGCCGAGGTGTCGCCCATATTGCCGAACACCATCGCCTGGACATTGACCGCGGTGCCCCATTCGGCGGGGATCGAATTCAGGCGGCGATAGACTTTCGCGCGGTCGCTTTCCCAGCTCGCAAACACCGCGCCGACCGCGCCCCACAGCTGGTCGTTCGGCTCCTGCGGGAACGGCGCGCCGGTTTCGCGCGCGACGATCGCCTGATATTCCTTGACCAGCGCCTGCCAGTCTTCAGCCGACATCTCGGTATCGAGGTAGAAGCCCCTGTCTTCCTTGGCGATTTCCAGCGCCTCTTCGAACTCGGCATGGTCGAGCCCCATGACGACGTCGGCGTACATCTGGACGAAGCGGCGATAGCTGTCCCACGCAAACCGCGCGTCGCCCGAGGCTTCAGCCAGGCCGACGACGGTGCGGTCGTTGAGCCCGAGGTTGAGCACCGTGTCCATCATCCCCGGCATCGACACGCGCGCGCCCGAGCGGACCGAGACGAGCAGCGGGTCGGCGGCGTCGCCGAACCGCTTGCCCGTGATCCCTTCGATATGCGCGATGCCCGCGGTGACCTCTTCGACCAGCCCTGCGGGATATTGCTCGCCGTTGGCATAATAGGCCGTGCAGACATCGGTGGTGATCGTAAACCCCGGCGGCACCGGCAGGCCGATCGAGGCCATTTCGGCCAGGTTCGACCCCTTGCCGCCCAGCAATTCCTTCGAACGCTCAGCCGTCGTCGCGTCGCCGCCAAAAAGATGCACCATGTTTGTCTGGGTAGGCGTCGTCATGTCATGCTCCTGCTGCCCCGGGGAGGAGGTTGCGGCTGGATAGGTATGCAATCGCTCTTGGTCGATTCAGTTTTGCTTTGTCGTTCCCAAAGCGCCCCTACCCCGTTCGCATCGAGCGAAGTCGAGATGCCCATCGGTCGTTCGTGCCTTCACCGTGTCTCGGCTTCGCTCGACACGAACATAATTGTGGGTTGGCCCTATCCCTCGATCTTCGAGAAATCGGCCACACCATGCACCGCACCGGTAAAGCGCGCCAGCAGACCAAGCCGATAGGCGCGAACCGCTTCGTCGGGATCGTTGACCATCACGCCCTCGAAAAACGCATCGATCGGGGCGCGCAGCGACGCAAGCGCGGCCATGGCGTCGGTGAAGCGCTCCTCGGCGACCGCGGCGGCGGCGGCGGGTTCGGCGGTGTCGAGGGCGTCGAGCAGCGCAGCATCATGCGCCGTCATGTACTCCGGCGAAAGCCGGAGCCCAGGGCCTGCGTCCGCCGACGTCGGTTCCAGGTCACCCTGGGCCCCGGCGTTCGCCGGGGTGCTGCTGCCTCCCGCCTGCTTCAAGATATTGGCCGCGCGCTTATACCCCGCCAGCAAATTCGCCCCGTCTTCGGTCGCCATAAACGCCTGCAACGCCTTCACCCGCGCGAGCAACCGAACCAGATCATCCTCGCCCCCGAGCGCAAACACCGCGTCGATCAGGTCGTGACGGACACCGGCTTCGCGTTGCTGGACTTTGAGGCGGTCGGCCAAAAATGAGAGCAGCTTGGCAGTGAGGCGGGCCGTATCGGTCTTTGCATAGGTCCAAAGGCCCTCTTCAGACTTATCAAACCACTCACCAAACCGATCATCTTCTAGTTGCTCGGGCGTGAAGTAGTATTCGATAAAGGCTGCTTGGAAATGTTCATCGGCGTAAACCCGATTATAGATGAACCGCCATCCACCGACGAGCGCCGCATCGCTTAGGTTCAACCGCAGGTTATTGGCTTCGCACAACGAATTGAACGCGATGCCGGCGCGCCGCAGCGCGAAAGGGTCTTTCGACCCAGTCGGACTCAGATTCCAAGCAAAAAAGCCTAACAAACTGTCCAGCTTATCTGCCAGCGCCACAGCCACAGTGACCGGCGCGGTCGGCACGTCATCGCCCTGCCCGACCGGCTTGTAATGATCGCGGATCGCGTCGGCGACCGCATCCGGCAGGCCTTCAGCACGGGCGTAGTAGCCGCCCATCAAGCCTTGCAGTTCAGGGAATTCTCCAACCATTTCGGTGACGAGGTCGGCCTTCGATAATGAAGCTGCGTCTCGAACATTATTGTAAAGTTCGATTTTCCCCTGAGGGCTATTCTCGAGCGGGCGAACAACGTCAGCTTGCACAAGCCACAACGCTAGCTCCGTGACGCGATGCACCTTGGCGGCAACCGTTCCGAGCTTCTCGTGGAACGTAATGCGATCCAGCTTCTTGGCGTGCTCTTCCAGCCGAATCTTGCGATCCTGCTCCCAAAAGAAGCGCGCATCGGACAGGCGCGCCGCCAGCACCTTGCGGTTGCCCGCGACGATCTGTGCGCCACCATCGATCGCATCGATATTCGCGGTGCAGACGAAGCCGTTGGCGAGCTTGCCGTCGACACCGTTCACAACGAAATATTTCTGGTTCACCCGCGCGGTCAACTGGATGACCTCGGGCGGCACTTCGAGGAAGGCCTCGTCGAAGCGGCCGAGCAAGGGCACCGGCCATTCGGTGAGCCCGGCATTCTCGATCACCAGCCCCTCGTCCGCGACGAGGGTCAAGCCGGCATCGGCGGCGGCTTTCGCAGCGCCGTCGCGGATGATATCCTGCCGCTCCGCATGATCGACGATGACGTGGCAGGCGCGCAGCTTTTCGGCATAGTCCGCTGCCGAGCCGATGGTGATCTCGCCCGGGCAGTGGAAGCGGTGGCCGCGCGTCGCATAGCCCGACGCGACGCCGCCAACTTCACACGGAATCAGCTCTTCGCCGAAGATCGCGACGATGCCCGACAGCGGACGCACCCAGCGCAGGCTTTCGCTGCTCGCGCTGGCCTTGCCCCAGCGCATCGACTTGGGCCAGGCAAAGCCGCGGACGATCGCGGGGATCGCCTCGGCGAGCACCTCGGCGGTCGCGCGGCCGGGCTTGTCGATCACCGCGAACCAGACGCCATCGCGGTCTTCGAGCTGGTCCTGCGTCAGGCCGGTCTTGCGCAGGAATCCTTCGAGCGCCTGCGGCGGCGCGCTGCTGCGCGGACCCTTGACTTCTTCGCTGACCGCGGCGGTCGCGTCGGGCAGATCGCGTGCGGTCAGCGCGAGGCGGCGCGGGGTGGACCAAATGCTGAGGTCGCCGACAGTGATCCCCGCAGCGGCGAGTTGCGCACGGAACAATTTGTCGAGCTCGGCCCGCGCGCCGGCCTGCATCCGGGCGGGAATTTCTTCCGAGCGCAGTTCGAGAAGGAAGTCGGTCATTGCGGGTCCTCCCCGGCACGGGGAGGGGGACCAGCGAAGCTGGTGGAGGGGTACAGGCCCGCATCCGCCGCGCTCGACACCGCGTACCCCTCCACCATGCTACGCATGGTCCCCCTCCCCCGTTGGGGGAGGATCGGTGCGGCCGCCATCACAACACCCACCCCGGATATTTCGCGGTCCACGCGGCCGACTGGCTGTCGATCCACGCCTTGCAGCTGCCTTTGGCGAGGTCGCGGACGCGCGCCATGTAATTGGCGCGTTCCTGCACGCTGATCACGCCGCGCGCCTGGAGCAGGTTGAACAAATGGCTCGCCTCGATGGCCTGGTCATAGGCCGCGAGCGGCACCCCTGCGTCGATCGCACGCTTGCACTCTTCTTCGGCCGCCTTGAACCCCGCAAACAGGCTGTCGGTGTCGGCAATCTCGAAATTCCATTTCGAGAACTGACGCTCGTTTTCCAGAAACACGTCGCCGTAGCTCACCCCCGGCACGTCGCCGACGGGGTCGGAGAAGCGCAGGTCGTACACATTGTCGACATTCTGGATATACATGGCGAGGCGTTCCAGCCCATAGGTCAGCTCGCCAGCGACGGGCTTGCAGTCGAAGCCGCCCATCTGCTGAAAATACGTGAACTGGGTGACTTCCATCCCGTCGCACCAGACCTCCCAGCCCAGCCCCCAAGCGCCGAGCGTCGGGGACTCCCAGTCGTCCTCGACGAAGCGGATGTCGTGGAGCAGCGGGTCGATACCGATCGCCGCCAGCGAACCCAGATACTGCTCCTGCAGGTCGGCGGGCGACGGTTTCAGGATCACCTGATACTGGTAATAATGCTGGAGCCGGTTCGGGTTCTCGCCATAGCGGCCGTCGGTCGGGCGGCGGCTCGGCTGGACATAGGCGACGTTCCACGGTTCGGGCCCCAGGCTGCGCAGCGTCGTCGCGGGGTGGAACGTCCCGGCGCCGACGCGCATGTCATAGGGCTGAAGGATCGCACAGCCGCTCGCGCCCCAATAGGCGTGCAGCGTCAGGATCATGTCCTGAAAGCTCAAGGATTTCGTCTCTGCCGCGTCGGCCAATGTCCGCTCTTTCGCACGTGCAACAAGTGTCGCCGCCCTTGGCGCAGCGGGCGCGCAGGGTCAAGGTGCGCGAGCGGCGGATGTTGGCAAAGGTGCCGCGTGGCGCGACGAATGTCAGGTCTTGTTGACACAGTCAGCGAATCATGTCATTTAGTCAATAACACCTGACATTCGGTCAGGCGTGCATGACGGGATCGCATGTGATCAACCAGCTGAAAGTGCTGCGCGCGATGCGGAACTGGAGCCAGGCAGAGTTGGCCGACCGGCTCGACGTGTCGCGGCAGGCGGTCAATGCGATCGAGACGGGCAAATACGACCCGTCGCTGCCGCTCGCATTCAAGCTGGCGCGGCTGTTCGCCATGCCGATCGAGGAGATTTTCGACGATGGCCGCGAAGGACATGGCGATGGTGAATGAGCTGCGCGATCCCCCCGTGCCGCGCGAGCCGCGCACGCCGGGCATGGCCTGGCCGATCGCCATCTTCATCGGCACCGCGATGCTCGCCGGCGGCTTTGCCGGCTACAGCGAAGCGCGCGTCGAGCACGGCCAGTCGGCGCTGTCGCCGTGGGCCGGGGCAATGATCGCCATCGCGCTGGGGGCGGCCGCCTTCGCCCTTTACGTGCGCCGTCACGCCGACTGGTTCGCCCGATGGTCGCCGCGCAAGCGGCTCTACTGGATCAGCATCCTGCTCGCCGGAGCGCTCGGGCTGGTGTCGGCGATCATGCTGCAGGCCGGGGGCAACGCCGACCTGCTCAGCGACAGCGCCCTGACCCCGGCGCTGGCGTCCGGACTGTCGGTGCTGTGGGTGGCCGGGCTGACCGTGGCGCTGATCCTGTATCACCGCACCGTCGATGACCATGAGCGCGACGCCTATAACCGCGCCGCGCTCGCGGGCTTTTACGCCTTTATCTTCCCCTGCCCCGTCTGGTGGGTGCTCGCGCGCGCCGACTTGGCACCGCCGGTCGAGGCGATGCCGCTGTTCGCGCTGTCGATGGCGGTCAACGCCGTCGTTTATTGCTGGTTCAAATTTCGCTGATCCCCTCCGCCCTTCCATCCCCCCCTTGGCCATATGGCCGAAACACGAAAGATGATGTCATCATGAAGAGCTGGTTCAAGACCCTCGCCGCAACCTGCGCGGTCATTCCCTTCGCCCAGTGCGCGGTGCTGCCCGGCGGCAATGTCGCCGCCGCCGCCGAGCCGGCCAAGACCGCGGTCGCGGCAGCCCCCGCGGCGACGGTCGACGCCGACCCCGCGCTGTGGGTGGTGAAGGACGAGGATACGACGATCTATCTGTTCGGCACCGTCCATGTGCTGAAACCCGGCCTCAGCTGGTTCGACGAAGCGGTGAAAGACGCCTTCGACACATCGGACGAGATGATGCTCGAACTGGTGATGCCCGAGGATCAGGGCGAGGTGGCAAAGGTGATGATGCCGCTGGCCGTGGACCCGAACGGCACGACGTTGCCGTCGCGGCTGTCGGCCGACGAGCTGAAAGCCTATCAGGCCGCGATGACCGGGGTCGGGCTGCCCGCCAACGCCTTCGACAGCTTCGAGCCCTGGTTCGCGGGCGTCACCCTGTCGGTGCTGCCGCTGACCAAGCTGGGCTATGATCCCGAACAGGGCGCCGAAAAGCAGCTGACCCGCTTTGCCAAGGACGCGAACAAACCGATCGCGGGGTTCGAAACGCTGGGCGAACAGCTCGGCTTTTTCGACGCGCTGCCCGAGAAGGACCAGCTGAGCTTCCTCAATTCGGTGGTCCGCGACATGGACAAGCTCGGCCCGGTGCTCGACAAGATGGTGGTGCTGTGGGGCAAGGGCGATCCCGACGGGCTGGCGGTCGCGATGAACGAAAGCATGGCGGAAACGCCCGAGCTCGCCAAGATCCTGCTCTATGACCGCAACGCCCGCTGGGCCGACCGGATCAAGACGCGGATGGAACAGCCAGGGACGGTGTTCGTCGCCGTCGGCGCCGGACATCTGGCGGGCGACAAGAGCGTCCAGGATTATCTGAAGGATCGCGGACTCACCGCAACGCGGGTCGACTATTGATCGAGGGGGGACGCCCCGCCCGGCCTTGGGGTCGCCGCATCGCGGCGGCCCTTTTGCCGTGCCTGCTCGCCGCGTGCGGCACCGCCGAACCGGGGCCGCAGGCGCAGCCGGCGATGTGGCTGGTCGCCGACGCCGACACCCGCGTCTACCTGCTCGGCACGATGCACGCGCTGCCCCCCGGCACCGACTGGGACGGGGGCAAGGTCGCGGGCGCGATCGACAGTGCCGGCGAACTGGTGATGGAGCTGGCGCCCGGCGAGCTCGCGGCGGCGGGTGAGGTGTTCGGCGAGCTGGCGCCGCGCGCGACCCCGCTGGCGATCGATGCGCGCCTGCCGCAGCCGGCACTGACAAGGTATCGCGCGCTGGAAGCGAGCGGCAGCGACTTCGGCGGCGACACGCTCGACGATTGGGCGGTGGTGGTGCTGATGGCGCAGCGCGCCGCCAAAAATGCCGGGCTGTCGTCCTCCGACGGGGTCGAGCCGGGCCTGACCGCGCGGTTCAAGGCCGCCGGCAAGCCGATCAGCGGGCTGGAGACGGCGCGCGGGCAGCTGATGCTGTTCGAAACGCTCGACCCCGCGACGCAGCGCACGCTGCTGACGCGCGCCGCCGCCGGATCGGATGCGGCGATGCAGGACATCGACACGCTGGTCGCCGCGTGGACGCGCGGCGATGTCGCGACGCTGGCGGCGGAGATCAACGCCGACATCGACGCGGTGCCGGCGGCGCGGCGCGCGATCGTCACCGAACGCAACCGCCGCTGGACGGCCTGGATCGCGGCGCGGATGGCGCGGCCGGGTACGGTGATGGTGGCGGTCGGCACCGGGCATCTGGTCGGCACCGACAGCGTCCCGGCGATGCTGGAGGCGGCGGGGACGAAGGTGACGCGCGCCCAGTGACGCCGCCCATACCGGGCCAGCGCTAGCTCGCTGCGATCCGTCCGCCCGCGATCCGGAACCGCGTCACCGGTCCCGGCATGTCGGCGAACAGCGCCGCTTCGGTCCCGGTCAGCCACGCCTGTCCACCCTGCCCCGCGAGCCGTTCGTACAGCGCGGCGCGGCGCGAGGGGTCGAGGTGCGCGGCGACCTCGTCGAGCAGCAGGACGGGGCGCGCACCGCGCAGCCGCGCGACACAGTCGCTGTGCGCCAGGATCAGCGAGAGCAGCATCGCCTTCTGCTCCCCGGTCGAACAACGTGCGGCGGCGCGCCCGGTCGCGGCGTGGACCGCCGACAGATCGTCGCGATGCGGCCCCGCGGTCGCCCTGCCCGCCGCGGCATCGATCCGCCGCCGCGACGCGAACAGCGCGCGCAGCGCCTCCGGCTGGTGGGGCGCCTCGCGCGCCGCGCCTTCGCCATCGACCAGCGTCAGCAGCGGCCGCGCGACCGGCGCGTCGGGCTGCACCGTGAGTTCGGCGGCGAGCGCGGCAAGGGTGCGCTGCCGCGCCGCGTCGATCGCCGCGCCATGGTCGGCGAGCTGCGCCTCGAGGCTGGTCAGCCACGCCGGATCGGCCGGTCCTGCATCGGCGAGCAATTTGCCGCGCGCGCGCAGCGCGGCTTCATAGCGGTTGCCATGTTGCGCGTGGCGCGGATCGAGCGCGAGGACGAGGCGGTCGAGAAAGCGCCGCCGATTGCCTGCGGTTTCGACGAACAGCCGGTCCATCGCCGGGGTCAGCCACAGCACCGCCAGCCATTCGCCAAGCGACGCCGCCGCCGCCGCGGCGCCGTTGATCCGCACGATCCGACGCCCGGGATGCGCCGGTTCGATCCCGGTCCCGAGCGCCACTGGCGGCAGGCCGGCACCGGCCTGCACCTCGGCAAAGATCGCAAACCCTCCGCGCGCCCCGTCGCGCACCATGTCGGCGAGCGGCGCCCGGCGCAGCCCGCGCCCCGGCGCGAGCAGCGAAATCGCCTCCAGGATATTGGTCTTGCCGGCGCCATTGTCGCCGTGCAGCGCGACGAGCCCCGGCGCCGCTGCGATGTCCGCACCGGCATGATTGCGAAAATCGGTCAGCGAAAGGCGGGCGAGCGTCATCTGCCTGTCCGCCTACCCCAGCCCCTCTTCCGATGCCAGCCCGTCGCACGCCCTGGTTCCATCGACATTTTTCCGGTGAGCGGTAATTTTTCCCATCTTAGCGGATTTTTCGCGCTGAAATAATCTGTCGTGGGCCGAAAAATCCCGCTTAACCGCCAATGAATGAAATTGGCACGCTCCCTGCAACAGTGCCGATATCCACCGGATGGTCCGGTGAGACACTTACAGGAAGGACAATATCATGGCCCATTTCAACGTCGACTCGTTCAAGAGCTACGCGATCGCAGCGGTTGCCTCGCTTTACTGCTCGATCATGTTCCTCGCCGCTGTCGGCCCGAACGGCATGGTCGCCTGACCCGCCGTCGCGCCCCATAACGCCGGCCCCGCGCCGGGATCGAAAGGAAAGACATGACACAGGGTTTTCGCAAGAATCGTCGCGACGGGATGATCTTCGGCGTGTGCGCCGGGATGGCAGACCAGTTCGGTATCGACGTCTTGTGGACGCGCGTCGGCTTTGTCGCGCTGACGCTGCTCGGCTTCGGCCTGCCGCTGCTGCTGTACCTCGCGGTCGCGATCCTCGCACCGTAGGAGGCAGCGCAAGGGCCGGTCGCCGTACAGGCGCAGTCGCACCGGCCCGCACATTCCCAGGACCAAGGGCTCACCGGCCACCCCGGTGGGCCCTTTTCTATTTGTTTATCGGCGCCGCATTACAATCCTTTCGACGCAACGCCCTCACAGACGCGGGTCAACGTAGCTTTGGCTAAATTTAGGCAAGGAAGGCAATGATACACATCGTCTTCAGCTCTTCGGCTGCTGGTACCCTGCGGCGATTGCTTCGCCGACGTGGCTTGCGAGATAAGGTCGTCGATCTCACCGACTCTCTCGATTGGGGTCCAATAGCGATGCCGCTAAAAGACCGGGAAAATTGGTTAGACCAATATGCCCCAACCGGCTCCGGGAACCGCGATTGGATAAGCGAGCAGGTGTCTGAATTCTGGAAGGCTGTTGAGAAAGAGCCGGACCGGTTGATCTGGATCGCTCCTCGTTCTGCCACCGAACAGTCTGGCTTGTATTGGTTTCTATCACAATTCGATGGGATAGAAGCTGACCTGGTGATCGCGGACTACCCGCTGTCGGCCAGCTGGAAAAATCAAGCCCCGCTCACTCTTGGAGAACTTAACGAAGATCTGATGGCCGAGTTGCTCGACAGTTGTCCTCGTATCAGGCGGGACGATGCCCGCTTTCCTCGTCGTCGATGGTCTGAGCTGATGATCGATAACGCCCTTCTTCGCATAGTGGAAGGCGGAGCCATCCAGAGCGTGCACGAACGCTATTTTGACGACCTGTTGCTCGAACATTGCCATTCCGATGATACAAATTGGCGGCGTGTCGTGGGAAACGCCATGGCGGCGTCGTTCGATAGCAACGGGTCACCAAGCGACGCGTTCTTGTTTTGGCGCCTTCGGGAATTGATCCGAGAAGGTCGAATCGTTTGCAATGGGGAGCTGCTGCTCGATTCCGTGGGAGACGGAGCGGCAAAAGTTCGACGGCTGATGTGAAAGAAAAAGCCCCGCCGGATCGCTCCGGCGGGGCTTGTTTTCTGTCGGCCAAATGCGGTGCGAAAGCTTACGCTTCCCCCTCGCCCTCCGGACGCTCCTGCACCGTCACATCGTCGGTGGTGAAGTCGTCGCCCTGGACCTTGCCCAGCGGATCGTCGCCCATCGCGGCTTCGGGACCCTGCGCCAGTTCGGCGGCATGTTCCGCAGCCGCAGAGGCGGGCGCGATCAGATCGACCTGGCTCGCGGCGCGCATCGAGGCCCGCAGCGCGGCGTCCTTCGACGACGCGGTGACGCGGACGCGGTTCATGGCAGCACCGGTGCCCGCCGGGATCAGGCGGCCGACGATGACATTTTCCTTCAGCCCCTGCAGCGAGTCGATCTTGCCCTGCACCGACGCTTCGGTGAGGACGCGGGTCGTTTCCTGGAAGGAGGCCGCCGAAACGAAGCTGCGCGTCTGCAGGCTCGCCTTGGTGATGCCCAGCAGGACCGGGCGCCCTTCGGCGGGCTTGCCGTTCTTCGGCAGCTTGGCGTTATATTCCATCATCTCCAGATAATCGAGCTGTTCGCCCGGCAGCAGCGTGGTGTCGCCGCCGTCGGTGATCTCGACCTTCTGCAGCATCTGGCGAACGATCACCTCGATGTGCTTGTCGTTGATCTTCACGCCCTGAAGTCGATAGACTTCCTGGATTTCCGCGACCAGATATTCGGCCAGCGCCTCGACGCCCATGACGTCGAGGATGTCGTGCGGGTTCGGCGAACCGCTGATCAGCGCGTCGCCGCGCTTGACCTGGTCGCCTTCCTGCACTTCCAGGACCTTCGACTTGGGGATCAGATACTCGATCGGATCGCCTTCTTCCGGAACGATCGCGATCTTGCGCTTCGCCTTGTAATCCTTGACGAATTCAATGCGGCCGCTGATCTTCGCGATGACGCTGTTGTCCTTCGGAATGCGTGCTTCGAACAGCTCGGCCACCCGCGGCAGACCGCCGGTGATGTCGCGCGTCTTCGACGCCTCGCGGCTGACACGGGCGAGAACGTCGCCCGCCTGCACCGTCTGGCCGTCCTCGACCGACAGCATCGTGCCGACCGCGAGCAGGTAGCGCGCGGCCTCACCCGACTCATCGTCGAGCAGGGTCAGGCGCGGCTGCAGGTCTTCCTTCTTGGCACGGCCCGCCGAACGATATTCGATCACGACGCGCTGGGCGATGCCCGTCGCTTCGTCGACCTGTTCGATCAGGGTCTTGGTGTCTTCCAGATCCTGATATTTCACGACGCCCTGCTTTTCGGTGATCAGCGGCATGGTGAACGGATCCCATTCGGCAATCCGGTCGCCCTTCTTCACCTTTTCGCCGTCCTTGTGCAGGATCTGCGCGCCATAGGGCAGCTTGTGCGACGCGCGTTCGCGACCTTCGCTGTCGATGATCGCGATTTCACCCGAACGCGCGAGCGCCAGACGGCGACCACGCTGGTCGACGATGGTGTTCATGTCGCGATATTCGATCGTGCCGTCCGAAATCGCTTCGGCGTTCGACTGTTCGTTGACCTGCGCCGCGCCGCCGATGTGGAAGGTCCGCATCGTCAGCTGGGTGCCGGGTTCGCCGATCGACTGGGCGGCGATGACGCCGACCGCTTCACCGATGTTCACCGGGGTCCCGCGGGCCAGATCGCGGCCATAGCATTTGCCGCAAACACCCAGCACCGCTTCGCAAACCAGCGGCGAACGGATCTTGACCGACTGAACCTCGGCATCTTCGATCCGCTGCGTCGTCGGCTCGTCGAGCAGCGTGCCCACCGGCGCGATGACATTGCCGTCCTTGTCGACCACGTCTTCGAGCGTGGTACGGCCGAGGATGCGCTCGCCCAGCGAGGCGATCGTCGAACCGCCCTGGATGATCGCGCGCATTTCCATGCCGCGTTCGGTGCCGCAATCATCCTCGATCACGACGCAGTCCTGCGACACATCGACCAGGCGGCGGGTCAGATAACCCGAGTTCGCCGTCTTGAGCGCCGTATCGGCCAGGCCCTTACGCGCACCGTGGGTCGAGTTGAAATACTCGAGAACGGTCAGGCCTTCCTTGAAGTTCGAGATGATCGGCGTTTCGATGATCTCGCCCGACGGCTTGGCCATCAGGCCCCGCATGCCGGCAAGCTGCTTCATCTGCGCCTGCGAACCACGGGCACCCGAATGCGCCATCATATAGATGGAGTTGATCGGGGCCAGACGGCCGTCGGGCAGCTTCGGCGTCGCGCGGATTTCGTCCATCATCGCGTTCGCGACCTTGTCGCCGCACTGCGACCAGGCGTCGATTGCCTTGTTGTACTTTTCCTGCTGCGTGATCAGGCCGTCCTGATACTGCTGCTCGAAATCCTTCACCAGCGCGCGGGTTTCGTCGACCATGCCTTCCTTCGAGGCCGGGATGATCATGTCGTCCTTGCCGAACGAGATGCCCGCCTTGAACGCGTTGCGGAAGCCCAGCGCCATGATGGCGTCGGCGAACAGCACCGTCTCTTTCTGGCCGGTGTGGCGATAGACCTGATCGATCACGTCGCCGATTTCCTTCTTGGTGAGAAGGCGGTTGACGACGTCGAAGGGCACGGTGTGCGACTTCGGCAGGCATTCGCCGATCAGCATGCGGCCCGGGGTCGTCTCGAAGCGGCGCAGATATTCATTGCCCTTCTCGTCGGTCTGCGGGACGCGGCTGATCACCTTGGTGTGCAGGGTCACCGCACCGATGTGCAGCGCCTGGTGGACTTCGGCCATGTCGGCAAGCAACATGCCCTCGCCCGGCTCGCCTTCGCGCTCCAGCGAGAGATAGTAGAGGCCGAGGACCATATCCTGCGACGGCACGATGATCGGCTTGCCGTTCGCGGGCGACAGGATGTTGTTGGTCGACATCATCAGCACGCGCGCTTCCAGCTGGGCTTCCAGCGAGAGCGGAACGTGGACGGCCATCTGGTCGCCGTCGAAGTCGGCGTTGAACGCGGCGCAGACCAGCGGATGCAGCTGGATCGCCTTGCCCTCGATCAGCACCGGCTCGAACGCCTGGATGCCGAGGCGGTGAAGCGTCGGGGCGCGGTTCAAGAGGACCGGGTGCTCGCGAATGACTTCGTCGAGGATGTCCCAGACTTCCTTGCGTTCCTTTTCGACCCACTTCTTGGCCTGTTTCAGGGTCATGGAGAGACCCTTGGCGTCGAGGCGCGCATAGATGAAAGGCTTGAACAGCTCGAGCGCCATCTTCTTCGGCAGGCCGCACTGGTGCAGCTTGAGTTCGGGACCGGTGACGATGACCGAACGGCCCGAATAGTCGACGCGCTTGCCGAGCAGGTTCTGACGGAAGCGGCCCTGCTTGCCCTTGAGCATATCGGACAGCGATTTCAGCGGACGCTTGTTGGCACCGGTGATCGTGCGGCCGCGGCGGCCGTTATCGAACAAGGCGTCGACGGCTTCCTGCAACATGCGCTTTTCGTTGCGGACGATGATGTCCGGCGCGCGCAGTTCCATCAGGCGCTTCAGACGGTTGTTACGGTTGATCACGCGGCGATAGAGATCGTTGAGATCCGACGTCGCGAAGCGGCCGCCATCGAGCGGCACCAGCGGGCGCAGTTCGGGCGGGATCACGGGCACGACTTCCAGGATCATCCATTCGGGCCGGTTGCCCGAATCGATGAAGCTTTCGACGACCTTGAGGCGCTTGATGATCTTCTTGGGCTTCAGCTCCGACTTGGTCGTCGCCAGATCTTCCATCAGATCGACGCGCTCCTGCTCCAGATCGAGATTCTCGAGCAGGACGCGGATCGCCTCGGCGCCGATGCCGGCGCTGAACGCGTCTTCGCCATATTCATCCTGCGCGTCGAGCAACTCGTCCTCGGTCAGCAGCTGGAACTTCTCGAGCGGGGTCAGGCCGGGCTCGAGCACGATATAGGCTTCGAAATAGAGGACGCGTTCGAGCTGCTTGAGCTGCATGTCGAGCAGCAGGCCGATGCGCGAGGGCAGCGACTTCAGGAACCAGATGTGCGCGACCGGCGCGGCGAGCTCGATATGGCCCATGCGCTCGCGGCGGACCTTGGTCACCGTGACTTCGACACCGCATTTTTCGCAGACGATGCCCTTGTATTTCATGCGCTTGTACTTGCCGCACAGGCATTCATAATCCTTGATCGGACCAAAGATGCGCGCGCAGAACAGGCCGTCGCGCTCGGGCTTGAACGTGCGATAGTTGATGGTTTCGGGCTTCTTGATCTCGCCGAACGACCACGAGCGGATGCGTTCCGGGCTCGCGATGCCGATCTTGATCATGTCGAAGGTTTCGGCCTTCGCGACCGGGTTCATGAAGTTGGTAAGCTGGTTCATAATTTAGCTCCACTGCCCCTCCCGCGCGGCGGGAGGGGTGAGGCAATGTCGTTATTCGGCGGCTTCGGGAAGGGCATCCGGGGCATTGTCGGGGTCTTCTTCCGCATAGGAAGACAGTTCGACATTGAGGCCCAGCGAGCGCATTTCCTTGACGAGCACGTTGAAGCTTTCGGGAATGCCGGCCTCGAACGTGTCGTCGCCCTTGACGATCGCTTCGTAAACCTTGGTGCGGCCGATCACGTCATCGGACTTCACCGTCAGCATTTCCTGGAGCGTATACGCCGCGCCATAGGCCTGGAGCGCCCAGACCTCCATTTCACCGAAGCGCTGGCCGCCGAACTGCGCCTTACCGCCCAGCGGCTGCTGGGTGACGAGCGAGTAGGGCCCGATCGATCGCGCGTGGATCTTGTCGTCGACCAGGTGATGAAGCTTGAGCATATAGATATAGCCCACCGTCACCTTGCGGTCGAACCGATCGCCGGTGCGCCCGTCGTACAGATCCGACTGGCCCGATTCATGCAGCCCCGCGAGGGTAAGCATGTCGGTGACGTCCGCCTCTTTGGCACCGTCGAACACCGGGGTCGCGAACGGCACGCCAACCCGCAGGTTCTCGGCCATTTCGACGATGTTGTCGGCGTCGCGGCCCTTGATGTCGTCGGCATAGCCTTCGCCATAGACATGGACCAGCGCGTCGCGAACCGCCTCCGGCATCTGACCGCCGGTGACATCGGGATTGGCATCGCGCCATTCGTCGAGCGCCTGCGTCACCCGCTGCCCCAGACCGCGCGAAGCCCAGCCGAGGTGGGTCTCCAGGATCTGCCCGACGTTCATGCGCGACGGCACGCCCAGCGGGTTGAGCACGATGTCGACATGCGTGCCGTCCTCGAGGAACGGCATGTCCTCGACCGGCAACATGCGCGAGATGACGCCCTTGTTGCCGTGACGGCCGGCCATCTTGTCGCCCGGCTGCAGCTTGCGCTTCACCGCGACGAAGACCTTGACCATCTTGAGCACGCCGGGGGCGAGTTCGTCGCCGCGCTGCAGCTTTTCGACGCGATCTTCATACTTCGCGTTGATGCGCTTGATCGCGTCGTCATACTGCGCCTTGATCGCTTCCAAAGCCGTCTGGGCATTGTCGTCGACCACCGCGAGCTTCCACCAATCGGCGCGGTCGAGTTCGACCAGCATCTCTTCGGTAACCGCGTCGCCCTTCTTCAGGCCCTTCGGAACCGCGCTGGTGGTCTGGCCGACCAGCAGTTCCTTCAGGCTGGAGAAGGTCGCGCGGTTGAGGATCGCGCGCTCGTCGTCCGAATCCTGCTTCAGACGCTCGATCTCTTCGCGTTCGATCGCGATCGCGCGCTCGTCCTTGTCGATACCGTGGCGGTTGAAGACGCGGACCTCGACGACGGTGCCGGACACGCCCGGCGGCAAGCGGAGCGAGGTGTCGCGCACGTCGCTGGCCTTTTCGCCGAAGATCGCGCGCAGCAGCTTTTCTTCCGGCGTCATCGGCGATTCACCCTTGGGGGTGATCTTGCCGGCCAGAATGTCGCCCGGGCCGACTTCGGCGCCGATATAGACGATGCCCGCTTCGTCGAGGTTGCGCAGCGCTTCCTCCCCGACGTTCGGGATGTCGCGGGTGATGTCTTCGGGGCCAAGGCGGGTGTCGCGCGCGGTGACTTCGAATTCCTCGATGTGGATCGAGGTGAAGACGTCGTCCTTCACGATGCGTTCGCTGATGAGGATACTATCCTCGTAGTTATAGCCGTTCCACGGCATGAACGCGACGAGCACATTCTTGCCGAGCGCCAGTTCGCCGAGCTCGGTCGACGGACCGTCGGCAATGATGTCGCCGCTGCGCACGACGTCGCCGACATTCACCAGCGGACGCTGGTTGATGCAGGTGTTCTGGTTCGAACGCTGGAACTTCTGCAGGCGATAGATGTCGACGCCCGACTTGCCGGGTTCGATCATGTCGGTGGCGCGGATGACGATACGCGTCGCATCGACCTGGTCGATGATGCCGCCGCGGCGCGCCGCGATGGCCGCGCCGGAGTCGCGGGCAACCGTTTCTTCCATGCCGGTGCCGACGACCGGCGCCTCGGCGCGGAGCAACGGCACCGCCTGACGCTGCATGTTCGAACCCATCAGCGCGCGGTTGGCGTCATCGTTTTCCAGGAACGGGATCAGCGACGCCGCGACCGAAACGAGCTGCTTCGGCGACACGTCCATCAGCGTGATCTGCTCGCGCGGCGCCATCAGGAATTCGCCGGCTTCGCGCGCCGAGATCAGCTCGTCGATGAAGCTGCCATCGTCGTTGAGATCGGCGTTCGCCTGCGCGACGGTGTGCTTCTGCTCTTCCATCGCCGACAGATAGACGACCTCGTTGGTCACCTTGCCGTCGATGATCTTGCGGTACGGCGTCTCGATGAAGCCGTACTTGTTCACCCGCGCGAAGGTCGCGAGGCTGTTGATCAGACCGATGTTCGGGCCTTCCGGCGTTTCGATCGGACAGATGCGGCCATAATGGGTCGGGTGAACGTCGCGGACTTCGAAGCCAGCGCGTTCGCGCGTCAGACCGCCCGGCCCAAGCGCCGACACGCGGCGCTTGTGGGTGACTTCCGACAACGGATTGGTCTGATCCATGAACTGCGACAGCTGCGACGAGCCGAAGAATTCGCGCACTGCGGCGACCGCGGGCTTCGCGTTGATCAGGTCGTTCGGCATCACGGTCGACACATCGACCGAGCTCATGCGCTCCTTCACCGCGCGCTCCATGCGGAGCAGGCCGACGCGATACTGGTTTTCGAGCAGCTCGCCGACCGAACGGACACGGCGATTGCCGAGGTTGTCGATATCGTCGATTTCGCCCTTGCCGTCCTTCAGATTCACCAGTTCCTTGACGACCGCGAGGATGTCCTCGCTGCGCAGCGTGGTGACCGTGTCCTCGGCGTCGAGGCCAAGGCGCATGTTGAGCTTGACGCGGCCGACCGCCGACAGGTCGTAACGTTCGCTGTCGAAGAACAGGCCGTCGAACAACGCTTCGGCGGTTTCGCGCGTCGGCGGTTCGCCGGGGCGCATCACGCGATAGATGTCGCTCAATGCCTGGTCGCGATCCTCGGCCTTGTCGGCCTTCAGCGTGTTGCGGATCCACGGACCGGTGTTGTTGTGGTCGATGTCGAGCAGGACGAGCTTGTCGATGCCCGCCGCGTCCATCTTTTCGAGGTTTTCGGCCGACACTTCGTCGCCCGCCTCGATATAGATTTCGCCGGTCGCGTCGTTGACGAGGTCATAGGCGCTGTAACGGCCGAAGATTTCCTCGGTCGGGATCAGCAGCGTGTCGAGCCCGTCCTTCGCCGCCTTGTTGGCGAGGCGCGGGCTGATCTTGTGGCCGGCGGCGAAGACGACTTCGCCGGTCTTGGCATCGACGACGTCGAACGACGGCTTCGAACCACGCCAGTTTTCGACCATGAACGGCACGCGCCAGCCGTTTTCGGCACGCTCGAAGATCAGGCGGTCATAGAAGTGGTTGAGGATTTCCTCGCCCGTCATCCCCAGCGCATAGAGCAGGCTGGTCACCGGCAACTTGCGCTTGCGGTCGATGCGGACGTTGACGATGTCCTTGGCGTCGAATTCGAAATCGAGCCACGAACCGCGATACGGAATGACGCGCGCAGCGAACAGGAACTTGCCCGACGAATGGGTCTTGCCGCGATCATGGTCGAACAGCACACCCGGCGAACGGTGCATCTGCGACACGATGACGCGCTCGGTGCCGTTGACGAAGAAGGTACCGTTGCCCGTCATCAGGGGCATGTCGCCCATATAGACGTCCTGCTCCTTGATATCGAGCACCGAGCGGGTGTCGGTTTCGCTGTCGACTTCGAAGACGATCAGGCGCAGCGTGACCTTCATCGGCGCCGCATAGGTGATGCCGCGCTGGCGGCATTCGTCGACGTCGTATTTGGGCGCTTCGAGTTCGTAGTGGACGAAGTCGAGTTCGGCGGTGCCGGCGAAATCGCGGATCGGGAACACGCTGCGCAGCGTCTTTTCCAGTCCCGAAACATAGCCGACCGAGGGGTCCGACCGCAGGAACTGTTCATAGGATTCGCGCTGCACCTCGATCAGGTTGGGCATTTCCACCGCTTCGTGGATGTTGCCGAACAGCTTGCGGATCCGCTTGCTTGCGGTTGCTTCGAGGGCCTTGCCCACCGACTTCGCCTTGGTCGCCATAAGTGATTGTCTCGCCTTGCAAAAAATCAGGTCGCGAGCGCTTCGACGCGAAAAAAGCCGCAGCCAACCGTTGCCGGTTATCCGCAGCTCTCCAACGCTTGTCGAAATCCCGTCGACCTATCCGTACAACCTGCCGCGCAAAGTCAGGCTCTATCTCGGACGATGGGGTGAGGCGTGCATATAGGATCGCGGCCGCGCGCTGTCAACGGACCGCCAGGCGATGGCCGAACAATGTCGGCGATTGATCGCTTAAGTGTCAGGCCCCTCATAGGCATCGACGATCCGCCCGACGATCGGGTGACGGACGACGTCGGCGCTGGTGAAATAGCTGACGTTGATCCCCTCGACCCCTTCGAGCCGGCCGACGGCGTCGGCCAGTCCCGAGGTCGCCGGGATCGGCAGATCGACCTGCTTGGGGTCGCCGCAGACCACCATCCGGCTGTTCATGCCGAAGCGGGTCAGGAACATCTTCATCTGGGGAATCGTCGTGTTCTGCGCCTCGTCGAGGATGATGAAGGCATCGGCGAGCGTCCGCCCGCGCATGAAGGCGAGCGGCGCGATCTCGATCTCTCCGCTCGCGATGCGCCGCTCGACCTGCTCTGCGGGCAGGCAATCGTGGAGCGCGTCGTACAGCGGGCGCAGGTACGGATCGACCTTTTCCTTCATGTCGCCGGGCAGGAAGCCCAGCTTCTCCCCCGCCTCGACCGCCGGACGCGACAGGATCAGGCGCTGGACGCTGCCGGTGATCAGCTGCGCGACCGCCTGCGCGACCGCGAGATAGGTCTTGCCCGTCCCCGCCGGGCCGAGCGCAAAGATGATCTCGTCGCGCGCCAGCGCCTGCATATAGGGGATCTGCGACGGCGCGCGCGGCACGATCGTCTTCTTGCGCGTCCGGATCATGATCGGCGGCGCTTCGTCCTTGTCGTGGCGGATGATGCCGGCAAGCGTCGGCTGCGCCGACATCGCGATCACCCCGTCGACCATCCCGGCGTCGACCTCCTGCCCCTGTTCGATGCGCGTGTAGAGATCGACGAGCACGTCGCGGGCGCGCGCCGCAGCCTCGGCCTCGCCCTCGATCTGCACCCGATTGCCGCGCGCCGAGATATAGACGCCCAGCCGGTTTTCGATCGCGACCAGATTGCGGTCGAACTCGCCAAACAAGATGCCCAACAGCTGGGTGCGCTCGAATTCCGCCGTCAGCCGGACGCGGTCGCCGGGTTCGGCGGGGGTGGAGGCGGTCAGCGGGCGTTTGGACATATGGGCAAGGCTCCTGGGCTAAGGCTTATCCTGTGTACCCCCGCAAAGGCGGGAGTCCATCACCGATCGTTTCGCGATTCGACGGAAGGAGGCCAAGTGTGTCTTCGTGGAGACAGCTGCCGCCAGGCGCACTAGGCGACCTCTTCGATCAATGCTTCGGCGGCGACGCTGTTCGCCCCGGCCGACACGATCCGCACGTCGATCATGTCGCCGATCTTGAGCCCAGGCGCAATCACATGCGCCGATTGCAGCCACGGCGTCTTGCCGATCAGCTGCCCGTCCAGCTTACCCTTGCGTTCGAGCAACAGCCGCGTCGTGCTGCCGACGCTCGCTTCGTTAAACGCCTGCTGCTGCTCGTTGAGCAGCGCCTGCAGCCGCTGGAGTCGCTCGTTCATCACCGCTTCGGGAACCTGCCCGTCCATCGTCGCGGCGGGGGTGCCGGGGCGGCGCGAATATTTGAAGCTGTACGCCATCGCGTAGCGCGTCTGATGGACCAGATCGAGCGTCGCCTGAAAATCGGCCTCGCTCTCGCCGGGGAAGCCGACGATAAAGTCACCCGAGATCGCGATGTCGGGGCGCACCGCACGCACGCGTTCGATGACGCGCAAATAGCTGTCGACGCTGTGGCTGCGGTTCATCGCCGCGAGGATGCGGTCGCTGCCCGCCTGCACCGGCAGGTGGAGGAAAGGCATCAGCTTGTCGATCTCGCCATGCGCAGCGATCAGCCCCTCGGTCATGTCGTTGGGGTGGCTGGTAGTGTAGCGGATGCGTTCGAGCCCGTCCTCTTTCGCGAGTTCGCGGATCAGCCCGTCGAGGCCGATCGCCCTGCCCTTCTCGTCCTCGCCGTCCCACGCGTTGACGTTCTGGCCGAGCAGGGTGATCTCGCGCGCGCCGCCTATAACCAGTGCACGCGCCTCGGCGATCAGGTCGGCAAACGGCCGGCTGATCTCGGCACCGCGGGTATAGGGGACGACGCAATAGGTGCAGAATTTGTCGCAGCCTTCCTGCACGGTCAGGAAGGCGGTCGGGCGCTGTCCGGCGCCGCGCGCCGGCAGTGCGCCGAACTTGCTCATCGCCGGCATGTCGAGATCGACCGCCTTTTCGCCCCTCGCCGCCTTCGCGATCAGCTCGGGCAGACGGTGGTAGGCCTGCGGGCCGACGACAACGTCGACGCTGGGGGCGCGGCGCGCAATCTCGGCGCCCTCGGCCTGCGCGACGCAGCCCGCGACGGCGATCGTCGGCGTGCTGCCGTCGGCGCGCTTCAACCGGCCGATGTCCGAATAGACTTTCTCGGCGGCTTTTTCGCGGATGTGGCACGTGTTGAGCACGACCAGATCGGCGTCGGCACCATCGGCGGCGGCGACATAGCCTTCGGCGCCCAGCATCTCGGCCATGCGTTCGCCGTCATAGACGTTCATCTGGCAGCCGAAGGATTTGACGTGAAAGGTTTTGGCGGGGGAGTCGATTGTCATCGGCGCGCTATAGGCGATGCCGCGCGGCGGCGGAAGGCCGTGCGATCGCGGCGGCGATCGCGGCGCGCGCCGCTTCGTTGACCGCCTTGCGGTCGTGTTCGGCCGCATCGGGCAGCGGGTCGAGATAATGGATCGTCAGCGAAATCGGCCGCTTGCGCGCGAGCAGCCGCTTGAAATTGTCGAGTCCCGATTCGGGGTCGAGCCACGCGATGTCGCTCGCCTGATCGCCGTAATCGAGGAACACCGGCTGGACCCGCAGGCGCGGCGGGGTCGGGATGACCGCCTGAAACAGCGAGGCGCGAAACGGCAGCAGGCCGTCGCCGGGACCCGTCGTGCCTTCGGGGAACAGGGTGACGGGACGGCCGCGCGCGAGCGCGTCGCGCAGGCTGTTCGCCTGGCTGTGGATGTCGCGCCGCGCCTGACGCTCGACGTAGATCGTGCTGTTCTGGTCAGCGAGCCAGCCGACGAGCGGGGTGGTGCCGACCTCGGCCTTCGACACGAAGGCCGAGCGCGCGGCGCCGCCGAGCGCGAGGATGTCGAGCCAGCTGACATGGTTCGACACGAACAGCACGTCGCGGCGCAGCCTGATGCCGGTGGTGCGGATACGCAGCCCCGCGATCCAGCCCGCCGCATTGAGGAATGCCATCACCATCGGCGAAGGACGGCCGACGGCGCGATAGAGCAGATGCGGGACGATCAGGAACAACAGCGCCAGCACCATCAGGGTCAGGCGGGCGACCGTGCGCCAGGTGATCGCGGCGCGATCAGTCCCGCTTGCGACCGATGGCGACACCGTAAAGCTCCATGCGATGGTCGACGAGGCGGAAGCCCAGCCGTTCGGCGATGACCTTCTGCAACGCCTCGAGCTCGGGATCGACGAATTCGATCACCTTGCCGGTTTCGACATCGATCAGATGATCGTGATGCGCCTCGGGCGCGGCCTCGTAGCGCGAGCGCCCGTCGCCGAAATCGTGGCGATCGAGAATCCCCGCCTCTTCGAACAGCCGCACGGTGCGGTACACGGTCGCGATAGAAATCCCGCTATCCACCTTCGACGCGCGCTCATAGAGCGTTTCGACGTCGGGGTGATCCTCGGAATCCGAGATGACGCGCGCAATGATCCGGCGCTGGTCGGTGATGCGCAGCCCCTTTTCGTGGCACAGGGCTTCGAGATCGATGGTACCGGACATGCGGGCCTTTCCTGCAATATGCAGCCGTATCTATGGTTGAAAACTGTATAGGGTCGCGCCGCGGATAGGACAAGGGCGGCACCTTGCGGCGCCGCCCTTTACCGCCCGTTGCCGGGCAATTATGTTCGGCGCGTCAGACTTTCGCTTTGCGCTTGCGCCCGCCGCCGCGGCCCTTGGTGCCGAGGCCGATTTCCTTCGCCAGCGCACGGCGCCGTTCGGCATAGTTGGGGGCGACCATCGGATAGTCGGCGGGAAGGCCCCATTTGGTGCGATAATCGTCGGGGGTCATGCCGTAATGCGTCATCAGGTGGCGGCGCAGCATCTTCAGCTTCTTGCCGTCTTCGAGGCAGGTGATGAAATCGGGTTTGACCGAGGTGCGGATCGACACCGCGGGCACCAGCTTTTCTTCGACCACCGGCTGCGTCCCCAGACCCGACAGCGCGGCGTGGACATTGTTGATGAGTACCGCGAGGTCAGAGATGGCGACGCTGTTGTTGCTGACATGCGCAGCGACAATGTCGGCAGTCAGTGTGACGAGCATTTCAGATGTATCGGCTTGATCCGACATGAGACCGTTTCCTTGTTTTTATTTCCAGAAGAGGGACGCTGAAATATTTCCATATTTCTTCACCCGTCCATTATCATGCCATCGCGGCGCCAAAATCGCAATGATCTATGACTTGGGTTTACCATCGAAACAGGGTCGCCGCATCGTAATGGCATCGCGAACCACCCCATCGGCGCCGCGGTAATAGGCCTGTCGCCGACCGCATTCTGAAAAGCCGACCCGCTGATAGAGATGGATGGCGTCGTTATCCGCCCGCATTTCAAGAAAACAATCCTCGGCACCTTGGTCGGCTGCCCAGCTTTGCCAATCGTCCATCAGCGCGACGCCGATACCGCGGCCGCGATACGCCGGATCGACCGCGAGCAGCAGAAGTTCGCTTTCGGGACCCGCCATCCGCGCCGCTGAAAAGCCGCACGGCCGCTCGCCGTCCCAGGCCAGGCAGATGCGCGCCGAGGGCAGCGCGAACAGCGTCAGCAACTGCGCGGCGCTCCACGCCTCGCCATAAGCGGGGGCAAAGGCCGCATCCATCACCCGCATCACCGCGGCGAGATCGCCGACCCGCGCGGTGGCAAGGCGAATGGCATCGGTCATACGGCAACCATCGGCTTCGCGTCGGGCGCGCGGCCATAGGTCGGGCTGGGATCGGCGAACCGGGCGCCGATGGGCAGCGCGACAAAGGCGCGCGCATCGGGCAGCATCGCAAGCGCCTCCCCCGCACCGCGCAACGCCACGAACGCCTCGGCGCGATTGCCGATCACGAGGGCGTCAGCCTCGGCGACGGCGGCGTCGGGAAGCAGCGACCGGACGTCGCCGATCGGCGAGAGGTCCGCCGCGAAACGCTGGACGAACCATTGCCCGTGGCCGCCCTCCATCACCACCAGCGCGCCATCGGCTGCCGCGATGGCATCGGCAGCACCGGCCGCAACGAGCGCGAGGGTCGAAAAGCCGTGCGCCGGCACCTGCCAGCCGAGCGCCAGCGCGCGCGCTGCAGCGACGCCGATGCGGACGCCGGCGAAGCTCCCCGGCCCGCAGCCGACGAAAATTTCCTCGGCGCGGCCGCCGTCCGCGAGTTCGGCGATCAGCGGCACCAGCCGTTCGGCATGGCCGCGACCGATCAGCTCGTGGCGGAAATCGACGACGACACCCGCGTCCAGCACCGCCACCGAACAGGCCTCGCTCGCCGAATCGATCACCAGCTTCCGCATTGTAGGGTCGGAACGCGCGCGCTCAGGCGATGCGGTTGAAGCGGACGAAATCGGGGCGCGGGCTGCGCTCGAAAATGCTCGCGGGGTCGCCATAGCCCAGCGTCGAGATGAAATTGCTGCGCACCGTCGGCTGGTCGGCAAAGAAGGCGGCATCGACCGCGTCGTTGTTGAACCCCGACATCGGCCCGGTATCGAGCCCCAGCGCCCGCGCGGCGAGAATGAAATAGGCGCCCTGCAGGCTGGAATTGCGGAACGCCGTCGTCTTGGCCAGTTCGTCGTTGCCCTTGAACCAGCTGCGCGCGTCGGTGTGCGGAAACAGCTCGGGCAGATTTTCGTAGAATTCCAGATCCATGCCGATGATCGCGGTCACCGGGGCCTTGACGATTTTTTCGCCGTTCGCGGGCATCGCCAGCGCGGCGAGCTTTTCCTTCGCTTCCTGGCTGGTGCACCAGACGATCCGCGCCGGCAGGCAGTTGGCGCTGGTCGGACCATATTTCATCACGTCCCAGATCGCGTGGAGCTGGGCATCCGACACCGGTTCGTCGCGATAGAAATTATAAGTGCGCGCGGTACGAAACAGCTGGTCGAGGGCGCTATCGGAAAGCGGCTCGCTCATCGGACATTCTCCTGTTGCGGGGTCAGACGGCGTGGACCGCCGTCACTTCGGGAACATAATGTTTGAGCAGCGATTCGATGCCGTTTTTCAGCGTCGCGGTCGACGACGGACATCCGGCACAGGCGCCCTGCATCTTCAGATACACATTGCCCTTGTCGAAACCGCGATAAACGATGTCGCCGCCGTCGTTGGCGACCGCGGGGCGGACGCGCGTTTCGATGAGTTCCTTGATCTGCTCGATCACGTCGGCGTCGGCGGGATCGTCGGCAAAGCCCGTATCGTCCTCGGCCGGAACGCTGAAGCCGCCCGCGCCCGCCGGGTGAAACAGCGGCATGCCGGCGAGGAAATGATCCATCATGATCCCGAGCACGTCGGGCTTGGCGTCGCTCCATTCGGCGCCCGGCGCGATCGTCACCGAGACGAAGTCGCGGCCGAAGAAAACGCCGGTAACGTCGCCGAGCGTGAACAGCGCGGTCGCGAGCGGCGACGCTTCCGCCTCTTCGGGACTGGCGAAATCGCGGGTTCCCGATTCCATGACCGGCCGGCCAGGCAGGAATTTCAGCGTCGCCGGATTGGGCGTCGATTCGGTTTCGATCAGCATGAGGTGCATGTGGGACGCCGCCGCCGTTTGTGCAAGCGGCAACGCGGCGCCGCAATATTGTGCTAGGGCGCTGCGATGCGCCGTTTCACCCATTTCGCCGCGATCGACTGGTCGGGGGCGCGCGGCGCGCGCCACCGCGGCATCGCGCTGGCCGTCGCCAGCGGGTCGGACCCGCCCGCGCTGGTACGGCCGGGGCATATCTGGTCGCGCGGCGAAATCCTGGACTGGCTTCGCGGCGTGGCGGCGGCGCGCACCGACATGCTCATCGGTTTCGATTTTTCGGCCGCTTTCGCCTTTGCCGACCGCGGCGCCTATTTTCCCGACTGGGCCGACAGCCCCGCCGACATGCGCGGACTGTGGGCGCTGGTCGAGCAGTTGGCGGCGGACGATCCGCATCTGGAGGGGCAAAGCTTCCTCGCGCACCCACAGGCGCACCGCCATTTCCGCCACGGCGCGGGCGTGGTCGGCGACCTGTTCGAAGCCGGCACCGGACGATTGCGTGTCGTCGAGCGGCACCAGCGCGTGACCCGGCAGGCCGCCAGTGTCAGCAATTTCAACCTGGTCGGCGCGGCGCAGGTCGGCAAGGCAAGCCTGTCGGGCATGCGCCTGCTCCACCGGCTGGCGGGCGAGATTGCGCTGTGGCCGGGCGACCCGGTGCCCGCGAACGGACCGCTGCTCGTCGAAATCTACACCAGCCTCGCGGCGCGCGCGGCGGGCATGGCGGCGGGACGCAGCAAGATTCGCGACGGCGCGCTGCTCGACACCGCGCTGGCCGCCCTCGGCTCGGCGCCCGCCGCGATCGCCGGGCCGGTCAGCGACCATGCCAGCGATGCGCTGCTGTCCGCGGCGTGGCTGCGCGCGATTGCCGGCGACGATGCGCGCTGGACCCCCGCGCCGCTGACCGACGCGCTGGCACGAACCGAAGGCTGGACCTTCGGCATTGTGTGACGATTGCCGGCGCGCCGCATTTTCGCGATGTCGGCTGTTTCCATCGCCGCGAAAAATGCCTAGGGGGCGCAATGCGCCGGCTTAGCTCAGTTGGTAGAGCAACCGCCTTGTAAGCGGTAGGTCGTCAGTTCGAGTCTGACAGCCGGCACCAGCAGCGGCCAGATCAGCCGTGACAGGCGCGCCCTTCAGAATTTCCGGTAAAAGCTGACCAGGTCGGCATCGGGATCGCCATAACCGCAAATCAGCCCGCGCAGCATCTGCGCCGCCATCATCGAAAAGGTGATGCCGTTGCCGCCATAGCCCATTGCGGCATAGCAATGCGGCATCGCCGGGATGCGGCCGATCGTCGGGGTGCCCACCGGGCTGTCGCCGAAGCTGCCGGCCCAGCTGTAGCGCGGCGTCGCGTCGATATCGGGCAGCAGGGCCGCGAGTTTGCGCGACAAGGTCGCCGCCTTGTCGGCGAGCTTGGCATCGCGCTCACCCGCGTCGGCTATTTCCTCGTCCTCGCCGCCGCAGATGATCTCGCCGTTGGGGGTGGTGCGGATATAGAGATAGGGATCGGCCGCCTCCCAGATCATCGCCGCGCCGGGCCAGATCGCGCGCGGTTGCGGCTTGGTCGCAATCGACCAGCTGGAAATGATCTTGTTTCCCTTGCGCGGGATGCCCTTCATCATTTCATAGCCGCTCGCAATGACGACATGGCTGGCGCGCAGCGTCGGTCCGTGCGCGCTGGCCAGCGTCACGCCGCCCGCGTCCGGCGCGATGTCGCAGATGTCGACGGGAGAATAGAGCCGCGCCCCGCGCGCCAGCGCGACGTTCAGATAGCCCGCCGTCAGCCGCCGCGGATCGGCGGAATAATTGCCGAAACCGATGAGCGCGTGGCGTCCCGCGATCCCGTAGCGCTCCTTCACCGCCGCGGGTTTGAGCAGCTCGACCTCGAACCCGGCACGGCGTCGGGCATCGGCTTCGCGCGCCAGGCCGTCGGCATCGAGGACATTGCCGTCGAGATAGATCGATCCGCGCGTCGCGCCATCGACGTCGAGCCCGTACCGCTCGGTGCGTTCGCGCAGCGCTTCGACCGACTGGCGCGAGCGGCGCCAGATCCGCTCGGCCTTGTCGCGGCCGATCCGCTCGGCCATCAGCGACAGCGGCGTGTCGAGCTCATATTGCAGCATCGCCGTCGATGCGGCGGTCGATCCTTCCGCCGGGCCGCGGCGATCGACGATGACGGTGTCGAGCCCCGCATCGGATAAGGTCTCGGCGATGAGCGCCCCCGACACCCCGGCGCCGACGACGACGACGTCGCACGCGACGTCGCGGGTCAGCGGGCGGACCGCGATCGCCGGGCGCCGGCGCGCCGTCCACAGCGACTGGCCGGTGCGCAGGTCGCGATGATGGGTTGCCGACGGGCTGCTCACCCGCGCGCGCGATCACGCAAGGTCGCGGACCTTGGCTTCGCGCGCCCAGTGGCGCCGCGTCCCGACTTTGGCAAATTGTTCGATCGGAACGACGCCGCCGTCCTTTTCGACCCCGGCCTTGTCGAGGATGACTTGCGTGCCCTGGCAATGGGCAATCGTCTTGCAATGACCGTAGGCGTCCATGAACCATTGCACCGCCGCGCCCTGTTTCGCCAGGACGTCCGCCTGATCGGGCATCAGGATCGACGCCACCGCGTCGAACAGCACCGAGGGCGAACCGGCGAGCTGGCCGTCGGCCTTGAGCGTGCCGCCCTTGACCTTGATGCCGCCAACCTTGGGCGCGACGAGGAAGGCGGTGCCGCCGGCCCCTTCGATCTCGCCCTTCAACTTGTCGATCGCCGCCTTGTCCGACCCTTCGGCAAACAGGATCGCGACCTTGCGGCCCTCCATCGTGTCGTCGGCATTTTTCTGGATCGACAGCGCGTCGGAGGGCTTGAGATCGACCGGCGTCCGCGCGGCCTTTTCCTTGGCGGGCAAATCGATCGCCAGTCCCGCTGCGACGCGCTTCGCCAGATCCTCGTCGATGTTGCGCAGCTGCCCGACGACGCGGGCGCGGACGTGGTCGAGCCCGACCTTCGACAGCTCGAAGACCAGCGCCGAGGCGATGTGCGCCTGCTCATTCTCGGTCTGCGACAGATAGAACAGCCGCGCCTGGCTGAAATGGTCGGCGAACAGTTCGGCGCGGATGCGCAGCTTCTGCGCCGGATCGTTGCGCTCGTCGTTCGCGGAGAAGGTCTTGAACCCCGTGTCGGCGCTGGCGCGCGGCCCGCCATTCTCCCCGGCTTCGGCGAGGCTGTTGGGCTCGTAATTGGCGCGCCCGGTCGGCACCAGCGTCTGCATCATCCCGTCACGCTGGAAATTGTGGAACGGGCATTTGGGCGCGTTGATCGGGATCTGATGGAAATTGGTCGTCCCCAGCCGCGACTTTTGCGTGTCGAGATAGGAGAAGAGGCGGCCCTGAAGCAGCGGATCGTTGCTGAAATCGATCCCCGGAATGATGTTCGACGGCAGGAAAGCGACCTGCTCGGTTTCGGCGAAGAAATTGTCGACGTTGCGGTTGAGCGTCATGCGTCCGACGATCTCGACGGGGACGTCCTCCTCGGGGATCAGCTTGGTCGCGTCGAGGACGTCATAGGGCTGCTTCGCCGCGAACGCCTCGTCGAACACCTGCACGCCAAGGTCCCACGCCGGGAAGTCGCCCGCGTCGATCGCCTCGAACAGGTCGCGGCGGTGGAAATCGGGATCGGCACCGGCGATCTTGACGGCTTCGTCCCACGTCGTCGACTGGATGCCGAGCACGGGCTTCCAGTGGAATTTGACGAACTTGCCGTCGCCCTTTTCATTGACGAAGCGGAAGGTGTGGACGCCGAACCCTTCGATCATCCGCAGGCTGCGCGGGATCGTGCGGTCGGACATCGCCCACATGATCATGTGCATCGCCTCTGGCATCAAACCGATGAAGTCCCAGAAGGTGTCGTGCGCGCTAGCGGCTTGCGGATAGCCGCGGTCGGCCTCCATCTTGACGCTGTGGACGAGGTCGGGGAATTTCATCGCGTCCTGGATGAAGAACACCGGGATATTGTTGCCAACGAGATCCCAATTGCCGCTGTCGGTGTAGAGCTTGACCGCAAAGCCGCGCACGTCGCGCGGGGTGTCGACCGACCCCGCCCCGCCGGCGACGGTCGAGAAGCGGACGAACACCGGACAGCTGTTGCCTTCCTTCTGCAGGATCGATGCCTTGGTCAGCCCGGGAATCGCCTTGGTACATTCGAACACGCCGTGCGCGCCCGACCCGCGCGCGTGGACGATGCGTTCGGGAATCCGCTCATGGTCGAAGTGAAAGATTTTTTCGCGCAGCACGAAATCTTCGAGCAGGGTCGGCCCCCGCTCGCCGGCGCGCAGCGAATTCTGGTTGTCGGCGATAGGATGGCCGAAATTGTCGGTGAGAACCGCCGCGCCATCGGCGCCGTCCGCCGCATTCTGATGCAGCTCGCCGCCGTTGCCGCGCTCGGCGGTCGCCTTGGGCTTGCCGCTGCGAGGCTGGTGATCGCGCAGGCTGTGATCGGTTGCGGGCGAGGGCGGCGGGGATTTCGGCATGGGAGGGTTCCTTGATCGCAAAAGGCGACCCTCCCCTAATCCGCCGCGCCGATGGGCGTTCCGTTGCCCGCCAAGATTTGCGACAGGCCGCGGGCCGCTATCCGTCCGCCCCCGCCGGGGGCCGCGCCGGACCGGCAAGCTGGCGACTGTAGAGCCAGCCGATGCCGATCAGGCTGAAGCCGAGCGCGACGAACGAGCCGATCCGCAGCAGCCCCTCCAGCCCCGAGGCGTCGAACAGGAACACCTTGCCGACCGCGCCGAGCATCAGCACCAGCGAGGCGATCCGCCAGTCGTGCCGCTGCGCGCGAATCCCCCACAAGAGGAAACCGATCGCGAGCGCGAGGATGAGCAGCGAGCGCAGGATATTCTCCGCCGCATCGACCCCCGGTGCGACGAGCAGGCTGCCGTGGAACAACTGGCGCAAGGTCGCCCAGGCAAAGCCCGCGACGAGCAGCATCGTCGCCGCGTCGACCGCCCGCACCAGCCAAGCCGGCGGCGGCGTCATCAACCGGACGACGAGCGCCAGGCCGAGCCACGCCATGCCGAACAGCGGCACCAGCAGATTGACGAGCGGCCACGCCCCGACCGCCTGTTCGGCCCACAGCGGATTGTGCAGTATCAGCCCGTACCAGACCGCATGCGCCGTCCCCGCGACGACGAGCGGCCACGCGAGCCCGCGCACGCCGCGCCGCAGCGCCAGCCAGCCGCCGCCGATCAGCAGCGCCTGCCACACCAGCCGCTGGGCGATGCCGGTGGCGCCGAACTCGTCGCCGGCCAGTCCCGCAAAACCGATACGATACAGGCAATGGAGCGCGATGCCCCCCGCCAGCCCGGCGACCGCGAAGCCGCCGAGCTGCACCCAGCGCGGGACAAGGTCGCGAATCCGCCACAGCGCCGCGCCGAACAGCAGCGCGGGCGCAAGCAGCCGCAGCACAACCTCGCGCGCGCCAAGCGCCGCAGCGTCAAGCGTCATCGGCAGACCGGCGAGCGAGAGCCCCGCCTGGGCCGCCCACATCGCCGCCGGCGTCGCGGCCCACGCCAGCGCCAATAGCGCGAGGCAGGTCGCCGCGGTATCGACCCGCGCCAGCCCCGTCCGCCGCGCCGCGAGCAGCACCGCCGCGCCGCCGATCGCCGGCACCAGCATCGCATAGCCAGCGGGCACCGTCAGCGCGAGGGCGCCATAGCCGAGCAGCGCCGCGATCGCCTGCGCGGCCCGCTGCGTCACCGGCCCCGCCGCGCGCGCCGCGAACAGGATCGCAAGCAGCGCGAGCGCGCCCCAGCGCAGCAGCACCGCCGGTTCGACCGCCGCGTCACCGCCAAGCAGCCGCTCCCATTGCGGCAGCAGCCCCGGCCCGGTCGCGCCGAGCAGCGCCGCCGCGAACAGCAGAAAGGCGGTCGCGACCGGTTCGATCCGCCGGTCGCCGGTGCGCGGCGCGAAGATCAGGATCGCGGCGGCGACGGCGCCGATCGCCAGCGGCGCCATCGCGGGCGGCAGCACGAGCAGGATCGCGAGCGCCAGCAGCGCGCCGGCGGTCGCGGTCAGCGCCGCGAAGCGGATGTCGCCCGCGCGGTCCACGGCCGCCCAGCCGCGCCACATCCCCGCGCCCGCGAGCAGCGCGCCGCCGAGCGCGACGAGCGCCAGCACCGCGTCGCCGACATCGAAATATTGCCATTTGACGAGCAACGGCGCGGCCATCGCGATACCGCACAGCTCGGCCACATAATGGCGGCGCTTCGGCACGTCCCACAATCGCGCGAGCAGTGGCAGCGCATGGATCGCCGCCAGCGCGAGGCCGATCAGAGCGAACCAAAAGGGCGCCGGGTCGGGCCACACGCCGAGCAGCAGCACCGACAGCAGCGCGCCGATCGTCGGCACGATCGCAAAGGCGCGGTCGCGCCACGCGAGCCACTGCCCTGCCGCGGCGAGCAGCGCAAAAAGTCCCCAGTGAAGCGGGGTGAAGCCGCCGAAGCCGACGAGCAGCGCCAGCTGCAACGCGCCGACGATCGCCGAGCCGGCGCGCAGCGCGGCGGCGCGCGGACCGTCGAACGCCAGCATCGGCAGCGCGATCGCAAGCAGCAGGACAAAGCCGCCGATCGACAGCGAGCCGAGCACGTCGAGCGCGCGCGAGGTCAGCACCATCCAGAGGCCCCAGCCGACCCCGCCGACGAGCGCCGCGAGCGCCAGCCACGGCCAGCGCCGCGTCCGCGCGACCCCCGACAGCCCGGCGATGGTCAGCGCGAGGTAAATGGCGAGCAACGGCACATTCGGTTCGACCGCGCCGACCAGCGCCGGCGCGGCGAGCCCACCGGCGAGCCCGAGCAGCGCGCTCGGCGGTCCGAAGCGCAGCGACAGCCCCAGCGCCGCCGCGGTGATCGCGGCGAGCGCAGCGAAAGCGAAGAGCGGCCCGACGAGCTGGTAGACGTTCGCCGCGACCAGGATCGCCGCGTACAGCGTCGCGATCCCCGCCCCGGCCAGCGCCTGCGGCACGCGCACGTCGCGCAGCTTCGCCTCGTTGCGCCACGCCAGTTCGGCGCCGCCGATCAGGCCGAGGCCGAACAACAGGCCGGTCACGATCTGCACTCCGGGCGTGAAGATGCGCCCGAAAAAGCCCAGGTCGATCGCATATTTGACGATCAGCACCCCGGCGATGGCGAGCGTGATGCCGCCCGCCCAGATCGGCAGCGTCTTGCCGAACAGATCCTCGAAGCGCGACGCGGCGCCGCGCGGCGGCGGCGGCGACGGTGCGGTCGGCTCGGGCTGCGATACCGACGGAGCCGGCACGGGAGTCTTTGTTTGCGCCACCGACGGGGCGGGCGCGCCAGCCTTCGCCGCAGCGCGCCGCGGCGGCGGTTCGCGCAGCGGCGGCGGGGGCGGCGGCGCGGCCACGGCGGGCGGCTCCACCATGGTTGGCGACGGCGCCGGTTCAGTCTCCTTCGGCGGCAACAGGCCCGCATGGCGTTGCAGGGCGCCGATCCGTTTTGCGGCCTCCAGCAACGTCGCCTCGGCGCGTTTCAGCCGGGTCCGCGCATCCATCAGCAGGACGAACATGATCATGATCGCGGCGAACGCGAGAAATTCGGACACGCAAATCCCCTTCGGTGCTCAGCCTGTTAGCATCGGCACATCGGGTTATCGACCGGCTTGTTGCGGCCAAGGTCAGGATCCTGGCGCGCGATCCTAATGCGCGTGGCCATGCCCCGCATCGGCGAGTTCGCCGCGCGCCTGGCGGAACACCTGCGCGCTGCCCCAGATCGCCAGCGTCGCCATGATCGCGGCGACCGCGAGGTCGGGCCACCCCTGCCCGGTGCCGAAGACGCCGAGCGCCGCCGCCATCACCGCGACATTGCCGATCGCGTCGTTGCGCGAACAGATCCACACCGATCGCATGTTCGCATCACCCGTGCGGTACCGAAACAGCATCAGCGCGACCGCGACATTGGCGGCGAGCGCGAGCGCGCCGATCAGCCCCATCGTTCCGGCGTGCGGCGCCGATCCCGCGAAAAAGCCCCAGACCGCCGACCCCAGCACCCACAGGCCGAAGGCGAGCATCGTCGCCGCCTTGAGCAGCGCGGCGCGCGCGCGCCAGGTCAATGCCATGCCGGCGACCCCCAGGCTGATCGCATAATTGGCGGCATCGCCCAGAAAATCGAGCGCGTCGGCCTGCAGCGCGCGCGAGTCCGCCGCGACGCCCGCGACGATCTCGACCCCGAACATCGCCGCGTTGATCACCAGCGCGATCCACAGGATCCGCCGCCAGCGCGGATTGTTGAGCGCGGTGGTGCCGCTGGCGCCGGCGCAGCATTGATCGGCCATGGCCGGACCTCCTTGGTTCTTCGAGTCGGCCCCCTATATGCACCCTGTAGCAACTACAGGGTCAAGCGATGAAAATCGGCGAACTGGCGCGTGCCACCGGCACCCCCATCGAAACCATCCGCTATTATGAGCGCATCGGGCTGTTGCCCGAGCCCGATCGCACCGCAGCGAATTACCGCAGCTATGGCGCGGGGCATCGCGCCCGCCTCGCCTTCGTGCGCCATTCGCGCGACCTGGGCTTCACGATCGACGAGGTTCGCTCGCTGCTCGGGCTTTCGGATGACCCGGAGCGCGATTGCGGCGAGGCCGACCGGATCGCGAGCCGCCATCTGGCGCAGGTCGAGGACAAGATTGCGCAATTGACGCTGCTTCGCGACGAACTGACCCGCATCGTCGGGCGCTGCCGCGGCGGGGTGGCGGCCGATTGCCGGGTGATCGAGGCGCTGAGCGATCACGGCCAATGCGAAAGCGCGCATTAGGACATCGTCGGTCGCCCCCGCGAAGGCGGGGGCCGCTGTCGGCTTGGTCGAACGTCACGGCGTAAAACGCCGGCGGGCCCCGCCTTCGCGGGGCGACGATATGAAATATGGAAAGGTGGGACGATTCTGTTGCCCGGCTCGTCCCCAGCCGCTGGTATCCGATTCTGTTGCCCGGTTCGGTCCGAACCGCGCTCTCTTTGAATAACTTTCGGCCGTGAGGCCTAAAGGTTACGCAGCCAGAGCGAGTGCTTCGTTATCGTTAGCACCTATTGGTTTTGAGCCTTGAACGGGTTACTCAGCCCGGGCGAAAATATCGTCTTTGAACACACGTCGATCCTGGTTCGGCCCCCTCAGAACCCCGCGTCCCCATCAAGAAACGCGGGATTGTGGTGGAGCCGCCGGGTACTGCCCCCGGGTCCGCTGTGTCTATTCCACGACACCATTTATCACCATAGTCGGCCGAAGCCGACCCACCCTATATAGGGTGCCCGCCCGCGCTTGGGAAGGGTCGCGCGCGCATTTGGTCGCGCGTCCCCTTCTATTTCCGGCGCAGCTCGTCGCGGATTTCGGTAAGGATATCGACCTCGCTCGGCCCGGCGGGCGCATCGGGCGCCTTGCGGACCACCCGGTTCACGGTGCGAACCAGCAGGAAGATAATGAACGCCAGAATCAGGAAGTTGATCGTCGCAGTGATGAAGGCACCATAACCGAACATCGCCACCCCGGCTTCCTTCAGCGCCGCATAATCGGTCGCCGCGACACCGTCGGGGACCGGGCCGAGCCGGATGAACATGTTCGAAAAATCGACCCCGCCAAAGATCGCGCCGACCACTGGCATGATGATGTCTTCGGTCAGCGATTTGGTGATCGTCGCGAACGCGCCGCCGATGATGACGCCGACCGCCAGGTCGATGACATTGCCGCGCGCGATGAATTCCCTGAATTCGCCCAACATATTGATGCTCTCCGCCCGATTGGTCCTATCCCCTTGGTGGCGCGACGATTGCGCAAAGGCAAGCGCCATCCTATGTGTGTGTTGTTGCGGCAAAACGCCGCCGGAGGGAGTTTTTGACCATGACCTATCGTTCCGCCCGCTGGCTGATCCTGCCCGTCGCCGCGCTGAGCCTGTCGGCCTGCGGCATCAACAGCGTTCCCACCAAGGAAGAAGCCGCCAAGGCGAAGTGGGCAAATGTCGAGGCAGCGTACCAGCGCCGCGCCGACCTGATCCCCAACCTCGTCGAAACCGCGCGCGGCGCGGCGAACATAGAACAATCGACGCTGGAAGGCGTGATCCAGGCGCGCGCCTCGGCGACGCAGGTCAAGCTCAGCACCGACGACCTCGAAGACCCCGCCAAGGTCCAGGCGTTCCAGCAGGCGCAGGGCAATGTGAGCGGAGCGCTCGGTCGTCTGCTCGCAACCGTCGAAGCCTATCCCGACCTCAAAAGCCAGGCGCGGTTCGCCGACCTGATGACCCAGCTCGAGGGCACCGAAAACCGCATCAACGTGTCGGTGCAGGATTATAACGCGTCGGTGCAGGACTATAACACGACCATCCGCACCTTCCCCGACATCATTGGCGCCAAGATCGTCCATGGTGCCGAGCCGATGACCCCGTACAAGGCGATCACCCCCAACGCCAATGTGGCGCCGAAGGTCGATTTCGGGCAATAAGGTGAACCCGACCGCCCTTTTGCGATCGCTGGCAACGGCCGCCCTCGGCGGGCTGCTGTTGCTGTCGGCGCCGCTTGCCGCCCAGACCTTCCCCAAACTCGCCGGCAACCCCGTCGTCGATCAGGCCGACATCATTCCGGCGGCCGAGGAAACGGCGCTCAACACGCAGCTGCTCGAGCTGGAAAAGACCACGGGACACCAACTGGTCGTCGCGACGGTCAGCGACCTTGAGGGCAATGATGTCGCCGAATATGGCTATAAACTCGGCCGCGCGTGGCAGATCGGCGATGCCGAGAAGGACGACGGGGTCGTCTTCCTGATCGCGCCGAACGAGCGGCGGATGCATATCGCGGTCGGCCTCGGCCTCGAACCCGTGCTCACCGACGCATTGTCGGGCCGGATCATCCGCGACACGGTGACGCCCCGGTTCAAGGACGGCGACATGCCCGGCGGCATCCAGGCCGGGGTCGATGCGATCGCCCAGCAGATCCAGCTGCCGCCCGAGGAAGCGCAGGCGCGGGCCGCCGCGGCCGCCGCAAACGAACGCGACCGCGCCGATGACGGCAATTTCGGCGGCTTGTTCTTTCTCGGTTTCATCATCCTGATCTTTTTCGTCCTGCCGATGCTGTCGGCCTTTGGACGCCGCGGCAAGAAACACCGCCGCAATCGCCCGTGGGGCGGCGCCCCGATCATCATCTGGGGCGGCGGCGACTGGGGCGGCGGTGGCGGTTCGTCGTGGGGCGGCGGCGGATCGAGCTGGGGCGGCGGCGGAGGCGGCGGTTTTGGCGGCTTTTCGGGCGGCGGCGGTTCGTTCGGGGGCGGCGGCGCCTCCGGCGGCTGGTAAGGGGAACGGACAGCATGCCGACAAAGGTCAATCACGTCAGCGCCGCCGATCACGACATCGTGACGGTCGCGGTCGCCGCTGCCGAGGCGCATACCAGCGGCGAGATCGTCACCGTCGTGGCGGCGCAATCGAACGACTATGACGATGTGGCACTCGTCTGGGCGAGCGTCGGCGCCTTTCTGGCGATGTCGCTGGCGGCGCTGTTTCCGGGCTTTTACCGCGGCATCTACGACGGGCTGACCGGCGGCTGGGGGCATGAGCTGACCGCGAACCAGTGGCTCGGCATCGTCATCGCCTTCGGCGTCGTCAAATGGATCGGTATCTGGCTGATCCTGCTCTGGCGTCCGCTCCGGCTGGCGCTGACCCCGCGCGCGATCAAGGCGGCGCGCGTCCGCGCCCGCGCCGTCGACCTGTTCAAGGTCGGCACCGAGGCCAAGACGCTCGGCCGCACCGGCGTGCTGCTCTATCTCAGCCTGAAAGAGCATCGCGCCGACATCGTCGCCGACGAGGCGATCGCCGCGAAAGTCGCCCCCGAAGTCTGGGGCGATGCGATGGACGCGCTGGTCGAGCGCGTCCGCGCCGGCCAGCCCGGCGAAGGCATGGCGGCGGCGGTGACCGGGATGGGCGCCGTGCTCGCGCAGCATTTCCCGAAGGGCGAGGATAATCCCAACGAACTCCCCGACCGCTTGATCGAGATTTGATTCCGTCGGCCACCAGCAGGACACACCCATGACCCGCCCCGCCCCCGACGCCCCCGACGCCCCCGTCGAAACCCGGTGGAAGGGCCGTTTCATCACCGTCAAGCAGCAAGGGATGTGGGAATATGTCTCGCGCTCACGCGGCATCCACGCCGCGGTGATCTTGGCGCTCGACGACGCCGCCGACGCGCGCCACGTCATCCTGGTCGAACAATATCGCGTGCCGATGGGCAAAAACTGCCTCGAACTGCCTGCCGGGCTCGTCGGCGACGACACTGCGGGCGAGGCGGTCGAGATCGCGGCCGAGCGCGAGCTCGAGGAAGAAACCGGCTACCGCGCCGCGCACTGGCACGTCGTCGGCGAATTTTTCAGCTCGCCGGGCATGGTCAGCGAAAGCTTCACCCTGCTGATCGCGACCGGACTGACCCGGGTCGGCGACGGCGGCGGGGTCGATAGCGAGGAGATTATCGTCCACCGCGTGCCGCTGGCCGGGGTCGCCGATTTCGTCGCGGCGAAACGCGCCGCGGGATGCGGGATCGACGTGCGCGTCGCGATGCTGCTGGCGGGCGGGCTGCTGGCCAACCTCTGACCCGTTCGTGTCGAACGAAACTAGAGCAAGATTACCGCGCCCCGAACCGCCACCGCAGCAGCGGCCTTGCCAGCAGCAGCCCCGCGAGGAACCCGCCGACATGCGCCCAGATCGCAATCGCGCCGAAACCGCCGCCGCCGCCGAAACCGATCAGCAGTTGCAGCGCGATCCATGCCGCGGCGAGCCAGAGCGCGCGCACCCAGTGACTGGGGATCGGGCCGATCGCCGGCGCCTGGCTGCGGCTGAAGATCAGCGCGAACACCGCGATCAGCGCCGAAATCGCGCCGCTGGCGCCGATCATCGGCACCGCCGATGCAGGCTCGGCCAGCCACTGCGCGAACGCGCCGGCATAGGCCCCGGCGAGGAGCAGCACCGCCATCGCCTTGGCGCCGAGCGGCCCCTCGAGCTGGCGGCCGACAAACAGCAGCACGACCATGTTGAAGACGAGATGCAGCACCCCGCCGTGGAGCAGCGCCGAGGACAGCGGGGTCAGCGCGAACGGCACCATCGTCCCCGGGGGCAGGATCAGGTCTGACCCCGAACGCGCCGGGATGAACCCCGCACGCACGATCGCCTCGATCTCCAGCCCGGTGATCCACAGCAGCACGAAAAGCACGACGCAGGCCAGCGCGTAACCGGTGACCAGCGGCGCGTTTTGCGGCTTCATCGACTACCCCGTCCCTTGGCGGCGCATCAGATGAATTCGATTTTCTTCACCAGATAATATTTGTCGCCCGCGGGCACAGTGACTTCGATCTCGTCCTCGACGCGGCGGCCGATCAGCGCGCGGCCGAGCGGCGAGTTATAGCTGATCTTGCCGTCCTTGGCGTCGGCCTCGGCCTGCCCGACGATCTGGTATGTCACCGGCTTGTCGTCCTCGTCGGCGAGCGTCACCGTCGCGCCGAACACGATGCGGTCGCCCGACAGCGTCGTCGGGTCGATCACCTGGGCGCGCGAAAGCTTGTCCTCAAGGTCGCCGATCGTCGCTTCGACCTGGCCCTGACGCTCTTTCGCGGCGTGATATTCGGCATTTTCCGAAAGGTCGCCATGCGCGCGCGCTTCCTCGATCGCATCGACGATCAGCGGGCGCTCGGCCTTGAGCGCAGAGAGCTGGGTGCTCATCTTCTCATAGCCCTCTGCCAGCATCGGCACCTTTTCAACGCTTGCCATTATCCTGTTGTCCTTCGTCAATAATCCACCGCCAGCGAAACTTCGCCGGGCGGCTGCGCCGCTTTTCCGTCAATGTCGGGGGGTGGAGCGGTCCCTTAATAATAGTCCTGAAGCGGCTTCACTTCAAGACTGTGCGAGCGCAACGCACCGATCGCCTGTGTGGCTGCATCGCTGGCCGCCGCGGTCGTGTAATAGGCGATGTCGGCGCCCAGCGCCGAAGCGCGGATCGACTGCGAATCCTGCAAGCTCTGCCACCCTTCGGTGGTGTTGAAGATCAGCTGGACGTCGCCGTCCTTGATCCGGTCGACGATATGCGGGCGGCCCTGCGCGACCTTGTTGACGCGCTCGATATCGATCCCCTGCACCTCCAGATAGTCGGCGGTGCCGCCGGTCGCGATCACCTTCCAGCCCCAGGCCGCGAGCTGCTTCACCGCGCCGATGATCCGCGGCTTGTCGCTGTCCTTCACCGACACGAACACGCGGCCATCGGTCGGCAAACGGTCGCCCGCGCCCAGCTGCGCCTTGGCAAACGCAAGGTTGAAATTGCGATCGATTCCCATGACTTCGCCGGTGGACTTCATTTCGGGGCTGAGCACCGGATCGGTGCCGGGGAAGCGCGCAAACGGGAACACCGCCTCCTTCACCGCGACATGCGCGATGTCGCGGTTGATCTTCGGCAAGTCGGCCAGCTTTTCGCCCGCCATCACCCGCGCCGCGATCTTGGCGATCGGCGACCCGACCGCCTTGGCGACGAAGGGCACCGTGCGGCTGGCGCGCGGGTTGACCTCGATCAGATAGACATCGTCGCCCTTGACCGCGAACTGGATGTTCATCAGCCCGCGCACCTCCAATGCGCGCGCGAGCAGGTCGGTCTGGCGCTCGATCTCGGCGATGATCGGCGCCGACAGGCTGTAAGGGGGGATCGAGCAGGCGCTGTCGCCCGAATGGACCCCGGCTTCCTCGATATGCTGAAGCACGCCCGCGACGACCACGTCGACACCGTCGCACAAAGCATCGACATCGACCTCGATCGCGTCGCGCAGATAGCGGTCGATCAGCACCGGCGAGTCGCCCGACACCTGCACCGCGGTCTCGATGTAATTTTCCAGCTGCGCCTGATCGTCGACGATCTCCATCGCCCGCCCGCCGAGCACGTAAGAGGGCCGCGTCAGCACCGGGTAACCGATGCGCGCCGCGACCGCGATCGCTTCCTCGCGGCTGCGCGCGATGCCATTCTCGGGCTGTTTCAGCTTCAGCTTGTTGACCAGCGCGGCAAAGCGCTCGCGGTCTTCGGCCAGGTCGATCGCGTCGGGCGAGGTGCCGAGGATCGGGATGCCCGCATCGGACAAGGCCTGCGCCAGCTTCAGCGGCGTCTGCCCGCCAAACTGGACGATGACGCCGACCAGCGTCCCCTTCGACTGCTCGACGTGCAGGATCTCCAGCACATCCTCGGCGGTCAGCGGTTCGAAATAGAGGCGGTCCGAGGTGTCATAATCGGTGCTCACCGTTTCCGGGTTGCAGTTGATCATGATCGTCTCATACCCCGCCTCTTCCAGCGCGAAGCACGCGTGGCAGCAGCAATAATCGAACTCGATCCCCTGCCCGATCCGGTTCGGACCGCCGCCCAGGATGACGATCTTTTGCCTCTCGCTCGGGTTCGCCTCACACTCGGGCTCGCCAAAGGTCGGCGCTTCGTAGGTCGAATAGAGATAGGGGGTCTGCGCCTGAAACTCCGCCGCGCAGGTGTCGATCGTCTTGAACACCGGCCGCACGCCGAGCTTGTGGCGCAGTCTGCGGACCTCCATCTCGGTGACGCCGCCGGTCATCGCCTTGACCGCCTCGTGGATCAGCCCGCGGCCGCTCGCCGTCGCGCGGCGGGTGCCGGGCTGCAGGTTCGCCGACTGGAGCGCCAGATACGCGAGCCTTTTGTCCGAAAAGCCCATCGCTTTCAGCTTGCGCAGCCCCTCGGCATCGCGCGGCAGGCCGTCGGCGCACACTGTCTTTTCGGCCTCGACGATTTCCGCAATGCGTTCGAGGAACCACATGTCGTAGCCCGCAATGCGATTGATCTCGCCGAGCGGCAGCCCCTCGCGGATCGCCTGCGCCGCGTTGAGCAGCCGGTCGGGGGTCGCTTTCGCCAGTTCGATCCGCAACTGCTCGTGCGTCGCGCCCTTGAGCCGGTCGACGAAGTTGAAGCCCGACAGCCCGGTTTCCAGCCCGCGCAGCGCCTTTTGCAAGCTCTCGTGGATCGTCCGCCCGATCGCCATCACCTCGCCGACCGATTTCATCGCGGTCGACAGCACCGCCTCGGCGCCCTTGAATTTCTCGAAGGCGAAACGCGGGATCTTGGTCACCACATAATCGATCGTCGGTTCGAACGACGCCGGGGTCACCCCGGTGATGTCGTTCATGATCTCGTCGAGCGTGTAACCGACCGCCAGCTTCGCCGCGACCTTCGCGATCGGGAAGCCCGTCGCCTTCGACGCCAGCGCCGACGAGCGCGACACGCGCGGGTTCATCTCGATCACGATCAGGCGGCCGTCCTTCGGATTCACCGCGAACTGGACGTTCGACCCGCCGGTCTCGACCCCGATCTCGCGCAGGCACGCGATGCTCGCGTTGCGCATGATCTGATATTCCTTGTCGGTCAGCGTCAGCGCCGGGGCGACGGTGATGCTGTCGCCGGTATGCACGCCCATCGGATCGACATTTTCGATCGAGCAGATGATGATGCAATTGTCCTTGCGGTCGCGCACCACCTCCATCTCATATTCTTTCCAGCCGAGGAGCGATTCCTCGATCAGGACTTCGGTGGTCGGCGAGGCGATCAGGCCGCCGCGGACGATATGTTCGAATTCCTCGCGGTTATACGCGATGCCGCCGCCGGTGCCGCCCAAAGTAAACGACGGACGGATGATCGACGGCAGGCCAGTGCGTTCGAGCACCGCCAGCGCCTCATCGAGGGTATGCGCGATGCCCGACCGCGCGCTTTCCAGCCCGATCTTGGTCATCGCGTCGCGGAACTTGATCCGGTCCTCGGCCTTGTCGATCGCCTCGGCATCGGCGCCGATCATCTCGACGCCATATTTGGTCAGCGTGCCGTCGTTGAACAAAGCCAGCGCGGTGTTGAGCGCGGTCTGCCCGCCCATCGTCGGCAGCACCGCCCAGCCGCCCGGATGCAGCGCGGTTTCCTTGGCGATGATCTTGGCGACAATCTCGGGCGTGATCGGCTCGACATAGGTCGCGTCGGCCAGGTCGGGATCGGTCATGATCGTCGCGGGGTTGGAGTTGACGAGGACGATGCGATAGCCCTCCTCCTTCAACGCCTTGATCGCCTGCGTCCCCGAATAATCGAACTCGCACGCCTGACCGATAACGATCGGGCCGGCGCCGATAACGAGGATGGATTGGATGTCTGTGCGTTTGGGCATTAGTTATAATCCAAAAAAATTGCGACGACCACGCCAACGACCATGACAGCTACCCCGAACCACCCAGCAATGGCAGCGGATCGGCCCCATTTTTCAAAAGCTACAGTCGGAACCTCGATTGGCGATGGAGCGCGGCGACGTCTGAATTGATGATTCTGACCATCAAAACCGATTGCAAACTCGCTTTCTGCCCATTTGAGGCCAGCGTCGGTGATCCGGAATCCTTCTGGGTCGTGAGGATCCGCCTCTGCCATTTTTTTCGAAACTAGTGATTCTATACCCAGCTTGACTCGCTCAGTCGTTACGGGCGGCCGGAAAGCGCGCGCAACGCTTTCAAACGATTGAAAGTGATTTCGACCGTGAGCCTTTTCATGCAATATGCAAAGAAGACTTGCTTCTAGATCGTCTGCCCGAGAGTTCACCCCAACCCACCCACAAACTTCTCGAACAGATAGAAGCTGTCCTGCGGCCCCGGGCTCGCCTCTGGATGATACTGCACCGAAAACGCGTTCTTCCCCGTGATCGCGATGCCGCAGTTCGATCCGTCGAACAGGCTCTTGTGCGTTTCGACCACGCCGCCCGGCAGCGTCGATGCGTCGACCGCGAAGCCGTGGTTCATGCTGGTGATCTCGACCACCCCGTCGGCAAAGTCGCCGCCGACGCGCTGCACCGGATGGTTCGCGCCGCGGTGACCCTGATGCATCTTCACGGTCTTCGCCCCCGCGGCGAGCGCGAGCAGCTGGTGGCCGAGGCAGATGCCAAAGATCGGGACGTTGCGTTCGAGCAGCCCCTTGATCACCGGCACCGCATAGTCGCCGGTCGCCGCCGGATCGCCGGGGCCGTTCGACAGGAACACGCCCGCGGGGCGCAGTGCGACGATGTCTTCGAGGCTGGTCTTGGCGGGCACCACGGTGACGCGCGCGCCGGCCTTCACCAAGTTACGGAAGATATTGTCCTTCGCGCCATAATCGACGGCGACGACGTGGGGTTTTTCCATAAGCCCCTCCCCTTCAGGGGAGGGGTTGGGGTGGGGTCTGTCGGTCAACGCGGCGTCAGAACCAGAGACCCCGCCCCCGGCCCCTCCCCTGAAGGGGAGGGGTGAAGTGTAGCCCTTCCCCAAAGCCCAAACCCCCGCATCCCAAGCACCCTGCCGTTCGCGGGTTACCGTCTTGGCAAGGTCCATGCCCTCCAGCCCCGGCCACCCCTGCGCGAGCATCAGCAATTTATCGAGGTCGAATTTCCCCTCGGAATTGTGCGCCACCACCCCGGTCGGCGCGCCGCCGTCGCGAATGCGCCGCGTCAGCGCGCGGGTGTCGATGCCAGCAAGGCCGATCAGCCCCTGCGCCGCCATCCAGTCGGGCAGCGTCTGCACGCTACGAAAATTGCTGGGCGCGGTCGGCAGCTCGCGGGTGATGCACCCGATCGCGGCGCGCTTGTCGCGCTCCATATCGTCGGGGTTGGCGCCGACATTGCCGATGTGCGGAAAGGTGAAGGTGATGATCTGGCCCGCATAAGACGGGTCGGTCAGGATTTCCTGATAGCCGGTCATCGCGGTGTTGAAACAAATCTCGCCCACGCCTGCGCCGGCCGCGCCATAACCGATCCCCCACAGGATCGTGCCATCGGCGAGGACGAGGACGCCGGTCGCGCCCACAGGCGGGGTTTCAGGCGCGGCAGAGGGGTTGGCAGGTGCCATTCAACATGCTCCGGACGGGGGGCTAAACGGCCGATCAACTAGGCAGCAAAAATGTGATTCACAAGCTATCGAATTTCGATTCTTGGCGCTAGAGAGGGCCTTTCCGAAATTTGCAGCGCATGGGGACACGTATGATTCGTGATGACATCAAGGCTGCGCAGGTCGCCGCGATGAAAGCCGGCGACAAGGCGCGGCTCGGCACCATCCGGCTGATGCTGGCCAAGATCAAGGACAAGGACATCGAACTCAGAACCGGCACCGCGCCGGCCGACGACGATGTTCTGGTCACCGACGTGCTGCAGAAAATGGTCAAGCAGCGCCGCGAATCGATCGCCATGTACGAACAGGGGGGCCGCCAGGAACTCGCCGATATCGAAGCGGCCGAGGTCGTGGTGATCGAAGATTTCCTCCCCGCGCAGCTCTCCGACGACGAAGCGCAAACGGCGATCAAGGCGATCGCGGCCGAGCTGGGCGCGGCAAGCCTGAAAGACATGGGCCGCGTGATGACCGCGGTGAAGGAACGCCACGGGTCCGAGCTGGACATGAGCAAGGCGAGCGGGTGGGTGAAGGCGGCTTTGTCCTAAAGGGACATGCCCTCCCCTAGCCCCTCCCGCAGGCGGGAGGGGGATTTGGATGGGCCGCGACCTTACCTCTCCCCTCCCGCTTGCGGGAGGGGTCGGGGGTGGGCATACCGCCATTCAATGGATGGACAGTTTCAGCCCCGCAACACAACGCGAGCCAGGGAGTTGCGCAACGCGGCAACGCCCGCCGAGCGGACACTATGGCGCTGTCTGTCCGGACGAAAAATCGGCGGCTGGAAATTCAGCCGACAGATGCCGGTCGGTCCTTACTTCGCCGACTTCCTTTGCCGGGAAGCGCAGTTGATCGTCGAACTCGATGGATATTCGCACGATATGCGTCAGGCCTATGACGAACGCCGGGATCTTTGGCTTACCGAAAACGGTTATCGGGTTCTTCGCTTCACGAATAGCGATGTCATGAAGAATATCGAAGGCGTCGTGTTCGAGATCGAGCGCAGCCTTGCCCTTCTGCCCACCCCTAACCCCTCCCGCAAGCGGGAGGGGGACAAGTGACACCTCACGCGGATCGCCTCCCCTCCCGCTTGCGGGAGGGGTCGGGGGTGGGCATGGCAAACCCATGACCCTCACCCCGCAATGGCTCGACGAACTGCGCGCGCGCGTCACCCTCTCGACCCTCATCGGCCGCACCGTAAAGGTCACCCGCGCCGGCCGCGAATACAAGGCCTGCTGCCCCTTCCACAACGAAAAGACCCCCAGCTTCACGATCAACGACGAAAAGGGTTTCTACCACTGCTTCGGGTGCAGCGCGCACGGCGATGCGATCCGCTGGATGACCGACCAGCGCGGCCTGTCGTTCATGGATGCGGTCAAGGAACTCGCCGCCGAAGCGGGGATGGAGGTGCCCGCCGCCGACCCGCGCGCCGCGAAAAAGGCCGAGGAGCAAGCGAGCCTGCGCGATGTCGTGCAGGGCGCGGCCGACTGGTTCACCCAGCAGCTCGACAGCAGCAGCGGCGCCCCGGCGCGCGATTATCTGGCGAAGCGCGGCATATCCGACCCGACGCGCCGCGCGTTCGGGTTCGGCCTCGCCCCCGACAGCCGCAGCGCGCTGAAAGAAGCGCTCAAGAAATTCCCGACTGCGATGCTCGTTGAATCGGGCATGCTGATTTCGGTAGACGACAAGGAGCCCTACGACCGTTTCCGCGGCCGCCTGATGATCCCGATCCGCGACGCGCGCGGGCGCGTCATCGCGTTCGGCGGCCGCATTTTGGGCGATGGCGAGCCCAAATATCTGAACTCGCCCGACACCCCGCTCTTCGACAAGGGCCGCACCCTCTACAATATCGACAAGGCGTCGCCCGCGTCGCGGCAGACGAACCGGATCATCGTCGTCGAAGGCTATATGGACGTCATCGCGCTCGCCGAGGCGGGGATCGCCGACGCCGTCGCGCCGCTCGGCACTGCGCTGACCGAGGCGCAGCTCGGGCTGATCTGGCGGATGGTGGCGGTGCCAGTGCTGTGCTTCGACGGCGACGCGGCGGGGCAGAAAGCCGCGATGCGCGCCGCGATGCGCGCGCTCCCCCTGCTCCGCCCCGGCTTCAGCCTCGCCTTTGCGACGCTTCCCGCCGGGCAGGACCCCGACGACATCGTCCGCGCGCGCGGCGCCGAAGGCTTTACCGCGCTGCTCGACGAAGCACAGCCGCTCGTCGAGCGGCTGTGGGCGCATGAGGTCGCCGCCGGACCGCTCGCCACCCCCGAAGAGCGCGCCGCGCTCAAGACCCGGCTGCTCGGCCATGCCGACGCGATCGAGGACGCCGACGTGCGGCACCATTACCGCGAGGCGTTTCGCGAGCGGATCGACGCACTGTTCGCGCGCAAACAGCCCGATCGGAACCAGCGCGTTCCCTGGGCGCCGCAGCCGCAACGCGGCGGGTTCGGCGGCGGCGGGCGCCGCTTCGGCCCCGACCCGCGCCTGCAACCTCCGGTCGACGAGGCGCGTTCCATCGGACAGATCGGCATCGGCGGCCATTATGCCGCGGCGCTGATCGGCGGATTGCTGCGCCATCCGGGCGCGATGCGGCGCCACGAAGAGGCGCTGACGCGGCTGGCGATCGCCGATTCCGCCGACGCCGAATTGCTGCGCGCGATGCTTGACATCGCGGGCGCCCAAGAAGGGCTTGATTGCGAGGGCTTGCTTGCCATATTGGAGCCAATGAAAGTGTATAATAGGGCGACGACATTGCTCAGAGCCGACGGAATGCACTTCTCGTTCAATCGCAGGCTGGAAAGCGACGATGAGGTGGCGGGAGCGCGCGAAACGGCGCTTCGCGACCTCGACGAATATATCGGCGTGCTGGTCACCCAGCCCGAAATCCGCGCCCGGCTCGCCGAGGCGACCGCGGATTTTCAGCGCACGATGGACGATGAAGGATTTGCGCGGCAGCAGCAGCTGTCCGCGATGGACAAAGAATTGACCCGCCGCCTCGCTGCGCTGTCCGACAGCAGCCAAGGCTGACCCACCGATTGCCCCTTTGGCAGGAACAACTATGGCCACGAAGAACACCGCCGTCGAAACCGACACCGACGCTCCGCTGATCGACCTCAACGAGGCCGACGTCAAAAAGCTGCTCGCACGCGGCAAGAAGCGCGGTTACCTGACCTATGACGAGCTCAACGCGGCGCTGCCGCAGGACGAGATGTCGTCCGAGCAGATCGAGGATATCATGTCGGCGATTTCCGACATGGGCATCAACATCGTCGAAAGCGACGAGGATGTGCAGGAAGAGGCCGACGCCGAGCCCGACGACGAAGTCGATGTCAGCGCCGGCACCGGTTCGGTGTCGAACCCCGCGATCGAAAAAAAGAAGGAAACGGTCGATCGCACCGACGATCCCGTTCGCATGTACCTGCGCGAAATGGGCGCGGTCGAGCTGCTCAGCCGCGAAGGCGAAATCGCGATCGCGAAGCGGATCGAAGCCGGCCGCGACACGATGATCCTGGGTCTGTGCGAAAGCCCGCTGACCTTCAACGCGATCATCGAATGGTCGAACGCGCTCAACAACGGCGACATGCAGCTGCGCGAAATCGTCGATCTCGAAGCGATGCTGACCAAGGACCCCGCCCCCGAAAGCCTCGAGAACGAGGCCGAGGATAATGGCGAGATCAGCGAAAAGACCGCCGGCGTCTCGTTCAAGGACGAGGACGAGGTCGAGGAAGAACCCGAAGCCGACAGCGACGACGAGGACGGCGAAGGTTCGGCCAAGAAGCGCGAGACGTTCGACGACGACGAGGAAGACAATACGCTCAGCCTCGCGGCGATGGAGGAATTGCTCAAGCCCGACGCGCTCGAAAAGTTCGCCAACATCACCAAGAGCTTCAAGGCCTTTTCGAAGCTGCAGGACACGCGGCTCGAAGCGCTGTCGACCGCCGGTGAATTCCCCGCCGCGTCGGAAAAGAAATATCACAAGCTGCGCGAGGAGCTCACCGCGCAGGTCGAGAGCGTGCAGTTCCACAACACCAAGATCGAATATCTCGTCGACCAGCTCTACAGCTACAACCGCCGCCTGACCGCGCTCGGCGGCCAGATGCTGCGCCTGGCCGAACGCCACAAGGTGCCGCGCAAGTCGTTCCTCGACAATTATGTCGGGCGCGAGCTGGAAGAAAACTGGATCGACAGCGTCCGCGGGCTGGACAAGAAATGGGCCGCCTTCGCCGAGAACGAAGCCGGCGCGGTCGACCGCATCCGTATCGAAATCAGCGAAATCGCGCAGGCCGCGGGCATGAGCCTGACCGAATTCCGCCGCGTCGTGAACATGGTCCAGAAGGGCGAGCGCGAGGCGCGCATCGCCAAGAAGGAAATGGTCGAGGCCAACCTGCGCCTCGTCATCTCGATCGCCAAGAAATACACCAACCGCGGGCTGCAGTTCCTCGACCTCATCCAGGAAGGCAATATCGGCCTGATGAAGGCGGTCGATAAATTCGAATACCGCCGCGGCTACAAGTTCTCGACCTACGCAACGTGGTGGATCCGCCAGGCGATCACCCGCTCGATCGCCGACCAGGCGCGCACGATCCGCATCCCGGTCCACATGATCGAGACGATCAACAAGCTGGTGCGGTGCAGCCGCCAGTTCCTCCACGAAAGCGGCCGCGAGCCGACCCCGGAGGAAATGGCCGAGCGCCTGTCGATGCCGCTCGAAAAGGTCCGCAAGGTGATGAAGATCGCCAAGGAGCCGATCTCCCTCGAAACGCCGATCGGCGACGAGGAAGACAGCCACCTCGGCGATTTCATCGAGGACAAGAATGCGGTGATCCCGGTCGACGCCGCGGTGCAGTCGAACCTCAAGGAAACGGTCACGCGAGTCCTGGCGTCGCTGACGCCGCGCGAGGAGCGCGTGCTGCGCATGCGCTTCGGCATCGGGATGAACACCGACCACACGCTCGAGGAAGTCGGCCAGCAGTTCAGCGTGACCCGCGAACGCATCCGCCAGATCGAGGCGAAGGCGCTGCGCAAGCTGAAGCACCCGTCGCGCTCGCGCAAGATGCGGTCGTTCCTCGACCAGTAAGGCCGGGCGAGCGTGCAGGTTTCAAAGGGCGGTCCGGCAACGGGCCGCCCTTTTCCGTCCGCTTTGGGGCGGAGGCGAATGGTGCCGGTCCTCCCCCACAGGGGGAGGGGGACCACCCGCAGGGTGGTGGAGGGGTACAGGCCCGCATATGCAGCGCTCGACACCGCGTGCCCCTCCACCATGCTTCGCATGGCCCCCCTCCCCGTTCCGGGGAGGATCGCTTCGCAACCGGCCGGTCCGTCGCCCATCCGGCATCCCGGCACATGGCGGAACTACGGACGTGAGAATCCAATGCTGCACCGCACAATTATTCTGCCAAACCTACTTTAAATCTTCATATGTCTGCACCAGATAGCGGCTCGCTGTCGGGAAGCGCGCCTTCATGACCCGTTCAGGGGCGCGCCATCAAATGGCAATCCTTCCCATTCGATGGGAACTGATTCACGCACAAATATAGGGCCCCGCGACCGGCCAACACAGAAAAGCCCGGAAAAGCCGGGGCTGCAAAAACTGGCACGGCCTTTGCGATGCACATGGCATCGGCGCGGCGTAGGGCTCGTAGCCACAAGGAAAGACAAAAAGATGGATAGCGAAACCACCAACCTCTTCCGCCGCCGCGACACGTTTTTCGGGATTTGCGAGGCCGTGGGCGAAGACTTCGGCTTCAACCCGCTGTGGCTGCGCCTCGCCTTCGTCGCGCCGATCTTCTTTTTCCCCGTCCAGACCTTCGCCGCCTATTTCGCGCTGGGCGTGGTCGTGCTGGCATCGCGCCTCGCGGTGCCGGCGCGCCGCAACGCCGCAGCCCAGGCGCCCGCGATCGAACCCGCCCCGCGCCCGGCCGAAAAGGTCGAGGAGCTGGCACTGGCGGCTTAACCCGGACACCGGCGGGCGTCGCTCTCCCCGCGCCCCTTGCCATCTGCTCTGGTCACAAGGTTGTCGTGGCGCCGCAAGGCTCCCGCCACGGGAACCGGCAAGCTTCCCCGGGCTTGCCGGTTCCCCCCGTTTTTTGGGCTCCCCATATTGTCTTGGACTGGCACAGCGCCCGGTCGATTTCCGGCGGCTCATAAACGCGACGTTTACGACGATGGCCTATGGCTGATCGCTGGATTTGCAGCGGCAGGGGTTTCGGCCCCGCTGCTACCGGCAAGGATCACGCGTTGAGCCCATCGACCCAGCCCCGGCCGCAAACGCGCGGCGTCGCCGAAATGCTCGATTCGCTCGTCGCGAGCGACGGCACCGGCGCCCATCCGCACGTCCGCGCCGGCAGCCTGTCGAGCGGGCCCGATGCGATGCGCAACCTGGCCGACGCCGTCCACTTCCTGTGCCTGCTTCATGGCCGCTACCCCGGGGTGATCGACAATGCGGCGCGCAAAGCGGTCGATCCCGCATCGCGCCAGTGGATGGACCAGGCCGCCGAGGCGTTTGCCCAGGAACGTGCCTTTCTGTCGAAAATCGCCGCCGCGGTCGGCCCGGCGCCCAGCACCCACGGCCAGGACCAGTGCGAGGCCGCGGTCGCGGCGCAGCGCAAGGCGATCGACATGCTCGCCGAATCGGATCGCCACGGCTGCGCGGTCGGCGCGGCGATAGCGCTCACCCTCGACTGGCGCACGATCCGCGTGCTGCTCGATATCAGCGCCCAGCGGCTCGACATGGCACCGCCGCGCTGCAACCTGCCCGACCTCCCCGGCACCGCGCGCCTCGCCGCGACGATCGCCGAGACCCCCGCCGTCGAACGCGCGATGGTTTTCGGCGCCCAGCAGCTGATCGCGCAGCACAGCGGCCTGTGGGATCTGATGGCGGTCCGCGCCGCCAGCCGCCATCATTAATCGCATACCCCCTCCCGCGGGCGGGAGGGGCAGCGAGAGTTGCGAACTTGTTCGCTACTCGCAGCGGGGTGGGCCAGCCACGCCGCGCTTATGCCAACCCCGCTGCGATTAGCCGAATCAAGTCTCACGACCCCTCCCGTCTGCGGGAGGGGAGACACGCTTGCACCCTCCCCCTCCCCTCGCTATGCCCGCTTGACGTTCACGTTAAGGGAAAGGCAGCGCACCGATGCGTTTCGAAGGAACCAGCGCCTATATCGCGACCGACGACCTGAAGGTTGCGGTCAACGCCGCGACGCTGCTGCGCCGCCCCTTGCTCGTGAAGGGCGAACCCGGCACCGGCAAGACCGTACTGGCCGAGGAAATCGCCAAGGCGTTCGACGCGCCGCTGATCACCTGGAACATCAAATCGACCACCAAGGCTCAGCAGGGCCTCTATGAATATGACGCGGTCGCGCGGCTGCGCGACGGCCAGCTCGGCGAAGAGCGCGTCCACGACATCCGCAATTACATTCGCAAAGGCAAATTGTGGGAGGCCTTCACCTCGCCCACGCTGCCCGTGCTGCTGATCGACGAGATCGACAAGGCCGACATCGAATTCCCTAACGACCTGCTCCAGGAACTCGATCGCATGGCCTTCCATGTTTACGAGACCGACGAGACGGTGACCGCGCAGGAACGCCCGATCGTCGTCATCACCTCGAACAATGAAAAGGAACTGCCCGACGCGTTCCTGCGCCGCTGTTTCTTCCATTACATCAAGTTCCCCGACCGCGACACGATGGCATCGATCGTCGACGTCCACTTCCCCGGCATCCAGAAGACGCTGGTCAGCCGCGCGATGGACATCTTCTACGAGGTCCGCGACGTGCCCGGCCTGAAGAAGAAACCCTCGACCAGCGAACTGATCGATTGGCTCAAGCTGCTGCTCAACGAGGATATGCCCCTCGAAGTGCTGCAGAACCGCGACGTCGGCAAGGCGATCCCGCCGCTCCACGGTGCGCTGCTCAAGAATGAGCAGGATGTGATGCTGTTCGAAAAGCTGGCGTTCATGGCGCGGCGGCAGGGCGGCTAACGAGCGACACCATCCTACGTCCGTTTGTGTCGAGCGAAGTCGAGACACGCGAACGCAGCGCCAGCGTATCTAGACTTCGCTCGACACAAACGGATATGGGAGCGGAAGTCTGAGGGCCGCCTACAACTGGTACGCGACCTCGACGTCGCCCCAGCGGCGCCCGCCGATCACCACCGGCATATAGACGTTGCGCACCGTGACATAGTTGGTGCCGTCGCCTTCCTGGCGATACACCGCCATGAAGAAGGGCGCCTGGCTGTGCTTCGCCGCCTTGTCGGTGTCGTCGAACAGGATGCGGCCGTTGCGGCAGTGTGCGGTGTCGTGGACGACGTCGCCGGTCGGGGCGCGCGAACAGTCGGTGATGTGGGTCGGCAGAAATCCGTTCATGTCGCCCGCCGACGACATCAGCACATCGTCATGGCCGGCGACGACGCGGTCGAACAGCGGCCGCCAGTTGGCGTCGGCCCAGTCGCACAGCGTGGTGCGGAAGCGCTCGGGGTTCGACCCCGGAACGCGCACATAATCGGTGTCGAAAAGCTGTTCCATCGTCAGCGCACCGCCGGCGATCGCGCGTTCGGCGATGGCGACGAATTCGTCGCGGACGCCTGCTGCCAGTTCGACGACGGCCGAATCCTGCGGGCTGACCCCGGCCGAGATCACCGCGTTGAACATGCGGTTCGACACATGCTCCATCGACAGGATCGACGCGCGGGTGCCGTCCAACGTCGCGCCGTTGTCGCGCACCGAGGTGACGACACGGTCGAGCGCGTCGCGCACCTTGGCCCCATTGGCATGGACCATCGCGCTCGACTGCGCGATGCGGTCGCTCTGATCGTCGAGCAGCGCGACGAGGTGGGTGGCATCGTGGAGCGCGTCGGTGATCGTCTCGAACTGCGCCTCGGCGCGGCTCGACTGTTCGACCCCCGACTGGATTTCGGTGACCAGTCCGCCCGCCTCGGCGGCGAGGCTGCCGATGCTGCGGCGGATTTCGTCGGTCGCGCTGCGCGTGTTCTGCGCCAGCTTTTTCACTTCGGCGGCGACGACCGCGAAGGTGCGCCCGGCATCGCCGGCGCGCTCGGCCTCGATCGCGGCGTTGAGCGCCAGCATGTTGGTGGTCTTGGCAATCGATTCGATCGACTGGCTGACCTGCTGGACCTGCGCCATCACGGCGGCAAAATTGGTGACATGCTGGCCCAGCCGCGCGACGAGGTCGATGACCGAGCGGAATTCGGTGACCGCGGCGTTGACGCGCTCGGCGCCGCTGTCGAGCTGTTCGCACGCGCGCGCCGACAGCAATTTCGCCTCGTCGGTCGAATCGGCGATCTGCCGCTGGTCGGATTCGAGGCTGACGACGAATTCTTCGAGCCGGCCGAGTTCGGCAATCTGGCGATCCATCTGGTCGGTGGCGCGGCGGATCCGTCCCGCCGCGTCGCTGCACCCGACGGCGAGTTCGCCGCAGTCGCTCGCGACCGACTGGTCGAGCACCGGCGCCGCCGTATTTATGGACTCGAATTTCATCGCACCACCCACAACATGATCATCGGCGGGTGATGCCGGATATTGGTTAACGGGCGGTCAATAGGCGAGCGCGCAGCCGTCGGCGCGCATCTCGCTCGCCGCCGCATAAACGCGCGTGTCGCCGTCCATCCGCCGCTCGACGCATTGATAGCGGCCGAAACCGCCATCCGAATCGCCGATCGTCCAGCCGAGGTCGGCGAGCGCCGCGCGTGTTGCCGCCGGCACCCCGCGTTCCAGACGCAGCAGCCCGGTCGGACCGAGGTCGGGGGCGTCCTCGCCCATCGACTGCGACGATCCTTCGTGATGCCAGCGCGGTGCATCCCCCGCCGCCTGGATTTCCAGCCCATAGTCGAGGCTGTTGATCATGATCTGCGCCTGTCCCTGCGGCTGCATATCGCCGCCCATCACGCCAAAGCTCATCCACGGCGTGTCGCCGCGCGCCGCAAAGCCCGGGATGATCGTCTGGAACGGGCGCTTGCCCGGCGCATAGATGTTCGGGTGGCCGTCAGCGAGGCTGAACAGCTGGCCGCGATCCTGAAACATGAAGCCGAGCCCGTCGGCGACCAGCCCCGATCCCATGCCGCGGAAGTTCGACTGGATCATCGACACCATCATCCCGTCCTGGTCGGCGCAGCTGAAGTAGGTGGTGTCGCCGTGGCTCGGCGCCTGCCCTGGCCGCACCGCGGCCTGAATACGGTCGGGGCGGATCAGCTTGGCGCGGGCCGCGGCATAGTCCTTCGACACCAGCCATTCGACCGGCACGTTGGAGAAATCGGGATCGGCATAATAGCGCGCCCGATCCTCATAGGCGAGGCGCTTCGCCTCGGCCTGCAGATGGATCGACAGCGCCGACTGAAACCCCGCGCCCTTCAGGTCGAAATGCTCGAGGATATTGAGCATCTGGAGCGTCGCGATCCCCTGCGTATTGGCGCCGAGCGCATAGACGTCGGTGCCGCGATAGCTGGTGCGGTGCGGCTCGATCCATTCCGATTTGTGCGCGGCCAGGTCGGCGCGGGTCAGCCAGCCGCCGATGCGCCGGAAATAGGCGTCGATCGTCGCCGCAATCTCGCCGTCGTAGAACACGTCGCGCCCGCCCTCGGCGATCAGGCGAAAGGTGCGCGCCAGGTCGGGGTTGCGAAACACCTGCCCCGCCGCCGGTCCCTTGCCGTCGGCCATGCCCCAGGTCTTGAGCGCATTGTCCACCTCCTCGATCCCCCGCCCCGGCTGGCGGAAATTGGTGAGGCTGCGGCGGATATAATAAGCGATCATGTCGGGCACCGGCGCGCCCGCCTCGGCATGCGCAATGACGGGTTCGAACAATTCCTTCCACGGCAGCTTTCCATAGCGCTGATGCATCGTCCACCACGCATCGACCGTCCCCGGCACCGACACGCTGATCGCGCCATAGGCCGGCAGCGCGCCGTTCTTGGCGCGCGACCGCACCGTCGCCAGGTCCAGCCCGCGCGGGCTCTTGCCCGATCCCGCCAGCCCGACGAGCTTCTTCGCTTTCGGATCCCAGATCATCGCATAGGCATCGCCGCCGATGCCGTTCGCAGTCGGTTCGAGCAGCCCGAGGCAGGCGTTGATCGCGATCGCCGCATCGACCGCCGAACCGCCGCGCCGCAATATGTCGATCCCCGCCTGCGTCGCGAGCGGGTGCGCGGTGCCGACCGCGCCGCTCAGTCCATAGACCGCGGTGCGCGAGGCGAAACTCGCGCCGACGGGACGGTCGCCGCCCTGCACATCGGGCCGCACGAAACGGTCGGCGCCCGCCTCCCACACCGGCGGCAATGCCGCGCCGGACTTTGCAGCCGCCGGCGCGGCGGGCGCCGGCTTCGGCTGCCCCGACTGGGCAAAGCCGACCCCTGGCATCAACGCGACGGCCGGAGCGGCGGCAAGGAGGGTACGGCGGCGCATAAACATTCCCCTGAAAAAACAGCGCCCCGTTGTCGCGGCGCCCGACCACGATGGCAAGCCGCGATTGACCTCGTCCTTCCCGGCCGGGTCTACCAACGCGCTCGACGGGCGAATCGTCGAAGTCAGCAACCAAGCCGCCTCAACCCGCTCGCGATCGACTCAGCTTCGGTTCATCCCGGCTATGGCACGGTTGGTCAGCATTGGCGTGGCCATTGCGGGTGCGGGTGCGTTCAAGCCCTGTTCCTTTCATTCACTCATTTTTCCAAGGAGACCCACAGCTATGCGGAAATTCGCAAGCTTTGTCGCAACCCTCTCTCTCGGCACCGCCGCGATCGTCGCGGCGCCGGCGCTGGCGCAGGATGCCGCCGCTACCGCCACCGCCGACATCGCCGTCGGCGCGAAAGTTTTCGACTCGGCGGGCGCCGAACTCGGCACCGTGACCACTGCTGACGGCACCAACGTCGTCGTCGATCTGGGCGCGGGCAAGCAGGTCACGCTCCCGAAAACCGCCTTCGGCATGCTCGAACAGGGCCCGACGATCGGCGCCACCAAGGCCGATGTGATCGCGGCGGTCGACCAGGCATCGGCGGGCAATGAAGCCAAGCTGACCGCGGCGTTGCAGCCGGGCGCCGACGTGCGCGGCGTCAACGGCACCACCATCTTGGGCAAGGTCAAGCTTGCCGCCGCCGACGGCGTGGTGCTCACCACCCCCACCGGCGACGTCAAACTGCCCCGCACCGCATTCTTCGTCGGCGAGGCCGGTCTGGCGACCAGCTTCACCGCCGAACAGTTCGCCGCCGCGATGCAGCAGGTGAACACCGCCGAAGCCGCCGACGATGCCGCCGTGTCGGCCGCGCTGGTGGCCGGCACCGACGTGCGCAGCCTCAATGGCGCCGCCGTGCTCGGCAAGGTGAAGTCGGCCAGCGCGACCGCAGTGGTCGTGACCACCCCGACCGGTGACGATGTCAGCCTGCCTCGCAGCGCGTTCAACATGTCGCCCGCCGGTCTGGCGGCCGCCTATACCGCCGAACAGTTCGCCGCCGCCGTCGCGCAGGCGACGGGCGCTCCGGCACCGCAGGCCGCGGCCGGCGCCGAAACCACGGCAACGACCGAACAGCCCGCAAACTAAACTCGGGTTTGGTCGGAACAAGGGCGCGGAAGCACGGCTTCCGCGCCCTTATCCATGCCCGGCACCTTTCAATACGCGCTTTTCCAGCCACCCCGAATTATCGACTTGCAATGCGTGATTTATCGATTATCAATATGAGACGCATCGATAATCGAAGGGATTCGCAATGTTGCAGTGGAGCCGCCGGCTGCTGGTCGGGCTGAACATCATCAACTGGGTGCTGCTGATATTGTTCATGGTCGCGTTCGTCGCGGTGAGCGTGCGCCCCGACGTCTTCATCGGCGCCATCGACGATGCCAAGCCGGCGATCAATGGCGGCTATATGCTCGACCTGTTCCGGGTCGTGATGCTGCTCTGCATCCCGATTGCGATTGCGGCCCACGCGATCTTCACCCGGCTGGTCGCGATGATCGACGCGACCAAGGCGGGCGCTGCCTTTTCGACAGAAAACGCCCGGCGGCTGCGCACGATCGGCTGGTGGCTCCTTTTCACGCAGATCGTCGACGCCGGTTTTGGCCTGCTGTCGATGGAAATGTCGGCGGCCAGCGGCGAGGTGTTCGGGTGGCAACCGAGCCTCACCGCGTGGCTGGCCGTTCTGCTGCTCTTCATCCTCGCGCGCATCTTCGAACAGGGCGCCGCGATGCGCGACGAGCTCGAGCAGACGATCTGATGGCGATCCGCATCCTCCTCGACGAGATGCTGTGGCAGCGGCGGATGACGCTCACCGAACTCAGCGAACGCGTCGATATCACCGTCGCCAACCTGTCGATCCTCAAGACCGGCAAGGCCAAGGCGATCCGCTTTTCGACGCTCGAGGCGATCTGCCACGCGCTCGCATGTCAACCCGGCGAGCTTATCGCCTTCGACCCGGAAGGACCGGCCAATGAAGACTGATATCGCCACCATGTATCGCGGCGCTTGGGCATTCATCTTCGCCTGCCCCCTGCTGTTCCTGATCCCCGTCGCGGTCGAATTCGCCCAGCATATCGTCGAATGGCGTGCCGGCATGTACGACGGCGTCGCCGGCGCGAAAGCGGCCGAGGGCGACGCGCTGCGCCTGCAATTCGGGTTCGCCAAGACGCTGGCGCTGTTGCTGCCGGGTTACTGGTTCACCCGCTATATCCTCTTCGGCTTCGACGCCAAGCGCGCCAGCCGCATCGAATGGCCGGCGATCGGGCTGTGGCTGGTGCTGTTCGCGATCCAGGCGGTGCAGCAATGGTGGGGGCTGTTCGGGCCGCCGATGACCGGTCTGGCAGGACTTTCGGGCAAGCCCGCGCAATGGGCGGGTTATGCGCTGATGGCGGGTAGCACGATCCTTGCCATCTATCTCACCGCCTGGTTCACCGCGTGGCCCGCGGGCCATGCGGCGGTTGGCCCGCTGCGCTCGATCGCGATCATGGCGGGATATTTCTGGCGGAGTTTCGCGCTGCTGATCGTCGGCTTCCTGCCGCTGATGCTGGTGCATTACGGGCTGACGTTCGCCGCGATCTTCGCGCCGGCGGTGTTCGACTGGCCGCTGCTCGTCCTCGACGCCCTCGTCGTCGGGATGCTGGCGCTGACGATGGCGGGATCGGGCGCGGTGGCGGCGCGTCATGCGGCCGCGGCGCGGGGGATCGACCTTGGCGAACCGGCGCCGGCGACCGGCGCGCGCGCTGCTCCGGCCTGAGCCGAAGCAGCGGCCTCAGGCGGCAGTGCGCAGGCGGTTGCGGCCCTCGCGCTTGGCCCGGTACAGCGCCTCGTCGGCGCGGTGGAGGAGTTCTTCGACGGTCGCCTCGTCGCCATAGAGGGCCAGGCCGATGCTTACGGTGGCCTTGGGCACGCCCTCGCCGTCCTCCTGCGCCTCGATCGCGGCGCGCACCCGTTCCGCCACCGCGGTCGCCGACCGTGCGCTGGGGCCGAGAAAGATACAGACGAATTCTTCGCCGCCAAAGCGGCCGACCATATCGTCGTCGCGCAGCGACAGTTTCGCGCGCTGCGCGACGCGGCGGATCACCGCATCGCCGGCGGCGTGGCCATGTTGATCGTTGATCTGCTTGAAATGATCGATGTCGAAAATCGCCACCGCCAGTTCGGCGCCGTCATCGCGCGCGCGGCCGAGCGCGTCTTCGAGCACTGCCAGCGTATGGCGGCGATTGGGCAATCCGGTCAGCATGTCGGTGTTCGCGACGCGTTCGGCCGCGCTGCGCGCCGCTTCGAGCACGCGGGCGTTCTCGACCGTGTCGGTCACGTCTTGAATCGTACCGAAAATACCGACCGCGCGGCCATTGCGTCCCATTTCGATCGACCCGTGCGATTTCACATGCCGTATCTGGCCGTCCGCACGCCGGATTCGTCCCTGATATTCGAACGGTTGCCCGGTGCGCACCGCGTCCGCCAGGACGGCCCGGACCGCGGCGCCGTCCTCATCGACATATTGTTCGACGCTGTAATCGACGCCAACCGCGCTGCCCGGCTCGAGTCCGTGGACGCGATAGGTCTGGTCGGACCACTGGATGGTCCAGCGCAGCAGATCGACGCGCCAGTGACCGACCAGCGCCGCGGCTTCGGCCTGCAACAGCCAGCGGTTGCTCTGTTCGAGCCGCTTGCCCAGCCGCTGCCGGCTGACCAGCAGCGCCGCGAGCGGCAGCGCGGTGCACAGGAGAACCAGCAGGTAGAATTGCAGAAAAAGGACGACGATGTCGCTGCCCCCCTCGATCTCCGCGATCCGGCCCGACCCGTTGACCGTCAGCCACGATGCGATGAGCGCGACGATGAGAACGCCTGACGCGGCGCCGAGCGGGCCGAGACGAAACGACGCGATCATCACCGCGACAAAGGGCAAAAAGGTCAGCGGATAGCCGCTCTGCCAGAAACAGAACCAGGTCAGCGCCGCAGTACCCGCCAGCAACAGCCCGCCCTGCCACTTCATCGCCGGTGTTGTGGATGACAAGGCGCGCGTCGACAGCATCCGCGCGAGGATGACGATCGGCGGCGTCACGATCAGCATTCCGAGTGCCACGGTGGTCAGCCACGAGCGGAAGAAGATGATATCGCCGCCCGTGAGCAGCGCGGCCACCGCGCCGCTGGCGATGCTGGCAACGAGCGCAGCAAGACAAAATGTGATGATCGACCGCGGCACCATGAACGACAGGCCGCTGCGCTCGCGCCGATTGATCAGCCATAGCGCGGTCGCCGCCTCGACCATATTCGCGAGGGTGAAGGCCGCGGCAAGTCCCAGCGCACCGCTTGCCAGGGCGTTGGCCGCGAAGCTCGCGACGAATGCGCCGGCGAAAGCGCCGATACGCGCACGCTCGGGCATCAGGATCAGCAAGGCGAGGAAAAAGCCGCTCGGCGGCCAGATCGCGGCAATATTGTCCGCGCCTTTGGTCGCATAAAGCGACAGCGCGGCCAGCAGGAAATAGCCGAGCGCGGTGGTCAACAGCCAGAATGGCGTTTCGACTTTGGATGGGAGCGACCGCATCATGGAATAATGCTATCAGCAAGCTGGCAAATAAACCGATAACGTTTCACGCGTATCAAGCCCACCGGTCGCACAATTGTTTCGGTCCGCCATTTGGCGATAGGCTCCAGCGGTTAGGCGACGCCTCCGAACGTCAGCGCGACAACTTCATCGACCATCGCCGCATCCCATTCGATCCGCCGGTCGAGGATCAGCATCGCCAGCCCATGGACCAGCGACCAGGCGTGCAGCGCCGCGACGTCGGGATTGCCGACGCCGGGCATCGCTTCGCTGACCCCGGCGCGCAACAGATTATAGGCGACATCGCCGCCGTCATCGCCGTCCTTGCGGTCGCGCATGTGGCGCGTGAAGCTAAGCCGGAACAGCGCCGGTTCGTCGTGCGCGAACCGGACATAGGCGGTGCCGGTCGCCTTGAAACCCGCCGAACCGCCCCCCGCTTTCAGCCATGCCTGCGCCTGCAGCGCACCCAGGCGCCGCAACCCTTCGTCGGCGAGCGCGTCGAGCAGCGCCTCCTTGTCGGGGAAGTGGCGATAGAGGGCGGTCGCGCTGACCCCGACGTCGCGCGCCAGCGCCCGCAGTCCCAGTTCGGCCCCATCGCCCTCGGCAAGCCGCGCCAGCCCCGCCGCGATCACCGCCGCGCGCAGGTCGCCATGGTGATATCCGCCACTGGTTGCTTTTTTCGCAATGTCGGCGCCGGTCGTTTTGCCGTCACCCGTCATGTCGCGCTCGCGCTTTTGGAAATCTTCGCCATGTTGGCAACGTAAACATCGGCGGCTCGCTGCGCAAGCCTCGCGGGCGCATGCCGGCAATCCGATGCGCATTTATGTTGACACTGTTACCTTTGCCCGGCATTATGTTGTCATCGTAAACATTGGCGAGTCGCATTCGCCTCTCGAGGAGCAGCAGCATGGCCAGCAACGTCGAAACCCTGATCCGCGGCGCGGTCAAGAAAGGCATCGGCAAGGTCGCCGATTTCAATCGCAAGCGCCTCCCCCGCCCCACCGAAGCGCACCCGTTCCTGACCGGCATCCACCAGCCGATGACCGAGGAGTTGACGATCGAGGCGCTGCGCGTCACCGGCACGATCCCGGCCCAGCTGACCGGCCGCTACCTGCGCAACGGCCCCAACCCCGCAGTTGCTCCCGATCCGGCGAGCTATCACTGGTTCACCGGCGCCGGCATGGTTCACGGCATCCGCATCGCGGGCGGCCAGGCCGACTGGTACCGCAACCGCTGGGTGCGCGGCGCCGAGGCGTGCGCCGCGCTCGGCGAGGCCCTTCCGCCGGGGCCGCGCGAGGGAACGAACGACGCGCCGAACACCAATGTCGTCGGCATCGCCGGGCGCACCTTCGCGATCGTCGAGGCTGGCGGCAAGCCCGTCGAACTCGACGATCGGCTCGACACCATCGCGCATAATCCGTTCGACGGCACGCTGGCGGGCGCCTTCACCGCGCACCCCCACCTCGACCCGTCGACCGGCGAGATGCACGCGATCACCTATAAGGACGACCGCCCCGACTCGGTCTGGCACGTCGTCCTCGACCAGGACGCACAGGTCGTTCGCGAACTCGCGATCCCGGTCCGCGACGGGCCGTCGATCCACGACTGCGCGATCACCGAAAATTACGTGCTGGTGCTCGACCTGCCGGTCACCTTCTCGATGAAGCTGCTGCTTGCCGGCTTCCGTTTCCCCTATGCGTGGAACACGGCGCATCCGGCGCGCGTCGGGTTGCTTCCCCGCACCGGCGGCGCCGAGGATATCGTCTGGGTGCCGGTCGAGCCCTGCTATGTGTTCCATCCCGCCAACGCCTATGAAACCGGCGACGGCAAGGTGATCGTCGATGTCGTCGTCCACGACACGATGTTCGCGCGCTCGACGCGCGGCCCCGACAGCGAGCGCTCGCGGATGGAACGCTGGACGATCGATCCTGCCGCCGGCACCACGATCCGCGCCGTCGTCCACGACCATCCGCAGGAATTCCCGCGCTACGACGAGCGGCTGACGACGCAGCCCTATCGCTATGTTTACACCGTTGCGCTGCCCGATTGCGACACCGGCGAGATGGCGATCGCCGACACCCGCCTATTCCGCCACGACCTCGCCGCAGGCACCACCGACGCGCGCGATTTCGGCTCCGGACGCCACCCCGGCGAGTTCGTCTTCGTCCCGCGCAGCACCGCGGGCGCCGAGGACGACGGCTGGCTGGTCGGGCTGGTCATCGACCTGAACGACGAAACGACCGAGCTGGTGATCCTGAACGCCGACGATTTCGGCGGCCCGCCGCAGGCGGTCGTCCACCTGCCGCACCGGGTTCCGCCCGGCTTCCACGGCAATTGGGTGCCCGACACGGCGCTTGCCAACGGTTGACGCATCGCCTTGTTTTCCGGCATGGAAGGCGCAGCAAGGAGATTTTTTATGACCCGTTTCCCAAAGCTCGCCGCGGTCGCCGCCGGCCTGACCCTGTTCGCCGCGCCGGTGGCCGCCCAGGACAATGCCAAGACGATCAAGGGCGTGATGACGATTTTCGAAGGACAGAAGTTCGACCGCCAATCCTATCGGGTGATGAAGGACAATCCGTCGCTGCCGCACGACTTTCTGATCGGCAGCATCGCCGTTTATCCTGGCGACGTCTGGGAAGCCTGCGACAAGCCGAAATACAAGGGCAATTGCCTGACCCTGTCAGCCGACGAGACGGATATCGGCAAGGCGCTGATCAAATCGGTCCGCGTCGTCAAATCGGCCGAATAAACGTTCGTCCGCCGGCTGCGGCCGGCGGCGCGCGATCAGCATCTCGGTCACGCGCAGCGATCGTTCGTTGTCGACATCGATCGCCGTCGCCCCGTCGCGCACCAGCAAGGGCGCGACGGTGACCTTGAGGTGGCGCGAGATGCGGCCGAAGATGTGGTGGATCGGTCCCAGCCCGAAGCGGAAGCGCAGCAGGTTGACCAGCCCGAAAGCCTGCATCACCCGGATCGGCTTCTTGACGAACTGCCCGCCGCCACGAAACGCCTCCGCCGCACCGAGCGCGGCGCGGTCGCGCAGCCAATAGGCGTTGCAGTTCGACACCGCGACGTCGGAAAATTCATAGAATCGCCGCTGCCCTTCGGGATGCACCGCGAGCACATCCTCGCGCCGCGCCAGCGCGACCCCGGCATCGGCGCCCAGCCGCGCCGCTTCTTCGCCGATCTCGGCGATCGTCGCCGACGTCAGCAGGCAATTGTCGGCGGTCGTCACCAGCAGCGGGAATTGTGCGCGGTCGGCCACCTCGAGCACCGAATCGGCCAGATTGTCAGCCGCCGCGACGACGACCAGCCGGTGTCCCAATTCGCCGACGACCGGATCGTCGAGTTCGCCAAGCAGCCCCGCATGGTGCGTCGACACGAAAATGCGGCCCGCCCCGCTCGCCGCCGCGCTCGCCAGCACATGCGCGATCATCGCGCGCCCGGCGACGGGGACGAGGCACTTGTCGGACACGCCATGCGCCGCGGCCAGCGCATCGACCGCGCCGGGGCGGCGCCCGGCGAGGATCAGGATCGACCCGGTCATGCCGCGTTCCGCTGCGCCGCCGCGGCGCGCGGCTGGCGGATCATGCTTTCGGCGACGATCGTCTCGATCAGTTCGGCCTGGGTGAAACCGGCGGCGACGGCGGCGCGGCCGAACACTTTCTCGGACCACAGGTTGCAGTTGAGATTGACCTCGAGCAACCGCACCTCGCCCGCCGCGAAATCGACCCGGAATTCGAAACGGCCATAGTCGAACGGGCGGAATATCTCGGCCATCCGGGCGGTATAATCGACGATCTGCGCCGACAGCGCTTCGTCGTCGAACAGCTTGAGGCTGTATTTGGCGCTGCGATCGACCAGGTCGCGCTTTTCCTGATAGGTGCGCAGATGCGTCGGGTCGGCCTGCTCGAAAATCATCATCGGCAGCATCGCGGGCTCGCCGCCCAGCGTGATCACCGGCACCTCGACGTCGCTGCCGTCGAGGAAGGGTTCGACGATGGCATCATGGTCGAGCGCGTGGATCTCGGCGATCGCCTGCGCCAGTTCGGCGCGATCGTGCGCATCGCGAATGCCCCATGAGGCCGAGCTGTTGTTGGGCTTGACCACCCAGCGCCGCGCCGGGGGACAGCGCGCCGCGTCGACCGGCGCGCCGCGGCGGAACAGCGCCCACGGCGCCGTCGGCACGCCGCGCGCCGCGGCTTCGAGCTTGGTCAGATGCTTGTCGTCGGACAGCCCGCGGACGATCGGCGAGGCGCCGACATAGGGCAGGCCGTGGCGGTTGCAGAGCAGCGGCAGCAACATTTCGCTGTTATAGAAGCCGCCGCGGTTGAGCAGCGGAAAGACGAAATCGGCGTCGGGCCGGTCGAACAGCGCGGCGTAGCTGTCGGCGACGAGCAGCGGGATACCCATCGCCTCCAGAATTTCGCGCACTTCGCGGTGATAGAGCGCGTGATTGCCGTCGTCGGGATGCAGCCCGCCGGTCCAGCGGGCATGTTTGGCGAGGAACAACAGCCGCCGCGTGTCGCGCAAGTGCGAGGGCAGCGTGGTGGGTTCAAGGTCGGCCGTCTTCATGGCTTCGCCTATCGCGCCCAGATTGCAGTGCGATGACTTTTCGATGACGCCGCTGCAACCAAAGCGCAAAATCTCTGTCATCTGGGACCGCTATTCGGGGGCAACTTCGCTCTCCCCGATAGGATGCACCCCGATGCTGCTCACCCCCCACGCCTTCGGTCCCGACGCCCCCCGGCAGGGCCGCGACGCCGCTCGGCTCGCCGCAGCGCTCGCGAGCGGCGGCGACGCGCGCATCCGCCCCGACGCCGGCGGCCGCAACATCTATCATGCCAGCGTCCTGCCCTCCGACGCGCTGGCTTACGGGTCCTCGACGATCAGCAGCATCTCGCAGCACGCCTTCGATACGCTCGCCCGGCGCTGGCGCCACCGGCTCGATCGTCCGGTCGCGGCCAATGATTACGCGGAGGGCTTGGCGATGCTGCGCGCCCGGCTCGCCGACTATTTCGGGCTGGCGGACGCGCCCGACACCGACATCGTCTTCGCGGCATCGGGCACCGACCTCGAATATGCCGGGCTTGCCGCCGCGTGGGACGGCCGCGCGATCACCACCATCCTGCTCGGGCGCGACGAGGTCGGCAGCGGCTGCATCCACAGCGCTGCGGGGCGCTTCTTCGCCGCCGAAACCGCGACCGGCGCGCGCGTCGTCGCGCAGGCGGCGATCGATCCGGCCTTTGCCGGAACCGAGCTGGTCGATGTCGCGGTCCGCGATCCGGCGGGACGGCCGCGCGCCTCGGCCGCCGTCGCCGCCGAACTGTCGCTGCACATCGAACGCGCCGCCGCCCATGGCCGCAAGGCGGTGGTCCATGTCGTTCACGGGTCGAAGACCGGATTGACGCTGCCGGCGCTGGGCGACGTCGAAAGCCTCGTCGCGGCGCATGGCGCGGCGATGACCGTCGTCGTTGACGCCTGTCAGCTCCGCATCGCGGCCGCCGTCGTGCGCCGCTATCTGGCGCTCGGCTGCGTCGTGCTGATGACCGGCTCCAAATTCGCCGGCGGCCCGCCCTTCGCGGGCTTCGCGCTCGTCCCGGCCGCGCTGCGCGATCGCGCGCAGCCGTTGCCGGCCGGGTTCCGCCGCGTCGCGACGCGCGCCGAATGGCCCGCCGCGTGGCCCGGCGCCGACACGCTGCCGGCATCGGGCAACTTCGGGCTGTTGCTGCGGCTGGAAGCCGCGCTGATCGAAATGGAGCGGTTCGCCGCGGTGCCACCCGAACGCGTCACCGCGATCGCCGAACGCTTTGGCCACCATGTCGCGCAGCTTGTCCGGCGCCTCGAACTGGCCGACGTTCCCGGCACGGGCGCGGCCTGCCTCGCCACCCGGACGCTGCACACGCTCGACCTGTCGCGGCGCTGGCCGCAATGCGATTTCGATGCCGCCCGGGCGATCCACGTCGCCATCGCGCGCCAGTCGCGGCGCTGGCTGGGGCAGGAAATCCGCGTCGGCCAGCCGGTGCGAACGCATATGATGCCCGACGGCCGCGCCGCCGGCACGCTGCGCCTGTCGCTGTCGATGCCGCTGATCGCCGAACTCGCCGTGCTGCCGCCCGCGGCGATCGACGCGCGGCTCGATTCCGACATGACGCTCGTCGGTGCGGCGATCTCGGCGGCGGCGTCGACCACCCCCGCTTTGCGTCTGCCGGTGCCGCTCGGCTGAGCGCAAAAGCGGTCGCGGGGCACGACAAAAGCCGGTCGATTCTTCGTCGTGCCGTCGCGGCCGCACGCTTCATCGTGAAAATCCGGGGCTTTGGGCAGCGCTTTTCCAGGCACGCTCGTTTCCCTCTCACTATGACAAAGACGCTCCCCCTCTCTCGCCCCGCCACGAGCGCGATTGCCGCGTTCCTGGCTCTCTCCACCGCCGTGGCTTTTGCCCAGGAAGCGCCGACGCAACCGACGCAGGCGCCGGCGCCCGACGCACCGACGATCACCATGACGCCCCCGGTCGCGACCCCGCCGACCGTCGCGCAGCCGAACACCACGGCGCCGATCGCCGTGCCGCAGACCGCGCAGCCGACCACCCCGCGGCCGGTGATCCAGGTTCCGCTCGACCTGCCCCCTGCCCCGGCTGAAGCCGCACCGGCAACCGCCGAACGCGCCGCGCCGCAGCGCACCGCGCGCACCGCGCGCACCGCAGCCCGCCCGGCCGAACGCGCCGCCCCGACGCGGAGCGCTCCGGCGCCGGTCGCCGCTGCGCCTGCCGCCGCCGAGCCCGCCGAAGTCGCGCCCGTCGCGAGCGAAATCGCTCCGGTCGCCGCCCCGGTGACCGCAGCCGCAACCCCGGTCGCCGACCCGGCGCCGCGTGCCGCCGACACGGCAACGGCTGACAACAGCTTCCCTTGGGAACTTGCCGGCGGCGCCGCCGCGTTGCTGCTGGCCGGCGGGGTGGGCCTCGCCTTCGCACGCCGCCGTCGTTCGGACCATGCCGTCGCCGACGAAGGCATGAGCCTCGAGCAGATGGCCGCTGCCGAAGCGGTGCCTTACAGCCCGCCGCGCGAAGATGTGGCGCCGATGCCGCAGCCTGCGATGCGCAGCACGCCGAGCTTTGCCGCCGCGCCGAGCGGCAGCATGGGCCGCCACGAAGCGATGGCGTTGGCCGGGCCGACCCCGGACAACCCGTTCGCGACGCTCAAGAAGCGCCTCCAGCGCGCGCGCTTCCTCGATCGCCAGGAGCGGGTCGCCTATGACGCCACGCTCGCGGAGCAGAAGGATATGAGCCGCAAGCCGGTCAGCGCCTGGGAAATTGCCCAGCGTCCGGCCCCGGTCGTGCAGCAGCAGGACGTGCGTCGTCCCGAACCGGCCCGCGCCCGCACCACCTTCCGCCCCGGCTTTTCGAACAACTAGTCGCGGACGGAGGATTTACATAGCCAGCGGTGGTCCCCTCACCGCACAAAAAAGGGCGGTGCCTCGCGGCACCGCCCTTTCTTTTTGTCGAAAACCGGCCGGACGAACCAACCGGTTTCCTCAGCCGATTACTTCAGCTCGACGGTGCCGCCGGCAGCCAGGATCTTGGCCTTCAGCTCTTCGGCTTCCGCCTTGTTCACGCCTTCCTTGATCGCCTTGGGTGCGCCTTCGACGAGCGCCTTGGCTTCGCCAAGACCCAGGCCGGTGATCGCACGGACTTCCTTGATGACGTTGATCTTGTTGCCGCCGTCACCCGTCAGGATGACGTCGAATTCGGTCTGCTCTTCAGCAGCCGGGCCGGCAGCGGCAGCGGCCGGAGCGGCAGCAACAGCAGCGGCAGCCGAAACGCCCCACTTTTCTTCGAGCATCTTCGACAGGTCAGCCGCTTCGAGGACGGTCAGCGCCGAAAGGTCTTCAACGATCTTTGCGAGATCAGCCATGTTCATTCTCCATCAGAACCGGGATATCCCGGCAGTAAGTTTCAGTTCAGTTCGAAATCACGCTGCTTCTTTGGCGGCATATGCGCCAAAAACCCGCGCCAGCTGGCCAGCCGGGGCTGCGGCAATCTGCGCAACCTTGGTGGCCGGAGCCTGCACCAGACCAATGATCTTGGCGCGCAGCTCGTCGAGCGAGGGAAGCGAAGCCAGCGCTTTGACGCCATCCACGTCGAGCACCACGTCGCCCATGCCGCCACCAACGATTTCAAGCTTGTCGTTGGTCTTGGCAAATTCCACCACGATCTTGGCCGCCGCGACCGGATCGGTCGAGGTGGCAAGCGCGGTGGGGCCGGTCAGCAGTTCGCCGATCCCGCCATAGGACGTGCCGTCGAGCGCGATTTTGGCAAGACGGTTCTTCGTGACGCGAAAGTCGGCTCCTGCATCGCGCATCTGCTGGCGCAGCACCGTCGACTGAGCGACGGTCATGCCCAGGTTGCGGACGACCACAACCGAGGCAGCTGATGCCAGCGTAGCGTTCAGCGAGGATACGGCTTCGGCCTTTTCCGTACGATCCATGCCTATACTCCACTCTGTGCCCGGAAACCCCGCGCGCCGAAACGCGTGGCGCCGCCGGGCGGCTAACACACGCAAACACGGACGCGAGCCAAGGCTCACCCGTCTTTGCGCAACGATGTCCGAAGGGGTCGGTCAAGACGCGTCGCCTGAACGCGCAGGCGGGCGACCGAAAAAGACTGTTCCCCGTCTCGGCTGGAAATTAAGCAGGGCAAATCCCCTGCACCAACTGTCTCGGACGGAATTGCCGCGAGCGAACCCGCGGCAACACGGGGGCGCTGATAGCGGCTGCGGGCGCGAAGTCAAGGCTTTGGCCCGATGTCGGCCAAGGCGACGCGCAAAGCCTCTTGCAAAGTCACACTTACGATATATCTTAGACACATCACGAATCATTCGAAGGACAAGCGATATGCGCAACGATAGACAATTTGCCGGCCATTGCAGCCAACGCCACGCCATGCACCGCGGCGGGCGCGGCTTTGGTCGCGGCCGCGGCTTCGGCGGCCGCCACGGCCACGACGACGAAGGCCGCAGCGCGCGGCGGCGAATGTTCGACAGCGGCGAGCTGCGACTGGTGCTGCTGAAGCTGATCGCCGATGAACCGCGCCACGGATACGACCTGATCCGCAGCATCGAGGAACTCACCGGCGGCGCCTACGCGCCCAGCCCCGGGGTCATCTATCCGACGCTGACACTGCTCGACGACATGGGGCAGATCGAGGCGCAGCAAAGTGAGGGCGCCAAGAAGTTGTTCGCGATCACCGACGCCGGGCGTACCGAGCTGGAAGCCAACGCCGACGTTGTCGCGGCGGCGATGGCGCGGCTGGCCGCGGTCGGCGAAGAAACGCAGCGCACCGACTCAGCGTCGGTCCGCCGCGCGATGGGCAATTTGCGCCAGGTCTTGATGGACCGGCTCGGCGACCGCGACCTCGACAAGGCGGCGCTGCACGACATCGTCGCGCTGATCGACGAGGCGGCGCAAAAGATCGAGCGGCTGTGATGACCGTCAGCGCCACCGCGGCAGTGCCGACCGCACACGCGAGCAAATATCTGCAACAGCTGTGCAAGCATTGGCAGCATAATCTGGCGGTGGACTTCACTGCCGACCACGGCACTGTCGTCTTTCCGAAGGACGCGCGCGGCGCCGACTGGCCGGGCGACGCGCTGGCGACCTTCGATGCCGGCCCGGACGCGCTGTCGGTCCGTATCGACGCCAGTGTCGGCGAGCAGCTCGAGGGCCTGAAGGGCGCCGTCGCGCGCCATCTCGACCGCTTCGCCTTTCGCGAAGCCCCCTTGCCGTTCGACTGGCAAAGCATATCTGGGTGACGGAACACCGCGCGGCCCCCCCGCGTTAGCCGTGCAAGACACCCTAGAAGAAAGGATTATCCGTGACCGAGACCCAAGGCCTGCTTTGCCCGACGTGCCGCGTGAATTTGACGATGTCGGAACGTCAGGGGATCGAGATCGACTATTGCCCGCAGTGCCGGGGCGTGTGGCTCGACCGCGGCGAACTCGACAAGATCATCGAGCGCAGCGAAGCACCTGCCGCCGCCGCCCCGCCGCCGCGCCAGCAAGCCGCTCCCCCGCCCCCGCCGCCGCAATATCGCGAGCAAGGCTATCGCGACCACGACGACCGCTATTACGGCAAGCCGTACAAAAAGAAGCACAAGAGCTTCTTGAGCGAATTGTTCGACTGATCAGCCGACGATCGCGCGCCGTCGGGCATAAAGGAAATAGACCGCCAGCCCGGCCACGTTCCACACCAGGAACCACAGCTGCGTCTGCGCTGGCAGGCTGAAGAACAGGTAGATGCAGCCGAGCACCGCGATGCCGCCGACCACCCACGGCAGCGGGGTGCGGAAGGTGCGCGGCGCGTCGGGGGCGCGGCGGCGCATGATCAGCATGCAGATCGACACCGCCGTGAAGGCCGCGAGCGTCCCGGCGTTCGCCAGCGCCGCCAGCTCGCCGAGCGGGATGAACCCCGCGAGCACTGCGACGACAAGCGCGGTGAAGATGGTGATGCGCACCGGCGAGCCGCGCGACGACAGGGTGGCGAGCCCCTTCGGCAGCAGCCCGTCGCGCGCCATGGTGAAGAAGATGCGGCTCTGGCCATAGAAAAAGGCGAGGATGACGGTCGGCAGTGCGATGATCGCCGACACGGCAAGATATTGCGCCGCGAGCGGGCTGCCGAGTTCGCGCAGGATCAGCGCCAGCGGTTCGGGACTGTTGGCGAAACGGGTGTAGGCGATCGCGCCGACCGCGGCGACCGCGACCGCGATATAGATGGCGACGCAGGCGAGCATCGAGCCGACGATGCCGATTTTGAGGTCACGGTCGGGATTTTTGGTCTCCTCCGCCGCGGTGGCGATCGCATCGAAGCCGTAAAAGGCGAAGAAGATGATCGCCGCCGCCGCCATCACTCCGCGCTCGACCCCGTCGGGGCCCATATGCTTGGCAAAGCCATAGGGACTGAACGGTTCGAGATTACCCGCATCGAAGGCCGGGAGCGCGACCGCGACGAACACGCCAAGCGCGACGATCTTGACGAGCACGAGGATCGCGTTGACCGTCGCGCTCTCGCGCGTGCCGACCAAGAGCAGCCCTGCGACCACTGCGATGATCGCGATTGCCGGCAGGTTGACGACACCGCCGAGTTCCGGCCCCTGCATCAGCGCCATCGGGACGCCCGCCCACGCCTGGAGCAACGGCGCGGCATAGCCTGACCAGCCGACCGCAACCGCGCTGACAACGAGCGAATATTCGAGGATCAGGCTCCAACCCACGACCCATGCGATAATCTCGCCGATCACGACATAGCTATAGGTATAGGCGCTTCCAGACGCGGGAATCATGGTCGCCATCTCGGCGTACGCCAGCGCGGCGCACGCGCAGATCAGCCCCGCGATGGCGAACGACAGGATAACCGCCGGCCCCGCCTTGTCGGCACCGACACCGATCAGCGTCAAAATGCCGGTGCCAACGATCGCGCCGATACCCAGGGCGATCAGGTGCGGCCAGCCAAGCGTGCGCGCGAGCTGATGTTCGTGCGGCTGATCCGGGACGATCGCCTTGCGGCGCAGCAGGCTGTCGGTCATGCGGCGGGCTCCCCTTGTTACTTTATTGCTTGGGTTGCTTTTGGCGCTGGCGTCCCGCGAAGGCAAGCGCCGCCTTTCAGTGTCGCGCGATCATCGATGCGCGCAGCGCCAGCGCCGCCGCGAGCAGGATGGCGAGGCCATAGGCGAACGCCGGCGACCAGAGCAGGATGCCGGCGCCGACGATCGCGCCGCCGACCAGCCCCGCCCACAGCCCGAGGTGGTGCAGCCAGCGCCGGTCGCCTTCGCCGCGCAGCGCGTTCGCGATTTTCTGTCCCATCTGCACCAGCGTCCCGGTCATGTAAGTCACCCCGACGACCGCGCCATCCTGTCCCTCGATCGCTGCGTTGACGGTCCCCATCGCAAAGGCGAGACAGGCGATCGCGGGCCACTCCGCATCGCCAAGGCGCAGCGCCGCCGCGACCGCGAGCAGCAGCGCGACCAGTCCCAGCACCGCGGCGGCCCGCACCCCCCGGAACCGCGCCGCGACAAGCGAGCCGACCACAACGCCGGCGACGAAGATCGCGATGATGCCGCCGGCGATCAGCGCCGCGTGCTGCCATTCAGCAGCGCCGACCGCAAGGCGCGTCGAATTACCGGTCATGAACGACACGAAAAAACCGCCCGATTCGACGAAACCGATCGCGTCGACGAAACCCGCAAGCGTCGCCACCCCGACAGCAAGTCCCTGATAAGAGCGATCGAAGCGGATCATCTTGGAGTCAAAGCAATGCTTCGATCGCCTCGGCTAGCTTGGCGTCACGCTCCGACAGACCATCGGCATCGTGGGTGGTCAGCAGGATGTCGACGCGATTGTAGACGTTCGACCATTCGGGATGATGGTCCATCTTTTCGGCGAGGATCGCGACGCTGGCCATGAAGCCGAACGCCTGCGCGAAATCGTCGAATGTGAACCGGCGCGTGATCGCGTCGCGCATGGGTTCATGCGTCCATTCGGGAAAACGGGCAAGCAGCGCGGCACGCGCCGCATCGTCGAGTTTATGGACCATTGCTTCTTCTCCCGCTGGTAATGCCCGCACGCCCGCCATAAGGAAGGGCGCGATGAGCGACAAGCCCGCCCTTTCACCCGTGCCAACCGGCTGGACCGGCACCGCGCCCGATGCCGACGCGCTGTTCGCGATGGCCGAGGCGGCGTTCGAGACGATGCCGGCGGTGTTCAAACCGCATCTGAAGGGCGTGGTGATCGCGATCGAGGAGTTCGCCGACGACGAAGTGCTCAAGTCGCTCGACATCGAGCATCCCTACGACCTCACCGGGCTGTACGAAGGCCGCCCACTGACCGAGCGCAGCATCGACGCGAGCGGCGGCATGCCCGACCGGGTGACGCTGTACCGCGTTCCGATCCTGGTCGAATGGATCGAGACCGGCGAGAAACTCGACCGGCTGGTGCGCCATGTGCTGATCCACGAGATCGGCCATCATTTCGGCTTTTCCGACGACGATATGCACGCGCTGGAAGACATGGCGTGAGTGAGCTTTTACGGCTCGACCGGGTGGCGTGCATTCGCGGCGACCGGTTGCTGTTCGAAAATCTGTCGCTGACGCTGGCGCCCGGCGAAGCGCTGTGGCTGCGCGGGCCGAACGGTGCGGGCAAGTCGAGCCTGATCCGGCTCGCGGCGGGACTGCTGCGCGCCGCGGCGGGGACGGTCGAGCGCCGCGGGCGCTGTGCGCTGATCGACGAAGCATTGGCGCTTGATGCTGAACTGCCGCTGCGCCGCGCGCTCGATTTCTGGGCGCGGGTCGATACCGTCGATGGTCACGCGTTGGATCGGGCGATGGACGCGATGGCGCTGGCATCGCTGGGCGACGTGCCGGTCGCGATGCTGTCGACCGGCCAGCGCAAACGCGCCGCGATGGCGCGAGTGATCGCCAGCGCCGCGCCGATCTGGCTGCTCGACGAGCCCGCGAACGGCATGGACGATGCGGCGCTGGCGCGGCTGGTCGCGGCAATCGCCACGCACTGTGGCAATGGCGGCGCGGTGATGCTGGCATCGCATTTTGCGCTGGGGCTGGATGATGTCGCCGAACTCGACATGGGCGGGCTGACGCTCGCAATGACGAGGGAGGCGGTGGCATGACCACCCTTCTCGCCCTCTTCTGGCGCGACCTGCGTCGCGCGTGGGGCAGCGGGGCGTTGTGGCTGCCGGTGCTGTTCTTCCTGCTCGTGGCGACCGCCTTTCCCTTTGCGGTGGGACCCGACGCGCCATTGCTCCAGCGCGCGGGCGGCGGGATGGTGTGGGTCGCGGCGTTGCTCGCGGCGTTGCTACCGATCGACCGGCTGGTGCGGCCCGACCGCGATGTCGGGGTGCTCGACCAGCTCGCGGTGCGCGGTATCGCCGACGAGGTAATCGCGGCCGTGAAGATCGTCGCACACGCCATTGCATTCGGGCTGCCGCTGATGATCGCCTTGTTCCCGGCGGCGGCGTTGCTGGCGCAGGACGCGGCGCGGACCCAGGTGCTGGCGACGGGGCTTGCGATTGCGATCCCGGCGCTGGCGTCGCTGGCGGTCCTCAGCGCGGCGCTGACCGCGGGACTGAAAGGCGGGAGCGCGATCGGCGGGCTCCTGGTGCTGCCGCTCGCGGTGCCGCTGCTGATCTTCGGTGCGGGGATGCTCGACCCGTCGGGGCGCGGCGCGATGAAATTGCTCGGCGCGACGAGTTTGCTGCTGACGATGATCGGGCCGTTTGCAGCGGGGGCAGCGCTGCGGGGGCTCAGGGAATGACGGCGAATGACCATTTACGAACATAAAAGCCCTGGACCCCGGCGAAAGCCGGGGTCCAGGGCGTAAACACGCAAGGCCAGCTTTCCAACGCTCTGGGCCCCGGCGTTCGCCGGGGTACAGAAATGAGCGAACGGCCGCTCCCCACCCCAAAGCCGACGCCGCGTTCAAATAAGCCTTTCCTACATCGTCCTGCTGTGCAAGCCTCCATCCGGCTCTTTCATTTGTTGAACAAAAAGCGGTCGCAGCACGGCTTGTGGGTGCAGCCAGCACGCCGCGATACCCCAATCAGGGCTTCATAAGGCTGAACTTTCCTGAACTTTGGAATTGTTACGCGGTCCCTGCGCCGATAGGATTCCGGATCAAACTGGGAACGAAGAAAAGCGATGGGAGTTCACCACCTCCAAACCCGTCCATAAGAAAAGGGCCGGAGTTTCCCCCGGCCCTTCGCTAGATCATGTGGTGCAGATCAGGCGCCGGTGACGTCGGCCGTATCGACCTTCACGCCCGGGCCCATCGACGACGACAGCGCGATCTTGCGGACATATTTGCCCTTCGCGCCGGCCGGCTTGGCCTTGACGATCGCGTCGACGAAGGCGTCGAAGTTCTGGCGGAGCTTTTCCTCGCCGAACGACAGCTTGCCGATGCCGGCGTGGATGATCCCGGCCTTTTCGACGCGGAATTCGATCTGGCCGCCCTTGGCGGCCTTCACGGCTTCGGCGACGTTCGGGGTCACGGTGCCCAGCTTCGGGTTCGGCATCAGGCCCTTCGGACCCAGCGTCTTACCCAGGCGGCCGACGATGCCCATCATGTCCGGCGTCGCGATGACGCGGCCATAGTCGAGGTTGCCCGCGAGCATGTCTTCCATCAGGTCTTCGGCCCCGACCTTGTCGGCGCCGGCGGCCAGCGCCTTGTCGGCATTGTCACCGCGCGCGAACACGGCGACCTTGACGTCCTTGCCGGTACCGGCGGGGAGCGTCACGACGCCGCGGACCATCTGGTCGGCGTGGCGCGGATCGACGCCGAGGTTCAGCGCGACTTCGAGGGTTTCGTCGAACTTGGTCGAAGCCAGCTCACGTACCGTCTTGATCGCGTCGTCGACGGCGTGCAACTTCAACGCGTCAACCTTGCCCTCGAGGGCCTTCTGCTTCTTGGTCAGCTTTGCCATCGGATCAGCCCTCCGTCACTTCGAGGCCCATCGAGCGCGCGCTGCCCTCGATGATCTTCGTTGCCTGTTCCAGGTCGTTCGCGTTGAGATCCTTCATCTTGATCTCGGCGATTTCGGTCAGCTTCGAACGGGCGATCTTGCCACCGCTGATCTTGCCCGGCTCTTTCGAACCCGACTTCAGATTGGCGGCCTTCTTGATCAGATAGGTCGCCGGGGGCGTCTTGGTGACGAAGGTGAAGCTCTTGTCGGCGAACACGGTGATGATGGTCGGGGTCGGAGTGCCCTTGTCCATCCCGTCGGTCGCGGCGTTGAACGCCTTGCAGAATTCCATGATGTTGACACCGCGCTGGCCGAGTGCCGGCCCGAGCGGCGGCGAGGGGTTTGCGGTCCCCGCCGGAACTTGCAGCTTGATATAGCCGCTGATCTTCTTGGCCATGATGGCCTCCTTTCTTTCTGTCGGTCCGTCGCAAGCGGCGAACCTCAAAATTAGCGGTCGAACAGAAGGGCATCACCCCTTCCTCCCGCGCGGAATCGCATCCGTGTCTGACGCGAAGCGGCGCGGTTAGACGGAAATGCGCAGCAAAGCAAGGCTTTTGGCGGCGACTCGCTCTCCCGCCGGGAGAGGGATGCGAAGGCTTGGCAGCTTGCTGCCTAGGCGAAGCTGGGTGAGGGTCTCAGCCGAGGAATCATCCTCACCAAGGCATCCTAACCAGCAAGCTGGCAAGTCTACCTATCCTCTCCCGGAGGGAGAGGAAATCTGGGTCAGCTTTGCGGCGCCAGCCGCAGCAGCCCTTCCTGCATCACCGAGGCGATCAGCGTCCCGTCCTGCCGATAGATCGCGCCGCGATTGATCCCGCGGCTGCCGCCGGTCCAGTCGCTGTCCATCACATAGACGAACCATTCGTCGGCGCGGACCGGGCCGTGAAACCACATCGCATGGTCGAGGCTGGTCGAGAACAGCCCCGGGGTCATGAAGTTGAGCCCGTGCGGCAGCATCGCCGAGGAGAGGAGCCCCATATCGGACGCAAAGGCGAGAAAGGCGCGGTGGACGAGCGGGTCGTCGCCGATCGGCGCGGCGACGCGAAACCACTGGTAATGCTGCGTCGCCTTTGCCGAGGCGGGCGGACGGTAGTTGCGCAGTTCGAACGGCCGGCGGCGCGCCATATGCGCGAAGGCGTCTTCCGACACATTGGGATCGGCGGCGATCGTCTCGAGAAAATCGCGGCACTGTTCGGGCGGCAGCAGGTCGGGCATCGGCACCTGGTGCGCGAGTCCCTCGGTCGGCAGCTGGAACGAGGCGGTGAGGTTGAAGATCACCTTGCCGTCCTGGCGCACGACGACGCGGCGATTGGCGAAGCTGCGCCCGTCGAAGTCGCGATGGACACGGAAATGAAGCGGTTTCGTCTCGTCGCCGCCGCGCAGGAAATAGGCGTGGAGCGAATGGACCTGCTTGTCCAGCTCGACGGTGCGCGCCGCGGCGACCATCGCCTGCGCAATCACCTGCCCGCCGAAGATGCGCGATCGGGCGGTGGTGGCGAGCGCGGGAAAGGTGAATTCGTCGTCAGCCTCAGCGGGTTCGAGATCGAACAGCCGCGACACGGCGGCGACGACCTTGCCGGGGTCCATGCTGTCGTTGATCGCGCGGGCGCGTTCGATGCGGGCCTGAATCTCGGCAGGAGTCAGGCTCATATCGTCATCCGTTCCTTGAAGCAGTGAAGGCCAACGGCCGTCACTTCATGCGTTCGACCTGTTCGAAGTCGAGCTCGACCGGGGTGGCGCGACCGAAGATCGAGACGCTGACCTTGACGCGCGCCTTCTCGAAATCGAGTTCTTCGACCAGCCCGTTGAAGCTGGCGAAGGGACCGTCGAGCACCTTGACCTGGTCGCCGATTTCGTAATCGACGCGGATTTCCTGCTTCGGACGCGCCGCAGCCTCTTCCTTGCTGTTCAGGATGCGTGCGGCCTCGGCTTCGCTGATCGCCTGCGGCTTGCCCATCGAGCCCAGGAAGCCGGTGACCTTCGGAGTGTTCTTGACGAGGTGATAGACGTCGTCGGTCATCGTCAGCTTGGCGAGGACATAGCCGGGGAAGAATTTCCGCTCGGCCTGCACCTTCTTGCCGCGCTTGACCTCGGTGACGGTTTCGACCGGCACTTCGACCGCTTCGACGAAATCGGTGAGGCCCATACGCTCGGCCTCGGCAACGACCGAATCGCGCACCTTGTTTTCGAAGCCCGAATAGGCGTGAATGATGTACCAGCGCGCCATGTCTTTAACTGTCCTGTTCGTGAATTGATGTCGGCCCGGCTCGCAGCTTAGCGCGCGAGCTGCGTCAGCCAGTTGACGATTGCGTTGAAAACCGTGTCGACGCCGAGGAAGAACAGCGCCAGGATCGTCGTCAGGATCAGCACCATGATCGTGGTTTGAACGGTCTCGCGCCCCGTCGGCCAGACGATCTTGCCGGCTTCCGTCTTCACTTGGTTGACGAATTCGCCAATTCCGGGCTTTGCCATGTCGATCGTCCTGTCCTGCAACGGCTTCATATTCCGGCCAGATGGGTTGCCCGCCCGCGCACGTCAAGCGCGCTTTGGGCAATAGTCCGCCCACCCTCCCCGAGCGTGTCGGCGAAAGGCGGAAGGAAAACGGCGCATCTGTCCGAATGAGCGGCCTTTACTTGCGCCCCGCAGCGAATGCAAGTCAAAGGCTGGCGGCGGCGCGCCGGGTCAGGCGGTGCATCGCCAAGAGCAGGACGATCATCAGCATCCAGCTTACGGTCGGCTGGAGCACGAACAGCAGGTGCAGCGCGTCGGCCGACGCCGCGCCATTGCGCGGATCGAAGCCGACGACGTCGAGGAGGATGTAACTGACCGCGATCGCCGCCGCGACCCCGAACTTCTGCATCAGGTTGAGCAGCGCGAATAGAAAGGCGGCGCGGCTGCGCCCGCAACGCGCGCTGTCCTGCGGAATGAGGTCGGCCAGCATCGAATAGGTGAACAGCAGTCCGACGAAACCCGTCCCCAGCAGCAGCGAAAAGCCGACCGCCTGTCCCAGCCCCTGTGGCTGCTGCGCCAGCGTCAACAGCAACAGACTGGCAATCAGCAGCCCCATCGCGATCATCATCGGCGGCTTGCCGAAGCGGCGCGCGAGCCATGTCCACAGCGGCGAGGCGATGGCGCCGCCGACGAAGCTGGCGAACAGCAGCACCGCGCTCTGCGCGTCGAGGCCCAGCACCGCGGCGGCAAAAAAGATGAAGAGCGAGGTCAGCGACCCGAAGGCGAAGCTATTGAGAAACTGCACCCCGAACAGCAGCATCAGCGGAGGGAAGGACAGCGAGGCCCGGATTTCCCGGCGCCAGCCGATGCCCGCCTCGACCACCACGGCGCGCCGCGGGATGCGGCCGATCGCATAGAGCGCGATCGGCGCCATCACCACCATCACCCCGGCATAGGCAAGTATCCGGCCTTGCAGGCTGATCCCCGGCACCGCGAGCTGCGCCGCGGCGGGCGCGGCAAAGGCGATCAGCAGCGTGATCTTCGCCGCCCAGTCGCGCATTCCATAGAGCAGCGCGCTATCTGCCGGGGTGCGCACCAGCGCCGAGCCCCACGACAGCTGCGCAACCTCGTACAGGCTGTAGCTGGAGTAAAAGAGGATCATCGCGACGAATAGCGCGGCGAAGGGCAGCATGTCGCCGCCGGTCACGATGAGCATCAGCAGCCCGAGCAGCGGCGCCAGCGCCAGCAGCATCCAGCGGCGATGCGCGCCGAGCCCGGGGCGGACGCGATCGACCATCGTTCCGATCAGCGGATCGACCACCCCGTCCCAGATCGTCGTCAGGGAAAAAAGCAGCCCGACCAGTCCCACAGCGATTACCCCGCCCTCGGCGATATAGGGCGGCAGATAGACGCTGAACGGCAGCCCGAGCATCGCGGTCGGCGCCGCGGTCGCGGCATAGGCGGCGACGGTGCGCGGGGCGAGCGCCGGCGGCGCGGGCGGGTCGGCGGGCGGGGTCGCGGCGACGGTGGCCAAACGGGCGGCTCCTGCAGGGGAGGCGCACGGTCTCAATTGTTGACACCTGTGTCAATAGCTTGTGGGGGCTGGGTGGGTCGAACGATTGGTGAGATGCGAGGATAAAAGGTCGGCTTTGGGGTGGGAAGCGGCCGTTTGCTCATTTCTGTACCCCGGCGAAAGCCGGGGCCCAGAGCGTTGGAAAGCTGGCCTTGCGCGATTACGCCCTGGACCCCGGCTTTCGCCGGGGTGCACCGCATTTAGGTCCGCAACTGGTCGTCAAAGGCCATCCCCAATCCGTTCGTGTCGAGCGAAGTCGAGACACCCTTCGACCTCACACCACGCCGATGGGCATCTCGACTTCGCTCGATGCGAACGGGGTTAAGTAGGGCAGCTTCTGGTCGCTTCCAGACCTTCCGACATCCACTCCCTTCAGTTCACCATCCGCTCGCGGCCTTCCCAATAGGGTGCGCGCAGGTCCTTGCGCAGGATTTTGCCGCTGGCGTTGCGCGGCAGCGCGGCGATCACATCGACGCTGCGCGGGCATTTATACGGGGCGATGCGGTCGCGCGCCCAGGCGATGATATCCGCTTCGTCGACCGTCATGCCGGGGCGCGGCACGCACACCGCCTTGACGCTTTCGCCCCATTTGGCGTCGGGGATGCCGATCACGGCGACCTCGAGAATCTGCGGGTGGCCGAAAATCGCGCTCTCGACCTCGGCCGGATAGACATTCTCGCCGCCGGTGATGATCATGTCCTTCATCCGGTCGTGGATGAAGATATAGCCGTCGCCGTCCATATACCCCGCATCGCCGGTGTGGACCCAGCCGTCGGCGTCGAGGGTGCTGGCGGTCGCATCGGGCAGATTCCAGTAACCGAGCATGTTGTTCGACGAGCGGGTGATGATTTCCCCCACCGCGCCCGGCGCGACGTCGTTGCCGTCGGTATCGACGATCCGCACCTCGACCCCCTTCATTGGTCGCCCAGCCGAACGCATCCGCGCGTTGCCATTGGGGTCGTGATCCTCGGGCGGCAGCATGATGACGGTGCCGGTCGTCTCCGTCATCCCATAAGCCTGGATGAAATCGGCGCCGAAGGTCTGGATGCACGCGCGCAGCAGTTCGAGCGGGATCGGCGCGGCGCCGTAGAGAATATATTTGAGGCGGCTGAAATCGGTGCTGGCGCAGCGCGTGTTCTGAAGCAGCAGGTGAAGCGCGGCGGGAACCATGAAAAAACGCGTGATGCGCCCCTGCTGCACCAGGTCGAGCACGCGGTCGGTATCGAATTCGGCGAGCACGTGGCTGGCCACCCCGGCGGCGAGCGCCATCACGTTGAGCCCGGTGCCGCCGATGTGCGCGCACGGCATGGCGACGAGCACCCCCTCGCCCTCGTCCCAGCGCGTCCACGGCTCGCCGCCCTCAAGGTTCGGCAGGCGCAGCCCGAACAGGTTGCGGTTCGACAGGATCGCGCCCTTGGGCCGCCCGGTCGTGCCGCTGGTATAGAGCTGCAACACCGCGTCGTCAGGCCCCGACGGCGCAAAATCGCGCCGCGGCGCGGCGGCAATCCGGGAGCGGGCTTCGTCGGCGCCGATGACCTGCTCGACATGATCGAGCTGGCCGCGGATCGCGGCGACCGCATCGTCGAAGCCCGGGCCGGTGAACAGCAGCTTGGCGCGGGTGTCGTTGACGATATAGGCCCATTCGTCGCCCGCGAGCCGCCAGCCGATCGGCACCATCACCACGCCCATCCGCGCGGCGCCGAAAAACAGCAGCACGTAGAGGTCGCTGTTCTTGCCGATCCACGCGATGCGGTCGCCCTTTGCGAGGCCAAGGTCGGCGAGCATCGTCGCGACCCCGGCGGTCAGCGCGTCGAGCGCCGCGAAATCATACTCGCGGTCCTCCTCGGTCAGCGCGGTCCGGGTCGGCGCAGCTTCCGCCCAGTGGCGCAGAAACTGGTCGAAACTCATATGGGTGGGCAGCATGTCGGTCATTATCCTCTCCACGATGCCCGTCCGGCATTCTGGCGCACATCCTTATGGCAAGCCGGGGCCGATGCAATCCCCGTTGCGAAGCCGACTGCCAGCTTCATGCCGTTCGTCGAACGCCGCCGCGCCTTCGGCCAACACCCGTTGCATCGCCGGGCGCGCGCCATATTGCGCGACGGTGTCAATCTGCTACGGCCTGAATTATCGAGATAATACGGTCCGCATGGCGTTTTTCGGGAGTTTTCGCGTGTCAAAGTCCAGCCTTTCGATCCTGCTGCTCGCCGCCGCTCTGGCCGGGCCGGTCGCCGCGGCGCAGACCAACGGCGATCCCGAGATCGTCGTGACCGGCCGCTCGCTGAAGGACACCGGCGACGCGCTCGCCGCCTGCCTGGCGCGCAATTGCCCGCCCGATCAGGATGTCGCGGCCTCGCTCGCCCACGCGGAAAATCAGCTATTGCAGGGCGATTACAAGGATTCGCGCACGACGCTGCTGAAATCGATTGGCCGCAACCGCAAGCATGGCGACCGGTTTCCGGTCGAGGTGTCGGACCTGTTCCGCGCCAACAGCCGCGTCGCCGAACATGTCGGCGAGGCGAAGAATTTCCAGCTTTCGGTGCTCGACATGCGCAACACGCTGAAGGCAGGGCTCGGCGAAAAGGACCCGCGGGTCATGGTTGCGCAGATCGAGGTCGGCGACAGCCGCGCCAAACTGGGCTTCCCCGACGAAGCCGAGCGCATCTACCAGGACGTCGAAAAGGAAGCGATCGCGAACGGCCAGAACCGCGTCGCGATGTTCGCGCGCGTCCGCCAGGCGCTGCTCGTGCAGACCCGCGCCGAAGCATCGAACCTCGATAGCGACCACAAGGAAGCGCGGCAGTTGCTCGACGACATCATCGCCAATCCGCTGCCCGGCACCGAGGAATTTGCGATGGCAGCGCAGGTGATGCGCGCGCGCAACGACCGCAAAAAGGGCGACGCTAGCTCGACCGAGGCGATCCTGCGCGAATTCGCCGCGCGCGGCGGCACCAACCGCCCGGTGCTGCTGTTCAGCGAGCCGATCAGGCGCATCGATATGTCGGAAGATTTCGGCAATAACCAGCCCGCCGCGAACACGCTGTCGCGGCTGACGGCGCTGAACAATGTTGCCAAATGGGCCGACGTCGGTTTCTGGATCGGTGCCGACGGCCATGTCGACGACATCGAGATTTTGCGCGGCGAAGGCACGCGGCAGTGGCTGAAGCCTGTCACCGAGCAGATCAAGGGCCGCGTCTATGCGCCGCTGCGCCGCACCGACAACGACGCGACGCCGGGGTTCTACATGATCGAACGCTACACACTGACCGCGCGCTGGACCGACGATGCCACCGGCACCAACATGCGCCGGCGCGAGGCGACGCCGCGCATCGAACGGCTGGACATCACCCCCGAAAATTACGCACGCCCGGTCGTTGCTTCGGCTGAAAAGGGCTGAAGCGCTGGCGCCTGGGCGCGGCGACCGCTTAGCGCCGGAACAGCAGCATCAGGTTGTTCGCGGGCATCGCGCGGCGTTCGGCAAACGCCAGCCCTGCATCGGCCGCCGCCGCAATCACCTGCGCCGTGCCGCGCAGCCCCCACGCCGGATCGCGGTCGCGTAGGCTGACGTCGAAGGCGCGATTGCTCTCCGCGGTCGCGATCTCTGCTTCGAGATAGGGGCCGTAAAGGATCAGCGGCGCACCGGCCGTGAGCAGCCGCGCCGCGCCCGCGAATAACCCCATCGTCGCCTCCCACGGGCTGATATGGACCATGTTGATGCACAGGATCGCATCGGCGCCATCGACCGGCCAGTCGCTCGCCGCCGCGTCGAGCATCAGAGGCGGCGCGATATTGGCAAAGCCGGCTTCGACGCGCCATGCCGCGATCGAGGCCAGGCCGGCCGGATCGGGATCGCTCGGCTGCCACGTAATATGCGGAAAGGTCGCGGCGAAATGCACGGCATGCTCGCCCGATCCGCTCGCGACTTCCAGCACGGTGCCCGATGCGGGCAGCCAGTCGGCGAGCACTGCGGCGATCGCCTCGCGGTTGCGCAGCGTCGCCGGGGCGTGGCGGCGGGCGCCCCAACCGCCTTCCCCGCCGTCACCCGGCATCCACGGCTGCGGCGTCATGTCGCCTTGGCCAGCGCCCGCGCGCGGCGATCACGGACGACTAGCCACGCCAGCAGGCCGACCGGCCCGACCATCAGGGTCAGGAACAGGAAGGGCAATTGCACGATCCGGCTGTAGCCCTTGTTGTCGGCATCGCGCGCGATCCACAGGCCGGTGAACAGATCGAACGCCAGATAATGGACCCACCCCAATGTCGTGCCACCGGGCGATGCAAACAGCTGCATCACCCCCGCCAGCGTCGTGAAGCTGCCCCCGCCCTCGCCGCCGGCATCGATCGTCCCGGTCAGGAAACCGACCAGCATCACCGCATAGGCCGCGCAGAGCAGGAAGACCCCGAGATAGAGGATCAATGCCAGAACCTTCGGCCCGCGCGGCGCAAACGCGAGCGCCAGCCACCCGGCGAAGGCCCAATAATTGGCGGCCAAGAATATCGTATCCCAGCTCATGATCTTCCCTCTCCCCCGGTTCCGTACCTAGCCCGTACCGCCTGTCTGCCAGCGCTAAGCCAGCCCGCCAAGCCCGAAGAGCAACAGACCGAAGCCAAGCGCAACCAGGCCGGTGGCCACGATCAGTCCGGTGACGCGCGCCGCCGAAAAACGCCGCATGGCCACGAACACGATCGCCGTGTTGACCCCGATCGCGATCAACGGCGCATAGAGCAGAACCCAGTCGTAACTGAATTCGCGGCGAACCCGGACCAGCTCCCACTGCTCCAGAATCAAGCCATAGAACGTGATCGCGGCCAGCCAGACGACGGCAAAAACGGCCACGAACAGCGCACTGGCCGCCAGGCAACCGACGTCGCCCGGCGGCGCAGCGCGGTCGCTGTCGCGGCTCAACTGCCGCCGATTTCGCTGCGCGACGGGGTGCCTGGCGCGACGGCCGGGGCGCTCCAGGTGAGGACGGGCTTGCGCGCTGCCAGAGTCTCGTCGAGACGCGCGCGCGGTGCGAAATGCGGCGCCGATTTGAGCGCGGGGTCGCCCTGCTTGGCCCGCAGCGCGACGCTGCGCAGCGCGCCGATGAACTGGTCGAGCGCTGCCTTCGATTCGGTTTCGGTCGGTTCGATCAGCATCGCGCCATGGACGACGAGCGGGAAATAGACCGTCATCGGGTGGAAACCCTCGTCGATGATCCCCTTGGCGATGTCGAGCGTCGTGAAACCTTCGGCGAGCCCGCCGTCGGTGAACAGCGCCTCGTGCATGCACGGGCCCGACGCCGCGAACGGCGCGTCGAGCACGTCCTCTAGGCTGCGCAGGACATAATTGGCGTTGAGCACCGCATCTTCGGCGACCTGTTTCAGCCCGTCGGCGCCGTGGCTGAGAATATAGGTCAGCGCGCGGGTGAACATGCCCATCTGGCCGTGGAAAGCGGTCATCCGTCCGAAGGTCTGCGGATGCTCGTCGCCCGCGCTTTCCTCCTCGACCAGCTTGAACGAACCGTCGGCGTAGCGCGCGGCGTAAGGGATCGGCCCGAAGGGAGCGAGCGCCTTCGACAGCACCACCGGCCCCGAACCCGGACCGCCGCCGCCATGCGGGGTCGAAAAGGTCTTGTGCAGGTTGATGTGCATCGCGTCGATGCCAAGGTCGCCGGGCCGCACCTTGCCGACGATCGCGTTGAAGTTGGCGCCGTCGCAATAGACATAACCGCCGACCGCATGGACCGCGTCCGAAATCGCCTTCATATCGCGCTCGAACAGGCCGCAGGTGTTCGGGTTGGTGATCATCACCCCGGCCACGTCGGGGCCGAGCCGCGCCGTCAGCGCGTCGAGATCGACGCGGCCTTCGGGGGTCGCGGGAATATCCTCGACGGTGAAGCCGGCAAAGGCCGCGGTCGCGGGGTTGGTGCCGTGCGCGCTTTCGGGGACCAGCAGCACGCGTCGGTCCTCGCCGCGCGCTTCCAGCGCCGCCTTGATGCACAGGATGCCGCAAAGCTCGCCATGCGCGCCCGCCTTGGGCGACATGGCGACGCCGTGCATGCCGGTGAGCTTGATCAGCCACATCGCGAGTTCGTTGATGACGGCGAGCGCGCCCTGCACCGTTTCCTGCGGCTGGAGCGGATGGATATCGGCGAACCCCGGCATCCGCGCGACCTTTTCGTTGAGGCGCGGGTTGTGCTTCATCGTGCAGCTGCCGAGCGGAAACAGGCCGAGGTCGATCGCATAATTCTGGCGGCTGAGACGCGTGTAGTGACGCACCGTTTCCGCCTCGCTCAGCCCCGGCAGGCCAATTGGCGCGGTGCGCGCCAAAGCGCCGAAATCCGCTGCCGACACCTCTTCATCGAAATCGACGCCCGTCGTCGCGCTGTTGCCGATCTCGAAGATCAGCGCCTCTTCGAGCATCAGCGCGCGGTTGCCGGTAAAGGTCGCGGTGCCCTGGGCGGCGTCACACGCCGTCATTTCAGGCCGCCATCCGGCCGTATTGAGCGCGGTCATGCCAGCACCTCCTTCAGCGCGCCCGCAAAGGCCGCGATATCCGCTTCGGTCGTGGTTTCGGTCACGGCGACGACCAGTCCGTGGTCGATCGCGTGATTGTCGGGATAAAGGCGGCCGAGCGACACGCCACCGAGGATGTCGCTTTCGGCCAGCTTGTGAATTACCGGGCGCGCCTCGGTCGGCAGCAGCAGGGTGAATTCGTTGAAGAAGCTTTCGTTCATCACCGATACCCCCGGCACCTGCGCCAGTTCGGCGGCGGCTGCCTTGGCGCGCGCATGGTTGATGCCCGCGAGGCGGCGAAGCCCTGCTTCGCCGAGCAAAGTCATGTGGATGCTGAAGGCTAACGCACAAAGGCCAGAATTGGTGCAGATATTGCTCGTCGCCTTTTCGCGGCGGATATGCTGTTCGCGGGTCGACAGGGTCAGCACATAACCGCGCTTGCCATCGGCATCGACGGTCTCGCCGCACAGCCGCCCCGGCATCTGGCGGACATATTTGGCCTTGCACGCGAAGAGGCCGACATAGGGACCGCCGAACTGGAGCCCGACGCCGACCGACTGGCCTTCGCCGACAACGATGTCGGCGCCCATTTCGCCCGGCGACTTGATGAGGCCGAGCGCGACGGGTTCGGTGACCACCGCGATCAGCAGAGAGCCGGCGGCCTGACACGCGGCGGCTAGTGCAGTCATGTCGTCGATGCGGCCGAGGATGTCGGGGTATTGCACGACGACGCAGCTAGTGTCCTTGTCGATCGCGTCGGTGAGCGCGGCCCAGTCCGTGCCGGCTGCAAGCGCAGGATCACCATCGACCAGCACGTCGCCGGTGTATTTGGCCATCGTGCGCGCCACGCTGCGATAATGGGGGTGCAGGCCGGTCGACAGCAGTGCCTTGCCACGGCGGGTAATGCGCCGCGCCATCACGATCGCTTCCCAGCAGGCGGTCGAGCCGTCGTACATCGACGCATTGGCGACGTCGGTGCCGAACAGCCGCGCCACCTGCGTCTGGAATTCGAACAGCATCTGGAGCGTGCCCTGCGCGATTTCGGGCTGGTATGGCGTGTAGGCGGTCAGAAACTCGCCGCGCTGGATCAGATGATCGACGCTGGCCGGGACATGGTGGCGATAGGCGCCGGCGCCGAGGAAGAAGGGTCCGTCGCCCGCCGCGCGGTTGCGGCGCGCCAGCGCCCCCATGTGACGCTCGACCGCCAGTTCGCTGGCGTGCATCGGCAGATCGGCGATCGGTCCATCGAGCCGTGCCGCGGCGGGAACGTCGGCGAACAGATCGTCGATCGCCGCGGCGCCGATCGCGCCGAGCATTGCGGTGCGATCGTCGGGAGTGAGGGGGAGATAGCGCATGGTTTACTCCGGTGAAGCGTCGGGGTTTGTCGAAAAAAGCTGCGCCGTATCGGTCAGCGTGCCGGCGAAGACCGCAGGACCGGCGTGCGTCGTGCGGATCCAAGGCGCCAGCCAGATGCGAAATCCGGTATCGCGGACGCGGCGGCAAAAGGCATAATCGTCCGACAGCAGCGCCTGCGTCTCGGGCTCGATCAGCGGACAGAAAAAAGCAGGCTCGAGTTCGCCGATGCCGTGCGCCTGCCGTTCGGCGGGGTCGGGGCGAAATGCGAGTTCGGGCATCGCCGCGCGCATCCCTTCAAGCACCTCGCGGCGGATGAGCATCATCGCGGTGCCGAGCCGCGCCAACTCGACCAGATCGGTCATTTTGAAGCTCTGCCCCGGATGCAGGAACTGGAGCGCGAACTCGCCCGAGTAGCGCGCCAGATCGGCCGGATTGTCCTTCGCCAGCCCCAGTTCGACCGCGCGCGCGACGTTGCGCCAATTGATCATCCGCCGCGGGTAGGCGCCGCCGAGCACCCCGCATTGCGGATGGGCGTCCATCACGCGGATCAGCGAAAACACGTCCTCGGCCGAAAAATCGATGTCGGCGTCGATGAACAGCATGTGGGTGCAGTCGCTGGCGAGAAACATTGCGGTCAGCGTGTTGCGGGCGCGGGTGATCGAAGGCTGGTAGAGGATGAACTCGAACCGCACCGCCATGCCGATCGCCTGCGCCTGCAGCGCCAGGTTGAGCGCCGCGCGCACATAGGTGCCCTGCGCCCCCTCATAGATGGGCGTCGCCACCATCAGGCGGCATTCGGCAAGGGCGCGATCGGGCGCGGTCATCGTTTTGCCCCCTCCCGGATTGGGGGAGGGGTCCGGCTCACAGATCGTCGCAGAAGGATTTGTACGCTGCGGCGTTCATCAGCCCGTCGAGCTGGCTCTTGTCGGCGAGCGTCATGCGAAAGAACCAGCCTTCGCCTTCGGGGTCCGAATTCACGAGCGCGGGATCTTCCTCGAGCTGCGCATTGCCTTCGGTCACCGTACCGTCGACGGGGGCATAGACGTCGCTTGCCGCCTTCACCGATTCGACCACCGCGGCGTCGCCGCCCTGGCTGAGTTCGGCGCCGGTGTCGGGCACCTCGACGAACACGATGTCGCCAAGCTGGCCCTGCGCGAAATCGGTGATGCCGACCGTCGCGACGTCGCCGTCGACGTCGATCCATTCATGTTCTTCGGTGTAATAACGCGGCATCGGTCAGGCTCCCTGTTTGCGCACATAGCGGTGTGGAATGAATGGCATGGCGGTGACGGTGCATGGTACGCGCTTGCCGCGCACTTCGGCGGCGACCGCCGTGCCGGGTTCGGCTGACCCGCGCGGAACATACCCCATGGCGATCGGCGCGCCGACGCTGGGGGCAAAGCCGCCCGAGGTCACGACGCCGATTTCGGTGTTGCCGTCGAACAGCTTTGCGCCCTCGCGCACCGGCAGCTTGCCATCGATGGTCAGGCCGACGCGCTTGCGCGGGCTGCCGTCGGCAAGATGACCTAGGATGCGCGCCGCGCCGGGAAAGCCGCCATCTTCGCGGCGGCGCTTGCTGATCGCGAAAGCCAAGTCGCCTTCGACCGGATCGATGTCTTCGTCGAGGTCGTGGCCGTAGAGCGGCAGGCCGGCCTCGAGGCGCAGACTGTCGCGCGCGCCGAGGCCGATCGGCATCACCTCGGGCTCAGCGCAGAGCGCGTCGGCGAAGGCGGTCAGCGCTTCATTGGGCAGCGAAATTTCGAACCCGTCCTCGCCGGTATAGCCCGAACGGCTGAGCGCGATAGCGTGGCCCTGCCATTCGGCGCGCATCGCCTGCATGAAGACGAGCGAGGCGGCTTCGGGCACCAGCCGCGCCAGCGCATCGACCGCCTTCGGGCCCTGCAGCGCGAGGAGGCCGTAATCGTCATTGTGGTTGAGGGTGATGTCGTCGGGCAGGTTTTCGCGCAGATAGCCGATGTCGTCCCACTTCACCGCGCCGTTGACGACGATGCCATATTGGTCGCCCTCGTTGGTGATCATCAGGTCGTCGAGGATGCCGCCGTCCTCGGCGAGCAGCAGCGAATAGCGCATCCGGCCGGGCTTCAGCGCAGAGATGTCGCCGGGGACGAGCACTTCGAGCGCTTCGGCGGCGCCGACGCCCGAGAGCGCGAGCTGGCCCATGTGGCTGACGTCGAAGAGGCCGGCGCTGTCGCGGACCCACATATGTTCGGCCATAATGCCTTCATACTGGATCGGCATCCAGTAGCCGGCGAATTCGACCATGCGGGCGCCCTTGGCGCGGTGCCAGGCGTCGAGCGGGAGGGTGGCGGTTTCGGGGGGGATTTCGCCGCTATTTTCACTATCATCGCGCATATCGCACTCCCGTTCAAAGCACGGCAAGGGGCGGCAAAATGCCGTCTTGTCGCCATGCCCCCTCTGTCACGGGAACCTGAGAGTTTTCCTCCATATATCATGGAGTTACCCCTTCGGTGGCCGGGGCGCGAGCCGCGGCGCTTTCCAGAGTGTCCGTTCCGGCCTGCGCGGTCCTGCTGACCTGAGAGTTTCCGGGGCGGTTGCTCCTTCGGTGGCGGTGCAGGTCGCCCTGCCCCGCGCTCTCCCGCGCGGCCGGTCGAATCCCCGAAAGAATGCGACAGACAGGCGAGCCTTGGCGCTGCCCCCGACCGGAGTCAATCGGCGAGCGCGCGGATCGCGTCGTTTTCGTGGATATACGCGCCGGACGGGGCGCGGCCGACAAGCGCGACGATGGCGCGCGCGACGGCATCGGCGCGGATCGCGCGATAACGGCGGAGCGAGCCGTGCAGCAGCGCGTCGGTGAGCGGCGCCGCGAGCATGGCAATCCCCTCGCCCAGCCGCGGCGGCCCGTCGCGGTCGCCGAGCAGAAGCCCCGGTCGCAAAACGTCGAGCCGTTCGAAACCGAGCGCGCGCAATCCATCCTCGGCCTCGCCCTTGGTGCGCAGATAGAAGTTGCCCGCCTTGGCCGCGGCGCCGACCGAACTGACGACGATCGCCTGCGCCGCGCCGCCGGCGCGGGCGCCGCGCGCCGCGGCGAGCAGCAGGTCGTGGTCGATGGCGCGGAACGCCGCCTGTGACCCCGCCTGGCGGATCGTGGTGCCGAGGCACGAAATCAGCACCGCGGGGCGCTCGGCGGCGATGATGTCGGCCCAGCGATCGGGCGGCGCGACGAGCAGCGCGTGGTGCGGCGGCACATCGGCAAGTTCGCGGCGCGCGAGGATCGTCAGCCGGCGCGCACCGGCGGCCGCAATGACCGATTGGCCGACCAGCCCGGTCGCGCCGACGATCAGCGCCTCAGACATGCGCGAGCGCTGCGGGGACGGCGTTGCGGCCGAACAGTTCGGCGTAGCGCTGGATGGCGAAGCGGTCGGTCATCCCGGCAATATAGTCGCCGATGTGGCGCACCGTCGCGGTCTTTTCGGCGGGCAGGCGCGCCGCCCAGTCGGCACCCATCAGCGTGGGATCGCCGGCATAAGCGGCAAAGAGCGCACCGACGACCTCGCTCGCCGCCGCGGCGGCGGCGATCTGTTCGGGGTGGTGGTAGAGGTTGGCGTACATGAAGCGCTTGAGATCGCGTTCCTTCGCTGCAAGATCGGGCGAAAAGCCGCCGAGGGTGCGGCCCGCGGCGCGGACGTCGGCGACGCTGGCGACCCCGGCAGCGGCGACGTTGGCGGACGTCGCGGCGATCACGTCGTTGACCATCACGCCGATCTGGTCGCGCACCAGTTCGCGCAGCAGCCGGTCGCGCGGGGCGCCGGGAAAGCGGCTCTCGACGCCGCGAAAATTGGCCGCGACGAACGGCTGTTCGAGCAGCTGGTCGAGGCACAGCAGCCCGGCGCGCAGCCCGTCGTCGATGTCGTGGTTGTCGTAGGCGATGTCGTCGGCGACCGCCGCGACCTGCGCCTCGAGGCTGGCATGGCTGGCGAGGTCGAGCGGAAATTCCCCGTCGATCTGGGCCAGCGCCCAGCCCGGATGGAGGGCCGGGCCGTTGTGCTTCGCCAGCCCTTCGAGCGTTTCCCAGCCGAGGTTCAGCCCGTCGAACAGCGGATAAGGGCATTCGAGCCGCGCCAGGGTGCGCAGCGTGTGGCCGTTGTGGTCGAAACCGCCGTGCGCCGCCATCGCGGCCTTCAACGCATCCTCGCCGGCATGGCCGAACGGCGGATGACCGATATCGTGCGCAAGGCACAGCGCCTCGGTCAGATCCTCGTTGAGCCCGAGCGCGCGGGCGATGCCGCGGCCGATCTGCGCCACCTCTATGCTGTGGGTCAGGCGGACGCGATAATGGTCGCCGTCGGGGGCAACGAACACCTGCGTCTTGTGGCGCAGGCGGCGAAAAGCGATCGAATGGACGATGCGGTCGCGGTCGCGCTGGAACACGTCGCGCGGCCCGCGCACGACCCGCCCGACCTCGCCGTGGAGGCGGCCGCGGCTGGCGGCCGGGTCGCTGGCGCAGGCGGAAACGGAGTCAGAGGCGGCCAAAGATCAATCCTCCCTGTGGCGCAGCCATGGGGAGGGGGACCGCCGCGAAGCGGGTGGTGGAGGGGCAAAGACGGTGCGGCATGGCCCCTCCGTCAGCCTTTCAGGCTGCCACCTCCCCATGGCTTCGCCACAGGGAGGATTGGTGACAACGTCCATCAAGTTCACTTGATCGGATCGACGGTTTCGCCCGCCTCGCTGTTGAACAGGAAGCCGTCGCCCTCGGCCTTTTTATAGTCGCCGAGCCAGTCCTGCGCCGCCTTGCGGTTGGCGAAGGGGCCGACGAGCAGGCGGCGCGTCTGGCCCCATGCGGCGGTCGCCCCCATCTTGCCCTTGAACAGCGCGGCGTTGCGTTTGGAAAAGCGGTTATAGTCGAAGGCGAGCGCCTTTGGATTGGCGCCGGTCGCGATCTGGACCCAGATGCGTGCCGGGTTCGCCTTCTTTTCGGCGGCGTCGGCCTTGGCCTTCGCCTCGGCTTCCGCCTTGACCTTGGCGGCGGCGGCGTCCTTTTCGCGCTTCGCGTCCTCGGCGGCTTCCGCCTGCCGCTTTTCCTGTTGCAGCCGCGCCAGCACCTCGGCGCCGATCGCGTTGTCGGGGCGGTCGAGCTCCTCGGGCGGGATTTCGATCGAGCCGACGATATCGGCGAGCGACGCCAGCGGCGGCGCGGCGACGGGTGTCGGCGCCGGAATTGCGGCGGGCGGCGTGGACGCAGAGACAGGCGGCGGCGAGGCGAAAGGCGTCGAGGCCGCCGGTGCGGGGGTTGTCGCCGCGGCGGCCGCGGGGCGGCCGATGTCGGTGATCGAAAAGCCCGGTCCGACGGGGCCGGCGCGCGGATCGACCGCGACGCCGATCGGGGTCGTCGATGCGGGCGCCGGGCGCGGCGTCGCAGCTGTCGGTGACGGGATCGGGGCCGGCGTCGCCGCGGGCGGCGGCGTCGGCGTCGGGACCGCTGCCAGCGCGCGCGCCGGCGTCGGAGCAGGCGTGGGCGTGGGCGTGGGCGTCGGTATTGGCGTCGGTGTAGGTGTCGGCGCGGGAGTCGCACGGACCGGCGGGGTCGCGGCGGGCGCCAGATCGGCGGCGCGGCGCACGGTGACGGGCGCCGCGGCGGCCGGCGACAGCGTGCCGCGCGCGCGCTCTCGCTCGCTGCTGGCGCGGCGGCGACTGGACGTCGACGGCGACGGGGTGGGCGCCGGGGCCGGGGTCGCCGCCGCCATCTGCACCGGCGCGCGCGCCGGGCCGAGCTGACCGGTCGGGAAGCGCCCGAAATGCGCCGCCGCGGCCTGCTGTGCCGGGTTGAGCCGGTTCATCTGGGTGAGATAGGGCAGGATGTTGCGCGCCAGCGCCGGCGGCATCGTCGCGTTGACGATTTCGGTCGCCTCCTTCTCGCGCCCGTTGATCGCGAGGATGATCGCGCGCAGGCGCCAGGCGCCGCGATCCTGTTGGCGCAGTTGCGGCGCCAGCATCTGGATCGCGCGGTCGGCCTGACCGCTGATCCCGAGCGACAGCGCGTAGCGGCGCTGAACTTCGTCGTTCGGCGCCACCGACAGCGCCAGCTGGTAATCGCGCTGCGCCGCATCCTGCTGGCCGAGCAGGTCGCGCGCAAAACCGCGGTCGGCGAGGAACAGCCGTTCGGAGGCGCCGAGCAGTTGCGCCTCGCCGAAATAATCGAGCGCGCGGGTCGGGTTTTCCATGTGGACCATCGCCGCACCGAGCGCCGCTTTCACCGCGCCGTCGCGCGGGCTGCCCTGTTCGGCGCGGACGAGGAAGCCGAGCGCGGCGCGATAATCCTCCAGATCGATCGAGGCGCGGCCGGCGTCGAGCAAGGCGCGGGTGTCGCCCGCATTGGACGCAAGACGCGCGAGCGCCGCCGACAGCAAGGTACGCGCCGCGGTGCGCCGGTCCATCGCGGCGCGGGTCGCGGCGTCGGGCGCCGCGGGCTGCATCGCCTGCGCCGGCCCGGCGGACACGGTGCCGGCGAGCGCGGTGCCGAGCAGGAGCAGCGCGAGCGCGCCCCTGTGGGTGCGCCCGCGCCCCGGCCTGGCCGTCAGTTTCGATCGCCGCATGGGCAAAGTCATCCCGGTTCCCGGCCCGCCTCGCCCATTTGCAGCGGCCGTTCTTTAAGCCCCGTTACTGGTTGTTCTGGCGGTTCAGGAAGCGCGGGATATCGACCCCGTCCTCCTTGTTCGCCTCGTCGCCGTCGGGCGCCGTCGAGCCGCGCGAGAGGCGCGACATGCGCTCGAACAGCGTGCCGCCGCTGGCCGGACGGCCGGCTGCGTCGTCACCCGCCGCGGCGGGCGCCGAGGCCGGCTGGTATGCCGGGGCCGGCGCTGCCGGCGCGCCGAGGACGAGTTCGTCGCTGGTGTCGTCGTAGGTCGCCGCGACCTCCGACAATTCCATCGGTTCGTCGGCTTCGGCGCTGGCGACGGGCGCGGCGGGTTCGGCCGCGTCGTTCAGCGAAAAGCCCGGTGCCGGATCGTCGTCGATGGCCTCGGGCGCCGCCTCGACGGGGGTTTCCTCGGCTTCGGGCTCGATCATTTCTTCGGCGACCGGCGCCGGCGCAGCGGTGCGCGCGGGGGCGAACGAGAAGCTGCGCGCCGCAGGTGCGGCGTGCGCCGCAGCCTCGCCATTGCTGTCGATGCCCGTGGCGACCACCGACACGCGGATCTTGCCGTCGAGCGCGTCGTTGAACGCGCTGCCCCAGATGATGTTGGCGTCGGGATCGACCAGCTCGCGAATATGGTTCGCGGCCTCATCAACCTCCATCAGGCGCATATCCTCGCCGCCGGTGATCGAGATGATGACGCCCTTGGCGCCGGCCATCGACACGCCGTCGAGCAAGGGGTTGGCGATGGCTTTCTGCGCCGCTTCGAGCGCGCGACCGTCGCCTTCGGCTTCGCCGGTGCCCATCATCGCCTTGCCCATTTCGCGCATCACGCTGCGCACGTCGGCAAAGTCGAGGTTGATCAGGCCGGGCATGACCATGAGGTCGGTGATGCCGCGCACGCCCTGTTGCAGCACTTCGTCGGCCATCGTGAACGCTTCCTTGAAGGTCGTGTTCGGATTGGCGACGAGGAACAGATTCTGGTTCGGGATGACGATCAGCGTGTCAACATGATCCTGGAGCTCGGCAATTCCGGCGTCGGCCGAGCGCATGCGGCGCTGGCCTTCGAAGGTGAAGGGTTTGGTCACGACGCCGACGGTCAGGATGCCGCGGTCGCGCGCTGCCTTGGCGATCACCGGCGCGGCGCCGGTGCCGGTGCCGCCGCCCATGCCGGCAGCGACGAAGCACATATGCGCGCCGTTCAGCGCCTCTTCGACCTGGGCGATGCTTTCCTCGGCCGCGGCGCGGCCGACTTCGGGCCGCGAGCCCGCGCCCAGCCCCTGGGTGATCTGCGTCCCGAGCTGAATGCGCCGCTCGGCCGGCGAGGCGTTGAGCGCCTGGGCGTCGGTGTTGGCGACGATGAAATCGACCCCCTCGACACGCGCCGCGATCATGTTGGCGATGGCATTGCCCCCCGCGCCACCGACGCCGATCACCGCGATCCGCGGCTTCAGCTCGTCGACCTGTGGCGGGCCAATATTGATGCTCATCAAAGAATCTCCCTGCAGCGGCGAACCCTTGCCGCTTCCCTCACCATGCGACCCTGCCGGGCGGTGGTCCTGCCGCCCGATTTTCTGGCACCGCATTGCACTATTGTGACGCGGGAATCACCCAAAAAATTAACCTTTTCGTCGGCTCGCGCCTAAAAACTGCTTTTGAGCGCGGCCATCAACCGGTTGATGATGCCCGCGTTCTTCGGCCGGTACACATCCTGCGCCATCATCGGCAGATCGCGCAGGTCGACAGGGTCCGATGCGGCATAGAGAACCAGACCCGCGAGTGTCGCGAAAGCGGGGCCGCCGTGCGCATCGGGCAGGCCGTGCAAGCCGCGCGGTCGCCCGACGCGCGCGGCGCGGCCGAGCGCGCTCTGGGTGTAATCGGCGATGCCCTTGAGGTCGGCGCCGCCGCCGACGAGGACGACCTGGCGGCCGATCGGGCCGACGAAATGCAGGTCCTTGAGCGTCCTGCCGACCTCGCCCATCATCGCGTCGAGCCGCTGGCGGATCACCGACACCAGCTGGGCGCGGGTGATGCGCGGCGAATCGCTGCCGGTCGGGGCGCCGGGGTCGAGCTCGATAATCTCGTTGTTGTCGCGCGGGCTGGCCGAGGCCGAGCCGTAGAAGCTTTGCAGGCGCTGCGCCTGGCTGCGGCGAATGCCGAAGGCCGAGGCGATGTCGTCGGTGATGTCGCTGGCGCCGAAGGGCAGCGACGCCATTTCGACGAGCATGCCGCCGGCATAGAGCGACACGGTGGTGACCGCGGCGCCCATTTCGACGAGCGCGACGCCGAGGTCGCGTTCCTCGTCGGACAGGCAGGCGAGCCCCGCGGCGATCGGCGAGGCGACCACCGCGTTGACGTCGAGATGCGCCTGGCGCACCGCCGCCTCGAGGTTTCGCACCGGGGCGCCGTCGGCCATGATGATGTGGATGTCGACCCCCAGCCGGTCGGCGTGCAGCCCGATCGGATTCTTGACCCCGGTGAGGCCGTCGAGGGTGTAGAGCGCGGGCTGGGCGTGGAGGATCATCCGCCCTTCGGGATCGATGCCGGCGCGGCCCGCGGCGAGCAGGTCGTCGACATCCTCCTTTTCGATGCGGTGGCCGCCGAGTTCGCTTTCGATCGGGGCGACGTCGCTGATCAGGCTGCCGGCCGAGAAGCTGACCCAGACGTCGTCGATGTTCAGCCCGGCGATGCGTTCGGCCTGCTCGATCGCCTCGCGCACGACATGTTCGGTCTGTTCCATGTCGGCGACATAGCCGCGCTGGACGCCGCGGCTCTCGCGCTGGCCGGTACCGAGGACGTGGAGCTGGCCGTCGGCGGTCTGCCCCGCGATCAGCGCGCAGACCTTCCACGACCCGACGTCGAGCGCGGTGATGATCTTTTCGATGCGCGGCGGCGCCATCGGCCTATCCCTTCTCCGCCGACTGGGCGTCGGCAACCGCGTCGGCGGCGGCGCGCGCGTCGTCGAGCTTCGCCGGCGCCACCTGTCCTTCGTGCGGCAGGCGTAGCACGAAACGGTCGGGATCGCGCATGTCGAAACGCAAAATGCCGCGGCCGAGCAGGCGGTTGGCGCCGTCCATATGCGCGAACTTGCCGAGCGCCGCCTTGGCCGCGGCCTCCCCCTCGGGCAGCGACAGCGTCTCGCCGCTGCGGAAGCGCAGATCCCAGCGGCGGTTACCGACCCAGGTAGCGCCCGCGAGCAGTTCCTTGAGGCTGCTTGCCTCGGCGAGCAGGCGGTCGAGATCCTGCGAGCGCTGGTTGGCGCGCGGGCCGATGACCAGCGGCAGGTCGGGCATCGTCGTGACGGTGACAGGTTCGAGGACGACCCCCTTGGCATCGATCAGCGACAGGCGCCCGCCGTGCTGCCAGATCGCCGCCGGGGTGCGTTCGACGATGTCGACAACGAGCGTTTCGGGCAGCCGCCGCGACACGCGTGCATCCTTGATCCAGCCATATTTCATCAGGTCGCCGCGCACCCCCTCAAGGTCGACCGCGGCCATCGAGCGGTCCTTTTGCGCGAGCGCGATGTCGTAGACCTTCAGCCGGTCGATGCGGTCGGCGCCGACGACTTCGACCTTCTTCACCTGAAATCCGGCGCGGCCGACCGCCTGGGCATATTCCTCGTGGATCTTGGCGGTGACCCCGGTGGCGTGCGCCGCGAGACCCGCAACCGCGAACAGGCCGATCGCGATCGTCCAGTTGGCGATCTTCTGCAGCCGCGCCGGGCTGACCGGCAGCGCGTTGATGAGCGCGTTGAGGCGCGAGGTCTGGACCTTGCGCCGCTTTTTCGGGGCGCGCGCCGGGCGGCGCGGCGGCGCCTTGGCGCGCTTGATCTTGGTGCTGCTCATATCGCTTCCCCCACGATGCGTTCGACCAGTTCGGCATAGTCCATCCCGCACGCGCGCGCCTGTTCGGGCACGAGGCTGAGCGGGGTCATCCCCGGTTGCGTATTGACCTCGAGCAGGAAAATGCCCGCGAGGCCATGTTCGTCGTCCCAGCGAAAGTCCGAGCGCGAGGCGCCCTTGCAGCCGAGCAGGCGGTGCGATTGCAGCGCCAGATCCTTCATCCGCTGCGCGACATCTTCGGGGACGTCGGCGGGGCAGAAATGTTCGGTGAGGCCGTCGGTATATTTGGCGTCATAATCGTAGAAGCCCGATTTGACGCGCAGTTCGGTGACGGCGAGCGCGGTGTCGCCGAGCACCGCGACGGTCAGCTCGCGTCCCTTGATGAACGGTTCGGCGAGCAGGCGGTCGAACTCCTGCCACGGACCGACGGCGTCGCGGGCGATCGGATTGCCGTAATTGCTGTCATCGCGGACGATCGCGACCCCGACCGACGAGCCTTCGTTGACGGGTTTCAGCACATAGGGGCGCGGCAGCGGGTCGACGGTGAACAGGCTTTCGCTGTCGACCATCGTGCCGACGGGCATCGGGATGCCGTGCGGGACGAGCGCCTGCTTGGTCAGTTCCTTGTCGATCGCGATCACCGAGGTGACGAGCCCGCTGTGGGTATATTTGAGCCCCATCAGGTCGAGCATGCCCTGCACCGTGCCATCCTCGCCCGGGACGCCGTGGAGGGCGTTGAACACGATGTCGGGCTTGGCCTCGGCGAGCCGCAGCGCGACGTCGCGGTCCATATCGATGCGCGTGACGCGGTGGCCGCGCGATTCGAGCGCGTCGGCGACGCCGTTGCCGCTCATCAGCGACACCTCGCGCTCGGCGGACCAGCCGCCCATCAGGACGGCGACATGCCAGGCACCCCGGCTCACTTCGCCACTCCCACGCGTTGAATCTCCCATTGCAGCTCCACGCCGCTCTTCGCCTTCACGCGGCGGCGGACTTCTTCGCCGAGCGCTTCGATGTCGGCGCTGGTGGCGTCGCCGGTGTTGATCAGGAAATTGGTGTGCTTTTCGCTGACCTGCGCGCCGCCGACCGCGAAGCCGCGGCAGCCAGCGTCATCGACGAGCTGCCACGCCTTGTGGCCGTCGGGGTTCTTGAAGGTCGAGCCGCCGGTTTTCGAGCGCAGCGGCTGCGAGGCTTCGCGGCTTGCCGAAATGCGGTCCATTTCGGCCTGGATCGCGCGCGCTTTGCCGGGGCGGCCGCGGAAGGTGGCGGCGACGACGACCGCGCCGTAGGGCAATTCGCTGTGGCGATAGGTGTAGCCGAGGTCGGCAAGCGCGAGGGTGCGGCGTTCGCCGGCGCGCGAAACGATGTCGGCTTCGACCAATATGTCCTTGACCTCGCTGCCGTAGGCGCCGCCGTTCATGCATACGAAACCGCCGACGGTGCCGGGGATCGAGCGCAGGAACTCAAGGCCCGCGATGCCTGCGTCGCGGGCGGTCGAGGACACGAGGATGCCCGACGCGCCGCCACCGCAGCGCAGCGTCGTCGCGTCGATCGCCTCGACCCCCGCGAACGCCTTGCCGAGCCGGACGACGACGCCGGGGAAGCCGCCGTCGCGGACGATCAGGTTCGAGCCGAGGCCGAGCGCCATCACCGGGACCGCGGGGTCGAGGTCGCGGAGGAAATCGGCGAGGTCTTCGGCGTCCTTCGGTTCGAACAGCCAGTCGGCGGGGCCGCCCGCCTTGAACCAGACGAGCGGGGCGAGCGGAGCGTGCGGGGTGAGTTTGCCGCGGACGGACGGGAGGGTGGCGAGGTCACTCACAACCGCACCCCTTCCCCGTTCGTCCCGAGCGAAGTCGAGGGACGCCCGGCGCTGCGCTGGCGTGTCTCGACTTCGCTCGACACAAACGGAGGTGGGATGGGAACGGAGAAGTTTTTCACGCCGCGCCCCCCACCGCAGCCGCCAGACCCGCCGCGATCTTGGTGATGTCGCCCGCGCCGAGGCAGATAACCATGTCGCCGGCGCCAAGGTCGCCCGCCGCGATGCTTGCGGCGAGGGTGGCGGCGAGCGCGGTGGCGTCGGCGACGACGTCAGCCTGGCGATGGCCGCGGCCGCGCAGGCCGGCGACGAGGGCGTCCGACGACACGCCGTCGATCGGCGCCTCGCCAGCGGCGTAGACGGGGAGCGCGAGCACCATGTCGGCGTCGTTAAACGCCTGCTGAAAATCGTCCATATGATCGCGCAGCCGCGTAAAGCGGTGCGGCTGGACCACCGCGACCACGCGCCCGGCGCCGACGCCTTCGCGCGCGGCGGAAAGTACGGCGCGGATTTCGACGGGGTGGTGGGCGTAGTCGTCGATGACGGTCACCACCCCCTCACCCGCCGCAATTTCGCCGACCTTGGTGAAGCGGCGCTTGACCCCGGCGAAGCCGTGGAACCCCGACACGATCTTGTCGTCGGTGACCCCCATGTGGAGTGCGACGGCGATCGCGGCGAGCGCGTTCTGGACATTGTGGCGCCCCGACATCGGCAGATGGATGCCCTCGATCGTCCGGCTGCCCCCGTCGCGGTCGCGCACGACGACGTCGAAACGGTTACCGTCGGGGCCAGGCGTCACGTTGGTGCCGCGCACGTCCGCTTGAGCAGAAAAACCATAGGTGACGATGCGGCGGTCGCGGATGCGCGGGATGATCGCCTGCACCTCGGGATGGTCGAGGCAGAGCATCGCGGCGCCATAGAAGGGCACATTTTCGATGAACTCAACGAAGGCGTCCTTGATCGCGTCGAAGCTGCCATAATGGTCGAGATGTTCGGGGTCGATGTTGGTGACGATCGCGATCGTCCCGTCGAGGCGCAGGAAGCTGCCGTCGCTCTCGTCGGCCTCGACCACCATCCAGTCGCTGGCGCCGAGGCGCGCGTTCGAGCCGTAATTGTTGATGATGCCGCCGTTGATCACGGTCGGGTCGATGCCGCCGGCGTCGAGCAGCGCCGCGACGAGGCTGGTCGTCGTCGTCTTGCCGTGGGTGCCCGCAACGGCGACGGTCGATTTGAGCCGCATCAGTTCGGCGAGCATTTCGGCGCGGCGGACGAGCGGGATGCGCTGCGCGAGCGCCGCCTCGACCTCCGGGTTGCCGCGCTTGACCGCGGTCGACGTCACCACGACCGCAGCGCCGTCGACGTTGGCTGCGTCGTGGCCGATCGCGACCTTGATCCCGCGCCCCCGCAAACCTTCGATGACATAGCCGTCGGCGATGTCGCTGCCCTGCACCTGATAGCCGAGGTTGTGCATCACCTCGGCGATCCCCGACATGCCGATGCCGCCGATGCCGATGAAGTGGATGGTGCCGATGTCGGTGGCGACGCCTTTCATCGGCGATCCCCCTGGCGCGCCGACGCCATGCCGGCGGCCGCGGCCCGTTGGCCGGGCGCCGCTCCGACGCGGATGACGTCCATCATCGGCGGCGCGGCGAGCGATTCGACAAGATCGGCGAGGTCGCGCGTCGCGTCGGGCAGACCGCAACTCGCGGCGCGCGCCGCGGCGTTTTCGAGCGCGCCGGGTTCGAGCGCCATGCGCTGGATATGCTTGGCGACCTCGGCGGGGGTGAAGGCGGGCTGCGCGAAGGAAATCGCCCCGCCCGCGTCGACCAGATCGACGACATTATAGGTCTGGTGATCGTCCATCGCGTGCGGATAGGGCACGAAGATCGCGGGACGCCCGGCGCAGGCGAGTTCGGCGACTGTCGAGGCGCCGGCGCGCGCGATGACCATATGCGCCCAGCGCAGCCGTTCGGGAAAATCGGCGACATAGGGCGCGCATTCGGCGGCGACGCCGAGTTCGGCATATTTGCCGCGCACCATCTCCAGATCGGCCTCGCGGCATTGCTGGACGACCTGCAACCGGTCGAGCAGCGCGCGCGGCAGCATCGCGATCGCCGCGGGGACGACCTCGCTGAGCACCGTGGCGCCGAGGCTGCCGCCGACGACGAGCAGGCGGAAGATGCCGTCGGTCGACAAGGGCGGGAAACCGTCTTCTCGGATCGCGACGATGTCGTCTCGGACCGGGTTGCCGGTGAGATGCTTCTTGAGCTCGTGGCCGGCCGGATAGCGCTGGATATTGCGATAGGCGACGGCGACGGCATCGACGCGCGGCGCCATCAGCCGGTTGGTGCGGCCGAGCACGGCATTTTGTTCGTGGACGACGCTGGGCCGCCGCGTGGCGCGCGCCCCGAGCAGGCTGGGGAGCGAAGGATAGCCGCCGAAGCCGACAACGACGGCGGGGTCGAATTCGCCGATCAGGTCGATCGCCAGGCGCCGCCCCTTGCGGATCGCGAGCGCCGCCTTCACCCAGCCGACCGGGCCGCCCGCGACGCGCCCGGCGGGCAGGACATGGGTTTCCAGCTCGGCCGGGGCGCCGGGAATCTTCAGGCCGCGATCGTCGCTAACCAGCGCGACGCGGTGCCCGCGCGCGATCAGTTCGGCCGCCAGCGCATAGGCGGGCAGCATATGGCCGCCGGTGCCGCCGGCGGCGAGCAGATAGTGGCGGGTCGCGGTCATGCCTGAAGTCTCATCGGCGGGCGGTCATTTCTTGTTCCAGTTGCGGGTCATCGACACGCGCGCGGCATAGGGGTTTCGCCGGGTCAGCGACAAGAGCAAACCCATGCCGACCGACAGCGCGATGAACGACGAGCCGCCATAGCTGATGAACGGCAGGGTCATCCCCTTCGACGGGAACAGCTGGGTGTTCACCGCCATGTTGATCGTCGCCTGGCCGCCGAACTGCGCGATCAGCCCGGCGACCGCGAGGATGAGGAAGCTGTCCTCTTCATCGAGCAGGCGGACGAGGACGCGGACGATGATCGCCAGATAGAGGACGGCGATCGCGACGCAGGCGATGATCCCGAACTCTTCGCCGATGACCGAGAAGATATAGTCGGTGTGCGCTTCGGGGAGCTGGAACTTGGCTAGCCCGGCGCCCGGGCCGGCGCCGATCAGGCCGCCGGCGGTCAGCGTCGCGTGCGCCTTGTCCTGCTGGAAGCTGTCGCCTTCGCCGAACAGCCAGGTGTTGATGCGCAGCGTCGCGACCGAATAGGTGAAATAGGCGACGACGAGGCCGGCAAAACCCAGCCCGGCGAGGATGCCGATGATCCGCATCGACAGCCCGGCGACGGTGACCAGCACCAGCCAGGTGCCGAGGAAGATGATCGTCTGTCCAAGGTCGGGCTGGCCCATCAGCAGCACCCCGATCACCCCGGTGAGCACGAAGCTGAGCGGGACGACGGGCAGGCTGGGGTCGTGGAGCCGCAGCGAGAGGATCCACGCGAGCGACACCGCGAACACGGGTTTGAGGAATTCGGACGGCTGGAGGCGGAAAATGCCGCTGCCGAGCCAGCGCTGCGCGCCGTTCACCGAGGCGCCGACGAGCGGCACCAGGAACAGCAGCGCAAGGAAGAGGATGGTGCCATAGACCGCGAAGCGCCGCGCCTGCGGCTTGGGCAGCATCGAAATCGCGAGCATCACCGGCACCCCGACGAACACCCACATCAGCTGGCGATAGAAATAATAGAGCGGGTCGAGGCTGGCGGTCGAGGTCGACAGTTTCTGCGCCGCAACGGGCGAAGCGGCGGCGACCGCGACCAGCCCGACCGCGACCAGCATCGACACGAGCAGCAGCAGCACGCGGTCGATTTCCCAGAACCACAGGCCGAGCGGGGTGCGGTCGGCGCGGCTGAGGCGCGGGCCGCGGCGCTTTACCGTGCGCGTCGCGGCGATGACCGGGCGTTCCGACGTCGCGTCCATATTGTCCATTCCCCCGCTCATGCCCCCAATGCCTTCACCATGTCGCGAAACCGGTCGCCGCGCTCTTCATAGTCGCGAAACTGATCGAACGACGCGCACGCCGGCGACAGCAGCACGATGTCGCCCGGCGCCGCGGCGGCGGCGGCGTGCGCGACCGCGGTGGCGAGGTCGCCAGCGCGATCGACCGGCAGCGCATCGCCGATCTCCGCCGCGAAGGGCTCCATCGCCTCGCCGATCAGATAGGCGGCCTTGATATGGCCGAACCACGGGCGGCACGCGGCGAGCCCGTCGCCCTTGGCCTGGCCGCCGGCGATCCAGTGCAGACGCTGGTCCGGCGCCGGCGGAAAGGCCGCCAGCGCCGGTGCAGCGGAAGCCGCGTTGGTCGCCTTGCTGTCGTTGTACCAGCGGGCGCCAGCGGCTTCGCCGACCAGTTCCATGCGATGCGGCAGCGCGTTGTAGGTCGCGAGGCCGCGTTCGATCTGGGCGTCGTCGAGCCCCAGCACCCGGCAAACCGCGATCGCGCACACGGCGTTCTGGGCGTTGTGCGGACCTTGCAGCGCCGGCCAGCGCGCCTGGTCGGCGGGGTCGATATCCTTCGCCGAGACGCGGTGGAGGCGGTGGTTGATCCGGCTGGCGATCATCTTCGACGGATCGTCGTCGACCGCGACGATCGCCACCTGATCGCGGTGCTGGAGCGAAAAGAGCCGTGCCTTCGACGCGGTGTAGCCGGCGAACCCGTCGTAGCGGTCGAGATGGTCGGGGGTGATGTTGGTGAGCACCGCGACATCGCACGCAAGGCTGTGCGAGAGATCGAGCTGGTAGCTCGACAGTTCGAGGACGTAGACGCCGCCATCTGCCAGCGGATCGCGCGACAGGATCGGCAGGCCGATGTTGCCGCCCATCAAGGCGGGAACCCCCGCGGCGCCGAGCATGTGGGTGACGAGCGCGGTGACCGTCGACTTGCCGTTGGTGCCGGTGATGCCGACCATTTTGTGTGGCGGCAGGTCGGCGCGTGCCTCTGCAAACAGTTCGACGTCGCCGATGACGGGGACATGCGCCTCGCGCGCGTGGGCGGCAATCGGGTGGCGGTTGAGCGGCACGCCGGGCGAGACGACGACCCCGGCGAATCCGATGAGGTCGATGGTCAGCGGGTCGCCGATGTCGGCGCCGAGCGCCATCGCCGCGTCGCGTGCGTCCTCGCGGTCGTCCCATGCGGTGACGCCGGCGCCGCTGGCGACGAGCGCCTCGACCGCCGCGAGCCCCGAGCGCGCCAGTCCCAGCACCGCATAGCGGCGACCGGCAAAGGCGCGGCTGGTGATCACCGGAGTTTCAAGGTCGCGAGCCCGGCGAGCGCGAGGACGATCGAGACGATCCAGAAGCGGATGACGACGGTCGATTCGGGCCAGCCGAGCTGTTCGAAATGATGGTGGATCGGCGCCATGCGAAAGACGCGCTTGCCGGTGCGCTTGTACCAGAAGACCTGGATGATCACCGACAGCGCCTCCACCACGAACAGCCCGCCGACGATGACGAGCACCAGTTCGTGCTGCGCGGTGACCGCGATCGTCGCGAGCGCGCCGCCGAGCGCGAGGCTGCCGGTGTCGCCCATGAACACCGCCGCGGGGGGCGCGTTGAACCACAGGAAGGCCAGGCACGCGCCGATGATCGCGGCGGCAAAGATCGCCAGCTCGCCGGCGCCGGGGACGTGCGGGATACCGAGATATTCGGCGAATTTCACATTGCCCGAAAGATAGACGATGACGAGGAAGGTCAGGCTGGCGATGATCACCGGGAAGGTCGCGAGCCCGTCGAGCCCGTCGGTCAGGTTCACCGCATTGCCGAAGCCGACGATCAGCACCATCGCGAAGACATAATAAAAGGGTCCGAGCGGGACGACGATGCCGCTGGAGAAGGGCAGGTAAAGGTCGGTGCCGGTGCGCGAGACGATCAGCAGCACCGCGACCCCGGCGATCAGGAACTCGATCAGCAGCCGGACGCGCGCCGAAACGCCGCGGTGGCTGGCCTTGGTCACCTTGTCGAGATCGTCGAGGAAGCCGACCGCGGCGAACCCGCCGGTCACGAACAGGCACGCCCAGACGAAGCGGTTCGACAGGTCCATCCACAACAGCGCCGAGATCATCAGCGAAATGAGGATCATCAGCCCGCCCATCGTCGGCGTGCCCTTTTTGGCGAAATGGCTTTGCGGGCCGTCGTCGCGGATCGGCTGACCCTTGCCCTGGCGCATGCGCAGCATCAGGATGAAGCGCGGCCCGATCCACAGCCCGAGGATCATCGCGGTCGCGACCGCGGCGCCCGAGCGGAAGCTGAGGTAACGGATGAGGTTGAGCGCCCCCGGAAAGCCCAGCCATTCCGCCAGCCAATATAACATCAAATATCCCCGTTCGTCAGCGCCGCCACGACGTGCGACAGGCCGACGCTGTTCGATCCCTTGACCAGCACCACGTCGCCGGGGCGGATCAGGCCGCCGAGCCGTGCCCTGGCGGCCGATTGGTCGGCGACATGCGCGAAATCGATCCGACCCTCAAGCGCCTTTGCCAGCGGCGCCATCTCGTCGCCGACGAGCAGGGCGAATTGCACCCCGGCTGCGACGAGCGGAGCGGCCAGGCCGGCGTGATACGCCGCACCATCGGGTCCAAGTTCCTTCATCGCGCCCAGGATCGCGATCCGGCGCTCGCCCGATTCGCTGCCGAGCTGGCCGATCGTCGCCGCCATCGAGGCGGGGTTGGCGTTATAGCTTTCATCGATCAGCAGGATCTGCCCGCCCGCGAGGTCGAGCCGGTGGCGCGCGCCGCGCCCGGCGAGGCCCGCCATCTCGGCAAAGGCCAGCCCCGCGGCGGGCAGGTCGCCGCCGACCGCCTTCACCGCAGCGAGCACCGCGAGGGCGTTCGACACCCAATGCGCCCCGGCCTGGGCGATGGTGAAACAGAGCAAGGCGTCCTGCACCTGCGCGGTGACGAGCGAACCGCCCTTGCCATCGGGCAGCCAGTCGACCGCACGCACATCGGCGCCGCCGCCGAGGCCAAAGCTGACAACATGCGCGGCGTGGCGTTCGGCCTTGGCGCGCAGCCGTTCGTAATGCGGGCTGTCGAAGGGGACGATCGCGGTGCCGCCGGGTTCGAGCCCTTCGAAAATCTCGCCCTTCGCGTCGGCAATCGCGTCTTCGCTGGCGAAGAATTCCATGTGCGCCGGGGCGATGGTGGTGACGATGGCGACGTGCGGGCGAACCATGCGCGTCAGCTCGGCGAGTTCGCCGCTGTGGTTCATCCCCATTTCGAACACGCCATAATCGGCGGTCGACGGCATGCGCGCAAGGCTGAGCGGCACGCCGACATGATTGTTGTAGCTTTTGACCGAGCGATGCGCCCGACCCGGACGGAAGCGGTCGAGCGCGGCGAACAGCGCCTCTTTCGTCCCCGTCTTGCCCGCCGAACCGGTGACCCCGATGATGCGGCCATGGCTGCGCGCACGCGATGCGATGCCGAGCGCGTTCAACGCGGCGGCGCTGTCGGCCACACGGACGTGCGGATGGTCGATGTTCGCTTCGCAGACGATGCCGGCGGCGCCCGCCGCAATCGCCCGGTCGATGAACTGGTGGCCGTCGGCAAACTCGCCCTTCATCGCGACGAACAGGTCGCCCTTCGCCACTTCGCGCGAATCGAAGGCGACGCCGGTCACGGTAAAATCGGCGCTCGCCTGTCCGCCGGTGGCGGCGGCGATGGCGCGGGCGGTCCACAGCGGGTTCATGCCGCCGCCTCGCGCGCCACGGCGACGTCGTCGAAAGGGATGACGCGCAGGTCGGCGCCGGCGCCGACGATCTGGCCCTGTTCGTGCCCCTTGCCGGCGATGCAGACGATATCGTAGGCGCGCGCCGCGGCGATCGCGGCGGCGATTGCTTCGCGGCGGTCGCCGATCACCTCTGCCCCCGGCGCGCCCGCCACGATTGCGGCGCGGATCGCGGCGGGATCCTCGCCGCGCGGATTGTCGTCGGTGACGATGAGAACATCGGCCTTGGCGGCGGCGACGCGGCCCATTTCGGGGCGCTTGTCGGTGTCGCGGTCGCCGCCGGCGCCGAAGACCAGGATCAGCCGCCCGCTCGCGTGCGGGCGCAGCGCATCGAGCGCGGCTTCGATCGCGTCGGGGGTGTGGGCATAATCGACGTACACCGGCGCCCCGGCGCGGGTGATCGCGGCGCGTTCGAGCCGCCCGCGCACCGGCTGGAGCCGCGCGAGGTTGGCGAGCGTCTGCGCCACATCGCCGCCGGTGGCGATGACGAGCCCGGCGGCGACGAGCGCATTGGCGACCTGATAGGCGCCGATCAGCGGCAGCGTCACTTTCTGCACCAGCGGCCCCGCGGCGATCGTCAGCGATTGGCCGAGCTGGGTCGGCTCGCGCGACACCAGCCGCAGATCGTCGCCATGCTCGCCGACGGTCAGGATCTTCAGGCCGCGCTGTTGCGCTTCATATTCGGCCGCCGGCGACCACATGTCGTCGTTCCAGATCACCGCGGTGCCGCCCGGCTGGACGACCTCGCGGAACAGCCGCATTTTCGCCGCGAGATAGGCGTCCATGTCGCCATGATAGTCGAGATGATCGTGGCTGAGATTGGTGAAGGCGGCGGCCTGCACCGGCAGGCCTTCGGTGCGATACTGGTCGAGGCCGTGGCTCGACGCCTCGAACGCCGCGTGGGTGACGCCCTCGGCGGCGAGCCCCGACATGTTCGACAGGAAGGTGACGATGTCGGGGGTGGTCAGTCCGGTCGAGGCGCTGTCGTTCGACGTCGTGATGCCGAGGGTGCCGATCGACGCGGCGTGGAACCCCGCCATGCGCCACAGCTGGCGCGTCATTTCGACGGTCGAGGTCTTGCCGTTGGTGCCGGTCACCGCAACGCAGGTCGCCGGAAAGCGGTGAAAGAAGCGCGCGGCGAGATGCGCGAAGGCGCGGCGCGGGTTGGTATCGGCGATGTGCAGCGCGCCTTCGACCGTCGCTTCGGGCCGCGCGACGACGGCGACCGCCCCCGCCGCGACGGCGGCGGCGATAAAATCCTCACCGTTGAATTTTTCGCCGACGAAGGCGCCGAAGATCGTCCCCGGCGCGACCTTGCGATGGTCGATCGCGAGCCCGGTCACCACCGGATCGGAACCCGCCGGCGCCGGATTGTCGAGCAGCGCGGCCAGACGCATTATTCGGTTTCCCCGTTTCTCCACAGCAGCGGGGTCAGTTCGGACACGTCGACGTCGCGGCGTTCGTCGGGGAAGACGCCGAGCATCGGGCCGGCGCGCATCACGACCTTTTTGACCACCGGCGCCGCGGTCCAGCCGGCGGTGCGCTGGCCCGAGCTGAAGGCATTGCCCTTCGGCTCGTCGATCATCACCAGGATGGCGTAGCGCGGATTGTCCATCGGAAAGGCGGCGGCAAAGGTCGACACCAGCGAGTGGCGGCGATAGCCGCCCGCGCCCGGCTTTTCCGCGCTGCCGGTCTTGCCGCCGACGCGAAAGCCGGGGGCATCGGCCTGTTTGCCGGTGCCGTCGGAGACGATCAGGCGGAGCAGCTGGCGCATCCGCGCGCTGGTCGACGCCTTGAACACGCGGCGCCCCTTCGGCGGCGCCTGGTCGCCGAGCTTGAGCATCGTCGCGGGGCGATAGATGCCGCCGTTGACGAGTGCGGCATAGGCGTTGGCGAGGTGCAGCGGGGTGACCGCGATGCCGTGACCGAAGCTGGTCGTCATCGTCGTCAGCCGCCCCCAATCCTTGGGCCACAGCGGATGCGCGCGTTCCTTGATCTCGATGTCCGAACGCTGGTCGAAATGCAGTTCGCGGAACAGATGCTCCATCTTTTCGCGCCCGAGCTCGTCGCCGATGCGCGCGGTGACGATGTTCGAGCTGTGGATCAGCGTTTCGGGCACGTTGAGCCAGCGGCGCGAGGGATGGCTGTCGCGGATGCGGAACCCCGCGATGGCGAGCGGCTCGGTCGCGTCGTAGCGGCGCGCCATGCTGGTGACGACACCATTGTCGATCGCCGCCGCAATCGACAGCGGTTTAAAGGTCGATCCGAGCTCGTAGAGATTATAGGTCACCGAATTGCGCCGCGTCGTCGGATCGCTGCCGGTCAGCTTGTTGGGGTTGAAGGTCGGCAGCGAGGTCATCGCCATCACCTCGCCGGTGTGGACGTCGAGGATGACCCCCGCGCCGCCGATCGCCTCCAAATTGACCACCGCATTGGCGAGCTCGCTCTCGAGCACGCCCTGGACGCGCGCGTCGATCGACATGGCGAGCGGCTGGCCGCGCGTCGCGGCATCGGTCAGCCGCGCGTCGAACGCGCCCTCGACCCCGGTGACGCCCTCACCCTCTGCATTGAGGAAGCCGAGTGCATGCGCCGCGAGTGTCGTCTGCGGGTAGAGGCGTTCCTTTTCGCGCGGAAAATCGAAGCCGACGTCGCCGATCGCGTTCACCGCCGCCACCTGATCGGGCAGCGCGCGGCGGCGGATATAGGTCGCGTGGCTGCCGCTGACCTTCGCGAGCAGATCGGCGCGGGTCATATCGGGGAAAATCTTGTGCAGCTCGTCGGCGAGATAGGCGCGGTTGTTGAGCAGTTTCGACGGGACGACACGGATCGAATAGCCGTCGATGGTGCGCGCCAGCGGCACCCCGTTGCGATCGACGATGTCGGCGCGCGCCGGCAGGAACGCCGCGGCGCCCGAGCGCTGCGCCGAGGCGGTGTCGAACATCGCAAAGAACAGCAGGCGCATCGCGATGAGCAGGAACGCCGCCATGAACAGCAGCATCAGGATCATCAGCCGCTGCTGCGCGGTCAGCAGGATCTGCTGCCGCACCCCTGCGGTTCGCACCCGGGCCGGACGGACGACCAGCGTGTTCATGGCGTGGGCCGGCCCTCCCCGGCTTCGCGCGCCGCGGCGCGCTTGAGGTCGGCGAGGGTCGATTCGGCGAGCAGCGTGTCCTCGATCATCTTGAGCTGTTCGCGCCGGCGGGTCGGCGCGAGGCGCGGCGCGGCGTCGCTGCGCACGCCGGTGTCGGCCTGGGCGAGGACGATCGGCTGGCGCGCCGCGGGCTTGGCGGCGGGCTTGGCCTTTGCGGCCGTGGCGGTCGCTGCGGGAACCGGCGCTGCGGCGGTCGGCGCTGCGGCGGTCGGGGCGGGCACCGGTGCGCCGACCGGACTGACCATCGCCATCAGCACCGGCGCGACGTCGTTGGCGCCGCGGGCGCGCGGCAGGCGGTCGAACGCCGCCAGTTCGCGCTCGTTGGCGAGATACTGCCCCGCCGACGGCGCCGAATAGCCGAAGGTTTCGGCATTCCACTGTTCGAGCTGGCGCATCGAGGCGCGCACCGCGAGTTCGGATTCCAGATAGCGGATATTGCCCTGCGCACGCTCGATCTGCGCTTCGATGCGCGTCAGTTCGCTGCGCGTCGCGGCGACCTTCAGCGACACCGGATACAGCATCATCGCGAAGGCGAGGACGAGCAGGACCAGCCCGATCCCCTGGAGTTTGCGCGCCGCCATCAGCATGGAATCGCCTCCTTCATCATGGTGTCGCCGGGCCACGCCGGTGCTGCGGTGCGCACCGCGCTGCGCAGCGTCGCCGAACGGGCGCGCGGGTTGCGCGCCTCTTCGGCCTTGCCCGGGCGCACCTTGCGCGCCGGGGTTTCGAAGGTTGCGGCCCGCGCCGAAGGGGTCGGCGCGGGCCGGTGGCGCGAACCGGCGGCATCGCCTCCGCTCCGTTCGCGCAGGAAATTCTTGACGATGCGATCCTCGGTGCTGTGAAAGCTGACCACTGCGAGCCGGCCGCCGGGGCGCAGCAGGCGTTCGGCGGCGGCGAGGCCGCGGACGAGTTCGTCGAGTTCGGCGTTGATGTGGATGCGGATCGCCTGAAAGCTTTTGGTCGACGGATCCTTGGGCGCGCCGGGCGGGTGGCGCAGCGCCTTGCGGATCACCGTCGCCAGTTCGGCGGTGCGGCTGAGCGGCCGCGCGGCGACGATCGCGCGGGCGACGCGGCGCGACTGACGCTCGTCGCCGTAATGAAAGAGGACGTCGGCGATTTCGGTCTCGTCGGCGCGGTTCAGCCATTCGGCGGCGCTTTCGCCCGCCTGCGCCATGCGCATGTCGAGCGGGCCGTCCTTCTGGAACGAAAAGCCGCGCTCGCCCTGGTCGAGCTGCATCGACGAGACGCCGATGTCGAAGGTGATGCCGTCGATCGCGTCGATGCCACGCTCGGCGAGCAGCCGGTCGATCTCGCCGAAGCGGCCGTGGATCAGCGTGAGGCGGCCGTCGGCCGCCGCGATCAGCGCCTGGCCGTCGGCGATCGCATCGGGATCGCGGTCGCAGGCGATGACATCGGCACCCGCGGCGAGCATCGCGCGGGTGTAGCCGCCGGCGCCGAAGGTCGCGTCGACGTGGCGCTCGCCCGGGGCGATGGCGAGCGCGGCGATGACTTCGTCGCGCAGGACGGGGTCGTGGCGGGTGTCGCGGGCCAGCGGGGGCGGCAGGTCGCTCATTTGCGCCCCTTCCCTTTGGTTGCGTCCCAAGACGCGGCAAGGCGCTGGAGCACCGGGTCGGCGTCGGCGCATTCGGCGAGCGTCGGCAGCCACCAGATTTCGAGGCGGCGGCCCGAGCCCACGAACGCCGTGGCGCCGGCATCGCCGACGCGGTCGCGGTGGACGAAGCTGGGCAGGAAGCGCCCGCTGTCGTCGAGCGTATAGGGTTCGGTGTAGCTGAAGCGCTTCTTGAACTCGGCATCCTCGTCGAAATCGAGGTTGCGCAGCCGTGCGGTGTCGCGGTCGCGTTCGATCTCGCCGTTCAGCCGGTCGTACTGGTCCTGGCCGTACGCGACGAGGCAGGGCAGCTTTTCGTGGAAACCGACCCAGAGCACGCGCTGGCCGTCCGCAGTGAGGGGCACATTGTTGCGGAACTGCGAGGGGACGGCGATGCGTCCCTTGCCGTCGATCGGGGCGAAATTGGTGCCAGCATACTGGCCGGGCGTTACAATCGCCATCGCTTCGCCCCCCGTATCGCGCCACCGGGCAAAACTTCCCCGAGCCGGGAATCGCGCGATTCCGGTCCGTCGGACTCAGGTGGAGAATGCCCCTCTCCGATTCCTGACTATCAACTATAGATCAGGGTGGAAAGGGGTATTTTGGGGCGAGTTAGGGCGATTGCCCCCAATTCATCGCAAAATAGGGGCATCGGCGACGAAATGAGGGTGGGCACGGTCGAACAGGGGCAAGAAATGGCTTGAACATAATAAGAACATACGCTGGCGCGCGGGGCATCGGGGCGCGATCAGCCGGCACGGGGGCGAATCCACAGCGGCCGGAGCCATGCGGCGCGGTCGTCGGCGCCATCCCAGAGATGCGCGGCGAGCCACTCCATCGTATCGGCGCGGCGCAGATGCGGCGTATCGCCGGCGAGCGGGCGCCACAGCGGCGCGAACAGCAGGTCGGCGTCACCGACGAGCCACGCCTCGCCCGCGCCGATGCGGCAGTGCGCGACGCGGCGGTCGGCAAAGGCGCGGCACGTCGGCGGCAGCGCGGTGAACCGCCCGGCGCTGAACAGGTGCAGCCGGGCGCCCTCGACATCGGCGGCGGCTTGCCCCTCGCCTTCGCGTGCGGCGCCGAGGGTGATCCCCCAATGATCGAGCAGCGGGGTGAGCAGGCTGGTGACCGGCGGGTTGCGCGGATCGCCGAGCGGATGGCGCGCCGGCCAGCCCGACAGCGCGTCGGCGAGCACCACCGCGCGGCCGCCGCCGCGCACGAAGGCGTCGATCGCGACGAGTTCCTGCGGCGCCAGCGCGCGCGGGTGGGCGAGGAGCAGCGTGCCGCCGCGCGGCGGGACATTGTCGACGAGGCTGTCGACCAGCCGCACCGGCCCCGCCGCCGCGAGCCGGGCGAGTGCCGGATCGTCGCTCGCACCGCGGGCGATCATGCCGGCGATGTCGCCGCCGTCGGCCCAGCGCAGCGGTAGGCCGGTGAGCATCGTCACGGCAGGCGCGGCAGCGGACGCCGCGACGGGGCGATAGAGCGCGGCAAGCAGCCCGTGCCCGGCCGCGAACCAGCCGACCAGCATGGCGGCGGCGACCAGCAGCCGCACGCCGCGTGAAAAACGCTGCGCCTGCACGATGCGGTCGGCGAGCCAGCCGGCGGCGGCGCCCGCGGCGCCGGTGAGCGCGATCTGCGCCCAGCCCGCCGATCCGGCGAGCGCCAGCGCGAGCGCGACTTGCGTCAACAGGATGGCGGCGAGCGCGAGGAGCAACGCTTGCCTGCGCACCGGCGCCGGTGCGGCGCGTTGCCACCCGGCGAGGAGCAGCATCGGCAGCGCGAGCAGCGGCACCGCGAGCGCCGGATCGATCCGGCCGAGCAACGCCTGCCCGCCCGCCGCCCACGCGAGCAGCAGCACCAGCGTCGCCGTCGCCAGCGCGCCGAGCAGCGACCGGCGCGTCGGCGGGGTCACGGCGCCGGAATCACAGGGCCGGAATCACGGGGCCGACTGGCGGGCGCGTTCGAGCTCGGGGTCGGGCTGGAGGTCGGGAACCGTCGCCGCGGCGCCCCCCGGGGCCGGCGCGGCCTGCGGCACCTTTGCCGCGGTAGCGGCATTTTCGTCCTTCGACACCGGCTGCACGCCGAGTTCCTCGAGCGGCGCGCCGACGCTCGCCGCCTCGTCCCCCGGCATTTTCACCTCGGTCGCGGTCGCGGCGTCCTTTTCGACATTTTCGCGCGCGCGGTCGCCGATCAGCCCCGCCATGCCGACGAGCAGCAATACGGTCAGCACCCCGCCGATGCCGATCTGCAACCGCCGCATCGTGTCGTTGGTCGGCGCGGGCGCGACCTGGACGCCGGGAGCGCGCATATCGGTGGGCTGCGTCATGGCTTTGCCTCCGCCAGCCCCTTCGCGGCCAGCCATTCGGGATTGTAGAGCGTCGAGAGATAGCGAAACCCGCTGTCGCACAGGATGGTTGCGATGCGCTTGCCGGGGCCGAGCTCGCGCGCGAGCGCCATCGCCCCGGCGACGTTGATCCCCGACGACAGGCCGAGGCACAGTCCTTCGTCGTCGAGCAGGCTGCGCACCACGGCGAGCCCTTCGGCGTCCGAAATGCGGAACTGGGTGTCGATCGGCGCGCCGTCGAGGTTGGCGGTGATGCGGTTCTGGCCGATCCCCTCGGCAACGCTCGACCCTTCGGGCTTGAGCTCACCACAGCGGTAATAATTGTAGAGGCCGGCGCCGTGCGGGTCGGTGAGCGCGATGGTGACGTTCGCGTCCTTCGCCTTCAAACCGAGCCCGGTCCCGGCGATCGTGCCGCCGGTGCCCGCGGCGCAGGTAAAGCCGTCGATGCGCCCGTCCATCTGATCCCAGATTTCCTCGGCGGTGCCCATCACATGCGCCTTGCGGTTGGCGATATTGTCGAACTGGTTGGCCCAGATCGCGTTGCCGGTTTCCTCGGCGATGCGGCGCGAGGTGTGGACGAAGTGGCCGGGGTTGGCGAAGGGCGCCGGCGGCACGAGCACCAGTTCGGCGCCGAGCGCGCGAATCGTCGCCATTTTTTCGGCGCTCTGGTTGTCGGGCATGACGATGATCGTCTTATACCCCAGCGCGTTTGCGACGAGCGCCAGGCCGATGCCGGTGTTGCCCGCGGTCCCCTCGACGATCGTGCCGCCGGGTTGCAGGCTGCCGTTCGCCTCGGCATCGCGGACGATATAGAGCGCGGCGCGGTCCTTCACCGATCCGCCGGGGTTGGCATATTCGCACTTGCCCCAGATTTCGCAGCCGGTGGCTTCGCTCGGCCCCTTGAGCAGCACCAGCGGGGTGTTGCCGATCAGGTCGAGGCTGTTTGCAGCAATCGTCATGGCGCCTGATCTAGGGCGGCGGCCTGCGCGTCGCAAGACAGCTTGTGTTGGGAGGGGGATGATCGGGCTTGTTGGGATGACCTTTCTCCTTTTCCGTTCGTGTCGAGCGAAGTCGAGACACCTAGAGCGAGCGCGTGCCTTCGCGTGTCTCGACTTCGCTCGACACGAACGGGATTTATAAGTTGGCCTTCCGCCTCCCCGGCACGCCGTCCCCCTCCCCATCGACCAACCGCGCCCCGCCCCCGACGAACCGCACGAACGCGCCCTTGCCATTGTAACAGTATATCATTACTGCCGCCCGGACAGTCGCCGATAACAACAGGAAAAACCTCCCCATGCGCTCGCTTCGTACCGCCGCTTCCAGCCTTGCCATTGCCTTCGTCGTCCTCGCCGCCCCCGCTGTCGCGCAGGACCGCAGCAGCGCGGGCAGCGACGACGATGTCCACACCGGCGACCCGATCATCGTCACCGCGCCCTATGTCCGCAGCCTCGACATCCTCGGCAATGTCTCGGTGCTCGAGGGCGACGAGCTGGCGCGCGACATTCGCGGCCAGATCGGCGACACGCTAACCCGCCAGCCGGGCGTGTCGGCGACCAGCTTTGCCCCCGGAGCGTCGCGCCCGGTGCTGCGCGGCTTTTCGGGCGAGCGCGTCCGCGTGCTGACCGACGGCATCGGGTCGATCGACGTGTCGAACACCTCGGCCGATCATGCGGTCACCATCGACCCGCTGACCGTCGAGCGCATCGAAATCCTGCGCGGCCCCGCGGTGCTGCTGTTCGGCAGCCAGGCGATCGGCGGCGCAGTCAACATGTTCGACCGCCGCATCCCGCGCAAGGTGCCGGCCGACCATGTCCATATCGACGCGATCGGCGGCTATGCGACCGCCGCCGACGATGGCAACGCCGGCGCGTCGATCGACGTCGCGCTGAGCCCGCAGATCGTGGCGCATGTCGACGGCAGCTGGCGCAAGACCGGCGACGTGCGGAGCGGCGGTTTCGTCTATGCGCCGTCGCTGCGCGGCGAACTGCTCGACCTCGCCGCCGAAGAGGCCGAGGAAGGCCATGCCGACGAAGCGGCCGAACTGACCGCGCAGGCCGGATCGCGCGGCAAGGTCGAAAACACCGCGAGCGAGACCTGGACCGCGGGCGCCGGTCTGTCGTTGATCAATGACGGCGGCCAGCTGGGCATTTCGGTGAGCTATTACGACAGCAATTACGGCGTCCCCAGCCGCCCCGGCACCGAGCATCACCACGAAGAGGGTGAGGACGAGGGCGCCGAGGAAGAGCATGGCGAGGAAGGCCCTGTCACCATCGGCCTGCAGCAATGGCGCGCCGACGTGCGCGGCGAGGTCGAGCTGGGCGACGGCTTTTTCGACAAGCTGCGCGTCCGCGCCGGCTTCGCCGATTACCAACACACGGAATTCGAGGGCGACGAGGTCGGCACCATATTCACCAACCAGGGCGTCGAAGGCCGCCTCGAGCTGGCGCAGAACGACCGCGGCGGCTGGCGCGGCGCCAGCGGGGTGCAATACAGCCACCGCGACTTCGACGCGGTCGGCGCCGAAGCGTTCGTGCCGCGCAACCTGACCGACCAGTTTGCTGTCTTCACCCTGCAGGAGTTCGAGGCCGGACCGCTCGGGCTGGAAGCAGCGGCGCGCTTCGAGACCACCGACGTGCGTGCGCCGGCGCTCGGCATCGAACGCAACTTCAACAGCTTCTCCGGCGCGCTCGGCGCGACCTATGACCTGTTCGAGGGCGCGAAGTTCGGCGTATCGGTGGCGCGCGCGGTGCGTGCGCCCTCGGCCGAAGAATTATTCTCGAACGGCCCGCACATCGCGACGCAAAGCTTCGAGGTCGGCAATCCGAACCTGAAGCGCGAGGCGAGCTGGGGCGCCGAAGCGTCGTTCAAGGTCCGTACCGACGGCTTCAACCTCGCGCTCACGGGCTATTCGAACTGGTTCGACGATTTCATCTATTCGGCCGCGACCGGCGCCGAACAGGATGAATTGCCGGTGTTCCAATATTTCCAGCGCGACGCCCGCGTCTGGGGTTTCGAGGCCGAGGCGAGCGCGCGACTGGCGCAGATCGCCGGATTCAACATCATCGGCGATGTCGTTGCCGACATGACGCGCGCGACGATCAAGGGCGGCGGCGCCGACCGCAACGTCCCGCGCATCCCGGCGCTGCGCGTGCTGGGCGGACTCGAGGCGCAGGGCGAACGGATCGACGCGCGCGCCGAGGTCGAATGGACCGACGACCAGACCCGCGTCGCGGCGTTCGAAACCCCGACCAAGGGCTTCACGCTCGTCAACGCCTCGGTGACCTGGCGCCCGCTGCCCGACACGAAGAATTTGTCGCTGTCGCTGGCGGCGAACAATATCTTCGACGTCGAAGCGCGGCGCCACGCCAGCTTTACCAAGGATTATGTGCCGCTCGCCGGCCGCGATTTCCGGATTACGGCGAGGGCTAGTTTTTAAGAGTACGTCGCCCCCGCCTTCGCGGGGGCGACGCCGCTTTATCAGAACGGCAGCGATTGCTTCTTGTTCCAGTAGATCGAGGTCGCGGCAGCATAGGCGCCGACCTTTTCCCACACCGCGGCATCGACCTTTTCGATATCGACGCCGCTGTCGATATAGGCCTGGACGATCGCCATGATATGGTCGTTCGAAATCTCTTTGGACAAATCGGGGTTCGCCAGCCCCGGCCCGAAGGCGAGCGCCTTGTCGACGACGCCGGTCGCCAGATTCAGCTTGGCGAGGTCGCCGACCAGCCATTCGCGCGAGATGCGCGCGAGGCTGTAGTCGAAATAGGGACCCTTCTGCTCGTCGGTGATCGCGTGCTTGGCGACGCAGCCGTCGGTGATCGCCGCGAGCTGCTTGAACAGCGTATCGCGGTTGGCGTCGTCGCCGGCGCCGGTCATCGCGGCGCCAAGCGAGGCCTTCAGTCCGGCATCGGCGCCGGAATTGACGCAATCGAACTTCGCGCCTTCCTGCGCCAGGCCGGTCGCCGGCACGGTCGCCAGCGCCAGCGCGGCGCCCGCGATCAAAGTCTTCATCATCGCTATTTCCCTTCGAGCCTCGACGCTTACCCCGTCAGGACAGCATGGCCATGCCGCCATTTACATGCAAGGTCTGACCGGTGACATAGCCGGCTTCCTTCGACGCCAGATAGACGACCGCGGCGGCGATGTCGCTCCCCTCCCCCATCCGGCCGGCCGGGATGCGCTGGTTCAGCGCCTCCTTCTGCGTGTCGGGCAAATCGTCGGTCATCGCGGTCGCGATAAAGCCCGGCGCGACGCAGTTCGCAGTCACCCCGCGGCTGGCGAGTTCCTGCGCCAGCGCCTTGGTCATACCGGTGACCCCCGCCTTCGACGCGGCATAATTGGCCTGCCCCGGATTGCCGGTGGCGCCGACGACGCTGGTGATCGAGATGATGCGGCCGAAGCGCGCCTTCATCATCGGCTTCGCCGCGGCGCGCGCGAGGCGGAAATTGGCCTCGAGGTTGATGCGGATGACGTCCATCCACTCCTCGTCCTTCATCCGCATGATGAGGTTGTCGCGCGTCACCCCGGCATTGTTGACGAGGATATCGAGCTTGCCGAGCGCCTCGACGGCCGACGGCACCAGCGCATCGACCGCGGCGGCATCGCCGAGGTTGCACGGCAAAGCGACATGATCGCCGCCGAGCGTGTCGCGAAAGGCATTGAGCTTGTCGGCGTTGGAACCCGACACCGCGAGCCGCGCGCCCTGCGCGGCGAGCGCCTGCGCGATGGCCGAGCCGATGCCCCCCGAAGCGCCGGTGACGAGAGCGGTCATGCCGGTGAGATCGAACATATTATGTCTCCTGAATCTTTGGATCAGAGCGTTTTCAGCAAAGCTTCGATGTCGTCCATCGAGATCACGCTGACGGTCTCGACCTCGCCGCTGGCGCTGCGTTTGACCATCGGCGACAACACCTTGCCGCCGAATTCGGCGAAGTGGGTGACGCCGATGTCCTCCATCGCGGCGACGCTTTCGCGCCAGCGGACGCGGCCGGTGACTTGTTGGACGAGCAGGTCGCGGATCGTGTCGGCGTCGCTGGCCGGGCTGGCGGTGACGTTGGCGACGACGGGGACGAGAGGCGCGCGCGGCGGGTTGGCGGCGAGCGCTTCGGCCATCGCGTCGGCGGCGGGTTGCATCAGCGGGCAGTGGAAGGGCGCCGACACCGGCAGCAGGACGCCGCGCTTGATGCCCCAAGATTGTCCAGCGTCCTTCACCAGCGCGACGGCGCGTTCGACCGCGCCCTTGTGGCCCGAGATCACGACCTGCGACGGGTCGTTGTCGTTGGCGACGGTGCAGATTTCGCCTTCGGCAGCGGCATCGGCGAGCTTTTGCGCGGTGTCGATGTCGGCACCGAGCAAAGCGGCCATCGCCCCGATACCGACGGGCACCGCCGCCTGCATCGCCTGCCCGCGCGTCTTGAGGAGGCGCGCGGTGGTCGCGAGGTCGAAAGCACCCGCCGCGCAGAGCGCGCTATATTCGCCGAGGCTGTGGCCCGCGACATAATCGGCCTTGGCGGCCAGCGTCACGCCGCCTTCCTTTTCGAGCACGCGCAGCGTCGCGATCGCGTTCGCCATGATCGCGGGCTGGGCATTTTCGGTGAGGACCAGCTGGTCCTCGGGGCCTTCGGTCATCAGCCGGAACAGCTTTTGCCCCAGCGCGTCGTCGACCTCCTGAAACACTTCGCGCGCCGTCGGCGAAGCGTCGGCCAGCGCCTTGCCCATGCCGACCGCCTGGCTGCCCTGACCCGGAAAGATGAATGCGCGCATAAGACTTCCTACTCGTCATCCCAGCGCAGGCTGGGATCGGTTGCGTTGTCCCTCCAGCGATCCCGGCTTGCGCCGGGATGACGGAAAGGCAAAGCGCCTATTCCCTCACCCGGCGCGATGCAAGCCGAAGGGGACGACCTTGTTCGCCACATCATGACCGATGTCGGCGCGGCCCAGCCACGCGATGCCGGTGCGCGCGCACCAGCCCCGCGCCATCGCTTCGACCTCCATCCCGAACGGCCGTTCGTTTTCGAGAATGTCGCTGACCCGTCCGAGCCGCAGCCCGGCCAGCCCGCGCGGCGCGAGATAGCTCGTCACATGAAACAGCGCGCGGTCGAAGGCATAGAGATATTCGCTGACCTCCTCGACGATCAGGACATGGCCCGAAAGGTCGGGTTCGAGCGGGGTCCCGAGCAGCATCGACAGCGTCATCAGGTTGAACGCCGCATGGCGCGCGCCATGCTGCAACCCCGGCTCGCACGCCGCGGGATCGCGCGCGACCAGCCAGTCGAGCGCGCGCAGCACCGCCACATCGCCGCCCTCGCGCCGGATGTCGGCGACCATCGGGCCGTGCGCGACATGGTCGAAGCCATCGCGATAGAGCGCGCCGAGCAGATTGCCGAGGTCCGAATAGCCGAGATACGCCTTGCCGCGCGCCGCGTCGGTCATCGCCGCGACCGCATCCTCGGCGATGCGGCAGGCGCCATAGCCGCCGCGCGCGAACCACACCGCGTCGATGTCGGGGCGGTTCGCCATCTCGACCAGCGCCGCGCAGCGATGGCCGTCCTCGCCGGCGAAATGGCCGTGGGTGGCAAAGCATTGCGGGTCGAACACCAGCTCGACATCGGGATAGCCGAGCCGCGCCAGCGCGCGCACCGCCTCGGCGTCGTCGGGCAGGATGCGGGTGGCGGGGGCGACGATACCGATACGCATGGGGCGGGTTCTATATTCCGTTCGTGTCGAGCGAAGTCGAGACATCCCGAAGGCCAGCGCCAAGCCGAGGGGCATCTCGACTTCGCTCGATGCGAACGGGAGAGGGAATGTCGCCCGATGTTGCAAACCCTCCGCCAACGCCATATCGCGCCGTCATGTCGGAAAACAAATCCTATTTCTTCTGCGGCATCGGCGGGTCGGGGATGTTGCCGCTGGCGACGATCGTCGCGGCGCGCGGCGCCAGCGTTGCGGGGTCCGATCGCAGCCGCGACCAGGGCCGCTCGCCCGAAAAATTCGCGTGGCTCGCCCGCGAGGGGGTCGAATTTTTCCCGCAGGACGGCAGCGGGCCGAAGGCCGGCCAGACCCTCGTCGCCTCGGCAGCGGTCGAGGACAGCGTGCCCGACGTCGCCGCCGCCAGTGCCCTGGGCCTGCCGCGGATCACCCGCGCCGAGCTGAACGCCGCGCTGTTCAACGACGCCGCCCATGCGATCGGCGTCGGCGGGACGAGCGGCAAGTCGACCGTCACCGCCATGATCGGCTGGATCCTGGCCAGCGTCGGGCGCAACCCGACGGTGATGAACGGCGCGGTGATGCGCAATTTTGCTGGCCCAGAGGCGCCCTTCGCCAGCGCGCTGGTGGGTGACGCCGCCACCTATGTCAGCGAAGTCGACGAAAGCGACGGTTCGATCGCGCTGTACCGGCCCGACGTTGCGGTCGTCACCAACATCAGCCTCGATCACAAGAGCCTGGCCGAGCTTCACGCGCTGTTCGGCGATTTTGTCGGCAAGGCGCGGGTTGCGGTGGTCAACGCCGACGATCCCGAATCCGTCCCGCTGTTCAACGCCGACAACAATCTGCGCTTCGGCTTCGGCGACGGCGCGGCGATGCGCGGCAGCGACTTTGAAGCGCTGCCCGACGGGTGCCGCTTTTCGGTCAGCTTCGCCGGCGGCCGGCACGATGTGCGGCTGCGGATGCCCGGTCGGCACAATGCCGCCAACGCGCTCGCCGCGATCGCCGCCGCGCGCGCGGTGAGCATTTCGGTGGCGGACTCGGTCGCGGCGCTCGCCGGCTTCACCGGGCTCGCCCGGCGCTACGAAATCTTGGGGCAGGCCGGCGGCGTCACCGTGATCGACGATTTCGCGCACAACCCCGACAAGGTCGCCGCGACGCTGGCGGCCGTCGCCGAACTGCCCGGCCGCGCGCTGATCTTTTTCCAGCCGCACGGCTATGGCCCGCTGCGCCAGATGGGCAAGGAACTCGCCGCGAGCTTTGCCGCGGGGATGCGCGACGGCGACAAGCTGTTCGTCTGCGCCCCGGTCTATTTCGGCGGCACCGTCGACCGCAGCATCGGCAGCGAAGCACTGGTCGCCGAAACGCAAGCTGGCGGCGGCGATGCGGTGCATCTGACTACCCGCGCCCATTGCGGCGCCGCGATGCTCGATGAAGCGAAAGCAGGCGACCGCATCCTGATCTTGGGTGCACGCGACGACACGCTGACCGAGTTCGGGTACGAATTGCTGGGGAAGCTTGGCTGAATATTTGGCGCGCAGAGGACGCAGAGATCGCAGAGGAACAGGGTTCACGCGGAGACGCGGAGATGGTCGAGCCGAAAGGCTCTTTTTTCCTTCCGCTGCCGCCCTGCCGTTTGGCGTCGCAGGAAAGAGACCGCTTTGCGGCAAGCGCATTCTCTCCGCGTCTCCGCTTCTCCGCGTGAACAAGTGATTCTTCTTTGTGGTCTCTGCGTCCTCTGCGCGACTAGCCCCTTCCCCTGCCCTTGCTTCCGCCGCCGAAATCTGTATAGGCGCGTCCATTCGGGGCGAGGCTCTTAGGCCGTCGCCCCGTTTGCTTTGCACCGATTCGCAAGGCGAGACGACAGCCGGAGGGGCCTGCGATTGGCGCAGGTCAGCGATCGGCCAAATCGAAGGAAGCGCATCATGCCGTTCTACGAGCATGTTTTTATTGCGCGTCAGGACCTGAGCCAGGCTCAGGTCGACGCGCTGGCGGAAACCGTCACCAACGTCATCGGCGAGTATAAGGGCCAGGTTCACAAGACCGAAACCTGGGGCCTCAAGCAGCTCGCCTACAAGATTCAGAAGAACCGCAAGGGTCATTATGTGATGCTGTCGGCCGAAGTGTCGGGCGAAGCGATCGCAGAGATCGAGCGTCAGGCCGCGATCAGCGAAGACATCATCCGCTGGATGACGATCAAGGTCGACGAGCTCGAAAAGGGCCCGTCGGTGATGATGCGCAAACAAGAACGTCGGGGCGGCCGCGGCGAACGTGGCGGTCGTGACCGCGACGGCGAAGAATAAGGATAACGACCATGGCACGACCCTTTTTCCGCCGCCGCAAGACCTGCCCCTTCACTGCGAAGGACGCACCGGTCATCGATTACAAGGACGTTCGCCTGCTCCAGGGTTACCTGTCGGAGCGTGGCAAGATCGTCCCGTCGCGGATCACCGCGGTGTCCGCCAAAAAGCAGCGTGAGCTGGCGAAAGCGATCAAACGCTCGCGCCACATCGGCCTGCTCCCCTATGTTGTGAAGTAAGGAGGGCTGGTCCGATGGAAATCATCCTGCTCGAACGCATCGAGAAACTCGGCGGCATCGGCGATGTCGTCAACGTCAAGAACGGCTTTGCCCGCAACTATCTGTTGCCCAACAACAAGGCGCTGCGCGCGAACGACACCAACCGCAAGCTGTTCGAAGCCAACCGCGAAAAGATCGAGGCCGATAACGCCGAACGTCGCGGCGAGGCCGAAGGCCGTGCCAAGGATATCGACGGCAAGCAGATCGTCCTGATCCGCCAGGCGTCGAACACCGGCCAGCTTTACGGTTCGGTGTCGGTGCGCGACATCGTCGACGCGCTGGCCGAAGACGGCGTCACCGGCCTCGGCAAGTCGATGGTCGAACTCGAACGCCCGATCAAGGCGCTCGGCCTGGTCGACGTCAAGGTCAAGCTGCACCCCGAAGTCATCGTGTCGGTCGGCGTCAACGTCGCCCGCTCGCCCGATGAAGCCGAGATGCAGAAGCAGGGCATCGACGTCATCGCCGCGATGTTCGAGGAAGAACAGGCCGAGGCCGCCGCCACGGCGCTGGAGCCCGACAGCGAAGACGAGTTCGAAGAAGGCACGCCCCCTTCGGACGCCGCGCCTGCCGACGAAACCACTGCGGACGACGCCGAAGAAGCCTGAGCTTTTTCCGGCCGAAGCCTTTTGAACGGGGCCGCGTTTCCATCGGGAGACGCGGCCCCTTTCTTTTGCGGGGTGTGCGGCTTTTGCGGGGCGTGCGGTGACCTCAAGCGATCCTCCCCAACGGGGGAGGGGGAGGGGGAGCGAGCGGAGCAAAGGAGCGCGCGGGGCGCGTTGCTTCCCGCGAGGCCGCAGGGTGGTGGAGGGGCACAGGCCCGCGTCCGCCTCGCTCTACACCGCGTACCCCTCCACCAGCTTCGCTGGTCCCCCTCCCCGTTCCGGGGAGGACCCGCAACGAGCGCCCCCACCCAATCCCGCCACTGGCCAACCCGCCCCGCCTTTCCTATGGCAGCACCGATGGCCGATACCGCGTTCCCGTCCCGCTTTGCCGCCGATGCCGGCCTGCTGCCGCAGATGGCCGATCTGGCGAAGGATCGTGTCCTCGTCGCGCGGCTGACCGAGAGCGATTATCGCGCCGCCAGCTTCCTCGACCAGCGGCTGCTGACCGACCGCATCGCGCGCGAGTGGATGGCGTGGGAGGCGTTGCCCGATCTGGGCGGCGCGGCGCCACGGCCGCGTTTTATATTTCATATCGGCCATGTCGGCTCGACCCTCGTCTCGCGCCTGCTGGCCGAGACGGGCGACGTGCTGCCGCTGCGCGAACCGATGCTGCTGCGCAGCTTTGCGCAACTCGCCGAGCGCATCGACCGGCCCGAGTCGGTGTGGTCGGCCGACCGCTATCGCGCGCGGCTGGGGCAGATGCTCGGCTGGCTGGGGCGCGGGTTCCAGCCGGGCCAGCGCGCGATGGTCAAGGCGTCGAGCGTCATCACCGCGATCGCCGACGATCTGACCGACGACGGCGGTCCGACGCTGTTCCTTTATGTCCCGCTGCCGCGCTATCTCGAAACGATCCTGGCGGGCGAGGCGTCGTTCGCCGAAACGATCGCGCAGGCGCCGGCGCGGATGGCGCGGCTCGCGGCGCTGCTGCCCGATTTCGCGCCCCAGCTGTGGCAATTGCCGCCGGTGACGCGCGTGGCGATGAGCTGGCTGTGCGAAATGGCGACGGCGCAGCGCACCCTGCCCGCCGCCGACCCCCGCCACCTGTGGGTAGATTTCGAGGCGATGCTGGCGGATCCCGCCGCGGCGCTGGTCGCGCAGGCGCGGCACCTGGGGCTGACCCGCGACGCGGCGCGGGTCGAGGCGGCGCTCGCCGGGCCGATCATGCGCCAATATGCCAAGGCGCCCGAACATGGCTACAGCGCCGACCTGCGCCGTCAGTTGCAGGCGCAGGCGGCGACCGACCACGCCCCGTCCATCGTGCAAGCGATCGCATGGGTTGAAGCGCTCGCCGCACGCTATAAGACACTCGCCACCCTGCCGATCCACGGCGCCCAGGAATAGAAGATGTTCAAGCTCGTCCCGCTGCTCGACGCCAACGAGGTCCGTGCGCTGCGCGATATTGCCGCGAGCGGCCAGTTCGTCGACGGCAAGATCAGCAACCCGCATTCGAAGATCAAGAACAACCTCCAGCTTCACGACGCCGGGGCCTATGAACGATCGTCGAAGATCCTGCTCGACGCGATGGTGCGCAGCCCCGAATTCATGGAGTTTGCCTTTCCGGCGCGCATCGCGCCGCCGCTGCTGACGCGCTACACGCCGGGAATGCATTACGGGCTGCATCCCGATGCCGCTTATATCCCGCTGCCCGACGGTCAGCTGCGCACCGACGTCAGCTGCACCGTCTTCCTGACCGACCCCGCCGATTATGACGGCGGCGCGCTGCATGTGCGGCTGGGCAATGCCGACCTGCGCTTCAAGGAAGCGCCGGGGGTCGCGATCGTCTACCCCTCGCACACGCTACACGAAGTCGAGCCGGTGACGCGCGGCGAGCGGCTGGTCGCGATCACCTTCATCCAGAGCCTGATCCCCGACGTGGCGCACCGGGGCCTAATCTATGAGCTCAACGAGGTTGCGGCGCTCGAGGGCACGAAGATGGACCCGGAGAATTACACCCGGTTGCAGGCGGTGCAATATCAGCTGCTGCGGATGTGGCGGCGCTGACCGACGAGGATCAATAGCCCATCAGGCTCAGCACTTCCTTGCGGCTGCGCTGGTCGTCGAGGAAACAGCCGAGCAGGCGGCTGGTCACCATGCCGACGCCGGGGGTGCGCACGCCGCGTCCGGTCATGCAGCCGTGCTGGGCGTCGATGACCACCGCGACGCCGTGCGGCTGGAGATTGTCCCAGATGCATTTGGCGACCTCGGCGGTCAGCCGTTCCTGCACCTGCAACCGCCGCGCATAGCCGTTGAGCACCCGCGCCAGCTTCGAAATGCCGACGACGCGCGCCTTGGGCATATACGCGATCGACGCCTTGCCGGTGATCGGCGCCATATGATGTTCGCAGTGCGACTGGAACGGAATGTCTTTGAGCAGTACGAGCTCGTCATAGCCGCCGACCTCTTCGAAGGTACGCTGGAGGTGGATTGCCGGATCGTCGGCATAGCCCGAACAATATTCGAGCCAGGCGCGCGCGACGCGTTTCGGGGTGTCGAGCAGCCCCTCGCGCGAGGGGTCGTCGCCGGCCCAGTTGATCAGCGTGCGCACCGCGTCCAGGACCTCGTCCGGCACCACCGCTTTGCCGTCGGGTCCCACTTCCACATTCGTCATCGCGCCGCCTTCACTGTTGCATGGATGTCGCACATTTCGGCGTCATTGCGCCGTTACGCAAGCCCGGCGGCAGAAGATTTTCATGGCCGAAAACAAGTTTACGTTGCGGAAACCGGCATTTTTACCGTCGTGCCAAACGCAATAAAATTTCCTTATCGCGCTCCCGCACAAGCCACTTGACGCTTTCGTCAACTAAGCGCAGTTTTATCGTATTACAGAACCTGCCGAAGCAGGTCGTGATCGGAGAGCCGGCGTCTTTCCCCGGATGCCGGTGGGAGAGGATGATGACCAGCATAGCTGGCTATACGCTATCGCGTTTGCGCTTGCGCTCACGCCGGATCGACTGGATCCGGCGCCTATAGCTCTGACTGGAAATTTGTCCCCTCCCGATTGGGCGATGCAATTGGGCAATCCGTAAATACGGATTGAAAAAGGGAGGCTTTATATGAAGTTCAAGGCACTGATCGGCACCTCGATCCTGGCGATGGCGGTGGCGACCCCCGCGTTTGCGCAGGATGCGGCGGAAGAAACGGAACGCGACGCCTTTGGCGGCGAAATCGTCGTCACCGCGCAGCGCCAGTCCGAACGCCTGCAGGACGTGCCGATCGCGGTCAGCGCCTTTTCGGCCGAAGCGCTGGAAGCGCAGCAGATCAAGACCCCGTCGGATCTGCAGCTGACCCTGCCGAACGTCACCTTCACCAAGACCAACTTCACCGGCGCCAGCTTTACCATTCGCGGCATCGGCGACCTTTGCGTCGGCACCACCTGCGACAGCGCGACCGCGATCCACCTGAACGGCGACCCGCTGTTTTCTACCCGGCTGTTCGAAACCGAATTCTTCGACCTCGAACGCGTCGAAGTGCTGCGCGGGCCGCAGGGCACATTGTTCGGGCGCAACGCGACCTCGGGCGTGGTCAACGTCATCACCGCCAAGCCGAAGCTGGGCGTCTTCGAAGCCGCCGCCGAAGGCGAATATGGCAATTTCGATTCGATGAAGGCCAAGGCGATGGTGAATATTCCCATCGGCGACACGCTGGGCCTGCGCGTCGCGGGCATGCGACGGTTACACCAAAAACGCCTTCCTTGGCACCCGCATCGACGACCGCGACCTTTACTCGGTGCGCGGCACGTTGAGCTGGGAGCCGTCGCCCGACACCACGGTGACCTTGCTCGGATCCTATTTCCGCGAAAAGGACCAGCGCACCCGCATCCAGAAACAGCGCTGCCAGCGCGACCCGACCGGCATCCTCGGCTGTCTGAACACCCGGCTCGACAATTCGCCCTTCAACGGCAATTCGACCTTCACCGCCGCGCTGACGTCGCGCGAGTTCCTCGCGACCCAAGGCATTCCCGCCGCCTTCGCGCTCGGCAGCCTCTATGGTCCCGACGTTTATGCCAACACGACAGTGCCCGCCGATCCGCGCACCGTGAACACCGCCTTCACGCCGTCCTATTTTACCAGCGAACTGACGCTGCAGGGTGAAATCGACCACAATTTCGGGCCGGTGTCGCTGCAGATTTCGGGCCAGTATCAAAAGGTCAAGCTGGAAGCCTTGCAGGATTACAACAGCAATGTCGGCAACCGCGCGCTTTACGCCGGCGGCCTCAATACCTTGCAGGCGGCTGCAAACGGCCTGCTCGGTCCGGCGCTGCAGGCATATTTCGCGCCGGTCGCGGCGGCGATCATCCCCAACGGCCCGAACGGCGTGCTCTGCACCTCGCAGGCCGATGACACCGGCTTCGGCAGCTATGGCGGCAACAGCATCTGCAGCACCGAATCGCTGCAGTTCGACCGGTCGAACCAGTATAACAGCAGCTGGTCGGTCGAAAGCATCCTGACCACCGACTTCGACGGGCCGTTCAACGCGCTGCTCGGCGGCATCTATGCCGACTATCACCTGACCGAGAACAGCTATTATGTGAACGCCTTCCCGATCGACTATCTGACTGGGGTACTCGGTGGGTTCAACGCGCTGAGCAACGGGCTGCCGCCGTCGTTCCTCGGCACCCCCTTCTTCCGCAACAACACCGACGATCTGAAGGTCAAATCCTACGGCATTTTCGGCGAAGCCTATTTCGAGGTCAACGATCGCCTGAAACTGACCGCCGGCCTGCGTTACAACAACGACAAGAAGAGCGTGCTCGCACGCTCGACGCTGGCCAGCTTCCTGGTGCCGTTCGGCCAGACCGGTTCCGCGTTCGATTCGCCCTTCGTCGGCAGCTTCGACGCCGACCCGGGTACCCCGGGCAACCAGATCATCCAGGCCCGCAGCGTCAAGTTCAACGAATTGACCGGCCGCGCAGTGATCGATTACAAGATCACCGACGACAATCTGCTCTATGCCTCCTATTCGCGCGGTTACAAATCGGGCGGCATCAACCCGCCGCTGCAGCCGATCTTCGCGGTGCCCGAATCGTTCGCGCCCGAGCAGGTCGATGCGTTCGAAATCGGGTCGAAGAACAGCTTCGGCAACGGCGCGCTGACGCTCAACCTGACCGCCTTCTATTACAAGTACAAGAAGCTGCAGCTGAGCAAGATCGTCGCCCGCACCGCGGTCAACGACAATGTCGACGCCGACATCTACGGTTTCGAGGCCGAAGCCATCGTGCGCCCCGATCCCGACTGGGTGATCAACCTTGGCTTCAGCTACCTGCACACCAAGGTGACCGAAGACAAATACACCAGCAACCCGCGTGATTTCGGCGGTGGCCGCGCCGATGCGGTGATCATCAAGGACATCACCAATGCGGCGAACTGCGCGGTGGCGTCGTCGTCGGGCAACATCGCCGGGGTCAACGCCTATGTGAACCAGGTCAACGCGCTGATCAACGCGGGCGCCATTCCGGGCCTGGCCGCTGGGGCCGGGTTGCAGGGCACGACCCCCTTCCCCGCCGAAGGCGGCATCGCATCGACCGGCGCCTATAGCGTCTGCGCTGTGATCGCGGCGCTGGCACCCACGCTGGGCGCCAACCCGGCGTTTGGCGGCATCGAAACCTCGACGACGATCAACGGCGAGACCTTCCAATATTCGGCCGGTATTCCGGTGAACCTGCGCGGCAACCAGCTGCCGCAGGCGCCGAATTACAAGTTCAGCGCCGGCGTCCAGTACACCGCCCGGCTGGGCGACAGCGACATGACCCTCGTGCCGCGTTTCGACCTTGCCTACACCGGCGAAAGCTTTGGCAGCATCTTCAACGGCAACGTCAACAAGATCAAAGGCTATGCCCAGGTCAACGCCCAGTTGCAGCTGAACGGAGCCGACGAAAAATGGTATGTGCGCGGCTTCATCCAGAATGTCTTCGACGCCAACAGCGTCACCGGCCTGTACATCACCGACCAGTCGTCGGGTAACTACACCAACATCTTCACCCTCGAGCCGCGCCGCTATGGCATCGCGGCCGGCGTGAAGTTCTAACCGACCCGGCGACCCAGCCACAAAAAAGCCCCGGCCTCTCCATCGAGAGGCCGGGGTTTCTTTTGTCCGCCGATCGCGGAGCCGAAGCGGTCGCCCGCTCCGGCCGCTCCGATCAGAATTTGAAGCGAACGGTGCCGCCATAGGTGCGCGGCTGGCTGGGATAGCCCGACACGCTACCGGCCTGCGCCACCGCCGGGAAGATCGTCGTGAGGTACTGCGCGTTGGTGAGGTTGCGGCCCCACACGCCGACTTCCAGCCCGTTGGTCAGCGCCAGGGTGAAAGATGCGTTGAGCTGGTTCACCTCGCGCTTCAGACCTTCGACGACGCCGGGGGCGAAGCCGCTCAGCCCTTCGACGATCTGGACCGGGCTTTCATACTGGTAATCGACATGCGCGATGGCACGGGTGCCGCCACCGAACTCGTGCGTGTAGGTCGCGCCCATCGACATCGCCAGCGCGGGGATGCCCGCGGGGGTGGTGCCCGAAATGTCGCCGAACGCCGAGTTGACGAAGCTGTCGTATTTGGCGTCGAGATAGGTCGCCGCCAGCGTCAGGTTCAGCCCGTCGACCGGCCGCACCGACCCGTCGAACTCGATGCCGAAGGTCGACTGCTTGCCGGCATTGGCGAGCGCGAAGCCGGTGCCGGTGAAGACGTTCGACTGGAAGCCCTTGATCGACTGTTTGAACACCGCGAGGTTCAGCGCGGCGACCGACCACTGGCCCTTCAGCCCGAACTCGTAAACGGTCGATTCTTCGGGTTCGGCGAAGCGCGATCCGGTCCCGAGGTTGGGAACGCCCAGCCCGCCCGAAATGATCGCGGGCAGGTCCGACGCGAGCGGCCGGCTGTCGCGCGACAGGTTGACCGAGCTCGCCTTGAAGCCCGTCGCATAGGTCGCATAGACGTTGACCGTGTCGGTCAGCTCATAGGCGGCGCGGACGCTGTACGAGAAGTCGCTGTCGTTGGTCTTGCCGTCTTCGACCGCGTTGGGAAGGTTGAGGAACGGCGGCAGGAACTGGAACGGGCGCAGCGCCAGGAACGGGTTGCCGACGGTGAGCGGATTGGTGTCGGCCGCAGCCTGTGCGGTGGTCAGATTGGCGTTGAGTGCACCGAACTGGTTGGCGCCGGCGACGATCTGGCCGAACCCGGCAGGCTGCGCCTGCGCGAAAGCCTGGATCTGCGCCGCGTCGGCAAGCTGCCCGGCCGGCAAGCCGATGAACGCGCCGACCTGCGTCGCGATCGCCTGCTGCGCCAGCACGCGCCCGCCCGAACCGGCGAGATCGACGCCGGAGAAGACGTCGCTGCTGATGACGTTGGTCGAGAAGCGCTTGCGATCCTTGGTATAGTTGCCGCCCAGCGTCAGCGTCAGCCGGTCGGTGACGTCGAAATCGACCGTGCCGAAGATCGAGAAGGCTTCGTCCTTCAGCTTATAGGCTTCGTCGAGGCCGTCACCGGCGCGGAAGAAGCTGCCCGCATAGTTGGTGCCGTTCGCCGAGCCGAGGAGCGCCTCGAGCGAATTGACGTTGAGCGCGTTGCCGGTCGATGCCCGGATCAGCTGGTCGGCATAGGGCCGGAACTGGGTGCCGAACCGGATGTCGTTTTCCTGGTCGATCTTTTCGTTGAAATAATAGCCGCCGAGCAGGAAGTTGAGCGGACCGTCGAAGTCGGAGGTCAGGCGCACTTCCTGGGTGAAGGTATCGATGCCCAGGTCCTGGCTGTTCTCACCGATCAGGTCGGCGCCGGTGAAGTCCGAATCCTGGTTGGTCAGCGCGCGCACCTGACGATAGGCGGTGATCGAGGTGAACGCCATCGAGCCGAGATCATAATCGATCTGCGCCGAGCCGCCGTAATTCTCGATCTCGTTCGACGACAGGAAATTGTTGTAGACGTCGTACGAGAACGGGTTGTTGGCATCGACGCTGGGGCCGCCGGCGAGCGCGTTGGTGATCGCGATGGTCGGACCGGCGATGACGTTGCCGGCGATGCAGCAATTTTCGTCGATCTTGTCGTAATCGCCGATCAGGCGGATCGACAGCGCATCGGTCGGTTCAAAGAGCAGCTGGCCGCGCACGCCCCACCGGTTGCGGTCGTTGACGTCGGTGCCGAGCTTCAGGTCCTGCGCATAACCGTCGCGGCGGTTGTAGCTGCCGCCGATCGAGAAGGCGACGGTGTCGCCGATCGGACCGGTGACATCGCCCTTGACCGTGATCGCGTCGAAATTGCCGTAGGTCGCCTCGAGCGAGCCGCCGAATTCATACTGCGGCTTTTGCGTGACGATGCTGATGACGCCCGCCGACGCATTCTTGCCGAACAGGGTCGATTGCGGACCGCGCAGCACTTCGATGCGCTCGACATTGGGAAGATCGCCGATCTGGGCGGCCGAGCGCGAGCGATAGACGCCGTCGATGAACACGCCGACCGAAGGTTCGATGCCGGCGTTGTTGGCGCCGTTGCCGAAGCCGCGGATGATGAAATTGGTGTTGGCGCTCGACTGGAGCTGCGACACGCGCAAGCTGGGAACCGACGACTGCAGGTCGATCAGGTCGCGGATCTGGGCGTTTTCCAGATCAGCGGCCGAGGTGACCGAGACGGCGACCGGCGTGTCCTGCAACGTCTGCGACCGCTTCGACGCGGTGACGATGATCTCGTTACCATAGTCGGTGGTGTCGGTCGTGTCGGCGGGGGCGGCGTCCTGGGCATAGGCGAAAGCGGGGGTGGCGGTGGCGCACAGCATGGTGGCGCCCAACAGGATGTTGCGCAAAGTCATGATGATGTCTCTCTCTCCAAAACCGGCGACGGCGCGGCCCTGTGGCCTAAAAGGGAGATGCCCCGCTGGTAACGGCCCGCTGTAATATCGCGCCGCGCCGCGTCAACGCGATGCGACGAAGCGAGCTGATTTTCCGGCCATTAGTGACTAAAAGGCAACAGTTTGCGCTACGGAAAACGCAGGTTTACCATGGGCGGCGCCGCAAATTTCAGCTCGGAAAAGTGGTGCCCGGGGACGGGTTCGAACCGCCGACACTGCGATTTTCAATCGCATGCTCTACCAACTGAGCTACCCGGGCAAGGCCGCTGCGGCCGGACGACCGCGCTGGCGAGCGGCGGCTATAGGCAGGGCCTTGCGTCCTGTCCAGTGGCTTTGTGCGGCGCGATTTCGCGGTCAGTCGTCGTCGAAACGATCGGTGTCGGCGGTGCCGTCGGGCGCCTGTTCAGCGGGGACGCGATAGCCTTCGCCGAACCATGCGAGCAGGTCGCGGTCGCGGCAGCCGCGGCTGCAGAACGGCTTGAATTCGCTGTCGCGCGGTTTGCCGCACAAGGGACAGCTTGGGGGCTTACTGGGCATGGCCCGTTCCTTTTAATTCGGGGTTCGGCGCCAGCCGCACGATGCGGCCGGTGCGCGTCTGCAACAGCTCGGCCCAAGCGGGATACGCGGCGATCTGGTCGATCACCGCGGGCCGCGCGGTCAGGGTCAGCGGCCCCGTCCCGACCGTCCGCTCGGCCTGGCGCAGCAGCAGCGCGGCATCGGTCCGGGCGAGATCGAAGCGGACCTGTTCGACGAGCGACGCGCGGCGGCGCGGGCGGATGATCTGCATCAGCCCGAAGCCGTTGACCGCGGTGCGTTCGAACGGCGGTGGCAGCGCCGCATCGATCAAAGCATCGATCGCCTGCCGCCCCGCCCGGTCGGGTACGGCGGGAAAATCGATGCCGATCGATCCGCCGATGTCGCAGCGGCGAATGACCGCCGCCGCCGCCCGCGCGCCGGCGCTGGCAATCGCCAGCGGGTCGCCCTCGCCGTCGATGTCGATCAGCAGCATCGCCGGGGTCGCATCGACCCACAGGGCGCCGCCGGCAAAATCCCAATGGCCGCGGCGCACGCAATCGATCACGTCCGACCAGCCGGCTTGCTCCAGCCGGTCGGGATCGGTCGGCCGCAAGATGGTGACCGGCACGCCGCTTGCCGCGATGCGCGCGCTAAGGTCGGGCCCGTCGGACAGCGCCGCGCCATCGTCGGCGAGCCGTGCCCGCGCCGGCTTGTCGCGCCCGCGTTCGCGCAGTGCCATGCGTTCGATCTCGACGCGCAGCGTCGCGCCGAGCGACGTCGCGGGCGGCACCTGCGCGACCGTGACGGTCGGCGCGCCGGGGCGGTCGAGCGCCAGCGTCGCGCGCCTCCCGCCGGGGCCGACCTCGACCAGCTTCGCGTCGATGATCGCGCCGACGCGCGGTGCTTCGCCGTCGCGTTCGATGCGGGCCTCGACGATGTCGCCATCGACGACCAGCGCGGCGCGCGCCTCGCCGATTCCGGCTTCGTAAAGCCACTCAGCCAAGCGCAATGCCCGCGCTGGTCAGCAGCGCCCGCGTCTCGAACAGCGGCAGCCCGACGACGTTCGAATGGCTGCCCGACAGGAAGCGGACAAAGGTTTCGGCGCGCCCCTGGATCGCATAGCCGCCGGCCTTGCCCATCCCCTCGCCGCTCGCGACATACCAGTCGATGTCGGCGGCGCTCAGCACCTTGAAAGCGACGACGGTGTCGGCGACGCGGACGCGCGGCCTGGCGTCGGCGCCGACCACGCAGATGCCCGACCAGACATGGTGCCGCCGCCCCGACAGCAGCCCCAGCATCCGCCGCAGATCGGCCTCGTCGGCGGGTTTTTCGAGGATTCGGCGCCCGACCGCGACCGTCGTATCGCCGGCGAGCACGACCTCATGCGGCGCGCGCTCGACCGCGAGCGCCTTGGCCTCGGCCAGCCGCGCCACATAGTCGCGCGGCAGTTCGCCTTTGCCCGGCGTCTCGTCGATATCGGGGGCCGCGATGCGGGCCGGCGTGATGCCGATGCGCGCCAGCAGCTCGCGCCGGCGCGGAGAAGTCGAAGCGAGGACGAGGGCCGGATCGGGCGCGGGAGGATTCGCCGCGCTGCTCACTTGAAGCGATAGGTGATCCGACCCTTGGTCAGGTCATAGGGGGTGAGTTCGACGAGCACTTCGTCGCCGACGAGAACGCGGATGCGGTTCTTGCGCATCTTGCCGGCCGTGTGGCCCAGAATCTCGTGGTCGTTTTCCAGTTTGACGCGAAACATCGCGTTGGGCAGCAGTTCGACCACCTGGCCGCGCATTTCCAGAAGTTCTTCTTTCGCCATCAGTCCTCTATGGGCTCGATATTCAAGGATGCGCGCCCATAACGCCAAATTGCGCCAATTGAAAGCAATCTGTCATGGGCGCGTTCGCGGGCGTTCAATGCACCAGCCGCAGCCGCCGCGCGATGCGCCAGCCGACCGTCTTGACGCGCGCATGGTCGGGCCAGCGCGGCGGCATCGCCGGGTTGAGACCCAGCCGCCGCAGCCACGCATTGGCGGCATGCGCCTCGGACTCGCGATAGCTCCATTCGCTGCGCCAGGTGATCGATAGCGAGATCGACGGCGCATCGCCATTGGCGACGAAATGCGGCGCCATCACCGGCATCAGCACCGCGTCGCCGGGGACGAGCGGCACCTGCTGTGCGGCACCGCGATAACCATCGTCCCACGGCAGGTTGCGATGCCCGCCGGTGTGATAGCGTTCATGCTCGCGACGGTGCGCGAAACGCTCGTCGCCCGACGGCCACACATGCATCACCTTGGTGCCGCGCAGCTGGAGCAGGATATTGTGTTCGGGATCGAAGTGGAACGGCGTGATCGACCCCGGCGACGACACGAAGATAAAGCCTTGCGGCGTCAGCATCGCGCCGGTGCGCGGCTCGACCACCGGTTGCAGCTCGCCGAGCAGGTCCATCAGCAGCGCGCGATAGGCGGGGTCGCTCTCGATATTCTTGAGCACCGCCCAGCTGCGGTTCACGTCGATCGTGCGGATCGTTTCGGCGATCGTCAGGCCGTTCGATGGCAGGTCTTCGGGCGCGATCCCGATCGGCACGTCGCCCGGATTATATTCGACCTGCGCCGCCGGCAGGCTTTCGGCGAGCGCCGCGAGGGCCTCGATCGACAGTAGCGGATGGTCGGGCAGCCGGTGGTGCAGCAGGCCCGCGGCGCGCGGATAGAGCGCCGCCATCGTTTCCAAAGTGTCCGGCGGGAAAACGGTGCCGGCGATCGGCTGGTGCATCGTCATGTCGGGTCCTGTGTTTCGGCGGCGGCAGGGGCGGCGCCTTTCCAGCGCCGCCAGGCAAGTTCGACGCGCGACAGCAGGTCGAAGCGCAACCGGTCGGCGCGGCCCGCCAGCGCGACGTTGACCCACACCAGCGCCCGCCGCTCGCGCCACACGCTGTCGATCATCGGGTGGCCGGGCGCGGCGCAGCTGTCGACCCAGTCGATGCGCGCGTCGCCGAGCAGGTCGAGGTTCGCCTGTTGCAGCAGCACGCCGGGCGAGAAGCGCGCATAATCCTCGTCGAACGCGGTCTTGAACGAAAAGCCGCCGGGCGGCGAAAGGAAGTTGATCAGCATCGCCAGCGGCCGATCGTCCAGATAGAGCGCGCGCATGTCGAGCTTGCCGGCCTCGGCGGCGGCGCCCAATATGGCCCGGAACCAGGCTTCGGTATCGCCGTGGCTGGCGAGCGCCGATCCGGCCTGCCCCTTCCACCCGCGCGCCTCGAGGTCCAGAAACGCGGCGATCCACGGCTCGACCGCCTCGCCGCCCGCCCAGCGGCGGAAGCTGACCGCGCCCTGCTCGGCCAGCCGGTTCGCCTGCCGGCGCAATTCCTTGCGCTTTTTCGGCCGCACCGCTTCGTCCCAATAGGCCTCGGCCGACAAACGGCTGTCGAGCAGCGCGCGCGCCTCGCGGTGCACCGCCACCGCCGCACCGCCGCGCCCCGCCGCGACGCTGGCCAGCGCCCGGTGGAGCGGGCCATCCTCGGTCAGCCGCGGCACATGGACGAGCGTCCGCGCCCACGGCGCCGCATCGCACCAGCCGAGCAGGATCGACCAGAACAATGTCTCGAACCCCGCGCGGACCAGCGGCAGGCCGAGGAAATGATTGGGGTGCGCCCAGCCGGTGACGTGGCGCAGCGGCAGCCGCCCGTAACGATCGGCGGGGGCGAGCGGCATCACGCCGATGACCGGCCCGTCGCGGCCCGCCTGCACCATCACCAGCCGCGCGCGGCGTTCGGGATCGAGCAGGTGCAGCGCCGATTGCAGGCACCAGCGCTCGACAAAGGGGTTGGGCTCGCTCGCATCCCCGGCCAGCGCATCCCACGCCGCGGCGAGCTCGTCCGACAGCGCCAGCGGATCGACGATGCGCACCGCCAGCGGCGCGGCATCGGCCGGCACCGGGGCGCCGTCGACCGGAAAGGCGGGATGGACCGTCATGGGGGGCAGGCTAGCAGCAAGGGGTTAAAAGGAGGTGGCTGATCCTCCCTGTGGCGCAGCCATAGAGAGGATTTACTCCTCATCGTCATCCCGGACTTGATCCGCGATCCATAACTGCGCCGTCGTAATGGATCCCGGATCAAGTCCGGGATGACGAAGATGTGGGACGCTCGATATCTGGTGACCGATTGCCGGCGCCAGTTCCTCCCCTCCCTTTCAGGGAGGGGCTGGGGGTGGGTAGCCGCCAACGGCGGCATTCGCACCGCCGCTCGCTCTCGCTCGCAACCCACCCCTAACCCCTCCCTAAAAGGGAGGGGAATTGTCTGGAATCGACCCCGAACCCCCAGCCGCCCTCAAATTCCGAACAGCTTGGCCAGCGATTTTTCCAGCATGAAAAACTGCCAGATCAGCCGCCCATGGTCGCGGCGGCCCGACTGGTGCGCGGCGACGATGCGTTCGATTTCGGCCATGTCGAACCAGCCCGAGCGCGCGAGCGTCGATGAGGTGGCCAGCGCCTTCGCCTGTTCGACCAGCGGCCCGCGGAACCAGTCCGACACCGGGGTCACGAACCCCATCTTCGGCCGGTACAAGATGTCGTGCGGCAGGTAGCGCTCCATCGCGCGCTTCATGATCGCCTTGCCGGTGCCGCGCTTGACGCGCATCGACGCGGGCAGGCTCGCGGCGAATTCGATCAGGCGATAATCGAGCAACGGCTCGCGCGCCTCCAGGCCGACCGCCATGCTCATCCGGTCGGTCTTGGTCAGGATGTCGCCGGGCAGCCAGATCATCAGGTCGGCATATTGCGCGCGGTCGAGCGGCTCGCGCGCCGGGGCGTCGGCCATCGCCTGCCAGTAACGTGCCTCGGCGACATGATCGCCGAGCCCGCTGAGCGCGGCGTCATTGAACAGCCGCGCGCGCTGTGCCGGGCCGGTCACCCCGACCGCCTCGGCATAGCCCTCGGCGCCGCTTTGCGACAGGCTGGCGAGCGTCGCGCGGGCCCGCAGCGGCCGCGGCGCCCAGTCCATCTGCGGCCACAACTTTGCCAGTGGTCCCAATATGTTGCGGCGAAGCACGCCGGGAATCAGCCCGCGCAGCCGTTCTTCCTGATGCTGGAACACCAGCCGGCGATAGCCCGCGAACGCCTCGTCGGCGCCGTCGCCCGACAGCGCCACCGTCACCTCCTCGCGCGCGAGTTCGCACACCCTGAACGTCGGCAGCGCACTCGCGTCGGCAAAGGGTTCGTCGAACATGTCGGCGATACGGTCGACCAGCGCGAAATCCGACGCCGACACGGTGCGGGTGCGGTGGTCGGTGGCGAAGCGTTCGGCGATCGCCCTCGCATAGGCCGTCTCGTCGAGCGCGGCCTGGTCGAAACCGATGGTGCAGGTCTTGACCGCTTTTTGGCTCGCCTCGGCCATCAGCGCCACCACCGCACTCGAATCGACCCCGCCCGACAGGAAGGCGCCCAATGGCACGTCGGCGACCATGCGGTCGGTGACCGCGGCGCGCATCAGGTGGACGAGATGCTCGGCCGCCTCGTCCTCGCTGGCGCGGATGCGCTTGGAAAAATCGGGTGCCCACCAGCGCGTCGGCGGTGGCACAGGCTTTCCGCGTTCGAGCAGCAGATAATGGCCCGCGGGCAGTTTCTGCACCCCCGCGACGATGCAATTGTCGTCGGGGACATAACCGAGCGCGAGGAAATCCTCGACCGCGGTCAGATTGGCTTCCTGGCGCAGCAGCGGGTGCCGCAGCAGCCCCTTGAGCTCCGATGCGAAGGCCACCGACCCGTCGGACAGGCGGGCGTGGTGCAGCGGCTTCACCCCCAGCCGGTCGCGCGCGAGGAACAGGCAGCCGCGCGCATGATCGTGGATCGCAAAGGCGAACATGCCGTTCAGCCGCGACAGGCATTCGACCCCCCATTGCCGCCACGCCGCGATGATGACCTCGGTATCGCCCTCGGTGCGGAAGCGATGCCCGCGATCCTCGAGCTCGGCGCGCAGTTCGCGGAAATTATAGATTTCGCCGTTGTAGGTCAGCGTCACCGCCTCGTCGTCGCTCGCCATCGGTTGCGGGCTGCCGTCGAGGTCGATGATCGACAGGCGCAGATGCGCGAGGCCAACCCCCGGCGCGGTCCATTCGCCCGACCCGTCGGGGCCGCGATGCTGCATCGGCGACAGCATCGCGCGCAGCCGCGCCGGATCGACGGGCTTTGCCGTTTCGAGATGATAGAGGCCCGCGATCCCGCACATGGTGGCGCTACTAGCGCAGTTTCAAGGCGCGGTCAGCCATTGCCTGCGCTCCGCCCGACGCGGAAACGAAATCGTCGATCGCGGCGGCGCCGCCCTGCCCCGCCTCGCTCGACACGATCAGCGACAGCGCGCGCGGGTCGCCGCCGAACAGCCGCGCGCGCAGCCCCGCAAGCTTGGCGCGCCGCGGATCGCCGGTCACCGCGCCATCGACGACATACCAGCTCGCCGCATCGCGCAGCACTGGTCCGGGATGCAGCAGCCGCTCGGTCTTCGCGCCGTCGATCGCGGGCAGCGCCGCGCTCCACGCCCATTTGCTGTCCAGATCGACAGCGCCCTGCCCGAAGGCGGCGACTTCGCGCCCCTCGGCCTGCCGTTCGAAGCCGCCGATCGCAACGCTGACCCGCCGCCCGCGCGCATCGACGAAATGGCGCAGCAGCCGCTGGTCGGCGCCGTCGAAGCGCGGCGTCCAGGCCGTCCCCGCGGCCGTCGCCGCCGACCAGCCGGCGGGCGCCGCGATCGCCATCGTCGCCGGCAGCGGCGCCGTCCGCGCGCCGACGAGCGCCCCCCAGCCGGCAAAGGCCAGCGGGACCGCGAGCGCGGCGGGCAGCACCGCCCGCGCCGGCCCAGTCCAGCGCGCTGCGCCGTCCAGTCCGGTCACATCGACAGCGACATCGTTCGCCGGGCGGTCGAACCAGCGCCAGGCGACGAGCATCACGATCAGGATCACCAGCCCGAAGAAGATCCAGCCGTAAAAGACATGATCGATGCCGCCCGCCGCCTCGATCCCCCAGATGTCGGCCGCGACCATCGTGCCATAGGCGCGCAGCGCGTTGGCGAGGATCGTCGTCGCGAGCGCCGCGGCGACGAACACCACCCGCCGCGTCCAGCTTTTGAAGCACAGATGCGCGGCGAACACGGCATAGGCGAGCATTGCGATCAGGAAATTGACCCCCGAACATTCCTCGGCCACCTCGAAAAAGCCGGCGCGGGTGGTGATAAACACGCCCTCCATCGCCGCCTCGAGCCCCGAGAGGTGGAGGAGCGCGACGCTGATGTGCGCGGTGAAGGTCTGGAGCAGCGGCACCAGCTCCTCGCCGAACGGCACGAGCAGCAGGGCATAGCCGAGCGGGAACAGCAGAGCGCGCACGAGTTTTTCGCCGAGCGTCGCGGCGACCGCGCCCTGCATCATCAGCACCAGCCCCGCCTGCCGAAACAGCGCGACGCCTGCCGCTTCACCGACCAGCCACAACAAGCCCGCCGCCGCCATCCAGGCGAGCGCCGGCCACCAGCAGGCGGGGGTCAGCGTCCGCAGCTGCGGCACCCGTTGCGCGATGAGCCAGCCGATCATCGGCACCATCAACAGGCAATGGGTGAAGGTCGAACTATGCCACCAGATGCCGGCCATGTCGGCGGCGTCGCGGTGAAAGATCGCGAGGATCGCGAGCGACAGCGCGGCGAGCGCGGCAAGATGCGCCTGCCAGCGCGTCCAGTGCCGCGGCGCGGCCAGGTTCGCCGTCGCCATCAGCCGGGCAGCCCGAGCAGCCCGCCAAGCGGCGCGAGCCGTGCGGCCCAGCCGTAACGCGCGATCATCTGGTCGCGCGCCGCCCGTCCCATCGCGGCAGCGGCGGCGGGATCGCCGAACAGTCGCGCGACCGCCGCCGCGATGCCCGCGGCGTCGTCGGCGACGAGCAGGTGGGCGCCGGGCGCGGCGTCGATGCCCTCGGCGGCGGCGGCGCTCGCGACCACCGGCCGCGCCATCGCCATCGCTTCGAGCAATTTGTTCTGCACCCCGCGCGCGAGCAGCAGCGGCGCAACGACGGCATCGGCGGCGGCGAGCCACGGGCGCACGTCGGGCACTTCGCCCGTCACCGTCACCCCCGGCAATGTCGCCAGCGCGCGCACCGCATCGGTCGGCGCGCGGCCGACGATCGCGAAGCGCGCCGCCGGATGCTGCGCGCGGACCAGCGGCAGGATATCGGCGGCGAACCAGCGCACCGCATCGATATTGGGGCGATAATCCATCTGGCCGGTGAACACCGCAAGCGGGCCGTCGCCGCCGCCGACCGGGGCCAAGGTCGTCGCGGGGTCGAAGCGGTCGGTGTCGATGCCGTTTTCGACCGCGCGCACCCGGTCGGTACCAAGGCCGCTGCGCGCCCGGAACAGCGCCGCCTCGGCCTCGCTGACGAACAGGCTGGCGTCGACCGTGCGCGCCACCGCGGCCTCGAACGCGCCGAGTTTCTTGGCCTCGCGCGCGTGCACCCAGTGCAGCGGCTGGCGCGGGTCCTGCGCCGCATAGGTCGCGAACTTGGCCGAATCGACATCGACGAAATCCATCAGCACCGGCCCGTCGAAATCGGCGGGCAGATATTGCGCCATCTGCCCCGAGAAGGCGACGATATGCGTGACCTCACTGCGTGCCAGCAGCGCATCGACATGGCGCTTCAGCGCGGCATTGGCGAACAGGTGGTTCGACACCGGCTCGCCGCTCAGCACCGCCCGCGCCAAGGCGACCGGGCGCGACGTCTTGCGCACTTCGATGGCCAGGCTTTTGCAAAGCGGCGTCATTTTTGCGCGCACCGCCGCCGCGTCCGGCGCCGTGTCGGCGAGCGCCGCGACATGCACCGGCGCGACCCGCGCCAGCGCCTCGAACATATGCCAGCTGCGAATGCGGTCGCCGCGGTCGGGTGGCCACGGCGCGCGGTGCACGAGGAACAGGATTTCGGGCATCATCGCTCCCCGTCATTGCGAGCGAGGCGAAGCAATGACAACGGGCCTGAGAACATCAGTCTCATCCCAGCCCGCGCGCGATCAACGGACCGATGCGGTTCGCCGCCCATAGCGGCAGCTTTTTCCACAGGTCGACCTGCAACCGATATTTGGCACTGTTCGGATTGGTGTCGCGCGGGCTTTCGCCGGGCGCGAGCCAGCGCGCATAGACGAGCGGGCGCGGTTCGAAACCCCAATTCTTCTTGTACGCGAAAGGGCCGGTGCCGAGCTTCGACCGCCCGAAATCGAAACGGGTGCAGCCACGGTTACGGGCGTGGCGCATCAGCGCGAAATACATGCACTCGTTGGCGCGCAGCGCGCGCGCCTCGGCCAGTCCGCCGCCCCAATAGGGCATCACCGCGCCGCGCCAATAGAGGCTGAGCACGCTCGCCACCGCGCGGCCGTTCTGGCGGACGGTCAAGATGTCGGCAGCGTCGCCGAAACCGTCGAGCACCGCGCCGAACAGTGCCGCCGGGAACACCGGGGTGCCGAGGTTGCGGACGCTGGTCGCATAGATGCGGTAATGATCGCGCCGTTCGGCCGCATCGCGCCCGGTGGTGACGGTGAGGTCGTCGGCCAGCGCCTTGCGCACTTCGGCGCGCTGCTTGCGCGGGATGGCGAGCAGTTCGGCTTCGTCGTCGGCGGCCAGATCGCGCGCGAAGCCGGCATAGACGCCGTCCTCACAGGCCCAGCCCTCGCCGTCGGGAAGCGGGCCGCCGCGCAGTTCGACCGAGGGTACGCCGAGCGACTGCGCCAGCGCCGCCGCGCTGTCGGCCAGCGTCGCCGCCGCCGCGGGATCGTCGGCGAGGATGCCGCCATCGACCGCAAAGCCGCTGCCGACCAGCGCCTGCCCGAACAGCGGCGAGCGGACATGGTGCAGCGGCAGGATACCGGTGAGCGCGCCGTCGGCGCCGCGCGCCGTCACGAGGTGGCAGGGGTGCCCGGTGGCCCGGGTGATCGCCTCGCACCAGGCGCGGCTGTGGAACGGGGTCGCGAGTGGATGCGCATCGACATAGGCGTCCCATGCCGCGGCATCGTCGCGCGGCGCGGCGGCGCCGCCGCGCGCCAGCGGGTGCGCCGGCGCGTTCATGCCGCGGTGCGCCACGGCGCCGCGCGCGCCTGCTGCGCGGGGACCAGCGCGTCGGCGCGCGTCCATTCGAAATCGTCGAGCAGTTTCTTCAGCTTGTCAGCCATGACCGACAAGCCGCTGTAATGGCGGATTTTCGACTTCAGCGGCGCATCGGCGACGCGCGGCTGGCCGGGGTCGATCTCCCACGGGTGGAAATAGAGGATCGCGGGATGCCCCTCGGCGTTCATCCGCGCGATTGCCCAGCGCGTGAAGCCATAGGGAAGCAGCCGCATGAAGCCGCCGCCGCCCGCCGCGAGCGTCCGCCCGGCGAAGCGCGCGGTGGTCACCGGCCATTCGACGAGGTCGCTGTCGGGCAGCGGTCGCCACGCGTGGCGCGGGCTTTCGGGCCAGCCATAATGGTCGTGCGCGACCGGCGCGACGCTCGACGAATAGGCATAACCCTGTTCGGCAAGCACCGCGTGCGCCCACGGCGTGCGCGTATCGACCGAAAAACTCGGCGCGCGGTATCCGCGGATCGCGACGCCGCCCAGATCCTCGAGGATCGCGCGGGTCTTTTGAAGGTCGGCCGCAAAATCGGCGGCGGTCATGTTGAACACGCGCTGGTGGTCGTAGCCGTGGCTGGCGAGTTCGTGTCCCGCCGTGACGATGCGCGCGATCAGCGCCGGATAGCGCTCGGCGACCCAGCCGAGGGTGAAGAAGGTGCCGCGCACCCCGGCGTCGGCAAAGATTTGCAGCACCGCGTCGCAATTCGCCTCGACCCGGCATTCGAGCGTCGGCCAGTCGGCACGGTCGATCGTGCGCTCAAAGGCGCCGACCTGAAACCAGTCCTCGACATCGACCGACAGGCCGTTCTGCATGATCCCTCACCTTCGTCGATCCGCCGTTGCCGACCGGATGGGCCGTCAGGCGGCCCAGGTCTGCTTGGCCGCCGGATCGGGCGCGTTCGCCGGATCGCGTTCGACCCAATCGATCAACAAATCAAGCACGCGGCGCAGCGCCGCGTCCTGATCGGCAATCCGCGCTTCAAGGCCAGCGATCTGGCGCTGGAGCGCGACCATGTGCGCGTCGTCGACTGCGGCGGGCGCCGGGGCGGCCTCGATCGCGGGTTCGGCCTGCGGTTCGGGGGCGATTTCGGGCGCCGCATCGGATTCGGCGGTGAGTTCGAGCACGTCGTCGTCAGCAGCGGCTTCGGCCTCCACCACGCCATCATCGTCGGCGGCATCCGGCGCGAGGCCGAGCTGATCGGCGACGAGCATCCGCGCTTCGGCAAAGCTGGTGTCGCCGCGCGTCGGCGGCAACATCTCGGCGGGTTCATCCGGTTCGGGGGCCCGCCGCGAGAGCAGGCTCGCGAGGCTCGCGGCCTCGGCCGGGGGCGCGAAGGGCGCGCGATCGGTCGCGGCGGCGGGCGACGGCCATTCGAGCGGCGCTTCCGCGGCTTCGGGTTCGGTTTCCTCCACCTCCGCCACGGGCGCGGGAGCTACGGCGGCCGGCTGGGCCGTCGGCGCCGCGGCGACCGCGGCGTGCGCGACGACATCGGCAACCGGCAGCGGCGCCAGCGCCGCATCGTCGAGGCCGCGGTCGGCCTCGATCTCGGCAACCACGGCGCGCACCTGCTGGCCGGTGATGCGGTGCATCTGTTCAACCGCGCCATAGAGGAGCAGGCGGCTAACCAGCACGTTCAGTTTGCGCGGCACGCCTTCGCTGTAATCGAAGATTTCCTCGAACGCGTCGGGGCTGAAGCTGGGGTTGCCGGTCCAGCCGACCTTGCCGAGGCGGTGGAGGATATAGGGTTCGACTTCCTCGGGCTCCATCGGGTCGAGGTGGTGCGTCGCGATCACCCGCTGGCGCAGCTGTTCGAGCGTCGGCGAGTGAAACAGCGTCTGGCGGAATTCGGGCTGGCCGAGCAGGAATATCTGGAGCAGCGAATGGCCGCCGAGCTGGAAATTGGACAGCATCCGCAGCTCTTCGAGCGCCGAAATGGCGAGGTTCTGCCCCTCGTCGACGATCAGCAGGGTGCGGCGGCCGGCGCGCGCCTGTTCGCGCAGATATTGCTCCATCGCGCGCAGCAGTTCGGCCTTGCTCTGCCCTTCCCAGTCGAGCCCGAACTGTTCGGCGACGAGGCGGAGGAGGTCGTCGCCCTCGACCTGCGTCGACACCAGCTTGACCGCGGTCAGCCGGTTGGGATCGATGGTGTTCATCAGATGCCCGACCAGCGTCGTCTTGCCCGCGCCGACGTCGCCGGTGATGACGATGAAGCCTTCACCCTGCGCGAGGCCATAGCCGAGATAGGACATCGCCTTGCGATGCGTCCCGCTCTCGAAATAGAAACTCGGGTCGGGCGTCAGCTGGAACGGGCGTCCCGTGAAGCCGTAAAACTGATCGTACATAGCGTAATCCCTGTTGCTGGATCAGAAATTGTAGCGCAGGCCGACGAGCGCCGATCCGATGAGTTCGCTGTTGAACCCGTCCTGGTCGAAGGCGTTCAGGCTGGCCGCGGCGGTGCCGGTCAGGCCGCGCCAGAAGCGCCGCGAATAGGCGGCCGAAATGCCCGCCGACTGGACGTCGCCGGCGCCCGGGGCGCCATTGTCGAAATAATTGACATAACCCGCGAGGCTGAGGTCCGAATCAGCGTCGAGCTGGCGCCCCGCCGACAGGAACAGATAATAGCTTTCGTCGATCACGCCGTTGAGGTCGGCGATCGCCGACAGGCCGGGCAGCAGCAGGCGGCGGCGGTCGTAACCGACGCCGACGCCATAGCTCCAGCCGCCGTAGCGCGACGACATCACCGCCTGGATGCCGCGGTTGCGGAACTGTGCGGTGGTCGTGTTGCCAAGCTGGTTGGCGAGGCAGCCGCCGCCCTGTTCGCCGAACACGCACGGGTTGATGCTGCCGTCGAGCGGGTTGCGAGTCGGATCGAACTGCGTCGGCAGCGCCGCGAGCCCGCCCGACAGGCCGCGCGCAAAGCTCGACAGGCCGTCATAGACGCCGACCTGGAAGGTCGTCGCATGGTCGGCGCGATAGGTGAAGCTGCCGGTATAGATGGTGTCGCCATAGCGGCGACCGACCTTGGCGGTCAGCGAGGTGCGGCGGCTCGGCTGCCACATCACCCCGGCGTCCCAGATCAGCCCGTCGGTGTCGAACGACAGCTGGCGCGGGCTCGATTTGTCGGTGACGAAGCGGCCGTTGGCGTCGCGCACCGGCACGCCATTGGCATCGACCACCGGCTCGCGCTCGCTGATCTCGATATCTTCATAACCGACACCGCCGAGCACGGCAAAGGTCGGTCCGACCGGCACGGTGACGTCGGCGCGCGCATATTTGCCCTCGAACCGCTGGTCGAGCTGGCTGACATCCTCGCGCTCGTAACCGCCCGATACCTGCCATCCGAACGGCAGGTCGCCGGGGCGCGCACCGACGCTGCCCCAAGCGACATGGTTGGTCGAGCTGTCGAAAATATCCTGCGACGCGGCGCCCGGCAGCGGGGCGATATCGCTGTCGACGTCGATCTTGGTATAGCCGAAGCGATAGCCGGCGCCGACGTCGAGCCCGCCGATGCGGCGCGCAAAGGTCGGCCCAGCATAGATCGAATAGAGATTGGCGACATTGCTGTCGTCGCCGGTGAAAATGCCGTTGTCGCCGCCGACGCCGTCGGCGCGGGTGCGGGTCGCAAGCGCCCCTGCCTCGAGGTTCAGCCCGCGCAGCGCTTCGACCCGCCCGCGGACGAGGCCGCTCAGCGAATCCGAATTGCCGATGCCGCCCGATTCGCCGATGCGATATTCGTAGCGGACGGTCGCCGCCAGTTCCGCGCGGCGCGTCACGATCGCGGCATCCACGCCGGCCGCGAGCGTCGTATAGGTCAGCACGTCGCCGTCGTTCTTGAGGTCGGCGGTCAGCACCTGACCGACCTCGAGATAGGGGCTGACATCGACGGTCTTTTGGGTGCGGCGGCGCTCGCCGCGGCTTTCGGCGCGGCCGTCCTGGCTGTCCGATGCCGCCGGCGCGCCGGCCGAGGCGGCATCGCCGCCGTCCGAGCCCGGATCGCCCGAAAATTGCGCCTGTGCGCCGGTCGCCGTCCCGGCGAGCAGCAGCGCGGCGAGCGTTGCGACGCGCCGCATCGTCTGATTGGTGCGCATCACGACGCGCCTCCCTGTCCATAATAGGTGCCGAAACGGCGGCCGCCGGGCGAATATTTCACCCCGTTGAGGAGCAGCTGGATATGCGGGCACGCGCCCATCAGCCCGATCGCATCGCGCAACGCGCTTTCGAGCGTTTCATCGGCGCGAACGACCATGATCGTCTGGCCGACATGCCCCGCCAGCACCGCGGCGGGCGACGCCGCGAGCACGGGCGGCGAATCGAGGATGACGATGCGGCCCGGCGCCCCGGCCTCGAGCTGCCCGAGCAGCGCCTCGGTGCGCGCCGAGGCGAGCAGTTCGGTGTCGTGCATATGCGCCGTGCCCGCGGGCATCACCTTCAGTCCGGCGATGTCGGTCTGGATCAGGCAATCGCCGAGCGGCAGGTGCGGATCGGCGAGCGCGTCCATCAGCCCCGGACCGTCGTCGAGCCCCAGCGCTTCGAGCACGCTGGGCTTGGCGATGTCGGCGTCGATCAGCAGCACATCGTGGTCGGCCTCGACCGCGAGGCTGAGCGCCAGGTTGACCGCCGAGAAGGTCTTGCCCTCGCCGGGGTTCGCCGAGGCGATCAGCACGCGGTGGCCGCGCGGCAGCAGCGGGCGATTGCCCGCGCCGCCGAAGTTGCGGATCAGCTCGCGCTTCACCATCCGATATTCTTCGGAAATGCCAGTGACCGGCGCGCCGGGTACGACCATGCCGCGCGCCGCGAGGCGTTCGCGGTCGACGGTGCCTTGCCGCGTCGGGACGATGGCGGGCGCGGCGCGGGCGATCTCCTTGCTCGGCGACGGTTTGATCGTCGGGGCAGTTTCGACCACCGGCGCCGGATCGGGCGCAGGCGCCGACGGCGCGGCAGCATCAGGCGCGGCGGCATCGACGGCGGGTGCGTTCTTGGCCTTGCGCGGCTTTTTCGCCGGTTCGGGCGGCAGGTTCGACACGTCGATCGTCGGCGCATTGGCGACGGGGTCGACCCCGAACATGTCGGCGGCCCGTTCGAGCAGCGACGGCGGGCGCTTGACGGGGCGTTGGTCGTTCATTTTCCTGTCCCCCTTCACGCAACCATGCCGCGCTGGACGAATTCGGCGACGAGCAGCAGCGCATAGAGGCCGACGAGCGCGCCGCCGCCGCCGGCAAGCCAGACGAGTTTCTTGCGCCGCTCGACATGGCGGGCGGGCGTCACGACTTCGGTGATCGAACCGATCACCGGCAGGCCGCTCGCGCGTTCGAGCTTGGCCGACGTCGCATAGCTGGTGCGCACCTGCGCCAGCCCGAAAGCGACGCCGACCCCGCCGCCGACGCCGGCGAGCAGCACCAGGGTCAGGAACAGCGGCCGGTTGGGCGCCGCGGGGCTGGTCGGTTTCGATGGCGGGTCGAGCAGTTCGATCTTGATCGCGTCGGTTTCGGTCTGCACCTCGCCGCGCATGCGAACCTGTTCGCGCTGGCCGAGCAGCTTGTCATATTGCGCTTTGAAGGCGGTATATTCGCCGTTGATCCGGTCATATTCGGCGGCGATGCCGGGGTTCTGGATCTGCTGCGCGGTGATCTTGGCAATATCGCCCATCAGCTGCGACTTGCGCGCCGACAGCGCGCTGACCGTCGCCTGACGCTCGGCGCGCATCGCCGACAGCGTCGCATAGGCCGGGTTCTGGGCGTTGCCGCCGCCCCCGCCGGTCCCTTCGCGATCGGCCTGAGCCTTCAGCGAGGCGATCTGGCTTTTCAGCGCGATGACGTCGGGGTGCGCGTCGGTCAGCCCTCGCGAGCGCATCGACGACAGTTCGTTCTGCGCCCCCGCCAACTGCTGGCGTGCGACGCCGCCGCCAGTGGCATTCAGTCCCGGCATATTGATCGTCGCCGGGGTCGAGGCCATCTGGCCGTTCGCCGCGGAGAGCGACGCCTGCGCGGCGATCAGCTGCGAATCGATCTGGTTCAGTTCGGCGCGTGCCGCCTCGACGCGCTGCGCCGGCGATCCGGCGCCGCCGGGGATCAGCCCGATATTCTGCGCCTCGAACGCGGCGCGCCGCGCCTCGACCTCGCGCAGCGCCTTTTCGCGGTCGGCGATCTGGGCATCGAGGAATTTCAGCCCCTCGCGCGCATTCATCCGCCCGCCGCGCAGCTGATCGTCGCGGAACACGGTGATCAGGCTGTCGAGCACCCCCGACGCCAGCTTGGCATTGTCGGCGTCGGACAGGCTGCCGACCCCGATGCTCGAGGTGATTTCGAAGATATTGTCCTGCTGCGGGATGACCTTGATATTCTTTTGCAGCATCGCGACCGCGCCGGCCTTTTCGCGCTCGCCGGCGCCGGCGGGCAGCAGGCCCGTCGTCACCGCGACCTTTTCCAGGTTGCGCGCGCTGGTCAGCGTCTCGCGGATCTGGTCGATCTGCTGGCGGCCGCCGAACGACCCGCTCTGCGCGTCGTCGGGCAAAATCTGGTTGATGTCGACGAGCAGGCGAGCACGCGAATCATAGCGGTTGGGGATCGACGCGATCGCCAGCCAGCCGAGGATGCAGATGCCCCAGGCGACCGCCAGGACAAGCCAGCGGCGCGTCCAGACGCTGTGCAGCGCCACCCGGAATTCGTCGTAAAGGCTCGTCATCGGTCGGGGTCAGTCCTTGGCAGTTGGCGTCGATGCGGCGGCGTGGCGCCGGGTCAGAACATGCTTTCGGGGATGATGATCACGTCGCCGGGCTGGAGCCGGACGTTGGCCTTGATGTCACCGCGCTTGACCAGATCGTTCAGCCGCAGCGCAAATTCCTGCTGCTTGCCGCTGCCCTTGTCGTACCGGACCAGCCGCGCCTTGTTGCCCGCGGCATATTCGCCGAGGCCGCCGACCGCGATCATCGCGTCGAGCACGGTCATATTGGCGCGGAACGGGATCGACGCGGGTTTTTCGGTCGCGCCGACGACGCGCACCTGCTGCGAAAAGGTGCTGTTGAAGGTGGTGACGATCACGCTGACGATCGGGTCGGTGATATATTGGCTGAGCTGGAGCTTGATGTCCTGCTGCAGCATCGTCGGGGTCTTGCCGACCGCCGGCATGTCGGTGATCAGCGGCGTGGTGATCCGCCCGTCGGGGCGCACCTGCACCTTGCCGCCCAGTTCGGGGTTGCGCCACACGAAGATCTGCAGCTCGTCGAGCGGGCCGATGATATATTCCTCGCCCGGCCCTTCCTGGTTCTGGACGAAGGTCGCGCTGGGCAGCTGCGGTGCGCCGCTCGGTCCGCCCATGCAGCCGGCAAGCGCGGTCGCGGCGATGCCGGACACGAGCGCGGCGCGGGCAGCGCGAAGCGCGGGGATCGAAGCCATATTCAACAACCTTTCCTGCGGCCGGCGCGCCGCCGCGGGCTAAATGCCTGGGGCGACAGCCATTGCGTCAGGGTCAGCCATGCTGGAAAAGGGTGAACATACCGTTAGTGTTGGGATAAGTTTGGCCCGCACTCGTCGCATCTTGTGCCGGACTGGCACAGCTTTCGCGATGTCAGACGAGCATTTCGCGCGCCGGCCCCTGCCCCAGGAAGGCGGCGGGGCTCGCGGTCGCGCCATAGGCACCGGCCTGGAACAGCGCGACAAGGTCGCCGACGTCGGCGCGCGGCAGTGCGACCTGGTCGCCAAGGCGGTCGAGCGGGGTGCACAGACAGCCGACGACCGACACCGGCGCGTAGGGCTCGCCGCCGAAGCGGTTCGCGATCGCGATCGGATAGTTGCGGCGGATGACGGTGCCGAAATTCCCGCTCGCGGCCAGCTGGTGGTGCAGCCCGCCGTCGGTGACGAGGAAGGTCTCGCCATGGCTCGTCTTGCGGTCGACGATGCGGGTCAGATAGACCCCGGCCTCGGCGACAAGCCAGCGGCCAAGCTCCATCGCGAACCGGCTGTTCGCCAGCACCGGGTCGCGCGCGGCGAGCGTCGCGGCCAGCGCCGCCCCCACCGCTGGCGCATCGACCGCCGTGTCGCCGGGGAAATAGGGCACACCCATGCCGCCGCCCAGGTTGACGAGCGGCGGCGCTCGCCCGATCGCGGTCGCAAGGTCAGCAGCCAGCGCGACCGTCTGCGCCTGCGTTTCGGCGATCGCGGCGGCGTCAAGCGCCTGTGATCCCGCGAAAATATGGAAACCGCGCCAGTCGGCGCCGGCATCGATCAGCCTCGCGACGAGCGCCGGCACCGCCTCGGCATCGACCCCGAACGGCTTGGCGCCGCCGCCCATCTTCATCCCCGACCCTTTGAGGTCGAAGGTGGGATTGACCCGCACCGCGAGCCGCGGGACGATGCCCAGCCGCGCCCCGATCGCGAGCGCGCGCTCGGCCTCGCCCGCGGATTCGAGGTTCAGCGTCGCGCCCGCTGCGATGCCATATTCCAGCTCGCGGTCGCGCTTGCCGGGACCGGCAAAGCTGATCTCGCCCGCCGCCATCCCGCTCGCCAGCGCCGCCTTCAACTCGCCGCCCGACGCGACGTCGAGCCCGTCGACCAGCCCGGCCATATGCGCGAGCAACGGCGCGTAAGGATTCGCCTTCATCGCATAGTGCAGCTGCACCGCGGCGGGCATCGCGGCGCGCCATTCGGCGACGCGCGCGCTCAGCATCCCGGCGTCGTAAACGAACAGCGGCGTGTCGCCCGCCTCATCGGCGAGCACGTCGGCGCGCCGGCCGCCGATCAGCAGCATGCCGTCGCGATCGGCCGCATATCCGGGCGGGATCGGACCATGCGGTTTCATGCCGCAGCCTTCCAGTCGGCGGCGATCGCCACCCGGTCGAGTTTGCCGTTGGGATTGCGCGGCAGTTCGTCGCGCCATTCGACCATCTGCGGCTGCATGAAATTCGGCAGGTTCGCCTTCAGATAGGCGGCGAGCGCGTCGCGATCCGCATCGGTCTTGCCGCGCACGATCAGGACGATAGCGGCGCCGAGCCGGTCGTCGGGGACACCGAAGGCGACCGCCTCGAAAATCTGGCCCGAGGCGACCGCGACATCTTCGACCTCGGTGGGGCTGACGCGATTGCCCGCGGTCTTGATCATCGCGTCGTTGCGGCCGACGAAAGTGAGCAGGCCGTTTGCGTCGCGGCGCACCGTATCGCCCGACCATACCGCCATGCCGCCATAGGCCGAGGCGCGCGGCGCCGGCCGAAATCGCTCGGCAGTGCGTTCGGCGTCGCGCCAATAGCCTTGCGCGACGAGCGGGCCGCAATGCACCAGCTCGCCCGGCTCCTCGTCGGCGGTGACGGTGCCGTCGGTGCGGCACACCAGAATCTCGGCATGCGGGATCGCGCTGCCCATCGAGGTCGGGTGGTCGGCGACGAGCTTCGGATCGAGATAGGTCGAGCGAAACGCTTCGGTCAGGCCGTACATCGGATAGACGGCGGCGTTCGGAAAGGTCGTGCGCATCGCGTCGATCAGCGACGGGGTCAGTGCGCCGCCGCTGTTCGTCAAACGCTTCAGGCTGGCGGCGGCGTCGCCGGGCCAGTCGCTCTCGACCAGTTGCACCCACAGCGGCGGAACCCCGGCGAGCGTCGTCGCCCCGTGGCGCAGCACCGCCTTGGCAACGTCGCGCGGGGTCAGATAGTCGAGCGGCGCCACGGCCGCGCCCGCGAACCATGTCGAAAGCAGCTGGTTCTGGCCATAATCGAAGCTGAGCGGCAGCACCGCGAGCACGCGGTCGTCGGACGTCAGGGCCAGATAGGATGCGACGCTTTCGGCGCCGAGCCACAGGTTGGCATGACTGAGCATCACGCCCTTCGGCCGCCCGGTCGAGCCGCTGGTATAGAGAATGGCGGCCAGGTCGTCGGGCTGGGCGATCGAGGGCGGCAGTCCGGCGCCGCCCGAATCGATCATCGCTTCGGCGATCGTCAGCTCCTGCACCGCGCATTCGGCCGGCAGATCGGCGCCGAGCGTGTCGGCGCGCGCCGCGTTGGTGACGAGCAGCTTGGCGCCGCTGTCGGACAGGATATGCGCGACCTGCGGCGCTTTCAGCAGCGGATTGACCGGAACATGGATCAGCCCGGCGCGCGCCGCGGCGAGCGGCATCAGGCAGGCGAGCCGCGTCTTGGCGCTCCAGCTCGCGACGCGCTCGCCGGGTCCGCCCGCCTGATCGAGCAGCCATAACGCGAGCCGGCCGACCCCGGCGTCGAGATCGGCAAAGCTCGTGACCCGATCGCCGATCAATAGCGCAGCCGCGTCCGGCGCACCGCAGCGGGCGAGATGGTCGATCGGACGCGAGGGCGGGTTTTCGGTTTTGGTCATCGGCTGTTAGGAGACAGGTGATAGAGCGCGGCACCATGCAAGGGAACGGTGAACATCCCGCTAATGATAAGGCGCCGCCCGTTGCCGCGGGCGCGGCGGGCTTTGCCTCGCCCTTCGACCGCGGCGCATGGTTCGACCTGCTCGAAGCGCACGGTTTTGCCGGCGAGGGCCGTCTCGATGCCGAGGGTACGAGCGACGGTACGACGGCATGGCTGCCGCTGCGCCGCGAAAAGGCCGGGCATTTCGCCGGGCTGACCAACTGGTACAGTTTTTCGATCCGGCCGCTTTGGCGCGGTGGCGGCGACCGCGCAGCGGCGCTCACCGACCTCTTTGGGCGTTTGCGGAAACAAGGCTCGCGGCTGTCGCTTTACCCGGTCCTCGATGGCGACCAGGAAGCCATCGTCGCCGCTTTGCGTGATGCCGGCTGGTGGGTGAAGGCCACCCCGGCGGGCGACCGCCACTGGCTCGACCTGTCCGGTCTCGACCATGACAGCTGGTGGGACAGCCGCCCCGGCGCGCTCAAGAACACGGTGAAGCGCAAGGCGAAAAAAGGCGTCGTCGACGTCGCGCTGTTCACTGCTTTCGACGCCGACGCCTGGGCCGCCTATGAAGCGATCTACGCCGCGAGCTGGAAACCCGAGGAAGGCCATCCCGCGCTGCTGCGCGCCTTTGCCGAGATGGAGAGCGCGCGCGGAACCTTGCGCATGGGGCTCGCGCGTATCGACGGCGCCCCGGTCGCGGCACAGGTCTGGACCGTCGAGGACGGCACCGCCTTCATCCACAAGCTCGCGCATGTCGAGGACAGCCTGAAGGCCTCGCCCGGCACCTTGCTGTCGGCGGCGCTGTTCCGCCATGTCATCGAGGTCGATCATGTTCGCCGCGTCGATTTCGGCACCGGCAACGACGGCTACAAGAAGGACTGGATGAACCGCCACGACCCGCTGTGGCGGATCGAGGCTTTCAATCCGGCGCGCGTCGCGGCATGGGGACCGGCATTGAAGGCCTTTGGCCGGTCCATGCTGGGGAAAGATACGTGACCGATAGCAGCAACGTCGACGCCACCCTCCGCGCCCTGCTCGCCGATGTGCTCGGCCTCGGCGAAGCGCGCGCCGCGGCGCTCACCGATGACAGCGGCCTGTTCGGGGCGCTGCCCGAGTTCGATTCGATGGCGGTGGCGACCGTCCTGACCGAAATGGAAGACCGGCTGGGTATCATCATCGACGATGACGAGATCGACGGCGAAATCTTTGAAACCTACGGCAATTTGCTCGCGTTTTCGCAGCGCAAAGCGACCGACTGATCGCGAATGCGCGCATGAGCGACCATATCCTGCGCTTCGACCCTGCCGGCCCGCTACGCGCCACCATCCTGTTCGTCCCGCCGCTGTTCGAGGAAGCCAACCGGACCCGCCGCACGCTCGTGCTCGCGATGCGCGCGCTGGCGGCCGACGGGTTCGTGGCGCTGCTCCCCGACCTGCCCGGCCAGAATGAGAGCCTCGTGCCGCTCGAACAGGTCGATCTCGCCCGCTGGCAAAGCGCGCTAGTCGATACCACAGCCGCGATCGACGGCCCGCTGATCCTCGCGTCGCTCCGCGGCGGCGCGCTGATCGATCACCAAGCGAAGGCCGCCGCCTGGTGGCGCCTCGCCCCGGTCGGCGGCGCGTCGCTCCTCCGCACCCTGCTGCGCGCCCGCGTCGCCGCCGACCGCGAGGCCGGGGTGACCTCGTCGCTCGACAGCCTGCAAGCCGAAGCCGCCACCGCGCCGCTGCTCCTCGCCGGCAACAAGCTCTCCTCCGTGATGATCGCGCAGCTCGGCAGTGCGGACATCCAACCCGTCGCCCCGCTGCGCACCGTCACCCTCGGCAGCGGCGAGGGCGCCATCGCCGGCACGCCGCTGTGGCTGCGCGCCGAACCCGGCGAGGATGCCGCGATGGCCGCCGCGATCGCCGCCGACATCGCCGCATGGAGCACGACATGCGGCATCAGCTGAGCTTTCCCTGCGACGGCGTCCCCCTCGCCGCAACGCTCGACGACGCGCCGGGCGCTACCGGCCTGCTCATCGTGTCGGGCGGCAATGAAATCCGCAGCGGCGCGCACCGCGGCATGGCGACTCTGGCGCAGCGCATCGCCGAAGCTGGCCACCCGGTGTTCCGCTTCGACCGCCGCGGCATCGGCGACAGCGAGGGCGAAAACGGCGGCTACACGAGCAGCGCCCCCGACATTGCCGCTGCCCTCGCCGCCTTCCGCCACGCCGCGCCGCACCTCGCGCGCGTCATCGCATTCGGCAATTGCGACGCCGCCAGCGCGCTGCTGCTCCACCAGCCGCTCGCGCTTGACGGCCTGATCCTCGCCAATCCATGGACTTACGAAAGCGACGATACCGGTGAAAGCAGCGACCCCGCGCTGCCCCCCGCCGCCGCGATCCGCGCGCGTTACCTGGCGCGACTGGCCGACCCCAAAAGCCTGCTCCGGCTGCTGAAGGGCGAAATCGACGTCAAAAAGCTGGCACGCGGCCTGTCGGCGCTCCGCCGCAAACCCGCCGCAGCTGCCCCCGACAGTCTGCCCGCGCGCCTCAATTTCGCACTCGCTACGCTACCCTGCCCCGCAACGATCCTGCTCGCCACCGGCGACCGCACGGCGCAGGCGTTTATCGAGAATTGCCAACCCGGCGCGGTGCCGGTCGAACGGCTGGACAGCACGTCACACAGCTTTGCGGGCGATGATGGGGAATGGCTGGTTGAGCGCGTTCTAGGATTACTGACGCGGCCACAATGATTCACCAAAGACCAAGGATGGATTTGGCGTGGATTCGAGACCATCCTCTATTTCCGTTCGTGTCGAGCGAAGTCGAGACACGCGAAGGCTGGTGCTTCCCAAGCGTGTCTCGACTTCGCTCGACACGAACGGGATTATAAGTTTGGTTTGACCACTATCGCCGACAATCGTCCAATACCGGCCACCGCTGCCGGATAGCTAAGCCTCCACCAGCGCCTTATACTCCGCCTCGGCCAGAAACCGCTCGGCGTCGAGCGCCGCCATGCAGCCCATGCCCGCCGCGGTCACCGCCTGGCGATACACCTTGTCGGTCACGTCGCCCGCCGCGAACACCCCCGGGATCGAGGTCAGCGACGTCCCCGGCGTCACCGCCAGATACCCGTCACTATCCAAAGGCAGCTTGCCCTTGAACAGCTCGGTCGACGGGCTGTGGCCGATCGCGACGAAGCCGCCATCGGTCGGCTCGTGGCTCGCCTCGCCGGTGACCGTGTCGATCAGATCGACCCCGACCAGCCCCGAAACCCCGTCACCCGCGACAAAGCGGTCGACCTTCTTGTTCCACAAAACCTTGATCTTCGGATTGGCGTGGAGCCGGTCCTGCAAGATCTTTTCGGCGCGCAGATGGTCGCGGCGGTGGATCAGCGTCACGTCGTCGCTGTGGTTGGTCAGGTACAGCGCTTCCTCGACCGCGGTGTTGCCGCCGCCGATCACCACGACCTTCTTGCCGCGATAGAAAAAGCCGTCGCAGGTCGCGCAGGCCGACACGCCCTTGCCGCCGAGTTCCTGCTCGCCTGCGACCCCCAGCCATTTCGCCTGCGCGCCAGTCGCGATCACCAGCGTTTCGGCGATATAGACGTCGCCGCCGTCGCCGGTGATCCGGAACGGGCGCTGCGACAGGTCGACGTCGACGATCGTGTCCCAGATCATGCTGGTGCCGACATGCACCGCCTGCGCGGTCATCTGCTCCATCAGCCACGGCCCCTGCACCACCTCGGCAAAGCCGGGGTAGTTTTCGACGTCGGTGGTGATCGTCAGCTGCCCGCCGGGCTGCAACCCCTGCACGACGATCGGCATCATCCCGGCACGCGCGGCATAGATGGCGGCCGACAGGCCCGCGGGGCCGGAACCGAGGATGAGCATCTTGGTGTGGTGGGTAGCGGGCATGACGGTCTTTCAAAGGGCTGTGCGGACCCGCACAGATGGGTGTTGCCAACCGCGCTAGCAAGGGTCACCTTCCGCGCCAAGGGGAGTCGGACAGATGGCAGGCTGGTGGGAACGTCATGGGGTGCCGCGCCTGATCAAATGCGCCTGTTCGCAGGGGCAGATCATGAAGGTGCGGAGCAAGGTCGTCCCCCATGCGCGCGGCGACGTACTCGAACTCGGCTGCGGCGGCGGCATTAACATGGAATTTTACGATCCCGCCCGCATCACCAGCTTCACCGGCCTCGACCCCTCACCGGAACTGCTGGCGATGAGCCGCGCCGCGGCGCAGGCGCGCGGGATGGACGCCGACATCCAGGGCGGCGTTGGCGAGGCGATGCCATTCGGTGACGCACAGTTCGACACCGTCGTCACCACCTTCACCCTCTGCTCGGTCGCCGATCAGGCAGCGGTGCTCGCCGAAATCCGCCGCGTGCTGAAACCCGGCGGCACCGCGCTGTTCCTCGAACATGGCGCGGCGCCCGACGCCGGGGTCGCGAAATGGCAGCGGCGGATCGAGCCGCTGTGGAAACGCATCGGCGGCAATTGCCACCTGACCCGCCCGATTTCCGACGCCTATGAACAGGCGGGCTTCGCCGTCGAGCGCCAAGCCGCCGCCTACATCCCGAAAACCCCGCGCCCGTTCGGCTGGTATGAATATGGCGCGGCGCGGGTGCATGGCGGCTGACGAGCGGTTGTGGACGTCTAGATCCTCCCCGCTTGCGGGGAGGGGGACCACCGAAGGTGGTGGAGGGGGCTGGGACCCTGACGCGAGGGTTGCTTGACGACGCCAACCCCCTCCGTCAGCGCTTCGCGCTGCCACCTCCCCACAACTGGGGAGGATCTAGATTCCGCTTCCCACCCCAAAGCAGACGCCCGCTACTCGGTTTCCCCGACCTCGACCAGCCCATGCCCCACGCTCACCCGCTCGTCGAAGACGAAGCAGCTGCCGTGCCAGCGGCTCTCCGCCTCGGGCACCTGCTCCAGATAGGCCAGGATTCCGCCCTTCAGGTAGACGACATCCTTCACCCCTTCGTGGCGTAGGAACGCGGTAGATTTTTCGCAGCGGATGCCGCCGGTGCAGAACATCGCGACGCGCTTGCCCGCGAACCGCTCGGCGTTGGCGCGCCACCAGTCCGGAAACTCGCCGAAGCTGCCGGTTTCGGGGTTCAGCGCACCGGCGAAGCTGCCGTACCCGACCTCGAAACCGTTGCGCGTGTCGATCAGCACCGTATCCGGATCGTCGACCAGCGCGTTCCAGTCGGCGGGATCGACATAGGGCGCGGCGTCGCGCGCGGGGTCGAGCCCCGGCACCTTCATCGTGACGATTTCCTTCTTCAGCCGCACCTTCAGCCGCTGGAACGGCATCGCCGCGGCGGCCGAATATTTGACGTCGAGTTCGGCGCAGCCGGGCAACGCGCGGATATGCGCGATGACCGCAGCAACCGCCTCGCCGCCGCCCGCGATCGTCCCGTTGATCCCTTCGCGCGCGAGCAGCAGCGTACCCTTCACCCCCTGCGCGGCGCAAAGGTCGCTCAGCGGCGGACGCAGCGCGGCGGGGTCGTCGAACTGCGCAAAACGGTAGAGGGCGGCAACGGCAAAGGTCATCGCCCCCCATACCCGTTCGTGTCGAGCGAAGTCGAGACACCCTTCGGTCGCCCGTTACGTCAGCGTGTCTCGACACGTCAGCGTGTCTCGACTTCGCTCGACACGATCGGAAAGAGAGTGTCGATGAGGGATTTACCCGAACGGATCCCCCCGCGCCGTCGCGTAATGCGCCATCGCCATCGTCGTCCATTGCGCATTCACCCGGATGCAGCTCGGGAAAACGCTGGCGTCGGTGACCAGCACGTTGGTCGTCCCGTGAACGCGGCAGCCGGGGTCGACGATGCCATATTGCGGATTTTCGTTAATCGCGTTGCCGCCGTGCGGGTGGCTGCTCGACAGCGTCACATCGTCCTGTTCGCGGATCGCCGCCGCGAAAAACGCATCGACGTCCATGCCGCGCGTCACCACCTGCCCCTTGGCCAGCGCCGGATAGCATTCGATCGCGCCGGCGGCGAAATGCACCTTGGTCAGCGTGGCCATCGCGCGGCGCAGCACCGGCAGATCGTCGCTGACGTCGAGCCGGAATTCCAGCTTGCCGTCCTTCACCTGCCCGCGCCGGTCGGCGGGGAACAAGATGCCCGCCGAATGAACACGGCCGAAATTGCGCATCCGCGCCGCATGGTCGCCGAACCAGCCGGGCATCAGCGACGCCATCGCCATTGGTGGCTGGAAATGGCTTTCGAGCAGATAATCGCCGCAGTCGACATAGCTCGACATCTGGTCCTCGTCCCACGCATTGCCGCCGACGCCGTCGGGCATCAGCGCGACGACCGGCGAGGCGACGTTGAGCGACACCTGATACCCCGTCCCCGCGATGTCGCTGCGATCGAGCAATTTCGACGAGGCGATCGTCCCTGCCGCGACGACCACCCCGACGCGGGTGCGCACCAGCCGCTTTGCGCCGCCGGGCAGCACCAGCCGCACCGCCTCGGCCTCCAGCTTGCCGTTCGCGGCGTCCTGCCACAGGATGCGGTCGACCTTCGTCCCCGGCAGGATGCGCGCGCGATGGTCGCGGCACGCCGCGGGCAGATAGGTCTGCGCGACCCCCATGCGGCGGCCATAGGGGCAACCCGAGTTGCAATAGCCGCAATAGGCGCAGGCGCTGGGGGTGTTCGGCGGGCCGAAATTCTTGTCGAACCAGTCGCTGACCGCGCGCCGCTCGCGCGGATCGTTCGACTGCGCAGCATAGGCGCGCCAGCCGTCGATCAAATGGGTGCCGTTGTGGCGTCCGCTGCGCGGTTCGGCGGGCGCGATGCCCAGCCTCGTCCCCACCGCGTCATAGCTGGCGTGAAACGCTGCGGCGTCGATCGGCGCGCCGATGCTCGCCCATTTGGCGAGCACGTCGGCAGCGTCGGGGTGCGTCCGCCCCGGCTGGTTGACGCGCAGGCAGATGCCGTTGTTGATCGTCGATGACCCGCCGACGCAGCGTCCCTGAAAGATCACGAAGTCGCGGTTGGTCGTCGTCTGCACCGCGCCATGTTTGTAAAGCTGCGCGATCATGTCGAGCTCGTGATGGGTGATTGCGGGCGACGGATAAAATGGCCCCGCCTCGACGATCAGCACCGAATATCCCTGCGCCGCGACATTATGCGCCGCAACCGCGCCGCCGGCGCCCGATCCGACGACGACGACGTCATATTCGTCCGCGATCGTCGCGGCGGTCAGCACATGCGCAGGATCGATCTCGCGTCCGGGCACGTCCGTGATCGGCATGTCGGGCGGATCGCTGCGGGTGCGGAATTTGGGCAGGGTGAAGCCGATCTGGGCGAGCACCGGGTTCGCGGCATTGGCGTCCTGCCCCGCATCGCGCGGCTGCTCGCCGCCCTGCCAATGGCCGTAATAGCAGGCGTAAATGATGCCGCGCAGCCGCGCCATGTCCTGCAACAGGTCGATCTGGCTGTTCTGGAGCCGGTCCTCGATTCGCGCCGCGCGCGTCGCGACATCGGCCTCGGCGAACATCGGGCCGAGGATGATTTCGGTCGCGGTCAGCGACAGGCCGATCTCGTCGAGCTTGGTCCCCCCGACCTTGCCGAACAACGTCGCGACATGGCCGACCACCGTGTCGGCCGGGATCGCCATCGGCACGCCGTGAAACAGCGCCTCGGTCAATGCCTTCAGAAATTTGAGCTGCCCGAAATTAAACGGTGCCGTCATCGCCTGCCCCCCTGCCTGCCCTGTGTCGCAAATGCGGCGTCATAGCGGACGAAGGCAAGGGGTTATTGTATGGGAACGACGGCGTTGGGGTGGATTCCAGACAATTCCCCTCCCTAAAAGGGAGGGGAGCAACAACGTCCGTAACCGGTCGCTATCGGCCCTTCAAACCCCCGCCTTCTTCGCCAGCCGGAATTTATGCAGCAGCGGTTCGGTATAGCCCGACGGCTGGGTCACGCCCTCGAAGATCAGCGCCCGCGCCGTGCGATAAGCAATGCCATCGGGCGTCAGCTTTTCGTAGAGCGGGTCGCCTTCATTCTGGCCATCGACCTTCGCCGCCATCCGCGTCAGCGCGGCATCGACCTGGGCCTCGGTGCAGACGCCGTGGAGCAGCCAGTTCGCCAGCGCCTGGCTGGCGATGCGCAGCGTTGCGCGGTCTTCCATCAAGCCGATGTCGTCGATGTCGGGCACCTTCGAACAGCCGACGCCCTGATCGATCCAGCGCACGACATAGCCGAGGATACCTTGGCAATTATTGTCGAGCTCGCGCGCGATCTCCGCCTCGCTCCAGTTGCGCCCGGTGGCGACCGGGATGTTCAGCAGGCGATCAAGCGCCGGCACCGCTTCGCTGGCGATCTCGCGCTGCCGCGCGAAGACGTCGACCGCATGATAATGCAGCGCGTGCAAGGTCGCGGCGGTCGGCGACGGGACCCAGGCGGTGTTCGCGCCCGATTTCGGATGGCCGATCTTCGCGTCGAGCATCGCTTTCATGAGGTCGGGCATCGCCCACATGCCCTTGCCGATCTGCGCCCGGCCGCTGAGCCCGCAGGCGAGACCGATGCGGACGTTGCGGTCCTCATAGGACGCGATCCAGTCGCTCGCCTTCATCTCGCCCTTCGGGATCATCGGCCCCGCGTGCATCGAGGTGTGGATCTCGTCGCCGGTGCGGTCGAGGAAGCCGGTGTTGATGAACACGATGCGGTCCTTCACCGCGTGGATGCAAGCGGCGAGGTTGGCGCTGGTGCGGCGCTCCTCGTCCATCACCCCGACCTTGACCGTGTGACGCGCAAGGCCCAGCATATCCTCGACCGCGTCGAACAGCCGGTCGGTAAAGCCGCATTCCTCGGGCCCATGCTGCTTGGGCTTGACGATATAGATGCTGCCGGCGCGGCTGTTCTTGAGCGTGCCGAGCCCGTTCAGATCGTGGAGCGCGCACAGGCTGGTGAGCACCGCGTCGCAAATCCCCTCGGGCGCCTCGGCGCCGTCCGCGAGCTTGATCATCGGCGTCGTCATCAGATGCCCGACATTGCGCACGAACATCACGCTGCGGCCGTGCAGGACGAACGGATCGCCCGACGGCGAGGTCCATGACCGGTCGGGCGCCATCGCCCGCGTCACCGTCCGCCCGCCCTTGGTGAAGCTTTCGGTGAGGTCGCCGCGCATCAGGCCGAGCCAGTTGGTGTAACCGAGCGCCTTGTCCTCGCCATCCACGGCAGCGACGCTGTCCTCGAGGTCGATGATCGTCGTCAGCGCGGCTTCGAGCACCACGTCGGCGATGCCTGCGGGGTCGGTTTTGCCAATCGGGTGGCTCGAATCGATCAACAGTTCGATGTGCAAACCATTGTGCTTGAGCAGGATACCACCGGGCTTGCTACCGACCCATTGCGCCGGATCGGCGAGGATGAGCTGTCCGCCCGTCCAGTCGGCCCAGCTTCCCGATGCCAGCGGCACCGCTTCGTCGAGAAACGCCTTCGCCCGCGCGATCACCGCCGCACCGCGCGCCGCATCGTAACCACCGAGCGCGGCGGCCGGCGCATCGAGCGCGTCGGTGCCGTAGAGCGCATCGTACAGGCTGCCCCACCGCGCATTGGCAGCGTTCAAGGCGAAGCGCGCGTTGAGCGCGGGAACGACAAGCTGCGGCCCCGCCATCGTCGCAATCTCGGGATCGACATTCGCGGTGCCGACCTGGAACGGCGCGGGTTCGGCCACCAGATAGCCGATGTCGCGCAGAAACGCCTGATAGGTGGCCGCATCATGCGTCTGCCCCTCGCGCGCCTGGTGCCAGGCGTCGATCTGCGCCTGCAAATCTTCGCGCTTGGCCAGCAGCGCCGCATTCTCCGGCGTAAACCTGCCGAGCAGCGCGGCGAAATCGCGCCAGAAATTTCCCGTGTCGAGCCCGGTCCCGGCGAGCGCCTTGTCCTCAACGAACGAGACAAGCCGCGAATCGACCGACAGGCCGCAGCGATCGAGGAAATCAGTCATTCAAGCACCCTTTGGTCTGCGCGAACGCGCGATGAAACCCGGGGAGGAAAGGGCCGCCGCCCTATGCCGCGAACGACCGGCGATGGCAATGGGGTGGCGGCGCTAGCGGATCGTCCCCTTGGCCGGCGACGGAGCCTGCGCCGTCTCGCCAAGTGCCCAGCGCACCTGGTCGCGCCCGCCCGCCTTGGCGCGATACAGCGCGGCGTCGGCGCGCCGCGCGAGGTCGAACAATGTGTCACCGTCGATCAGCTGCGCGACGCCGAACGACGCCGATACCATCCGGTCGAGCCCTGCCGGCGGCGTCGCGGCAAAGGTCGCGCGCACCGCCTCGGCATAGCGGCGCCCGCTCGCCAGATCGGCGCCGGCGATCAGCACCGCAAATTCCTCGCCGCCCAGCCGGCTGACGATCGCGCCTTCAGGAGCGGTGGCGACGAGCAGGCGCGCGAACCCCGCGATCACGCTGTCGCCCGCGGCATGACCGAAACGATCGTTGATCGCCTTGAAATGGTCGAGGTCGGCGGCGATCAGCACCGCCGGACGGCCACCCCGCCGCGCCGCCGCGATCGCGCGCTCGGCGCGGTCGTCGAACCCGCGGCGGTTGAACACCCCCGACAATACGTCGGTGTCCAGCCGCGCCGACATCTCGGCGGCGGTGTCGCGCATCATCACCAGCAGCACGACCAGCGCCAGCGCGACGAGCGTTACCGCGCCCAGGCTTTGCGAAATCGCGGCATAGGTCGTCGCCATATAGCCCTGTGGCGCCGACGCGGTGCCGACACTCCACGCGATCAGCGGCTTGGCGAGATAGATGGTCGCCGCCACGACGAGCAGGACGATCAGCAGCAGGTCGAGCGGCTGGCGCCGCCGCGCGCGGACGACGACGACGGCGCACAGCGCCTGCATCGAAAAATAGGCGAGCTGATAGAAGATGCCGCGCTGCGGCGTGCCATAGGGCAGTGAAAAGATCAGCGGCACCGCGAGCAGGCCGACGATCCAGATCGCCGCCATCGCCCCGGCGGGCAGCGGCGCGCGATAATGGCGCGCGATGCCGACCAGGCAAAAGGTCAGCGCAAGCAGGAAGATCAGGAAGATGCCGATCCCGACCGGGGTCGGATCGGCCTGATGGGGCAACAGGAATTCCAGCAGCACGACCAATATGCCCGACGCGTAGCCCAGCGCCAGCCATTTGGCGCCGCGCGACGCGCGCGTCGCCGCGACGACCGCGAAGGCGATCGCAAAGATCGCGGCGACGATCATATTGATGATGAGGATATAGGCAGCAGTCATCGACCCGCTCGTTTCGCTGTTTGGCCCAGCCTATAGCAGCAGACGCGAAATAATGGTTAATGCCTTGCAATGGCTTTGCAATCCGTCGGCCCTCGACGCGGTGCCGCGACCCCGAGCCGGGGGCTTGCCGCGTCGCCGTAACAATGTTGCGGCGCAGGGGGTGCCAAAGCGCCGCGCCGCTCGCTATACGCCGGGGATGATCGAACCGACCGCCCCCGAACGCGCCGCACTCGACCGCGCCGCCGATGCCCCGATGCTGGCGCAGGTCGAACGCTGGGCTGCGGTCAACAGCGGCACCGGCAACCTTGTTGGGCTAAGCACGGTGGCCGGGCAGCTCGCCGATGCCTTTGCGGCGCTGCCCGGCGACGTGCGCCTGGTTGCTCCCGATCCGGTCGAGAGCGTCGATGCCTCGGGCGCCGTCAGCACGATCCAGCGCGGCGACCATCTGCACCTGCGGGTGCGGCCCGACGCGCCGGTCCAGCTGCTGCTCACCGGCCATATGGACACGGTGTTCGCCGCCGATCATCCGTTCCAGAACCTGACATGGCGCGAACCCGGGGTGCTCAACGGCCCCGGCACCGCCGACATGAAGGCGGGCATTGCGGTGATCCTCGCCGCGCTGACCGCGCTCGAAACCTCGCCGCTCGCGCCGCGGGTCGGTTATGACGTGATGATCAACAGTGATGAAGAAACCGGCAGCCACGCCTCCGCCGCGCTGATCGCCGAACTGGCCGCCGGAAAAACCGCCGCTTTGACCTACGAACCCGCGCTGCCCGACGGCACGCTGGCGGGGGCGCGGCCGGGCAGCGGCAATTTCAGCGTCACCATCCACGGCCGCAGCGCCCACGCCGGGCGCAACCCCGAGGAGGGACGCAACGCACTCGTCGCCGCGGCCGATCTCGCGCTGCGGCTCGATGCGCTGAAATCTCCGCAGCTGAAGGTGAACCCGGCGCGGATCGACGGCGGCGGGCCGAACAATGTCGTCCCCGAACAGGCGATCCTGCGCGTCAACCTGCGCCCCGCCACCCCCGACGCGATGGCGGCGGCCGAAGCCGCACTGCGCGATGCGATCGCCGCGGTGTCGCGCGACCACGACGTCCACTGCCACCTCCACGGCGGCTTCAACCGCCCGCCCAAGCCGCTCGACGCAGCGGCGACGCGCTTGTTCGATCTGGTCCGCGCCTGCGGCGCCGAGCTGGGCCTGACGATCGGCTGGAACGCCACCGGCGGCGTGTGCGACGGCAACAATATCGCCGCGTGCGGCATTCCCGTCGTCGATACGATGGGGCCGCGCGGCGGCGCGATCCACAGTTCGGACGAATTTCTGATCGTCGACAGCCTCGCCGAACGGGCGCAGCTGTCGGCGCTGACCATGATGAGAATAGCGGAACGGGGGACGGTGTGAATTATGTGATCCGGGCGGCACGCCCAAGCGATCTGCAGAGTATCTACGAAATGGCGAAGCTGACCGGCGGCGGCTTTACCAACCTGCCCCCCGACAAGAAGGCACTGCGCGCGAAGCTGGAGCGCGCGGCCGAATCGTTCGCGTCGGAAAAGGAATATCCGTCGGACGAGCTGTACCTGCTCGTGCTGGAAGATACCGACAGCGGCGAAGTGCGCGGCACCTGTCAGATTTTCGGTCAGGTCGGCCAGCGCTGGCCCTTTTATTCCTATCGCATCGGCACCGACAGCAAGCATAGCGAGCAGCTCGGCCGCACCTTTCACGCCCAGATATTGATGCTCAGCAACGATCTGAACGGCGCCAGCGAGGTCGGCGGGCTGTTCCTCCACCCCGCGGCGCGCGCCGGGGGACTCGGATTGCTGCTCGCGCGCTCGCGCTATCTGTTCATCGCGCGCCACCGCGCGCGCTTCGGCGACCGCATCCTCGCCGAGTTGCGCGGGGTGATCGACGAGGCCGGCGGCTCGCCCTTCTGGGACGGGGTCGCGGGCAAATTCTTCGGGATGAGCTTTCAGGAGGCCGACCAGTTCAACGCGGTCCACGGCAACCAGTTCATCGCCGACCTGATGCCCAAGCACCCCGTCTATATCGCGATGCTGCCCGACACCGCACGCGCAGTGATCGGCGTGCCGCATCCCAGCGGGCGCGCCGCGATGCGGATGCTGGAGAATGAGGGTTTCGCCTTCGAAAATTACATCGACATTTTCGATGGCGGCCCGACGATGACCGCGCGCACCGACCAGGTCGCGAGCATCGCCGGCGCGCGCCACACCGACGTCGCGGGCATCGCCGATGGCGGGGAGGACGCGCTCGTCGCGACCGGTCGGCTGGCCGATTTCCGCTGCTGTTTCGGCAAGGTCGGCGAAGGCGGCGCGATCGACGGCGCCGCGGCCAAGCTGCTCGGCGTCGCCGCGGGCGACGGCATCAGCTGGATCGGGCGGTAATTTTAGCCCCTCCCCTTCAACGGAGGGACTTGAGAGGAAGTTATATGCTCACCGAGATCAATTTCGACGGGATCATCGGCCCGACGCACAATTATGCGGGGCTGAGCCGCGGCAATATCGCGTCGGCGACCAACGCGGGCGACGCGTCGCAGCCGCGCGCCGCCGCGTTGCAGGGCATCGACAAGATGCGCCACAATCTTGCCGCCGGACTGGCGCAGGGCTTTTTCGTCCCGCTGGCCCGTCCCGACGCGGCGTGGCTGGCCTCGCTGGACACCACCGTGGCCGCCGCCGAGCCGCATTTGCGCGCGCAGGCGTGGTCGGCGTCGTCGATGTGGGCGGCCAATGCCGCGACGGTCTCCCCCGCCCCCGACTGCGGCGACGGCAAATGCCATCTGACCGTCGCCAATCTGGTGACGATGCCGCACCGCAGCCACGAATGGCAGGGGACGCTGGCGCAGCTCCGCCTCGCCTTCGCCGACCCGGCCTTTGCGGTGCACGCCCCCGTCCCCGCCCCGTTCGGCGACGAGGGCGCGGCGAACCATATGCGGCTGTGCGCCGGCCACGACGCGCCCGGGGTCGAAATCTTCGTGTACGGGGTCGGCGGCGGCCGCTTTCCGGCGCGTCAGCATCTCGATGCCTCGAAGGCGATCGCGCGCGCTCACCGGCTCGACCCGGCGCGCACCCTGTTCCTCCGCCAGTCCGACAATGCGATCCAGGGCGGCGCCTTTCACAACGACGTCGTCGCGGTCGCCAACGAGCATGTCCTGTTCACCCACGAAAGCGCGTTCGAGGATCGCGCCGGCGCGCACGCGCAGATCCGCGCCGCCTTCCCCGCGGTCGAGATCGTCGAGGTGCCGGCGAGTGCGGTCAGCCTTCCCGAAGCGATCAAATCCTATCTGTTCAATGCCCAACTCGTGAGCCTGCCCACCGGCGGGATGGGCCTCGTCCTGCCGACCGAGGCGCGCGAGACGGCGGCGGTGTGGCAGTGGCTGGAAGCGCATGTCGCGGGCAACGGCCCGATCCGCCAACTGTTCCCGGTCGACGTCCGCCAGTCGATGGCGAACGGCGGCGGCCCTGCGTGCCTGCGCCTGCGCATCGTCGCCGATCCCGCCACCGTCGATCCGCGTTTCATCGCCGACGACGCGAAGCTCGACCGGATCGCCGAGGTGGTCGCGCGCCATTGGCCCGAATCGATCGCGCCCGGCGACCTGACCTCGGCGGCGCTGGCGACCGAGGTCGGCGCGGCGCGGGCGGCGCTGCTCGACCGGCTCGATCTCGGCACGCTGGCCTGAACGATGCAGGACTGATCGATGCAGATGCGCGAACTGATGGGCACCGCTGCGGTGCCCGGCGGCGAAGAGCTTCGCCTGTACCGGCGCGGCGACGCCTTCACCATCGCGATCGGCGGCAATGATCTGATGAGCAGCCGCATGAGCGGCTCCGAAGAGGCGCTGGCGACCCGCACCATCGAACGGCTGGCCGATCCGGCGTCGGCGCATCTGCTGATCGGCGGCTATGGCATGGGCTTCACCCTGCGCGCTGCGCTTGCCGCGCTGGGTCCGGCGGCGCAGATCACGCTGGCCGAACTTGTCCCTGGCATCATCGACTGGGCGCGCGGGCCGATGGCCGATCTGGCCGCGGGCTGCCTCGACGATCCGCGCGTCGAACTTGTCCTCGGCGACGTCGCGACGACGATCTCGGCCGCGCGCGGACGCTATGACGCGATCCTGCTCGACGTCGACAACGGACCCGACGGATTGACCCATCCCGCCAACGACCGGCTTTATTCGCCCGAGGGTCTGGCCGTCGCGCGCGCCGCGCTGCGCCCGCGCGGCCTGCTCGCGATCTGGTCGGCGGCGCCTGATGCGCGCTTCACGCGACGTCTGGCGGCCGCAGGATTTGCGGTCGAAGAGATCGGGGTGCGCGCCCGCACAAACGGCAAGGGTCCGCGCCACGTCATCTGGTTTGCGCGTCGCAGTTAGCGGCCTTTTGGGCTTTATCGCGCCGCGCGAGCTAACTACGGTCGCCCGATGCACGCTTGCTCCACCGTCCGAACCGCAGGCGCCGTCGCCACGCTGCTGATGCTCACCGCCTGCGCGGGGGGCGACTTCCGGCCGGTCAGCGACAATCCGGTGCGGATCGGACCGCCCTATGCGATCCGCGGCACCAACTATGTCCCCGCCGCCGCCCCCGCCTATGACGCGGTGGGTTACGCCAGCTGGTACGGCAGCGAGTCGGGCAACCGCACCGCCAACGGCGAACAATTCCGCCCCGACTGGCTGACCGCCGCGCACACCACGCTGCCGCTGCCGACCTATGTCGAGGTGACCGCGCTCGACACCGGGCGGCGTATCGTCGTGCGGATCAACGATCGCGGCCCGTTTGCCCGCAACGGGCGGATCATCGACCTGTCGCGCGGCGCTGCGGAAGAATTGGGTATCAAGGCGCAGGGGCATGCCGCGGTGCGGGTGCGCCGCGTCGAACCGTCGGACAAGGATCGCGAGCGGCTGCGCAAGGGCAAGACCGCCGCGTCGCTGGCGCCGGTGCCGGCGCGCGAATTGCAACGGCTGCGCGCACGGCTGGCGGCGCCGCGGCCCTAATCGCGCTGCGGCACACCTAGCCCTTCCCTCGCCTGTCGGATTAACTTACAGTTTACCATCTGCCCGGCGCCGCGAATCCCGCTTTTGCGCCGCTGGCACGGCTCTTGCTGGATACCGGGTAATGCTGAAAAAAATCGGACGACTGTTTGTCATCAAGACCCGCTTCGAGGCCTGCCTGATCATCTATGCGCTCGCGGTCGGCGCCATGGCGCGCGGGCTCGCCTATCTCGACCAATATCCCGGCTTCGGCGGCCAGCTCTTGATGGCGGCGTGCAGCGGCGCGGTGTTCCTGGCGGGCGCGAAGATTTTCGACTGCCTGCGCTATGAACAGGCGGCGCGCGCGAGCGAGCCGGCTGACGCATGAGCAGGATCGGCGGCAACCCGGCCATCCGCAACGAGCATGTCTATGGGCAAAAACTGCGCGTCGCACGCTGGCGCGAAGGCGCGGCCGGCACGCCGTTGCTGTTCCTCAACGGCATCGGCGCCGACATCGCCGCCGCGGCACCACTGCTCGGTCGTCTGCACGGACGCGAAATATGGACCCTAGACATGCCGGGGGTGGGCGGCTCGCCCGACGCGCTGATGCCTTATGGTGCGCCGACGATGGCGGCGATCGTGATGGAGATTGCCGACCGACTCGGCCACAAGGCGATCGACGTCGCGGGATTCAGCTGGGGTGGCGCGCTGGCGCAGCAGATCGCGATTCAGTTTCCCGACCGCGTCCGCCGCCTGGTGCTGATGGCGACGACACCGGTGATGGGCGCACCAGGGATCGGATGGGCCGCCATGTTCGACGACGACATGCAGGCGAGCGGGCTGAAAATCCAGACCGCGACCCCGCTGGGCATCGCGTATCAGACCGCGGCGATGGCGGGATGGACCAGCACGCCGTATCTGCCAAGTCTGAAGACGCTGCCGACGCTGGTGCTGATGGGCGAACGCGATGGCGTCATGCCCGCCTGCTATGGCCAGATGATCGCGAGCCTGATCGACGGCGCGGAACTGGAAGTGGTGCCGGGATCGCACCTGTTCCCCTTCACCCACGCCGCGGCAACCGCGACGCGGATCAGCGCGTTTCTGGACGCGGCACCGGGGGCGAGCCAAGCCGTCGCGTGAGGAAATCGGCGATCGCCGCCGCGGTCGCATCGGGCGCTTCCTCCATTGGCAAATGACCGATTCCATCGAGCAGCACGACCTCCGACCCGGCAATCCGCTCGTGGAAGGTGGTCGCTGCGCTCGCGTTGATCAGCGCGTCTTCCTTGCCGAACAGGATCAGCGTCGGTGCCTTGATCTCGCCGATGCGTGCGGCGATCGCGGGGTTGCGGTCCAGGTGCGAGCGGAGCACCGTGGCCTCGCGGTTGCCGGGAAAGCGCAGCAACTCCCAATAGCGGTCGATCATCGGCTCATCGACGATCGCCTGACGGGCGACCGACCCGCGCAGCGACTGCTCGACGAGCATCCGCGGCGTGATGCGGGTCGCCAGCCAGCGGCCGAGGGGATATTCCAGAAGCCGAAAGCCGACGTTCGATTCGGGTCGCTTTTCGCCGCGGCGTAGCGGCATGCCGGCGGCGTCGATCAGCAACAGCGCGTCGATGCGGTGCGGTTCGGCAAGCGCATAGCGCCACGCAACCCACCCACCCATCGAATTGCCGCCGAGGACAAAATGGTCGAGCCCGAGCTTGGCCGCGACGACATCGACCGCGGCGATCATGCCATCGGCGCCATAATCCCGGTCGGGGGTCGCCCCGGTCAGCCCGTGGCCGGGCAGGTCGAGGGTGACGATGCGGTAATCGGCGCCGAGCCGCTGCACCAGCGGCTCCCACGTGTGCAGGCTGGCGTTCGAGCCATGGAGCAGGACGATCGCGGGGCCGTCGCGCTTGCCCTGATCGCGATAATGGATGCGCTGGCCGGCAGGACCCGCGGCAAAGGCGGCATCGGCGCCGCCATATTTGGCGATCATCGCGGCGCGATCGGTATCGGGGGTGAGCAGCAGGAAAAAGGCGACGGCGAGCGCCAATATGATAGCGAGCGGCACGAGTATCCGCTTGCGTCGCAGCAGCGGTCGCCGCGGCGGCACCGGCTCGAAATCATCCTCGTCGATACGGTCCATCCTGCCCCCCTCAGAGCTTGCCCGATCCTAGCGCGCGGGCGCCGCGGGTCAATCGCCGCCGGTCGTCCGATCCCGATCAGTCGTGAATCCGGCGCCGGAAGGTTTCGGGCAGGAAGATCAGCCCGACGATCAGGGTGAGCAGCGCGACGGTGACCGGGTACCACAGGCCGTAATAGATATTCCCCGTCGCCGCGACCATCGCGAACGCCGTCGTCGGCAGGAAACCGCCGAACCAGCCATTGCCGATATGATAGGGCAGCGACATCGCCGAATAGCGGATGCGACTGGGGAACAGTTCGACGAGCAGCGCGGCGATCGGCCCGTAGACCATCGTCACCAGCAGCGCGAGGTAGAAGAGGATCGCGACGACCAGCGGCTTGTCGATCGCGGCCGGGTCGGCCTTGACCGGATAACCGGCAGCGGCGGTGGCGGCGGCGAGATCGCGGCGGAAGCCTTCCGCCGCAGCGGCGCGGTCGTCTTCGGCGAGCCGCCACGGTTCGGGCGCCACGAGCACGCGGTCGCCGATCCAGACGTCGGCCGCCTCGCCGGTGCGGCGCGGGCGCGTCACGCTGGTGTAGCTGACCCCCGCCTTGGCCAGCGCCGATTTGATGATGTCGCAGCCGGTGCTTTCGAACTTTTCCTTGCCGACCGGATCGAACTGGAAGGCGCAGGCGCCGGGATCGGCGTTGACCGTCACTGCGGCCCCCTGCTGCGCCTGGGCCATCGCCGGGTTCGCCGCCGCGGTGAGCATGTGGAAGGCCGGGAAATAGGTCAGCGCCGCAAGCGCGCAGCCGGCAAGGATGATCGGCTTGCGCCCGATCTTGTCGCTGAGCCAGCCGAACAGGATGAAAAAGGGCGTCGCGAGCGCGAGCGCGATGGCGATCAAAATGTTCGCCGTCGCGCCATCGACCTTCAGCGTCTTTTCGAGAAAGAACAGCGCATAGAATTGCCCGGCGTACCAGACGACCGCCTGCCCCGCGACCGCGCCGAACAGCGCCACGAGCACCCATTTCAGGTTCGCCCAGCGCCCGAAGGCTTCGGTAAGCGGCGCCTTCGACGTCGTGCCTTCGGCCTTCATCTGTTTGAAGACCGGGCTTTCCTCGAGCTGGAGGCGAATCCACAGCGACACGCCGAGCAGCAGGATCGAGATCAGGAAGGGCAGCCGCCAGCCCCAGTCGGCGAACGTCGCCTCGCCGAGCACCGATCGCGTCGCGATGACGACGAGCAGCGCCGCGAACAGCCCCAGCGTCGCGGTGGTCTGGATGAAGCTGGTGAACAGACCGCGCTTCCCCTCGGGCGCGTGCTCCGCCACATAGGTCGCGGCGCCGCCATATTCGCCGCCGAGCGCCAGCCCCTGGAGCAGGCGCAGCACAACGAGCATCACCGGCGCCGCGACGCCGATCGACGCATAGCTGGGCAGGACGCCGACGAGGAAGGTCGAAATCCCCATGATCCCCATGGTGACGAGAAAGGTGTTCTTGCGCCCGACGAGGTCGCCGATGCGGCCGAACACCAGCGCCCCGAACGGACGCACGGCAAAGCCCGCAGCAAAGGCCGCGAGCGCGAAGATGAAGCCGGTGGTTTCGTTGACGCCCGAAAAAAACTGCGCCGAGATGACCGTCGCGAGCAGGCCATAAAGGTAGAAGTCATACCATTCGAACACCGTGCCGAGCGACGAGGCCAGGATGACCTTGCGCTCGCTCTGGCGGGTTTCGATGGGTGTCGCCCCGATCTGATCGGTCATCCTCTTCCCCCGTTCGCCCTGAGCCTGTCGAAGGGCCGTTCTTCTTTAGCGACGCTAAAGGAAAGAGCGGTGCTTCGACAAGCTCAGCACGAGCGGAAGCAAAGAATTGTTTAGCGCGTCAACCGACGCGGGTCACCGCGCCCTTGTGTGCGCCAACGCTCTTGTTGCGCGGGCGGAAGCGGCGCTTGCGCTGGCCTTCGGCGCCCTCGCCGGCTGCACCATCGCGGCGCGGACCGCGCTCGCCTTGCGGCTTGCCGCCATTGCGCCCACGATTGGCATCCTGGCGCTGGCGGTTCGGGTCGCGGCCCTGGCTGCCGGTATCGCGCGGACCCGCGACCGGCTTGGGCAGGTTGCGGACCAACTCGTTGAAATTCTCGGGCAACGGCATCGGTTCGGCCTTGCTCCGCGTCACCCGCTCAATGTCGCGGATATAGGGCCGCTCGTCGGGGGCGATGAAGCTGATCGCGACGCCCTCGGCACCGGCGCGCGCGGTGCGGCCGATGCGGTGGACATATTGTTCGGGCACGTTCGGGATCTCGAAGTTGATCACATGGCTGACGCCCGACACGTCGATGCCGCGCGCCGCAATGTCGGTCGCGACGAGCAGCTTGATGTCGCCCGAACGGAACGCCTGCAGCGCGGCGGTGCGCTGGCCCTGGCTCTTGTTGCCATGAATCGCCATCGCCTTGATTCCGGCGCCAGCCAGATGGCGGACGACGCGGTCGGCGCCATGCTTGGTGCGGGTGAAGATCAGCGCGCGGTCGATATTCTGGGTCGCAACGACCGAATGGAGCAGCGCCTGCTTTTCCTTCTGTTCGACGAAGGTCGAGAACTGGCGGATCTTTTCGACCGTCGTCGCCTGCGGCGTCACCGACACGGTGACCGGGTCTTCGAGGAACTGTTCGGCGAGATGCGCGATTTCCTTCGGCATCGTCGCCGAGAAGAACAGGTTCTGGCGGCGCGACGGCAGCAGCTTGGCGACGCGGCGCAGCGAATGGATGAAGCCCATGTCCATCATCTGGTCGGCTTCGTCGAGGACGAAGATTTCGACGTCGTCGAGGCGCAGCGCGCGCTGGTCGATCAGGTCGAGCAGGCGTCCGGGCGTGGCGACGAGGATATCGACGCCGCCCGACAGGTCGCGGATCTGCTTGTTGATCGGCACGCCGCCGAACACGGTCGAGACGCTGAGCTTGGTAAAGCGGCCGTAGTCGCGGCAGCTCTGCGCAATCTGTGCAGCCAGTTCGCGCGTCGGCGCGAGGACGAGCATCCGGCAACCGCGCGGGGTCGGGCGGTGCGGATAGGTCAGAAGATGGTGGATCGAGGGCAGCGAGAAGCCGGCGGTCTTGCCGGTGCCGGTCTGCGCGATACCGCACAGGTCGCGGCCCTTCATCAGCGGCGGGATCGCCTGAACCTGAATCGGGGTCGGGACGGTATAATCCTTGGCGGCGAGCGCGCGATTGATGTCGGCGTGCAGGCCAAAGTCGTTGAAAGTCGTCATGAAATACTCACTAAGAGCGACGCGCAGGCACATCCGTTCGCATCGAACGGACGGCGCACGGGCCGCGGGTTCGAAACGACCCGCGTGAAAGGGTGCCTCTGGGGACAAAGCGCTGGTCCGGCTCGTCCCGCGCCTGTTTCGGACGGGAAAATCACGCTGCCGGGTGTTGCGGCGGGATATCCCGCCATGCTGCGCTGCACCATCATATGGCACGGGTTGCGCGCTTTTGCAAGATAATTGCGTGGCATTCGTTAACAGGCTCCTCGATCTGCTCGCGCTGAGCCCCTCGACTGCCTTGCAGGCGCTCGGGAGAGCCTTGTCGAAGGGGCGTTCTTTCTTCATCAAGGTCGAAAGCAAAATACACGTCGCCCCCGCGAAGGCGGGGGCCGCCGGCATCCTGACGAAACGTCGCCTGATGCCGACAACGGCCCCCGCCTTCGCGGGGGCGACGTGTCAAACAAAAGCGGGGGATATATGGCCGAGAAGATCATCGTCATCGACGAGGGGACGACGTCTACTCGGACGATGCTTTTCGACGCCGACGGTGCGCCCCTGGGGAGCGCGCAGCGCGAGCTCAAGCAATATTATCCCGGCCCCGGCCTGGTCGAGCATGACGCCGCCGAAATCTGGGAGGCCACCCTCGCCTGCACCCGCGCGATGATCGCCAAAGCCGGCGGCGCCGACCGCATTGCCGCGATCGGGATTACGAACCAGCGCGAGACGGTGGTGTTCTGGGACCGCACCACCGGAGAGCCGCTCGCCCCCGCGATCGTGTGGCAGGACCGCCGCACCGCCGCCGATTGTGCAGCGCTGAAGGATGCGGGGCACGAGGCGGCGGTGCAGGCGACGACCGGGCTGCTGCTCGACCCCTATTTTTCGGGCAGCAAGATCGGCTGGGCGCTGAAGCATTGGCAGCAATTGCGCGCGGCGGGCGACCGGCTCGCGGTCGGGACGATCGAATCCTATCTGATCTATCGCCTGACCGGCAGCGTCCATGTCAGCGATGCGACCAATGCGTCGCGGACCCTGTTGATGGACATCAATGGTGCGGGCGGCTGGGACGCGGGGCTGTGCGACCTGCTGGGGGTGCCGATGGCGTTGCTGCCCGAAATCACCGGATGCACCACCACGGTCGGCACCACCGATGCCGACCTGTTCGGCGGCGAAATCCCGATTTGCGGCATGGCGGGCGACCAGCAGGCGGCGACGATCGGGCAGGCGTGCCTGGCGCCGGGGCAGACCAAGGCGACCTTCGGCACCGGCGCCTTCATCCTGTCGGCGAGCGGCACCGAGCGTCCGTTATCGACGAACCGCCTGCTCGCGACGGTGCTGGTGCAGGAGGGCGATGTCCGCTCCTATGCGCTGGAGGGATCGGTGTTCGTCGCGGGCAGCCTGATCAAATGGCTGCGCGACGGGCTCGGCCTGATCGCCAATGCCGGCGAGAGCGAGGGGCTGGCGCGGTCGGTCGCCGACAATGGCGGCGTCTATCTGGTCCCCGCGCTCGCCGGGCTCGGCGCGCCGCACTGGCGGCCCGATGCGCTTGCAGCATTATCGGGCCTGAGTTTTGCCAGCAGCCGGGCGCATGTCGCGCGCGCGGCCTTGGAAGCGCAGGCCTATCAGGCGCACGACCTCAAATCCGCCTTCGCCGCCGACGGCGTCGACTGGGCGGACCTGCGCATCGACGGCGGCATGGCCGCGAACGACTGGATGGCGCAGGATCTGGCCGACATGCTAAACCTGACCGTCGAGCGCCCCGATTTCGTCGAGAGCACCGCGCTCGGCGCCGCGATGCTCGCCGCGACCGGGGCGGGGCTGTATCCCGACCTCGCGGCAGCGGCGAAGGCGATGCGCGGCACCACGACGCGTTTCACGCCCGCGCTCGACGCCGAAAAACGCAAAACACGCCTTGCCGGGTGGCAAAGCGCGCTCGCGAAGGTTTTGGCAACTTAAGCCCCTCCTCTTTAGAGGAGGGGTTTGGGGTGGTGTAGCGGCCTTGCGCAATGTCGCAGGCCACCACCCCGCTGCGACTAGCGAACAAGTTCGCAAGTCTCGCTGCCCCTCCTCTGAAGAGGAGGGGTTGGTCTTTTGCTCAACGCTTGAGGGTAAGCCCGCCGAAGCGCTTGTTGAACTTCGCCACCTGGCCGCCGGCGTCGAGCATACGGCCCTGGCCGCCGGTCCATGCCGGGTGCGCCGTCGGGTCGATTTCGAGCGTCATCGTGTCGCCCTCTTTGCCCCAGGTCGAGCGCGTCTGATATTCGGTGCCATCGGTCATCTTGACCGTGATCATGTGGTAGGCGGGGTGAATGTCTTTTTTCATGTCGGGCTCCTGTGCCGCTGGTTACCGACCAGCTAGCTGTGAGTCTGTGCGTCCGGGGACGCGAAGTGGCGGCCTGTAGTGGGCTGGCTAGAAAAATGCAACTCCCCTGCTTCGTCACCCCGGACTTGATCCGGGGTCCACGACTTCGACGCCGCAGTGGATCCCGGATCAAGTCCGGGATGACGAGGCGGAGACGGGTCGCTTAGTCGCTCGGCGGATCGGCGATCATCGCGGTGAACTGGCATTCGGTCGCCAGCTGCCCGTCCAGCAGCGCCTTGCCTGCGAACTTGCAGATGTTGCGCTTCGCCTGGAGGATGGTGACGTGGAGGTCGAGCAGGCAGCCGGGTTCGACCGGCTTGCGGAACTTCACCCCGTCGATCCCCATGAAATAGACGAGCTTGCCGGTGCCGGCGAGGCCGAGCGATTCGATCGCCAGCACCCCGCCTGCCTGCGCCAGCGCCTCGACGATGAGGACACCGGGCATGATCGGCCGGCCGGGGAAATGGCCCTGGAAAAAGGGCTCGTTCATCGTCACCGCCTTGACCGCGTGGATCGAGGTGTCGGGCACCATCGATACCACCCGGTCGACGAGCAGCATCGGATAACGATGCGGCAACAGGCTGAGGATGCGGCGGACGTCCGCCGCACCCATCGCCGTTGCCGTCGCGTCTCCGTCGGCCATCGCGTTTAGCGCGTCGTCGGCGGGGTGCCGGCGGGCGCCGCGGGCGCGGCAGCCGTGCCGCGCGCCGCGTCCATCAGCTGCTGGTTGCGCTGCTGGACCAGCTGGCCCGGCTGGTAACCCGCCGGAACCGCGGTCGACACGGTCGGCAGCAGGCGGTTCAGTTCGGTGGTCACCGCCTCGGTGATGTCGGCGTTGTTTTCGCGCGCCACCACGGCATCGGGATTGAGCAGCAGGTCGACCTTGCGCGCGGTCATCGCGGCCTTGACCGCTTCGTTCATGCGGACGCTGATCTGGTCCTCGACATAGGCGATCGCGAGGTCGACCGGCGCGCCGATGCGGCCGAGTTCGGCCTGCGCCGCCTGACGCTTGTCCTGCACCGCCTTGCCGGCGGCCTGAACCGCGGCCGCATTCTGCGGGGTCTTGCGCGCTTCTTCGTTATATTTGGCGATCAGCACGTTGATTTCCGCCTGCAGCGTCTGGCCGCGCGACGTCTGCTGGTCGATCTGCGCCTTGTAGGTCGTTTCGATCTGCTGCGACGCGGTGGTGAAGGCGTTCGAGCGCGCCGCGGCGACGCGGACGTCGGCGACCGCAATGGCGCGTGCCTGCGCGAGGGCGGGGGCGGACAGGATCGGCGAGGCCGACAGGGCGGCAACGGCAAGCGCCGAAGCGACAAGGATTTTCTTCATCAGAATTGGGTTCCTACGTTGAATGAAAAGCGTTTTGTATCATCGCCCTCTTCTTTGCGAAGGGCGTAAGCGAAATCGATCCGGAAGGGACCGAAAGGCGAGTTCCAGTTGACCCCGGCGCCGATCGAGACGCGCGGCATCCAGGTGTCGCCGAAGAAGCGTTCTTCGAACGGCGACAGCTGCGAGAAATTCTCCGGGCACGCGGTGTATTGGTTGCCGATCGGCTGGCCGTCATCACCCACCGGGCGGGTCGCGAACTGCACCGTACCCTGCGCCGCGTTGCGGCAGAGCGACTTGGTGAGCCCGTCGGCGGGGTCGCGGAAGTCGGCAAGCGTGGTCAGCGTCGGGCGCTTCACCCCGAACACCGAACCGACGTCGAGGAAGACCGAAGGCCGCAGCCCCAGTTCCTTGGCGCCCGAGCCGAGCGGAATATCGATCTCGAGCCGGCCCTGATAATAAGCGCGCCCGCCGAGCGCATCGTCGATCTGGGCATCGGCGCTGGTGTCGAGCACCGGGTTGGCGGGATCGGTCAGATCGACGACGCCATAGCGCACGACACGCGGACCGACGCCGCGAATGTCGAAGCCGCGCATCTGCGGTTCGCCGAGGAAGAAGCGGTCGGTCAGGCGGACCTTGTCGCTGGTCGGGGTCGGCGCGCCGCCGAGCGGATAGATATACCCGCCCTCGGCCGAGATGTTGAGGATGAAGCGGCTGCCGAGATTGAAATGCTTGCTGCCCGACAGGCGGGTGCGGACATATTTGACGCTGCCGCCGAGGCCGGCGAAATCCTGGTTGAGCGACAGCGACTGGCCGCGGGTCGGACGGATGCGGTTGTCGCGGTCGTCATAGGCGATGGTGTAGCCGACGAGCGACGTCGTGCGCTTGCCGATCGCGTCGCACAGGTAGCGGCCGGCGACCAGCGGATCGCACTCGTCGCCGAAATAATAGAGATTCCGGTCGAGCGTCACATCGTCGTAATTGAGGCTGTAGCGCCCGAACGCCGAGAGATATTCGGTCAGCGGCACCCCGACATTGACCTGGAAGCCCGTCGTTACCTGCTGGAAAGTCGTGCGGCGGTCGTTGTTGATGAAGTTGAACGAATTGAGGTCGCGGCGATAGACGCTGCCGCCGATCGAGATGTTGCGATCGAACAGATAGGGTTCGGTGAAGCCCAGTTCGACCGATTTCGAATAGCTCGAATAGTTGACCGACGCCTGCAGCTGCTGGCCGAGGCCGCGGAAGTTGCGCTGGCGGATCGAGCCCTGGAGCAGGAAATTTTCGATCGACGAGAAACCGGCCGACAGCGACAGTTCGCCGGTCGGCTTTTCTTCGACGTTGGTCTCGAGGATGATGCGGTCGGGGGCGCTGCCCTCCTTGCGCTCGATCTCGAGATTTTCCTGGAAGTAACCGAGGCTGTTGATGCGGTTTTCGGTGCGCTTGATCCCGAAGCTGTTGAACGCGTCGCCTTCGTTGAGGCGGAATTCGCGCCGCACCACCTTGTCGTGGGTCAGCGTGTTGCCGTTGACGTCGATGCGCTCCACGTACGTACGCGGGCTTTCGGCGACGTTGAAGGTGATCGCCATCGTCCGGTTTTCGGCGTCGCGGCGGAACTCGGGGTTGATGTCGGCAAAGGCGTAGCCGAACAGGCCCGCCGTCTCGCTCAGGCTCTCGACCGTATCTTCGACCAGCTTGGCGTCGTACCAGTCGCCGGTCTTCATCGGCAGCAGCCGCTTCAGCGTTTCGGGGCGGAAGTCGCGCAGCTCGCTCTCGACCTCGATATCGCTGAACTTGTAGCGTTCGCCTTCCTCGATCACATAGGTGATGATGAAGTCCTGCTTGTTGCTGGTCAGCTCGGCAACCGCGGAAATGACGCGGAAATCGGCATAGCCGTTCTGCAGGTAGAACAGGCGCAGCTTCTGCTGGTCGTAGGCCAGGCGATCGGGGTCGTAGCTGGTGTTTGACGACAGGATGGTCAACAGACCCGATTCCTTGGTCGCCATCTCGTCCTTCAGGTCGCCATCGCTGAATTTCTCGTTGCCCAGGATGCTGATCTGGCGAACCTTCGATTTCGGCCCTTCGTTGATTTCGAACACCACGTCGACGCGGTTCTGGTCGAGCTGGACCATCTTCGGTTCGACGGTCGCGGCGAAGCGGCCCTGGCGCTTGTACAGCTCGATGATGCGCGCGACGTCGGCGCGGACTTTCGAACGGGTGAAGATCTGACGCGGCGACAGCTTGATCTCGGGACGGATCTTGTCTTCCTTCAGGCGCTTGTTGCCTTCCAGAATGACGCGGTTGATCACCGGGTTCTCGACCACCTGAATGGTCAGCGCGCCATTGTTGTCGGTGATCTGGTAGTCGCTGAACAGCTCGGTCGCGGCGAGATCCTTCAACGCCTGATCGAGCACGGCGCGATCATAGGGCTGGCCGACGCGCAGCCGCAGATACGACAGGATCGTCTGCGCTTCGAGGCGCTGGTTGCCGGTGATCGTGATCGACTGCACCGTCGTGGCCGACGGTGCGGCCTCGGGCGCCGGCGCAGGGACCATCGGCGGCGCGACCTGCTGCGCCATCAGCGTCGCGGGACAAGCCAGCATCGTGCCCGCCATGAGGAGCGCCGACAGCTGCATCCTGCCCAAGATTTTGTGTGAAGCCACGCTGTTCATCCCGCAAAAAATACTCAAAAGCGCCGAGCCCCGATCCACCGGGTCTCGCGCGCACTCCCTGCCCCAGTCCGGCTATCCAATCAAGCGCGCGATCCCGTCCCACGCCCCGATTGAGCCCAAATCGTTGAAAGTCACGACCAGCATCAGCGTGACAATCGCCGCAAAGCCGAATCGGAACGCCCATTCCTGTGCCTGCGGCGGCGCCGGGCGGCGCCGGATCGCCTCATAGGCATAGAAAAGCAGGTGTCCGCCATCGAGCATGGGCAATGGCAACAGGTTTATGAACCCCAGATTGATGGAGATGAAGGCCGCGAAGATGATCAGCGTCTCTATGCCCATCGTCGCCGCCTCGCCCGACGTCTTGGCGATCTTCACCGGGCCGCCCATATCCTTGATCGATCGTTCGCCCATCACGAACTGGCGCAGGATCGCGGCGGTCATTCGCACGATGCCGGCGGTCTGCTCGACGCCGTGGCCGACTGCGGCGATCGGTCCGACTTGGGTATAGGTCGGGGCGCCCGAGCGCACCCCGAGCAGAGCGCGTTCGGATGTGTTGCCGAAGGCGTCGGTTTCGGAAATCATCTCGGGCGTAATGGTCACGGCAAAGCGCCGGCCCGCACGCTCGACGACGACCGGCGCGGGCTTGCCGAGGTCGAAGGCGATCGCCATCTTGATATCGTCGAAGCGCTCGATCTGGCGGCCGCCGATCGACACGATCCGGTCGCCCGCCACCAGTCCCGCCGCGGCGGCCGGGCGGCCGGGTTCGACGGCGCCGACGACGGCGGGGGTTTCGGATTTGCCGTAAACCATCGCAAAGGCGGCGAAGATCAGGATCGCGAACAGGAAATTGGTCACCGGCCCGGCGACGACGATCAGCGCGCGCTTCCACACCGACTGGGCCGGGAAGGTGTGCGAGCGTTCGCTGGCGGGCAATTGCTGCCACTCCGCATCGGGCTGGCTCACCGCGTCGCGATCGCCGGCAAACTGGACATAGCCGCCGAGCGGCAACCAGCCGAGCTTCCATTCGGTGCCGCGCTTGTCGGTCCAGCCGACGACCTTGCGCCCGAAGCCGATCGAAAAGGCGTCGGCCTTCACCCCGCACCAGCGGCCGACGATGTAATGGCCATATTCATGGACGAACACGAGCGGGCCGAGCACCGCGAGAAATGCGAGCGGATAAAGCCACAGAGGAATGTCAGGCAGGTTCATATCGGTCCACAACATGCTGAGCAGCCGCACGCGATGCGGCATCGACGCTGAATATGTCCTGAAGCGACGACGGCGCCACGGGTTCCGCAGCGTCGATCACCTGGCGCACCGTATCGACGATCGCGGGGAAGGATATGCGTCCGGCCAGGAAGGCGGCGACGGCGACTTCGTTCGCGGCGTTGAGCTGCGCCGGGCGCGCGCCACCCGCCGCGATCGCGGCGCGGCAGAGCGCGGTGGCAGGAAAGCGCTCCTCGTCGGGTGCCTCGAAATCGAGCCGCGCGATGCCGGCCAGGTCGAGCGGCGCGCACGGCGTCGCCATCCGCTGCGGCCAGGCGAGCGCCGAGGCGATGGGGATCCGCATGTCGGGCGAGCCGAGCTGCGCCAGCGTCGAGCAGTCGATATATTCGACGAGGCTGTGGATCACCGATTGCGGGTGGACGAGGATCTCGATGCGGTCGAGCCCGACCGGGAAGAGGTGATGCGCCTCGATCAGTTCGAGGCCCTTGTTCATCATCGTCGCCGAATCGACGCTGATCTTCGCGCCCATCGACCAGTTTGGATGCGCGACGGCCTGCGCCGGGGTGACAATCGCCATGTCGGCGGCGCTCATGGTGCGGAACGGGCCGCCGCTCGCGGTCAGGATGATGCGGCGCACCTGATCGATGCGGCCGCCGGCGAGGCACTGGAAAATCGCATTATGCTCGCTGTCGACCGGCAGGATCGTCGCGCCCGAGCGCGCCGCCGCGGCGGTCATCAGCGCGCCCGCCGACACCAGCGCCTCCTTGTTGGCGAGCGCGACGTCGTGTCCCGCTTCGATCGCAGCCATCGTCGGGGCGAGCCCCGCGGTGCCGACGATCGCGGCCATCACCAGGTCGGTCGGCCGCTCCGCCGCCTCGACCAGCGCGGCGGCGCCGGCGGCGGCTTCGATGCCGGTCCCGGCGAGCGCGTCGGCCAGTTCGCCATAGCGCGCCGCATCGGCGATCACCGCCACGGCGGGCCGAAATTCCTTCGCCAGCTTCGCCAGTTCGGCGACATCGCTGTTGGCGCTCAGCACTTCGATCGCCCATGCCGTGCCGTCGCGGCGCACCAGGTCGAGGGTCGATTGCCCGACCGATCCCGTCGCACCGAACAGCGAAAGGCGGCGCGTCATCTCAGCCCGCCGCCCGCACCGCGAGCTGCCCCGTCGCGGCGAGCGCGCCGAGGAACAGCGCCACCGGCAACATCCCGTCGACGCGGTCGAACAGCCCGCCATGGCCGGGGATCAGTTTGCCCGAATCCTTCACCCCCGCGCGGCGTTTCATCCAGCTTTGCGCGAGGTCGCCCAATTGCGCCGCGAGCCCCATGAACAGACCGATCCACAGCGGCACCCCGACGATACCGGCGCGGTCGCCGATCGTCGCGCTGGCGATCAGCGCGGCGATCATTCCGCCGAACAGCCCCGACCAGGTTTTCGACGGGCTGATCCGGGGCGCAAGCCGCGCCCCGCCAAAGGCGCGCCCGGCGAAATAGGCACCGATGTCGGTCGCCCACACCATGCCGAACACCCAGAGCGCGGCGGTCATGCCGAGCTGGTCGCGGATCAGCCACAGCCCCGCCATCGCGCCCAGGACAAGGACCGGGCCGAGCGCCGACAGCGCCGCCTTGGCGCCGCCACTCAGCGTCATCGCGCGCACCAGCGCCAGCCATTCGACGAGGCAGAGCGCGCCGCCGACCAGCAGCAGCAGGCCGAAAGCGATGCCGCCGAACCACAGCGCGGTGCCGGCAATCGCGAACAGGACGATCGCCGACCCCAGCCGCACCCAAAGGTCCGTTTTGCCCGCTGCCGCCATGCCCTAAAGTCCCCCGTAACGGCGATCGCGCCGTGCAAAATGATCGAGCGCCGCCTTGAGGTCGGCGGGCTTGAAATCCGGCCACAATATGTCGGTAAAATACAGCTCGGCATAGGCCGACTGCCACAGCAGGAAATTCGACAGCCGCACCTCGCCCGAGGTGCGGATGAGCAGGTCGAGCGGCGGCATGTCGGCGGTGTCGAGATGCGCCTCGATCGCCGCCTCGGTAACCGGGCCCGCCGCCGCGGCTGCTGCTGCGGCGCGCACCAGTTCGTCCTGCGCGCCATAGTTGAGCGCGACCGCCAGCGTCGTGCGCTTGTTCCCCGCGGTGCGCTCGAGCGCATTCTCGATCAGCGCGACGACGTCGGGGGCGAGCGCGCGCCAATTGCCGATCACTTTCAGCTTCACATCGTTGGCGGCGAATTCGTCGAGGTCGGAGACGATGAAACGCTTCATCAGCCCCATCAGGTCGCTGACCTCGTCGTCGGGCCGCTTCCAGTTTTCGGAGCTGAAGGCATAGAGCGTCATCGCCTCCAGCCCCAAGTCGCCCGCGGCGCGAACGATGGTGCGCACCGCCTCGACCCCCGCCTTGTGACCGGCGACGCGCGGCAGCAGGCGCTTCTTCGCCCAGCGGCCGTTGCCGTCCATGATGATGGCGACATGGCGCGCGCCGTGATGCTGTGTCGTCACGAAAAGACCTCAGAACCCGTTCGTGTCGAGCGAAGGCGAGACACGTGACGTCGCGCGCGAACTCGGCGTGTCTCGACTTCGCTCGACACGAACGGATGAGAGGTAAGCGCCGGAAAGCACTAGCCCAGGATTTCCTTTTCCTTCGCGGTCGCGGCGGCGTCGAGTTCGGCGATCGTCGCGTCGGTCAGCTTTTGCACCTCGGTTTCGTGGCGCTTGCGCTCGTCCTCGCTGATTTCCTTCTTGTTCTCGTCGGCCTTGAGATTGTCCATGCCGTCGCGGCGGACGTTGCGCACCGCGATGCGCGCCTTTTCGGCATATTGGCCGGCGAGCTTCGACAATTCCTTGCGGCGCTCCTGCGTCATTTCGGGGATCGGCAGGCGCAGCATCTGGCCGTCGACGATCGGGTTGAGCCCGAGACCGGCCGAACGGATCGCCTTGTCGACCGGGCCGACGTTCGATTTGTCCCACACCTGGACGCTCAGCATCCGCGGTTCGGGCGCGCTGACCGAGGCGACCTGGTTCAGCGGCATCTGCGCGCCATACACCTCGACCGTCACCGGATCGAGCAGCGCGGTGTGGGCGCGGCCGGTGCGCAGGCCCGACAGGTCGCTCTTCAGCGCTTCGACCGCGCCGTGCATGCGGCGCTCCAGGTCGGCCTTGTCATATTTCGCCATCATATTTTCCTCTCTTATGCTTGGGGCGTTCAGGCGCGTCCGGCGGCGTCGCTGACGACGGTCGAGACACCCTCGCCCGCCAGCACCCGCGCCAGATTGCCCGCCTCGCGAATATTGAACACCACGATCGGGATATGGTTGTCGCGGCACAGCGCCACCGCGCTCGCATCCATCACCTTCAGATTGTCGGCGAGGACGCGGTCGTATCCGAGCGTCTCGTACCGCACCGCGCTCGGGTCCTGCTTCGGATCGGCGTTATAGACGCCGTCGACGCTGGTGCCTTTCAGCAGCGCGTCGCACTTCATTTCGGCGGCGCGCAGCGCTGCGCCGCTGTCGGTGGTGAAATAGGGGGCGCCGACGCCGGCGGCAAAGATCACGACGCGCCCTTTTTCGAGGTGGCGTTCGGCGCGGCGGCGGATCACCGGTTCGCACACCTTGTCCATTTCGATCGCCGACTGGACGCGCGTCTGGACGCCGAGCTGTTCGAGCGCGTTCTGCATCGCGAGCGCGTTCATCACGGTGGCGAGCATACCCATATAGTCGGCCTGGGCGCGGTCCATGCCCTTGGCGGCGCCCGCCATGCCGCGAAAGATGTTGCCGCCGCCGATGACGAGGCAGATTTCGAGGCCGCGGTCTTTCGCTTCCTTGACCTCGGCGGCCATGCTGGCGACGGTTTCGGGGTCGATGCCGAAGGGGGTCGATCCCATCAGCGCCTCGCCCGACAGTTTCAGCAAGATGCGTTTCATGCCGGGCAGTGCCATGACGGGGGAACCTCTTTCAACCACTCGATAAGCGAATGGCGCGCACCCTAGTCAGAGTGCGCGCCATTGCCAAGCGGACTGCCGCGCCAGAGCGCCGCAACTCCGCGTTTTGTTTTAGACGCCGGCGACCGCCGCGACTTCCGCCGCGAAATCGCTTTCTTCCTTCTCGATGCCTTCGCCGAGCTGGAAGCGGGTGAAACCCTTGAGCGTGATCGTCGCGCCGACATCCTTGCCGGCGGCGGCGACGACTTCGGCGACCGGGGTCTTGCCGTCCATCACGAACAGCTGCGACAACAGCGCGTTTTCCTTGCGGAACTTGGCGATGCCGCCGTCGACCATTTTCGACACGATATCGGCGGGCTTGCCCGACTGGGCGGCCTTTTCCTCGGCGATCGCGCGTTCGCGGGCGACGAGTTCGGGATCGAGATCGTCGCCGTTCAGCGCCAGCGGGTTGGCGGCGGCGACGTGCATCGCCAGCTGCTTGCCCAGCGGTTCGAGGACGTCGGCGCCGGCGGTCGATTCGAGCGCGACGAGCACGCCGATCTTGCCCATGCCGGGGGCGGCGGCGTTGTGGACATAGGCGGTCACGACGCCCGAGTTCACCGACATGATCGCGCTGCGGCGCAGCGACTGGTTTTCACCGATCGTGGCAATGTTCTGGGTCAGCGCTTCGGTGACGGTGCCGCCGGCCGGATAGGCCGCGGCGCCGAGCGCGTCGATGTCGGTCAGGTTGCCGGCGAGCGCGACGTTGGTCACGTCGCGGACGAAGCCCTGGAACTGTTCGTTCTTGGCGACGAAGTCGGTTTCGCTGTTGACCTCGACCATCGCACCGCGGGTGCCGTCGGTGGCGACGCCGACCAGGCCTTCGGCGGCGACGCGGCCGGCCTTCTTGGCGGCGGCGGCAAGGCCCTTGGTGCGCAGCCAGTCGATCGATGCCTCGATGTCGCCGCCGTTTTCGGCGAGCGCCTTCTTGCAGTCCATCATGCCGGCGCCGGTGCGGTCGCGCAGTTCCTTGACGAGAGCGGCCGTAATTTCAGCCATGGGTGATCCTTTCCAAAGTGGCGCAGTCCGCAAGCGCGGCCTGCGACGTCGCCGCGCAAATGGCGGCGCGATAAGTCAGAACGATGACCGGGACGGCGCGTGCAGGATGCAACGCGCCGTCCCGTCATCGGCAGCGCGCGTTATGCGTCGCTCTGGCGTTCGGTTTCCGCAGCCGCTTCGGGCGGAACCTGTTCGTCTTCGGTCGCCGGGGCAGCGGCTTCGGGCGCCGCTTCGGCAGCCGGAGCTTGCTCGGCCGCAGGCGCGGCAGCTTCGGCGGCGGGAGCCGCTTCTTCGGTCAGCGCGGCTTCGGCGACGGGCTCGACCGCGGCGCCAAGGTCTTCGCCGCGATCGACGCGGGCCTGCTGGCCGCCACGCGTCGCCGCCTGGGCGATCGCATCGCAGTACAGGCGGATGGCGCGCGCGGCGTCATCGTTCGCCGGAACCGGGAAAGCGATGCCGTCGGGCGAGACGTTCGAATCGAGGATCGCGACGACGGGAATGCCAAGGACGTTGGCTTCCTTGATTGCCAGCTCTTCCTTGTTCGCGTCGATCACGAACATCACGTCGGGAATGCCGGCCATGTCACGAATGCCGCCGAGCGACATTTCGAGCTTGTCGCGTTCACGGGTGCGGTTGAGCACTTCCTTCTTGGTGAGGCCCGAGGTGTCGCCCGAAAGCTGTTCCTCAAGCGTCTTGAGGCGCTTGATCGAGTTCGAGATCGTCTTCCAGTTGGTGAGCATGCCGCCCAGCCAGCGGTGGTTGACGAAATGCTGACCCGAGGCGCGCGCCGCATCGGCGATCGGGCCCTGCGCCTGGCGCTTGGTGCCGACGAACAGGACCTTGCCACCCGACGCCGCCGACGAGGCGACGAATTCGAGGGCGCGCGCGAAAAGCGGCACGGTCTGCGACAGGTCGAGAATGTGGATGCCGTTGCGCGCACCGAAGATATACGGCTTCATGCGCGGGTTCCAGCGGTGGGTCTGGTGGCCGAAGTGGGCGCCAGCCTCGATAAGATTCTGCATCGTGACGACAGGGGCCGCCATAGTCTTTCTCCTTCCGGTTGGTCCTCTGGAAAGCAAGAACCGGGTTCCGCAAGCGGACGATCCCGGCACCGGTTTATGTGCGCCTTCCATGTGGAATGGGCGGGCCGTTAAACCGGTTGCGGCAGAAACGCAAGGGGCGGATGATCAAATCCTCCCTGTCGCGCAGCGATGGGGAGGTGGCAGTCCGAAGGACTGACGGAGGGGCTTTGGCGCTACCTTAGCGGCCCCTCCACCATCCGCTTCGCGAACGGTCCCCCTCCCCATGGCTGCGCCACAAGGAGGATCTGACAGGGCTTGCCCACACATCGATCCGACGACAAAGCGACTCGGTTCGTCGCAAAACACTTGAGAACAAAACAGGAACATGGAACGAATTGCGTCACGAAATCGTCCCGTGGACAGGGTTTCGCACACAGAAACCGGAAGGACAAGATGATGGTTCAGGTCGCTGCCGCTCTCCTCTTCGCCGTTGCCGCAGGGCTCGGCATCACCGTGATCCTCGCCATGCTGAAGAATAACGAGAATGCGATTCTCTCGGCGCTGCTCGGCGAAGGTGCCTTCCCCTTCCCCGCTGCGCCCACCGCCGGTCCGTCGCCGCAGGCCGTGACGCCGCGCCGTATCGCTGCCCGCCGCGATGCCCCGCGCCCGCTGCGCGCCGCCGTCGCGACGCGTCCGCAGCTCAGCCGCGCCGCCTGACCTTCGCGTAGCTGGCGATGCCGAACGGCAGCACCACGACGTAAAGCGCGGAGACCGCCAGCAGCGTCAGCCACGGCGCGGTGACCAGCGCCGCGCCGAGCAGGCCAATCCCCGCCAGCGCGAACAGCCGCCACGAGCGGCGCAGCCGGATCGACGACCAGCTGAAAGTCGGGATCGCGGAAATCATCAACATCGCCACCGCGAGCGCCCACGGCATCACGACATACCATTCGCGGAACAGCGGATTTTCGGTGACCAGCCACAGATAGACCGGGACGAACGACAGCCCCGCGCCGGCCGGCGCCGGAATGCCCGTCATGAACCCCGCCGATTTGTGCGGCTGGAAATCGGCGTCCATGCGTGAATTGAACCGCGCGAGGCGAAGCGCGCAGCACACCGCGAGCGCCAGCGCCGCGGTCCAGCCGAACTTCGGCGCGTCGGTCAGCGACCACAGGAACAGGATCATCGCCGGCGCGACGCCGAACGCGATAACATCGGACAGCGAATCGAGTTCGGCGCCGAACTTGCTCTGCGCGCGCAGCAGCCGCGCGATGCGCCCGTCCATGCCGTCGAGCACGCCGGCGAAAATCACCGCGGCGATGGCATAATCATATTGGCCGCCGATCGCGAAGCGGACCCCGGTCAGGCCGAAGCATAGCGCCAGGACGGTGATCGCGTTGGGCGCAAAGGCGCGCAGGCTGATGCCGCCGATGCGGCGTCCTGCGGCGTCGGCCGGCACTCGTTCGTCCTCTGCCATGGTGCTGTTCCTATTGACCGATGCCGTCGATCGTGTCGGCGGTTCCGATCCGCGCGACGACCGTTTCACCGGCGAGCGTGCGCTGACCGAGCAGCACCTGCGGGGTGGTGCCGGCGGGGAGATAGACGTCGACGCGGCTGCCGAAGCGGATCAGCCCGACGCGCTGCCCGGTCGTCAGCACGCTGCCCATGCTGACGAACGGCATGATGCGCCGCGCGACCAGCCCGGCGATCTGGGTGAAGCCGATGCGCACCCCGTCGGCGCGCTCGACGACGAAATGCTGGCGCTCATTCTCTTCGCTCGCCTTGTCGAGGTCGGCGTTGACGAACTTGCCCGGAATATAGACCAGCTTGCGCAGCGCGCCCGCGACGGGGGTGCGGTTGATGTGGACGTCGAACACGCTCATGAAAATCGACACGCGCAGCATCGGCGCATCGCCCAGCCCGTCGGGTCCGGCGATTTCGGGCGGCGGCGGCACTTCGGCGATCTGGGTGACCAGCCCGTCGGCGGGCGCGATGACGATGTCGCTGCTCGTCGGGGTGATGCGCACAGGATCGCGGAAGAAGGTGCCGACCCAGATGGTGACGCCGAGCATCAGCCAACCGGCGATTTCCCAGCCGAGCAGCCAGAAGCAAAGGGTGACGATCCCCGCGATCAGCAGGAATTTGCGACCTTCGGGGTGGATCGAGGGCCAGCGCCACTTGATGCCGCCGCCGGGGCGATTGGAAGAGATGGTTGTGGACATGGCTATCTTCCTAGGGGGCGGACCTGACCCTGACAATGGATAAGCGCCCCGGCGGGTTCCACCACGGCGGTTGATCAATCGCGCCGCTTTGCCTAAGGCCCGCTGCAACTCCGACTCCCCAAGGATAAAGGCTGAACGCATGGGCAAGATCAAGGTAGCCAACCCGGTCGTCGAACTCGACGGCGACGAAATGACCCGGATCATCTGGCAGTGGATCCGCGAACGGCTGATCCTTCCCTACCTCGACATCGACCTGCATTATTACGATCTCAGCATCGAAATGCGCGACCAGACCGACGACAAGATCACCGTCGATGCCGCCAATGCGATCGCCAAATATGGCGTCGGCGTGAAATGCGCGACGATCACCCCCGACGAACAGCGGGTCGAGGAATTCGGCCTGAAGAAAATGTGGAAGTCGCCGAACGGCACGATCCGCAACATCCTGGGCGGCGTCGTGTTCCGCGAACCGATCGTGATGAAGAACGTGCCCCGCCTCGTCCCCGGCTGGACCGACCCGATCGTCGTCGGCCGCCACGCGTTCGGCGACCAGTATAAGGCGACCGACTTCCGCGTTCCCGGCCCCGGCAAGCTGCGCCTGGTGTTCGAGGGCGAGGACGGTAAGGTCATCGACGAGGAAGTGTTCCTGTTCCCCTCGTCGGGCGTCGCGATGGCGATGTACAACCTCGACGATTCGATCCGCGACTTCGCCCGCGCCAGCCTGAACTATGGCTTGGCCCGCGAGTGGCCGGTGTATCTGTCGACCAAGAACACGATCCTGAAGGCCTATGACGGCCGCTTCAAGGACATTTTCGAAGAAGTGTTCAACGCCGAATTCAAGACTCAGTTCGACGCCGCGGGCATCGTCTACGAACATCGCCTGATCGACGACATGGTCGCATCGGCGCTGAAATGGTCGGGCAAGTTCGTGTGGGCGTGCAAGAATTACGACGGCGACGTCCAGTCGGACACCGTCGCGCAGGGCTTTGGCTCATTGGGCCTGATGACCAGCGTGCTGATGACCCCCGACGGCCAGACGGTCGAATCCGAAGCCGCGCACGGCACCGTCACCCGCCATTACCGCATGCACCAGCAGGGCAAGGCGACCTCGACCAACCCGATCGCGTCGATCTTTGCCTGGACCGGCGGGCTAAAGCACCGCGGCAAGCTCGACGACAATGCCGAACTGGTGAAGTTTGCCGACGACCTTGAAAAGGTCTGCGTCGCGACGGTCGAAAGCGGCAAGATGACCAAGGATCTGGCGCTGCTGATCGGTCCCGACCAGAACTGGCTGACCACCGAAGGATTCTTCGAGGCGATCGTCGAGAATCTGGAAGCCAAGATGGGCGGCTGAGCCGCGTTCATACTTTGGCGTTTTAGTTGAGATAGATATCTAGCCAACCGGGGCCGGCCTGCATAAGGTCGGCCCCTATGGTATCGGAAACAGAAACCTCCGCCATCGGCAATGCGCTGGTGGTCCTTGGCGCGGCGGGCATCGTCATCCCCGCGTTCGCGCGCTTTCGCCTGCCGCCGGTGATCGGGTTCATCCTCGTCGGGCTGCTAGTCGGGCCGTCGGGGCTGGGGTCGCTGGCCGGTGATTATCCGTGGCTGAAGCACGTCACGATCGGTTCTACCGAGGACATCGCGCTGTTCGCCGAATTCGGCATCATCATGCTGCTGTTCTCGATCGGCCTCGAACTGTCGTTCCGCCGCCTGTGGCAGCTGAGGAAATTGGTGTTCGGGGTCGGCGCGGCCGAACTGCTGCTCGGCGGCGCGATCCTCGGCGGCGGCCTGTGGCTGCTCGGCGACCTGTCGACCCCGGCGGCATTCGGGCTCGGCATCGCGCTCGCGCTATCCTCGACCGCGCTGGTGCTGCCGATGGTCGGCACCAAATCGGCGGTCGGACGGGCGTCCTTTTCGATGCTGTTGTTCGAAGACCTGGCGATCGTTCCGATCATCTTCATCCTCGGCGCCTTCGCGCCCAATCCCGCGGGCGACAACACCGAACTGCTGCTCACCACCCTGTGGCAGGGGGTGCTGGTCGTCGCGGTGCTCGCGGTCGCCGGCTGGTTCCTGCTGCCGCGCATCTTCGCGCAGGCGGCGCGCGCCAAAGACCCCGAACTTTTCCTTGCCGCCAGCCTGCTTGTCGTCATCGTCGCCGCGCTCGCCACCGCGACGGTCGGGCTGTCGCCGATCGTCGGCGCGCTGCTCGCCGGCCTGATGATCGCCGAAACCGAATATCATGGCGAGGTCGAGGCGATCACCGCGCCGTTCAAGGGGCTCGCGCTCGGGGTGTTCCTGATCAGCGTCGGCATGGGGCTCGATCTCAAGAGCATCGCCGAACAATGGCCGCTGCTGATCGCCGCGGTCGTCGGCGTCATCGCGGTCAAGGCGGTGGTGACCGCATTGCTGCTCCGCTTTTCGGGCGCCCGCCGCGGCACCGCCGCCGAGGTCGGGTTGCTGATGGCCAGCCCGTCGGAAACGACGCTGATCGTGCTCACCGCGGCGCTGACCGCCGGCATCATCGATCCCGAAACCGCGAGCTTCTGGCAGCTGGTTACCGCCATCGGCCTGACGATCACGCCACTACTTGCGCGCATCGGCCACGACATGGCGCGGCGGATCGAGATGCGCAGCGACGACACCCCGGTCGACGAACCCGCCACCGCGCGCACCGTCATCGTCGGTTTCGGCCGCGTCGGGCGCACCGTCGCAGAACTGCTGCGCGAGCATGGCCGCGCCTATATTGCGGTCGATGCCAATATCGACAGCGTGGCGATGGCGCGGCGCGACGGCTTCAAGGTGCGCTTTGCCGATGTCGCGCGGCAGGGCAGCCTCGACAAGCTGGGGATCGAAAGTGCCGACGCGATCGTGCTGACGATGGACGATCCGGTCCAGCAGCTGCGAATGACCAAGCAATTGCGCCTGAAATTTCCCGACCTGCCGATCATCAGCCGCGCCCGTGACGCCGACCATGCCGCCGCGCTGTATCAGGCGGGCGCCAGCGACGCGGTGCCCGAAACGCTCGAAAGTTCGCTGCAACTGGCCGAGGCGGTGCTGATCGACCTGGGCGTCGCGATGGGACCGGTGATCGCGTCGATCCACGACGTGCGCGCCAAGATGCGCCACGACATCATGACCAAGGGCCAGCTCGAACGCGAACCGCGGATCCGCAAGTTGCAGACGGCGCCGCCGCGCAGCGAGGATGGCGTGCGCAGCTGACCCGCCCGCGGAGGCGCTTCCTTCAGCGCCCGCCCACCGCCGCCGCCGGGGCCGCTGCCGGTACATCCAGCGCCGACGCATCGGCCAGCGTCATGCCTTGCGGCAGGATGGCGAGCGACCATTGCCGGTTCGGGGTCAGATATTGGCGCGCCAGCCGCTGAACGTCGGCGGCGGTGACGCTGGCGATGTCGTCCTGGATGGTCAGCGCCGCGGCGGCGACGCGCGGATCGCGGGTCGCGCCTTCCAGCAGGAACATCCAATAGACGTTGCCGGTCGAGGCGCGGGTCACCTGTTCACGGATCGGCCCGGCGTTGCGCGCCAGCTCGTCGGGGGTGACCGGATTGGCGACGAGGTCGGCGGCGATATCGCGCGCGATGCCATAAAAGCGATCGATGTCCTTCGGCGCCAGCAGGCTGCCGACCAGCAGATAGCCGCCGCCATCGAAGCCGGTCGGCCAGTGGCTGTCGACGACGGGGCCATAGCTCGCCCCCTGTTCGGCGCGGAGCCGGTCGAACAGGCGATCGTTGAACACCGCCGCCAGCACTTCGAGCCCGCGCGCGTCGCGCGGCGCGGCGAGGCCGCCGCCGGTCGGCCATGCGGTCATCGCCGCAGCCTGTCCCTGTTCGCCGCGATGATAGGCGATGTCCGGCGTCTTGGCGGGTTTGGCGAAGGCGACCGTCTGGCCGCTCGCCGGCGCCAGCGGCGGGCGCGGTGGCAGCGCACCCAGCGTTTCGGCGAGGACCTTGCGATAATCGATCGACGCCATGTCGCCGAACAGCTGGACCTCGATCGGCCCGCTGGCGAGCCGCGGCTCCCAGAAGGCGCGGAAGGCGGCGGGGGTCAGCGCCTCGATCGCCGCCTTGTCGGGCGGCGACCAGCGCGCGTCGTTGCCCGTCAACCAGCCGCGCAAATTGCGGTCGAGCACCGCATTCGGGGTGGCATCGTTCAGCTCGTAACCGGTCAGGTAGCCGACCCGCAGCCGTTCGACCGGGTTGGCGTCCCAGCGCGGAAAGGCGAGCTTGCCGGCGATCAGCTTCAACTGGTCGGCGAGGTCGGCGGGTTTGCTTTCGGCCGACAGCTCGAACGCATCGTCGTCGATCGCAAAGTTCAGCTGGATCTGGCGGCCATTGGTCGCCTGATCGATCTCATTCTGCCCCCACGGCCCGATCCCGCTCGCGATCAGCGCATAATCGCCGGTCCACAGCAGGTTCGGCGCGTCGGCCGCGACGCTGCGGTTGCCGGCGCCGAAGCGGACGTTGACGCGCACCTTGCCCGGTTCGATCTGGTTGTTCGACACCAGCGCGGTCACACCGTTGGCAAAGGTGATCCGTTCGGCGCGCAGCCCTGTGATCGCGCTGGCCGACGCCACGGTTCCGGGTTTGCCGATCGGCGGCAGCTGCTTGAAATCGGCCGCGGCGGAGGCAAGCCGTTCGTCGCGGATTTTGGCGGGGGCGGCGAGCGCTGCGAGCAGAGCACCGTCGCCTCCCGCGACCGCGGTCGGCGAGGTCAGCACGACGCGCGTTGCCGGCGCGGCGAACACGGCGCGGCTGACGTCGAGCATCACCTGCGGGGTCGCCGAGGCGCGGATCGCGGCGAACATATCGACCTGTCCCTGCGGTGTCGTCACCGTCTCGCCGATGTCGACCGCGCGCACCAGATCGTCGGCGAGCCGCGCGCCCGGTTCGTTGCGCGCATTTTCCAGCTCCTTGCGCAGGAACGCCTCGATCTCGTTCGTCTCGCGGTCGATGTCGGCCTGCGACGGCGGGGTCTGGACCGCGTCGGCGATCACCCCGCGGACGTCGGCGAGCGCCGCCTTCCAGTCGGTCAGCGGCACGATCTGCGCCATCGTCAGGTCGGCAGTGCGGCTGATATATTCCTGATCGACCGTCGCGACGAGATAGCTGCCGCCGCTGCGGGCGCGATTTTCCAGCCGCCGGTTGACCAGCGCCTGGGCGATGAATTCGAGGTAGAGGCGGCGCGTGTTTTCGACCGTGTCGATGCGCTTTTGCCACGGGCGGATCATCGCGAGGGTCAGCGCCAGCGGCTGCCCCGCCTCGACGATTGCGCGGGCGACGGGCGCCTTGGGGTCGGGATCGCCGAAATCGGGCGCCGTCGGCGGCGGGCCTTCGGCGCGCCAGTCGCCATAATATTTGGCGATCAGCCGCGCGAATTCGGCGGGGTCGCCATCGCCCGCGATCACCACCACGGCGCGCTCGGGCCGGTACCAGCGCTTGTGGAAGGCAGCGACCGTTGCCGCGTCGGCGCTGCCGAGCGAGGCGACGGTGCCGATCGGCGAGCGGTCGGCGAGCAACTGGCCCGCGAACAGATGCGCGGTGGTCTGATCGGCGATGCGTTTTTGCGGCCCGTCGGATTCGCGCAGTTCGGACGACACGACGCCCCGCTCGGCCGTCACCGCGAGCTCCGAAATGCGCGGTTCGCGGACCATGCCGGCGAGCAATTTCATGCTCTCGTCTAGGTTCGCGGGGGTCACGCTCGGCAGGTCGAGCTGGTAGACCGTCTGCGTCGGGGTCGTCTGCGCGTTCGAATCGCTGCCGAAGGTCACCCCGAACCGCTGCCAGATACGCTTGGCTTCGCCGTCGGGAATATGTTCGGACCCGCGGAAGGTCAGATGTTCGAGCAGGTGGGCGTAGCCGCGCTCCTTGTCGGTTTCGAACAGCGACCCGACATCCATCCGCACCCGGATCGACACCTGCCCCGGCGGCACCCCGTTGTTGCGCACCGCGTAACGGACGCCATTGGGCAGCGTCCCGAACTGCCACGCGGTATCGCGCGGAATGTCGCTGCCCGCATAGAGCCAGCTGTCGCCTGTCGTCGAACCGGCCGACGCATCCTGCGCCCCTGATGCGGGCGCGAGGAGGAAGGCCGCGGCGGCGGCGCAGGCGGGCAGGACGAATCGGGCAAGGCGAAGCGGCGTCGGCGCGGGGGAATGGACCATCGGTCCATCTTATCGCCTTCGAACCTTGCTGGCCACTGAACTGTCGCGCGGCTTGTCCTGCGCCGCGCATCGGCTTAGCCAGCGATATGGCCTCCGATACCGCGCGCCCGCCCGCCCCTGCCCCCGTCGCCGCGCTCGTCCAGATGACGAGCGGGATCAATCCGGCAGCGAACCTCGAAACGATCGACCGCGCGCTCGGCGAGGCCGCGGCGGCGGGCGCGGCGATGGCGTTCCTGCCCGAAATGTCACTGCTGCTCGACCGCGACCGGATGCGTTCGGCGGCGCATATCGTCCGTGAGGCCGACTCGCCGTGGCCCGCAGCGCTGCAGGCGATGGCCCGGCGCCACGCGATCTGGCTCCACTCGGGATCGATGCCGCTGCTCGCCGACGCCGGGGACCGGCGCGTCAATCGCAGCCATGTGATCGCGGCGGACGGCAGCATCCGGGCGCGATACGACAAGATCCACATGTTCGACGTGACCCTGCCATCGGGCGAAAACTGGACCGAATCATCGGCTTATGCCGGCGGCGCGGCGCTGAACGTCGTCGACACGCCGATCGGCCGGCTGGGGCTCAGCATCTGTTACGACCTGCGCTTTCCCGAACTGTATCGCGCGCTGGTCGATCGCGGCGCCGAGGCGATCGCGGTCCCCGCCGCCTTTACCGTGTCGACCGGCGAGGCGCATTGGCACCTCTTGCTGCGCGCACGCGCGGTGGAGACCGGCTGTTATATATTGGCGGCGGCGCAGGCCGGGGCACACGCCGATGGCCGCGCCACCTATGGCCACAGCCTGACGGTCGATCCGTGGGGCGCGGTGGTCGCCGAAGCCACCGGGCAACCGGGCGACGACTATCGGCTGTGCCTGGCCCCGGTGCGGCGCGACGCGATCGACCGCGCGCGCGGCGCCATCCCGCTCGCCCGCTCGCGCGAAATCCGCAACATCGAACTGTAGTGCGTCAGGGTTGCGGCGCGCCCGGCGAAAGCAATCCGGGGCGGGTTTCGCCACGCTGGATTGCCGCGTCGCTTCGCTCCTCGCAATGACGAGATTGACTGAAGTCATCCCGCTTTAGCGTATCGATTCACCGATTCGGGCCATCGGTTCCCAGCGACGTCGAATCACCGGACGCACAAAAGGCCCCGAGCGGAGCTCGGAGCCTTTTGGAAAATCTTGTCGTAACGACTTACGGGCTGGTCGGCGCGTCGTCGTTGTTGTCGGTGGCAAGGATGATGCCGCCGATAATGGCTGCCAGGGCGAGGATCGCGATGATCCAGCTGCTGCCGGTCAGTTCGCTCTCACCTTCGACAGTCGAGGTGGCGCGCGTGCCGTCAAAAGCAACCGCAGGCGCTGCCGATGCCGCAACGGGCGCTGCAATCATCGACGTTGCCGCGAGGGAGATCGCAGCTTTCTTCAGAAGGTTCATCATATTCTCCGTCCACTGGATCGTTAGTCTTCTCGAAACAGGTCCAGAGAATCATCTCCGGGCCGCTTCTGCATCGCCTGTCTAGGCAAAGCCGTTCGCAATTGCAACACGTTTTGCCTCAACCATTGACAAGCCAACAATATTTGGGCGCAAAAAAGGTTCCACACGTCGCGCAAATTACCCGCGGCGCACCCGCTCAAAGGGCTCGCTGGTCACCGGATAGCCGAGATGGCCGGGGATGCACAAATGGCTGGCGCCGTCGCAATCCTCGATCCACGGGGTGACCAGTTCGACCGGAAACGCCGCGGCGTGCTGGGAAAAAGACTCGAAATCATCGGCCTGGGCCAGCCGCTCGAGGTTGCGGCGGGTGGGAAAGATCACCGACACCTCGCCGCGGTCGGCCATCGCCAGCGTCTCGCGCGCGCTCGCCCAGAAGATGTGGCTGTGCTCGACTTCCTCGACCGTCAGTTCATGCTCGTGGTCGGGGGCGGCGATCGCATAGAAGCGCGTGTCGAAGGTCCGCGCCTCCTTGAAATTGGGGCACCAGCGCGCGAACGGCACCAGCGTATCGAGCGCCAGTCGGTCGCCGCGCGCGGCCAGGATGCCCGACAGCGGCGTTTCGGCCAGCAGCGCGCGCCGCACATCGTCGGTGTCGCCGGCCGCCAGCCCCGGCCAGCCCACGGCCAGTCCGGTTTCCTCGAGCGTTTCGCGCAGCGCGGCAACGCGCGCCGCGCCGTCGCCATCGTCGTCGGCAAAGCCATGCGCCGCCGCCACGACATGATCGTCGGGATCGACCCGCCCGCCGGGAAACACCACCGCGCCCGCGGCAAAGACCATGGTGGCCGACCGTTTGACCATCAATATCTCGGCGGGACCGGCATCGCCCGAAGGCCGCATGATGGCCAGCGTTGCCGCGGGAATCGCGCCCGCGGGCAGCACGGACGGTCGCTCGGGTGATGGGGCCGCGTCGCTCATGCCCCCGGCGATAACCGCGCCGCGCGCGCTTGTCATCTGACCATTGCGGGCGGGCGGAGGCGGGTGCAAGATGCGCCGCGAGCGGGAGCGCGGGAGCAAGGGCATGGGAATAGTCGAGATTCTGGGCGTCGCCGGCAGCCTTAGCCTGCTCGCTGGATGGCGACTCTATCTGACCATCCTCGCCACCGGCATCGCGATGCATTTCGGCTGGCTGCCGCTGCCCGAACATCTCGCGGCGCTGCAGGTGCTCGCCAACCCGTGGGTGCTCGGCGTCGCGCTGGTCGGCACCCTCGCCGAATTCCTCGCCGACAAGATCGCGTGGGTCGATTCGGCATGGGACACGGTGCACAGCGTCATCCGACCGCTCGGCGGGGCGCTGCTCGCGCTGGCGCTGGTCGATTCGTCCGATCCGGCGTGGCAGGTTATCGCCTTCCTGCTCGGCGGCGGCGGCGCGCTGCTCAGCCACGGCGCCAAGGCGACGACGCGCGCGGTCGTCAATGTCAGCCCCGAACCCTATAGCAATGCCGTCGTATCGACCGGCGAGGATGTCGCGACCGGCGGCCTGCTCGCGCTCGCCATCGCCTTTCCGCCGCTCGCGATCGTCATTGCGCTGCTGATGGCGGTCGCCGCGGTGGTGGTGATCGTCGCGCTGCGCCGCCTGCTCCGCAACGTCAAAGCGACGCTCAAGCGGGCGCTGGGCGACGAGGCGCCCGCCGCCGACGCCCTCCCGCCGGCTTAGGATCAGTCCGGCAGCAGGCTTTTGAGCGGTGTTTCGGTATCGGCGAGTTGCTCCGCCGTCGCCCGCAGCCCGGCGGTGACGATCATCCGGCCCTGGACATAATCCCTGGTCGCATTGACGCAGTCGATCGCGATGACTTTGCCGGCCTTCAGGTAAACAACCGAGAAGCTGCGCGTCGCCGGATCGCCGCGCAGCACCGCGCGGTCGTGCCCGGTCGACAGGCCCGCGGTCTGGAGCTTGAGGTCATATTGGTTCGACCAGAACCACGGGATCGCATGATAGGGCGCTTCGTCGCCGACGATGCCCTTGGCGACGACATTGGCCTGGTCGTTGGCATTCTGCACCGATTCCAGCCGGATCACGACCCCCTCGGCATAGTCATTCTCGTGCGCGGCGCAGTCGCCGATCGCATAGATGTCGGGCAGGCTGGTCTTGCACAGCCGGTCGACGAGGACGCCATTGCCGCCCTCGGCCCCCGCCGCGATCAGCGGCTCGACCGCCGGGACGATGCCGATGCCGACGATGACGAGATCGGCGGCGATGACCTCGCCGTCCGCCAGACGCACCCCGGTGACATGGGTGTCGCCCTCGATCGCTGCGACCGCGACGCCGAGCCGCAGGTCGACGCCATGGTCGCGATGCTCGCGTTCGTAGAAGCGCGACAATTCGGTGCCCGCGACGCGCGCCAGCACACGGCCCTGCGCCTCGAGCAGCACGACTTTCCTGCCCGCCTTGCGGAGCACCGCCGCGGCCTCGAGCCCGATATAGCCGCCGCCGATCACGACGATCTGGCGCGCGGTTTCGGACGCCGCCTTCATCGCGTCGGCGTCGGCGCGGGTCCGCACCCCCTGCACGCCCGGCAGGTCGCCGCCGGGGATCGGCAGCATCCGCGGGGCGCCGCCGGTCGCCCAGACGAGCTTGCCGTAACCGATCGTTTCGCCGCCATCGGTGGTCACGCTGTGCGCCGCAGGATCGACCGAAACCACGCGCTGGCCGAGCAACATCGTCACCTCACGCTCGTCCCAATATTTGGCGGGGCGCAGCTGGATGCGTTCGAATTCTTTCTCGCCAGCGAAATATTCCTTCGACAGCGGCGGGCGCTCATAGGGCAGTTCGGGTTCGTCGCCGATGATCGCGATCGTCCCTTCGAATTTCTGGGTGCGCAGCATGATCGCCACCTGCGCGCCGCCGTGCCCGGCCCCCACGATCACCACATCGAAGTTCATCAATCCCGTCTCCCGGTGCGGCACCGCCGCATTTTCAGGCGCATCTGACATGCGGGCAGCGGGCGCACAACAAACTTTGGCTATCCGGCGGGAACGGCCAACTCGTCGCGCAGCGCGATCAGCGCGGTGCCCAGCGCGGCAATCTCTGCCTCGCTGCGCGATCCGGCGACGATCGACGCCGACAGGCAATATCCCGGCGCGACCCCCGGCACCCCCGCGGCCACCGTCCAGACCCCGCGGTGCGTGAAGCCCTGATCGATCGCATAACCGCGCACCGCAGCGTCCGCGACCTGACGGGCGTAGGTTTCGAAGCTTAGCGCGCTTTGCCAGCGCACCGGGGCGAAGCGGCGCGCCATCTCGGCATCGGTCGCGCGCTGAATCGCGGCGATCGCCCGCCCCGCCGCGCCGCTGCCGAGCGGCTGGCGCTGGCCATCGGCGAGGCTGAGCCGCATCCCAGCGTCGCTTTCGGCCCGCACCGCGAGTTGCATGCGGTCGCGCGATACGATCTTCCACAGCCCCACCGCCGCCTCGGTCGCTTGCGCAAACGCCTCCATCGGCAGGCCCGCACGCTCGACCAGCCGCGCCCCGGCATGATCGCGCAGCGCCTCGGCCGCCTGCCACGGGCGGGTCAGGCGATAGCGCTTGGTGGTGCCTTCGCGCTCGATCGCGCCTTCGGCAACCAATGTTTTCAGCAGGTTGAGGCAGCTCGACGGGCTGAGCCCGACGCCGCGGCCGATATCGGAGAGCGTCGACGCCCCCGCCCCGCCCAACAGGCGAAGGATGGCGAAAGCCTGCGAGACGGAGCGCACCGGACCGGTCATCTGTTCGCGATATTTTCAATATGATGAAAAATCAATTCTGAATGTTGAAATGATGCGGCGATTGGCATATCGCGCTATCAACACGAATCGAGCGGGAGAGCGGCTATGAGCGGATGCCTGGGCGGCAAGGTCGTCGCGATTACCGGTGCCGGGCGCGGTATCGGCCGCGAACTTGCGCTGCACTGCGCGGCGGAAGGGGCGGCGGTGATCGTCAACGATCCCGGCGTCGCGCAGGCGGGCGACGGCGGCGACGCGGCGCCGGCCGAGACGACCGCGAACGACATCATCGCCGCCGGCGGCAAGGCCGCGGCCAATTTCGGCAACGTCGCCGATCCGGCGCAGGCGGCGTCGATCGTCGAGGATGCTGTCCAGCGCTTCGGCCGCATCGACGCCGTCGTCAACAACGCCGGCATCCTGCGCGACACCATCTGGCACAAGATGAGTTACGAGGACTGGAAGAGCGTCATCGAGGTCAATCTGACCGGCGTCTTCAACGTCTCGAAAGCCGCGACACCCTATTTCCGCGAGCAGCAGTCGGGCAGCTTCATCCACTTCACCTCGACCAGCGGGCTGATCGGCAATATCGGCCAGGCCAATTATTCGGCGGCGAAGCTGGGCGTCGTCGCGCTGTCGCAGTCGATCGCGCTCGACATGGCGCGCGTCGGGGTGCGTTCGAACTGCATCGCGCCCTTTGCGTGGAGCCGGATGACCTCGTCGATCCCCGCCACGACGCCCGCCGAACAGGAACGTATCGCGCGCCTCCAGTCGATGTCGGCCGACCGCATCGCACCGCTGGTGTCCTACCTCGCGTCCGATCTGTCGCGCGACGTGACGAACCAGATCTTCAGCGTCCGCAAGAACGAGATCATGCTGTTTTCCAAGCCGCGCCCGATCCGGTCGATGGCCAAGCTGGAAGGCTGGACCCCGCAAGCGATCGCCGACGAACTGATCCCCGCCTTTCGCCCCGCCTTCGCGCGCGCCGACGAAGTGTCGGCGCACGTCTTTCCCTATGACCCGATTTGAGGATCCGACGATGACCAATTCCGGCATGGACGCAGACGTTTTCGACCAGTTTATCGACCAGCTCGGCCGCTATGTCCGCGAGCGCCTGCTGCCCGCCGAGCGCGAGATTATCGAGAGCGACGCCATCCCCGCCGACATCCTGTCCGAAATGCGCGAGATGGGCCTGTTCGGGCTGACGATCCCCGAGGAGCATGGCGGCGCCGGAATGAACGTCAGCCAATATATCGCGACGATCCACACCCTGTCCTATGCGATGCCGGCATTCCGCTCGATCATCTCGATCAACATCGGCATGTTCGCCTCGGCGCTCAAGAACGGCGGTACTGCGGCGCAGCAGGCCGAGTGGCTGCCGCGCGTCGCGGCGGGCGAGATCGCCTGCTTCGGGCTCACCGAACCGGGTTCGGGTTCCGATTCGGCAGGGCTGCAGACGACCGCGGTGCAGACCGACAACGGCTGGGTGCTGAACGGCACGAAACGCTACATCACCAATTCGCCCTTCGCCAAGGTCGGCCTGATCATGGCGCGGACAGCCAAGGAAAACCTGCCCAAGAACGCCCACGTGTCGGCCTTCATCGTGCCGATGGACGCGCCCGGCGTGTCGATCGGCAAGGCGGACAAAAAGATGGGCCAGGCGGGCAGCCACATCGCCGATGTCGTCATGGACGACGTGCGTGTGGGGGGTGAGGCGCTGCTCGGCGGCGAGCTGGGCAAGGGTTTCGCCTTTGCGATGATGAGCCTCGACAACGGGCGCATGTCGGTCGGAGCCGCGGCGACCGCTTACGCGCGCCGCGCGCTCGACAGCGCGATCCGCTATGCGACCGAGCGCAAGGCGTTCGGCGAACCGATCGCCAATTTCCAGCTGATCCAGCAGATGCTCGCCGAAAGCGAGACCGAAATCTATGCCGCCGAATGCATGATGGCCGACGTCACCCGCCGCGCCGACGCGGGCGAGAATGTCCTGTGCAAGGCCGCGGCGTTCAAGGTGTTCGCCAGCGAGATGTGCGGGCGCGTCGTCGATCGCTGCGTCCAGGTCTATGGCGGCGCCGGCTATCTTGCCGAATATGACGCCGAACGCTTCTTTCGCGATGCGCGCATCTATCGCATCTACGAAGGCACTACGCAGATCCTGCAACTCCAGATCGCCAAGCATATGCTGCGCGAATTCCACGCTCAGGGCTGATCGCGCCCGCCCCGCCACCAACCGGAGACTTCCCATGACCCTGCGCCGCGCCGCCATCGTCGCCCCGATCCGTACCCCCGTCGGCAAGTTTGGCGGCGCTTTGTCGTCGATGACTGCCGGCAACCTGGGCGCGGTGATCCTGAAGGCGCTGGTCGAGCGCACGAAGATCGACCCCGCGCGGGTCGACGACGTCGTCTTTTCGCAAGGCTATGGCAATGGCGAGGCGCCGTGCATCGGCCATTGGTCGTGGCTCGCCGCGGGGCTGCCGCTCGAAGTGCCGGGATACCAGCTCGACCGCCGCTGCGGATCGGGACTGCAGGCGATCGTCAACGCCGCGATGATGATCCAGACCGGCATGTCCGACGTCGTCGTGGCGGGCGGCGTCGAATCGATGTCGAACGTCGAACATTACAGCACCGATATCCGCAAGGGCATCCGCGCCGGCAACCTGACCCTCCACGACCGGCTGACCCGCGGCCGCGTGATGTCGCAGCCGGTCGAACGCTTCGGCGTCATCACCGGCATGATCGAAACCGCCGAAAACCTCGCCAAGGACTATGACATCAGCCGCGAGGCGTGCGACGCCTATGCCGCGCGCAGCCACCAGCGCGCCGCCGCGGCGTGGGCGAACGGGCTGTTCGACGACGAGCTGGTGCCGGTGTCGGTGCCGCAGAAAAAGGGTGATCCGGTCGTCTTCGCGCACGACGAGGGCTATCGCGCCGACGCGACCCCCGAAACGCTCGGCAAGCTGCGCGCGCTCGAAGGCGGCGTCGTCACCGCGGGCAACGCCAGCCAGCAGAACGACGCCGCGGCCGCCTGTCTCGTCGTCGCCGAGGACAAGCTCGACGAGCTCGGGCTGGAACCGATCGCCTGGTATCACAGCTCGGCGGCGGCGGGCTGCGACCCCAGCCGGATGGGCATCGGCCCCGTCCCCGCGGTCGAGCGGCTGTTCGCGCGTAGCGGCCTCGGCTGGGGCGACATCGACCTCGTCGAACTGAACGAAGCCTTTGCGCCGCAGGTGCTCGCGGTGCTGAAAGGCTGGGGCTGGTCAGACGGCGACAGCCGGAACGATATCCTCAATGTCAACGGCTCGGGCATCTCGCTCGGCCATCCGATCGGCGCCACCGGCGGCCGCATCCTCGCCAACCTGACCCGCGAACTGGTGCGCCGCGACGGTCGCTACGGGCTGGAGACCATGTGCATCGGCGGCGGTCAGGGCATCGCGGCGATCTTCGAGCGGGCGGCTTGATCGGCGATGATGAGCCACAGGCAGTCGGTTTGAACAGGCTCCCTCCGCCTCGTCACCCCGGACCTGATCCGGGGTCCATGACATCGGCGCCGGAATGGGCCCCGGATCACGTCCGGGGTGACGACGAAAAAGGGAGCTGGCTCTGATGATGCCCGCCGCTCTGAACAGCGCGCTGGCCGCGGCGCAAACCTATCGCGGTGCCGCGCAGGCGGCGCTCGCCGAACGGCTGGCCGCAAACCCGATCGACCGCGAACAGCGCGCCGCGCATGGCTTCGCCTGGGTCGCGACGACGGTTGCGGCAATGGAGGCCACGCTGGCGTGGTGCGAGGCCGGCAACGACGCAAACCCGATCGACCCGCAGATCGCCACCCTCGCGTTCGCCGAAGCCATCGGTCAGCTCACCGGCGGCCTGCCGATGGGGCAGAACGAGATGTTCCGCCCCGCCGACCTCGGGCTCGGCGCCGCCGCGCGGACGCTGGCCGACGCCTGCACCGGGCTGCTCGATACCGACCACGCCGCGACCCGCGCCGCCGTCGCCGCGGCGCTGGCCGCTGGCCAGTGGCCGAGCGAGACGCTGCACGATGCCGATCTCGACGCGATCCGCGACCAGTATCGCCGCTTCACCGATGCCGCGATCCTGCCCCACGCGCACCGCTGGCACCTCGCCAACGACCTGATCCCCGACACGGCGGTGCAGGCGATGGCCGATCTCGGCACCTTCGGGGTCTGCATCCCCGAAGCCTATGGCGGGCTGGGGCTCGGCAAGCTGGTCATGTGCATCGTCACCGAGGAGCTGTCGCGCGGGTGGATCGGCGCCGGGTCGCTCGGCACCCGCTCCGAAATCGCGGGCGAGCTGATCGTGCTGGGCGGCACCGACGCGCAAAAGGCCGAATGGCTGCCGCGGATCGCCAGCGGCGCCATCCTGCCCACGGCGGTGTTCACCGAACCCGATGTCGGCTCCGACCTCGGCGCCTTGCAGACCCGGGCGCGGCGCGAAGGCGAGCATTGGGTGATCGACGGCGCCAAAAACTGGATCACCCACGCCGCGCGCTCCGACCTGATGACGCTGCTCGCGCGCACGGTACCCGATGCAAAAGGCTATGCCGGCCTGTCGATGCTGCTCGTCCGCAAGCCGCGCGGCAGCGAAGCCGACCCCTTCCCCGCCGCCGGCATGACCGGCAGCGAGATCGAAGTGCTCGGTTATCGCGGGATGCGCGAATATGCGCTGCAGTTCGATGCGATGCACGCCCCCGCCGGCGCGCTGCTCGGCGGCGCGGAAGGGCAAGGCTTCAAACAATTGATGCGCACTTTCGAGGGCGCGCGCATCCAGACCGCGGCGCGCGCGGTCGGGGTCGCGCGCCGCGCGCTCGAACTCGCGCTGGATTATGCCGTCACCCGCAAGCAATTCGGTCAGGCGATCATCGCTTTCCCGCGCGTGTCGGACAAGCTGGCGATGAGCCTCGTCGATTTCGTGATGGCGCGCGAGCTCAGCTATGCCGCGGCGCGCGCCAAGGATTCAGGCAAGCGCTGCGATATCGAGGCGGGGATGGCCAAGCTGTTCGGCGCCCGCGCCGCCTGGTCGAACGCCGACGCCAGCCTGCAGATCCACGGCGGCAACGGCTATGCGCTCGAATATGAGATCAGCCGCATCCTCTGCGACGCGCGCATCCTGAACATCTTCGAAGGCGCCGCCGAAATCCAGGCGCAGGTCATCGCGCGCGGCCTCGTCGGCGGGCGCAACTAGCGCGCCTTATTTTCCCTGCGCCGCCAGCACGCGCAGGACGTTGCCGCCCCACATTTTCGCGAGGTCGGCGTCCGAATATCCCGCCGCTCTCAATCGCTCGCTGACCTTGGGCAGCGCCGAGATATCCTCGATTCCTGCCAGCCCGCCGCCGCCGTCCCAGTCGGCGCCGAAGCAGATATGGTCGACGCCGCCGACCTCGATCGCGCGCAGCACCATCGTCATATAATCTTCGAAGTCGGCCGCCCACATCGCCTCGGTCCGGTCGAGTTCGCGCCACTGGCGGGTGACCTCGGCCTGCTCGGCGGGGGTCATCGTCCCCATCGCCTCATATTGCCCGAACAGATTGGCGCGCGCCGGGGTCATGTTCATCTCGGACATGAAGATGGTCGAGATGCACATCGCCCCGCCCTTCGCCGCGAGCGCCTTCAGCCGCCCTTCGTCCAGGTTGCGCGGGTGGTCGTGTGCCGAGCGCAGGCTCGAATGCGACAGGATGATCGGGTATTTCGACAGCGCCAGCAGCTGGTCGAACGCGGCATCCGACGCATGGCTCGCGTCGATGACGATGCCCAGCCGGTTCATCTCGGTCACCCACTGCTTGCCGAGCGGGCTGAGTCCCTGCCAGCGCCCCTTACCCGTCGCGCTGTCGGCGAGCTGGTTGTCCGCCGAATGCACCGGCCCCGCCATCCGCACGCCCTTGGCGTAAAATTCCTCCAGCAGCGACAGGTCTTCGCCGAGCGGATAGCTGTTCTCCATCGACTTGAAGGCGATCAGCTTGCTGGCCTTGTCGAGCCGCTCGGCGTCGGCGGCGGTCAGCGCGGGGGCGATCGCCGCGCTGTTGGCCGCGATCGTTCGGTCGATCAGCTCCGACCGCTTCCGTGCATGCGCCAGCGCCGCCGCGTAACCGGCCGCGGTCAGCGGCCCCTGTTCGGTGTAGATGGTGAAGAAACCGCCGTCGAGATTGCCGTCCTGCATCCGCGGGATATCGAGCTGCGACAGGTCGTCCGCCAGCGCATGGCGCTCGCCGAAGCTCCACCCCGCACGCTCGAAATGGAGCGGGGTGTCGAGATGGGTGTCGAGCACGAGCATCCGGCTGTGCAGCGGCGCCTCGGGCGTCTTCACCGCCTCGCCGCTGCCCGAGCAACCCGACAGCGCGGTCGCCGCCAGCAAAATCTCAAAACGCGTCACTGTTTGTCCTCCACGGGTTTCAGGTCGAGATCGTGATAATCCCAGCTGAAGTCGGCGATCGGGCTCACCGCCTTCATCGTCACCCCGGTGACCTTGCCGTCGGCGTCGAGCGCGAAGGTCACATAAGCGGGCTCGATCGCCGGATCGTCGAAATCGGTGACGAAGCTGTCATACTGCCAATGCTTCAGCCGTCCCGCCATGCGCGGGGTCGAGGTGAAGTCGATCGTCAGCCCGGTCGCCGCCTGGCCGATCACGATGTCGCCATACCAGGGATCGCGATAGCGCCCGGCATAGCCCGCCAGCACAAGCGAGGGACCGCTTTGCACTGGCGAGGCCTGTTTCTGCTTGAGGAACTCGACCCCGCCGGCGAGCCGCGACTGGTACCAATCCTCCCACTTATCGATCCAGCCATAGTCGGGCTGATCCAGATAATGGTCGAGCAGGTCGTAGCTGAGCCCGAGCAGCATCCCGCTGTCCTCGCTGTTCATCATGATCGCGAAGCCGACATTCCTGTCAGGGATCATCACGACGCGGGTGATCGATCCGAACACCCCGCCGCCGTGCTGGATGATGCGGTGGCCGCGATAATCCTGCACCTGCCAGCCGAGCGCATAGGCCTGCTGCGTCGGCTCCGCGGGCTTCAGGCTGTCGGGCAACGGGGTGATCGGCATCGGCGTCACCGGCTTCCACATCTCGGCCGCCTGCGCTTCGCTGAACAGCCGTTTGCCGCCGGGCAGCGCGCCGTGCGCGAGCTGGACCTTCAGCCACGCCGCCATATCGTCAGCGCTGAGCGCCAGCCCGCCGGCCGGGGCGCCGTTGCGCCCGAGCTCGTCGCGCTCGTCGAGCGCCTGCTGGTCGCCGAGGCCGCGCAGCGGACCCGACAGCCGCGCATGCGGCCACGAGCGGTTGGCAATGCGGAAGCGGTCTTCGCTGTCGGTCGTGCCGTCGGTCATCCCGCCCGGGCGCAGCACGCGCTCGCGCATGAACGCCTCCCACGTCTTGCCGGTGACCTCCTCGATCAGCTGTCCGGCGACGGCGTAGAGGATATTGTCATAGGCATAGGCCGAGCGGAAACTGGTCTTGGGTTTGAGATGCGCGACGCGCTCCACGGTTTGTTTGCGCGTCAGATGGGTGCGCGGCACGAACATCAGGTCGCCCTGCCCCAGCCCCAGCCCGCTGCGGTGGACGAGCAGGTCGCGGATCGTGATCTCGCGCGTCACCCACGGGTCGTACATGCGGAACCACGGCATATGCCGGATCACCGGATCATCCCAGCCGATCTTGCCGTCATCGACGAGGATCGCGAGCGCCGCGGCGGTCATCGCCTTGCCGGTCGACCCGGTCTGGAACAGCGTCGCCTTGTCGACCGGCGCCCGCGCGCCGAGCTTGCGCACCCCCCAGCCGCGCGACAGCGTCGTCCGGCCGTCCTCGACGATCGCGATCGACACGCCGGGGGCGCCGACCTTCTGGCGCAGCGCCTCGACGCTTTCGGCGATGTCGGCGGGCGGTTCGGCCCAGGCGGGCGCAGATACGGACAACAGCAGCGACAAGGCGAGCAGGCGGGCGGCTTTCATGGGACGGGCTCCGGTTGCGGCAGGGGGGCCGGGCGCAGCAGGCGCCAGACGCCGAGGGTGAGCAAAGGCACGACATAGACCGCGAGGAACAGCCACGCGAGGAAGCGGTAGCCGCTGGCGATCAGGTCGATCAGCCCGATGCGCGCCGCGACGAGCATGCAGCCGGCAAGGATCGCGGCGCCGATGATCGAGCGCGCGGCGGGCCCCGGCGCCGGGCGGGCGCGCGCTTCCATGGCGGCGGCGATGCGTTCGTTGATCGCATGGAGCGCGCCGACCCCGCTCTCGAGCAGCGCAGTGAAGATCATCAGCTGGAACAGGACATGGAAGCCCGGCACCGCCATCTGGCGCAGCAGGAAATCGGACGGCAAGGTTTCGGCGCCGATCGCGGGGTAAAAGGCCATCATCGCGACGAAAAACAGGATCGCGGGCAGCATCGATAGCGGCCCGGCGATCAGCCCCGCAACCACCGCGTCGCGCTGGCTGGTCAGGTGGCGCAGCACCGGCAGGATCATCGCCGCGCCGACGATATTATAGCTGGCATAGGTGATGCCGCCCGCGACCCAGTTGCCCGACGGCGGCGGCGCGTTGGCGAACCCCTGACCGATCAGGTCGCCGAAACTGGCGAGCGCGAAGACGAGGAACAGCGCATAGACGGCGTAGATCAGCATCGAGGCATATTGGAACAGACGTTCAACCCCGGCGGTGCCGAAGGCGGTGGCGAGCAGGATCGCGGCGGCAAGCAGCACCGACCCCGCAAACGGCGGCCAGCCGAAGGTCGCCGCCCCGATCTCGCCCGCCGCAGCGCCGAACACCGCGATGATCAGGATGACGAAGATCAGATAGGCGAGCTCGAACGCGATCCAGCCGGGGCCGAGCAGCCGCTCGAAAAAGCTGCGATAATCATAGGCGTGCCACTGGCGCGCGAGCGCAAAGGTGATCGCGGCAACGACGCTCCAGATCGTCATCGCGAGGAACATGCCCGCGAGCCCGCCCCACGGCCCCGCCGGTACGAAATATTCGGCGAGCTCGCGCCCGGTGGCGTAACCGCCGCCGATGATCACCGCCTTCAGCGCGAAGCCCGGCAGCAGGAAGCGCTGGAACCAGTTAGACTTGGACGGCATCGGTTGCTTCCTCGCCTGTGCCCCTGCGAAGGCAGGGGCCCATCACCTGGACCATCGTCACCACCAGCCGCTCGCTGGATTTCGCGAAGGCCGGAGATGGGCCCCTGCCTTCGCAGGGGTACAAAAACCGGCCATCATGCGAGGCAGCTGTCGACCAGCGCCGCGAACGCCGCGCCGCCGCGGATCGGATCGGCGACCGGCAGCCCTAGCCGGCGGCTCTCGGCGCCGATCAGCGCCTCGGCCTCGCCGACGCCAAGGCTGGAGGTGTTGAGGCTCACCCCGGCGCAGCGGATCGCGGCATTGGTGCGGCTGCCGAGGCGAACCGTCAGGTCGATGACCTCCTCGACGCTCGGCAGCGCGAAACTCTCCATGCCCAGGATGACCTTGCGCGACGGATCATGGCAGACGACGAAGACGTCGGGCTGGCTGCCGTGGAGCAGCCCCAGCGACACCGCGGCATAGGCGGGGTTAAAGATCGACCCCTGCCCCTCGATCACGTCCCAATGCTCGGCGGGCGCGTCGGGGCTCAATATCTCGGCGGCGCCGGCCTCGAAGTCCGACACCACCGCATCCATCGGGATGCCGCCGCCGGCGATCATGATCCCCGTCTGCCCGGTCGCGCGGAAGTCGGCGTCGAGCCCGCGGTCGGTGAAGGCGCGGTGCAGCGCCAGCGCAGTATATTTCTTGCCGAGCGCGCAGTCGGTGCCGACGGTCAGCAGCCGCTTGCCGCTGCGCTTGCGCCCGGTGCCGATCGGGATGTCGGCGGGCGGGGTGCGGACGTCGATCAGCCGCCGCCCGGTGCGCCGTGCCGCATCGGCCAGCGCCGGGACGCTCGCCAGCCGGACGTGCAGCCCGCTGACGATGTCCAGCCCCGCCTCCATCGCCGCGACCAGCGCCGCGACCCAGTTTGCCCCGATCACCCCGCCCTGGTTGGCGACGCCGATCACCAGCGACCGTGCCCCGGCCGCCCGCGCCGCAGCGGGGTCGAGCCGCGGCAGGCCGGTGGTGACGGTGCACCCGTCGGTCGCCAGTTCGCCGACGCAGCGGTCCGCCGCCCAGTCGGCGAGCCCAAAGGCGGTCTTTGCAAAGCTCGCCTCCGTGGTGTCACCAAGGAACAGCAGATAGGGCTGCGGCAGGACAAGGCTGTCGGACAGGCGTCCGGTGGGCGCGTTCATCGTGTCCAACTCCAATCCGCTCAAAAAGCCATGTCAAGCGCGACGCCGATCGTGCGCGGCTGCAACGGCGAGATGCCCAGGAAGCTCGGCCGGTTCAGCCCGTCGGCAAAGGTCGACCGCGCCATCTCACCCTTGTTGTCGAGCAGGTTGCGCGCATAGGCCCGCAGCGTCCAGTGGTCGCTGAAGGTTACCGACGCATTGAGATCGACCGAGGTATAGGGCTTGGCGCGCGCGACCAGCGGATCGCTCTCGACCAGCGACAGCCGGCTGCTCGCGTGGCGGACGCCGGCGCCAAGGCTGCCGCGGTTGCCGCCGCCGATCTCGAACTCGTAATCGGCGCGCAGCGCGCCGCTGTACTTCGGCACCGCGGGCAGGCGGTCGCCGTCGAACCCGCTGATTTCGGGCACGTCTTCGCTCAGCGTCGAATCGGTGTAGCTGCCGGTGGCGCTGATCGTCAGGCCGGTGACGGGGCGCACCGCAAAGCTGCCCTCGACCCCCTTGCTCGTCGCCTTGCCGCCGTTCGCGCCGCCAGACACGCCGCCAAAGGCGCGCACGACCTGGATGTCGGTCCAGTCCATCCAGAACAGCGCGACGTCGACCGACACCATGCGGTCGGCGAGGTCGGCCTTCAGCCCGATCTCGTAATTCTTCATCCGGTCGGCATCGACCGTCGGCGGCACATTGGGGACGATGACGTTCGGCCCGCCGGGACGATAGCCGGTGGCGAGGCGGCCATAGAGCATCGCATCCTCGGTGATGTGGAATTGCGGGCTGATCGAATAGGTGAAGACATTCTCCGCCGATTCGCCCGGATCGTTCGCCTGCGGCACGATGGCGCCCGAACTGATCTGGCGGAAGGTCTGCTCGTTGCGCGCCCAGCGCACGCCGCCGGTAATATGGAACTGCTCGCTCAGCTTGAAGGTCGCGTTGCCGAACACCGCATATTCCTTGTACGTCGCCGGCAGGCCGACGATCGCCAGCGGATCGAGCCCCGGAATGGTGTTGCCATCCATGTCGAACGAGCGGACGAGCTGCGAATTGCTGGTCGTTTCGTCGGTGAAGAAACCGCCGATCAGCCATTCGAAGCGTCCGCCGCCGGGCGAGGCGAGGCGCAGCTCCTGCGTCCATTTTTCCAGCCCGAGGTCGAGATAGAAGGGCGTGATCCCCGGCGCGATCGGCGGGTTGGTCAGGAACGGGAACAACACCCCGAAGGCATAGCTGGCGTCCTGCAGCTGGCGGCTCTGCGTCTCGCTATAGGTCGTCGCCGAGGTCAATATCGCGGCGCCGAAATCATAATCGATCGTCGCCGAATAATAGTCGAGATCGACGTCGAAGGATTCGGGCACGAAATTGTTGAACGAGCGCCCGTCGCCGAGTCGCTCGCCGGTCAGGTCGGCGGCATAGAGGCCGTTGCCGTCCGAATCGAGCGACTGCCAGAGGCCCGCCAGCTTGACGCTCAGCTCGGGCGTCGGCGTCCACAGCAAGGCGACGCGACCGCCGCGCTGTTCATATTTATTCTGGTCGTCGAGCGCGGCATTGTTGACGCTGTCGACCCAGCCCGGCGTGCTGCGCCAGGCAAAGCTGCCGCTGACCGCCAGCTTGTCCTGAACGATCGGCGCGTTGACCATCACCTGCGCGCCCCAGCCGAGGCCGTCGCCGCCCTTGATCGCGAAACCCTCGACTCCGGCGCGCACCTTGAACTGCGTCGTGTCGGGCTGGACGGTCACATATTTGACCAGCCCGCCGATCGAGCTGGCGCCATAAAGCGTGCCCTGCGGCCCTTTCAGCACCTCGATCCGTTCGAGGTCATAGGGCATCAGGTCGATGGTGAACGCGCCGGCGCGGTTATAGATCGCGCTCGACCCGACCGGGGCGTCGTCGAGGTAGATGCCGACCGTCTGGCTGCCGTTGAGCGGCGCGACGCCGCGTAGCGTGATCGTCGTCTGCCCCGGCGTGCCGCCGTTGCTGACGTTCATGCCGGGGACGTAGCCCGCATAATCGACGAGCGAGGCCGATCCCTGCTCCTGCAATTCCTCGCCGCCGACGACGCTGATCGCGATCGGCACGTCCTGGACATTTTCGACCCGCTTCTGCGCCGTGACGACGATCTCGCCCGACGCTTCGATGGCGGCTGCGTCCTGCGCCTGTGCCGGCATTGCGACCGCGAGTGCGGCCAGGCTTGCCCCGATAATCAGTCCCGTTTTCATTGTCTTACCCCCAGACTTGCGCGAGCAGCCGGCGAAAGTTTCCGCCGAGTACCGCTGTGATATTGTCGTTCGAATAGCCCCGGCGGATCAGTTCCTCGGTCAGGTCGAAGACCTTGCGCGGATGGTCGAACCCGTCGATGTCGATCTTGTCGCGGAAGGCATAGCTGCCTTTGTAGGCGCCCTTCAGCGCGGCATATTCCGCCGGGATCATGTCGTCATAGCCGTGCAGGTCGGCGTCGGAACCGATCCCGACATGCTCGACGCCGACCAGCTTGGCGACATGGTCGATATGGTCGACCATGTGGCCGACGTCAGTCGGGTCCGTCGCGCGGATGAACATGCGCACCCCGGTGATTCCCATCACCCCGCCCTTGGCGGCGAGCGCCTTGATCGCGGCGTCGGTCTTGACCCGCGGATGGTCGATCAGCGCGCGCGCATTGCTGTGGGTGATCGCGATCGGCCCCTTCGCCAGTTCGATGGCGTCGAGCGTGGTGCGGTCGCCGCAATGCGAGACATCGACCAGCATCCGCTGCTTTTCCATCTCGGCGACGATTGCCGCGCCATAGTCGCTGACTCCGCCGTCGACGCGGTCGGTGCTGCCCGATCCCAGCCGGTTCTGGCTGTTATAGGTCAGCTGCGCGCAGCGCAGACCCAGGCGGCGGAAGGTGGCGACATCGTCGAGCGTTTCGAAATGCTCGGCATTCTGGATGCCCATGATGACCGCGCATTTGCGGTCGGCCTTGGCGCGGTCGAGGTCGGCGGCGTTGTCGACGAGGGTGAAGACATGGGCGTTGCGCCCGGCAAAGCCCTGCCACCCGGCCAGATACTCCAGCGCCTGCGCCTTCGCGCCGGGCCCGCCCAGGCCATAGGCATTGTGGAAGCCGGTGATACCGCTGGCGCGGAACTCGGCGGCTTCGGCGTCGGTCAGCCGGTGCGCGACATAATCGGGCGACAGGGTGATCTTGAGCGGCGCGAGCATGTCGATGACGAGCGAGGACGCCACCAGATCGACCGCGCGCCGCGAATAGCTGCGCCCCGGCGCCGCCGCGAAAGCGAGGCTGCTCCGACCGATCATCGGTGCCGACAAAGCGGTGCCCACCGCGCCGGCAACCAGTGCGCGGCGCGTCAGTGGGAATGATCGCGTCATTCCACCCTCCAACTCACGAAATTTACAATTTGAAGACTATTGTCCTAATCAGAGAATTGTCAACCCAAATAGGACATGTGCCGTCAGATTCCCCAAATATCCTCCGGGCAATGGATGCAGCCGCCCCGGTATTCGACCCCCGGTTCGCGATCGCGCGCGAGGAAGGTCGGGCCGTCGAGGTCGACGATGTCGCACAGCTGCCCCAGCACGAACGACGGCGCCATCGACAGGCTGGTGCCCATCATGTTGCCGACCATCACGTCGAGCCCCAGCAGCTTCGCCTGCCGCGCGATCGCCAGCCCTTCGGTCAGCCCGCCGCATTTATCGAGTTTGATGTTGACGACGTCGAAGCGCCCGACGAGCGAGGCGGTGTCGGCAAAGGTGACCGCGCTTTCATCGGCCACGAACGGCAGCGGGCGTTTCAGCCCGTCGAGATCGGCCTCGCGGCCGCGCCGCAGCGGCTGTTCGAGCTGCGCCACCCGGTTCGCGACCAGCACCGGCAACAGCGCGCGCAGCGTCGTGACGTCATATCCCTGGTTGGCATCGACCCCGATCCATGCGTCGGGCCGCTCCGCGCGGATCGCCTCGACCCGCGCGACATCGTCGGAAAGGTCGCCGGTCAGCTTGACCTTGATCGGGGCCGCCGGGTCGATCGCCTGCGCGGCGCGCGCCATCGCGCCGGGACTATCGGCGCCGAGGGTCAGCGTCGAGGGCAGCGCCTTTGGCGCCCCCACCCCGGCGAGCTGCCACACCGGCTGCCCGGCGCGCTTCGCCTCCAGCTCCCACCAGGCGCAATCGAGCGCGTTGCGCGCGCCGCCGGCCGGGAGCAAATCCTGCAACTCGGCGCGCGTCGCCCCGGCCTCGATCGCCGGGCGCACCCGCTTGGCCTCGCCCAGCATATGGTCGATGTCGTCGCCCAGATAATAGACCCCGGCGCCCTCGCCGCGCCCGCTGTGCGTCCCGTCCGACAGGGTGGCGACGAGCAGCGCGGTCTCGGTGAATACATGCCCCGAAATGCGGAACGGCTGGTGGTAGGGAAAGCGCTCGACCCGCAGGTCGAGCGCCAGTTTCTGCTTGCCCATCACCGTCATCAATAGACCATCGAGAAGCCATAGAGGTTGAAGGCGATCGTCACCCACACCAGCACCAGCGCCGCGAGGATGAGCAGCACCGCGCCAAGCTTCATCGTCCAGCGGCGCTTGTCCTTGATCGTCAGCCACAGATGCCAGCCGGCAGTGGCGAGCAACCCGAAGGCGGCAACCGGGGTCAGCACGCGGAGCAGGTGGATCAGCCAGTCGAGCGGGCCGCCGATGCTGCCGATATCGGCCGAGAAGGCGGCGATCAGCCCGATCCAGCCCGCCACTGCCGCCAGCACCAGCCAGGCGAAGATGCGCGACAGGCGGTAGGCAGGGCGCGCCGGGCCGGCGAGCGCAAACTCGGCCTTGAAGCTGCGGCGGACCAGCGCCCGCACCGGCCAGGCGAAGGCCGCGAGCAGCACGATGAGCAGCGCGGCGATCAGCGCGGGGTTCAGCCACGCGGCGTTGACGCCGGCCGGGGCGGGCATGAACACCATGAACGGCGACCCGGCATCGACGCTGAAGCGGACGACGCGGCCGTCCTTCACTTCGGCGGCGAGCCGTTCGCCGGTGCCGCGGTCGCGCCACACGAACGGTTCGACTTCGACCCAGTCGCGTGCGCCGGCGCCCAAGCCGTCGAGCGCCGGAAAGCTGATCTTGCCGTCTTCGGTCAGCGAGATGCTCGCTTGGCCGAGCAGCCCGAGCACGCTGAGGAAATTGGTGAACGATCCGCGGCTGCTGACATAATTGCCGACCATCAACTGCGCATGGTCGCGCGCGGTCTGGGCATCGACGCTCCCCCCTTCGTCGCCGCCGGGAAGGTAGCGATCGGCGAATTTGTGGAACAGCGCGCTGCGCACCGCGCCCGCATCGCCCGCGGCGCCGGCGCTGTTCATCGACACATAGATGCCGATGTCGGAGTCGGGGAACAGCCACAAATAGCTGTGGAACCACACGGTGTCGCCGCCATGCGCGATCGCGCGGCGGCCGTTGACCCACTGCTCGTAGAAACCGAGCGCCATGCTGTTGAGCGGGCCGACGCCGGGCGCCTTGAAATCGTGCATCATCCGGGCGGTTTCAGGCTTCATCAGCCCGGCCCCGTCGTTGAGGTGCGCGATCATGAACTTGCCCATGTCGGCGCCCGACGCCGACAGGCTGCCCGCCGGGGCGGGAATGACGATCTCGAACGGCCGCGGCTTTTGGGTGACGTCGGGATAGCCCTTGGCCATGTGCGGCGCGAGCCGCGCCGGGAGCGGCTGGCGAAAGGTCGAATGGTCCATGCCGAGCGGCGTGAAGATGTGATTTTCGATGTAGGTGTCGAACGGCTCGCCGCTCACCCGCTCGACGATATAGCCCGCCAGCGCGGTGGCGTAATTGGAATAGGCGGGCGTCGTTCCCGGCGCAAAGACGCGCTGCGGCAGCGCCAGCGGCATCTGCTGTTTCAGCGCCATCGCCGCCTTGGGATCGCTGCTGATCAGGTGGCGCACCGATTCTTCGAAGCCGGCGGTGTGTGTCATGATGTTGCGCATCGTGATCGGCTTGCCGTCGAACGGCGGAATCTTGAAATCCAGATAGGCGTTGACGTCCTTGTCGAGATCGATCTTGCCCGCTTCGACCTGCTGCATCACCGCGGTCCACGTCAGCAGCTTCGACACCGAACCGGGCCGGAACAGCGTGGTTTCGGGCAATACCGGAGCGCGCTTGGCGACGTCGGCAAAGCCATATCCCTTTTGCAGGATCGTCTCGCCGCCGCGCACCACGACGACGACCGCGCCGGGAATGCGCGCGCGTTCGAGCGCATAGGGCAGATAACCGTCCATCCATGCTTCAAGATCGGCGGCGTCGAGCGCGACGGGCGGCGACGATGCCGCCGGCGCGGTGGCAGCAGCGGCTTCGGACGGCTTCGCCGTCGGCGCGGGCACCGGCCCCTGCGCCGCCAGTGGCAAGGCGGCCAGTGCTGCCAGCCCGATCATCAGCTTGCGAATGAAACGCATCGCATATCCCCTTCATTACCCGTCGCGCTCGCGACACCTTGCGGCAAGTCGCACGACCCCTTACCAATGGGCCAAGTGACTTAGCCCAATGGGGACATAATGATCCTGATTAGAAAATTGTCAAACGGGGATTGGAAAAACTGATGGCGGACCGTCCGACGCCGCCGACCCTGGGCGCGGTGATGCGCGGCATTCGCGCGCGAAACGACTGGACTTTGAAGGAGATGAGCGCGAAATCGGGCATCCCCGTCTCGACCCTGTCGAAGGTCGAGCACGACCGGCTGACGCTCAGCTATGACAAGCTCCAGCAATTGAGCCAGCGCCTCAACATCCGCATGTCCGACCTGTTCGCCGAAGGAACCGAGGACAATGCGCCGCGGGTCACCGGGCGGCGCAGCATCGGCACGATCGACAATGCGGTGCGCGTCGAAACCGACAATTACGACTATCACTACCTCTGCACCGACCTGCGGCAAAAGCGGATGATCCCGATCATCACCCGCATCCGCGCCCACAGCGCCCATGAGTTCGGCGACCTCGTCCGCCACCAGGGCGAGGAATTTATCTATGTCATCGAGGGCCGCATGGCGGTGCACACCGAATTCTACGACCCCGTCGTGCTCGAGGCGGGTCAGGGTATCTATCTCGATTCGTCGATGGGGCACGCCTATGTCGTCGCCGACGGCTGCGAAGAAGCGGTGTGCCTCGGCGTCTGTTCGAGTGCCGACGACGGGCTGATGGATTCGCTGATGAGCCTGCACGGCGAAGGCGGCATGTGACCCGATGACATCGCACGCCGCATCGTTCGACGCGTGGATTCGCGGCCCCTTCGTCGATATGAACACCGCGCTGGAAGAGCTGTATTTCGCGCAGGACGACCGCGCCCGCGTGATCGGCACCGGCGACGCGATCAAGGAACGGCTGCGCGACGAGGGCCACCGGAACATCGCCGCGCTGCTTGCCGAGGGCAACACCGGCGACGGTTTCAGCAGCGCGTTCGGCGTTCTCGGCAATGTCGGCATGTATCTGGGCGCGCTGCGCCGCCACGAACTCACCAACCCCGACCGCGAGGAGCGCTCGCCCTTTCCCGAGGCCTCGTCGCTCGCGCTGCACGTCGGCGCCTCGATCGGCATGGCGCCGCGCTATGCCACCGCGCATCTCGCGACGCACAACCTTGCGGTGCGCGGGGTGCGCAAAAGCTTCACCTCGCTCAGCGACGAATTCCTGTTCATCGACGAAAACACCCGCGGCATCCTGGGGCTTCAGCGCGCCGCCGACGCGCTCGGTCGCGTCGTCCACCTCGGCGTATCCAGCCCGATCGCGGCGCAATTGTTCGACGACGCGCGCAGCGCCCTCGGCGACGTCATCGCCTTCAACGCCCGGCTCGCCGACTTGCTCGACATGGACCGCTTCTTCTTTTGCGTCCGCCCCTATTACAAACCCTATCGCGTCGGGCGGCAGGAATATCGCGGCGCCAACGCCGGCGACTTTTCGGGGATCAACGAGATCGACCTGCTGCTGGGGCTGACCCGCGCCAACGATCCCTATTATGCCCAGCTGCTCGTCGACAAGATGCCGTTCATGCTGCCGTCCGAACAGGCGCGGCTGCGCGAATGCATGACCTATCGCAGCCTGCTCGACGAACTGCTGCTGCTCGCGGACGACTGCGCCGGCACCGACTGGTTCCAGGCCAACGCGCGCGCTTTCCTGGGCGTGTGCGACGCCTTTGCCGCCACCGCGCGCCAGCATCACGACCTGCTCGTCGAAAAATTCATCGTCCGCCCTGCCGCGGCGCTCGACGCCAGTCAGATGCAGGGGATCACCGCCAGCGGGCCGCCGCTCGAGGTGCTGCTGCGCGCGCTGGCGACGCTGCGCGACTATCGCTGCGCCGAGCCCGACCCGGCGGGCCGCTCGCGCCACGCCGACCTTGTCCGCCTGCGCGCCGCGCTCGGCCAGTGAGCCGGCGACCAGTGAGCCGCGCATGAGCGACCATCGCGCCCGCTTCGAGGTGCCCGGCCCCGGCCCCTATATGCTCAGCCATTCGGTCGGCTGCCTGCCGCGCACCGCGCGCGCGCGCGTCGAGCGCGACCTGTGGCAACCGTGGGCGACGCTCGGGTCCGACGGCTGGCCCGAATGGCTGGGCGCGATCGACCGGTTTCGCGCCGTTCTCGCGGGCCTGTTCGCGGTCGAGGCGCGCGAGATATGCCCCCAGCCCTCAGTGTCCGCCGCCCTCGCCAGCCTGCTGTCGGGGCTGCCGCGCGAAGCGGGCCGCGACCGGCTCGTCGCCTCGGCGCACAGCTTCCCGTCGATCGGCTTCGCCCTGCAGCAGTTCGAGCGCCTGGGATACCGGCTCGACCTCATCCCCGAAGACGAGGATCCGTCCTCGCCCGAAACCTGGACGCGCCGCATCGACGGCAGCGTCGCCGCGGTCGTCGCGATGCACGTCCATTCGAACCTCGGCCTCATTGCCCCGGCCGCTGCGATCGCCGCCGCGGCGCGGGGCGCGGGCGCGGTGTCGATCCTCGACATCTGCCAGTCGGCCGGGATCGTCCCGATCGACCTGCCGATGCTTGGGGTCGATGCCGCGATCGGCTCGTGCGTCAAATGGCTCTGCGGCGGTCCCGGCGCCGGTTATCTGTGGGTGCGCGGCGATCGCCTCGCCGACTTCGCGCCCGTCAACGTCGGCTGGTTTTCGCACGCCGACCCGTTCGCGTTCGACATTCACGATTTTCGCTATGCCGACGATGCGCGGCGCTTCTGGGGCGGCACCCCGTCGATCGCCCCCTATGTGCTTGCCACCGCGGGCATCGAGGCGATCGCCGAGATCGGCGTCGATGCCGTTTTCGCGCACAACCGCGCCTTCATCGCCGCTTTCGCCGACGCAGCGGAGGTCGATCTCGATGTCGGCGGGCGCGGCGGCACCCTGTGCCTGACCGCCGCCGACATCGCGGCGGTGGCCGATGCGCTCACCCGGCTGCCGTGCCGCTTCGACCGCCGCGGCACGGTGCTGCGCCTGTCCCCGCATATCTACAACACCGTCGGCGAAGCGGAGGCGATCGGGCAGCGGCTGCGCGGACAGCGACTGGCGCTCGCGCGGATTTGATCCCGGCGACGGCGGCGGCGCAGGCTAAATGCGCGCCTCGATCTGCGCCAGCATCGTTTGCACCGGGGTGACCGCGTACGGCGTGTCCCAACCGGCCTCGATCGCGGCGATGCGCTCGAACAATCGTTCGCTGGCCGCGACGATGCGGCGGACATTCGATTCGAACCCCAGGCAGACGGCCCAGTCGGCGGCGACCGGATCGCCTATGCGCGCCGCGCTGTCGGCGGGGCCGGCGCCGGGGTCGCCCGCGATCATCGCGCGGCGGTGCAGCAGCCAGGCGATGATGTGCATCAGCCGCGTCGTGGTTTTCAGCGCCTCGCACGCCAGCCCGATCTGCAACAGGCTGTCGCGCGCCGCGCCGCCGCCGATCCAGCCGGTTTCGCGCTGCGCGACAAAGGCGGCATGGGCCTCGTCGGCGAGCAGCATCGCCTCGACATAGAGATTTTCGACCTGCGCGCGCTGCACCGGCAGTCCGCTCGTCCTCATGACCCATTGCCCCCTGACATCGGGCCAGAATGGCATGACCGTCGCCGCCGCCGCAATGGCGCTAACCATCATTTTGCGCGCCGCGCGCGTCCCGTTTTGATTCAGTCGGCTGGCCGTGACCGGCGCCGGCGACCGGAGGGCTCAGGCGATGATGTCGGGAACCAGCTGATCCTCGCACCAGGCGATCTCGTCGCGCAGGCGCAGCTTGCGCTTTTTCAGCCGCGCCAGTTGCAGCTGGTCGGGCATCGCGCCGCCGGCAAGCGCAACGATCGCGGCATCGAGGTCGCGATGCTCGATGCGGAGGAGTTCGAGGCGCTGGACGATTTCTTCGGGATTCACCTCGTCCTCCTGCCACGATCACCGTCCGTCCGCAACGGGGACCGTCTCGCCGAATCGCGACGACAAGGGCGGCGTTTCATGTTTTACTCCCCCTGCCAACCCGAGTCGAAAAGGAGAATGGCCAATGAGCATGTCGCACCTTTCCACGTTGAAGTCGCGCCACGCGGACCTCGATGCAAAGATTGCGAATGAAGAGCGCCGACCGGCCCCCGACGGGGCGCTGGTGGCACATCTCAAGAAACAGAAACTCAGGCTGAAGGAAGAGATGCTGGCGGTCCACTGATTGATCGCCCGGCCGCTACCGCCGGCTGGTGCCGTCCCTTGTGGACCGCATCAGCGCCGGCGGTAGAGAGGGCCGCGCTCCAGCCCCGACCGCCGCAGATGCGGCGGCAAATCCGATTGCGATACCACCTGACGGCGCACCGCCTGCGGATTGACCTGGCGGTCGAAGGCGATGCCGAACTTGCCCTCGCCGACCCAGACGACGCGCCCCGGCACCGGCCCGACATTTTGCAGATCGACCTCGACGCTGGCGCCCTGCGTCACGACGACCGGGCTTTCGGCCAGCATCCCGCCCGCCGACAGGTTGCGCACGCGCACGACGACGCGGTCGGGGCGCCCGCTCACCACCAGCCCCGCCTGCATGAACAGGCTGTCGCGGTCGGTGCTGCGCGACAGCGCCGCCACTTCTTCGTCCAATGTTACCGGTCCGCGCGATTCCATTGCGACCTGTTCTCCGCGTTGCGTGTCCAAAGCGCGAATCTAGGCGCAAGCCCTTGCCGAAATGTAAATGGCAGGCGCGGTGGCGCCCTTAATCCTCGCGCGAGATCCGCTCGTTGCGTTCGTGGCGCTCCTGCGCCTCCAGCGTCATCGTCGCAATCGGGCGCGCCTGCAGCCGGGCGAGCGAAATCGGCTCGCCGGTCACCGCGCAATAGCCATATTCGCCCTCGTCGATGCGGCGGATCGCCGAATCGATCTTGGCGATCAGCTTGCGCTGGCGGTCGCGGGTGCGAAGCTCGATCGCCCAGTCGGTTTCGCTCGACGCGCGGTCGGCAAGGTCGGGTTCGCGCAGCGGCCCGTCCTGCAGGTGGGCGAGGGTCGATTCGGATTCGGTCAGGATCGACTTTTTCCAGGCGAGCAGCAGGCCGCGAAAATAATCCTGCTGCCGCTCGTTCATGAACGGCTCGTCATCGCGAGGCACATAGTCCGAATCGAGATTGGATTTGGCGGCAAGCAGCGCGTCGGCGCCAACGTCGGCAATCTTGGTCGGCATGGGGGGCTCTCGCGTCCTTTCCTGTCGCCTTGCCGCCGTGATGGCGGACCAAGGAATGCGCCGCGCCTATAACCAGCCGCACCAAGCGACACAAGCGCCGATGCGGTCGGTAGCGCGGGCGGGGTGAAGCGCGGCTGAACCGCAACCGCCCTCGGCTGGCTCGCGGCGATTCTCGCGCAGCGTCCGATCGCCGCTGCGGCGACCCGATTCAGGGCCGATTATTAACCAATTGCATGGAATTGCACTGACTTACGTGCTGTTTTGGGACAGTTGCCGTCATTAGGGTTGATTTCGCTCGCCAAGTCCCGCTGTCGGACAGACAAACGCAGTTAACACGATTGCCGTGTTCATAAAGCTTTGGCCTTTTGGGGGCAGTGGAAGGTGCATCCAGGCGTCGGCGGTGGCCCTGCCGCACCTGCAACGGGAAAAGAGAGAGAAACCTATGTCTGTCCGAATGGCCCTCGCGAAACTTTGCGCCTGCACCTGTGGCGGTGCCCTGATCGGAAGTGGCGCGATGCAGATCGCCGATGTGCCGAAAGCGCGCGCGGCACAGTCCTGCTCGCCCTGTGCCGGCCCGGCCAAGAAGGTCGTGCGCAAGCGCCACGCGGCCCGCAAGCCGGTCAAGCGCGTCCGCCGCGTCGTGACGACGAAGCGGGTGATCCGCACCGCGACCCCGCAGACCCAGGTGGTGACGCAGACGATCCCGCTGCCCCCCATTCCCTATGCCCCCTTCCCGTCGCGCGGCGAAGGCTTTGAAGGCGGCGGCGGTGGCGGCGGCGTCACCGTGGTCGGCGGCGGCTTTGGCGGCGGCTTTGGCGGCGGCTTCTTCGGCGGCTTCTTCGGCGGTTCGAGCAGCGGCGGCAGCAGCGGCAGCGTCGTCATCACCTCGACGACCACCGGCGGCCTGAGCACGACGAGCAGCAGCACCTCGGGCGGGGTCAGCACCTCGACCGGCGGCGTCAGCACCTCGACCTCGACCGGCGGCGTTTCGACCTCCACCGGCGGTGTCAGCACCTCGAGCGGGGTCAGCACCTCGACCGGCGGCGTCAGCACCTCGACAGGCGGGGTGAGCACCTCGACCGGCGGCGTCTCGACCTCGTCGGGCAACGTCTCCACCTCGTCGGGCAATGTTTCGACCTCGTCGGGCAACGTCAGCTCCTCGTCGTCGTCGTCGAGCAGCAGCTCGTCCTCTTCGTCGTCCTCTTCCTCATCGAGTTCGTCCTCGTCGGGCGGCGGCACCTCGTCGAAGGGCGGCAGCTCGCACGGCGGTTCGTCGCACGGCAATTCCTCGAAGGGCGGCAGCTCGCACGGCAATTCCTCGAAGGGCGGCAGCTCCTATGGCGGCGGCAGCTCGCACGGTGACGGCAGCTCGCGCGGCAGTTCGGGTTGGGGCGGTTCGGGCGGCTCGGGCGGCAGCTCGTCGTCGTCGAGCGGCGGCAGCTCTTCGTCCAGCTCGTCCTCCTCGTCGTCGAGCAGCAGCTCGTCGAGCGGCGCGACCTCGTCGGGCGCCACCGGCGGCAGCAGCAGCTTCGGCGCCTCGAGCGGCAGTTCTTCCTCCTCCTCGTCGAGCAGCAGCTCGTCGTCGAGTTCGTCCTCGTCCAGCTCGGGCGGCAGCACCAGCGGCGGTTCGTCGGGCGATCCGACCCCCGTGCCGGCGCCGCCGATGATGCTGCTGTTCGGCGCCGCCGCCGCCGCGCTCGTCGCGCGCCGCCGCGCCGCGAACCGCAACGACCAGAAACAGGACCAGGACGCGGCATAAGCCATCCACTGGCGGTCGGGGCGCAAACCCGGCCACCGATCTAGGGCCGCCCCCAACCGGGCGGCCCTGTTTTTGTGTGCTCCCGCTCGGCGCCGTCAGACCATGATCCTCCCTGTCGCGCAGCGATGGGGAGGTGGCAGTCCGAAGGACTGACGGAGGGGCCTTGGCGCTACCGTCGCCGCCGCTCGCGGCGACGGCCCCCCTCCCCATGGCTGCGCCACAGGGAGGATCGAACAAGGACAGGCTTGCACCGCCCGCGCCGCGACGCCATAGCGCGGCGATGCACGATATCCGCCTGATCCGCGAAAACCCGCAAGCCTTCGACGCCGGCCTCGCCCGCCGCGGGCTTGCGCCCCTGTCCGCAGAAATCCTGGCGATGGACGCCGCGCTTCGCGCGCTGCAGACCGAGATCCAGGCGGCACTTGCGCGCCGCAACGAAGCATCGAAACTGATCGGCCAGGCGATGGCGGCGGGCGACAAGGACAAGGCCGAAGCACTGAAGGCCGAGGTCGCCGACCTCAAGACCGCGCTGCCCGCGAAGGAAGACGCCGAGCGCGCGCAGCTGGCGCAGCTGCAGGACATGCTCGCCGCCCTCCCCAACCTCCCCGCCGCCGACGTTCCCGACGGGGAAGACGAAGACGGCAATGTCGAGATCGCCCGCTGGGGCACCCCGCGCACGTTCGCCTTCGCAGCCCAGGAACATGCCGACTTCGCCCCCGCGCTCGGGCTCGACTTCGAGACCGCGGCGAAGATGTCGGGCGCCCGCTTCGCCTTCCTGAAAGGGCAGATGGCGCGGCTCGAGCGCGCGCTCGGCCAGTTCATGCTCGACAAGCAGACGATCGAGGCGGGCTACACCGAATGCGCGACCCCGCTGATGGTCCGCGACGAGGCGGCGTTCGGCACCACCCAGCTGCCCAAGTTCCGCGAGGATCTGTTCCAGACCACCGACGGCCGCTGGCTGATCTCGACCGCCGAGATGAGCCTGACCAACGCGGTGCGCGAAGAGATTTTGCCCGAGGCCGACCTGCCGCTCCGCATGACCGCGCTCACTCCCTGCTTCCGCTCCGAGGCCGGGTCGGCGGGGCGCGACACGCGCGGCTATATCCGCCAGCACCAGTTCTGGAAGGTCGAGCTGGTCTCGGTCGTCCGCCCCGAAGACAGCGACGCCGAACTCGAACGCAAGACCCGCGCTGCCGAGGCGATCCTCGAGGCGCTGGGCCTGCCCTATCGCCGGATGCTGCTCTGCGCCGGCGACATGGGCTTTGCGGCGCGCAAGACCTATGATCTCGAGGTCTGGCTGCCGGGCCAGAACGCGTATCGCGAGATTTCGAGCTGCTCGAACTGCGGCGATTTCCAGGCGCGCCGCATGAACACCCGCTTCCGCCGCGACGGCGCCAAGGGCAATGAGTTCGTCCACACCCTCAACGGTTCGGGCCTCGCGGTCGGGCGGACGCTCGTCGCGATTCTGGAGAATTACCAGCAGGCGGATGGCAGTGTCATGGTTCCTGAAGCGCTGCTGCCGTATATGGGTGGCATCACGCGCCTGACCCCGTAAAAATCCGTTCGTGCTGAGCTTGTCGAAACACCGTTTTCTCTTGAACGCCAAAAGAAAGAACGGCCCTTCGACAAGCTCAGGGCGAACGGAGAAGAGAGAAAAACGATGCGCATCCTCCTCACCAACGACGATGGCTATCACGCCCCCGGCTTTGCCGTCCTCGAGACCATCGCGCGTCAGCTCAGCGACGATATCTGGGTGTGCGCCCCGGCCGAGGAACAGTCGGGCGCCGGCCATTCGCTGACCCTGTCGCGCCCGGTGCGTATCCGCGAACATGGTCCGCGCCGCTGGTCGTGCAGCGGCACCCCGACCGATTCGGTGATGATGGCGATCGGCAAGCTGATGCCCGAAAAGCCCGATCTGATCCTGTCGGGGGTCAACCGCGGCGCCAACCTGGGCGACGACGTCACCTATTCGGGCACCGTGTCGGCGGCGATCGAGGGCGCGCTGGCGGGCATCCCGGCGGTCGCGCTCAGCCAGGTCTATGCGCGCGAGGGCATGGCCGACACCGTCCCCTTCGGCGCCGCCGAAGCCTGGGGCGCCAAGGTGCTCGCCCCGCTGCTGGCGATGGCCATGGCGCCGCGCACGATGATCAACATCAACTTCCCGGCGCTGCCCGCCGAAGCGGTTCGCGGCATTCGCGTCGCACGGCAGGGCTTCCACGATTACGGGCGCGGCTCGATCGTCGAGGGCACCGACCCGCGCGGTTACCCCTATTTCTGGTTCGGGCTGCACGGCATCGAACATTCGCCGGGCCACGACAGCGACCTCGAGGCGATCGACGACGGTTATATCTCGGTCACCCCGCTCCAGCTCGACCTGACGCACGATGCGTCGCTCGCCGCCCTGCGCGGCGCCTATGGCGGCTGATCCGGAAGCGAGGGCGATCGCTTAAAACCGTCTAGCCACCATCGCTTTGCTTTGGCAAAGAGGGGCTGTGGGGGACGTTAAGCATAATCTTTGGTCGGTGTTGCCGTGCGCGCTGCTGCTCGCCGGCTGTATTCCGGCGACCGGCGGGCCGGGGCCGGCCAGCCGCCCGTTGCCCGCCAGCGCGGCATTGCCCGATCCCGCCCCCGACTCCGCCGAAGACTGGCAGCGCCAGGACGTCATGGGCGGCGATGCCCGCCCAACCTGGGAGCTGAAGCCCGTTGCCGCGACCGCGCGCGATGTCGAGGCCGGTGTCTACACCGTGCGCCCCGGCGACACGCTGCGCGCGATCGGCGCGATGACCGGCGCCGGATCGGAGGCGCTGGCGATGGAGAACGACCTCGCCCCGCCCTATCTGCTCCGCCCGGGGCAGCAGCTGCGGATTCCCGGTGGCCTTTATCACCATGTCGCCGCGGGCGAGACCGGGATCGGCATCGCGCAGGCCTATGGCGCCGACTGGGGCGAGATCGTGACGATCAACGCGCTCGCCGCGCCCTATATCCTGCGCGTCGGCCAGCGGCTGCGCCTGCCGCGCGCCGCCCGGCCGCTGACCCCGCGCCAGGTCGACGTCGCGTCGCGCGCCGCCGCCTTCGCGCTCGACATCGACGACATCGCGACCGGCAGCCAGCCGGCGCTTGGCGCGCGCGCGGAGCCCGCCGCCGCGAGCGCCGCGCCGCGGCGCCCGGTGACCACCGCCGTCGCGCCGCCCGTCAACTTTGCCGGCCGCTTCCGCTGGCCGCTCACCGGCACGATCGTCGCGCGCTTCGGCGCCCTCGCGCCGGGCAAGGTCAACGACGGCATCAATATCGCCGCGGCCAAAGGCACCCCGATCCACGCCGCCGCCGACGGCGTCGTCGCCTATGCCGGCGACCAGATCGCCGTCTATGGCGGGCTCGTCCTGATCGACCATGGCGGCGGCTGGATCAGCGCCTATGGCCATGCGGCGCAGATCGACGTCCAGCGCGGCCAGGCGGTGAAGGCGGGTGAGACCATCGGGCTGGCCGGCGCCACCGGACAGGTCCAGTCGCCGCAACTCCATTTCCAGCTGCGCAAGAATCGGGTACCGATCGACCCGATGAAGCAGCTGCCGCCGCGATGACCGATCGCAAGCCGTCGAAAGCGAAACCCCAGTACCGGTTCCAGCCGCTCCGCCGCGCGAGCAAATGGCCGGTGTGGGCCGATGTCGCGGCGCGGCTCAGCCTCGCCTTCGCCCTGATCGGCGTCGTGATCCTCGTCCACTGGTTCGATCGCGAGGGGCTGATCGACCATCACGACGGCCACATCAGCTTTCTCGACGTCGTCTATTTCACGATGATCTCGGTCACCACGACGGGGTTCGGCGACATCGCGCCGATCTCGGACCGCTCACGGCTGATCGAATCGGTCATCGTCACCCCGATCCGCATCGCGGTGCTCTTTATCTTCGTCGGCACCGCCTATAATTTCGTCCTCAAACGCTCATGGGAAAAATGGCGTATGGCCCGCATCCAGGCACAACTCACCGACCATATCGTCGTACTCGGCTTCGGCGTCAGCGGCAGCGAGGCGGTCAAGGAACTGATCGCGCGCGGCACCGACCCGTCGTGCATCGTCGTGATCGACCAGTCGGCCTCGCGGATCGAAGAGGCCGAGGCAATCGGCTGCAACGTGCTCCAGGGCGACGCGTCGAACGACGACACGCTGATCGACGTCCATATCGCGCGCGCGCAGTCGGTGCTGGTGTCGGCGGGGCGCGACGACACGTCGATCCTGATGGTGCTGACCGTCCGCCACCTGTCGCCCAAAGTGCCGATCAGCGTCGTCATCCGCGCCCAGGACAATGAACTGCTCGCCCGCCAGGCCGGCGCCAACAATGTCATCAACCCGGTCAGCTTCACCGGGCTGCTGCTCGCCGGTTCGGCGCAGGGCGCGCATGTCGCCGACTATATGGCCGACCTCGCCAGCATCGGCGGTCGCGTCCAGCTCCGCGAGCGCCTCGTCAGCGCCGAGGAAATCGGCCGCAGCATCGACCAGCTCACCAGCGAAGGCCGCGGGCTGCGCGTCTATCGCGGCGGCAAGCCCTATGGCTTCTGGGAACCCGAAGCGCAGCATCTTGCCGCCGGCGACCTGATCGTCGAGGTCATCCGCTGCGAACCGTGCGAAGCGAGCGTGCCGGGGGGCTGAAGCCAGGAACCTAGCCCCGCCAGAACAGCCAAGCCGCCCACAGCCAGCCGATGATCAGCAGCCCGCCGCCGATCGGGGTCACCGCGCCCAGCCACCGCGGCGCGCCCAGCGCCATCGCATAGAGCGACACCGCAAAGATCGCCCCGCCGACCAACAGCAGGATCGCCGGACCGCGGGCAAAGCCCATGATCGCCAGCGCGGCGACCGCATGGATCAGCTGGTACAGCCCGCCCGTCCGCAGCCACTCGGCCTGCTGCGGCCCCGCGGCGCCATGCGCGCCGAATGCCCCCGCCGCGACCGCAAGCGCCGCCGAAATCGCCGCCCAAACCCCGATCATCGTCGCTATCCTCCTCCACGCGGCAGTCCGGCCGCATCGGCGCGCCTATAGCGGCAGCGAGCGGCGCGTGACAAACGCGTAAAAATTGCTTATGGGCGCCGCCAATCATGGCAACCAAAACCCTCCCCTCCCAGCCGAAGGTCGGCATGGTGTCGCTCGGCTGTCCGAAAGCGCTGGTCGACAGCGAACGGATTCTGACCAAGCTGCGCGCCGACGGCTATGGCCTGTCGCCCGACTATGCCGGCGCCGACGTCGTGCTCGTCAACACCTGCGGCTTCCTCGATTCGGCGAAGGAAGAAAGCCTCGAGGCGATCGGCGAAGCGATGGCCGAGAATGGCCGCGTCATCGTCACCGGCTGCATGGGCAATGAAGCCGACGTCATCCGCGCGCGCTTCCCGGGCGTCCTCGCGGTCACCGGCGCGCATCAATATGAGCAGGTCGTCGACGCCGTCCACGACGCCGCGCCGCCGACGCAAGGTCCGTTCATCGACTTGGTGCCCGAGGGCGGGCTGAAGCTCACCCCGCGCCACTACAGCTATCTGAAGATTTCCGAAGGCTGCAACCACAGCTGCTCCTTCTGCATCATCCCCGATCTGCGCGGGAAACTCGTGAGCCGCCGCATCGACGCGGTGCTGCGCGAGGCCGAAAAGCTCGTCGCCGCGGGGACCAGGGAACTGCTGGTGATCAGCCAGGACACCTCGGCCTATGGCGTCGACACGCGCCACGACCCGCGCCAGTGGAAGGGCCGCGAAGTCCGCGCCCACATGACCGACCTCGCGCGCGAACTGGGTCAGCTCCAGACCAGCGAAGGCAATGCCCCGTGGGTGCGCCTCCACTATGTCTACCCCTACCCCCATGTCGACGCGGTCATCCCGCTGATGGCCGAGGGACTGCTCACGCCCTATCTCGACATCCCGTTCCAGCACGCCAGCCCGAGCGTGCTCAAGCGCATGAAGCGCCCCGCGAACGAAGCCAAGGTGCTCGAACGCCTGAAGAACTGGCGCGCCATCGCCCCCGACATCGCGATCCGTTCGAGCTTCGTCGTCGGCTTCCCCGGCGAGACCGAAGCCGACTTCCAGTATCTCCTCGACTGGCTCGACGAAGCCCAGCTCGACCGCGTCGGCGCCTTCCGCTTCGAACCCGTCGCGGGTGCGCAGGCGAATGCGCTGGGCGATCAGGTGCCGGAGGAACTCAAGGAAGAGCGCTACCAGCGCATCATGGAAAAGACCGCCGCGATCAGCGCCGCGAAACTCGAAGCCAAGATCGGCCGCACGCTGCCGGTGATCATCGACGAGGTCGGCGAGGCGGATGACGACGGCAGCATCGGGGCGACGGGCCGCTCACAGGCCGACGCGCCCGAGATCGACGGGCATGTGTACCTGCGCGATGTCGCGGCGACATTGAAAGCCGGCGATATCGTCGATGTTCAAATCGAAGACGCCGACGAGCATGATCTGTTTGGGGCGACCAACTAAACCGGGTGATCGAGGATGAATCTGGCACGTTCGCGGACGGATCGCGACCGATCGTGCTTTAGCTTGTCGGCATAAACGCGCTCAATCGTCGTCCCACGCAGATGGCGAATAGCACCGGACAATGCGACGCCACGAACCATCGCAGATTTGTCATCGATACCCCGTCCGACGAGGTCTTCAGGAGCCGTCTCAACATCGATTGTCCGGCGATCAAAAATCATGACCCAACGTCGCAATCCCATCGATTTGTCGATCCACTGCCAACCGCGACCGACCGGCCACACAGCTCCACCTTGGAGCAACATGCGCAGAGCGGCTGCCCGCACCGCAGGCTGGACGGCAGAGCGAAAAACCTCGTCAAGATAGCGATCGAGATGCGGAGTTTTTGATGCCGACCGCAGCAACTTTGCCATTGCGCCGGTCGGGCGCTCGGCAATGATCGCGACAAGACTGCGGGCGACCGCGGGGCGCGACATCTGGTCTTCGAACAATTGACGCTCCTCCTCCCAGCGGCTCCAGCTATCCTTTCGCTGCATCAGGTCCGATAGCGCCGCCGCGACGACTGCGGGATCGGTTGCCGGAAAGCATCGCTCAGCACATTTCGCTGCCGCTTTCCGGACAGGTGCGGCCCAATCGTTCAAGCGCCAACAAATAGCCGCGAACAGAAAGGCCGAGGGGATCCCGCCCACGGCTCTTTGCAAGGCGGACTCGCGAAGCCGGCCGTCGTGGTGAAAGAGGAAGATATATTCGAGCAAGGGCGTGCGAAGTAGTTGCTCCGCATCGGTCACGTCGCCCCAAAATTTCGCTAGGACCCGGTTACCGTTGGGGCGATGCCAAAGCTTGGCAGAAACAGCAATTTGGCTGTCGAGGCCCACGACCGCGGCGGGCGGCAAATCTGCCATTTGTTTGACCACATCCCGGGCCTCTGCATCTAGGCGGTCGCCCGCTTCAAGCTTTACTCCAAGCCTTTGAAGCGCGGCATCCAATTCGGGCGGCAGCAAATTGGTCGTCATTTCCATTCAGGCGGCATGCTGCGGTCACCGGCGACGGTCAACGGCTATGGAAATCAAAGTGGACAATACGCCGACCATGTCAGTCAAAAAAACGCTGTCCTACAAAATTCCGCCGCGTTAGCCTTCACCCATGCCGGGCATTTCTTCCCTCTCACCGCCTATCTTTTGTGCTGGCAGACCTCGGCTGGCGGGTTCGCCCGGTCTCTCGCTTAACGCGACAAAGGGGACGATCGCACCCGGCACGTCCGTACCGTTTGTCGCCTTAAGGCGAATGGGCGGCCCGCAAAGCAAACGCGCGCAAGTCGAATCGCGAGTGAAGTTACCCGGTTTTCCGACATTTCGGCCCCCACGCCCGCCTCGCATGTTCGTCATGGCGGCAGCACGTGGCGCCCGGATCAATCGGGGTGACGAAGACGGGGTGAGCAAAAACGCGCAGAACGCAAATTCCGAGTGAAGTTACGCAGTTTTCCGTCGCTTTCGGACCCGATCCGCCCCGACGGCAACGCTTTAACCCGGCTGCTGTTATAACATCGTCGATACCGCATCAGGGGCACCATATGCGTTTAATCCAGCTGGCGACCGCCACCCTTCTCCTCACACCGGCGCTCACCGCCTGTGACCGCAAGACCGCGGTCGAAGCGCCGCCGCGCGCCACCGACACCGCGCCCTCGCCGACGCAAACCTCGATGATCGCGGTCCCGATCGATGCCGACACCACTGCGCTCAAGCGGGCGCTTGAGCGCGCGGTGCCGAAAACCTTGTGGACGATCAACCGCCGCGAAAAGGCGTGCGTGCAGCCGCAGCGGGTCAAGGTCTTCGGCAAGAAGGTCAAGGTGACCCCCGCCATCCCCTGCACCATCGTCGGGCGCGTCACGCGCGGCCCGCTGCGGCTGCGCGGCGTGGGCGACGAGATTGTCGTCGATGTGCCGCTGAGCGCCACGATCGCGGCGCGCGACGTCGGCGGAGTGCTGAAGGGCGAGACTGCGACCGGCGCCGCGATGGCGAACGCGCGGGTCAGGATCGACGTCACCCCCGACTGGCAGACGCGCGGGACGGCGCGGATCAGCTATGGCTGGACCAAGGCACCGGGGATCGACTTTTTGGGCAAACGCATCACCTTTACCGACGAGGCCGACGCCAAGCTGAAACCCGTCATCCGCGACGTCGAGCGCGAGGTGAACCGCGAAATCGCCCGGATCGACATCCGCCGGCAAGCGTCCGAGGTGTGGCGGCAAAGCTTCACCGCGCTCGAACTCAACCGCGACAAGCCGCCGGTGTGGATGCGCGTCACGCCGCAGCGCATCCTGTATGGCGGCTACCGGATGGACGGGCAGCGGATGCGGCTCAACCTCGGGCTCGAGGCGATTACCGAGACCTTCGTTTCGGGCCGCCCGACCGATCCCGCCCCGACGCCGCTGCCGCGCCTGGTGCGCGCGCAGCCCGCGCCGCACCTCGACGTGCGGGTGCCGGTGCTCGCCGACTACGCGCAGCTCGAACCGGTGGTCGATCGCGCGCTGCGAAAGCGCTCGGCGCGCCCCTTCGTCCTGCCCGAACTCGGATCGATGATGGTGACCTTCGGCAAATCGACCATCTATGGCGCGCCGGGCGGCCGCATCGCGGTGGGGGTCGATGTCGATGCCAAGCTCGCGGAGCGCAGCGGCGTGCCGACGCGCGGCCGCCTGTGGATGACCGCGGTGCCGGTCAACGAGCCGGGATCGGCCGAAGTGCGGTTTACCCGGCTGTCGATCAACGGCGACACCGACGGGGTCGGCGGCGACCTGCTCATCCTGCTCGGCCGCAGCGAGGGTTTTGCGCCGCTGATCGCCGCCGCGTTGACGCAGAACTTCACCCGCGACCTCGGCGAGCTGCAGGGCAAGATCAAACGCGCGGTCGATCAACGGCGCGAGGGGCCGTTCGTTATCCGCACCCATGTCGACAATTTCGAAATCGGCACGATCAAGGCCTATGGCAACGGCCTGTACCTGCCGGTGCGGATGGTCGGCGGGGCCCGCGTCGATTATCGCCCGGCAGGATGATCAGAACAGCCGCGTGATCGCATAGAATATCGCCGCCACCGCGGCGCTCGCCGGGATGGTGATGAACCAGGCCGCGACGACATTGCTGGCGACGCCCCAGCGCACCGCGCTCGCGCGGCGGGCGACGCCGGCGCCGATGATGCTGCCGGTGATCGTGTGCGTCGTCGACACCGGAATGCCGAGCAGGCTGGCGGTGAACACCATGATCGACCCGCCGGTCGAGGCGGCAAAGCCCTGATGATGCGACAGCTTGGTGATCCGCCCGCCCATCGTCTCGATGATCTTCCACCCGCCCGACAGCGTGCCCAAAGCGATGGCGACATAACAGCTGAACGCCACCCAATGCGGCACGTGAAACTCGCCCTCCATATAGCCGGTCGAATAGAGCAGCACCGCGATGATCCCCATCGTCTTTTGCGCATCGTTCAGCCCGTGGCTGACCGAATAAGCCGCCGAGGACAGCAGGTGGAGGCGGCGAAAGGTCTTTTCGGCGAAATTGGCGGTGGCGCGGCGCAGCGCCCAGCTGCTGAGCAGCATCACCAGCATTGCCAGCAACATGCCGAGCATCGGCGACAGGAAGATGGCGATGACGGTCTTGTTGAGCCCGGTCCACTCGATCCCCTCGAACCCCGCATGCGCCACCCCGGCGCCGACGATGCCGCCGACCAGCGCGTGGCTCGAAGAGGAGGGAATGCCTTTCAGCCACGTGACGATGTTCCAGAACATCGCCCCCACCAGCGCCCCGAACACGACCGCCGGAGTCACCAGATCCTTGTCGATGATCCCCTTGCCGATCGTCTCGGCCACCTTGTGCAGTTCGGGGAAGATGACCGAGAGGAAATAGGCGGCGAAGTTGAAGAAAGCGGCAAAGATCACCGCCTGCACCGGCCGCAGCAGCCGCGTCGCGACGACGGTCGCGATGCTGTTCGCGGCGTCGTGCAGCCCGTTCAGGAAATCGAACGCCAGCGCCAGGATGACCAGGCCGACGAGGAGCGGGAAAGCGAGTTCGTGCATGGTTTGCGTCCCCGCTTATGCGTGGTCGATGACCAGGCCGTCGATCTCGTTGGCGACATCCTCGAAACTGTCGGTGACGCGCTCGAGGTGACGGAACAGCTCGCGGGCGATCAGGAAGCGCGTCGGGTTGGCCTCGCCATGCTCGCGGAACAGGCGCTTCAGCCCCACCGCGTGAATCTCGTCGGCATGGCCTTCCATCCGCACCAGCCGCTCGGTCAGCTCGTGCAACCGCGCGCCATTGGCACCGATGTTGCGGAGCAGCGGCAACGCTTCGGCGGTCAGCCGCGCCGCATCGACGATGATCCCGCCGATGTCGCGCATTTCGGGCTCGAATTCGGTGACGTCGTACAGATCGACAGCCCCCGCGGTCTTCTGCATTTCGTCGATCGCATCGTCCATCGACGCGATCAGGTCGGTGATGGCGCTGCGGTCGAACGGGGTCAGGAAGGTGCGGCGCACCGTCTGCAACACTTCGCGGGTGATCGCGTCGGCGTCATGCTCGCGTTCGATGATTTCCTGGACATGGTCGGCCATGCCCTCGCCGCCCTGCAACATCCGCGACAAGGCGTTCGCCCCGGCGACCAGCGTCGCGGCGTGACTTTCGAACAATTCGAAAAAATTTCCCTGTCGCGGCAGCAAACGCTGAAACCATGCGAACATCCAGCTAACCCCTGCCTTGTCTACTACATTGTGGACGACGCCGCGCGGCTGCGCGACGGCGCGAAAGCCGCTGTCGCCGAACGAGCGGATCAGCGCCTGCAAATCGGGCTCGTCGACCGCCGTCGCAGCGTCGCTGAACGAGAACCATTTGCGCTCGCGTTCATCCATTTCCTTCCACTCGTCGAGCTCGTTCGTAACGGCGAGCGGGAAGACTTCGACATTGTACATGATCGAGGCGCCGTTCGCCCGGCGTTTGCGATATTCATAGCTGCCGATTGGTGTCGGACACACCGCGCCGGTGACACCCGCCTCTTCCTCGGCCTCGACCGCCGCGGCGGCGTGACGCGTCATCCCCGACAGCGGATTGCCTTTCGGCACCACCCAGCGCTTCGTCTCGCGCGAGGTGATCAGCAGGATTTCGGTTGGCCCGTCCTGCGCTGGGCCGCCGAATCGATAGGGAAGGACAGCGATCTGCCGCATCGGGCCAAGGGTTTCCTGTGTTCGCTACGGCAGAGCTGCCGGAATATGACAAAGCGGCGTCGCCTCTATGACAATATTGTGACAGCGACAAGCCACAGCGGCGCGATCCGCCGCTTTCCGTAAACGTCAATTCGATTGCAAAATGCAACGTGGTGCGTAAGCTGCGTCCAAAGACAATTGGGAGACGACAACATGGCAGGCACCGCGACCATGGAACGCACGGCGGGCGAAACGGCTGCCCCCGTCGATCAGGATGTGCTGATCGTCGGCGCCGGCATTTCGGGCATCGGGATGGCGGTCCATCTTCAGATGAACTGCCCCGACCGCAGTTTCGGCCTCGTCGAACGGCGCGCCAACCTTGGCGGAACCTGGGATCTGTTCCGTTATCCCGGCATCCGCTCGGACAGCGACATGCACACGCTGGGTTTCGTGTTCGAGCCGTGGAAGCATGAAAAATCGATCGCCGACGGTCCCGCGATCCTCGATTATCTCAATCGCATCGTCGACGAGCGCGGCATCCGCGACCGCATCCGCTTCGAGCGCAAGGTGGTGGGCGCCGACTGGGACAGCGCCGCGGCGCGCTGGACGGTGACGATGGAGGACGGCCAGGGCGCGGTATCGACCACGACGGCGCGCTGGCTTTATCTCGGCTCGGGCTATTACGACTATGACAAGCCGTTCGACGCGCAGTTTACGGGGCGTGAGGATTTTCAGGGTCAGATCGTCCATCCCCAATTCTGGCCCGAAAATCTTGCCTATGCCGGCAAGAAGGTCGTCGTCATCGGATCGGGCGCAACCGCGGTCACCATCGTCCCGTCGATGAAGGAAGCCGCGCACGTCACGATGCTTCAGCGCACCCCGACCTGGTATTTCATCCGGCCGGCGAAGGACGGCTTTGCCAATTTCCTCCGCAAATTCCTGCCCGAAAAACTCGCGTACAAGATCACGCGCTTCAAGAATGTCCGCCTGCAGGACATCGCTTTTCGCCGCGCGCGCGAAAAACCCGAGAAGGTCAAAGACTATCTGACCAACAAGCTGAAGGCGAGCCTGGGCGATCGCTACGACGCCAAAGCCTTCACCCCGCCCTATGATCCGTGGGACCAGCGGCTGTGCCTCGTCCCCGATGCCGATTTGTTCGAAGCGATGAAGGCGGGCAAGGCGTCGGTCGTCACCGACCATATCGAAAAATTCGACGCGACCGGCATCCAGTTGAAGTCGGGCCAGCATCTCGACGCCGACATCATCGTCACCGCGACCGGACTCAACCTCGCGGTCGCCGGAAAAATCCCGGTGCGCGTCGATGGCGAAACCGTGAACTGGCATGAACATTATTATTACAAGGCGTGCATGTTCTCGAACGTCCCCAATTTTTCGGCGGTGTTCGGGTATCTCAACGCCAGCTGGACGCTGCGCGCCGACATCGTGTCCGAATATGTCTGCCGCGTGCTCAATCATATGCGCGACACGGGCACCAGCGTCGCAACCCCGGCGCTCGCCGACCCGGCGAGCCTCGAAGAGGAAAATGTCTTCGACTTCTCGTCGGGCTATATCCAGCGTTCGATGCACATCATGCCGAAAAGCACCGCCGCGCTGCCGTGGCGGCTCAGCCAGAATTATGTCCAGGACCGCATCGACATGCGAACGGGCGCGATCGACGACGGCGTGCTGCGCTTCGGACATGCGCGCGCCGCGGCAGCTGAAACGCCGGCGGCGGCGCTCGAAGCCGCCGAATAACCAGCCGGCAGCATCGGCGCTTTGGCGTAACACGCCGGGCGACCGGCAGCAGCATTTCGTGAAATGTCTCGACCTTTGACTGCGATACCGCCAAAATGGCTGCAATCGCGGTCGCACATTCGCCCTGCCTATATTTACACCTTACTCTATTCATAATAGATATTATGCTTTCCGGGGGGAGCAGAAATCATGAATAGCAACTTGAAACCCAGCTTTTTGCGCGGCGCAAAACTTGCCGTGCTCGTGATCGCCGCGCCGGCGCTGCTTTCGTCGTGCAAGGACGGCGGCTATGGCAGCGAGAAAGAGGTTGAGGCGGCGGGGGGCAGTTGCCCCGAAGGTTTCGGATGGGCCGAGGGGCTGCAGGGCTATCTGAACGCGGCCGCCACCATGCCGACCGCGATGAACGCCACCGCCGACGACTGCCTGTTCAACCAATGGTCGTGGGAAGCCTTCGTTTGGGCCAATGCGCCGATCGACGGCACACCGCGCTTTCTGACCTGGAAGGTGCCCGACGACCTGCTCACCAGCACGTCCGACGTGCCGCGCACCTCGCTGCTGCGGCTCGACGCGCACATGAAGCCGCTGCACATGGGCGCCAACGCACCGAGCCAGGACGGCGCGATCGTCGAGGCCGACGGCAGCATGCTGATCGGGCCGAACGGCTATCCCGTCTATGCGTCGAGCCACATGACCTCGAATTATTTCGACACCGTCAAACGCAACCTGATCGCCACCGGTGCCTATCAGAACAATCCGAACCAGGACGATTATTTCAGCGTCGGCGACGCGATCGTGAAGGCGACCTGGTATCGGCTCGCCGCCGGCGAAGCGCCGCCCGCGGGCGCCTATACGACGCAGGCCGAGGTGCCGGTGCTGCAGAACAATTGCAACGGCGCGAACTGCGCCGTCGTGCCGAGCGGCAAATATGAGACGGTGACCGTCGCGCTCGTCGGCATGCACGTCGTCGGTTACGTCGAGAACCATCCCGAGTTCGTCTGGGCGACCTTTGAGCACAAGCTCAACGCGCCGACGTTCCCCGACAACAGCTTCGTGTTCGACGCGAGCCAGAGCAACCCGAACAATTTCACTTTTTACAAGGCGGGGACGCCCTATTCGTCGCAGGCCTTGCTGGTGGAAACCAACAACAACCCCGCGACGGTCAGCTTCGACGCGGCGAAGGGGACCTTCTCGCCGATCACCCAGGTCGTGCAGATGAACCAGACCGGCGGCGACACCCAGCCGAACGGTCCCGCGAACATCACCGCGATCAACACCGCCTCGCAGGGGGCAGCGAAGAATTTCCCGAACAATTCGCCGCTGCCGAATTACAATTTGATCGGCACCGCGTGGTTCAAGCCCAACACGTATGTCACGACCAACGCGAATTGGGCGAACCTCAACCAGACCAATGCGGTCGGCGCGATCAGCCTGATGAACAGCACCGCCGAAACCTTTCTGCAGAGCGTCCAGGGGCAACAGGGCAAGAATTGCTTCGAATGCCACAGCGCTACGAGCTTCTCTTATAACGGCATCCAGCCCAAGCCGCTGACGCCGCGCCGCGTCGCGATCAGCCACATGGTCGCGATGGGATCGCCCTATGAGGTGCCCAACACGCTGCCGGTAAAGGCGGGCGGTACCGCGCCGACCGCAAAGGCGATGCCGAAAAAATAGAGCTGCACTGGGTCGCGGCCGCGTAATCCCGGGTCTGGAAAGGCCTGGGGTTATGTTTTTCGAGGGGCAGTTTAGGGATGATTTCTAAACCGCCCCCTATTTCCGTTTGTGTCGAGCGAAGTCGAGACACGCGAAGACTGGCTCCTCGCAAGCGTGTCTCGACTTCGCTCGACACAAACGGGATTTATATCGCTGCTTGCCGGCTATCACCTGAAAACCCACCCCTCAATCGACGTGCTCAGGCTTGTCCTTCGTCGAGCCCTTGGCAAAATCCTCGAGCTGCTTTTCGGTCATGCTGTCGGCCATCTGTTTCGAGACGCCCTTGAGGTTCGACTTCGGCGTGTCCCCGCGTTTGGCGCTGAGCGCGGCGCCGGCGGCTTTCTGCTGGGCTTTCGATTTGGCGGGCACGGTGTTTCTCCTTCGCCGCCCCGCTATCCGTTAACGATCATGCCGCCGTTCGGATGCAACACCTGGCCCGACATATAGCTGCTGTCGTCGCAGGCGAGGAACAGGAAACAGGGCGCGACCTCGTTCGGCTCCCCGGGGCGCTTCATCGGCGTGCCTTCACCGAAGGTTTCGACCTTTTTCGCGGGCGCGCCACCGCGCGGATTGAGCGGGGTCCAGATCGGACCCGGCGCGACCCCATTCACCCTGATCCCCTTGGCGACCAGATTTTCGCTGAGCGAGCGGGTGAAGGCCGTGATCGCGCCTTTGGTCGCGCTGTAATCGAGCAGCCCGCCCGACCCCTGATACATGGTGACGCTGGTGCAATTAACGATCGCCGCGCCCCTCTTCAGATGCGGCAGCGCCGCCTGGACCAGATAGAACATGCCGAAGATATTGGTCGCAAAGGTTCGCTGCAACTGGTCGGGGCTGATGTCGCGAATATCGTCGGCGGGATGCTGCTCGCCGGCATTGTTGACCAGGATGTCGAGGCGGCCGAGCTTCGCCACCGTCTGCGCGACGATCTTTTCGCCGGACTTCTCCTTGCCGACATCGGCCTTGATCGCGATGGCGCGGCGTCCCTCGGCCTCGACGATCGCGGCGGTCTCGACCGCGTCGGCGCGATTGTCGAGATAGACGATCGCCACGTCGGCGCCCTCGCGCGCGAACAGCGCGCACACGGCGCGGCCGATGCCGCTGTCGCCGCCGGTGACGATCGCGACTTTGCCGTCGAGACGCCCCGATCCCGGATAGCGCGGCTGCCATTTCGGCGCCCGGTCGAGATCGGCTTCGCGATGGGCGGGCGGTTTGGCGATGGTCTTCGCATCACCGACCGCGCGGCGCAGCTTGGTGGCGGCGCTCCGCTTGCCCTTTTTCTCTTTCGGGGTTTCGCCGACCTTGCCGGCTTTCGGCTGCTTGGCCATGCTTGCTTGCTTCCTTCAGTTCAGCGGCAGGAAATCGCGCGCATATTCGGGCTTCACCGCCTTCACGAGCGCCGCGGTGACGGGCATGTTGATCTTGTAGCTGCCCTCGGCGAACGGTCCGATTTCATAGGGCGCGATCGCGATCGTCATCCGGTCGAGATAGCGGCCGTCGGACGAGCCGAGCCAGACGGTCTGCGCCGACGCCGCGGGGCACGCGGCGAATGGTCCGTCGTCGTTCGCCGGCGGAACGATCCCCTTCGCCGCTTTGGCGCGGTCGATGCGTTCGCAGAAGGCGTCCTTGATCGCGGCGTCGAAGGCGTCGCCGCTGACGAACAGGTCGAGCGGTGTCAGGCGGATGGCGCGATTGCGATCCCACAGCAGGCTGTCGAAACTCGTCATGCCGTGGGCGCCACCCATATAAGTCTCGATCTCGGCCGACAGGCTGAGGAAGCGCGGCGTGTCGGTGACGCGCTGCCACGTCTGCAAATGGCTGTGCGGACGATAGGGAAAGCCCTCCTTTTCGGCCGCCGCCTTGTCGCGTTCGGCCGCGGCGATCAGGGCGTCGCGTTTTGTCGCGCGGTCGCCGTCGAGCCACGCCGCCAGGCCCGCGATCCGCGCCGCCTCGCGCGGGTAGCTGTACGCGAACTCGATCAGGTCGCTGCTTTCCTTGACGTCGGACGCCGCCGCCGTCGCGGCAGCCCTGTCCGCGGGGCTGGTGGGCGGCGCGCCGGGGACCGCGGCGGCCGCGGCCTTCTCCGCCGGCGTTTCAGTCTCCTCCGCGCAGGCAGCAAGGGTCAGCGCGGCAAGCAGGATGAGGGCGCGATATTGGTGGGGTGTGGCGATCGTCATGCAGCCATAACGCCGGGAATCGACAAAATATCCCCGCGCGCCTAGCAAATGGGCATGACCGATTATTCCGACCTGATCCAGCCCGACAAGGGGCAGGCTGCGCGCACCATCCACCTCGTCGACAAACAGAGCTATGACGGCTGGCTGAAAGGCCGCAGCGCGCGCGAACGCGCCGCGCTCGCCGCCGCCGCCTATAAACCCGACGGCTATGCCCATGCCATTCTGCCCGGCGACGATCCCGAAAGCTGGTCGGTCGTTACCGCGGTGGCCAAGGTCGACAGCCTGTCGGCGTGGTGCCTCGCCAAGCTGGCGGCGGTGCTGCCCGAGGGACGCTACCGCCTCGCCGAGGGCCAGCCCGGCAAGGCGCTGTTCGGCTGGATGAGCGGCCAATATCGCTTCGACCGCTACCGCCCCAAGGCCGAGCCGCGCGCGCCGCGGGTGTTGCTGACCAGCGACGTCGGGACGGTCGCGCCGATGGTTGCAGAGATGCGGGCGGTCGCACTGGTCCGCGACATGGTCAACACCCCCGCCGCCGACATGGGGCCGGCGGCGATCGAAAAGGAGGCCGAGCGCATCGCCAAGGCGCATGGCGGCAAGCTGACCGTCACCAAGGGCGAAGCGCTGGAACAGGGCTATCCGATGATCCACGCCGTCGGGCGTGCGGCGGCCAAGCATCACGCCCCGCGGCTGATCGAGATCGTGTGGGGCAAGGACGCACATCCGCGCGTGGCGCTCGTCGGCAAGGGGATCAGCTTCGACAGCGGCGGGCTCGACATCAAGCCCGCATCGGGCATGCGGCTGATGAAAAAGGACATGGGCGGCGCCGCGCACGCGCTGGCGCTCGCCGAACTGGTGATGGCGGCGGGGCTGCCGGTGCGCCTGCACTGCCTGGTCGCCGCGGCCGAAAATGCCATTTCTTCCGACGCCTTCCGCCCCGGCGACGTGCTGACCAGCCGGCTGGGGCTGACCGTCGAGATCGGCAACACCGATGCCGAGGGGCGGCTTGTCCTGGCCGACGCCCTGACGAAAGCCGGCGAGAACAATCCCGAACTGATCGTTGATTTTGCAACCCTGACCGGGGCGGCGCGCGTCGCGCTCGGCCCCGACCTGCCGCCGCTCTATGCCAATGACGACGCACTCGCCGATGCGATGCTGGCGGCAGGCACCGACCGCGACGACCCCTTGTGGCGGATGCCGCTGTGGGACGGGTATGCCGACCTGCTCGAAACCGACATCGCCGACCTCGGCAACGCCGGCAGTTCGCCCTTCGCCGGATCGATCACCGCCGCCCTGTTCCTGAAGCGCTTCATTCCCGACGGCGTCGCCTGGGCGCATCTCGACACCTTCGCGTGGCGTCCCGCGGCGAGGCCGGGGCGGCCCAAGGGCGGCGCGGCGCTCGGCCTGCGCGCCAGCTGGGCGATGCTGCGCGCCCGCTACGACCGCCGCGGCAAGGCCGAACAATCTTGATCAAGCGGCCCCGGCTGGGCTAATGCCGCGCGATTGTCCGCCGGGGGCGGGGCTCGCGTTTTTACAGGACGGCATGTGACAGCAGAAAGTGGCGATAATTCAGCGGCAAACCGGGTGCGCATGGGCCGCCCGGGGCTGGTCGGCGCCGGCCGCGATCGCTTTGGCCTGTCCGGCACGTCGCAGGCCTATGACCCTCGCATCGTCGCGATCCGCCCCGACCTTGCCGATATTGCCGTCGCCGGCCAGCATTTCGCGCCGCATTATGCCGCCCCGATGATGCGCAGCGGGGCGCTGCCCGCCGCCGCGCTGCGCGCCGAACCCTCGCTTGCCGCCGAACGGACGAGCGAGCTGCTCTATGGCGAAGGATTCGCGCTGCTCGACCTGACCGGCGGCTGGGCCTGGGGCTATTGCCTCGCCGACCATTATGTCGGCTATCTCGCCGCCGACGCCCTCGCCGTGCCGATCGCGCCGACCCACCGCGTCCACGCCGCCGAGGCGATATTGCACGCCGCCCCCGATGCGGCGAGCGGCGGCCCCGCGGTCCTGCCGCGCGGCGCGCTGGTGATGGGCGAGATCGAGGGCGAATGGCTGCGAACCTCGCACGGCTTTCTGCCGCTCGCCGCGATGGTCGATGTCGGCACCGAGCAGGACGACCCTGCCACGGTTGCCGAAGACATGATCGGAGCGCCCTATGTCTGGGGTGGGCGCACCGCCAAGGGGATCGATTGCTCGGGTCTCGTCCAGCTCGCGTGGAGCGCCGCCGGCGTCCAGTTGCCGCGCGACAGCGACCTGCAGCTGGCCGCGCTCGGCGCCGACAAGGATATCGATGCCGCCAGCCTGACGCGCGGCGACCTCGTCTTTTTCCCCGGCCACGTCGGCATCATGGCCGATGAACGCACGCTCGTCCACGCCAGCCAGCACGGCATGGCGGTGGCCGCCGAGCCGCTCGCCGACGTGATCGCGCGCTTCGCGGCCGAGGGTCACGCCGACCCGGTGAGCGGCATGAAGCGGGTGCGCTGAGATGGCGCAAACGGTTTTCATCGATGGCGCGGCTGGCACGACGGGGCTGGAAATCGCCGAGCGGCTCGCGGGGCGCAGCGAATTTGCGCTCCTGACCCTCGCCGACGCCGAGCGCAAAGACGCCGCGCGGCGCGCCGAGGCGCTGAACGCCGCCGATTTCGTGATCCTATGTCTGCCCGACGCCGCGGCGATCGAGGCGGTCGCGATGATCCGCAACGACCGCACGAAAGTGATCGACGCCTCGACCGCGCACCGCGTGGCGCCCGACTGGACCTATGGCTTTCCCGAACTGAGCGCGGCGCAGCGCGATGCGATCGCCGCGGCGACGCGGGTCAGCAACCCCGGCTGTTATCCGACCGGCTTCCTCGCCCTGGTCGCGCCGCTGGTCGCGGCGGGGATCGTCGCGCGCGAGACGCATTTGAGCGTCAACGCCGTGTCGGGCTATTCGGGCGGCGGCAAGGAGTTGATCGCGCGGTTCGAGGCCGAGCCCGATATCGGGTTTCGCAGCTATGGCCTGTCGCTGAACCACAAGCATGTGCCCGAAATGCAGCAGGGCGCCGGCCTGCGACACCCGCCGCTGTTCGCGCCCGCGGTCGTCCCCGTTTATCGCGGGATGCTGGTCGAAGTGCCGCTGAGCTTCGATGCGCCGACCGCCGATGCGGCCTATGACGCGCTGGCCGCGCATTTCGACGGCTCGCCGCTCGTGTCGGTGCGCCGCGGCGACGAGAGCGAATTGGTGCTGAGCCGGAACGACGACGCGACCGACCGGATGGAGCTGATGCTGTTTTCCGACACCGCAGGCCGGCAGTTACGGCTCGTCGCGCGGCTCGACAATCTGGGCAAGGGCGCCAGCGGCGCCTGCGTCCAGAATCTCAACCTCATGGCCGGCTTGCCCGAAACCGCGGGCCTGCGGCTCTAAGCGGCGATCAATGCACCGTGTCGAGCGCGGCTTCGATCGACAGATAGGTGATCAGCCGCTCGATCTGACGCCAGCGGGCGAAGTGCAGGTGGTTGCCCAGCACGCGGAACTGTTCGGCGCGCGCTGCGGCCGCAAAACCGGCTTCCTCGCCATGCTGGTCGATCAGCGCATGGGCGTCATCGACCGCGGCGCGGTCGGCTAGAAAAGGTGCTGGCAGCTGCATGGAGACCCCGGTCCGTTGCGTGACGGCTTCTCCTACCGCGCCCTCCTCACCGCCCCGTTCCCGATAGTGATGAACGGCGGGGTAAGGTTAACTCCGATCCGCCCGCCATTAACCCTGCCAGCCACTTTTTCGGCTCTTTGCCGTTGCGCTTCGCGCGTGTAGACAGGCGGCATGCGCAAGATCCTGAAATATGTCGCCCTCGCCCTGCTGCTGCTGATCGTGATCGGCGGCATCGTCCTCTACGTCATGTCGCGCCCCGACGTGGCGCGTTTCTCGACCGCCGAACTCAGCGGCCGGGTGCCGGTGATGGCGGGGCAGAAAACCGAAACATTTCCGACGATCAATGTGCCCGAAGCGACAAGCTGGCCGGCCGGTCAGGCGCCGCGTGCGGCGGCGGGGCTGGCGGCGCAGCGCTTTGCCCACGGGCTCGACCATCCCCGCACCATGCTCGTGCTGCCCAATGGCGACGTGCTGGTCGCCGAGGCGCAAAGCCCGCCGCGCGACACCTCGGGGATCGAGGGCAAGATCATGGGCAGCCTGATGAGCAAGGGCGGCACCGGCCGCCGTCCGTCCGCCAACCGCATCACCCTGCTCCGCGACGCCGACGGCGACGGCAAGGCCGAGGTCAAGACCGCCTATATCACCGGCCTCAACTCGCCATACGGCATGGCGCTGGTCGGCACGACGCTCTACGTCGCCAACACCGACGCACTGCTCGCCTTTCCCTATGTCGAAGGCGCAACGAAGATGAGCGGCCGGCCGGCGAAGATCGTCGATCTGCCGGCCAAGGGCACCAACCGCCACTGGACGAAAAGCCTGGTCGCGGCGCCGAACGGCTGGCTCTACGTCGGCGTCGGCGCCGACAGCAATATCGGCGAAAAGGGCATGAACCGCGAAATCCGCCGCGCCAGCGTGCTCGAAGTTCGCCCCGAGAACAAATATATGCGCACCTTCGCCGCGGGCATCCGCAACCCCGTCGGGCTGGCCTTCTACCCCGGCAGCGACCGGTTGTGGACGGTGGTCAACGAGCGCGACATGCTCGGCAGCGACCTGGTCCCCGACTATCTGACCGACGTCACCGAAGGCGACTTCTATGGCTGGCCCTGGTATTATTGGGGCGGCTTCGTCGATCCGCGCGTCGAACCCGAGGCCGAAGACCGCCGCCAATATGTGAAGCGCCCCGAATATGGCCTCGGCGCCCACACCGCGCCGCTCGGCATGACCTTCACCACCGGGCTCGACCTGGGCGAGCGCTGGGCGAACGGCGCGCTGATCGCGCTGCACGGATCGTGGAACCGCGAGCCGGCGGCGGGATATAGCGTGGTGTTCGTGAAATTCGGGGCCAATGGCAAGCCCGTCGATGCACTGCCGGTGACCTTGCTCGACCGGTTCCTCGCCAGCGACGGCGAGACGACGCGCGGGCGGCCGGCCGACGTCAAGGTTGCGAAGGACGGCAGCGCGCTGGTCGCCGACGATACCGGCGGGGTGATCTGGCGGGTCGCGAAGGCGGGGTGACCCCGCCCCGAACCGTCCATCAATTGCCGTCGGGACTTTCGCCGTGCGAGATCGTGGCCAGCTTGCCCATGACCTCGACGATCGATTGCGCCTCGTCCATGCAACGTCCATATTCGGTCGCGCGATTGGCTTGAACGAAGCGCAGCAGATCGGCCGTGATGAGGTCGTCGAGGGCAAGCGACGGGCTGCGGCCCTCGATCCTTCCGGCAAAGTAGCCGGCCAATATCTGCATCCCCTGCTCGTCAATCGGCGGCTCGTCGGCGGCGGGCCGATCGACGCGGTCGGCTATCGCCAACAGGCAGATCGCATCGGCGCGGTTCTGATCGTTGATCGTCTGCGCTGACACTCCGGTCGTGACCGCGGCGGACATGACCGCCGCAATCATCAACGGGAGCGTCCGGCGCATCAGACTCGCATCGGCATCAGCACGTACAGCGCCGGGCTCTTTTCGCTTTCGCGGATCAGCGTCGGGGCATTTGCGTCGGCCAGGTGCAGCTCGACCGTGTCGCCGTCGACCTGGCCAAGGATGTCGCTGAGGTAGCGCGCATTGAAGCCGATTTCCATCGCCTCGCTGTCGTACACCGCCGCCACTTCTTCGGCGGCAGTGCCGTTTTCGGGGCTCGTCACCGACAGGGTGATGCGGTCCTTGTCGAGGCCGACCTTGACCGCGCGGGTCTTTTCGCTGGCGATCGTCGAGACGCGATCGACGCCTTGGTAAAGGCTTTTCGGATCGACCTTGAGCAACCGGTCGTTGGCGGTCGGGATGACGCGGCTGTAATCGGGAAAGGTGCCGTCGATCAGCTTAGACGTCAGCACCGCGTTGCCGAGCTGGAAGCGGATCTTGGTCGCCGACAGGCTGATTTCGACATTGCCCTCGGCCTCGTCGAGCAGCTTGCGGATCTCGGCGACGCATTTGCGCGGCACGATGACGTCGGGCATCGCGCTGGCGCCGTCGGGGCGGGTGACGGTGTAGCGCGCCAACCGGTGACCGTCGGTCGCCGCGGCCTTCAGCACCGGCCCGGTCGCATCCTCGGCGACGTGCAGGAAGATGCCGTTCAAATAATAACGCGTTTCCTCGGTCGAGATCGCGAAGCGCGTCTTGTCGATGATCTGGATCAGTTCGGCGACCGGCAGTTCGAAATTGGTCGGCAGGTCACCCTCGGCGATCACCGGAAAATCGTCGCGCGGCAGCGTCGGCAGGTTGAAGTTCGACCGGCCGGCCTTGACCTGCATCTTGCCCTCGGCTGCGGCCAGGCTGACCTCCGACCCTTCGGGCAGCTTGCGGGCGATTTCGAACAATGTGTGCGCCGACACCGTCGTGGTGCCGGCGGTCTCGACCTTCGCCGCGATCGTTTCGACGACCTGCAGGTCGAGGTCGGTTGCCATTAGCTTCAACTGGCCCGACGCGTCGGCTTCGATCAGGACGTTCGACAGGATCGGGATGGTATTGCGCCGTTCGACCACCGACTGGACGTGGCCGAGGCTCTTCAACAACACTGCGCGTTCGATCGTCGCTTTCATTCTAAATCCGCCATCCTAAATGTTCGCGCGGGAGAAGTCCCTGAAAGGGCGGAACCCACAGGCACGACCGCGCCCCGATTCCCTGCCCCCGAAAATGCCCACCTTCCTTAACGCACGCACCGCGCCGTGCAAGCCATGCTTGCAAAGCATCCCCATTCGCGCGAACGAGGCGCGATGCGGCGGATCGCCTCCCTTTTCCTGATCGTGACGGCGGTGCCGGTGGCGGCGCTTGCGGCACCGCGCACCGCGCTGGGCATCTTCGACGGCTGGGGCGCCTTTCGCGATCCCGCCGCGGCGCGCTGCTATGCGATCGCCGCCCCCGCGGCGACGATCGGTACCCCGCAGGTCAAAGCCTATGCCAGCGTCGGATATTGGCCCAAATCGGCGATCCGCGGCCAATTCTATGTCCGCCTGTCGAAACCGCGCAGCGCGGCACGCGACTTGCGGCTGACGATCGGCAGCCGGCGGTTCGTGCTGACCGGCAACGGCGCGCACGGCTGGGCGAGCGACCCGCGGATGGATGCCGCGATCATCGCCGCAATGCGGTCGGCCCCCAGCATGAGCGTGGAGAGCGCGACCGCCGCGGGGCGCGCGATCGCCGACACCTATCGCCTGCGCGGCGCGGCGACGGCGATCGACGCCGCGGCGCTGGGGTGCGCGCGGTTCGGGTAATCGACCAGAAGGGATACCAATGGAGAAGCTACTGAAGGTCCTCGCCATATTGGCTGGCGTCCTGGCCGCATTTTTTTCGACCGTGCCGATGATCGGCCTCCTCGTCTGTCCCGGCTTTTTCGAAGCCGGTTGCGGCACGAATGAAAGCCCGAGGCTTGCGGCCGCGCTGTTGGCGTCGGCGATCGTGGGAATTCTTGTGTGCTGGCTATGTCATCGGCTGATCACGATCGCCCGGCGCTGAACCGGGTACCGGCCCCCTAATCCCGCGCCATTTTCGTCAGCGCCGCCGCCAGAAAATCGAGCACCGTCCGCACCCGCGGCACATGGCGCAGCCTTTCGTGGGTCAGTAACCACAGCCCGGTGATATCCTCGGCCATCGGCGGAAGGCAGCGGATCAGATCGGGTTCGCGGTCGGCCAGAAAGGCGGGCAGGACGCTGAGCCCCATGCCGGCGCGCACCCCGGCGAGCAGTCCCGACGCACTGTCATATTGCATCACCACCGACTCCTCCAGCCCATGGCGCCGCAGCCAGGCCTGATAGGGTTCCCACACCCCGCCGCCGCCGCCGATGAACGGATGTGCCGCGAGCTCCTCGCGGCCGTGCGGAATGCCGTGGCGGTCGGCATAGTCGCGGCTGCAATAGACACTCCACGGATTGTCGGCGATGCGCCGCCCGACCAGGCCGGCTCCCGACGGCTGCTTGCTGCTGCGGATCGCGATATCCGCCGCGCCGGCGGCCAGGTCGCGCGCCTCGTCGGCGGTGTCGAGCCGGATATGGATGTCGGGATGCGCGGCGCGGAGGTCGCGCAGGATCGGCGGCAAGACGGTCACCGCAAAGATTTCCATCGCCGTCAGGCTGACGGTGCCGCCCGCGTCGCGCGAGCGTGCGCCGGCCGCCTCGCCGAAGCGATCGGCGGCGTCGCGCACCGTCAGCGCGTGTCCCACCATCGCCTCGCCCACCGGGGTCAGCGCATATCCCGCCTGCCGCCGTTCGAAGAGGTTGAGACCCGTCGCCTCCTCGAGCGCGGCGATACGCCGGGCGACGGTCGTCTGGCTGACGCGCAGCGCTTGGGCGGCGGACAGGGTGCTGCCGCTCTCGGCAACGGCCAGAAAGGCCTTCAGGTCGTTCCAGTCGTACATGACACCTTGTGCGCCATAATCGCCCGCGGCTCATTCTGCAATTTTGCAGAATGGGTGCGCAAACTCGTTGCTCCTGCGGCTCCGGCCAATCGCCTATCTGTGCGGCACCGGCTCCTCCCCTCCTCCTCTTCCGCCGGCCGATGGAGACTCAAGATGCAAAAGCTTCTGATCCTCGCCGCCCTCGCTGCCGCTTCGTTCGGCCAGCCCGCGTCGGCGCAAACCGCGCCCACCAACCCCAGCGTCACCGTGGCGCACAAGGACCTCGACCTGGCGACTGCCGCCGGCGCCAAGGCGCTCGACCGCCGCATCTGGCGCGCCGTGGTCGACGTGTGCGGCACCGCGCCCGACTATGACATTGAGGGCAAGAACGAGGTGCGGAAATGCCGCCGCGACACACGGCGCGTCGCCTCGGCGCAGGCCGATGTCGTGGTCGCCGACGCCGCGCGCGACCAGCCGATCCGGGTCAGCTCGATCCGCAACTGACCGGCGGGCCTATGTTGCAAGGCCCGTCAAAGCCGGGGCCATGATCCGGGCACGATCATGGTCCCGGCTTGTTATTGAGACACGGCCGCAGAGGGGTGGTGAGCGGATCGGCGTATCCCGCGGCTCACCCGCGCGCGTCAAACGCCATCCGCGCCCTCGCCACCTGTTCCAGATTGGCCTCGGCCCACACCCACACGCCGCAAAAGGCTTCGCCGAGGCTGTGCCCCAATTCGGTCAGGCAATATTCGACCTTCGGCGGAACGACGGGATGGACCGTGCGCACCACCAGCCCGTCGCGCTCCATCGCGCGCAGGGTCTGCGTCAGCATCTTCTGGCTGATGCCGGGTACCCGGCGCGACAATTCGGTGAAGCGGCAGGTGCCGTGATCCTCCAGCTCTTCGAGCACGAGCAGGGTCCATTTGTCGGCGACTCGGCCGATGAGCTCGTTGACCAGCGTTTCGACACGCGGATCGACCGGGGCATTCGGATCATAAGCGATTTTTTGGGGTGCGGGCATGGCGGAAAATCCAAATCTCTCTTTTCGGTGCCTATGGCACTTTGGGGTGCCTACTTTCATTTGGAGAGTATAGGGATATCTACGCGGTCTCACCACCCCCGAAGGAGGCCATCCATGAAAACCACAGGCAACACCATCCTCGTCACCGGCGGCGGCTCGGGCATCGGGCTGGCGCTCGCCCAGCGCTGGCACGACGCGGGCAACACCGTCATCGTCACCGGGCGCAACGCCGCAAAGCTGGAGGCGGCGATCGCCGGGCGAGCGAACATGTCGGCGGCCCAGCTCGACGTGACCGATGCAGACGCCATCGCAGCCTTCGCCAAGGACATCGTCGCCAAGCACCCGAACCTCAATGTGCTGGTCAACAACGCCGGCATCATGGGCACCGAAGACGCCAGCGCCAAGCGCGACCTGGCAGAGGCCGAGGCGACGGTCGTCACCAACATTCTCGGTCCGATCCGGCTGACCGACGCGCTGGTCGATCATCTCGCGGCGCAGGCGGACGCGGCGATCGTCAACGTCACGTCGGGCCTGGCGTTCGTGCCGCTGCCGAAGGCGCCGACCTATTCAGCTACGAAAGCCGCGATGCACAGCTATTCGGTGTCGCTGCGCGCGCAGCTCGAAGGTCGCGTAGAAGTGATCGAGCTGGCGCCGCCCGCGGTGCGCACCGACCTCACCCCCGGCCAATCGACACGCGAGGGCTATATGCCGCTGGGCGAATTTGCCGACGAAGTGATGGCGCTGTTTGCAAAGGTGCCGACGCCCGACGAAATCCTCGTCGCCAACGTGCTGCCGCTGCGCAATGCCGAGGCGGCGGGCAATTTCCCGCAGGTGCTCGAAATGCTGAAGTCGCTATGACCTGAATCCCCTCCCGCGTGCGGGAGGGGATTTTTGCTTGCGCCATCCGCGCCAGATCCGACACTTAATTACATCACCTCTTGCCCGCGCGCGCCGGTTGGCGCATGATTGCCCCCGAACGATACGGAAAGACGCCTATGGCGCGCCATATCGAAGAAACGGCAACGGAGAGGGAGATGCCGGAATGACTGTAACGAGCCGCTGTGACGCGATTGCCCGCGAACGGCATCGCACGCTCGATTTCATCGGCCTGCGCGCCCACGCGACGACGGTCGGGCTGATCCAATTGTGCGAGGAACTGCTCAACGCCGGGGTGCTGAGCCCCGATGGCCTCGAACGGATCAAGGGCGCGATCCGCTCCGAACTCACCGTGTGCAACGCCCGCATTTCGAACCAGCCGACCTTCGACGACACGCTGAAGCGCCGGCTCGACGCGATCTTTCCGCAAGCGCCGGGCAAGCCGCCCGAGGAGCAGGTCGGATCGCTCGACCATTTCGAAGAGGTGCTGGGCGAAGCTCGGCCGAACTGACCCGCGCTCCCGCCCCCACCGGGGCGGGGCTTGTGTTGCGCAAAGCGCGCTTCCCCACTATATCGCCGCGATCATGCAGATTCCCGGCCATATCGACCCCGTCACCACGGGCACCGTCCCGCTGCGCGGCGGCAACCGCATCGACCTGGTCGGGCTGACCCGCGACGCGATCGGCGGGGTGCTGGTCGAGGCGGGACTCGATGCGAAGGCGGCGAAGCTGCGCGCCAAGCAGATCTGGCACTGGATCTATCACCGCGGGGTCACCGATTTCGAGGCGATGACCGACATCGCCAAGGCGATGCGTCCTTGGCTGACCGACCGTTTCATCATCGGCCGCCCGACGGTGCGCGAAGCACAGGTGTCGAGCGACGGGACGCGCAAATGGCTGCTCGCCGCCGCCGACGGCCAGGAATATGAAATGGTCTTCATCCCCGACGCCGATCGGGGAACGCTCTGCGTGTCGAGCCAGGTCGGTTGCACGCTCAATTGCCGCTTTTGCCACACCGGCACGATGCGCCTCGTCCGCAACCTCGGGGCGGGCGAGATCGTCGGGCAGGTGATGCTGGCGCGCGACGAACTGGGCGAATGGCCCAAGGGGACGATGGCGGGCTTCGGCCCCGATCCCGAGGACGACGACGAGGAAGGCGGTCATTACACCGCCGATGGCCGCATCCTGACCAACATCGTGATGATGGGCATGGGCGAGCCCTTGTATAATTTTGAAGAGGTCAAAGGCGCGCTGAAGATCGTGATGGACGGCGACGGGCTGGCGCTGTCGCGCCGCCGGATCACGCTGTCGACCAGCGGCGTCGTGCCGATGATGGCGCGCGCCGGCGAAGAGATCGGGGTCAACCTCGCAGTCTCGCTCCACGCGGTGTCGAAGGAAATTCGCGACGAGATCGTGCCGCTCAACCGCAAATATGGCATCGACGAATTGCTGAAAGCATGCGCCGCCTATCCGGGCGCCGGCAATTCGCGGCGCATCACCTTCGAATATGTGATGCTGAAGGACAAGAACGACAGCGACGACGACGCCCGCGAACTGGTCCGGCTGATCAAACATTATGGCCTGCACGCCAAGGTCAATCTGATCCCCTTCAACCCCTGGCCCGGCGCGATGTATGAATGTTCGACCCCCGAGCGGGTGCGCGCCTTCAGCAACCTGATTTTCAAGGCCGGGATTTCGGCCCCGGTGCGCACCCCGCGCGGGCGCGACATCATGGCGGCGTGCGGGCAGCTCAAGAGCGCCGCGACCAAGCCGACCCGCGCCGAACTCGACCGGATCGCCGAGGAAAAGCAGGCCGCGCTCGGCTGAAGCGGCGCCGCGGCGTCTTGCCTCCCCTTCCAAAAACCCCCTGAAATCCGCGGATTATGCGGGGGTGCCAACGCATAGCTATTCTATACTGTGTGGTAAAATTAACACAGGTAAGAAAATTGTCACATTGCGACGCATTCGTTCATTGAAGCGACAGGCGCGAACGCCATTTAGGGCGTGGCCGCGACCCAAAGGGCGTGGCCTGATTGACGAAAAGGAACATAAAATGAAAAAGTTCGCAGTTGCCGCCGCTCTCCTCTCGGCCGTCGTTGCCACCCCCGCTCTCGCGGCTCCGGCCGGCGAAGGCCATGTCGAAGTTCGCGGCGGTCTGATCACCGGCAACGGGATCGACGAAGGCACGATCGGCCTCGCAGCAGGCTATGATTTCGACCTCGGCAGCACCACCTTCGTCGGCGCCGAAGTCGCCGGCGACAAGGTTCTCGTCGACGGTTCGGACGTCCAGTTCTCGGCCGGCGGCCGCGTCGGCGCCAAGCTCGGCGACGCCGGCAAGCTCTACGCCACCGGCGGTTACACCTTCAGCGACATCGACGATCCCTATGTCGGTGCCGGCTACCAGCACAAGTTCGGCCAGAACGTCTACGGCAAGGTCGAATATCGCCACCAGTTCATCAGCAACTTCGGCGATTTCGACAGCTTCGTCGCCGGCGTCGGCTTCGCTTTCTGATCCTTCGGACTGCGATACGAACAGGAAGGGGCGGCCCGCGCGGGTCGCCCCTTTTCATTTCCGCGCCGCCGGTTCACGGTGCGGCGATGACGGCATTGGCATATATCGGGGCAGCGCTGGCCGAGATCGCGGGCTGCTTCGCCTTTTGGGCGTGGCTGCGGCTCGACAAGTCGATCTGGTGGACGGTGCCCGGCATCGCGTCGCTGGTGCTGTTCGCGTGGCTGCTGACGCTGGTCGATGCCGACCATGCCGGCCGCACCTATGCCGCCTATGGCGGGGTCTACATCGCCGCTGCGCTGCTCTGGCTGTGGGCGGTCGAGGGCGCCAAGCCCGACCGCTGGGACCTGATCGGCGCCGCGGTGTGCCTGACCGGTGCGGCGATCATCCTGTTCGGCCCGCGGGGGAGCTAGGCTTCGATCCTCCCTGTGGCAAAGCCATGGGGAGGTGGCAGCGGCGGAGCCGCTGACGGAGGGGCTATGACGCAACGTCGCGGCCCCTCTACCATCCGCTTCGCGGCCTCGCGGGGAGCAACGCGCCCCGCGCGTTCCTTTTAACCCGCTCGCTCCCCCTCCCCATCGCTTCGCGACAGGGAGGATCACATTACTCCGCTTGCGGCAGCGCCTGTGCGATCAGCGGCGCCAGCCCCTCGGCGATCACCGTCACCCCCTTGGCATTGGGATGGACATTGTCGCCAAGCATCAGCGCCCTGTCGGTGACGACATTGTCGAGGATGAAAGGATAGAGGCTCGCGTCATATTTGGCGGCCAGTTCGGGATAGATGGTGTTGAACGCCTGCGCATAATCGCCGCCCATGTTCGGCGCCGCGATCATCCCGGTGAGCAACACCGGAATCTCGCGTTTCTGCAGCTCGGCGAGCATCGCGTCGAGGTTGGTGCGGGTTTCGCCAGGCTGGACCCCGCGCAGCATGTCGTTGCCGCCGAGCCCGAGGAGGACGAGCGCCGGCTTCTTCTGCGCGCTGTCGAGCACATAGGTCAGCCGCTGGCGCCCCGCCGCAGTGGTGTCGCCCGACACCCCGGCGTTCTGGACGCGCGCAACGACGCCGTCGGCGGCGAGCGCGGCCTGAAGCTGCGGCGCCAGTCCTTCCTTCGGCCCGAGCTGATACCCCGCATACAAGCTGTCGCCGAACGCGATCACCAGCGGGGCGTCGGCGGGCACGGCGGCCGCCGCTTTCCCCGCACTTCGGTCATTCGTCGAAGCCGGCGGGTTTTCCGCCGATCCGCACGCGGCGAGCGGTTGGCAAAGCGCGATTGCGCAACCATATGTCAGATAAGAGCGCCATCCGGCCGTTCTCATTTCAAAGGGTCCTCTCCTTGCCCGACGCCGACCGACAATCGCCGACCGTGGCGATCGCCGCCCATAATGTGACGCTGACACTCGGCAGCGACAAGGCCCCCGTCGAAATTTTGCGCGGCGTCGATCTGGAGGTCGAAGCCGGCACCTCGGTCGCGCTGCTTGGGCCATCGGGATCGGGCAAAAGCTCGCTGATGGCGGTGCTCGCGGGGCTGGAGCGCGCCAATGGCGGCAGCATCCGCGTCGCCGGGCTCGATTTCGCCGCGATGGACGAGGACGACCTCGCACGGGCGCGGCGCGGGCGGATCGGCATCGTCCTCCAGGCCTTCCACCTGCTGCCGACGATGACAGCGCTCGAAAATGTCGCGGTCCCGCTGGAACTCGCAGGCATGGCCGACCCGTTCGCGCGCGCCGCCGCCGAGCTCGAAGCGGTCGGGCTCGGCCACCGCCTGTCGCATTATCCCTCGCAGTTGTCGGGCGGCGAGCAGCAACGCGTCGCCATCGCGCGCGCGATGGCGAGCGGGCCTGCGATCATCTTTGCCGACGAACCGACCGGCAACCTCGACACCGCGACCGGCCATGCGATCATCGACCTGATCTTCGCGCGCCGCGCCGCGCTCGGCGCGACGCTACTGATCATCACGCACGACCCCGAGTTGGCGGCGCATTGCGACCGCGTCGTGACGATGCACGACGGCAAGATCGAAGAGCGGGCCGCCTAGATGCTCCCCCTCGCCTCCCTCTGGCGCATCGCGCGGCGCGACCTCGCGTCGCGCATTCGCGGCCTTCGCCTGCTGGCCGTCTGCCTGTTCCTCGGCGTTGCGACGCTCGCGGCGATCGGCAGCCTGACGCGCGGCATCACCTCCGAACTCGAAGTGCGCGGCCAGACGATCCTCGGCGGCGACGTCGAATTCGAACTGCCGCAGCGCGAGGCGACGCCCGAAGAAATGGAGGCGTTCCGGCGTATCGGCACGCCATCGTCGACGGTGCGGATGCGCGCGATGGCGAACGATCCCGACGGCGACGCGCTGCTCGTCGAACTGAAGGCGGTCGATGCCGCCTATCCGCTTTACGGGTCGCTGCGGCTGGAGAGCGGTGTGCGGCGCGGGCCGCCGCCGCCGGGAAGCGTGTGGATCGGCGCGGACCTTGCCTCGCGACTCGAGCTGAAAACCGATTCGCGAGTGAAGTTCGGCGAAAAAACGTTCCTTATCGACGGGATCATCGCCGAAGAGCCCGACCGCCTGGGCGAAGGATTCACGCTGGGACCGGTAGCGATTATCGGGCTTGGCGACCTGCCGGCGACCGGGCTGATCCAGCCGGGCAGCCTGTATGAAAGCAAATATCGCGTCCGTCTGCCGGGCGGCGCCGACCCCGCTGCGGTCGGCAAGGCGCTGACCGCCGAATATCCGGGCGCCGGCTGGGACGTGACCGACAGCGGCAACGGCGCGCCGGGCACCCGGCGCTTCATCGAGCGCATGGGGCAGTTCCTGTCGCTCGTCGGGCTGGCCGCGCTGGTGATCGCGGGGATCGGTGTCGGCAACGGCGTCGCCAGCTACCTTGCCGGCAAGCGTCCGGGACTCGCAACGCTGAAGGTGCTGGGTGCCGACAGCGCGACGGTGCTGCGCATCTACGGCATGCAGATCCTCGCGGTCGCCGCAGTCTCGATCGCTGCCGGGCTGGTCGTCGGCGCGCTGGCACCCGCTGCGATCGGCTGGGTCGCGGGCGATGTGCTGCCGGTGCGGCCGGGGCTCGCCATTTATCCGCTGCCGCTCGCGGTCAGCGCCGCCTATGGCATGCTGATTGCGATCGCCTTTGCCCTGCCGCCGCTCGCCGCGACGCGGCATGTGCCTGCGGCCGGACTGTATCGCGCAACGGTCGATGGCGCGGGCCGGATCGACCGCCCGGCGCTGGTCGCCGTCGCCATCGCGCTGATCGCGATCGTCGCGCTTGCAGTCGGCACCGCGCGCGAGCCGCTGTTCGCGCTGTCGTTCATCGGCGCTGCGGTCGGCCTGCTCTTGATCCTCGTCGGGCTCGGCTGGCTGGTCCGCCGCACCGCCAGCCGCATGCCGCGCCCGCGCCGCCCGCTGCTGCGCCTCGCGCTCGCCAATTTGCACCGGCCCGGCGCCGCGACCGGCGCACTGGTCGTCGCGCTCGGACTCGGGCTGACATTGTTCGTGACGCTTGCGGCGATCCAGACCAGCATCACCAACGAAATTTCACGCACCGTGCCGCAACGCGCGCCGAGCTTTTTCGTCCTCGACGTTCCGCGGGACGGCGCCGCGGCGTTTCGCACCCTCGTCACCGACGCCGCGCCCGACGCCGAGGTCAATCTGATCCCGGCGCTGCGCGGCAGCGTCACCGAATATAAGGGCCAGCGCGTCGACGAGCTGGCCGAACTGCCCGAAGGGGCATGGGTGCTCCGCGGCGACCGCGGCCTGACCTATAGCCCGACACTCCCGGACGGTAGCGAACTGGTTGCGGGGCAATGGTGGGCCGCCGATTACCGCGGCCCGCCGCTGGTCAGCGTCGAACAGGAGGTCGCGACCTCGCTCGACCTCGCGATCGGCGACACGATCAGCGTCAATGTGCTGGGGGTCGAGGTGCAGGCAAAGGTCGCCTCGCTGCGCACCGTCCAGTGGGACAATTTCGGACTGAATTATGTGCTGGTTTTCTCACCCGGCACCTTCGACGCCGCGCCGCACAACATGGTCGCGACGGTCGCAGTCCCGCCGGGCGCCGAAGCAGGGCTGGCGCGCAGCATCCCGCGCACCTTCCCGTCCGCCTCGCTGATCGCGGTGCGCGACGTCGTCAGCCAGGTGACGACGCTACTGACCCAGATGAGCCAGGCGATCGCCGCCGCCGCCAGCATCGCGATCCTCGCCGGCATCGCGGTGCTGATCGGCGCGATCGCGGCAAGCCGCGAGCGGCGCGTCTATGACAGCGTGATCCTGAAGCTGCTGGGCGCGACCCGCGGGCAGATATTGGGCGCGCAGGCGATGGAATATGCCGTGCTCGCGGCGATCCTCGCGGCACTGGCGCTCGGGCTCGGGCTGCTCGCGGCGCGCTATGTCGTCGTCAGCCTGTTCGATTTCACCTTCGCCCCCGATCCGGTCATCGTCGGCGCGACGCTGATCGGCGGCGCGGGGCTGTCGTTCCTGATCGGCATCGCAGGCAGCTGGCCGCTGCTGTCGGCCAAACCCGCGCAGGCGCTGCGCAGCCTTTAGTTCAGGATCCGCACCACCGCGGCGACCGCGGCGACGCCCAGCACAACCGCGACCATCGTCTGCCACACATGCGGAGCGACGCGGCCGAAGTGGCGGCCGCCGATCCAGTTGCCAAGCCACATCGGCGCGAACAGCAACAACGACAGGATGATCAGTCGCCCGCTGGCGATACCGACCCACAAGGCGGCGAGCGTGCCCGCAATGGCGGTGGCGAAAAAGATCAGCATCATCGACGCCCGCGCGGTCGTCGGCGCCAGCGCGCTCCGCAAGTAAAAGGGTACCACCGGCGGCCCCGGCATCGCCGCAAAGCCGGTCAATATTCCTGAGACGGCTCCAGTGGCGCCGACCGCCAGTCGGCCCGGGCGATGACCCTCGGGCTGCTTGGGCAACAGTACGGCGACGAAGGCACCCACCGCCACCAGCGTGATGAGCAGCCGCGCGACATCGGGGGTCGTCGCCTTCAGCGCGACCATTCCGAGCGGCGTCGTCGCCATCGCGATCAGCGCGATCGGCATCGCGGTCGCCCGATCGGCATCGGCCAGAATTACCTTCAGGCCCACCGGGCCGATCAGCAGTTGCAGCAGGATGCCCAGCACCACCGCCTCCCCCGGCGTCACGATCAGGCCGAGCAGCGGCACCAGGATGATCGCCATGCCAAAACCGGTGAGGCCGCGCACATAGGCGGCGCCAAAGGTCATCGCGGCAGCGCCGGCGAGGGTCAGGGGCGCGAGGCCGACGAGCGATGCGATGGGGTCCATCGCGCGGCGGATACCGCAGCAGGCCCCTGCCGCCTAGCCCCTGCCGCCGAGCCCCTCAGCCGACCGGCCAGAGAGCGCCCACCGGACGCTCGAGCACTGCCGCCGCGACGGCGTGCAACCGAGGCGGATCGAAACGCCCGGCGCGCACAGCCTCGGCCAGCCACGCCTCGATCGATCCGCCGCTCTCGATCCAGCGGTCCTGGAGCAGCATACCGTAAATGGCGCCGGCGAGGACATGGATGCCGTCATCGGCCTTGCGCCAGCGGTCGGCGGGATTGCGCGCCACGCCGAGCGCCTCGCTGATCAGCTGGTCGAGCGCTTGCGCCATGTCCTCGTTGAGCATGCCGTCGAGCGTCGTATAGCCCCATTGGGGATCGTGGTCGGCGACGATGCGCGGGATCAACGGATCCCTGGCGAGCACCGCCAGCGCCGCGCGGGCGACGACGCCGTCCATCGGCAGCGGCGGGTGCAGCATTTCGTGCGCGGCGATGCGGACAGTGGTCGCGGTGTCGTAATCGACCGCCTGCAGGAAGGTCTGGCCCTGCATCTTCACGCCATGCGGTTTCGAAAAGGCGAGCAGCACGACATTGATCACGGGGTCGAAGGTTCGCCCGGTCAGCTTTTCCTGCCAGTGCACTACGTCATAGCCGGCGAGCGAGCGCGCCACCTCGGCCGTCCTCGCGTCGAAATCAGCCCCGATCGTCTCACGGCGAAACGCGCCAAAGCCGGCGTCGCGCATCGCGGCGAAGATGCTGCGCAGCCGCGGACCCTGTTGCGTCAGCCAACGCCACTCGGCGTCCGACCCGTTCGGATCGCGCTTATAGCTCGGCCCGACGCGCGCCTCGAGATCGCCGAGCAGCGCGATGATCGAAGCGAGCGTCGTTACCCCCGCACCGCTCAGCGCGTTGGCAAGCTTGGGCCACAGCAGCCCGAACGGCGACGCATCCGATTCGTCGGTCAGCTTCGGAATGTCGGCGCGGATCGCCGCGGGCAATCGCGCCGCGAAGGCATCGGCCTCGGCAGCGTAATAGCGGCGATATAGGTCGCGGCCGGAGAGCGCACCGAGAAAGGCGATCGCATCATAACCTTCGGATTCGACCACGTTCCAGCGCGTGCGCATCGGGGCTTTGGCCGGCTGCGCGCTGGCGCGAAGGCCCCGCAAGGCAGCGACGGTCGGGACGGCCAGCGTGGCGGCGATAAAAAGACGGCGGTTCATGCCGGACGATTAGCCGGGCCGCACCGCTCCGGCTTGAACGGACTTTGCCCTCAGCCGCACCGGCGGCGCACCGGTCATCGAAACGATCGATCGCGCCATATGCGCCTGGTCCGCGAAACCCTGCTCGGCGGCGAGGTCGGCGAGCGTACCGCGCCAGTCGCTGAGCGCGGCGAGCGCGCGGCGGGTCCGCGCTTCGATCCGGAAACGTTTGGGGCTGACCCCATAGGCACGCGCGAAGCCGCGGCTGACCGAAGCCGGATCGAGCTTCATGCGCCGCGCCCACGGCGTCAACGCGAGGTCGGGATCGGCGCGGAGCGCTGCTGCGAGCAGATCGGGCCAGTCGGCGCCGCGGGCGGCGCAGCGCTGGAACCGGTCGCGAACATGGAGCGCGGCGGCGAAGGGATCGCGCTCGGCGAGCCGCACGACGGCATCGGCATCGTCGATCGCGCCGAAACCGGGAGCGAGACCCGGTATCGCCGGCAGGTTGAGCACCTCGGCACCGCGCGCGCCAAAACGGTCGAGATGCGCCGTCCACGGCCCGTGGACAACGACGGTCCCCGGCTGCGCGGCGAACCGCCCCTCGTCGCCCGCCTCTTCATAGCCCCCGCCGAGGACGATGGCGAAATAGCCCTCGGCATGGCGGTGCCGCGGCAAGCTTTCGCCCGCTGCATGGCGTCCGATGCCGGCCGCGCTCACCTGTCGCGCAGGTCAGGCGGCATCGCTTCGCCCTTCAGCAGCGCGATCGCTTCGGCAAGCGGCATGATGCGCTGGCCTTCCTGCCCAAGAGTGCGGATCGCGACCGTGCCTTCGTCGGCCTCGCGCTTGCCGACGACGAGCAGGTGCGGAACCTTAGCCAGGCTATGTTCGCGGACCTTGTAGTTGATCTTTTCGTTGCGCAGGTCGGTTTCGACGCGGATCCCCGCCGCCGCCAGCTGGGCCGTGGCATCGCGGGCATAGTCGTCGGCGTCGCTGACGATCGTCGCAACCACCGCCTGCACCGGCGCGAGCCACACCGGCAGCTTGCCAGCGAAATGCTCGATCAAGATGCCGATGAAGCGTTCGTAGCTGCCAAAGATCGCGCGGTGCAGCATCACCGGGCGGTGGCGCTCGCCATCCTCGGCGATGTAGGACGCGTCGAGGCGCTCAGGGAGGACGCGGTCGGACTGGATCGTCCCGACTTGCCACGTCCGCCCGATCGCGTCGGTCAGGTGCCATTCGAGCTTCGGCGCGTAAAAGGCGCCCTCGCCCGGCAATTCCTCCCAGCCATATTCGGGGGTGTTGAGGCCGGCAGCAACGACCGCGGCGCGCAGTTCGGTTTCGGCCATGTCCCACATCTCTTCGGTCCCGAAACGCTTTTCGGGGCGCAGTGCAAGCTTGATCGAATAGGTGAAGCCGAATTCTTTATAGATGCGGTCGGCGAGCGCGCAGAAGGCCTGCACCTCGCTGACGATCTGGTCCTCGCGGCAAAAGATATGCGCGTCGTCCTGCGTGAACTGGCGCACGCGCATCAGCCCGTGCAGCGCGCCATGCGGTTCGTTGCGGTGGCAGCAGCCGTTTTCGTAGAGGCGCAGCGGCAGGTCGCGGTACGATTTCATGCCCTGGCGAAAGATCAGGACGTGCGCGGGGCAGTTCATCGGCTTCAGCGCCATCCACTCCGCATCGTCGGAGACGATCGGGCCCTCGTCGTCGACATTCGGCACCTCGTCGGGGATCACGAACATATTCTCGCGATATTTGCCCCAATGTCCCGACTGCTCCCACTGGCGCGCGTCCATCACCTGCGGCGTCTTGACCTCGCGATAGCCCGCGCCGTCGATCGCGCGGCGCATATAGGCCTCGAGCTCGCGCCATATCCTGTAGCCCTTGGGATGCCAGAACACCGAACCATGCGCCTCGGCCTGTAGGTGGAAGAGGTCCATCTCCTGCCCCAGCTTGCGGTGGTCGCGCTTCGCGGCTTCCTCGAGCCGGACGAGATGCTCGGCGAGCTGCTTCTTGTTCAGCCAGCCGGTGCCGTAGATGCGCGACAGCTGCGCATTCTTCTGGTCGCCACGCCAATAGGCGCCCGATACGCGCGTGAGTTTGAACGCGGCAGGATCGAGCTTGCCCGTCGAGGCCAGATGCGGGCCGCGGCACATGTCCATCCAGCCGTCACCCGAGCGATAGACGGTGAGTTCCTCGTTCGCGGGCAACTCGGCGGCCCATTCTGCCTTGAACGTCTCGCCCTCGGCAGCCCATTTGGCAATGAGCTTGTCGCGCTCCCACACTTCGCGCGTCAGCGGCAGGTCGGCCGCGATCAGCCGGCGCATCTCCGCCTCGATCAGCGGCAGTTCCTCGTCGCGGAACGGGCCATGCTCGGCGGTCGGCGCGAAGTCGTAATAGAAGCCGTCGCCGGTCGACGGGCCAAAGGTGATCTGGGTGCCCGGAAACAGATTCTGCACCGCTTCGGCCAGGATATGCGCAAAATCGTGGCGGACGAGTTCGAGCGCGTCGGCCTCGTCGCGGCTGGTCACCAGCGCGAGATTCGTATCCTGATCCAGCGGGCGCATGATGTCGCGCAGCTCGCCGTCGATCCGCGCCGCGAGCGCGGCCTTGGCGAGGCCGGGTCCGATGTCGGCGGCAATCTGTGCCGGGGTGGTCCCGCGCACGACTTCACGGGCAGAGCCATCGGGAAGGGTGACGCGGATCATCTGGGACATCGAAAAATCGACCTTTCTGGCAAGGGGTCAGAATCCCCCCGAAAACAGCGCCCCTTTGCCAGCATGCGATAGGAGCGGCAAGGGGCCGATGCGCAACGCGGTTGCAATGATACAATGTATCATTAGAGGGGATGCGACTCCTCCCGCGAAAGTCTTGCTGCATGTGCCTCTCCGTCTCGCGCCCGCGCGCCGCCGACCTGCTCGGCATCACCCTGTCGCTGACCTGCCTTGTCCATTGTCTCGCGCTGCCGCTCGCGATCCTGCTCGCGCCGGCGCTCAGCCGCTGGATCGCGCTGCCCGAAGGCGTTCATGCCCTGATCCTGCTGCTCGCGCTGCCCGCCGCGGCGGTGGCGATGGCGGGCGGCTGGCGCCGGCACCGCCGCGTCGCGCCCGGCGCGTGGGCGGCGGCGGGGCTGGCGCTGCTTGCGCTCGGGCTCGCGGCCCATGAGGGATGGCTCGCGGTGGACGACGCCGAGGCGGCCGACCGGTTGCTGACCTCGCTCGGCGCGCTGGCGCTGGCGAGCGCGCACCTTGCCAACTGGCGGCTGCGCCATCGCGCCCGGCGGTGAATAGCGCCGATAGTGACAAGCAAGCCAATCCCGATGTCAATGTTGCTTGACAAGCATCCCGCATAGTGTCAATGTTCCTTGACTGATTAACAAGGGAGCTTGACCAATGCCTCACATCCTTCGTGCCCTGCCCTGGGCAGCCGCGAGCCTGCTCGTCGCCCTCGCCAGCATCTTCGAACTGATCCCCGAAACGACGGCGCAGACGCTGATCATCGTCATCCCGGCGCTGATGATCGCCACGATCAACGCCGGGCCGTGCGCGCTGCGCCGGCGGAGTGCCTGAGATGGCCGCGGAAGCTGCCCCGGCGCCCGGTCGCCGCCCGCTCTGGTGGGGTGTCATCTTCATCGTCGCCACCTTCGGCACCGGCATCGCCGCGCGCGTTATCGGGTTGAACGGGTTTTGGAGCATGGCGATCATGCTGCCGCCGATGCTGCTGCTGATCCCGCTGATCCGCTCGACCGAGCGCGACGGCAATCTTGCGGGCTGCACCTCGCCCGCGCTCAAGCGCTACAACCGGCGCGGGCTGATCTGGGCGTTCGCCTATGTCGCGGCGCTGTTCTTCGCGATCTCGGTCAACGACTGGCTGCGCCCCGAGGGGCCGCTACTATGGCTGATCGCGGTGCTGCCGGCGCTGCCGATCGTCTATTTCGTCTGGGGGCTTTATCGCTATCTGGTCGAGGAAACCGACGAATATCTGAAGATGCGCCATGTCGGCGACGCCCTGTTCGGGCTCGGGCTGTTGCTGATCGTATCGACCGTGTGGGGGTTCCTCGAGAGCTTCAAGGTCGTGCCGCATATCCAGAGCTGGATCGTCGTGCCGGTCTGGGCGATCGGCATGGGATTGTCGCAGATCCGGCGGCGGATGAGCGGGTCGTGAAAAACCGCCTGAAAGTCCTGCGCGCCGAGCGCGACTGGAGCCAGGGCGACTTGGCCGACCGGCTGGAGGTGTCGCGACAGTCGGTCAACGCCATCGAAACGGGCAAATACGACCCCTCGCTCCCCCTCGCCTTTCGCATCGCCGACCTGTTCGGGCTGGCGATCGAAGAGATTTTCCTGCGCGATTGAGGGTGGGGTGGCGCACGGGGGGATTGGCTTGGCGCGGCGGGCGGAACGTCGGGGATTGGCCGGGAGTGGGCGTTCAAGGTCCTCCCGGAACAAGGAGGTGGCGGCTCGCAGGGCCGACGGAGGGGGCGAAACTCCGCGCCATGACGCACCGTCCCGGCCCCTCCACCACCGCTTCGCGGCGGTCTCCCTCCCCATCGCTGCGCGACAGGGAGGATTTACTCCTCATCGTCATCCCGGACTTGATCCGGGATCCATCGCCGCACCGTTGTCATGGATCCCGGATCAAGTCCGGGATGACGAAAAGTCTGGAAGCGACCGATTGCGGACATTGGCCGCGTGGGCGGCTTTGAATTGAATTCGCGCAGAGGCCGCAGAGATCACAGAGAGGAAGCGGTCTACCTCTGCGATCCATGCGGCCTCTGCGCGAAATATTTGGAAGGCTGCTGACGACCGATTGCGGACGTTGGCCGCTAGATGCGTTTTAACGCTCCACCCCAGATCGCAATATCTCGCACAAAGTTAGCCGGCTCTGTGGCGGAGATTCGAATCGCTACCGGAACCACGCTCTTGCCTTCATATTCGGGCTGCGCTGAATAGCGAGTTACCTTGCCGTCAGCAGCCAGCGGGAACACAACGTCACGGTCTGTGCCGTGCTTAAGATCGGCAACAAAGCTGGGAACATATACGGTGTTTTCTGCAATCGCTTCGCCGCCAAATTCTTTGGGCAGAAGCAACAATGGAACCAACTCCCCCTGATCGACGAGCCGCTGGGCTTCAGCCATGGAGTTCACCGAGTTGTAATCGGGACCGTCATTCTTCTTTTTGCTAAACCAGCCCACAGCCATCTCCCTATTGGCAAGATAGCTAACGGCAGACACGACCGCTTTCCACCCCGAACCCGCCATCACCGCACCCGCCACCCTTGCTCCCCCACGCCGCCGTCGCTAGGGGATCGGCTCCCGCCAATGGAGCCGTCCGTTATGTTCAAGCGCCTGTTCGTCGACCATCCCAAAAGCGTCGATGAAAATTATCTCGAGCATTTCGGCGTCGCGTCGCGCTTTGGGGTGACGATGATCTGGGGCGGGCTGTGCGCGCTGGTCCATGCGGTGGTGCCGGGGCTGTGCATCACCACCGGCAGCGACACGATCCGCCGGCTCAACAAGATCATGGTCGAACAGCGCGCCGCCAAGGGACAGGCCGCGGTTCAGGTCAACACCATCGACTGGGTCATCTGACCGGCGTGAGCGACCTCGCCGAACCCGACTATCTCGACCGCCCCGGCCGCCCCCGCCTCGCCTATCGGCACGTCCGCGGCGCGGGGCCGACGATCGTCTTTCTGCCCGGTTACATGTCCGACATGGCGGGCGGCAAGGCGACCGCATTGTTCGACTGGGCGGCCAGCGAGGGCCGCGCCTGCCTGTTGCTCGACTATGCCGGATGCGGCCTGTCGGACGGCCTGTTTGCCGAGCAGACCCTGCCCGACTGGCGCGGCGATGTGCTCGACCTGATCGACGCCGTGGTGGAGGGCCCGGTCGTGATCGTCGGATCGTCGATGGGCGGCTGGCTGATGCTGCTGACCGCGCTGGCGCTGGCCCGGCGCGACGGGGCGGTGCGCGTCGCGGGGCTGGTCGGCATCGCCGCGGCGCCCGATTTCACCGACTGGGGTTTTTCGCCCGAGGAAAAGGCGATCATCCTGGCCGAGGGCGCCTTGCGCGAAGACACGCCCTATGGCGACCAGCCCTATGTGACGACGCGCGGCTTTTTCCAGTCGGGCGAGGCGAACCGCTTGCTCGAAACCGAAATCCCCCTGACCTGCCCGGTGCGCCTGCTCCACGGGCAGGACGACGGCGACGTGCCGCCGGGCATCAGCCTGCGCCTCGCCACGGCGTTGGCGAGCGAGGACGTCCAGGTCACGCTGGTGAAGGGCGGCGATCATCGGCTGTCGCGCGACACCGACATCGCGCTGTTGATCGCGACGGTCGCGCGATTGACGGAAGAGGCGCATTGAGATGGCGGCGAGCCGCAGCGAGAGTGGCAAGATTATTTCGCACAAAGCCACGAAGCCACGAAGAGGTCGGTTTGGACCGATTGGCTTTGCCCCTTCATCAACGGCGCGTCTGGTGCAAACCCCGTAAGGAAAAGCCGCTTCGCGGCCAGCGCGATGCCTTCGTGGCTTTGTGGCTTTGTGCGAAACCCTCTTGAACGCAGTCTCCGCTTTGAAAGAATGATATGGCCCGCAGCGATTTCAAATTTCACGTCCCCAAGCGCGTCCGCTATGCCGAGATCGATGCCCAGGCGGTCGTGTTCAACAGCCGCTACCTGGAATATTTCGATATCGGCATCACCGAATATTGGCGCGCCGCTGGCGTTTATGACCGCTGGCCGCACCGCGACAGCCCCGAATTCCACGTCGCGCGCGCCGAGGTCGATTACAAGGCGCCGATCCTGCTCGACGAAGAAATCGATATTTGCGTGCGCTGTTCGCGCGTCGGCCGCAGTTCGATGACCTTCCTGTTCGAACTGCATGGCGCAGGGCAGGACGATCTGCGCGCGACCGGGCTGGAGGTCAGCGTCCATGTCGCCGAAGCGCGCGGCGCGCCGTCGCCGGTGCCCGATGCATTCGTATCCCTGTTCGAAGCGTTTGAAGGTTGCCGCCTTCGCGCCTAGATTGGGTCCATGACCAAATATCTCCACACGATGATCCGCGTTTCGGATCCAGACGCCACCGTCGATTTCTTCAAGCTGATCGGGCTGGAGGAAACGCGCCGTTTCGACAGCGAGCAGGGCCGCTTTACGTTGATCTTCCTCGCCCCGCCGGGGCAGGAAGGCGTCGCCGAGGTCGAACTGACCTATAACTGGCCGCCCGCCGACGGCAGCGCGCCCGAGCAATATGCGGGTGGGCGCAATTTCGGCCACCTCGCCTATCGCGTCGACGACATTTACGCGACCTGCCAGCGGCTTATGGACGCCGGGGTGACGATCAACCGCCCGCCGCGCGACGGCCATATGGCCTTCGTCCGCTCGCCCGACGGCATTTCGGTCGAACTGCTGCAGGACGGGCATCTGCCGCCGCAGGAACCCTGGGCGTCGATGCCGAATACCGGCAGCTGGTAGGATCGTGCCGGGCCTGTTGATCAACATCGACGTGCCCGACCTGGCCGCCGGCGAGCGCTTTTACACCCGCGTTTTCGATCTGGCAGTCTCCCGGCGGTTCGGCGACGACATTGTCGAACTGACCGGCAGTGATGTTCCGATCTATTTGATCGCCAAGGCCGCCGGAACCGCGAGCGGCCCCGAAGGCGGCGATTGCCGTCGGTACAGCCGTCACTGGACGCCCGTCCATCCCGATTTTGCCGTCGACGACCTCGACGCCGCGGTCGCCCGCGCCCTGTCCGCCGGGGCGACGCTGGAGGGCGATATCGTGGACCTGCCCTATGGCCGGCAGGCGACATTCGCCGACCCGTTCGGCCATGGATTCTGCCTGATCGCGTTCAACGCCGAAGGATATGACGCGATCGCGACCTGGAACTGGACATCAAGGCCAACCGCGTTCCATTCCGTCTTTTAGGCGAACGGAGCGGAGCGAAAGGAGACGAGATATGACTGCCCTCGACATCGTCCGCATCCCCGTGCTCAGCGACAATTATGTCTGGCTGGTTCACGACCCCGCCAGCGGCGCAACGATGGTCGTCGATCCCGCGGTCGCCGACACGGTGCTCGACGCCGCCGCGGCGCGCGGCTGGACGATCACCGACATCTGGAACACCCACTGGCACCCCGATCACACCGGCGGCAATGCCGCGATCAAGGAGGCAACCGGCTGTACGATCACCGGACCGGCGGCCGAATATGCCCGCATCCCGACGCTCGACGTGCAGGTGGCGGGCGGTGACAGCGTTCGCCTGGGCAACCATGTCGCCAGCGTGTGGGACGTGCCGGCGCATACCGCAGGGCACATCGCCTATCATTTCGCCGACGACGCGGCGATTTTCGTCGGCGACACGATGTTCGCGATGGGATGCGGCCGGTTGTTCGAAGGCACCGCCGAACAGATGTTCGCGAACATGCAGAAGTTCGGCACCCTCGACGATGCGACGCGCGTCTATTGCGCGCACGAATATACGCTGTCGAACGCGCGCTTTGCGGTGACCGTCGAGCCCGACAACGCAGCGCTGGCGGCGCGGCTGGCGGCGGTCGAGGCGGCGCGCGCCGCGGGCGAGGCGACGGTGCCGACCAGCATCGGCGCCGAACGCGCGACCAACCCGTTCCTGCGTGCGGAGACCGCGGCCGAGCTGGGCCGCATCCGCGCGCTGAAGGACGCCGCCTGAGGCGGCCGCAAAAAAAGGCTTAAGCGCCCGTTCATTCGGACGCGGCCACGAAGGAGCATGAGTATGGCCAGGCCGAACCCGATCCTTACCGCCGCGGCGGTGCTGGCGGTGCCGTTGCTGGCCAGCTGCGCGCCGGCCGGCGCCGGCGCAGCAGGCGCTGCGCCGCTGAGCCCGAAGCAGGCCGAAACGCTCGACAAACAGCTGGGCGGCAAGGTGGCCGGGGCACCGGTTCGCTGCCTCTCGTCGGTCCGCACCATCAGCACGATCCGCGTCTCCGACGACATCCTGCTGTACCGCGCAAACGGCAATCTGGTTTATCGCAACGACCTCAAGGGCAGCTGCCCGGGGCTGGCGCGCGACAGCGACATCATGGTGGTCCGCCAGTTCGGCGCCTCGACCTGCGAAGGCGATTTTTTCCATCTGGTCGATCGCAGCAGCGGCATTCGCGGTCCGACCTGCGTCTTTGGCGAATTCGTCCCCTATCGCAAACCGGCGGGGGACGACGGCTGAGCCTTTGGCTCAGCGACAGGCGGGGTCCGGTTTGCGCCGAGCTCTTCGGGTCGCACCCCCGCCTGTCATCTGCTGCATCGGCGCTCAGCTTTTATAGAGCGCGGCGATGCGGTCGGCATACACCTGTTTCAGCACGTGGCGGCGGATCTTCATCGACGGCGTCATCTGTTCATTCTCGATCGTGAAGGCCTCGTCGGCAAAGTCGAACTTGCGGACTTTTTCGATCACCGACAGCTGGCCGTTCACGCGATCGACCGCGGCGCGGAGCGCGGCGCGGAATTTTTCATGCTCGCGCAGCAGTTTGATATCCTTGGGCAATCCCTCGGTCTCGGCCCATTCGGCGGCCCATTCGGGATCGGGGACGAGGAGGCCGACGAGATGCGGGCGCTTGTCGCCATAAACCATCGCCTGCAGGATTTCGGGCTGGAGCGTCAGCATACCCTCGACGCGCTGCGGCGAGACATTGTCGCCCTTGTCGTTGACGATCAGATCCTTTTTGCGGTCGGTGATGACGATGCGGCCGGCCTCGTCGATGTGGCCGATGTCGCCGGTGTGGAGCCAGCCGTCTACCAGCACCCGCGCGGTCTCGGCCGGGTTGCGCCAATAGCCCTTCATCACCAGCTCGCCGCGCACCAATATTTCGCCGTCGTCGGCGATGCGGACCTCGGTGTTCATCAGCGGCGGGCCGACGGTGTCCATCTTGATCCCGGCGCTGGGGCGGTTGCAGCTGATCACCGGCCCGGCCTCGGTCTGGCCATAGCCTTGCAGCAGGGTCAGCCCGATCGAATGGAAGAACACGCCGATTTCGGGATTGAGCGGTGCGCCGCCCGAAACCAGCGCCTTCATCCGGCCGCCGAAACGCTTCTGGATCTTGGGCCGGAACAATCTGCCGAGGATCAGGTCGACCGGGCGGTCGAGCAGCCCGAGGCCGTGCGCATAATCCTTCTCGCCGACGCGTAGCGCCTGGTTCAGCATCCAGTTGGCGAGCTTGCCCTGTTTCTCGACCGCCTTGATCATCCGCGCGCGGATGACCTCGAACAGCCGCGGGACGACGACCATGATCGTCGGTCTGGTCTCCTCGATGTTCGAGACCAGCTTTTCCAGCCCCTCGCTGTAATAGATTTGCGCGCCGACCATGATCGGCAGGAACTGCCCGCCCGAATGTTCATAAGCGTGGCTGAGCGGCAGGAACGACAGGAACACCTCTTCTTCGCCGATGCCGAAGTCGTTGACGAGCACCTCGGCGGCGCCGGCGGCGTTGTGGAGGATCGCGCCATGATGCTGCATCACCCCGCGCGGCGCGCCGCCGGTGCCGCTAGTGTAGATGATGCACGCGGTGTCCTCGCGCTTGACGCCCAGCCCGCGCGCCTTGGTTTCCTCCAGATATGTCGCGCCGTCGGCGACCAGCGGCGCCCAGTCGCGGATCTCGACATCGCCCTGCTGCCCGACGCGCAGCGGCTCCATGCTGATGACGATATGCGCGTCGGACCGCATCACCGCGGGCATCAGCGTGCGCGCCAGCTTGGCGGTCGAGACGATCACCGCCTGCGCCCCGCTGTTGTCGAGGATATGCTGGTGATCGCGCTCGGTGTTGGTGGTGTAGGTCGGGACGGTGATGCACCCGGCCGCCATGATCCCCAAATCGGCGATGCACCATTCGGGACGGTTCTCGCTGATCAGGACGACGCGGTCGCCCTCCTTCAGCCCGAGTTCGCGCAGATTGTGCGCGAGCGCAGCAACCTGATGGGCGACCTGCCGCCAGCTCAGCGGCTGCCAGGCGCGGTCGGCCTTGCGCCATAGGAACGGGCTTTCGCCGCCGCGTTCGGCGCGGTCGAAGAACATCGCGACCAGGCTGGGGAATTGGTCGAGATGGGGGTTTTCCAGCTTCATGCCTCTTGCTCTCCCAAAGAGGTGTCCCTTGTTATATTTCAGCCCTGCGGCGGCGCGCCATCGACCGACGAGGTGCCCGGACCGCGCGGATCGGCGGCGCCATGCCATGTGTCGCCAACGCGCTGCGCCGCGTTGAGTTTCGACCCGAGATCGGTGGGCGTAAAGCCATAGCCGAACGGTGGCATCTGCTTCGCGATCGCCTGCCCCGCGGCATCGTCTTCGATCAGCACGCCCTGCTGTCCGTAAAACAGGTTGGGCAGTGCGATCGCCGCCTCGGCCGAAAGCCCCCAGTCGAGCACCCCGATCAGCGTCTTGGTGACATGCATGATGATGCGTTTGCCGCCCGCCGAACCGACCGCCAGCACGACCTTGCCGTCGGGGCCGTAGACGATCGTCGGCGACATCGACGACAGCGGCCGTTTGCCCGCCTCGACCCGGTTGGCGGCGGGAGCGCCGCCTTGAACCGGGTTGTGATCGAAATCGGTCAGCTCGTTGTTGAGGAAATAGCCGTTCGCGATCAGGTGGCTGCCGAAGATGCTTTCGACGGTCGAGGTCATCGACGCGACATTGCCGGCGCGGTCGACCGCCACGAAATGTGTCGTCCCGTTCTCGGCCACCGGGCCCGAGGTGGTGCGCGGCGGCGCTCCCGGCGGCGTCCCCGCTTCGTAACGCGCCGCCTTGCCGAAGGGCGAGATCAGCTGGCGCCGCTCGGCCAGATAGGCTTTGTCGAGTAGGCCCGCGACCGGCACCTCGACGAAATCGCCATCGCCGAGATATTTGGCGCGGTCGGCATAGGCGAGTTGCATTGCCTCCGCGATGAGGTGCCAGCTCATCGGATTGTCCTTGCCCATCGCCTGCATATCCCAGCCCTCGATCATCCCGAGGATGCCGAACACCGTCGTTGCTCCCGACGAGGGCGGCCCCATGCCGCAGACCTTGTAGACGCGGTAGGTCGTGCAGACCGCCGGACGCGTCCTCGCCTGATAGGCGGCGAGATCCTTCGGCGTCAGCACCGCCGGATTGCGCACCGATTTGGCGACCGCGTCGCCGATCGCGCGGGCGTTGGCGCCGGTGTAAAATGCGTCGGGTCCGCGCGCCGCGACATCGCGGAGCAGCGCGGCATAGGCCGGATTCTTCAGCCGGGTGCCGACCGGCGCGGGCTGGCCATCGACATAATAGATTGCGCGCGCGGCAGGGAAATCGGTCCACAAATCGCGGTAGCGGTCGAGGAAATTATAGAGCGCCGGGCTGACCTCGAACCCCTCTTCGGCGAGGCGGATCGCGGGCTGGAACAGCGCCTGCCATTCCAGCTTGCCCCATTTCCGGTGCGCCATCTCCATCAGCCGCATATTGCCGGGGACGCCGACCGAGAGCCCACCGGGGATGACATCGGCATAGCCGCGCGGTTTGCCGTCGGGACCGAGGAAGCGTTCGGGGGTCGCCGACGCCGGGGCGGTTTCGCGCCCGTCGATCGTCGCGACCTGATTGGCCGCGGCGTCATGATAGACGAGGAAGCCGCCACCTCCGATCCCGCTCGACTGCGGTTCGACCAGGGTCAGCACCGCGACCATCGCCACCGCCGCGTCGGCCGCCGAGCCGCCCTGCTGCAATATCGTACGCCCCGCCTCGGTCGCGCGCGGATCGGCCGACGAGGTGACCCCCTGCGCCGCGGCGAGCGACGGGAGGGCGAGAAGGAAAAAGCTGAGGGCGGCGAGGAGTCGGGTGATCATGGGCGCGACCTTGGCGCGGGGCATCGGACAGCGCAACCCCGACCCTGACCCTCCCTGTCGCGCAGCGATGGGGAGGTGGCAGCGCGAAGCGCTGACGGAGGGGCTTTGGCGCCACCGTCGTCGCCCCTCCACCATCCGCTTCGCGGACGGTCCCCCTCCTCATGGCTTCGCCACAGGGAGGAAACTAGCCGCCAACCCCGACCGCGTCGGCCACGCGCGCGAAGCCGTCGCGCTCCGCGAGTTTTTCAAGCCCACGCGCGATCCGCGCCGCGAGGCCGGGGCCTTCGTAGATCATCGCCGAATAGATCTGCACCAGGCTCGCCCCCGCGCGGATGCGCGCCCACGCCTGCTCGGCGGTTGCGATGCCGCCGACCCCGACCAGCGGGATCGTGCCGCCGCTCGCGGTGCGGAAATCCTTGAGCCGCTGAAGCGCGAGGTCGTGGAGCGGCGCCCCCGACAATCCGCCGGCTTCCTCCGCATGGCGCGCGCGCAGCGTCGGCCGCGAGACCGTCGTGTTCGCGACGATCAGCGCCGCGAGACGCTTGTCCAGCGCGACCTTGACCAGATCGTCGATATCGGCGGGTTCGAGGTCGGGGGCGACTTTCAGAAACACCGGCACCGGTGCGCGATCATCCTGCTGATCGCCCACCGCGTCGAGCAGAGCTTCCAGCGCTCCCCGGTCCTGCAAGGCGCGCAGACCCGGCGTGTTGGGCGAACTGATGTTGACCGTGATATAATCGGCGAGCACTCCCATCGCCGCCATTCCCGCCGCATAATCGGCGATGCGATCGGCGCTGTCCTTGTTCGCCCCGATATTGATGCCGAGCGGCACCGGAAAATCATGGTGCCGTTGCCGCAGGATGCGCGCCGACGCCGCCGCCTGCCCGCCGTTGTTGAACCCCATGCGGTTGATCACCGCAGCGTCCTCGACCAGCCGGAACAGCCGCGGCCGCGGATTGCCCGCCTGCGGCAGCGGGGTCAGCGTCCCGACCTCGACGAAGCCGAACCCGAAATGCGGCATCGCGTGCGCGACGCGCGCATCCTTGTCGAAACCCGGCGCCAGGCCGACGGGGTTCGGGAAAGCGATACCCGCGACGTCGGTGGCGAGCGCGGGACTGGTCAGCGCCCGCCGCGCGCGCGGCAGCGGTTCGAGCGCGGCGACGGTCAGATTGTGCGCCGCTTCCCCGTCGGTGGCGTGGACGAGCGGGCGGACGAGCGCATAGGCGGTGTCGGTCAGCGAAGCGAAGAAGGACATGGCGCCTGCCATTGCGCCGTGCCGGACGCTATGGCAAGCCCCCCGCGGGCCAGCATAAACGCTTCGGAAAAACCGGGAGAAAATCGTGTCGCACCTTCGCCTTGCCGCCAATATGTCCACCGCGCTGCTGCTGCTCGCCACCGCGGGATGCGCCCCGGCCGCGATCGAGCAGGCGCCGGCGACCGCCCTGCCCCCGCCCGCTACATCCCCCGCAACCGAAACGCCCGCCGGCGCCCCGCTCGCCGAGTTTTTCCAGAAATATGACGAGGCACAGCTGTCGCTGTCGCCCGAAACCAAGGCCTATCGCGGAATTCGCGACGGCGACTATGGCAAATGGGACGATGTCGGCGACGAGGCCGAGGTGGCCCGCCACAAGCTGCAACAGGCGACCGCCGCGGCGATGCAGGGCAGCTACGATCCCGCCACCCTGTCGGGCGACGACGCGCTGTCGTTCGAACTGTTCAACGCTCAGGCGAAGCGCGAGGAAAGCCTGTTCGCCTTTCGCCACCACAATTATCTGTTCAACCAGATGCGCGGCGCGCAAAGCCAGATGCCGGCATTCCTGATCAATATTCACCGCGTCTCGACCGTCGCCGAGGCCGACGCCTATGTCGAGCGCATCCGCGGCCTCGGCCCGATCATCGACGCGCTGACCGCGCAATCGGCCGAACGCGCCAAGATGGGCATCCAGCCGCCCAAATGGGTCTATGCCTATGTCATTTCGGACATCGAGAATCTGTTGAAGCCCGGCAACGCGCTGATCGAGGATATCGGCGCCAAGGTCGGCAAGCTCGATATCGCCGCCGCCGAAAAGACGCGGTTGGTCGATGCGGCGAACGCGGCGTGGGCGACTAGCGCCGGCCCCGCCTACACCCGGCTGCTCGCCGAAATGAAGCGCCAGCAACCGGGCGCGCCGACCGCCGACGGGGTGTGGCGCCTGCCCGACGGCAAGGCCTATTACGAAGCCTTGCTCGCCAGCTATACGACGACCGACATGACCGCAGCCGAAGTCCACGACCTTGGCCTGGCCGAAGTCGCGCGGATCCATGGCGAGATGAAGACGATCATGGCCCAGGTCGGCTTCAAGGGCAGCCTGCCGCAATTCTTCGAGCATCTGCGGACGAGCCCGCAATATTATTACGACACGCGCGAGGCCTATCTGGCCGACGTCGACAAGCATGTGAAAGCGATGGAAGCGCGCCTGCCCGCCTTCTTCAACACGCTGCCCAAGGCGCCGCTGGTGGTGAAAGCGGTCGAGGCGTTCCGCGAGAAATCGGCGGGCAAGGCGTTCTATCAGTCGCCCTCGCCCGACGGGTCGCGGCCGGGCACCTATTATGTGAACCTGTATAATCTGCGCGACATGTCGAAGACCGAGCTCGAAGCGCTCGCCTATCATGAGGGGGTTCCCGGCCACCATCTGCAGCGCGCGGTGCAGACCGAACTCACCGGGCTGCCGCCCTTCCGCCGCTTCGGCGGCTTCACCGCCTATACCGAAGGCTGGGGCCTCTATACCGAAGAGCTGGCCAAGGACATGGGGTTCTACACCGATCCCTACAGCGATTTCGGGCGGCTGGGGATGGAGTTGTGGCGCGCGTGCCGGCTGGTCGTCGATACCGGCATCCACGACAAGCGGTGGAGCCGCGAGCAGGCGATAAAATATCTGAAGGACAATACGCCGAACCCCGACGGCGACATCGAAAAGGCGATCGAACGCTATATCGTCTATCCCGGCCAGGCGAACGCCTATCTGATCGGCAAGCTGAAGATCATGGAGCTTCGCCGCCGCGCGCAGGCGGCGATGGGACCGCGCTTCGACATCCGTGCTTTCCACGACGTCGTGCTCGAAGCGGGTCCGGTGCCGCTCGACATCCTCGAACGGCGGGTCGATGCCTGGATCGCCGCCGACAAAGGTTAACCCGATTGACGATTGAACTTGACGAAGCCCCGCAAAAGGCAAAGGATTTGTTCTAGCTAAACAAGTCGGCACAAGCCGTCGGGGTCGGTCTCGTCATGACGGAAACTTTATCCTCGCCAACGGGCGCGGACGGCGACTCGCCGTTCGAGCTGCTCTATTTCCCGCCCGATCCCGATCTGGCGGAAATGGTGTCGAGTTTCTATTTCGTGCGCGTCGACATGCCGCTGTTCGACGAAAGCGAACGCGCCGACCGCCCGCAGTTCCGCTTCATGATGCCCGCCGGGGGCGAATATGTCTTTGCCGACGGCTATCGCTTTCCGGCGGGCCGCGCGACGATCATCGGGCCGACCAGCGGCAGCGTGCGCGCCATCGGCCGCGGCCCGCTGCGCATGTACGGTTTCGGACTGATGCCGGCAGGGTGGGCGACCTTGATGGGCGCCCACGCCGACAAGCTGACCGATCGCGCGATCAACGCCGCCGACCTGTTCGGCGACTGGATCGAGGATGTCGTCGACACCGTGGTGAATGCGGCCGACACCGCCGAGCGGCTGGTGATCGGCAATAATTTCGTCCGCGAAATCCTGAAGAAGAACGAGCCTGCACCGGTGTGGTTCACCCGCACCGTCGATGCCTGGCTGACCGCATCGCCGTCGCCGCAGGTGCCCGAACTGGTCGCGGCGACGGGGATGTCGATCCGGTCGGTCGAGCGCATGACCAAGCATTATTACGGCCTGTCGCCGCGGATGCTGGCGCGCAAATATCGCGCGGTGCGCGCGGCGTCGGCGCTCGCGCGCGGCGAAAAGCTCGACGCCGGCACGCTGGGCGATGCCTTTTACGACCAGTCGCACCTGATCCGCGAGATCAAGCGCTTCGCCGGCGCCACCCCCGGCCAGCTCGGCCGTCCGTCGCCCTATACGCAGGCGACGACGACGGGCCGCAAGCAGATGGCCGGCAAGGTCAGCCCGCTCGTCTCGGAAACCTGACCGGCGCGCGGCAAGGCTCCGCGCACGAAACATGCGCGCGATGCCGATTTGGCGTTTTCGTCCAATCGCGAATCGGTTGCCGGGCATAATCCACCCCTGCGACCCAGAAGAGCTCGCCCCTTTCAGGGGACCGAGACCTTCATCTTGGCACTCATTTGGCTTTGGCCGGATGGGTGCCTTTTTTTTGGGCGCAACTTTTCTATCGTTGCGCATATCGGCGATTGCTTGCGCTCGCGCGACGGCGGGCCTATGTAAGTGGAGTGATTTACTCCAGTTAAGAATCGTTCGCAATTCGTGGACGATAGAGGTCCGGAACCGAGATGCGCCTGTCGAACCTTGCCGATTATGCCGTGGTGCTGATGAGCGCCGCCGCGCGCCAGTGCGGGTCGGTTCCCATCCATGCCGGCATGCTCGCGGCGCAGACGGGCATTCCGGGGCCGACGGCGCAGAAGCTGGTGAGCGGCCTCGCCCGCGCCGGCCTGCTGGTCGCCTCGCGCGGCAGCGGCGGCGGGGTACGGCTGGCGCGGCCCGCGGCGGCGATCAGCGTCGCCGACATCATCGAAGCGGTCGAAGGGCCGATCGCGATGACCAGCTGCGTGTCCGAAGGGCGCCACGATTGCTCGCTCGAGGGCAATTGCAAGGTGCAGCCGCATTGGGACGTCGTGAACGGCGCGGTGCGCGGGGCTTTGCAAGAGATTAGTTTGGCGACGCTATCCGTCGCCCCGACCAAATCAAACCCGTTCGTGTCGAGCGAAGTCGAGACACCCCTCGACAGCGCACGACCGATGGGCCTCTCGACTTCGCTCGAGGCGAATGGAATTTTGCAATGACCGACAACACCGAACTGCCCGTGAAAGACCAGGCCGCGCACGATGCCGCGGCGAAGGTCGCCGATTATGAGCATGGCTGGTCCTCGACGATCGAGACCGACTTTGCGCCCAAGGGGCTGACCGAGGATACGGTCCGCTTCATTTCGGCGAAGAAGAACGAGCCCGAATGGATGCTCGACTGGCGGCTGAAGGCGTTTCGTCATTGGCAGACGATGGAGACGCCCGACTGGGCGAAGCTCAACGTGCCGCCGATCGATTATCAGGACGCGTACTATTACGCGGCGCCGAAGCCGAAGCCCAAGCTCGGCAGCCTCGACGAGGTCGATCCCGAGATCCTCGAGGTCTATAAAAAGCTCGGCATCCCGATCGAGGAGCAGAAGGTGCTCGCCGGGGTCGAGGGCGCGCGCAAGGTCGCGGTCGATGCGGTGTTCGACAGCGTCAGCGTCGCGACGACCTTCCGCGAGGAACTGAAGCGCGCCGGCGTGATCTTCCTGTCGATCAGCGAAGCGATCCGCGAATATCCAGAGATGGTTCAGAAGTGGCTCGGCAAGGTCGTGCCGATGCACGACAATTATTTCGCGGCCTTGAACTGCGCGGTCTTTTCGGACGGGACCTTCGTCTATGTGCCCGAAGGGGTGCGCTGCCCGATGGAGCTCAGCACCTATTTCCGCATCAACGCCGAAAATACCGGGCAGTTCGAGCGGACGCTGATCATCGCCGACAAGGGCGCGTACGTCAGCTATCTCGAAGGCTGCACCGCGCCGATGCGCGACGAGAACCAGCTCCACGCGGCGGTGGTCGAACTGGTGACGCTCGACGATGCCGAGATCAAATATTCGACGGTGCAGAACTGGTATCCCGGCAATGCCGAGGGGCTGGGTGGCATCTATAATTTCGTGACCAAGCGCGCGCTGTGCCAGGGCAAGCGCAGCAAGGTGTCGTGGACGCAGGTCGAAACCGGCTCGGCGGTGACGTGGAAATATCCCAGCTGCGTGCTGAACGGCGACGACAGCGTCGGCGAATTCTATTCGGTCGCGGTGACGAACAATTTCCAGCAGGCCGACACCGGCACCAAGATGATCCACAACGGCAAGCGCACGCGATCGACCATCGTCAGCAAGGGGATCAGCGCGGGCAAGTCGAACAACACCTATCGCGGCATCGTCCGCGTCGCGCCGAATGCCGAGGGGGTGCGCAACTTCACCCAGTGCGACAGCTTGCTGCTCGGCTCGCTCAGCGGCGCGCACACCGTGCCGTACATCGAGGTCCGCAACCCGACGGCGACCGTCGAGCATGAGGCGACGACGAGCAAGATTTCGGACGACCAGCTGTTCTACGCGATGCAGCGCGGGCTGGGGCAGGAAGAGGCGGTGGCGCTGATCGTCAACGGCTTTGCCAAGGAAGTCTTGCAGCAGCTGCCGATGGAGTTTGCGGTCGAGGCGCAGAAATTGCTGGGCATCAGCCTTGAGGGGAGCGTGGGATGATTTCTTACTTGTTGATTGCGCTGCTTGCCGCCTCTTCGACTACCGAACCGCAAGCCTCAGATACGCTCGGCATGCGTATGGAGGAATATCGAAACTGCGTTTCCGAACAAATTCGGGAAGAGGCATTACGCCAATACCGGAAGGATCGGAAACTGGCCTCCGACAAGGTGATCGCAGATTTCGCAATTCGCGCATGCACTGCGTTCAGCGAGCGGCTTCGCACGCAGATAGCGCAAGATTTGACGCCGATGTACCCGGACAAGTCTCCGAGCGAAATCGATCAGCTTGCGAGCGAGGGTGTCGCAGACTTCAACAAGACAACAATGAAAACATTCGCGCGCGCTTTCGTGCGAGATGTTCCGAAAAAAACTATTGAAATGGTCGAAGAAGAAGATCGCGCACAAAATGCTCAAAATTGAAAATCTCCACGCCACCGTTGCCGACAAGCCGATCCTGAAGGGCCTGTCGCTCAGCATCCATGCGGGCGAGATCCATGCGATCATGGGGCCCAATGGCGCGGGCAAGTCGACGCTGTCCTATGTCCTCGGCGGGCGGCCGGGGTATGAAGTCACCGAGGGGTCGGTCGGGTGACGATAGACCCCACCCCAACCCCTCCCCTGAAGGGGAGGGGCTATAAGCTCCGCGACGAGGCGAAGCGCCTAAACACCCCTCCCCTTCGGGGGAGGGGCCGGGGGTGGGGTCCATCGGCCTCCACCATCGAAGAGTTGCAAAGCCGCGCGCGCCAGATGCGCAACAATCCGACCGAGCCGGAAAAACGGCTGTGGCGGCGTTTGTCGAACGGGCAGTTGGATGGTCACAAGTTTCGCCGTCAGCAGGTCATTGGCTGGCAGATCGCCGATTTCGTTTGCTCGGGCGCGAAGCTGATCGTCGAGGTCGATGGCGACACGCATGAGGAAGCCAAAGATCGGACGCGCGACGCCGCGCTGGCTGAGCATGGATATCGCACGGTCCATGTGACCAATCCTGATGTGATGAGCAATATGGACGGCGTGGTGCAGTTACTTGCCGAAGCCTTGCGTCAGGCCGAGAGACCCCACCCCAACCCCTCCCCTGAAGGGGAGAGGCTTAAGAGGGTCGAGGCACAGAAATTGCTGGGGATCAGCCTTGAGGGGAGTGTCGGGTGATGCGACCGATTGCGAAAATGGCGGTCGTCCTTGCGGCGGCGCTATTGGCCGGATGCGGGGACGCCGACTCGGGCGGTGACGGCGGTGGCTTGCTCGACACGTCGACGATTGCACAGGCGCTCCCGCCCGAAGTGCGCAGCGTGATCACCTCCTATGAGCAGGATTTGCTGGGTGCCGCGGCAAGCTACAAGGCGGAATTCGGCTATTTGCCGAAAAGTTTTGCCGATGTCGCTTCGGTCGCCGGAGCACGCGAGGCGGCGGTGAATGTGCTGGCCGACGGCATCGGCGAGCAGCTGCCCTTCGCTAGCCGCGAAACGGCGCAAAAGGCCGCCAACACGATGATCACTGCCGCTGAGCAGAAGATTTTAGACAGAATGAAAGCGCAAGATGCTGGAAATCCTTAACCTCCACGCCACCGTCGCCGACAAGCCGATCCTGAAAGGCCTGTCGCTCAGCATCAATGCGGGCGAGATCCATGCGATCATGGGGCCCAATGGCGCGGGTAAATCGACCTTGTCCTATGTGCTCGGCGGGCGGCCGGGTTATGAGGTCACCGAAGGTTCGGCCCAGTTCGACGGGCAAGACCTTCTCGCCCTCGAACCGCACGAGCGCGCCGCCGCCGGGTTGTTCCTTGGGTTCCAGTATCCGGTCGAAATCCCCGGCGTGTCGAACGTCCAGTTCCTGCGCGAGGCGCTCAACACGCAGCGCAAGGCGCGGGGCGAAGAACCGCTGTCGGGCGGCGAGTTTCTGAAGGTGGCGCGCGAGAAAGCCGCGCTGCTCAAGATGGACATGGACATGCTGAAGCGACCCGTGAACGTCGGCTTTTCGGGCGGCGAGAAGAAGCGCAACGAGATGGTGCAGATGGGGATCCTCGACCCCAAGCTCGCGATCCTCGACGAGACCGACAGCGGCCTCGACATCGATGCGCTGCGCACGGTGGGCGACGGGATCAATTCGATCATGCGGCGCCCCGACAAGGCGGTTCTGCTGATCACGCATTACCAGCGGCTGCTCGATTATGTGCAGCCCGATTTCGTGCATGTGCTGGCCGGGGGCCGGATCGTGAAGTCGGGCGGGCCGGAGCTGGCGCGTGAGCTGGAAGCGCATGGGTATGCGGAGATTGCGGCGTGATGCAGCGCAATCAGATCCTCCCCACTGGTGGGGAGGTGGCAGACGCGCAGCGGCTGACGGAGGGGGCCATCGAAGCCCGCCGACGTTGCGGTCGCACGCGAACCCCCTCCACCACCCTTCGGGCGGTCCCCCTCCCCGTTCCGGGGAGGATTGCATGACCGCCCTGCCCTCACGCCGCGACGAAGCCTGGCGTTACTCCGATATCGACGCGGTGGCTGCGGCGTGGCCGTTACCGGCGCCCGAGAGCATTATCGTGCCCACGGGCGGCAAGTTTGCGCGGGCGATCGTGCAGGATGCGGGCGGTATCCGGCAGATCGAGCTGGTGCTCGGCAAGGGCGCGGTGGCTTCGCTGCATGTGCTGAACGTCGGCGGGGCTTATGGGCGGATCGAGCTGGCGGTGACGCTCCACGAGGGCGCGGACTTCCATCTTGGCGCGGCACAGATCGGCGGCGGGGAGCAGAATCTGGAGATCGTCACCACGATCACCCACGCCGAGCCCGGCGCGACGTCGCGGCAGGTGGTGCGATCGGTGCTCGGCGGCACCGCGACCGGTACCTATCTGGGCAAGGTCGCAGTCGCGCGCGACGCGCAGCAGACCGACAGCGCGCAGGATGTGAAGGCGATGCTGCTCGACCGCAGCGCGACCGCGAACGCCAAGCCCGAGCTGGAGATTTACGCCGACGATGTGAAATGCGCGCACGGCTGCGCGATCGGCGAACTCGATGCGATGGCGCTATACTATCTGCAATCGCGCGGGATTCCGCCGGGCGAGGCGAAGAAGCTGATGTTGCAGGCGTTTGTTGCCGGGGTGTTCGACGGCGCCGAGGATGAGGCGCGGTTGCAGGAACTGGCGCTGGCGAAGCTGGGGGAGTTGGTGTGAGCGGTAGCGCGACGATCCTCCCCGGAACGGGGAGGGGGACCAGCGAAGCTGGTGGAGGGGTACGTGCGGCCAATCCTTCCCCCGATACGGCAAGCAAACCGCCTGTGCCCCTCCACCATCCTGCGGATGGTCCCCCTCCCCGTCCCGGGGAGGATCTGCGCGCCGATTTCCCGGGCCTCGCGGGCAATTGGCATTATCTCGACACCGCCGCCACCGCGCAGAAGCCGCAGGCCGTCATCGACGCCACCGTGAATGCGATGGGGCGCGATTATGCGACGGTGCATCGCGGCGTCTATGCGCGGTCGGCCGACATGACGCTCGCCTATGAGGCGGCGCGGCGGCGGATTGCGGGCTTCATCGGGGCGAAGGACGATCAGATCGCCTTCGTGCGCGGCGCGACCGAGGCGATCAACCTGGTCGCCTATAGCCATCCGCGCAAGGGCCGCGTGCTGCTCTCGACCCTCGAACATCACAGCAATATCGTGCCGTGGCAGCTGGCGGGCTGGCAGGTCGACGTCTGCCCGCTGACCGCCGACGGCTGCATCGATCTCGACGCCGCCGAAAAGCTGCTGACCCCCGAACATACGATGGTCGCCTTTGCGCATGTGTCGAACGTGCTCGGCAGCCCGCTCGACGTCGCGCGGGCGGCCGAACTGGCGCACCGCGTTGACGCCGAGCTGCTGGTCGACGGTTGCCAGGCGGTCCCTCGCCTGCCCGTCGATGTCGCGGCCCTCGGCTGCGACTATTATGTCTTTTCGGGGCACAAGCTTTATGGCCCGACCGGGATCGGCGTGCTGTGGAGCGACAAGCTCGATAGCCTGCCGCCGTGGCAGGGCGGCGGGTCGATGATCGACCGCGTGACCTTTGAGCGCACGACTTATGCCCCCGCGCCGACGCGCTTCGAGGCGGGGACGCCGGCGATCATCGAAGCGATCGGGCTGGCGGCGGCGGTTGATTATGTCGCGGGCATCGGCATCGACGCGATCCACGCGCATGAATGCCAGCTGGTCGGCAGCTTGCGCGAGGCGCTGGCGCGCAAGAACAGCATCACCTTGTTCGGCCCCGAAAACAGCGCCGGAATCGTGAGCTTTTCGATGGCGGGGGTTCATCCGCACGACATCGGCACTATCTTGGATGAAAGCGGGGTCGCGATCCGCGCCGGGCACCATTGCGCACAGCCGCTGATGGAGCATCTGGGTGTCCCCGCGACCGCGCGCGCGAGTTTTGGCGTGTACAGCAATGACGACGACGTGGCGGCGCTGATCGAAGGCCTGTCGCGGGTCGAAAGGATTTTCGGATGAGCGAGGACCGCATGAACGAGACCGGCATCAAGGTCGAGGAAGTGACCAGCGTCGAGGCGCCGCCGAAGGCGCGCGTCGTGGATGTGGAAAGCGCGCCCGAAACGATGGGCGCGAAGCTCGAGCGCAAGCGCGACTATCTGGAAGGCTTTCTCGCCGCCAAGCCCGCGGCGGTCGCACCGAGCGCGGTCGGCGGCGACCTGTACGAAGCCGTCGTCAATGCGCTCAAGGACATTTACGACCCGGAAATCCCGGTGAATATCTATGACCTTGGCCTGATCTATAACGTCGAGATCGACGAGGGGCATGCCGTCGTCACGATGACGCTGACGACGCCGCATTGCCCGGTCGCGGAATCGATGCCCGCCGAGGTCGAACTGCGCGTCGGCGCGGTGCCAGGGGTCGGCGATGCCGAGGTCAATCTGGTGTGGGATCCGCCGTGGTCGCCCGACAATATGAGCGACGAAGCGCGGCTCGAACTGGGAATGCTGTGATGACCGAGACGAAAATCCGCACCCGCCCCGCGGCGGTCACCCTGACCGCCAACGCCGAAGCGCGTGTCGCGGCGCTGATGGCAGCCGCGCCTGACGGCGCGATCGGGGTCAAGCTGTCGACACCGCGCCGCGGCTGTTCGGGGCTCGCCTATTCGGTCGATTATATCACCGACGAGGTGAAGTTCGACGAGAAGATCGAAACCCCCGGCGGTGTGCTCTATATCGACGGCGGATCGGTGCTGTACCTGATCGGCAGCGTCATGGACTGGGTCGAGGATGATTTCGCCGCCGGCTTCGTCTTCGAAAATCCGAACGCCAAGGGTGCGTGCGGTTGCGGCGAGAGCTTTACCGTCTAGCGCCGCTCAGCGGCACGCCGACCAGCCGCCGGACCGCACCGCCATGTCGAGGTGGAAATGGTCGGCGTGCGCGACGTTGTAATCGGGCGACAGGACGGTGTTGAACAGGTCGCACGACCCGTCGCGCACCGCGCGCAGGAAGTCGCGGCGCACGTCGGGCTCGTCCCAGTCGTTGATCAGCGAAATGCGCGTCCCGTCGGCGAGGACGAACGCCGAAATGTCGATCGCATTGGCGGTCGAATGCTCGCTCGGCCGCGCGCCGCCGCCGATCGTGCGGCAGTTGTAGCTGCCGAGATTTTCGAGCGCGGCGACCTTTTGCCCGAAATATTGCTGCGCCAGCGGCTGGACGACGTCGCGGTTCCACAGCGCCATCGTCGCGGTCACCGCGCAGCCCGGCGCGGCAGTGGCCGGGCGCATCGTCGGGACCAGCCGGTCGCCGGTCAGCACCATGCGCTGGCTGGCGCGGCACGTGCCGGCGCCGACCGCGGGGCGGCGTTCGTAACCGGCGGCGGCGCGGTCGAAGGCGGCGAAACAGGCGGCATCGTCGCCGACCAGCGCGGTCAGCTTGCGCTGCGTCGCCCAGCCCTGCGGATGCGCGAGTTCGAAGCGCGTGCCGGGGAAATGCTCGGGATGGTCGCGCACCCACTGCATGCCGCGGATCGCGCCGACGGTCAGCAGCACCGCGATCGCGAACCAGATCAGATAGGGACGGAGGCTTTTCACCGGCCCTAAGTGGCGTGCGGATGTCGCCGCGGCAAGGTCAGGCGGGCCCATTTTCCTGTCGCCGACCGCGGGCGAGCCGCGCGAGCGAGAGCCAGAAGATCGCGAACAGCACCAGCGAAAAGCCGCCCGACCAGGCGAGCTTTTCGAGGCTGGGATCCTTGCCGTTGAAATAGAGCATCTGGAAGATGTTGAGCGCGACGATCGCCCGCAACATCCATTCGACGTTGAGCCGGCTGAGCACATAGCTGCCGAACGGCGCCATGAAGAGCACGACCGGATAGGCGCAGAGCCAGGTCCGCACCTGGTAATCGCTGATCCCGCCGTCCCAGACGACGCGGTAGGCGTAGCCGAGGATCGATATTGCCGCCATCACCATGATGCTGATGTGGGTTGCCGCCTTTTCCTCCATGCGAAAGCGGGTGACGAGCAGGGTGTAGATGACGATGTCGGCGCCGGTGCCGAACAGGCTGGCGCAGAGCCCGCCGACGAACAGCATCGCGGCGAGCATCGCATGGTCGGCGGGCCCCGTCGCCGCCAGCGCGGGCCGGTCGCCGCGATGGTCGCCGAATACATAGGCGAGTGCGAAGGTCAGGATGAGGCTGAGGAACAGCGCCTGGATGATGTACACCGGCATCGCCTGGAGCGTCGCCATGCCGGTGACGAAGCCCGCGAAGGCGACGGGGACGAACCACAGCACCGGCCGGTAGGTGGCGAGGCATTGATTGCGGCGCGACAGGATCCACACGCTCGCGCTGGTCATCCCGACCGACTGGATCATCAGGCTGAAATCGCGCGCCATCGTGCGCTCGACGTCGAGGAAGATGCTGAGCACCGGAAAGGCGACCGCGCCGCCGCCTTCGGGGGTCAGTCCCGCGACGAAGGCGCCGAGCACCATGATCGCGGGATAATACCAATGCTCCCACAGGAACGGCAACGTGTTGAGGGCCGCGAACAGCACGACCCACAGCAGCATCATCCCGGCGTACCAGCCGCGGAATATCCGGCTTTCGAAAAACATCGCCGCCCCCTGGCCGGCGTCGCTCGCGCCGGCCCTTCCGATGCGGCGCTACATGACAACGCTCACATCTGGCTAGGGGGCAAAATGGGGCGCGGGATCGGCGATCAGGCGAGCGGTTCGAAGGTCACCGTCAGCCCGTCCTTCGGACGCGGGATCGGCAGCATCTGCCATTCGGGATCGTAACCCGGCGCGATAACGATGCGGTGCGTGGTCACGACATGGTGGAAAAAGATCTTCGCCTGCATATAGGCGAAGTGCAGCCCCAGGCACATGTGGGCGCCGCCGCCGAAGGGCACCCACGCATATTTATGGCGCTCGCGCGCGACTTCGGGCGAAAAGCGCATCGGGTCGAACTTGTCGGGATCGGGCCAATGCTCGGCCATCATGTGGGTATAGGCGGGGCTGACCCCGACCGAGGTGCCCGCGGGAATGCGGTAGCCGCCGAACTCGAAATCCTTGAGCGCGCGGCGCGGGAAGCTCGGCACTGGCGGCACCAGCCGCAGCGATTCCTTGAACGCCCATTCGGTGAGCTCGAGCTCGCCGAGGCTGTTGTGGCCGACGCCCTCGCCCGCCGGGGCGACGGCGAGCATTTCGGCGCGCAGCCGGTCCTGCCATTCGGGATGCCTGGCGAGCATCCAGACCATCGACGTCACCGAACTGGTGATCGTGTCGTGCGCCGCCATCATCAGGAAGTTCATATGGTCGACGATCGCCCCGGCGCTCAGATATTCACCGTCGTCGTCCCTGGCGCGGCAGATCTGGCTGAAGATGTCCTCACCCGCCCCCTCGCGCCGCGCGGGCACCATGCGACCGAAATAATCGACCAGATAGGCGCGCCCCCTGGCACCGCGGCCCATCGCGGTGAAGGGCAGCGGGCGGCGGACGACGCCGATCGACGCCTGTACCATGTCGACGAACGCCTGGTTGACCTTGTCGGCCTCCGGCCCCCACGGGATACCGAGGAAGCTGGTCGCGGCCAGATCGAGCGTCAGTTCCTTGATCGCCGGATAGAATTTGAAGGTCTTGCCGCTCCACGCGCCGATGCGATCCTTGATCCCTTCGTTCAGCGATTCGGCATAGTGGCGCATCGGTTCGGGCTTGAAAGCGACCGACAGCACCTTGCGGTCGGCGCGGTGCTTGTCGAAATCCATCAGCATCAGCCCGCGCGGGAACAAGAGGTTGAGCACCGGCCCCCAGCCCTGTTCGGACGAGAATATCTTGTCGCGGTCGAACATCACCAGCTCGTTCGCCTCGGGCCCGTGCAGCGCGACGCTGCGCCCGCCGAAGCTGTTGTTGCGATAGACGCGGCCGTAGGTTTCGACCATCCGCCGGGCAAAACCGGGATAGTCGCGCAGCTGCTCCAGCGTGTTGCCGATCACCGGCATCCCGTCCTCGCCCGGAATATGGTCGAGCGTCGCGTCGGGATTGCGCGGCAGCCAGTGCGCGGTATCGGGCCCGAAGCGGCCTTCCGACCATTTGATCTTCGCAGGAGCATTCATCGCCGCAAACCCTTGTCCAACCTCGCCAGAGAGGCATGGCTAGCTCACTACTGACATCGATGCAAGTAACGCCTGTTACAGGATGGGACTCCATTCACCGCAAATTCAACTCGACTCGGGCAATTTGGCATCCAATCACCGGGTCCGCCCGTTGGTCCACCAAAGGACAATGCCATGATCGATCGATTCCGCCGCCCCCTCTCCATTGCGCTCGGTGCGCTTGCGACGACCGCGCTCGGCGGCTGCTATTATGGCAGCGTCAACGGCGCCGGTTATGCGTCGAACAGCTATGCGTGCGAGACGCGCTATGGCGCCGGCTATTACGACGAATATGACCCCTATGCCTATGACGACGGCTATGGGTACGACTGTTACGACGGGTCCGACTATGGCAGCGGCTTTGTCCAGATCGGCTTTGGCGGCGGCTGGTACGACGATTATTATTACCCCGGCTACGGCATGTGGATGTTCGACAATTACCGCAACCGCTATCCGCTGAACGGCCAGTATCTGAATTACTGGGGCGGCCGCCGCGCGTGGTGGCGTCACCATGGCGGCCGCGGCGACGGCCACTGGAACCGTCCGGGCCGCGGCGATCAGGATGGTCGCCCCGGACGTCCGGGACGCCCCGGCGGCTGGAACGGCAACGATCGCGACAACGACGGACCGCGCGGCAACCGCCCGCCGCCGCCGGGTGCCGGCAACGGCAACTACCCGCCGGGCACGGCCAATCCGGTGCGTCCGGGACGTCCCGACCGCGGCCCCGGTGCAGGCCGTCCGCGTCCGTCGCGCGATGGCAATGTCGGCAGCGGGCGTCCGCGCCCGCCGGTCGCGGGCAACCCCGGCGGCGTCCGCAATCCCCTGCCGCCGCGCGGCCAGGGCGCGGTCAGCCAGCCCCGCCCGGCGCCGGTCGCGCGCCCGGCACCCGTGGCACGGCCGGCACCCGCGGACCGGGTAAGCCGCGCCGACCGCGGCAACAACGTCCGCGAAGACTGATCGGTTCGATAGTTAGTTCGATAGGTTAGAGCGTCAGGCCGCGGGGGAACCCGCGGCCGGCTCGTCCTTGACCCCCGCCGACACCACGGTCGCAGCGACCAGATCGCCGATCACGTTCAGGGTCGTGCGGCACATGTCGAGGAAACGGTCGACGCCGAGCACCAGGCCGATGCCCGCCGGCGGCACCCCGACCATGGCGAGGATCAGCGCGATCACCGGCAGCGATCCGGCCGGCACCCCCGCGGTGCCAATGCCGCCCAGGATGCACACCGCCATCACCATGATCTGTTGCTGCAGCGTCAGGTCGACCCCGAAAAATTGCGCGAGGAAGATCACCGTCACCCCTTCGAACATCGCGGTGCCGTTCTGATTGGCGGTCGCGCCAATAGTCAGCACGAAGCGTGCGACACGGTCGGGCAGGTGCAGGCGGTCGCGCGCCACGCGCAGCGCGGTCGGCAGCGTCGCGTTCGACGACGCGGTCGAGAAGGCCATCACAAAGGCCTCCTGCGTTTCGCGGAAAAAGGCGATCGGCGATTTTTTGGCCAGCGTTTTGAGCAGGATCGGGAAGACCACGAACATCTGGATCCCGAGTGCGAGCAGCACGACGCCGACGAACGCCGACAGACGCACGAGCAGGTCGACCCCGAACTGCGCGCCGAGGTTGAACATGAAACAGAAGATCGCGATCGGCGCGAGCTGGATGACCAGCCCGATCAGCTTCATCGCGACCTCGAACACCCCCTCGATCGCGGCTTTCAGCGCCTGGGTCTGCGGCGTCTGCACCATCATCAGCCCGATGCCGAAAAACAGCGCGAAGAACATCACCGCGAGCACGTCGTTCTCGGACATCGCGAGGAAGAAATTGTTGGGGACGATGGCGACGATGGCGTCGGCGCCGGATTTGGCCTCGCGGCTCGACTGGATGATGCTGCCGGCGCGTTCGGCGCCATCGGCGATCAGCGACTGCGCCAGCGCCGGATCGACCCCCGCCCCCGGCTGCAACAGGTTGACCGCGAGCAGGCTGATCACGACGGCGATCGACGACACGGCGATGGTGTAGATCAGCGTGCGCAGCCCGACCGTCTTGAGCGCCCGCATCTCGCCCATTTCGGCGACCCCGACGATCAGCGCGGAGACGAGCAGCGGGATGACCAGCATGAACAAGAGGCGCAGGAAGACGTCGCCGACCTTGCCGAGATAGAAAATGACCTCCGCCACCCAAGGCTGCCCGGCGGCGCCGTAATGCGCCGCAAGCCCGGCGAGCAGGCCGCCGACGAAGCCGAACAGCATCCGCCATTGCAGCCGCTTGGCGCGGGCATCCTCGCTCATCGCCGCGGGCGCCACCATGGTTGCTTCGGCCATCCTCATTCCCCTTGTCGCGACCGTATAAACCGCGACCCTAGCCGCCGGTCTGAGCCCGCGCAACCGACGCGGAGCGCGCTCAGGTCATGAAAAAGACGATGGCGAAACAGGTCGATACGCCGGTGATGATGTTCAGCGGCACGCCGATCTTGACGAAATCGACGAAGCGATAGTCGCCGGCGGCATAGACGATGGTGTTGGTCTGATAGCCGATCGGGGTGGCGAAACAGGCCGACGCGCCGATCATCAAGGCGAACAGCAGGGGCCGCGGATCGACCCCCAGTTCGGCGGCGATCGCCAGCGTCACCGGCGCCATCAGCGCCGCAACCGCATTGTTGCTGAGCAGTTCGGACAGGATCAGCGCAAAGAAATAGATGCCGAACACCAGCACCCAGGCGGGCGCATCGGCGAGCGAGGGTTTGACCCAGCCGACCATCATCGCGACCGCGCCGCTGTTTTCGAGCGCCAGCCCGACCGCGAGCATCGCAAAGATCAGGATCAGCACGTCGCCGTCGATCGTCCCCCACGCCTCTTCGCTGTCGATGCAGCGGGTGACGAGGATGACGCCGATGGCGATGATCGCCGCGACCCCGATCGGCAAGATATCGAGCGCGGCGAGCGTCACCACTGACAGCATGCAGAGGATCGCGATCCACGCCTTGCCGCGGCGGAAGGCGCGCACCTTGGCGAGATCGGCGCCGATCAGGTGCGGATTGTCGCGAAGCGCCTCGACCTCGCGCGGGCCGCCGGCGACGAGCAGGCGGTCGGCGGGGCGGATGCGGACGCTCGCGAGGTCGGGGCCGGGCTCGTGCGCGGGGCGGTCGAGCCCGATGATCCGCGCGCGGATTTTCTGTAGGAAGGGGATGTCGGCGAGCCGCTGGCCGATGGCGGGGTGGTTCGATGCGACCATCGTTTCGACGACCATGTCGCCCTCAGCCGGGTCGCCGCTGCCGATGCCGAGCCGGAAGCGCCCCTGTTCGCGCCAGGTCATCAACGTCGCGCCGTCGACGCGGACGATCAGCCGGTCGCCCTCGGCGAGCGTCCAGCGCTCGAGCTCGGCGCCGCGGACCACCGCCGAACCGCGGCGGACGCCGATGACGCGCCCCGACCGCGGCAGGTCCTTGAACATTTCGACGCGCTCGCCGACCAGATAATCGTCGGCCTGGAGCACCAGTTCGGTCAGATACTGGTGCGAATCGGCGGTCCCCGCGGGGCCGCTGATCGGCCGGTCGGCCGGCAGCAGCCACCACATCAGCGCGAGGCCGATCATCCCCGACGCGGCGGTGACCAGCCCGATCGGGGTGATCTCGAATATCCCGAAGCGCTCCATCCCGGCGTCGCGGACGATGCCGTCGACGACGAGGTTGGTCGAGGTGCCGATCAGCGTCAGCGTGCCGCCGAGCACGGCGACGATCGACAGCGGCATCAGCAGCTTCTTGGCGCTGATCCCGGTCACTTCGGCGAGCTTGATCATGATCGGCAGCAGCACGACGACGACCGGCGTGTTGTTGAGGAAGGCCGAGGCGACGAGCGCCCCGACCAGCACCTCGACGATCGCCAGGCGCGGGTGTTTTTCGGCGCGCGCCATGATCTTGTCGGCGACGCGCTGGATCACCCCGGTGCGGATCAGCGCCCCCGACAGCACGAACATCGCCCCGATGACAATCGGCGCGGTGTTGGAAAAGACCGAATACATCGCGTCGGCGTCGAGGATGCCGAGCGCCAGATAGACGCAGGCGCCGACCACCGCGATCACCGTCGCGGGCAGCCGTTCCATCACGAAACCGGCAAAGATCGCCGCGAGCACGACGAGCGAAATCACCGCCTGATGTGCGTCGATGAAGGTGCGAACCGCCTCGATCACGCCGCGGTCACCCGCATTGTGCGCGGTGGAGCAGTTTGTGATCGGCGAGTACGAGCGCCATCATCGCCGCGACCACCGGCGCCCCGCGAATGCCGACGCACGGATCGTGGCGGCCCTTGGTGACGATGTCGGCGGCCTCGCCCGCCCGGTTGACGGTGGGGACGGGGGTGAGGATCGAGCTGGTCGGCTTGAACGCGACGCGGACGACGACCGGCTGGCCGGTCGAAATGCCGCCGGCGATGCCGCCGGCGTTGTTCGACAGGAAATCGGGGCGGTTGCTGCCGTCGGTGGCAGGGCGCATCGGATCGGCATTTTCCTCACCGCGGAGGCGCGCGGCGTGGAAGCCCGCGCCAATCTCGACGCCTTTCACCGCGTTGATCCCCATCATCGCGGCGGCGAGGTCGCTGTCGAGCTTGGCATAGATCGGCGCGCCCCAGCCGGCGGGGACACCGCTCGCGGCGCATTCGATGACGGCGCCGAGCGAGCTGCCCGCCTTGCGCGCCGCGTCCATCAGTCCCTCCCAGCGCTGCGCCGCGGCGGGGTCGGGGCAGAAAAAGGGATTGCGGTCGATTTCTTCGAGGTCGAAGTTGGCGGGATCGATCGCGTCGCCGCCGATTTCGGCGACCCAGGCGTGGATCTGGACTTCGGGGATGACCAGCCGCGCGACCCCGCCCGCGGCGACGCGCGCCGCGGTTTCGCGCGCGCTCGACCGGCCGCCGCCGCGATAGTCGCGGATGCCGTATTTGGCGTCATAGCTGTAATCGGCGTGGCCGGGGCGATAGGCCTGCGCGATCTCGCCATAATCCTTCGAGCGCTGATCGACATTGTCGATCATCAGGCTGATCGGGGTGCCGGTGGTCTTGCCTTCGAACACCCCCGACAAGATGCGCACCTGATCGGGCTCCTGCCGCTGCGTCGTGTGGCGCGACTGGCCGGGGCGGCGTTTGTCGAGGAACGGCTGGATATCGGCCTCGGACAGCGACAGCCGCGGCGGGCAGCCATCGACGACGGCGCCGAGCGCGGCACCGTGGCTCTCCCCCCAGGTCGTGAAGCGAAGAACGCGCCCGAAGCTGTTGAAACTCATGCCAGCGCGATGTCCGGCGCGTCTTCCTGCTTCATGCCGATCGTGTGGTAGCCGGCGTCGACGTGATGCGTTTCGCCCGTCACCCCGCTCGCGAGATCGCTGAGCAGATAGAGCGCCGAGCCGCCGACGTCGTCGATGGTGACGTTGCGGCGCAGCGGGGCGTTGAACTCGTTCCATTTCAGGATCAGGCGGAAATCGCCGATGCCCGACGCGGCGAGCGTCTTGATCGGACCGGCCGAGATCGCGTTCACACGCACCCCCTGCGGACCATAATCGTTGGCGAGATATTTGACGCTGGTCTCGAGCGCCGATTTGGCGACGCCCATCACATTGTAATGCGGGATGACCTTTTCGGCGCCATAATAGCTCAAGGTCAGCAGCGAGCCGCCGCCCTTGCCGGTTTCGGGATCGAGCGGCGGCATCATCGCCGCGGCGCGCCTGGCCACCGCGGTGAAGCTGTAGACGCTGATGTTCATCGTCATCAGGAAATCGTCGAGCGTGACGTCGGCATAATGGCCGCGCAGCGCCTCCTTGTTGGTGTAGCCGATCGCGTGGACGACGAAATCGATCGTCGGCCAGCGTGCGCCCAGCGTCGCGAAGGCCGCGTCGAGGTTGGTCATGTCGGCGACGTCGCAGTCGATCAGCAAATCGCAGCCGAGCTGGTCGGCGAGCGGTTTCACCCGCTTCAGCATAACCTCGCCCTGATAGCTGATCGCCAGCTCGGCGCCCGCGCCGTGCAGCGCCTTGGCGATGCCCCAGGCGAGCGACTTGTCGTTGGCGAGCCCCATGATCAGCCCGCGTTTGCCCTTCATCAGACCCGTCATATATTTTCTCCGGCCCCTTTGTGCGTCACTTTGATGTCGTCCACAGGCCCAATAGCGTCGCGGCCCAAATCCTCAACCTCGACGAGCGCCGCGTTGAGTTCGGCCCCGATCACCATACCCAGTCCGACGAGATAGAAAAAGAACAGCGCGACCATGACACCCGCGAGGCTGCCGTAGGTTGCGTCATAGCTGAGCAGGCTGGCGAGCAACGGCGGCAGCGCCAACGTAACGCCGATCCACCACAGGGTCGTGAACAGCGCGCCGGGCCATTTCGGGCATTTCTTCAGCCGCCGGTATTTCGACGGGGTCAGCGTGTAGAACAGCATGTAGATGGCAAGGAACAGGCCGGCGCCCGACACGCCGCGGGAAATCGCGACGACGCCCCACGACTGATAGGCGGCGGGCAGGAACCGCGTCACGAATTCCTCGATCCCGACGATCAGCACCTGCATGCTGAACGACAGCAGCATCAGCACCACGGCGCCGGTGATGATGCCGATCGACAGCAACCGGTAATGGAAGAAGCCCTTGGAAAAATGGGTGCCATAGGCGCGGCGGAGGATGTCGCGGATCGTTTCGACCAGACTGCCCACCGTCCACAGCGCGACGAGCGCGCCCAGCCACAGGAAAATGCCGGTGCGCGCGCTCATCACCTCGCTGATCGGTCCCGACAGCGCCCTCGCGACCGTCGGCGGCATCAGCGAAAACACCGCGCCGACCGCCGCTTCGCCGCCGGCGCTGCCACCGAACAGGCTGAGCGCCGCGGCGAGCAGGATGAAGAAGGGAAACAGCGCGATCAGCGCCAGATAGGCGAGATTGCCGGCGTGGATGAAGCCGTCGGTATAGGTGCCGACGACGACGCGGCGCACGATATGAAAGGCGCGCGTCCCCGGCCCCAGCGTCTTGCGACCGCGGTGGATGATCCCCTCGGCGCGCGCGCGCAGCTTGATCCGCTTGTCGCGCTCGGCGCGCGCTTCGGGCGAATGCGGCGACTGGCCGCCAGCCAGAAACTCCCGGCCGACCTCCTCGGCAACCTCGCGCTCGAGCGCGGCGGCATCGGCCGGTTCGGTGCGATCGGTCACCAATTACCCACCCAGGTCCGCGCGCACCGCGCGGTCGTCGGTCCACGCGCCGACGAATTTCGCCAGCTCCGGGTCTTCTGCCGGCAGGTCGATCATCAGCCGCACCAGCTGGTCGCCGCGACCGCCGCTTTTCTGGCTGAATCCCTTGCCCTTCAGCCGCATCACCTTGCCCGAGGTCGATCCGGCGGGGATCGACAGCATCACCGGGCCGTCGACCGTCGGCACCTTGACCTTGGCGCCCGCGACCGCCTCGTTCAGCGTGATCGGCAGGTCGAGGCGGATATTCGCGCCTTCGCGGACATAGAATGGATGGTCCTTGACGCTGATCGTGACGATACCGTCGCCGTTGCCGCCCGGCCCCGGCTGCCCCTTGCCGGCGAGCCGCATCTGAGTGCCCGTCTCGACCCCGGCGGGCAGCTTCAGGTCTATCGTCCCGCCATCGGCGAGCGTGATCCGCTGCGGCGCCTGCGTCGCGGCGTCGACGAACGACACCGCCAGGCGATAGGCGACATTGGCGCCCTTGGGCGGCGGCGCGCTGCGGCCGCCGAAACCGCCGAACGGGCTGCCGCCACCGGCGCGGCCGCCGAACAGCCCTTCGAACAGGTCGGAGATATCCGCGCCCTCGCCGCCGAAGCCGCCCTGCGGGCCGCCGCCGCGCGGATCGCCGCGAAACCCGCCGCCGCCATAACCGAAGGGCATCGCCGGATTGCCGTCGGCGTCGATCTCGCCGCGGTCGAACTGGGCGCGCTTCGTCTTGTCCGACAGCAGGTCATAGGCCCGCGTGACGTCGGAGAATTTTTCCGACGCCTTTGGATTGTCCTTGTTCTTGTCGGGGTGCAATTCCTTGGCGAGCTTGCGGTACGCGGTCTTGATTTCCGCGTCGCTCGCGTCCTTTGCGACGCCCAGGGTGGAATAGGGATCTGCCATATCGCTCCAATAGCCCGATAAGATGTTGGGCGGAAAGGCCCGATTGCGCCGCGATGTGGTAATGTCGCGCCGCGGGGTCAAGTTCCGTGGCCGGTCGATGAAACTCGACCATCGCGCTCCACCGCATTATGACCGCGCGCATGACAACCGATCCCTTCGCGCTGTTCGACGCCTGGTTCGCCGAAGCCCGCGCCAGCGAGCCCAACGATCCCAATGCGATGGCGCTCACCACCAGTGCGCCCGACGGACAGCCGTCGCTGCGCATGGTGCTGCTGAAGGGGCATGGCCCCGACGGCTTCGTTTTCTACACCAACCTCGACAGCCGCAAGGGCGGCGAGCTGGCGGCCAACCCGCAGGTCGCGCTGCTGTTTCACTGGAAGTCGCTGCGCCGCCAGATCCGCATCGAGGGGCCGGTGACCCCGGTCGACGCCGCCACCGCCGACGCCTATTTCGCCACGCGCAGCCGCGATTCGCAGCTCGGCGCGTGGGCGAGCGACCAGTCGCGCCCGCTCGACCGCCGCGAAACCTTCGAGGCCCGCTTTGCCGAGGCGCAGGCGCGCTTCGCGGGCGGCGACGTCCCGCGCCCGCCGCGCTGGTCGGGGTGGCGCGTCATCCCCGACGCGATCGAATTCTGGCAGGATCGCGCCCACCGGCTGCACGAACGCACGCGTTTTACGCGCGATGGCGACGGCTGGGCGAGCGGGCTGCTCTACCCATGAGCTGGCGCCGCCTGCCGATCACCCAGGTCGATGCCTTCGCCGACCGCGCCTTCACCGGCAACCCGGCGGCGGTGATGCCGCTCGACGAATGGCTGGGCGACGCCATGCTCCAGGCGATCGCGGCCGAAAACAACCTCGCCGAGACCGCCTTTCTGGTCCCCGATGAAAGCGACGCCGCCGATTATGAATTGCGCTGGTTCACCCCGACGGTCGAGGTCGCGCTGTGCGGTCATGCGACGCTGGCGAGCGGCCATGTCCTGCTGTCGGCGGCGCCGTGGCGCGAGGAAATGCGTTTTCGCACCCGCAAGGCGGGCATTTTGCAGGTCGCGCGCGCCGGTGGCAAGGAAGGGGGCGACGACGGCGACGGCGACGAACGCTATCGCATGGCGCTGCCCGCCTATCCGCCTGCGCCCAAGGCCATGCCCGATATCGTCGATGCGCTTGGCGGCGATGCGGTGGAAACCTTGTGGCATCCGGGCGGCTATGCCTTGATCGTCTATGCCGACGCGGCCGCCGTGCGCGCGCTGGCCCCCGATTTCCGCGCGCTGAAACAGGGCGGCGACGTCCTGTACATCGCCACCGCGCCGGGCGGCGGCGATCCGTCGGGCGCCGATGTCGTCAGCCGCGCCTTTGCGCCCGGCGCCGGGATCGACGAAGACCCGGTGACCGGATCGGCGCACAGCGTGCTGACGCCCTATTGGTCGGCGCGCCTCGGCCGCGACAGCTTCGCCGCCTATCAGGCGAGCAAGCGCGGCGGCCATGTCGGATGCCGGATGGACGGCGCGATGGTCGAACTCAGCGGGACGTGCGTGACGACGCTGGTGGGCGAGTTTCTGCTTTAAAATCGCTGGCTAAGCGAAGGTCAGCTTTGGGGTGGAAAGCGGACGTTAGCAGCTATTGAGCCCCCGGGGACGAAGCCTGCCCAAGAGCCGTCGAGCAAGTTCGCGCTCGTATTCAGTTATGTATATCGAACCCTCGGCAGCGGCCAAGCATCGGAGGGCAGCTTGCGGGTCTCGTCTCACGCCTTGCCCGCGTAAATAGCACTTTGCTAACTCTAGGTTCGCGCTTCCGTCTCCCAGCCCTGCTACACGCTGCCACCAGCGGAACGTTTGACGCCAGTTCTTTTGCTCTCGGTAAAGAATGGCAATGTTTGCTCCTGCGACGGTGTCGCGATCAATGCGCCATGCCCGACGGTAAAGGCGCATTGCCGCTACCTTATCGGGGTCCACTCCGATTCCAACGTCGAAGAGGTAAGCAAGGCGACAAAGACACATGCTGTCGCCGAGCGACGCTCCACGCTCAAAGGATCGAAGCGCAAGGTCGTAGTTGCCTGCCTCTTCAGCAGCATCGGCGATGCGGAACAGGGCCTCTGTGCTCACCATAGCAGCTGCTTAACACCGAAATTGATCACGCCCTAACGTCCACAACCGGTCGTTAAAGGCCATCCCCAATCCGTTCGTGTCGAGCGAAGTCGAGACACGCGTCGACCTCACACCACGCCGATGGGCATCTCGACTTCGCTCGATGCGAACGGGGTTAAGTAGGGCAGCTTCTGGTCGGATGCCGTCTTTCAAATATTTCGCGCAGAGGCGCAGAGATAGAGATGTTGTTCACACGGAGGCGCGGAGACGCGGAGAAGAAAGACGAAGCGGCGCAGCCGCTCACCATGCAGAGCTGGGATTGCCTGACCATTCGACGCTAAATCCATCCGCTACGGCCGCAACTCCGCGTCTCCGAGTCTCCGCGTGATTCCTTTTCGTCTTCTCTGCGCTCTCTGCGGACTCTGCGCGAAACCTTATAGCCTTGACGTGCGCAACGCGTCGCAATCGGCACTTTCCGGTCCTCCCTGCCGGGTTGCCGTGAGCAATTGTCCGGATTGGCGGGAAGCGGACGGGGCCGATTATCCTCCGTAGGGTGGTGGAGGGGTGCGGGAGGGCATACGCAAGCGTTCGACACCGCGTGCCCCTCCACCATGCTTCGCATGGTCCCCCTCCCCGTGCCGGGGAGGAGCGCTGCCGCCGCAACCGTTCGGGCCGACGCCGCAACGTCCGGGTTCAAAGCGCCGCGGTCAAATCCGCCAGGTGCCGGCGCAATTCGGGGAACTGGTCGTCCTTCGTCACGCCCAGCCGCACGATCGTCACCCGCTGCGATGGCGAGACGATGATATATTGGCCCTGGTGGCCGATGCAGGCGAACAGGTCGTTGGGGCCGCGGTCGGGCCAGAGCGCGGCGTTGGAGCCCGGCGGGCGGCGGCGGTTGAGCCAGATATGGCCGCCATAGCCGCCGTCGGTCGCCGAGGGCGCCAGCATGAAGTCCATCCATGTGGCGGGCAGCAGCCGCTGGCCATCGACGACGCCGTCGTTGCGCAGGAACTCGCCGAATTTGGCATAGTCGCGTGCCGTCGCGTGCATGATCGATCCGCCGATCATCGTGCCGCTGGCGTCGAATTCGGGGGTCAGGCTGGTCATGCCGAGCGGTTCGGCGAGGCGCCCGGCGATGAAGTCGCGCATCGCCTCGCGCCGCGCGTCGGGGTTTTGCGACGGGGTCAGCGTGTCGGCCAATATGTCGGCGAGGATGACGCTGGTCGCCGAGCTGTAGTTGAAGACCTCGCCCGGCCGCGCCGCCGCGGGCTTCGCCTCGGCAAATCCCGCCATGTCGCCGGCGCCGCCGCCGAACAGCATCGCCACAGTGTCGCCGTCCCACACCGGATCGCCGTTTTCGACATGCTCCAGCCCCGCCGACATGTGGAGCAGGTTCTTGAGCGTGATCGCGCCGCGCGGGTCGCCGCTGCGCTGCCATGCGGCAACCGGCGCCGCGCCGTCGAGCGACAATTGCCCGTCGGCGACGAGGAAACCGGTGAGCACCGCGGTGATGCTTTTCGCCATCGACCAGCTGATCAGCTTGCTGTCCGGCCCGAAGCCCGCGGCATAGCGTTCGTAGATCGGCTTGCCGTCGCGCAGCACGTACAGCGCGCGCGTCTGCCCGACCGCCTCGGCGTCGGCGAACAGCGCATCGGCGCGCGCCTTGACCGCGGGCGGGAGCGCGGGGAGCAGCGGCAGCGTGTCGACCTGCATCGCGGGATCGGGCGCGGCGCCGAACTGCGGCCCCGGCGCGGCGGGGGCGATGGCGCCCGGCGCCGCCGCGTGCGACAGCGACCATCCCGCGAGGAGGAGCAGCGCGGCACTTGCCAGCATGGCTTTTTTCGTGATCATGGCGTGGTGACTAACACCAACCCACCCGCCACGGCAACGCCCGACCCGGTGCCGCCCGCACCGCCCGTCGCGCCGCCCCCAGCCGCGCCGCCGCCGACGCCCGAAATCCCCGACCGGTTGCGCCGCAAACGGCGGCCGAGCCGCTGGGGCGGCTGCCTGCCGTGGGCGCTGCTGATCGCAGTGCTGCTTGCCGGATTCGCGATCTGGAAATTCCCGTCGTTCAAGGCGCAGGCCGAACTCGGATCGGCCTATGCCGCGCGCGTCGGCTGTTCGTGCCGCTATGTCCAGGGGCGCAGCCTGGACAGTTGCCAGAGCGATTTCGAGCCGGGGATGGAGATGATTTCGCTGGCCGAGGATCCCGCGACCAAAACGGTGTCCGGCGGCGTCCCGTTGCTTGCCTCGCGCAGCGCGCGTTACGCAGGCGCGAGCGGCTGCCTGCTCAACCCCGCTAACTGACCCCCCGACCTAGGCGGTGCGATCGAGGAAGGCGTCGATCGCGGCATTGACCGCGTCCGGCGCCTCCCACGGCACGAAATGGCCGCATCCCGGCACTTTGACGATCGTCGCATCGGGCACCAGCGCACCCAGGCCGTCGAGATTGCACGGCGGCAACGCGACGTCGTCGAGCGCCCACACCACCAGCGTCGGGATCGTCAGTTTCGGGAAGGGCGCCGCGGGCGGATCGGCATAGGGTTCGTCCATCGCCGGCACGACCAGCGGCGAGGCGCGATACCAGTCGATCATCGCGCGGCACGTGTCGCGGTCCTCCCAATCCTTCAGGAACCGGGCGATCTCGTCGGGCTCGGCCATCCCGCCGCTCGGCACGCGGCCGGCAAAGGCGTGCGCGAGGATGCCGGCGATGCCATGCTCCGCAATGATCGCGTCGCTCGCCGGGTCGCGGAAGGTGCGGATATACTGGCTCGCGGCGCGCTGTTCGGCATTGGTCGCGAGCAGGCGCTGAAAGATCCCGGGGTGCGGCGCGTTGGCTATCACCGCGCGGGCGACGCGCCCCGCCCACGCCGGATGCAGCCCGCCCGGCTGGCCGCCGAGCGCGACCCCCCACGCAATCGCGCCGCCCCAGTCGTGGCCGACGATGGTGAAGCGCTCGACCCCCAGCGCATCGGCCATCGCGAAGATATCGGCGATCAGCTTGTCGGGGGTGTAGGCGGCGACGTCCTGCGGCTTCGACGAGCCCCGATAACCGCGCTGGTCGGGAGCGATGCAGCGAAAACGCCCGGCGAAATGCGGCAGCTGGTGGCGCCAGGTGCGGTGCGATTCGGGAAAGCCGTGGAGGAAGATCAGCGCCGGGGCGTCCTTCGGCCCCAGATCGACGACGTCGAGTTCGACCCCGGTGGAAAGCGCCAGGCGCTGCTGTTCGAAATCGCCCGGCATCGGCGCCGCTCCTTTGGTTTCTATTCGAAACCAATCTGGCGTTGCGCGGCGCGGCTGGCAAGTGGGTCTGTCGCGGTCAGGGATAACTGACCGTCTTGGGCACCTCGGGGATCGGGATGAACTCGTCGCTGTCGCCGGGCACCAGCGGGAATTTGCCGTCCTTCCAGTCGTGCTTGGCGTCGTTGATGCGGTCGCGCGACGAGCTGACGAAATTCCACCACACATGGCGCGGGGTTTTGAACGCCTCGCCGCCGAGCAGCATCACCCGCGCGTCGCTGGCCGCGCGCAGCGTCATCGCCTGCCCCGGCTTCAGGATATAGAGGCTGTGCCGCTCGAGCGCTTCGCCGTCGAGGCTCGCGTCGCCGAGCGCCACCAGCACCGCGCGCTCGTCGGCCTCGGCCTCGATCGGGATCGACGCGCCGGCGTTCATCACGATGTCGGCGTAGATCGTCGCGGCATGCTGGGTGATCGGCGAGGTCGCGCCCCACAATTGCCCCATGATGATGCGCGCCGACACGCCGTTATCCTCGATCAGCGGCAGTTCGTCCTTCGCGACATGCTCGAACGCCGGGTCGATCTCTTCCTTGCCGTCGGGCAGCGCGAGCCAGGTCTGCATCCCCGAAATGCCCGATCCGGTCGCGCGCTCGGCGGCGGGGGTGCGCTCCGAGTGGACGATGCCGCTGCCCGCGGTCATCAGGTTGCACGCGCCGGGGCGGATCGTTGCGAGGGTGCCGAGGCTGTCGCGATGATCGATCGCACCCTCGAACAAATAGGTGACCGTGGCGAGGTTGATGTGCGGGTGCGGGCGGACGTCCATGCCGGCGCCGATGTCGAAATGCGCCGGGCCGAACTGGTCGACGAAGATGAACGGGCCGACCATCGTGCGCGACTTGTTCGGCAAGGTCCGCCGCACCTCGAACGCGCCGAGGTCGTGGGTCGAGGGGGTGATGATATCCATCGTCATGCCGCAGTCTCCCGCAAGATTTTCGCCATCGCCTTGCCCTTCGCCAGCTCGTCGATCAATTTGTCGAGGTAGCGGATTTCGCGCATCAGCGGCTCGGCGATCTCCTCGACGCGGATGCCGCAGACGACGCCCTTGATCTGGTCGCGCGCGACGTTCATCGCGGGGGCTTCGGCGAAGAAGCTCTTGAAATCGGTCTTCGCTGCGATCTGCGCGTCCAGCTGTCTCTGGTCATAGCCGGTCAGCCAGCAGAGTATCTCGTCGACCTCGGCCTTCGTCCGGCCCTTGCGCTCTGCCTTCGTCACATAATGCGGATAAACGCTGGCGAAGCTGGTGGAGTAGATGCGGTGTTCGGCCATGGTCGATCGCCCTATTCGTCCGGCGCCGTCGCTCGGATCGCCAGCGCGTGGACGCGCTGACCGGGCAGGTCGCCGAGCGCCTTGTTCACCGCGCGCTGGCGCATCACGCGGTTCATGCCGGCAAAGCCCGCCCATTCGATGTTGAGGCTGAAATGCGACTCGCCCGATCCGTCGTCTCCGGCGTGACCGTGATGGCTGGCGCTGTCGTTGCTGACGGTGAAATCGGCGTCGGGAAAGGCGGCGCGCAGCAGCGTTTCCATTTCGGTCTGGACGGGGCCTGTGGTCATGTCCGCAATCCTAACCTGTCGGCCGCCCGATGGAAATGGGGTCGCGGCATATTGGCGCGCCGCACCGGCATGACGGGGCGGCGCAGGCCGCCCCGCCATCGTCATTCGTCCTCGGTTTCGCTTTCCATCGGCTTGGGCGCGATCGGCGAAATCGGCGCGCCGGTCTTGCGCGGCAGCCCGATGTCGTCGCCGATCAGCTTGCCGCCGCCGTGGACGCCTTCCAGCTTGGTGTCGTCGATTTCGACGGCCGTTTTCTTGTCGGTCATTCATCGTCTCCTTCGTGCTGGCGAAGCCCGGATATGTCCGGCCCTTCGCAGGAGCGACCCCGCCGCGCATTGCGTTGCCCGATCAGGCTAGGGCGATTCGCCCCGCGGGGCAAATGACCGCGATCACAGCAGCGCCGCGCCGGCTTCGGGGTTGACCCGGCGCCGGGCATCGCCACATGAGGGAGCCTGTCCCAATCTTCGCGCCGAGCCATTTTGCCCTCTCCCTCCCGCCCCTCCCGTTTCCATGGCCGCGTCGCTCGCGAAGAGCCCTGCGCCGTGCCCGGCTGCCGCGAGGCCGGCGAATTTCGCGCCCCGATGGCGTGGACGCGCTCGCCCGACGGCCCGCCGCAATATCGCTGGCTGTGCCTCGACCATGTCCGCGAATTCAACGCCGGCTATAATTTCTTCGAAGGCATGACCGCCGACCAGATCATGGCGGCGCAGTCGCCGATGGCGGGGTGGGAGACTGAAAGCCGCACCTTTCGCGCCGCCGGCAGCGCCGACCTGCCGCCGCGCTGGGCCGATTTCAAGGATCCGATCGACGCGCTCGGCGCCCGCTTTCGCCAGCGCATGGACGAAGCGCGGCGCGAAGCCGCCAATCCCGGGCTGTCGCGCGAGGAGCATGGCGCGATGCAATTGCTCGGCCTGGCCGCCGACGCCGACCGCGCGACGCTGCGGCGGCGTTACAGCGAGCTCGTTCGCCGCTATCATCCCGACCGCAACGGCGGCGACCGCAGCTACGAGTCGCGGCTCGGCGAAGTCGTCGCCGCCTATCAGTTGCTGCGCAAGACCAAGGCTTTTGCATAAGGGAGCGGCACGATGAGCGAATTGGACGCTGAACTCGATAGGGCCCGGATCGAGGTCGTTCGCCGCCACATGGCGCTGGAAATCACGCACGACTGGGACGGCGTCATCGCGACCTTCGACCACCCGCGCTATGAACTGCTCGGCCCCGGCACCGTTTTCGATGGCGAGACGGCGGTGCGATCCTATTTCGCCGCGTCGCGCGAACCCTTTCCCGACCAGGCGAACGAGGTCATATCGATCGCCGCCGATGCCGCGACCGACACCGTGCTGGTCGAATTCTGGCTGACCGGCACCCACCTCGGCCCGCTGAAGCTGGGGATGCGGACGATCGAGCCGACCGGCAAGGCGTTCCGTATCCGCATGGCGGCATCCTTCGAGTTCGCGCCGGGCCGCGACAAGATCGTCTGCGAACGCCCTTACTACGACCAGTCGGCGGTGATGAAGGCGCTCGGCCTGCTCTGAAAGGCGTTGCAAGCTGCAACCCATGGCGATACCGCGACGGCGATGCGCCGCCATGCGGCGACTCTCCCCAATTTGCCTTGCTGGACCCTTGCCATGACCGATATCCCGAACAGCCTCCCCGATCATCACGGCTCGACGCTGCTGGCGGCGCCCGACACCGAGATCGACGCGCGCGAGATGTTCGGCGTCGATGTCGACATGAAGGTGCCGGCGTTCAGCGAGGCCGACGCGCGCGTCCCCGATATCGACCCGACCTATGTCTTCGACGGCGACACCACGCTCGCGATCCTCGCGGGCTTCAAATACAACCGCCGCGTGATGGTGCAGGGCTATCACGGCACCGGCAAGTCGACGCATATCGAACAGGTCGCCGCGCGCCTCAAATGGCCGTGCATCCGCGTCAATCTCGACGCGCATATCAGCCGCATCGACCTGGTTGGCCGCGACGCGATCGTGCTGCGCGACGGCCAGCAGGTCACCGAGTTTCGCGAAGGGCTGCTCCCCTGGGCGTTGCAGACCCCGACCGCGCTGGTGTTCGACGAATATGACGCCGGGCGCCCCGACGTCATGTTCGTGATCCAGCGCGTGCTGGAGACCGAGGGCAAGCTGACCCTGCTCGACCAGAACCGTGTCATCCGGCCGAACCCCTATTTCCGCCTGTTCTCGACCGCGAACACGGTCGGGCTGGGCGATACCAGCGGGCTGTATCATGGCACGCAGCAGATCAACCAGGGCCAGATGGACCGCTGGAACATCGTCGTCACGCTGAACTATCTGCCCGCCGCGACCGAAGCCGCGATCGTCCTCGCCAAGGTGCCCGACACCGACGACACCACGGTGGCGAACATGGTCAAGGTCGCGGACCTGACGCGCCAAGGCTTCATCAACGGCGACATTTCGACCGTAATGTCACCGCGCACGGTGATCAGCTGGGCCCAGAATACCGCGATCTTCAACAGCCTCGGCTTCGCCTTCCGCCTGTCGTTCCTGAACAAGTGCGACGAGGCCGAACGGATGATCGTCGCCGAATATTATCAGCGCGTGTTCGGCGAAGACCTGCCCGAAGGGGTGGTCGGCAAGTGAAGCTGGCCCCCGGCATCGCGGTGGCCGCCATCGCGTCGATGCTGTCGGGATGCGGGATTGCCGCGGTGGATTACGGTCCGGTCCGCCATGCCGACTATGTCGCCGCGCCGCGCTGCACCGCGCAGCCGGGCGCCGTGATCGACGGCGAGGCGCTGCCGCTGTTCTTTGCCACCACCCGGCTGCCCGATTGCCGCACCGACGATGTCACGCTGATGCGCCACCGCGGCGAGAAAATCCGCTATGGCCGTTTTACCGCGCCGCGCGAAGTCGAAGTGGCGGGCAAGAAAAAGCTGCGCACTCCGATGGCGTTTCAGGATTCGGGCGACTGGTGGCGGGCGTTGCAGGCCGAAACCGACCGGCGTCAAGGCCGCGTCCTGCTCTATGTCCATGGCTATCGCGAAACGTTCGAAACGACGTCGAAGGACGCGGCGCAGATCGCGCGGATGACCGGTTTCGACGGGCCGGTGATCGAATATAGCTGGCCGTCGCAGGGCGAGGTGCTGAGCTACGCGGTCGACGAAACCAACATGTACCACGACGTGCGCAATTTCCGCGACTTCCTGAAAACCCTCGCCGAGCGGCCGTGGGTCAAGGAAATCGTCGTCGTGTCGCATTCGCTGGGCGCGCGGCTGGTCATTCCGGCGATCGCCTTCGTCGATCGCACCTCGAGCAACGCCGACAGCAGCAATATTTCCAACGTCATCCTCGCCTCGCCCGACATCGACCGCCAGACCTTCGAACGCGACATCGAGGAAGAGGTGCTGTCGCCGCGGCGCGTCGCCAACAACCGGCGCATGGCGGTGTATGTCTCGCACGCCGACAAGGCGCTCGCCGCGTCGCGCGCGCTGCACGGTTATCCGCGGCTTGGTTCGCCCTTCTGCTTCGACCCGTTCGAGGCGGGCGACCTGAAGGCGAAGGGGCTGCCCGTCCGCTGCTATGCGTCGGCGGTTCCCGGACTGACGGTGATCGACACCACCGACGTGTCGCGCGGCGCCACCGGGCACAGCAATTTCCTGCGCAGCGCGGTGGCGTGCAATGATTTCATCGATGTGGTCGCCGACAAGAGGGCGCGGCCGGCGCGGCTGGCGACCCACCTCGCGCATGTCTTTCGCCTGGTCCCCGACCCCGCCGATCCCAAGCCCGACGACAATGGCATCTGCAACCGGCTCGCGGCGGTGAAAGCGCCGTAGGGTCCTGAGCCTAAAATCCGCACATCACCGCAAAATCGCTGAGCCAGACCGCCGGACCTTCGCCGGTCCACAACCACAGCCCGCCGACCGCGACGAGCGCGAACAGCGCGAGCGCGATCGCATCCTGCCGCGCCGGCTTCATGCCGGTTGCAGCCGTCTGACCGGGGCGTCGGCGATCGGCAGATGGACCAGCGCCGCAAACAGCCCGAGCGCGATCGAAATGCCCCAGGCGATATTGTAGCTGCCGGTGGCGTCGAAGATCAGCCCCGCCATCCACGCGCCGAAAAAGCTGCCGACCTGATGGCTGAGGAACACGATGCCATAGAGCATCGAGAGGTAGCGGATGCCGAAGATGCGGCCGACTATGCCGCTGGTCAGCGGCACCGTGCCGAGCCACAAAAAGCCCATCGCGCCCGCGAACACCAGCGCGCCGGCATGGGTGAGCGGCACGAACAGGAACAGCGCGATGACCGCCGAGCGCGCGGCGTAAAGCGCCGACAGGACATGCTTCTGGCGCAGCGCATCGCCGGCGCGGCCGAAGATGTAGGAGCCGAGGATGTTGAACAGCCCGACCAGCGCCAGCACCTGCGCCCCGATGTCGATCCCCAGCCCCTTGTCGTCGAGATAGGCCGGCAGGTGGGTCGCGATGAAGGCGATGTGGAAGCCGCAGACGAGGAAGCCGGCGTTGAGCAGCCAGAAGCCGCGATGCACGGCGGCTTCGCGCAGCGCCGCGCGCGCGCTTTGCTCGACCTCGGCGGTCAGGCCCGGCCCGCCGTCGGTCCGCCCGGCGACGCCGATCGCGAGCAGGCCGCACAGCGCGACGAGTCCCGCCATGATCCACAGCGTCTCATGATAGCCGATATCCCGCAGCAGCATCGACGCCAGCGGCACGACAAGGAACTGGCCGAGCGAGCCGCCCGCGGTGACGATGCCGAACGCGCTGCTGCGCTTTTCGGGGCTGACGACGCGGCCGACCGCGCCGAGCACGACTACGAAGGTCGTCGCCGACTGCGCCATGCCGATGAAGATGCCGAAACTGATATGCAGCCCGATCGCATCGGTCGCGAACGCCGCGCCGATCAGCCCGAGCGCATAGAGCAGCGCCCCGGCGAGCACGACGCGCCCGGCGCCATGCTTGTCCGCGAGCGCGCCGACGAACGGCTGGACGAGGCCGAACAGCAGGTTCTGGAGCGCCATCGCGAGGCCGAAGTCCGACCGGCTGATCCCGATATCGACGCTCATCTGCGGCAGAAACAGCCCGAACGACTGGCGCACCCCCATCGCCAGCGTGACGATGAACGCCGCGCAGGCGATGACAATCCATGGGCGTTTCATGGGGGAGATGGCGGGAGAGCGCATCGAGGCCGGATGCGCCCTACCCCGCACGGCGTCAAGCGAGCTTAGCTATCGCTTTGCCTACTCGCACTTTCGTCACCCCGGACTTGATCCGGGGTCCATGACTCCGCCGGCCGAACGGACCCCGGATCACGTCCGGGGTGACGATGGAAAAGTGAAGCGCCGCATCCTCTTCCTTCCGCCCCAAAAGCTGGTTAGAGCCGACTCGAAATGACCGCATCCTCCCCCCTCGACGATTTCAAGGCCGCGCTGTCGAGCGTCGCGCGTGCGGTGACGCGCGATGCCGAGGTCGAGGTCGGCTTTACCGCCGACGCGCCGGCGCAGATCGGCAAGGCGATCAAGGTGCCGACGCCGTCGCGCACCCTGCCCGCCGAGCAGGTCGCCGAGGCGCGCGGCTTCGCCGATTCCTATGCGCTGCGGATGAAGCATCACAGCGAGAAACTGCACGCCGCCGCACGCCCCGCCGAACCGCTGGCCGCCGCGGCGTTCGACGCGATGGAGCGGGCGCGGGTCGAGGCGCTCGGCGCGCGCCATATGGAAGGAATGCGCGGCAATCTGTCGGCGGCGCTGGCGATGCGGATGCGCAGCGACCCGATCAGCCGCGCGCAAAGCCGCGACGAGGTGCCGGTGTCGAGCGCGCTCGAACTGCTGCTGCGCGAGGCGCTGACCGGCGACCGCGCGCCGCAGGGCACCGAAACCGGGCTGTCGCTGGTCCGCGAGTGGATTGCGCAGGACGCGGGCGCCGACATCACCGCGCTGTCGATGCTGCTCGACGACCAGGCCGGCTTTGCCGAGACCGCGAAGCTGGCGCTGCGCCACCTCGACCTGATCCACGGCGACGAGCCGCTGGAGGAAGGCGCCGAGGACGGCGGCGACGAGGACCAGTCGGAGGCCGAGGAGAGCCAGGAGGAACAGGACAGCGAAGACGGCGGCGCCGGCGAGAGCCAGGTCGACGCGCGCGCCGAGACCGCGGGCGACCAGGCCGACGACGGCGACAGCGATCCCGACGCGCAGGAGATGGAGGCCGATGGCGAGCCCGAAATGGGCGGCGAAGGCGACGAAGGCATGCTGCCGGTGCGCCCCAACCGCCTGCCGAGCGACATCCCCGACTTCAACTATCTGCGCTTTACCGACAAGCATGACGAGATCATCGCCGCGACCGAGCTGTGCGACGCCGACGAACTGACCCGCCTGCGCGCCTATCTCGACCAGCAGATGACGCATCTGCAGGGGGCGGTGACCAAGCTCGCCAACCGCCTGCAGCGCCGGTTGATGGCGCAGCAGAACCGCGCGTGGGACTTCGACCAGGAGGAGGGCCAGCTGGATGCGGCGCGGCTGGCGCGCGTCATCGTCTCGCCCGGCCAGTCGCTGTCGTACAAGATCGAGCGCGATACCGATTTTCGCGATACCGTCGTCACGCTGCTGATCGACAATTCGGGGTCGATGCGCGGGCGGCCGATCAGCATCGCGGCGATCAGCGCTGACATCCTCGCGCGCACGCTCGAGCGCTGCGGCGTCAAGACCGAAATCCTGGGGTTCACGACGCGGACGTGGAAGGGCGGGCAGAGCCGCGAGGACTGGCTCGCCGCCGGTCGCCCGGCGCACCCCGGCCGCCTCAACGACCTGCGCCACATCATCTACAAGCCCGCCGACGAACCCTATCGCCGCGCGCGCAAGTCGCTGGGGCTGATGATGCGCGAGGGGTTGCTGAAGGAAAATATCGACGGCGAAGCGCTGACTTGGGCGCACGCCCGCATCATCGGCCGCCCCGAGGAACGCAAGATTTTGATGGTGATCAGCGACGGCGCGCCGGTCGACGACAGCACGCTGTCGGTCAACCACGGCGCCTATCTGGACCAGCATCTGCGCCAGGTGATCGACTGGATCGAAACCCGCTCGCCGGTCGAGCTGTGCGCGATCGGCATCGGCCACGACGTGACGCGATATTACAGCCGCGCGGTGACGATCATGGATGCCGAGCAGCTGGGCGGCACGATGGTCGAGCAGCTGGCGGGGCTGTTCGATATCGACTGAGCGGCGGCGGTCCCAACGAAAAAGGGAGCGGCAGGTGCCGCTCCCCCCGCTATTTCTCCGATACCGGATGGTTACATTTTCTTGCCGGTCCATGCGGCGGGGTCGAACCCTTCGAGCGTATCGCCCTTGGTGCCTGCGGCGATTTCCTCGGCAGTCAGGAACTTGATCGCGACGCCGCCGGCCTTGGTGCTGCCCCAGCTCAGCGCGGTGATCTGGCTGTCGCCGTATTTCGCACCGATCACCGCGTCGGCGCCCAGCTTTTCGCCGCGTTCCCAGATTTCCGAATAGATCTTCTTCTGCGACGGCTCCTTGCTGAAAATCGTCGCCTTGCGGACCCCGGCGGTGACCACCCCGACGATCTTGTACGGTTTGTCGGTGATGTCGTGCGGGAAAACGGGCACGCCCATTTCCTCGTTGACCATGGCGTAGGTCACATCTTTTTTCTTCGCCGCAGCGGGCGTCGAGACGGTGATCGCGGCAACGGCGACCGCCGCCAGTAACTTGATTCGTTTCATTTTCTGCTCCCCCAAGTGGTCCGCATTAGTTCGTCGCCCGCCGCGCCGACGTCAAGCCGGATTCTGGCTTGGCAAATCGCCTCGATCATGGCCTAAAGCGCCAGGGGTTGCAGGGGGATAGCATGATATCGATTCAAGCCGCGGCGGCGGCGATCTGGCTGGCGGCGGCAACGCAGGCCGCGCCCGCCGACGCGCCGGTGCCGATCGTCGCCGCGGTCGAGCCGGCCACCGGCCAGGCCGCCGTGCCGCCGACCGAAATCGCCGTCGCGCCGCTGGTGCTGCGCCGCGACACGCCGGTCCATTTCATGGTCGTTTCCGAAGTCACGACGAAGACGCACCTCGCCGGGCACCGCTTCAAACTGCGCGTCGACAAGCCGGTGACCGTCGACGGGGTGGTGATCATCCCGGTCGGCGCGACGGGGTGGGGCGAAGTGCTGTCGGCGAAGAAGAGCGGCAACGTCGGCAAGGCCGGCGCGCTCGAAGCCCGGCTGCTCTATGTCGAACGCGGCGACGTACATATTCCGGTGAGCGGCACCAACAGCGCCAAGGGCGCCGGCGGCGGCGGCGAGACCGCGCTCGGCATATTGGCGCTCGGCCCGCTCGGCCTGTTCGCCAAGGGCAACAACGCCAAGATCAAGGCGGGCGAGCTGATGACCGGCTTCGTCGAACAGGATGTCGAAATCGCCCTGCCGGCGCCGGCGGTCCCGTGACCTGGCGCCGCACCGGGCTGGTCTGCCTCGCCATGACGCTGGCGGTGCCGGTCGGCGCCCAGCAGAGCCCCGCCGCATCGCCCGTCGCCGACGCGGCGGACGGGCGCATTCTTGTGCCCGCGGGAACCGTCATCGAACTCGTTACCACTAACGCCCTGTCCAGCAAGACCAACGTCAAGGGCGACCTCCTCCACCTCACCGTCGCGGCGCCGCTGATCGTGAACGGGGTGACCGCCATCGCCCCCGGCACCGTCGTCGTCGGCCAGGTGTCGAGCGCCGAGACGCGCGGCGCCTTCGGCAAACTGGGCAAGCTCGAGGTGCAGCTGCTGTACGCCGAGCTGCCGGGGGGCACGGTCCGCGTCAGCGGCACGATCGGCGCGCGCGGCAAGGCCGATGCCGGCGACGCCGCGGCGACCGCCGCCGCCTTCCTCGTCTTGCCCTTCGTCAAGACCGGGCGCAGCGCCGAAATCCCGGCCGGCGCCGCGGTCGCTGGACGGCTCGACCGCGATCTGTGGCTCGACCGGCGCTAACCAGTTCGCGCACCGACCCACAGGGTGACAACCCCTTCCCCCCTCGTTACAACCGCGTCGCGATGCAGCAGGGACTCGCGGCCTGACGACGAGCGCCGCTGCACCGATACCATGCTGAGGGTCGCCGGCATGACTTGGGGCCGCACCGCTGGGGTGCGCGGCTGAGGGGGCGACTGACACATGAAAAAAGCATCCGACCTGTTCATCGAATGCCTGGAGGAAGAGGGCGTCGAATATATCTTCGGCGTGCCGGGCGAAGAGAATCTGGATTTCCTCGACAGCCTGTCGCGGTCGACCAAGATCAAGCTGATCCTGACGCGGCACGAACAGGGCGCGGGCTTCATGGCCGCCACCTATGGCCGCCACACCGGCAAGACCGGCGTCTGCCTCGCGACGCTCGGCCCCGGCGCCACCAATTTCGTCACCGCGGCCGCCTATGCGCAATTGGGCGGCATGCCGATGATGATGATCACCGGGCAAAAGCCGATCAAGAAATCGAAACAGGGCCGTTTCCAGATTCTCGACGTCGTCGCGATGATGGGGCCGATCACCAAATTCACCCACCAGATGGCCTCATCGGACAATATCCCGAGCCGGGTGCGCGAAGCCATCCGCCTCGCCGAAGAGGAAAAGCCCGGCGCGGTGCATATCGAACTGCCCGAGGATATCGCCGACGAGCATACCGATTCGACGCCGCTGAAGCGCAGCCACGTCCGCCGCCCGACCGCCGACGTCAAATCGATCCGCGAAGCGGTGAAGGCGCTGGAGGAGGCGACCTCGCCCGTCCTCGTCATCGGCGCCGGCGCCAACCGCACGATGACCAGCCGGATGCTGCTGCAGTTCATCGAAAAGACCGGCATCCCCTTCCTGACCACCCAGCTCGGCAAGGGCGTGATCGACGAGCGCCACCCGAAATTCCTCGGCTGCGCGGCGCTCAGCGCGGGCGATTTCGTCCACCGCGCGGTCGAGGCGTCGGACTGCATCGTCAACCTTGGCCATGACGTGATCGAAAAGCCGCCCTTTTTCATGAAACAGGGCGGCCCGACGGTGATCCACGTGTCGACCAAGACCGCCGAGGTCGATCCGGTCTATTTTCCCGACATCGAGGTGATCGGCGACATCGCCAACGCGGTCTGGCAGATCAAGGAGGACATCGTCCCCAACGGTGGCTGGAAGGTCGACCATCTGCTTGCCTATCGCCAGGCCGAGGTCGCGCACACCGCGCCGCTGGCCGAGGATGCGCGCTTCCCGATCTTTCCGCCGCATCTGGTCCAGTCGGTGCGCGACGCGATGCCCGACGACGGGATCATCTGCCTCGACAATGGCGTCTATAAGATCTGGTTCGCGCGCGGCTATACCGCATACCGCCCGAACACCGTGCTGCTCGACAATGCGCTGGCGACGATGGGCGCCGGGCTGCCCAGCGCGATGATGTCGGCGATGCTCTATCCGGGGCGCAAGGTCATGGCGATCTGCGGCGACGGCGGCTTCATGATGAACAGCCAGGAAATGGAAACCGCGGTGCGGCTGGGGCTCAACATCACGGTGCTGATCCTCAACGACAACAGCTATGGCATGATCCGCTGGAAACAGGCGAACATGGGGTTCAAGGACTGGGGGCTGACCTATGGCAACCCCGATTTCGTCAAATATGCCGAGGCCTATGGCGCGCACGGCCACCGGGTGGAGAGCGCGGCGCACCTGAAGGAACTATTGGCGCACACGCGCGATACACCGGGTGTGCACCTGATCGACTGCCCGGTCGATTATTCGGAGAACGACCAGATTTTGAACACCGATATCAAGAAGCTGTCGAAGGAACTTTGAGTGCTTAGCCCCTCCCCTTCAGGGGAGGGGTTGGGGTGGGGGGCCTCGGCCTCGCGCCACCTCGATGGCCCCCACCCCCGGCCCCTCCCCTAAAGGGGAGGGGGGAGTAAGCGAATGAAACTTAAAGACGTCTACCCGCTCTACCTCAACAACAAGGCGGTGCAGCCGAACACCGACCTCGAGGTGATCGACAAATTCACCGGCGAGGTTGCGTTTCGCACCGCGCTCGCCACCCCCGACGTCATCGACGAAGCGATCGCCGGTGCCGTCCGCGCCGCCGAGCCGATGGCGCGGCTGGCGAGTTTCGAGAAGCGCGACGTGCTGTTGCATTGCGTGACGCGCTTTCAGGAGCGGTTCGACGAGCTTGCCTATGCATTATGCGTCGAGGCGGGCAAGCCGATCGCCGACAGCGAGGGCGAGGTCACCCGCCTGATCGACACGTTCCGCATCGCCGCCGAGGAAGCGACGCGCAATTATGGCGAGGTCCAGCCGCTCGACATTTCGGCGCGCGCCAAGGGCTATATGGGGATGTGGAAGCGGGTGCCGATCGGGCCGTGCAGCTTTATCTCGCCGTTCAACTTTCCGCTCAACCTCGCCGCGCACAAGATCGCGCCGGCAATCGCGATCGGCTGTCCGTTCGTGATGAAGCCTGCGAGCATGACCCCGCTCGGCGCGATCATCATGGGCGAAGTGCTCGCCGAATGCGACATCTTGCCCGAGGGTGCGTTCAGCATATTGCCCGCGAGCCGCGCCGGGGCCGATCTGTTCACCACCGACGAGCGGCTGAAATTGCTGAGCTTCACCGGCTCGCCCGGCGTCGGCTGGGATCTGAAAGCCAAGGCGGGCAAGAAAAAGGTCGTGCTCGAGCTCGGCGGCAACGCCGCGGTGGTCGTCGACAAGGACGCCGACCTCGACCATGCGCTCGCGCGGATCATCTTCGGCGGCTATTACCAGTCGGGGCAAAGCTGCATCCATGTCCAGCGCGTGATCATCCATGAGGATATCTACGACAGCTTCCGCGACATGCTCACCGCGAAGGTCAAGACGCTGAAATCGGGCGATCCGAAGCAGCGCGACACCTTCATCGGCCCGATGATCTCGGCCAAGGAAGCGCAGCGGCTGAAGGGCTGGATCGACGATGCGGTCGCCGCGGGGGCGACCCTGCTCGCGGGCGGCGGCTGCGACGGAAACATGCTCGAGGCCGCCTTGCTCGAAAATGTTCCGGCGGGCAGCGACGTCGTCGTCGAGGAAGCCTTCGGCCCGGTGGTGGTGCTCAGCAAATTCTCCCAATGGGACGAGGCGCTGGCCGAGGTCAACGACAGCAAGTTCGGGCTTCAGGCCGGGCTGTTCACCAGCGACATCCAGAAGGTGCTGGAGGCGTGGGACCATCTCGACGTCGGCGGCATCGTCGTCAACGACGTGTCGAGCTATCGCGTCGACAACATGCCCTATGGCGGGGTGAAGGATTCGGGGCTGGGCCGTGAAGGCGTGCGGTTTGCGATGGAGGATATGAGCGAAATCCGGAACCTGGTGATCCGGCGGACCTAACCGTCGCCCCCGCGAAGGCGGGGGGCCGCGGGCGGTTTTTTCCTTCATCGCCGCGTCAACCGATTGCGGCCCACGCCTTCGCGGGGGCGACGTGTCTTTGCCGCATCGTCACCAAACCGCCTTCAAACCGTCGCCGAACCGACGCGGTTTTGAATCGCACAGTGTCACAAATCTCCTGTCTAGGCCGGGAGCAGCTAAGGCTGCCCACGGAGCATGACATGGCATCGATTTCGACCCTGCCGATCCCCGCCCGCTTTCCCGACCCCTTCACCACCGATCCGCACGTTCCCGAACGATTGATCGGCGAGCGGCGGAGCTATCGGGCGGTGTGGGTCAGCGACATCCACCTTGGCACCCGCGGCTGCAACGCCGCGATGCTCATCGACTTCTTCGACCATGTCGATTGCGAGACGCTGTATCTCGTCGGTGACATCATCGACGGCTGGCGGCTGAAGAAGCGCCATTTCTGGCCGCCCGAGCATAATGACGTCGTGTGGCGGGTGCTGAAGCGCGCCAAGCGCGGCACGCGCGTCGTCTATGTCCCCGGCAACCATGACGAGATGATCAAGCCCTTCGACGGTTTCGATTTCGGCGGGGTCGAGATCCGGCGTGAGGCGATCCACGAGACCGCCGACGGGCGCCGCCTGCTCGTCGTCCATGGCGACGATTTCGACGCCGTGATGCTGGCGCATCGCTGGCTCGCCTTCGTCGGCGACGCCGCCTACACTGCGCTGATGAAGTGCAACGTGGCGGTGAACTGGGTCCGCCACAAGCTTGGCCTGCCCTATTGGTCGCTGTCGCTGGTCGCCAAGCACAAGGTCAAGAATGCGGTCCAGTTCATCGGCCGCTACGAGGAAGTCGTCGCCCACGCCGCCCGCTCACGGGGGGTCGACGGGGTGGTGTGCGGGCACATCCACAGCGCCGAAATGCGCGAAATCGACGGCACCGAATATTATAACGACGGCGACTGGGTCGAAGGCTGCACTGCGCTGGTCGAACATCATGACGGGCGGATGGAAATATTGCACTGGGCCGAAGAGGTTGCGGCGCGCGCGGTCCCGACCCGGCTCGAACTCCCCGCGCCGGCCCCGGCGCGCGCCGCATGAGGGTGCTGATCGTCACCGACGCGTGGGAGCCGCAGGTCAATGGCGTCGTCCGCACGCTACAGGCGACGATCGCCGAACTGCACGCCGAGGGGCATGAGGTCGGCATCGTGTCGCCCGACCTGTTCCGGTCTATCCCCTGCCCGACCTATGCCGAAATCCGTCTCGCCTTCGCCGGCAAGCGCGCCGTCGGGCGGCATATCCGCGCCTTTGCGCCGCAGGCGATCCATATTTCGACCGAAGGGCCGCTCGGCCTCGCGGCGCGGCGCTGGTGCCTCGACAACGGCTTTCCCTTCACCACCGCCTATCACACCCGCTTTCCCGAATATGTCGCGGCGCGGCTGCCGATTTCGGCCGCGCGCATCTGGGGCTTCATCCGCTGGTTCCACCGCCCGGCGCAGAATATCATGCTCGCGACGCGCAGCCTGGCCCGCGAACTCGCCGACCAGGGGCTGGGCCAGACGATGATGTGGGAACGCGGCGTCGATCATGCGCTGTTCCGCCCCGGCCGCGCCGCGCATCCCGCGCTCGCCGGCCTGGCGCGGCCGATCCAGCTCTACGTCGGGCGCGTCGCGGTCGAAAAGAATATCGGCGCGTTCCTCGACACGCGCCACCCTGGCACCAAGGTCGTCGTCGGCGACGGCCCGGCACTCGCCGACCTGCGCGCGCGGTATCCGGACGCGGTCTTCCTCGGCAGGCTTGGCGGCGAGGCGCTGGCGGCGGCCTATGCCGGCGCCGACGTCTTCGTCTTTCCCAGCCGCACCGACACCTTCGGGTTGGTGGTCATCGAGGCGCTGTCGTGCGGGACGCCGGTCGCCGCCTATCCGGTGCCCGGCCCCGGCGACATCGTCACCGACGGCGCCGGCGCGCTCGATACCGACCTCGATACCGCGATCGCCGCTGCGCTGGCGTGCGACCGCGCCGCCGCCGCCGCGCTCGGCGCGCGCTACGGCTGGCCCGCCTGCACCGCGCAGTTCCTGAAGGCGCTGACCTTCGTGCCGAGCGATCCGGTCGACCGCCCCTATCCGGCTCAGAACGCCTTGCGCCACTCCAGTTCGATGTAGCGGCCGAGCGGATCGATATAGCCCGGCTGATAGGTCAGCGGCACGACCCCGTTCGCATCGGTGATCCGCCGCTGGGCGTCGAACAGATTGTCGATCGACAGGCGCAGGCGCGATCCTTTCAGGAACGGCATGTCGTCGGTCAGCTTCGGCATCTGGTTGAAGTCGGCGAAAAAGCGCAGGTTGAAGGTCGCGAGGTCGCCGAAGTCGAGATCGCCCGCGCTGCCGCCGACCACCGTGCTGCCGCTGTCGTATTTCGCGCTGACCCGCGCGCCGAGCCCCTTGTAGAACACGCCGCCGTCGAGTTCGACGAGGTGGCGGTTGCTGCCGCCGCCGCTGCCCGTTGCCGACCCGCCGAGCAGGTCGAGTTCGGGGACGCCGGGGCCGATCAGCACTTTGTCGGTCAGCTTCACGGTGTGATAGAGCGACATCTGCCAGCGCCCGCCCTGCGGCGCGCCGAACATCCCGCCAGGACCGCCGCGACCGCCGCCGCCGCGGCGCATCCCGCCGCCGCCGCGCGGTCCGCGCGGGGCGCCTGCGGCCGCGGGCGGCGGACCGCCCTCACCGGCCGGACGCGCCGCAGCGTCGCCCTGCGCCGGCGGGGCGCCTTCGCCCGCCGGCGGGGCGCCGCCAGCCCGCTCGCGCCGCGGCGCATCGCCGCCGCCGCCGCGGCCTTCGGCTGCGTCATTCTGGCCGAAGCTGCGGCCGAAATTGAACCCCCAGCGGATCTGCGAATTTTCGCTGCGGTCGAAATTGACCGGGCGCTGGTCGAGCGCGATCAGGACGCCGTTGGCGTCGCGCGTCACCCGGTCGGGGAAAGCCGCCTCGATCTCGGGCGTCAGCAGCGGGAAACCGTTCGCGGTGTTGTAGCTTTTGTTGCTGTTGTAATTGACCGACAGGTTCAGCCCCTCGATCATCGGCGGCGACCAGTTCAGCCCCAGTTTGAAGTCGCGGCGCTTTTCGGCGAGCAGGAAGGGATTGCCCCCCGTCGTCGTCGCGATCTGCACCGTCTGGCCGGTGCTGAAGTCGTAGAAGGTCACCCCCTCGGTCACCAGCGGCGCGGCGCCGAGCTGGGTGACGCTGGGCGCCGCCTCGTCGCTGTTGAAGCTGGCGATCAGCGACAGATTGTCGGTGACGCCCCAGTTCGTCGTCGCGCCCCAGCTCGTCAGCGTCGCAAAATCGCTCGGCTTTTCGACCTGGCCGTTCAGCGTCAACGACACGCGCCCGAAATTCCCGACCTCATATTCCGGATCGAACAGCGGCACGGTCAGCGAGCCGAAGACGCTGGGCAGGTCGCGCGACAGGTCGGTGTTGGTGATCGTCGCGCCGCGTTCGGCGCGGCTGTCGTACCGCAGCCCGCTGTAGCCGCCGGTCACCGACATGCGGATCGGCCCCGCCCAGCCTTCGCCGAGCGTGCCCGAGAAGTTGGTGTTGGCGCCGAAACTCTGCTGGCTGCTGTCGAAGCGGTCGCGGGCGCCGCTCTCGCGTTCGGTGAAGGTGCGCGTGTCGGAGTCGGCATAATTGCCGGTGACCGACCAGCGCCAGTCGCCGATCATTCCGTTGACGCTGGCCGAACTGGTCAGGTTCTGCGAGCGGCTGTCGCGGCGCAGCGGATCGCCGGGACCGCCGAGGCCGGGGCCGAGCAGGCTGAGGCTGTCGGTCAGGTCGTAGCGCAGGCTGACCGATGCCTCGGTCACCTTGTCTATGTTGCGCACGATCGTGCCGTCGAGGACATATTCGTCGGTCGCCGACAACAGGCTGCGCGCGACCGCTTCGGCGGCGCGGACCTGCCCCTCGGGGCTGTTTTCATAGTCGATGTCGCGCTCGCTTTCGCGCAGCATCGTCGCCTGTTCCCATCCGGCGTTGACGTTGATGCGGCCATTTTCGCCGATCGCGACGAAGGCGGGTTCGATCTCGCTCTGGAACCGTCCCCCCTGCGTCGGGATGCCGGCTTCGGCTTCGAGCGAAACCTGGCGGAAATTGGGCTTGAGGACGAAATTGACGACGCGCTCGGTCGCGGCATAGCCATATTGCAGCGCGACCTCTTCGGGGAACACCTCGACCTTGGCGATCGCCTCGGGCGGCAGGTTGCGCACCGCACCGAAGCCCGAGATGCGGCGGCCGTTGACCAGAATAACCGGCCGCCCGCCGCCGCGCCCGCGGCCCGAACGGGTCTGCGGCTCGAGCGCCGTCAGCAGTTCCTCGATCGACGAGACGCCATAGCTGGCAATCGCCGCTTCATCGAGTTCGGCCTCGGCGGCGATGTCGGTGTCGAGCTGGCCGGCAAGCCGCGGCGCGGTGACGACGATCTCGTCTTCGACATAATCGTCATAGCCGTCGTCGCTGTCGCCCGGCGCCGCAGGCGTCGGTTCAGCGGGCTGTTCGGCCACCGCAGCGGCAGCCGGCGGGCCGACCTGCGCCTGCGCCATCGCAGGCAGCGCCAACGAAGCCCCCGCGGCCAGCAAGGCAGCGCGCGCGGAAATGGAGAAGCGGATCGTGTTCATGGGGGAGCCTTTTTTGTTTTGTCTTTGTCGCGTCTTTTTAGAGGACCGCGCTGAACGCGTGATGACGCCATGTCCCGGTCGGCGTTCAGTTATGTCGCAATTGTCGCAACAATGTGTCGGAGCCACGCACGTTCCACGAACCGTCGATATCGACCGCTGGACAGCATGGCGCCCTGCCCTTATCGGCCAGCCATGCCGACTCCAGACACATCCGCCGCGCCAAAGTCCGACAATGGTGAATCGATCCTGATCATCGATTTCGGCAGCCAGGTCACCCAGCTGATCGCCCGCCGCGTCCGCGAGGCCGGGGTGTATAGCGAGATCGTCCCGTTCACCCAGGCCGAAGCCGCATTGGCGCGAATGCAGCCCAAGGGCGTGATCCTCTCGGGCTCACCCGCCTCGGTCCCCGCCGCCGGCAGCCCGCGCGCGCCGCAGTCGGTGTTCGACAGCGGCCTGCCGGTCCTGGGCATCTGTTACGGCCAGCAGGTGATGAGCCAGCAGCTCGGCGGCCTGGTCGAGCCCGGCGGCACCGATGGCGAACGCGACGGCGAATTCGGCCGCGCCTTCCTGACCGTCACCGAACCCTGCGTGCTGTTCGACGGATTGTGGGAGGTCGGCGAGCGCCACCAGGTGTGGATGAGCCACGGCGACCGGGTCACGAAATTCGCGCCGGGCTTTCGCATCGTCGCGATCAGCGACGGCGCCCCCTTCGCCCTCATCGCCGACGATGAGCGCCGCTATTACGGGACGCAATTCCACCCCGAGGTCGTCCACACGCCCGACGGCGCGAAGCTGATCGCCAATTTCGTCCGCCACGTCTGCGGCTGTTCGGGCGACTGGACGATGGCCGAATTCCGCGCCACCAAGATCGCCGAAATCCGCGCGCAGGTCGGCGACCAGCGCGTGCTGTGCGGCCTGTCGGGCGGGGTCGACAGCGCGGTCGCCGCGGTGCTGATCCACGAAGCGATCGGCGAGCAGTTGACCTGCGTCTTCGTCGACCACGGGCTGCTGCGCCTCAACGAACGCGAGCAGGTCGAGCGATTGTTCCGCGACCATTACAACATCCCGCTGGTGGTGGTCGACGCCGAGCAACGCTTCATGGCGGGACTCGCCGGCCTCACCGACCCCGAAGCGAAGCGCAAGTTCATCGGCGGCGAATTCATCAACGTGTTCGAGGAGGAAGCGAAGAAGATCGGCGGCGCCGATTTCCTCGCGCAGGGCACGCTGTATCCCGACGTTATCGAGTCGGTGTCGTTCACCGGCGGGCCGAGCGTGACGATCAAGAGCCACCACAATGTCGGCGGCCTGCCCGAACGCATGAACATGCAGCTGGTCGAGCCGCTGCGCGAATTGTTCAAGGACGAGGTGCGCCTGCTCGGCAAGGAGCTGGGCCTGCCCGACATCTTCGTCGGTCGCCACCCCTTTCCCGGCCCCGGCCTCGCGATCCGCATTCCCGGCGAAGTGTCGAAGGACCGCTGCGACATTTTGCGGAAGGCCGACGCCGTCTATCTCGACGAGATCCGCAATGCCGGGCTTTACGATGCGATCTGGCAGGCATTTGCCGTGCTGCTGCCGGTCAAGACGGTGGGCGTGATGGGCGATTACCGCACCTATGACCATGTCTGCGCGCTGCGCGCCGTCACCTCGACCGACGGCATGACCGCCGACATCTATCCCTTCGACGCCGCCTTCCTCAGCCGCTGCGCGACGCGCATCATCAACGAAGTGCAGGGGATCAACCGCGTCGTATACGACTATACGTCGAAACCGCCGGGGACGATCGAATGGGAATGAGGCCCAGCCGACCCGTGGATTGACCAACATCCTTGGCCAAGCTAACTTGGCCAAGCCATGACCATCCATGTCAACATCGGCGAAGCCAAGACGCGCCTGTCCGAACTCGTCGCCGCCGCGCTGCGCGGCGAAGAGGTTATCGTACAGCGCGACGGCCAGCCCAAGGTGCGGCTTGTCCCCTTGCCCGAAGCCGAGGAACTTGATCGCGAAGCGCGGGCCGCGAAACGTCGGGCCGCGTTTGGTTTTCTGGCGGACAAATACCGCCATCTGCACGGCACCCCCGCGCTCGACGTGCCGCCGTCGATGACCGACGAGGAATATGAAGAACGTATCGAGCGGAAATTTGGCAAACCCTGATCAGCGACTACTGATCGACACGCATGTCATTGTATGGATGTCGAGCGGCGACCCACGTCTGAACCGCGTCGATCAGGCGGCATTGGCCGATCCGGACCGGCGGTTGTGCATCAGTGCCGTCGTCGCGTTCGAATTCGCCGATCTACAGCAACGCGGACGCTTCGCCATGGATGAGACGCTCGATTTTCTTCAGGACCATATCGGGTTCGAAATTATCGACCTGCCTGCGACTTGCTGGCAAATTGCAGCAGGCCTGCCCGATATCCACCGCGACCCGATCGACCGGCTGCTGATCGCGCACGCGCTGACCGAGGGGATGACATTGGTCACCGCCGACGCCAATATCCGTCGCTACCCCGTCCCCTGTATCTGAGGAGAGGCACATGGACCGGATCGAAACCGAGGCATCGGGCGGCTGCCAGTGCGGCGCGGTGCGCTATCATGTCAGCGCGGTGCTCGACACGTCGCACATTTGCCACTGCCGCATGTGCCAGAAGGCGGCGGGCAATTTCTTCGCCGCGCTGATCGGGGTACCACGCGACGCAATCGTCTGGACGCGCGGCGCGCCGGCGACCTTCAACAGCTCGGACAAGGCGGCGCGGGGCTTTTGCCCGACATGCGGGACGCCGCTGCTGTATGATTATTTCGAGAGCAGGCACATCAACCTGACGACCGGATCATTCGACGATCCGGCGCAATTCCCGCCGCAGGTCCAGTTCGGACTCGAGGGGCGCCTGCCTGTGTTCGAAAGCCTTTCGTTGAAGGCCGAAGGCACCACCGAAGAGACGATGCGCGCCCAGGTCGGCGCGATCGCCGCGAGCAACCATCAACATCCCGATCACGACACCGAAAGCTGGCCCATATGACCCCAACCGCGAAAATCCTGCTCCTCGGTTCGGGGGAGCTGGGGCGCGAATTCGTGATTTCGGCGAAACGGCTCGGCTGCCATGTCGTGGCCTGCGACAGTTATGACAATGCGCCGGCGATGCAGGTCGCCGACGAGCGCGAGATATTTTCGATGCTCGACGGCGACGCGCTGCGCGCCGCGATCGAAAAGCATCGCCCCGACCATGTCGTGCCCGAGGTCGAGGCGATCCGCACCGAAGTGCTCGCCGACCTGGAGGCCGAGGGCGTCCATATCGTTCCTTCGGCGCGCGCCGCGCAGCTCACCATGAACCGCGACGCGATCCGCGACCTTGCCGCCGGCGAGCTGGGCCTGACCACTTCGACCTTCGAATATGCCACGAGCCGCGGCGAGCTTGCCGCCGCGGCGGGGCGCATCGGCTTTCCGCTCATCGTTAAACCGGTGATGTCGTCGTCGGGCAAGGGGCAAAGCACCGTCAAGACCGCCGCCGACGTCGACGCCGCATGGGACTATGCCGCGGCCGGCATGCGCGGCGACCGGCTGCGCGTGATCGCCGAAGCGTTCATCGACTTCGATTACGAGATCACCTTGCTGACCATCCGCCACAAGGATGGCGTCGCCTTCTGCCCGCCGATCGGCCATCGTCAGGAACGCGGCGACTATCGCGAAAGCTGGCAGCCCGCGGCGATGTCGGGCGCCGCGCTTGCCCGTGCGCAGGACATGGCCACCAAAGTGGTCGATGCACTGGGCGGCCACGGCATTTTCGGGGTCGAGTTTTTCGTCAAGGGCGACGCGGTGATCTTCTCCGAACTTTCGCCGCGCCCGCACGACACCGGGATGGTGACATTGATCTCGCAGTCGCTGTCGGAATTCGACCTTCACGCCCGCGCGATCCTCGGCCTGCCGATCCCCGCGATCGACGTGCCCGAAGCGAGCGCCAGCGCGGTGCTGCTCGCCGACCGCGACGCGAGCGATTTCGCGATCATGGGCCTCGCCGATGCGTTGATCCCGCCGAATGCCGACACGTCGGTCGATGCCCGTCTCTTCTGCAAGCCGGTAACGCGCCCGTATCGCCGCATGGGCGTCACCCTGGCGCGGGTCGCGGTCGGCACCACCGACGCCGCGCGTGCCGCCGCGACTGCGGCCGCGGCAAAGCTGACGATCGACTATCGATGACCGCCGCGGTTCGCCGCCTCGGCCCCGGCGACGTCGCAACGATGCGCGACCTCAACGCGCTGTATGCCACGGTGTTCGAGGACAGCGAAACCTATCGCCGCGACATCCCCGACGACGCCTGGCTTGCCCGCCAGTTGGACAAGCAGGCGATCATCCTGCTCGTCGCCGAAATCGGGGGCGATGTCGTCGGCGGCCTCACCGCATATGAACTGCCGAAGCTGGAAGCGGCGCGCAGTGAAATCTATCTCTACGACCTCGCGGTCGCCGCAGCACACCGCCGCAGCGGCATCGCCACCGCACTGATCGCCGAGGTCCAGCATATCGCGGCCGAAACCGGTGCGTGGGCGGTTTTCGTCCAGGCCGACTATGGCGATCCGCCGGTGATCGCGCTCTACACCAAGCTTGGCGTGCGCGAAGATGTGCTGCATTTCGACCTGCCGCCGCAAGCGCGTGGCTAGGCCGCCCGCTTCCCCCCTGCTACATCCGCGCCATGTCGGACAAGAATCATCTCTATCTGGTCGATGGCTCCAGCTACATCTTCCGCGCCTATCACCGCCTGCCGCCGCTGACGAACCCGAACGGCGTGCCCGTAGGCGCGGTCTATGGCTATACCACCATGCTGTGGAAGCTGGCGAAGGACCTGCACGACGCCGACGGGCCGACGCATCTGGCGGTCATCCTCGACCACAGCAGCAAGTCGTTCCGCAACGACCTGTATGACCAGTATAAAGCGAACCGGCCCGAACCGCCCGAGGATCTGCGCCCGCAATTCCCGTTGATCCGCGACGCGACGCGCGCCTTTTCGCTGCCGTGCATCGAAACCGAAGGGTATGAAGCCGACGACCTGATCGCGAGTTATACCGAGGCCGCGGTGCGCGAAGGCTGGGACGTCACCATCGTCAGCAGCGACAAGGATCTGATGCAGCTGATCCGCGAGCCCGAGGGCGGCCCGCACGTCGACATGCTCGACACGATGAAGAATGTCCGCATGGGGCTGGAGGCAGTGAACGAGAAATTCGGCGTCATCCCCGATCTGGTCGGCGACGTGCTCGCGCTGATGGGCGACAGCGTCGACAATGTCCCCGGCGTGCGCGGGGTCGGGCCGAAGACCGCGACCAAGCTGATCCAGGAATATGGCACGCTCACCGCCGCGCTCGACGGCGCCGAGGGCATGAAGGCGTCGAAGCTGCGCGAGAATCTGATCGAGCATCGCGCGATGGCCGAGCTGTCGCGCATCCTGGTCGACCTGAAACGCGACTGTCCGCTGCCCGACGCGCTGGGCGATCTGAAGCTCGGCGCGATCCCGCCGGCGCCGCTCAAGCTGTTCCTCGACGAGCATGGCTTTCGCTCGCTGTCGGCCAAGCTCGACGGCGGCGCGACCCCCGGCGGCCCGCCGACGCTGCCGCGCTCCGGCGCCGCAGCGGTGGCCGCACCGGCGACCAGCGCCACCCCCGTGCTCCCGGCCATGCCGCCGATCGACCGTGCGGCCTATGAATGCGTGACCACGCTCGACGCGCTCGACCGCTGGATCGCCGACGCAAAAGCGGCGCATGTCGTCGCGATCGATACCGAAACCGCGAGCCTCGACAGCGTCACCGGACGGCTGGTCGGGGTCAGCCTGGCGACCGCGCCGGGCCGCGCCTGTTACATCCCGCTCGGCCATGGCGGCACCGACATGTTCGCCGAAAAGCCCGAGCAGATCGCGATGGACGCCGCGCTGGGTCGCCTCCGCGCGCTGTTCGCCGACGATGCGGTGCTCAAGGTCGGGCATAATCTGAAATATGACATCGGCGTGCTCGCGCAGCACGGGATGACGATCGCGCCCTATGACGACACGCTGGTGATGAGCTTCGCGCTCGACGCCGGCAAGCACCAGCACGGGCTCGACGAACTGGCAAAGCTCCACCTCGATCACACCTGCCTGACCTTCAAGGAAATGTGCGGGACGGGCAAGTCGCAGATCAGCTTTGCCGAGGTTCAGCTCGATCGCGCGACCGAATATGCCGCCGAGGATGCCGATGTCGCGCTGCGGCTGTGGCGCCTGCTCAAGCTGCGCCTGCCGCTCGAGGGCGGAACCCGCGTCTACGAGATGGTCGACCGGCCGCTGGCGGCAACGGTCGAGGCGATGGAACGCGCCGGGATCATGGTCGACCGCGACTATCTGGCGAAGCTGTCGGGCGAATTCGCGACCGAAATGCTGCGCATCGAGGGCGAGATCCATGGCCTCGCCGGCCAGCCTTTCGCGATCGGCAGTCCTAAGCAGCTCGGCGAAATCCTGTTCGACAAACTCGGTCTGAAAGGCGGCCGCAAGGGCAAGTCGGGCGACTGGTCGACCGACCAGACCGAGCTCGAACGCCTCGAACGCGACGGGGTGCCGATCGCGCGCAAGATCCTCGAATGGCGCCAGCTCGCCAAGCTGAAATCGACCTACACCGACGCGCTGCAGCAACAGATCAATGCGCAGACCGGGCGCGTCCACACCAGTTACAGCCTCGTCGGGGCGCAGACCGGGCGATTGTCGTCGACCGACCCGAACCTCCAGAACATCCCGATCCGCACCGAGACCGGGCGCCAGATCCGCGACGCCTTCATCGCCGCGCCCGGCCATGTCCTGGTCGCTGCCGACTATAGCCAGATCGAACTGCGCCTCGCCGCGCACATGGCCGACGTCCCCGAGCTCAAGGAAGCGTTCGCGCAGGGGCAGGACATCCACGCCGCGACCGCGATCGAACTGTTCGGCGAGGTCAACCGCGATACCCGCGGTAAGGCGAAGACGGTCAATTTCTCGATCCTGTACGGCATATCGCGCTGGGGGCTGGCGGGCCGGCTGGAAGTGACGCCCGACGAGGCGCAGGCGCTGATCAGCCGCTATTTCGAGCGGTTCCCCGGCATTTCGGACTATATCACCGATACGCTCGAGAGCGTGCGCGCCAAAGGCTATACCGAAACGCTGTTCGGCCGCAAAACCTGGTTTCCGCGCATCAAAGCGGCGAACCAGAACGAGCGTGCCGGCAGCGAACGCGCCGCGATCAACGCGCCGATCCAGGGCACCAGCGCCGACCTGATCAAGCGCGCGATGGCGCGGATGCCGCGCGCGCTGGACGAAGCGGGGCTGGGCGACGTGCGGATGCTGCTCCAGGTCCACGACGAACTCGTCTTCGAGGCGCCCGAGGCCAAGGCCGAGGCGGCGGGCGAAGTGATCCGCCGGGTGATGGCGAGCGCCGCCGAACCGGTGCTCCAGCTCTCCGTGCCGCTCGAGATCGAGATCGGGATCGGCAAAAGCTGGGGCGAGGCGCATTGATGGCGACCCTCTTGTTCGCACTGGCGCTCGCCGCCGATCCGCTCGGCGCGGCCGGCGCCGCGGCCGAACCTGCACCGGTCGTCGCCGCGCCGCCGACCGTCGCCGACGCCGACCTGCGCGAATATGCCGCGATCGCGGGGCGCAAGGCGGTGGGCCGCCCGGTCGGCGGCCCCGTCGCCACCGCCGACAAGCTGCTGCTGCTCGCGCGCGACGACAAGGGGTATCCGACGATCGGCGCCAGCATCGGCTTCCCTTCGCGCCAGTCGCTGCCGGCGCCGCCCGCGGGCACGCTGGCGATCGTCCGCCTGCACCAGCGCTCCGAAACCGTGGTGCCGGGTCCGACCGCCGACGATCTCGCCTTCGTTGCCGCCAACCGCATCCCGCTGTTCGTCATCGGCGAATGGGCGCGGCCGGCGCCGATGTGGGAAGTCGCGTGGCTCGACGGCGCCGTCCATTATCGCACGATCGGCGAGGTCGGCGAGATCGGCCCCTGGCGCGAATAGGCGCTCCCCGCCGTTTGCCTGGCGTGAAGACCGCGATCCGGGGCGGATCGGCGCCAGGCTGCCGCGCGCACCCTTTCATCCGGCGGCCAATGCGCCTATGACGCTTTGGTGACGTCTGACTGACACAGATGTGACAGTCATCGACGAAAGGCGAGCATGAGCAGCAATCCCGGCCTCCACCCGGCGGCGACACCGCCGGTGCGCATTCAGCAGAATATTCTCGCGCGCGGCGAACGGCGGCTGCTCAACTGGCTGTGCCCGCGCCTGCCGGCATGGGTAACCCCCGACCAGCTCACGACGCTGGGTTTCGTCGGTGCCGTGCTGGTGGCCGCGGGCTATGTGCTGAGCTGGTACGACAGCGAATGGCTCGGCCTCGCGCTCGTCGGTTATATCGTCAATTGGTTCGGCGATTCGCTCGACGGCAGCCTGGCGCGCTGGCGCCGTATCGAGCGCCCGTCCTACGGCTATTTCGTCGACCACAGCGTCGATGCGATGGCGACGCTGCTGATGATCGGCGCGCTCGGCGTCAGCCCCTATTTCCGCTTCGACGTCGCGCTGCTCGGCGTCATCGGCTATTTCCTGTTGTCGATACACGCCTTCCTCGCGGCGAAGGTCGTCGGCGAATTCCGCCTCTCCTACATGGCGGGCGGTCCCACCGAATTGCGGCTGATGCTGATGGCGATGACCGCACTGATGCCGGTGGTCGGCGGCGGGCTGGTCGCGGGCACCCCCTTTTCAGCGTTCGACCTGTTCGGCCTGTTCGTCGCCAGCATCCTGGTGACGCTGTTCGTCGTCCAGAGCTTTGCGACCGCGCGGATGCTGCGCCGCCGCGGCGGCTGAGCGAACCGGCTGCGGGCCGGTTCAGCCGCGCACGCGCGCCTGCGGATAGGTGCCGAGCAGGCGCAGCGACTTGGTCTGGAAATCCAGCTCTTCGAGCGCGCGGTCGATATGCTCGTCGCCCGGCGCCCCGACGATGTCGGCATAGAATTTGGTCGCCGCGAAACTGCCGCCGACCTGATAGCTTTCCAGCTTGGTCATGTTGACGCCATTGGTCGCGAAACCGCCGAGCGCCTTGTAAAGCGCGGCGGGGATATTCTTCACCTCGAAAATGAAGGTGGTCATCAGCGGTCCGTCGGACGCAGCGATGTCGGCGAGCGGCTCGCGCGCCAGGACGACGAAGCGCGTCATATTATGATCGGCGTCCTCGATCCCCTCCTGATGCAGCGTCAGCCCATAAAGGTGGGCGGCGTGCGGCGGCGCGATCGCGGCGAGCCCGACCTCGTCGCTGTCGGCGACCAGCGCCGCGGCGCCCGCGGTGTCGCTGTGCGCGATGGGCGAGATGCCGTTGGCGCGCAGCCAGCCGCGGCATTGGCCCAGCGCCTGTTCGTGGCTCATCGCGCGGGTGATCGGGCCGAGATCGCGGCTCATCAACCCGTGGCGGATGCGCAGGAAATGTTCGCCGACGATCGACAGGCCCGATTCGGGGAGCAGGAAATGAATGTCGGCGACGCGGCCATGCAGGCTGTTCTCGATCGGGATGATTGCGCGCGCGACGCGCCTGTCGCGCACCGCATCGATCGCATCTTCGAACGCGTAACAGGGCAGCGGCAGCGAACCCGGGTCATATTCGCGCGCCGCCAGGTCGCTGTTGGCGCCGGGAGCGCCCTGGAATGCCAGGCCGCGCGCCGGATCGGCGAGCGCCGCCGCCTTCATCGCGTCCACCAGCTGCTGTGCCGAAGCCGAATAACTGCCCATGATTGCCTTCCCGCGCCAGAGCCGCGGCGCATAGCCGGGCGGCGCCGGGTTCGCAACCGGCACGCTCGGCCATTTCATCCCCTTGCGCCGCCGTCGCGGCGCCAGTAAGGGAGCGACCAAATCATATCATGCGCCTCTTTCGCGGGCGCCAGCGAACGGGGCTGCAAGCATGGACAATCGCAACAACACTATTGCCGGATGGGTCTTGTTCGCCGGCATTTGCGCGCTCGGCCTGACCATCGGTTCGGGCATGCTGTTCGCCGGCCATTCGCCCGAAAAGCCCGGATATCCGATCGAAGACGCCGAAGCCGGCGCCGGCGCCGCTGCTGCGGTGCCGATCGCCAACCTGCTCGCCGCCGCCGATCCGGTGAAGGGCGAGGCGGTGTTCGCAAAATGCGCCGCGTGCCACACGATTGCATCGGGCGGCGCCAACGGCATCGGTCCGAATCTGTGGGGCGCGCTCGGCAAGGCGCATGGTCATGTCGCCGGCTTCGCTTATTCGGATGCGCTGAAATCGGTTCCGGGCAACTGGGACTTTGAAGGCATGGACGCCTGGCTCGCCAGCCCGCGCAAATATGCGCCGGGCACGAAAATGTCGTTCGCCGGCCTGTCGAGCCCCGAGGACCGCGCCAACCTGATCCTGTACATGAACAGCCAGGGTTCGAACCTGCCGCTGCCCGCCCCCGAAGCCGCGCCGGCAGAGGGCGCCCCTGCCGACGGCGCTGCCCCGGCTGAAGGCGCCGCTCCGGCCGAAGGCGCTGCAGCGCCGGCCGAAGGCGCCGCCGCTCCGGCCGACGGCGCGGCTGCCGCGCCCGCTCCGGCCGAAGCGAAGAAATAATGTCGCGCGCGCTCGTCCTCGCGGCGGGCGCCCTGTTGCTCGCCGGCTGCGGCAAGAGCGACCCTGCGCCCGCATCGGGCGATGCGGCAACGGACGCATCCGTGCCGGCGATCGAACCGACCGCGGCGATGGGCGAGCAAGTCTTCCGGCGCTGCGTCGCCTGCCACACCATCGACAAGGGCGGCCGCAACGGGATCGGTCCCAATCTTCATGGCATCGTCGGACGCGCGGTCGCCGCCCACGAAGGCTTTTCCTATTCGGGCGCGATGAAGGCGAAGGGCGGCGTCTGGGACGCCGCCGCGCTCGATGCCTATCTTGCCGCCCCGATGAAGGATGTTCCCGGCACCCGCATGGCGTTTGCCGGCGTCATCGACCCGGCCGACCGCAAGGCGCTGATCCTCTATCTCGACGCGCAGCGATAGCCGCTGACGATCAGCCCGCTGCGATGCGGCGGGCGGTCTCCTGGACGAGCGCGATCATGTTCGGCACGCCCTGGGTGCGGTTCGACGACAGTTGGCGGGTCAGTTCGAACGGTGCCAGCGCGGCGGCGACGTCCATCGCCGCGACCTCGGCCGCCGGCTTGTCCTGCACCGCGGCCAGCACGAGGGCGACGATACCCTTGGTGATCGCGGCGTTGCTGTCGGCGAGGAAATGCAGCCGGCCATCGTCCTGCGGCACCGGATAGACCCAGACGCTGGCCGAGCAGCCGCGCACCAGCGTCGCGTCGGTCTTCAGCGCGTCGGGCATCGGCTCGAGCTCGCGGCCGAGTTCGATCAGCAGGCGATAGCGATCGTCGCCGTCGAGAAAGTCATATTCGTCGAAAATGTCGGAGAGGCTGCGCATGAGCCCGGCACTGACAGAAACTGCGCACGATGAAAAGAGGACGAAAGCTCGTCGCTCATTATCGTCATTGCGTTCAGAGATCGACCCCGGCGGCGATCGCTTCCAGCTTGCGCAGCCGTTCCTTGAGGTCGGCGATCTCGATGCGCGAGCCGGCGTGCGGGACGGCGGCGTCCTGCGTTGGCATATGTCCCGCGGCGAGTTCGTCGCGCTTGAGCTGGATCCAGTCGCGCCAGCCGCGCAGCGCGATCAGGCTGATGATGGTCAGCGCGGTCAGCGCGACGGCGATGGGGGTCAGGCTGGTCGCAAGGTCGGACATAATGGTGGCCATGGCTCGGCTCCTTTGCGCGTCGCGTTCAGGGGAGAGACCGGTCGCGCAGCTTCTCGATTTCCTCATCGAGGCTGGCGGCGCGGTTGTGGTCGGTGGCAATGCGTTCGAGCACCTGGATGCGCTCTTTCAACGCGCGGATTTCGGACAGCAGCGCCTTGGTTTCGGCGTTGTCGGCGGGGGCAGCGAAAAATTCGTTGCCCTTGTTGTCGCGGCGGACGCCGTATTTGGCGCGCAGGATACTGCCGATGGTGACGATCAGGACGATGCCGATGACCATTTCGAACGGGTTCATGGGGGATCCTTTCGGTTATCTTTTCATTGCGTCAGTTGAGCGGGGCGTCGCGCAGCTGCTCGATCTCGTCGGCGACATCGATTCCCTTGTCGGTCACGATACGCTCGAGGACACGGACGCGCTGTTCCAGCCGCTCGGTCTGCGCCGCATATTGGGCGGCCTTTTCGGCGGTTTCGCTGGTGATCGCCTTGAACTGCCGTTCCTTGAACTTCAGGTGGCGCTCATAGGCGGCGTAACCGATGCCGAGCGTGACCGGGAGCCCGACGACGATGAACAGGATGACGATCGCTTCCATATCCGCGTTCCTCAGTTCGCCGGGCGCCGCAGCGCCTCGATCTCATGGCTCAGCCGCCCGGCGTCATCGGTGACGATGCGTTCGATCACCGCGAGGCGATCCTTGACCGAGCCGAGTTCGGCGCGCAGCTGGGCATTTTCCTGGCTGATCAGCTTGACCCGCTCCATCGCCTCGTCGCTGGTCCGGGGGTAGAGTGCTTTGCCCCAGCTGCTTTCGATCGGATAACCGTTCTTGACCTGCAGCCAGGTGGTGAAAATCCAGCCGCCGATGGCCAATATGCCCAAAATGGTGGCGATCGGTGCGATGACTTTTATCAGATCCATATTGTCCACAATCATTCCCCTCAGCGCAGCCGGTCGATCTGGTCGGCGAGTTGCGCCGCCTGGCCATTATTGTCGGTCGCGATGCGTTCGAGCACCGAAATCCGCTCTTCGAGGCGGCTGACCTGCCCTGCCAGCTTGGCATTGTCGTCGGTCAGCAGCGCGATTTTTCGATCAGCGTCGGGGTCGGTTCGATGAACCGTGCCACCCCATTCATTCTCGATCGGATAGCCGTGCTTGGCGCGGATCCAGGTGGTGAACATCCACCCGGCGGTGCACACCGCGATGATCATGATGACAAATCCGGGACCACCCCAACTCATTTACTTTCTCCCTGTTGCGTGACCGCCGCGGCTCAGCGCAGGCTTTCGATCTCGTCGGCGAGCCGACGGTTGTGGCTGGTGTAGTAAAGTTCGATGTCGGCAAGCCGGCGGTCGATGTCGCGAAAGCGCGATTTGATATCGCGGGTCGACGCGGTCGGGTTCGAGCGCACGCCCTGCCAGAATTTCGCCTCATCGTTCGAACCGTAAAGTGCGAAGGGTTTGGGCGTGCCCATCCAGGCGACCATCCAGTACGCGATCAGCGTCCAGGGGAAACCGCCCATCAGGGTCAGCAGGACCGCGCCGACGCGGACCCAGAGCACATCGACCCCGCTATAGTCGGCGATCCCGGCGCACACGCCGCTCCATTTGGCGTTCTGCTTGTCGAGGTAGAATTTGGTGCGGCTGGCAGACATCTCAGTTCCTCCTGGTCACATTTTCGAGCTGCGCCAGATCTTCATCGCTGCGAACCGCAGGGCGGAAATCGGGATGGTCGGCGCTGATGATGCGTTCGACGGTGTGGAGCCGGTTTTCGAGCCGGCGGGCGGTGTCGTAGAGTTCGTCGAGCAGCTGCTCATCTTCTCCGGTCAGCGTCTTGGCCTGTTTCCACTTGGTGACATAGTGGAGGATGAGCCAGGGCAGACCGAGGAAGAGGGTGCCGATAACGACGGGTACGATGATGATCTCTTCCATCGGTCCGGCTCCTTATTTGCTGGCCTGTGCGGCTTTCAGCGCGGCGAGCTCGTCGGCAACCTTGTCGGCGGCCTGGAGTTCGGCGATTTCCTCGTCGAGCGACTTTTTATAGCCGAGACCGATCGCATCGGCGCGGCCTTCGGCTTCATCGACGCGGCGTTCGAGGATTTCGAAGCGCGAGAAGGCATCTTCGACGCGGTCGCCGTTGGTCATTTCGCGCAGCTTATACTTGTTCTCGGCGCTTTCGAGGCGGTTGACGACGCTCGACTGGCGGGCGCGGGCTTCCGAGAGCTTCTTCTGCAGCTTTGCGATGTCGGTTTCATATCCCTTCAGCGCGTCGTCGAGCACGGCGATCTCGGCCTTCAGCCGCTCGGCCATGTCGCCGGCCTTCTGCTTTTCGACCAGCGCGGCGGTGGCGAGATCTTCGCGGTCCTTCGACAGCGCGAGTTCGGCCTTTTCCTTCCAGCTGTCCTGCAGGCTTTCCAGCTTGGTGATGTGGCGGCGCATTTCCTTCTGGTCGGCGATCGTGCGCGCGGCGGAGGCGCGGACTTCGACCAGCGTTTCGTTCATCTCGAAGATGATCTGGCGGATCATCTTTTCGGGATCCTCCGCGCGGTCGAGCAGGTCGGTGACGTTGGCGGCGATGATGTCGCGGGTGCGTGAAAAAATACCCATGTGATTAACTCCTGTCGGAACTTTGAGCGCTTGAAGAAAGCTGGTGCCGGGGCGGGGCAAGGGGGGAGAGTGCCCCGGCACCAGAGCCGGTCAGACCAGAGGACTGACCGCCGGGGACATTGCAGCGGCTATCAGCGGACCGGCGGGGAAGCCGGTGACGCTGGCGGCGGCCTGGGGCTGGTCGATCACGCCGACGAGAATGGCCAGCGCGCCTGCCGCGCTGAGCGCGAAGGTGGCGGCTTGGGCAAACATCGTTTTCATGGTCGATCCTTCCTTTCGGTTTCGCTGCACCGGTGCAAGGAGCGCCGGTTCGCAAGACACTATGCAGGGGGCGTGCCAATTGCCGTCGGGGACCGAAAACCGCCGAACTTCATTCGCAATTCGCGGTTTGCGGAGATTTGACTTGCCAATCAGCGGGAAATTTTGCCAATGATTGGGAATGGAGCGCGAGACCCAGTTCATCGGCCAGTCGGCGACCTTTCAGGATGCGGTCGAGCGCGCGTCGATGGCGGCGTCGCTCGACCGCCCGGTGCTGATCATCGGCGAGCGTGGCACCGGCAAGGAACTGATCGCCGAACGCCTGCACCGCCTGTCGGCGCGCTGGGACCGCCCCTATGTGATCATGAACTGCGCCGCGATGCCCGAGACGCTGATCGAGAGCGAGCTGTTCGGGCATGAAGCGGGATCGTTCACCGGCGCGACGCGCACCCGCGCCGGGCGGTTCGAAGAGGCCGACGGCGGGACGCTGTTCCTCGACGAGCTGGCGACGATGTCGATCGGCGCGCAGGAACGGCTGCTGCGCGCGGTCGAATATGGCGAGGTGACGCGCGTCGGCTCGTCGCGGCCGCTGCGCGTCGATGTCCGCATCGTCGCGGCGACCAACGAACATCTGCCGGCGCTGGTCGAGGCGAACCGCTTTCGCGCCGACCTGCTCGATCGCCTGTCGTTCGAGGTGATCACCCTGCCCCCGCTGCGCGCGCGCGAAGGCGACATCGAAGTGCTCGCCGAATATTTCGGGCAGCGCATGGCGGCGGTGCTCGGCTGGGACGAATGGCCGGGGTTCGGCCCGCGCGCGCTCGCGGCGATGGAGGGCCACGACTGGCCGGGCAACGTCCGCGAGCTCAGGAACGTCATCGAACGCGGCATCTATCGCTGGGGCGATCCGGGCAAGCCGGTCGATGCGCTGAGCTTCGATCCCTTCGCCAGCCCCTGGCAGCCCGCGGTGCGCAAACCCTCGGCGCCGACGCCGGGCGAGGCCGCGACGCCCGCCGAAACCCCTGCCCCCGCGGCGCCGCACCCGGGCGCGGTCAGCGACCTGCGCGCCGCGGTCGACGCCTATGAACGCCAGATATTGTCCGACACGATGGCGCGCTGCCGCTTCAACCAGAAGGTCGCGGCGGAAGCCCTGGGGCTGAGCTACGACCAGATCCGGCACGCGCTGAAGAAGCACGGATTGAACCAATAGCGCGCCAACCATCCTCCCTGTCGCGCAGCGATGGGGAGGTGGCAGCGCCCTTCGACTGCCTTGCAGGCGCTCAGGATAAACTGCGCCTTTGGCGCAGCGCTGACGGAGGGGCTTTGGCGCCATCGTCGTCGTCCCTCCACCATCCGCTTCGCGGACGGTCGCCCTCCCCATGGCTGCGCCACAGGGAGGTTTTTTCCTACTGCCCCGGCAGCTGCCCGCTGAGCGACTCGATCACGGCGTCCTGGGTCGATACCAGGTCGGCGAGCCGGTCGCGCAGCGCGTAAATTTCGGGCAGGCCGTCGATCTCGTCGCTGACGCTGCGGTCGAGGTAGAGACGGTCGATGTCGACCAGAGCGGCGGTCAGCGGCGCGCGCGTCGCCACCAGCCGCGAGATTGCCTGTTGCGCGACGACCCAGCTTTCGCTCGCCACCGCAGCCCCGGCAGCGGCCGACACCAGCGACGCGGTCGGCCCGCGTTCGGCGGCAAAGGCCTGCTGCGCGCCCGCCGCGTCCGAATCCCAGCGCGCCAGCCGGCCGGCAAGGTCGGTCGGCAGCGGGCCAGGCGGTTCGACGACCACCTGCGGCGGGGCGACGTTGAACCGGCCCTCGTAAGGCCGCTTGGCGAGCGACGGGGCGCCGGTGCTTTGCGCCGCGGCGCACGCCGACAGCGAAAAAGCGGTGACCGCGGCGACAGGCAGGAAAATCAGGGTGCGCTTCATCACCACCCCTGATATGGGCGCGGGACCGGCGCAGCAAGCGCCGAATCGGGATCGGCCCGGTCGAATGCCGCAAGCCGCAGTTTCAGGCAAAAAGCCCGGAAATATGCGGTTGACAGCAACGGCTCGGGCCGCTAGTGGCGCTGACTTTCCCGCCTGTTGGAAAAATCGCCTGGCTTTGGCGGGTGACTGGCAGTGCGGGCGATTTAGTTTTTGATTGGATGGAAGACCATGTTCGCAATCGTGCGCACGGGCGGCAAGCAGTATCGCGTCGCCGCCGGAGACAAGATCGCCGTTGAAAAGATCGACGGCGAAGCCGGCGACACCGTGTCGCTTGGCGACATCCTGCTGGCCGGCGACGGCGGCGAAGTGAAGGATGCCAAGGGTCTGACCGTGTCGGCCGAAATCATCGCGCAGACGCGCGGCGAAAAGGTCATCGTGTTCAAGAAGCGCCGCCGGCACAACTACCGCCGCCGCAACGGTCACCGCCAGTCGCTGACGCTGCTGCGCATCCTCGCCGTCGGCGACGCCAAGCAGGCCGCGCCGAAGAAGGAAGCCGCTGCGAAGGCAGAGGCCGCTCCGAAGAGCGAAGCGAAGACCGAAGCCAAGGCTGCTGCACCCGCGAAGGAAGCGCCTGCCAAGGCCGCTCCCGCCAAGGAAGCCGCACCGAAGAAGGCTGCCGCGCCCAAGGCTGCTGCTCCCAAGAAGGAAGCCGCTGCCGAGAAGGCCGCGCCCGCCAAGAAGCCCGCTGCCAAGAAGGCAGCCCCCAAGAAGGACGCCTGAGCGCGGCAACGCGGCTCGGCCCCTCGAACGAATTAAGGAGCATCAGTCATGGCACATAAGAAAGCAGGCGGTTCATCGCGCAACGGTCGCGACTCAGCCGGCCGCCGCCTTGGCGTGAAGAAGTTCGGCGGTCAGGAAGTGATCGGCGGCAACATCATCGTGCGCCAGCGCGGCACCAAGGTCTATCCGGGCGTCAACGTCGGCATGGGCAAGGACCACACGCTGTTCGCGACCGCGGAAGGCCATGTCCGATTCCACGACGGCAAGCTCGGCCGCAAATATGTGTCGGTCGACGCCATGGCGGAAGCCGCCGAATAAGGACGATCTTGTACGGGTCGCCCACCAAGGGATGACCCGGAACGGTCCTTTTCGCCGAGGCGGAAACAAAGTTCGAAAAGAGGGAGACGGGTCACCCCGGACTCCCTTTTTTCTTGTCCGCTTTCCGCGACTTGGCGGACGGGCGCGAAAAACGGGCCATCCATCTCCCTCCGCATCGACTGTCGTCAAAGCGTCACCATCGGACGCCAAGGCGGCGGCAATTGGGAGTGATAAAGATGTTTGCGCGTACCGAAAGACTGTTGCTGCGGCCCGGCTGGCAGGAGGACGCCCCCGCGCTCGCGCGCGCGATCGGCGAGGAAGCGGTGGTCCGCAACCTTGCGACCGCGCCGTGGCCCTATGGCGAAGCGCAGGCGCAGGCGTTTCTGAGCCAGCCGATCGACCCCATGCAGCCGCGATTCCTGATTTTCGCCCGCACCGGCGGCGCCCCGCGCCTGGTCGGCGGCTGCGGCATTTCGCCCAGCCCCGAGGACGGGCTGGAAATGGGGTACTGGATCGCCCGCCCCTATTGGGGGCTGGGCTTCGCGACCGAGGCCGGCCGCCAGCTGATCCGCATCGCGCGCGCGCTGCACCTGCCCAGATTGTCGGCGGGGCATTTCCTCGACAATCCGGCATCGGGCGCGGTGCTGCGCAAGCTGGGCTTTCGCCCCACGGGCCAGATCGCCCAGCGCTTCAGCCTCGCGCGCGGCGGCGACGCCGCGGTCGCGCTGTTCGAAGAGGGCGATGCCGACGCCGATGGTCTTGTCACCCCGATGCGAAGCCGCATCGGGGTGGACGAAGATTTCCGCGAGGAATTGCGCCTGATGGCGGCGTGACGCGCCGGCAGTTTCGGGGTGGGACGCGGAATCTAGATCCTCCCCACTTGTGGGGAGGTGGCAGCGCGAAGCGCTGACGGAGGGGGTTGGCGTCGTCACGCAACCGGCGCGTCAGGCCGCCAGCCACCTCCACCACCTTCGGTGGTCCCCCTCCCCGTTCCGGGGAGGATTTAGGCGTCCGCACCCTGCCGCTTCCATCCCACCCCGCCCCGCAAACCTTACCCTCGCAATTTGCCGACCATGCCCATGATGTCGTCAAGCGGATTGCCGTCGCCGTCCATGTCGAGCATCTTGCCCAGGCCGCCGAGGCCGCCGGCCCCCGGCGCTGCGCCGCCGCCCATTGCGCCGCCGAGCACATTGCCGAGCATGCCGCCCAGACCGCCCGCAAGCCCGCCGCCCGCCCCGCTCTGGCCGCCCTGCTTTGCCATATACCCCGCCACCATCATCGCGAGGATCGGCAGCATCTTCTTGAGCAGCCCCGAATCGAGGCCGGTCTGCGCCGCGGCCTGCCCCGCGACGGTGCGGCTGACGTCCTTCGATCCGAAAATCTCGCCGAGCACGTCATTGCCCTGGCTGACCGGGGTCGGCTGCGATCCGAGCACCGAATCGAGCAGGCCGCCGCCGCCGAGCTGGCCAAGCAGCCCGCCGAGCCCTTCGATTCCGCCCGATTGCGCCTGTTTCTTGAAGCCGCCGAGGATCGCGGGGAGCAGCGCGTCGGCGCCCTGTTTGGCCATCGCGGGCGGCACGCCCAGCTCTTTCGCCATCGATTCGATGCCGCCGGCCTGCGCCAATATGTCGGTGAGGTTCATGTTGCTCGTCTCCCGCTCCGGCGCCGATCAGCCCGCGCCCGCGGCCGCGACTATACCAGTGCGCTGGCCCAGCACGAGTCGTTCATTCGGCTGTCATTTCCGGATGCATAGTCCTAGCCTGCGGGCCAACGACTCGCCCGCACCGGGCTTGGGCCGCGCCATAGTGGGAGTGATATCATGGGTATTTTCAGCAGCATCAAGGACGCGATTTTCGGCAAGAAAGCGGTCGCCGCGACGCCCGCCGCACCCGCCGCGCCGAACCCGGTCGGCTCGGCGCTCGACGCCGCGACCAGCGCGATGGCGGCTGCTCCGCCGCCCGCCGAGGTCGACGTCGATGCGATCCTGACCGCCGAAGCCGCCGGCAAAGACCTCAACTGGCGGACCTCGATCGTCGATCTGATGAAATTGCTCGGCATCGATTCGAGCCTCGCCAACCGCAAGGAGCTGGCGACCGAGCTCGGCTACACCGGCGACCTCGACGGCAGCGCCGAAATGAACATCTGGCTGCACAAGGCGGTGATGCGCGAACTCGCCGCGAACGGCGGCAAGGTGCCCGCCGATCTGACCGACTGATCCTGCATCGATCCTCCCCGTGCCGTAGGCATGGGGAGGTGGCAGCCCGAAGGGCTGACGGAGGGGCCATGGCGCAACGTAGCCGCCCCTCCACCATCCCTCGGATGGTCCCCCTCCCCACCGCTACGCGGCAGGGAGGATCTCACGGCATTGACCGTCTCCCGCGATTCCCTAGACAGGTTTCAGCAGAAACAACGTCGCAAGGGAGCCGCCGCGTGCATCATCAACTGTCCACCCCGCTCAGCCGCCGCCAGACTATTGCCACGCTGGGCTCCGGCGCCGCAGGGCTGGCGATCGCCGCGTGCAGCGGCAATCCCGGCGCGGTCGCGGCGCTGCCGGCGTCGGACGCCACACCGCAGGCCGCCGCCGACGCGCTGCTCGCTTCGATCGGCGACAATCTGCTCGCGCTGTCGCCCGAAAGCGCGACCTCGCTCGGCATCGACACCGGCGCCCGCGCCGCCGAACGCGGCAAATTGTCCGACCGGTCGGCGGCGGGTGTCCGCGCGGTTGCCGACACGCTGAAGGCCGACATCGCGCGCGTTCGCGCCTTTACCGAGGCGGGCGGCACCGACCGCATCGACCACCCGACGCGCACCAGCCTCGCGGTCGTCGAAAGCGCCTATGGCGTCGCGCTCGACGGTTTCGCCCTGCCCTATGGCGACGTCGCGGTCGGTGGCTGGCGCAACACGCCCTATGTCGTGATCCAGAACGTCGGCGCCTATCTCGACGTGCCGCGGCTGCTCGGCAGCGACCAGCCGGTCAAGACCAGCGGCGACGCCGAAGCCTATCTGGCGCGCCTCGGCGCATTCGCCGGCGTCCTCGACGGCGAGACCGAACGGCTGAAGGCGGCGGGCGGACAGGGGCTGATCCCGCCCGCCTTCCTGATCGACAAGGCGTTGCCGCAGATGGAGGCGACGCTGACCGACGCGCGCAGCGGCGGCAGCCTCGCCGACGCGCTGGCGGCGAAGGCGCAGAGCGCGGGGATCGCCGGCGACTGGCGCGGTCGCGCCGCCGCCATCGCGCAGGGGCCGGTGGCGGCGGCGCTCGCACGCCAGATCGCCGAACTCAAGGCGCAGCGCCCGCACGCGACGATGGACGCGGGGATGTGGGCGCGGCCGGGCGGCGACGAATGGTATGCGTGGGGGCTGCGCGCCAGCACGACGACGCGGATGACCCCCGACGAGGTGCATCAAATGGGCCGCGAAGAACTCGCCGAGTTGCACGGCCAGATGGACCCGATCCTCAAAAAGCTCGGCTATACCAAGGGGGCGGTCGGCGAACGGATGAACGCGCTCGCCGACGATCCGCGCTACAAATTCCCCGACAACGACGCCGGCCGCGCCGAGATCATGGCCTATATCCAGACCTGGCTCGGCAAGATCCGCGCCGAATTGCCGCGCGCCTTCCGCACGCTGGTGAAGGGCAATGTCGAAGTGAAGCGCCTGCCGCTCGCCGAGGAGCCGGGCGCGCCCGCGGCCTATGGCGGCGCCGGGTCGATCGACGGGACGATCCCCGGCAAATTCTGGATCAACCTGCGCACCACCGACCTGCACAGCAAATATTCGCTTCCCGACCTCGCGATGCACGAGGCGATTCCGGGACATGTGTGGCAGGGCGAATATTCCAACCAGATGCCGCTGATCCGCACCATGCTGGCATTCAATGCCTATTCGGAGGGCTGGGCGCTCTATGCCGAACAGCTCGCCGACGAGCTTGGCCTCTATGACGATTTCGAGGTCGGGCGGCTGGGTTACCTCCAGTCGCTGGCGTTCCGCGCCTGCCGCCTCGTCGTCGATACCGGCCTGCACGCGAAGCGCTGGACGCGCGAGCAGGGGGTCGAATTTTTCGTCAAGGAGAATGGCTCGAACCCGCTCGAGGTCGCGAGCGAGGTCGATCGTTATTGCAGCTGGGCGGGACAGGCGTGCGGATACAAGGTCGGGCACAGCGAAATCGTCCGCCAGCGCGGGCTGGCGCAGACGGCGCTGGGCGCGACATACGACTTGCGCGATTTCAACAATGTCGTGGTCGAGGGCGGTAATGTGCCGCTCGACGTGCTGGCGCAGAATGTCGCGGCCTATGTGGCGGGGGCGAAGGCGGCTTAGATTTCAGGATTCGCGATATTTCCAACTCGCACGAAGCCACGAAGCCACAAAGGGGGTCTTTCTCTCACCGTTTGTGCTGAGCTTGTCGAAGCATTGTCTGTCTTCACCGCCGAATGAAAAAACGGCCCTTCGACAAGCTCAGGGCGAACGGATTTGATGCCCCTTTGTGGCTTCGTGGCTTTGTGCGAGTCTTTTTTTGTGTCTCGCCGTCAGGGCAGCGGCGCAAGATCCGGCTCGACAAACCCCCGCCGCGCCGGCACCGAAAACAGCAGCGCGCGGCTGTAGAAGCGCAGCGGCCAGTCGCGGCGGCCTACGTCGGACCGCAGCAGCGCGTTGACGCACGCCGCCAGCCCCGTCTCGCTCGTCCCCGCCAGAAACAGCCGCACCCCCGCGACATAGGTTCGGGTAATGCTGTCGTGATAACCCTGTGTGTCGTCGTTCACCCCGCCGACGCTGGTGTTGAAGCGGCGGATGATGGTGCCGATCTCGGCATCGACGTCGATGTCGGAGCGCTCGCTGAGCAGCCACAGGCAGGCGCCCAGATGCGCCTCTTGCGTCCATGCTTCGCGTGGCAGCGTGCAGGCGAGCAGGCCTTCGCCAAGCGCGCGGATGTCATGGTCGCGCTCGAACAGGCGCGGCAAAAACTCGGCGGTCATCGGTCCGGTCCTTCCGGGTGAATTGCCACCCGGAAGTTATCCGGGCGAATTATGCTGCGACGGCGGCCTGCGGGGCCGCCTGGCGGACGCCTTCGTCGACATGCTCGGCAAATTGCGCGAAATTGTCGATGAACTGGCCGACCAGCACCTGCGCGGTGCGGTCATAGGCTTGCTTGTCGGTCCAGGCTTCGCGCGGATCGAGCAAAGCCGAATCAACGCCCGGCACCGCCACCGGCACCATGAAGCCGAAATTCGGATCCTTGCGGAATTCGGCGTCGTTCAGGCTGCCGTCGAGCGCGGCGTTGAGCAGCGCGCGGGTCGCCTTGATCGGCATCCGCTTGATGCTGTCCATCGTCGCCATGCCGCCGGTCCAGCCGGTGTTGACCAGCCAGCACTGGACCCCGCCCTTGGCGATGCGTTCCTTCAGCAAATTGCCATAGACCGACGGGTGGCGCGGCATGAACGGCGCGCCGAAACAGGTCGAGAAGGTCGCCTCGGGCTCGGTCACGCCGATTTCGGTCCCCGCGACGCGCGCGGTGTAGCCCGACAGGAAGTGATACATCGCCTGCTCGGGGGTGAGCTTGGCGATCGGGGGCAGCACGCCATAGGCATCGGCAGTGAGCATGATGATGTTCTGCGGCACCGGCCCCATATTCTTTTCCGACGTGTTCGGAATGAAGTCGAGCGGGTACGAACCACGGCTGTTCTCGGCGAGGCTGGCGTCGTCGAAATCGAGTTCGCGGGTGACCGGGTCGATCACGACATTTTCGAGCACGGTGCCGAAGCGCTTGGTCGTCGCGAAAATCTCGGGCTCGGCCTCAGGCGACAGGCGGATCATCTTGGCGTAGCAACCGCCCTCGAAATTGAAGACCGCGGTGTCCGACCAGCCATGCTCGTCGTCGCCGATCAGGGTGCGCGACGCGTCGGCCGACAGCGTCGTCTTGCCGGTGCCCGAAAGTCCGAAAAAGACCGCGGTGTCGCCGTTCGGCCCCATGTTCGCCGAACAGTGCATCGGCATCACGCCCTTCGCGGGCAGCAGGTAATTGAGGATGCCGAACACCGACTTCTTCATTTCGCCGGCATAAGCGGTGCCGCCGATCAGCACGAGCTTTTCGGTGAAATTCACCGCGACAACCGTCTCGCTGCGCGTGCCATGCTTCGCCGGATCGGCGCGGAAGCTGGGCAAGTCGACGATCGTATATTCGGCCGCGAACGCCGCCAGCTCGTCAGCGGTCGGGCGAACAAGCAGAGTGCGGATAAACTGGCTGTGCCAGGCGAATTCGGTGACGACCTGCACCGCGACGCGATGCTCGGCCTGCGAGCCGCCGAACAGCTGCTGGCGGAACAGGCGCGGGCGCGCCGCCAGATGCGCGAAGAAGTCGGCCTTCAATGCCGCAAAATGATCGGGGGTCATCGCCACGTTGGTCTTGCCCCACCAGATCGTGTCGGCGGTCTCGGCGTCCTGGACGATGAACTTGTCTTTGGCCGAACGGCCGGTGTGCTTGCCGGTTTCGACGACGAGCGGGCCATCCTTGGCCAGCAGGCCTTCGCCGTGCCGGATCGCATCCTCGATCAGCGCCGAGGTGCCCCAGTTTTCGGCGACCTCCGCCTGCGTTTCGACGGTCTGATTGCCGATCGCCACCTGTGTCATCGTCTTGACCTTTCCCATGTCCGTCGGCCCGATTGCATAGGTATGCAGGAGATGCCGCGCAAAAGGGCAGGCCCGCATTACCATGGGTGCCGACGTGACGCCGATTCCGTAAATCAAGGGTCGCGTTAGCGAGGATGGCGGGAGAGGTCAAAAGATTCCAGCGCGCCCACGCACCGTTCCGTGGCGGTTGTCGGTGGCGGCGCGATAGGCTAGCTCTGCACCCGGCCCCGCCCAACGGAAAGAGCATGACGGCAACCATCGCGCTGGTCGACGACGACCGCAACATCCTGCAATCCCTGTCGATCGCGCTGCAGGCCGAGGGTTTCGTCACGCGCGTCTATTCGGACGGCGAGGCGGCGCTGAAGCCGTTGATCGACAATCCGCCCGACCTTGCTGTGTTCGACGTCAAGATGCCGCGCATGGACGGGCTGGAACTGCTGCGCCGGCTGCGCGAGAAAAGCCAGCTGCCGGTCATTTTCCTGACCAGCAAGGACGACGAGATCGACGAAGCGCTGGGGCTGGCGATGGGCGCCGATGACTATATCGCCAAGCCCTTTTCCCAGCGCTTAGTGATCGCGCGCATCCGCGCGATTCTGCGCCGTGTCGAGCTCAACCGCGCCGCACCGAGCGAAGACGACGAGCCGGTCGCCGAGCCGATCACGCGCGGGCGGCTGGCGATGGATCCGGCGCGCCACAAGGTCAGCTGGGACGGCAAGGACGTGACGCTGACCGTCACCGAATTCCTGATCCTCGAAACCCTCGCCAGCCGGCCGGGGATCGTGCGCAGCCGCAACCAGCTGATGGACGCGGCCTATCAGGACGACGTCTATATCGACGACCGCACGATCGACAGCCACATCAAGCGCCTGCGCCGCAAATTCCGCGAGGTCGATCCCGAATTCGACGGCATCGCGACATTGTACGGGGCGGGTTACCGCTTTTCCGACGATGGCTGACGCCGCCCACGATCTGGAAGAGGCGCCGCTCGTCTGGTCGGCGCGCTGGTCGCTGACCACGCGCATCCTGGCGGTGAATATTCTGGCGGTCGCGCTGCTGGCGGGCGGTTTCTATTATCTCGACACCTATCGCTCGCGCCTTGTCGATACGCGGATCGCGGTGATGGAGGACCAGCTCGCACAGCTCGACGCCGCGCTCGAGGCGGCGCGGCCCGACCAGCGCGCGCGGCTGATCGGCGAATTCACCCGCGCGACCGAATCGCGGCTACGCTTTTACGCCGCCGACGGCACCCGCCTGTCCGACAGCTTTGCCAGCGGACCGCCAACCTACACGCTGCGCGACCCCAACCTCCAGCCATGGAAACGCGACGCCGCGCGCGCGATGGACCGCGGCATCGACTGGATCGTCGGCGCGCCAAGCTATCCCGATTTCCGTGAACCGCGGCGCGACACCGCCGCCGCCTGGCCCGAGGTGATCGAAACGCAGCGCAGCGGCGGGGCGGCGACTCGCTTCCGCTACGCCCCCGAACGCACCCCCTTGCTCAGCGCGGCGCGCGTCGTCGATTTCGACACCCCGCAGGCGATGCTGATGACGCTCAACGCGCGCGACATCACGCGGACGGTGCGCGCCGAACGCTTCCGGCTCGCGGTCGTCGTCGCCGTGGTGCTGATGACGTCGGTGCTGCTCTCGCTCTTCCTCGCCCGCACCATCGTGCGCCCACTGCGCAAGCTGGCGCGCGCCGCGGTGCGCGTCCGCCTCGGCCGCGCGCGCGAGGTCGTCGTGCCGCGCCTGCCCAGCCGCCGCGACGAGATCGGCACGCTCGCGCGTGCACTCTCCGACATGACGCAGGCGCTGCGCGAGCGCATCGACGCCGGCGAACATTTCGCCGCCGACGTCACGCACGAACTCAAGAACCCGATCGCGTCGGTGCGCTCGGCGATCGAGGGACTCGGTCGCGTCCAGACCGACGCCCAGCGCGCCCAGCTGCTCGCCATCGCCGACGAGGATGTCCGGCGGCTCGACCGTCTGGTCAGCGACATCAGCGAGGCGAGCCGCGTCGATGCGCAATTGTCGCGCACCCTGTTCGAACCGGTCGATGTCGGGATGATGATCGAATCGATGCTCGCCGGGCGGACCGCGCGCGCCGAAGCCGACGACAGCAGCGCGCCGATCCCGCGCATCGCGTTCGCGCGGCCGCGCAAGGACACGACGACGGTGATGGGCGACGGCCACCGGCTCGAACGCGCGATCGACAATATCCTCGACAATGCGATCAGCTTTTCGCCGGCCGGCGGGCTGGTGTGCATCCGCGCGACGCGGCTCGGCAACGAGGTGCAGATCGGCGTCGACGACGACGGACCGGGGATCGAACCCGGCCAGCGCGAGGCGATATTCCGCCGGTTTCACAGCGAACGCCCCGATGGCGAAGCCTTCGGCCGCCACAGCGGGCTGGGCCTCGCGATCGCCCGCACGATCATCGAGGGGCATGGCGGTACGGTGGCGGCGCGCGACCGCGACGACAGCCAGCCGGGCGCGAGCCTGCTGATCACCCTGCCCGCCGCCGAGGGCAGCGGCACCGTCTGACCCGGCCGGTCGCGGCCCATCCGCCTTGCAGGTGCGGCGCGTCGCCGGTAAGCCATGGCGATGCTGCCCAGCCGGACCAGGCCAGACATCGTCAACATCCACGCCAGCTGCGTTGCGGCGGGCAACGGCGGAGTGCTGATTCTCGGCCGCTCCGGGCAGGGCAAGTCCGACCTGGCGCTGCGCCTGATCGATCGCGGCGCGCGGCTCGTCGCCGACGACCGCTGCGATGTCTGGTTCGAACGCGACCGGCTGTGGTGCCGCCCCCCAGAAAGCCTGGCGGGCAAGCTCGAGGTGCGAGGCATCGGGATCATCGAGCGTCCGTGGCGCGCACCGGTGCCGCTGGCGCTCGCGGTGCGGCTGACCGATCATTACGACCGGATGCCGGCGGTGAACCAGGTCGAGACGGTCGCCGGGCATCCGCTCCCCGCGCTGCTCCTGTCGGCGTTCGAAGTGTCGGCGCCGATCAAGATCATGCTTGCGCTCGAACGGCTGGCGCCGGCCGCATGACCGACGCGAGCGCCCCCGTCGCTGAACCGCGCCTGCTGCTCGTCACCGGCCTGTCGGGCGCCGGCAAGTCGACGGTGCTCAAGGTGCTCGAGGATCTGGGTTGGGAGGTCGTCGACAATTTGCCGCTCGCGTTGCTCGACGCGCTGCTCGAGGCGCCGGTGCATCGCAGCGAGGCAAACCGCCCGATCGCGGTCGGCATCGACAGCCGCAGCCGCGGCTTCAAGCCGGCGCTGCTCGTCAAGCGGATCAAGGAATTGCGCGGCGCCGGCGGCCGCGACGTCCAGACCCTGTTTCTCGACTGCGCCGGCGCCGAGCTGGAACGGCGCTTTTCCGAAACCCGCCGCCGCCACCCGCTCGCCGAGGACCGCCCGGCCGCCGACGGCATCGCGCGCGAGCGCGAGATGATGGAATCGCTGCGCCGCTGGGCCGAGCATGTCGTCGACACCACCAATTACAGCAGTAACGACCTGCAACAGGAAATCCGCCAGCGCTTCGGCGACACCGGGCAGGACGAACCGGTGCTCAATATCCTGAGCTTCGGGTTCGCGCGCGGGCTGCCGCGCAACGCCGACCTGGTGTTCGACATGCGCTATCTGCGCAACCCGCACTGGGACGCGAAACTGAAACCCGGCACCGGGCTCGACGCCGATGTCGCCGCTTATGTGATGGCCGACCCCGCCTATGAAGCCACCGTGTCGCAGATCGAGGCGCTGCTGCTCGCGCTGCTGCCGCGTTACCGCGCCGAGGGCAAAAGCTATGTCACCATCGCGTTCGGCTGCACCGGCGGGCGCCACCGCTCGGTGCACGTCGCCGAACGCGTCGCGCGGGCGCTGCGCGCCGGCGGCCACAGCCCGACCGTCACCCACCGCAATCTTGACTCCGCCCCGCAAGATGGGCTTGAGGGCAAGCCCCCGTCCGCATCTCCCGCGCCCGGCGGCAAAGCATAAGGGTTTCGCACACCATGCCCAGCGATAAAGCATTGCCATTGCTTGGAATGGTCCTCGTCACCCACGGCCGACTCGCCGCGGAGATGGTGACCGCGATGGAGCATGTCGTCGGTCCGCAGCGCGCGATCGCGACGGTGTGCATCGGCCCCAACGACAATATGGAAATGCGGCGCAAGGAAATCGCCGACGCGATCCGCGCGGTCGACGAGGGGCGCGGGGTGATCATGCTGACCGACCTGTTCGGCGGCACCCCGTCGAACCTTGCGATCAGCCTGCTCGAACCGGGGCGGACCGAAGTGATCGCCGGGGTCAACCTGCCGATGCTGATCCGCCTCGAAAGCGCGCGCAAGGCGATGGACATCCGCCCCGCGGTGATCGCCGCGAAAGAGGCGGGCCAGAAATATATCTCGGTCGCGTCCGAAATGCTGGGGGTCGGGTGATGGGCGAAGTGTCGGAGACGGTCGAGATCACCAACCAGCGCGGGCTGCACGCGCGCGCCAGCGCCAAGTTCGTGACCTTCGTCAGCCGCCTGCCCGAAAGCGTGTCGGTCGAGGTCGAAAAGGGCGGGTCGCGCGTCAACGGCACCTCGATCATGGGGTTGATGATGCTCGGCGCCGCGAAGGGCGACACGATCACCATCCACACGCGCGGCGACGGCGCCGATGCGGCGCTGCTCAAGCTGGTCGGGCTGGTCAAGGACAGCTTCGGCGAGGATTGACGGCATGCGCCGCACCCCCATCGAAAGCGTGTCGAACCCGCTGGTCAAGCGGATGCGCCTGCTCCGCGAAAAGCGCCATCGCCGCGCCGAAGGGCTGTTCCTTGCCGAAGGGCTGCGCATCGCGACCGAGGCGCGCGAGGCCGGGGTGCTCCCGCACTGGCTGTTCCTCGGCCCCGAAGGCGATAGCCATCCGCTCGCGGCCGCACTCGTCGCGGACACGCTGGCGGCCGGCGGCGAGGTGATCGACACCACCCCGGCGATCCTTTCAAAATTGTCGGGCAAGGACAATGCGCAGACCGTCGTCGGCATCTACCCCGAACCGAAGACGACGCTCGCCGACCTGGACCGCGATGCCGCGCCGATCTGGCTCGTCGCCGAGCGGCTGCGCGATCCCGGCAACCTCGGCACAATGCTGCGCACCGGCGACGCGGTCGGCGCCGGCGGGCTGATCCTGCTCGACGAAAGCACCGATCCTTATGCGGTCGAGGCGGTGCGCGCGAGCATGGGGGCGATCTTTACCCAGACGCTGGTGCAGGCGCGCTGGGAGGAGTTCCTGCCCTGGCTGCGCGCCGGACCGGGCGAACTCGTCGCGACCTGGCTCGGCGCCGATACGCTCGATTATCAGGCGGTGCGCTACGCCGCGCCGACCTTCATCCTCACCGGCAATGAATCGCAGGGCCTGCCCGCCGCCTATGCCGCCGCCGCCGACAGGCGCGTCAAGATGCCGATGATGGGCAAGGCCGACAGCCTGAATGCCGCGGTCGCCACCGCGGTGATGGCCTATGAGGTGCTGAACCAGCGGCGGGGGTGACCCGCGGGCCTGAGCCTCATTCAGCCAGCATCCAGCCCGATGCAACTACACCGACCTATCCGCCGTTCGTGTCGAGCGATGCGAACGGATTCAGGAGAGTCATCATGTCCAAACTTGCAGCCGCCGCCCTGCCATTCGCTTTTCTCGCCCTCGCCGCCTGCGTCCCCGTTTCCGACGCGCCGCCCGGCGCGCCCGCCCCCGCAGCCGCCTATTTCGCGCTCGGCACCGAGCCCGGCTGGTCGCTCGAAATCTCCCCCGGGCTGCTCAACTATGACGGCGATTATGGCGACACCAAGATCCTGCAACCCAACCCCGGCGCGCAGCCGACCGCGACCGGCGAGCGCTACGTCACCGAACGCCTCGTCGTCGAGGTGACCCGCGGCGAATGCAGCGACGGGATGAGCGACCGCCGCTACCGCGACACGGTGACCGTCACCGCCGACGGGACGACCGTGAAAGGCTGCGGCGGCGGCGTGCTGCCGCCGACCGCGCTCGCCGGCACCAACTGGACCTTCGCCGCGATCGGCGGCGCCCCGGTGGCCGCAGACCGGCCGACCTCGCTGCAATTCGACGGCAGCCGGATCAGCGGCAGCGCCGGCTGCAACCGCTTTTCGGGCAGCTATTCGGCCGACGGCGGCACGCTCACCGCGGGGCCGCTGGCGGCGACCGAGATGGCGTGTCCGGGCGCCGGCATGACGCAGGAAAACGCCTTCTTCGAGCTGATGCGCGGGCCGGTCAGCCTGACCTTCCCCGCCGACGGCACGCTGATCCTGACCGGCGCCGAGGGGCGGACTGCGGTGCTGAAGCGGGTCATTTGATCCGCGCGAAAATCCGGCGCCAACCCCTCAGCCGTTCGTGCTGAGCTTGTCGAAGCACCGCACTTCCTTTGACGCCAGAACAGAACGGCCCTTCGACAAGCTCAGGGCGAACGGAATTGGGGTTAGCCTGTGATTCAATCGCCGTCGTTGACCGCGCTCGGCGCCGCGGCCAGCTTCGCCAGCGGGCGCGCCGACTGCTCGGCGACGGGCAGCGCGGGGATTTCGCGGTCGCCGGTCTCGACGTCGAGCGCCTCGAACCGCTTGGCCTGCGTCAGCACCTGCGATTCGAAACTGCCGACGAACGCATTATACGCGCCGGTCGCCTGATCGAGATTGCGCCCGACCTTGGCGATGTGCGACCCCATCACCGACATGCGCGCATACAGCTCCTTGCCCAGCGCCGCGATTTCGCGCGCCTGATTGGCGAGCTTTTCCTGCCGCCACACGGCGGCGACGGTGCGCGCGATCGCGATGAGGTTGGTCGGGGTCGCGAGCAGCACCTTGCGCTCGAACGCATAGTCCCAGAGCGTCGGATCCTGATCGAGCGCCGCGGCGAGGAAATGTTCGCCGGGCACGAACATCACGACGAAATCGGGCGTATCCTCGAACTGGTTCCAATAGGCCTTGGCGCCGAGCGTGTTGACATGCGCTTTCATCGCCGCGGCATGCGCGACCAGATGCGCCGCCTTCTCGCGCTCCTCGACCGCGCCGAACGCATCCTGATAGGCGTTGAGCGACACTTTGGCGTCGATCACCAGATTCTGCCCGCCCGGCACCCGCACCACGACGTCGGGGCGCAGCCGCCCACCGTCGCCGTCATTCACGCTCACCTCGGTCTGGAAATCGGCATGTTCGGAGAGCCCGCAGCTTTCGAGCACGTTGCGCAGTTGTTGCTCGCCCCAGCGCCCGCGCGCCTTGGGGGCGTTGCGCAGCGCGTTGACCAGCTTCGCCGCCTCGCTCGACACGCGCTCGGTGCCCTCGCGCATCGCGGCGATCTGGCCGTGCAGCAGCCCGAAAGCGTCGCGCCGCTCGGCCTCGACCTTCGCCACCGCGACCTCATATTTTTCGAGCCTGTCGTGGACCGGCGACAGCAGCGCCTTCAGATTTTGCCCCGCGGTCGCCTCGCTTTCCTTGAACCGCGCCTCGGCGCGTTCGAGGAACGCCTTTTGCGCGCCGTCTAGCATCACCTGCCCAACCTCGCGGAACTGCGCCGTGAGCGCCGCCTGCGCGTCCTTCAACTGGGCGATCTGCGCGTCGTGCGCGGCGTCGCGCGCCTTCTGCTCGCTGAGCAGCGCCGCAAGCTGGATATCCGCCGCCTTGCGCGCCTCGGCTTCGGCGGCAAGGTCGGTCACTGCGGTCCGGAAGCGCTCGGCCAGCCCGTCGCGCTCGGCGGTCAGCGCCCCCGACTGCCGACCGGCGAACAACCAGCCGATCAGCGCGCCGATGGCGAGGGCAACAAGGGCGACGACGAGCGCGATTCCATCCATGCCGGGAACATAGGACGAACGCCGGTCGTCTGGCTAGGGGCTAAATGTTCGGACGCCGGATCAAAACGCGGGCGGGCGAGGTCGGCGTTGGGGTGGGGAGCGGACATCGCCGATCCTCCCCCGCAGGGGGAGGGGGACCACCCGAAGGGTGGTGGAGGGGCACGCAAGGTCATACGCAAGCGCTCGACACCGCGTACCCCTCCACCAGCTTCCCTGGTCCCCCTCCCCGTGCCGGGGAGGATCGCTTTGGGCAAAGTCCGCCGGCTAACCGCCAGCCCTTATACCCCCGAACGGCAATATCGCCCGATACGCCTCGACCCCCGGCGCACCGCCGACGACCATGCCCTGCGTCAGAAGCCAGTAATGACGCACGATCTCGGCCTGCTGCTCCAGCCCGTAGCGTTCGAGCAGCCAGCCGGGTTTCAAGCTGTAGCTGTAGGTCGCGAACGGGTGGCGCATCAGCACCAGATACCAGCGCCCGCGCGTCTGCGCCTGCCACACATGCGTCATTTCATGAATGAACAGGCCCTGCAGTCGCTGCGACGCGGCGCTGAAATCGTCGCAATAGAGGTCGCCGTGCGGGTTGAAATGCAGGCTGCCCATCGGCGCCATCACGATGTGGCGCGGCTGGAAAAATATCCATTTGTGGTGGCAGATGCGCGCGCGGTCATAGGCGATCGCGTCGCCGAACACGGTCCGGGCGAGCGCGATTTCGCCGTTGGTCAGGGGGCGGGACGACTTCGCCATCAGAACCCCGTCATTGCGAAGAGCCGAAGGCGACGCGGCAATCCGGGGCGTGCGGTAACCCGCTCTGGATTGCGTCGCTCCGTGCGCAATGACGCGGGGTTGGATGGCACGCTTATTTCTTCGCCGCGTCGGGCGCCACCTTGTCGGCGGCGTGGTCCATCGCGCCATGGTCCATCGCGGCCTCGCCGCCCGCCGCGCCCTCGGCCGGCTTGATCACCATGTCGAACAGGATGCGCTCATTGGCGTTGTTGGTGAACACGAACGCCATCGGCAGCTTGCCGGCGCGCACCGCCGCGCCGTTGATGCCCCAGATCATCAGATGCTTGCCGCCCTGCTTGAACACCAGCTCGCCCTTTTCGGGCACCGCGGCGCGCAGCAGCGGCTTCATCGTCATCATGCCGTTTTCGCGCACGCTTTCGTGCATCTCGACCCGCTGCGCCAGATCGCTGGTCACCGCGACCAGCTCGACCGGCACCGGCCCGCCCTCGACGCGGAAATAACCGACCGCCGGGCGGTCGGGGGTGGCGCCCATCACCACATGGCCGCTGACGACGTTGAGCTGCTGCCCCTTGCCCAGATTTTCGCCGCAGGCGGTCAGGGTCAGCGCGCTCGCAGCAAGGGCGGCGCAGGCGAACAGGCGGGGGGCGAAGGGCTTCATGGCATCGGACTCCGTAAAGGGGGCAATTTTCCTGTTCCCGATAAGCCCATTGAGTCCTTGTGCCAAGGATTAGCGCACCTATATCGCGCCCTGAAACCCGCCAAAGGGAACCATGAACGGCGTGCCTTTTCAGGGCGCCAGAGAAGCGACAAGGACGAGTAGACTATGGCAAAAGTGATCGGGATCGACCTCGGCACCACGAACAGCTGCGTTGCGGTGATGGAGGGCGGCAAGCCCAAGGTTATCGAAAATGTCGAAGGCACGCGCACGACGCCTTCGATCGTCGCCTTCGCCAAGGATGGCGAGCGACTGATCGGCCAGCCGGCCAAGCGCCAGGCGGTGACCAACCCCGAAAACACCGTCTTTGCGGTGAAGCGCCTGATCGGCCGCCGCTTTGACGATCCGATGACCAAGAAGGACATGGAACTCGTCCCCTATGCGATCGCCAAGGGCCCGACCGGCGACGCGTGGGTCAAGGCGGGCGGCGAGGATTATTCGCCGTCGCAGATTTCGGCCTTCATCCTGCAGAAGATGAAGGAAACCGCCGAGGCCTATCTCGGCGAAAAGGTCGAGCAGGCGGTCATCACCGTGCCGGCCTATTTCAACGACGCCCAGCGCCAGGCGACCAAGGACGCCGGCAAGATCGCCGGCCTTGAAGTGCTGCGCATCATCAACGAGCCGACCGCAGCGGCGCTCGCCTATGGCCTCGACAAGTCGGAAAACAAGACGATCGCGGTCTATGACCTTGGCGGCGGCACCTTCGACATCTCGATCCTGGAGGTCGGCGACGGCGTGTTCGAGGTGAAGTCGACCAACGGAGATACCTTCCTCGGCGGTGAAGATTTCGACAGCAAGGTCGTCGCCTTCCTTGCCGACACCTTCAAGAAAGACGAAGGCATCGACCTGCGCGGCGACAAGCTGGCGCTTCAGCGCCTGAAGGAAGCCGCCGAAAAGGCGAAGATCGAACTGTCGTCGGCGGCAACGACCGAGGTCAACCTGCCCTTCATCACCGCCGACGCGAGCGGCCCGAAGCATCTGGTCAAGACGATCACCCGCTCGGACCTCGAAAAGCTGGTCGAAGACCTCGTCAAGCGCACCCTCGAACCCTGCAAGAAGGCGATCAAGGACGCCGGCGTCGATCCCAAGGACATCGACGAAATCGTCCTCGTCGGCGGCATGACCCGCATGCCCCGCGTCCGCGAAGTCGTGAAGGATTTCTTCGGCAAGGAACCGCACACCGGCGTCAACCCCGATGAGGTCGTCGCGATCGGCGCCGCGATCCAGGCCGGCGTGCTGCAGGGCGACGTCAAGGACGTGCTGCTGCTCGACGTCACCCCGCTCTCGCTCGGCATCGAGACGCTGGGCGGCGTGTTCACCCGCATGATCGACCGCAACACCACCATCCCGACCAAGAAGAGCCAAGTCTATTCGACCGCCGACGACAATCAGTCGGCGGTGACGATCCGCGTGTTCCAGGGCGAGCGCGAAATGGCCGCCGACAACAAGGCGCTCGGCCAGTTCGATCTCGTCGGCATTCCGCCGGCGCCGCGCGGCGTGCCGCAAATCGAGGTGACCTTCGACATCGACGCCAACGGCATCGTGTCGGTCCACGCCAAGGACAAGGGCACCGGCAAGGAACAGCAGATCAAGATCCAGGCCTCGGGCGGCCTGTCCGACGCCGACATCGATCAGATGGTCAAGGATGCCGAGCAGTTCGCCGACGAAGACAAGAAGCGCCGCGAGGCGGCCGAGGCGAAGAACAACGCCGAAAGCCTGATCCACTCGACCGAGCGCCAGCTCGAAGAGCATGGCGACAAGGTCGACGCCGCGCTGAAGGCCGAGATCGAGGCGGCGGTCGCCGAAGCCAAGACCGCGGTCGAGGGCGGCGACAGCGCGGCGATGACCGAAAAGTCGTCGGCGCTGGCGCAGGTCGCGATGAAGCTGGGCCAGGCGATCTACGAGAAGGAACAGCAGAGCGCGGCGTCCCCCGGCGCCGAGGATGCGGGCCCGAATGCGGACGGCGCCAAGGCCGACGAAGATGTCGTCGACGCCGAATTCTCCGAAGTCGAAGACGACAAGAAATAAGCATGATCTTCATCCGTCATGCCAGCGCAAGCTGGCATCGCTCTCGGCACGGCACCGCCCGCCCGACAGCGACCCCAGCTTTCGCTGGGGTGACGGACTGAAGAAGGGGCCGACGACCTATGTCACTCGACATCGATTATTACGAGCTGCTCGAATGCGAACGCACCGCCGACGATGCGACGCTGAAGGCGAGCTATCGCAAACTGGCGATGAAATATCACCCCGACAAGAATCCGGGGTGCCACGACAGCGAAGCGCGCTTCAAGGCGATCAGCGAAGCCTATGACTGCCTGCGCGATCCGCAAAAGCGCGCCGCCTATGACCGCTTCGGCAAGGGCGGCTTTCCCGGCGGCGGCGGCGGTGCCAACGCCGACTTCGGCGACATTGGCGACATTTTCGAATCGATCTTCGGCTCGGCGTTCGGCGGCGGTGGGCGCCAGCAGCGCGGCCCGGCGCGCGGCGCCGACCTGCGCTACGACATGGAAATCCGGCTCGAGGATGCCTTCGTCGGCGTCACCCGCGACATCCAGGTCGACGTCGCGGCGCGCTGCGACGCGTGCGACGGATCGGGCGCCAAGCCCGGCACGCAAACCAATCGCTGCAAGACCTGCGCCGGCCACGGCAAGGTCCGCGCGCAACAGGGTTTCTTCATGGTCGAGCGCACCTGCCCGACCTGTCAGGGCGCGGGCGAGGTCATCGCCGATCCGTGCAGCCAGTGCCATGGCGAAGGCCGCGTCGACCGGCGCAAGACGCTGACGGTCAACATCCCCGCCGGGGTCGACGAAGGCACGCGCATTCGCCTGTCGGGCGAAGGCGAGAGCGGCGCGCGCGGCGCGGCGCCCGGCGACCTTTACATCTTCCTCCACATGGCGCGGCACAAGGTGTTCGAGCGCGAGGGAACCACGCTGTTCACGCGCGCGCCGATCAGCTTCACCACCGCGGCGCTCGGCGGCGAGATCGCGATCCCCGGCCTCGACGGCGCCAAGCATGACATCCAGATTCCCGCCGGCATCCAGTCGGGCAAGCAGCTGCGCCAGCGCGGCGCCGGGATGCCGGTGCTCAACGGCCGCGGTCACGGCGACCTCGTCGTCCAGATCGACGTCGAGACGCCGACCCGATTGTCGGCACGGCAAAAGGAGCTGCTCGCCGAGTTTCGCGAAACCGAAACCGGCGCCGAATGCCCCGCCAGTCAGGGCTTTTTCGGGCGGATCAAGGATATGTGGGAAGACCTCACCGATTGACCGACCCCGGCGCCCCCTGGCACGCGCATATCTATTACGATCCGGCCGAGCGCGCCGTGGCGGCAACGTTGCGCGATGCGCTGGCGACGGACGCCGCGATCCTGTTCGTCGGCACGATGACCGATGGCGCGGCCGGGCCGCATCCGGTGGCGCAATATGAGGTGCATTTTCTGGGCCGCAACCGCCCCGCGGTGGTCGCCGCGATCGAAGCGACGGGACTGCGCGCGCTCGTTCATCCGCTGACCGACGACGACCTCGCCGATCACACGACGCTGGCGCAGTGGATCGGCGAGCCGGTCATACTCGACGTCACCGTGCTCGATCCGCCCGGCGTCAACCAGGGTATCCCGCGCTTCGGCATTTCGGACTTCTAGACCTCGACCGGCCCCTCGGGCCCCAGCCGCCAGCCGCACCCGAGCGCGCGCGCATCGTCGGCGTCGGACAGCGCCGCGACGGTCTGCCAGCCGTCGGCGCGCAGGCTTGCCGCGAGATCGCTATCATGCCCGACGCTCAGGAAAATCCGCCGGTCGGCGCTGTCTTCGGCGCCAAGCCCGGCGTCGATGAGCGGGTCGGGATAGAGCGAGAAGCCGACCGCCGCCTCTTCCTGCTCGCCGACCGGGATCGCATAACCGCCGCCGCGGCCGACCGCGTCGCCTTGGCCGGGGACGAAAATCTGAAAGCCGAACCAGCTTTGATAGGCGAAGCCGTGGCGCTCGGTCGGGTCGAGGGTCAGCGTGACGCGGCCGCGCACCGGCGCCGCAATCGCCTCCAGTGCGTCGATCCGTGCGGTGAGCACGCCGGCGGTGTCGAAGGCGCGCAGGTCGGCGATCGCCTGGTCGAACGGACCCGTCGCGCGGAGCAAGGGCAGATAGGCTTCGGCGCCGAGCCGCGCCAAGGCGCCGGCATCCTTGGCGTCGAGTTCGTCGCGCAGCTGCTGGCGGTCGATGGCGACCGCCAGCGGGCCGTCGGCGAGCAGGTCGACGACGTCGGGCAGCGTGAAATCGAGCGTGACCGGCCCGATGCCCGCCGCGTCGAGCGCGTCGATCGCCACGGTGACGATCTCGCGCGCCGCCGCGACGCTGTCGCTGCCGATCAGTTCGGCGCCGACCTGGAGCATCTCGCGCGCCGGGCGGAGCTGGCTGGCGCGCAGCTTGACCACCTGCCCGGCGTAACAGAGGCGCAACGGGCGCGGCGCACCGGCGAGCAGCGAGGTCGCGATGCGGCCGACCTGCCGCGTGATGTCGGGGCGCAGCGCCAGCGTGCGCTGCGACACCGGGTCGGTGAAGCGGAGCAGGTCGCGCGCCGACCGCTCGTCGTCGCCGCCGAGCGTCTCGCGAAATTCGGCGAGCGGCGGCGAAACGCGGCCATAACCATGCGCGCGCATCGCATCGACGAGCGCGCGGGTAACGCGCGATGCGGCCTCGGCCTGTTCGGGCAGGCGATCGCGGAGGCCTTCGGGCAAGAGGGCGGGTGCCTTGGTCATCTTTTGCGGCCTTTAGGCGGGTAGGTTCGGTGTTTCAACAACGCTAACAATCCCCGTTCGCATCGAGCGAAGTCGAGATGCCCCTAAGGAGCGCACCCCGCAGGGTGTCTCGACTTCGCTCGACACGAACAGACATTGGAGGGCTGCTTAGAATTTGAGCCCCTTCACCGTCTTCACCCCCGGAAGCTGGCACAGCTGCCACAGCAGCGGCTCGGGCATCGGCGAATCGAGGCTGAGCAGCAGCACCGCCTCGCCCCCCGCGGCGCGGCGGCCGAGGTGGAAGGTGCCGATGTTGAGCCCCGCTTCGCCGAGCGCGGTGCCGATGCGGCCGATGAAGCCCGGCGCATCCTCGTTGACGATATACAGCATGTCGCCGTCGAGGTCCGCCTCGACCTTGATCCCGAACATCTCGACGAGGCGCGGGTCGCCGTTGCTGAACAGCGTGCCCGCGACCGAGCGGTCGCCCTGGCTGGTCGCGACGGTGACGCGGATCAGCGTATTATAATCGCCCTCGCGGTCGTGGCGCACTTCGCGCACATCGAGCCCGCGTTCGCGCGCGAGGTGCGGGGCGTTGACCATGTTCACCGCGTCCGAATAGCGGCGCATCAGCCCGGTGAGCACGGCGGCGGTGATCGGCTTCAGGTTGAGGTCGGCCGCCGCCCCTTCGGCCTCGACCGAGATGGTGGTGAGGTTGTCGTGCGCGAGCTGGCCGATCAGGCTGCCGAGCCGTTCGGCGAGCGCCATATAGGGGCGCAGCTTCGGCGCTTCCTCGGCCGACAGGCTGGGCACGTTGAGCGCATTGGTGATGCCGCCGGTGAGCAGATAATCCGAAATCTGCTCGGCCACTTGAATGGCGACATTGACCTGCGCCTCGTCGGTCGAGGCCCCCAGATGCGGAGTGCAGATGAAGTTCGGGGCGCCGAACAGCGGATGGTCGGCGGCCGGCGGCTCCTGCGCGAACACGTCGAGCGCAGCGCCCGCGACATGACCCGATTCCAGCGCATCCTTCAGCGCCGCTTCGTCGATCAGCCCGCCGCGCGCGCAGTTGATGATCCGCACGCCCTTCTTGGCCTTGGCGATATTGTCCGCCGACAGGATGTTGCGCGTCTGGTCGGTCAACGGCGTGTGCAGGGTGATGAAATCGGCCTTCGCGAGCAGCGTGTCGAGATCGGCCTTTTCGACGCCCAGTTCGACCGCGCGTTCGGGGGTCAGGAACGGGTCGAAGGCGACGACCTTCATCTTGAGGCCCAGCGCGCGTTCGGCAACGATGCTGCCGATATTGCCGCAGCCGATCAGCCCCAGCGTCTTCGAGGTCAGTTCGACCCCCATGAAGTCGTTCTTCGGCCATTTGCCCGCCTGCGTCCGGGTGTTCGCTTCGGGGATCTGGCGCGCGAGCGCGAACATCATCGCGACCGCATGTTCGGCGGTGGTGATGCTGTTGCCGAACGGCGTGTTCATCACGATGACGCCCTGTTTCGACGCTTCGGGAATGTCGACATTGTCGACGCCGATCCCGGCGCGGCCGACGACCTTCAGCTTCGTCGCGGCGGCGAGGACGTCGGCGGTGACCTTGGTCGCCGAGCGGATCGCCAGCCCGTCATAATCGCCGATCATCGCGATCAGCTCGTCTTTGGTCTTGCCGGTGATCTCGTCGACGTGGATGCCGCGCTCCTTGAAGATCTGCGCGGCCTTGGGATCCATCTTGTCGCTGATGAGGACTTTGGGTTGGGTCATTTTTCGTCTCCGTCATCCCGGCGAAAGCCGGGATCGTTGGGAATGGGGATGATCGATAGCGGTCCCAGCTTTCGCTGGGACGACGTCAGGCCGAAAGGCTGGCGTACGCCCAGTCGAGCCACGGCCCGAGCGCTTCGATATCGGCAGTATCGACAGTCGCACCGCACCAGATGCGAAGGCCCGGCGGTGCGTCGCGATAGCCCGCGATGTCATAGGCCGCGCCTTCCTTGTCGAGCAGCGCGGCGAATTTCTTGATGAAATCCTCGTCTGCCCCGGCCACCGACAGGCAGACCGAGGTCTTCGAGCGGCTGGCGGGATCGGCGGCGAGATGGCTCAGCCAGTCGCGTTCCGAAATGATCGTGTCGAGCGCCGCGGCGTTCGCATCGCTGCGCGCCTTCAGCCCGTCGAGACCGCCCAGCGACTTTGCCCATTCGAGCGCGAAGATCGCATCCTCGACCGCGAGCATCGACGGGGTGTTGATCGTCTCGCCCTTGAACACGCCCTCGGCTAGCGCGCCCTTGCTGACGAGGCGGAACACCTTCGGCAGCGGCCAGGCGGGGGTGTAGGTTTCAAGCCGTTCGACGGCGCGGGGGCCGAGGATCAGCACGCCATGCCCGCCTTCGCCGCCGAGCACTTTCTGCCAGCTGAAGGTCGCGACGTCGATCTTGTCCCACGGCAGGTCGTAGGCGAACACCGCGCTGGTGGCGTCGGCGAAGCTCAGGCCCTCACGATCGGCGGCGATCCAGTCGCCGTTCGGAACGCGCACGCCGCTGGTGGTGCCGTTCCAGGTGAACAGCACGTCGTTCGACCAGTCGACTTGCGTCAGGTCGGGAAGCTGGCCGTAGTCGGCGCGGATGACGGTCGGATCGAGCTTGAGCTGCTTCGCGGCATCGGTGACCCAGCCCTCGCCGAAGCTCTCCCACGCCAGCGTGGTAACCGGACGGGCGCCCAGCATCGTCCACATCGCCATCTCGAAGGCGCCGGTGTCCGATCCCGGAACGATACCGATGCGGTGGGTGTCGGGGAGCTGCAGCATCTCGCGCATCAGGTCGATGCAATAAGCGAGACGCGTCTTGCCGATCTTGGCGCGATGCGAGCGGCCCAGCGATTCGGTTTGGAGCTTTTCGGGGGACCAGACCGGCGGTTTGGCGCAGGGTCCGGAAGAGAAAAACGGGCGCGCAGGGCGCAATTCGGGTGTCGGCACTTCACTCATCATAGTCTCTCCTTGCAGAGAGCTCGCGCGGCGTTGGGACCGCGTGGCCCGGCGCCGCGTTTAAGGGCGGCGCCAGAACAGTCAAACGAATTGCGCCGCGCGGGCGAAATTAACGACGAGCCGTGCGAGCGGTTTAGAGGCTGTTAACTATATCGTCGGTAAATTGACGCCCATGGCGATCCCTTCGTTCCTGCGACCCCGGACCCTGCTTGCCGCCGCGGCGGCGCTGGCGCTGTCGGCGTGTTTCAGCACCCCCGAGGCGATGAAGCGCAGCGGATCGAAGCCGGTCGCGGCAAGCGGCACCAAGCGGCCGCAGCCCCCCCTCGCCTCGTCCTTCGCCAGCCCCGATGCGCAGCAATGCGCGATCGACCTCAAACAGGCCGGGGTGCGTTTCACCCCGCTGCCCAACCAGGACCATGGCGGCGGTTGCAGTTCGATCGATTCGGTCAAGCTGCTCGACATCGGCACGCCGGTGACCAACCTCGGCGCGATGACCTGTCCCCTGGCGAAGAGTTTCGCCGCCTGGGCGCAATATGCGGTGAAGCCCGCGGCGCGCAAATATTTCGGCACCGAGGTCGTCAAGATCGAGACATATGGCACCTACAGCTGCCGCAACATCTATGGCGGCCGGTCGGGCCGGCTGTCGCAGCACGCCTATTCGAACGCGATCGACGTGTCGGGCTTCGTCCTCGCCGACGGGCGGCGCATCATGCTCGACGGCGGCTGGCAGGGCGACCGCGCCTCGCAGGATTTCCTGCGCGCGCTCCACAAATCGGCGTGCCGCCGCTTCGGCACCGTGCTCAGCCCCGATTACAACGCCGCGCATTACAATCATTTCCACATGGACATGAGCGGCAACGGTTATTGCCGCTGACTTGGCATTCGTCGCGGAAGCGGCTAGCTGCGGCGCAATGGCACAGGACAAACAACCCCATCGTTCGCGCTTTCACAAGGCCAAGGACGACGCACAGTTCGCCAAGCAGGCGACCACCACCCCGCAGACGGCGCACCCCGCCTACAAGCTCGCGTTCCAGGACAATGACTTCCTGCTCCGCGAAGATTTACGGCCCGTCCGCTTCCAGCTCGAATTGCTCAAGCCCGAACTCCTGCTCGACGAAGCGGGGATCGAATCGACGCTGGTCGTCTATGGCTCGGCGCGCATTCCCGAACCCGCGCAGGCCGACGCGCTCGAGGCGGCGGCGACCGACGATGCGACGCGCAGCATCGCCCGGCGGCTGAAGGCGAAGGCCAAATATTATGACGAAGCCCGCGCGCTGGCGCGGCTGGCCAGCCAATATCCGTGCGACGAAAAGGGCTGCCGCCACTTCGTCGTCTGTTCGGGCGGCGGACCGTCGATCATGGAGGCCGCCAACCGCGGCGCCGACGACGAAGGCCGCGAATCGATCGGACTCAACATCGTGCTCCCGCACGAGCAGGCGCCGAACCGCTTCGTTACCCCGTCGCTGAGCTTTCAATTCCACTATTTCGCACTGCGCAAGATGCACTTCCTGTTGCGCGCCCGCGCGGTGTGCGTCTTTCCCGGCGGGTTCGGCACCTTCGACGAGACGTTCGAGCTGTTGACGCTGATCCAGACCGGCAAGATCAAGCCGATCCCGATCCTGATGTTCGGCGAAGACTTCTGGCGCCGCGTCGTCAATTTCGACGCCCTGGTCGACGAAGGCGTGGTCAGCGCCCGCGACCTCGACCTGTTCCGCTTCGTCGAAACCGCCGACGAGGCGTGGACGATCATCCAGGATTTCTACGCGGCCGCCGAGGAGCAGCGCTGAATCGCGGCTGGATCGCAGCAGCAACCGGCCTTGTCTCGCGGGCGAAATCCGCTAAGGCCGCGCCGGGCCGCGCCTGTCGTTTTGGGGCCCAGGTCAGCAGGACAGCATCATGGCAAATGTTACCGTCATCGGGTCGCAATGGGGCGACGAGGGCAAGGGCAAGATCGTCGACTGGCTCGCGAGCCGCGCCGACGCGGTCGTCCGCTTTCAGGGTGGGCACAACGCCGGCCATACGCTCGTCGTCGGCGAACAGGTGTACAAGCTGTCGCTGCTCCCCTCGGGCATCGTCACCGGCACGCTGTCGATCATCGGCAACGGCGTCGTCCTCGATCCGTGGGCGCTGCGCGACGAGATCGCCAAGCTGCGCGGCCAGGGCGTCGTCATCAATGCCGAGAATTTCGCGATCGCCGACAATTGCGCGCTGATCCTGCCGTTCCATCGCGACCTCGACGGGCTGCGCGAAACCGCGGCGGGCGCCGGCAAGATCGGCACCACCGGACGCGGCATCGGCCCCGCCTATGAAGACAAGGTCGGCCGCCGCGCGATCCGCGTCTGCGACCTCGCCCACCTCGACAAGCTCGATCCGCAGATCGACCGCCTGACCGCGCATCACGACGCGCTGCGCGCCGGCTTCGGCGAACCGCCGATCGACCGCGAGCGGCTGAAGGCCGACCTCGCCGAAATCGCCGACTATGTGCTCGAATATGCGCAGCCGGTGTGGAAGCGGCTGAAAAAGGTCCGCAAGGCGGGCGCGCGCATCTTGTTCGAAGGCGCGCAGGGCGTGCTGCTCGACGTCGACCACGGCACCTATCCCTTCGTCACCAGCTCGAACACCGTCAGCGGCACCGCGGCATCGGGTTCGGGCCTCGGCCCCGGCGCGGTCGGCTTCGTGCTCGGCATCGCCAAGGCCTATACGACGCGCGTCGGCAGCGGCCCCTTCCCCACCGAACTGGAGGATGCGACGGGCCAGAAGCTCGGCGAGCGCGGGCATGAATTCGGCACCGTCACCGGGCGCAAGCGCCGCTGCGGCTGGTTCGACGCGGTGCTCGTGCGGCAAAGCTGTGCGGTCGCGGGCGTCACCGGCATCGCGCTCACCAAGCTCGACGTGCTCGACGGTTTCGACACCATCCGTATCTGCACCGGCTACCGGCTGCGCGGTAAAATCCTCGACTATTTCCCCGCCCATTCGGCCGACCAGGCCGAGGTCGAGCCGATCTACGAGGAAATGGACGGCTGGCACGAATCGACCGCCGGCGCGCGCAGCTATGCCGATCTGCCGGCGCAGGCGATCAAATATATCCAGCGCGTCCAGGAACTGATCGAAACCCCGATCGCGCTGGTGTCGACCAGCCCCGAACGCGAAGACACGATCCTGATCCGCGATCCGTTCAGCGACTAACTGACACCGCCCGGCGCAGACCGGGGGCGTGTCACTGAACTGCCTTGTGCCATCCCTAGTTGGCGGGGGATGACAAGCCGCGAAGCGACCCACCTGCTGGCCCTGCCCGACGTCGATGAGGCGTTGCCGCGTTCGCTGCGCGACCGGATCGACGTTTTCGCCTTCGGCGCGATCCAGTGGCCGTGGCTGCTGCGTTCGCTGTGGGGCGGGCGCAAGGCCGACAAGGCGGCGCTGCTCGCGCGGCTCGACCTGTCCGCCGACGCCCTGCCCCACCTCGGCAGCTGGAAAGCCGACACGCGCTTTCTGACCCATATCGTCGATGCGATCGAGGCGCATCGCCCCGCGACCGTGGTCGAACTCGGCTGCGGCGCCAGCAGTCTTGTCATCGCTCGCGCGCTGCAGAAATTCGGCGGCGGCCGGCTGGTCAGTTACGACCAGCACCGCGCGTTCGTCGTATCGACCGGCCAGTGGCTCGCCAGCCAGAACGTCACCGCCGACCTTCGCCACGCCCCGCTCGGCCCGCCGCCGGGCGACTGGCCGGGGCTGTGGTACCAGCTCGCCGACCCACCGTCGGATATCGACCTGCTGGTGATCGACGGGCCGCCATGGGCGCTCCATCCGCTCGTTCGCGGCGCCGCCGAATCGCTTTTCCCGCGGCTGGCGGACAAAGCGCTGATCCTGCTCGACGATGCCGCGCGCCCCGGCGAACGCCTCGTCGCGCGGCGCTGGCAAAAGCGCTGGCCGCGGATCGCCTTCGCCTTCGACCGCTCGGGCACCAAGGGCACGCTGATCGGCCGCGTCGGCGCGCATTAGCGCGCTTCCGTTTCCCCGTCCGCCGTGACACAAGGCGATATGACCCGCACCATCCTCGTCTTCTATGGCAGCTACCGCCGCGACCGGCAGGGTATCAAGCTCGCGCACTGGCTCGTCGATGCGATCGGGGGGCGCGGCGACCGCGCCGAACTGATCGATGCCAAGGCCGTCGACCTGCCGATGCTCGACCGGATGTACAAGGAATATGCCGCGGGCGAGGCGCCGCCCGCGATGGCCGAGCTGGCGCAGAAGATCCGCGCCGCCGACGGTTTCGTCTTCGTCACCGGCGAATATAATTGGGGGCCGCAGCCAGGCCTCAAGAACCTCACCGACCATTATCTGGAGGAATGGTTCTGGCGCCCCGCCGCGATCGCCTGTTACTCCGCCGGTCCCTGGTCGGGGGTGCGCGCGATGATGGGCTGGCGCGACACGCTCGGCGAAATGGGGATGGCGGTCACCTCATCGATCCTGCCGGTCGGGCGGATCGGCGGTGCGTTCGACGCCGATGGTCAGCCGACGGGCGAGGATGGCGCACGGCTGGTCAAGAGTTTCCCGCGCTTTGCCGACGACCTCAATTGGTGGATCGACGCTGCCAAGGCGCAGCGAGCGAAGGTCGATCCGCCCTATTAACCCGACTTCAGCTCCGCCTTCAGGCGCAGGCTGGCGCGCCAGAAGAAGAACGCCGGGATCAGCCCCAGCCACGCGGCGCCGTACAGCACCCAGCGCACGCTCTCCTGCCCCGCCACCGGCTGCAACGCGTCGGACAAGACGCCGAACAGGAACGGCCCCAGCCCCAGCCCGATCAGATTCTGGCCGAACAGCATGATCGACGCCGCGACCGCGCGGGCGCGCGGTTCGACGAGGCCCTGCACGCAGCCATAGGCGGGGCCGTAATAGGCCGAGTTGAGGATCGTCGGGATGATCAGCAACGCCACCGCGATGCGCCAATCCTCCATGAAATAGCCGAGGAACAGGATCGGCGCCGCGATCGCCATGCCAAAGGCGGGCAGTGTCAGGATATGCCGCTTGTCGCGGGCGCCGAACTTGTCGGCCATCTTGCCGCCCAGCCAGGTGCCGAACATGCCGGCGAGCCCCAGCACGACCGCCATCGACAGCCCCGCCTCGGTCGTCGACAGGCCGTGGCTGCGGATGAAGAAGCTGATCGTCCACAGCGCCTTGCCATAGCCGAGGAAGGCGACGACCGACGAGGCGATGAGGATGTAGAGGAAAGCGCGCGACGAAAAAATCTCGCGCAGCGCCTCGCGGGTCGACAGCGGCACGACGGCGCGCGCGGTCGCGGTCGCTTCGGCCGAGCGGCTGTGCCGCGGCTCGCGCATCACGAACAGCACGATGAGAGCCAGCACCAGCCCCGGCGCGCCGACCATCATCAGCGCGATGCGCCAGCCATACAGATCGTTGACGATGCCGCCGATGATCAGCCCGAGCAGCGAGCCGATCGGCACCCCCATCCCATAGAAGGCGATCGCCGAAGAGCGTTTTTCGGGGGGCACGCTGTCGGTGATCAGCGAGTGGGCGGCGGGCGTGCACCCGGCCTCGCCGACCCCGACGCCGATGCGCGCGAACAGCAATTGCACGAAATTCTGCGCCAGCCCGCACACCGCGGTCATCGCCGACCAGACCGCGAGCGACGCGGCGATCAGCCGGACGCGGTTCGTGCCATCCTTGTCGGCGTAGCGGGCGATCGGGATACCGAGAAGGGCGTAAAAGACCGCAAAGGCCGGCCCGGCGAGCAGCCCGAGCTGGGTGTCCGACAGCCCCAGGTCGGCCTTGATCGGTTCTGCGAGGATGTTGACGATCTGCCGGTCGAGGAAATTGAAGATATAGACGATCAACAGGATCCACAGCATCGTCCGCGTCTGTGCGGACACGCCGTCGGCGGACGGCGCGGCGATGGCTGGGGCCGTGGCGGCTTTGTCAGTCATTTTTCTCTCCCGTGGCGCCATGGGAGCAGACGGGGCCGACCGCTGTCAACGCCGTTGCGGCGCGCCGAAAATCCGCGCTTGCAATTGCCGCTACGGCTGCCAGCGTGCAGCCCATGCAAAAAATTTCGCTGCTCGCCGCCGCCGCCCTGCTTGCCATAGCGCCCGCCGCCGCGATGCCGCCGCCGCTGCCGCCGGTCGAAGGCAAGGATGCGGCGACGCTGCAGGCCGAAATGGAGCGCGGCACGCTGGACGACGAATTGCTGACCACGCTCTACCTCGATCGCATCGCCAAGCTCGACGATCACGGGCCGCAGCTCAACGCCGTGATCGCGACCTTTCCCGACGCGATGCAGCAAGCGCAGCGGCTTTACGCGGAACGCAAGGCCGGGCGCGTGCGCGGCCCGCTCCACGGCATCCCGGTGCTGATCAAGGACAATATCGAGGTCCAAGGCCCGCTCGCAACCACCGCGGGGTCGCTCGCGCTCAAGGACAATGTCACGAACCGCGACGCGCCGATCGTCGCGCGGCTGCGCGATGCGGGCGCGATCATCCTCGGCAAGACCAACCTCAGCGAATGGGCGAACATCCGCTCGAGCAATTCGACCAGCGGCTGGAGCGCGATCGGCGGGCTCACCAAAAATCCACACGCGCTCGATCGCAACGTCTGCGGCTCATCATCGGGCAGCGGCGCGGCGATGGCAGCCTCGCTCGCCGCCATGACGATCGGCACCGAAACCGACGGATCGATCACCTGCCCAGCCGGCGTCAACGGTGTCGTCGGCTTCAAACCGACCGTCGGGCTGGTCAGCCGCACCTTCATCGTCCCGATCAGCCACAGCCAGGATACCGCCGGGCCGATCACGCTGACGGTGCGCGACGCTGCGGCGTTGCTCACGGTCGTCGCGGGCAGCGATCCCGCCGACCCGGCGACCGCCGAGGCCGACGCGCGCAAGGTCGATTACAGCGCGGCGCTGTCGCCCGGCGCGCTGCAGGGCAAGCGCATCGGCGTGCTGCGCGACCGCATCGGCGACCGCGCCGATGTCGCGGCGCTGTTCGACGCCGCGCTGGCGCAGTTGACCGATCTCGGCGCGACCGTCGTCGAGATCGAGGACAGCCGCAAGGGGCTCGAGGATCTGAGCGGCGCCGAGCTTGAAATATTGATGACCGAACTCAAGGCCGACCTCGCGGCCTATCTCGCGGCGCTACCCGGCACGGGCGCGCCGCGCACGCTCGCCGATGTGATCGCCTTCAACAAGGCAAACCCCGCCGAACTGCGCTGGTTCGACCAATCGCTGTTCGAACTGGCCGAGACCAAGGGCGGGCTCGACAGCCCCGATTATCGCGAGGCGAAGGCAAAAGCGGCACGGCTGGCGGGGCCCGAGGGCATCGATCTGCTGCTCGCCGCCGACCGGCTCGACCTCTTGGTCGGGGTGACCAACGGCCCGGCGTGGACCAGCGACCTGGTCAACGGCGATCACTATAACGGCCCCAGCGTCAGCCAGCTTCCCGCCGTGGCGGGCTATCCGCACCTCACCGTGCCGATGGGCGCAGTCGAGGGACTGCCGATCGGCCTGTCGCTGATCGGCGCCAAATGGAGCGACGCCGCGGTGCTCGCGGCGGGTCATGCCTATGAACAGGCGAGCCGCAAGCGGGTGACGCCGACGTTTCGGGCGGGAGTTGAGCCCGCACAGAAATAGCCATCGGGCGTCAGCGCCGGTCGCGCCGTTTCTTCCAGCCCATTTCCTCGATCTCGAGCAACTCCATCGGGACATGGATCGTCCGGATCGAAATGCGCACCTCGATCAGGAACAGCACCAGCGAGGCGAGCAACAGCAGCATCGCCACCGCAAAGGCCCACGACGCCGCGAGGCCGAGGTTGAAGCCGGCGATCGCCTGCGCAAAGAGCAAGGCGACGAGCAGGCAGACGACGATGCCGCACGCGACGGCGGCGGCGATCGAATTGTTGATCACGCCCATCCGGCGGTCGACCGCACGCAGCTCGGCGACGACGCGCTCATGCTCGGCGCCCTCGGTTTCGGCCCAGCGCGCGATCAGCGCGCGCGACCGGTCGACCACCCGCGCCAGCCGCCCGGTCAGCACGTTGAGCAGGCTGCCCGTCGCGACGAGCAGGAACACCGGGGTGACCGACAGCTGGATCGTCTCGGCGATCATCGCCGAGCCGGTCGCGCTCATCCCTCGGCGCCCGCCGCCAGCGAGGGCGTGTTGATGCCGTGCATCGCCAGAAACTTGCGGACGTTGCGCGCCGCCTGGCGGATGCGCTGCTCGTTCTCGACCATCGCGATGCGGACATAGCCTTCGCCATCCTCGCCGTAACCGACCCCGGGGGCGACCGCGACCTTGGCATGGGTGAGCAATTGCTTGGAAAACTCCAGGCTGCCCATCTCCTTCAGCGCCGGCGGCAGCGGCGCCCAGGCGAACATCGACGCCTTCGGGCTCGGGATATCCCAGCCGGCACGGCCGAAACTTTCGACCATCACGTCGCGGCGCTTTTGATACAGCTCGCGGTTCCGGGCGACGATGTCCTGCGGCCCGTTGAGCGCGGCGCACGCCGCGGCCTGGATCGGGGTGAAGGCGCCGTAGTCGAGATAGGATTTGACGCGCGTCATCGCCGCGATCAGCCGCTGGTTGCCGACCGCGAAACCCATCCGCCAGCCCGCCATCGAATAGGTTTTCGACATCGAGGTGAACTCGACCGCGACATCCTTCGCGCCCGGCACCTGCAGGATCGAGGGGGTCGGGTTGCCGTCGTAATAAAGCTCCGAATAGGCAAGGTCGCTGAGGACCCAGATCTTGTTCTCCTTCGCCCACGCGACGAGGCGCTCGTAAAAGGCGAGGTCGACCGCCTCGGCGGTCGGGTTCGAAGGGTAATTGACCACCAGGATCGACGGGCGCGGCACGGTGAAGGCCATCGCGCGGTCTAGCGCGCGCCAATAATCCTCGTTCGGCGTCGTCGGCACGCTGCGGATCGTCGCGCCGGCGATGATGAAGCCAAAGGTGTGGATCGGATAGCTGGGGTTCGGCGCCAGCACGACGTCGCCGGGTCCGGTGATCGCGGTCGCGAGGCTGGCGAGCCCTTCCTTCGACCCCATCGTCACGACGACCTCGCTCTCGGGATCGAGTTCGACGTTGAAGCGGCGCGCGTAATAGTTCGCCTGCGCCTTGCGCAGCCCCGGAATCCCCTTAGACTGCGAATAGCCGTGCGCGTCGGGCTTCATCGCCACTTCGCAAAGCTTCTCGATCACATGCGCCGGCGGCGGCAGGTCGGGATTGCCCATCCCCAGGTCGATGATGTCCTCGCCCGCGGCCCGGGCGGCCGCACGCATCGCATTGACTTCGGCGATGACATAGGGCGGCAGGCGCTTGATGCGATAGAATTCATCATCGGACATGGGAAACTAGAACAACTCCTTTGCGTATCATGGTTATGAGCGGTCGCTTGTCGCGGCCCGCCTTGTTATAGGCAGTTTGACGATACTGGCCAGCGGGAACGAGCATGAACGACGGCGACAAGACCAACGCGACCGACACGCCCAATCCCTTCCTGCCGTCGCCGGGCGATTTGCAGCAATGGGCCAGCGTCATGGGCCGTGCGCAGCAGATGATGGTCGAATATGCGCTGGGCCAGGGCGCGGCGGAAAAGGGCGCAGTGCCGGTGTTCGATCCGGGGCAATGGCTGGGCAGCCCGGCGACGAAGATCTGGGCCGAGCAGACGACGAAGATGTGGGAACAGGGCGCGCGCTTCTGGACCTCGCTCGCCACGCTGACCCCCGGTTTTACCCCCGAGACCGCGGCCGAGACGCCGCGCGACAAGCGTTTCGCCGATCCTGACTGGACCGCCAACCCGGTCTTCGCGCTGATCCGCCAGACCTATGGCATGTTGTCGGACCAGCTGCTCGCCACGACCCGCCAGATGCCCGGCATCGACGACGCGGCGCGCGCCAAGCTGGAGTTCGCCGCAAAGAATATGGCCGAGGCGCTGTCGCCGACCAATCTGGCGCTGACCAATCCCGAAGTCATCCGGCGCGCCATGGAAACGCGCGGCGAAAGCCTGCTCAAGGGGCTGCGCCACATGCTGGCCGACCTGTCGCGCGGTCAGCTCAGCCATGTCGACCAGGACGCGTTCGAGGTCGGGGTGAACATCGCCGCGACGCCCGGCAAGGTGATCCACGAGACCGACCTGTATCAGCTGATCCATTATGCGCCGACGACGAAGGAGGTCTTCGCCGTCCCGCTCGTCATCTTCCCGCCGTGGATCAACCGCTTCTATATCCTCGACCTCAATCCTGCCAAAAGCTTCGTCGCCTGGGCGGTCGAACAGGGGCTCAGCGTGTTCATGGTGTCGTGGAAGTCCGCCGACGCGTCGATGACCGAGGTGGTGTGGGACGATTATGTCGCGGCGCAGGTCGATGCGATCGACACGGTGCGCGACCTGCTCGACGTGCCGCACGTCCACACCATCGGTTATTGCGTGGCGGGGACGACGCTCGCCGCAACGCTCGCGATGCTGTCGGCACGCGGCGAGGCCGACACGGTCAAATCGGCGACCTTCTTCACCGCGCAGGTCGATTTCGAACAGGCCGGCGACCTCAAGATGTTCGTCGATGACAGCTATCTGGCGCTGCTCGAGCAATTGTCGGCGCCGGGCTTCCTCGACGGCCGTTACATGGCCGCGACCTTCAACAGCTTGCGCGGGCGCGACCTGATCTGGAACTATGTCGTCAGCAATTACCTGCTCGGCAACGATTATCCGCCCTTCGACCTGCTCTACTGGAACGGCGACACCACCAACCTCCCTGCGAAGTGGCACCGCCAGTATCTGGTCGAGCTCTATCGCGACAATCGCCTCGTCGTCCCGAACAGCCTGGCGGTGTGCGGGACCCCGATCGACCTCAGGAAGGTGCAAACCCCCGCCTATATCCAGGCCGGGCGCGAGGATCATATCGCGCCGCTTGCCAGCGTCTGGCGGCTGATGGACAATCTGTCGGGGCCGAAAACCTTCGTGCTTGCCGGATCGGGGCATATCGCCGGCGTCGTCAATCCGCCCGCGGCGGGCAAATATCAATATTGGACCGGCGACAACGACGCCGCCTCGCTCGCCGATTTCGAAGCGTCGGCGGCGGAGACCAAGGGCAGCTGGTGGCCGCACTGGATCGGCTGGATCGCCCAGCAGGACAGCGCCAAAACACCGACAAAGAGCGCGCGCATTCCCGGAAAAGGTGCTAAGAAGGCGATCGAGGATGCCCCCGGCCGCTATGTCAAGCAGCGGTAATATCGGGGCGATAAAAGGCCCATAAGGCCGCGAGCAGAATTTTTTGTGCACTGCACAAAAATATCCTTGAAATCGCCACGCCACTCCTATATTGTGCACTGCAACATAAAAGGAGTACCCCGATGGCTACCAAGATGGATAGTGCCGAAAAGGCTTTCGAAGCCGCGACGCTGGAAACCGCCGCCAAGCCGGTGGAAGCTCCTGCTGCGCCGGCGCCCGCCGCCGCCCCCGCCCCTGTGGCAAAGGCTGCTCCGGCTCCCGTGAAGACCCAGGCCGTGAAGGCGAAAGCCAAGCCGGTCCAAAAGAAGGCTGCAAAGCCGGCCGCAAAGAAGGCTGCCCCCAAGAAGGCCGCCGCAAAGACCATCGCCCCCAAGCCCCTGAAGGCCGCACCGAAGCCGGTCGCCGCCGCCACCAAAGGATTCAAGACCATGAACGACACCGTCAAGAAGTTCGCCGACGAAGCGAAGACCCGCACCGAAGCCCTGACCGCCGACTTCAACGAAAAGGCGAAGGACGCGATGAGCAAGACCAGCAAGCTGGCCGAAGAAGCCGTCGAGTTCAACAAGGCGAACATCGAAGCCATGGTCGAAGCCGGCAAGATCGCCGCGAAGAACATGGAAGTGCTCGGCCAGGAAGGCGTGACCTTCGCCCGCAAGAGCTTTGAAGACACGACCGCCGCGCTGAAGGGCTACACCGCCGTCAAGTCGCCGACCGAATTCTTCAAGCTCTATGCCGAAAACAGCAAGAAGGCGTTCGACGCCGCCGTCGCCCAGACCTCGAAGACCAGCGAACTGGTCGTCAAGATGGCGAACGACAGCTTCGCGCCGATCTCGAACCGCGTTTCGGTCATCACCTCGAAGATGAAGGCAGCCTAAGGGCCTTCATTTTCCACCGTCGGCGCGGGCTCTCTCCCCTCCTCCCCGTCCGCGCTGGCAAACCAAGACCGCTCGCACCCTTCGGGATGCGGGCGGTTCTTGTTTTTCGGGCCAAGGCCACCCCGGCTGGCGAACAACAGGTTAAAATGCCTGCGTCCGCCCTCTTGCGCTTCGCCCGCGGCTTGCGATATTCTGACCATGATGCTTCCCCGATCCCATCTCGCTGCCGTCCGCGCCATGGCGGAGGCAAAGACAGTCCGCGCCATGGCGGAGTCAAAGAAAGTCCGCGCCATGGCGGACAAGGACGAAGGCGCGCCCGGTTCGCCCGGCGTCGGCATCGCGACGCGCACTCGCGCCAAGGCGAAGAAGCCGTCGATGTACAAGGTGCTGCTGCTCAACGACGATTATACCCCGATGGAATTCGTCGTGATGGTGCTCCAGCGCTTCTTCAACATGGACATCGAACAGGCGACGCAGGTGATGCTGCACGTCCACCAGCAGGGCGTCGGCGTGTGCGGCGTGTTCAGCTACGAAGTCGCCGAGACCAAGGTGAACCAGGTGATGGACGCCGCGCGCCAGAACCAGCACCCGCTGCAATGCACGCTGGAAAAGGCCTGACGCCTATTCGGCGGCCAGCCTTTGCGCGGACTCGAGCAGGCCCGGTAATTCCGGAAACAACCGTCGATACAGAACATTGGACGCCGCGTTGTCGAGCAGGCGGATGTCGGCACCGACAAGCGTCCGGCCAAAATTCTGTCCGGCCGGACTGGCAAAGAAGGCGCGCGTAGCGGCCAGATCGTTAGCCGACATCAATTGACGATAAAGATTCGCGAGCCCCGCCGCTATATCGGGCCGCTCCTCCAACCAATGGGCGTCCACCCTGGCGAGAATGGCGCGATGAAACAGGCGGAGAACCGCCGGATCGCGGATTTCGGGATGGGTCGTCGCCAGCCAACCCATTGCCTCGCTCGCGACGGCAAAGCCGGTTCGGTGCTTCAGGTCGCTTTCGTTCAAGCCAACCAGCACATCGGCCAGCGCACCGGCTTCGATCACGGTCGCCGGGTCGGGTGGTGGCGGTGGCGGCGGAATTGCGTGGACCGGCATGGCAAAGGCCAGCAACGCGACAAGGCTGACAATTGACCGACCGCGCACCGTCACCTCCCTCGCATCGATACGAAAGCTTATCCGAACGCGGCCCTGTGTCTAGCCCGCGCGCCGCGCCTGCTCGGCCTTGAGCGCCGGCGACGGCTCGCCCTTCAAATCGCCATAGCCCAGCGCGGCGCCGCATCCCGGACACACCGGCGCGGTCCCGACATCGGTGCCGCACGCGCGGTGAATATACCGCATCGCAGGCCCACCGCCAGTCTCGCCGTCCTCATACGCCCAGCGTTCGGCCCAGCCGCGCATCGCATAGAGGACGCCGAACAGGTCCTTGCCCTTGGCGGTCAGCCGATATTCGTGACGCGGGGGTTTGTCCTGATAGGCGTGGCGTGCCACGACGCCTTCATCCGCGAGCAGCTTGAGCCGCGCCGACACCAGCTGCGGGCCGAGCCCGGTGTTCGCCGCGATCGCCTCGAACCGCCGCCGCCCGAAGAACAGGTCGCGCAGGATCAACAACACCGCGCGGTCGCCGAGCAATTCGGCCGAGCGTCCGACCGGGCAGACCGTGTCCGATAGATCCGCGCGCTTGGGCATTGGCCGTCCTTCCTTCCCGTCATTACGCGCAACTTCCACGAGCTTCCTTGATCGTTTTCAGAAATGCCTTGTCACTATGATTATCATAGTTACTATGGTGCGCCAAGAGGAGAGTCGCCCCATGCCGCATGCCACCAACCCCGCTGCCGTGATCATCGGCGCCGGCGACGCCACCGGCGGCGCGATCGCCCGCGCCCTTGCCGCCGACGGGCTGACCGCCTGCGTCAACCGCCGCCCGCGCGGCGCCGAGGCGCTCGAAGCGCTGGCGCAATCGATCCGCGACGGTGGTCACCAGGCGCGCGCCTTCCCCGCCGATGCGCGCGACGAAGACCAGATGGTCGCGCTGTTCGACCAGGTCGAGGCCGAGGTCGGCCCGGTCGAGGTCGCGGTGTTCAACATCGGCGCCAACGTCAATTTCCCGATCGGCGAGACGACGGTGCGCGTCTATACCAAGGTCTGGGAAATGGCGTGCCTCGGCGGCTTCCTGATGGGGCGCGAGGCGGCGAAGCGCATGGCGCCGCGCGGCCGCGGCACGATCATCTTCACCGGTGCGACCGCGAGCCTGCGCGGCGGAGCGGGCTTTTCGGCCTTCTCGGGCGCGAAGGGCGCGCTGCGTATGCTCGCGCAATCGATGGCGCGCGAACTGGGGCCGCAGGGCATCCATGTCGCGCACACGATCATCGACGGCGCGATCGACACCGAATTCATCAAGGGCCGGCACCCCGATTTCGACCATGCCAAGGCCGCCGACCTGATCCTCAACCCCGACGCCATCGCCGCCAATTATGTGATGCTCCACCGGCAGCCCAAAAGCGTGTGGACGCACGAACTCGACCTGCGCCCCTGGGGAGAAAAATGGTGACCCAAAGCCCTTCGAAAACCCTCGAATTCATCTTCGATTTCGGCAGCCCCAACGCCTATCTGGCGATGAAGGCGATCCCCGAACTGCTCGACCGCACCGGCGCCGACCTGGTCATCACGCCGTGCCTTTTGGGCGGCATCTTCAAGGCGACGGGCAACAAGGCGCCGATGATCCAATATGCCGACGCCCCCGCGAAGCTCGCTTACGAACATCTTGAAATGCGGCGATTCATCGAACGCCACGAACTGAGCAAATTCCGCCCCAACCCGCACTTCCCGGTCAACACCCTCACCATCATGCGCGGCGCGATCGTCGCGGCGGACGAGGGCGTGCTCGACGACTATGTCGACGCGGTGAACCGCGCGATGTGGGAAGACGGGCTGAAGATGGACGACGCCGAGGTGATCGCCGCCTTCCTGACCGCCAACGGCTTCGACGGTTCCGCGCTGCTCGCGCGCACGCAGGACCCCGACATCAAGGCAAAGCTCGTCCAGAACACCGAAGCGGCGGTCGCCCGCGGCGTCTTCGGCATTCCGACCTTCTTCGTCGACGGTGCGATGTTTTTCGGCAAGGACCGGTTGGCGCAGGTCGAAGAGGCGTTATCCGCATAACGCACCGCCGCTGCCGTGGCGCGGGGGGGGCGGCACTGTCGTTGCGGGCAGGCTGTGACGGGTATCGCGCGTCAGCTGCCAGTAGCGATCCTCCCCGGCACGGGGAGGGGGACCATGCGAAGCATGGTGGAGGGGTACGCGGTGTCGAGCGCTGCGTATGGCCTCGCGTGCCCCTCCACCACCCTGCGGGTGGTCCCCCTCCCCCTTTTGGGGAGGATCGGCAATCGCAGCTCTCCACCGCAAAGCCGGCGTTCCGCGCCTTTTCAGCTAAAATCCAACTGGATGATCTGGCTCGGCGTCGCGCGGCAATACATCTCCAGCGACCGTGCGCCATCGGGATAGGTCGCGGTCATCGCGGCCCGGATGCGCCAGCCGCCATTGCCTTCCTCCAGATTGACCAGCCGGTCGTACGACAGCCGCGTGCCGCCGGTAACGCCGATCTGGCGCGCCGCATCGGTCATGCAATTCTGCACCGACGGCCGCGCCGCGCTCGGCAGGCTGGACAGGTTGGCGCTCAGCGTCGCCGGCGGACCGGCGGGATAGGTCGGCGTCGCGCTATCGTCGCTCACCGGCTCGCCGGCTGCGGCTTTCTTTTTCTTGCTCTGGCTGGCGAGCAGCGCGAGCAATCCGCCCGCGACGACGATGCCGCCGATGATCAGCCCGGTGCTCGGTCCCTTGTCCTTATCCGCTTCGGGCGGCCGGACATTGCGATAGCCATAGGCGAAATCGGCGCGGCAACCATTGTTCACCCAGACATAGCCGGCCGTATACCCCCATTGCCGCCCGGCGTTGCAGCGGCCGGCGATGCGGCGCGTCAGTTCGACGCGATTGTCGGTGCGCACATTGCATTGCTGATAACTATTGTTCCGCGACTCGCAGCGGATGGTGCCGGCATAATCGTCGACCGGCTGCGGCAGCGGGGTCGGATAGCCGCCGCCATTGCCATAGCCGTAAGCGAATTCAGCGCGGCAGCCGCCCGATACCCAGATCTGGGTGGCGGTGAACCCCCAGTCGCGGCCCTTCGAACAGCGGCCGCCGATCACCCGTTGCAGATCGACGCGGTTGCCGGTGCGGACGTTGCAGCGCTGGACCCGGTTGCCGCGCGATTCGCAGCGGATTGTGCCGGCATAGCTTTGGCCGGGACGCGGCGGCTGGATCTGCGGGCCGCCAGATGGCGGCTGGATTTGCGGGCCGCCGGATGGCGGCCAGGGCCGGGTTTGCGCGAGCGCCGGCACCGCGAGGTGCGATGCCACCAGCGAAACCGACGTGACGACGGTGACGACAATATTCTTCATGCCCCTGCCCCTTTTGCTGATCGTGAATCCGCTTGGCCTTAAGTCTCCGTCTCGATCGATGTTCGCGGCGATACTTCCACGTTTCGCGGCGGATTGCCATCGCATAACCATCGCCCCCGCTTGCACCGCGGCCCCCATCCGCTAAAGACGCTCGATGGATCAGATCGTCATTCGCGGTGGCCAGCGACTCAAGGGCCGTATCCCCATTTCGGGCGCCAAAAACGCCGCGCTCACCCTGCTGCCCTGCGCGTTGCTCACCGACGAGCCGCTGACCCTGCGCAACCTGCCGCGGCTCGCCGACGTCGACGGTTTCGGGCACCTGCTCAACCAGCTCGGTTGCTCGACGACGATCGAGGGATCGCGGCCCGAGGATTTCGGCCGCGTGATGACCGCGCGCACGACCACGCTCACGTCGACCGTCGCGCCCTACGACATCGTCCGCAAGATGCGCGCCTCGATCCTTGTGCTCGGTCCACTGCTCGCACGCGCCGGCGAAGCCACCGTCTCCCTGCCCGGCGGTTGCGCGATCGGCAACCGCCCGATCGACCTGCACCTGAAAGCGCTCGAAGCGTTCGGCGCCCAGATCGAGCTGACCTCGGGCTACGTAAAGGCTGTTGCACCCGGCGGACGCCTCGCGGGCGGCAAGTTCACCTTTCCGGTCGTGTCGGTCGGCGCAACCGAAAATGCCCTGATGGCCGCGGTGCTCGCCAAGGGCAGCTGCGTGCTCGAAAACGCCGCGCGCGAACCCGAAATCGTCGACCTGTGTAACTGTCTGGTTGCGATGGGCGCGCAGATCGACGGCATCGGGACCGAGACGCTGACCATCGAGGGCGTCGATCGACTCCACGGCGCAACGTACCGCGTGATGGCCGACCGCATCGAGGCGGGCAGCTACGCCTGCGCCGCCGTGATCACCCAGGGCGACGTCGAACTGGTCGGTGCCAAAGCCAGCGAGATGGAAGCGACCCTCGCCGCGTTGCGCCAGGCCGGGGCGACGGTCGAGGACACGAAGGCCGGCATCCGCATCGCGATGGACGGCCGTGCTCAGCCGGTGACGCTATCGACCGCGCCCTACCCCGGCTTCGCGACCGACATGCAGGCGCAGTTCATGGCGATGGCGACCCTCGGCACCGGCGCTTCGCTGTTCACCGAAACCATCTTCGAGAATCGCTATATGCACGTCCCCGAGCTGGCCCGCATGGGGTGCGACATCGACGTCCGCGGTCGCAGCGCGGTGGTGCGCGGGGTCGATCATCTCGTCGGCGCGCCGGTGATGGCAACCGACCTGCGCGCCTCGATGAGCCTGATCATCGCCGGCCTCGCGGCGCAGGGCACGACCGAAGTCAACCGCATCTACCACCTCGACCGCGGTTACGAACGGCTCGAGGAAAAATTGCAGGCGGTCGGCGCCGATATCGAACGGATCAGCGCGGGCTAGAGTTCGGGATCAGTCGGGGTCGACCGGCACCGACACCATATTGCCGCTGACCGACGGTTTTTCAGGCCGCTTGACCACCGCGATCACCAGCCCGACCAGCGCCATCGCGCCCCCCGCAATCGATAGCGGCGCCCAGTGATACCCCTCGAACAGCGTCGACATACCCATCGCGACGATCGGGATCAGCACGCTCGACCATGCCGCCTGCCCCGGCCCCACGGCGCGAATGATGGTGAAATAGAGCGGGAAGGTCACCGCGCTGGCAACCACGCCGAGGTAGAGCAGGCCGCCGAGATAGACCGGGGTCGTCTCGATCACCGGCGGCCCGGTCGTGACCCACGCGAACACCGCGTCGCCGAGCGCGCCGAACAGCATCGCCCACGCGATCATCACCACCATCGACTGCGCGCGCGCGATGTCGGTGCCTTGCATCACGTTCGCGCTCGAGGCGCTGAGCACCCCGGCGAGGGTCAGCGCGGTGCCGATCAGCACCGCGTCTGCCCCCAGCGCCGCGGCGCGGTATTCGTGCACGATCATCAGGCCGACGCCGACGATCGCGATCGCGGCACCGGCGAGGAAACGGCCTTCGACCTTCGTCTTCAGGAACAGCCGCCCGAGCAGCGTATTGGGCACGATCAGCAGCGCGAACAGCACCGCGACCAGCCCCGAGGTGATATGTTGCTCGGCGCGATAGACGAAGTTGAAATTGAGCGCGAACTGCGCGAGGCCGAGCAGCGCGGCGAACCCCCAGCCGCGGCCCGACAGCGTCAGCTTGTCACGCCGCCACGCGGCATAGGCGAACATCGCCGCCGCGCCGACGAAGAAGCGATAGGCGACCGACCAGCTTGGCGGCACGACGCCCAACTGGCCGGTGATGACGATCCACGTCGATCCCCAGATCAGCGTGACGAACAGGAAGGGCAGCAGGACGCGCGGCGTCAGCAGGCCAGGTGCCGCGCTCACCGGGCCGCGCTCACAGCGCCGCGATCGCCGCCGCGAGCGGCGCGACCGCGCCTGCGTCCTGATCCCAGCTGACGACGAGGCGGGCGGCTCCGTCGCCCCAGTCATAAAAGTCATAACCCGCGCCGCGCAGCCGCGCCGCTTCGTCGGCGGTCAGCCGCACGAACAATTCGTTCGCCTCGACCGGATGCATCAGCCGGTCGCCGCACGCCGACGCCAGCGCGGCGGCGCCGGCATTGGCGGCGCGCGCATTCGCCAACCACAGATCGTCCTTCAGCATCGCGCGAATCTGCGCTGCGACGAAGCGGCCCTTGCTGAGCAGGTGGCCGCCGCGCTTCTTGAGTTCGCGCACCCCGGGGCCGCCGCTGCCGCCGAAAAAGACAATCGCCTCGGCCATCATCGCGCCATTCTTGGTAAACCCGAACGACAGCGCATCGACCCCGGCGCGCCACGTCACGTCGGCGGGGCTGCATCCGCGAAACGCCACCGCATTGGCGAAGCGCGCCCCATCCATGTGCAGCTTCAGTCCCTGCGTCTTCGCGATCTCGCTGATCGCCCCGACTTCATCGGGGCTCCACGACAGGCCATATTCGGTGGCGTTGGTGATGCTGATCGCCGCCGGCTGCACCTGATGGACATCGCCGCGAATGCCCGCGAGGCGGCGCTTCAAAGCATCGGCGTCGATCTTTGCGCCGCGGCCGGGCAGCGTCATCAGCTTCGCACCGCCCGAATAGAAGGCAGGAGCTCCGCATTCGTCGACCTCGATATGGGCTTCCTCGTAACAGAGGATGCCCTGCCAGGGGCGGACGAAATGGGCGAGGATGATGCTGTTCGCGGCGGTGCCGGTCGGGATCCACACCACCTCGCACTCGGTTTCGAACAGTGCCGAAAAAGCGGCGTCGAGCGACTGGCTCAGCGCGTCGCCATCATAGGCGGTATCGACCTGATTCGCGGCGACAAGGGCGTCCATCACCGCGGGATGCACCGTCGCGGCATTGTCGGAAAAGAAACGGGTCGCGGTCATGCGGCGCGCCTTAGCGCAGGTCGCGGCGCCATGCTAATGCTTCATGCCGACGGCGGTCCGCTCACCGGATCGGCGACCGGATCGGTGCCGCCCCCGCGCGCCATGCTTGCCCCGCCTGCAATGCCCAGGCCGCCCGCCATTCCCATACCGCCACCGCCTCCACCACCGCCGCCGCGTCCGCCGCCGCCGCGATCGCCGCCACCGCCCTTGCCACCGCCGCCGCCGGGCCGGGTCGGCCCCTGCAGCGGGATGGTGACGTCGGCGGGCACCGGATCGAGATCGAGCGCCTTGCGGATGAAATCGCGCAGCGCGACGACGAGCGCGTGGGTGTGGACCGGCCGTCCTTCGACGAGTTCCTGCGCCGCCTGGCTGGCGAGGCGCACCTGGTCCTCGGTGCCGAGCAGGATGATGTCGGACAGCGCCGCCTCGACCGCGTCGCGGATGCGTCGCGGCCGATCCGATTCGCCGGTATCGGCATCATCCCCGCCGGCAGCGCGCGACAGGTCGAGCGCCGGCCCGGCTTCGACCGTGGCAGCGGGGTCGGCCCCGGCCGGCGCGGTGGCACCACGGCGGCGCAGTTCGCGCAAATGGCGGGGGTCGACCATCAGGTCGCCGGTGAACGAACCGCCCAGCGTCTTGTAAGCGGCGATCAGCGTGCGCAGCCGCTCGTTGATCTGGCGGTTCATGCGCTCGCGTCGCTGCTGGATCGTCGTCATCACGATCAGCCGGATGCCGACGCCGATCAGCGTCACCAGCGCCAACCCGAGCAACGTGGTGCCGATGCTTTGCCAGGAAGAAAAATCGAACAGGCGCATCGTGGCGGCTCCCTTTCAAAGGACCCGTCTGCTTTGCCGCGTCGGCGGCAAAGAGGCCATCGTTTTCGGAATGTGTGCGGCTATCCCTCCGACGAGCGGTAGCGATAGATCCACTGGCCGAGCGATCGCGAACGCCGTACCATATACTGGCCCGGCAGGATTAGCCGCGTGCGCGCGCCGTGCCGCGTGAACATCACCCCGATGCGCGGCAGGATGATGGAGCAAGGCTGCCATTCATAGGCCGCCTGATCGATCGATTGATGTGCTTGCATAATGAACCACCCGCTGTCTGAACGGCAGCCTCTCCCGATGGTTGAGAGTATCTTACCATAATATGGCCATTCTGGTAGCAATATTACGCGACACAGTCATGACATCGGCGCGCAATTGCGCGACCGGGCGGCGCAGTTTTTCGTCGTTTTGGCGCGAATGCGCGCGCGCAAGCCGACGAGCCGATCGGCCCGATGCGGCCCGATCGTTAAAATGAACGGTAGACGTCGCGGCAAATCGGCCGCGAGTCGCGTCAGCGGTCGCGCTTGGCGAGCAGCTTCAGACGCAGCGCGTTGAGCTTGATGAACCCCGCCGCATCCTTCTGGTCATACGCGCCGGCGTCGTCCTCGAAGGTCACATGCCGCTCGCTGTACAGGCTGTTGGACGACTTGCGCCCGACGACGCTTGCATTGCCCTTGTAAAGCTTCAGCCGCACCGTGCCGCTGACCTTTTCCTGGCTGTGGTCGATCGCCGCCTGCAGCATCTCGCGCTCGGGCGCGAACCAGAAGCCGTTGTAGATGAGCTCGGCATATTTCGGCATCAGCTCGTCTTTGAGGTGCGCCGCGCCGCGGTCGAGGGTGATGCTTTCGATGCCGCGATGCGCGCGCGCGTAAATCTCGCCGCCCGGCGTCTCGTACATCCCGCGCGACTTCATGCCGACGAAGCGGTTTTCGACGAGGTCGAGGCGGCCGATGCCATGCTTGCGGCCCAGCTCGTTGAGCGCCGCGAGCAGGGTCGCGGGCGACATCGCTTCGCCGTTCAGCGCGACGCCGTCGCCGCGCTCGAAATCGACCGTGATATATTCGGGGGTGTCGGGGGCATCCTCGGGGTTTACGGTGCGCGAATAGACATAGTCGGGGGTCTCGTCCCACGGATTCTCAAGCACTTTGCCCTCGCTAGAGGTGTGGAGGAGATTGGCGTCGGTCGAGAACGGGCTTTCGCCGCGCTTGTCCTTGGGCACGGGGATCTGGTGCTTTTCGGCGAATTCGATCAGCGCGGTGCGGCTGGCGAGGTCCCATTCGCGCCACGGCGCGATCACCTTGATGTCGGGGTTGAGCGCATAGGCGCTGAGCTCGAACCTGACCTGGTCGTTGCCCTTGCCGGTCGCGCCGTGCGCCACCGCGTCGGCGCCGACCTCTTGGGCAATCTCGACCAGCCGCTTCGAGATCAGCGGCCGCGCGATCGAGGTGCCGAGCAGATAATCGCCCTCGTATCGCGCATTGGCGCGCATCATCGGAAAGACGAAATCGCGGACGAATTCTTCGCGCAGGTCGTCGATATAGATATGCTCGGGCCGGATCCCCATCAGTTCGGCCTTGGCGCGCGCCGGTTCGAGCTCCTCACCCTGCCCGAGGTCGGCGGTGAACGTCACCACCTCGCAGCCATAGGTGACCTGCAACCACTTCAGGATGACGCTGGTATCGAGACCGCCCGAATAGGCGAGGACGACGCGCTTGAAGGACTCGGACATAGGGGCACCTTTGGCGAGGGGAGTGACGCGGGCGCGGCTAGCAGGGCGCTGCGGCGGGTGCAACCGGCGCATGGCCACCGCGCCGCGCGGAGCGGTTTATTCGCTTGGCCGACCACGCCCACGGCGCTACGGTCGGACGATACTTTATTACGCCGAAAGGGATTTTTCATGCGCCTGACCCTTGCCCTCGCCAGCGCCGCCGCCGCGGTGATCGCCCTCGTCGCCCCCGCTTCGGCCGAAGAGGGCATGTGGACCTTCGACGCCGTTCCTGCCGAGGCGATCAAGGCGGCCTATGGCTGGGCGCCCGACCAGCAGTGGCTCGACCGCACCCGCGCCGCCGCGGTGCGGCTGACCGGCGGCTGTTCGGCGTCGTTCGTATCGCCCGACGGCCTGATCCTGACCAACCATCACTGTGTCGTTGGCTGTCTCCAGAATCTGTCGAGCGCCGACAGCGACCTTGTCGCGGGCGGTTTCAACGCCGCCGACCGCGCGCGCGAGATGAAATGCCCCGGCCAGCAAGCCGAAGTCGTCACCGCGATCAGCGACGTTACCGGCGACATCGGCAAGGCGATCGGGGCGCTGACCGGCGCGGCGCTGGTCAAAGCGCGCGACGCGCGCATCGCGGCAATCGAGGCGGAGGGCTGCACCGACCGCGTCAAAACGCGGTGCCAGGTCGTGACGCTGTTCGGCGGCGGCCAATACAAGCTGTACCAATACCGCAAATACAGCGACGTCCGCATCGCGTGGGCGCCCGAGTTTCAGGCTGCCTTCTTCGGCGGCGACCCCGACAATTTCAACTTCCCGCGCTATGCGATGGATGCCGCGTTCCTGCGCGCCTACGAAGATGGCAAGCCCGCCGCGACGCCGGCGCACCTCGCATGGAACCCGCGCGCGCCGAAGGACGGCGAGATCACCTTCGTTGTCGGCAACCCCGGCTCGACCCAGCGCCTGCTCACCGAAACCCAGCGCGCCTTCCAGCGCACCGAGCGGCTGCCGCTGACGTTGCTGCTGTTGTCCGAATATCGCGGGCGGTTGATCGCCAAGATGGAGGAAAGCCCGGAAAAGATGCGTGAAGGCGGCGACGACCTGTTCGGATACGAAAACAGCTTCAAGGCGCTGTCGGGCCAGTTCAGCGCGCTGAACGACCCCGCCTTCACCGCCAAGATGGCCGCCGACGAAGCCGACCTGCGCGCGCGCACCAAGGGCAATGCCGAAATCGGCGACCCCTGGGCCGAGATCGACACGGCGATGGCCGGACGCCGCGACACCTATCTCGACAGCGTCTTCCTTGAACGCGGCCCGGCCTCCTATTCGACGCTGGCGGGTTATGCGCAGACGCTGGTTCGCGCCGCTGCCGAACGCGGCAAGCCCAACGGCGAACGCCTGCCCGGCTTTACCGATTCGGCGCTACCGCTCACCGAAAAGCGTCTGACCGACGCGGTCCCGACCTATGGCTGGCTCGAGGAACTGGGCGTCGGTTTCTGGGCGAGCAAGGCGCGCGAATATCTCGGCACCGACAATGCGGATATTGCCGCGCTGCTCGGCAAGGAAAGCCCCGAGGCGCTGGCCGAGCGGCTGGTCACGGGCACCAAGCTGGCCGACCCCGCCTATCGCAAGCAATTGTGGGACGGCGGTGCGGCGGCGATCGCGGCGTCGGACGACCCGATGATCCGCTTCTTCGCCAAGCTCGACCCGCGTGCGCGCGAACTAAAGGCGGCTTATGACCGCGATTACGATGCACCTGTCACCGCGGCGCAGGCGCGGCTCGCAAAGGCGCGCTTCGCAGCCTATGGCGACAAGCTCTATCCCGACGCAACCTTCACGCTGCGCCTGTCCTATGGTCAGGTGAAGGGGTGGACCGAGCGCGGCAAGGCGGTGCCGACGACGACGGTGATGGGCGGCACCTACGACCGCGCGACCGGGCAATTACCCTACAAGCTGGCCGACGGTTTCGTGACGGCGAAAAGCCGGATCGACAAAAAGGGCGTCTATGATTTCGTCACCACCAACGACATCATCGGCGGCAATTCGGGGTCGCCGGTGATCGCGCGCGATGGCAGCGTCATCGGCACCGCCTTCGACGGCAACATCCATTCACTCGGCGGCAATTTCGGCTATGATGGCGCCTTGAACCGGACCGTGGCGGTGTCGACCGCCGCGATCCAGCAGGCGCTCGACGTGATCTGGCCAGCGCCCGCGCTGTCCGCCGAACTCAACGGCGGCAAGCGCCGGCGCTGAGGCGGAACGTCGCAGGACGGAGGGCGACATGGCCAAAGCCGGGCTGAAGACCAAGGCGACCGAGGTGTCGGTCGCCGACTTCATCGCCGCCGTCCCCGACGTCCGGCGGCGCGAGGAAGCGGCGGCGATCGACGCGATCCACCGCCGCGTCACCGGGCTCGATCCGCAGATGTGGGGACCGTCGATCATCGGCTATGGCAGCTACGACTATACCTATGACAGCGGCCGGTCGGGGACGATGTGCCGCGCCGGGTTCAGCCCGCGCAAGGCGGCGATGACGCTGTATCTGATGGGCAATTACTGCAACCGGCAGGACGACGCCGACGCGCTGTTCGCGCGGCTGGGCAAATACAAGACCGGCAAATCGTGCCTCTATATCAACAAGCTGGCCGACGTCGATCTGGACGTGCTCGAAAAGCTCGTCGCGCTCAGTTGGGACAGCATGAACGCATATTATCCCGACTAAATCCCCGCATACCATTCATAATTGATGCGGTCTTCCCAATAGCCGCCCTTGCCGGCGCCGATCCCGGCCAGGCTGGTGACCGCCTCGATCCCGGTGACATATTTGGCGTGCTTGTAGCCGAGCTGGCGTTCGATGCGCAGGCGCAGCGGCGCACCGTTGGCGATCGGCAGCACCGCGCCGTTCAGCGCCCACGCCATGATCGTCTGTGGGTGCCGCGCGTCGACCATGTCGCAGCTTTCGTAATAGAGCGCGTCGCCGATGCGGTCGGCGCAGCGAAAGACGATGTAGCGCGCGCTGTCGCGGACCCCGGCGGCGGCAAGGATGCGGCCGAGCGGGACGCCGGTCCATTCGCCGATCGCGCTCCACCCCTCGACGCAGTCGTGGCGGGTGATCTGGATGCGCTGCGGCATCGCGCGCAGGTCGGCGAGCGACAGCGACAGCGGCCGCGCGACGAGCCCGGTAACCTGCACCCGCCAATCGGCAAAGCCGCGGGCGGCGTGCGCGGCATAATCCGGCCCGGCGGGAAGCCGCGTGCCGTTGGCGCGAAAGACCGGCGACAGGTCGGCGCGGGTGAACTCGCGCGCCAGCGCGTCGCGATCGGTCAGCGCGCGCTGGCTCGCCTCGTTCATCGCCTCGCCCATCGACAAGATCTTGCGCACCGCGGGCGCGTCGTTGATCGCGTCGCACGCACCGAGCAGCGGCAGCGTCGCGACAAGGCCGCCGGCGCGCGCGATCAGCTGGCGGCGCGGGAGGAGAAGGTCGCTCATTTGTTTTTCTCCGGCGGCAGGCGGAACCAGCCGCTGATCATCGAGCGCACCTCGTTCACCGGCCCGGCGAGCAGCACCATCGCGATATGGACGAAGAAAAAGGCGACGAGCGCCCAGGCGACGATGAAGTGGATCGAACGCGCCGACTGGCGCCCGCCGAACAGGTCGAGCAGCCACGGCGCGGTCGCGTTGAACCCCGGCGACATGGTGAGGCCGGTCGCGATCATCAGCGGCAGCGCGACGAAGATCACCCCGATATACGACAGCTTCTGCAGGATATTGTAACGCGCCGCCGCCTCGCCGGTGGGAAAGCGCAGCCGCGCATGCTGCTTGATATCGTGCCAGAGATGCCGCGGTGACCATTCGCCGCGGCGGACGTGCAAGTCGCGTTTCAGATGCCCGCCGAACGCGGTCCACAGCATGTAGAGCGCCAGCCCGATCGACAGCACCCACGCGAAGAACAGGTGCCAGCGCCGCCCGTCGGCCAGATTGTAACTGGTGGGGATCGTCGCCCAGCCTGGAAAGGCCCAGGTCTTCTCCACGCCCTCCGCATTGGTCCAGCGCCCGAGCACCCCGGTCGTCTCGACCCGCAGCGACCCGATTTGTAGATAGCCGCTGTCGGGGGTCGACCCGATCACCAGCCACGCCGGATCGTTGTTCGCGCCATATTGACCCCAATAGAGGCGCGGATGGGCGTTGAAGATCATCAGCCCGCTCATCAGCAAAATGAGCAGCGTCGCCGCGTTCACCCAATGCCAGATGCGCGTCGGCAGCCGGTGGCGATAGACGCGCACCGGCACGGTTGCTGCGGCGGGAGCGGCGGGAGTTTCAGCTTCGGCCATGACTCCGGTTCGCTCCTTTCGGCACAAAGGTTACGCGACGACCTCCGCCGCATATTCGGCGCGATACTGGTTGCGCAGGCTGACCTTGTCGATCTTTTCGCTGCCAAGCTTGGGCAGTGCAGCGTTCGACATCCAGATCTTGCACGGGACCTTGAAGGGCGCTAGCCGCTGGCTGAGGAACGAGCACATCGCCTCGGCATCGAGGGTGCTGCCCGGCTGGACCCAGATCACCGCGCCGACCACTTCGCCGAGCCGTTCGTCGGGCAGGCCGAACACCGCACATTCGTTGACCTCGGCATGTTCGTAGATCGCCGCCTCGACCTCCTGGCAGCTGATATTCTCGCCGCCACGGATGATGATGTCCTTCTTGCGGTCGACGATGAACAGATAGCCGTCGGCGTCGAGATAACCGAGATCGCCGGTGCGGAAATAGCCATTGTCGAAGAAGGCAGCCTTGGTTGCCGCCTCATTGTTCCAATAGCCTTCGAAATTGGCGACCGAGCGGATGCACACTTCGCCGACGCTGCCCTGCGGCAGGTCGCCGCCATTGTCGTCGAGGATCGCGAGATCGACGAGCGGTTTCGACGCCGGGCCGGTCGACATCGGCTTTTCGAGGTAGTTTTCGTTGATGATGCCGCAGCCGACGGCGTTGGTTTCGGTGAGGCCGTAACCGAGCAACGGCTTGGCATCGCCCATTTCCTCGGACAGGCGCTTCACATGCTCGGGCGGGCGCGGCGCGCCCCCGCCGGCATAGCTCTTGCACGTCGACAGGTCGTAATTCTGGCGCTTGGGATGGGTGAGGATCTCATAGCTCATCAGCGGCACGCCGACGAAATAATTGCACTGCTCGTCCTGGATCAGCCGCATCGCCTCCTCGGCATTCCATTTCGGCATCAGGACCAGTTTGCGCCCGAGCGCGAAGCTCTGGAGAAACACCGGGATTTCGGCGGTGACGTGGAACAGCGGCGTGCAGACGAGCGTCGCGGGCTGGATGTCCGACATCAGCCCGTCCTGGGTCAGCAAATGGACGATGCTCGCGGTCTGGGTGACATAGTTGAAGATCGCCTGGACGACAGCCTGATGGCGCGAATAGGCGCCCTTCGACTGGCCGGTCGACCCTGAGGTGAACAGGATGGTGGCGAGGTCGTCGCCGGTGAGGACGGGAAGCGCGGTCTCGGCGCTACCGGCATCGGCGATCGGCGCGATCGCCTCGTCGATCGGCTTCAAAAGGTCTAGCGTGACCACCGTCGCGCCATGTTCGACCTCTTCGAGCCGCGCGGCGCGCTGGACGTCGGCGATCACCAGCTTCGTCTCGCTGTCGGCGATCCCCGCGGCGAGTTCGCCGCCCTGCCACCAGCCATTGAGCAGGGTAGCGCAGCCGCCCGCGAGCAGGATGCCGACATAGGTTACGCACCAGGCGTTGGCGTTGCGCATCGCGATGCCGACGCGGTCGCCGCGCTGCACCCCATGGCCGTCGATCAGGCCGGCCGCAACCTTGCGCGCGGCGAAATAGACCTGCTTGAAGCTCAGCCGCTCGTCGCCTTCGACCAGAAAGGTCGCATCGCCATGCTGCATCGCAAAATAGGCGACATAATCGGCCAGATTGGTCGGGGCATTGGTAATGAAGGGCAGCTGGCGGCCAAAGCGTTCGACGGATCCGACCGCGATCGGGCCGCCCGGCCCGGTGATCAGATTATACGCGGTTTCCAGGCGCAGATCGAGCGCGGATGGCATGGGGCATCTCTCCTCTTGGTCTCGCTTGCCTAACCCCCTATGGGGTAAGGCCTCACCTGGGGAAGGGTCCGAGACTTTATGTTTCTTTTTGCAACCTTAGCCGACACAACGCAATATCTCAACTTCCACGATCTGATGGGGACGAACAGCGAGGTCGCATTCAGCGTCTTCGGGCTGCCGATCCGTTGGTATGCGCTCGCCTATCTGGCCGGGATTTTCGTCGGTTACTGGTATCTGCTCAAGCTGATCGCGCAGCCGGGCGCGCCGATGGCGCGGCGCCATGCCGACGACATGATCTTCTACGCCATGCTCGGTATCATCCTCGGCGGCCGGCTCGGTTATGTGCTGTTCTACAACCTCGGCGCCTATCTGGCGCGGCCGCTCGACATCTTCAAATTGTGGGACGGCGGCATGTCGCTGCACGGCGGCGTCGTCGGGGTGCTGATCGCGATCTGGTACGTCACCCGCAAGGACAAGCTCAGCTTCCTGCGCTTTTGCGACTATGTCGCCTGCGTCGTCCCCTTCGGCCTGTTCTTCGGCCGGCTCGCCAATTTCGTGAATGGCGAACTGTGGGGCCGCGCGACCACGGTGCCGTGGGCGATCATTTTTCCCGACAGCGGCACGATGGATCCGCGCCACCCCAGCCAGCTTTACGAAGCGGGGCTGGAGGGGCTGGTGATGATGGCGATCCTCGCCTTTTTCTTCTGGCGCACCGACGCGCGCTACAAGCCCGGCTTTCTGTTCGGCATGGCGGCGATCATCTACGGCCTCAGCCGCTTCGCCGTCGAGTTCGTGCGCGAACCCGACGTCCAGCTCGGCACATTGTCGTGGGGACTGACGATGGGGCAGACGCTGACCCTCCCGATGCTTGTGGCGGGCATCTGGCTCGTCGCCACCGCCAAGGGACGCCGCCAGCGCGTCGAACCGATCGCGGGGGCCGACAGCATTGCCTGACGGGCGCCCCACGCCGGCGCAGTTGATGATCCAGATCGCCACGGCGCGCGCGATGACCGTCGCGGATTATATGGCCGCGGCGAACGGGCATTATTATGCGACGCGCGACCCGCTCGGCGCCGCGGGCGATTTCACCACCGCGCCCGAGATCAGCCAGATGTTCGGTGAACTGGTCGGGGTCTGGATCGCCGACCTGTGGCTGCGCGCGGGCAGTCCCGCCTTCGCCTATGTCGAGCTGGGCCCCGGCCGCGGCACCCTCGCCGCCGACGCCTTGCGCGCGATGGCGCGCTTCGGCTGCACCCCGGCGGGCGTCCACCTCGTCGAAACCAGCCCCGCGTTGCGCGCCGCGCAGTTGGCGCGGCTGCCGGGCGCGGTCCATCACGACGATATGGCGAGCGTGCCCGACGACGCCCCCGCGATCATCATCGCCAATGAATTTTTCGACGCGCTGCCGGTGCATCAATATGTGCGGGCCGCCGGCGGCTGGCGCGAGCGCATGGTCGAACGCCAGCAAGGGCGGCTGGTTGCGGTGCCCGGCGAGGTGCCCGCCGACGCCGCGATCGCGCCTGCCCTGGGGGGCTCGCCGCCCGGCACGATCGTCGAAACCGCGCCCGTCGCCGCCGCGGTGATGCAGGGCTGCGCCTTTCGCCTCGCGCGCTGTGGCGGTGCGATGCTGGTGATCGATTATGGCTATAGCGGCCCCGCCGCGGGCGACACGTTGCAGGCGGTCAAGGCGCATCGCTTTGCCGACCCCTTCGCCGATCCGGGCGAGGTCGATCTGACCGCGCACGTGGACTTTACCGCGCTGGCGGCGGCCTGCGGCGGCGCGGTGCGTGTCGCGGGGCCGGTGGGGCAAGGCCGCTGGCTGCGCCAGCTCGGCATCGACGCGCGGCTGACCGCGCTCGCCGCCGCTGCCCCCGACCGCACCGCCGACTTCGCGGCGCAGCGCGACCGGCTGGTCGAGGCCGATGCGATGGGCGCGCTGTTCAAGGTCATGGCGGTGAGCGCCCCGCACTGGCCCGACCCCGAAGGCTTTGGCGCAGGCGGAGAGGCCGCATGACGACGATAACCCCGGCGCACGACAGTGACGTCGGCGAACTGACCCTGTTCGCGAGCGAAAGCTTCACCCACACCTTCGGTCATATCTACGACCCCGCCGACCTCGCCGCCTTTCTGGCGGGATGGAACCCGCCCGAACGGCTGCGCGAGCAGATCGCCGATCCGGCGTGGGGGCTGGCGCTCGCCCGCAGCGAGGACGGCGCCATGGCGGGCTTCGTCAAGATGGGTCCGGTCGATTTCGACCTGCCCGCGGGCCAGCCGCGCGACGGCGCGACCGAGCTGCACCAGCTTTACGTCGGCGAAGCCGCCAAGGGGACCGGCATCGCCGCGGCGCTGATGGATTGGGGGATCGCATGGGCGCGCGAACGCGCCGCGATCCTGTATCTGTCCGTGTTCACCGAGAATCCGCGCGCGCAGGCCTTTTACCGCCGCTACGGCTTCGTCGACGTCGGGCGCAACGCCTTCCGCGTCGGCAACCATATCGACGAGGACCGCATCTTCAGGCTCGACCTGTGAGCGCACCGTTCACCGCCGCCGATACGCTCGCGGGCGTCCCGCACGGCTTTTTCGGGCGGCGGGGCGGCGTGTCGGCGGGCGAGCTTGCGTCGCTCAACTGCGGACTCGGCTCGGGCGACGATCCGGCGCTGATCGCCGAAAACCGGCGCCGCGTCGCCGATGCGGTGCTGCCGGGCGCCGCGCTTGCCGGGCTGTACCAGGTTCATGGCAGCCGCTGCGTCATCGTCGATGGCGACACCGACCTTGCCGGCCGGCCCGAGGCCGACGCGCTGGCGACGCGCACCCCCGGCATCCTGCTCGGCGTCCTGACCGCCGATTGTGTGCCGGTGCTGCTCGCCGACCGCGCGGCGGGGGTCGTCGGCGCCGCCCACGCGGGATGGAAAGGGGCGATCGCGGGAGTCACCGATGCGACGCTCGACGCGATGGAAAGCCTCGGCGCCCAGCGGGGCCGTATCGCCGCCGCAGTCGGGCCGTGCATCGCCCGCGCCTCCTATGAAGTCGACGATGGCTTCGTCCAACGCTTCATCGCCGACGATCCGGGGAACGAGCGATTCTTTGCCGCGGGCAAGCCCGGCCACGCGATGTTCGACATCGCCGCCTATGTCGCCGCGCGCCTCGCCGCAGCAGGGGTGGCGCGAATTGCCATCGGCGGGCAGGACACCTATGCCGAGCGCGACGATTATTTCAGCTATCGCCACGCCTGCCATCAGGGCGAGAACAGCTATGGCCGGCAAATGTCGGTGATCGGGCTTGCGGCGGACGAGGGGGACGGATGACACGCACGCGCCTGTTCGGGCTGATCGGCGGCCTGCTGACCTTCGTCGTCATGGTCGTGCTGCCCGCCCCGGCGGGCATGGAAACCACCGCCTGGCACGTTGCGGCGCTGACCGTGCTGATGGCGATCTGGTGGATGACCGAGGCGCTGCCGCTGACCGTCACCGCGCTGCTGCCGTTCCTGACTGTCCCCGCCTTCGGCATCATGGACGCCAATGCGATCGCGAAGGAATATTATTCGCCGATCCTGTTCCTCATCCTCGGCGGCGCCTTTCTCGCCCTCGCGATCGAGCGCGTCGGGTTGCACCGCCGCCTCGCGCTCGCACTGCTGAAGCGCGCCCCGCCGACCAGCACCGGGCTGCTGATCGCCTTCATGGGCGCCACCGCGCTGCTCAGCATGTTCATCTCGAACACCTCGACGACGCTGATCATGATCCCGATCGCGCTCGCCGTCGTGCGCGCCGGGGGCATCGGCGAGGGCGAAACGCACGGCTTTGCCGGCGCGGTGATGATGGGCATTGCCTTCGCCGCCTCGCTCGGCGGGCTCGGCACGCTCGTCGGCAGTCCAACCAACGCAATCGCCGCAGGTCTGATCGAAAAGGCGCTGGACCTGCGCATCTCGTTCCTCGACTGGGCGATCTATGGCGTCCCCGTCGTGCTGCTGTCGGTGCCGGTGGCGATGCTTACCCTGGCGCGCGTCCAGCGGCTCGCCGACCATCCGTTCGACGGGCGCGCCGCCGCGGCCGCGCTCGGCAACCAGGCGATCTGGTCGACCGCCGAACGCCGCGTCGTGCCGGTGTTCCTGCTCGTTCTTATCGCGTGGATCGCACAGCCGTGGCTCGAACCCTTCCTGCCGGCAGGCGCGCTCACCGACGGCACCATCGCGGTTGCGGGCAGCCTGCTCCTCTTCGTTCTGCCCGACGGCACCGGCCGCCCGCTGCTGGTGTGGAAAGAGGCCGACCGCGCGCCATGGGGGGTGATCATGATGTTCGGCGGCGGGCTCGCGCTCGCCGCGGCGATCACCGCGAGCGGGCTCGCCGCATGGCTCGGTGCGGTGCTCGCGCCGCTCGGCAGTATCCCGACGATCCTGCTCGCCGCGGTCATCGTCGCGCTGACGATCCTGATCACCGAATTTGCCAGCAATGTCGCAACCGCGAGCGGGATCATGCCCGTGCTCGCGGCGCTGATCGCCGCGACCGGGGTCGATCCGGTGCTGCTCGCGCTGCCCGTCGCGATGGCGGCGAGCTGGGGGTTCATGCTGCCGTCGGGAACCGGCCCCAACGCGCTGGCGTGGGCGACCGGCCATATCGCGCTGCCGCGGATGCTGAAGGCGGGGCTGGTGCTCGACATCCTCGGCGTACCGCTGTTGATCGGGGTGATCTGGGCCGTCGCGATGCTGGGGTGACGTTGTCCGCGAATGACGCTAGTTACGCCTGAAACCAAATTCGTTCAGGAGACTTCCCAATGCCCATCGACAATGCCGACCTTACCGGCACGACGCCGCGCCGCGCGCCGAAGAAGGACGTCACCGAAATCGGTGGGCGCGAACTGTCGCCGTCGACGCTGATGATGGGCTATGGTTACGACCCGATGCTGTCCGAAGGCTCGCTGAAGCCGCCGATTTTCCTGACCTCGACCTTCGCCTTCGAAAGCGCCGCAGCGGGCAAGCATCATTTCGAGGGGATCACCGGCAAGCGCCCCGGCGGCGCCGACGGGCTGGTCTATTCGCGCTTCAACGGCCCGAACCAGGAAATCCTCGAGGCGCGGCTCGGCGTCTGGGAAAAAGCCGAGGACGCGCTGGTCTTTTCCAGCGGCATGTCGGCGATCGCCACACTGCTGCTCGCCCATGTCAGCATGAAGGACGTGATCGTCCATTCGGGCCCGCTTTATGCAGCGACCGAGACGCTGATCGCGCGCATCCTGTCGCGCTTCGGCGCGACCTATGTCGATTTCCCCGCCGAAGCGTCACGCGAAGAGATGGACGCGATCCTCTCGCGCGCCGGCGAAATGGCGGCGGCGCAGGGCGGCAAGGTTGCGATGGTCTATCTCGAAAGCCCCGCCAACCCGACCAACGCGCTCGTCGATGTGCAGGCGATGCGCGCCGCGGTCGATGCCGCCTTTGCCGAAGATGCGCGGCCCCCGATCGCCATCGACAACACCTTCTTGGGACCTTTGTGGTCGAAGCCGCTCGCGCACGGCGCCGACATCGTCCTCTACAGCCTCACCAAATATGCCGGCGGCCACAGCGATCTGGTCGCGGGCGGCGTGCTCGGTTCGAAGCACTGGCTCGGCCCGATCCGCATGATGCGCAACACGATCGGCACGATCTGCGACCCGCACACCGCATGGATGCTGCTGCGGTCGATGGAAACCGTCGAATTGCGCATGAGCCGCGCGGGCGAGAATGCCGAAAAGGTCTGCGCCTTCCTGCAAAGCCATCCGAAGGTCGACGGGCTCGGCTATCTCGGTTTCCTGAAGGACGGCGCGCAAAAGGATATTTTCGACCGCCACTGCACCGGCGCCGGATCGACCTTCTCGCTGTTCATCAAGGGCGGCGAGGCGGAGAGCTTTCGCTTCCTCGACGCGCTCAAGATCGCCAAGCTCGCCGTCAGCCTCGGCGGCACCGAAACGCTCGCCAGCCATCCCGCGGCGATGACGCACCTATCGGTCCCCGACGCGCGCAAGGCGGCGCTGGGCATCACCGACAATCTGGTGCGCATCTCGATCGGCATCGAGGATGCCGACGATCTGATCGCCGACTTCGCGCAGGCGCTGGACGCGGTCTGAACACGGTATTGCGATGAGCGAAGCGACGCGGCAATCCAGAGTGGCGTCATCCGCTCTGGATTGCGTCGCTTCGCTCGCAATGACGACGGTTGAAACGCCTATTTCCGGCCCCGCCAGTCGACCACCGACCAGCCCATCGTCGGCGCCAGCTTTTTCAGCCCGCGCGACGGCGTCGTCGCGACCGCTTCGTCGGCGAAGCGCAGCATCGGATGGTCGGAGACATGGTCCGAATAAGCGCGGATGTGCGCAGCATCGCGGGTGATCGCGTTGGCGCTCAGCCATTCGTCGATGCGCGCGAACTTCGCCTCGCCGTAACAATTGTCGCCCGCCAGCCGCGCGTGCACATGGTCGGCGCCGTCGGGTTCGTCGAGCCGCGTCGCCAGCACGTCGTCCATCCCCAGCCGCCGCGCGATCGCATCGACATAGAGGTGGAACGACGCCGTCGCCAGCAGTAGCCGGTATCCCGCGGCGCGGTCAGCGGCGATCTGTTCGAGCGCCGCGGGGTGCAATCCGCGCGCGACGACCTTGTCGGCATAGCTTTCGGCGAGCGGCACGATTTCGGCACGGCGAAAGCGCCGGCCGACGAGCAGGCGCAGGTTGATCGCCTTCAACCGCGCGCGGTCGATCAGGCGCAGCGCATAGGCCAGGCTGGCAAGCCCGACGAGCGGCAGCAGCAGCAACCGCCATTGCTGGCGCCGTCCGGCGACGTGCATCAGGAAGCCGCTGTAAGTCCCTGATCGGGTTATCGTCCGGTCCATGTCATACATCGCGACGCGATGCGCATAGTCGATCGTCGGCGCGGCGGGCGGGGTTTCCATTCACCTGTCATAGAAGCCCGCTCGCCGCGGGCCAAGTGGCGGGATTCGCTTGCCGTCATCGGGCAAATAATACAATGTCGCCCGCAGGATGGTGGCCCGGGCGGATTTCGAACAAGTTGACGGCGCCGATGGCGCCGATGTCCGTTTCACCGGACGGCTGACGCTTGCCCGGCTTGGCGATTTGCCGGCGCGTCTCGACGCGCTGGGGCCGATCGGCACGCTCGACCTGTCGGCGGTCGAGCGCATCGACACCGTTGGCGCGTGGATCGTGACCCGTACCGTGCGCGATCATGGCGCGAAAGTGACCGGCGCCAGCCCCGAAGCACAGCGCCTGCTCGACGCGCTGGCAGAGGACAAGAGCGACTACCGCGTCCACCGCGACCGCCGCCCGCCATGGGCGCGAATGCTGGAACAGGTCGGCACCGCGACTGTCGCGGTCTGGCACGAACTACTTGGTATCGTCGGATTTTTCGGGTCGATGCTGATGGCGCTGGGCACGCAGTTGCGCGCCCGCCGGAGGCTGCGCTGGCATGCGATCGTGACGCGTTTCCAGACCGTCGGGGTCGATGCTTTGCCGATCATCGGCCTGATGACCTTCCTGATCGGCATCGTCGTTGCCCAGCAGGGTGCAGTCCAGCTCCGTCAGTTCGGGCTCGAAGTGTTCACGATCAACCTCGTCGGTCGGTCCTCGGTGCGCGAGCTGGGGCTGCTGATGACCGCGATCATGGTCGCGGGGCGGTCGGGCAGCGCCTTTGCCGCGCAGATCGGCACGATGAAGCTGACCGAGGAAATCGACGCGATGCGCACGATCGGCGTGTCGCCGATGGAGGCGATCGTGCTGCCGCGCGTCGCCGCCGCGACGCTGCTGATGCCGCTGCTCGGCTTTTACGCCAGCCTGTGCGCGATTGCCGGTGGCGGGGTGTTCTGCTGGATCGGGCTCGATATCCCGCCGCTTACCTATATCCAGATGCTGCGCGACATCATCCCGATGACCGATTTCTGGGCGATGCTGATCAAGGCGCCGGTGTTCGGGGTGCTGATCGGCGTCACCGGCTGTTACGAAGGGATGCAGGTGCGCCAGAATGCCGAGGAAGTCGGCAAGCGCACGACATCGGCGGTCGTCGCCGCGATCTTCCTCGTCATCGTGCTCGATGCGATGTTCGCGGTCTTCTTTTCGTCGATCGGATGGAATTGATGAGCGACGAGATCGACGAACAGCTGGAGGAAGAACTCGCCGCCGCCGACGCGGTCCGCCCCGAAGAGTTCGATCATGCGATCTGCGTGCGCGGGCTGGTCAACCAGTTCGGCGACGATGTGATCCACGACGGGCTCGACCTCGACGTGCGGTCGGGCGAGATTCTGGGCGTCGTCGGCGGCTCGGGCACCGGCAAATCGGTGCTCATGCGCTCGATCATCGGCTTGCAGACCCCGTCTGCGGGCGAGATCGAAGTGTATGGCAAGACATTGGACGCCATCGCCGACGAAGAGGAATCGCGCGACCTGCGCCGCCGCTGGGGCGTGATGTTCCAGGGCGGGGCGCTGTTCTCGACGCTGAGCGTGGCTGAAAATATCCAGGTTCCGCTGCGCGAATATTATCCGCGCACCGACCAGAAGCTGCTCGACGAAATCGCCGCCTACAAGGTCGCGATGGTCGGGCTGCCTCCCGACGCCGGACCCAAATATCCCGCCGAGCTGTCGGGCGGCATGGTCAAGCGCGCAGGGCTAGCGCGGGCGCTGTCGCTCGACCCTGCGCTGCTGTTTCTCGACGAGCCGACCGCGGGGCTCGATCCGATCGGCGCCGCCAAATTCGACGAGCTGATCCGCGAGCTGGCCGACACGATGGGGCTGACCGTCTTCCTGATCACCCATGACCTCGATTCGCTTTACGCGACCTGCGACCGCGTCGCGGTGCTGGCCGAGAAAAAGGTGATCGCGATCGGCACCATCCCCGAACTGCTTGCCACCGAGCATCCGTGGATACAGGATTATTTCAACGGGCCACGCGGCCGCGCCGCCGCGGGCGGGAACCAAACCGCGAAGCGGTCATAGGAACAGCTGATGGAAACACGTTCGAACAATGTACTCGTCGGCGCCTTCGTCCTGCTTTTCACGGCGGCGCTCGCCTTTTTCATCGTCTGGCTCGCCAACGACAGCGGAGGCACCAAGCGCGAATATGATATTTTCTTCAAACAGTCGGTCGACGGGCTGAACAAGGGCGCCGCGGTGCAATTTTCCGGCGTTCCCGCCGGGCAGGTGCGCGAAATCGCGCTGTGGCCCGACGATCCGCAGTTCGTGCGCGTCCGCATCGAGGTGAACGAGGGCGTCCCGGTGCTGCAAGGCACCACCGCCGCGCTCGAAGGCGTCGGCTTCACCGGTGTGTCGCAAATCGCGCTCGACGGTGCGGTCAAGGGCGCGCCGCCGATCAGTGACAAGGGCCCGGCCGGCATGCCGGTCATTCCGACCCGCGTCGGCGGCCTCGGCGAACTGCTCAACACCGCGCCGCAGTTGCTCCAGCGCCTCTCCACGCTCTCCGAACGCCTCGCCGAACTCGCCGACGACGAGAATCAGGCGAGCATCCGCGGCATATTGAAGAACGTCGAACAATCGACCGCGATTCTCGCGCGCAACGGCCCCGCGATCGAACGCGCGCTCGCCGACACGCGCATCGCCATCCAGCAGACCGGGGTCGCTGCCGAGCAGATCGGCAGCCTCGCTGCCGCGACGCAGGGCACGATCGACCGCAATGTCGATCCGGCGATGGCCAATCTGCGCAATACGCTGGCGTCGGCGAACGAATCGATGAAGACGCTCGAAGGCGCGATCGCCGATGCCCGGCCGGGCCTCCAAACCTTCAGCCAGACGACGATCCCCGAAGCCAATGCGCTGATCCGCGACCTTCGCCGCACGTCATCGTCGCTGTCGAGCCTGACCGACAAACTCGACCAGCAGGGCGCCGGCGCCGTCATCGGCGGCAGCAAGCTTCCCGACTACAAGCCATGAGGAATTCGACCATGTTGCGCCGCCTCCGTGCCCCGATGCTCGCTGTCGCCAGCCTGGCGATGCTGTCCGCCTGCGTCAGTTTCGGCGCCAAGCCGCCGCCGTTCCTGCTCACGCTCGACGCCGACGCGGCACCCGCCGCGGGCGCGGCGCGCACCGCGACCGAGGCGCAGGCACTGACCATATTGATCCCCACCGCACCGCAAAAACTGCGCACGATGCGCATCCCGGTTCAGGCGGATAATGCCAGCGTCGCTTATGTTGAGGACGCGCAATGGGTCGAGGCGCCGCAGCGCCTGTTCCAGCGCCTGCTCAGCGAAACCGTCGCCGCGCGCACCAATCGCGTCGTGCTCGACGAGGGGCAATATCTGACCGCGCCGGGCGAACAGCTCGCGGGTCAGTTAATGGAATTCGGCGTCGATGCCGCCACCGGCGAAGCCGTTGTTGTTTACGAAGCGATGCTGGTCAACGCCGGGGGCAAGAGCGTGACCCAACGCCGCTTCGAAGCGCGCGAGAGCATCGGCGCCGCAGTCGAGGCCAAGCCAGTGGGCGAAGCGCTGACACGCGCGGCGAACCGGGTGGCGGGCGAAGTGGCGGGCTGGCTTGCCGGCTGATACGCTGGCGTCCTCCGCCGTTACCGCCGCTCGATCGCGTAGTCGATCCTGATCCTGACCCAGGCCCCCACCATCGAGCGCCCGCCGATGCGCGGCGGGCGCACCCTGAACGCCCAAGCCGCAGCGAGCACAGCACGGTTCATCTGCGATCCGCTCGGATATTCGTCCAGCCCGACGCAATCCTCGACCCGATAATCGGGCGCGGTGCGGCAGGCGATCAGGCCCCAGCCCGGCCCGCTGGCGGTGGACAAATAACCGCGCAATTCATCGTCACGCGGCTCGCGATACCAGGCCGCGGCATAAAGCGGTTCGCCATTGGGCGCCGTGCCGACGCGTTCAGTGTCGCGGGAGGCGGACCCACGGGTATTGGGCGGCCCGTAAACCGCGCCGCCGGGCGGGCGAACGCCGATCCGCGGGGTTGCCGGCGCGGGCTCGCTCGGCGTGGGCGGGCTCGGCGTGGACCTTGGCTGCGTGACGATCGGGGGCAGCACCGGCGCCGGCGCGGGCGGCGGTGCTTCGGTCTGGGGCTGCGGAACCGCCGGCTCGCTTTCTTCGGCACGGATCGGCGCGGGCGCGGGTTCCGCTATCTCCGCCGCTTCGATGCTCACCACATTGACCCGCTCCTCACGAAGCTCGGGGGGTGGGTCCACCCCGAACGAGAGCAGCATAAGCAGCAGCACCGCCGGGATGAGCACAGCGAGCCCGATGGCAAGCGCGCGGCGGCCCGCCCCGATGCTGAGCTGTTCGACGCTGGGAGGGGCTGGAACGGTGTTCAGCTGAGCAATCTTTGGTGGCGGCGTCCGCTGGTCAAGGCGCCGGGGCTACATGCGCGGGCGATAGGGAGGAGCGGGCGTCATGACAAGCTTGCCCGCCATCGCGTCGCCGCACGGACCGTCTTCATCCGAGCAGGCTCTTCGACGCCTGTTCGGTGACATCGCGCGACAGCCCCGGCTGCGCCAATATCCGCTCCAGCTCGCCACGCATCATCGCGGCGCGGTCGTCGTCGAAGCGCTTCCAGCGACCGAAGGGCGGGATCATCCGCGCCGCGGTTTGCGGATTCTTCGGATCGAGCGCGATGACGAGGTCGGCGATCAACCGGTAGCCCGCGCCGTCGGCCTGATGGAACGCCGCCTGATTGCCCGTCAACGCGCCATAGAGCGCGCGGACGCGGTTGGGATTGGCGAGCGTGAAATCGGGATGCGCCGCCAGCGCCCGCACCGCATCCACGGTGTCTGGACGCAGCGACCAGGCCTGCACCTGGAACCATTTGTCGAGCACCAGCGGGTTGTCGCGATAGCGCTGGTAGAAGATGTCGAGCGCATGCGAGCGTTCGTCGCTGTCGCCGTGCGCCAGCGTCGCAAGCGCCGCCTGACGTTCGGTCATGCCGTCGGCGGCCGAAAATACCCCGAACGCCAGCGCCGCCACGTCGGGAGCGCCGGTCGCGGCGAGATAGGCGAGCGCGACGCCGCGAAGGCGGCGGCGACCCTTGGCGTCCGGCGACAGGTCGGCCGCCGGCGGCGCGGCGCCCGAGAGGATGGCGCGCCATTCGTCCGCCAGCGCCGCGCCGATCGCCGCCTGCAATGCGAGCCGTTCGCGCCGGATCGCGTCGGGATCGACGGTAACCATCTGGTCGCCGATGAACGCCTCGCTCGGCAACAGCACCGCCTCGGCGACGAAGGCAGGGTCCGCGCCGCCGGCGGCGAGCGTCCCGGCGACCGCCTCTATCACCGCCTGCGTTTCGGCGGCCTCACCCGACACCGCCGTCACCAATGCGTCGAGCATCAGCTGTTGCAGCGCTTCGTAACGCGCAAAAGGATCGTCATCGTGCGCCGCGAGCCAGGCGAGTTCGCCCGGCGCGCGCGCATAATCGACGATCACCGGCGCCGAAAAGCCGCGGTTGACCGACAGCGCCGGGCGCGACGCGAATGCACCGAGCGGCACCCGCTGCATCGCCCCGGTCAGCGTCACCAGCGTGTCGGGCAGTGCGGCACGGCTGCCTTCCATCGCGAACGCGGCGAGGCGCAGCGGCATCATCATCGGTGCCTTGTCAGGCTGGCCGGGGGTTGCCGGCACCGCCTGCGCGATGTCGAGGAACCAGTCACCGCGCTCTTGGGTGAGGGCCAGCTGAAGCTTCGGCGTCCCCGCCTGTTCATACCAGCGGCGAAACTGCGTCAGGTCGATGTCGCCGCCGTCCTCCATCGCGCGGACGAAATTCTCACAGGTCGCGGCCTCGCCGTCGTGGCGATCGAAATAGAGGTCGGTGCCCGCCCGAAACCGCTTTGGCCCCAGCAAGGTCGCCAGCATACGAATGATTTCGGCGCCCTTGTTATAGACCGTCGCGGTATAGAAGTTACTGATTTCCTGATAGCTATCGGGGCGGATCGGGTGCGCAAGCGGCCCGGCATCCTCCGGGAACTGCGCTGCGCGCAGAAGGCGAACGTCCTCAATCCGCTTTACCGCCAGCGACCCCATGTCGGCCGAGAAACACTGATCGCGATAGACGGTGAAGCCTTCCTTCAGGCTCAGCTGGAACCAGTCGCGGCAGGTGACGCGGTTGCCCGACCAGTTGTGGAAATATTCGTGCGCGACCACGCCCTGCACTCCGTCATAATCCGTGTCGGTCGCGGTGTCGGGGTCGGCGAGGATGTAGCGGGTGTTGAAGACGTTCAGCCCCTTATTCTCCATCGCCCCCATGTTAAAGTCGCTGACCGCGACGATGTTGAACAGGTCGAGATCATATTCGCGGCCATAGACGCGCTCGTCCCACGCCATGCTGTCCTTGAGCGCCTGCATCGCGTGGCCGGTGCGCCCCTCGTCGCCCGCGCGCACCCAGATGCCGAGTTCGACCCGGCGCCCCGACATCGTCGTGAAGCTGTCTTTGTTGGCGACCAGATCGCCCGCCACGAGCGCGAACAGGTAGGAAGGTTTTGGCCACGGATCTTCCCACAGCGCCCAATGCTGGCCGTCCTTACCCTCGCCTTGCGCGACGCAATTTCCGTTCGACAGCAGGATCGGGAAGGCGGTCTTGTCGCCCTCCATCCTGACCGTGTAGCGGCTCAGCACGTCGGGGCGATCGGGGTGGAAGGTAATGCGCCGGAAGCCCTCCGCCTCGCATTGCGTGCACAGCATGCCGTTCGAGGCATAGAGCCCCATCAGCTGGGTGTTGGCCGCGGGATCGATCATCGTATCGACCTCGACCGTCGCCGCGGTCCGCTCGCCCAGGTCGACGATCAGGTCGGCGCCGTCCATGCGCCAGTCGTTCCACACCGCGCCGTCGACACGCACCTCCTGCGCCGCGATGCCGTCGCCGCGCAGGACCAGCGGCACCGGCGACGCCGCATGGCGCTCGACCGCCAGCGCCGCGCGCACCTTCGTCGCGCCGAGGTCGAGCGCGAAATTGAGCGCGATGTCGGGCACCTGCCAGTCGGGCGGGCGATAGTCGCCGCGGTGGATGGTGACGGGGATGGCGGGGGTGGAAGAGGCGTCGGTCATGCACGAGGGTCTAGGCGCGGGGCACGAAGCGCGCAATAAGGTGCAGCGATGGGCCGGATGCTGATCTTTGGAATGGGCTATGCGGCGAGCCACCTCGCCGACCGGCTGCGGGCGCGCGGCTGGGAGGTGATCGGCACGACGCGCGACGGGCGCGGCGACAGCATCGCCTTTGCCGACGAGACCGCGGTGCTGATCGCGCTGCGCGACGCCACCCACATATTATCTTCGGTCCCGCCCGCCGACGGCGCCGACCCGGTGCTGATGCGGCACGGCGAGGCGGTCGCGCTCGCCCCGGCGCGCTGGGTCGGCTACCTCTCCTCGACCGGCGTCTATGGCGACGCGGGCGGCGCGTGGGTCGACGAAAGCGCGCGCGTGCACGGCCGCCGCGCCGACCGCAACGCCGCCGACGCGGCATGGGCGGCGCTGCGCGGCGATGTGCGGATATTCCGCCTGCCGGGCATCTACGGCCCCGGCCGCAGCATATTGGACCGCATCCGCGAAGGCCGCGCGCATCGCATCGACCTGCCCGAACAGGTCTTCAGCCGCGTCCATGTCGACGACATCGCAGGCGGCGTGATTGCGTCGTTCGCGGGACCGCCCGGCGTCTATAATCTCGCCGACGACGAACCGTGCCACCAGAACCGGCTGGTCGAATGGGGCTGCGCGATGCTGGGGGCGCCATTGCCGTCGCTACAGACGCTGGACGAGGCGGGCCTGTCGCCGGCGGCGCGCGCCTTTTATGCCGAGAATCGCCGCGTCGCGAACGGCCGGGCCAAACGGCTGCTCGGCTGGCCGCCGCGCTACCCGACATACCGCGAGGGTCTTGCCGCCTGCGGTTAAGAGATCGGGGATTAGATCAGCACATCCACCGTGTGGATTGCCACCCCCACCAGCCCGCCGACCAGCGTGCCGTTGATGCGAATATATTGCAGATCGTCGCCGACGGCACTTTCCAGCCGGTCGGAGATCGTCTTGGCGTCCCAGCCCCGGATCGTGTCCGACACCAGTTTCAGCGCGGTTTCGCCATAGCTGTCGACCATGCCGACCACCGCCCGGCGTGCGTAGCGGTTGAGCGTGCGCTTGATATGCGCGTCCTCGCCCAGCATCGCGCCGAACTGGGTGAACAGCTCGCCGATCCGCCCCGCCAGCATCGTTTCGGGGTCGCGTGCCGCCTTCAGCAGCGCGCTGCGGCCCTGTTCCCACAAGCCGTCGAGCCAGCGCTTGACCGCCTTGTTTTCGAGCAGCTCGTCGCGGACCTTGGCGACCTTGGCCTGCACCTCGGGGTCATGCTGGAGGTCGAGCGCCATCTTGGCGAGCCCTTCCTCGACCCGGATACGCAGCGGGTGCGTCTCGTCGACCGCCATTTCGCTGAGCAGCTTCGACAGCCCCGCGACGATGCGGTTCGAAATGCTCTCGTCGAGCCCGGTGAAGCGGACGATGGCGTTGCTGTTGTCGTGCACCATCTGGTGGATCAGATGCTCGTTGAGTTCGAGCGTCTTCGATCCCCACTTGACCATCGCGTCGAGCAAGGGCTGGTGCCGGCCCTCGGCCAACGCCGCCTGCAACGCCTGGCCGAGCAGGGGCGCGACGTCGAGCTCGCGCAGCCGGTCGGCAATCGCCGATTTGACCATCCCGCCCAGCCGCTGCTGGTCGAGCGCGCCGAGCGCGTCGGCGATGATCCGCGAGGCGCCGAGCTTGAGCCGGCCGCCGCCCTCGGCGGGCTGCGACAGGAAGGCACCGACCGCGCCCGCGACGTCGAGCGTCTGCATCTTGCGCGCGATCAGCCGCGGCAGCAGGAAATTGGTGAGCAGGAAGCGCGCCAGCGTGTCGCCGATCCGGTTCTTGTTGCGCGGGACGATGGCGGTGTGCGGGATCGGCAACCCCATCGGATGGCGGAACAGCGCGGTGACCGCGAACCAGTCGGCGAGCCCGCCGACCATCCCCGCCTCGGCGAAGGCGCGGACGAATCCGACCGCGGGATGGACGTCCTGATAATATTTGGCGCCGACGAAGATCATCGCCATGACCACCAGCATCCCGGTGGCGACGACGCGGATGTTCAACCCGCCGGTCGGAACGGCGACGCCCACCCCCAGGTTAATTTCGGGAGGGTGAGCGCGCCTGTTTTCGGTATCCGGTGAAACGCTGTCGGTCATGCCAGTTCAAATGGCGTCACGGCGCAAAGGTTGCAACCGCGGCGCTGCTCATTCTCGCGCCGGCAGCATCGGCCTACTCGGCCGGATGCGGCGCCGCTTCCCCGATCGGCCGGGTATCGTCACCCGCCTTATAGGTCAGCAGGTTGCGCGAGAAGAAGCGGCCGAGGCGCTTTTCGATGCTGTCGGCCAGGCTGAATCCGGCAGGAACGATCAGCAGGGTCAGCAGCGTCGACAGGATCAGGCCGCCGATCACGACCACCCCCATCGGCGCGCGCCACGCCCCGTCGCCCGACAGCGAAAGCGCGGTCGGTACCATGCCCGCGACCATCGCCACCGTCGTCATCACGATCGGCTGCGCGCGCTTGCGCCCGGCGTCGAGCAAGGCTTCCAACTTGTTGACGCCATTATCCATTTCCTCGATCGCGAAATCGACGAGCAGGATCGAGTTTTTGGCGACGATACCCAGCAGCATCAGCAAGCCGATATAGACGGGCATCGATATCTCCATCCCCGTGACCCACAGCCCCAGCAATCCACCGAGCGGTGCGAGCAGCAGCGACGACATGTTGACGAGCGGCGACAGGAAGCGGCGGTAGAGCAGGACGAGCGTCGCGAAGACCAGCAGCAGCCCCGACACGACCGCGACGATGAAGTTCACCGCCAGCTCGGCCTGCCATTTCTGGTCGCCCTGAACCACCTTGCGGATTCCCTGCGGCATCGCCGTGATGGCGGGCAACGCGTCGATCTTTTTCTGCGCATTGCCGGTCACCAGCCCCGGCGCCAGATCGGCGCCGATGACGACCCGCCGCGTCTGGTTGTAGCGGCGCAATTCGGTCGGCCCCGCCCCGAAACCGATTTCGGCAATCGATTTCAGCGGCACGGTCGTCCCCCGCGACGTCGGCACCGGCAAATTCTCGATCGTCGCCAGGCTGCGCCGCGAATCTTCGGAGAGCAGGACGCGGATCGGGATCTGACGATCGGACAGCGAGAATTTCGCCGCATTCTGATCGATGTCGCCCAGCGTCGCGATGCGGATCGTCTGGCTGAGCGCCGCGGTCGTGACGCCCAGTTCGGCGGCCAGGTCCATGCGCGGATTGACGATGATCTCGGGCCGCGGAATGTCGCCCTCGATCCGCGGCGCGCGCAGTTCCTTGAGACCCGCCATTTGCGAGACGATCAAGCGCGCGTGGCGTTCGAGCGCCACCGGATCGTCGCCGCCGATGACCATCGTGATGTCGCGGCCCGAAAAACCGCCCGACTGGCTTTGGAAATTGACCCGGGCGTCGGGGATCGCCGCCATCTTCGGCTGAAGACTGCGCTCCCATTCGACACTGGTCAGCTCGCGCTCTTTCTTCAGCGTGATGAACACCTGTCCGCCACCCACATTGACATCGAAAAAGGCGTTCTCGACCGTCGGATTGCCCTGCAGGATGCGGTTGATCTGGTCCGAAATATTCTCGCTCTGCGCCAGCGTCGAACCCGGCGGCAATTCATAGCTGATCTGGCTGAAATTGCTGTTGGTCGTCGGCTGGAATTGCTGCGGCAAGGTCGCGAACAGCACAAGGCTCCAGACGAATGCCAGGACGCCGATGCCGACGATCCACACCCGATGATCGAACATCCGCGCCCAGAAGCGCTGGAGCATGAATTTTGCCCAATGTGTGTAAGCCCATCCGCGCATTCCCATGACCCATGCGAGGGCGCCAAGCAGGATAAACACCAGGCTGCCGAGCAGGAAGCCGACCACCGCCGACAGCGGGGTCAGCAGCAGGAAATGCAGGGCGGGATTCGGGCTGTCCTGGCCCACCGGAACCGGCTGGAAATACATAAAGATCACTGCGAGCGCGACGAGCGCCGCAACGACGAAGGCCGGGGTCAGGAAAACCAACCGGGTGTGGATGGGGTCGAACCGCGCCCGCTTTTCTTCCTGGCGCGACTTGTCGAGCGTCCACGCGAGCAGCCGCTCATAACGGTCGACCCACGGCCCCGACGCATGCTCCTGTTCGCCCTGCCCCGCCATGAAATAGGCGGCGATCATCGGCGTGATCATGCGCGCGACCGCCAGGCTGACGAGCACCGCGAACACCACGGTCATCCCGAACTGGATGAAGAACTGGCCCGAAATGCCGGGCATCAGCGCGACCGGCAGGAACACTGCGACGATCGACATCGTCGTCGCGACGACCGCAAGACCGATTTCGTCGGCGGCGTCGATCGACGCCTGATAGGCGGTCTTGCCCATTCGCATATGCCGCACGATATTTTCGATCTCGACGATCGCATCATCGACCAGCACCCCCGCGACCAGGCTGAGCGCGAGCAGCGACAGGCTGTTCAGCGAAAAGCCCATCAGGTCCATGAACCAGAAGGTCGGGATCGCCGACAGCGGGATCGCGAGCGCGCTGATCAGCGTCGCGCGCCAGTCGCGCAAGAACAGGAACACGACGATAACCGCCAGAATGGCGCCCTCGATCATCGCCGCCATCGAGCTGCGATATTGTTCCTTGGTGTCGTCGGTGCGCGTGAACAGGATCTTGAAATCGACCTTGGGATTGGCCTTTTTGATCTCTTCCAGCTTTTTCATCGTCGCGTCATGGACGGTGACATCCGAGGCGCCCTTGGCCTTTTCGATCGAGAAGGACAGCACCTGCCGCCCGCCGATCTTGGCCAGATTGCGCTGTTCGGCATAGCCGTCGGTCACCGTCGCCACGTCGGTCAGCTGGATCGTGCGGCCATTGCCGATCGACAGCCGCGCGCCGCCGAGCGCAAACGCGTCGGCGGCGTTGCCGAGGACGCGGACCGCCTGTTCGGATCCGGCGATTTCGGTGCGCCCGCCCGCAGCGTTGACGTTGGTCTGGCGTAGCTGCTGGTTCACCTGACTGGCGGTCAGGCCATAGCTTTGCATGCGCGCCGGATCGAGGATGACGCGGATTTCGCGGTCGACGCCGCCCGAGCGGCGAACCTGGCTCATGCCGGGGATCGACAGCAGATCCTTCGCGACGGTGTTGTCGACGAACCACGACAGCTGTTCCAGCGTCATGTCGCTGGTTTCGACGGCGAAATAGGTGATCGGACCGCCCGCGATGTCGACGCGCACGACCTGCGGTTCCAAAATGCCGTCGGGCAGGTCGCTGCGGATTTGCTGAACCGCCTGATTGACGTCGTTATAGGCGCGATCGATCGGCGTCCCGATCGCGAATTGCACGAAGGTCCGGCTGTTGCCTTCGCCGACATAGGACGACATTTCGTCGACGCCGCTAACCCCGCGCACGGCCGCTTCGACGCGCTGCGTGACCTGCGTTTCCAGCTCGGTCGGTGCCGCTCCCGGCTGCGCGACGATGACCTGGACCGCCGGAAACTCGACGTCGGGCTGGTTGTTCACATCCATGCGGTTGAAGCTGACGATGCCCGCAAGCAACAACAGCACGAACAAGACGATCGGCGGGACCGGATTGCGGATGCACCAGGCGGAGATGTTACGGAAGCTCATGATTCAAACGCCCTTGCGCGGGTAATCCCGAAATTACTGCGACGATTTCTGCATTACCGGCTTCACCTTGTCGCCGGGATTGAGGAACGCGCCGGCCAGCACCACCACGCGCTCCTGACCCGTCAGCCCCGATGCGATCGATACACCCGAATCGGTGACCTCGCCGACTTTGATCGGGCGGCGCTGGATGACGTCCTTGTTATCGACGACGAGCACGAAATTGCCGTCAACGCCGCTCTGCACCGCGCTTTCGGGGAGCAACGGCGCTTCGCTCGATCCCGACACGAGCCGCGCGTCGGCAAAGCCGCCCGGACGCATCGCGCTGCTATAGGGCACCGCGATCCGCACCATGCCCTGCCGCGTCTCGGCGTTGATAACCGGCGAAACCTGCCAGACCTGCCCGGCGATTTGCAGCGCGGTGCCGACCGGGGTCACCGTCGCGCGGGTGCCGACCGACACACGTTGCAGGTCGGCCTCGGCCATCTGCGCCATCATTTCCATTTCGCCGCCGCGCGCCATACGGAACAGCACACCGCTGCCCGAACTGACGATCTGGCCCGGCTCGACGTTGCGCGTCAGCACCAGCCCCGCCGCCGGCGCGACGATGCTCAGCCGACCGGTCCGCGCCTGCGCCTCGCGATATTGCGCCTGCGCAACGCTGACGCGGGCATTGGCGGCGTCGCGCGTCGCGCGCCGACGGTCCATGTCGGCCTTGGAAATAAATCCGCGGCCCACCAAAGCTTCGGCGCGCTCGAGTTCGGCCTGCGCCAGATTGGCGTCGGCCTGGGCAACGCGGATCGAGGCGGCCAGCCCGGCCGCCTGCTGCGTCTGCACCGACCGGTCGATGATCGCCAGCGTCTGTCCGGCGCCGACCCACTGACCGGGTTCAACCAGCACGCGCACGACCTGGCCGCCTTCGCCTGCGACGCCGACCGGCATTTCGCGGCGGGCGGCAATCGTGCCATTGGCGGAAATCACCGCCTCGACCGAGACGCGGCCGGGCACCATGACGGTCACCGATGGGGCGCCGGCGGCTGCCGCGCCATCGGCACCAGCCGCTGCATCGCCGCCCTTGAACGCGGAAAAGGCGGCCCACGCGGCCACCAGCACCAGCGCGATCAGCACCACGGCGATGATCAGGCGCTTGCGCTTGCGGCGGCTGTCCGCCTCCTCATAATAGGTCTGCGTCCCCGCCAGGCTGTCCATCGAATCCACTTTCCGTTCGTAGTTCACGTCGAATTCCTCTCCGCCGGTCGGGCGACCGCCCGGCGACACTCCCCTCCGCCCCACGCGACAGGACCGAAATCTGCGAGGTGTATTACCGTATTAAATCACCGCTGGCAAGCGTCGAAACACCGCCCTGCGCCGCGCCCCCGGGGCGGCCTCATAGGCGGGGCGTGCCGCGATTGCCAGTCGTCGGGCACGAAAAAGGGGCAGGCCGCAACGGCGGCCCGCCCCCTGTTGTCCGGTCCAAATCGGACCGACCGGTCAGACCGGCGTCAGCGCACCCGGCCGCGGCGGACGAGGTTGACGATCGCCAGCAGGATGACCGCGCCCAAAAAGGCGGTCAGCAGCGTCATCGGGTCGAACGCGTCGCCGCGCAGATGCCCGCCGCCGAGGAACCGGCCGAGCAGGAAACGTCCCAGGATCGAACCGATACAGCCCACGACGATGTTCAAAATAATGCCCTGCTGGGCATCGGTCTTCATCACGATGCTGGCCAGCCAGCCGATGATGCCGCCCATGACGATTGCGATAATGAAATCCATGATCTTGATCCCCTACGAACCCGATTGATGTCCGTCTTTACGGACGCACTACGCTAACCCAGATTTTCCGTGTCGCATAGAAGAATGGCGGCGGCGCTGTTCGCGCCGCCGCCATATCCGGTCGTCCGTTTGTCGGTATGTGGCGAGCGCTTAGCGCACGCTGCCGCGACGGATCAGATTGACGATGCCGAGCAGCACGACGGCACCGATGAAGGCCCACAGCAGGCCGATCGGGTTGAAGGTGCTCAGGTCGGCGCCCATGCCGAACATGCCGCCCAGGATATTGCCCAGGAACGCGCCGACGATGCCGACGACGACATTCAGAATGATGCCCTGCTGCGCGTCGGTGCGCATGACGATGCTGGCGAGCCAGCCGATGATGCCGCCGACGATCAATGTGATGATGATTCCCATGTTTTTCCCTTCCTGAACCAGCCGATGGCCGGCGATATATGAACGCTGCGTCGCGTCCGGACATCGTTTCAACGATGAATGCATAATCGAAGGGAGCGCGAAAAGTTCCCGGCCGGCCCCGAAAGGCGCGGCCGGGAAAAGTAGGATCAGTCCCCGCTGTGGAAACTGCTCCGGGTCGCAGCGACGGGATAGGCGGCAATGTGCGCCGGCAATGTGACACAGGTCACAGGATACAAAATATTTCGGAAAGGGGTGGCGCGGTCGCGGCGGCGCCCAGCATGTAGCGCACCCGACACGGGAGTGGCGCACGCGAAATGGGGGCCGACATCGCTGCCAACCCCCACTATCCGGTCTGCCCTGCACCTGTCGCGACGCTTCATCCCGGTCCGCTTCTCTTGCGATCGGCGGTCCGCAAAACGATTCGTTGCGGCCTATGCCGGACCTATCCGGCGGCGGTTTGGTCGGCCCCCTTTCGGGGGCCGGCCGCACCTGGAAAACCCTTCATCATCTGGTCCGAGCCTCTGCCAAGGCAGTCGCTCCTCGCAGCGATGGGCTGCTTTCCTGTACCCGATCGGGTCCGTCTCAACTCGTGGGAATCGCGACGTTCCGTGATCAGATTATCGTTCGATGTCCTCGCTGGCCCGACCCGTTCTCTTCCGGCTGATCTTGCAACCACCCTTGATGTCCCGGCGGTCCGACGTCTCTGTCGTCCGATGATTTGAAGCTGACATGAAGCAGGGCGCGCGCAAACAAAAAAGCGGCCGGCAACCGGGTTCGAGCACGCGCGCTTGTGGATAAGTCGGGCATTAGCAACAAGCCAATATTGCGCAGCATTTTTGTAACATCGCCGCAATATTTTCGGATTCAGATCGGCGGTCGCGGCGAGACGCCGCGCCGCGAATCACCCCGCAAAGCGATTCGAATCAGGCCGGCCCGAGATCGCCCTTGCCCACGGTGCCCGACGCCATCGCGAGCATCCGGTCGAGGCTCTTGCGCGCGGCGAGGCGCAACCCCTCCTCCATCTCGATCTGCGGCTTCAGGTCGCGCAGCGCGAGGTAGAGTTTTTCCATCGTATTGAGCGCCATATAGGGGCAGATGTTGCAGTTGCAGTTGCCGTCGGCTCCCGGCGCACCGATGAAAGTCTTCTCGGGCAGCGCCAGCTCCATCTGGTGGATGATGTGCGGCTCGGTCGCGACGATCAGCGTGTCGCCCTCGAAGGTCTTGGCGAACTGCAGGATGCCGCTGGTCGACCCGACATAATCGGCATGGTCGACGATATAGGGCGGGCATTCGGGATGCGCGGCCACCGGGGCATCGGGGTGCTGCGCCTTCAGCTTCAGCAGTTCGGTCTCGCTGAACGCCTCGTGGACGATGCACACCCCGGGCCACAGCAGCATGTCGCGCCCGAACTTGCGGTTCATATACCCGCCCAGATGCCGGTCGGGGCCGAAGATGATCTTCTGGCTCTCGGGAATCTGGCTGATGATCGTCTCGGCGCTCGACGAGGTGACGATGATGTCGCTGAGCGCCTTCACCGCCGCCGAGCAGTTGATGTAGGTCAGCGCGATATGGTCGGGATGCGCTTCGCGGAAGCGCTTGAACTGTTCGGGCGGGCAGCTGTCCTCGAGCGAACAGCCGGCGTCCATGTCGGGCAGGATGACGATCTTTTCGGGGCTCAGGATTTTTGCGGTCTCGGCCATGAACTTGACGCCGCAAAAGGCGATGACGTCGGCGTCGGTTTCGGCGGCCTTGCGCGACAGCTCGAGCGAATCGCCGACGAAATCGGCAAGGTCCTGAATCTCCGGCTTCTGGTAATAATGCGCAAGGATGACGGCGTTGCGCTCCTTGCGCAGGCGCTCGATTTCGGCGCGCAGGTCGAGGCCCGAGAGATTCTCGCGGATGGGAGCAGTCATCGCTTTTCCTTGTCTGGCTTTTGCCTTTGGGCGCCCTTTACACGCCGTCCTGCGGCGGGGCAATCATCGCGCCGGCGCGCTCGCGAAACGGGCGGTCACCTTGGCATCGATCCCGGCCGCCTTCAGCGGCATCGCAAAGCTTTGTTCGACCGCGGTGCGCGCCGCGCCCTGCGCCAGCCGCATCGGGGTGGTCCCCTTCGCCTGCTTGATCAGCTCGGCCTGCGCCGCCTTGCGGTTCGCCGCATCGAGGGTGCGCTCGGCGCCGGTCAGCGTCAGCAGAATCTCGCCGTCGCGATATTCGCTGATCGCGTCGATGTCGATCTCCGGCCCCGCCAGCCGCAGCGGCGGCAGCGTGATGGTCAGCGCGCTCGTCGCGGCATCCCAGGCGAGATCGGACTGCTTCAGCTTGCCGAGGTCGAGTTCGTAGCGAACGGTGCCCGGCATGATCAGCGTCTTCTTGGCACTCAGCCCGAGCCGGCTTTGCGTCGAGGTGACCACCGCGACATAGCGCGCGGTGAAGGGGACGAGGATATTCTGTTCCTGCAACCCCTGCAGACTTGCCGCGACCACCGTTTCGGGATCGTAGCCGCGCTGCCAGTCGCGCCAGCTCTGCCACCCGAAAAACAGCGCGAGCCCGAGCAGCGCGACGATCAGGATGCGGAAAACGCTGCGGCTCATGCGACGAACCGCCAGGCATCGGCTTCGCGCGCGACGCGGCCGCGATGTTCGAGGTCGAGCAAGTGCGCGAGCACCGAGCGGCCGGCGGCGCCGGTCAGGCGGGGGTCGAGCCCCTTGTACATATGCTTTACCATATCGGGGATCACGTTCGTGCCGCGTTCGAGTTCCCGCAAGATCTGCCGCTCGCGCTGTTTGCGGTGCCCGAGCATGCCGCGCACGAGCTGCCGCGGCTTGGTGACGGCAGGGCCGTGGGCGGGATAATAGACGCGGTCGTCGCGATCATAGAGCTTCGAAAGGCTGGCCATATACGCCGCCATATCGCCGTCGGGCGGGCTGACGACGCTGGTCGACCAGGCCATGACATGGTCGCCGGTGAACAGCGCGCCGCTTTCGAGCAGCGCATAGCAAAGATGGTTCGACGTGTGTCCCGGCGTCGCGACCGCCGCGATCGTCCAGCCGTCGCCCGACAGGCGCTCGCCGTCGACAAGCACGCGGTCGGGGGCATAGTCGGGATCGAACGCCGAATCGGCGCGCGGGCCGTCGTCTGCCAGCGCGAGCGGGGCGCAGCCGATGATCGGCGCGCCCGTCGCTGCCTTCAGCGGCGCCGCGGCGGGGCTGTGGTCGCGGTGGGTGTGGGTGCACAGGATCGCGGCAACGCGCTGCCCCTCGACCGCGCGCAGGATCGCATCGACATGCCCCTGGCCGTTGGCGTCGGGCGGATCGCCGACGCTCATCCCGCTGCCGGTCGGGCCGGGATCGATGATCGCGACGTCGCGCCCCGCCCCGACGATCCACGTCTGGGTGCCCGTGAAGGTATAGGGCGAGGGGTTGGGGGCAAGCACGCGGCGCACGAGCGGCTCATGCTGCTCGCAATCGCCGGCGCGGATGCTGTCGGGCCAGGGTCTCTCTTCGCTCACCCGGCCTATGTGGCATCGCGGGCCTCGCGGCGAAAGGGGTGACGCGCAGAAAAGGTGGCGGGGGTGGGAAGCGGCAGGAATCGCTTTGAGGTCGAACGCCCCTCCTCTTCAGAGGAGGGGTAGCGAGACTTACGAACTTGTTCGTTAGTCGCAGCGGGGTGGTGCTCGAGGCTGGGTGTTGCTCGAGGCGGGGCGCGGTGCCGAAGACACCACCCCGCTCGACTAATGCCCCGGCGTTGCCGGACCAAGTCTCGCTGCCCCTCCTCTGAAGAGGAGGGGTTGGGGAACGGCGGCCCACCCCAAAAACCCAGCACCCGAACCGCGCACGCACACCCCGCCACGAAAAAGGGAGCGGTTGCCCGCTCCCTTCCCCGCCCCCGCCGCCGCCTCCCACCGGGGAGAAGGAGTCGGCGCCACAAGCTGTAGCCGTGGCCGTTCAGTCGCCCGATTTTTCCAGGTCCGCGATCGCCTTGTCGAGATCGGCGGCGACCTTGGCGCGGATGTCGTCGGACATCGTCTGCGACCAGCGGCCCTCGACGAAGCGTTCGCGCGCCTTTTTCAGGGCCGACAGATGCGCCGCCTTGTCCTTCGCGCCGCAGCGCATCATCACGACATGGCTGCGCGTCCCTTCGGCGCCGCTCGTGCTGTCGAACAGCGGCACCGCCTTTGCGCCGTCCGCGCAATTGGCGATGGCGACAGACTTGCCTTTCATCGCCGACCAGGCGGCGGGGGGCAGCGGCGGCATGGGGGGCATCGGCGGCAGCGGCGCAAAGGCGAATTGTTGCTTGCGCTTCGCCTCCAGCTTGTCGGCGATCGCCTCGGCCTGCGCGCCGGTGACCCCCTGTTCGGCGAGCGTCGACATGATGTCGTCGCGCGCGAGCGCGCCGGGCATGCGCAGTTCGAACCGCCTGGCCTTGGGCGCGGCAGCCCCCGGCGCCCAGATCGCGACCTTGCCGTCGCCGTCGACGACTTCGCCATCGCGGATCACGATGCGGCGGACTTCGCGCTTCGCGTCGCCGGCGGCAGCGTCCGCCGCGTCGGCGCCCTCGTTTTCGCTGGTAAAAATCATGACGCGCTGTTCGCGCTGCACCGCTTCGGGTGCCGCCGGCACCGGCTCTGGTGAGTCGGCGGGCGGCGCGGGCGGCGCCGCTGCATCGGCGGGCTGCGCGGTCGCGCTGGCGATCCCGGCCGGGACCAGCGTCGCGGTGGTCGCCAGCACCGCCAGCGTCGCCCCGCCGACGAGCAGCCGGCCGATCAGGCCGCGCTGCGCCGAAATATCCTGTCTCGTGAGCATCGTCAGTCTCTCCTGCAAATTGTCGTGAACCGCCATCGGCGCCGCGAGCGACAGCCGCGCGCCAACCGCCGCCTTGGCGATCGCGGTCGCATAGCGCGCGGTGCGCACCGCGCGCTGGTCGGTGGCGGCCATCGTCAGCACGCGCGCATCGCACGCCGCCTCCTGGTCGAAGCGGAAGGCGCGGATCGCGCGCCATGCGAGCGGGTTGAACCATTGCGCCGCGAGCAGCAGCAGCGCCGCGCCGTTCGCCCACAAATCGCCGTGGCGGTGGTGCGCCAGCTCATGATCGATCGCCAGCGCGCGTTCGTCGGCGGCGTAGCGGGCGAAGAAGTCCCGCGGCACCGCGACGTAGCGGCGCAGCAGGCCGAAGGCGACGGGGCCGTCGACCGCCTCGGTCATGATCAACCGGATGCCGCCGATCGATTCGAGCGCGATGCCCTGCGCCAGCACATCGGCCTGGAAGCGGCGGTGCGCCGCCAGCGCGCGCACCAGCACCGCGACCGTTCCCGCCAGCCAGAGCGCGAAGAAAAGGGGCAGCGCGTCGGCGAGCGTCCAGGTCATCGCAGGCGCGGCGGCCGGCGATCCGACCGTCGCCGCGGCGTCGGCGATATCAATCATCACGACGTCGGCGGACGTGCCGGCGGCCGCAGCGGCTTCGGGCTGCGCGAACGGCAGCGGCGGCAGAACGAGGCGCAGCGCCGGGATCGCCCACAGCGCATAGGTCAGCCGCGGCCCGAAGTGCCGCGCAAAGGGTTTGCGGACCGCGAGCACCGCGAACACCAGCACCGCAGTGGTGACGAGGGTGTCGGCCCAGGTTTGCAGCAGCATCGCACCGGTCATGATTTCAGCCTCCGCAGCAGCGCCTCGATCTCGGCGATATCGGTGTCGCTGAGCGCCTCGCGCTCGGCGAGATGCGCGATCAGCGGGCTGACGCGGCCGCCGAACAGGCGATCGACGAAGCGCTGCGATTCTTCGCCGACCGCGGCGGCGCGTTCGATCGCGGGACGATAAAGATAGCGGCGCCCGTCGGCTTCGGCCGCAACCGCGCCCTTCTGGACCAACCGGGCGAGCAAGGTCTTGACCGTCGCCTGGGTCCAGCCGTTTGCGGCGCCGATGCGCTCGGTCAGCTCGGCGGCGGTCTGTGGGGCTTCGTCCCACAGCGCCGACAGCACCTGCATTTCGGAATCGCTTGCGCGTTCAGCCATCTCGGAACCCCTCCCTCAGCCTGTATCTGCAATACGACTACAGATGTAGTCAATTGGCTGAATGCTGGATGAACGTGTTGGGGCAGCAAAGTGTCGGGAATTTTGACACATGCGCTGGCGGGTAAGCTTTTGCTAACCAGCGCCTAGCCCGCAAATCCGCCGTCCGGCCAAACTGGCACGGCGCTTGTATAGTAGAGGATGTTCCCGAGTGTTCCGCTCAAATGAGCGGCGGGGGGCATCGGTCTGGTCCCTGATGTCCCCTGCCCCACTCCGGAAATCCCCACTTGCCCCCGATGCAGACGGGGGGCGGAGCGGCCGAAAGGCCCCGCCCCCCGGATGCTTTTTCTGATGCATGAAAGAGGGCTGGCCGCGATGGCGGTAGGCGACCGGGTGCGGACATTGAGAGCTGACCAACCCCTCCTCTTCAGAGGAGGGGTAGCGAGACTTACGAACTTGTTCGTTAGTCGCAGCGGGGTGGTGCTTGCGGCTGGGCGTGCGCCTTCGGCCACCACCCCGCTCGACTAAAGGCCCGGCTGCGCCGGACCAAATCTCACTGCCCCTCCTCTGAAGAGGAGGGGTTGGGCAACGTCCGACCCCACGCTCAAAACCAACACTCCAACACACGCAAAAAGGGCGGCCCACGGCCGCCCTTCGCATCACTCTGCTGGCGTGAAACTCACTCGGCGCGCGTCGGTATCCCGTTCACCATCGTGTGCAGTTCGCCGGCTTCCCACATTTCCATCATGATGTCGGAGCCGCCGACGAATTCGCCCTTCACATACAGCTGGGGAATCGTCGGCCAGTCGGAAAATTCCTTGATGCCCTGGCGGATTTCCATGTCCTGCAGCACATCGACGGTGTCATATTCGACCCCCAGCCGGTCGAGCATCGCGATCGCGCGCGAGGAAAAGCCGCACTGCGGGAACAGCGGCGTGCCCTTCATGAACAGCAAAACGGGGTGGTCGCCGACCAGCTTGGCGATGCGATCATTGGTGGTGGGGTCGGTCATAGCATGTCTCCGGTGCGGCGCCGCGGCGCGCGAAAAATCATCTTGTCCCTATGAAGGAACGCCGGTGGTCAATTGCAAGGCATGAAGTTCGCCGCCCATGCGGCCGCCGAGCGCGGCATAGACCGCCTTGTGCTGCGCGACGCGGGTCATGCCGCGAAAGGATTCGCTGACGACATGCGCCGCATAATGGTCGTTGTCCCCGGCCAGGTCGGTGATCGTGACCGCGGCGCCCGGGAACGCCGCCTCGATCATCGCCCGCAGATCGTTCTCGCGCATGCCCATGATATCAGCCCTGGCTGTCCATGAACTGGCGCCGCGCCTCGACCGCCTTGTCATTCAGCGCGGCGCGGATTTCGGCGTCGCTGATCTCGACCTTGGCCGCGGTGAGGTCGCCCGCGAGCTTGCGGATCACATCCTCGTCGCCGGCTTCCTCGAAATCGGCCTGCACCACCGCCTTGGCATAGGCGTCGGTTTCTTCGGGGGTGAGGCCCATGCGTTCGGCGGCCCATTCGCCGACCAGCCGGTTGCGCCGCGCGGTGATGCGGAACTGCACCTCCTGATCGCGCGCGAATTGCGCCTCGAATGCCCGTTCACGTTCGTCGAATGCGCTCATCATGTCCTCACCAAATAAAGCCTTGCCGTCCAGATAGGTCGCGCGCTCCGCCCGCGCAAGCGGCCTGTGCCGCAGATCACTTCCCTTTTGCAGACGAAGGGTTTAGGGTTTGCGACGACGGTTATGGGTCGCACCGCAGCAATAAAGACTGCGCCTTGCCGAAACCGCGACGGCTGGGCGCCTCTACGCTTGTGTTTGGGGGATAGCGCAATGGCCGTTCGACGTCCGATTTATCTGGGTTTGCTGACGATGCTCGCGCTGGCGCTGCCCGGCGGCGCCGCGGCGCAGGGCGGCGACCCGACGTTGCGCGACAGCTTCTCGATCGGCGATCAGGGCGGCGCGCTGTGCGAGGTCCAGTCGACGGTGCGCGATACGGTGATCAAGGGCATGTTCGAACGCGCCTGGCTGATCCTGTGCCGCGATGCGGGCCAGCCGGTCGGCTATCTCCGCATGCTGCGCGCCACGCCAGAGGACGCCCGCGCGCGCGTCGTCGGCAACCTCGACCGCACGGGCAAGCTCGTCTGCGTGAAGGATGCCGGCTGCACTGTGCACGACACCAACGTGCCATGGAAGATCCGAACCGAAGCGGACGGCGGGACGACCTACGCCGTCGAGGGGTTCGAGGCCTATGGCGACGCGCTCGATCTGGCGCTCGAATCGGTGCGCCAGAAAAAAGTCGTTCCCGGCAAGATCAATGTCGCGACGACATCGGTCGGCGCCGACGACGGCTTCGCGCGTACGCTGGCCGGGGCGATCGACGTCGACAAGGCGCTGGCCGAGGGATATCGCCGCAACCACAGCGGCAATTATGCCGAGGCGGCCGAATTTTTCGAAGCGCTGTCGCGCCGGACGCTCGACGACGAGGCTGCGGCCGACATCGACCCCACCGAATTCACCCTGAACCGTGCGCTCCAGAAATCGAATCTTGGCGAGTTTGCCGAGGCCGAGCGGCTTTTCGCCGAGGCGGGGACGGCGCCGACGAGCGACCCCGTGCAACTGCGCCTGCGCCGCAATTTCGGCGCGATCGACGCGCTCAACCGGCAGGATTATGACGGCGCCGCGACGATCCTCCAGACGCCGATCCCGCCGCTGACCAGCGCGGTCGCGGTCGAGGGTGACGCCGTCACCCTGACCCCGGCGATCGTCGCCGGGGTGAACAGCGGTAGCAACGCCCGCACAATGCGCCAGAGCAACGACCGCGAACGGCTGACCCCGCTCGAACGCGCGCAGATCATTGATGCGCAGGCGGTTCATCTGCTCGGCACCGTCGAGCGGCTGCGCGGCAACCCGCAAGCGGCCGAAACCGCGCAGCTCAAAGGGATCGCGGATGCGGTTGCGGTGCGCGAAGGGCGCGTGACCTCGATCGTCCGCCTGCGGTCGCAAATGATGGGCGAACTCGCGCTCGCGAAAGAGGCGCAGGGCGACATCGCCGGCGCCGACGCGCGTTTCCTCGAATCGATCGCCGCGCTGGCGATAGAATATCCCGACACCAGCGCGCTGGCTTCGGCGCGGGCGCGCTACGCCGCCTTCCTGACCCGCCACGGACAGGACGACAAGGCGCTCGGCATCTATCGCGAGGTCGTCACGGCGCTCGCCGGGTCGCAGCGGTCGACCACCGGCATGGCGAACATGATGGCGCCCTACTACCGGCTGCTCGCCGCGCGCACCGCCACCGATCCCGCGGCGGTCGGCGATTTCTTCGTCGCCAGCCAATTGCAAGTGCGCCCCGGCGTCGCGGACACCCAGGCGGTGCTCGCGCGCGAGCTGTCGAGCGGCAGCAGCGAGGGCGCGCGGTTGTTCCGCCAGGCGACGACGCTGAACCGCGACATCGAACGCGCCCGGATCGAGGATGCGCGCCTCGCGCAAATGCCGGTGTCACCCGAAATCAACGCGCTGCGCGCCGACCTCAAGACCCAGCTCGACAATCTGGGTTTCCAGCAGGCCGAAACCGTTGTCCAGCTGTCGGCCTTTCCGCAATATCGCGTCGTCGCGCCAGGCAAGCTCGACCTCGCCGAACTGCAACAGGTGCTGCGCGCCGACGAAGCCTATCTGAAGATGCTGGTCGTCGGCGACGCGGTCTATGCGATGCTGATCGAACAGGGCGGCGCCCAGCTGTGGCGCGCCGACATCGGCGCCGGCGAACTCGATGCCGCGGTCGACACGATCCGCTCGACCATCTCGATCGTCGAGAACGGCCGCCGCGTCACCTATCCCTTCGACGCTGCGACCGCGCGCAAGCTCTATGGCCAGCTGTTCGCGCCCGTCGCGACGCGGCTGCCGGCGATCGCGCATCTGATCTTCGAACCCGACGGCGGCATGCTGCGGCTGCCCGTCACCCTGCTCGTCACCGCCGACACCGGGCTCGCCGAATATGAACAGCGCGTGCTCGACCCCAACGCCGACCCGTTCGACATGCGGCAGATCGCGTGGCTGGGGCGGACGGCGCGGCCGAGCACCGCGGTGTCGGCGCTAGCCTTTCGCAACGCCCGCCAGACCGCGCCCTCGCGCGCCACGAACCAGTATTTCGGGCTGGGCCAGAACGCCCCGGTGACCACCGCGCTGCCGTCGCTCGGCACCCGCGGCGCCGATGCCGGCGGGGTCGACGGCGACTGCCAGTGGGACATCACCCAGTGGAGCCGTCCGATCTCGGCCGACGAACTCGTCACCGCGCGCGATGCGATGGGGCGTCAGGCGGGTACGCTGCTGACCGGCGGCGCCTTTACCGACACCGCAGTCAAGGCGCGCGCCGACCTCGCCGACTATCGCATCATCCATTTCGCGACGCACGGGCTGGTCACCGCGCCGCGCCCGGCCTGTCCGGCGCGCCCGGCACTGGTCACCTCGTTCGGCGATGGCGATTCGGACGGGCTGCTGACCTTCCAGGAAATCTACGACCTCAAGATCAACGCCGATCTCGTCATCCTGTCGGCGTGCGACACTGCGGGCGCGGCAACGGTCGCGGCGACGCGCGAGGCCGGCGTCGCCACCGGCGGCGGCAATGCGCTCGACGGGCTGGTGCGCAGCTTCATCGGCGCCGGCGGGCGCTCGGTGATCGCGAGCCACTGGCCGGCCCCCGACGATTTCGACGCGACCAAGCGGTTGATCGGCGGGCTGTTCACCGTCGGCGAAGGCACCAGCGTCGCCGACGCCCTGTGGGCGACGCAAATGCGGCTGATGGACGAAAAGCAGACCTCGCATCCTTATTATTGGGCAGGGTTCGCGATCGTCGGTGACGGCGGTCAGGCGCTGCTCCACGGCACCCCCGCCGCGACCGCCGCCCCGGCGGCACAAGACGGGGAGGCAGCCGGCCGCGCGGCCCGCTGAACATTATGACGACGACGGCGACGAACGACCTTGGGCAGGCGGCGCCGACCGACCGACCGGCCGCGGTGCCGCTACGCAAGCGCCTCCGCCAGCTGGTGACGCAGCTGGGCCCGTCGCGACTCGCGCTCACGTTACTGTTCCTGATCGTCGCGGTGCTGATCGCGCGCTTCAGCTGGCAGATCGTGCTGGTCGACGCCGCCGAACGCGCGCTCTACGACGCCCGCGCGACCGCGATGGCGCCGCACGTCGGGCAGGACAAGCGCATCCTGCTCATCACCTATAACGACGAAACCCTGTTCAACACCGGCATCCGCTCGCCGCTCGACCGGACCTTGCTCGCCAATGCGCTCGCCAACATCGACCGGATGGGGGCAAAGGCGATCGGCATAGATATATTGTTCGACTCGCCGCGCCCCGACGACGCGGTGCTGCAGGCGCGCCTGCGCGCGATGCAGACCCCGACGTGGCTCGCCTTCGCCGAACAGGCGAGCAATCCGAACACCATATTCTATGAACAGCAGCAGTTTCTGGAACGCTTTCACGCCAGCGTCGCGACCGCGCGGACCCGATCGACCAGCGTCCTGCTGCGCACCGACGACGACAGCGTGATCCGCAACTGGCCCGACCGGCCGCCGAATCTGCCGCCCTTGATGGCCAATGCGCTGGCGCCGGTCGATGCCGCGCACGCCGACTACCGCGGCAATATCCGCTTCCTGCTCCCGGCGCGCGCAGCCGACGGTCAGGAGGAACCGGTCTTCGCCAACATCCCGATCGACAGCTTCGCGATGCCGATGGACGACGACATGCGCGCGGGCTTCGCCGAGCTGGTGCGCGGGCGTTACGTGCTGATCGGCGGCGACATTATCGATGCCGACCAGTTCAATACCCCGCTCAGCCGCTTCATCGACCCGCTGACCGGGCAGCATGAAACGACGATCGGGCTGGAAGTGCACGCCCACATGCTCGCGCAGCAGCTCGACGGCGCGTGGCCCGAACCGATCGCCGGCGCCGCGCTTTGGGTTCTTGCGGTGCTCGTCGTCCTCGCCGGCGGGCTGACCAGCCTCATCGACATGCGCGCGCGCTGGGTGGCGCTCGCTTTCCTTGCGCAGATGGCGTTTTTCGTCGCCTTTCCGTTCTGGGTCCATGGCCGCGGCGTCGATACCACGACGCTGCCCGCCTTCGGCTGGGCGCTCGGCTGGCTGTTCGGCTATGCCGCGGTCGGCACCGCGGCGCGCACCGTCGGGTCGCGCCAGCGCGCCTTCGCCCAGTCGGCGCTCGGCAAATATCTTCCCGCCGACGTCGCAGCGCAGATCATGCGCGATCCCGACCAGCTGTCGCTGCACGGCGAGCGGCGCAACATCTTTTGCGTCTTCACCGACCTCGAAGGCTTCACCAAGCTCAGCCATGCGACGACGCCGGAAACCGTGGCGCGCCTGCTCAACGAATATCTCGACCGGCTGTCCGACGTCGTGCTGGATCATGGCGGGACGATCGACAAATTCGTCGGCGACGCGGTCGTGGCCTTCTGGGGCGCTCCGCTCAGCCGCCCCGACGACGGCGAAAAGGCGGCCGCGGCGGCGATCGCGATGTACCAGGCGGGCGAACTTTTCCGCGTCGAACTGGCCGAAGGCGTGCCGCCGCTCGGCATGACGCGCGTCGGGCTGCACGTCGGCGACGCGATCGTCGGCAATTTCGGCGGCGAAGGCCGCATCCAGTACACCGCGCTCGGCGACAGCATGAACACCGCCTCGCGCCTGGAATCGGGGAACAAGGAGCTGAAGACCGGCATCTTGATCTCGGCCGAAGCCGCGGCACGCGCCGGGCGCGACGATCTGGTGCCGATGGGCCGCATCACGCTGCGCGGCCGGGCGCAACCGGTCGACACCTTCACCCACCGCCCCGACCTGACGGCAGACCAGCGCGCGCGCATCGCCGCGCTTGTCGCCGCGCACGCCACGGGCGATAAAAGCGCCTATGTGACCTGCGCCACAGCATTGACCGGCGAACTGGGTCAGGATGCAGCCATCATGTTCCTGATCGAACGCCTGAACCAGACCGACAAGGGAGAAAGCTATGTCCTTTCCTGATTTCCGGATGCGCCGCTTCGGCCTTTGCGCCGCGGCTGCCATCGCTACCGTCGCCATCGCCGGCACTGCCGCCGCGCAGTCGATGGTCGTCCGTTCGACCGGGCCGTCGGCGGCGAAATATCCGACCGGCGCGAAACTGAAATCGAGCGACCGGGTGACGCTGGTCGCGGGCGACAAGGTCGTGCTGATGCAGGCGGGCAAGACGCGCACCCTGTCGGGACCGGGGACCTTTGGCGCGACCGGTACTGTTCAGGCCAGCCAGTCGATGGGCTCGACCGTCTCGCGGATGCTCGCCAAGGGGCCGACGATGCGCTCGCGCGCCGGGGCGACGCGCGGCGATACGACGACGCCGGCGCCCGCCGACATCCGGGCGCCGAACCTTTGGCTGGTCGACTATCGCGAGGGCGGCACCTTCTGCGTGCTCGATCCCGCGACGCTGCTGCTGTGGCGCCCCGACATGTCGGGCGACACCGCGCTGACCATCGCCGCGACCGACAAGAGCGAAACTGTCGCCTTCGTGGCGGGCGCCAATTACCGCAAATGGCCGACCGAAACGCTGCCGGTGCAATATGGGGTCGATTACCGCCTGTCGGGCGGCGGGCTGCGCGCGCCGGTGACCATCCGTTTCGCCGCGATGGGGGCGATGCCCGACAGCGCTGAATCGTCCGTCGACATGCTGATGGCCAAGGGATGCGCGCCGCAGCTCGACCGGCTGGTCGATGCGATGTCCGAAACCGAAACGGCGGGCGGCTGAATGGCGTCGGGTGGCCATTGAACCCACCCGATCCATCTGGTAACGCATGAAGGATAAACCGCCGATTTAACAGGCGGAACCTTTCCTTGGGTCGAATATTCGCCTCGCCGGCCAAACCGGCGAAGCTGACTGGGCTGGCACGCTGCGGTGGGCGGCGGGTCCGTTCGTACGCAAGGGGTGGTGATGATCGACACGGGGGCACGGGAAAGCGCCGCTTTCCAACGAATGGCAATCCGCAGGCTTTGGGCATGTTCGGCGGGATTGATCGCTGCATCGCTGCCGGTCGCTGCGCTGGCACAAGCGACGCCGCAAATTCCGACTCGCGAAGAAATCCAGCAGCCGACGCTGCCGACCGCGGTGCCGCCCGGCGAACAGATCATCACCGCCGACGACAGCATCGAACGCGCGCCCTGCCCACTCGCCAACCCCGAATTTTCGCAGGTGCGGATCACCCTGCGCGGCGTGCAGTTTTCATCGGTCGAGGGCATCGACCCGGCGATGCTCGACGCGAGCTGGTCCGACCGCGTCGGCCAGGAGCTGCCGATCTCGGTCGTCTGCGACATTCGCGACCGCGCCGCGACGGTGCTGCGCTCGCAGGGCTATCTTGCCGCCGTCCGCGTCCCGCCGCAGACGATCGACGACGGCATCATCCGCCTCGACATCCTCGCCGCGCGGATGGCGCGGATCGAGGTGCGTGGCGACGCCGGCGCCAACGAAGGGCTGCTGCAACGCTATCTGTCGCGGCTCGACGACCAGCCGGTGTTCAACATCGTCGATGCCGAACGCTATCTGCTGCTCGCGCGCGATATCCCGGGCATGGACGCGCGGCTGACGCTGCGCCCCGGCGGCGCCCCTGGCGAAGTGGTCGGCGAGGTCACCGTCGCGCGCACGCCATTATTGTTCGACGCCAACATCCAGAATTTCGGTTCGCGCGACGTCGGCCGCTGGGGCGGTGTCGTGCGCGCCCGCTTCGCGGGGCTGACCGGCATGGGCGACCTCACCACCGCGAGCTTCTATTCGACCCCCGATTTCGACGAGCAGAATGTCGTGCAGTTGGCGCACGAGTTTCGCGTCGGCGGCGAAGGGTTGAAATTCGGCGCCAGCTATACCTACGCCTGGACGCGGCCCGGCATCGCCGCCTTCCCGATCCGGTCGAACACCCAGATCGTCAACCTGTTCGCCGCCTATCCGGTCGTGCTGACCCAGGCGGAACGGATCACCGTCGCCGGCGGGCTCGATTTCATCGATCAGGACATCAGCCTCGGCGGTGTGCCGCTCAACCGCGACCGACTGCGCGTGTTCAGTCTGCGCGCCGACGGCAACTGGATCGACCCGGCGTCGATTGCCGGAGGCAATGGTTACAGCGGGGCCGAACCGCGTTGGTCGCTCGCGACGTCGTTCGAGGCGCGCAAGGGCGTCGGCTTTCTCGGCGCCAGCGACGAATGCGGGCCGACCGGTGCCGCCTGTTTCCTGCCCGGCGCGATCCCGCTGACCCGGATCGAGGGCAAGCCCGACGCCTTTCTGATCCGCGCCCAGGCGCAGGCCGAATGGCGCCCGGCGAAGCTGTTTACGCTCGCCGCGGCGCCGCGCGCGCAATGGACGAGCGATCCGCTGCTCGCTTATGAAGAGTTTTCGGGCGGGAACTTCACCGTCGGGCGCGGTTTCGACCCCGGCACGATCATCGGCGACCGCGGCGTCGGCGTCGCGCTCGAGGCGCGCTACGGTTCGTTCGTCCCCGCCAACACCAAAAGCTTCGCGTTCCAGCCCTTCGCCTTTTTCGACGCGGGGTGGGTGTGGAACGAGGATGCCGTCTTCAACGGGCTCAATCCGCAGAAACTTTACTCGGCGGGCGGCGGCGTGCGCGTCGCCTATGGCGATCTCGCGCGGCTCGACGTCACGCTCGCGGTGCCGCTCAACCGCGCCGGCTTCCTGACCGAGCGCCCCGACCCCCGCCTGCTCGTGTCGCTGACCACCCAGTTCGGCGTGAAGGCGCGCTGACCCATGACTTTCGCATCGAGGACAATCGCCATGCGTGCCAATGCTTCCAACTCGCCGATCCGCCTGGGCAAACGGCGCCTGCTCGAAAGCTGTGCGATCACCGCGGGCCTCGCGGCGCTGGCGCTCGGCGGCCCGGCGCTGGCGCAGGTCGCGGGCAGCGGCACCGTCGTTCCCGGCCCCGGCCTTGGCGGCGCGACGATTTCACCGCCCGGACCCGGCCCGACGACGGTCACGACGACGGGCCAGCAGACGATCATCAACTGGACCCCGTCGAACACCCCGGTCGCCGGGGTCATCGACTTCCTGCCCGCGGGCAACACGCTGAACTTCGTCGGCAACGGCCAGTATATCGTCCTCAACCGTTTCATCTCGGGCCTCGGCGCGCCGATCAGCGACCAGATCGCGCTCAACGGTACCGTCAACAGCTATATCGGATCGACCTCCGGCCCACAGGGCGGCAACATCTGGTTCTATAACGCCGGCGGTATCCTGATCGGCAATGGCGCCGCAATCAACGTCGGCAGCCTGGTGCTGACCGCGAACGACATCGACACGACCGGCGGCTTGCTCGGCCCCGGCGGCGAGATCCGCTTTCGCGGCGCCGCGGGCAGCAACGCGGCGGTGCAGATCGCCGCGGGCGCGTCGATCAACGCGCAGGTCGTCGGCAATCCGGGCGGCAGCTATGTCGCGCTGGTCGCGCCGCGCGTGGTCCAGAGCGGCAATGTCCGCGCCGACGGCTCGATCGCTTATGTCGCCGCCGAACAGGCGGATATCCGCATCAACAATGGGCTGTTCGACATTAACGTCCTGGTCGGCACCGAAAATGCCGATGCGATCACCCACACCGGCATCACCACCGGTCCCGCGCACCAGCAGAACGATATCGACCAGAACCGCATCTATATGGTCGCGATTCCCAAGAATGACGCAGTGACGATGCTGGTGTCGGGCCAGGTCGGTTACGAAGACGCGCTGTCGGCCCAGATCGACCCCGACGGCGCGGTGCGTCTGTCGGCGGGTTACGGCATCACCAACGGCGAAATCGACGACGCGCCGGCCAATGCGGTCGCGGGCAATATCACCGTCAACGACACGCTTTTCCGCAGCAGCGTGATCGCGCATGCCAATGGCGCGTTTGTCGGCCAGCCGGTGTCGCAGATACCACCGCCGGTTACGACCAGCGTCCCGCCGCCGCAACTGGGGCGCATCGTCGTTCAGGGTGACGCCAGCTTTATCGGCGACGCCAGCGCGACGCTGACCGCCGGGCCGAACCAGCTGGTCGGCGCGACCGGCGACCTGACGCTTGAATCGATCGGTACGCTGCAGGCCGACGGGTCGCGGCAAGGCGGCAGCGCGACGCTGTCGGTCCTCGGCGGGACGGTCGTAGGCAACACGGTGACCGTGGCGTCGACCGGCGCGGGCGGCATCGGGACGAGCGGCGACGGCGGCGACGGCACCGGCGGCGATGCGACGATCCTGATTTCAGGCGTCGGCAGCACGCTCGTCGCCAATGCGGTCAACGTCCAGTCGACCGGTATCGGCGGCGGCGTCACGTTTGACGGCAACGGCTTTGCGACCGGCGTCGACAACAGCGGCAACGGCGCCGGCGGCGCGGCGACGCTGATCGTCGAAAATGGCGGCGCGCTGACCGTCAACGGGCTCGTCAGCGTCGCTGCCACCGGGATCGGGCAGACCGGCAATATCCAGTCGGGCAGCGGCACCGGCGGCACTTCGCGCTTCGAAATCACCGGCGCGGCGACCGCCGTCAATGTGCTCGGTACCAGCGTCAGTGCCGACGGCATCGGCGGCACCACCATTTCGCAACCGTTTGCCGACGTCACCACGCAAAATGGCGGCGCGGGTACCGGCGGCAGCGCGGACATCCTGGTCGACGCCGATGCGACCGCGACGATCGACCTTGGCGCGGTAGGGATATCGGCAGTCGGCGAAGGCGGCGGCGGCACCGGGGTCGAGGGGGCGGCAGGCGCCGACGGCACCGGCGGGACGGTGAGCCTGACCGCCGACGGCGGCGTTGCGCTCGCGATGAACGACCTCGTCCTCAACGCACAGGGAATAGGTGGCGGTTCGCTATCGCCGAGCGGCACGACCGCCGTCGGCGGCGACGGCTTCGGCGGCACGGTGACGATCGCGGCGGTCGGCGGCAGCAGCATCGTCAACGACGGCAACACCAATATCGAAGCGTCGGGCACCGTCTCGAACAGCGAAAACACCGGCAACACCACCGGCGGCAACGTCGTCATCAGCGCGGCGGTGGGCAGCCTGTTTTCGACCGATGGCGATGTCGACATTCAGGCGCGCGGCGGCAATTTCTCCTCGTCGGGATCGGTTTCGGCCGGTACGGCGCTGGGCGGCAATGTCGATCTGACCGCTGACGGCGGCACGATCACCGCCGGATCCTACACCGTCAACGTCAGCGCCCAACGCCCCAATGCCGACGTCAGCGGCGGCGCCGCGACCGGCGGCACGATCGATCTACTGGCGATCAACTCAGGCACGATTGCCGCGACTTCGTCCGGCGGCTTCAGCAGTTTCGCCGCCTTCGGATCGACCGGCGCCGCGCCGGACGAGGTCGCGGCGACCGGCGGGACGATCCAGGTCATCGCCGACGGCGGTAGCATCGCGATCCCGGGCTTCGTTCAGTTTTCTGCGGGTGGTATCTCGGGCGGCAACGCGACGCCAGGAGCGCCTTTGGCCGAAACAGGCGTCGGCGGCACCGTCCTCATCCAGGTGCGGAACAGCGCTACCGGCACCGGCAGCATGACATTCGACGACATCTCCGTTGATGCCAGCGGCAGCACCCAGACCTTTTCCGAAGGCGTGCTTGCCGGCAACGGCGCCGCCGGCGGCGTCGGCGGAAGCGCCACCTTCGACATCCAGAGCGGCAGCTTCACTGCCAACGAACTGGGTCTTTACGCCGATGGTTTCGGCGGCGCGATGCGCGGCACCGGACGCGGCGGCATCGCGACCTTTACCCAGACCGGCGGCGACGTGACGGTCGGCACGCTGATCGTTTCGGCGTTCGGCCAAGGCGGCTTCGACCTGGTCGAGGCGGGAACCGGCATCGGTGGCACGGCGACGATCAACCTCTTTGGCGGGACCCTGACCGCTGGCGATGTGTCGGCGACGGCCGAGGGCAGCGGCGGCGACGGCGCGAGCGGCGGCGACGACGATCCGGCGCTGCCGACCCCCAGCGGCGCCGGCGGCAGCGGCCAAGGCGGCACCGCGGTGATCAACATCGAAGGTACCGCGGTGATCGATACCGGCACGCTCACCGCCTATGCCGGTGGCCAGGGCGGCGAGGGTGGCAACTTTTTCGCGTTCAACGGCGTGGCGGGTGATGGCGGCGACGGCGGCAACGGCACCGGCGGCAGCGCGACGATCAACATGGTGTCGGGCACGCTGACCACCGGCGACCTGATCGCCGACGCCGGCGGCTTCGGCGGCGCGGGCGGCAATGTGTTCACCTCCAGCAGCTCGGGATCGGTGACCGGCGTCGGCGTAGGTGGCACCGGCGGCGCGGGCCAGGGCGGCGCCGCGACGATCGATTTCTCGACCCCGATCACCGCCACTGGCACCGTGACGAGCGCCGCGACCGGCACCGGCGGCGCGGGCGGCTTCGGCACCGTCGGCGGCGACGGCGGCCTGGCCTTCGGCGGCCTGGCCCAGATCATCGTCAGCGATTTCGACGCCGGCGCGCTCGCGGTCACCGTCGACAGCACCGCCGACGGCGGCGACGGCGGCAACGGCGACGACGGCGCGGGCGGCAACGGCGGCGACGCGAGCGGCGGCATCGGCCGCATCGAAGCCAATGGGGCAGGTGCGAGCGTCACCGTCACCCAGGCCAATTTCGTCACCGGCGCGACCGGCGGCACCGGTGGCGGCGCCAATGCCAGCTTCTTTTCGGACGTCCCGGTCGGCGCGGCGGGCGGCAACGGCGGCAATGCGACGGGCGGGACGCTCGAAGTCGTGGCGAGCAACGGCGCGACCGTCACCCTCGGCGCCGACGCCAGCGGCATCGTCGCGCTCGGCAGCACCGGCCTCGGCGGCGGCGGCGGATTCGGCGCCTTCAACGGCTTCGGCGGGACGCTGGTCGGCGGCAACGGCGGCAATGGCGGCGGCGCTACCGGCGGCACGGTGCACCTGTTCGCTAACGGCGGCACCATCACCTCGAACGGCAATCCCGTCGCCATCGCGGTCAGCGGCATCGCCGGGACCGGCGGTGCCGGCGGCACCGGATCGGGCGGCAATGGCGCCGACGGCAATGCGCTAGGCACGACCGGCGGCCGCGCCGCCATCGACGCTTTCGCAACATCGGCGGGTGCCGGGGCCATCGACCTCGGCGCGACGACGATCGCCGCGAATGGCGACGCCGCGGGACGGGTCGAGATTCGCACCGACGGCAGCATCGCCTTCGCCAGCCTGTCGGCCGATGCGCTCGGCACCGCGCTGCCGACGAACAACGACACCGAGGAAGCGGCGGCGGGCATCTTTATTGCGCCGACCGGCGGGACGATCACCTCGGCGGGGGCGATGAGCCTGACCACCGGCGGCTCGGTCGGCATCCATGCCCAAGGCGGCGGCCAGCTGAGCGCCGCCACCGACATGACGATCCAGGCCGGCGACCAGATCGATATCCGGCACGACGCGCGCACGGGCGCCGCCCCGACGATCGCGGCGGCAGGCAATTTGTCCGCGAGCGCGGCGACCAGCATCAGCGGCGCGCCGGGCAGCCGGCTGGACGCCGGCGGCACCATGACGCTCGCAGCGACCGGCCCCACCGGCACGATCGGCGTCAACGCCCTCGACGCCGCCAACATCGTGATGACCAGCGCCGGGGCGGCGAGCGTCGAACATGCCGAAGCCGACAATGATTTCACCGCCAATGTCGGCAGCTTCCGGACCGGGCTCAATTCGATCATCACCGGCGGCAACATCGCCATCACCGCGGCGGGCGCCGCCGACCTCGGCAATTCGACCGCGGGCGGCTTCGTGTCGGTCAGCGGCCAGTCGATCGTCTTCAACAGCATCGACGCCGGCGGTTCGGTGTTCCTGACCGCCAATGGCACCGCGCCCGGCGGCGGGATCGACGGCGGATCGATCGATGCGGGCGGCGGCGTCAACCTCGACGCGGCGCGCATCGCAATCACCGGCACGATCACCGGCGCCGGATCGCTGTTCGCCAGCGGCAATGCCGGCGCGGTCGCGATCAACCTCGCCAATATGGGCGACCAGATCTTCGTCGATGCGACCGGCGACATCACCGGCACCTATAACAGCGACAACAGCATCCGGCTGACCTCGGGCGCCAATATCACGGCGTCGGCCAATGCGATCGGCTTCGAAAGCTCGAGCAGCGGCACGCCGATCGCCGCCAGCCTGTTCGTCGATGCCGCGGGCGATGTCGTGCTGGCGAACGCCAGCGCGTCGGGCATGTTCGGGGTCAACGCGGGCGGTTCGGCATCGGTTACCAACGCGAATGCCGGCGAGGATGTGTTCGTGCGCGCCGGCACCACCGCGACGCTGGCCAATGTCACCGCGGGCGACGACCTCACCGCGACCGCCGCCGACGGCATCACCGCCAGCGGGCTGGTGACAACCGGCACCGGCTCCGATACGCAGACCTTGTTCTATGGTCCGTTCAGCTCGTCGGGCTTCAGCGGATTCCAGGTCAATTCCTCGCCGCCCGACCTGTCGAACATCGCGCTGACCGCCTCGGCGGGCGCAATCACGCTCAATGGCGCCAGCGCCTTCGACAATCTCACCGCAACCGCGGCGGGCGCCGTGAACGCCACCGGCCTCCTCCGCTCCGGGCTGGCCACCAGCATCGAAGGCATCAGCCTGTCGTTCGAGGCAATCACCGCGGGCACCGATATCGCGCTTGACGCCACGGCCGGGGGGGTCACCTCCACCGGCGCGCTCGCCGCCGGGCACGATGTTACGATCGATGCGTCGGGCAATGTCGATGTGTCCGAACTCGACGCGGGCGACGATATCCGCATCGACGCGGGCGGCAGCCTTGCGATCGGCGGAGCGTACAGCTTCGGCACCGGGCTCGACAACGAAGGCGACGGCAGCAACATCGTCATCGCCGCCGGCGCGACGACCGTCGATCATGCCGAAGCCGAAAATGATTTCACTGCCGATGTCGCGAGTTTCAGCACCGGGCTCGATTCGATCATCGCCGGCGGCGACATCCTCATCGCCTCACCCGGCGCCGTCGACCTCGGCAATTCGACCGCGGGCGGCTTCGTCCAAGTCGGCGGCCAGTCGATCAACTTCAACAGCATCGACGCCGGCGGCTCGGTACTCCTGACCGCAACCGGGAACGTCGCGGGCGCCGACGGAATCGCCGGTGGATCGATCGATTCGGGCGGCAGCGTCAACCTCAGCGGCAGCCGCATCGCGATCAGCGGTACGGTCACCGGCGCGGGCCCGCTCTTCGCCAACGGCAGCACCGGCCCGGTCGCGATCAACCTCGCCAACATGGACGACGATATTTCGGTCGTCGCCGCGGGCGATATCACCGGCACCTATAATGCCGACGGCAACATCCGGCTCAATTCGGACGCGAATATTCTCGCCTCGGCGAACGCCACCGGCTTCGAAAGCTCGAGCAGCGGCACGCCGATCGCCGCCAGCCTGTTCGCCGATGCCGCGGGCAACGTCGTGCTCACGAACGCCAGTGCGTCGGGCATGTTCGGGGTCAACGCGGGAGGCTCGGCTTCGGTCACCAACGCCACCGCCGGCGAAGATATGGTCGTGCGCGCCGGCACCACCGCGTCGCTGGCCAATCTCACCGCGGGCGACGACCTGACGGCGACCGCCGCTGGCGGCATCACCGCTAGCGGACTGGTCACGACCGGCGTCGGACCCGATGACCGGACGCTCACCTACGCGCCGTCCGGCCCCACCGTGCCGGGCAGCTTCCAGATCAACTCCTCGCCGCCCGATCTGTCGAACATCGCCCTGACTGCCTCGGCAGGCGCGATTACGCTGAACGGTGCCAGCGCCTTCGACAATCTGACCGCCACGGCGGCAGGTGCGGTGACGTCGAACGCCATACTCCAGTCGGGGCTCGCGACCAGCATCAGCGGCAGCAACCTGGCGTTGACCGCGATCACTGCGGGGACCGACATCGGCCTCGACGCGACCGGCGGCGTCACCTCGACGGGGGCACTCGCGACCGGGCACGACCTGACGATCGACGCTGCGGGCAACGTCGACGTTGCCGAACTCGACGCCGGCGACGATATCCGCATCGACGTGGGCGGCAGCCTTGCCATCGGCGCGGCGTACAGCTTCGGCACCGGGCTCGACAATGAGAGCGACGGCAGCAACATCGTCATCGCCGCTGGCGCAACGACCATCGACCATGCCGAGGCCGACAATGACTTCACCGCCAATGTCGCCAGCTTTACCACCGGACTCAACTCGCTGATCACCGGCGGCGATATCGCGATCACCGCCGCGGGACTCGCCGACCTCGGCAATTCGACCGCCGGGGGATCGATCACCGTCGATGCGCAGTCGATCGTGTTCAATGCGCTCGACGCCGGCAATCTGGTCGAACTCACCGCGAACGGCACCGCACCGGGCGCTGAGGGCATCGACGGCGGCACGATCGCCGCTGGGGGCGACGTCAATCTGACCGGCAACAGCATCGCGATTGCCGGCATCACAGCGGGCGGCTCGCTTTCGGCCAATGCCACAGGCGGCACCCTCGCGATCGAGCAGTCGCTGGTCGACGGCAGCATCTTCGCGACCGCGCAGGGCGACCTGACCGGCGGCTACACCGCGCAGGGCGACATCTTCCTGACCTCGGCCGCCGACATCGTCGCGACCGCCGCGGCCACCGGGTCCCAAAGTTCGAGCAGCGGCACGCCGACGGCGGCCAATGTCTTCGTCGATGCCGGCGGCAACGTCGAACTGACCGGCAGCAGCGCCACCGGCATGTTCGGGGTCAGCGCCGGCGGTTCGGCGGCGCTGGCCAATGTTCAGGTGGGCGAAGATCTGCTCGTGATTGCGCGCACGACCGCCAATCTTGCGGACATCACGGCGGGCGACGATGTCACCGTGCGTGCCGCGGGCGCGATCACCGCGCAGAGTGTCGCCGCGTCGGGCGCCGGTCCCGACACCCGGATGCTCGGCTACAGCGCAGGTAACGGCTTCACGATCAACTCGGGCGAAGGCGTGTCGGGAACCGACGGCGCCGATATCGTCATGGCGTCGAGCGGCGGCGCCATCGCCGCCGGCGGACTGTCGGCGGGCGACGATATCCTGCTCACCGCGACGACGACGCTGGCGGTGAACGGTGCGACGACGCTGGGCCTCGGCGCAACCGGCGGCGACAGCAGCATCCGTACCCAGAGCGCCGACGCGACGCTCGCCGGCCTCGCCGCCAGCGACGATGTCATCGTCGCGGCCGGCGGCGCGGTAACAGTCTCCGGCCCAGTCACCGCCGGACGCGACGTGACGGTCGGCGCCGCCACGGCAACGGTCGCGACGCTGGTCAATCCGGCGAGCACGCTGCTCGACACCATCGCCGCCGGCCGCAACCTAGGCATCACGACCAGCGGCGCCATCGACGCCGGCGCCTTGCGCGCGGCCGGCGAGATGACGCTGGTCGCCGGCGGTACGATCGACGTCGTGCAGGCCATCACCGGCGATGGCGGCGCGCTGACGTTCAACGGCGCCGACGGAGTCACCGGCGACCGCGTGATCAGCGGCGGCACGGCCGAGCTCTCCAGCGGCGGCGGCGCGATTGCGATTGCCAACCTCGACGCCGCCGGGCCGGTTGCGGCGAACGCCGACAGCATCCAGATCTCCGGCAGTGGCTCGCTGGTTTTCAGCGAACTCAACACCGACGTCGGCGATGCCTTTGTGTCGACCAGCGGCAATCTGGCGGTAACCGGCGGTCTCGTCGCCGGCCGCGCGACGCTGCGTTCGACGAGCGGCGACCTCAGCGTCACCCAGCTCGGCGCAGCCGACATCGAACTCGCTGCCGACGACGGCATGACGCTGGGATCGGTGACGGCATCCGATACACTCGTCGGCAACGCCGGCGGGGTGCTGACGGTCAACGGCGCGGTCAGCGGCCGCGAGATGTCGCTGGGGTCGAGCGACATCGTCATCGGCTCCGCCGGACGCCTCGGCACCGGAGGCACGACGGAAATTCTCGACGTGCGCAACACCAACGACAATGTCCAGACCTTCATCGGCGGCACCGGCAGCCGCGACGGCTATCATCTCGACGCCGCCGAAATGACCCGCCTGTTCGGCACCGACGTGACGATCTTCGCGCCGCGGCTCGACGACGGCGACAGCGGCTTTACGGCCGCCGCGCCCGGCACGCCGATCGCATCGGTCGGCAGCAGCGCCCAGCCCGACGTGATCATCGACGATTTCACGATGACCGCGGGCGGATCGACGTCGAACATCGGTTCGGGCGGTTCGCTGACCATCTCCACCCCGGGCAAGGCGCGCGTCATCGGCGACGCCAGCCTGACCGGCATGTCCGACAGCAACGCCTTCAACCTGTTCGCCGACGACGCGATCGAGGTGATCCTGGGCGAGGGCACGATCCGCCTGACCGGCACCGGATCGGCGCCCGGCGGGATGCTCAACCTGCAATCGGACGATGTGATCGTCGCGACCGCGGCGGCGATTACCGCGGTCGGCGCCGCGACGACGGTGGATGCGATCGACGACCGGCTGGCGCAAAACGACGGCATCGTGCTCGATCAGGGCGCGCTGTCGGCGGGCGGCATCGACGTCGGCGTCATCGGCGGCTTCTATGTCCAGAACAGCGGCACCAGCGACGCCTTCGCCGACCGCCGCGGGCTGACTTTCGGCGCGCTCGGGCTGAATGTGAACACCGAAGGATCGGGCACCCGCATCGTCATCAACGCGGTGCACCTCGGCCCCTCGGGTCCGGTAACCGGGCTCGATGCGATCCCATTGCTCCGGATCAACGGCACCGCCAGCGGTCAGGCGACCGGCGGTTTCGACCAGCTGTCGACGATGAACGGCTGCGTGATCGTCAACCCCGCCTCGTGCGCCATCGTCATCCCGCCCGAACCCGAGTTCGAACCGAGCTTCCCGGTCCAGGACGTGATCGAGGAAGAGGCCGACAGCGAGGATGGCGAGGACATCAGCCTGCCGACCGCGCTGATCACGATGCGCGATCTCGACCCCCTGACCGGCGAGCCTCTGCTCGACGATCCGGTGACCGGCGCCGGCAACGACGATCTGTGGACGCCGCCGGCAGAATAAGCCTTTCGGTTGACGCGCCGCCACGCGGCGGGGCATGGGCGCGAAGATGACCGATGCCCCTGCCCCCGCCGCCGGCACGCCGCTCAGGCTGTTCAACAGCCTGACGCGCCAACTGGAAGACTTCGTGCCCGTCCACCCGGGGGAGGCGCGCGTCTATTCGTGCGGGCCGACGGTTTACAATTACCCGCACATCGGCAACATGCGCGCCTATGTCTTCGCCGACACTTTGGGCCGCACTCTGTCATTCAAGGGGTACCAGCTCACTCACGTCATCAACATCACCGACGTCGGCCACCTGACCGACGACGCCGACGCCGGCGAGGACAAGATGGAAAAGATGGCGGCGGAGAAAGCGCAGTCGATCTGGGACATCGCGCGCCATTATACCGAGGCCTATTGGGCCGATGTAAAGGCGCTCAACATCCGCCAGCCGGCGCACTGGTCGATCGCCACCGACTATGTTCCGCAGATGATCGAGTTCGCAAAGGCGATCGCCGACAAGCATTGCTACGAGCTAGAGGGTGGCCTCTATTTCGACACCTCGACCGTGAGCGATTATGGCGCGCTGGCCCGCGCTAAAACCGACGAGGGCGAAGGCCGCATCGAAGAGGTTGAGGGCAAACGCCACGCCGCCGACTTCGCGATCTGGCGCAGGACCCCGGCGGGCGAAACGCGCCAGATGGAATGGGATTCGCCCTGGGGGAAAGGCGCGCCCGGCTGGCATCTCGAATGCTCGGTAATGTCCGAAGCCCTGCTCGGCTTTCCGTTCGACATCCACACCGGCGGCATCGACCACCGCGAAATCCACCACCCGAACGAGATCGCGCAGAACCAGGCGCACAGCTGCAGCGACGCCAGCGGCGCGCGCATCTGGATGCACAATAATTTCCTGATCGAACGCAGCGGCAAGATGTCGAAATCGAGCGGCGAGTTTCTGCGCGTCCAGCTCCTCATCGACAAGGGCTACCACCCCCTCGCCTACCGCCTGATGTGCCTGCAGGCGCACTACCGCAGCGAGCTGGAGTTTTCGTGGGAAGGGCTCGGAGCTGCGCTGACGCGGTTGAAGCGGATGGTAGGATCTATCGAGAAGAGTCGCGATTTGGCGTTGAAAGGCAAAATCAGAAAGGGCCATGAGAATGCTGAGCATTTGACAAAATTAATGCTCGATCAGTTTGGACCTGCCATTTCCGATGACCTCAATACCCCACAGGCCATTAAGGTGATGGAAGACATTTTGGGCCTCGGCAGCGCGCCAATTTCAGTGATCCTAGAGATGGTGGGTTGGATGGATACCGTCCTCGGCCTCAACCTCCTCACCCTCTCCCGCGCCGACCTCCGCATCCGCCCCAAATCCGCGACCATTACCGAAACAGAAATCGAAGCCACCCTCGCGCGCCGCAAGGAAGCGCGCGCTTCGAAAGACTTCGCCACCTCCGACAAGCTCCGCGACGACCTCATCGCCGCAGGCGTCGAGGTGATGGACGGCGACCCGCTCGGTTGGGACTGGCGGCTGGGGGCCTAATCGATCCTCGCATTCCGTTCGTGTCGAGCGTAGTCGAGACACCCGGAAGGAATGCGCTAGACGATAGGCATCTCGACTTCGCTCGATGCGCACGGATATGGAGAAGCATGGAATGACCAAGACCGTCACCGTCCTGTCGGGCCTCATCCGTCCGCTCGTCGAAAACCGGCTGCCCGACTGGGTCGAACCGCGCTTTTTCCAGTCGAAGGACGAGGCGCTCGTCCTCGCGCCTGACGCCGAAATCGGCTGGTTCGACATGTACGACAAAAAGGACATGGCGGCGGTCATCGGCGCCGCGACGAGCCTCAAATGGCTGAACTCGATCTACGCCGGGGTCGACGGCATGCCGCTCGATCTGCTGCAAGAGCGCGGCACAGTCGTCACCAACGGCGCCGGGATCAACGCGATCACCATCGCCGAATATGTCGTGATGGGCATGCTGACCGTTGCCAAGGGCTATCGCGACGTGGTGCGCGCGCAGGACCGCCGCGAGTGGTTGATGGACTCGCCGGGCAAGGTCGAACTGTTCGGGTCGAAGGCGCTCCTGCTCGGCTATGGCGCGATCGGCAAGCTGGTCGAGGGGCGGCTGAAGGCGTTCGCGGTCGATGTCACCGTGGTCCGCCGCTCGCCCGGACCGAACACCCTGACCCCCGACCAGTGGCGTGCGCAGCTGGGAGATTTCGACTGGGTGATCCTCGCGGTCCCCGCGACCCCCGAAACCGACGGCATGATCGGCGCCGATGAGCTGGCAGCGATGAAGCCGACCGCGACGCTGATCAACATCGCGCGCGGCAGCGTCGTCGATCAGGACGCGCTCGTCGCGGCGCTGAACGAACAACGGATTGCGGCAGCGTTTCTCGACGTCACGACCCCCGAACCGCTGCCCGCCGACGACCCGCTGTGGAGCCTCGACAATGCGCATATCACCATGCACCTGTCGGGCCGCGCGCAGGACAAGATGTTCGTCCGCTCGGCGCAGCGCTTCCTCGAAAACCTGGGTCGCTGGCACAAGGGCGAGGCGGTCGAGCCGCGGGTCGATCTGACGCTGGGTTATTGACCGGCAGCGATGTCAGCGCGGGGCATGGACGAAGCCGAGGCCACCGATACGCTGTTTGCCCGCATGCGGTTTTCGGGCCGGTGGCGCGATTATCAGCAGCGTGTGCTCGACGATTATGAGGCGCATTTCGCCGATCGACGGCTGCACCTCGTCGCCGCGCCCGGATCGGGCAAAACCGTGCTTGGACTCGAGCTGGTGCGCCGGATCGGGCGGCGAGCGATCGTGCTCGCGCCGACCCGGATCATCCGCGATCAATGGTCGCAGCGTCTGGTTCCGTTGTTCATGGCCGAACCCCCGCCTGCCGACGCGCTGTCTGTCGACCTTGCGTTCCCGGGGACGCTGACCACCGCGACCTATCAGGCGCTGAACGCGGCGTGGGCGAGCGAGGGCGGAGCCCGCTTTGCCGCCTTATGCGCCATGCTCGGTGCCGATGGCCCGATAACGCTCGTCCTCGATGAGGCGCATCACCTCCGCCGCGAATGGTGGAGCGCGCTCCAGGCGCTCGTCGATGCGCTGCCCGATGCGCGCATCATCGCGCTGACCGCAACGCCGCCCTACGACGCCCCACACGCCGAATGGCTGCGCTACGAACATATGTGCGGGCCGATCGACATCGAGATCGGGGTGCCCGAACTCGTCCGCCGCGGCGATCTCTGCCCGCATCAGGACCATGTCTATTTTTCCCGGGCCGATGCCGAGGCGCTCGACTTGCTGCACCGCCGCCGCGTTGCGATATCGGATTTGCTGGCCGACCTCAGATCGGACACCGCCCTGCTCGACACGATCGCGACGCACCCGTGGATCGCCGACCCGCTGGCGCATGTCGAGCCCATCCTGGAGGCACCCGAAATTCTGTCGGCCATGCTCATCCATCTTGCGGCGTGCGGCCAACCGCTTCCCGCCCCGCCGCTCGACCTGCTCGGCATTCGCGCCCGCGACGTCCCGGCGCAAGGGGGCTTCTGGGTCGAACGGCTGCTCGACGCGATGCTCTTTTACGCGCCGGACCAGTTTGCCGATGTCGGCGATCGTATTCGCGACCTTCGCGCCGCGCTTCACGAACAAGGGCTGATCGAAGGGGGCGCGGTCCGCCTCGGCGAAACCCGCAGCCTGTTCGCACTAATGGCGGGCAGCCGCGCCAAACTCGACAGCATCGCCGACATCGCCTGGGCCGAAGCCGGCGATATGGGGAGCGCGCTGCGGATGCTCGTTCTGTCCGATCATGTTCGCGGCGCCGAACTCCCGCGAGCTCTCCGCGACGATTATGTCCCGGCCAAGCTTGGGGTCGTGCCGATCTTTGGCGCTCTGCGCCGCGTCGTTCCGCCGGGACAGCGGCTCGGCGTCCTGACCGGGACATTGGTCATCATCCCCGCCGAAGCCGCGGACTCCCTTCACGCCGTCGCCCGCCGATTCGACTTGGAACCGTCGCATCTCGCGATCACGCCGTTGCCCGATTGCGGCGATTTTCTGCGCGTGACCGCGTCGGGGCCGGGCGCGGAGCGGGTCGTGGCGATAATGACCGCGCTCTTTTGCGACGGCCATATCACCATGCTCGTCGGCACGCAGGCGCTGCTCGGCGAAGGCTGGGACGCGCCCGCGCTCAACAGTCTGCTCCTCGCCAGCAATTCGGCGGCTTTCATGCTGTCGAACCAGATGCGCGGCCGCGCCATTCGCATCGACCCCGCGCGGCCCGACAAGGTCGCAAACATCTGGCATCTCGCGACGATCGATCCCGGAGCCGAGAGTATCGCCGAGGTCTGGGGCGATCATGTCGACTGGGGCCGGATCGCCGACGGCGATGCGATCACATCCGACTTCGACCTGCTGGAACGCCGGTTCCGGGCGTTCGAGGGGATCGCAAACTCGCCGTCGACCGCGATCGAAAGCGGGGTCCGCCGGCTTGCTTTGCGGCCAGGGGCAGGAATCGCAGCGAGCAATGCCGCGACCTTGGCGTTGGCGCGCGACCGCGCCGGCATCGCGGCCCGCTGGCAGCGCTCGCTGGGCGGCGCCGACGCCCGCGCGCATGTTCGCGAAACCGCCGCCCCCAATTATGCGCCGCAGCGGCTGGCGTCGATCGACACGCTGCAATGGCTCGCCGCTTCGGCGCTGGCGAGCGGTGCCGGCGCGGCGGCGTTGCAACTGCGCACGATTGCCGGGGCGGGCATCGCCGTCGCCGGCGCCGCGCTGGCGGGTGCGGCGACGGTCGCTATGCTGCCCCGGCTGTTCCTTGCTGCGCGTCTGTGGCTGCGCAACGGATCGCTCGAACGCAGCCTCGGTCAGGTCGGGAAGGCAGTGCTCGGCGGACTGCACGCCGCCGGGGCGCTCAGCGTCGCCGATCATGCCGCAGCGACGCTGCGGATCGCGCACGACGCATCGGGTCGGGTCGAGCTTGTCGTCGACGGCATTTCGCGCTCCGGCGAACGGATGGTAATGATGGCACTGGCCGAACTGCTCGGCCCGGTTCAGAATCCCCGCTACCTCCTCGAACGGCGAAGCTGGCTCGGGCCGGTCGCGCGGCGCGACTATCACGCCGTCCCGACCGTCATCGCGCGGCGCCAGCCAAGCGCCGAGGCGTTCCACCGGCTCTGGAAAGCCCATGTCGGATCGTCGGACCTCGTCTTCACGCGCACCGCGGAGGGTCGCCTTATACTGTTGCGCGCCCGCGCCCGCTCCTTCGCTGCGGGCTTTCAGCGCCGCGTCGACCGCCGCTCGGCGTGGCTTTAGGCTAGGCCGGCCGCTCAGCCTTCAATTCACGCACCAGCGGCTGCAACCGTTCGTCATATCTGGCCAGCATCGTGTGCGCCCCGGCGTGATCATAGAAGCTGACGAGTTCGCGTCCGTTCCAGCGGTGGAGCGCATAGGCGGGGTCTTCGGCGACGATCATCGCGCGATTGTCGGGCCGTTCTTCGTCGATCGGCCGCAGGTCCAGCGACACCTGCGGCGCGGTCGATGAACAGATGGCCACGGTGCGCCCCTCCCACGCCACGGTCACGCTGCGGTGAAGGTGACCGCAGATCAGGCCGCGGACCTGACTGTGGCGGCGGACGACATCGGTGAAGGTCGCGACCCATGGCTCGTCGGGATGCGTGTTCATCCACTCGATGCCGCTTTCGACCGGCGGGTGGTGCATGACGATATAGGTCGGCTTCGCCGGGTCTTTCGCCAGTTCGGTGTCGAGCCACGCCGCGCGCGCGTCGCAAAAGGCACCGCCGTGGCGCCCTTCCTCCAGCGTGTCGACCGTCACCAGCCTGAGCTCGGGCAGGTCGAGCGCATATTGGACGAAGCCGTTGCCGTCGTCGAAGCCGGGGAATTGCACATGGAAATTGTCGCGCAGGTCGTGGTTGCCGACACTGGGCCACACCGGGAAGGGACAGCGCGAAAAGGCGGTACCGAGCCGGCGGTAGCTGTCGGGGTCGCCGCGATCGGTGATATCGCCGGTGGCGAGCAACAGGTCGGGGCGGTTCGGCCCCTCGATCAGCAGGTCCAGCACCTCGTCGAGGCGCTTGCGATTATATTCGGCCGGATTGTCCGGATCGAAACCGATATGGATATCGGTGATCTGGGCGATCAGCATATCCGTCCCCTGCTCCGGCCGGCTGGTCCGACCGCCCTCACCTCATCCACCCTTGCCCGTCAGTCTTAACGTAGGTGTGCGCCATGTCACACGATAAAGCCGCGACGGCCCGGCGCCTGTGACCATGCTCACACCATAAGCCCCTTGCCGCGGACGATCGGTGATCGTCGCCACATTTTTCCGGCGCTGGCGCTGCGGCAGCCACGGCTTGCCACCGTCGGAATGATATTCGTGGCACATCGCGCACGGCGATTCGGTCGCGGTTTCGACCTTGACGATGCGCGCGCCGCTTTCGCCGACGTGGCAGTCGCGGCACTGGCGCAGCCCCGGCACCAGCAGGTCGGCCGACTGTTTCGATCCGGTCGCGGTGGTATGACAGTCGGCGCAGTCGGTTTCGCGATGCGCGTCATGGTCGAACCAGCCTTTTTCCAGGAAGCGCGGCGTCTGCGTTACCGCCGCAACGCGCCAGCTGTTGCCCGCCTGCGGCGCGGAAATGCTATGGCAGTCGTAACACGCGCCACCCTTCGAAAAGACCGCTCGCACCGCATCCTGCGCGCGGCTTGGGCGGACCGCGACCTCGCGGAAATAGACGTTGTATACCTGCCCTTCGGCATATTGGCCGGGGCGGCGGCGCTGCATCCCGCCCAGCTGCAGCGGGCGGGTCGGCGGGGTCGAGCGATAGAAGGCGGTGAGGTCGGCGACGACCTGATCGGGCTCGCCGTGGCGCAGCGTGCGGGTCACCCCGCCGACGCTCTCGAACGCCAGACTGTGACACATCGCGCAGTCGCGTTCCATATCGACCGGCTTGATCCGCACCCCGTCGGCATCGGGCCGATGGCAATTCTCGCAGTCCAGCTTTTGCCCGAAATCGTAACGCCCGCGGAAACTCGCCGCCATGCGCGCGACGCCGCCCGCCGCCTGCAAATGCAGGTCGTGCGGAAATTTCAGCCCGTCGTAATCGACGAGCGGCTTGCCGGGCGCGGCGCGCATCGGCTTCGCGCCGGGCGCGGCGCGGACGAGCGGGCGGAACTCGGGGTGGCCGGTCCCGAAATCGGCGGCATCGGCCAGCATCGTCGGATGCCCCGCGCCCTTCAGCCGCCCCTGCATCCCGTCGTGGCAGTCGGCACAGAATTTCTGCGGGGTCGCCGCCATCGGGCCGGCGCCCTCATGTTCGGTGTGGCATTCGACGCAGCGACCCTGCGGCCGGTTGAACGCCGCGCCCACCCCGGCAAGCAGTTTGTCGAACCCGCCAGCGGGCGCCCGCGCCGCGAGCAGCATCGCGGTCGGCGCATTGGCGTGCGCCGCGCTCATCGCCTTGTGCTCGCCGGTGTGGCAGCTCACGCACGCGGTGTCGGTCACCGCGACAAAGGGCTCGACATGGCACGACTGACAGTCGTCCTTCAGATTGGCATGCGCGCTCGACAGGGGGCCGGATGTCCAGCTGCTGTCGGCGTGGAACCCCTCGGGCCGTTCGTCGACATTGCGATAGCTCGACCACGCCCAGATCGGCCCGACCAGGAAGGCGAGCAGCATCAGCACCGCAAAGGTCCAGGCGCCGACCCGCTTGCCCGGCATCACGCGCTGGAGCGAAAAGGCCTTCACCTCGTCGACATCCTTTGACGACTGCGACAGTTCGTCGATACGCTCGACGAGCAGGATGATCTGCTCGGCTTCGCGCGCGATCGTCATGCGGTGGCCGCCAAAACGCAGCTCTGCGCCCGCCCCGCTGTCGATGTCGGCGGTATCGACCGCGCGGCCATTGATGTCGAAGCCCAGCCCCTCCAGCGCCGCGACGCGGACATGGCGCCCGTCGGCGCTACGGATCGTCGCATGGTGCGGGTTCACCGCCAGGTCGGCGACGTGGATGATATTGCCGGCATCGCGGCCGAGCGTAATCATGTCGCCGGGCAGCGCCTGGTCGCGGACGATCTGCTTGCCCGTCTTCGTCGTCGAAATACGGCGCAGGATGAAGCTCATGGTCCCCCCTCCCCCGCCTTACCAGTAAAAGAAGACGCTGATGATGTGCGCCGATAGCGCCGCGATCAGCGCGAAGGTCAACGGCACATGCACGTAAAGCCAGATTTCGAGCAGCGCGCGCAGCTTCAGATGCCGGCGCAGCCGCGCGAGCGCCGACTCCTTCTGCGACAGCAGCCCGACCACCTTCACGCGCGCTTCGGCATCGCTGCTGCGCGACGCGCCGAGCGTGCGCAGCGCCGCCGCAGTCGCGCATTTCGGATACCGCCCCGACAGGCGCGCCCCGATGCCGCCGGCGAACGGGTCTTCATCCAGCGACGCGAGCACCGGCGCGGTATCCTCGGGCGTCAGCGGCTGCGCCGCGGCGTGCAACTGGCGGTCGAACGCGCGGATTGCCTCGAGCATCTGCATCTGCGTCATCTCGTCGCGGTTGTTCGACAGCGCGGCGGGCAAGGTCGCATAAACCGTGACGCCGTAAAGCCCCGACAGGATGACGAGCATCATCAGCGCCCACGCCAGCGTGTGGACGTTCCACCCGAGCTGGAACCCGGTGTGCCAGGTGCCGATGACGATCAGGCTGAGCCCGAGATAGACATGCGCCGAGGTCCACGCCTTGAGCGACCAGTAATCGCGCGTCATCTTGCGTTTGCGATAGCCTAGCGCGGTCAGCCACAGGATCAGGCCGGCGCCGATAGTCCCCAGCGTATAGCCGTACCAGCTGCCGCCATTGTGCCGCGGGGTGACGTCGACCAGCGCGTAGGAGACGATGATCAGCAGGCACAGCCCGCCCGAAATCTTGGCCCAGCGGAACCCCGCGTAGCGCAGAAACCCCTCATGCTTGCGCTCGCGCACCCGTTCGGTCTGGGTCGCCTTGCTGCGCCGCCGTTGAAAGAGCGAGGCCATCAATCGGTCCCCTCTTCCAGCCGCGCGATCGACAGGAATTCCTCGGGCGACACGCGGATCGCGGCGCCGGTCGGGCAGGCCCGCACGCAAGCCGGGCCGCCTGCGATGCCCTTGCACATGTCGCACTTGACCGCGATCTTCTTGGGCTTCTCGTCGCCCAGTTGCTGCTTGGTCCATTTGGGCGACGGCTCGCCGGGACCCGGGCCGAAGCCGGTGAGCAGCCAGCGCAGCAGGCTGGGCTTTTCGGGCGGCGCCGCTTCCATGCGGATCACCCCATAGGGGCAGTTGCGCATGCAGTTGCCGCAGCCGATGCACCCCGGCTCCATGAACACTTCGCCGTCGGGGCCGCGGTGGATGACGTTCGGCGGGCAGTCGGCCATGCAGTGCGGATGCTCGCAGTGACGGCAGCTGGTCGGGACGTGCAGATGCGCAAAGGTCTTGCCGGCCTCACGATCGAGCCGCGACAGGCCCTCGTGGCTGTCGGCGCACGCCTTTTCGCAATTGTCGCAGCCGACGCACAGATTCTCGTCGATCAGCAGCGCGTCGGTGGCCTCGCCCAGCCCCTCCTTCATGATGAAGCTCGCGGTGTCCGAATAGAGGTCGACCGCGCTCGAATAGCTCGCCTTGCGCGATTCGATGAAGCTGTTCATCTGCGCGCGCTCGGCGACCGCCGCCTCGGTCGCCTCGCGGACCTGCGGCCGCTTGGCGAGCATCGCCTTGAATTGCTGCCCCTGCAGCCGGATCACTTCGCTCGCCACCGCGGCCTTCACCGTCGCGTTGCGCGGCGCGCCGCTCAGCACCGCCATTTCGCCGAAGAAGCTGCCCGCAGGCAGGTAGCGCAGGAAAATCGGCTTACCGCCGATATCCTTCTCGACGACCATCGACCCCGACCGGATGACATAGACGTCGTCGCCCTCGTCGCCCTCGGCGAGCACGACCTTGCCGGCGGGCACGCGTTCGATCGCCGGATCGACGACGATGGGCTCCAGATCCTCGACGGTCAGCCCGCCTTTGAATATCTGCAGCAGCTGGCGTTCGAGCGAGATGCGCTCGATCGCGCGCTTGGCGCCGGGCACCGACGCCATCAGCTTGAGCGCCGCGGTCCGCGACACCTCGACGAAGATGCTGTCGGCGCCGGCACGGATCGTCGCGCCGCGCTTGCGGCCCGAGATCAGCCCGACTTCGCCAAAGATCGATCCCTGCTCGATCGGCACCGTCACCCCCGGCCCGACCTCGACCAGCGCTTCGCCGTCGGCGATCGCGAACAGCGACGATCCCGGATCGCCCTTTTCGAACACGACATCGCCGCCGCGATAGAAGGCAACCTTCGAATCGAGCATGAATTCGCGCATCTGCAGCGGCGACACGTCGGCAAAGATGCGTACCCGCGTGCGCAGATAGTCCAGCCATTCGCTGACCGGTTTATGCTGCGGCAGGCCGGCAAAAATCGCCGCCAGATCCTTTTCGTCGGCGGGGGTCAGGCCGGTGTTGCCATTGATGAACTCGACGACGTCATAACCCTGGTTCATACAATGCTTGATCAGCGGATAGCCGGCGAGCGCGCCGATGACGAAGATGCCGGGCACCGTCGATTCGAAGGTCGGTGACAGCTTCGGGAACGCCTCGCGATCGGGACCGGTGAACTCGATCCCCATCGATTCGACAAAGCCGCGCGGCGCGACCGACCCGAGCCGCGCGACGATCACGTCGCACGCGATCTTTTCGTCGCCGTTCGGGGTTTCGAGCGTCAGCCAGCCGGGTTCGACCAGCTTCGGCTGCGTCTCGGTGCGGATGCTCATCGTCCCATTTTCGCCCGCCTCCATCATGTCGGAGACGTTCTTCGCCTTGGCGCGCGCGAAATCCTTCGAGCGGTTGAGGATGGTGACGGTGTTTTCCAGCGCCTCTTCGGCGACGCCGAGCGCATTCTCGATTCCCGCGTCGCCCGATCCGACGACGGTGATGTGCTTGTCCTTGAAATCCTCGGGATCGTCGACGGTATAGATGATGTGCGGCAGGTCGTTGCCCGGGCAACGCATCCGGTTCGGATTGCCCTGCGTCCCGATCGCGAGGATGATATTCTCGGCGTGAAAGACGTCGCCCTTGGTCGTCTTGATCGCGAACGCGCCCTTGGCGCCGCTCACCTCGGCGACCTCGGCGTGATAGGCGACGTTCACCTGGTTGCTCGCGGCGTCCTCGTCCCAATTGCCCAGGATATATTCGCGCGCGCCCTCGCCAAAGCGGCAGTCGGAGCGCAGGTCGAGCCGCTCGGGCGTCGCGAGCACGCGCTTGCCCTTCTGATATTTGAAGATCGTATCCGACAGATGGTCGGTCTTTTCGAGCAGGACATGGCTCAAACCCAACTGCCCGGCGCGCGACGCGGCGCTGAGGCCGGCCGGACCCGACCCGATGATCGCGACCTTGACGACAGTGGGTGCGCCCGGCTCGCTCACGCGCGCGCCGACCGGCGGCAACCGCAGCCGCGCATGCTTCTGGCCGTGATGCTGGCGAACTTACGCACGGGCATCCCTCCCCCCCCATCGCCAGCCCCCCGGCGATCAAATAACGGATGCGACCCGGACTTATGTCCTAGGCGTAAGGCTATGCCCTTGAACGCAGGGAAAGGTCAACCGGAAGCGGCGAGAATGTCGCGGCTTAGGCGAGTTCGAAGATCGCCGCGATCCGGTCCGATGCCAACGGCTCGAAGCGCGTCCAGCCGTCGGGGCCGAGTTTCTCGATCGGGCGGAAACGCGCCTTGTACGCCATGCGCGCCGACCCCTCGATCCAATAGCCGAGATAGACGTAAGGCAGCGACGCCTTGGCGGCGCGCAGCACATGGTCGGCGATGATATAGGTGCCCAGCCCCTCGCGCAGCGGATGCGCGGCGTCGAAGAAGCTGTAGATCATCGACAGCCCGTCGCCTTGCCGGTCGGTCAGGCAGCAACCGACCAGCCGGCCGCGGCTGCCGTCGGTGGTCGGCTCGCGATATTCGATCATGTAACTGTCGACCGGGGTCTGCTCGACCATGTCGGCGAAATCCTGCTCGTCCATGTCGGCCATTCCGCCCTGCGGATGACGCGACGCGAGATAGGAGCGCAGCAGCGTATATTGCTCTTCGGTCGCCCACGGCTTGCACGCGGTGGCGACGAGGTCGCGGTTGCGGCGGATCGTGCGCTTCTGCGACTGGCTGGGGGTGAATTCACCGGCGCACACGCGCACCGAAACGCACGCAGAACAGTCGGCGCAGCTCGGGCGATAGGCCACCGACTGGCTGCGCCGGAACCCGATGCGGCCCAGCGCATCGTTGAGTTCGCCCGCCGCATTGCCGCTCAGTTCGGTAAACACCTTCCGCTCGGTCTTGCCCGCCAGATAGGGGCAGGGCGCCGGGCTGGTGACGAAAAAGCGCGGAAAACGAAACGGTGCGGACACGCGGGTGGAACCTTCCGGATAAGCGATGCGGAGCCCCCCGACGCGGGTCCGATGCGTTACGTCCACCAACTATGCCGACCGGCGTCAATGGTGCAAAGGGGATTTACCATTTTTGCCCGTCCCGTTCTGACTCAGAAACCGAAGTTACTGAATCGGCGGGTAACTCTTGTGCCGATTTGAGTCGCTTACGGCGGTCAGCTATATCCGCGCAGTTCGTCGCCGGTCAGCGTCGCGACGTGGAGCACGTTGGTCGACCCCGGCGTCCCGAACGGAACCCCGGCCATCATCACCAGCTTCGCGCCCGCCTTGCAGATGCCGTGGCGCAGCGCCATGCGCTTACCCTTGGCGATCATCTCCTCGAAGCTGCCGATGTCCTTGGTCGGCACCGCATGCGCGCCCCACAGCAATCCCATGCGCCGCGCCGCCTCCTTCTTGGGCGTCAGTACCAGCAACGGCGCGTCGGGCCGCTCGCGCGCGACGCGGCGCGCGGTCGATCCGGAAAAGGTGAAACAGATGATCGCATCGGCGGCAATGGTGCGGGTGATATCGCCCGCGGCCTCGGCCAGCGCGTCGGCGGTCGTCGCATCGGGGTGCGTCTCGGTGAAATGCAGGCGGCGAAAATAGTCGGGGTCGCTCTCGACCGAGCGTGCGATCGAATCCATCATCGTGACGGCTTCGACCGGAAAGGCGCCGGCGGCGGTTTCGGCCGACAGCATGATCGCGTCGGCACCGTCATAGATGGCGGTCGCGACGTCGGACACTTCGGCGCGCGTCGGCGATGGCGAACTGATCATCGATTCCAGCATCTGCGTCGCGACGACCACCGGCTTGCCCATCCGCCGCGCGGTCGCGACGATGCGTTTCTGCAGCGGCGGCACCGCCTCGGGCGGCAATTCGACGCCCAGGTCGCCGCGCGCGACCATCGCTGCGTCGGCGAGTTCTAGGATTTCCTCGATCCGCTGCACCCCCGACGGTTTTTCGAATTTGACCAGCAGCGCCGCCTTGCCGCCGATCAGCGTCCGCGCCTCGGCGACATCCTCGGGCCGCTGCACGAACGACAGCGCGATCCAATCGACCTGCTGCTCGAGCGCAAACGTCAGATCCTTGCGGTCCTTTTCGGTGAGCGCCGCGAGCGGGACGACGACATCGGGGACGTTGACCCCCTTGCGGTCCGAAATCTTCCCGCCGACCTCGACCACCGTCTCGATCTTGCCCGGCGCGACGCTCCTGACGCGCAGCACCAGCTTGCCGTCGTCGATCAGCAGGCGCGTGCCCGCCTCGAGCGCCGCGAACAGTTCGGGGTGCGGCAGGTGGACGCGCGTCGCGTCGCCCGGCGCGGTGTCGGCGTCGAGGACGAAGGACTTGCCGTTCACCAGCTCGGCCGGGCCATCCTTGAAGGTGCCGACGCGCAGCTTCGGTCCCTGCAGGTCGACGAGGATCGTCGTCGGGCGCCCGGTTTCTTTTTCGAGCGCGCGGATCGCGGCAATCACCTTGGCGTGACCGGCATGATCGCCATGGCTCATGTTGACGCGAAAGGCATCGGCGCCGGCGCGGTGCAGCGCGGCGATCATTTCGGGATGGGCGCTAGCGGGGCCGAGTGTCGCCAGGATGCGAACCTTGCGCTGGCGGGGGGTGAAATGTTGGGCCACGATTGCTCCGCTGGACTGGCTGGCGTTACGTCGCGCGTGGCATGACGCGTTGATCGCGCCCGCGCAACTGCCGTATAGCTATTCATCGACCACCCGCCAACGAACGGAGACCGACCGCATGTCGTGCAGCGACGACCCGACCGCCCCCAACCAATCCCTCGACGCGCTCGACGACGCCGTCGCCGCCGCCGCTTTTCGCCGCCTCGTCCGGCTGCTCCAGCATCGCCACGACGCGGCGAACATCGAACTGATGGGGCTCGCCGGCTTCTGCCGTAACTGCCTGGGCGACTGGATCGCCGAGGCCGGCGGCATCGACAAGGAAGCGGGCCGTGCGATCGTCCACGGCATGTCGACCGCGGACTGGAAAGCCCTGCATCACACCCCCGCCACGCCCGAACAGCTTGCGCGGATGGCAGAAAGCATGGCGAAGAACCCGCATCACTGATCTTGCTCCCGCCGCGCTTTGCGGACATGAAATTGGAACCTGCCGCTGCGGCACGGAAAATCGGGAGAATATGGCGATGCGGATGACGTTGACAGGAGCGATGCTGGGCGTCGCGCTTACGGCCAGCGGCCCGCTCGCCGCACAGCCATCCGCCACCACCTATATCCATGCCGGACGCTTGCTCGACCAGCCGGGGCGCGAACCGCGCGGGCCATCGACGATCATCGTCCGCGACGGCAAGATCGCCGAAGTGCGCGACGGCTTTGCCACGCCCGAGGACGGCGCAAAGGTCGTCGATCTGAAAAACGCCTTTGTCCTGCCCGGCCTGATCGACATGCACGTCCATATCTCCGGCGACGACAATCTGCTGCGCAGCCGCCTCGAAAGCTCCGGGCGCGACGTCGAGGATGTGTTTGTCATCGCGCAGGGGAACGCGCGCCGCACCCTCGAGGCAGGCTTTACGACCGTGCGCGATCTCGGCGGCGATGGCCGGACCACGACCACCCTGCGCGACGCGATCAACAATGGCGTGATCGTCGGCCCGACCGTCATTCCCGCGGGCACGATGATATCGGTGACCGGCGGCCATGGCGGGGTCAACGGGCTGAACCGCACCCTCAGCCACGCGGTCGCGGCCGAACGCACCAACATCTGCGACGGGCCGGATGGCTGCGCCAGCGCCGTCCGCGCGCAAATCTCGCTGGGCGCCGAGGTGATCAAATTTGCCGCGACCGGCGGGGTGCGCTCGAACGTCGCAGGCGGGCTCGGCAAACAGATGTCCGATGCCGAGATGAAATCGGTGGTCGACACCGCGCACAGCTTTGGCCGCAAGGTCACCGCCCACGCCCACGGCAAGGAAGGCATCGACGCCGCGCTGCGCGCCGGGGTCGATTCGATCGAACATGGCAGCTTCATCGACGATGAGACCGTCAAGCTGTTCAAGGCGTCGAACGCGGCGCTGGTACCGACCGCGGTCGCACCGATCGCCGCGCTCGCGCAGGCGCGGCGCGGCGACGCGCCGGCGCCGCAACTCGCCAAGGCCGAGGAAGCCGCCGCCGCCCACGCCAACAGCATCGCCCGCGCGGTAAAGGGCAATGTCCGCATCCTGTTCGGCACCGATTCGGGCGTCGCGCCGCACGGTGACAACGCCAAGGAATTCGCGCTGATGGTCAAGGCCGGGATGACCCCGGCGCAGGCGATCAAGGCCGCGACCATCGACAATGCGGCGGAGCTCGAACGGCCGATCGGGGCAATTTTGCCGGGGCGTGAGGCCGACATCATCGCCGTCGACGGCGACCCGCTCGCCGACGTCACCGCGCTCGAAAAGGTCGATTTTGTGATGCGGCGCGGCGTGGTCCACAAATTGGACGGCAAGCGCCAGGCGTTCCCGCCCGAGTGATGCGGCGGCGCCAAGAAAGCATGGCCAAAAATCACGGGGGCGATTAGGGACGCGGCAGGCGCGATTCTCGCGCCGCATCATCCCAATTATCGGAGTCCAAAATGAGCGAAGCCACCGTGTCCGACCAGCAACTGCGCCTGTTCATCGAGCGCATCGAGCGGTTGGAAGAAGAGAAAAAGGGCATCGCCGACGACATTCGCGACACCTATAACGAAGCGAAATCGCAGGGTTACGACCCGAAGATCATGCGCCAGATCGTTCGCCTGCGCAAACTGCCGGTCCACGATCGCAAGGAAATGGAAGCGATCCTCGACGTCTATAAATCGGCGCTCGGCATCGACTGATCGGGCGCGCGCCAGCAAGGGAGAGTGACGATGTTCAGCACCACCACCAACACGCTCGAAGGCCATCCGGTCCAGGAATATCTGGGTATCGTCACCGGCGAGGTGATCGTCGGCGCGAACCTGTTCCGCGACCTGTTTGCCAGCATCACCGACATCGTCGGCGGCCGCTCGGGCAAATATGAGGACGTCCTCGCCCGCGCCCGCAAGGAAGCGGTCGCCGAGATGGAAGCCGAGGCCGCGCGCCTCGGCGGCAACGCGGTGATCGGCGTCGATCTCGATTATGAAGTGCTCGGCCAGAACGGCTCGATGCTGATGGTCAGCGCGTCGGGGACCGCGGTCCGCGTCTGACGCTGTTGTCTCTTGGGGGCCGCCACGGTAGGGCGGCGCCAGCTTTCAGTTTGACCGATGGAGGGTGGCTTGGCCGGCCATAGTAAATTCAAGAATATCATGCACCGCAAGGGTGCGCAGGACAAGAAGCGCAGCGCGCTGTTTTCCAAGCTCGCACGCGAAGTGACCGTCGCGGCGAAGATGGGCCTGCCAGATCCCGACGCGAATGCGCGTCTGCGCGCGGCGGTGAACGCCGCCAAGGCGCAGTCGATGCCGAAGGACAATATCCAGCGCGCGATCGACAAGGCGGCGGGCGGCGAAGGCGACAATTACGAAGAAATCCGTTACGAAGGCTATGGTCCCGGCGGTGTGTCGCTGATCGTCGAGGCGCTGACCGACAACCGCAACCGCACCGCGACCAACGTCCGCACCGCTTTCGCCAAGAATGGCGGCAACCTCGGCACCTCGGGCAGCGTCGCGCACGGTTTCGACCGTCTCGGCCTGATCAGCTATCCGGCGAGCGCGGGCGATGCCGACACGGTGTTCGAAGCCGCGCTCGACGCCGGTGCCAGCGACGTCGAATCGTCCGAGGACGGCCACGATATCTGGACCGAAGTCGATGGGCTGCACGAGGTCGCCAAAGCGCTCGAAGCCAAGCTCGGTGAGGCCGAAGGCGTGAAGCTCGCGTGGCGCCCGACGCTGAAGAGCGAAGTCGCCGACGAGGCGACCGCGCAGACCTTGTTCAAGCTGATCGACACGCTCGACGACGACGACGATGTCCAGACCGTGTGGGGCAATTACGACATCCCCGACGCGGTGATGGAAAAGCTTGGATAACCACCAAAATCCGTTCGCATCGAGCGAAGTCGAGATGCCTATCGGTCATGCTTGCCTTCGGGGTGTCTCGACTGCGCTCGACACGAACGGGAACCCATGATCATCCTCGGCCTCGACCCGTCGCTCAGTTGCACCGGCTGGGGTATAATCCGCGTCGAGGGTAGCCGCATCAGCCACATCGCCAACGGCCAGATCAAGACCGACGCCAGGGCGCCCTTGCCCGACCGCCTCGCCCATCTCGACACCGTGCTCGCGGCGGTGATCGCCGACCATGGCCCCACTGGAGCCGCGGTCGAAGAGGTCTTCGTCAACGACAACCCCCAATCGTCGCTCAAGCTCGCCCACGCACGCGGCGTTGCGCTGCTCGGCTGCGCGCGTGCCGGGCTGGTCGTCGGCGAATATGCCCCGCGCCTCGTCAAGAAAGCGATCGTCGGCACCGGCGGCGCGGCGAAGGAACAGGTGCAGGCGATGCTGCGCGTGCTGCTGCCGGGCGCCAAGGTTGCAGGACCCGACGCGGCCGATGCGCTGGCCGTCGCGATCTGCCACGCGAACCATCGGCCGCGCGATTAGAAAAATCTCACGCAAAGGCGCAAAGGCGCGAAGAAGAAAAAGGGAGACTCACACAAAGACACAAAGATGGCGGTTTCAACCGCGACATCGCGTCCTGACCCGGCCTTGGCGGAATGACCTGCCGGACTTCGTCCGGCCTTTACATGCCAAGTTCGCACCACAAGCATGACGGCAGGACAGAAAACGAACCTCTTTGTGTCTTTGTGTGAGAATTTCTTTCTCTTCCTCCTTCGCGCCTTTGCGCCTTTGCGTGAGACCCCTTTTTCCTTCCCTGTTCCCTTTTCATTCCTATCACGCTAGCACAGCCAAATGATCGCAAAACTCACCGGACGGCTCGACAGCAGCGGCGCAGGCCACGCGGTGATCGACGTCGGCGGCGTCGGCTATCTGGTCGAGGCATCGGCGCGCACGCTCGACGCCCTCGGCGCGGTCGATGGCGAGGTCACCATCCACACCGAAATGCTGGTCGGCGAGGATTTCCTGCGCCTGCTCGGCTTCGCGCGCGCCGAGGAGCGCGACTGGTTCCGCCTGCTCACCAGCGTCCAGGGGGTCGGCGCCAAGGTCGCGCTCGCGATCCTGTCGGCGCTCGAGATCGGAGACCTGCAACGCGCGCTCGCCAGCGGCGACAGCGCGATGATCGCGCGCGCCAACGGCGTCGGCCCGAAACTGGCGCAGCGCATCACGCATGAACTGAAGGACAAGGCGGGCGCGCTGGGCGGCATAGCGGGCAGCGGCGCAACTTACGTGCCCACCACCCCCGGCCCCCTCGCCGACGCCATCACCGCCCTCACCGGCCTCGGCTTCAAACCCGGCGAAGCGAGCGCAGCGGTTGCCGCGGCGAGCGAGGAACTCGGCGCTGGCGCAAACCTCGATGCGCTGGTCCGCGTGGCGCTCAAGAAGGCCGCCAAGTGACCACCCGCCACGCCTCGTGCCGCTGCGGCCAGCTCCGCATAGCCTGCTCGGGCGAGCCGATCCGCGTGTCGGTGTGCCACTGTCGCAATTGCAAGGCGAGGAGCGGCAGCGCCTTTGCCGCGCAGGCGCGCTTCCCCGCCCAGAATGTCCGCACAGAGGGCGAAGCGAAATTGTACCAGTATCCCGGCGGCAGCGGCACTCTTGCGGACTTCTACTTCTGCGAAAACTGCGGCTCCACGCTCTGGTTCCTTAATCGCCCGGAGCTCGACAGCTATGCCGTGCCGATCGGCAATTTCGAACCAGGCCATGATTTCGAGTTGCAATTTTCAGTCTATGAGGATCGTCAGGAACCTTGGGTTTGTATTCTCGGCGAAGCAATAGAGCGTTATGACTGAGCCGGCCCTCACCACCCCCATCCGCACCCCCGAGGACGCCGACGCCGCGCTGCGGCCCAAAACGCTCGCCGAGTTCGTCGGGCAGGCCGCGGCGCGCGAAAATCTGCGCATCTTCGTCGAGGCGGCGAAGGCGCGCGGCGATGCGCTCGACCATGTCCTCTTCTTCGGCCCGCCGGGACTCGGCAAGACGACGCTGGCGCAGATCGTCGCGCGCGAGCTTGGCGTCGGCTTCCGTTCGACCAGCGGCCCGGTGATCGCCAAGGCCGGCGACCTCGCCGCGCTGCTCACCAATCTCGAGGATGGCGATGTGCTGTTCATCGACGAGATCCACCGCCTGTCGCCCGCGGTCGAGGAAATCCTCTACCCGGCGATGGAGGACCGCGCGCTCGACATCATGATCGGCGAGGGGCCGTCGGCGCGCTCCGTCCGCATCGACCTGCCGAAATTCACCCTCGTCGGCGCGACGACGCGGCAGGGGTTGCTGACGACCCCGCTGCGCGACCGTTTCGGCATCCCGGTGCGGCTCAATTTCTACACCCATGGCGAGCTCGAACAGGTGATCGCGCGCGCCGCGCGGCTGCTTGGGCTTGCCATCGCCGCCGACGGAGCGCTCGAAATCGCCAAACGCTCGCGCGGCACGCCGCGGATCGCCGGACGGCTGCTGCGCCGGGTGCGCGACTTCGCGCATGTCGCGGGGCACGCCGTCGTCGACGCCAGCGCCGCCGACGCCGCGCTCAACCGGCTCGAGGTCGATGCGCTGGGGCTCGACGCGATGGACCGCCGCTACCTCTCGATGATCGCCGACATCTATCGCGGCGGCCCGGTGGGGGTCGAGACAATGGCGGCGGGTCTGTCCGAACCGCGCGACACGATCGAGGATGTCATCGAGCCCTATCTGCTCCAGATCGGGCTGATCGCGCGCACCGCGCGCGGCCGGATGCTCAACGCCAGCGCGTGGAAGCACCTCGGGCTCAATCCCCCTGCGGGATCGCAGGACGGGCTGTTCGACAACGGCAAGTGACCGTGCCCCTGCGCAGGCAGGGGCACGGGCTCAAACCAAAACAGGCGGATTTCAGCCCTTACCCCCTATCAACCGGCCCCCATCTGCGACGAACCGTTTATGAGGGCTTTGCGACGAGTCGAAGCGCCGCTATCGGTCGAAGCGATGGTAAATGCCCCGCCCCCCTTTATTCCCGGTGCCTTCGTCGGTGCCGAGCATCGCTTTCGGGCGCGCGTCTATTTCGAAGATACCGACCTGTCGGGGATCGTCTATCACGCCAATTATTTGCGCTATATGGAGCGCGCACGGTCCGACATGTTGCGGATCGCCGGCATCGACCAGCGCGCGGCGATGGAGGCTGGCGAAGGCAGCTGGGCGGTCACCGAAATCGCGATCGGTTATCGCCGTCCCGCCCGGCTCGATGACGACCTGCTGGTCGTCAGCACGGTCGAAGCGGTGCGCGGCGCCAGCGTGATCATCGCCCAGCGCATCCTTCGCGGAACTGACACGTTAACCGGCGAGAGTTTGACCGAAGGGCGGGTCACCGTCGCCTTCCTGTCGCCCGCTGGCCGGCCGCGCCGCTTGTCCGACGACTGGTCGAACCGCTTTACCGCCATCATGAATGGAGAGACTATCCCTTGCTAGACAATATCTCGCTCGCCGCCGACGCGGCGACCCTGTCCCCTGTGGCGCTGTTCATCCAGGCCGATATCATCGTCAAAGCGGTGATGATCGGCCTGCTCGCAGCCTCCATCTACGTCTGGGGCGTCATCGCCACCCACGGGCGCGGGGTCGGCAAGGTGATGCGCGCGTCCGAACAATTCGAACGCGATTTCTGGCGCGCCGACAATGTCGACAAATTCTTCGACAAGAACAGCAGTGAGGATCTGCCGAGCGCCAAGATCCTGGCGGCGGGGATCAGCGAGTGGCGCCGGTCGACCAAGGGCAAGGCCATCGACCGCGAAGGCACGCGCGAGCGGCTGGGCATTGCGATGAACGCCGCGGTTGCCGGCGAAGTCGACCGCCTCGCCGAAAAGATCGGCAATCTCGCGACGATCGGCGCGGTCGCCCCGTTCGTCGGCCTGTTCGGCACCGTGTGGGGGATCATGCGCAGCTTCACCGCGATCGCGGCCGAGAATAACAGCAGCCTGGCGGTCGTCGCGCCCGGCATCGCCGAGGCCTTGTTCGCGACCGCGATCGGGCTTTTCGCCGCGATCCCCGCGGTGATCGCGTACAACAGCTTCTCGCAGCGCCTGAACCGGCTCGAATCGCGGCTCGGCCGCTTCGCCGACGGGCTGCACGCGACCTTCAGCCGCGAGCTCGAGGTCGAAGCCTGATGGCGATGTCGGGCCCATCCGGCGGCATCGGCGCGCGGCGCGGGCGCGGACGGCATCGCGCGCCGATGGCCGAAATCAACGTCACCCCGCTGGTCGACGTGATGCTGGTGCTGCTGATCATCTTCATGATCACCGCGCCGCTGCTCGCATCGGCGGTGCCCGTCGATCTGCCCGAAAGCCGTGCAAAACCGGTCGAGACCGAGGAGCAGGAGCCGGTGCAGCTGTCGATCAACGGCGACGACACCCTGTATATCGGCGAAGAGGTGGTGCCCGAGGCCGAGCTTCCCGCCCGGCTCGACGCGATCGCCCGCGAACAGGCGGCGGGCGATCGCCCGCGCCAGATCATGCTGCGCGCCGACAAAGGGCTCGATTATGGCCGCGTCATGCGCGTGATGGGCGAACTCAACCGCGCCGGCCTGTCGCGCATCGCGCTGGTCACTACTGGATCGGACGGCGGATCGGACGGCGGATCGGACAGCGCGCCGGACGCAGAACCCGCCGCGGTCACCACCGGTTCAGAAACCGGGCAATAGGCAGGAGAGCATGGCCGGATCACGGGCAGGACGGGGCAATCAGCAACGCGGCATGGCCATCGCGGTGGCCGCGCATGTCCTGATCATTGCGCTGTTGTCGGTGCAATGGACCGCGGGCGAGCGCCGCTTCGACAACCCGCCGATGGAGGTCGACCTGATCGCCGAAACCGCACCGACGTCGAGCGCGCCGGTGCTCAGCGACACCCCGCCCGCCGCACGGCTCGGCGAAGAGGATGCGGTCGATATCGCCGCCCCCGAACCGATGCCGACCCCGCCGCTGCCCGAACCGGTCGTCCGCCCGACTCCCACTCCGACCCCGAAACAGGTGGCGCGCCCGAAACCGGCGCCGCCGAAAAAGGCACCCGCAGTCGCAAAGGCGGCGCCCAAGGCCGCCCCCAAGGCGCCGCCCGCCAAGAAGAACCCGGCGCGCCCGACCGGACGGCTCGACGGCATCACCGACGGACTGGGCCGCGAGGCGACCAAGGCGCCGAGCAAAGGCGCGCCCGCCGCGGCAACCGCCGCCGAAGTCCGGCGCTCGATCGACGTCAGCATCAAGTCGGCGGTGGCGCCGCGCTGGAACAGCTGCCGCGTCAGCGGGGTCGATGTCGATCAGCTCAAGACCGTGGTGAAGTTCCGCCTGACCCAGTCGGGCGCGCTCGCCGGGTTCAGCGGCGTCACGACGACCGGCGAAAACGATAGCAACAAGTTCCAGGTTCAGCGTCATCAGGAATGCGCCAAACGCGCGGTCGAACTCGCCGCGCCCTTCGACCTGCCCGAGGAAAACTACAGCTTCTGGCAGAATTACACGCTCGATTTCATCAAAAGGTAAGTCACGATGACCCTCCGCCCGATCAGCCTTTCGCTCGCCTTGCTGCTCACCACCGCGCCCGTGTTCGCACAGGATGCGGCGCCGTCGGTGACGCCCCCCGCCACGGTGCAGACCGAACCGCGCGAAACCATCGAGGGAACGCTGTCGCAGGAGCGCACCGTCATTGCCGTGCCGGCCTTCGCGACCCCGCAGGTCACGACCGTCGCCGGGCTGCGCACCGACAGCCTGGGCCGCCAGATCGCCGAAGTGATCACCGCCGACCTCGAACGCAGCGGTCTCTATGCGCCGCTCGGCCCCGGTAGCGTGCGGGCGATCACCATGCCCGAAGTCACCGCGCCGCGTTTTGCCGACTGGCAGGCGCGCGACGCCGAAAATGTCGTCCACGGCTTCGTCCGCGCGACGGGCACCGGCGGGTTGATCGTCGGCTGCTACCTCTACGACACCGCGCTCGGCAGCGAGCTGGTCCGGCAGGGCTATGAAATCCAGCCCGGCGACTGGCGCCGCGCCGCGCACAAATGCGCCGACGCGATCTATTCGCGCCTGTCGGGCGAATCGCCCTTCTTCGACAGCCGCATCGCCTATATCGCCGAGAGCGGCCCGAAGGGGAATCGCACCAAGCAGCTGGCGATCATGGATTCGGACGGCGGCAACCACCGCTTCATCACCAACGGCCAGGCACTTGCGCTCAGCCCGCGTTTCTCGCCCGATTACAAAAAGATCGTGTACGTCAGCTATCTCGCCGATCGCGTCCGCGTCTTCACCTACGACCTCGACGCCGGCACCCAGAAGCTGGTGACCGAAAGCGGCAACGCGACCTTCGCGCCGCGCTGGTCGCCCGACGGCACGCAGATCCTGTATTCGATGGCGGTCGGCGGCAACACCGACATCTATCGGATCTCGGCCGCCGGCGGCACCCCGGTGCGGCTGACCAGCACCGCGGGCATCGACGTCGGGGGCAGCTTCTCTCCCGACGGCCGCAAGATCGTGTTCGAAAGCGACCGGTCGGGCAGCCAGCAGATCTATACGATGAACATCGACGGGTCGAACCAGCAGCGGATCAGCTTCGGCGGCGGGCGCTATGCCACCCCCGAATGGTCGCCGCGCGGCGACCTGATCGCCTTCACCCGGATGGGCGGCGGCGAATTCCGCATCGGCGTGATGACCCCGTCGGGCGGCGGCACGCGGCTGCTCACCAACAGCTGGCAGGACGAGGCGCCGACCTGGTCGCCGAACGGCCGCGTCATCCAGTTCTTTCGCACCACCCCCGGCCGCGAGGGCAAATCGAGCATCTGGCAGGTCGACCTGACCGGCGTGAACCTGCGCCGCCTGCCCACCCCGCGCGACGGGTCGGACCCGAGCTGGGGGCCGATCCGCCCCTGATCCCGCCCCGATCCATAAGGGAACCAAATTTAGCCGCTGGGGTTGGAATATGGCATTCAACATAGATTAGTCCGGCCGCGGCACGACCCACGTTAACAACAAGAGGACAGAAGACATGACGATAAGCAAAAGCACCGCGATGATCGCGGCGATCACCATGCTGGCCGTCGGCGCATGCTCGAAGAAGGCTCCCGAGGATCTGCCGCCGCCGCCCGCCGGCACCGAAGACGGCACCGGCGGGAGCGGGGTCGGCAACGCCGTCATCCCCGGTTCGCAGCAGGATTTCGTCGCCAACGTCTCGTCGGACCGCATTTTCTTCGGCTTCGACCAGTATAATGTCGATGGCGAAGACCAGGTGACGCTGCAAAGCCAGGCGCAGTGGCTGCAGCGCAACCCCGCGGTGCGCGTCACGCTTGAGGGTCACGCAGACGAACGCGGCACCCGCGACTATAATATCGCGCTCGGCGAGCGCCGCGCCAATGCCGCGAAAAACTATCTTGCCTCGCTCGGCATCGATCCGTCGCGGATCAACGTCATCAGCTATGGCAAGGAACGCCCCGCTGCCGTCGGCTCGACCGAGGACGCATGGGCGCAGAACCGCCGCGCGGTGACTGTCGTTATCGGCCAATAGTTATCGGCCAGTAAGCGCCAGCCAGATCGGCACCGCGGCAAAAGAGGCGGTGCAGGCAAACACGCCGAATGGGACCGGTCGCTGGTGCAGCGGCCGGTCCCCTGCGTTTCGGGTCGTCAGCGCCCAAGCCAGCCCGCCAAGGCTGGCGAGCAGCAACACCAGCGGCAGCGGCTGCCAGCCGAGCCACGCGCCGATCGCCGCGACCAGCTTGGGATCGCCGCCGCCCATGCCGTCGGCACCGCGCGCGCGGCGATAGCCCCAGGCGATGAGGGCAAGCACCACCCCGCCCGCGACCGCGCCGATCCAGCGGTCGGCCAGCGCCGTGCCCATCAGCGGCCCCGCAACCAGCAGCCCCGTGCCCGCGAGCAGCAGGTTCAGCGGGTCGGGGAGCCAGAAATGGCGCGCGTCGAGCAGCAGCAGCGGCAGCAGCAGCCAGCCGAACAGCGCCCACAGCCAGCCCGCCGTTCCCGGCATCGCCGCGAGCGCGACGGCGCCGATCAGCGCCGCCGCCATCTCGACGCGCCAATGAAACGAATCGATGGCGGCGCCGCAGCGGCGACAGCGCCCGCGTTGCCACAGCGCGGAGAGCAGCGGCACCAGATCGCGCGCGCCAAGCGGCCGCCCGCAGCCATCGCACGCGGAACGGCCGGAGAGCGAGCGCTCCGCTGGCCAGCGCAGCACCAGCGTCGCGATAAAACTGCCGAGGATGAGCCCGATCAACGCCGCGAGACCGATGCCCGCGCCAAGCGGCAAGGCATCGAGACGCGTCACCTCAGAAACGCCCCGTGGTCACCAGCACAAAGCCGTCGGGGGCCGCGCGGAAGCCGAGCGCGGCGAGCGCCGCCGCCATCACCGGATCGTCGGCGGCGTTGATCGCCAGCTGCGCGCGATACGCACCGCGGCCGTCGAACGCCAGCGTCAGCCGCTCCATCCCCGACTGGCTGGCGAGCGCCGCCTGCGCGCGCCCGTTGACGCAGCTCAGCGGCCCCGACAGGCCGCGCGACAGGTCGAGCCCGGCGATCGGTGCCGCGACCGACAATTGCAACCGCCCACCCGCTTCGACGCATCGGCCGGCGGCATTGAAGCGGAGGGTGGCGCCCTCGAAGCGGATGGTATCGACCGGAATCATGCCGATCCCGCCCGCCAGCATGCTCACCCCGCTGACCTCCGACACCCCGCGCGGATCGCTCCCGTGCAGCCGCCCCGCCAGCGCCCCAAGCCGCGCGTCGCTGCGCGAGAAAACCAGCTCGGTCCGCCCGCCGAGCAACGCAATCGGCGACACGCTCGCCTGCACGGACCCCAGCGGCAACACCCCCAACTGCGCATCGACCAACTCGCCCGACCATATCGAACCGCGAACCTCGCGCGCGGTAACGCCGGCATCGGCGGCGCCCGACCAGCCGAGCGCGAGGCGCATCGGAAAGGTCGCAACGACGAGCGCCAGCGCGAGTAACAGCGCGGCAATGACCCAGCTCCGGCGTTTTTGGGTCATGACCCGCTTTTCCTCAGTTCCGCGGTCATGCCGACCGTGCCGTCGGCTGCGGGGGTGATCGTCAGCTGATCGACCACAAAGCCCTGCGCTTCGAGCGAGGCGAGCCAGTCGGTGAGGACCGGCGCCTTGGCGGTCGCAATGGCGATCGCGGCGACACGCTGTCCGCGCGCCTCGTTGCGGTCGAGCGTAAGCCCGATTTCGCTCGCCGACTGGGCGAGATACTGGTCGATCTGCACGGCGTCGGTCGCGGCCGTGACCGACGTCGTGGGACGTTCGGCGAGCAACCGCACCTTGGCGGCGACACGCCCCTCGCGTTCGATCGCGGCGCGATGTTGCGCGTCGATGTCGATAAATGCGGCGACCGCCGGCCGTCCAAGCGCCCAGCCAAGAACGGCGATGCCGAGCACCGCTGCGATGCCGACAAGCCAGCGCTCGCGCGGCGAAATTTCGCTCCACCAGCGCTGCAAACGTTCCATCATGGCACCGCCCGGATCGTGATATTGGCCATCTGTTGCCCGTCGGCACCGGCGCTCGGCTGCGCGGTGACGCGGTAGCCGCGGGCCTGAAGCGTGAGCAGCACCGTGTTGATGTCTTCGACACGCGGCGCCGCAAGCGTGGTCGTGAGGGTGCCGTCGGTGCGGTGCGAGAGGCTTTTGAGCGACACGCCCGGCGTATCGGCCATCGCATCATAAAGCGCCGAGGCGGGAACCGAGAAAGCAAGCGGCCCACCCCCTGTAGCGGCGAGCCGCCGGTCGAGTTCGGATTCGGCCGCCGCTGCATCGGGCGCCGTGACGCCCGCCTTGCGCGCCATGGCCACCACGGCATCGTCGGCACGGCCGGTGTCCGACGCCAGCCGGATCGCCTGGACGATCGGCACCAGCAGGCTGACCGCGACCAGCGCGATCAGCAGCCGGCGCGCGAGCCGCAGCATCGCCGGATCGACCGCCCAGTTCCGCTTCGGTTTCCAGGCGCCGCTGAGCAGGTCGAGCGGCGGCGCGGCGAGCGACAGCAGCAAGGCCTCGCGCATCCGCTCGGCATCGAGCGGCGCGACGAGGCGCTCGCCCGCGATCAGCGCGTCGATTTCAGGGTCGGACACATAGGCGCGATCGTCGGTGCGGACGATCGCCTCGCCGCCGAGTTCGGCGGTCCACAGCGTCCCCGGTTCGGGGGGCGGCACCGCGGCGGCGGCGGGCATGATCGCCGCGGGGTCGAGCCCACGCGCCTGCAACCACGCGGTCCAGGCCGTCATCGCCGCGTGCGTCGTCACCGCGACCGGCACCGCCTGCCCCGTCGCCGCGGGTTGCCCGGCGACGACGTGCAGCGCCGCCATGTCGCCAAGGCTGTCCTTCAATGCGTCGATCCGCGCCGCGGCGGCGGCCTGCGCCGGCGCGGCGTCGGCATAATGATACCAGCGCAGCGGAACGTCGGCGGCGGGCGCTAGTACGACCAGCCGGTCGGCGGCCTCCTCGTCGCGCGGCTTTTCCCACGCATCGACCCAATTATCGTCCTGCCCCGAATCGACGATGACGCCGTCGTCGATGCGGAGCCACGCGGCATCGGGAGCGGCGTCCCCCTCGCCAAGCATCGCCGCCGACGGCAGCCACAGGACCAGCGTGCGCGTCATCTCAGTCGGATTCGCCCCAGTCGCGCCGCACGATCGCCGGCGCGGCCTGACCGGCCGCGGGGGCTCCGCCGTTCGCGTCGATGAGCGATTCTGCCGTCAAAAACCCGTCCCCCATCGTCACATTCACCGTGAGCGCCAGCCAGCGGCTGGTCACGCCCGTCTGTTCGGCGATATCGCCCGGATCGAGCCGGGCGAGCGAGCTTGCTTCCCAGAATCGCACGCTGCTGCCATAGCCGCCCGCAGGCCGCGCCGCCAGCGCCGCCCGCGCATCGCCGATCGCAATCTGGCCGGGCATCAGCATTGCGATCAACGGGGCCTGTTCGGGCGCGAGGGTATTGACGTTGAGCCGCACCGGATCGGCAACCGGCAGCACGCAAATCCACGGCCGCAGCCGCGCATAGATTTTCGGCGTCACCCCGCGCACTGCGCGCAATTCGCTGGGGTCGGCCATCTTGCGGTTGGCGGGCAGATAGCTCGTTTGCATCGATCGATAGACGCCGTCCTCGGCGCCGAGCGGTCCGTCGTTGCCGTCGCTGTCGATCCAGTCGGCCGCCGCCCCCGCGATGCCCAGCGCCTCGCCGCGATCGATACCGAGCAGCACCATCAGTTCGCCGAACTGCGCGATCGCACCCGAGCGCTGGCTGAGCCGGCCGGGCGCGGTCTCGGCGGCGAGACTGTTGAGGTTGAAGCAATTGTTCGCATCGGCCAGCCGCGCCCGGCCCGTGCCGCCGGGCAGCGGCAGAGTGAAATCGCGGCCCAGCCAATCGCCGGCAAGCGTCAGCTTGGCAGGATCGCGGCGGACCAGTTCGCCGACCCGGCGCAGCGCGATCTGTTCGGCCGCAAAGGCATAGGCGCGGCCCTGATCGACCGTCGCGGCGCTGCCCGCGATCCGCGTAGCGAGGGTCAGCCGATCGAGCGCGGTCGCCGCGATCACCGCCATCACCGCGACGAGCAACAGGACGCTGAGCAGCGCGGCACCGGTTTCCTCATGGCGGGTCATGGCACGGGCGCCCCGACAACGGGCGGCGGCGGCAGCGTCGGGGCGGTCAGGAACAGCATCGTCAGCGGCGGGCGCGCGGTGCGCGTCAGCCGCACCTCGACCGCGAGCGGCAGCCGGTCGCCCGGCTCCGAGTTCCAGCTTTCACTCCAATTGCCGACCGCGTCGCGATAGCGCACCGCGACCGCCGTTACCTCGTCGATCAGCCGGTCGCCATCGCCGAGCGCAGTGCCATCGAGCATCGGCTGCGCCTCGCGGCGCCATTCGCTGCCGACGAGCGCATAGCCGACGCGTTCGACATTGGGGCGCGGGCTGCCGCCAAGCGCCGAAGCGCCGGCATGGACGAAGGCAAAGCCGCTCGCCGATCCGGCAAAGGCCGGCACCGCCTCGCCCGCCACCCCGCGCGTCGGCCGCTGCACCGCCTGGGCCAGGTCGTTCGCCATCACCGCGCGCAGACGGTTCATCCCGCCCATGCTTTTCAGCCGCTGCTGCACCGCCTCCTGCGTGTCGATGCTGCCGCGCAGCAATCCGACCCCCATCGCCGCGATCGCCGCGAACAGCGACAGCGCGACAAGCATCTCGACGAGGGTGAAGCCCCGCTGGCCGCTCATTGGCTTGGCCGGATGATCGTCAGCGCCGCCTGTCCCCGCCCGCTTTCGGGGCGTACGATCAGGTCGATGCGCAGCAGGCTGTCGTCGGCGGTTGCGGCGACCCGCTGTTCGATGCGCCAGTTGCGCCCGGCATTGGCAACGCCGGTAGCGCTGTTGCCGATCGTCGGCGGCGTGGGGTCGGTCCACAGTTCGACGGCGCGGTTCTGCGCCACGATGCCGGCGATCGTGCTTTCGTCGAGGTCGCCCGCGGAGCGCACGGCATAGGCGTCGAGCCGCATCAGCGTCAGCGCCGCAATGCTGATGATGCTGAGCGCGACGAGCATTTCGAGCAAGGTGAAGCCCGCTTCGCGAGGGCCATGGTCATTGGCCACGGCTGACCTCCCCCATCGCCGACACACGAACGATTTCGCGCGCGTCGCCGCCCACGAGCACGACGGCTTGCGGCGTCGGGCTGGTGCCGACGCGGTCGAACAGGATGCGCGCCGCCCCCTGCCCGTCGCCGGCGACGAACCGCACCCCGGCGGGCCAGCTGCGCTGTTCGAAGGAGCGGCCGGGCAGCGGCGCCCAATTGCCGCCGGTGCGCCGTTCGAAACCATAACCCGACGGCGCGAAATTGACCGCGACGCTGCGCCCCTCGATCACCGCGATGTCGCGCGCCGCGGCCAGCCTTGCCGCCAGCCGGTCGGCCTCGCTGCGCACGCCGCGCTCCTCGCCGGGAAGCGTGAGCACCACGGCGGTCGCGGCGAGCGCCATGATCGCGAGCACGACCATCAGCTCGACCAGCGTGAAACCGCTCGTCCTTGCATCGCGATCATCGGGTGCTGTCAATGCTGCCCTGCCCTTGATGTGCCGTAGCCCGGAGCCTGTCGAAGCGCGCTTGTTAGCAGGCGCCTTCCCACCGAATCGGGGTACGGGCCGAAACGCTTTGCCTTGCGACAACCGAACCTAGCCGTCGGCGCGAATATCCGCATTGTCGTCGGTCCCGCCCGGCGCACCATCGGCGCCCAGCGACCACACGTCAAATGCCGCGCCGTTCGGGCCCGGCGCCTGATAATTATACGGGCGGCCCCACGGGTCTTCGGGCAGTTTGCGGATATAACCGCCGCGGCGATACCGTTCGGGCTGCGACAGCGACGGCGGCGGCGCCGACAGCGCCCCCAGACCGTCGGTCGTCGCCGGATACACGAGATTGTCGAGCCGGTATTGCTCGAGCGCGGTTTCCAGCGTCGCGATATCGGCCTTGGCTTTGGTGACCATCGCGCGATCCTGGCTGGGCAGCACGTTGATCATCACCACCGTGGCGAGCAGCCCGATGATGAAAATGACGACCATCAGTTCGGTCAGGGTGAAGCCGCGCTCGTCAGACGTGCGGCGATGGGGGACCGGACGCGCGGTATCGAGCATCAGGCGGACAAAAAGCTTCATGAGCGACATATATTATAGACCTGCAAGGTTCTGCAACTGGAGGATGGGAAGCAGGATGGCGAGGATGATAAGCGCGACGCATGACCCCATAATGACAATTATGACAGGTTCGAGAAGCGCCATCGATGCGGCGGTGAAACGATCGAATTCGCGTTCGAGATAATCGGCGGCGCGTTCGAGCATCTGTTCGAGCCGCCCTGCGCTTTCGCCGCTGGCGGTCATGTAGACGAGCAGCGGCGGGAACACCCCGGCATCGCGCAGCGCGGTCGACAGGCTGCCGCCGGCGCGCACCTGATCGACCAGCGTCGCGGTCGCGCCGGCCAGCGCGGCGTTGCGGATCGTCGGCACCGTCAGCCGCAGCCCCTCGACCAGCGGCAACCGGCTCGACACCATCGTCGACAGGGTGCGGGCGAAGCGCGCGGCATAAAGGTCGCGCAGCAGGCGGCCGAGCAGCGGCAGGCGGAGCAGACGCGCATCGACGCGCGCCTTGAACGCCGGGCGGCGCATCGCGCTGACCCAGCCGAACCCCGCCGCGGCCATCAACACAGCAACCAGCCACCACCAATTGGCGGCAAAGCTGGAGATCGCGATCACCGCGCGGGTCAGGAAGGGCAGTTGCTGGCCGACGTCGGTGAATTGTTCGACGACGCGTGGAACCACGAAGATCATCAGCGCGGCGACGACGCCGATCGCGACGATCGCGAGCACAATCGGATAGGCGAGCGCGGCGATCAGCTTGCCGCGCACCTCGGCCTGGCGTTCGAGCAGGTCGGCGAGACGGGCGAGGATCGTCGTCAGGCTGCCCGTCGTTTCGCCCGCCGCGACCATGGCGCGATAGAGCGGCGGAAAGCTTCCCGGTTGACGCGCCATGGCGTCGGCGAGACGGCGCCCTTCCAGCAATCCCGCATGCACGTCGCCGATGACCGCGCGCGCGCTTTCGGCCTCGCTCTGCCGCGTCAGGGTGCGCAGCGCCTCTTCGAGCGGCGCCACCTCGGCCAGCGTCGCGAGCTGGCGCGTGAACAGCGCAAGATCCTTGCGGCCCAGCCGGTTGCGGCGGAAGGACAGCAGCGACGCGCGGGCGGGTCGCGCGCCGGCACTCTCGACCGCGACGATATGGAATTTGCGGCGGATGAGGTCGGCGCGCGCGGCATCGTCGTTCGCCGCGGTCAGCCGTCCCTTGCGCTCGCGGCCCTGCGGATCGATCGCCACATAGCGATAATCAGGCATCGATTTCCTCGCGCCGCGCAATGCGGATCGCCTCTTCGGCGGTGGTCAGCCCCTTGGCGACCATCGTCCGCGCCGCCGAGGCCAGCGTCGGCGATTTCAGGAAGGCGTGGCGGGTGATCATCGCCTCGTCGCCGCCATTGTAGATGTAGCGGCGCACCGTCTCGTCGACCTTGATCGCCTCGAACACCCCGATGCGGCCCTTGTAGCCGGTGCCGCTGCAATGATCGCAGCCCTTCGGACGCCAGATGACGGTGCCGATGTCGAGCCCGAGGATCGCGGCGACGCTGTTGTCGGCCTGGACGGGTTCGCGGCAATTTTCACAAAGTTTGCGCACAAGCCGCTGCGCAATCACCGCGCGGAGCGTCGAGGCGAGCAGAAAAGGTTCTACTTTCAGATCCTTAAGCCGTGTGATCGCCCCCACCGCATCGTTGGTGTGGACGGTCGAGAGGACGAGGTGGCCCGTCAGCGACGCCTGCACCGCAATGTCGGCGGTCTCGCGGTCGCGGATTTCGCCGACCATCACGACGTCGGGGTCCTGGCGCAGGATCGCGCGGAGCCCCGCGGCAAAATCGAGCCCGACCTTGTTGTTGACCTGCGTCTGGCCGACCCCGTCGACGGCATATTCGACCGGATCCTCGACGGTCAGGATGTTGCGCTGGCCGTCGTTGAGCTGCTTCAGCGCCGCATAGAGCGTCGTCGTCTTGCCCGACCCGGTCGGGCCGGTGACGAGGATGATGCCATTGGGTTCGGCGAGCGCCTCGCGCAAAATCTGGTCGGAGGTGCCCGACAGGCCGAGGACGTCGAAGTCGATCCCCGCGGCGTCCTTGTCGAGGATACGCATCACGACGCGCTCGCCGGCGCGGCTCGGCAGCGTCGAGACGCGGACGTCGACCGCTTTCCCCGCCAGCGTCAGCCCGATGCGGCCGTCCTGCGGCACGCGGCGCTCAGCGATGTCGAGCCGCGCCATCACCTTGATGCGGCTGACCACGACAGGCGCGACGTGCGGCGGCATCCGCAGATGTTCGCGCAGCACGCCGTCGGTGCGCATCCGCACGACGAGCCCGCTTTCATAGGGTTCGATGTGGATGTCGCTGACCCCCTGGCGCACCGCTTCGGCGATGATCGCGTTGATCAGGCGGATCGCCGGGGCGTCGTCGGCGCTGTCGAGCAGATCCTCGGCGCTCGGCAAGGTGAAGTCGATGTCGCTGCCGTCGAGCGAGCCCGCCATCGCCGCCGCCGAACTGTCGACGGCATAATGGTCGGACAGCAGCCGGTCGAAATCGGCGACGCTGGCGGTCGCCACGGTCAGCGGCTGCGCAAGATAACGCTTCACCTCGATCAGCACCGCGGGGTCGGCGCCCTCGCGCAGCGTCGCGAGCCATGCCCCGCCCCCCCTCTCGCCATCACCCGGCGCGATGACGACGCCGTGGGCGCGCGCAAAGCCATAGGGAATGTCGACCGGCGCCGCGGCGACGGCGATCGGTTCGGGATCGGTCACGGATAATCTCCGGGCGGCGGCGCGGGGGCGTTCGAGATCGACGGCGGCACGTCGGTCGTCGACACCGTTCCTTCGGGGCTGCGCAGCGCGGGCAGATCGACCGGGCCGACGGTGATGTCGGCGGCGCTCGGCGCGCTCGGCACCGGCGGCACCGCGCCGAGATAGTCACGCACCAGCGTATCGATCGCGGGCTCGACATCGGGGTTCCGTTGCAGCTGGAAGTCGCGGATATAGCCGTAGCGGCGCGCGGTGAGCGCGGCATTGTCCTCGCGGCTGCGCAGGATCGTCGGGCGGATGAAGACCATCAGGTTGGTCTTCGACCGCGACCGGCTGCGCGATTTGAACAGTTCGCCGATCAGCGGGATGTCGCTGAGCAGCGGAATGCGTTCGATCGTCCGCCGTTCGTCGTCGTTGAGCAGGCCGCCGATCGCCAGAATCTCGCCGTCGTCGACGGTCAGCACGGTTTCGAACGAGCGTTTGTTGAGGATGAGGTCGCTGTTGCGCGACGACACCGGCCCGGCGACGCTCGACACTTCCTGACGCAGGAACAGCTTGACCTCGCCGGCGCCGTTGACCTGCGGCGTGACCTCGAGCTTGATGCCGACCTCCTCGCGCTGGACGGTGCGGAAGGCGTTGTCGAAATTGTCGCTGAGCGCCTCGCCGGTGGTGATCGGCACTTCCTGTCCGACGAGGAATTTCGCCTGCTGGTTGTCGAGGGTGACGATGTGCGGGGTCGCGAGCAGGTTCGACGTCGTGTCCGATTTCACCGCGTTGATGATCGCCCCGAAAATCGTGTTCTTGCCGATGTCGCCGGCAAAGCCGGCAAAGCCGCCGGTGGCGGCGAGCAGCGACGCCGCGGCGGCCTCCTGCAGGCTGCTGCCGAGCGAACTGTTGGTCTGGGTGACGATGGTGTCGCCGTTGACCGTCGTCGTTTCCTGCGACAGCTCCTGCGCCGCATAAGCACCGCCGAGCGTCAGGATATTGGGCTGCGCATTGCTGTAGCTCGTCGCGACGAAGGGAATATTCTTGCCGCCGAGCAGGAACTGGACACCGAGCCGCTTCGCCGCATCGTCGCCGATCTCGACCACGATCGCTTCGACCAGCACCTGTTCGCGGCGGCTGTCGAGCTGACGGATCAGCTCGCCGAGCATGCGCTGGACGTCGGCGTTGGCGGCGACGATGATCGCATTGGCGCCTTCGTAACGGGTGACGATCGCGGGGCCGCGCGTCGCGATGCTGCCACCCGCGCCGCCGACCGAGGTCGGGGTGGTCGCAGCGGGCGCCGACGGTGCCGGGGCGCTTCCGTCCGACGTCCCGGACGCCGTCGCCGGGGACAGACCCGCCTTTTGCGCCGGATCGCTGCCGCCGCCGACCAGCTGTTGCAACGTCGGCAGCAAGGTTTCGGCGTTGGCGTGGGCGAGCCAGTAGACGCGCAGTTCGGTGCCGCCCGCGGCCTTCTGGTCGAGGTCATTGGCCATCGCGACGAAGCGCGCGACCATCGCCTGATCGCCCCTGAGCGCGATCGCGTTGCTGCTGTCGATCGGCACGATTGCGACCGGCGATTGCGCGCCCTCGCCCGCCGCGGGGACGAGCGCCTGCAGTGCCGCGGCGATTTCGCGGGCGCCGGCATTCTTCAGCGACACGATCTGGCTGGTCGAGGTGTCGCGGTCGATGTTCGACGCCAGCGCGCGAATGCGGCGGATATTGTCGGCGAAATCGGCGACGATCAGGCTGTTGGCGTTGCGATTGGCGGTCAGCGAGCCCTGCGGGCTGACCAGCGGGCGCAGCGTTTCGACCGCGGCGACCGCGTCGATATGGCGCAGGCGGATGATTTCGGTCACGAACTGGTTCTGCGCCGCGCCGCGGCTGCCGATCCGGCCCGGCTGCGCCGCGGCGCCGTCGATCGGCTGGATCCGATAGGCGCCGCTCGGGCCGGGAACCGCGACAAGGCCGTTCGAACGCAACGTCGAGAGGAAGATTTCGAAATATTCGCTGCGCGACAGCGGCCGTTCGGTCACCACCGACACCTTGCCGTTGACGCGCCCGTCGATGACGAAGGTGCGCCCGGTGATCCGCGCCGCATCCTGGATGAAGGCGCGGATGTCGGCGTCGCGGACGTTGAGCGTATATTGCGCCGCCGCGGGCACGGGAGCGGCGGAAATCAGCGCGGCGGCAAGCATCAGGGACAGTTTGAAACGCATGGGGTTCAGGACTTTGCGAGGAAGATGGCAACGGGAACGACGCTGGCGCCGCGTTCGATTTCGAGCGAGATGCGCGCACCGGGGGTGAGCTGGTTCGCGAGCGAGGCGGCGTCGCCGGCCGAGCCGATCGGCCGGCCGTTGACCGAGCGGATGACGTCGCCGGGGCGGAGGCCGGCGGCGCGGAACACCGCGCCATCGCCCTGCGGCTGGACGAGAAGCCCGGTCACCCGGCCCTCTTCGGTGCGCGGGGCAAAGCCGACCCCGCCGCGCAGCGCGGCGGGCGACATCTCGCCGTTCGCCGACACGCCTTCGGCGGGCGCGCTGCCGATTTCGAGCGTCGGAGCGATCGAGCCCGCCGCGGCCGGGCTGGCCACCGGCGCGTCGCCGCTCTGGTCGAGGAACAAAGTTTCGCGCGCGCCGCCGCGGTCGAGCAGCACATGGTCGAACGCGACCCCGGCGAGCTTGACCCCCGGCGCAATCTCGTCGCCGACGGCATAGCTCGACTGAAGCCCGTCCTCGCCGGCGATGATCGCCGACCCGCCGCCGGTCGCTTCGTTGAGGTTGACCCCGAACAGGGTCAGGCCGAGCGCGGTGACCGTGGCGCTGGCCGGCCCCTGCGGCGCGGTGCGGAAAAAGGGATCGAGGCTGGTGAACAGCGCGCGCCGTTCGGCGGGCGAGGCGATCACCGCCGCCTGCGGCTGCCACGCGCCGAGCGGCGACAGCGGAAGGACGAGCGCCCACAGCAGGCGGACGAGCTGCCAGATCAGCAGCGCGCCGAGCAGCGCCGCGAGCAGCAACGGCAGCAGTTCGCGCGGATGGCGCGGCCGCACCCGCAACCAGCGAGGCAAGCCGCGCGGCGACCGAAAGGCCGATCCGGACATCAGCGTCGCCATGAAATCTAGTCGTCCCCCGAGCTGAACAGCGTCACGCGAATCGCCTAGGGGTGATTGGTGACAATCAGTTGACGGTAAGATTACAGTTTTTTGTCAGCCGGGCGAGTCCGGCGGTCGCGGCAACAATGATCCTCCCTGTGGCGAAGCCATGGGGAGGTGGCAGCGCGAAGCGCTGACGGAGGGGCGGTCGGGTACCGCCTTGGCCCCTCCACCACCCGCTACGCGGGCGGTCCCCCTCCCCACCGCTTCGCGGCAGGGAGGATTATGCGATCAGAACTTCACCGACGCGCTGAGCGAGAAGGTGCGGCCGAGCTTGTAGCGGTTGAGGAAGATGCGGTTGTCGCCGGCTTCCTGCACTTCTTCGTAATCGCGCCCGGTCAGGTTGCGCGCTTCGAACTTCAGCTCGATTTCCTTGTTCAGCAGGTTGATCCCCTGCCGCGCGACGAAATCGAGCGAAATGCCCGGCTTTTCGCGGATGTCGGGCTGGCCCGAGGGACCGCGGCTGGTGACGCGCGGGCTGGCATAGGTCAAAAGCAGGGTCTGCTGCGACAGCTTGTCCTGGTCTTCGAGCCCGATCTGGACGTTGACCAGATGGTCCGACTGGCCGGTGAGCGGCGACCCGTCGAAGAAGAAGTCGGCGGCATTCAGCGTCACGCCGTTGATGATCGTGGTGTCGTCCGCGCCGACTTTGATCTCCGACTGCGTATAGGTGTAGTTGCCGATCAGGACGAGGCGGCGGCTTTGCCAGAAGGGCGCGTCCGACATCGTATCGAGCGGGATATATTTCTGCACCTCGACCTCGGCGCCATAGAGCGTCGCCTTCGGCGCGTTGGCGAAGCTGGAGTTGGCGACCGAATCGGTGCTGATCGAGGTGTAGGTTTCGATCGGATTTTCGATCGATTTGTAGAAACCCGCGAGCGAGAAACGCTGGTCGCGGCCGAAATACCATTCGTAGCGCAGCTCGGCGTTGGTCAGTTCGCTGTCGATCAGCGACGGGTTGCCGCGGAACTGGCGGTTCGAATCGGGATCCTGATAGATTTGCGCGATCAGTTCGCGGAACTGCGGCCGCGCGATGGTTTTCGACCCGTTGAGGCGCAGCTGCATGTCGGGTGCGACCTCCCACGTCAGGGTGACGGCGGGCAGCCAGTAATCATTGTTGAGGTCGGTGGTGACGATCGCGCTGCCGCCGGTGTTGAACAGATCGATCGGGGTGACGCTCTGCTTGCCGTCCTCATAGCGGACGCCGGCGTTGATATTGATCCCGGCGACCAGTTCGGCCTGGACTTGGGCATAGCCGGCGTGGGTGGTCAGGCTGGCGTCGAACGCCGCAGTGCCGTCCTGCGCCGAGGTTTCCTGCAGCGTGATATCGTACAGCTGGATCGTCGCGTCGGAGAGCAGGAAGTCGGGGCGCAACTGCTGCACCGGAACCGGCAGGTTCGCGGCGCGGAACTGGAAGGCGCGGCGCACCGCGACGCGGTTGGTATCGCTATAGGCGTAGCCGACGGTCGCGGTGATCCGCGGGGCGACTTCGTATGACAGGTCGACGCCGCCCGACCACAGATCCTCGTTCAGGTCCGAAAAGGCGATCGTCGCATCGCCGCGGTTGCCGCCGAGGTCGTTGACGAACTTGTCGCCGGTCGGGTCCTGCTCGGTCGGCAAATTGGTGCGGACATAGGTGAAGCCGCGCTCATAGGGCGCCTCGCGCTGCGAATTGGCATAGGCGCCGCGCAGGTCGAGCTTCAGCCGGTCGAATTTGAGCTCGCCGACGAACTGGGTGTTGATCAGCTGGCGTTCGTACCACGCGGTGTCCTGTTTGATGATGTCGCGTTCGGACTGGTTGCGGTCGGTGCCGAGCGCGAGCCGCGCCTGTTTCAGCGTGTCGCGGATATAGAGGTTGGTCCAGCGGAACTTGTGCTCGCCCAGCTCGAGACCGAAACCGAGCAGTCCGTTCACGACGACGCGATTGTCGGTGATGACGCGGTTGTAGCTGGTCTGCGGATCGCCCGACAGATCCTGGTTGAGCGAGGTCTGCTGCAGCGTGTCGCGGGTGCGCCACTTGTTGCTGATCCCGCCGGTCGCGATGATGCCGAGTTCGCCGTTGGCGAGCGGGATCGTCGTGCCGCCGGTGATCCCCGCCGACCAGTTGATCGGGATGTGGTTATTCTGTTGCAGCAGCGTCGTTTCGGCGTTGACCAGCTCCATCTGGATCGCTTCGAGATCGTCCTGGGTGAAATCGGCGCCTTCGAGGATCGGCTTGCCACTGGCAAAGGCCGCAGCGAGCAGCGGCGGCACGTCGCGGGTGCCGTCGTCGAAACCGGTCCAGTCGGTGTCGCTGCCATAATAGGTATAGCCGAGCTCGTTCGTCGTCTCGCTGTCCCAGCCGATGCCGCCGCTGAACGTCAGGAAGGGTTCGCGCGGGGTCGACTTGGTCGTGAGGTTAATCACGCCGCCGCCGAATTCGCCGGGGAAGTTGGCCGAATAGCTTTTCTGGACCAGCGTCGAATCGATGACGTTGGAGGGGAAGATGTCGAGCGGGACGACGCGCTTCAGCGGCTCGGGGCTGGGCAGCGGCGAGCCGTTGAGCAGCGCGAGCGAATAGCGGTCGCCGAGGCCGCGGACATAGACGAAGCCGTTGCCGACCACCGACAGGCCGGTCACGCGCTGGAGCGAGCCGGCGATATCGCCTTCGCCGGTGCGCGCGATGTCCGCCGACGACAGCACCGACACCACTTCGGGCGTCGCACGGACGACATTGGGGGTGTAGCGGCCGGTGACGACGATTTCCTGGTCGGCGCCGCCGGGGATGGAAATGTCGCCCTCTTCGTCCGCCGCGGCATCGTCCGCTTCGGGCGCCTCAGGGGCAGGCGAAACCGGCGGCGCATCGGTGGCCGGACCTTCCTGAGCGAGCGCGGCAGGCGCGACGAGCGCCGAACTGAGAAGGAGCAGGCTGGCGAAGATCGGCCGCTTGGTCATGTGGAATGTCCCCAATTATACGTAGGAAGGGAGCGGGCCAGCCCCTTCGGCGTGCCCGCTCCCCAATTGGATCGCGAGCGATCAGGTCGTCGGGATCGCGGTGCAGCTGCCGCTCGCCGTGCCGAAGTCCGCGGTCGCCGAGTTGCAGGTCCAGCCCTGGTACCAGGTGTCGTTGGCGTCGCGGACGGCGCCGACATAGGCGGTGGTGTCGAAGAAGGACGCGATCGTCTTGGCATCGAACGGGGTGAAGGCCGTTTCGGTCGCGCCGTTGACGAACAGGTTCGTCAGGCTGGGGGTGTAGGTCGAGCGGTTGTTCGTGCCGGCCTCGAAGATCGCCCGCACCGAGTCGGCGGTCGGGCCGTTCGAGCCGCGGAACGGCGTCGCGTTGCACTGCAGCGATACCGATTCGAAGCGCGGCGGACCCTGTTCGTCGGGACCGGTCGTCTGCACCGTCGTCGCGCTGTCGATGCGCAGGCAGCTCAGCCCCGGCGCGACGATCAGCCCGTTGAGGAAGGTGTAGTCGGCGCCGCCGCGGATGCGGATCGCGGCGCCGTTGCCCGCGGCATTGTTGCGCTGGATATAGGTGAAGTTCGAAATCGCGACGCGCTGGCGCGGCGTCGTGTCTTCGTTGCCGTCCGAGTCGATTTCCATCATCGAGTCGCCGACCGCGCCGCCGGCACGCTGGACGCCGATGACATATTGGATGTTGCCCTGATACCCGACGTCGGTGTCGAGACCGTCATCCTCGGCGCCGGTGACGATCAGATGCTTCATGTTGACGCGGCCGCCGAACACTTCGGCACCGTCGTCCGAGCTGTTGTGGATCTGGATATGGTCGATCTGGGTGCCCGAGCCGACGCCGGCGGGGGTCAGGCCCTGCAGCTCGCTGTTCGCCGACAGGACGAAGCCCGAATAGCGGATCTGGACATAGGACATGCGGCCCGAATTGTCGCCGGTCTGGGCGCCGCCATAGAGCGCGTTCGACGTGCCTTCGGTGTCGCGTTCGCACGCCACGGTGCCGGGCGTCGCGGCGGGCGCGAGGCAGTCGGTGATCGGCGCGCGGCCGAGCAGGACGACGCCGCCCCACAGCTGCGAGGTGTTGTCGGTCGCCGATCCGACGACGTTGCCGCGGCCGGTGAAGACGATCGGCTGGGTCGGGGTGCCGACCGCATCGATGCGGTTGCCGCGGTTGACGACGAGGAACGACACGCCGGTCGCGCCAAAGATGGTGACGCCCGGATCGATCGTCAGCGTCGCGACATTGTTGGTGCTCGCGGCGCCCTGATCGCTGCCGACATCGACGCGGCCGGGCAGCGAATAGATGACGCCCGCTACCTTCGGGATCGCGGTCGAGGCGGTGAAGCGCGTCGGGAAGCCGCAGTTGCGCCATTCGCCGCCGGGGCCGCTGATCGTGCCGAGGTTCGACAGCTGGTCGGGACCGGCGATCGTCGGGCAGTTCGCGGCCGGGGTCACGCCGGTCGGGGTGGGGGTCGGGGTCGGCGTGGGGGTCGGCGTCGGCGTCGGGGTCGGCGCCGGGATCACGATCACGCCTTCGCCGGGCGATGCGACGCCGTCGGCACCGCAGGCGGCCAGGATGGAACAGGCCACGCCGCTGAGCATGACCAAACGAATGCGTGCGAAAGCCGCCATGAAAATCTCCGTACCCGGTGCGCGCCCCCGGATGTGTCGAGTGGCGCCCTGATGAAAAATCACCGGCAAACGAGAAAAGTCTGACTGGCTCGCCCCCGGTGACGACGCCACTAGGGTGATTCGATGACGGTCTGACGCCAGAGCCGTGACAGATGCGTGACGCTTCGGAGTCGATTTGGTGACAGCCGCGACGCGCGCGGCCCGGCGCCTCCGCCGCGCCCGGAAATAATTGCAGCGAAGCTCGCTTGCATCGCCCGACAAGCTTTGCTAGGCGCCCGCTCCTACCCGGAGCCGGACCCGTTCGGCCCCATCATGATGTGCGGTCGTGGCGGAACTGGTAGACGCGCAACGTTGAGGTCGTTGTGGCCGAAAGGCCGTGGAAGTTCGAGTCTTCTCGACCGCACCATATAGTCCGGTAGGACTCCAAAAAACCGGCAGTCATGGCAACTCGCATGGCAGCGGTGCGCCCGGATATGGAGCGCGCGACCGGGTTAAAGCCGACGGCTCGTAGAGCGCGGGCGCAAGCATTCATTGGAAATACCGGGATAACGCTCCTGTCACCGCATTGGGAATTTGCTCATTCCACCCGTCTGGCCATAAAATCGAGCATCAGGCGGGCGATCTCATCGGTCTTTTCGTCAAGCGCAAAGTGGCCCGCGTCGAGCAAGTGAATTTCCGCGTCCGGCAGGTCTCGCTTGAACGCTGTGCCACCAGCGGCAACGAACGAAGGGTCATTGGCGCCCCATACCACCAAAGTCGGGGGTCGATGTTCGCGAAGCCAAGCTTGCCAAATGGGGTAGGCCGCTACGTTGGTCCGATAGTCGTACAGCAACGCCGACTGGATCGCGCGCTGACCGGGTTTTGCCAGATGTGCAAACTCGTTGAGCCAGTTCTCCGGATTGTGTCGCTGCGGATGCGATGTGCCGGCTGTATGACGCTGCACCGTGGTGTCGAAAGACAGAAAGGCTTCAAGAACCTGCGGATGAGCTTTTGGATCGGCCCAATATTCGGCAATTCCGGGCCATTTCTTGCCCAAGCCTTCGCGGTAAGCATTGCCGTTCTGCGTGATGAGCGCGTCCAATCGCTCTGGATGCGCCATCATCATCCGGAAACCCACCGGAGCGCCGTAATCGTGAATATAGAGGCTGTAACGGCTGATTTCGAGGCGCACCAACAGCTGGCTCATTACCTTGGCCAGATGATCGAACGTATAAGGGAAGACCGACGGTTCGGGTGCGTCACTCTGTCCGAAGCCGGGATAATCGGGTGCGATGACGTGGTATCGCGTGGCCAGCAGCGGTATCAGCGCTTCATACTGGCGCGACGACGTCGGGAAACCGTGGAGCAAGACGATTGTCGGCGCGTCTTTCGGTCCGGCCTCTCGATAAAACACCCCGACGCCGTCAATCTGCACTCGGTTGTATGTCGTCGTCGAATTTGTAGCGGCCAGGGGAGCGGCCCACGCCGTCGGCGTGATGCCGCCAGATAGTGCAGCAGCGACGGCCAATCCAAATAGCCAGCTTTTTTGGCGCACAATCGGGTAAAAATGCATGAAAATCCTCGCGCGATATCGGCGTCAATTTCTGCGATGCGAACGGCCCAAAAAGGCTTTGGGAAGCGTGCACGCAGAAAGATCAAAACCTGATCATGGCGTATTCGCGCGGAGGGTGCCGCCGGTTACAGCATTGAGAGGGTGCGGCATGGCGTCGAGGTCTGGTCTTATTGCCTGATGCCCAACCACGTCCACATCGTGACCGCGCCGCGCGACGAAAATGGGCTGGGGCGGACATTCCGGCATGTCCACCGCCCCTACACCGGCTATGTCAACGCCCGGATGCGGGTGACGGGGCATCTGTGGCAAGGGCGGTTCGGTTCGGTGGCGATGGACGAGCAGCACCTGGTCGCGGCGTTTCGCTATGTGGCGCTCAACCCGGGGCGGGCACGGCTGGTGAGCCGAGCCGAAGATTGGCCTTGGTCGAGCACGCGGGCGCATATCGAAGTGGCGGACGACCACGTCGTGACGGTGGCGCTGGCGCTTTGATCGGGTCGGCAACTTTGCCGCCTTTCTTGGGCAGGATTTGACGAGGCATTCACTTATGCTGCCCTGGGTCAAGCGGAGACTCTGGGCCGGCCGATCGGTTCGCCGGCCTGGCTGGAGGATATAGAGCGCTCGACCGGGTTCAAGCTGATGCCCGCCAAGCGCGGGCGCAAGCCTTCACTGGAAATTCGGAGACGACGCACCTGGCACCGTAATTGCTGTCACCGTAATGGCAACAATCGCAACGATTGATCTCCTAAAGCCCCGTCAAGAAGTTCCGATCTCGGTTATTGCCCGCTATTTCATCGAGCACTTCAATCAGCGGATCGCGATGATTGTTATGCTCAAGAAATTGGCCGTTCAGAAAATGAGGTGAAAGTCTCGGCGGTTTCCCGAGGTAGAAGAGCCTATTGCCGGAATATATCTGCGCGATGTCGTTTGCTTGATCGACCATCCATTGCGGAGCCAGAAGCGATGCACAATTCGGCGCAGACGTACGCCGCGAGTTCAACGTACAAAAATAGACGCAGAGATGTGGCGTGAGGGGAACGAGTGCACGGCCATCAATGCGATTGGCAGTAAGGCCGCATGTAAGCCAGTCGAGATGGCCGTCGCCACAAATGAACTTCTTGAACGGCGAATGCAGCAGCACGAAGGAGTGCAGAGAGATATATCCATTTGCGCAAAGCCGTTTCGCGAGGCGGTAGTTCTGATTCATGTTGGCTTTCCCGACATCTTCATTTTGGGGTAAGCCAAATCGTGTTGGGAAGCGCTCGTACTTTGAACGAAAACTGGGACTGCGGATCAACAGAGAGTGAAGGAGCAGAAGCAAGTTTCGGTGTAGCTGCTCATCGAGATGATAAAAGTGACACCCATCTCTGCCGCTTCGACCTTTCTTGAGAAGCAATGTCAAAATGGCTCTGATGTCTTTCAAAGAGATCCCTAGCGGTTTGAGGCTTTTCAGAGCAGCGATGATATTGTGAATTTTATCATCAATATCAAATTCGCTTTCGAAATTATTCTCCCAGACACCTTGGCCTTTGAACATCGTATGCCCATGGCGTTTGTATCCGATATTGCGATTGTAGAATCGCTTTTTCCCCAGCTTTCCATCGGACCCAATCCACGCCACGTCGCCTTGTCTATCCGCCCAGTATCGCTGCAAGGCCACTGGCCACCAGTGATGGTCTTTTGGTTGATTCCCGCCCGACATGTATGACCTTTTACGATCATATATTGCTACGGGTAAGAGCAGATGTGGTGATTGAACGAATATGATCGGGTCAAAACCGGGTCATGGATAATCCGGTTGCCCGCTTCACAGAATTACGGTGACAGGCGCAACAATCCCCAATTAGCCGTTATTGCAAAAACCGCTGTCCTACAAAATTCCTTTGTGCTTCAAGCTGGTCGATGAGCAGCATCCTTCCCGACCGGCACGCAATCCAGCGCCCCGCCAACACCAGCACCGCGCGCGGCAGTCCTGCAGCGATCACCATTGGGCTGACCTTCCCTGAACTTTGACGTTAAAGCGCGGACCGGCGCGGGCGCCTCGCGGCGCCGCGCATCAATTGGTCCAGTACACATAGTCCTGTCCTTCACGCCACGGCGTCGTCAGTGGCACGTCGATGCGAACCGGTCCTTCGATCAGGCCGGGCCAGATCGGTTTGGCCATGTCCTTGTTCTGCGCCGCGATCAGCGCGCGCAGCCGCGCGACGCGCTGCGGGTCGCTGGATGACAGGTCGCGCTGTTCGGTGGGGTCGACGGCGAGATTGTAGAGGCGCGCCTGTTCGGGGCGTTTGGTGAGTTGCAGCTTCCAGTCGCCCTCGCGCACGGCGCGATAGTCGCCCGAGCGCCAGAACAGCGCGGTGCGTTTTGCCGGGCCGGCGAGGATGTCTTCGCTGTCGATCGTGCGGTCGGCGGGAACGGCGGCGCCCGCCGCGCCGGCGATCGTCGCGAACAGGTCGATATGCCCGGTGGTGTCGGCGCGGCGCGTGCCCGGCGCAATCTGGGACGGCCAGCGCATCAGCAGAGGCGTGCGGATGCCGCCTTCGAAAAAGGTGGCCTTCCACCCGCGGAAAGGCGCGTTCAGACGGTCGATGCCATTGTACCAGGCGCCGCCATTGTCGCTGGTGAAGATGACGAGGGTGTTGTCGTCGATCCCCTGCTGTTTCAGCGTCGCCATCACATCGCCGATGCGGCGGTCCATTTGCGCGACCATCGCGCCATAGACGCGGGTCTTTTCGTCCTTGATCTGCGGCAGCCGGTCATAATCCGCCTTTGTCGCCTGCAACGGCGTGTGCGGCGCGTTGAAGGCGAGGTACAGGAAGAAGGGCCGGTTGCGGTTCGCCTTGATCGCCGCGATCGCCTGGTCGGCGAAATAGTCGGTCATATGGCCCTTGGGCTGGAAACGCGGGCTGCCGTTGAAGGTGACGGCGTGGCGCAGATTGGCCCAGATGAAACGGTCGATCGGGTCCCACGGCAGCTTGGCATTGACGACGCCCGGATCATCCTCGGCCATGAACATCGCCGCGCCGCCGAGCACGGCCAGGCTTTCGTCGAAGCCCTGCGCCTGCGGCTGGAGCGCCGCCGCCTCGCCCAAATGCCATTTGCCGATGTGGAGGGTGCGATACCCCGCCGCCTTCACCGCCTCGGCGATCGTGACCTCGGCCGCGGGGACGCCCATATCGGCATAGGCGGGGATGTCGGGGGTAATCAGTTCGTCGTGGAAGATCGTGCGATGCGGCCCGACGCCGCCGCCATGCGCCAGATTTTCGGCGAACTCGACCGGCACCGCGGTAAATTCGAAGCCGAAGCGCGTCGGGTAGCGCCCCGTCATCATCGCGGCGCGCGACGGCGAACAGGTGGCGTTCGCGGCATAGGCGGTGGTGAAATTCGCGCCGTCCCGCGCCAGCGCATCGATGTTCGGGGTCTTGACGATGCCGCCCGCGATGCCGCCGCCGTTCAGGCTGATGTCGTTGTAGCCCAAGTCGTCGGCGACGATCAAAATGATGTTGGGCGGGCGGGTGCCGTCGGGGGCCGTCGCGGGGCCGGCTTGCCAGACGACCGGGCGGTTCGGCTGGACCGGGTCGCGCCAGTCCTGGACGAGGCCGGGGAGGCGAAACTTGTTCGCCTCGAACGCGAAATAACCCGCCGTACCCAGCAGGGCGACGCCGGCCAGCGCAAGCCACCTTTTTTTCATGACACCCGATCCCCCACCCGTCGTTCGCGCTTCGCGGCGTGGGAAAGAGCCAGCGCGGTCGGCGCTGTTGGTGCCCAAATCGCCGGTCCGGCCGCTGCACGAAAACTTATGGCACTATATGTGTCATTTTATTCCGGGGCGTGCAACTATGTTCGCTGCGGGGCATTGACCCCGGCGCCAAGCTGGGCCAGCGGAGATGTCATGACGACGGGGGTGAGGAAATCCGCCGGACAAGACGGCGAAGCGGCACGGGTCGATGGCCGGCGCGAGCGCAGCCGGTCGAGCCACCGGCGCATCGTCGAGGCGATGATGGAGCTGATCGTCGGCGGCGACCTGTCACCCAGCGCGGCGCGCGTCGCCGAGGAAGCGGGCATTGGCCTGCGCACCGTGTTTCGCCACTTCGACGACATGGACGCCCTGTACGCCGAGATTACCGCAAAGATCGCCGAACGGGTGATGCCGGTCGTCGCGGCGCCCTACGCCGATGCGGACTGGCGGGCGAATATGCGCGACCTGGTGCAGCGCCGGGTCCGGGTGTTTGAAGCGACGCTGCCCTTTCGCCTCGCCGCGAACATCAAACGCTATCAGTCGCCCTTTCTGATGGGCCAGTACAGCAAGGTCGTGATGCTGGAGCGCGAGCTGATCCTGCGCCTGTTGCCCGCCGAGGTGATTGCCGACCGGATCGCGGTCGAGGCGCTGTGCGCGGCGCTGTCGTTCCAGACCTGGCGCACGCTGCGCCACGACCAGGGACTGCCGGCCGACGATGCCGGCGCGGTGATGGCGCATATGGTCGAAACGCAGATCGCGGCGATCGGCGCCGGCAGGCCGGCGTGATCCGGCCGGGCGCCGCGCTGCTGCCGGTGCTGCTGGCCGGGGCGCTGGCGGCGTGCGGCCGCGAGCCGGCCGAGCAGCGCACGGCGGCCGTCACGCCCGAGTGCCCGGCGATGCCGAAGACCGATTACGCCTGGATCCCCGGCGCCACCTTCACCATGGGCGCCGACGATACGCTGCCCGAGGAGGGTCCCGCGCGCGCGGTGACCGTGCCGGGATACTGGATCGCGACGCACGAGGTCACCAATGCCGAGTTCGCCGAATTCGTGCGCGCGACCGGATACCGGACAGTGGCCGAGCAGGACCCGCCGCCGCTGCCGGGCGCGCCGCCCGCCATGCTGGTGCCCGGCGGGGCGGTCTTCACCGCGCCGACCGACGGCAATCCGAACTGGTGGCGCTGGGTCGTCGGCGCCGAGTGGCGGCATCCGGCCGGGCCCGCGACGAACATCGACGGGCGGGGGCGCGAGCCGGTGGTGCAGGTCGCCTATGACGACGCGCTCGCCTTTGCGAAATGGAAGGGCAAGGCGCTGCCGAACGAGGCGCAGTGGGAACTCGCCGCCGCGACGGGGGGCGCCGACCGCAATGTCCCCGTCGGTGCGGACGGCAAACCGCGCGCCAACTATTATCAGGGCGCCTTCCCGGCCCGCGATCTGGGCGAAGACGGCTTCACCAGCCGCGCCCCCGTCGCCTGCTTTCCCGCCGACCGCCACGGCGTCCACGACCTGATCGGCAATGTCTGGGAATGGACGACGAGCAGCGCGGCGAACGACAGCAATATTATCAAGGGCGGCAGCTTTTTGTGCGCGGCCAATTATTGCGCGCGCTATCGCCCCGCGGCGCGCCAGTTTCAGGAGCGGTCTTTAGGCACCGACCACATCGGTTTTCGCCTGATCGACCCGGCGCGCCCGGCGCCGGCGGACGATCAGCCAGATCAGCGCCGATAGCAAAGCGAGCCCGCCGCCGAGGATCGCGCCTGCCTGCACCGCGCGCTTGCGCCCCTGCTGCGCCCATGCATAGGCGTTGATCTGTTCGTCGGCGGTGTAGCCCGCGGGCATGTCGAGCACCCCGTTCGCCCTGGCATAGGCGCGGTAATCGGCCAGCATCGCCGCGAAGCGTTCGGGGCGGGCCGCCGCCAGGTCGCGCGTCTCGCCGGGATCGGCCTTGATGTCGTAGAGCCGCCAGCGCCCGTCGCCGGTCGGCGGCAGGTTGCGCACCAGCTTGTCGTCGCCGCGGAACAGCGCGGCATTGCCCGACAATTCATAACCCAGCGGCGCGTCGCCGTGGACGCTGTCGGCGCTGCCGCGCAGCAGCGGCACCAGGCTGCGCCCGGCGACCGGCTCGACCGCGCGCCCGTTCCATGTCGCGCCCGACGCCGGCACGTCCGCCAGCTCGGTGAGCGTCGGGACGATGTCGGTGACGTGCGTCAACGCATCGCTGATCGCGCCCGCGCGCACATCGCCATTGCCGGGCCAGGCGATGATCAGCGGCACGCGCAGCCCGCCCTCGGTGGCGCTGAACTTGTACCCCGACAGGGGCGAGGACGCCGCGCTCGCCCAGCCGGGGCCGATCGCGCTGAAGCTGCCGCGGCGGCCGATATTGGCGGTCGAGGTGTCATATTGCATCCCGAGGAACAGCCGGTTGCGCGTCCGGCTGTAGGGATCGATCGGTTCGGCGCCATTGTCCGACAGGAAGACGAAGATGGTGTTGTCGTAATCGCCCGACGCGCGCAGATGCGCGACGAGGCGGCCGACCTCGCGGTCCATCGCGGTCGCCATGCCGGCATAGGCCTGCATCACCCGCACCGCCGCGGCGCGCTCGTCGGCGGCAAGCCCTGCCCAGTCGCGCGTCGTCGGCATCGTCATGATCGCCGTGCCCGCCAGCACGACGCCGAGCGCCGCGGCGCGGCGCGCGCGCGCTTCACGCAGCGCCGTCCAGCCATCCCGATACATCGCCGAATAGCGCGCGATGTCGCTGTCGGGCGCCTGGATCGGGATGTGGTTGGCGAGGAAGTTGATCGAGGCGAGGAAGGGTTTGCCGCTCGCGCGCCCGGCCTCGATATAGTCGATCATCTTCGCGACCACGAAGGTCGATGAATAATAGTCGCGCGGCAGCGTCGCCGCCCGCCCGTTTTCGGTCCAGGCGGCGGTGTCGTACATCCCTTCGATCGGGCGCTGTTCGAAATTGTCGGCGCCGGCATCGGCGAGGCTGAAGGCGTGGTCGTAGCCGCGCGCTTCGGGCAGGCGCGCCGGATCGCTGCCGAGGTGCCACTTGCCGGTCAGGTAGGTGCGATACCCCGCCGCCTTCAGCCGCTCGGCGATGGTCACGACGCGGTGGTTCATCACCGTGTCGTATCCGGGCTTGCCGCGATGCTGGTCGGGGATGGTTTCGGGCATGTTGCCGAGCCCGGCGCGGTGGTTCATCACCCCGGTCTGCAACATCGCGCGGGTCGGCGAACAGGATCCCGCGACGTGGAAATTGGAAAAGCGCGTGCCCGCGCGCGCGAGCGCGTCGATATGCGGGGTCGCAAATTCGGCGCCGAACGCGCCGACGTCGCTGAATCCCCAGTCGTCAGCGAGCAAAATGACGATATTGGGACGGGCTGGCGGCGCTGCGGTGCGCTGCGCCGCCAGCGGCGTGGCCGCCGCCGCGGCGATGGCGCCGAGGGAGATGATGACAGCGCGCCCGAACCCGCCGACGCGCGGCAAGGTTCCCCCACCCCACAAGCGCACTGCCATCGCCCCCTCCTCAGAGATATTATGGCACTCATTATGCCAATATCTCGTCGTGCGCAATGGCGCGCTTGGCGGCGGGGAAAAATCATGCTTTGCGTGGTGGATGACCTGGGACGCATGGATCGGCCGAACCACAGAGCAGCACGACCTGCTGACCCCCGCCCTGCTGGCGCGGTTTCGCGCCACGATCGACAGCGCGGACAGCGGCAGCGTCGCGGCGCAGGCGATCCACTGGTGCCTGTGCCTGCCCGACGCGCCGACCGCGGCCCTCGGCGCCGACGGCCATCCGCAGCGCAGCGATGCGCTGGGCAGTTTCATGCCGCCGATCCCGCTGCCGCGCCGGATGTGGGCGGCGAGCGACGTGCGCTTTCTGGCGCCGATCGCGGCGGGGGCGGCAATCGTCAAACGGTCGACGATCGCGGCGATCGACGCCAAGGCCGGCGCGAGCGGCCAGCTCGTCTTCGTCGAGGTCGATCACGAAACGCTGGCGGGCGGCGTGCCCGCGGTGAGCGAACGCCAGACGATCGTCTTTCGCGAACCCGCGCCCGTCGCGGCGCCATCCGTTCCGCCGGCACCGGCGTCCGAACCCGATCTGGCGGGATGGGACTGGCGGCGGCGCGTGACGCCGTCGGAGGCGATGCTGTTCCGCTATTCGGCGCTGACCTTCAACAGCCACCGCATCCATTACGACCGGCCCTATGCGACAGGCGAAGAGGGGTATCGCGGGCTCGTCGTGCACGGGCCGCTGACCGCGACGCTGCTGCTCGATCTGGCGCAGCGCGAGCTTGGCGCCAATGCGCTGGCGCGGTTCCGGATGCGCGCGCAGGCACCCGCCTTTGCCGGCGAGCCGCTCCACCTCGTCGGCCGCGCCGTGGCGGATGGCTGGGAGCTCGCCGCGCTCGGCCCCGACGGGCGCACGATCATGGCGGCGAGCGCCAGCTGAGCCCGCGCTAGCGCTCGCGATAGTCGGGCGCGCGCTTTTCGAGGAAGGCGGCCAGCGCTTCGCGATGATCTTCGGTCGCCGCCAGAATCACCTGCTGGCGATCCTCGATCGCCATTGCGGCCTCAAGGCTCTGCGCATCGATATTCAGCCCCAGCGCCTGTTTCGACAGGCGTAGCCCGTGCGGGCTGGTCGCGAGCATTTCGTCGGCGAGCGCGAGGCCGCGGTCCAACAGCGCATCCTCGTCAACGATCTCGCTCACCAGCCCGGCGCGCAGCGCCCGGTCGGCGTCGATGAAGCGCCCGGTCAGAATCATCTCCGCCGCCAGGCTCGCCCCGACGAGGCGCGGCAGGAAATAGCTCGACGCCATGTCGCAGCCGCCAAGGCCGATGCGGATATAGGCGGCGTTGCAGCGGAACGAAGGCGCAGCGTAGCGCACGTCGGACGCGAGCAGCAGCGACAAGCCGCCGCCCGCCGCGGCGCCGTGGCCGAGCGCGACGATCGGCTGCGGACAGGCGCGCATCTTGCGATAGATATTGCCGATGCGGGTCTGAGTGCGGAGCGTGCGCAGCACCGGCGTCTCGTCGGAGCTGCGATCTTCCTGGATGTCGAGCCCGGCGCAAAAGCCGCGCCCCGCACCGCGCAGGACGACGACACGCACCGCGGGGCGATCGGCGAGCCCGCCAAAATAGGCATTGAGGTCTTCGACCAGCCCTTCGTTCAGTGCGTTCAGCCGCTCGGGGCGGTTGAGGGTTGCGATCTCGACCGCGCCGCGTGCCTCGATCAGCAGGTGGTCGCTCACAGCGTCTGGCCGTCGTCGATCGTGAACACGCTGCCGGTGATGCCCTGCGCCGCATCGGAGCAGAGGAGCAGCAGCGGCGCGTGCAGATCGCTCGGCGGGCGCATCCGCTGGCGCGGGAAGCTTTTGACCATCGTGTCGCCGACGTCGCTTTCGAACAACACCGCGGTCATTTCGGAGGCGAAATAGCCGGGCTGGATGACGTTCACGCTGATCCCCCGCCGCGCCCATTCGCGCGCCAGCGCCTTGCCCAGATGGCGCACCGCCGCCTTGGTCGCGCCATAGACCGCGGTCGCGGGAAAGACCTTCTCGGCAGTGATCGACCCGATCAGCACGATGCGTCCGTGCTGCTTCTCGCGCGCGCCATCCTTGTCGAGCCGCCGCGCCCCTTCGGTCGCGGTGAGGAAGACGCCGCGGACATTGGCGGCGTGGAGAAAGTCGACCTCGTCGACGCTCAGGCCCAGCGCCATCTTTTCGGTCGCGACCCCGGCGTTGGCGACGATCGTGTCGACGGTGCCGAAGGCGGCCTCGGCGGCATCATAGGCGGCCCTGGTCGATGCTTCGTCGGTGACGTCCATCGCGACCGCGACCGCCTGCCCGCCCGCCGCCTCGATCGCGGCGACCTGCTCGGCCAGCTTGTCGGTGCGGCGAGCCGCCAGGACGACTTTCGCCCCCGCAGCGGCAAGCGCCGCAGCGAATCCCGCGCCGAGCCCCGACGAAGCACCGGTGACGAGCGCGACGCGCCCCGTCAGGTCAAATTTGGGTTGCTCGGCCATCGTTTTCCCTTTCGCTATATGGCCCCGGCCTTGGCCTCGACTGACGTTTACGTCAACTGCGGGGCGGCCAGCCCGGCGCGGAAAAAGAAGCTTGACGTCGCGCCAATGTTCTCCTAATGTTCTCTTGTGCACACACAACCTCATCCCCCGCCGCGGCTGCCAAGCGCGGCGGGCGGGGGATAAAGGGTTCGCACTTCCCCCCGCATGACGACAGCTTGAAGACGACGCGATCGCGCGCCCGCGCGCGCCGATGGGCGGTCGCCGCGACGCTTGTTCGGATCAGAGCGGAAAAGGACACCGGCTGGCTGGGGCGGCAGGATTCGAACCTGCGAATGGCGGCATCAAAAGCCGCTGCCTTACCACTTGGCGACGCCCCAACGGGCCGGTGCGAGCGCGCTCTATAGCGCCTCGGCCCCTGTTGGCAAGGCGCCCTTAGGTTGTGTCAAGCTAGAGCCGCGTGACCCAGCCGTGGGGATCGGCGGCGCGGCCGCGCTGGATGTCGACGAGCTTGCCCTTGAGCATCGCGGTGACCTGTCCCGGGCCGCCGGCGCCGATGGTGAAGCTGGCGTCGCCGCGCGTCACCTTGCCGACCGGAGTCACCACCGCGGCGGTGCCGCAGGCGAAGCTTTCGGTCAGGCGGCCGCTTGTCGCATCGGCCTGCCACTGGTCGATCGCATAGGGTTCTTCGCGCACCGTGAGCCCGGCGTCCGTCGCCAGCGTGATGATCGCATCGCGGGTGATCCCGGGCAGGATCGTGTCGGTCAGCGGCGGGGTGACGATGCTGCCGTCATCGAACACGAAGAACATGTTCATGCCCCCCAGTTCCTCGATCCAGCGATGTTCGGCGGCGTCGAGAAAGACGACCTGGTCGTACCCTTTGGCGATCGCTTCGCGCTGCGCGACGAGGCTGGCAGCATAGTTGCCGCCGCATTTGGCGGCGCCGGTGCCGCCCGGCCCGGCGCGGGTGTAGGTTTCCGACACCCAGAGCGAAATCGCCGGGGCGCCCGATTTGAAATAATTGCCGACCGGCGAGACGATGACCAGAAACTGATATTCGGACGCCGGTTTGACGCCGAGGAAGACTTCGCTCGCGAACATGAAGGGGCGCAGATAGAGCGCGCCGCCGTCGACCGGCGGAAACCAGTCGGCGTCGGCCGCGACCGCTTCCTTGACCGCAGCGATGAACAGCTCGTCGGGCAGCTCGGCCATCGCCATGCGGCGCGCGCTGGCGCGGAAGCGCGCGGCGTTCGCTTCGACCCGGAACAGCCCCATCGACCCGTCGTCGAGCCGGTATGCCTTCAGCCCTTCGAAGATTTCCTGCGCATAATGGAGCACCGCGGTCGCCGGATCGAGCGTCAGCGGGCCGCGCGGCATCACCTGTGCGTCGTGCCAGCCCTTTGCCTCCGAATAGCGGATCGACACCATATGGTCGGTGAACACCCGCCCAAACGCCGGATCGGCGATCGCCGCCGCGCGGACATCGTCCGCAACCGGATTGGGATGCGGCAGATGGGTGAAGGCGGGAGCGGACATGCGAATACCTGTGGCTTGGGGGTCGATGGTGCGCGCCTCTTGCCAAAGACGGGCCCGGCGCGCAACGTTAGCGGCCATGGCCGAGGAAAATTTTCTTTCACAAGTCCCCGCCGCCTCCGCTCTTTTCTTGCGCGAGGATGAAGTGCGGCGCGGCATCGAATATCTGTTTTTCGCGCAAAATGCGCTGTGGCGCGCGATCGACGCGCGGCTCGCCGAACACGGGCTGGGGCGGGCGCATCACCGTGCGCTCTATTTCATCGCGCGCCAGCCGGGGGTGACGATTTCGGACCTGCTTGCCTTGCTCGGGATCACCAAACAGTCGCTCGGCCGGGTGATCAAGGAGCTGGAGGCGCGCGAGCTGGTCGCCACGCGGCCGGGCAACCGCGACCGGCGGCAGAAGGAATTGCGGCTGACCGACGCCGGCCGCGCGATCGAGGCGGCGATCTTTACTCAGCTGCGCGACGCGATGAGCCGCGCCTATACCCATGCCGGCCAGGCGGCGGTGACCGGTTTCTGGCAGGTCAGCGAGGCATTGCTGCCGCCGCGCGACCGCGGCCGGGTGGCGAAGCTGGGGCGCGATCCGGCTTAGGGTGCTAGCCCTCGCCGCGCGCGAGATCGGCGAGTTCGCGGCTGCGGTCGCGCGCCGCGCGCAGCACGTTGGTCATCAGCGCGACGAGCTGGCCGTCGCTGTCGAGGACGTCGAGCCCCGCCTGCGTCGTGCCGCCCTTGCTCGCGACCTGGGCGACGAGCGCCCCCGGCCGTTCGCCACTGTCGGCAAGCAGCGCCGTCGCGCCGCCGAAGGTCGCAGTCGCCAGCGTCAGCGCATCCTCCGCCGACAGCCCGAGCCGTTCGCCCGCCGCGGCATAGGATTCGATCAGCCGGAAGACGAACGCAGGGCCGCTGCCGGTAAAGGCGGTGACGAGGTCCATCGTCGAATCGTCGGGCAGCGCAACGACATGGCCGAGCGGGTCGAGCAGGCTGGCGACGGCGGGTTCATCGGCGGCGCCCAGCGTTGCGACCGCCGACACCCCGGCGCCGATCCGCGCCGCGAGGTTCGGCAGGATGCGGACATGCGCCCCGGCATCGGGAAAGCGCGCCGCGAGGTCGGCGAGCGACACCCCGGCGAGGATCGACAAGAGGTGCGTGCCGCCCGAAAGCTGCGGCGCAAGGTCGTGCGCGACCTCGCCGAGCTGCTGCGGCTTCATGCCCAGCATCACCCAGTCGGCAGCGCCGCCGGCGGCCTGCCAGTCGGCGAGCGCGGCGAAGTGCGCCACCCCGGCGCGCGGCGGCGCCGCCGGATCGACGACCGCGACCTGCGCCGGGGCGAGCCCCTCGGTCAGCCAGCGGTCGAGCATCGCCCCCGCCATATTGCCGCAACCGACCAGCAGCAGCCGGCCGGGAAAATTCCGCAAATTGTTCGTCATGATTCCGTCTTCGTGGTTAGCGGCAGCTGCTTTCGGGGCCCGAGAGCAGGTCGAGGCAGCGCCCGTCGATCTTGGTCGTGTCGATCGGCAGACCGATCAGGGAGGCGAGCGTCGGCAGGATATCCACCGTCATCACGGCATTCGGCTGTTCGAAACCGGCCAGCCCCTTGCGCCAGAACAGCATCGGCACGCGGCGGTCGTAATCCCACACCGACCCGTGCGTCGCGACATAGCCGACGCCCGGTTCGGGAATCGGGGTGACACGAGGTTGCAGCGCGATGATGAAGTCGCCCGACCGTTGCGGATGAAACGACGCGCGCAGCTTGTCCATCATCGTCCAAACATCGGGCGCGCGCTTCGAGATCGGATGAGCGGCGAGTTCCTCGGCGGTGGCCACCGCCTCGACCTGGGGATGCGCGCGCAGCCGCGGCAGAATGGCCGCAAGAGCGGCCTTGCGCTGCGGTGCGGTCAACGTCTTCGACAGATAATAATCGCCCCCGTCCCCGTACAGCAAGGGTTGCGGGAGGCCCAGTTGTTCGGCCACCGCCTTGCCCATCGCTTCGGGGTCGAGCGCGCTATCGACGCGCGCGGCGGCGGGCCAGGCGTTCTGGCGATTGCGTTCGGGAAGGTCGTGCCCGCCATGGTCGGCGGTCAGCACGACGGCATAGTCGATGCCGGTGGCATCGAGCCGCGCAAAGAAATCGCCGAGTTCACGGTCGAGCCCTGCCATTTGCAGGCACATTTCGCTGCCCTCGGTGCCGGTGCCGTGGCCGACATAGTCGGTCGCCGACAGGCCGAGGATCAGCAGATCGGTCGCCGCGCCTTCCCCCATCTTGCGCGCCTGGCGCAGCGCAGCGCCGGTGGCGAGGACCGCACCGTCGGCTTCGGGCGAGGCCATGAAGGCCCGAAAATTGCCGCCTTCGCGGGCCATTCGCCCGGTACCCACGGTCGCCCCCTTCGAGCCAACCGGGATCGCAATGTCATGTGCGGCGCAATCGGCGGGCAAGGTCAGGCCCGGACGCGGCTGCGCGATCGCGGCGGCAATCGCGGTGCCCGCCTGCGCCGCGACCGGCGACAGTGCGGTGCCGCGATAGCTGGTAAGCCCGGTTGGGGCGAGCCACATCACTTCGTCGGCCTGGTGGCCGCCCATCATGATCGCGGCGCGGTCCTTGCCCGCGACCGATACGACCTGGGTTCTGGGATCGCGCGCCTTCATCAGGTCACCCAGCGTCGGGACGAGCAGATGCTTGACCGACGGGGCATATTTCCCGCCGCCCGACGCCGTCCCGGCAACGCTTTCATCCTCGGCGCAATACACGCGCTTGTCGTCGCGCGGCACCGACAGGTCGAAATAATTGTTGGCGACGATGCCGGTGTTGGCGGGGTGATTTCCGGTCAGGATCGTCGAATGGCCGGGGCAGGTTTCAGTCGCGCCGTGCGCCTGATATCCCGACGGGAAGACCGCACCGGCGGCCAGCCGCGCGAAGCCGCCGGTGAACTTGCCGCGATATTCGGCGAACAGGTCGGCCGACAACTGATCGACCGCGATCATCACGATCAGCTTCGGCGCCGGCGTCGTCGCCGTAACCTTTTGCACTGCCGGCGCCGTATCCTGCGCAAGGCCGGCGGCAGCGCCGGTCAGGCACAGCACGGCGGCAATGGCGGTGGTCAGATATTTGCGGGTCACGGGCAGCTTCTCCCTCCAGAGCGTCAGCGCGGGCTGTCCTCTCGACGAAAGCCGCCTATATGGCAAGCCTCGAGAGACGAACGGCCGCGGGCGGAGCATGGATTTGCGCGATAACCGATGTGTGACAAAGCTGTGGCGCGCCATATTGGCGTTGCTTGCCATGCTGGCGCCGCTCGTCGCCGCAACGACGCCGGCGCTCGCCCAGCCCGCGCCTACCCAGCCGATCCATATCCAGCCGCGGCTGGTCGCCGAATCGGCGGCGCCGATGCCGGGAGGCGCGACCGCGATCGCGCTGACGATGACCCCCGACAAGGGATGGCACGGCTATTGGCTCAACGGCGGCGATGCGGGCTTCGGGCTCAACGTCGAATGGAATGCACCCGAAGGCGTCACGGTCGGCGCCTTTCGCTACCCGGTCCCCGAGGCGCTGATCCTGTTCGGGATGATGAACCATGTCTACGAACATCCTTATGCGCTGCTCGCCGATGTGACGGTCGACCGGCGCATCGCGCCGGGCACCGACCTGACGCTGACCGGCACCGCCAACTGGCTGGCCTGCACCGACAAGGTGTGCGTGCCCGAGACGGCGGTCGTCGCGGTCGCGCTGAAGGCGGGCGACGGCAGCGTCACCGCGGCGTCGCGCGCGCGTTTCGACGGCTGGCGCGCGCGGTTGCCGCAGCCGCTCGACCGCGCCGGCACCTGGGAGCGCCGCGGCGACACCGTCCGCTTCGGCATCCCGCTGCCCGCCGGGGCGGCGATGACGGCGCCGCACCTGTTCGTCGAAACGCAGGATGTGATCGATTACGCCGCGCGCCAGACTTTCAGCCGCAACGGCGACTGGATCGTCGTCGAGGCGCGCGCGAACGGCGGCGCGGCGGGACCGGTCAAGGCGCTGCTCAAGCTGGCCGACGGCCGGGGCCTCACGGTCGGGTTCGAGCCGGCGGCGGTGCGCGCGGCGGGGTCGCCGATCGTGGCGGCTGACGCGGGCATCGACCTCGGCCTGTTCTGGACCGCGCTCGGCGGCGCGATCCTCGGCGGGCTGATCCTCAATCTGATGCCGTGCGTCTTTCCGATCTTGAGCCTCAAGGCGCTCAGCATCGCGCGCTCGGGCGGCGATGCGCGGTCGGCAAAGGTCGAGGCGCTCGCTTACACCGCTGGCGCGATCGTCACCGCGCTGCTCCTCGGCGGGGCGCTGCTCGCGCTGCGCGCGGCGGGCGAGCAGGTCGGCTGGGCGTTCCAGCTGCAGCATCCGCTGAGCGTGCTCGTGCTGCTGATCCTCGCTCTCGCGATCACGCTCAACCTGCTCGGCACCTATGAATTGCCGTCGTTCGGCGGCGGGCAGGCGCTCGTCGACAAGGGCGGCGCAGCGGGGGGGTTCTGGACCGGCGCGCTCGCCGCCTTCGTCGCGACACCGTGCAGCGGCCCGCTGTTGGGTGCAGCGCTCGGCGCGACCCTGGTGCTCCCCGCATGGGCAGCTTTGCCGATCTTCGGGGGCTTGGGATTGGGCCTCGCCCTGCCCTTCCTCGCGGTCGGTTTTGTGCCCGGGCTGCGCAACCGGCTGCCAAAGCCGGGGCCTTGGATGGCGACGTTCCGCAGGTGGATGGCGCTTCCTATGGGGCTGACTGCGTTGGCATTGGCATGGCTGCTATGGCGGCAGACCGATGGAGCGGCATGGCACTATTGGGTGGGCGCCATTTCCATGATCCTGCTCATCGCGACCCAGATCGGCGCTCAGCAGCGTGGCGGAGGCGATAGACGACTTCTCGTTGCCGGCGCCGGCTTTTTGCTCGCGCTGTTCATAGTACAGGCGGTCCAGAAACTCGACGATTACAAGGCCACCGCCGCTGTCGCTTCGGCGAATGGCGATACCTTCTCCCCCCCAGCCCTCGCCAAGGCGCGCGCTACCGGCAAACCCGTCTTCGTCTATTTCACCGCCGACTGGTGCCTGTCATGCAAGGCGAACGAGGCGGGCGCGATCAACCGCGCGGCGGTGCAGGAGGTGTTCGATCGTGCGGGCGTCGTCACGCTGGTCGGCGACTGGACGAACGGCGATCCCGTCATCACCCGCACCCTCGCCGAGCATGGCCGCAACAGCGTGCCGCTGTATCTCTGGTACGCGCCGGGGGCGGCAGAGCCCGAGACACTGCCGCAGATCCTGACCCCCGGAACGCTGACCGGTTTAGCCGAAAAATGACATCTCCGGTCGTCATTGCGAGCCCTTCGACTGCCTTGCAGGCGCTCAGGATAAACTACGCGAAGCAATCCAGGGCGGTTTACACCTACTCTGGATTGCCGCGTCGCCGTCGGCTCCTCGCAATGACGGGATTGGGCTGATGGCTAAAATCCGCGCCGACCAGCTGCTCGTCGATCGTGGGCTGGCCGAGAGCCGGACGCGCGCGCAGGCGTTGATCCTCGCCGGACTGGCCTTCGTCGGCGACCGCAAGATCGACAAGGCGGGGCAGCAGGTCGCCGCCGATGCCGACGTCAGCGTCAAGGGGCGCGACCATCCATGGGTGTCGCGCGGCGGGATCAAGCTCGACCATGCGCTCGGCCACCTCGGGTGGGATGTGACGGGCGCGGTCGCGCTCGATGTCGGATCGTCGACCGGCGGCTTTACCGACGTGCTGCTCAGCCGCGGCGCCGCCCGCGTCTATGCCGTCGATTCGGGCACCAACCAGCTGGCGTGGAAGCTGCGGCAGGACGCGCGGGTGATCGTCCACGAACAGACGAGCGCGCGCATCCTGACCCCCGCGCACATCACCGAGCCCATCGACCTGATCGTCTGCGACGCGAGCTTCATCGCGCTGGCCAAGGTGCTGCCCGTGCCGATGTCGTTCGCTCAGCCCGGCGCGCGGCTGGTCGCGCTGATCAAGCCGCAGTTCGAGGCCGAGCGGCACGAGGTGGGCAAGAAGGGTGTCGTGCGCGACGCCGCGGTGCATGCGCGCGTCTGCGCCGATGTGCGCGACTGGCTGGAGGGTGAAGGCTGGGCGGTCGCTGACCTGGTCGAAAGCCCGATTACCGGGCCGGAGGGCAATGTCGAATTCCTGATCGCGGCGGTGAAGCGAGCGGCTTGACGCTGGCCGCGGCAACCGCGACACCGCTGCAACGGAATCGCAAGCAGGGGGTTGTGCGGGGATGACGGAAATCGCGACACCGGGGCAGCTTCGCATGTCCTATCTGCGCTGGGCGCTGGTGACGGTCCCGGCGATCGTGCTGGTCGGCAGCCTGATGGGCATCCTGTCGAACAGCGGTTACGACAACCGCTGGTTCGCGGCGCTCGACCGGCCGGCGATCGTGCCGCCGGGCTGGGTGTTCGGGGTGGTGTGGACCTCGCTCTACACGATGCTGGGGCTGGCGCTGGCGATGGTGCTCCACGCGCGCGGGGCCAAGGGGCGCGGTTTTGCGCTGCTGCTGTTCTTTGTCCAGCTGGTCGCCAATTTCGCCTGGTCGCCGCTGTTCTTCGGGCTGCACCAGGTGACGACCGCGCTCTATCTGATCATCTTCATCCTGATGCTGACGATCGCGACGACCTTTGCCTTTGCCGCGATCCGCAAGGCGGCGGCGTGGCTGCTCGTCCCCTATATGGTGTGGCTGAGTTTCGCGGCGATCCTGAATTTCCAGATCGACCAGCGCAATCCCGACGCCGAAACCCTTGTCCCGACCGCCGCCAGCACCCAGATATAGCATCGGCAAGGGCCCACGCCCGACGAAGGATAGACTGACATGCAGAGCGAAAACCGCTTTTTCGACGATCTGGCCAAGATGGTGAATGGCGTTGCCGGCACCGTCGCCGGCGCCGGCCGCGAGGCCGAAGCCGCGATGCGCGAACGCGCCAAGGAATGGGTCGGCCGGATGGATTTCGTCAGCCGCGAGGAATTCGAAGCGGTGAAGGAAATGGCCGCCAAGGCGCGCGCCGAGACCGAAGCGCTGAAGGCCCGGCTCGACAAGCTGGAAGGTTCAGCGACGCCCGCGGCGGCAGCGAAAGCGGCGAAGCCCGCACCGGCCGCGAAGCCGGTCAAGCCCGCAGCGCCGCGCCAGCCCAAGGCCTGATCAACAGGTCGCCCCCGCGATGGCGGGGGCCGCTGGCAGCCCATTCCCGCTTCGCTGTGCAAACCGATTGCGACTCCCCGCCTTCGCGGGGGCGACGATTTATGGCCGACTCGCAACTTCGCGAAATTGCCGCTAAAGGCGCGCGCATGAGTGACGATATCTACGACGACGAAGACGGCCAGGACGCCGCGCCGATGGACATGCTGGCATCCTATTTCGCGGCGCACGACTGGCCGCACGAGATGGTGGGCGAGGACGAGATCGTCGCGACCGCGCAGGGCAGCTGGACGACCTATGAGCTGCGCGCGGTGTGGCGCGCCGACGACGGGGTGATCCAGCTGCTCGCCTTTCCCGACATTCGCGTCGTCGAGGACAAGCGCGCGGTGGCGCACGAGGCGCTGGCGCTGATCAACGAGCAATTGTGGCTCGGCCATTTCGAGCTGTGGTCGAACAGCGGCACCATTCTGTTCCGCCACGGCATGCTGGTCGGCAGCGACGCCTCGCTGCCACTCGACCTCACCGAAACGCTGATCGAAAGCGCGATCGACGAGTGCGAACGCTTTTATCCGGTGTTCCAGTTCGTGCTGTGGGGCGGCAAGTCGCCCGCCGAGGCGCTGGCGGCATCGCTGATCGAAACGCGCGGCGAGGCTTAGTTCACCTCATCATCCGTTCGTCCTGAGCTTGTCGAAGGACTGTTTTTCTTTTCAACGTCGAAACGGAAAAGGACGGCCCTTCGACAAGCTCAGGGCGAACGGGAATTGGAAGGATGCTTTAGTTCGAGCGCTTTTCGAACTTAGCCAGCCCCGCGCCCAGATCATTCGCGCCGATCGCCAGTGCCTCGCCGCTCCAGTCGGCGACGAACACCGACTTGCGGCCCATGCCTTCGGGCAGGCTGGCGCGGTTGCCGTCGATGGCGAGGCCGCGCGAGGGGTTCTTGCGCTCTTCGGCGGCGACCGCGATCAGCGCCGAATAATTTTCCTTGTCGCGGCCCTGCACGAACAGGTTGTTCGCGATTCGCCCGACCGAGCCCGACGGCAGGTCGACCATATAGTTGGTGGCGCTGCCCTGCGTATCGTCGAAGCTGTTGTCGCTGATGTCGACCGCGACTCCACGCGATTTCAGATAATGGCCGCCGCTGCCCTTTTCGAAGCGGGTGCGGGTGACGACGACGCGGCCATAAATGCCGGTGTAGACGCTGTGCGCGCAGCTGAGGCCGCGGTCGCAGCGACCGAGGCGCGAGAAGGTCGAGCGGTCGATGCTGAGCGTCGCCTGCGGATCGTCGGCGGTGAGGATGCCCTGCTCGCTGTTGCGAAACAGGCTGTTGGCGATGTCGAGGTCGCTCTTTTCGAGCCGGACGCCCGCGCCATTGCCGTCGGGCACCCGCATGTTCTGGAACACGATGCCGTCGATCTTGGCCCCGCCGCCGCGCAGCACCAGCGCCGCCTTGCCCTCGCAGGTCACCCCGTCGAAGATCGCGCGGCCGGGCTCGGCGGCGACGAAGGCGACGCGCCCCGCGGTCTGCACCGCGCAGTCGCGGTGATAGCCGGGGGCGATGCGGATCGTCCCCTCGCCCTCGCCGATCGCATCGACCGCCTCCTGCAGGCGCGCAAAACCGCGGCCATCGACGCTATAGGGTGCGCCGCCGGTCTGCGCCGGCAGCGGCGCCGGCGCCATCAGAAAGGGAAGGACGAGGAGCGGCAGCAGCGGCCGGCGGAGATGGGATATTGCCATGGGCGCGATCATAGCAGCCGGCGCGCCGCCAGTCGTTTGCAAGGCTGGTTAATCCGGCGGCCGTCCCGAAACCGGACGCCGCGGGCCGCACCGGTTAACGCCAGGGCCGGATGACCATGTCGGGCGAATAATAGTTCAGATATTGGGCGAGCCGCGGCTGGGTCGAGCGGTTGGGGCTGGCGGCGTGCGGCAGGTCCTGGCGCCAGATGATCAGGTCGCCGGCCTTGCCCGCGACATGCTTCACCTCGGCCGAATGATCGACCGCGCGGGGGTTGATGCCGTCCAATCCGGCGAGCCAGTCGTCGATCCGGCGATGAAAACCGGGGACGCAGCGAAACGCGCCCTGGTCTTCCCCGGTATCCGACAGATAGAGCACCGCCTGCGTTCCGAACGGAATTGGCCGGACGAGGCTGGCGTCCCAGTGGATGTCCGAACCCGCGAAGGGCCGGTCGGAACGCTCGGGCGGGTTGAAGCCCATGCGGTCGATCGTCACCCACAGATTCTCGCTGCCCCAGAGCTGGGCAAAGGCCTTGTGGACGCGCGGGGACCGCCGCGCGGCTTCGAGCGCCGGGTCTTGGAAACGCGGCACCATGATGCCGCTGGTCTTGGCGGTGAACCAGCTTTCGACATCGTCGGGCGAGGCGTCGATCACCTGCCACAGCAGCGCCTTGACCGCATCGATCGCGTCCGCCGAAATCGCGTCGGGCAGGATCACATAGCCGTGCGTGTCCCAGTGGGCGAGCGCGTCCGCCCCCAGCACATCGTCCATCGCGGCGATCGCGTCGAGCTGCGCCTGTGCTGCGGCGCCCGGCGGCATGTCGTAAAGCCACGCGTGATAGCGGTCGACGAGCCGCGGATCGGGCGGCCCCGCGGTTTCGAGAATCCACGCCTGGAAACCCGCAAAATCGGGCTTCACCTGATAAAGCTGTTCGAACACCTGCTGATTGCCGAGCCCCAGCGTGTCGAGCAACAGCTTGCCCACCATGTCGTCGATCCGCGGCCCCTTGCCGCTGTGCGACGCCCAAAACTCCTCGAGACAGGCGATTTCAAGTGCGTCGGACATGGCAAGCTTTCGTCAGTCGAGGTGGGGGCGCAGCCAACGCGTTGCCGTGTCGATATCGACCCCGCGGCGCCGCGCATAGTCCTCCAGCTGGTCGCTGCCGATCCGCGCGACGCCGAAATACTGGCTTTCGGGGTGGCCGAAATAAAAGCCCGAAACCGCCGCGGTGGGCAGCATGGCATAGCTTTCGGTCAGCACCAGCCCGGCATTTTCGCCCGCCGCGAGCAGATCGAACAGGATCGGCTTCAGGCTGTGGTCGGGACAGGCGGGATAGCCCGGCGCCGGGCGGATGCCGCGATATTCTTCCTTGATCAGCGCCTCGTTGGTCAGCTGCTCGCCGGGCGCATACCCCCACAGGGTGGTGCGGACATGCTGGTGCAGCCGCTCGGCGAAAGCTTCGGCAAAGCGGTCGGCGAGCGCTTTGAGCAGGATGTCGGAATAATCGTCCTTGTCGGCGCGGAAGCGTTCGGAAAAGGAATCGATGCCGTGGATGCCGACCGCGAAGCCGCCGATCCAGTCGCCCGCCGGGTCGATGAAGTCGGCGAGGCACATGTTGGCGCGGTCGCGGCTCTTCTTGATCTGCTGGCGCAGGAACGGCAGCGTCACATGGCGTTCTTCCTCGGCGAGGTGGATCGTCACATCGTCGCCGTCGCGCGCACACGGCCAGAAGGCGCACACGCCGCGCGCGGTCAGCCATTTTTCGGCGATCAGCTGGTCGAGCATCGCATCGGCGTCGGCCTTCAGCGCCCGTGCCGTTTCGCCGACGACGTCGTCGTCCATGATCGACGGCCAATTGCCGTGCAGTTCCCAGGCGCGAAAAAAGGGTGTCCAGTCGATGCATTCGCGCAGGTCGGCGAGCGACCAGTCGTCGAAGCGGTGGAGGCCGGGCTGCAGCGGCGGCGCCGGCTTGTCGCTCAGATAGGCGTCGTAATAATTGGCGCGCGCCTCTTCGAGCGTGTGCAGCACGCTCTGCCCGCGGCCCGCGCGGACGTCGCGGACATGCTCATAATCGTCCTTGTAACCCTTCACATATGCGTCGCGGCCGGTGTCGCTGACCAGCGCGGTGGCGACGCCGACCGCGCGGCTGGCGTCGAGGACATGGAGCACCGGGCCATTGTATGCGACGTCGATACGCAGCGCGGTGTGGACCTTCGACGTCGTCGCCCCGCCGATCAGCAGCGGCATCGTCATCCCGGCGCGCTGCATCTCCTCGGCGACCGTCACCATCTCGTCGAGCGAGGGGGTGATCAGGCCCGAGAGGCCGATCATGTCGGCGTCATTCTCGTTCGCCGCCTCGAGGATCTTCGACCACGGCACCATCACGCCCAGGTCGACGATCTCGAAGCCGTTGCATTGGAGGACCACCCCGACGATATTCTTGCCGATATCGTGGACGTCGCCCTTGACCGTGGCCATCACGACCTTGCCCTTGCCCTTCGCGCCCGGCTCCTTCGCCGCCTCGATGAAGGGCAGCAGGTGCGCGACCGCCTTCTTCATCACGCGCGCCGATTTCACCACCTGCGGCAGGAACATCTTGCCCGATCCGAACAGGTCGCCGACGACGTTCATGCCGTCCATCAGCGGCCCCTCGATCACCTCGATCGGGCGCGGCAGCAGCAGGCGCATCTCTTCGGTGTCGTCCACAACGTAGGCGTCGATACCCTTCACCAACGCATGCTCCAGCCGCTTGGCAACCGGCCAGCTGCGCCATTCCTCGGCCGCCTTTTCCTGCGCCGGATTGCTGCCCTTGTAACGTTCGGCGAGCGCGATCAGCCGCTCGGTCGGGCTTTCCGCTTCGCCCGCGACCTTGCGGTTGAGAATGACATCTTCGCACGCGTTCCGCAGCTCGGGGTCGATCGTGTCATAGACGTCGAGCTGCCCGGCGTTGACGATCGCCATGTCGAGCCCGGCGGGGATCGCATGATAGAGGAAGACGCTGTGCATCGCGCGGCGCACCGTCTCGTTGCCGCGAAAGCCGAACGAGAGGTTCGACAGGCCGCCCGAGAAATGGACGTGCGGGCAGCGGACCCGGATGATTTTCACCGCCTCGATGAAATCGACCGCATAATTGTCATGCTCTTCCAGCCCCGTCGCGACCGCGAACACGTTGGGATCGAAAATGATGTCCTCGGGCGGGAAGCCGATGCCCACGAGCAGCTTGTAGGCGCGCTCGCAAATCTCGATCTTGCGTTGCATCGTGTCGGCCTGGCCGACCTCGTCGAACGCCATCACGACGACCGCCGCGCCATAGGCCATGCATTTGCGCGCATGTTCGAGGAAGGGCTCCTCGCCCTCCTTCATGCTGATCGAATTGACGATCGGCTTGCCGGGGACGCATTTGAGGCCCGCCTCGATGACGCTCCATTTCGAGCTGTCGATCATCACCGGCACCCGCGCGATGTCGGGTTCGGCGGCGATGAGCTTCAGGAAGGTGGTCATCGCATATTCGGCGTCGAGCAGACCCTCGTCCATATTGACGTCGATGATCTGCGCGCCGTTCTCGACCTGCTGGCGCGCCACCTCGACCGCCGCGGCATAGTCGTCCGCCATGATCAGCTTCTTGAACGCCGCCGAACCGGTGACGTTGGTGCGTTCGCCGATATTGACGAAGTTGGTGGCGGAGGAACGGCTATTCTCGGTCATCTTATTCTTTCAAGCCCCTCCCCTTCAGGGGAGGGGTTGGGGTGGGGGCCATCGGCGTAGCGCAAGGCCGATGGCCCCCACCCCGCTCGACTAAAGGTCCGGCTGACGCCGGACCAAGTCTCACTGCCCCTCCCCTGAAGGGGAGGGGTGAATTCGTTACGCCGCCATCGTGAACGGCTCCAGCCCTGCCAGCCGCGTCCGCACCGGCACCTCAGGGATCCGCCGCGCGGGCAATCCCGCCACCGCTTTCGCCATCGCGGCGATATGGGCCGGGGTCGATCCGCAGCAACCGCCGAGGATATTGACCTGGCCATGCTCGGCCCATTCGCGGACAAGTTCCGCCGTCGTGTCGGGCATCTCGTCATATTCGCCGAGCTCGTTGGGCAGCCCGGCGTTGGGATAAACCATCACCAGCGCGTCGGCGATGTCGGACAGCACTTTCACATGCGGGCGAAGCTGCGCGGCGCCGAACGAGCAGTTGAGCCCGATGGTCAGCGGCCTTGCATGGCGCACCGCATACCAGAACGCCTCGACCGTGTGCCCCGACAGGTTGCGGCCCGACAGGTCGGTGAGAGTCATCGAAATCATCAGCGGCAGCTCGCGTCCGACCTTCGCTTCGGCCTCAAGCACCGCGGCGATCCCCGCCTTGGCATTGAGCGTGTCGAAGATCGTCTCGATCAGGATGAAGTCGGCGCCGCCTTCGGCCAGCGCGACGACCTGCTCGAGGTACACGGCCTTGAGATAGTCGAAGTCGATCTCGCGAAAACCGGGATCATTGACGTCGGGCGACAACGACAAGGTCTTGTTGGTCGGGCCGATCGCGCCAGCGACAAAGCGCGGGCGCCCATCCTTCGCGGCATATTCGTCGGCGAGCCGCCGTGCGATCTTCGCGCTTTCGACGTTGATATCGCGGACCAGATGCTCGGCGCCATAATCGGCCTGACTGATGATATTCGCCGAAAAGGTGTTGGTCGACACGATGTCCGATCCGGCGTCGAGATAGGCGCGCGTGATCGTCTCCGGCACCGCGGGCTTGGTGATCGCGAGGATGTCGTTGTTGCCCTTCTGATCGTGGCTCAGCCCCAGCGACCCGGCATAATCCGCCTCGACCAGTTTCCAGTTCTGGATCTCGGTCCCGAACGCGCCGTCGGTGAGCAGGATGCGCTCGCTCGCGGCAGCCTGCAACGCCGCGCGGGCGCCGATGTTCGAAGGGGCGGTCATGCGGCTTTCTCCGTCGCGGGGGCTGCCTTGGGGCGCAGCCCGAGCAGGTGGCAGATGGCGTAGCTCAGTTCGGCGCGGTTGAGCGTATAGAAATGGAAATCGCGCACCCCGCCGGCATAGAGGCGGCGGCACATTTCGGCGGCGATCGTCGCCGCGACGAGCTGGCGCGCCGCCGGATGATCGTCGAGGCCGTCGAACAGCGACACCATCCACGCCGGAATCGCGGTGTTGCACATGTCGGCCATCCGCCGCGTCTGCGACACGTTCGACACCGGCAGGATGCCGGGGACGATCGGTGCGTCGATCCCCGCCGCCGCCGCGGCATCGCGAAAGCGCAGGAAGCTGTCGGGCGAGAAAAAGAATTGCGAGATCGCGCGGGTCGCCCCGGCGTCGAGCTTGCGTTTCAGATTGTCGAGGTCGGCCTGCGGGCAATCGGCGTCGGGATGCACCTCCGGATAGGCGGCGACCGAAATGTCGAACGGCGCGATCGCCTTCAGCCCCGCGACCAGTTCGACCGCGTTGGCGTAGCCGTCGGGGTGCGGGCGATAGGGTTCGCCGCCGGGCACGTCGCCGCGCAGCGCGACGATGTGGCGCACGCCGGCATCCCAATAAGCCTGCGCGACTTCGTCGATCTCGGCGCGCGAGGCCTCGACGCAGGTCAGGTGCGCTGCGGGCGGCACGACGCTTTCCGCGGCAATCCGCGCGACGGTCATATGGGTGCGTTCGCGCGTCGAGCCGCCGGCGCCATAGGTCACCGAAACGAAGCGCGGCCCGAGCGGCTCGAGCGTGTGGAAGGTATCCCACAGCTGCGCTTCCATCTTGTCGGTCTTTGGCGGGAAGAATTCGAAGCTGACGCCGATGTCGCCGTCGAGGTTGGCGAACAGCGGCGACGCCGCCGCGCGGCGTGCCTCCGCCAGCGAATCGAGATGTCCGGTCATGCCGCAAGCCTTTTGCGTTGGCCCTGACCCTCTTGGGTCACGGGCGGTTGATCTTCGTCGCTGCGGCGGCGGCCGAGCCAGAGCTTGACCGCCAGCGTCCCGCCTTCGAGCGTTTCGGTGTTTTCGAGCAGCAGGCCCGCCGACGCGAACCAGCCGCGAATTTGCGCGTCCGAGAAGCCGAGCCGGGCATGCGCCGCGAGCGCGCGCAAATCTTCGTCCTCATGCGGGGCGAAATCGACGACGAGCAGGTGGCCGCCACCGCGCAGGACGCGGCTGGCCTCGGCGATAACGCGGTCGGGTTCTTGCGCAAAATGGAGCGCCTGATGGATGACGACGCTGTCGATGCTGGCGCCGGCCATCGGCAGGTCCAGAAAATCGCCCTGGATCAGGTCGACCGGCAAACCCTGACCCGACAGTTTCGCGCGCGCGATGCGCAGCATTTCGGGGCTGCGATCGAGCGCGGTCACGCGGCGCGCGGTCGGCGCGAAAATTTCGGCCATGCGCCCAGTGCCGGTGCCGATGTCGAGCAGGTGACCGAGCCGGCGGTTGTGCATCATCGCCAGCATCGCCGCCTCGACCTCGCTTTCGGCGACATGGCGCGAGCGGATCGCATCCCATTGGGGGGCATGTTCGGCGAAATAACGCTCGGCCACCGCGGCGCGTTCGGTGCGCACCGCCGCCAGCCGGCGCGCGTCGTGCGCGATCACCAGCGCCTCGCGCGGCGCATAGGGCCACTCCCCGGCCCGCGCGATGGTGTCACCGACCGCGCCGTCGCGCGTGATCCGCAGAAAAACCCAGCTGCCTTCGCGGCGCCGCTCGACGATACCGGCATCGACGAGGATGCGGACATGGCGCGACACGCGCGGCTGGCTCTGGTCGAGCACCGCCGCCAATTCGCCGATCGCCAGCTCCATCTCGCGCAGCAAGGCGATGATTCGCAGCCGCGTCGGATCGGCAAGGGCGCGAAAAATGTCGAGAAGCTCGGTCACGAAAGAACATATAAAGCTTTCTTTATATCCGGTCAACCGAACGCTGGGCCGCAAATCCCGCGGCTTGGCGCATCGCGGGCGGAACGCTTCGTCGATTTGGCGCAACCGCGATAAAAAGGTCGTTGCGCCGGTTTGGGCGAGATTGTAGTTCTGAGGGCGATTGGCAAATGGCCGGATCGCATGAGTTCGCATCCGAGTTGCCGATCGATCAGTTCAATCGAGAGGGGTATTCCCAAATGAAGAAGTCGATCACTCTGTCGCTCGTCCTGGCCGCCTCGCTGGGCCTCGCGGCTTGCGCCGAAAAGGCTGCCGACGACACGGCGACCACCACCGAAGACGCAACGACGGTTGAAGGCGCCGCCGACGGCGCGATGGAAGCCGCCGAAGGCGCTGCCGACGCGACCGCCGCTGCCGGCGACGCCGCTGCTGCTGCCGGTGCCGCTGGCGACGCCGCTGCTGCGGGCGACGCTGCGATGGCAACCGACAAGGCCGCCGAAGCGACCGATGCCGCCAACGCCGCGACCGCCGCTGCCGAAGGCGCGATGGAAGAAGCGAAGAAATAAGCGTCTTCCCGGCCGTTCAGGTCAGGAAAAACGGGGGTCGCCGATCAATCGGTGGCCCCTTTTTTCGTTTTGGAACAACTCGTAAGCTCGCGCGGCGCGGCTGCACCATTGCCAACCCCATGATCCGCAGCTAATCCTGCCGCCAAGGGGCCGGAGAGGGCTGCCTTGACACTCGAAAGGAATATACATGCGCAAGTTGATCATCGCCTCGATGGCCGCCGCGGCCTTCAGCCTCGCCGCCTGCTCGGAAAAGACCCAGGACGCCGCCGGCGAAACCGCCGATTCGATGGCTGACGACGCCGCCGCCACCGGCGACGCAATGGCCGAAGGCGCCGCCGATGCGGCCGACGCGACCGCCGCTGCCGCCGACGATGCCGGCAACGCCGTCGAAGGCACCGTGAACGCAGCCGGCGATGCCGTCGATGCGGCCGGCAACGAAATCGCCGAAGAAACCGCGAAGGCGGAAGCCAACGACAAGCAGTAATCGGACCTGCGCGCCCACGCGCGCGTCCGGACGAAACGGGGCTCCATTCCAGGCGAATGGGGCCCTTTTTTGCGGGAGACCAAGGATGCCGAGGATCCACCGCGCACCGTCGATCATGCTCGCGGCGCTATTCGTCATCGTCGCGGGATGCAGCCGTACCGACAATGAGCCCGGCCCCGGCGGGGTGACGGTCAGCGAGGCCAAGGCGCTCGACGATGCCGCCGAAATGCTCGAAAGCCGCGACAGCGCCCTGCCCGCGGACGATCAGGCGGCGGCTGCTGAGCGTGACGACGGCGCCGAATAGCCTTAACCGCAGTCGGCGAGCGCGATCTCGTAAAGCTTGGGCCAATATTTGCCGGTGACGAACAGGCGTTTCCCACGCGCATCCCACGCGATTCCGTTGAGCACGCTGTCGCTCCCCCCGGCGCCCGCGTCCGCCTTCAGGCCCGTCAGGTCGATGAGCGAGACGACGTTACCGGTCGCGGGATCGATGCGGACGATGAAATCGGTCATCCAGACGTTCGCCCATATCTGGCCCTCGATTGTCTCGAGCTCGTTGAGCATGGCGATCGGCCGGTCGGCAAAGCGCACCCTAACCCGTTTCTGCTCTTTCATCGTCGCCGGGTCGAAGAAGCGCAGCGTCGGCGTGCCGTCGCTGAGCACGAGGCTGCCCGCGACCATCGTCACGCCCCAGCCCTCGCCGTCATACCGAAAGGTGCCGATGGGCTTCAGATCCTTCGCCGACCAGCGATGGCCGACGCCGCTGCGCCAGGTGACGCCGATGATCTGGCTGCCCCAGCGCGTGATCCCTTCGCCGAACTGGTCGGCGGGCAGCTTCGTCTGGGCAAGCGCTTTGCCGGTTGCAAGGTCGAGCCGCGCGACGCGCGAGCGGCCATATTGGCCGGTGGCTTCGTAGAGATGCCCGTCGTGCCAGAACAGGCCCTGGGTAAAGCTGGTCGCGTCATGCGGATAGGACTGCACGGTGCGATACCCGCAGCGCTCAATACGCGCCGCCGGCTCGGCGGCGGCAAGCGCCAGGGTGACGAGCAACATCATCGTGATGCATTAATCCCGGACGGATGAACGTACGGTGGCAGCGTCATGCCGGCATCGCCGCCTGCGCAAGCCGTTCGGCCTCCAGCCGGGCATAGGTGTCGAGCAACGGCGCCGCCGAACGCCGCAAACTATCGGACGCTTCGCGCTGCTTTGCCTGGGAATCGGCGACGAAGTTCCGCCCCGGCATCTTCGAATAGCGGGTCCCGGCGGCCACAATCGCGTCCGCAGCGGCTGGATCGACGGCAACGCCGAAATGGGGGAGGATGCTGCTCATCAGGGCATCCGGTAATTGCGAATAATTGACGAGCAGGCGGCGCGCGTCGGGCTGTGACAGCGCGGCGTTGCAGATATGGTCGAGAATCCACACCGGATAGGAGCCCGTCGCCTGGGCAGCGTCGACGCCATAGGCGTCGAGCGGCAGCGCGCCCGGCCGGACATGAAGCCCGCCGCGCCGCTGCTGCGAGACGAGCACCTCGATCGGGTCGCGATAGAGGAATATCCACGGCGTCTCGGGCCACAGCGCGCGCAGCATCGGCAGCACGAAGGCGTGCCACGCGTCGAGCTTGATGAAACGGTGGGCGGCCCTGTCGTCGCGCGACCGCGTCAACGCGCCGGCGAGCTTGGCAATTGCGCCCGGGCGGACCGATCCCCGCCCGGCAAGCCGGATCATCGTGTCGAGCAGCGGCGGCTCCGAAAGCACGATATTTTCGGGCACCGCGCCAAGCATCTGTCCGACGAGCGTCGAGCCGCAGCGCGACATGTGAAAAACCAGCCCGTCGGGCGGCGGCGCATCGGCGAATTCGTCCAGCGCCGACAGCGGCGTCGCGCAGCGCATCAGCCGGTTGAAGGGCAGCGTCCGGACACGGCGGACCGACTCTTCGAAAAAGGATTCGGACAGCGGCTGGCCCGCTAAATGCAGCCATTCGACGACGACTTGCCCCTGATGCCGTTTCAGTTCGACCGGCAGCCAGTGGCGCGGCGGCGCATTTGTGGTCCGCAGCGCGGGCAACGCCAGGTCGGCTTGCGGCGTTGCGGCGCGGGCCAGCCCGACGGCGAAGGCCTCGCGCGACAGCGGCAGACCAAGGCCCGACGCATAGGCGGCGATTGCATCGAGGAAGGCGCCGAGATCGTCCAGCGGCGCGAGCGCAAGCTGCGCAGCCTCGTCAGCGAGCAGCGCGGCGCGAAGGCGGTCGATCGGCGGCAGTTCGAACATCGCGGCGGTCATGCCCCGCCCTGTCGGCATCCGCAAGCGGCCATGAAAAAGGGCCGGAGGATTGCTCCCCCGGCCCGATTTCTTCGACGGAGTGCCGAACGGTTCGGACTTAGAAGTCCATGCCGCCCATGCCGCCCATGCCGCCGCCGCCCATGGGCATGGCGGGCTTGTCTTCGGGCGTTTCGGCGATGCCGGCTTCGGTGGTGATCAGCAGGCCGGCGACCGAGGCCGCATCCTGCAGCGCGACGCGCACGACCTTGGTCGGGTCGATGACGCCGGCCTTGACCAGGTCTTCATAAACGTCGGTCGACGCGTTGAAGCCGAAGCTGGTGTCCTTCTGGTCGAACAGCTTGCCGGCGACGACGCCGCCGTCGAAGCCCGCATTCTCGGCGATCTGGCGCACCGGAGCCTGCAGCGCGCGACGGATGATGTCGATGCCGCGGGTCTGGTCTTCGTTGACGCCGGTCAGGCCTTCCAGGGCCTTGGTGGCATAGAGCAGCGCGGTACCGCCGCCGGGGACGATGCCTTCTTCGACCGCAGCGCGGGTCGCGTGGAGCGCGTCATCGACGCGATCCTTGCGTTCCTTCACTTCGACTTCCGAAGCGCCGCCGACCTTGATCACGGCAACCCCGCCGGCGAGCTTCGCCAGACGTTCCTGCAGCTTTTCCTTGTCATAGTCGCTCGTCGTCGTTTCGATCTGGGCGCGGATCTGTTCGACGCGGCCCTTGATCGTGTCGGCGTCGCCGGCACCATCGACGATCGTCGTGTTGTCCTTGTCGATCGTGACACGCTTGGCCTGGCCGAGCATGTTCAGCGTCACCGACTCAAGCTTGATGCCCAGGTCTTCGCTGATCATTTCGCCCTGCGTCAGGATCGCGATGTCCTGCAGCATCGCCTTGCGGCGATCGCCGAAGCCCGGTGCCTTGACGGCCGCGACCTTCAGGCCGCCGCGCAGGCGGTTGACCACCAGCGTCGCGAGCGCTTCGCCTTCGATGTCCTCGGCGATGATCAGCAGCGGACGGCCCGACTGCACCACGGCTTCGAGGATCGGCAACATCGCCTGCAGGTTCGAAAGCTTCTTTTCGAAGATCAGGATGTACGGATCGGCCAGCTCGACGAGCATCTTTTCCGGGTTGGTGATGAAGTAGGGGCTGAGGTAGCCGCGGTCGAACTGCATGCCTTCGACGACGTCGAGCTCGAAATCCAGACCCTTGGCTTCCTCGACGGTGATCACGCCTTCCTTGCCGACCTTGTCCATCGCTTCGGCGATCTTCTCGCCGACTTCGGTGTCGCCGTTGGCCGAGATGATGCCGACCTGGGCGATTTCGGCGGTGCCCGAAACCGGCTTCGACTGCGCCTTGATCGTTTCAACGACCTTGGTGACCGCGAGGTCGATGCCGCGCTTCAGATCCATCGGGTTCATGCCGGCGGCAACCGACTTCATGCCTTCGCGGACGATTGCCTGCGCCAGTACGGTCGCGGTGGTGGTGCCGTCGCCGGCGAGGTCGTTGGTCTTCGAAGCGACTTCGCGGACCATCTGCGCGCCCATATTCTCGAACTTGTCCTTGAGTTCGATTTCCTTGGCGACGGTGACGCCGTCCTTGGTGATGCGGGGGGCGCCGAAGCTCTTGTCGATGACGACGTTGCGGCCCTTGGGACCGAGGGTGACCTTCACTGCGTCGGCGAGGATGTCGACGCCGCGCATGATGCGTTCGCGCGCGTCGCGGCTAAATTTTACGTCTTTTGCAGCCATGGGGCTATTCCTTTCAAAGGCGCAGAAAACTGCGCAACTTCACTTGGGATTCGACAAACAAGCTCAGGCGATGACGCCGAGGATGTCCGATTCCTTCATGATCAACAGCTCTTCGCCGTCGACCTTGACTTCGGTGCCCGACCATTTGCCGAACAGGATGCGGTCGCCGGCCTTGACGTCGAGCGGGGTCACCTTGCCGTCGTCGGCGCGGGCGCCGGTGCCGACGGAGACGACTTCGCCTTCCTGCGGCTTTTCCTTGGCGGTGTCGGGGATGATGATGCCGCCCGCCGTCTTTTCTTCGGCTTCGATACGGCGAACCAGCACGCGGTCGTGCAGCGGACGAAATTGCATGGATATCCCTCCAGAGATGCAATGGATGTCATTTTAGCACTCACGGGACGCGAGTGCTAACACCCGGCATATGGGTGGGTCGTGTGACAGCGTCAAGGCAAGTGACGGAAAATTTTGCACGCCCCGTCGACGCGAGAAACGCGCTTGAAAATGCCATTGCGTCACGGCGAGCGACAGCGTCGCGGCCTGACGTCATTCGCCCGCCGATCTATGTCGTCCGGGGCAATAACCCCAACCGCTCCCGCTGCATCCAGCGGGTGACCATCAACACCGCGACGATGCCCAGCCCGACGGCGAGTCCGGTCCAGATGCCAACCCCGCCCCAGTCGCGTTCGAACGCCAGCCAGGCGCCGACGCCGATCCCGATCACCCAGTAACCGAGCAGCGCGAACAGCATCGGCACGAAGGTGTCCTGCAGCCCGCGCAGCATCCCCTGCCCCACGACCTGCGCGCCGTCGGCGACCTGGAACAGCGCCGCGACGATCAGGAAGCTGACCGCAAGGTCGGCGACCTCGGCATTCGCGGGGTCGCTGCGGTCGATGAACAGGCCGGCGAGCGGGCCGGGGATCGCCAGCATGATCAGCGCCATCGCCGCCATGAAACCGGTGCCCATGACAAAGCTGGTCCACCCGGCGCGGCGGATATGCGCGGCGTCGCCGCGGCCATGGCCGATGCCGACGCGCACGGTGGCGGCCTGCGCAAGTCCCATCGGGACCATGAAGGTCAGCGACGCCAGTTGCAGCGCGACGGCATGCGCGGCAACCGCGGCGGTCGAAATCCAGCCCATCAGCATGACCGCAGCGGTGAACACCCCCGCTTCGAATGCATGGCTGATCGCGATCGGCGTGCCGATGCGCGTCATCTGGGCAAAGCGCGGCCAGTCGCTGCGCCACCACCGCCCCAGCAGATGATAACGGCGAAACCGGCGGTCGCGGTACACCACCACGACCATCAGCGCGATCATGACCATGTTGGTCAGCACGCTGCCCACCCCGGCGCCGACGATGCCGAGCGCCGGCATGCCGAACTTGCCGAAGATCAGCGAGTAGTTGAACAGGATGTTGCCCAGCACCCCGACCACGCCGACGATCAGCGACCAGAGCGGGCGTTCGAGTGCGGCGAGGAAGTTGCGGAACGCCAGCGTCACCAGGAACAAAGGGATCGACCACATATAGGCGCGGATGTAATCCTGTGCGAGCGCCGAGAGGCGGGCGTCCTGGCCGAGCAGCGTCAGGATCGCGCCGGTATTCCACAGGATGACCAGCAACGGCACCGACAGCATCGCGACCAGCCACAAGGTCTGGCGAAAGGTCCGGCGGATATCGCGCACCGAGTGGCGAAAGCGCCCGATTTCGCTGGCCATCAGCGGCGACGCGCCGGTGACCAGGCCCATACCGAAGATGGCGAGCAGCATCGACAGGTTGAATCCCAGCGACGAGGCCGCGAGTTCGGTCGGCCCCAGCCACCCGACCATCAGCACGTCGGTCGCGCCGATCAGCGACATCGTCAGGTTCGTCAGGATGAGCGGCCAGGCGAGCGCCAGCGTCGCGCGAAACTCGGCGCGATATCCCTGCGGCGTTTCCGCGGTCGAAGGCGTGGCTGGCGTCAACATAGCCGGCCCGGATAGGCGCGGCGATGCGGCGGTTCAATCGGGGAGGATGAACGGCGGGATTTTCAGATGTGAGGGTGGCAAAAAGGCAACAGCAGGTGGTTTGACGATCCTCCCTGTGGCGAAGCCATGGGGAGGGGGACCGCTTGCGAAGCAAGGGGTGGAGGGGCAGCAACGGTTGCGCCAAAGACCCTCCGTCAGCGCTTCGCGCTGCCACCTCCCCATCGCTGCGCGACAGGGAGGATCGATTTGTCTCACCCCCGCCACATCTCCACCATCTCGAACGCAAAAGCCGCAAAGGTCAGCGTGAGCCCGGCGACGAAAAGGCGATAGGCATAAGCGAGGTAGCGATATTTGCGCCGCGCGAGGACGACGCCGTTCTGGTAGGTATCGCGCAGCATCGTTTCGTAAAGATCTTCCTCGCTGCGCAGCCGCGCCTTCACCGCGTCGATGAATTCATCCTCGTCCATCTGTTCGAAGCGGCCGAAGAAGAGGATATTGCTGTGATCCTTGCCGTCCTTGTAAACGACCGGCGGCGCCTTGCCGACGCGCGGCAGCACCGCCGACACCGCGAGCAGCGCCGACAGGAAGGAAAAGGTCGCGAGGATGGTGAGCGGCATCGCGAGCGCCCCCGCGCCGGCGCGCGCCTGTCCGACCGCCAGCGTGAACACGACGAAGGTCGCCCCCATCAGGATCGACGCCTTCTGGTCGGCCATTTGCGACAGCTGCATCGTCAGCTGCTGGTTGGTCCGCACCAGATGGACGGCGTTGGGCGGGAACGAAACCGCGGGCGGCGTCGGTGGTTTAGGTGCATTTTCGCCGTCCATGCCTGATGTCCTCTCTTGCACGTGCCAGCGACCCGGCCACCGCGATGCCATGAAGCATCGCCAGCGGCAAGATGCTGCCCTGTTCCCGCCGCATTCGCTTGCCAATCGGGTGGCAGCGCGGCATTCCCGCGCGCAACATCATCTCTGTATGGGACGCATCCTATGAGCACCGCCCTCACCGACCAGATCCACGGGCTGATCGAACCCTTCAACAAGAAGGGCGCCCTGCTGACCGACGCGACGACCTTTGCCGGCGACCTCGAATGGGACAGCCTGACGGTGATGGATTTCGTCGCCGAGGTCGAGGATACGTTCGACATCATCATCAGCATGAACATGCAGGCCGAGATCGAAACCGTGGGCCAATTGGTGGCGGCGGTCGAGAAGCTGCAGGGCTGACACCGCGATGACCGACCTTTTTTCCAAATTCGATCCGCTGATCCAGCAGCGCGAAACCCTGCTCGCGACCGGGGTTACCGATCCCTATAATCTGGTGATGGAGAAGGTGATCTCGCCGACCGTCGCGATCTGCAACGGGCGCGAGACGATCCTGCTCGGCACCTATAATTATATGGGCATGACCTTCGACGAGGATGTCATCGCCGCGGGGAAGGATGCGCTCGACAAGTTCGGCAGCGGCACCACCGGCAGCCGCGTCCTCAACGGCACCTATCAGGGCCACAAGGAGTGCGAAGAGGCGCTGAAGGAATTTTACGCCATGGACCATGCCATGGTGTTTTCGACCGGATATCAGGCGAACCTCGGCATCATTTCGACGATCGCCGGCAAGGGCGACTATGTCATCCTCGACATCGACAGCCATGCGTCGATCTATGACGGCTGCGCGATGGGCAACGCCGAAATCGTCGCGTTCCGCCACAACGACGTCGAGGCGCTCGAAAAGCGCCTGAAGCGTCTGCCGCCGGAGGCGGGCAAGTTGGTCGTGCTCGAGGGCGTCTATTCGATGCTCGGCGATGTCGCGCCGCTGAAAGAGATGATCCGCGTCTCGAAGGAAAACGGCGCGATGGTGCTGGTCGACGAGGCGCATTCGATGGGCTTCATCGGCGAGCATGGCCGCGGCGTCGCCGAGGCGCAGGGCGTGCTGGACGACGTCGATTTCGTCATCGGCACGTTCAGCAAGAGCGTCGGCACCGTCGGCGGCTTCTGCGTGTCGAACCATCCGAAGTTCGAGATTTTGCGGCTGGTGTGCCGCCCCTACGTCTTCACCGCCTCGCTGCCGCCGAGCGTCGTCGCGACCGCGGCGACGAGCATCCGCAAGCTGATGCACGGGTCGAACAAGCGCGCGCATCTGTGGGAAAATTCCAAACTGCTGCACAAGGGGCTGCGCGATCTGGGCTTCACGCTCGGCACGGCGGAGGCGCAATCGGCGATCATCGCGGTGATCATGCCCGACCTGGAGCAGGGCGCGATGATGTGGGAAGCGCTGCTCGAGGAAGGGCTTTACGTCAATCTGGCGCGCCCTCCGGCGACCCCGGCGAACATGACGCTGCTGCGCTGTTCGCTGTGCGCCGAACATTCGCGCGCGCAGGTCGACGAAATCCTCGGCCGCTTCGAACGCGCCGGCAAGCGCATCGGCATCATCGGCTGAACCGAGCCATCGGCCCGATCAGCCGATTCATTTTTGCGACCAACCGAACGACCGCGTCCGGCGCGCCGGTTTCGCGGCTTTGCGGCGTCGCGCCAGTCCGGTAAGAGGGCGCGTGTTCGAGCGGGATCATGACAGCGAAACCGACCAGCGGCGGGAGCGGCTGCGCGTCTGGCTGACGATCGGCGTCGCCACCATCTTGGCGGGCGTCGTCGCGGCGCTGTTGCTGCTGCTCAGCCGCGCCAACGACAATTACGACCGCTCGCTCGGCTGGCAGACGCAAAGCCTCGAGGTGATTTCGCAGACGCGCTCGCTCGACGCCGCGCTCGCGCGCGCCGAGGCGGCGCTCGGGCGGTTCGCGGTGGGTTTGCAGAAAGAGGACGGGCGCGTCTTCGAACAGCAATGGGGCCGCGCGCGGCAGTATCTGGTCCAGCTCGATCGCAACGTGCGCGACAACCGCCAGCAAAGCGCGCTGGTCGATCAACTAACGGATGAAATGGACGATCGCGGGCTGCGCCTCGGCGACGCGGCGCTCAGCGCCAATTACAACCAGACCGTCGCCGCGATTTCGAAATATCACGCTGCCGGGCACGATCAGGCGCTGATCCGGATCGACAAGCTGTTGACGCAGATCATCAACAACGAACGCGGCCTGCTGCGCGAGCGCAATCGCCTCGCCGCGGCCGACCGCGCCAGTCTGAACCAGGCGATCCTGCTGTTTTCGCTGCTCGGCGCCGGCGCCGCGATGCTGGCGATCGGCGCCGGCTTTTCCTTCGTCCGCGCCGAGGGCGAGCGACGGATCGCGCGGCGCGAACAGTTGGCCGAAACCGAGCGGGCGATGCAACTGGAGGCCGCAGTCGCAGCGCGCACCGCCGAACTGGGCGAGGCCAATCTGGCGCTGCGCAGCGAAATGAGCGAACGCGAAGCCGCCGAGGCGCAGCTCCGCCAGGCCCAGAAGATGGAGGCGGTCGGCCAGCTGACCGGCGGCATCGCGCATGATTTCAACAATATGCTAGCGGTCGTCGTCGGCGGCGTCGAACTGGCGCAGCGCTGGCTGACCGAAGCGCCCGACAAGGCGCAGCGCCACCTCGCCAACGCGCTCGACGGCGCCAATCGCGCCGCCGACCTGACGCGCCGGCTGCTGACCTTTGCCCGTGCCGAGCCCGCGCGGCCCGAGACGACGGTCATCGACGAATGCATCGCCGCCTTTGCCGAACTGATCGAACGGACGATCGGTGACCGGATCGCGCTGACGCTCGATTTGCAGGCCACCGGACTTGCGTGCTGGCTCGACCGCCAGCAGTTCGAAAATGCGTTGCTCAACCTCGCGGTCAACGCGCGCGACGCGATGGAGGGTCATGGCGCGCTGACCATTCGAACGCTGGACGACGGCGACCAGAAAGCGCTGGCGGTGGAGGTGATCGATACCGGGTGCGGCATGGCGCCCGATGTGCTCGACCGCGTGTTCGATCCCTTTTACACCACCAAACCGGCGGGCCAGGGTACCGGGCTGGGCATGAGCCAGGTCTTCGCCTTTTGCCGCCAGTCGGGCGGCGAGGTGCAGATTGCGTCGACCGAAGGCGAAGGCACGCGGGTCGCGATGCTGTTGCCGGTGGCGAAATCGCGCGCCGACGCCGCAGTGGACGGCGATCCGCTCCTGTCCGCGGCATCGCAAGACACCGCCGCCGAAACGCTCGACATCCTGGTCGTCGAGGACGATCAGCGCGTCCTCGCCGCCACCGTCGACGCGGTCGGCGAACTCGGCCACCGCGCGGTGGCGTGCGACAATCCGCTCGATGCCGAAGCGCTCGTCGAAGGGCGTCTGGCGGCAGGGAGCGGGTTCGACCTGGTCCTGTCCGACGTGCTGATGCCCGAGCTGACCGGTCCCGAAATGGTGGCGCGGCTGAAGCAGCGCTGGCCCGACCTGCCGGTGCTGTTCGTGACCGGATACGCCGGCGACGCCAGCGAGGAAGCGAGCTTCGGCGACCATGATGTGCTGCGCAAGCCGTTCACCCTGACCGCGCTGGAGCAGGCGATCCGCCGGTCGGGCGAGGTGCGGTCCGAAGGACAGCGGCTGGTCGGTTAACGGATCGCGCCGCTCTTCATCAGCCGCGGCACCAAAGTCAGCGCCGCGACCAGCGGCCAGCGGCGCTGCCACGGCTTGATCTCGATCTTGGTGCCGGCGTGGCGGTTGATCTTCCACGCCAGATAATCGATGCCGCCGGCGTAGGTCAGGCTGGCCTTCGCGAGCCGCGCGATGCTGAGCGCCTTGCCCTCGATCCGGCGCTGCGCCCAGCGGCCGGCGTACGCATGGCCGGCGATCGCCGCAATCGCCGGAGCGCTGAAGCGTGCGTACCGATCCGCGTCCGCATCGACGACCGATTGCGCACGGCCGGTGCGTTCGGCGCGCAGTTCGACCGAATAGGTCAGCGCAAAGGCGCGGCGCCACCAAGCGAGCGGTTCCTCGCCCTCTTCGCGTCCCGCCGCAGCCAGCAACGTCGGCGCGGCGCGCGCGACCGCGACCACCGCGCGATTCGCCGCGGTGTCGTCGACCGCCCAGACGAGCCGCGAGGGCTGGGCGAAGCGCGCCCAGACCGAGACGTTGCGCGTCTCGGGCCCGTTCAGGCGATGAAAATCGGCTTCGCTAAGCACCGCATATTTGGCGATCAGCCCGTCATGCTGGAACGGAAAGACATTGGGGGGGATCAGCCGGTTGGCGACCGCCATCCAGCGTCTGGGATAGGCGTCGCCATAGTCGGACACGATAAGGTAGAAATCGAGCATCAGCCCGTCGAGTTCGCTCATCCGCAGGCAGCTGCCGTAAAACAGCACGGCGCGGGCGCTGCCCGGATAGTCCGCGGCGAGCGCGCGCGCCATCGCGGTGACGCGCGGATCGACCGGCGTCGCCAGTTCGGCGCGCACCAGATCGGTCAGCGTGTCGGCAGCCGCCACCGGAACGCTCAGGCCGCGAGACGCAGGAACGGCACCGGCGGCGTCGAGGTCAGGATGATCGGCATGCCGTGCTTCGCCTCGTAGATTTCGCCGTCGAGGATGACGTTCGAACGTTCACCCTCGATACGGATTTCGTCGCCTTGCTCGAAATGCACCCCGGCGAGCGCGCGCTGGCCGAGCGTTCCGCGCCACGTCGCCCCGAGCATCCGGAACAGCGCCCCGACATTGCTATCGGTCGCGAGCAATTTCATATTGCCGTTCGACCCGTGGCTCTCGCTGGTCCGGATATTGAGCAGCAGCTTTTCGAGCGTCGTGACGATCAGCAGCGAGAATTTGCCCTTGAATTCGCCCTGCCGGATCAGCGACACCGTCATCGTCTGCGGCTTGGGTGGCAGGCGGCCGCCACCGAGCCCGAAGATGATCGAGAACAGCCCGAGGATCGCCGCCAATATATGCGAAATGCCGTTGGGCAGGCCGAGCGGGTAGATGCGGTTGCGGCAATAAAGCATCACATCGGCGAGATAGGCACCGCCGAGGAACATGCCGAGCACCGGCCGGGCGCCGTCGCGGTCGAGCGAGATCAGCTGGCGCTGGATCACATGATCCTCCAGCCGGCCGGTCTCAACCAGCTCGATCACCCGCTCGAGCGCCTTGATCGGATCGCCGTCGGCGCCGAGGTCGAGCGCGATCAAATTGGTCTTGCCGTTGGGCAACACCGCAACCGGCGGCGGCGAGCCGCCGAAATGGCCGCCCGAATAAAGCTCGGTCAGCGCCGCCTGCACCGTGCCGTCACCACCGTTGATCGCGACGATCCGCGGCGACACCAGCGCGATGGTGCGGATCGCCTCGCCGATCTGGCCGACGTCCTCGACCTCGTAATGAAAAATATCGGGGTGCGCGGCGCAATATTCGCGAACCTGCGGCAACAGGGCACGGTTGCCCGTCGAGCGTGGGTTCGAAAGGAGCGCGACGCTCGCCATGCCCGTTACATATATTTCATCGAGATGGAGATCGTCTTGGGCGCGTCCCCGACCGAAAAGGCAGTCTTCTTGTAGCTCGGCTTGCCGAGGTTGAAGATGTTGATGCTGGGATTGTTCGACATCCCGCCGCCGTCCGAGCTGATATCGGTCTTGCCGTTACCATTGGCGTCGTGGCGCACCGCGATGCCATAGACGCCCGCTTCGGGCAGCGGCACGCACACCGTCATCGACCCGGCGCGCGCCGGAACTTCGACGCGGGCAAGCCAGCGGCCCTTCGCCAGCCAGTCGGCCGACGTGCCGCGATAGCTTTGCACGCGAATCTTTCCGGTCGACGCCTTGACGCCGCTGATCTGAACCAGCGTCGACGGACCGCTCCTGCACTTCGACAGATCGTTCGAGAGAACCCGGCCTTCCGCGTGCGCGGTTGCGGCAAAACCCAGCAACGATACGCCCACGAGGGCCGATACAAATTTCGACATGACCTCAAAACCTCCAGAGGCTATAGCCACACCGGCGAACGCAAAACGGCGCCGATATGGGTCCCTGTCGCCCTTGCATCGGCATATCGGGAACATTTGCGGCCAAAACATGGTGATGGGGCGACGAAAGATTGAATAAGCTGCCTGCCATCGACCGCTACATCGCGCGGCTCATCTTCTTTCCCATGCTCGGCACCCTCGTGCTGTCGGCCATGCTGCTCGTGCTCGAAAAAATGCTGCGATTGTTCGATTTCGTCGCGACCGAGGGCGGACCGGTCAGCGTCGTGTGGCGGATGCTCGCCAATCTGATCCCCGAATATCTCTCACTCGGCATCCCGATCGGGCTGATGCTCGGCATATTGCTGGCCTTCCGCAAGCTCGCGACGTCGAGCGAACTCGACGTGCTGAAGGGCGTCGGGATGAGCTTCGGGCGGTTGATGCGGGTGCCGTTCGCCTTTGCCATCGCGCTCGCGGCGCTCAATCTGGCGATCGTCGGCTTTATCCAGCCGGTCGCGCGCTACGCCTATGAAGGCCTGCAGTTCGAACTGCGTTCGGGCGCGCTGGGCGCGTCGATCAAGGTCGGCGAATTCACCCAGCTCGGCGACCGGATGACGCTGCGAATCGAACAGAGCCAGGACGACGGCCGGTTGCTGCGCGGCATTTTCGTCCGCGGCGAACAGCAGGATGGCCAGCGCGTATCGGCCACCGCGGCGCGCGGCCAGTTCCTGGCGACCGACGATCCCGAAACGATCATCCTGCGCCTGACCCAGGGGGTGCTGATCCACGAATCGCCGAAATTCCCGGTGCCGCGGGTGCTGAGTTTCGACAATCACGACCTGCCGATCCCGCTGCCCAAGATCGAATCGTTCCGCAACCGCGGCGGCGCCGACCGCGAAATGACGCTCCCCGAGCTGTTCGTCGCGGGCAAGGATCAGCGCCAGTCGGTCGAAACGCGGCTCGAATCGCGCGCCAATTTCCATTTTCGCATCGTCGAAGTGATGTCGATGTTCCTGATCCCGCTGATCGCGATCGCCCTCGCCATCCCGCCGAAACGCTCGACCTCGTCGCTCGGGGTGTTTCTGTCGATCGTGCTGCTGGTGACCCAGCACAAGATCAACCAATATGCCGAGGATATGGGCGCGCGCGGGGTGATCGACCCGGTGATCGCGCTGTGGGTGCCGTTCCTGCTGTTCGCGGCGCTGGCGATCTGGATGTATTATACCGTCGCGCATGTCCCCGGCGGCCAGCCGATCGGCGCACTCGAACGCGTCGCGGCGAAGGCGGCGCAGAAGATTCGCGGCATGCTGAGCCTGTTTCAGCGCAAGCCGCGCGCGGTCGAGGCGGAAACCTAGATGCACCAGCTCCATTTTTTCCCGTCGCGCACGATGGCGATGTATGTCGGCCGCCTGTTCCTCATCCGCTCCTTTTCGATCCTGTTCGCGCTGGTGCTGATCCTTCAGACGCTCGACCTGCTCGGCGAGAGCGGCAAGATCTTGGGCGTCGCGGGCAACAGCGATGCCGACGTGTGGCGCTATGTCGGGATGCGGCTGCCGCAGATCATCGAGACCTTCCTGCCCTTTTCGGTGCTGCTCGGCACGATCTTGACCCTGATCACGCTCAACCAGAACAGCGAGGTCGTGGCGATGAAGGCGTCGGGGATGTCGGCACATCAGGTGCTGGCGCCGCTGTTCCTTGCCGCGCTGCTCGTCGCGGGGATCAGCTTTGCCTTCAACGAACGCATCGTCACCCGATCGACCGCGGCGCTGAGCGCGTGGCAGAAGGTCGAATATGCCCGCGTCCCCAAGGACAGCGGGGTGCGGACCAACATCTGGGTCCGAGACGGCGACGACCTGATCAACGCCGAGGCGGTCGAAACCGGCGGGCCGGCGATCGTCCTGCGCGGGGTGACCATCTATGAGCGCACCGGCGGCGTGCTGTCGTCGATGCTGAAGGCGACGCGCGCCCGCGCCGTCGACGGCGGCTGGGAACTGACCGACGCGACGCGCTTCCTGCGCCGGTCGGGCACCGTCGAAGCGCTGGGAACGATCGTCGCGGCGCCGGGCGTGCGCCCCGACCAGTTCACCCTGGCGCAGGTGCGCGGCGACGAACTGCCGTTCTGGCAACTGCAATCGGCGATCGCCGACCTGGAAGCCGCGGGGCGGCCGGTCAACGCGCTGAAAGGCGTGCTCTGGCACAAGATTTCGGGGCCGCTGTCCGCAATCTTGATGCCGCTGCTCGGCGCGGTCGCCGCGTTCGGGCTGGCGCGATCGGGCAAGCTGTTCATCCGCGCGATCCTCGGCATGGGGCTGGGCTTCGCTTATTTCGTCGCGGACAATTTCGCGCTCGCGATGGGCGATCTGGGCGCTTACTCGCCCTTCCTTGCGGCGTGGGGCCCGTTCATCCTGTTTGCGCTGATCGGCGAGATGATTTTGATCAGGACCGAGGAATAGCAAATAACCGTCGCCTCCGCGAAGGCGGGGGCCGTCATCGTTTTACGCAACGGCACGGGGATAGAGCTGCTAGCGGCCCCCGCCTTCGCGGGGGCGACGCGGTAACTTCAGGCCGCAGCACCCCGCGCCGAACCCGCCACCAGCCGCATCACGAGCCCCGGCAGCCCATCGTAATTCGCGCCATGATATTGCGAATCGGTCGGCAGCACGTCTTTCAGGCGGCGATGCGCTTCGGCAAGCGCATGATAGGGGACGCCGGGCAGCAGATGGTGCAGCGCGTGGTAGCGCAGCCCCACCGGCGCCCACAGTTCGGGCAGCAGGCCCGGCGGCGGCACGTTGACGCTGTCGAGGAACTGGCCGGTGACGGTCAGCACCTCGCCGTCATTTTCCCACAGATGCGCGACCAGGGTGCGGACCTGGTTGAGCACCAGCGTCGCCGCGGCGATCGCGCCGAAGATCAGCAGTGCGCGCAGCGGCACCCAGCCGAAGACGCCGGCGGCGATCAGCAGGCTCGACCACGCCCAGACGCCGCCTTCCTGCCACGCCCATTGGCGGCGGAAATCGCCCTCGGGCGGTTTGCGGCGGAACAGCGGGTTGATGATCAGCCCCGAATAACGCTCCATCACGATCCGGCGCAGCGGCGGGATCAGCAGCGACAGCGGGGTGAGCACCGCGTAGCGGAACAGCAGCGCCAGCGGCGCCAGCGCCGCGGTGACCACGAACAGCGGCACCGTCCACGGCTTCATCAGCGCGAGTGGCAGATATTCGGGATCCTCGACCGTGCCATATTTGGTGCGGTTGTGGTGCAGGCTGTGAATGCCCTCGTACATGAACGACGGGATCAGCAGCGGCACCCCGATGACGAGATTCCAGCCGAAGCGAAAGCCGGGCAGCGCATTTTTGCGCAGATGGGTCAGCTCGTGGATGAAGCTGCCGGCGCGGTAGAGCGCGAGGATCGCGACGAAGGCGGCGACGAGCGCCCACGCCATCGTCGGCGCGAAAATCGCCCCCGCCACCCCGGCATAACCGACAGCGGCCGAGAGCAGGAAATCGGTCCAGTAGATGCGCGCGCTGGGCGCCACGAGATCGCGCGTCAGCTCCGACGCCGCGCGGATCATCGCCATATCGTCGGCGATCGCCGCCTTGGGCGGTTTGGCCGCCGGCGGCGCGGCCACGATGGCGGCGCGGTCGGCAAGAGGATTGATCGTCGTCATAACGCTCGCTTTTCACCATGATTTCGTGGCAGCAAAATGGCCAAATGCGGGTCGCCAGCGCAGCGGCTATGCCCTAATGCGGCGTCATCGATATAGGGTTGGCAGCGCAGGAAACCAGTATGAGCCGACATTCGCAAGGCCCGATCACCATCCACCCGGTCAAAAACAAGGCCGACACGCGCGAGTTCGTCGAGCTGGCCTATCGGCTCAACCGCGGCGATCCGGCGTGGGTGCCGCCGCTGAAGGGCGAGGTTTACGCGCTGCTCACCCCCGGCAAGAATCCCTGGTTCGAGCATGGCAAGGCGCAGCTGTTCCTCGCGCGGCGGAGCGGGCGCACCGCGGGGCGCATCTCGGCGCATATCGACACGCTGGCGCTCGCCCAGCCCGCCGAACAGGGGATGGGGCCGGGTACCGGCAACTGGGGATTGCTCGAAGCCGAGGACGAGGCGGTCGCGCAGGCGCTGCTCGCCGCTGCCGAAGACTGGCTGCGCAGCCAAGGCATGCACCGATCGCTCGGGCCGCTGTCGATTTCGATCTGGGACGAGCCGGGGCTGCTGATCGAAGGCTTTGAAAATCGTCCGACGGTGATGATGGGGCACAACAGCCCGCTCTATCGCGGCTGGATCGAAGGCACCGGATACCGCCCAGTCAAGCAGCTGATCAACTATGATGTGTATGTCAAAGACGGCTTTTCGCCGCTGGTCGATCGCATCGTCGCGGCAGGCGAGAAAAATTCGCGCATTCGGGTGCGCAAGGTCGACAAGAAGAATTTCGACGCCGAAGCCGCGCTGATCATGGGGCTGCTCAACGACGCCTGGTCGGACAATTGGGGCTTCGTCCCGTTGACCGACAGCGAGATCGCCTTTGTGGGCAAGAAGCTGCGCACGATCGTGTTCGAGGATCTGGTCCGCGTCGCCGAACTCGACGGCGAGGCGGTGGCGTTCATCATCGTGTTGCCCAATATCAACGAATTGCTGATCGACATGGACGGCTCGCTGCTGCCGTTCAACTGGGCGCGGCTGCTGTGGTGGCTGCGCAAGCCGAAGAGCCATACGTTGCGCGTGCCGTTGATGGGGGTCGCCAAAAAGCTCCAGAACAGCCGCATGGCGAGCACGCTGGCCTTCATGATGATCGAGCTGATTCGCCGCGACGCGGTGCGCGACTATGGCACCGAGCGCGGCGACATCGGCTGGGTGCTCGACGACAATCAGGGCATGAACGCGGTCGCTGAGGCGATCGAGGCCAAGGTCAACCGCGTCTATCAGATATACGACAAGCCGCTCGACTGACGCGACCGGAGCCGGTGGCGCCAGCCGCTGGGACAGCTTTGCGACAAATCACCGCCATCCTGCGTTTCCCAACCGGAAAGGCATTCGCATGGCGATTCAATATCTTGCCGCCAACCGTTTTGGCCTCGGCCGCCGCCCCGACGAGGCGCCGGCCGGCGATGCAAAGGCGTGGCTGTCGCGCCAGCTGGCGGATTACGATCCGGCGCCCGCCGCGCTGACCGGACTTGCAAGCCGACAGGCGATCGCGACCGCCTATGTCGATTATCGCGCCGATCGTCAGGCGATGCGCCGCGCGGCGGCCGAAGCCGAGACGGAAATGGCCGACGACGCGGCAAAGATGGACCCCGAGATGCGCCGCCTGTCGCGCTCGGCGATCCGCCGCCACTATGTCGATGCGGCGGCAGCCCGGCTGGCGGCCGCGGTCGCATCGCCCACCCCCTTTCCCGAACGGCTCGTCCACTTCTGGGCCAATCATTTCGCGGTGTCGGCCGACAAGCAGACGGTGATCGGCTTTGCCGGCAATTATGAGTTCGAGGCGATCCGCCCGCATATCATGGGCAAGTTTTCGGACCTGCTGCTCGCCGCGGTCCGCCATCCGGCGATGCTGCTCTATCTCGACCAGGCGCAAAGCTTCGGTCCCGAAAGTGCGGTGGCGACGCGGATCGCCACGCGGCGCGGTCGTCCCGGTCCGGGACTCAACGAAAATCTGGCGCGCGAAATCCTCGAGCTGCACACGCTCGGCGTCCGCACCGGCTATACGCAGGCCGACGTCACCGCCTTTGCCAAGGCGCTGACCGGGCTGACCGTCGCCGGGCTCGGGCGCGGCGCCGGCCAGCGGCTGATGCCCGCCGACGCCACGCCGGGCGACACGGTGTTCATCGCCCGGCTCCACCAGCCCGGCGCGCAGACGATCCTCGGCAAGCGCTATGAACAGGATGGCGCGCAGCAGGCCGAGGCGGTGCTGCGTGACATCGCCGTGCATCCGGCGACCGCGCGCCATATCGCGACCAAGCTGGCGCGCCACTTCAGCGGTGACACGCCGCCGCCCGCACTCGTCGATCGGCTGGCGGCCGATTTCGAACGCAGCGGCGGCGACCTCGCCTCGCTGTACCGCACGCTGATCGCGTCGCCCGAGGCGTGGCAAAGCGAACCCGCAATGTTCAAATCGCCTTGGGACTGGGCGGTATCGATGCTGCGCGGGCTGACGATCGCGACCACCGACCAGCGCCAGAATGTCCCCGCGATGTTCAACCAACTCGGCCAGCCGCTGTGGCGACCGGGATCGCCCGCGGGTTATGCCGACCAGGTCGCGACGTGGGCGGGATCGGCAGCGCTGATGCAGCGCGTCGAGCTCGCCAGCCGGGTCGCCGGACGGATCGGCGACCGCGTCGATGCGCGCCAACTGGCGCCGCGCCTGCTTGCCGACGCACTGACCCCCGCCGCGGCGCAGGCGATCGCCCGCGCCGACAGCCCCGGCCAGGGGCTGGCGATGCTGTTCGCCAGCCCTGCTTTCCTGCGGAGATAGTCATGATCCTCTCGCGCCGTTTTCTCATCCTGTCGGGCGCTGGCCTCGCCGCCGCCACCGCCCTGCCCGGCCTCGCCTTTGCCGCCGCGAACACCGCCAAGCGGCTGCTCTTCGTCATCCAGCGCGGCGCCGCCGACGGCCTTGGCATCCTTGCCCCGACTGGCGATCCTGCCTTCGCCGCCGCGCGCCGGGCGTTGGCCGAGGAAGCCACGACCGGGGCGAAGCTCGACGCGATGTTCACGCTGCACCCGGCGCTCGCGCAGGCGGCGACGCTCTATGCGGCGAAGCAAGCGCAATTCGCCCACGCCGTCGCCACCGCTTATCGCGACCGGTCGCATTTCGACGGCCAGAATATGCTCGAAGGCGGCGGATCGCGCCCCTATGCGCGCGACGACGGCTGGATCGGCCGGCTGCTGACGCTGCTCCCCGCCGCCGACCGATCGGCGATGGCGATCGCCACCGCGGTGCCGCTCGCGCTGCGCGGCACCCTGCCCGTCGGCACCTATGCGCCAAGCCGGCTGCCGCAGGCCGATGCCGACCTGATCGCGCGGCTGTCGGCGCTGTATGCCGACGACCCGCTGCTCCATCCGCTGTGGGACAGCGCGATCAAGACGCAGGAACTGGCGAGCGACATCGGCGGCAACAACGGCCGCAACGGCGCCGACCTCGGCAAGCTCGCTGCCCCGCTGATGCTGCCCGCCGACGGGGCGAGGGTGATGATGATCGAAACCGGCGGCTGGGACACGCACAGCGGCCAGCGCGGGCGGCTCGCGGCGCAATTGCGCGGGCTCGACCAGTTGATCGGCGCGGTGCAGTCCGGGCTCGGCGCCGCCTGGTCCGATACGCTGGTGATCGTGGCGACCGAATTCGGCCGCACCGTCGAGGTCAACGGCACCGGCGGCACCGACCATGGCACCGCATCGGCGGCGATGCTGCTGGGCGGCGGGCTGGCCAATGGCGGCAAGGTGCTGGCGGACTGGCCGGGGCTCGCGTCCGCGGCGCGGCTCGACGGGCGCGACCTCAAGCCGACGCGGTCGTTGGAAAGCGTGATCGCGGCGGCGGTCGCGCATCATTACGCGCTCGACCCGCAGCGGGTGATGACGACGCTGTATCCCGACGCCTGACTCCAGGCTCCAGCGTCGCTGCGTTAGCAATGACGGATCAATTAATGCGGTGCGCTTTACGCCAGCACCGCCCACGTCGGCGCGTGATCGCTGGCCTTTTCGCGCCCGCGGTGGTCCTTGTCGACGCCGGCATCGACCAGCCGGTCGGCGAGCGCGGGGCTGAGCAGCAGATGGTCGATGCGAAAGCCATGATCGCGCTGCCAGCCGCCGGCCTGATAGTCCCAGAAGGTCCAGACGCCGCCCGCCGGATGGCGGCTGCGGATCGCGTCGGTCCAGCCGTCGCCGAGCAGGCGGAAGCAGGCGTCGCGCGATTCAGGCTGCATCAGCGCGTCGTTCGCCATCGCGCGCGGGTCCCACACATCGTCGTCGTGCGGGATGACGTTATAATCGCCGGTCAGGATCGTCGGGATTTCCGAAGCGAGCAGAAACTTCGCGCGCTCGCGCAGCCGCGCCATCCAGCGTAGCTTGTAATCGAATTTGGGACCCGGCTGCGGATTGCCGTTGGGCAGGTAGATCGACGCGACGCGCAGGCCGTGGACGTCGGCCTCGAGGTAACGCGACTGTTCGTCCTCGGCCTCACCGGCGAGGCCGCGCTGGATTTCGACCGGCTGCGCATCGCGCGCGAGGATCGCGACGCCGTTGAAACCTTTTTGGCCGTGATAGAGGAAACCGTAGCCGGCCGCCTCGATCTCCTTGGTCGGCATCGTCTCGTCGCTCGATTTCAATTCCTGCAGGCAGGCGATATCGGGCCGCGTTTCTTCGAGCCATTCGACAAGTCGCGGCAGCCGCGCCTTGATGCCGTTGATATTGAAGGTCGCGATTTTCATGGCGGCACCTATGCCAGCAAGCACGGCGCGGCGAAAGGCGTCAGATCGAGAAGCTCGACCCGCAGCCGCAGCCCGAAGCCGCATTCGGATTTTCGACCTTGAACGAAGAACCGCCGAGCGAATCGACGAAATCGACGATGCAGCCGCGCACCAGATCGATGCTCACCGGATCGACCACCAGCTTCACCCCGTCCGTTTCCGTGATGATGTCGTCGGCGTCGATGTCTTCGGCCAGGCCGAAGCGATAGGTGAAGCCCGAACAGCCGCCGCCATCGACCGCGAGGCGCAACGCCGCCTGTGCCTCGCCCTTGCGATCGGCGATCCAGCGCACGCGCGCCGCGGCGGCGGGCGAAAGGGTGATGTCGGAAAGCTGCGTGGCCATGGCGGCAAGATAGGGGGTTTGGCGCAAATGAAAAGGGCGCCCCGACGATTGGTCGGTGGGCGCCCCTCCTCTCCGTCTCTGAAAACCGGGTTTATTCGGGCCCGCCCATCGCGAGCTTGTCGCCGGTGAGCGCGGCGATCGCCATCTGGTCCGAGCGGACGAACGGCATCGGATTGACCGGCGCGCCTTCGATGCGGACTTCATAATGGAGGTGGTTGCCGGTCGAGCGGCCGGTCGAACCGACATAGCCGAGGACGTCGCCCTTTTTCACCTGCTGGCCGGGGCGCACGACGTAGGACGACATATGGCCATAACGCGTCTGGATCGCGTTGCCATGCTCGACTTCGACATAATTGCCGTAACCGCCAAGGCGCTGGGCGCGGCCGACGATGCCGTCGGCGGTGGCGAAAATGGGGGTGCCGCGGGGGGCAGGAATATCGATGCCGTTGTGGCGGGCGACGCGGCCGGTGACCGGATGAACGCGCATGCCGTACGACGAGGACAGCGACATATTTTCGATCGGGCGGCGCGACGGAACGGCAACGCCGATCGAGGCGGCGAGTCCGGTGTCGAGACGCTTCCAAGCCTGGAAGATCGCGCGGGCTTCGCTGTCTTCGGCAGGGGCCGGGACGCCGGCGGTAAAGCTGTCGTCATCGGGCTCGTCGGGAGCAACAATGCCGGCATCGGCGCTGGTTTCTGCTGCGTGGACGGCGGGTGTTGCCAGTCCGAAACATGCTGCCGCACAAATTATCGCGGCTTGGTGCAACTTTTGCGCCAGAAAATTGTTTATCAAAACGACGACCCCGCATCTGCCATGTCGCCAAGGTTCGAAAAAGGCCTTGGCGCCGGTGTTTTTTGCTCTGGATGACTGCTCATCCCCCGCGAAGCCTGTGTGCTGTCCGAAACCTTACGAAGCAATAACCGTGTAGAATTCTTGCGTTAAACCGGCGTCAAGGCGCGCCGAGTCGTTGAACGGTGGTTTCAACGGACCGCGGAAGCGCGATTTCACAAGGCTTTGCCACGTTTCGACGGCATTGAATCCCCGTTCGTCGCACAGCCATCCGAACCAGACGGTTCCCGCCCGCACGTGGCGCACCTCATCGACGTAGATCCGCGACAAAATGCGCGCCGAGGCGGTGTCGCCGGCGGCGGTGAAGCGCTCGACCATGGCCGGGGTGACGTCGAGACCGCGGGCCTCGAGCACCATCGGCACGATGGCGAGCCGCGCCAGCGCGTCGTCGGCGGTCGCCGCCGCCGCATCCCACAGGCCCGCATGTGCCGGCAATTCGCCATAGAAGCTGCCGAGCTGGCGCAGACGCCGGTCAAGCAAGGCGAAATGCATCGCCTCGTCGGCGGCGACGCCGATCCAGTCGTCGACGAAAGCGCGCGGAAATTTGCCGCCGAAGCGGCCGATCAGATCGACCGCCAGGTCGATCGCGACGAATTCGATGTGGGCGAGCGCATGGAGCAGCGCGATGCGGCCGCGCTGTGACCCGCCCTTGCCGCGCCGCGGCATCTGGCTCGGCGCGAGCAGCGCCGGCGCCGCCGGCCAGGCCGGCCGGTCGGGCATCGCGACAGCGCAGCGATGCGCGAGCTGCCCCTGCCGCCAAGCGCGCGCCAACTGCCGCGCCGCGCGGCGCTTGGCGTGCGGATCCGGCGTCAGCAGGACGGCGCGCGCGGCTTCGCCCAGACTTTGCACTAAAGCGCCTTGGCCGCCTCCAGCACCGCGTCGGCATGGCCTTTCACGCGCACCTTGCGCCATTCGCGCGCCAGCTTGCCGTCGGCGCCGAACAGGAAGGTCGACCGCTCGATCCCCATATAGGTTTTGCCGTAATTCTGTTTTTCGACCCAGGTGCCAAAGGCTTCGCACACTGTCCCTGCCTCGTCGGAAGCAAGGCGCACGGTCAGCCCATATTTGTCGCGAAACTTGCAGAGCCGTGCTGGCGCGTCGCGCGACACAGCGAGGACCTGCGCGTTCAGATGCGCGAAGTCGGGGGCGAGGCGCGTGAAATCCTGCGCCTCGACGGTGCAGCCGGGGGTATCGGCCTTGGGGTAGAAATAAACGACGAGCGGCGCGCCCGCCATCGCCGCGAGGTCGATCGTCGCGCCGTCGGCGTCGAGCAGTTTTACGTCGGGGATCGGGTCGCCGAGGGCAACGGTCATCATGGTTTCTCCTGTCCGGCCGGGCGAATCGACGCCCACCAAGTCGCGATCTCCTGCCGCGCCGCGTCGTGCGCGGCAAGCAGTTGCGGCCAGCCGGGTTCGCCGCACGCGCTCGCGACGAGCTGACGCGCGGCGGCGGTCGCGGGTTCCCCGTCGAGCGCGGTCAGGCGCAGCATCACCAGCATCCGCGCGAGCAGGCCATACGCATCGCACATCTCCGCCGCGACCAGCCCGTCGACCTTCAGGCAGGCGAGCGCCGCGCCGATGTTGGGATCGTGGCAGCGCGCGGTCGAAAGCTGCGTCACCTGCATCGCAAATTCCAGATCGACGAGCCCGCCGGGGCCGCCCTTGATGTCGAGCGGTCCCGCCGGCGGCTTGTGCGCCGCGATCTTGCTGCGCATGTCGGCGGCGTCGCTGGCGACCGCGGCCCGCTCGCGGGGCACAGCGAGCAGCGCGTCGACGATCCGCTGCACGGCGTCGCGGGCCGGATCCGATCCATAGACCGGCCGCGCGCGGAGCAGCGCCATATGTTCCCACGTCCAGGCTTCTTCGCGCTGATAGCGTTCGAAGCTGTCGAGGGTGACGACGAGCGGCCCCTGCGCGCCTTGGGGTCGCAGCCTTGTATCGACGTCATAGAGCTTGCCCGCCGCGGTCGGCACCGACATTGCGGCGGTCACGCGCTGCGCGAGGCGGTTGTAATAGGTCGTCGCGCCGAGCGGTCGCGGCCCATCCGATTCGGCGAGATGGTCGCCGGTGAACAGATAGATGACATCGAGATCGGAGGCGTGGGTCAGCGCCCGTCCCCCGAACCGTCCGAGCGCCAACACGACAAGCTCGCTGCCCGGCACGACCCCGTGTGCCGCGACGAATTCGGCGATCGTCGCGTCGGCGAGCACGCCGAGCGCCGCCTCGGCGAGTTCGGAATAGCCGCAGGCGACGACGAGCGGATCGGTCGCCGCCGCGATCAGTTGCACCCCATAGGCGAAACGCCGCTCGCCGACCCGGTCGCGAACCCGGTCGAGCAGCCGTTCGTAATCGAGCCCGGCGAGTCCCGGCGCCCATTCGGCGAGCAGCGCGCCCTTCGTCGCCGGCGGCTCGAAGGCGCGCTGGTCGATCAACCCCTCGATCAGTTCGACCCGCGCGCCGAGCGCGTCGGCGAGGGTCGGCGCGAGCGCGAGGATGCGCGTCGCGATCCGCGCCAGCTGGGGCTGCGCCGCGAGCAGGTGAAAGAAACCCACCGCACTCGGCAGCCCGGCGACGAGCTTGTCGAAGCGGATCAGCGTCGCCTGCGGATCGGGGGCGGCGCCGATCGCGCGGACCAGTTCGGGCAGCGCGGTTTCGAGCGCCTCGAGCGCTGCCTGGCTGCGCAGCGCGCGCAGCTTGCCGCCGCGCCATTCGGCGATCGAGCGGACCGCGGCGTCGGGCGGGTCGAATCCGGCGGCGCTGAGCGCGCCCGCTAGTTCGCCCTCGTCGCGCGGCAGCCCCGTCGTCGCGGCGCGGTCGGCGACCAAGCGGTCGTAGCAGGCGCCGACATCGCCGACGACGGGTTCGAGCGCGGCGAGCAGCGCCGCGCCGTCCGCATGCCCGTCGAGCCGCGCGACGCCGTCGAGCGCCGCCGGCGTCACCGGCAGGCTGTGCGTCTGCTGGTCCTCGATCATCTGCAATCGGTGCTCGACGCGGCGCAGCGTCGCATAATGGCCCGACAGGCGCGCCGCCACCTCGGGCTCGACCCGCCCCGCAGCGGCGAGCGCCGCCAGCGCATCGACCGTTGCCGGCACCCGCAGCGACGGATCGCGCCCGCCATAGATGAGCTGATGGACCTGCGCGAAAAACTCGATCTCGCGGATCCCGCCGCGGCCGCGCTTCAGATCATAACCGCGTCCGAACGCCTGTCCCTGCGCGAAATGGTCGCGGATGCGGTCGCTCATCGCGCCGATTTCCTTGAGCTGACGGAAATCGAGGCTGCGGCGCCAGATGAAGGGCCCGATCGCCGACAGGAACTCCTCACCGAGCGCGCGGTCGCCCGCCGACGCGCGGCTGCGGATGAACGCCGCCTGCTCCCACGCCAGCGCTTCGGATTCATAATAGGAAATCGCCGCATCGACCGGCAGCACGATCGGCGTCACCTCGGGATGCGGGCGAAGGCGGAGGTCGACGCGCAGGACGTGACCGTCGGCGGTGCGCGCCGACAAAATCTCGACCATCCGCCGCGCGATGCGCACCGCGGCTTCGGTCGGATCGTCGCGCGAGCGGCGCGGCATCGTATCGGGATCGAAGATCAGGATCGGGTCGATGTCCGACGAATAGTTGAGTTCGTGGCTGCCGAGCTTGCCGAGCGCGATCACCGACAGCCCGCGCGGCGCCTCGCCGGGCACACGTTCGGCGAACGCGGCGGCGATCGCCGCGTCGCACGCCGCATCGGCGAAGGCGGACAAATGGCGCGTCGTCGTCGCGACGTCATGCTCGCCCGACAGGTCGCCGAGCGCGAGCAGCAAAGCGGTCCGCCCGCGCCAATGGCGCAGCGTCGCCATGATGTCGTCGTCGACCGGCGGAGCGCAGAGCGCCGCGAGCGCGGCGTCGGTCCCGTCGCTCAGAAAGCGCGCGACGTCGCCCGGATGGAGTTCGGCCAGACGCGCGAGAAAAGGCGCGTTGGCGGTCATGCGATCGAGCGCGGACTGGCGTTGGCACGTCATCGCGCGTGGCTATCGCCCGCCCAAGCCGCGGCCGCAACCCAAAGCTCGTCGTTGCGAGCGCAGCGAAGCAATCCAGAGCGGTTTAAGCACCTCTGGATTGCTTCGCTGCGCTCGCAACGACGATAAAATCAGGCCGGAACGGTGCTCTCGTCGAAGAACAGCACCTGCGCGATCGCGGCGCGCAGCGTCGCTGGCTGATACGGCTTGGTCAGCAGGAACGCCGGTTCGGGCCGGTCGCCGGTGAGCAGACGTTCGGGAAAGGCGGTGATGAAGATCACAGGCACGGCGAGGTCGGTCAGGATTTCCTGCACCGCCTCGATCCCCGAGCTGTTGTCGGCGAGCTGAATATCGGCGAGCACCAGGCCCGGTTGATGCTTCTGCGCCTCGGCGACCGCCTCGCGGTGCGTGGTGGCGACCGCGACGACATCGTGGCCGAGATCGCGGACGATCATTTCGATGTCCATCGCGATGATCGGCTCATCCTCGATGATCAGGATGCGCGCGCGCGTCTGACGGTCGATCTCGTCGGTCGCCTCGGCGATCAGCGTGCGCACCGCATCGGCGTCGCGGCCTACAATGCGTCCGGCCTCTTCGGCGGTGAAGCCCTCGACGGCGGTCAGGATCAAGGCCTGACGCGCGAGCGACGGAATGCGGCGCAGCCGCGCGTCGGCAATCGCAATGTCCGCCGCTTCGGCATCGTCGCGCTCGGCGGCGCGCTCGGCAACCAGGCCGAAATTGTCGTGAACCATGCGATAAAGGTCGATCCGCAGGTCGCCGGCGGAATCGACCGCGGCGGGGTTCGCAATCAACGTTTCGAGCAGCTGGGAGACCAGCGCGTCGCCGCTTTGCTGGCTCCCCGAAATCGCCCGGCCATAACGCCGCAAATAGGGAAGGTGCGGCGCGATCGCCTGACCCAATGACATATAATACCTCCTGAAACGGGACGCGGAGCGCCCGAAACCCTCGAAAATCCGGGCGAACGCCCGGCAGGCGCCATCGGCAACCGATATAATTGCGCCATGACGGAACGATTTAACCGCAAAATAGTTTCATGCGAAAGAAACAAACGCGCCATTGCGTTTTTCGCGCGCGTCGCTAGCAAAAGGCACCATGTCCAGCGGATGTCCCGATAATGTCGCCTGAATCCGGCTCGCCGTCACCCAAGGCCACCGGAAAGAGCGCCAGCAAAAAATCACCCAAGTTGGCGCAGGACGTCAACGGTGCGCTGCGGCGCGCCTATGAATCGGCGGTCGACGAGACGATCCCGCAATCGATGATGGACCTCCTCAACAAGCTCAACTGACGTCAGCGTCGCCTGACGTCAGCGTTGATAGCGCGCGTCGAAATCGCTCTGGAACGCGGCGAATCGCCGCGCCGCGATCGCATCGCGCATCGCCTGCATCAGCGCCTGATAGAAGTGCAGATTATGCTCGGTCATCAGCATCGCGCCGAGCATCTCGCCGGCGCGAACGAGGTGGTGGAGATAGGCGCGCGACCAGGTCGTGCACACCGGGCATGAACAGTCGGGATCGAGCGGCGCCTGATCCTCGGCATGTTTGGCGTTGCGAATGTTGACCGGCCCGTCCCAGGTGAAGGCCTGCCCGTTGCGTCCCGAGCGCGTCGGCAGCACGCAATCGAACATGTCGACCCCGCGCGCGACCGAGCCGACGAGGTCGTCGGGCTTGCCCACCCCCATCAAATAGCGCGGCTTGTCGGCGGGGAGCTGGCCCGGCGCATAATCGAGCACGCCGAACATCGCTTCCTGCCCCTCGCCGACCGCGAGGCCGCCGATCGCATAACCGTCGAAGCCGATGTCGACGAGCACCGCCGCCGAGCGCGCGCGCAGCTTTTCGTCGAGCGAACCCTGCTGGATACCGAACAGCGCCGATCGCGAAGCATGCTCGTCGCCGGCGTCGAACCCCGCGCGGCTGCGCGCCGCCCAGCGCATCGAGCGCTCCATGCTCGCCGCGGCGCGTTTCGCATCGACGCCGTTCGGCGGGCATTCGTCGAACGCCATCACAATATCGCTGCCGAGCAGGCGCTGGATTTCCATCGAGCGTTCGGGGGTGAGCATATGCTTCGAACCGTCGAGATGGCTCTTGAACGCGACCCCCTCTTCGCTCTGTTTGGTCAGCGCCGACAGGCTCATCACCTGATAGCCGCCGCTGTCGGTCAGGATCGGCCGGTCCCAGCCCATGAAATTGTGCAGCCCGCCGAGCCGCGCCATGCGCTCGGCGCCGGGGCGCAGCATCAAATGATAGGTGTTGCCGAGGATGATGTCGGCGCCGCTGGCGCGCACCTCCGCCGGGCGCATCGCCTTGACCGTCGCGGCGGTGCCGACGGGCATGAAAGCGGGGGTGCGGATTTCACCGCGCATCATCGCGATCGTGCCGGTGCGCGCGGCACCGTCGGTCGCGGCAACCGAAAACTGGAATCGTGTCGTCATGGCGCGCGCCTATGGCGGGGAAGGCACGAAAAGTCGAGGCGAAGTAAAAGCCCCTCCCCTTCAGGGGAGGGGTTGGGGTGGGGGCTCGCAAGGTGGCGCAAGGCCGATGACCCCCACCCGCTGCGACTAGCTGGCAAGTCTCGCTGCCCTCCCCTGAAGGGGAGGGCGTATTATGGCTATTCCTTGGCGTCTTCGCTCGACGGCTCATCGGCGGCCGCCTTCGCCTTTTCCTTCGGTTTTTCCTTCTCGAAGATCTTGATCAGCTCCTTCTTCCGCGCATCGGACAGGCCCTTCTCGGCCTCGGGAAACATCTCTTCCTCTTCTTCGTCGATGTGATGAAGATAGCGATGCTTCATCGTGCGAAAGCGCGTCAGCCAGCCGGTCGAGGCAAAGTCCATCTCGTACAGCTCGGTCAGCATGTCGTCGATTTCCTTATGCTCCGACACGCTGTGCTGTGCATCCTCGCGCAGGTCGGGCATCCCCAGCATCGTGGCATAAAGCGACATTTCTTCCGACGCCGCGTGGGCGGTCACCTCGACGCGGAACGCCTCGAACAGCGTTTCGCGTTCGGGGCTGTCGCCGTGGGTTGCATCGATCTTGTCGAGCAGGTCGCGGTGGCGGTCGTGGTCGGCTTTCAGCCGCGCGAAAATCTTTTCTTCAGCCATGTCGATCTCCGTCGGGTTGGGTCGGAGACAGAACGGTCGGCTGGCAAACCGGTTCCGCGGGTCAGGCGGCTTTCCAGTCGGTGGTGGTGGTGAACGACGGCAGCGCGAGGTTCGCGGCGGTCTGCTGCGTCGCCGCGGCGATCAGATAGGGCGAAACGCGGTGGCGCGTGCACAGCCCGCCATTGCCGTCGCTGACCATCGTCTGTTCGAATTGGACGCCCTGCTGGTGCTTCATCGATCGGCGCACCGTCGCGGTGACCAGCTGGCCTTCGCCGAAATCAATCACGAAACGGGTCCCGATCGGCACGTCCAAAATTCCTTCGATGAAGGCGCCGGTCGTCGACAGGTTGCGGATGACGACATTGTAGCGATGGTTGTCGTGAATCGCGCCGACCTTGCGGAACATCTGGAACCGGCCGTTGCGTTGCTTTGCCGGACCCGACGGCTTGATCGTCCACGATCCCGCCTCGGCATGTTCAAGCAGTTCGGCGTTCGCGACCGGCTGGCTGTAGACATAGCCCTGGACGTGGCTGACGCTCAGCTTGCGGACCAGCTCGAGCTGGTCGAGCGATTCGATACCCTCGGCGGTCGTCTCCATTTCGAGCGCTTCGGCGAGCGCGACGATCGCCGCGATGATCGCGCCGTTGCGCGACCCCGGCTCGGTCGCCCCGCGCACGAAGCTCTGGTCGATCTTGATCTTGTCGAACGGCGCCGACTGCAGATAGCCCAGCGAAGAATAGCCGGTGCCGAAGTCGTCGAGCGCGAGGCGCACGCCGAGTCCCTTCAGCGCCTTGAACATCCGTGCGGTTTCGGTCGAATCGCCCAGGAATACGCTTTCGGTGATTTCGAGCTCGAGCCGGTCGGGGGAGAGACCCGTCGTGGCGAGCGCGCTGGCGACGATCTTGGGCAGGTCCTCGTTGGCGAACTGGATCGGCGACACGTTGACCGCGACGCGCATGTCGCCTGGCCAGCGCATGGCATCCTCGCACGCCTTGCGCAGCACCCATTCGCCGAGCTGCCAGATCAGATTGGCTTCCTCGGCGATCGGGATGAACATCGCCGGCGAGATCATGCCGCGTTCGCTGTGGTTCCAGCGCACCAGCGCCTCGACCCCGGTCACCATGTTCGACTTCGCGTTGACCACCGGCTGATAGGCCAGCTGCATCTCGCCGCGCGCGAGCGCATCGCGCAAATCCTCTTCGAGCACGCGGCGGTCTTCGGCCGCCTGGTGCAGGTCGCTCGAATAGAAACGGAACCGGCCGCGACCGCTGCCCTTTGCGGCATAGAGCGCGAGGTCGGCGTTGCGGACGAGGTCGTCGCTGGTCTGCCCGTCGAAGGGAGCGATCGCGACGCCGACCGACGCGCCGATGATGCAGCGGCTGCCTTCGACCGAATAGGGTTGCGACAGGCTGGCGATGATGTCGGCCGCGGTGTCGCCCAGCTTGCCGCGGTCTTCCTGGTCGGGAAGGATGATCTGGAACTCGTCGCCGCCGAGCCGGCTGACCATTTCCTTGTCGCCGACGATTTTCAGCAGCCGCTCCGCCACCTGTTTCAGCAACGCGTCGCCGGCGGGGTGGCCCAGCGTGTCGTTGACCTGCTTGAACCGGTCGAGGTCGAGCAGCATGATCGCGCACGAACGCTGTTGCTGCGCGAACGCCGCGAGCGTCGTGTCGAGCTTGCGCGAGATGTTGAAGCGGTTGGCAAGACCGGTCAGCGAATCATAGAGCGCGAGGCGCGACGCATCCTCGGCCGACTGGCGCTGCGCGGTGATGTCCATGCCGCTGCCGCGATAGCCCGCGAAACTGCCGCCCGGCGTGAAATGCGGCCGTCCCGACACCGCCCACCAGCGCGGTTCGCCATCGGCGGCCGCGCGCAGCGGCAGATCGTCGAACTTCGACTGCCGGGTGAGCAGGAAGGGCAAGGTGCGCTGGCGCTCGCCATTGCTGTCGGCGGGCAGGAACAGGTCGGTGAACGGCGTGCCGAGCAATTCGCCGGCCCCTTGCCGGCCGATCAGGCGCGCGACCGCATCGGTGATATAGGTCAGGCGGCCGCTGGCGTCGGTCGACCAGAACCAGCCGCGCCGGCTCTCTTCATAGTTGCGGACGAGGAGCAGCGCTTCGCGGGTGTCGAGATTGGCCGGCGCGGCGCCACGTTTGCCCATGCGCGCGCCGAGCTTGCCCAAAAAGCCACGCTGGCCGTCACCGGCAGCGACGTCCCCCCCCGGGGCGTCGGATTCGATCCGCGCTGGCATGTCCATCGAAGAAACTCTTGCTGGCCCCCACTTTGCTGGACCCGCAATGCCCTGAATGCCTTGCGATAATGTAAATGGGAACGCTGCCATACGGCGAACTGTCCCATTCAGGGAAGCAGCAGGCTGGCGTCCCCATAGCTGTAGAAACGATAGTCGTGGGCGATGGCGTGGGCATAGGCTGCCTGCATCGTCTCCAGCCCCATCAGCGCGCTGACCAGCATGAACAGGGTCGATCGCGGCAGGTGGAAATTGGTCATCAGCCCGTCGATCGCCTGGAACCGGTAGCCGGGGGTGATGAAGATCGCGGTGTCCCCCGCGAAGGGCGCGATCGTGCCGTCGGCGGCGGCGGCGCTTTCGAGCAGGCGCAGACTGGTCGTGCCGACCGCGATCACCCGGCCGCCGTTCGCGCGCACCGCGTTGAGGCGCGCCGCCGTATCCGCCTCGATCCGCCCCCATTCGGCGTGCATGACATGATCGTCGGTGTCGTCGGCCTTCACCGGCAAAAAGGTGCCGGCGCCGACGTGCAAGGTCAGCGTTTCGGTCGCGACCCCGGCGGCGGCCAGCGCGGCGAGCAGCGCCGGGGTGAAGTGCAGCGCCGCCGTCGGCGCTGCGACGGCGCCGTCTTCGCGCGCGAACATCGTCTGATAATCAGAGCGATCGTCGGCGTCGGTCGCGCGCTTGCCCGCGATATAGGGCGGCAGCGGCATCGTTCCCGCGCGTTCGAGCAGCCATTCGACGGGGTCGTCGCCGGCGAACGCCAGGATGAAGCTGCCATCGGCCAGCCGCTCTTCGGCCAGCGCCGTAACCCCGGCACCGAAATCGACCGTTTCACCGACGCGCAGCCGCTTCGCGTTGCGCACGAACGCCTGCCAGCGGCGCAGGTCGATGCGCTTGTGGAGCGTCGCGCCGATCTTCGCGTCGCCGCGGCGCCCTTCAAGCTGGGCCGGGATCACCCGCGTGTCGTTGAACACCAGGCAATCGCCGGGCCGCAGCCGCGACGGCAGGTCGGCAACCCCGGCGTCGATGATCAGGTCGCCTTCGACCACCAGCATCCGTGCGGCATCGCGCGGCCGCGCCGGGCGCAGCGCGATCCGCTCGGGCGGCAGGTCGAAATCGAAGGCGTCGACGCGCATGAGGTTCGCGCCGCGGTCCGGCTTACTGGATCGGCGCGTTGAGCTGGTCGGCGGTGATCGCGGCGGCGGGCGCCGGCGGCGGCGTCTCGGTCAGCAGCGCCGGCGGCGGCACCGGCTTGTTGTCGGCCGCGACCGACACTTGCACCATGCGCGACATCACCGCCGGCGGTTCGCCTTTCTGGATCGCGTCGACATATTGCATGCCCGACACGACGCGCCCGAACGCGGTGTAACGGTTGTCGAGCGCAAAGCGCGGCTGGAGCATGATGAAGAACTGGCTGTTGGCGCTGTCCTCGGCCTCGGCGCGCGCCATCGACACGGTGCCGCGCAGGTGCGGCGTCGGGTTGAATTCGGCCTTGAGGTCGGGGAGCTGCGAGCCGCCCTGCCCGGTCGCGGTCGGATCGCCGGTCTGCGCCATGAAGCCGTCGATCACCCGGTGGAATTTCACCCCGTCGTAAAATCCGGCGCGGGCGAGCTGCTTGACGCGCTCGACATGCTGCGGCGCGATATTGGGATAAAGCTGCACCACGACCCGGCCGCCGGTCGAAAGGTCGATGTTGAGCATATATTCGGGGACGCCCATATATTGGTCGGCGGGCATCGCCGGAACCGCGGGCACCGCCACCTCACCCGCCGCGTCGCTCGCCGCAGGGGCGTCGGCGGGCGGGGTTACCGGTTCGGCGGGGGGATCGGCCGGCGGCGGCGCGGTCGGCACCTCTTCGGGATTCGGCGGCGGCGCTGACGGCGCATCCTGCGCAGTGGCCGATACCGCAAGACCGAGCGCCATCGTCGTCAGAAACAGGGGACGGAAAATGAAATTCATGCTGGATCGGCCTTTGTACTGGAGTCCGGTTTGCGCCCCGTCTGGCGCGCCCTAGCGGGAAAAAGCTGAACGCTCAATGATCGGAAAGCAGCGCGATGCGCGGCGCCGCGCGACCGGCCCGCTCAGGCATCGCCCTGGCGCAGGCCGCGCGCGGCGATCCGCGCCACCACCGCATCCTTCACCGTGGGGCTGACGAATTTGTGGATATCGCCGCCAAAGATGGCGATCTCCTTGACCAGGCGCGAGGCGATCGGCTGCAATCCGACGTCGGCCATCAGGAACACCGTTTCGATGCGGTCGTTGAGCTGCTGGTTCATGCCCGCCATCTGATATTCATATTCGAAGTCGGCGACCGCGCGCAGCCCGCGGACGATCATCCCCGCCCCCTCGCGCTCGGCGAAATCCATCAACAGCGAATTGAACCCGACGACGCGGATGTCGCCGCCGATCGCGGCGACCTCGCTCTGGACCATGGCGATCCGTTCGTCGTCTTCGAAAAGCGGCGATTTGGTGATGTTCGTCGTGACCCCGATCACCAGCCGGTCGACCAGTTTCGCGCCGCGGCGGATGATATCCATATGCCCCAATGTGATCGGGTCGAAGGTCCCGGGATAAACCCCAATGCGCATCAACGGTCCCTTTCCACCACATAGCGGGCGATGGCGCGCAGCAGCGCTGCCTCGTCGCCATAGCTCGCCAGATGCCCGATCGCCTGCTCGACCAGCGCGGTCGCCTGTTCGCGCGCGCGTTCCAGCCCCATCAGCGTCACGAAGGTCGCCTTGCCGGCGGCTTCGTCCTTGTGCAGCGCCTTGCCCGCCAGCGCCTCGTCGCCCTCGACATCCATAATGTCGTCGGCGATCTGGAAGGCGAGCCCGATGTCGCGGGCATAGCCGCGCAGCGCGGTGCGCCCCTCGGGCGGAATTCGCGCGAGGATGGCGCCGGCCTCGACCGAAAAGCCGATCAGCGCGCCGGTCTTGAGCTGTTGCAAGCGGGTGACGGTCTGCAGGTCGAAATCGGCGGTTTCGGCGGCGAGGTCCATCATCTGCCCGCCGGCCATTCCGGCCGGACCGGCGGCGCGCGACAGTTCGCGGATCAGTTCGCCGCGCACGAAGGGATCGTTGCTGGTCAGCGGATCGCAAAGCCATTCGAAGGCCAGCGCGTGCAGCGAGTCGCCCGCCAGCACCGCGGTCGCCTCGTCGAACGCCTTGTGCACCGTCGGCTTGCCGCGGCGCAGGTCGTCGTCGTCCATGCAGGGCAGGTCGTCGTGGATCAGCGAATAGACGTGCATCGCCTCGACCGCCGCGCCGACGCGCAGGCTGAGCCCCGGATCGACATGGAACAGGTCGCCGGCGGCGCGCACGAGCAGCGGCCGCAGGCGTTTGCCGCCGGCGATCGCGGCATGGCGCATCGCCCGATACAGCGGCGCGCGCGGATCGTCGGGCACCGGCAGCAACTGGTCGAACAGGCGGTCGATGTCGGCCATGACGTCGGCCTGGACAGCGAGCAGGCGCTGCGTTCCGGCCGCCGCATCGTCGTTGACGGACGCCATCGCCGCTCAGCTTTCGCCGAAGGGAGTGGTTCCCGCCGGCTGGCCGTCGGCGCCGAGGCTGACCTGTTCGATTCGCGCCTGCGCCGCCGCCAGCCGGGCCTCGCAATGCTGGCGCAGCGCATGGCCGCGTTCGTATAGCGCCACCGACTGCTCCAGGCTGACATCGCCGCTTTCCAGCCGGCGCACGATCGTTTCCAGCTCGCCCATCGCGGCTTCGAACGAAAGCGACGCGATGGCAGGCGCGGCGGCGGTATCGGGCAGGTCCGTCATCCCCCTGCTTTGGCCCTTTCGCCCCCCAATGGTCAAGTGCGGTCAAGCTTGACGTCGCGCGGCGGCGCTCTAGCATCGCCGCCATGTTCATCGGCCATTTCGCCCCGGCGCTGGTCGCCGCCGCCCGGCCGCAGACCGCGGGGCTCGGCACCCTGTTCGTCGCCGCGCAGCTGGTCGATATCGGTTTCGCGGCACTGCTGATGACCGGCACAGAGGCGATGCGGATCGTGCCCGGCTTCACCGCGATGAACCCGATGGACCTTTATCACATGCCGTATACGCACAGCCTGCTCGGCGCGCTGATGTGGGGGGCACTGTTCGGCGCGCTGGTGTGGGCGGCGACGCGCCGCCGCGCCGCGGCGATCGCGGCGATGCTGGTCGTGGTGTCGCACTGGTTCCTCGACCTGGTCGTGCACAGTCCCGACCTCACCCTGTTCGGCGCCCCGCCGATGCTCGGCCTGGGGCTTTGGAACCATCCGGCGATCGCGATGCCGCTCGAAATCGCGCTGATCGGCGGCGCGCTGCTCTATTATGCACGCCATACGCAGGCGCCATCGGGCAACCGGCGCCTGTGGCTGCTCGCCGGGGTGCTGGCGGTGGCGCAGGCGGTCGACTGGTTCGGCGCGCAACACACCGCCTATTCGCTCGCTATCCCGGCGACGATGCTTGCCGCCTACGCGCTGCTCGCCGCTGCGGCGGCATGGGCCGGTGCCGACCGCCACCCCGCACCGGAGTATGCCTGATCATGCAGACCATCGCCGCCTATGTCGCCACCGCCATCCTGTTCGGACTGCTCGACGTGGTCTGGCTAACGCGGGTCGGCCCGAAGCTCTACCGGCCCGAGATCGGCGCGCTGCTGATGGATGGGTGGCGCCCCGCGCCCGCGCTCATCTTTTACGCGCTCTACATGCTCGGCATCCAGATTTTCGCGGTACAGCCCGCACTCGCGGCGGGCAAGTGGCAGGTCGCGGCGCAATATGGCGCGCTGTTCGGCTTCTTTTGCTACATGACCTATGACCTCACCAACCATGCGACGATGAAGATCTGGTCGCTGAAGGTGACGCTCGCTGATATCGCCTGGGGCACCTTCGCGACCGGGCTGGCCGCGGGCGCGGCGGCGTGGCTGGTGCTGACGCTGGTACCTCGCACCGCCTGAGCCGTCGTCGTCCCGCGCAATCACGATTCCGCTTTTTGCAATTGCCGTGCGACGCGCGGCGCATCATGCTGCACTGCACAAGAGAGAGGGGCATAAAGGCAAGTTTTGTTCACTAAAACAAGGGCTTGCATCATGAAAACTTTCATCCTCCCCACCCTCGGCCTGTTGGCGCTCGTTCCGGCCGTTGCGCATGCCGGCGAAGACGAAGCGCGCCGCTTCGAACATGGCGGCAGCATCTACAGCTATACGGTGAGCCAGGTCGGCGGCACCCGCGTGATCAGCGGCATCGAGGAACGCACCGGCAAGCCGTTCAAGCTGCGCATCGGCGAGCATCGCGTGCGCGGCACCGTCGGCTCGCAGCAGGTCAGCTTTTCGCTGCGCGACGTCGAACCGCTCGCCAAGCCGGCAACCACCCTCGCCTCGCGCTGACCGCGCTCGAAATTCAGGCCCCATAATTGCCCCTCGGGGCGTTATGGGGTCTGTTCGTTTTCCGCGCGCAAGGCTAAAGGCGCGCCATGACCCAGACCGCACCCGCGCCCGCCTTTGTCATCACGCCCGAGATCGTTGCCGAACACGGCCTGTCTCCGGAAGAATATGAGCGCGTTCTCGCCGCGCTCGGGCGCGAGCCGAACCTGGTCGAACTCGGCATCTTCTCGGTCATGTGGTCCGAGCATTGCAGCTACAAAAGCTCGCGCCTGCACCTCAAGAAACTGCCGACCGAAGCCCCCTGGGTGATCTGCGGCCCCGGCGAAAATGCCGGCGTGATCGACATCGGCGAGGGCGCAGGCGGCAAGAAGCTCGCGGCGATCTTCAAGATGGAGAGCCACAACCACCCGTCGTACATCGAACCCTATCAGGGCGCGGCAACCGGGGTCGGCGGCATCCTGCGCGACGTGTTCACCATGGGCGCGCGTCCGGTCGCCAACCTCAACGCGCTGCGTTTCGGCCGCCCCGATCATCCGAAGATGAAGCATTTGATCTCGGGCGTCGTCCACGGCATCGGCGGCTACGGCAATTGCGTCGGCGTCCCGACGGTCGGCGGCGAGGTCAATTTCCACAAGGCCTATGACGGCAATATCCTCGTCAACGCGATGACCGTCGGCGTCGCCGAACAGGACAAGATCTTCTATTCGGCCGCATCGGGCGTCGGCAATCCGATCGTTTATGTCGGCTCGAAGACCGGCCGCGACGGCATCCACGGCGCGACGATGGCGAGCGCCGACTTCGGCGAGGATGCCGAGGAAAAGCGCCCGACGGTGCAGGTCGGCGACCCCTTCACCGAAAAGCTGCTGATCGAGGCGTGCCTTGAGTTGATGGCGTCGGACGCGATCGTCGCGATTCAGGATATGGGCGCCGCGGGGCTCACCAGCTCGTCGGTCGAAATGGCGTCGAAGGGCGGCGTCGGCCTCCACATCAAGATGGACGATGTGCCGCAGCGCGAAACCGGCATGACGGCCTACGAGATGATGCTGTCCGAATCGCAGGAACGCATGCTGATGGTGCTGAAGCCCGGCCGCGAGGAATTCGCTGCCGCGATCTTCCACAAATGGGAACTCGACTTCGCGGTCATCGGCACCGTCACCGACACCGGGCGCATGGTGCTGGAGCATAAAGGCGAGATCGTCTGCGACATCCCGCTCGCCCCGCTCGCCGACGACGCGCCGCTCTATGATCGCCCCCATGTCCCGACCCCGAAGCAGGCCGATCTGACCAACGTCCCCGAGACGAAGGACGTCGCCGCCGACCTCAAGACGCTAATGGGCACCCCCGACATCGCCAGCCGCCGCTGGATCTGGGAACAATATGACAGCCAGGTCGGCGCCGACACGGTGCAGACCGGCGGCGACGCCGCGCTCGTCCGCATCCACGGCACCAACCGCGCGCTCGCGATGTCGACCGATTGCACCCCGCGCTATTGCTACGCCGACCCGGTCGAGGGCGGCAAGCAGGCGGTCGCCGAAACCTGGCGCAACATCAGCGCGGTCGGCGCGACCCCGCTCGCGATCACCAACTGCCTGAACTTTGCCAACCCGCAGCGCCCCGAAATCATGGGCCAGATCGTCGGCTGCCTCGACGGCATGGCGCAGGCGTGCCGCGCGCTCGACTATCCGATCGTCTCGGGCAACGTCAGCCTCTATAACGAGTCCAAGGCGACCGGCGGCGGCAGCGCGATCCTGCCCACCCCCGCGATCGGCGGCGTCGGCGTGATCGAGGATTTGAACAAGGCGGTCGGCATCGGCTTCAAGCGCACCGGCGACATCGTGCTCGCGGTCGGCGAACGCGCCGGGCATCTCGGCCAGTCGATCTGGCTGCGCGAAATCCACGGCCGCGAAGAAGGCCCGCCGCCCGAAGTGAATCTGCGCTGCGAAAAACGCACCGGCGATTTCATCCGCGGCGCGATCAACGCCGGCTGGGTCACCGCCTGCCACGACGTTTCGGACGGCGGCATCGCGGTGACGCTCGCCGAAATGGCGCTCAAGTCGAACATCGGCGTCTTCGTCAGCGAAGAGCAGCCGTTCGGTATCGCCGAGAGCTTTTTCGGCGAGGATCAGGGGCTGTATCTGGTCACCGTCTGCGACACCTGCCTCGCCGACTTCCTCGACGCCGCGGGCCGCGCCGACGTGCCGGTCGACCCGCTCGGCCGCACGATCAAGGACCGCATCGTCTTCGAGCTGGCGGGCAGCGACCATCAGGTGACGCTCGCCGAACTGCGCGAGGCGCATGAGGGGTTCTTCCCGAGCTTGATGGGCGCCGACGCGGCGCTGGCCTGAGTCCTAACCCGTCCCCTAAAACCGTTCGCCCTGAGCTTGTCGAAGGGCGGTTCTTTCTTTTGACGTTGAAGAAAATACGGTGCTTCGACAAGCTCAGCACGAACGGGGTTGGGTAGAAAAGGGATCAGGTCCATGAGCATCCATATCGGCGTCGGCGGCTGGACCTACGAACCGTGGCGCGGCCCCTTCTATCCCGCCGGCCTCGCGCAGAAACGCGAGCTCGAATATGCCGGCCAGCAGCTGACCGGCATCGAAATCAACGGCACCTATTACGGCAGCCAGAAGCCCGAAACCTTCGCCAATTGGGCAGCGGCGGTGCCCGATGGCTTCCAGTTCAGCGTCAAGGCGTCACGTTTCACCACCAACCGCAAGATACTGGCCGAGGGCGCCGGGTCGATCGAGAAATTCCTGACGCAGGGCATCACGCGGCTCGGCGACCGGCTCGGGCCGATCCACTGGCAGTTCATGGCGACGAAGAAATTCGATCGCGACGATTTCGCGGGCTTCCTCGACCTGCTCCCCGACAGTCAGGACGGCGTGCCGCTGCGCCACGCGATCGAGGTCCGTGACGAAAGTTTCCGCGATCCCGCCTTCATCGCCATGCTGCGCGAGCGCAACATGGCGGTCGTCTATGCCGACAGCGACGAATTTCCCTGCATCCACGAGCAGACCGCCGACTTCACCTATGCGCGGTTGCAGCGCAGCCAGGAGGATGTCGAAACCGGCTACGATGCCAAGGCGCTCGACGCTTGGGCGAAGCAGGCGCGCGACTGGTCGGCGGGCAACCGCGACGTCTTCTTCTTCTTCATTTCAGGCGCGAAAGTCCGCAATCCCGCTGCGGCGCAGGCTTTGATCGCGAAGCTACGATAATTCCTCCCTGTCGCGCAGCGATGGGGAGGACCAGGTTCAGGCGGCCATCGCCTGCTGCGACGCCAGGAAATTATACGGATCGATGCCGCGGCTGCGATAGGCGCGGTGTGCTTCCTGATACAGCGTCGGCTCGCCGATTCCCAAACGCGCGCGCGCCGCGTCGAGCGGTTCGGCGAGCAGCGCGCGGATGTCCTGCTCGATGATCGCCTGCGAGGCCTTGCCGTTACGCTGCCCCTGACGGATCGCGCCGAACACCGGGGCCTCGGCTTTCACGCCGCGCTTCACCTCGTAACCGCCGGCATAGGCGATGAAGAAATTGCCGTAATTGCCGGTCTGGCCATAGGTGAAGCCGAGCACGCATTGTTCGCCGAGCGCGTCGCGGCCATAGCCGGTGAGGATGTGGAACAGGTCGTGAGTGTCGCGCAGGCGGTTCGAATACCATTGCACCTGATCGTCGAACTTGGGACGGCCCATCTTGTCGGCTTCGGCGACAAGCCCCGCGGCCGACAGGCCCTCGCGGCGCATGAAGGTGACATAGGCGTGGCCCACGCTACCCTCGGGCAATTTATCGATCCACGCGTGATCGTCGAGCAAATCGGGCAGATAGGGTTCGCTCGCCATCAACCTGCGGCCCTTATCGCTTTCGACGAAGGCGCGCGCGTCGTCCATGAACCCCTTGCGTGGCAGGCTTTCGAAAATGCGAAACACCTGCTCGGTGTCCTCCTTGTCCGCGATCAGCTTGCGGAAGTGCTGGAATGCCTTGAACGGGCGGAACTTCAGCGGCTGGCGGTCGGGGTGGGAGAAGATGGTCGGGGTCATGGCAGCTCTCGTGCGAATCGGGTGACGGTGGAGATGTATCACTACTGACATAGATGTCAATAATGACTTAACGTCGCAACGTGTGGCCGCCAAGAAAGCGCTCGACGCCGCGGCGTGCGCCCGATACGCCCCGGCAATCGGACAGAAGGGGAGCGGGGATGGAAGCGCAGGCGGCGGCACCGCGATACGAAAGCCTCGACGCCATCCGCGGCGTCGCGGTGATGGGCATTTTGGCGATGAACATCGTCGCTTTTGCGCTGCCCTTTCCCGCCTATTCCAACCCCGCGGCGGGCGGCGCGCCCGGCGAGCTCGATCTGGCGACCTGGTTCTTCAACTTCGTCTTCGTCGATTCCAAGATGCGCGGGCTGTTTTCGATGCTGTTCGGGGCCAGCACGCTGCTGGTGATCGACGGCGCCGCGGCGGCGGGGCGCAGCGCCGCGGGGGCGCATTATTCGCGGATGGTCTGGCTCGCCATCTTCGGCCTGATGCATTTCTACCTGATCTGGTTCGGCGACATCCTGTTCCTTTATGCGGTCTGCGGGCTGCTGCTCTTCCTGTTTCGCGGCCTGTCGGTGAAGGCGCTGCTGCTCTGGTCGATCCCGTTCCTGCTGATCGGCATCTTCATTCCGGGCAGCCTGTGGTCGATGCTGTCGATGGCGCAGGCGGGCACCCTGCCCCCCGACGCCGCGACCGCGATGCAGGAGGCGCTGCGCCAGATGAACAGCGAGATGGGCCCGTCGACGCCGGTCTATGCGCAGGAGCTCGCGCTATATCTGGGCAGCTATGCCGACATTGTCGCCCACCGCACCACCGACATGCGCGGCGACCCGATCTTTTTCGTCGCGATGTTCCTGTGGGAGACGCTGGGGCTGATGCTGATCGGCATGGCGCTGTTCAAATCACGAATGCTGACCGGCGAATGGGAGGCGGCACGCTATCGCAAATGGGCGATCGGCTGTTTCCTCATCGCGACGCCGCCGCTGGTCGCGTTGGCGTTTTACCAAGTCGATGACGGCTTCGACGCAGTGTCGATTTTCGGTTCTTCGATCGCACTGTCGGTTCCGTTCGACACGGTGATGACGGTGGGCTGGGCGGCGCTGATCATGCTGGCGATCAAGACGGTGGCGAGCCCCGGCGTCCGCGCCCGCCTCGCCGCGGCCGGGCGCATGGCCTTCACCAACTATCTCGTCACCTCGATCGTGATGACGACGATATTCTACGGCTATGGGCTGGGGCTGTTCGGCAGCGTCGGGCGGCTGGCGCTCTATCTGTTCTGCATCGGCATGTGGGCCGTCATGCTGCTTTGGTCGAAGCCTTGGCTGGCGCGTTTTCACTACGGCCCGCTCGAATGGCTGTGGCGCAGCCTCTCGCGCCGGTCGGTGCAGCCGATGCGGAAAGCGTCGCCCGTTCAGTAACCGACGGCGCGGCCGAAGCCCGACGCGCGGCGCTGGACGAGCGGGTTGGCTTCGCGTTCCAGCGCGGCCAGCGTCTCTTCGAACAGGGGGCGCATCGTCACGACGCGCGGCAGATATTCCTCGGGGCTGATCTGGCTTTCGATGCAGTGGCGCGCGAAAATTTCGATGTCTTCGGCGAGCGCACCGAGTTTTTCTGCGCCGAACTGGCGTGCTTCGCTCTTCAGCGTGTGCGCGGGCATGACCAGACCGCGTGCGTCGCGGGCGCGCATGGCTTCCTCGATCGCGGCCACCGATTTGATGCCGTCCTCGCGAAAATAGCCCAGAATCCGCACGAAAGCAGCGCCAAGCTGCGCCCGCGTCGCGCGAAATTCGTCCCAGTCGACCAGGATCTCGTCCAATGTTTCGTCCCTTGGCATGCAGTGTGGCCCGTGGTCCCACCCTGTCCATGCGCCGAAGGCAGTAAAAAAGAGGTTACGCCCCGCCGTCCGTGCGACCGATGGCGCACCATTTTGGGTCAGTCGCGGCGCACGTCCCAACCGGTGCCCGCGTCGGCAGGGGCAGGGTCGACCCGCCAGCCATGATCGCGCGCCAGCGCCGCCACTTCGCGCCCCGCCTGCGGATCGTCGGCGAGCAGCCGCACCACGCTCGCGGCGCGCATCGCGCGCGCCAGCCGCAGCGCCGGCCACGGGCAGCGCATACCGCGCGCATCGACGGTGACAGTATCGACCGTCGACGCGGGCTCACTCATCATAGGGATTGCGCGAATTGCGGAAGTTCAGGCGCACCGGCACGCCCTGGAACCCCAGTTCCTTGCGCATGCCGTTGACCAGATAGCGTTCATAGCTGCCCGGCAGCGCGTCGGTGCGGGTGCCGAAGACGACAAAGGTCGGCGGCCGGGTGCGCGCCTGGGTGATATAGCGCAGCTTGATCCGCTTGCCGCCCGGCGCGGGCGGCGGATTATTCTCCACCGCATTTTCGAACCAGCGGTTGAGCTTTGCGGTCGATACGCGGTTGGTCCAGATCGCCCGCTGTTCGAACGCGACGCGCACCAGCGTATCGATGCCCTTGCCCGTCGCCCCCGAAATGCTGAGCACCGGGACGCCCTTGACCTGGCTCAACCCGTCCTCCAGCGCGCCGCGCACCCCGTTGAACAGCGAGGACGGGTCTTCGGCGACATCCCATTTGTTCAGCGCGACGATCAGCGCGCGGCCTTCCTGCAAGACCCGGTCGGCAATGTGCAGATCCTGCGATTCGAGGCCCTTGGTCGCGTCGAGCAGCAGTACCACGACCTCGGCGAAATCGACCGCGTGCAGCGCGTCCATGACCGAGAGTTTCTCGAGCTTGTCCTGCACCTTGGCGCGCTTGCGCATCCCGGCGGTGTCGAACAGCTGGATCTCGTGGACCTCGCCGTCCTTCTCCCATTGCCAGTCGACGCGGATCGAATCGCGGGTGATCCCCGCTTCGGGTCCGGTGATCAGGCGATCCTCGCCGATCATGCGGTTGATCAGCGTCGATTTGCCGGCATTCGGACGCCCGACGATCGCCAGCTTCAGCGGGCCGAGCGGCGCGTCCTCATCGTCGGAGGCGGCAGCCACCTCTTTCTCGACCTCGTCGAACGGCTCGACGATCGGGCGCAGCAGGTCGAACAGATCGACCATGCCGTCGCCATGCTCGGCGCTGAGTGCGACCGGATTGTCGAAGCCGAGCGAATAGGACTCCATCAGCCCGTTTTCGCCCTGCTTGCCCTCGGCCTTGTTCACCACGAGGATGATCGGCGTATCCTCGCTGCGCAGCCAGCGCGCGATTTCCTCGTCGAGCGGGACCACCCCGGCGCGGCCGTCGATCATGAACAGCGCCGCATCGGCCTCGCGCACCGCTTTTTCGGTTTGCACGCGCATCCGGCCGGGCAGCGTCGCGGCGTCCTGATCCTCGAAACCTGCGGTATCGACGATGCGGAACTCGAGGCCCAGCAGGTTCGCATCGCCCTCGCGCCGGTCGCGCGTCACCCCGGGCTGATCGTCGACCAGCGCCAGGCGCTTGCCGACCAGCCGGTTGAACAGCGTCGATTTGCCGACATTCGGCCGGCCGACAATGGCGATCGTCGCGAATCGCGACATGTCCGTTAATCCCTGTTGTTGCGCCGGGCCGCCCCGGCCCGGACGCGTCAGCGCCAGGCCGTGATGCGTCCGTCGTCGGCCAGAATATACAATATATTGTTCGCGACCACCGGCGCCTGCGACAGCGACGATTCGAACTCGGTCGATGCGATCAGCGACCCGTCGGCCGGCGAGAATTCGGCCATCGTCCCTTCGCTGTTCACCGCGATCAGGCGGTTGCCGGCGAGGATCGGGCCGGTCCAACGGATCGGATCCTTCTTTTTCTTTTCGGTTTCGATGCGGAACCGCGAAAGCTGCTGGATCCAGCGCACCTTGCCGGTGCCGCGCGCGACGCACAGCAGCTTGCCGTCGTCGGTCATCGCATAGACCCATTCGCCGACGACATAAGGCGTCGAGATGCCGGCGATCGAGATTTCCCAGGTGCGCTGGCCGGTGACCAGCTCATAGCTCGCCATGCGGCCGCCCTGCCCGAGCGCGAAGACGCGGCCGCGGTCGATCACCGGATCGGCATCGACGTCGGTCAGCGTCGAAACCGACAGCGCCATCGAGGTGCGCGCCAGCGCATCTTCCCACAGGTCGCGGCCGTTTTCATAACGATAGGCCTGCACCTCGCCCGACGAGAAGCCGGCGACGATCGTCCCCTGCGCCGCGGCGGGGGAGGCGGCGCCGAACACGCTGCCCGCCTCGAGCGACGCGGTCGCCTGCCACAGCACCGCGCCGCTGGCCGCGTTCAGCGCGATGATCTGATTGTCCTGGGTGATGACATAGACGCCGCCGAACGCGATCGTCGGGGCGCCGCGCAGCGGCCCGGCGGGCTTGACCTTCCAGATCACCGACCCGTCGGCGGCGTTCAGCGCCGCGACATCGCCAGCGCCGCTGGTCGCATAGACGACCGATCCGTCGATCCCGGCGCCGCCGCCGAACAGCGAATCCTCAAAATCCTTGCCGGTGCTGCCGATCGGCGTGCGCCACAGCTGCGCGCCGGTGTCGGCGGCAAAGGCGGTGACGACCGCATCGGTGCCGACCGCGACCAGCCGGTTGTCGGCGATAACCGGCGATGCGGCGAGCCGCTGCTTGTTGGTGCTGCCGGCGATGGTCGCCTGCCACAGCTGGCCACGCGACGCGCCGAGCGCGAGGTGGCCGATCGATTTCGAGGAGTTGCCCCCCGACTGCGGCCAGTTCGCATTGGCGACGGGTTCGGGCAGGACGACCGCGACCGAGGCGGTTGCCGGGTCGACCTTGATGCTGTTGTCGTTCGACAGGATCGAGATGCGCTCGCCGACGGTGGGCGTCTTCGGCCCGCCGTCGCCCTTGAACACGCCGCAACCGGCGAGCGGCAGCGCGAGCAGCGCCGCATAAAGTCCGTAGTGCGCTTTCCGCATATTAATTGGCTTCCTCGGTCTTGGCAGCGGCTGCGGCCTTGGGGGCGGCGCTGCCATTCTGGTTGGTTCCGGCGCCGGGCGCCGCAGCATTTTGTTCGGCCGCGGCGCTGTCGGCGGCGCGATCGGCCACGGCATCGACGCCGAGCATGCCCGCCATCTGCACCGAGCGCGACTGCAGCGACTGCGGAATGTCGGGCAATTTGGCGATGCGGCCATACAGCGCGCCCGCCTGATCGAACTGGCCGAGCTGGTAATGCGCGATCGCCGACAGCTCGGCGGCGCTGGCAAACCAGCTCGACGCCGGATCCTTGGCATCGACCAGCGGCTTCATCCGCGCGATCACCACTTCGGGCTTCAACGTGTCGAATTCGAGCGCGGTCTGCCGAACGCGCGCCATGTCGCGCAGCGCCGGGTCGAGTTCGCCGTCGGCGGCGACCTGCCCCAACAGCGCCGCGGCGCCCTTGAGGTCGCCGGTCTGGGCTTTCAGATTGGCCTGCTGGATGCGTGCGGCGGCGCGATAGGCGCCGTTGTCGCCCGCGGCGATGGCTTCAAGCTCGGCGGTGGCGGCGCGCGGCTGGTTGCTCGCGGCCTTTTCCATCGCCGCGATCAGCGCCTCGGCCTGTTCGCCGCGCGCGGCCTCCTGGCGGTGACCCCAGTACAGATACCCGCCGAACGCCAGCAACGCCGCCAGGACGCCGCCGATGATCCAGCGGCCCCAGCGCTGCATGATCGTGTCGAGCCGGTCCTTGCGGACGGCTTCGTCGACCTCCTGCAACAGGGCGGCGTCGTTCGTCGGGCTCAGCGCCAATCATTCCTCCATCGCATCGTCCAGGCGCGGACATCTGTCCCGCCGGCGGTCTCCTTAGCGACGACGCCCGAAAAGGCCAAGCGATTCACTTGGCCCTGGCGGCGTCGTGCGGCGTCGGCGCCGCCGTCAACCTGCGTAGATTTGATCCTCGGTCGGGAATGAACGGGACCTGACTTGCTCGGCATAGTCGACGACCGCGCTCTCGACGACGCCCGCCATATTGCCGAAGCGTTTGACGAATTTCGGCACGCGCTCGAACATCCCCAGCATGTCGTCGGTGACCAGCACCTGCCCGTCGCACTGCGCCGAGGCGCCGATGCCGATCGTCGGGCAAGCGACCTTGTTGGTGATCTCGATCGCGATCGATTCGAGCACGCCTTCGATGACGATCGAAAAGGCGCCCGCCTGTGCCACCGCGACCGCATCTTCGACGATCGAGCGCGCTTCCTCGTCGCTCTTGCCGCGCACCCCGTAACCGCCGAGGATATTGACCGCCTGCGGGGTCAGTCCGACATGCCCCATTACCGGGATGCCGCGCTGGGTGAGGAATTCGATCGTCGGGGCCAGCACCTTGCCACCCTCGACCTTGACCGCCGCGGCGCCGGTTTCCTTCAGCAGCCGTGCGGCATTGTCGAACGCCTGCTGCGGGCTGCCTTCATAGCTGCCGAACGGCATGTCGACGATCACCGCGGCGTGGTAGCTGCCGCGCACCACCGCGGCGCCGTGCAGCGCCATCATCTCCATCGTCACCCCGACCGTGTGCGGCAGGCCATAGATGACCTGCGCGAGCGAATCGCCGACGAGCAGCATGTCGCAATGCGGATCGAGCAGCTGCGCCATGCGCACCGTGTACGCGGTCAGCATGACGATCGGCTCGCCGCCCTTTTTCTGGCGGATCCGCGGCACCGTGAGGCGCTTCATCGGCTGCGGGGTCGGATTCGCGCGGCTCGTCGACGTGTCGAACGTCAGCGTTTTGGGGATAGTTGACATGGCGCCGGGCAATAGCCGCTAAACCCCGGCCGCGAAAGCGCGAAGCAAGCCGATGTAAGTATCTCTTGACTCTATGTTAGCTTTGATTAACATTACGTCATATTCAACGAACATCGGAGACTCGGGCTATGTCATTTCGCGAAAAGACCCACTGGGCAGCCTTCATCGGCATCTTCGTCGCCTTCGGATGGTATTTCGTCGCCTATCCCTGGCACATGATCGACACGCCTGCGGGCGTCGGCGCGGTGGCGGGCATGCTGGTGCCGGTCACGATCATCATCATCGTGGCGATGGCGGCAACCGCCGCCTTCTTCGCCATCCGCGCGCCCAAGGAGGTCTATGTCAAGGAGGACGAGCGCGAACGCGGCATCCACCTGCGCGGTACCCATCTCGCTTATTATCCGCTGGTGCTCGGCTGTTGGGCCAATATGATCGCGATCTTCTATCGCTTCACGCCGGGCGTCTATCTGAACATCTTGATCGCCACCGTCGTGCTGGCCGAACTCGTCCGCGTCGGCGCGCAACTCTATTATTACCGCCGGGGGTATTGATCGGTGGCGCTCCCCTTCACCAACGACATCCGCACCCTGCGCTTTCTGGCGGGCGAGATGACGCAGGGCGATCTTGGCGATCGGGTCGGGGTTACCCGCCAGACGATCGCGGCGATCGAGCAGGGCAAATATTCACCGTCGCTCGAAGTCGCGTTCCGCATCGCGCGCGCCTTCGACAAGCCGCTCGAGGCGGTGTTCCAGTGGGAAGCACATGACGATTGAGATGCGCGGCCGCGCTGGCCCGGTGCCGCTCTCCCCGGGGCGGCGCCGGGCCTAAGGCGTCAGACCGGCGACCAGTCGGCGGGACCGTCGCCGTCGCCGTCGCCGTCGGCTTCGCCCCCGCCCGGCCGTTTTTCGGGGCCGATGATTTCGAGCAATTTGTCGAGCACCGGACCGACCCCGGCGCCGCTCGCTCCCGACAGCGCCATCACCGGATGACCGCTCTCCGCCGCCAGTTCGGCCGACAGCGCGGCGACCAATTCGTCGTCGAGCGTGTCGATCTTGTTGAGCGCGACAATGACCGGCTTGTCGACCAGGTCGGCGCCATAGGCCTCGAGTTCGTCGCGCACGATGCGATAACTGGTCGCGACATCTTCGTCATTGGCATCGACCAGATGCAGCAGCACCCGGCAACGCTCGATATGGCCGAGGAAGCGGTCGCCGACCCCGGCGCCTTCGGCCGCACCCTCGATCAATCCGGGGATGTCGGCGACGACAAACTCGTTGCCTTTGTGGCTAACGACGCCGAGCTGCGGGCGCAGCGTCGTGAAGGCATAGGCGCCGACCTTGGCCTGCGCATTGGTGACGCCGTTGATGAAGGTCGATTTGCCCGCATTGGGCAGCCCGACCAGCCCCGCATCGGCGAGCAGCTTCAGACGCAGCCACACCCACATTTCTTCACCGGGCCAGCCCGGCCCGTGCTGGCGCGGGGCGCGATTGGTGCTGGTCTTGTAGCTCGCGTTGCCGCGTCCGCCGTCGCCGCCGCGCAGGAAGGCCAGCGTCTCGCCGACTTTCGTGAGATCGCCGAGCAGGCTGCGCTCCTCGTCGTCGGCCAGGATCTGGGTGCCGACCGGCACCTGGATGACGAGGTCGGGGCCGCCGGCGCCCGTGCGGTCGCGCCCGGCGCCGGGGGTGCCGCGCTTGGCCTTGAAATGCTGGGTGTACCGAAAGTCGATCAGCGTGTTGAGCCCGGCGACCGCCTCGAAGATCACGTCGCCGCCCTTGCCGCCGTTGCCGCCGTCGGGGCCGCCATATTCGACATATTTTTCGCGCCGGAAACTGACGGCGCCGGGGCCGCCGTCGCCGGACTTTATGAATATCTTGGCCTGGTCGAGGAAATGCATGGAGAACCTTTTGAGCAACAAGCGCCGCACCGGCAGCCCGGCATCGCGGCGGTCCCTGCCCGCGTCGGCGTCGTCTGGCGCGACGGCGCGGGGCACGGACATGGGGATCGGATTGCGCACGCCTTAGTCGCGTCGTGCAAAAATGGCCAGTTTTGTGATGCCGGCGCTCGCGCGGCGATGAAATGGACGCTGCGAGCGCCAGTCCGACGCAACCTTGCGCGCCGGCGCCCGTTAGCAGGGTCAGAGCATCACGCGATGCTTCCCCTCGATTTCCCGAAAGGATTTCAAATGTTTGACAACAAGAATGTTGCCACGCTCAATTCGCTGATCGCCACCACGCTCGACAGCGTCGACGGCTATCGCAAGGCCGCCGAAGAGGCGAATGCCGCGCAGTTCCGTGAAATCTTCCTCAGCCGCGCCAACGAGCGCCAGACGATCGTCGCCAACTTCCAGGCGAAGGTCCGCGAACTTGGCGGCAACCCCGAAGACGACGGCACCGTGCTGGCCTCGGCGCACCGGGCGTTCCTCGGCCTGCGCGACGCGCTGACCGGCGACCGCAACGATGCAGCGGTCGTTGCCGAAGTCGAACGCGGCGAAGATCATATCAAGGCGAAGTTCGAATCGGCGCTCAAGGACGGCGATCTCGACCCCTCGGTCCAGCAGCTGATCCAGACCAGCTTCGCCTCGGTGCGCGAAGGCCACGACCAGATGTCGGCGCTGAAGCATCAGCTGAACGCCAGCTAAGCCACGCTTCTCGCCCTCTCAGGGAAGTTTGGGAACGGCGGTCCTGCCTGGCAGGGCCGCCGTTCTGTCATGCGGGGCGATCGCTCACCGGATTCTGCGCCGCCCAAAAGGCCGCGATCCGCCCGGTGATCAGCTCACATGCAAGCGCCCGCGCCGTATCGCGCGGCAGCGCCAGCGCGTCGGCCATCGGGCCGCCGAGCTGGGCGTCGCCCATCGCCATCAACACCAGCGCCAGCGTATCTTCGTGCATCAGCCGCTTTTCATGCGCGTCGGGGGCCATGCCGTCGATCAGGCGATGGATCGCGTCGATCACCGGGTCGAGCGCGCCCTCATTGCCCGTCGCCGCCATCCACGTCGCCAGCGCGCCGGCGCCACCCTCACCGAACGCATCGAACGCCAGGTCGACGATCTCGCGGACGTTGCGCTCGCCCGGCGGCGAGGCCGCCATCTTGGCGCCGATCGTTTCGCAGACGGTGTCGGCAAGATAGGCGGCGAGCGCCTTTTGCAGTCCCGCGGCACTGCCGAAATGATGCAGCAGGTTCGCATGGGTGCGATCGACGCGCGACGCGACCGCCTTCAACGTTACCGCCTGCGGTCCCATTTCGATCAGGATCAGCCGCGCCGCTTCGAGCGCGACCGATCGGCTTTCCTCGGGACTCAGGCGCTTTTTCGCTATTGACATATATGTAAGTAAACCCTATTTCTCCGCCCGACATCCCTTTTCGACGGTATGAGCCATATGTCCAGCCTTTCCCATGTCCCGACCCCCGCCGATCTGTCGATCACTCCGCGCGACCGCCGCTTCGGCCGCGACGACAAACAGGGCCGCTGGTGGCTGAACGGCGATCCTATCGCCTCGGCCTTTCACACCGCCTTGTCGGTGACCTTTCCCAAGGGCGAGGCGATGTTCATCGAAGCGGTGAAAGCGCACCGCGACGGGGTTCCCGAAAAGCTGGCGCGCGAGATTCGCGCCTTCACCCAGCAGGAAGTGATCCACAGCCGCGAACATGTCGTGTTCAACCGCAAGGCGGCCGAGGCGGGTTACGACCTCAGCCTGCTCGAGGCCGACGTCGACAATGTCATGGACCTGATCAAGGCGCGGCCGCCGATCGTCAACCTGATGGCGACGATCGCGCTCGAACATTATACCGCGATGATGGCCGCGACGATGCTGCGCGACGATAGCATGTATGCCGGCGCCGAGCCCGAATGGGCGGCGCTGTGGCAATGGCATGCGATCGAGGAAATCGAACATAAGGGCGTCGCTTACGACACCTGGTTGCACGCGACGAAAGACTGGAGCCGGTTCCGGCGCTGGCGCGCCAAATCGCTGATGATGCTGCTCGTCACGTCGCGCTTCTGGCCGAAGCGGGTGCGCGGGATGAAGGCGTTGCTGGCGCAGGACGGCTTGACCGGCTGGCGCGTCACCGCGCGCATCTGGTGGTATCTGCTCGGCGCGCCGGGCGTGCTGCGCAAAAGCTTTCTGCCGTGGCTCAGCTATTTCATGCCGGGCTTTCACCCGTGGAATCATGACGACCGCGCGCTGATCAGGAAATTCGAAAGCGATTATGCCGACGCGGTGATGCCGGCGCAGGCGTCGACCCCCGAATTGGCCGCCGCCGCGGCCTGACCCGCTGGTTCCCGCCAAGGCGGGCTTTGTGGGGCGGTCCTCTCTCCCGTCCCCGGCCCGCCTTTGCGGGGGCCTTGGCGATCGCGCGGTGGACCGCCGCGCCGTCTTCCCATATCCCCGGCGCAACGAGATGCCCCGGGGGGATGCGATGCAGCCACACATGACCGCCGCCGAAACCGGCTTGTTCGAGCGCCAGCTGGCGGGGCGTGCGTCGCTGCTCGAATTCGGCTGCGGCGGCAGCACGGTGGTCGCGGCGCGGCGGGTGCCGACGATCGTCAGCGTCGATAGCAATTCGGAGTGGCTGACGAAGGTCGGCACCGACCCTGCGGTCGCGGCGCGCGCCTTCACACCGTTTTACGCCGATATCGGGCCGGTCGGCGAATGGGGCCATCCCATCGACGATACGCGAATCCGCGACTGGCCGCGATATCATGCCGCGGTCTGGCGCCACATCAAGGGCAGCCCCGACGTCGTGCTGCTCGACGGACGGTTCCGCGTCGCCTGCGCGTTGCAGGCGCTGATCCACGCCAAGCCCGACACCGTGCTGCTGTTCCACGATTTTGCCGACCGGCCGCAGTATCACGTCGTGCTGCGCCACATGGAGGTCGTCGAGCGCGCCGATACGCTCGCGGTGCTGCGCCCCCGCGCCGACCTCGACGGCAAGGCGGTGCTGCACGACCTGTTCGATCATTTCCTGATCGCCGATTGACCACCGCGGCCGCCATGCGGCATGTCCGCGCGATGATGACCGCACCCCCCGTGATCGAGACTGCCCGGCTGCGGCTGCGCCCGCAGCGCCTGTCCGACAAGGACGCCCATATCGCAATGTGGGCCGACGCGCGCGTCACCCGCTTCATCGGCGGCGAACCGCGCGCGCCCGACGTCAGCTGGGGGAAATTTCTTTCCGCCGCCGGGCTGTGGCCGGTGATGGGGTTCGGTTATTGGGTGTTCGCCGACAAGGCCAGCGACCGGTTGATCGGCATGGGCGGCCTCAGCTATTTCGGGCGCGGCATCGCCGAACTCGAAGGCGTGCCCGAAGCCGGCTGGGCGTTCGACGCCGACCATTGGGGCGGCGGGCTGGCGACCGAGGCGATGGCGGCGGTGCTGGCGTGGGCCGATGCCAACCTCGATGCGGCGGAGGTGCGCTGCATCATCGAGCCGGGGCATGTGGGATCGGAACGGGTAGCCGAGAAGCTAGGCTTCACCGCGATCGGGCAGAGCAGCTCGCTGGGCAACGTGGTGAACATCTACAGCCGGACCAGCGGCGCCCAGCCTCGCGCCCATTCCGATCCTCAGTAACGACAGGTGCGGGCCATGATCATGTAGGCGAGCTGGACGTCGTTATACAATTCGCGGCCACGCTCACCGAAGCGAGCGCACGCGAAACTCTCGTACGGCGCTTGCCCGCGCTTCAGCCCGCAGTAATTCGTATAGGCCCGGTCAGCTTGGCGAAAATCCCGCGTGGCGCGTTCACAAGGATCATAGGCGAGCGCGGGAGCAGCGAGCGAAAAGGACACGACAGCGCTGGTTGCGGCGAGCGACAAGAGTTTCAACATGACGGTCTCCTAAACATATTCTTCCGAATATCATCGGGGCAACGCGTTGAAACTTATCAAAGTTCCCAAGGCCGATCAGTCAGTTCCGGGCACAAAGCAATGCCGGGATCGGCAAACACCAAAGCTATGCCACCTCGACGACCAGCACCCCGCCATCGGCGCTGACGACGCGCACCCGGCTGCCTTCGGCCGCGTCGGGACCGCGCACCGGCCATTCGCCGTCGCCGACTTTGGCGCGGCCGCGGCCATTCTCGATCGCGGTCACCAGCGTCAGCACCTCGCCGATCAGCCGCCCGCCGCGCTGGTTGAGCAGCGGGTCGGTCGATACGATCGGATTGTTCCTGAGCCAGCGCCGCGCGCTGTAGAGCGCGATGAACGCCAGCACCGCAAAGATGCCGAGCTGCAACGGCACGCCGATCGGTAGCACAAAGGCGAGGACGCCGGTCGCGATCGCCGCCACCCCCAGCCAGACGAGGAAGAACCCCGGCGCGACGATCTCGGCGGCGCACAGCAGCACCCCGACGGTCAGCCACGCCCAGTGCGGTTCCATATTGGTCAGCCAGTCGGGCATCTCAGCGCACTCCGGGGGTGGTGGGCGCCGTCGGGCCGCGCTCGAAGGCGTCCTTGGCCAGTTCGCCGATCCCGCCGAGCGTGCCGATCAGCTGCGTCGCCTCGACCGGGAACAATATCGTCTTGCTGTTCGGGCTGGTCGCGAACTGGCTGACCGCCTCGACATATTTTTGCGCGATGAAATAATTGATCGCCTGCGCGTTGCCGCCGGCGATCGCGTCGGACACCATCTGCGTCGCTTTCGCCTCTGCTTCCGCTTCGCGTTCGCGCGCTTCGGCGTCGCGGAACGCGGCTTCGCGGCGCCCCTCGGCCTGCAGGATCTGGCCCTGCTTCTCACCCTCGGCGCGCAGGATTTCGGACGCCCGCATGCCCTCGGCCTCGAGGATGTTGGCGCGCTTTTCGCGTTCGGCCTTCATCTGCCGCGCCATCGCGTTCGAAATATCGGCGGGCGGGCGGATGTCCTTGATCTCGACGCGCGTGATCTTGACCCCCCACGGCGTCGTCGCATCGTCGACGACGTGCAGCAGGCGGGTGTTGATTTCGTCGCGCTTCGACAGCGTCTCGTCGAGGTCCATCGCGCCCATCACGGTGCGCAAGTTCGTCGTCGTCAGATTCATGATCGACAGATACAGGTCGCTGACCTCATACGCCGCCTTGGCGGCGTCGAGCACCTGGAAGAAGACGACGCCGTCGACGGCGACCATCGCATTGTCCTTGGTGATGATTTCCTGGCCGGGAATGTCGAGCACCTGCTCCATCACATTGACCTTGCGCCCGACGCGATCGAAGATCGGCATGATGAAGTTCAGCCCCGGCTGCGCGGTATGCGTGTAACGGCCGAACCGTTCGATCGTATAGGCATAGCCCTGCCGCACCGGGGTCAGCGCCCACAGCAGGAACACCGCCGCGAGCACGACCATCGCGATCGGAAACCAATAGTCCATCGAACATCCCCTCATGCGTTGCCGGCGGTGCGGCCTCACGACTTTATTGCGAGAATGGCCGCGATGCGCCAGACAAAAGCGCATGACCCCGATCGAATATGCCCCCCGTTCGCTGCTCTATGTCCCCGGCTCGAACGCGCGCGCGCTGGCCAAGGCGGCGGGGCTTGCCGCCGACATGCTGATTATCGACCTGGAGGACGCGGTGCCGGCCGACCGCAAAGCCGAAGCGCGCACCGCGATGCGCGCCGCCGTAACGGCGGGTTTTGCCGGCAAGCGCGTCGCGGTGCGCGTCAATGCGACGGGCACCGACGAACAGGCGGCGGACATCGCCGCGCTCGCCGACCTCGCGCTCGACGCGGTGGTGCTGCCCAAGGTCGAAGCGCCGTCCGACCTCGATCCGCTGCGCCAGCTTGGCATATCGGTGTTCGCGATGATCGAGACGCCCGCCGCGATCTACGCCGCGCGCGAGATTGCCGCCGACGCCGCGGTCAGCGGGCTGATCGCCGGGCTCAACGACCTGGCACATGAATTGAAGCTGCCCGACGGCATGGACCGCGGCGCGATGAGCCACGCGATCCAGGCGATCGTGCTCGCCGGCCGCGCCGGGGGGGTGTGGTGCTTCGACGGCGTGTATAATGCGATCGACGATGCGGCGGGTTTTGCCGCCGAGGCTGCCGAGGGACGCCGGCTCGGCTTCGACGGCAAGACGCTGATCCACCCGTCGCAGGTCGATCCATGCAACGCCGCCTTCGCCCCCTCGCCGCGCGAGATTGCGGCGGCCGAAGCGCTTGTCGCCGCGGCGACCGGCGGCGCGCAGCGGCACGACGGGCGGATGATCGAGGACATGCATGTCGCCGCCGCGCGCGCGCTGCTGGAACGGCTCAAGCGCTAGCGCACCCGCCGTTCGTCGTTCGACGAACCGCCTTGCACCCCCTGCGCGCTCATGCCATTCCGCGCGCCCATGCACGCACTAAAGTTTCGCGCCGCGATCGCGGCCGTCGCCCTCACCATCCTCGCCGCCCCCGCGATCGCGGCCCCAACCGCCGAAACGCCGGTGACCGAGGCCGAGCTTGCCGCGCACATGCAGGTGCTCGCGAGCGACGCGTTCGAGGGTCGCGCCCCCGGCACCGAGGGCGAAGATCGCACCATCGCCTACGTCGTCGGCGAATGGACCAAGGCCGGGCTGGAGCCGGTACCCGGCAGCCCGACGCCGTGGCTGCAACCGGTGCCGCTGGTCGAAAGCCAGGCGACGGCGGGCAGCGCCCGTTTCAAGATCGACGGCCGCGACCATGCGATGGCGGCGGACGGGCTGATCCTGACCGGCCGCGATCCCGAACTCGCAATGACCGACGTGCCGCTGGTCTTCGTCGGCTACGGCGTCGACGGCGCGGGCAAGGTCAATGCCGATGTCACGGGCAAGCTCGCCATCATGCTGTTCGACAACCCGCCGTTCGGCGACAAGCTGCCGCGCTATCGCGAACGCCGCCAGTTGCTCGCCGACGCCGGCGCGGCGGGGGTGCTGGTGGTGGCGTGGGAGGCGCTGCCCTGGGCCGATCTGCGCGCGTCGCTCGGCAGCAAGACGGTGCGCCTCGCCAGCGCCAAGCCCGGCGCGGCGGCGAGCGGTTTCCTCTCGCGCCCCGCCGCCGAAGCGCTGCTGACCGCGGCGGGGCAGCCCGCCGACCGGTTGATCGCGGCGGCCAGGTCTGCCGGCTATCGCGGCATCGCGCTGCCCGTCACCGCCGATCTTGCCGCGACGACGGTGACCCGGCCCTTCGCGAGCAACAATATCATCGCCAAGCTGCCCGGCGCCAATCCCGACGGCAAGGCGGTGCTGTTCCTCGGCCATTGGGACCATCTCGGCATCTGCGGCGAGGAGGGCGACGCCGACCGCATCTGCAACGGCGCGGTCGACAATGCGAGCGGCATCGCGGTGCTGATCGAGGTGGCCAAACGGCTCGGCAAAGGGCCGCGCCCCGACCGCGACATTTATTTCATGGCGACGACGGCCGAGGAAAAAGGGCTGCTCGGCGCCTATTATTTCGCCGATCATCCGGTGGTGCCGCTGGCCGACATCACCGTTGCGCTCAATGTCGACACGATCGCCATCTCGCCGCGCGGCACCCCGGTCGCGACGATCGGGCGCGGCCGTCCGGCTTATGATGCCATGATCCGCAGCGTCGCGACGAAACTCGGTCGCAAGCTCGACGAAGATGGCGAGGCCGACGCGTTCGTCCAGCGGCAGGATGGCTGGGCGCTCGGCGCGAAGGACGTCCCCTCGCTGATGGTCGGCGGCAGCTTTTCGGACATGGCGCTGCTGCAGGCGTTCCTCGGCAGCGACTATCACGGCCCGAACGACAATTTCACCGACCAGATCCCGCTCGGCGGCGCCGCCGAAGATGCCGATCTGCATGTCGCGCTGGGCCGCGCGTTCGCCGATGTGGCGACGTGGAGCGGGACGAATAAATAAACCGTCGCCCCCGCGAAGGCGGGGGCCGCTGGAGACTTGCCGCGGCCCGGCTGTGTAAACCGACAACGGCCCCCGCCTTCGCGGGGGCGACGCGTCAAATTACGCCGCCTGCTTCGCCCGCTCGGCCATTTCCTGATTGAGCATTTCCGCGAGCAGGAAGGCCAGTTCCAGCGACTGCCCCGCATTCAACCGCGGATCGCAGTGGGTGTGATAGCGGTCGGCCAGATCCATCTGGGTCACGTCCATCGCGCCGCCGGTGCATTCGGTGACATTCTGGCCGGTCATTTCGATATGGATACCGCCGCCGTGCGTGCCCTCGGCGCGGTGGACGGCGAAAAAGCCGCGCACTTCGGCCAGGATGCGCTCGAACGGACGCGTTTTATATCCGTTGGGGGTCTTGATGACATTGCCGTGCATCGGATCGCACGACCACACCACAGGATGCCCCGACGCCTTCACCGAGCGCACCAGCTTGGGCAGATGCGCCTCGATCTTGTCGTGGCCATAGCGGGTGATCAGCGTCATCCGTCCCGGCACATGGTTCGGGTTCAGCGTATCGAGCAGGCGCAGCAGCGCGTCGGGCTCAAGGCTCGGCCCGCATTTCATGCCGACCGGATTGCCGATGCCGCGCAGAAATTCGATGTGCGCCGAACCCTCGAAGCGGGTGCGGTCGCCGACCCACAGGAAATGGCCCGAGGTGTCGTACCAGCCGCCGGTCAAGCTGTCCTGCCGGGTCAGCGCCTGCTCATAGGGCAGCAGCAGCGCCTCATGGCTGGTGTAGAAGCTGGTACCCTTGATCTGCGGCACCGTTTCGGGGGTCACCCCGCACGCTTCCATGAAGGCGAGCGCTTCGGAAATCCGGCCGGCGGTCTCCTGATATTTCTTCGCCCACGGGCTGCGGTCCATGAAATCGTGCGTCCACGCGTTGACCTGATGCAGATTGGCATAGCCGCCGTTCGCAAACGCGCGCAGCAGGTTCAGCGTCGCCGCCGACTGGTTATACGCTTTCACCATCCGCTGCGGGTCGGGCTCGCGGCCCACGGCGTCGAAGGCGATGTCGTTGATATTGTCGCCGCGATAGCTCGGCAGCGACACGCCATCGATCTCTTCCATGTCGGCCGAGCGCGGCTTGGCGAACTGGCCCGCCATGCGGCCGAGCTTCACCACCGGCATTTTCGACGCAAAGGTCAGCACCACCGCCATCTGGAGCAGGACGCGAAACGTATCGCGAATGTTGTTCGGATGAAATTCGGCAAAGCTTTCGGCGCAGTCGCCGCCCTGAAGCAGGAACGCCTTGCCCTCGGCGACGCGGCCGAGATCGGCGGTCAGGTCGCGCGCCTCGCCGGCAAACACCAGCGGCGGATAGTTCGCCAGCTCGCGCTCGGCAGCCGCGAGTGCTGCATCGTCGCGATAGGTGGGAAGCTGGCGGGCCTCGTGCGTGCGCCAGCTATGCGGTTGCCATGGTTGCGTCATTTTTTGCGTCTTCACTGATCCATAAGGGCCGAAACCCGACTCGCGCGCCGCCATGGCGCGAATGCACCGGCGACGCAAGAAGCGCAAAATTAGCATTGCTGCGCCGCGCGCGCACCTATGCTTTTCTTCAGGGCCAAAAACTGTTAGTTTGTTACCATATTCGGGCGGTGCGCATGCGGTGCCGCCAAGGCGTTCGGTAATCGGTAACGTTATCCACCTAGTGGTCCAGCCAGGGACCGCAACGCGAAACGATTGGCTATGGCGAATTTCGATCCAGGGTGGTTCGGCTACGGCGCGTTGCTGGTGGTGCTGGCGGCGTCGTTCGCCGCGCGTCTCGACCATATTCGCCTCGGGCTGGCGGTGGCCGCGCTGCTGGCGCTGCCGTTGGTGCTGATCGGCTGGCAGGGCACGGGCTATGCGCTGCTGTTGGCGGCGATTCTGCTGGTCAATTTCGGCCAGGTCGCGCGGCGCTGGACGCGCAACGCGAAAATGCGCTTTTCGTCCGAAGAGCGCGAATTGCGCAGCCGGCATTTCGAAGCCCTGAGCGCCAGCGACGCGCGGCGGCTGATCGACCAGGGCCACTGGATTTCGGCCAGGCGCGGCGAAGTGCTGATCCGCGAAAATCAGGCGGCGCCGAGCCTCTTTTACCTCGCCGACGGCGACGCGACGATCCTGCGCGACGGCAACGAGGTCGGCACCGTCACCGGCGGCGCGCTGATCGGCGAAGCGACGGTGCTCGACGGCACCCAGGCGACCGGCACGGTGTCGCTGACCTCGAACGCCCGGCTGTGGTTCGTGCCCGCCGCGGCGCTCCGCGCCTATCTGGGCGCGAACCCCGAAATCGCGGCGGCGCTGCACGAAGGGTTCGCGCGGGCGCTGCGCGGAAAATTGGCGAGCGCAAACACTCGCATTGCCGACGGGTCCTAGCTATCATGGGTGCATGACCCCGACTCTCCACGGCATTCCCAACTGCGATACGGTGAAAAAAGCGCGGCGCTGGCTCGATGCGCAGGGCATCGCCTATCGTTTCCACGACCTTCGCAAGGACGGCCTCGACGCCGCGCAACTGCAACGCTGGATCGACGCGCTCGGCTGGGAAAAGCTGCTCAACAAGGCGGGGACGACTTTTCGCAAGCTGCCCGATGCCGACAAACAGGGCCTCGACGCCGCGAAGGCGAAGGCGCTGATGCTCGCCCAGCCGGCGATGATCCGCCGCCCGGTGGTCGAAGTAGGCGACGCCGTCAGCGTGGGCTTTTCGGCGGATGAATGGCAGAAACGCTTTGCCGCATGACGCGGTGGCGCGCCGCGCTGATGGCACCGGCGCTGGCGCTCGCGGGCTGCGGCACTGAACCGATGGCGGCCGAGCCCACCCTCGATGGCACGCCTCCGATCGTCATCGCCCACCGCGGAGCCTCGGGCGAGCGGCCCGAACACACGCTAGAAAGCTATGCGCTCGCCATCGAGCAGGGCGCCGACTTCATCGAACCCGATCTGGTGCTGACCAAGGACGGCGTGCTGGTGGCGCGGCACGAGAACGAGATTTCGGAGACGACCGACGTCGCCGACCGGCCCGAATTCGCCGCGCGGCGGACGACGAAGACGATCGACGGACGCGCGGTCAGCGGCTGGTTCACCGAGGATTTCACCCTCGCCGAATTGAAGACGCTGCGCGCGAAGGAGCGTCTGCCCAAGCTGCGCGCGACCGATCGTGACGGACAATATTCGGTCCCGACATTCGACGAAATCCTCGCCCTGCTCGCGCAGGTGAATGCCGATCGGGCGGTGCCGGTCGGCGTCTATCCCGAAACCAAGCATCCGACCTATTTCGCCGCGATCGGCCTGCCGCACGAAGCGCCGCTGCTCGCGCTACTCGCCAAATATGGCTATCGCGGTCGCAGCTCGCCGGTGTTCATCCAGAGCTTCGAAGTCGCGAACCTGAAGGCATTGCGCGCGACAAGCGACCTGCCGCTGATCCAATTGCTCGACCGCGAAGGCGGCCCCGCCGACGATCCGGCCGCGACCTATGCCGCCATGACATCGCCCGCGGGGCTGCAGGCGATCGCCGCCTACGCCGACGGCATCGGACCGAACAAGGCGATGGTCATTCCGCGCGGGCCGCTCGGCACCCTCGGCGATCCGACGACGCTGGTCCGCGACGCCCATGCGGCGGGGCTGCAGGTGCATCCCTGGACCTTTCGCCGCGAAAATTATTTCCTGCCGCTCGCCGACAAGGGCGGCGTCAATCCCGCCGGGCATGGCGACCTCGGCGCGGAGATCGCCGCCTATCTGAAGACCGGCATCGACGGTCTGTTCAGCGACAATCCCCGCGAGGCGGTGCCCGCGGTCCAGCGAAAGGCATCCGATGACCCATAGAGAACTTGGCCAAAGCGGCCTGTCGATCCGTCCGTTCGTGCTCGGCGGCAATGTGTTCGGGATGACCGCGGGGCGCGACGCCAGCTTTGCGATCCTCGACCGCTTCGTCGCGCGCGGCGGCGGCATGATCGACACTGCCGACGTCTACTCGGCGTGGGTACCGGGGCACCAGGGCGGCGAGTCCGAAACGATGATGGGCGGCTGGCTGAAGGCGAGCGGCGCGCGCGACCGGGTCTTGATCGCGACCAAAGTCGGCATGATGTCCGGCGGGCTCCAGCCCGATCGCATCCGCGCCGCGGCGCAGGGCTCGCTCGACCGGCTCGGGATCGATACGATCGACCTCTATTTCGCGCACAAGGACGATCCCGACGTGCCGCTCGACGAAGTGCTCAGCGCGTTCGGCGAACTGGTCGATGCCGGCATCGTGCGCGCGATCGGCGCCTCCAACTATTCGGCCGACCGGCTGGCCGAGGCGCTGCGCGTCGCGGACGCGAACGGGCTGCCGCGCTACACCGCCGTGCAGCCCGAACTCAACCTGCTCGACCGCGAGCAATATGAGGGGGCGCTGCAGGATTTATGTGTCGCCGAGGGGCTTGGCGTCGTCACCTATTTCAGCCTCGCCTCGGGCTATCTGTCGGGCAAATATCGCGGCGCCGACGATCTCGGCAAAAGCCCGCGCGGCGCGCGCGTGAAACCCTATCTGGACGGCAACGGACCCGCGGTGCTCGCGGTCATGGACCGGATCGCCGGCGAGACCGGCGCGACCTTGTCGCAGATCGCGCTCGCCTGGGTCGCCGCGCAGCCCGGCGTCACCGCCCCGATCGCGAGCGCAACCAGCGTCGCCCAGCTCGACGAGATCATGGACAGCGCCGATGTGGCATTGACCGACGCCCAGCTGGCGGCGCTGACCGACGCCGGACGCCCTTAAGGCCGGCTCACGGCGGCACCCGCCAATCCGCCCGCATCGCTTTCCTCGCGCTCACCGGCCGCGGGGGCGGAACAAAGCGCCGGGCGGCGGATTTAAGCCCGACATCACAAGGATTGCTCCATGCCCCATGAAACCCGGATCGTCGCCTCGCTCGCCTGCCTGCCTCTGCTCGCCCTCACCGCCCCGGCAGTCGCCCAGACCGAGGACGGGCGCGGCGAGATGCGGACGCGGGTGATCGCCGGCCCGCAACTGTCGCCGGCCTGGCCCGGCGCCAAGGACCTATCGATCGGCCCGTACATCGACGTGTCGCGCGAGCGCGAGGGCACCGAGTTCGAGTTCGAAGCCGCCGACGAAAGTTTCGGCGCGCCGTTGCTCCATAGCGGCAATTTCGCTTTCGGCCCGGCGTTCGGTTTCGTTGGCAAGCGCACCGCCGCCGATGTCGGCGCCAATCTGCCGAAGGTCGGGCTGACGATCGAAGCGGGCGCTTTCGCCCAGGCGAATCTGACCCCCGAATTCCGCCTCCGCGTCGAGGGGCGCAAGGGGCTGGGCGGCCACGGCGGCTGGGTCGGCGAGGTCAGCGCCGACTATGTCGCGCGCGATGGCGACAACTGGCTTTTCTCCATCGGTCCGCGCGTGACGCTGGGCGACGGCAAATATCAGCGCGCCTATTTCGGCGTCAGCCCGGCCGCAGCCGCCGCCTCGGGGCTCCCCGCCTACGACATCGACGGTGGCGTGCACGCCGTCGGCCTGACCGCCGGCTACCTCCGCCAGCTCGGCCCGCGCTGGGGCTTCGCCGCTTATGCGCGCTACGACCGGGTGATCGGCGACGCCGCCGATTCGCCGGTGGTCCGCGGCTTCGGCTCGCGCAGCCAGCCTTCGGCGGGGATCGCACTCAGCTACACCTTCGGCGGCAGCCGCTGACGCAATATCGTTGGCGCGGGCGCTTGCCCGCGCTATCGGCGGCGCCATGTTGTTCGCGCCCGCCTCTTGCCCACGGCTGATCGTCAAGATCGGATCGGCGCTGCTTGTCGATGACAGCGGCGCGGTGCGGCGCGACTGGCTGGCCGGCATCGCCGCCGACATCGCCCAACGCGCGAAGGCCGGCCAGCAGGTCGCGGTCGTCTCGTCGGGCGCGATCGCGCTCGGCGCGCGGCGGCTCGGGCTGGCCAAGGGCGGCCGCGCGAGCCTGGAGGATGCACAGGCCGCCGCGGCGACCGGACAGATCGCGCTCAGCCAGGTCTGGGCCGAGGTGCTCGGCGGCGAAGGACTGACCGCGGCGCAGATGCTGGTGACGCTCGGCGATCTCGAGCATCGCCGCCGCTACCTCAACGCCGCGGCGACGCTGGATAGGTTGCTGACGCTCGGCGTCGTGCCGGTGATCAACGAGAATGACAGCGTCGCGACCGAGGAAATCCGCTTTGGCGACAACGACCGGCTGGCGGCGCGCGTCGCGCAGGCCGCCGCCGCGGGCGCGGTGATCCTGCTGTCCGACATCGACGGGCTTTACGATCGCAACCCGGCGACGCCGGGCGCCGTCCATATCGCGCGCGTCGAGCGCATCGATGCCGCGATCGAGGCGATGGCCGACACCGGTTCGGCATCGGGCATGGGGTCGGGCGGCATGGTGTCGAAAATCGCCGCGGCGCGCATCGCCAACGCCGCCGGCGCGCATCTCGCCATCGCCTCGGGGCGCATCGACCGGCCGCTGTCGACCGCCGCGCGCCACACATTGTTCGTCGCCGAAAAGGGCGCGGGTGCGCGCAAGGCCTGGCTCGCGGGCGGGCTGACCGCCGAAGGTCGCCTCACCATCGACGCCGGCGCGGCCAAGGCGCTGCACGGCGGCGCCAGTCTGCTCGCGGCAGGCGTCACCCGCGTCGACGGCGATTTCGCGCGCGGCGATGTCCTCGACATTGCGGGGCCCGACGGGCGCGTCGTCGCGCGCGGGCTGTCCGAATATCCCGCCGCCGACGCCGCCGCGATCCGCGGCCTCGGCCGCGACGCGCAAGCGGCGGCGCTCGGCTATGCCCCGCGTGCGGCGATGGTGCACCGCGACCATATGGTCTTGCTGTGACCAGCCCGACGCCGACGCCGACACCGACGCTGGCGATGACCGGCGCGACCGGTTTTGTCGGCGGCGCGACGCTGGCGCGCGCGGTCGCCGCGGGCTGGCACATCCGCGCCCTCACCCGCCGCCCGCAACCCGCCCGCGACGGGGTGACATGGATCCGCGGCGCGCTGGACGACCGCGACAGCTTGGCCGCGATGGCCGCGGGGAGCGACGCGCTGATGCACATCGCGGGGGTCGTCAACGTCCCCACCCGCGCCGCGTTCGAAGCCGGCAATGCGGTCGCGACCGCCAACGTCATCGACGCCGCGCGCGGCGCCGGCGTGGCGCGCTTCGTCCATGTCTCCTCGCTCGCGGCGCGCGAACCCGGGCTGTCCGACTATGGCTGGTCGAAGGAGCGCGCCGAAAAGATCGTCCAGGCCAGCGCGCTCGACTGGACGATCGTGCGGCCGCCCGCGGTGTTCGGCCCCGGCGACACCGAAATGCTCGACATCTTCCGGATGGCGCGCCGCGGTATCGCCCTGTTGCCACCCGCGGGCCGGATGTCGGCGATCTATGTCGACGACCTCGCGCGCCTGCTGGTCGCGCTCGCCGCCGACCGCGACACCAGCGTCGGCCAGGTCTATGAGCCCGACGACGGCAAGGCGAGCGGCTGGTCGCATCGCAGTTTCGCGCGCGCGGTCGGCCGCGCGGTCGGACGCAGCCACGTTTCGACCTTCGCCGTGCCCGCGACATTGCTCCGGGCGGGCGGACGGATCGACACGCTGGTCCGGCGCGGCCGCGCCAAGCTGACCCCCGACCGCGCCCGCTATATCGCGCATCCCGACTGGGTCGTGACCGAGGGCGCCGCCCCGCCCGCGGCGCTATGGCAACCCGAAACCGGCACCGCCGACGCGCTGGCCGAGACCGTCCGCTGGTACCGCCGCGAGGGGTGGCTCTGATCCCATCGGCGGGCGGCGGCTGCCGTTCGCCCCCTCGCCATGGCCCGCCGGTCGAAGCGTGCATTGCCAAGGGCGGGCGGCTTCCCTACGTCTGGGGCATGACCGAAACCACCGCAAACACCCCGAACGATCCCGCCGGCCCCTGGGCCGTTCCCGTCCGCAAACCGCTGCCCGGCGACGAGCGGCCGCACGGCGGGACCAGCTTTCCGCGCAAGGTGTGGCACCTGCTGGTGGCGATCAAGGACGGGCTGGCGCTCGTCTTTCTGCTGCTGTTCTTCGTCCTGCTCTTCGGGCTGCTCGCCGGGCGGCCCAACGCCGGGCTGCCGGTGGCTGAGGGGGCGCTGCTGATCGAACTCGACGGGATCGTCAGCGAACAGCCGGCCGAGGTCGATACGCTCGCCGCGCTATCGGGCGGCAATGAGCTGCGCGAAATCCGCACCCGCGACGTCGTCCACGCGCTCGAAACCGCCGCCGGCGACAAGCGCGTCACCTCGGTCGTCCTCGACCTCGACCGCTTCCTCGGCGGCGGACAGGTCTCGCTCGCCGAAATCGGCAGCGCGATCGACAAGGTGCGGGCAAAGAAAAAGCCCGTACTCGCCTTCGCCACCGCCTATTCGACCGACAGCTATCAGGTCGCGGCGCACGCCAGCGAAATCTGGGCCGATCCGATCGGCGGCGTCGCGATCGCGGGGCCGGGCGGATCGCGCCTCTATTACAAGGGGTTGATGGACCGGCTGGGGGTCACCGCGAACATCTATCGCGTCGGCACCTTCAAAAGCGCGGTCGAGCCCTTTCTGCGCCCCGATCAGTCGCCCGAAGCCGAACAGGCGAACCTCGCCTATGCCGGCGCCCTGTGGGAAAACTGGCTGACCGACGTCAAGCGGGCGCGGCCGGCGGCAAAGGTCGATCCGTTCATCGCCGACACCGCGGGCGCGGTGCGCGCCGCGGGCAACGACCTCAGCAAGGCGTCGCTCGACGCCGGGCTGATCGACAAATTGGGCAGCCGCATGGCGTTCGACCGCCGCGTCGCCGAAATCAGCGGCGTCACCGACGAGAGCCGGCCGTGGGAATATAATGCGATCCCGCTCGAAAACTGGGTCGCCGCCAATCCCCCGGCGCTGCCCGGCACCGCGATTGCCGTCATCCCCGTCGTCGGCGAGATTGTCGATGGCGAAGCGCCGAGCGGCGTCGCCGGCGGCGAGACGATCGCCGCGCATATCCTCGACGCCGTCGCCGACACCAGCGTCAAAGCGATCGTCCTGCGCGTCGATTCGCCCGGCGGATCGGTGATGGCGTCGGAGCAGATCCGCCAGGCACTGCTGTCGGCCAAAGCGAAGAAGCTGCCCGTCGTGGTGTCGATGGCGAATGTCGCGGCATCGGGCGGTTACTGGATTTCGACCCCCGCCGACCGCATCTTCGCCGAGCCCGAGACGATCACCGGCTCGATCGGCGTCTTCGGCATCCTGCCCAGCTTCGAAAAGACGATCGCCAAGGTCGGCATCACCACCGACGGCATCGCGACGACGCCGCTGTCGGGTCAGCCCGACATCCTCGGCGGCGTCAACGCCGAGTTCAACGCCCTCGCCCAGGCCAGCGTCGAGGACATTTATGCGCGCTTCACCGGCCTCGTCGCCAAGAGCCGCAAGCAGCCGCTGGAAAAGATTCAGCAAATCGCCGAGGGCCGCGTCTGGGCCGGCGGCACCGCGCGCCAGCTCGGCCTGGTCGATCAGTTCGGCGGGCTGAGCGAAGCGATGGCGGCGGCAGCGAAATTTGCCAAGATCGACGGCGAATATCACGCCAAATATTTCGAGAACGAGCCCAGCGAATTCGCCAAGATGCTGGCGCAATGGTCGAGCGGCGAATCGGAAGAAAGCGCCGCCATGCCGCGCGGCTGGTTCGGGATTGCGGCGATGAACCGCCAGCTGACCGAGCGCCGCATCGTGCAGGATCTGACGATGCTGACCCAGTCGGGTTCGGTGCAGGCGGCCTGCCTCGACTGCCGCGCCTACCTGCCCGCGGTGCCGCGGTCGGGCGCTGGCGAAGCCAAAGGGTTCCTTGCGACGCTGGCGCTGTTGCTGAAGTAAATCCCCTCCCGCTTGCGGGAGGGGCAGCGAGACTTGCGAACTTGTTCGCTAGTCGCAGCGGGGTGGGCATTGCCGCACCGCCGCTGGCCCACCCCAACCCCTCCCGCAAGCGGGCGGGGAGAAGAAGCTACGCCGCCACCGCCACCTCGTGCGCATGCCCCGCGACCGCGTCCGCGAGCGTGTCGACGAGCGCGAGCGGCAGATCATGCCCCATGCCCGGAATGGTCAGCAGCCGCGCGCCCGGAATGGTCGTCGCCGTGTCCTTGCCGCCCGCGACGGGCACGAGCGGATCGGCCTCGCCGTGGATCACCAGGGTCGGCGCCGCGATGCGCTTCAGCATCGCCCGCCGGTCGCCATCGGCGACGATCGCCGCCATCTGCCGCGCGACCCCCTGCGGGTACCAGCCGCGTTCGAAATCGCCGCGCACCCGGCGCTGCAACCGCGCTTCTTCGGCGGGATAGCCGGGGCTGCCGATGACCCGCGCGGCGCGCACCGAATAGGCGATCATCGCCTCGGGATCGCCGCTCATCGGGCGGTTGGCAAGCACCTGCATCGCTTCCTTGCGCGCGCGCGGCAGGCGGGGATTGCCGGTGGTCGACATGATCGAGGTCAGCGACAGGGTGCGCTCGGGATAGCGCGCCGCGATATGCTGCGCGATCATCCCGCCCATCGAGGCGCCGACGATATGCGCGCGGTCGATGCCCAGCGTGTCGAGCAGCGCAACCCCGTCGGCGGCCATGTCGGCGAGCGTATAGGCGGCGCGCACCGGCAGCTTCAGCGCCGCCTTCACGAACATCCATTTCAGGTTCGGCACCCCCGCCGCATCGAAGCGCGTCGACAGGCCGACGTCGCGATTGTCGTAGCGGATGGTGCGGAAACCGTGCGCGACCAACGCATCGACGAACTCGTCGGGCCACAACGTCAATTGCCCGCCCAGCCCCATGACGAGCAGGATGACCGGCGCATCCTTTGGCCCCTTGTCCTCATAGGTGATCGAAATGCCGTTGGCGGTCGTCTGTTCGGTTTGCATGCTGCGGAAACCCCTCGTGCGATTTCCTGCACCTTGGCGCAGTTGACGCGAACGTCAAGCGGGGCGACTCAGCCTCCGCCCTTCGGATCGCGATAGGCCGGCAGCGCCAGCGACCAGCGGATCGCTGCGCCGCGCAGCGCAAAACCCGCGACCGCTCCGACCAGCGCCGCGACCGGGGTGCCAAGCCCCAGCGCGAGCAGGACAAGGAACAGCCCCGACGCCAGCGCCGCGGCGGTGACATAGATTTCGGGCCGCACGATGATCGACGGCACCCCCGCCAGCATGTCGCGGATCGTGCCGCCGACGCAGCCGGTGATGACGCCCATCAACAGCGCCGGCACCGTCGGCACCCCCCACGCCAGCGCCTTGGCGGTGCCGAACACCGCATAGGCGGCAAGCCCGACCGCGTCGGCCCATTCGAGCAATTGTCCCTGCCACCAGCGTTCGGGGGTGATCCACACGATCAGCGCGATCGCGATGCACACCGCCGCGATCGCCCCATCCTGTACCCAGAACACCGGCGCGCCGATCAACAGGTCGCGCACGCTGCCGCCGCCGACCCCGGTGACCAGCGCAAAGAAACCGGCGGTGACCAGCGTCTGGCGCAGCCGCACCGCCATCAGCGCGCCCGACAGCGCGAAGACGGCGATGCCGGCGAGGTCGAGCAGGCGGATGATCGTTTCGCTGGTCAATCTTGTGTCCCCGGTAAGGCCGATGCCGGACGATCAGCCGCGCGCAGGCAAGCCGCGCAGCACCGCAATTGCCAGCCCATAACCCACTATGGCCGCCGCGCCATAGCCAGCAAGCGGGGTCGGATAGGCCCCGACCAGCGACGCCGCGGTAAAGCCGCCCCATGCACCCGCGACGCCAAGCGCGCTAGCCCGATCGAATCGCTTCGCCAAAACCGGCGCAAGGATCGCGAACAGCAATGCCGCGACCATGAGCAGGCCGAACCCCGGATGCAGCACCCAGCTGTCGGCGACCATATGTTCGACGAAGCGGACCGGCGCCAGGGGATCGGCGCGAAAGAGGCTGGCGATCGCGCACAGCAGGGCCACGCCGTGCCCGGCGGCGATCACCGGTTCGCGCCAGCGCCGCCCGTGCGACGCGATATAACCGGCAGCAAGCGCCAGTGCGGCGGCGAAGTCGGGTTGCAGCAGGATGATCGCGGCGACCGCGGTCACCGCCGCCAGCTGCCAGCGATCGGAAAGGCGCGGCAGCGCCGCGAGCATCGCCGGCAACAGCAACAGCGCGGCGTGCAGCCGAACCGGGCCGACCGGCAGCCAGCGGCGCACGCCGTCGAGGTCGATGCCGCTGACCAGCGTCGCGCCGATCGCAGCAAGGCCGAGCGCGACAATCCCGATCGCGCCGCGGCTGCCGAGCCGACCGGCGGGCATCGCAAACATCGCGATCACCGCCAGGAGCAGCGACCCGGCGTTGAGCGGCAAATACGCGGCCGGCGCGCCGCCGATGCGGAAGACCAGCAGACCGCTCGCGACCGCCGCGACCAGCGCCGCTGCCGGCAGCCAGGGCGGCGGGCATGGCGCGGTCGGTTGGCGCGGCCCCGACACCGCTGCTTCAGACGTGGATCGGCTTGCCGGTCACCGCCATGGCGGCTTCCTTGATCGCCTCGCTGTGGGTCGGGTGCGCGTGGCAGGTGTAGGCGATGTCTTCGGACGTCGCGCCGAACTCCATCGCGATCGCGGCTTCGGCGATCATCGTGCCCGCGACGCTGGCGATGCACCACACGCCGAGCACGCGGTCGGTCTTGGCGTCGGAGATGATCTTCACGAACCCATCGGGCTCGTGGTTGGTCTTGGCACGGCTGTTGCCCGCCATCGGGAATTTGCCGACCTTGACCTCGCCCCCAGAAGCCGAAAGACGTTCCTTCGCCTGCTCTTCGGTCAGGCCGACCCCGGCAATTTCGGGCCAGGTATAGACGACCGAGGGGATGACGTCGTGGTTCACGATCCCGGTCTGACCCGCGATATTCTCGGCGCAGGCGATGCCTTCATCCTCGGCCTTGTGCGCGAGCATCGGGCCGGGGATGACGTCGCCGATCGCCCAAATCCCATCGACCGTGGTGCGGAAATCATGGCCGGTTTCGATCTGGCCGCGCTGGTTGACCGCCAGCCCCGCCTTGTCGAGCGCCAGGCCGTCGGTGTTCGGGCGCCGCCCGATCGACACCAGCACGACATCGGCCTCGAGCGTTTCGGCGTCGCCGCCCGCGGCGGGTTCGAGCGTCAGAACCGCCTTCTTGCCCTTGACCGATGCGCCGGTGACTTTGGTCTTCAGCTTGAACTCGATGCCCTGCTTCTTGAAGATGCGGTTGGCATCCTTGCGGATGTCGGCGTCCATGCCGGGCAGGATCTGGTCGAGGAACTCGACGCAGGTGACCTTGGCGCCGAGGCGGCGCCACACGCTGCCAAGCTCGAGCCCGATCACGCCGCCGCCGATGACGACCATATGGTCCGGTACCTTCGCAAGCTCGAGCGCGCCGGTCGAATCTACGATGATCTGCTTGTCGTTGTCGACCTCGACACCCGGCAGCGGGGTCACCGACGATCCGGTGGCGATGATGATATTCTTCGCGCGATAGGCCTTGCCCGCAACCTCGACCGTGTCGGCGGAGGTGAAGTTCGCATAGCCCTTCAGCCAGTCGACCTTGTTCTTCTTGAACAGGAATTCGATGCCGCCGGTCAGCCCCTTGACCGCGTCGATGCGCTGGCCGTGCATCGCGGGCAGGTTCAGCTTGGGGGTCACGTCGATCCCCATCTTCGCCATCGCGCCATTCGCCGCGGCGTCATAATATTCCGACGCGTGCAGCATCGCCTTCGACGGAATGCAGCCGACGTTGAGGCACGTCCCGCCCAGCGTCTCGCGCCCTTCGGCGCACGCGGTCTTCAGCCCCAGCTGCGCCGCGCGAATCGCCGCGACGTAACCGCCCGGGCCGGCACCGATGACAAGGACGTCGTAGTCGTAGTTCTGATCAGACATGGTGGTTCCGTTTCACGTGATAAGTGCAATGGCGTTAAGCGACTGCTCTGCCGCTTTACCTATGAATGCGCGCAAGCGACTGACATCTTGCATGAGAAACCCTCGCGCTTCCTCGCCCTCATCAACAAACAGATCAGCAAGATAGACATCTTCTTGCTTCATGGCCTGCGGATCAAAGCGCGCAGCGATTTCTTCGTCGCCAAGTTTTACAAGCTCTCGATGGCACGAGGCAAGCGATGCAGCTGGGATAATCCAGGCCGGTCCGTATCCGTTGTCGGGGCCAATCTCTTCAAAGTTGCCGATAATGATGCTCAGCTGATCGCTGGTCGCGCCGGCCGATCCAGTCAACAGAAAGTGGACGCCATGCCATTGCTTGTCCAAATCGATCTGCTGACCCGATTTATAGGCCACCTCCGAATTGACGAAGTCATACGCGTTATCCGGTTGGCGCCGGATCGAAGCGATGTCCTCGTCGGTAGCGAAAGTGGCGACCCAAACCATGCCCATCTTCGACGTCCTTACAAATTGATCAGCAACCGCGTCGGATCCTCGATCGCTTCCTTGATCGTCTTCAGGAAGGTCACCGCCTCGCGGCCGTCGACCAGGCGGTGGTCATAGCTCAGCGCCAGATACATCATCGGACGCACGACGATTTCGCCGTTCACCACCACCGCGCGGTCCTCGATGCGGTGGAGGCCGAGCACCGCCGACTGCGGCGGGTTGATGATCGGGGTCGACATCAGCGACCCAAACACGCCACCGTTCGAAATGGTAAAGGTGCCGCCGGTCATGTCGTCCATCGTCAGCGTGCCGTCCTTGGCGCGCTTGCCGAAGTCGCCGATCGTCTTTTCGATCTCGGCAAAGCTCAGCGTCTCTGCGTTGCGGATCACCGGCACGACCAGCCCGCTCGGGCCGCTGACCGCAACCGAGATGTCCATATAATTGTTATAGACGATCTCGTCGCCGTCGATCCGGCCGTTGACCGCGGGAATGTCCTTCAGCGCGAGGCACGCCGCCTTGCTGAAAAAGCCCATGAAGCCCAGCCGCACGCCATGCTTCTTTTCGAACAGGTCCTTGTAACGCGTGCGCGCCTCGATCACCGCCGACATGTCGACGTCGTTGAACGTCGTCAGCATCGCCGCGGTGTCCTGCGCCGATTTCAGCCGCTTGGCGATCGTCTGGCGCAGGCGCGTCATCTTGACGCGCTCTTCCTGCCGGCCCGGTGCGCCGCTCGCGGCGGGGGCGGGCGCCGCGGCGGCCGGGGCCGGCGCAGCCTCGGGCGCCGCATTGGCGGCGGCGAGCACATCTTCCTTGGTCAGCCGGCCGTCCTTGCCGCTGCCCTTGATCTTGCTGGGGTCGAGCCCATGCTCGAGCACCAGGCGGCGCACCGCGGGCGACAGCGTCGTGACGCCATCGCCTTCGTCGGCGGCGGGGGCCGATGCGGCGGGCGCCGGCGCCGCGGCTTCGGCCTTGGCGGGCGCGGGCGCGGGTGCAGCGGCGGGCGCGGCGGCCTTGCCATCGCCCGCGTCGATCGTCGCGATGACCGCGCCGACATTGACCGTATCGCCGACCGCGGCGACCTGCTGGCCCATCACGCCGGCGACCGGCGAAGGAACCTCGACCGCGACCTTGTCGGTCTCGAGGCTGGCGATCGGCTCGTCGACCGCGACCGCGTCGCCCGGCTTTTTCAGCCATTCGCCGATCGTCGCTTCGGTGACGCTTTCACCCAGCGTGGGGACTTTGACTTCGGTGCTCATCGTCTCTTCTCTTTCCGTACCCCTGCCAAGGCAGGGGTCCATCATCAAACGGTTGGAGATGACCCCCTGCCTTCGCAGGGGTCCATCCTGTGAACCTAGGCCTTCTTCTTGGTCCGGCGGATTTCGGCGCGCACCGACAGGCCGAGTGCATCGGCGACCAGCGCCGCCTGCTCGGTCTGGTGGCGGCTCATCAGACCGGTCGCGGGCGACGCGGCGGCGTGGCGGCCGGCGTAGCGCGGCCGCATCCCCTTGTGCCCCGCTTCGTCGAGGCTGTCCTCGATCAGCCGGTCGACGTGGAACCAGGCGCCGTTGTTCTTCGGCTCTTCCTGCGCCCAGACGACGCATTCGAGGTTGGGCATCCGCTTCAGCCGCACCGCCAGCGCCTCGCCGGGGAAGGGATAGAGCTGTTCGATGCGCACCACGCTGACGTCGTCGAGGCCCGCGGTATCGCGCGCCTCCATCAGGTCATAGGCGACCTTGCCCGAACAGAGCACCAGCCGCTTCACCTTGTCGTCGGCCGGCGGGGTCATGTCCGACAGGATGCGCATGAAATGCGATTCGCCGATGAAATCCTCGCGCGGGCTGACCGCCAGCTTGTGCCGCAGCAGCGACTTCGGCGTCATGATGATCAGCGGTTTGCGGAAATCGCGCAGCATCTGGCGGCGCAGGACGTGGAAATAATTCGCCGGCGTCGTGATGTTGCACACCTGGATATTGTCACCCGCGCACAGTTGCAGGAAGCGTTCGAGGCGCGCCGAGCTATGTTCGGGGCCCTGCCCTTCATAGCCGTGCGGCAGCAGCAGCACGAGCCCGTTGGCGCGCAGCCACTTGGCCTCGCCCGACGCGATGAACTGGTCGATCATGATCTGGGCGCCGTTGGCGAAATCGCCGAACTGCGCTTCCCACAGCACCAGCGACTTCGGATCGGCCATCGCATAGCCATATTCGAAGCCGAGCACGCCATATTCGGAAAGCGGGCTGTCGAGCACCTCGAAGCGGCCGTGCGGCAGCGTCGCGAGCGGGATATATTTGCGCTCGCTCGTCTGGTCGACCCACACCGCGTGGCGCTGGCTGAAGGTGCCGCGCCCCGAATCCTGCCCCGACAGGCGGACCTGATAGCCTTCGCTGAGCAGCGTCCCGAACGCGAGCGCCTCGCCGGTCGCCCAGTCGAACTTCTCGCCCGACTTGAACATCTCGGCGCGCCCGTCGATCACGCGGCGCAGCGTCTTGTGGGCGTCGAGGTCGCCCGGGATCGTGGTGATCGCGCGGCCGACCGCGTCGAACAGCTTGCGCTCGACCCCGGTTTCGACGTTGCGGCGCGTCCCGGCGTCTTCCTTCGGCGCATACAGCCCCGACCAGCGGCCGGCGAACCAGTCGGCCTTGTTCGCCTTGTAATTCGCCCCCAGCTTGAACTCGTCTTCCAGATGGTCGGTGAATTCGGCGCGATGCGCGGCGACGAAATCCTCCTCGACCATCTTTTCCGCGACCAGCCGCGCGCCGAAGATTTCGCTCACCGGCGGATGCTGGCGGATCACCTTGTACATCAGCGGCTGGGTAAAGCTCGGCTCGTCGCCTTCATTGTGGCCGAAGCGGCGATAGCACCACATGTCGATGACGATGTCGCGCTTGAACTGCTGGCGGAAATCGATCGCGAGCTTGCAGGCAAAGGTCACCGCCTCGGGATCGTCGCCGTTGACGTGCAGGATCGGCGCCTGGACGCCCTTGGCGACGTCCGACGGATAGGGCGACGAGCGCGCGAACTGCGGGCTGGTGGTAAAGCCGATCTGGTTGTTGACGATGAAGTGGATGCAACCGCCGGTGTTGTACCCGGGGACACCCGAAAACCCCAGGCATTCCCACACGATGCCCTGCCCCGCGAATGCCGCGTCGCCGTGGATCAGCACCGGCAGCACCTGTTCATGCTTGGCCAGGTCGTCGCGGTGGACCTGCTGCGCGCGCACCTTGCCGAGCACGACCGGATCGACCGCCTCGAGGTGCGAGGGGTTGGGGACGAGCGACATATGGACGCTGATCCCGTCGAACTCGCGGTCGGTCGAGGTGCCGAGATGATATTTGACGTCGCCCGACCCGCCGACATCGTCGGGGTTGGCGCTGCCGCCCGAAAATTCGTGGAAGATCACGCGGTAAGGTTTGCCCATGACATTGGCGAGCATGTTCAGCCGGCCGCGGTGCGCCATGCCGTACACGATCTCGCGCACGCCGTACTGGCCGCCATATTTGATGATCGATTCCATCGCCGGGATCATCGCCTCGCCGCCGTCGAGCCCGAAGCGTTTGGTACCGACATATTTCCTGGCGAGGAATTTCTCCCACTCCTCGGCCTCGATCACCTTTTTCAGGATCGCCTTCTTGCCCTCGGGGCTGAACTCGACGCGCTTGTCGGCGCCTTCCATGCGGTCCTGCAGGAAGCGCCGCTCCTCGACGTCGGCGATGTGCATATATTCCAGCCCGACATGCCCGCAGTAATTCGCCTGCAGGATCGCGACGATCTCGCGCACCGTCGCCTTCTCCAGGCCCATCGTCCCGCCCAGATACACCGGCCGGTCCTGATCGGCGCCGACGAAGCCATGATATTCCGGGGTCAGGTCGGCGGGCAGTTCGCGCTTCGACAGCCCGAGCGGATCGAGATTGGCGCCGAGATGGCCGCGCACCCGATAGGTGCGGATCAGCATCATCGCGCGGATCGAATCGTCGGCAGCGCGCTCGACCTCGGCGGCGGACAGCGCCGCGCCGGCCTTCGCCGCCGCCGCCTTCACCGCGACCTGCATCTGCTGCGGGTCGAGCGCGGCGGTCAGGTCGTCGCTGTCGATGACGGGCCAGTTCTTCGGCGCCCAGCTGGGGCCGGCCTGCGGCTCGTCGATGTCAAAGCTCTGTCGTTCGAGATTCATTGTCATTGTCCATTCGCGGGGAGGAATGGTGGTAAGGGCATCCGAAGGGTCAACGCCCGCCGACAGCGCGATGTTGCCGGCGGGCGTTCGATCAGACGCGTTCCTTGAGCACTTCGGCGAGCGTGGTGCCGAGTTCGGAGGGGCTGGCCGACACCGCAATGCCGGCGGCTTCCATCGCCGCGATCTTGCTTTCGGCGTCGCCCTTGCCGCCCGACACGATCGCGCCGGCATGGCCCATGCGGCGGCCCGGAGGCGCGGTGCGGCCCGCGATGAAGCCCGCCATCGGCTTCTTGCGGCCACGCTTGGCTTCGTCGATCAGGAACTGCGCCGCCTGTTCCTCGGCGTCGCCGCCGATTTCGCCGATCATGATGATCGACTTGGTCGCCTCGTCGGCGAGGAAGAGCTCGAGCACGTCGATGAAGTTGGTGCCGTTGACCGGGTCGCCGCCGATGCCGACCGCGGTCGTCTGACCGAGGCCGACGTTGGTCGTTTGGAACACCGCTTCATAGGTCAGCGTGCCCGAGCGCGAGACGACGCCGACGCTGCCCTTCGAGAAAATGCTGCCGGGCATGATGCCGATCTTGCACTCGCCCGGCGTCAGCACGCCGGGGCAGTTCGGACCGATCAGGCGCGATTTCGAACCCGACAGCGCGCGCTTCACCTTGACCATGTCGAGCACCGGGATGCCCTCGGTGATGCAGACGATCAGCTCCATCTCGGCATCGATCGCCTCGAGGATCGAGTCGGCGGCGAACGGCGGCGGCACGTAAATGCAGCTCGCGGTCGCGCCGGTCGCGGCCTTGGCCTCTTCGACCGTGTTGAAGTTCGGCAGCCCGATATGCGTCGTGCCGCCCTTGCCCGGCGTCACGCCGCCGACCATCTTGGTGCCATAGGCGAGCGCCTGTTCGGTGTGGAAGGTGCCGGTGGCACCGGTCATCCCTTGCGTGATGACCTTGGTATTCTTGTCGATGAGGATGCTCATTCGCTTTGTTCCATTTCTCGTGCCCCTGCGAAGGCAGGGGCCCATCTCCAAACTTTTCGGTCACCCGCCGCCTTGACTTTCGAGCGCGGGTGATGGGCCCCTGCCTGCGCAGGGGCACAGCAATTTACGCGAGACTCGAATCCAGCGCCTTACACGCATCGAGCAGTTCCTTGACCGCATCGACCGACACCTGCAGCCCGGCCTTGTCTTCGGCATCGAGTTCGATCTCGACGATCTTCTCGACCCCGCCGGCGCCGATCATCACCGGGACGCCGACATACAGGCCGTCGAGGCCGTACTGGCCATCGACATAGGCTGCGCAGGGCAGGATGCGCTTCTGGTCGCCCAGATAGGCTTCGGCCATCGCGATGCCGCTCGCGGCCGGCGCATAGAAAGCCGAACCGGTGCCGAGCAGCGCGACGATTTCGCCGCCGCCGCCGCGGGTGCGCTTGACGATCGCGTCGATCTTGTCCTGGCTCGACAGGCCCATCTTGACGAGGTCGGGAACGGGGATGCCGTTGACGGTCGAATAGCGGACGACGGGGACCATCGTGTCGCCATGACCGCCGAGCACGAAGGTGTTCACATCCTTCACCGACACGGCGAACTCGTCGGCGATGAAGTGGCTGAAGCGCGCCGAATCGAGCACGCCCGCCATGCCGACGACCTTGTTGTGCGGCAGCCCCGAAAATTCGCGCAGCGCCCACACCATGGCGTCCAAAGGATTGGTGATGCAGATGACGAAGGCGTCGGGGGCGTTGGCCTTAATGCCCTCACCCACGGCCTTCATGACCTTCAAATTGATGCCGAGCAGGTCGTCGCGGCTCATCCCCGGCTTGCGGGCGACCCCGGCGGTGACGATGATGACGTCGGCGCCTGCGATGTCCTTGTAATCGTTCGAACCAGTGATCTTCGCATCGAAGCCCGCGATCGGGCCGACCTGCGACAGGTCGAGCGCCTTGCCCTGCGGCACGCCTTCGACCACGTCGAACAGGACGACGTCGCCGAGTTCCTTCTGCGCGGCGAGCAGCGCCAGCGTCCCGCCGATATTCCCGGCTCCGATCAATGCGATCTTCTTGCGTCCCATGGCGCGCGGCACTCCCTTCTGGCAAGCCCGGCAATTGGTTCACAGACCGGCGGAGGCACGGGCTGAAGCCCCTTGCCGGTCCCAAGACTGGCGACCCCCTACGCCGATTCCGGTAAGGAAACAACCGCGAAAAGGGCGAAATTCCGCCTTTTTTTGCAAATAGTTCGCAATAGCTTTAGAGATGGTTTCAGGCGAAATCGATCGTCGGATCGCGGCCGATTATGACCGGTTTGTCACATTTGCTTGGCCGTCGGGCGGCGGCACGATAAGCCAAAGGGGACATTCGGACTTGGGAAAGAGACGCCTATGATCAGCAAGGGTTCCGCCGGCTTCGCCATCGCGCTGGCGCTTGGCCTCGCGGCGCCCGCCGAGGCGAGCGAGGAGGGCTGGGACGATGCCGGCACGATCGCCAAAAACGCGCTGGTCGTCGCCGCCTTCGGGGTTCCGGCGGTGCAGGGCGACTGGGACGGCCTGCTGCAGGCGGGCGGCAGCATCGGCGGCACCATCCTGATCACCCAGGGGCTGAAGGAGACGTTCCCGTCGCGGCGCCCCGACGGCAGCGACAACAAGAGCTTTCCCTCGGGCCACACCTCGACCAGCTTTGCCGCCGCGGCGACGCTGCACAACCGCTACGGGTGGGAGGCGGGGCTGCCCGCCTATGTCGTCGCCTCCTTCGTCGGCCTCTCGCGCGTCGAGGCGCGCAAGCACCGCGTCGGCGACGTCCTCGTCGGCGCAGCGATCGGCACCGCGACTGGCCATCTGATCACCCGCAAGGCGAACGACCGGGTGCAGATTGTTCCGTGGGGCAGCACCAACGGCGCCGGTGTCGATGTGACGATGCGCTTCTAACGCCATCAAGCCCCTCTCCTTCAGGGGAGGGGATTTGCCCACCCCCGATTAACCCTCCCTATACCGCCGCGCTGCTAGGCTCGCAGGAATGACGCGGGCGATCATCAGTTTCGATACCGAATTGTCGGCCGGGCTGCACCAGCGCGGCGCATCGGCGCGCGCCAATTTCGACAGCTCGATCCTCGGGCGTTGCCGCGACGGCGACTTCGGCATCCATTTCCAGATGGACATGCTCGAACGCCGCGGGCTGACCGGCGTCTATTTCGTCGATCCGATGCCGGCGCTGGTCCACGGCCCGGCCATCGTCCGCGACATCGTCGCGCCGATCGTCGCGCGCGGGCACGAGGTGCAACTGCATATCCACACCGAATGGCTGGAATTCGCGCGGCTGAACCCGGTCGGCCGCCTGACCGGGCGCAACATCGGCGATTTCCCGCTCGCGGCGCAGAAAAAGCTGATCGGCCTTGCCTGCGACATGCTGGTGCGCGCCGGCGCGCCCGAACCCACCGCCTTTCGCGCCGGCAATTTCGGCGCCAACGACGACACGCTGCGCGCGCTCGCCGCGCTCGGCCTGCGCTACGACAGCAGCTTCAACGCCGCCTATGTCGGGCATGGCTGCGACATCGCGCTCGATTCCCGCAACATCGGCATGCGCGTGCATCACGGCGTGTGCGAGGTGCCGGTCAGCGGCCTGATGGACCGCAGCGACAGCTTTCGCCCGGCGCAGCTTTGCGCCATGTCCGAAGAGGAAATGCGCGACGCGCTCGATCATGCCGCGGCGAGCGGGGCGCACCAGTTCTCGGCCTTCAGCCACAGTTTCGAATTGCTCAGCCGCGACCGCCAGGTGCCGAACCGGCTGGCGATCGCGCGCATGGAGGCGCTGTGCCGCGCCGTCGCGAACGATCCGCGCGTGACCAGCGGCGGCTTTGCCGACCTGCCCGAACCGCCGGCGCGCGCCGGTCCGATCCGCCTGCCCGATCCGCGCCCGCTGCGCACGCTGCGCCGCACCGCCGAACAGGCCGCAGGGCATCTGGCGCACGAGGTGCGCTATGTCCGCAGCCTCGCCTATGTCACCGCCAACACGTCGCGCTGGGGCAAGATCGCCGGGGGCATCCTGCTGGCCGTCGCCTGAGGTCTGACCCTATGACGGGCCGTGACCGAGCGCGAGATATTCGTCCGACTGCATTTCGGCAAGGCGGCTCGCGGTGCGTTCGAACTCGAACGCGCCGTCGCCCGCCACATACAGCGCGTCGGGGAGCGCCGCGGCGCTCGCGAGCAGCTTGACCTTATATTCGTAGAGCGCATCGACGAGGGTGACGAAGCGCGCCGCCTCGTTGCGGTTTTCGGCTCCCATGCGCGGGATGCCGACGATGATCACGGTGTGAAAATGCCGCGCCACCGCCAGATAGTCGGACGCCCCGCGCGCCTCGGCGCACAGCCGCTTGAACGAAAACACCGCGACGCCCTTCAGCGCCTTGGGAACATGCAGCGTCCGCCCGCCCCCCAGGTCGAGGTCGAGCGTCGGGACATGCGCCCGGTCCTCGGGCGGATAATCGGTGAGGCGAAAAAACGCCGCCGACAGCGCGGCGCTCGCGGCATCGTCGGCGGGGACGAACCAGCGCGCCCCGTCGCCCAGCCGGTCGCGGCGATAATCGGTCGGGCCGTTCAGCCCCATCACGTCGAGCCGCTCTTCGACCAGCGCGATGAAGGGCAGAAAATGTTCGCGGTTCAGTCCGTCCTTGTACAGGTCGGACGGCGGCCGGTTCGACGTCGCGATCACCGTCACCCCGCGCTCGATCAGCGCCGTGAACAGGCGCGAGAGGATCATCGCGTCGGCGCTGTTGTTCACCACCATCTCGTCGAACGCCAGGCACCGGACGTTTTCGACCAGCGCATCGGCAACGAGCGGGATCGGGTCGCCGCTCTCCTGCTTGCGCACCTCGCGCATCCGCGCATGGACGTCGAGCATGAAGGCATGGAAATGCACCCGCTGTTTGCGCGCGATGCCCAGCCGGTCATAGAACAGGTCCATCAGCATCGACTTGCCGCGCCCGACCCCGCCCCACAGATAGACGCCGCGCGGCGCCTCGGGCTTGCGGCCGGTCAGCCGCCACAGCAGGCTGCCCCGCGGCGGCTCGGCCTCGAGTTCGGTCTGGAGCCGGTTCAGCCGCTCGACCGCGGCGCGCTGCTCGGGATCGGGCCTCAGTTCACCACCCGCGACCAGCGCGTCATAGGCGGCAAGCACCGCGGTGGTCATTTGCTCGCCTTGCGGATCGTCCCGGCAAAGCTCAGCACGATGTGGCTGTCGTCCGCGCCCTGAACCACCAGCCCGCGCAGAAAGATCAATCGCCCGGTCTCGCGCACCAGCTCGACGACGGCGTCGAGCGGCTCGCCCACCCGGCCGGCACCGACGAACTGCGTCGACAGGTCCAGCGTCACCGAATGCCCCGCGTTGAGCGCACCGAACTGGTGCGACGCCGCGAACAGCGCGATATCGACGAGCGCCAGCGTGACTGCGCCATGGACATTGTCGCCTAGATTGCTGTGCTGGCGCTGCGGGATCATCCGCACCCGCGCGCACGGGCGCCCGTCCGCCGTCGGCCGTTCGGCGCGCACGGTCAGCGGTTCGATGAAGCTGTTGAAGCGCGTCGGATCCTTCAGGTCCCAGCTGACCCAGCCGCCCTCCAGCGCCTCGGCGCTGAAATGGTCGCGCCGCTTCGGCTCTTCGATTCCGTCGTTCACAGCGGGTCTTTCGCAGGGCGGCGACGGCGCGGGACCGCCGCGTGGATCAAACCTGGCGCTCGGCCGTCAGCTTCTTGATCTCGGCGATCGCGCGCGCCGGATTGAGCCCCTTGGGGCAGGCGTTGGCGCAGTTCATGATCGTGTGGCAGCGATAGAGCCGGAACGGATCTTCCAGCTCGTCGAGCCGCTCACCGGTCATTTCGTCGCGGCTGTCGGCGAGCCAGCGATACGCCTGGAGCAGGATCGCGGGACCCAGGAACTTGTCGCTGTTCCACCAATAGCTGGGGCAGCTCGTCGAGCAACAGGCGCACAGGATGCACTCGTACAATCCGTCGAGCTTTTCGCGCTCGGCGGGCGACTGGAGCCGTTCCTTGCCGCTCGGCGTCGTCGTCTTGGTCTTCAGCCACGGTTCGATCGACGCATATTGCGCATAGAAATGGGTGAAATCGGGGACGAGATCCTTGATGACGTCCATATGCGGCAGCGGGGTGATCTTGATATCGCCCTTCAGATCCTCGATCGCGGTGGTGCACGCTAGGCCGTTCTTGCCGTTCATGTTCATCGAACAGCTGCCGCAAATGCCCTCGCGGCACGAACGGCGGAAGGTCAGCGAGGCGTCCTGCTCGCCCTTCATCTTGATCAGCGCGTCGAGCACCATCGGCCCGCACGTCTCGGTGTCGATCTCGAAGGTGTCGAACCGCGGATTTTCGCCCTTGTCGGGATCGTAGCGATAGACTTTGAACGTCTTGACCGCGCGCGCGCCCTCGGCCTTGTGGACGGTGCCGCCCTTTTGCGGGCGGCTGTTCTTGGGCAGACGAAATTCGGCCATGGCGCGGGTTCCTCTATGCAATTGCGGGTCGGACTAGACCCGATTGACGAGGTCGGCAAGGGGGTGGATGGCGCAATTCAAGCCCCTCCCCTTCGGGGAGGGGTTGGGGTGGGGGCCATCGGCCTGGTGCAACGTTTCTGGCCCCCACCCGCTGCGACTAGGCGGCGAGCCGCCAAGTCTCGCTGCCCTCCCCTGAAGGGGAGGGATGTAATTCAGAAAAATAGCCGCTACTGGCGCCGACATGAGCGAAGACGCCGCCCAACCCGCCGTCACCAGCCGCAGCGTCGCCAAGGGGCTCGGCACGACCGTGCTCGCGCGCCTCGGCGCGGTGGTCGAGATCGTCGCGCAGCCCCTGTACGTGCTGATGTTCGGGCTCGCCGGCTACGGCCTCTACGCCGTGCTGTGGGCGACGATCAACCTGCTCGAAAACCTCTTCGACCTCGGCATGACCAGCGCGATGCAGCGCACCGTCCCGCAATCGGCGAGCGACGCCGAAGCGGCGGCGGCGCTGCGCACCGCGATGGTCTTCGGGGTCGGCCCCTGCCTGGTCGTCGCGGCGCTGATCGCGGTCTTCGCCGCCGACCTCGCCCCCTTCCTCAACGTCGCGGCAAAGGACCGGCCGCTCGTCGTCCCCGCGATCCAGCTGTTCGTCTGGGCGCTGCCGCTGTGGGCCTTTGTCGAGATCGCGACCAGCGCGATGCGCGCGCGCATGGTGTTCGGCGCCGAGATTCGCCTGCGCATCGTCTGGGAACAGATCATGCGGCTGGTGTTCGCCGGCGCCTTCTTTGCCGGCGGGCTCGGGCTCAAGGGGCTGTTCCTCGCGCATCTCTGTTCGCTTGGCATCACCGCGATCCTCTGCGTCCGCCTGCTGCGGCGCTATTATGTCTTCGGCGAGCTGCTGCGCGGCGGCCGCGGCGGTGAGACCGCGCGCAACACCTTCTGGGCCGGGCTTTCGATCCTGCCCTCGAACGTCATCGCGCGGCTGTTCGGCGACGCTCCCGCGCTGATCCTGAACCTGCTGCTGCCCGGCGCGGCCGGGGCGGCGGCGGCGGGGCTGTTCACCATCGCACGCAAGCTGTCGAGCGTCGTCCAGCTGGTGCGGGTCGCCTTCGTCTATGTGCTTGCGCCCTTGGCCGCCAGCGCCGAGCGCGCCGACCGGGCGCAGGTCGCCGACATCTACGCCTATGCGACCCGCCTGATCGCGGCGATCGCCCTGCCCCTCGCCGCCGTCCTCGCGGCGGGCAGTGCGTCGCTGCTCAGCCTGTTCGGCGATCAGGCCCAGGTCGCGCAGGGTGCGGTCGTCATCCTGCTGCTGGCGCGCGCGATCGAAGCGGTGCTGGGCATTTCACTGCCGGTGCTGCAGGTCGTCGCCGCCTTTCGCCACCAGCTGACCGCGAGCATGTTCGGCTTGATCGTCGCGGCCGGCGCCGGCTGGCTGATCGTCGGGCACATGGACGCGCTCACCGGCGTCACGCTGGCGATGGCGATCGGGCTCGTCGTAATGGCGGGCATCCCGATGATCCAGCTTGCGGTCGGCGAGCGGCTGCAGCCGTTCGACGCCGCCTTCCCCGCGGTGGCGCTGCGCGGGCTCGGCATCACCTTGGTCGCGGGCGCCGCCGCGCTGCTGGTCAGCCGCCTGCCCGACGCCGTCGCGCTGCCGCTGATCCTGGTCGTCGCCGCTGGCGCGATCTGGCTGTCGCTGCGCTTCGCCTTGCCGCACGCCGACCGCGCCTCGCTCGGCAAGGCGGCGCGCAAGCTGCGGCTGGTCTGATGCGACGCCCGCGGACGCTCGCCATACCCCTCAACCGTTTGTGCTGAGCTTGTCGAAGCACCGTCCTTTTTTCCGGCGTCGGTCGGAAAAGAACGGCCCTTCGACAAGCTCAGCGCGAACGGCAGTGGGGGTCGGTCCGCACATTCGGTCTTATTTTGGCCGTAAAAATCGCTAGAGCGGTGCCACTTTATTTCTGAAGCCGCGCGGGCGCGGCCAGCAGGCGGAACAGCATGTATCAGCAGGAACTCGCGCGCAGCGGCAAGCGCCTCTTCTTCATTCGCGGCACCTATATCTATATCACCATCGCGATCTCGGTGCTGATTGCCTGGTGCGCCAAGGATTGGGGTCCGTTCCAGACCGCGTTCGGCGACTGCGCCTGGTTCTGGCTGTCGCTCGGCGTCGCCAGCGCCGGCGCGATCGTGCGCGTCTTCACCAGCGGCTGGGCGGCGCTCGGCACTTCGGGCCGCGCCAAGGTCGCCGCCGAAGCCAGCGAACTCAACACCACCGGCCCGTACAGCCTGGTCCGCAACCCGCTCTATGTCGGGCGTATCCTGAACTTCACCGGCCTCGCGATGCTGTCGGGCAGCTGGGTGTTCGGGGCGATCGTCTTCCTGCTCGCGATCCTGATCTACGAACGCATCTCGATCTATGAGGAAGAATATCTGCGCGAGAAATTCGGCGCCGCGCACGCCGAATGGGCGCAGCACGTCCCCGCGCTGCTGCCGCGCCTGCATGGCTGGGTGAAGCCGAAATATCCCTTCTGGTGGAAGCGGATGATCTGGCGCGAACAGAATAAGCTGTTCCTGCTCGCCACCACCGTCTTCCTCACCTGGTTCGCGCGCCTCGACTTCGATTTCGATGTGCTCACCGCACAGCAGTGGACCTGGGTCTATGCCTTCGCCGCGCTCGTCGTCGTCCGCTTCCTCATCGGCGGGCTGAAGATGGTCGGTTTCTTCAAGGAACTGAGCTGACGCAATGGGGGAGCAAAAGGCTTCCCCCGAAAAGCGCGGGGGCGGTCTCGCTCCCCTGATCGCACCCGAGGGGCCGCTGGCTCCTCTCATCGCGGTGGTCGGCAGCGACGGGTCGGGCAAGTCGACGCTGTCGGCCGACCTGCTCGCGCATGTTCAACAGACGCGCCGCGCGGAAAGCGGCTATCTCGGCCTCGGCTCGGGCGAGCAGGGGCGCCGTATCGGACGCTGGCCGATCGTCGGCCCGCCGCTCCACCGCTTCCTCGACGGCATTGCCGACCGGTTGCGCGAGCCGGGCGAGCCGATCCCGGGGATGCTCGCGGCGCGCTATGCGCTGAACAAATCGCGCAAACGCCGCGCGAAGTTCGACGCGCTCGTCGCCCGGCGCGGCGCCGGCATCACGATCGTCACCGACCGCTATCCGCAGCTCGAGGTCCCCGGCCTCCACGACGGCCCGATCCTCGCCGGCCGCGCCACGACGCCGCGCCTCGCCGCGATGCAGGCACAGGAACGCGCGCTCTATGCCGAGATGGCGGCTTACGTGCCGACGCTGGTCATCCGCCTGCACGTCGATGTCGACACGGTGATGGCGCGCAAGCCCGACCACGACCGGGCGCTGATCATGCGCAAGGTCGCGACGGTGCCGCTGCTGACCTTCAATGGCGCCCCGATCGTCGACATCGACGCTACGATCCCGTACGAGGACGAGCTGGCGCTGGCGGTTGCGGCGGTGGATCGGGCGTTGGCTGAAGCCTGACCGCTCGATCAATCCCGACACCCTCACCCTTCCCACCGGCTTTGCCGGCGGGCCCCTTCCCTCTCCCATCGGGAGAGGGCCCCTTCCCTCTCCCATCGGGAGAGGGAGGGAGGCGCGAAGCGCCGGTAGGGTGAGGGTGAAAGGTCGGGCGGAAACCAGGGTCAGGACCCTAGGCGCGCCCCGCCATAATCTTCTCGATCAGCACGATATCCGCCAGCTTGTCGGCGTCGATGCACGCCTCGCCCTCGGCCATCGGCACGACCTTCGCGCGCAGCCCGAAGCGCAGCCCGGCGCGCGCGACGCCCTGCTGGATCGTGACCAGCCGCAGCAGCACCGTCGCCAGCAGCACCGGCCCGAATGCGGCGACGATCTTCAGCCCCTTCTTGCGGTCGCGTTCGATCCGGCCCCAGAAATCGAGCAGCGGTAATACCCGCCGCCCGCGCAGGCGGAACATGTTCGCCCCCGACCACCAGCCGCCGCGAAACTTCAGCCAGGTGCGCTGCGATTCGGGATAGCGCGCCAGCAGCACGCGCCGCTCGACCATCGCGACCGCGACGTCGCTGTCGGCGGCGCCGACCAGAAATTCAGCGATCATCGCCGGGGTCAGCAACACATTGTCCGCGGTCGTGACCAGCACCGGATCGTCGCCCGGCGGCAGCGCGGCGGCGAGCGAGCTGCTGATCCCCGCGCCCGAATCGCTGAAATGCAGGTCGGCGATTCCCGCGAGCGCGGGTTCGGCGGCAAGCGCGGCGCTGTCCTGCGCCAGCACGGTGATCGCGCCGACCTCCGGCGCGGCGCGCAGCGCGGTCACGACATGGACGAGCATCGGCTGGCCCGCGATCGGCAGCAGCGCCTTGGTCGCGACGCCGCTGCCCGCCAGCAACGGGTCTGCTCCCGGGCGGCTGCCCGCCATCACGATCGCGGCGATCGGCGTCGTCATTCGGCTGGCGCGGCCCCGACGCGTTTCGCGGTGACCCCGCGCAGAAAATCGCTCGCCTCGGCGAGGACCGGCCCCTTGTATTTCAGCGGCGGGGTGAAGGCCATGACCAGGTCGTTGTGGCTGAGTCCGTCATATTCGCGCAGCGTCGCCTGGCCCCCGACCCGCGCCATCGCCGCCGCCAGCCGCTGGCTGTTGCGCACCCGCACCACCGTGTCGGCGGTGCCATGGCCCAGCCACAGCGGCGGCGCATCGGCGCGCACGAAATGGATCGGCTGTGTCTGCTCGACGGGACGGATATCGCCCATCGCGACATCGGCGCGGCCGCCCTTTTCGAACGGATGGAAATCATAGGGGCCGGCGAGCGCCGCGACGCCGCGGATGACCGACGTATCGCTGCCGGCCGCCTTCATCCACTGCGGGTCGAGCGCCAGCATCACCGCATTATACGCGCCCGCCGAATGCCCCGACAGCGCGATGCGCCCGGGGTCGCCGCCATGGTCGCCGATATGCTTTGCGGTCCACGCGACCGCCGCCGCGCTGTCCTCCAGGAAATCGGGCCAATGTCCGTCGGGCACGATGCGATAGTCGGGAATGACGACGATGAAGCCCTGCCGCGCAAAGGCCCGCCCGGCGAACCCGTAATCGCCGCGCGCGCCGCTGTACCAGCCGCCGCCATACAGCCAGACGAGCACCGGCAGGCGGTCGCTCTTCTTCGTCCCCGCCGGCACCCAGATGTCGAGCTTGCCGCGCGGCCCCGGCCGATAGGTCACATCGGCGGCCTGCAACGTCGCGCCGTCGCTGCCGCCGAGCAGCCGGTCGCCGGTGTCGAGCGAGCTTGCGCCGCCGGCGACGACCATCCGGGCGACCCCGCCGATCACCAGCAGCGCCGCCGCCGCGACGATGAGATATGTGAGCAACCGTCGCCCCTTGAGATTGCGTGCCGTCATAGGCTTCGCGCCCTACAGGGCGCCGTGCCAGCGAACAAGCACCGAGCACGCGACCTTTTGCGCCCTCGTGCGTAGGAAGGGCCATGACCAACAGCTTTTCGCGCCCCGCCCTGATCTGCAACAGCCAGAGCGGCAGCCACGACGAGGCCACCCTCGACGCCATCGTCGCCGCTTGCGCCGATCATGGCGCGCCGCTCGCCGCGACCTTTGCGCTCCCCGATGCCGCGGTCCCCGACGCGGCGGCGCTGCGCGCAGAGGGCATCGACCTGCTCCTGGTGTGGACCGGCGACGGCACGATCAACGCCGCCGCGACCGCGGCCGAGGGCTGGGACGGCGCGATCCTGCCGCTCCCCGGCGGCACACTCAACCTGCTTTCGAAGCAGTTGCACGGCGACCGTCCGGCGCCCGAAATCCTCGCCGACGCGCTCGCAGGCAAAGGACGGCGACGCCCCATCCCGACGATCCGCAGCGATGCCGACACCGCCTTCATCACCATCGTCGCCGGTCCCGCGACGCGCTGGGCTGAGGTGCGCGAAACCATGCGCCAGGACGGCATCATCGAGGCGAGCCGCGCCGCGCCCGAGGCGCTCGACGACATGCTCAACGCCCCCAGCGTGCGCTTGGCGGGCCATCCGCAAGCCTATCCGGCGGTCATCCTCACCCCCACTCCGGCCGGCATCCAGGCCGACGGCATCCTCGCCGAAGGCACCGCCGACGTGTTGCGCCACGGGCTGGCGTGGCTCGGCGGCGATTTTCGCGACGGGCCGAGCGAGCCGATCACCTGCGCCGAGGCCATCATTCTCGAGAGCGACGCCGCGATCAGCCTCGAATATGATGGCGAACTGGCCGAAACGCCGTCGCCGGCCCGATTTGCCGTCGGGGCCAGCGGGGTCGATTTCATCGCGACCGCATGACGCGACTGTTTCACATCAGCGATCTCCATTTCGGACTCGAAGACCGCGCGGCGCTCGCCTGGTTCGAAGATTGCGTCCGCGGCGAGCGCCCCGATGCGGTCCTGATCACCGGCGACCTGACGATGCGCGCGCGCACCAGCGAATTCGCCGCGGCGTGCGACTGGATCGAGGCGCTCGACGTGCCGGTGACCGTCGAGGTCGGCAACCACGACCTCCCTTATTTCAATCCCTTCGCGCGCTTTTTTCGTCCCTACGCGCGCATTCACCGCATCGAGCGGCTGGTCGAGCGCGAGCTCGATTTTCCGGGGATCGCGGTGGTGCCGCTCAAAACCACCGCGCGCGCGCAGTGGCGGTTCGACTGGTCGAAGGGCTGGGTGACGCGCCGCGCGCTGGCCAAGACGCTCGCCGCGATCGACACGCTGCCACCCGCCACTACGATTCTGGTCACCGCCCACCATCCGCTGGTCGAGGCCGATACCAAAAGCCGCGCGCTGACCCGCGGCGGCGAGGTGGCGCTGACCGCGCTCGCCGCGCGCGGCGTCGCCGCGGTGCTGACCGGCCACGTCCACGACGCGTTCGATCTGTCCAAGCCGACCGCCGCCGGGCCGGTGCGGATGATCGGGGCGGGCACCTTGTCACAGCGCATCCGCTCGACCCCACCCAGTTTCAACGATTTACGCGTTGTGGACGGCCAAATCACCGTCGATGTGCGCAACCTTGGTGAAATTCCCACCATTCAGATGCAGATCACCGACATCCCCCCCGACGCGCTGCCACCGCGCGAACCCGGCGATCCGGTGGCGCCCGTCGGCGCCGTGCCGCCGGTCGATCCGCCGGTGCATTGACGCGGCGTCCTATCCCGTTAGGTTGCAACAAAAAACGGGATGAGGAACGATGCTGACCAAAGGCGACGATTTTCCACTGCACCAGACCCCCGACCCGATCGCCTTCGCCGGCAGCGATCGCAATTTCTACGACCGCTATTTCTTCAACGGCTACGCGCCCGACGGCTCGGTTTTTTTCGCCGCGGCGATGGGCTTCTACCCACAGCTCGGTATCGTCGACGGGGCGTTTTGCGTTGTCGTCGATGGGGTGCAGCACATATTGCACGCCAGCCGCCGGTCGGCGGGCGAGCGATTCGACCTGACAGTCGGCCCGGTCGGTCTTGCCATCGAAGCCCCGCTGGAACGCATTGCGCTGACCGTCACCGCGAACGACGGATTGCTCGCCGGCGAGCTGATCTTCACCGGCCGCCATTTTCCGATCGAGGAGCCGCGATTCGTCCGCCGCAACGGCACGCGGCTGTTCATGGATTATACGCGGATGACGCAAAACGGCCACTGGTCGGGTTGGCTGTCGGTGGGCGGCAGGCGGATCGAGCTCGGCACCGGGTGGACCGGCACGCGCGACCGCAGCTGGGGTATTCGCCCGGTCGGCGCCGCCGAATCGCAGCCGCCGCCAGCGGGCAATTTCGCGCAATTCTTCTGGTTGTGGACTCCGTGCAATTTCGCTGACCGCTCGCTCTTCTTCCACAGCAACGACGATGGCGATGGCACGCCATGGAACCGCCGCGCGGTGATCGTCGCCGACAATGGCGTCGAAAGGCATTTCGACGCTGCATCCTTTGCCCCAACCTGGGAGGCGGGAACGCGGCGACTCGCGCGCCTCGATGTCGATCTTGGCGTCGGCGGCGCCCTGTCGCTGGCCCCCTCGGGCCCACTGTTCGCGATGAGCGGCCTCGGCTACACCCATCCGGTCTGGGGCCATGGTTTCGACCATGGCGCCGATCCGGTCGTCGCGCACGACGCGTTGACGGTGGAGGAACGCCGCTGGGCGAACCCGCTGGCGATGCATGTCCAGGCGCTCGTCACCGCCGAGCTGACCGACGGCACCGGCACCCATCGCGGTGTCGGCGTGCTCGAACAATTGTTCGTCGGGCCGCACGCACCGACCGGGCTGGCGGGCCTGATGGATCCCGTCGCTTGAGCTTTCCGACCTCGCCCGGCGCGATGACCCCGGCGTGGCTCGCCCAGACGCTGGGGCAGGATAGCGGCGCGCTGCGCGGCTTTGCGGCAACTCCGGTCGGCACCGGGCAGATGTGCGACAGCTTTCGCCTGACGCTCGACTGGGCTGGCGGCACAGACGCGCCGCCGAGCATCGTCGCCAAATGCCCCAGCCACGACGCGGCGAGCCGCAACATCGCCAAGCTCACCGGCACCTATGTCAAGGAAGTGAGCTGGTACCGCGAGCTGGCGGCGGGCAGCGGGGTGGCCGCACCGCATTGTTATCACGCCCAGATTGCCGCCGACGATATCGATTTCATCCTGCTGCTCGCCGATCTTGCCCCGGCGCGGCAGGGCGATCAGCTCGCCGGGCTGGGCCTCGAAGCGTTGATCCCCTGCATCGATGCGGCGGCGGGCCTTCATGCGTTGCGCTGGGATGATTCCCAGCTGGCGGCGCTGCCGTGGCTGTCGCGGGACAGCGGCGATCTGGTGCGCGCCTTGTTCCCGCAGCTCTATCTGGGCTTTCGTGAGCGCTATGCCGACCGGCTGGCCCCCGACGTGCTCGATGTCGGCGCCAGGATCGTCGCGCAACTCGACGCCTATCTGGGGCGGGAGCCCGCGGCGCGGACGATCGTCCACGGCGACCTGCGCATCGACAACATACTGTTCGCACCCGACGGCGCACGCTGCTGGCTGGTCGACTGGCAGACGCTGGGACGCGGCAGCGGCGCGACCGACCTCGCCTATCTGATCGGCACCAGCATCGCCGATCCGTTCGAACGCGCCGCCGCCGACCGCCCGGCTTTCGACCACTGGGTCGCAGCGCTCGCCGGGCGCGGGGTGGAGCTCGATACCGACGCGCTGTGGACCGATTACCGGATCGGCGCGCTCAGCGGCTATTTCATGGCGGTGTTCGCCTCGATGAACGTCGAGCGCACCGCGCGCGGCGACGAGATGTTCGCAGTGATGGCCGAGCGCCCCGCCCGGCAGGCGCTGGCGCTCGGCAGTCTCGACCTGCTCTAGGGTCCTAGGCCGCGACGGGCTGCTGCACGACCGCGGCGATGATCGCGTCGCAAAACGCGTCGAGGTCGTCGGGGCTGCGGCTGGTGATGATGTTGCGGTCGGTGACCACCGCTTCGTCGACCGCCTCGGCGCCGGCATTGGCGATGTCGGTGCGGATCGATTTGTAACTGGTCATCCGGCGGCCCTTCGCCAAACCCGCCTCGATCAGCAGCCACGGCGCGTGGCAAATCGCGGCGACCGGTTTGCCCGCCGCGGCAAAGTCGCGAATCAGCGCCACGGCTTTGTCCTCGACTCGCAGCAGGTCGGGGTTGATCTGGCCGCCCGGCAGGACGAGCGCATCGTAATCGGCGACCTTTACGTCCGCGATCAACAGGTCGACGCTGATGTCGTCGCCCCAGTCGTCATCGTCCCAGCCGCAAATATCCTTGGTCGACAGCGAGGCGATGTCGACCGCGGCGCCGGCTTGCTCCAGCCGTTCGCACGGCACTTCCAGTTCGGACTGTTCAAAGCCGTGCGTGGCCATGATCAGGATCTTGCGCGACGCGAGGGGGGATTGGTCGGTCATGAGGGGGTTCCTTTCGTTGTTCTGGTGTAACCAGCCAACGCGTGCGTCCCCGTCAATGTTGCACGCCGCCGCGTGGCGCCCGCCGCCATCATGCTGCAGCTCAAAGAAAAAGGGCGGCCCGTTGCCGGACCGCCCTCCTCTTCTCCACCCGTCGGTGGAAAAAGCTCTTAACGCTTCGAGAACTGGAAGCTGCGGCGGGCCTTGGCCTTGCCGTATTTCTTGCGCTCGACGGTGCGGCTGTCGCGGGTCAGGAAACCCGCCGACTTGACGACGCCGCGCAGTGCGGGTTCGAAACGGGTCAGCGCCTGCGAAATGCCGTGCAACACCGCGCCCGCCTGGCCCGACAGGCCGCCGCCCTTGACGGTGGCGACGATGTCATAGCTGCCAATGCGATCGGTCAGGCCAAAGGGCTGGTTGATCACGAGGCGCAGCGTCGGGCGGGCGAAATAGACTTCCTGATCGCGGCCGTTGATCGTGATCTTGCCGGTGCCGGGCTTCAACCATACGCGGGCGACGGCGTCCTTGCGGCGACCGGTCGCATAAGCGCGGCCCTGCTTGTCGACGATCTTTTCGCGCAGCGGCGCGGTGCTCGTGACCTGGCTATTGACGGCGGTCGGAAAAGCGTCCGCGGTTCCGAGGTCCTTGAGATCGGTTATGGTCTGTTCGTCAGCCATTATGCACCCACCTTGTTCTTGCGGTTCATCGACGCGACGTCGATCACTTCGGGGTTCTGCCCTTCATGCGGATGTTCGCTGCCGGCGAACACGCGCAGGTTGCGCATCTGCTGACGGCCGAGCGGGCCGCGCGGGATCATGCGTTCGATCGCCTTTTCGAGCACGCGCTCGGGAAAACGGCCCTCGAGGATTTTCGCGGGGCTGGTTTCCTTGATGCCGCCGGCATAGCCGGTGTGCTTGTAATAGCGCTTGTCGGCCATCTTCTTGCCGGTGAACGCCACCTTCTCCGCGTTGATGACGATGACATTGTCACCGCAATCGACATGCGGGGTAAAGCTCGGCTTGTGCTTGCCGCGCAGGATGCTGGCGATGATCGACGCGACGCGGCCCACAACGAGGCCCTCGGCGTCGATCAGCACCCATTTCTTTTCGACCGTGCCGGCATTTGCCGAAGCGGTCGTCTTGGTCAGCGCCTTCATCATGGCGACCTCCTTGACAGATGGGGATCGAGGCGATGACCGAAGGCCGCCGCCCGGAAACAAACCGCGCCGCCTGCTCCCAAGGGAGCGCGGCGGCGCTTCGGAGCGGGCCAATGGCGGTTGCGGCGCTGAAAGTCAAGCATCGCGGGGCTTTGCTGACGGGTATTATGATACCGCGCCATTTATTCGGCCAGCGAAAGCGCCCGAACCCGCTCCTCGACCAGCGTCCGCGCCGCGGTTCCAGGCGAGACGATCCAGCTCTGCCGTTGCTCGCGCTGGACCATGCCGGTGGCGGTATCGACCGTCCACTGCGTATCGATATGCAGCGGCTGCCCGGCGCCATCAGGTGCCAGCCGTGCGCGTTCGGCCGTGGCGATCGTTCGCAACGCGCCCGCCTGGGTCACCGCGACGCCGCTGCCGTCCGCCACTGCAATGGCGGGGTTGGCGGGCGCGACGAGGGCGCGGATGTCGGCCGTGGCCAGCCGATTGCGTTCATCGGCCGGCAGCGCCGCGAGCAGCTGCGCCATTTGCTGCGCCTGGGCCCGATCCGCTTCCGCGCCCACCGCCTGCGTCCGCGCCAAAGCGCGATCCCACAGATCGTCCGCCGCAACAAGATCGATCGTGGCGCCGTTGGCGGGGACCAGATAGGTCATCGGCTGCCCCACGAGCGGCTGAAGCACTGCGGTCAGGGCGCGCGTTACTTCGGGCCGGGCGTCGGATTCGATCCGTTCCAACACCGCCTCGAGCCGGTAGCCGCGCCCGGCGCGGCGCCAGATCAGCGCATAATGGAGCGAGAAGCTGAGCAGGGCGCCATCGCGTCCCAGCCGGCGCGTCGTGACACGATAGGCCATGGCCCGGTCGATCGGTGGCGCGAATTGCACGGCGGCTGCCGCAGCCGGCGATGCCGGAGGCCGCGCGGGGGGCGCCTCGGCCGCGAGCATCAGCAGGGTGCCGAGGCCCGCCGCCACGATCATACGTTACGGCGGCCCAGCCGGTGGAGCCCCGCCGCGGTCACCGCAACGAGGATGGCGCCGACGACTTGGTGCAGGACAGCGATCCACATCGACACTCCGGTCACCACAGTCAAAATGCCGAGGAGCATCTGGGCCAGGACAACGGCGACCAGCAGCCACGCCTCGACCGCCGCTCCGCGCCGCCACAAGCTGCGCGCGAGCATCAGCAACGCCAGCGACGCGCACCACGACCACCAACGGTGGAGGAAGTGGATCAGGAAAGGATCGTTGGTCAGCGCCATCCACGCGCCGCGCGTCCAGTCGATCCCCGCCGGCACGAAATGATCGTTCATCAGGGGCCAGCTGCTGGCGACGAAGCCGGCGTTGAGTCCCGCGACCCAGGCCCCGAGCAACAATTGCACGAACAGGACCCCGATCAGGCCGATCGCCGCGCCGCCCAGCCCGGCGGGCCGCGCCGCGGGCTCGCGCGCCAGCGCCTCCAGATCGCGCGCCGTCCACACCAGCCCGGCGAGCAGGAATAGTGCCGTCAGCAGGTGCGTCGCGAGTCGGAAATGACTGACGTCGGTGCGATACTCGAGCCCCGAGGCAACCATCCACCAGCCGATCGCGCCCTGCAGGCCGACCAGCGCGGCGAGCGCGAGCAGCCGCGGGGTATATCCCGCCGGGATCGCGCGGCGCCAGGCAAACCAGACCAACGGCACGACCAGCGCCATGCCGACGAGCCGGCCGAGGATGCGGTGCAGCCATTCCCAGAAAAAGATCGCCTTGAACGCCGCCAGCGACATGCCGGCGTTGATCTCCTTATATTCCGGGATCTGCTTGTATTTTTCGAACTCGACGACCCAGTCGGCTTCGTTCAGCGGCGGCATGACCCCCGATACCGGGCGCCATTCGGTGATCGACAGCCCCGATTCGGTCAGCCGCGTGATCCCGCCGATCGCGACGACGATGATCACCAGCAGCGCCACCGCCCATAGCCAGCGCGCCAGCGCCGCGGGCCGCGGCATGCGCGCGGCGGACGGGACGGCGGCGATGGGCGAAGCGTCGGTCATCGCCCGCCCTATCGTCGCTTGCCGGGCGATAGGCAAGGGGGCGGCCCGCGGCCGGCCGGGGAAAATTCATGGCCGCGACAGGCGGCGATTGCTATGCGCCGCCGGATGTCGCGCCGCTTTTCCACTCTGCTGGCCGCCGCCTTGCTGGCCGCGGCGCCCGCCGCCGCCGCGGACCCGGCCCCCTCGCCATATGCCGAACTGGCCGCGCTCGAGGCGCGGGTCGCGGCGATCGCGTTTCGCCTGACCACCGCCAGCGCCGCGCATTGCCCGGTGCTGCAGCCGCAGTTCGGCTGGCTGTGGGGCGACCCGCGCCTCTATGACGCAGGTGCACGCTCGTCTGCACGCACCGCCTATAACGCCAGCAACGCCCACCTGCCCTTCCTCGCTGCGGTCGCCCCCGGCTCGCCCGCCGCGACCGCCGGGCTGCGTGTCGGCATGGCGATTCGCGCCGCAAACGGCGTCGCGGTGGCACCCCCCGAAGACGACGATCCCTTCGCACGCATCGCGGCACTCGAAAGCCGGCTCGCCGCCCTCCCGCCCTCGACACCCGCGGAAATCGACGCTGCCGACGGCCGCCGCCTTGCCGTGCAGCCGGTCGCCGGTTGCATCAGCGACTTTCGCGTCGAAGCGCGGGACAGGCCGTCGGGCGCCGCCGACGGGCGGCTGGTGCTGATCAGCGCCGGACTCGCCCGCGCGGCCGCCGACGATGACGAACTCGCCGCGGTGATCGCGCACGAGCTGGCGCATAATATCCTGCGCCACCGCGCGCGGCTCGACGCCGCCGACATCGACCGCGGAATTGGCAAGCAGTTCGGGCGCAACGCACGGCTGATCCGCGCCACCGAAGTCGAGGCCGACCGGCTGTCGGTCTGGCTGACCCACGCCGCGGGCTACGCGCCAGAGGCGGCGGCGCGCTTCTGGACGCAGTTCGGCAAGCGGCGCGGGCCGGTGCTGATCCAGGCCGGAACCCACCCGCGCTGGAAGGCGCGCGTCAGGACACTGGAAACCGAGGTCGCGGCGCTGCGCGATGCCGAAGCGCGCGGCGGGCCGCTCGATCCACCGCTGATCGCCGCGCCGCCACCCTTGGAATAGGCGCGCGGCGCCCTATTTTAGGGTCATCCCTCCCCCCGTCAGCAAGGATCGCCGCCATGACCCATGAAACCGCCATTTTCGCCGGAGGCTGCTTCTGGTGCACCGAAGCCGTGTTCCAGTCGCTGGCCGGGGTCGAGCGCGTCGAAAGCGGCTATATCGGCGGCCATGTCACCAACCCGACCTACAAGCAGGTGTGCGGCGGCGACACCGGCCATGCCGAGGCGATTCGCATCACCTTCGACCCCGCGGTCATCACCTACGACGATTTGCTCGACGTCCATTTCGCGACGCACGACCCGACGACGCTCAACCGCCAGGGCAATGATGTAGGCACCCAGTATCGCAGCACGATCTTCCCGCTCGATGCCGCGCAGGGCGACGCCGCGCGCGCCGCGATCGCCCGCGCCGCGGCCGATTGGCCGGCGCCGATCGTCACCACGATCGAGGCCGCGAGCGACTGGTACGCCGCCGAAGATTATCATCAGCGCTATTGGGACGGCGAAGGCCAGCGCAATCCCTATTGCATGGCCGTCATCCCGCCCAAGCTCGCGAAATTGCGCAAGGGGTTCGCCGACCGGCTGCGTAGTCCCTCCACAGCGGGATAAATATCGACTGTTGCCGAATGGCCGCATGACGTCAGTTTTCATTGACTTTTGATTTACATTAACTAGCGGACGCCCCCACGTTCGGGCAGGTTGGTGCCCGGGCGTCGTGGGGGTCGCTGTCGGGTGCTGGCATCACTGTTTCTGATCGGCGCGTCGCTGACGACGCCGCAGATGTCGGTTCAGGCCGCCAGCCAGACGATTGTCGAGGATGGGGCGGACGGGGCGGCGCGTGCAGTGAACCGTATGCTCGGCGGCATCGTCGGCTACACCCGCTGGCCCGGCGAGCCGGTCGGCGCCGCGCGGGTCATGTGCGTCTTCGGATCGCCGCGGCTGACCGAGCGCCTCGCCCCCGTGGTGCGGGGCGGTCCGGTGATCCGGGTGCGGCGGATGAGCGCTGCGGCGGCGACGGCCGGACAGGACTGCGACATAGTCTTCCTTGGCCGGATGCCGGTCGCCGATCGCCAGCGGCTGATCGGCTGGGTCCGCGGCCGGGCGGTGCTGACGATCACCGACGACGACGACGCCTGCCTTCACGGGGCGATGTTCTGCCTCGACCGCAAGGCGGCGGGGATCAGCTTTTCGGTCAATCTCGACGGGATCGCGCGCGGACCGCTGCGGATCGATCCGCGCGTGCTCAAGATCGGCCAGGACGCGGGGGACGCACGATGACCGAGCGCCCGTCCAGCCGCACGACGCTGCAAAAACTGCTGTCGCGCTTTCATTTTGGCATCACCCTGTTCGCGGTCGCACTCTCCGGGCTGACGATCCTGCTCGCCGGGGTCGCAGCGCTGCGCGGCTATGCCGACCGCAACATGGAACTGGCGGCGCAGCTCGGCGCCTATGGCGTCGAACCCGCGCTCGTCTTCAACGACCCCACCGCGGCGCGCGAAGGGATCGAGCCGTTGACCCGCATCCCGGGTATCGCGAAACTGCGCGTGTCCGACGATCGCGGCCGCCCGTTCGTCGAATGGGCATCGCCCAACGCCGATCCCGCCCCGCTGCTGACCCCCCTGTTCTTCCCGCATCCCTTCACGGTGCCGGTCCAGCGCAACGGGTCCGTGATCGGGCGGATCGAGGTGTGGGGCGACAGCTCGACGCTCACCGATTATGTGCGGATCGGGCTGCTCGCGGGCCTCGCCTGCCTGTTTGTCACCGCGCTCGGCACGATCGCGCTGGCGCGGCGGTTCGAATATGAACTCGTCAAGCCGCTGAACGAGATCGCGACCGTCGCGCACGACGTGCGGCTGCACCGCCGCTTCGACAAGCGCGTCCAGCCGCTCGGCATCGCCGAACTCGACCGGCTCGGCGGCGACATCAACGCGCTGCTCGACGAACTGGCGGGCTGGCAGGGGACGATGGAAAGCGAACGCGCCGTGCTCGCGCACCGCGCCTCGCACGATCCGCTCACCGCGATGCCGAACCGCGCCGCTTTCGACGAACAGCTGGCCCAGCGGATCGCCGCCGCCGGCGCCCGCGGCGAGCGCTTCGCCTTGCTGTTCATCGACGCCGACAATTTCAAGGCGGCGAACGACAGCTTCGGCCATGCCGCAGGCGACGCGGTGCTGGTGGCGCTGTCGGCGCGGATCAAGGACAGCCTGCGCGCAACCGATTTCGCGGCGCGCATCGGCGGCGACGAATTCATCGCCATCGTCGATCCGCTCGACGCCGACACAGCGGCCGACGCGCTCGCCAACCGCATCCGCACCGCGGTCGCGCCGCCGATCGCTTTGCCCGGCGGCGACAGCTATCGCATCGCGGTCAGCGTCGGCGTCGCGATCTATCCCGACGACGGCGGCGATGCGATCGCCCTGCTTACCGCCGCCGACGCCGGCATGTACGCCGACAAGCTGACCAACCGATCGAAATGACCAACGGAGTGCCCCTGTGACCCACGCCCCCCAGCGCCGGATTTCCATGTTCCTGCTGTCCCTGACCGCCGTGCTGCTCGCGGCCTGTCAAAGCCTGCCGGCCCCGGCGGGTTTCAGCCCCGCTCAGGTCGCCATGCTCGAATCCGAAGGCTTCGTCGAAGCCGGTGCGGGGTGGGAACTCACACTCGAAGAGCGGTTATTGTTCGATACCGACAAAAGCACGCTGTCACCCGAACAGGTCGGACGCATCGGCACGCTCGCACGCAACCTGGCGTCGGTCGGCATTCTGACGGCACGGGTCGAAGGCCACACCGATTCGACCGGGACCTCGGCCTATAACCTGACATTGTCGCAGGCACGGGCGGAGACGGTGGCGGCGCCGATGCAGGCCAACGGCATGCGGCTGACCGCCGACCGCATCGTCGGACGCGGCGAAACACTGCCGCTGTCGAGCAACGACACCCCCGAAGGACGCCAGGACAATCGCCGCGTCGTGATCATCGTCGCGCCCGAATAAGCGCCCAACCTGTCGCGGCGCCTTTTCTTGCCCCGCGTTCGCGGCTAAGCCGCGCGCATGAAACCGATCCGGAAAGCCGTATTTCCCGTCGCCGGCCTCGGCACGCGATTCCTCCCCGCGACCAAGGCGATCCCGAAGGAGATGCTGCCCGTCGTCGACCGGCCGCTGATCCAATATGCGGTCGACGAGGCGCGCGAAGCGGGGATCGAGCAGATGATCTTCGTCACCGGTCGCGGCAAGAGCGCGATCGAGGATCATTTCGACATCGCGTTCGAGCTGGAAAAGACGATGTCCGAACGCGGCAAGGATCTGACCGTGCTCGAACCGACACGCCTCGGCCCCGGCAATTGCGCCTATGTGCGGCAGCAGGAGCCGATGGGGCTGGGCCATGCGATCTGGTGCGCGCGCCACATCGTCGGCGACGAACCGTTCGCCATCTTTCTGCCCGACGAATTCATGCACGGCACCCCCGGCTGCATGAAGCAGATGGTCGACGCCTATGCCCAGGTCGGCGGCAATCTGATCTCGGTTCTCGAAGTGCCGCGCGAGCGGGTGTCCAGCTATGGCGTCATCGCGCCGGGCCGCGCCGACGGCGCGCTCACCGAAGTCATGGGACTGGTCGAAAAGCCCGCGGTCGCCGACGCGCCGTCGAACCTGATCATTTCGGGCCGCTACATCCTTCAGCCCGAGGTGATGCGGGTGCTGGAAAATCAGGAAAAGGGCGCGGGCGGCGAAATCCAGCTGACCGATGCGATGGCGACGATGATCGGCACCCAGCCCTTTCACGCGGTGACCTTCGACGGCGCGCGCTACGATTGCGGGTCGAAGGCCGGCTATATCCAGGCCAACCTCGCGGTCGCGCTCGAACGCCCCGACATGGCGGCGGAAGTCCGCGCCTTCGCGCTCGACCTGCTGAAATAGGTTCGGCGCCGGCCGGGGAATGCCCCGGCCGGCGCGCGCGCCTTATTCGCCTTCGATATTCGGCTTGGGAAAGGTGTCGGCGCCGATGGTGCGATACAGCCACCCACCGAGCGCCCCGCCGATGAGCGGCGCGACCCAGAACAGCCACAATTGTTGCAGCGCGATGCCGCCGACGACGAGCGCCGGCCCGGTGCTGCGCGCCGGATTGACCGAGGTGTTGGTCACCGGGATCGAGATCAGGTGGATCAGCGTCAGGCCGAGCCCGATGGCGAGCGGCGCGAAGCCCGCCGGTGCCCGCCCGTCGGTCGACCCCATGATGATCCACAGGAAGGCGGCGGTGAGCACGATCTCGACGATCCACGCCGAGGTCAGATCATATTGCCCCGGCGACGCCTCGCCAAAACCGTTCGCGGCAAGCTGGTTGGTCGCGGGATCGAAGCTGCCCGTCCCGCTCGCGACATAGTAAAGCAGGAACGCGGCGACGATCGCCCCCAGCACCTGAGCTGCGACGTACAGCGGGATGTCGCGCGCCTCGAACCGGCCGCCGGCCCACAGCCCGACGGTCACCGCAGGGTTGAGATGGCATCCCGAAATATGGCCGATCGCATAGGCCATGGTGACCACGGTCAACCCGAACGCCAGCGAAACGCCGAGCAGGCCGATCCCGACGTCGGGAAAGGCGGCGGCAAGGACGGCGCTGCCGCAGCCGCCGAACACGAGCCAGAATGTGCCGATGAACTCGGCAAGGCCTTTTTGCATGTTACTCATATGACCCTCCTCCCCGCCGGCGGCCATCGCGCCGCTGGCGCAGGATTGAGATTAGCAGCGTCACAGCGCGCGGCAAGTCATGGCTGGTTCACCGATAGTGCGCTACAAGGCGCGGCAATTGGTCGCAGCCGAAAGGAATCCCGATGTCGCCGAAACTCGCCCTGCTCCCCATCGCGTGCCTGGCGCTGGGCGGCTGCGTCAGCACGGCCAAGACCATCGTCACCGCGCCGTTCAAGGCGGTCGGCCAGGTCGCCGACTGGTCGACGACCAGCCAGGACGAAGCCGACCGCAACCGCGGCCGCGAGCTGCGCAAGCGCGAGGAACAGCTCGGCAAGCTGTCGCGCCAGCGCGACAAGGCGGCCGAAAAATGCCGCGACGGCAACGCCGACCAATGCCGGCGCGCCGAAGTGCTCGAGCATGAGATCGAGGCGGTGATGGCGGCGCCGAATTAATTCCTATCGCACGCGTCGGCCCGTCCACACGACGCGCCCGACCAGCTGCACCGCCGTCATCGGCAGGTCGTCCCAGCTGCGATAATGGCCATTGTCGCTGATCACCGCGATCCGCCCCGGCCCCGGCGCGCGCGCGACGCGTTTCACCATCAGCACATCGTCCATCCGCAGCACGTAAATGCCGTCGCGCAGCCGCGCCGCCGCATCGCCGCCGTCGACCAATATATCGTCGCCATCGTTCAGCGTCGGCGCCATCGAATCGCCCTCGACGCGAATGATGCTGAGCGCGCGCGGATCGGCGCCAAGCTCGCGCAGCCATTTGGGGTCGAAGGCGACTTCGCCCTCGATCGGCTCGCCGTCGATGCTCGCCCCCGCGCCCGCCGACGCGCCGATCGCCAGCTTGGGGACGAGGATCATGCCGGGCCCGCGCGCGCGCGCCGGGGTTGCGACGCGCTGCACCGGCCCGCCGAGCATCGCTTCGGACACACCGAGATAGGCGGCGACGCGGGCGCGATCCTGCTCGGCCAGCCGCCGCGGCGTGCCGCGCTTGATATATTGCTGGATATAGGCGGGATTGCGCCCGATCACCGCCGATAGGCGGGCATAGTCGATGCCCTTTTCCTGGAGCAGGCGATCGAGCGCGAGGCGCGGGTCATGGATGATATCGGCCACGGGCTGGTCCTTCCTATTTTGTCGTAGCAAACGGATTTTTCCTAGACAAGTAGGAAATTGCCAATCAGATAGGATTTATCCTATCGGGTGAGTCGCCCGATGATCGGCGCCATGGGAGGACAGTATGACGCGAAGCCTGCTGCAACGGATCGAAGCATTTCTGAAGGAGTCGGGGATGCCGCCGACCGTGTTCGGCCGCGAGGCGATTCGCGATCCGCGCTTCGTCAACGACATGCGCGGCGGGCGCGAGGCGGGGCTGCGGGTCGAATGCCGTGTGGAGCATTTTATGAACATGTGGCGCGCCAACCGGACAGTCGATCGCGGCGCAGCGGACCGCGACCCGCGCGGCCGGCACGCCTGGACGCGCACGGCGGAGCGCCGGTCGTGACGATGCGCTGGACCCCCGCCCCGCCGCCGCGGCCCGGCTGCCCGCATCGCCGGTTGCGCTGGCTGCTCGATCATATGCTGCCCGCCGGGCTGACGCTCGGCGCCTCGACGCTGCGACCGTGGGCAAGCGCCAACTTCGTCGGCGCGCGCCACCTGTTTCCCTGTGCTTTTGCGGCGGGCGATGCGGCGGCGCTGAGCGCCGCGCTACAAGCGCGGCTCGACGGCGCCGAATGGCGGCTGCCGGGGCATATCGTCGCCGACATCGTCGTTACGGCCGACGATGCGCCCGCACAGTTGCGGATCGAGATTTTGACCGTCGAGGATTGACCGGCGTCAGCCGACGGCGCGGCGCGTCATCCGTTGCAAGGTGCCGAGCGCCGCTTCGAGCGCAAAGTCGATTCCGGGCTCGTCGAGGTCCTGCACCGCATCGGGGGCGAGCACGGTGACCGGCGCCGCGGCGCCCTGACGGCGGCGCGCCAGCCCCGCCTCGAACCGCGCGACCATCGCGCCGAGGCTGTTGTCGACGGGTTCGGGCGCGACCGGATGGGCGAGCTCGGCGGGTTGCAGCCACGGCGCTTCGGCGTCGGCGGGGGCGTCGTCGAACGCGTCGTTGGGCATCGCGTCGGAGAGGACCAGCTCGTCGAGTTCATCGGCTTCGCTGTCGTCGGCGCGCGCTGCGAACGACAGGTCGAGCTCGTCGGCGTCGGCAGGCAGCGTATCGGGGACGGCCGCCACCGACGGCACCAGCCCGTCGGCGGGCAGGTCGCGGCCGGCGCGGATCGGCGGGCGCGGCGGGTCGTCGGGATGGAAATCGGCGCGGCGGCGCGGCAGCACCGCTTCGACATCGTCCTCGTCGGCGGGCGCGCGGCGGCGCAGCCGTCGCCCCCGTTCCGACAGGCCGGTCGATCCGGGCTGGGCGATCAGCAAGGCGACGATGCCCGCGATCAAAGCCGCGATGACCGTCATGCACAGCGCCAGCGCGAGCCGGCCGCCGTTGCCGACCGGCGGCACGAACAGGTCCGACAGCCGGTCGAGATACAGGTTCCAGCCGATTCCGGCGACCCAGGCGATCGGCATCAGCGCCGCGAACAGAAAGGTCAGCGCCGCAGCGCCGATCACCGCGGGCAGCGCCGGGCGCAGCCCGCTGAGCAGCACGGCCCAGGCGGGGCGGCGCGTTCGTTCCTCGGCATAATCCATCATGTTCCAACCCCGCCGCCCGTGGGGGCGCCGTTTCCTCTGTGTCGCTAGGCTGCGAGCGACGGCGGGTCGCGGCGCAGCAGTCGCTGGTAAACCGGTTCGTAACGTAAAATGTTTGACGACCAGTTACGATGGGTTTCGACAAAAATACGTGCGGTGTGCCGCCGTTCCGGCCACATCGCGCGGTCGCCGAGCATCGCCGCGAGCGCGGCGGCGATCGCCGCGGGGTCGTCGGGGGCGAACAGGCTGCCGGTCACGCCATCCTCGATCAGTTCGCGGTGGCCGCCGACGTCGGAGGCGGCGACCAGCTTGCCCTGCGCCATCGCCTCCAGCGGCTTCAAGGGCGTGACGAGGTCGGTGAGCCGCATCTTTTTGCGCGGATAGGCCAGAATATCGATCAGCGAATAATAGCGCTCGACCTCGCCATGCGGGACGCGGCCGACGAAATGGATATGGCCTGCGACCGGTGACGCCGCCGCCTGCGCCTTCAGCGCCGCCTCCATCGGCCCGCCGCCGACGAGCAGCAGCCGCGCCGCCGGCTCTGCGGCGACCAGCGCCGGCATCGCCGCGATCAGATCATTAATCCCCTCATAGTCGTAAAAGCTGCCGATAAAGCCGATCACCGCGTCGCCCGCCGCCAGCCCCAGCGTCGCCGCCAGCGCATCGTCGCGCGGTAGCGGATCGCCGAACAGGTCAAGATCGACGCCATTCGGCGACACGACGATCTTCGCCGGATCGACCCCGCGCGCGATCAGGTCGCCGCGCAGCCCGTCGCAGATCACCGCGACCGCATCGGCGGCCTTCACCGCATGGGTTTCGAGGCGCCGGGTCAGGAAATAGCGCGCGCTCCCCTCGCGCCCGGTGCCGTTGCCGACCGCCGCATCCTCCCAGAAGGCGCGAATCTCGTACAGCACGGGGATGCCCATGCGCTTGCCGACGCGCAGCGCCGCCATGGCGTCGAGCACCGGCGAATGGGCGTGGAGCAGGTCGGGCTGCCAGTCCCTGACCAGCGCCTCCACCCGCGCCGCCAGCGCCGCGATCTCGCGCCACTCGCGGATCGGCGAGCGCGCCGGCGCGATCGGCGCCGTGCGATAGAAGGTCAGCCCGTCAACCGTCTCGCCCCCATCTCCCTTGGCTTGTCCCGGCTCGGGATGGCGGACCCCGGTGACCCCGGCGACCTCCCACCCCTTCGCCGCCTGCGCCTTCATCAGCGCGCGGGTGCGAAACGTATAGCCGCTGTGCGCGGGCAGGCTGTGGTCGAGGATGTGAAGAATGCGGGTCATGACCCCGCGGGCTTTGCCAGACAAGCCTTAACGCGGCGTCAACCCCATATGGCTAAGCGAACGCGCATGGTCGACAATTTTTCCATCGGTCTGACGCACGCGCTGATGGCGATCGCGCTGTGGCGCCTGCTCTACCGCGACGACCTCGACCGCGAAGTCAGCCCGCGCATGCTGTGGCAGCACCGCAAGGATCAGGAAGACGGCGGCGATGCGTGACATCGCCTTCGTCGCCTTTCTGTTCGCCTTCATCGGGCTCGGCTTTCGCAAGCCGTTCCTGTTCGTGCTGTGCTTTTGCTATATCGACATCGTCGCGCCGCAGCGGCTCTCCTATTTCCTGATCAACTCGATCCCGATCTCGCTGATCGTCTTCGGGCTTGCGATCGTCGGCTGGCTCGCGGTCGACGACAAGCGCGATACCCGGTGGTCGGGGCGGCAGTTTCTGTTGATCGCGCTGCTCCTCTATTGCTGGATGACGACGATCCAGGCCGATTTCCCGGTCGAGGCCGCCGACAAATGGAGCTGGGTTTGGAAGGCGCTGGTCTGGGCGATTTTCCTGCCGCTGACATTGCGTACCAAGCTCAGGATCGAATCGCTGGTGCTGATCATGCTGCTGTCGGCGGCGTCGATCGCGATCGCCGGGGGCATCAAGACCGCGGCGGGCGGCGGCGGTTACGGCACGCTGCAACTGCTGCTCAACGAAAATTACGGCCTCTACGAAGGCTCGATCATGTCGACCGTCGGCATCGCGATCATCCCGCTGATCCTGTGGTATCGGCGCCACGGCACGATCTTCACCCCCGACTGGCGCGTCTCGCTGTTCTGCTTCGCGCTCTGTTTCGCTTGCATGCTGCTGCCGATCGGGACGCAGGCGCGCACCGGGCTCGTCTGCCTCGCGGTGCTCGCGGTGCTCTCGCTGCGCGCGGTGAAGCACCGCTTCCTCTATATGGCGGGCGCCGGGCTGCTCGCCATCGCCGCCATCCCCTTTCTGCCGCAAAGCTTCACCGAGCGGATGGAGACGATCCAGGGTTACAAGTCCGACCAGTCGGCCTCGACCCGCGTCGCGGTGTGGGCGTGGACCTGGGACTATGCCAAGGAGAACCCCTTCGGCGGCGGGTTCGAGGCCTATATCCAGAACCGGCTGCGCGTCGAAACGACCGGCGTCGACAAATATGACCCCGACAAGCCGCAGGAATCCGAAGCCACGGTCCACGACGAAAAATCGCGCGCCTATCATTCGAGCTATTTCGAGATGCTGGGCGAACAGGGATATCCGGGCCTCGCGCTGTGGCTGATCCTTCACATTTCGGGGCTCGTCCAGATGGAGCGGCTGCGCCGCCGCTATCTCAAGACGCGGCGCGGCGAGGAGCAATGGATCGCCCCGCTCGCGACCGCGCTCCAGCATGGCCACATCACCTATATGGTCGGGTCGCTGTTCGTCGGCGTCGCCTTCCAGCCGTTCATCTATATGATGCTCGCATTGCAGATGGGGCTGTCGACCTATGTCCGCCGCCGCGAGCGCGAGGCCGGCTGGCGCCCGCTCACCGCCCGCCCGGCGCAGGTTCCGGCGCGCGCGCCCGCGGCGGGCGCGGGCTGAGGTCTTCAACCCCTCCTCTGAAGAGGAGGGGCTTGGGGATGGGAACCAACCAACCGCCGGCGCGCTATGCCCGCATGTCCGCGCGCCTCATCCATGTCGACGACAGCCTGCCGGGGATCAGCCGCGAACGCCTGACGGGCGGCTGGCGCTACCGCGACGCCAAGGGCAAGGTCATTCGCGACCGCGCCGAAATCACGCGCCTCAACGCCATCGCGCTGCCCCCCGCTTATGAGGACGCGTGGTTCTGCCCCGCCCCCAATGGTCATATTCTCGCCACCGGGTATGACGCCCGCGGCCGCAAGCAATATCGCTACCATCCCGATTTTCGGTTGGCGCGCGAAGCCGACAAATATGATCGCTGCGCCGCCTTCGGCTATGCCCTGCCGCTGCTGCGCGCGCGGCTCGAAAGCGACCTCAATCGCCGCACCTTGTGTTCGGAGCGGGTCGTCGCGGCAGTCGTCCGCCTGCTCGACCTCGCCGCGCTGCGCATCGGCAACGAACAATATGTCGCCGCGAACCAGAGCTTCGGCGCGACGACGCTGCGCCAGCGGCACGCCAAGCTGTCGGGCCAGACGCTGCGCCTGAAATATGTCGCCAAGGGCGGCGCCAAGCGCGAGGTCGCGATCAGCGACCGCAGCCTGACGACGCTGGTCCGCCGCCTGCAGGACCTGCCAGGGCAGAACCTCTTTCAATATGAGGACGCCGGCGATCTGTGCGCGGTCGCGTCCGACGACGTCAACGCCTATATCCGCGAGGCGATGGGGGGCGAATTCAGCGCCAAGCATTTTCGCACCTGGTCGGCCAGCGTCGAAGCCTTCGCCTTCCTCTACGACGCCGCCGAACCGCCGACGTTGAAGGCGATGCTGCAGCATGTCGCCGACCGCTTGGGCAACACGCCGGCGATCGCGCGCAAGGCCTATGTCCATCCGGCGATGATCGCCGCAGCGCAGTTGCGCGGCGATTTTGCCGCGGCCGCCGGCCCGCTGCCGCGCGTCGCCAAATATCTTTCGCGTTACGAGCGCGGATTTTTGGCCTATCTGGAGCAGGCGCCCGATGCCGCGGCGCTGCTCCGTTCCGCCTGACACCCCGACACGAGGACCGATGTGATTTTGCCTTTTTTTGCCGCCGCAACGACCGCTACACCCAAGAGCGCCCCGGCTACCGCCGCCGCACCGACAAACCCGCTGCAAGACCTGCGCTATTGGTGGGACAGCAGCATCGCCTGGGTGAACAGCCACTGGCTGCAAATCTGCATTGCGATCGCCGCGGGGCTGATCATCTATTTCCTGCTGTCGATGATCCGCACCTTCGCGCTGAAGCGCGCGCAGTCGGCGCCCGGTCAATTCACCCTGACCGACATTGTCGGGCGGGTGATCCACAAGACCAAGTCGCTCGTCCTCGCGATCATCTCGATCCGCCTCGTCGCGGGCTATGCCCAGCCGCCCGCGCTCGTCCTGCAGATCATCCAGTTCGTCTTCACCGTCGCGGTCGTGATGCAGGTGGCGATCTGGGTGCGCGAGATCGTGCTCGGGCTGATCCAGCGCCGCGCCGCCGAGGGGCATAACGAGACGCTGTCGAACGCGATGGGGATCATCCGGCTGCTGATCAGCGTCGCATTGTTCGCGATCGCGGCGATCGTCATCCTCGACAATATGGGGGTCAATGTGACCGGGCTGGTCGCGGGCCTCGGCATCGGCGGCATCGCGATCGGCCTCGCCGCGCAGGGCATTTTTTCCGACCTCTTCGCCTCGCTGTCGATCATCTTCGACCGCCCGTTCCGCGTCGGCCAGACGATCAAATATGACACCAGCATCGCGACGGTCGAACGCATCGGGCTGAAAAGCACGCACCTGCGCTCGATCAACGGCGAGCTGCTCGTCATCTCGAACACCAACCTGCTGTCGAAGGAAATCACCAACTACGCCAACCTGCATCGGCGCCGCGTCCAATATGCGATCGGCGTCATCTATCAGACGAAGCCCGAGATGCTGCGCGCCCTCCCCGAACTGCTGAAGGCGCAGGTCACGGGCGAAGCCAATGAATTCGTCCGCTCGAGCTTCCTCGGCTTCGGTCCCTCCAGCCTCGATTTCGAACTCGTCGTCGATGTCCACAGCGACGAATATAACGAAGTCATCGCGGCGCGGACCGAGATCGGCATCCGCCTGTTCGAGGAACTGACGCGTGCGGGTTACGACTTCGCCTATCCGACCCAGACGACCTTCACCGCTGCGCCCGACGGGACGATGATTCTTCCCTATGCCGAAAGCGTGACGATGAAAGCGCCGAAGACCCCTCCGGCAGCCAAGCCCGCCTGACGCTACGGCGTCAAGGCCGGGCGGCTTGGCCCTTGTGCAAAGCGCTGCGAGCGGCCTAGAACGCGCCCCGAACCAACGATCGAGGGGATGACGAATGGCGACAATCACGCCGCAGGAATTGCAGACCAAGGTCGGCGAACATCTGGGCACGTCGGATTGGGTGCTGGTCGATCAGGAGATGATCAACAAGTTCGCCGACGCCACCGGCGACCACCAGTTCATCCATATCGACGAGAAAAAGGCCAAGCTGACGCCGTTCGGCGGGACGATCGCTCACGGTTTCCTCACCCTGTCGCTGATGCCGATGCTCGGGCAGAGCACCGACGGCCCCCGGGTCGGCGGCGTCAAGATGGGGGTCAATTACGGCTGCAACAAAGTGCGCTTCCTGGCCCCCGTGCGCTCGGGCAAGCGGGTGCGCAGCCATATCAAGCTGCTCGAACTGCTCGAAAAGCGCCCCGGCCAGTGGCAACAGACCAACGAAGTGACCGTCGAGATCGAGGGCGAGGAAAAGCCCGCGCTGATCGCCGAATGGATCAGCCAGTTCTTCGTTTGAAGTGACTAAGCCCCTCCCCTTCAAGGGAGGGGTTGGGGGTGGGGTCCATCGACCTTGCGCAAGGCCGATGGACCCCACCCGCTGCGACTAGGCAGCAAGCTGCCAAGTCTCGCTGCCCTCCCCCGAAGGGGAGGGATTTGGGATTGTTTAGGAGAAAACATCATGCGTGACGCCGTCATCGTTTCCACCGCCCGCACCCCGCTGACCAAGGCGGGCCGCGGATCGTTCAACAACACCCTCGCCCCGACGCTCGGCTCCTTCTCGGTCAAGGCCGCGGTCGAGCGCGCGGGCCTCGAAGGCGGCGAGATCGACGATGTCGTGTTCGGCGCCGCGATGCAGCAGGGGTCGCAGACGATGAACGTCGCACGCCTCATCGCGCTGCGGTCGGGCCTGCCCGTCACCGTCCCCGGCATGTCGATCGACCGCCAATGCTCGTCGGGCCTGATGACGATCGCGACCGCCGCGAAGCAGATCATCGTCGACCGCCAGGACATTTGCGTCGCCGGCGGCATCGAAAGCATCTCGAAGGTCAGCGGCAGCGGCAAGGTGTTCATCGAGACCGACGCCGAGCTGATCGCGATGCACAAGGACACCTATATGCCGATGATCGGCACCGCCGAGGTTGTCGCCAAACGCTATGGCATCAGCCGCGAAGCGCAGGACGAATATTCGCTCCAGTCGCAGCAGCGCACCGCCGCGGCGCAGGCCGCCGGCCTCTATGCCGACGAAATCGTCCCCTGCAACGCGACGATGGCGGTGATGGACAAGGAGACCAAGGAGGTCTCGTTCAAGGATGTCGTCGCCGACAAGGACGAGTGCAACCGCGCCGACACGACGCTCGAAGGGCTCGCCAGCCTGAAGCCGGTGATGGGCGAAGGCCACACGATCACTGCGGGCAACGCCAGCCAGCTCGCCGACGGATCGTCGGCCTGCGTGCTGATGGAAGCCAAGGTCGCCGAAAAGCGCGGTCTGACCCCGCTCGGCCGCTATGTCGGCATGGCGGTCGCCGGCACCGAGCCCGACGAAATGGGCATCGGCCCCGTGTTCGCGATCCCCAAGCTGCTCGAACGCTTCGACCTCAAGATCGACGACATCGGCCTGTGGGAACTCAACGAGGCGTTCGCGGTGCAGGTGCTCTATTGCCGCGATACGCTCGGCATCCCCAACGAGCTGCTCAACGTCAACGGCGGCTCGATCTCGATCGGCCATCCCTTCGGCATGACCGGCGCGCGCTGCACCGGCCACGCCTTGCTCGAAGGCAAGCGCCGCGGCGCCAAATACGCCGTCGTGACGATGTGCATCGGCGGCGGCCAGGGCGCGGCCGGCCTGTTCGAAGTCTTCTGAGGCCGCGGTGCCGGTCCGGTCGATCGCGACCGGCCGGCTCCGCCCCTGCAAAAGGATATATCCATGACTGCAATCGGCATCATCGCCACGCTGCGCGTGCAGCCCGGCAAGGAAGCGGAATTCGAAACCGTCTTCGCCGAGCTCGCCCCCGCGGTCGCCGCGAACGAACCCGGCAACAGCTATTACAGGCTGTTCCGCACCGAAGAGGCGGGCACCTACAAGGTGCTCGAATGCTATGACGACGGCGCCGCGGTCGAAGCGCACCGCGCGTCGGACCATTTCCGCACCCTCGGCGCCAAACTCGGCCCCTGCCTCGCCGGCGCACCCGAGATCGAGAAACTCGCGGCGGTTTAGGGCCGAGAAGATCGGTTACGACCGATTGCCGACATAACTGACCCAGCCCCTCCTCTTCAGAGGAGGGGTAGCGAGACTTACGAACGTGTTCGTTAGTCGCAGCGGGGTGGTGCTTGCGGCTGGGCGTGCGCCTTCGGCCACCACCCCGCTCGACTAAAGGCCCGGCTGCGCCGGACCAAGTCTCACTGCCCCTCCTCTGAAGAGGAGGGGTTGGATATGACTCCAAAACCACCCTTCCTCCCTCACCCCACCTCGGCAATCTCCCCAGCCCGGTCCCCCAGCACATAGCGCGGCCCCGCCCCGCGCTGCGCCGCCTTGTCGTGCGCATTGTACAGCCCGCATTTCTTCAGGCTCAGACACCCGCAACCGATGCAGTTGCCGAGCAGCTCGCGCGTCCGTTCGAGCGCCGCGATCTGCGCCGAGATCCGCGCCCGCAGCCCGGTGCTGATCCGCGCCCAGTCGGCGGCGTTCGGCGTCCGCCCCGCCGGCAGCCGCGCCAGTTCGGCCGCAATTTCGTCGAGGCTCAAGCCCATCTGCTGCGCGATCAGGATGAACGACACGCGGCGGATGTCGGCGCGCAGGAAGCGCCGCTGGCCGCCGCGGGTGCGCAGCGCCGCGACCAGCCCCTTGGCTTCATAGAACCGGATCGCCGACACCGCGACGCCGGTGCGTGCCGCCAGGTCGCCGATCGCGATCAGGTCGGTCCGGTGCATCGTCAGCCTCCCTCACTTCCCGCTTGATCTAAACCTCACTTGAGCTTTCATAAGTATCGGCGTCAACCCGAATCGGAGCATCCCATGACGCACGCCTTCATCGAACATGTGAACCTGACGGTCCGCGACGCCGATCGCACCGCCGCCATCCTCGCCGCGATCTTCGGCTGGCACGAACGCTGGCGCGGCCCGGCGCGCGATGGCGGGCGCGTCATCCACCTCGGCAGCGACACCGCCTATGTCGCGCTCTACACCGGCCCCGGCGGCGAGCACGCCGGTGCCAGCTATGCCAAGGGCGAACCGCTCAACCATGTCGGGGTGCAGGTCGGCGACCTCGACACTGTCGAGATGCGCGTCAAGGCGGCCGGGCTCATCCCGTTCAGCCATGGCGATTACGAACCCGGCCGCCGCTTCTATTTCCTCGACCCCGACGGCATCGAATATGAGGTGGTGAGCTACGCCGACCCGCGCCCACGCTGAATCGGCGCAACGTCCGCGCGCCTCTTGCGTTGGGTGGTCATAGCCATTCGAAAGAGGAGCCTCCCCGATGAGCAAGGATATCAAGGAAACATTCTGGAAGGCGCTGGCCGACAGCCCCTATGTCATGGTCGGCCTGACCGGCGAGCGGATGCATCACGTCCCGATGAACGCCCAGCTCGACAAGGATGCCAACAGCGCCTTCTGGTTCTTCACCTCGACCGACAACCGCCTCGTCCCCGGCGGCCCGGCGATGGCGCAGTTCTCCGCCAAGGGCCACGACCTGTTCGCCTGCATTTCGGGCACGCTGCGCGCCGAAACCGACCGCGCGGTGCTCGACCGGCTGTGGAGCAACGGTGTCGAGGCGTGGTATGAGGGCGGCAAGGACGACCCCAAGCTCGTCCTGCTCCGCTTCGATCTCGACGACGCCGAAATCTGGACCGCCGACCCCGGCATCAAGGGCATCTTCAAGCTGATGACCGGCATGACGATGAAGGAAGGCGAACTCGGCGACCACGCCGAAGTCGCGCTGTAAGGCATTTCCTCCCTGTCGCGCAGCGATGGGGAGGGGGACCGTCCGCGCAGCGGATGGTGGAGGGGCGGCGGCGTTAGCGCCATCGCCCCTCCGTCAGCGCTCCGCGCTGCCACCTCCCCATGGCTCCGCCACAGGGAGGATTTTTAACCCACCCGCGGCCCCACCCGCCCGTCGCGAAACTCGAACCCGCCTTCGCGATCGCGCGCCAGCAACGCCGGCCCGTCGAGGTCGACCCAACGCGCCCGCTGCGCCAGCACGAACGCCGGTGCGATGGCCAGGCTGGTCGACAACATGCAACCAACCATGATCGCCAGCCCCGCCGCGTCGGCGGCGTCGGCCAGCCGCAGCGCCTCGGTCAGCCCGCCCGCCTTGTCCAGCTTGATGTTCACCCCATCGTAAAAGGCGCCGATCCGCGCGACGTCGGCGGCGGTGTGACAGCTTTCGTCGGCGACGAACGGCACCGGCGCATAGATCGGGTCGAGCAGCGCGTCGGCGCCGACCGGCACCGGCTGCTCGATCATCTCGACCCCCAGGTCGGCCAGCGCCTCGGCCTCGCCCAAGATGTCGAGCTGCCCCCAGCTTTCATTGGCATCGACGATCAGCCGCGCGTCGGGCGCACCTTTGCGGACCCCGGCGACGCGCAGCCGGTCATCCTCGCCGGTCAGCTTCAGCTTGAGCAGGCGATAACCGTCGGCCGCCGCGCTCGCCGCCTGTTCGGCCATCGCCCCCGGCGAACCGAGCGAGATGGTGAAGGCGGTATCGCGCGCGGTCGGCGCGCCGTCGCATCCGGCGAGCTGCCATAGCCTCAGGCCGCGCTGCTGCGCCTCGAGGTCCCACAGCGCGCAGTCGAGCGCGTTGCGCGCTGCGCCCGGCGCCATGATGTCCTGCACCACCGCCCGCGCCGCCGCCGCGTCGAGGTCGGCGATATGCGCCGCGGCGCGCAATATCTCGTCGCGGCAACCGGCGGCATCCTCGCCCAGATAATAGACCGGCGTCCCCTCGCCGCGCCCCACCGCGCCGTCGGCGCCCAGCACCTCGGCGACGACGACATCGACGAATGTCTTGGCGCCGCGCGCGATCACGAACGATCCCGCGACCGCCCAGCGCTCGACCCGGACGCTTTTCAGTTGGATAGCCATGCGCGGACACTAAGGGTGAAGCCCATGACCGGCAAATCCCTTTCCGAACGCATCGGCGACCTCGGCCACCGCCTCGCCGTCGAGGCGCACGCCGCCTGGCTCGCCGCCCGCGACCCGCGCACGCCGATCGTCGCGCGCGTGCTGGCGATCGCGGTCGCCGCCTATGCGCTCTCGCCGATCGACCTGATCCCCGATTTCATCCCGGTCCTCGGCTGGCTCGACGATCTGCTGATCGTCCCGCTCGGGCTATGGGCGGTCCGCCGGATGATCCCCGACACGCTATGGGCCGAACTCCACGCCGCCGCCGAAACCGCCGGCGACCGTCCGTCGAGCCGCGTCGGCATGGGCTTCATCCTGCTGCTGTGGGCAGGGCTGCTGTATCTGGTCTATTGGGCCGTGCGCACGTCGCCGGTGCATTGAGCGGAGGGGTAGCGTTCGAAAACGTCTGCTTTGGGGTGGATCAAGACAATCCCCCTCCCTTTTAGGGAGGGGTTAGGGGTGGGTTGCGAGCGATAGCGAGCGGCGGTGCGTATGCCGCCGTTGGCGGCTACCCACCCCCGACCCCTCCCTAAAAGGGAGGGGAGCAGATGATGTCCGCAACCAGCCAAAATCCGCCGCGTCGCTAACCGGCCACCCTCACCCCCCGTGGCTGCGGATCCACCCCTCGACCACCGGCGCGATCTCTTCGCGCCATTTGCGGCCGTTGAAGATGCCGTAATGGCCGACGCCCTTGGCCATCAGATATTTCTTGCGCTCGGCGGGCAGCGCCTTGGCCAGCGTCAGCGCCGCCTTGGTCTGGCCGATCCCCGAAATATCGTCGCGCTCGCCCTCGATCGCCAGGATCGCGATATCTTCGATCGCTCCGACATCGACCGGCTTGCCGCGATGCAGCATCTCGCCCTTGGGCAGCGCGTGGCGCTGGAACACCAGGTCGACTGTCTGCAAATAGAACTCGGCTGTCATGTCGCACACCGACCGATATTCGTCGTAAAATTCCTTGGTCTTGTCGGCGCTCTCGCCGTCGCCATCGACCAGATGGCCGAACATCTCCCAATGGCTCATCATATGGTTGCCAAGGTTCATCGACATGAAGCCTGCAAGTTGCAGGAAGCCCGGGTAGACGCGGCGCCCGGCGCCCGGATACCAGGCCGGGACGGTGACGATCACATTTTCCTGAAACCAGGCGTGCGGCCGCGTCATCGCATGGTCGTTGACCGCGGTCGGCGCCTTGCGCGTGTCGATCGGCCCGCCCATCATCGTCAGCGTCTTCGGCCGGCACTTGTGCTTGTCGGCCGCCATGATCGCCGCGGCGGCGAGGCTCGGGACCGACGGCTGGCACACCGCCAGCATATGCGCCCCCGGCCCGATATGCTCCATCCAGCCGATCAGATAATCGACATAATCGTCGAGGTCGAACTTGCCCGCCTCCAGCGGCACGTTACGCGCGTCGCGCCAGTCGGTGATCCACACGTCGTGGCCGGGCAGCATCCGTTCGACGGTGCCGCGCAGCAGCGTCGCATAATGGCCCGACATCGGCGCGACGATCAGCAGCTTAGGCGCACCGTCACTGCCCTTATGCTTGAAATGCTTGAGCTGGCCGAACGGCTTGCGCGCCTCGACCTTTTCGGTCACCCGCACCATCTCGCCGTCGACTTCGGTTTCGTAAAGCTCGAACCCCGGCTTGCCGCGCGGCGCCGCTGCGTGCGCGAACACCTCGAGCGCCGAGGCGAACATCGGGCTGCCCCCGAAATAGCCGAGCGGGTTCGCAGGATGCTGCATCACCTGCGCCCCCGCGGTCGCCAGCACGCTCGCCCCCGCGAGCCAGCTCTTCTGCATTTCAAAGGCGTGATACAGCATGTGCGATTGTTCCTTGCGTTGCCCCGGCGGCTCTCTGGCGCCTTCGCGTTGCCGCCCAGTCTAGGCACTCGGCTTTTTTGTGCAATGCATCATTTCGCGCAGCTTAAAGGCGCATGAAGCTCTACGGTCGTTGAGCGGCGTCCCCGCGGCTGCTAGGGCGATGCCAATGGCGACAGCATCCGATCCATCTCCCGCGCCCGCTTCGTCCGAAGCGCCGGACGCGCGTCCCCGCAAACTCGGCAGCCTGCGGATGATCTGGCATTATGCCAGCCGCTATCCGCTGCAAATCGTGATTGCGGCGATCGCGCTCGGCATCGCCGCGCTCGCGACACTGGCGATCCCGTGGCAGTTCAAGGAGATGATCGACAGCGGCTTCGTCGCCGGCGGCGGCGACGTCGCGCCGCATTTCCGGTTCTTTTATCTGATCGTGGTCTTGCTCGCGCTCGCCACCGCGCTGCGCTTCTATTTCGTCAGCTGGCTCGGCGAACGCACCGTCGCCGACATCCGCCAGGCGGTGCAGCGCAACCTGCTCCGCCTCGCCCCCGGGTTTTTCGAGGAAAACCGCCCGTCCGAAATCGCCTCGCGGATGACCTCGGACACCGCGGTGATCGAACAGGTGGTCGGCACCACCGTCTCGGTCGCGCTGCGCAACATGGTGATGGGCATCGGCGGCATCGCCTACCTCTTCACCCTGTCGCCGAAACTGACCGGCGGCATCCTGCTCGGCATCCCGGTGATCATCATGCCGATCGTGCTGCTCGGCCGAAAACTGCAGAATGTCTCGCGGTCGAGCCAGGATCGCGTCGCCGACATCGGCGCGACCACCGCCGAACAATTGGGCGCGATGAAGATCGTCCAGGCATTCGGCCAGCAGGACCGCGAGGCCGAGCGCTTCGGCACCGCGGTCGAGGCGAATTTCGTCACCGCCAAGCGCCGCATTCGGCTGCGCGCGATGATGACCGCAATCGTCATCGGGCTGCTGTTCGGCGCGATCACCACCCTGCTCTGGTACGGCGCCGCCGGGGTGGCCGCGGGGACGATCACCGGCGGCACGATCGCCGCCTTCGTCCTCACCGGCGGCCTCGTCGCGGGCGCGTTCGGCGCGCTGACCGAGGTTTATGGCGACCTGCTGCGCGCCGCCGGCGCCGCCGAGCGACTGAGCGAACTGCTGAGCGCCGAGCCCGGCATCGCGCCGCCGGCGCGCCCGCGCGCCTTTCCCGAACCCGCGCTCGGAACGCTCGAGTTTCGGAGCGTCGAATTCCGCTACCCGACCCGCCCCGACGCGCCCGCGCTCCACGACTTCAGCCTCGCGATCAACCCGCGCGAGACGGTGGCGATCGTCGGCCCGTCGGGCGCCGGCAAATCGACCTTGTTTCAGCTCGCCGAACGTTTCTACGATCCGCAGGGCGGCAGCATCCTCCTCGACGGCGTCCCGCTCGTCGAGGCCGACCCCGCCGACATCCGCGAGCGCATCGCGATGGTGCCGCAGGAAACGGTGATCTTCGCCGCCTCGGCGCGCGACAATCTGCGCTACGGCAATTGGGCCGCCAGCGACGACGAACTGTGGGAAGCGGCGCGCAACGCCAATGCCGAGGAGTTTCTACGCAAGCTGCCGCAAGGACTCGACACCTTCATGGGTGAAGGCGGCGCGCGCCTGTCGGGCGGCCAGCGCCAGCGCATCGCGATCGCGCGTGCGCTGCTGCGCCGCTCGCCGCTGCTGCTGCTCGACGAGGCGACCTCGGCGCTCGACGCCGAATCCGAAAAGCTCGTCCAGGACGCGCTCGAGGCGCTGATGCACGACCGCACGACGATCGTCATCGCGCACCGTCTCGCGACCGTGCGCGCCGCCGACCGCATCATCGTGATGGACGACGGCCGCATCGTCGAGGAAGGCAAGCATGACGCGCTCGTTGCCGCCGACGGCCTCTACGCCCGCCTCGCGCGGCTGCAGTTCCAGGACAATCTCGCCGCCGCCTGACGGCGCCCGCATAAAGGATGTGACGATGCTCTACGACCTGACCGTGCCCGCCTATGCCAACGGCCTCGGCGCCCTTTCAGCCCAGCTCGACAAGGCGCTCGCGTGGGGCGCCGACAACGGCATCGGCGAGTTGCAGTTCATCGCCGCGCGGCTCGCGCCCGACATGCACCCGCTCGCCGCGCAGGTGCGCTTTTCCTGCGCACAGGCGATGCAGCCCGCGACCCGGTTCGGCGCCGCGGGCGCGCCCGCCTTTGCCGAGGACGCGGCCGACTTCGCCGGGCTTCAGGCGCAAATCGCCGCGACGCTCGGCTGGCTGGCGGGCGTCGATCGCGGGACCTTCGCCGGCGATCCCGATCGCCCGGTCGGTTTCGAGCTGCCCAACGGCATGGCCTTCGACACGACCGCTCTGGCCTATGTCCGCGACTGGGCGCAGCCGCAATTCTACTTCCACCTCGTCGCCGCCTACGCGATCCTCCGCCACATGGGCGTGCCGCTCGGCAAGGCCGACTATGTCGGCTATATGATGCAATATCTCCGCCCCGGCACCGCGCCGGCGGGCTGATCCCAAGCCATGGGGCGTGCGGACCCGAGGCCTACGAAGGCCTTGGAGCAGAAATCCTCCCTGTGGCGAAGCCATGGGGAGGTGGCAGCGCGGAGCGCTGACGGAGGGGCCATGGCGCAACCGTTGCCTCCCCGCCACCCTCCGCATCGCCGCACGACAGCGAGGATTGTCTCCGCATCGTCACCCCGGACCTGGTCCGGGGTCCAGGACGTCAGCGCCGCAGTGAATCCCGGATCAAGCCTGTCCTGAGCCTGTCGAAGGGTCCGGGATGGCGAACGCGTGGGTACGACTACGCCCCATCCACGCCACCGCGCTAGATCAGCCCGCGATATTGATGAATCCCCGGAAAGGCGAGGCTCGTTGCGCCATTGCGGCGGATCGCCCCGATCGCCTCGTCGACACGCAGGTAGCGCGCCCGCGCATCGGGTTCGAACAGCAACGTCGCTTGTTCGGGCCGGGCCGCGGCGATCTTCACCAGCTGCCCCAGCCCGGCCAGATCGACCGGCTGGCCGTTCCAGCGGATGACGTCGGCGGTATCGATGGTCACGCGATTTTCGTCGCGGACCTCGGTGAGCGGCGGCGGGTCGCCCGGCAAGGTGATATCGACGCTGTGCGTCGGCGGCGGGATGGTGATGATGAACATCACCAGCATCACCAGCATCACGTCGATCAGCGGGGTGGTGTTGATGTCGGGGTCGCCGTTCGGATCGGCGCGAAAAATGCTGCGATGAAACTGGCTACGGCGTCGGCGCATCGTCGCTCTCCCGGTCGGGCAGTCGCGCCGCGCGATCGGCGCCGCTTTGGCTGCCTGTACAGGCGCGAAACTGCTTCACGCCCATTTGTTATGGTATAACATTTTGCAGAAATGACAAGCGCCGGTTGTGGGGCCGGCGCCGCGCGGTCCTGTCCGATCGCAACGGGCCAGGCAAACCGAGCCGACGCGCGCACGAAAAAGGGCGGCGCCTCGCGGCACCGCCCTCTTTTTCTGTCCGTCCCAGTCGGGAGCGGAAACCGGTCTTACATGCCCGAGTTGGGGCCGTAAGTGATTTCCACGCGACGGTTCTGGTCGTTGCGAACGCCATCGGCGGTGGCAACAGCCGGACGGCTTTCGCCGAACGCTTCGGTGCTGATCGAGCCATCCGAGATACCGCGAGCGGTAAGATAGCTGCGAACCGCGGTGTTGCGGCGTTCCGACAGACCGACGTTGTACGTGGCCGAACCCGAACGGTCGGCGTGACCGGCGAGCATGACCTGGGTACCCGTGCAGCCCTGGTTGTAGGCGCTGATCGCGTTGTCCAGCGTCGAAGCCGCTTCCGGCGTGATGTTCGACTGATCCCAGTCGAAATACACGATGTACGGCCCAGGCGCGCAAACAGGCGGCGGCGGGGGCGGCGGGGGCGGCGGCGGGGGCGGCGGAGGCGGTGCCGGCGGCGTTTCGACCGGCGGCGGCGGCGGCTCAGCCCCACCGAAGTTGAACGTCAGCGTGCCCAGGATCGAGTGCGAACGGAAGCGCGTCGAAACGTCGCGGCCGGTCTGGTCGACCAGGTCGATCTTGTCGGCGTTGAAGAAACGATACTTCAGGCCAACGTCGATGCTGCGGGTCAGCGGCGCGCGAACGCCGGCGATTGCCTGCCACGCGAAACCGGTGTCCGAATCATCGATGAACGGACCGGCGAACACGGGTTCGACCGACACGCGAGCGACACCGGCGCCACCGCCGACAAAGCCCTGCAGGCCATCGTCGTCGCCGAAGTCCAGCATACCATTGACCATGAAGCTCAGAGCGTTCGAGTCACCGTTCAGCGGCGTCGAGCCGGTGAAAGTGCCCGTGCCATTCGCCTGCGAGGGAATCCCCGGCGTGTTGAAGCGGCCAGCCTTGATGTCGGCTTCACGATAGCCGACTTCGACTTCTGCGCGGAAACCACCAAAGTCGTAACCGACGGTGCCTTCGACGTCATAGCCGGTGCGGTGATCGAGCGAACCCGCATTGTTGAACGTCCCGATGTCGAGGTCCATGTCCTCGACGATCATCACGCCACCACCAACGCCTACGTACCACGAGTCGTCGCGCGCCAAGGCAGGCGACGCCAGGGCAGTGGAGGCCAATGCCATAGCAACGGCAAGCTTCCTCATATTAATTCCCCTTTCAATTGAGATTTACCTCTCGCCAGACGTCCTACTCGCGGCTTTGGTTCCGCGCAAGCGAACAAATCGCCAAACTGTTGCCGAAAAGTCGCACTTGCCGGGCGAACAGGGGGGAATGCAACCCGAAATCATCCTGACATCATAAGGCCATGCGCGTCGAGCAACAGAATCAGCGCAGCCAGCGTCGCGCGCGCTTCGGAGTCGATCACCGCGCCGCCCGACGGGCTGGCGAGCACCGTCGGCTCGACCCACGCCCCGCCTTCGAATCGCAAACACGCGCCATCGGCCAGGCGCACCATGCGCATCCCGTCGCGCGGCGCGGCGAAGCGCCAGCCGCCCGCCGTCCACAGCGCGATCCTATGATCGTGCCCGGTCCAGTCGCCGGTCGCCGTGCTCGCCACCAGCCAGCATTGCCCTGCCACCGGCGCTATCGGAGGGTCGGCCTGCGGCCCCGCCTCGACCGCGGCGTGGACCAGCGCGTCGAGCAGGGTCAGCGCCTCATTGTGCGTCACCTCCTTTTGCGCCTGCGCGGTCGCGAGCAGGGGCAGGGAAAATCGCGGTGTGAGCAACATGGCTTGGTCCTTTCAGGTCAAGAGCAATAGAAGCGGCGGCGATGGCGCAAAATCGCCGATCTGGCGGATTTCGATCGCCGTCGCCGGGGGAGTTTCGGCCAGCGTCGCCGCGTCGATGTGCAGCGCCGCGGCGGGGCAGTCCCACGGACCGACCCCGGCGACGGGCGGCACCGGTGCGACGCGCCAGGCTTCGCGGCTCTCGCCCAGCGGCAGGTCGACATGGTCGCGCCAGCCGGTGTCGACGCGGCTGCGCCGGATCCAGCTGACATCAACCCCGCCGGCGCCGTCGGCGGCGATCCGGCCGTGCACCGGCGCCAGCGGCCGCGCGGCGCCAGGTCGACGCGGCACGCGCGGTCGCCGAGCATCGCGCGGCACGACGGCGAGGTCGCGGGGCACACCGGCCGGTCGAGCGCGCGCGTCACCCCCTGCAGTTCCGCCGCAAACGCCCCGCCGCGCCGCTCGATCGCCCCCAGCACGCCGCGCGCGACCGTCACCGGCGCCGCATCGGGCACGGTCCAGTCGGTCACCGACAAAGTCAGCTCGGCGCCGTCCCAGCGCCCGGTGTCGAGGTCGCGCGCCGCAATCGCCGCGCTCGCGATCGCGCCCTCGATGTCCATCGTCGCGGCATCGATCTCGTCGCGCGTCTCGATTGCCGACGGTTTCATCCCCGGCGCAGCGCGAAAAACGACCCCGCCGACCATCAGGTCGCGGTCGTGCGACGTCAGCCCGATCACCACCCCGTCGCGCCGCGCCAGCCGCCAGCACCAGGCGAGCGATACCAGCTCTTCGCGCAGCCAGCCGGGTGCGGCAGTCATCGTCATGTCGAAGCCCCTTGGGGCGCCCGCACCTCGACCAGCGGCACACTCGCCAGCTCGCCCGCCAGAAACGTCGCGCGGCTCACCTCCAGCCGGTCGTCGGCAAAGCGCACCGCCACGTCGAAACGAAATCCCGCGCGCACCGCCGCGCCGACCGGCGCCGCGACGTCGAGCAGCACCTCGCCTTCGCCGGTCAGCACAAACGCCGCGGTCTCGATCCCGTCCACCGACACCCGCACGCTGCCGTCCACCGGCAGCCGGATCGCGCGCGCCTGCACCGCATCGCCGGCGCCATAACGCTTCGCCAGCGCGAACTGGCGACGGCTGCCATCGCCGATCCCCAGCCACTGGTCGTCGGCGGCGGGCGTTCCCCCGTCCGCTGCCGAACTCGCATCGAACGGGTCGCGAAAGCGGAACGCCCGCGCCGCGCCGCGCCGGGCGCGAAAGAAATCGGCGAGCGTCCGCACATCGGCCTCGGACCGGATGCCCGGCCCCGCGTCATACCGCATCCGCGCCTCGGCCCACTCGCTCGCGCGCTGCTCGTGCCCCGATGGCGAGGCGACGATCTGGGTCGAAAATTCGGTGATCGCCAGCGCCTCGCGCCCGATCGCCAGCGGGAAATCCACCGCATCGAAAGCCTGCACCGCATCCTCCCCCTCGTCCGCCTCGTCGAATGTCACAAAACCGTCGCGCGCCACCTGCGGCAGCGCCCAGACAAAGGTCCGCGCCACCCCCGCGCGCCGCGCCGCCGCGGCGGCATCGGCGATCGCCGCCCACCCGGCGCGCTGCTCGGGCAGCAGCACGAAGCCCGAAAAATAATGCTGCTCGTCGATCGGATAACCCAGCCGCAGGGCCATCGCCGCGCGGGCCGGGGCGGTCTCGGCGCCGCGCCCGCCGGTCACCCAGTCGTAATCCTCCAGCTGCAAGACATCGAAGGCCGGCTTCGCCCAGCCGATCGGCACATTGGCGCGCCGCACCTCGGGCGCTGCCGGATCGAGCACGGTGGGCAGGAACACCAGCAGGTACGACGTCAGCCCCGCCGCCCCGGCCTCGTCGCGCGCCGCCGCGACCAGCGCCGCCGTCGATCCCGCGAGCAGCGCCCCCAGCGCGTCGAGCATCGCCGTCTGCGGCCCCGTCAACGCCCCGCGCACGTCGGCCATCACGACGCTCGCTCCGCCCAGCGCGGCCGTCGTCGCATCGTCATAGGCACAGATCCGGCCGCCCGGATTGACCCACCACCACGGCTCGCCGACCTGGAACGTCACCGGCAGGCCCGCCTCCAGCGCGATCGCCACAAACGCCCGCGCCACCAATTGCAGATATCCCATCGCCGCCGCGTTGGCGGGCGACAGCAGGGTCGACGGCGGCACCCAGCCGGTCAGCGCCGGGGCGCCGCCCGCATCGCGCTGTTTCCAGTCGTCCCGGCAATATGCGTCGAACAGCTCATACGACAGCGACCAGATCACCCCCAGCCCGGCGTCCGCGCACGCCGCGGCCAGCGCCCGATGCCACGCCGCCGCCGGCCGATTGAGCGCCCCGCCCGCGACGCTCACCGCGAACCCGTCGACCAGGCCTTCGAGCCGCATATAATGGCTCATCCCGACATAATGGACGACGTCGCCGCGATAGCCCAATTGCACGATCTGCCGCACCACCCGCGCCGGGGTCAGATGATAGCAATCGTCATAACCGTTGGTCATCCCCAGCCCGTGCTCGGGCAGCACCGCGTCGCCGATCGCCAGCACCGATCCCGATCCCGAACAGACGATCTCGCGCATCTCGGCCCAGCCTTCGACCGGCGCCGCCAGCACGCCGTCGCCGCCGTCATACGTCGGCGAAACCAGCGAAATGAACATCCGGTCGATGTCGCCCGCCCACACCGGATCGGCCTCACCCGGCAGCAGGAACCCGCCGTTCAGCGCATCGAAATCGAGGGTGACGAGCGCATCCTCGCCCGTCCCCTCGGCATAATTCCACAATCGCACATACCAGGCGCGCGGCGTCCCCCCGGCATCGCGCCCCTCGATCGTCAGCGTCGGCCCGTGCAGCGCGTCGAGCGGTTTCACCCCGCCCGACCGCCACCGGAATGTCAGCTGCGTGTGCCGGAAATCATGGCTGGTCTCATAGCCGAGCAGCGCATGGTCCCAGCGATCCGCCGCCTCCCAGATCAACCCCGCCAGGTCCTGCTTGCGATAGAATACCGCCTCGACGCGCAGCGCCCCCGGCGCATCGCTCACCACGCTCGCCATCATCGGCCGCGCGAAATCGACCGTCCAGAACCGCGGATCGAACCGCTTGATCCACCCTTTGCGATGATGCGCCTCAGCCGCCACCAATGCCCAGCCCATCAATCCTCTCCGCTCGCGACCGCGCGCCGCACCGCGCGCGCCAGCTGCCGCCCGGTCTGCGCCAGCCGCTGCGGTTCGCCCGCCGCCGGTCCCTGCACATTCACCGTGATCGCGATGTTGCGCACCCCGCCGCCGCCCGCCGCCTCGATCCGCCCGCTCGCGGTCGGCACGAACAGTTCCGGCCCGCGCTCGCCGACGCGATAGGCGCGCCCGGCGCTCACCGGCCCGCCCGTCGCGCGCCCCGGCGCCCCGAACAGCGCCATCGCGATCGACGTCCCCAGCGACAGCAATCCCCCGCCGCCGCCCGATCCGCCGCCGCCCAGCGCCGCGCCGATCCCGGTCGAAATCGCCGCGCGCGCGATGTCGGCCATCACCGACAGCGCCAGCCGCTTCAGATCCTCGAACCCCAGCTTGCCGCTGACGATCGCGCGCGACAGCGCCTGTTCGATCCGCCGCCCCGCCGCATCGGCGCCCGCCCCCAGCGACCCTTCCAGCTCGCCGCGCAGCGCCCCGATCTCGCGCCGAAACGCCCCGGTATCGGCGCGCACCGCGACGATCATCTCATCGACCTCATCCATCGGGAAATTGCTCCATCATCACCGCCAGCGCCGCACCATCGACCGCCGCCGCATCGCCCGCGGCCGCGCCCCACCCCGCGAGCACCGCCCGCACATCGGCAGGCGTCGCCGCCCAGAATTCATCGGGCCGCCACCCCGCGACACGCGCCATCAGACCCAGCATATGCGCTGCGCCGGGTCCGAAAAACGGTTCGCTGGCCGCCTTGGTTGGAAACGTCACCGTCATCGGCTCCCTCGAACATCGGTCCAAAGAGATCTCACACAAAGGCACGAAGGCACGAAGAAGGGGCTCGGGCGGCGAAGCCGCTCACCCCTCTGCTTCGGCGCGCCATGGCGCAGCCGTCGCATGGCTTGGCAAGCCATCACCGCACAAGACATCTTTGTGCCTTTGTGCCTTTGTGTGAGCTTCTTCTTATTTTTCTTTTTTTGGCCTCGAAGGGCAGCCCTCACCGCCCCGACAAGATCTGCCCCAGCAGCACGCGCAGCGCCGGGGTCACCGCCGCCAGCCCCGCCGCGACGACCGCCTCGCCCACCGCCTCGCGGGTCAGCGCCTCGGGCCGGTCCCGCACGCAATGCCAGAACAGCGCCGCCAGCTCGCCCAGCGCCAGCCGCCCGTCGGCCGCGCGCTCGACCAGCGCGAACAGCGGCCCCAGCTCGCTCTCCGCCGCGACCAGCGCGGCAAAGCTCGGGCGCAGCACATGCACCGCGCCGCCGACGCTCAGCTCGGCCTCGCCGCGCAGCGGGTTCGCCGCCATGGTGCCCGGCCCGCTCACAGGCTGACCACCGCGCCGCTGCTCTCCAGGCTCAGCGTATAATTGCGCTCGCCGTTATAATCGCCGGCATAGTCCAGCCGCGTGACCAGGAACCGCCCCTGCATCCGCTCGCCGCTTTCGAAGCTCAGCTCATAATCGTCGATCGCGCCCGCCAGCGCATGTCCGCGCAGCCGCACCTCGGCGTCGGACCCGGTAAAGATCCCCGCCGCGCTCACCGACACCGATCGCACCCCGGCGCCCGACAACAGCTCGCGCCAGCCACCCGAATCCTTGGTCGTGACGTTCACCGCCTCGCCGTTCACCGACAGCTGCGTCGTGCGCAGCCCGGCAACCGTGGCAAAGGCCGGCGGCACTGCACCGTCACCGATCTTGAGCAGAAAAGCGCTCCCATTTTCGATTGCCATCGTCTATTCTCCTTGGACAGAAAAAATCATGCTTCACGGGGAGTCGCAGGATGCTGATCACGACATTGCTTCTGGCCGCCATGGCCCCTTCGCCGACCGCCGCGGTCGACACGACGCGCGCGGCCTTCGCCAAATGCCTTCGCGTCCACATGAAGACGTCGCTCGAGGCGAAGATGGAGACCGCCGAATATGAAATGGCGCTGAAGGCGACGTGCGAAACCGAACGCGACGCCTTCCGCAAAGCCGTCATCGCGCTCGACCGCTCGGCCGGCGAATCCGAAGCCAACGCCACCGAAAGCGCCGACATGCAGGTCGACGACTATCACGCCAATTTCACCGACAAGTTCAAGGACTATAAGGACACCAACTCCCTGCCCGGCGACTAGCGCCTCGGGGTCTGGACGTTAGCACGCTTCGTCGCCGGTCCTCCCCCGCAGGGGGAGGGGGACCACCCGCAGGGTGGTGGAGGGGCACAGGAGGTCATACGCCGCGCTCGACACCGCGTACCCGATCCGGGATGACGATGCGGGTAACGCCCCCGAGCATCCGAAACCCACTAGGAAGCCCGAATTCCCCAAGCTAGCATATGCCGATGCGCTCTATTTTATCCGCCCTCCTGGCCGTCGGCCTGTTTGCCCAGCCCGCCAACGCAGAACCGAACCTGGAAAAAGGCTTCGACGGCGCACTAAGAGGCTGCGAGCAATGGTTGCTCGATCCGGCGAGCTGGGCCGACGGACTGGGGCCGTTTATCGCGGCCGTGGGGCTCGGCAATCAGATGGCGCTTGTCGAAAGGGTGGACGAGGCGAACCTGCCGCCCCCGCCCATGCGTAAAGCGATGCATTACTGGCGGATCAACTCCACGCCCGTCGCGGGCTATGTCCTGGTCGTCTCCGACCGACTGCCGATGTGTCACATCACCGGCGGCGGCGGCGCCGATCTTCAACCCAGCGTCGAGACCGTTCTGTCGTCACCGGCCTTCGGTCAGCGCTGGGAACAGCAACAGGCGCGTTCGGCGTCCGACATCATCACCACCACATTCCGCAATCGCCTCGACCCCGCTTTATCCATCGTCATCAGCCGCGCATCCGGTCCCGCCCAACGGCTCGACCGCGTTCAACTGATCGCCACCGCCACTTATCAGCTAGGCAAATAAATTTGCCTGTAATGTCTGCTCGCGACCAGTTGCGGGCATTGAAAACATAATTAAAAGCCTACGTCATGACGAGACTGATAACCCGACGACCATTTCTCTGCGGAATGTTGACCGGCGCCGCCTTTGTAATTGCAAGCGCCGGCGTTGCGGCATGGTATTCCAATGAACCAACCACACAATATCTTCGAGTGATTGACGATAACTTTGACTACATACTTGGGCCGAACCACAAGCCGGAGGACGGCCCTCTGAGCGCGAAGCTCATCCGGAATTGTAAGATCAAAAGGTTCGTAACGGACACACCCGATTTGGATTATGCGGGGTCATCATTCGTCAGAATCGACGGAATGCCGAAAGCGAACTTGAACTGTCTAATTGGAGAAGCGCGGATCAATTCAATGTCACTCGCAATCGTCGATGACATAGACACTACACCAACTGACTGCATAGGCGGTTGGCCCACCCGGTTCAAAGATCGAGAGGCGGGCGACTTCCAACTTTGCCGCGGTAAAAATCCCAACCCGATCTTTGTCTCGGTCCCGGCTCCCAAACGCTAAGTCCGCTCCCCCCCCCCCTCACCCCGCCACCAAACACCGGCACCGCACGACCACCTCGTGCCGCCAGCCGCCATCCTTCGCCAGGCTCAGCCGCGTCCGCACCACCCGCGCCGCGACGATGCGCCAGCCGGCGGCGTTCCCGCGCAGCAGCGCCGCCGCCGCCTCGATCCGCGCCGCCGCGCCGTCCGCGTCCGCCGCGCGCCCGGCGCCGACCAGCGCCAGCGTCAGGCGCACCTCGCGCCCCGCCGCGTCCTTCGTGCCCCAGTCGCGCCCTTCCGCCGCGCCGACCGTCACATAGGGGGCGGTGGCGCGCGCCGGGACGCCGTCGAACACCCCGTGAACCGCGGCCGCCAGCGCGGCGTCGCCCGCCAGCACCGCCAGCGCGCGTTCGCGCACCGCCTGTTCGGCGGCGCTCATCGCCCGCCGCCCAGGCCGATCCGCCGCCATGGTTGCCACAGCGCCGCGATCGCCGCCGGCGGCGCCGCGCCTTCGCCGTCGCGCGCGTCGTGCAGATGCTGCGTCATCCGCAATATGCCTTGGCGGATCGCCTCGGGGATCGCATTCGCCCCCGCCGCCATCCCGGCGCGATACGCGATCCGCAGCCGCACCGCGTCGCCCGGATCGTCGATCCGCACCCGCCCGGTCCCGTCGCGCCCGACCTCGAGGCGCCAGCCGTCCGCATCCAGCGCCGTCTCGCCGCCGCCTTGCGCCAACGCGAACACCGCATCGACCGCAACCACCGGCCGCGCGCCGAGTGTCACCGGTCCGGAGCCCGGCGCCAGCACCTCCTCCGCCGCGCGGACGACCAGCCACTGGCCGACGAACGCTTCGCAGATGTTGGTCGCCGCGCGCACCAGCGCCGCAACGACCGCATCGTCGGCGCTCGTCCCCAGCCGCAACCAGCCGCGCGCTTCGTTCAAACTCACCGGGGCCTCGCCCGGCAGCGGGCTCGCCAGCATCACCGGTCCTCCACCCGCACGGTCAGCGACCGTTCGTCGATCTGCCCGTCGCTCATCGTCACCCGGTTGGTGACGCGATAGGCATGGCCGGCGATCCCGCCCGCCAGCGTCGCGACCGCCTTGGTCAGGTCGTGGCTCGCCGCCGCGACCGTCACCCCGTCGGCCTCGTCGGGCGCGACGCTCCACGCGCTCGCGACGATCGCCTGCCCCGCCAGATAGGCATCGCCCCAGTCGAACTCATAATCGATCCGCGCCCCCGGATCCTTCACCGCCAGCGTCATCGCCCCGTCTCCTTTTCTGTTTCAGGGTCACGCCCCTTAGGGTCGCCGCGCGACCACCCTCCGGTCGCTCGCGGCCCCCGGCACCGCGCGCCGCTCGCCCATCCGGGCCATATGCACCGGCGCCCCGCTCCATTCGCCGGGCAGGCTGCGCGCGCCGCCATCGCCGACCGCGCGCGCGCCGATCGCGCCGCCGGTCATGCCGCCGCCTCGATCGCCGCCACCCGCGCCGCCAGCCCCGCGATCAGGAACAGCGCCAGCTGGTCGGGCCGGATACCGAACCGCCCGCCCGCCTCATCGTCACCGGCCTCGGCGTCCCAGCACAGAAAGGCATAGGGGGTCGCCCCCGGCGCCCCCGCGGCGTCGATCGGCTCGACCAGCCCTTCGTCGGCCATGATCGCCCACACCGCCTGCGCGCGCACCCCGAAATGGCGCCGCGCATGGTCCTCGCCCTTCGCGGCGATCGCGCTTTGCCAGCGGAAAAAGCCCAGCTCGTCCGCGATCCGCGTCGCCGCGCGCAGTTCGGCGGCGCTCGCCGCGCCGCCCCACGCCTTGTCGCGCGCGTCGCTGGTGTTGATTGTGCCGGTCCCGGCATAGACCACCGACCAGCGATAGCCCGCCGCGCCCAGCGTCTGAAGATTGTCGGCGCCCGCCCGCACCGCGCCGCTCGTGTCGAGCACCAGGCGCGTCAGCCCGGCGGCGACGTCGTGGATCGAACAGCCCGCCTGGCCGACATTCTGGATCCCCGAAACCAGGTCGTACGAGCGCGCCGACGAACTGTTGGTGATGCGCAGCCGGGCATTGCTCTGGTCGGCGCTGACCAGCTCGAGCAATTTGCCCGGTGCCGCGGTGCCGATCCCGACATTGCCGCTCGCGGCGATCCGCAGCCGCTCGGTCCCGCCGGTCGCCACGCCCACGCTATCGCTCGCGGGGCGGAAAAGTCCGGTGTTGCCATCGCTGGCAAAGCTCAGCGACGGCGCCGCCGCGCTCCCCGCCGGTGCCGCCAGCGGCGCGCCCAGCGTCACCACCCCGCCCGCATCCTGATACGCCAGCGTCGCCAGCGGAATATTCACCCAGTCGCTGCCGCGCCGCACCGTCAACTGGTCGCCCGCGGCGCCCGTCGCGGCGGCGGCGTGCGCAGTGGAAACCGGCTGCTTGCCCGCCAGCGCACCGGTCAGCGCCGCGACGCTCGCATCGTGCCCCGCGAACCAGTCGGCCCCCGCGACCAGCGCGATCGTCTTCAGCCCCGGGGTGAAATCGACCGCCGCGCCGCCCGCCGACGACGCCGCGACCGCGTCGCGCTGCAACCGGCCTTCGCCGTCGATCCGCCCGCTACCGACCTCCCACTCGGCGGGCGCGGCGATCCCGGCGATCGCATAATAGAACATCGTATCGACCGGCACGGTGCCGGCAAAGGCCCGGTGGCCGGGCGCCGCGCCGCTCGGCGCCAGCGGCCCGGTGCCGCCCGCGTCGCACAGTTCGCGCACCAGGTCGGCGAAAAAGGGGTTCGGCATGGCAGCGCCATCCTTTCCAGATCAGATCGCAAGGAAGATGATTTGCCGCGAAAACGCCCGGCTCGCCCCGAAAGGGGAAGGACGAACCGGGCGCCCATCGCGCGCCAGGGAAAGTCTTAGCTGGCGGCGAATTTCATCAATTTGATGGCCTGCGAATCGATGATCGCGCCGCCGACCCTTTTGGTTGCATAAAAATGCACGAACGGCTTGTTGCTGAACGGATCGCGCAGGATCCGCGTCTCGCCGCGGTCGGCGATCAGATAGCCGGCGCGAAAATTGCCGAACGCGATCGACAGGCTGTTCGCCGCCACATCGGGCATGTCCTCGGCCTCGACCACCGGATAACCCAGCAGCGTCGCCGCCTGCCCCTCGACCAGCCCCGGCTGCCAGATGAACGCGCCGTCGGTGGTCTTGAATTTGCGGATCCGCGCCAGCGTGTCCGAATTCATCACCCAGCTCGCCCCCTGCCGGTACGGCGCCTTCAGCGAATGGACCAGCTCGACCAGCCGGTCCTGCGGGTTCGACGCCGGAAAGGCCCCCGCCGTCCCCGTCGCCAGATGCTGCAGCGTCCCGAACGCCCGCACGCTGTCGACCTCGTTCGTCGTCGTATAGGTCAGGAACCCCTTCGGCCGGTTGGTGCCGTTGCCGGTCACGAACGCGCTGCCTTCGGCGACCGCGAACTCGCGCCCCAGCTGCTCGGCCAGCCAGTCCTCGACGTTGAACATCGCATCGTCCAGCATCGCCTGGCTCGCCGCCGGATTGGCGTACAGCTCGCCCGACGGCGGCACGATCTCGGCAAAGCTGCGCGTCGCGGTCTCGGGCCGCGGCGCCGTCTCGCCGACCCAGCCCGCCCCCATCGCGCCGGTCGCGACCAGCTTGCGATATCCGCTCGTCCCCGTCTGCACGACCGTCGCGATCGAACGGATCGGCGACAGCGAGGTCAGCGTCGCCGCGATCGCCGCGTCGATCTCGCGCGGCACCGCATAGCCGCCGTCGCCGCCCGACGCCCCCGACAGGCTCTTCATCTCGACGCCGGCATCGATCCCGCGCCGCAGATAGCGTTCGACAAAGGCACTGCGCGCCGGATCGGCCGCCTTCGCCCCGTCCAGCGGCAGCCGCGACGCCGCCACCGTCTGCGCATCGACCTGAGCCTTGAGCGCCGCGACCGACGCCTTCAACTCGTCGACCGCCTCCGCCGCCAGCACCGCATCGAACGCCCCATCGAGCGCATCCGCCTTCACTTCGATATCCATATCCATGCCCGTCACTCCTTCTGAAAAAATGGAATCCCTCCCCCTCGACGGGGGAGGGCTGCGCAGCCTTGGCAGCTTGCTGCCTAGGCGAAGCTGGGAGAGGGTGAGGCGGCCTCGCACACTCCACCGAGGTCCACCGCAATCACCCGCGCCAGCGGCTGCATCGGCATCGCCACCAAACTTACCTCGGCCAGGTCGAGCCCCAGCAGCTCGCGCGGCCGCACCCCCCGCGCCGCGGTCACCCGATAACCAAAGCTCAGTCCGGTCAGCGCCCCGCGCGCGACCAGCGCCGCCGCGGTCGGATGTGTTAGCCGCGCCACCACCCGCAGCCCGCGCGCATCCTCCGCCAATGTCTCGATGACCCCGACCACCGCGTCCGGCCGATGCTGCCACAGCAAAGGCACCGCGCGGCGCCCCCGCAAACTCGCCGCAAACGCCCCCGCCCGCACGAAATCGCCGCCGCGATCGACCCGATCGAACACCGCGGCGTAGCCGGCAAAGCGCAGGCTTTCGGCGCGCACCTCGGCGACGGCCACCCCACCCCTCACCGCAGCAACCCCGCAAAGCCCAGCTTCACCGCCAGCCCCACCACCAGCAACGCCAGCGCCCCGCGCACCGCCCAGTCGACCGCCGCCTTCCACGCGCTCGTCTTGGCATCGCGCCATGCGCCGAGCAGCTGGCGCAGATCGACCATGTCGTCGCGCGCCGCGGCATCGGCCAGCCCCAGCCGCGCCAGCGCCCGCCGCGCCCCCAACTCGCTCGCCTCCTCGACCACCGCGCGCAGCAGAGCCGCGTCAGGCGCGGCGGTTCCCGCCAGCGCGATCAACCGCGCCAGCGCCTCGTCTTCATCCATGTCGATGTCCTCACTAAAGCCCCTCCCCCTTGGACGGGGGAGGGTTGCGCAGCCTTGGCAGCTTGCTGCCTAGGCGAAGCTGGGTGGGGGTGGCCCGCCAGAGGCGAAAGCTACCCCACCCCCAACAACGCCTTCTTCTCCTCGGCGCTCAACCAGTCCGCCGCCGACACCTCGTGCCACAGCGCCATCCGGTCCTCGGCCAGCGCCGGCACCTGATCCAGATCGACCCGCAGCTCGGCGCCCTCGAACCACCCGCGCAGCCCTTGCGCGATCCCGCCCAAAATCTTGCCCACCAGCGGCAACACCGTCAGCCGCCACAGCGCGCGATTGGCCTCGCGGTAATTGGCATAGGTCGCGTCCCCGGGCAGCCCGAGCAGCATCGGCGGCACCCCGAACGCCATCGCAATCTCGCGCGCGCTCGCTTCCTTCAGCGCCAGGAAATCCATCTCCGCCGGCGACAGCGACAGCGCCTGCCAGCGCAATCCACCTTCCAGCAACAACGGCCGCCCCGCATTCGCCCCGCCTGAGAAACTCTCCGCTAGCTCCTCGCGCAGCCGGTCGACCTGCTCCGCCGACAGCGGCATCCCCTTGTCGCCCGGATCGTGGACCAGCGCCCCCGACGGCCGCGCCGCATTGCCCAGCAACGCTGCATTCCACGCCGCCGCCGCATTATGCGCCGCGATCGCCCCCGCCGCCGCGCCCAGGCACCCCGCGCCATAATGATCGTCGAGCGGATGCAGCGCCTTCACATGCACCACCGCGGTGCGCCCCGCGCCATCCTCGGCGGGCAGCACCACCGCCGACCCGCCGGCTTTATATCGATACGCGACCGGCCACCCGCGCGCGTCGGCCTCGACCGTCACCCGCTCGGGGCGCAGCGCAAACAGCTCCGCCGGCGCCCCCGCGCCATCGGCCAAAATCTGCACATAACCATTGCCGTGCAGCAGCAACTGCGCCGCCAGCGTCTCGACCAGCCCCTGCCCGGCCGCCGTCGCCGCCACCAGCCGCGCCAGCGCCGGATCGCTCGCCACCACCGGCGCCATCCCCGCCGCCTCGGCGACCAGCCGGACGCTGCGCTGGACGATCGCATTGCCCAGATAGCCCTCCCGCACCTGCGCCTCGAACGACAAGGGCGCGGGCGCCGCCCCCATCACGCCATATGTCCCATACACCCGCGACAAAGCGGGCCGCGCAGCACCCTGCGCAGCCTTCCGGCCAAACCAGTTCATGATGTTCTCCTACCCGTCGCGCAGCGACGCCGTGCTTCTTTGCCTCTCCACCCTCAAGGCTTGACTTGGGTCTGCCTACCACACCCTTCGTCATCCCAGACTTGATCCGGGATCCACAGCAGCGTTGAAGTCATGGACCCCGGATCAAGTCCGGGGTGACGATTGCATTTTTCCGCCACCTATTCCGCTGAATTGCGAGTCTCGCTGCCGATTGATATGTCTACGCCAATGCAGCGCCGATCTTTTCACGAACTCTTCCATGGATTGGGTGCAGTCGCCTTTCTTCTGGTCCTCGCTGCAATTCCGTTAGGCCTTATTTGGCATCTGGCAGCAGCCGAACATGATCGCCGCGTCGCGGTGTTAAACCGGGGCATCAGCGCATCAGCGGTAGTCACCGAATCTGCCCCATCATTCCTCGGCCGATCCTGTCGATTTCAGTATCGATTTTCGATTGACGGGATAACGTATGAGGGTGGCGAAGGCGGTTGCCCGCTTGTAGATTCGCAGCCCGTCGGAAGCTCTTTGCAGGTTCGCTTGAATCCTAAAGACCCACAGAACTCCGTTGCCCTCGGGGCAGACCTTTGGCCAGGTTGGGTCGTTGTGCTCCCACTTGTTGGCTTGCCATTACTCTTGTTGGCAAGTTTGGCCGTTTACGCCGTCTTCGAGAACAGCTTTCGCGAGAGACGATCCCGACGTTGATCAAACCACCCGCACCCCCGGCCCCTTCCCCAACCGCAACCCCTCCAGCAACTCCGCCAGCGCCCACACGCACGCATCCGCCCGATCGGGCGAGCGCCCCGGCCCGGCATAATCGCCGCCCACCTGCAACCCGCACAGCTCGTCCTCCAGCGCCGCGAACACCCCCGCATGCACCACCCGTCCGCGCTCGTATGCCAGCGCCACCGGCTCCGCCCGCCGCGCCTTGCCGACGCTCGCATGCACCGCGCGCACCGGCAGGCCGGCGTCGGCCTGCGCCAGCACCTTCGCGACCATCTCGCCGCCCATATTGCTCTCGGCGACCACACGGTCGGCGCCCCAGCGCGCCGCGGCGGCCGCCACCGCCTGCGCCCACACCCCGGGCGCCGCGCGCTCGACGCTCGCATCCTCGACCACCGCCAGCCGCCCGTCGCGCAAGTGCGCCGCCACCACGATCCCGCACGCATCCCCATGGGCCGTCGCCGGCGGATCGACCCCGATCACGACGCGCACCGGCTTGCCGATGCTGTCCGCATCGACCCGGCACCGCTCGATCAGCGCGCGCGGCCACAACGCGCCCTCGACATCCTCGATCAGCTCGCCGTCCAGCTCCTGCCGCCCCAGCCGCGTCCCGCCATATTGCGCCATCATGTGCACCACGAAACTCTTGGGTAGGTGCGGGTTGTCGGCCGTCCGCCCCAGCGTCGTGACGCATCCCGGGATCGCCGCGACCTTGTGCATCAACGTCACCGGGCGCGGCGTCGTCGTCACCAGCACCCGCGGCGTCTCGCCCAGCCGCATCCCCAGCATCAGATTGTCCCACGCCGCCTCGCCGCCCTGGGCCCATTTGCCCAGTTCGTCGCACCAGGCGGCATGATGTTCGGGGCCGCGCAGATTTTCGGGCGCCCGCGCGGTGAACAGCGTGGCGATCGCGCCGCTGTCGAAATGCAGCTCGCGCATCGTGCCGCGCCACACCGGCGCCTCGTCGGCGCGCGCGACCGCGATCAGCCCGCTCGGCCCCTCGATCATGACGCGAATGCCGTCGCGCTCGTTCGCGGCGACCAGCGCGATGCGCGCGCCGGGGCGCCGCCGCGCCACCTCGCTCACCCATTCGGACCCGGCGCGCGTCTTGCCGAACCCGCGACCGGCCTGGATCAGCCACACCGGCCAGTCGCCCGCCGGTTCGCGCTGCCCCTGATGCGCCCACTGGTACCAGCGTTCGATCAGTTCCAGCACATATTTGCGCGGAACGTCGCGCAGCAACCGCGCGCGCTCCTCGGGCGACATCGCCATCACCCGGTCGAATATCGTCTCGCCGTCGGCCAGCGCCAGCTGCTCGATCCACCCCCCCATTATGCGCCGCCCGGCCCGGGCACGGCATCCTCGCCGCCGCCGCCGGGCGCGAAGTCGCCACGCTGCCGTTCCATGATTGCGATGCGCGCCAGAAACACCGCATTGGTCTCCTCGGCGGTCGGGCGCTCACCCTTCCGTGGCCGCACCTGCCGCGCGCGCCCGCGCTCGACAGTGGCGCGGTGCCGGTTCAGCACGTCCATCGCCTGCGCAACGGTCATCGTCCCCACGACAGGCGGCGCCGCGGGATCCTCCTCGGGCAACGCCTCGACGGTCAGGATCGCCCGCTCGACCAGCGCCATCTCCAACCGCGCGTATCCCGTCTCCAATGCGCCCTGCCACGCCTCGGCAAACCCTGCTTCGTGCCGCCGCATCTTATACGCCCCCGAATAGCTGAACCCTGCCGTCGCCGCGGCGCGGCGCACGTTGCAAGTCGCGGCCAGCGCATCGATAAACAGCTGCTTCTGCTCGTCGCTCACCTCGCGCGGCTGCGGCGCGCGCTTCATCAACACCCGCCGGTCGCCGGCCTGGATCGCATCGTCCATATCGTTCGCCTCCAACGCAAATGGGCCGGAACGCCCCTCCGCCTGGAAGGGGCACCGGCCCGACTCGCAATTCTGCATGATGTAATACTTGTGCCATATCAGCGTGACGATGTCAATCTGTTTTTACCGATATGGTTCGTCTGATAGCATTTCGATTTTGTGGGCGTCGCGTGCACCGCTGTCTCTCGGCGGAGAACTCCGGCGAATTTCGACGCCCCGACCGTGCATTTCTCCGCCTCCGCTTCTAGACTGGCCTTTTGCCAACCGGGGAATCACCGTCATGCCCATCCGCGCCCGCCTTGCCGTCACCCTGCTGCCCGCGGCGCTCCTTGCCGGCACCGCCGCGCTCGCGCAGCCGGCGCCCGCGCCTGCGCCCCGTGCCCCCGCGATCGACGCCGCGAACCTCGCCGAAACCGTCCGCACCCTCGCGTCGGACCAGTTTCAGGGCCGCGCGCCGGGCACGGTGGGCGAGGAACGGACGGTCGGTTACCTGATCGGGCGGCTGCAGGCGCTCGGGCTCGAACCTGCGGGCGTGGACGGCGGCTGGACCCAGCCGGTGCCGCTGCTGCGCACCCGGCTCGGCACGCCGACGACGCTGCAATTCGATCGCGGCGGCAAGGTCACCCCGCTCGCCTTCGGCACCGACATCTATGTCTCGACGCTGCGCCCCGACGACCGCGCCGTCGTCGACGCCGCGCCGCTCGTCTTTGTCGGCTATGGCGTGTCGGCGCCCGAACGCGGCTGGGACGATTTCAAGGGCCAGGACCTGAAGGGCAAGGTCGCGGTGTTCCTGATCAACGACCCCGATTTCGCCGCCGCGCCCGGCGAGCCGGTCGCCAACAGCTTCGGCGGCCGGACGATGACCTATTACGGCCGCTGGACCTACAAGTTCGAGGAGGCGGCGCGCCGCGGCGCGGTCGCGGCGCTGATCGTCCACGATGCCGACGGCGTCGGTTACGGGTGGAACGTCGTCAAAAGCGGCGGCGGCGAAAATTACGACATCGTCCGCGCCCCCGACACGCTCACCAGCCTCGCGCTCCAGGGGTGGGTGTCGGGCGAGGCGGCGGGGCGGCTGTTCGCCGATGCCGGGCTCGATCTCGCCGCGCTGCGCGTCGCCGCGCGCCGCAAGGATTTCAAACCCGTCGACATGCGCACGCGGTTTCAGGCGGCGATCCCCGTCGAGCACGCTGTCGTCCAGAGCCAGAATGTCCTCGCCAAAATCCCCGGCACGACGCGCCCCGAAGAGGTCGTGATGTATGGCGCCCACTGGGACGCCTATGGCGAAGGCCCCGCCGACGAACAGGGCCGCATCTACCGCGCCGGCGCCAACGACGACGCGCTCGGGGTCGCCGGATTGTTCGAGATCGCCCGCAATTTCAAGGCCGCGCCGGCCCCCGACCGCAGCATCGTCTTCGCCTTCTGGACCGCCGAGGAGCGCGGCCTGCTCGGCTCCGAAGCCTATGCCGCGGCGCCGCTCTATCCGCTCGAAAAGACCGTCGCCAACCTCGGCCTCGACATTCTCCAGACCGCGGGGCGCGCGAAGGACGTCATCCTCGTCGGCAAGGGGCAGGGCACGCTCGAAGACGATCTCGCGCGCCTTGCCGCGGCGCAGGGCCGCACCGTCAGCGTCGAAAGCCTCCCCGAACGCGGCCTCTTCTTCCGCGCCGATCATTTCAGCCTCGCCAAGCGCGGCGTGCCGGTGCTCTTGATGATGGGCATCGCCGGCGCCTCCGACCTCGTCGACGGCGGCAAGCCGGCGGGGCAGAAATGGGTCGATGACTACACCGGCCGCTGTTACCATCAGGCGTGCGACTCCTGGGACGCGACCTGGAACCTCGCCGGCGCGGTTCAGGACATTTCGGTTTTTTACCAGATCGGCGACGAACTCGCGCGCTCGGCCAACTGGCCCGGCTGGAAGGACGGCAGCGAGTTCAAGGCGCTCCGCGAGCGGAGTGCGGCGGCGCGACAATAGCCGCGACCGCGGGCGACGCCGATGGCGCCTCGCTCGCCCGGCGCGTCACCCGGCAAACCGGCGCCATGCCGCCAAAGTGCAGCAATTTCGCAACACTGCTGACACGAACGTCAGCGGCGGCGGCGCGGGCGATTGACCGCGCGCGCGCGGAGGAGCAACGCGAAAGCGGTTTTTCCGCTCTCCCATCGTCCACCTTCGTTTCAGGAAGCTTGCCCATGCGCCACTTTCCTTCCGCTACCGCTATCGCCCCCGTTCTCGCCATCCTCGCCGCCACCGTCTGGGCCGCGCCCGCCGCCGCGCAGGAGGCGCCCGCCGCCGCTGAAGACAGCGGCCTCGGCGACATTATCGTCACCGCGCAGCGCCGCGAGGAAAGCCTCCAGGACGTGCCGGTTGCCGTCTCGGTCCTGTCGGGCGACACGCTCGGTGCGATCACCTCGTCGGGGTCCGACGTCCGCGTTCTCGCGGGCCGCGTCCCCAGCCTGAACATCGAAAGCTCGTTCGGCCGCACCTTCCCGCGCTTCTATATCCGCGGTCTCGGCAACACCGATTTCGATTTGAACGCGTCGCAGCCGGTCAGCCTCGTCTATGACGACGTCGTCCTCGAAAATCCGATCCTCAAGGGCTTCCCGATCTTCGACCTCGACCGCGTCGAGGTGCTGCGCGGGCCGCAGGGCACGCTGTTCGGGCGCAACACCCCCGCAGGCATCGTCAAGTTCGACACCGTCAAGCCGGGCGAGAGCGGCGGCTATGCCAAGGTCAGCTATGGCCGCTATGGCACCAGCCAGGTCGAGGTCGCGGCGGGCGCCGCCGACGATAGCGGCTTCTCGGTTCGCCTCTCGACCCTGTTCCAGCACCGCGACAATTGGGTCGACAATGTCGCGACGACGAAGGCGAAGGATCTCGGCGGCTATGACGACGTCGCCGCGCGCCTCCAGCTGCAATATGAAAGCGGCCCGTTCACCGGCCGGGTGACCGGACAGGTCCGCGTCTACGACGGCTCGGCGATCATCTTCCGCGCCAACACGCAAGTGCCCGGCAGCAACGACCTCGTCGGCCTCGGCGGCGCGGGCACCGAATTCCGCCGCGACGAAGTCTATCAGGACGGGATCAACTTCCAGAAGCTCAACACCTATAATGTCGGGCTGAACCTCGAATATGATTTCGGGCCGGTCACCGCCTACTCGATCACCTCCTATTGGAACGGCAACTTCCGCAGCCGCGGCGACATCGACGGCGGCTTCGGCGCGGTGTTCCTGCCGGTGTCGGGTCCGGGCCTCATCCCGTTCCAGGCGCAGAGCCAGGACAATGTCCCCAGCCTCGACCAGTTCACGCAGGAAATCCGGATCGCGTCGAACAACAGCGGCGGGCTCGGCTATCAGGTCGGCGGCTTCTATTTCGACGAAGGCCTCGACATTTCCAGCTTCGAATTCGGCGGCCCGACCGACGCCACCCCGTCGGCGATCGCGGTCCAGCGCCAGGACAGCGAGGCTTATGGCATCTTCGGATCGCTCAATTACGCCTTCGACAACGGCTTCAAGCTGCAGGCCGGGGCGCGCTACAACCACGACACGCGCGATTTCGTCGCGGCGCGCCCGGTTGAAACCCGCCCCGATTTCGTCGTCAATCCGAACACCCCGGTCCCGCCGCAGGCCGCGACGGTCAAGGGCAAGCTGCTGACGTGGGACGCCAGCGCGACCTATGAAGCGTCGGACGCATTGACCCTCTACGCCCGCGTCGCGCGCGGTTATCGCGCCCCGTCGGTGCAGGGCCGCCTCACCTTCTCGCGCACCATCTCGACCGCCGATCAGGAAGAGACGATGTCGTACGAAGCGGGGATCAAGACCGCGTTCCTCGACGACCGCGTCCGCTTCAACCTCACCGGCTATTATTTCGACACCAAGGATCTCCAGCTCACCGCGGTCGGCGGCACCGCCAACGTCGCCAGCCTGCTCAACGTCGATGCCAAGGGTCACGGTGTCGAGGCCGAACTGCAGGCCGCGCCGGCGCGCGGGCTGACCTTCTCGGTCGGCGGCGCATGGAACGTCGCCGAGATCGACGATGCGAACGCCTTCGTCGCCGGCTGCGGCTCGGCAACCCCGTGCACGGTGCTCGACCCGCAGCGCCCCAACAGCCCCGGCATCTTCTCGATCGACGGCAACCAGCTGCCGCAGTCGCCGAAGTGGACGCTGAACTGGACCGCGGGGTATGAATTCCCCGTCGGCAATGGCGCCGTCTATGCCTTCACCGACTGGTATTATCGCTCGAAGGTGCAGTTCTTCCTCTATCGCTCGGTCGAGTTTTCGGACGACAAGCTGCTCGAGGGCGGGCTGCGCGTCGGATATCGCACCGACCGCTTCGACGTCGCCGGCTTTGTGCGCAACATCACGAATGACGCATCGCCGACCGGCGGGATCGATTTCAACAACATCACCAGCTACGTCAACGAACCGCGCATCTGGGGCGCCGAGGCGAGCGTGAAATTCTGACGAGACTTGCGGCCCGCGCGGTTTTCCGGCCGCGCGGGCCGGGCTTCGCATCATGACGCTTTCATGGTATCAAGCCGATGTACACCAGCCCGTAATGTGGGAGTCGATGATGATCCGTATGACCGCCGGCCTGATCGCGATCGGGCTGTTTTCCACCGCCACCACCGCGCACGCCATCGATATCAATTCGGCCGCCAGCATCGGCGCCAACAGCTCGGCCGAACAGGCCCGCGCCTTTCCCGCCGGCCGCGACAACAGTCCCAAAGCTGTCCTCGCGCGGCTCGACCGGCTGTGCGCCAGCAAGCGGAGCGCCGATCAGCGGCGTTGCGAAAAGGCATGGCGGGTGATCAACCAGGCGCACGCCGACCTGCAGGCCCGGCGCGCCGCCACAACCGATTAGAACGCGGCCTTAAGCCACCGGCCCGACGCGCGCGTCGGGTTCGAGGCGGATCAGCGGCCGCGCCCGCCCGGTCAGCCGGGTCACCAGCCGCGGGACGAAGGCATTGTCCTGCGCCCAGTTCCAATAGGCGACATAGGCGGGGTCGGCAAGCAGGTGCTTTTCCTCGGTCTTGGCGCGCCAGTAATAAACCCCGCTGACCAGTCCCAGCAACACGACGTTGCGCGCCGCCTCGACCCAGCCGCCCGAGGTCGCAAGGAACGGCATCGAACCGATCCACCAGCTCAGATTCTTCGACACATAGGCCGGGTGGCGCGTGAAGGCATAGGGGCCGTGGGTGATGACGCCGCGGTGGGTCAGGTTCGAAAAGCGGATACCGAACGCCATCGTCGCCCAGCTGTAGATCGCGGTGAGCGCGACCAGCGCGATCGCCCACACGGCGAGCCACATGTCGTGTCCCTCCAGCCAGTAACCCCAGCTGCCGCCGTTGACCTCATAATCGAGCGGCCCGCCGCTCATCAGGATGAAGGGCGGGTAGCAGATCAGCGCCGCCACCCACGCCATGCCATAGGGATTGGCGGTGCGGATGTGCGAATCGAGCGGTTTCAGCGTCAATATATAACCGACCGTCGCGACATGGACGTCGATCAAATAGAGCAGCAGGATCGCCCATTTGCCCATCGTGAAGGGATTGGCGAGTATCTCGTCCATCGGCACGGTGGCCAGGTCGGCGAAATTGCCGGGCACAATCGACAGCATGAAGGCGGTGAAAAACCCCTTCACCGCCCAGGCGCGCAAATGGTGCGCGATCGCGCGGCCATCGACCGGCTGGCCCCCACCCGTCTTATGGCCTGCGATCAGCCAGCGTCCGAACTGCCAGCAGCCGTCGCGGGGCTCGGTCATGCGGCGGTCGAGCCACAGCATATAAGGCACCGACACGAGCAGCAGCCACGGCGCGACGCGTTCGAGCAGATCCATCGAAAAGGCGTAATTGCCGAACCAGTAATAGCGCATCGTCGCATAGGTCAGCGCGATCAGCGCCCAGGTCGCCCACAGGCCGGCGAGCTTGGTCAGGCTGATGTCGAGCGTCTCGCGCCACGGCCGACGCAGCGCCCAGTCGATCCCGGTCGACGGATTGCGGTGCACCTTGTCGACGAACACCGACCACAATACCATCGGGATGGCGCAGGCGAGCACGCTCGCGATCGCCGAATTGGGACCGTTGAGCGGACCGCGATCGCCCCAGTCGAAACCAAGGAAGGCGGCGATCTCGGGCGCATGGCGCGCTGCGAACAGATAGACCAGCAGCCCGGCCAAGCCGACCAGGCCGACCCCGGCGCTGACCGCCGAGCGCGGCCGCGCGGTGCGTTTGTCCGCCGTCTGCGGGGCCGCTCCGTCGCTCGCGGGCAGCGTCATTTCGGGGCTTTGCGTCACGCCTTGGCCCTAGCCAAAAATGGTAAGCAAGCCGTCAATATTACCGCGCGATTCGCAGCAAATTTGGGCGAAAATGACCGCGTTCCACGCCTCTGGCACCGTTCACCGCATGACCCGTTCGACTCGGCGCGAGTCGCGCCCCGAAGATTCGCGAGTCGCGACAACTGCTGGTAGAGCGCCGATCACGCGGGGCGGAGGGCTCCAAAAAACAACAAGATGGGGTCGCCACTTGTCATCGCAAACGACGGGTCTGCGCCATTGGCGCCAGCGCTTCAACGCGCTGTTTCAGGACCATGAAATTTTCATCCGCACGCACGGTCATGTGCGATTCCTTCGGATCAGCGCCATCTGGCAAAAGCGCGTCGCGCTGACCGCCGCGCTGGTGCTGCTTGCCTGGGCGGGCGCCACGCTCGCGATCGTGATCAACCAGTTGCTTACGGCCGACGAGCGCGCCGCCGTCGCGCAGCAACAGGCCGCAGCCACGGCGTCCGAAAAGCGAATCGCGCAATATCGCGACCGGGTCGCCGAAACCGCCGCCGATCTCGAAGAACGGCAGGCGCTGCTCGAAAGCGTCGCCGAAACCCATTTCGGCATCGATCCGGCGGCGATGGCTGCCCAGCCGCCCGTCGCAGGCGAAGCGAAGGCCGAACCGCTCAAGACCAGCGCGATCGATCCGAACCTGCCGCCCGAAGCCCAGGCGCTCGCCCGGCTCGAGGCGCGGCAGGAAGGTTTCGCCAGCCGGCTGCTCACCGCGGTCAACGATCGTGCGACCAAGGCCGAAGCCGCCGTCGCCAAGCTCGGGCTCAACCCCGCCGCGATCGTCCGCAGCGCCGCGACCGGCCGTGGTGGTCCGTTCATCCCCTTCAAGGGCCGGATGGGCAAAGCCCGCGCGCTCGGTCCGTCGTTCGCCGCACTCGAAAGCGCGCTGTTTCGCATGGACGTCCTCGAACGCACCCTCGTCGCCGTCCCCTCGGGCAATCCGGCCAACGTGCTCATGATGTCGTCCGGTTTCGGCTATCGCAGCGATCCCTTCACCGGCGCCGGTGCCATGCACGCCGGGCTCGATTTCCGTGGCCCCGTCGGCACTCCGATCCTGTCCGCCGCCCCCGGCCGCGTCAGCTTCGTCGGTCGTAAGTCGGGTTACGGCAATGTCGTCGAGGTCGATCATGGTCAGGGTATCTTAACCCGCTACGCCCATTTGTCGGGCTTCACGTCCAAGGTCGGCACACAGGTCGCCGCTGGTCAGCAAATCGCCAAGATGGGTTCGACCGGCCGCTCGACCGGCAGCCATCTGCATTTCGAAGTCCGTTTGAACGGCGTCGCGGTCAACCCGCGCCGCTTCTTGGAGGCCAAAGCCGATGTTCTCGAAGTCAAAGCCGATGCCCGACAGCGAGTCGGCTCCGTCGCCCGCACCGGTGCCCGCTAAGATGGCGACCGGCGCCCGGCATACGACCTTTTCGATCCTCGGGTCCGACGTCGTCGTCACCGGCAATGTCGCCGCCAGCGTCGACTTGCACGTCGATGGCAAGATCGACGGTGACCTCAAATGCGCCAACCTCGTCCAGGGCGAGGCGAGCGAGATCAAGGGCGCGGTGACCGCCGAAACCGCGAAGATCGCCGGTCTGCTCGACGGGTCGATCGAGGCCAAGACGCTGATCGTTCACGCGACCGCGCGGATCACCGGCGACGTAATCTACGAAACGATCACGATCGAAAATGGCGGCAAGGTCGACGGCAAGCTGTCGCACCGTCGCCACGGCGCTGGCGCGACCGCCAAATCGCCGCCGCCGCTGGAAGTCGTCGAGAATAAATCTGCCTCGCTGGGTCTCTGACCCGCTGCGGCGTCGTCCAGCGCGCGCCTTCAGCGCGCGTAGGCGTCGCGCAACTCGCGCTTCAGCACCTTGCCGATCGGGCTGCGCGGCAGTTCGCCGACGACAGTGATCGCGCTCAGCCGCTGCGTCTTGCCGACCTTGGCGTTACAGTCGGCGCGCACGCTCTCGGTATCGGCGCCATCCTTCAACACCACGAACGCCACCGGGGTTTCGCCCCACTCCTCGCTCGGCATCCCGACCACCGCCGCCTCGACGACCCGGTCGTCGGCCAGCAATATGCCTTCCAGATCGCTCGGGAAGATGTTGAAACCGCCCGAAATGATCATGTCCTTGGCGCGGTCCATCAGAGTCAGGAATCCATCCTCGTCGATCCGGCCGATGTCGCCGTGGCGATAGAAGAGATTTCCCTCGGCATCGTACCAGTGCATCGCCTTGGTCGCGTCGGGGCGGTTGTTGTAACCGGTCATCATCGCGGGTGACCGTCCGACGACCTCGCCGACCGACCCCTGCGGCAATTCATTGCCCTCGTCGTCGATCACCTTCGCGACGTGCCCCGGCGCCGGCCGCCCGACGGTGTGCAGCTTGTCGGGGAACTGGTGCGCCTCCAGAAGGAAGGCGGCGCCGCCTTCGGTCATCCCGTAAATTTCGACCAGCCCACCCGGCCAGCGCTTCAGCACATCGGCCTTCAGCGTCGCCGCGAACGGCGCCGAGGTGCAATATTTCATCACAAAGCTCGACAGGTCGAAACGATTGAAATCGTCGAGCGCCATGATCCGGCGATATTGCACCGGCACCAGCATGCAGTTGGTCGCGCGCTCGCGGCTCGCCAGCTCGAGGAAGCCGCGCGCGTCGAACTTTTTCATCAGCACGACCTGGCCGCCCGACCCGACCGTCGGCATGAAACTCGCCATCGTCGTGTTCGAATAGAGCGGAGTCGACAATATCGTCACCGCTTGCGGGCCATAGGCAGGCGCGCCGCGCACGATGTGCTGCCAGCGCATCGCATGGCTGTGGACAATCCCCTTCGGCGTTCCGGTGGTCCCCGACGAATAGATGATGTTGAAGCCGTCTTCGGGCTGGATATCGACCGGCCACGGCTGCGCGCCGGCGAGCGACAGCCATGCGTCGAGCGGCGCCCCGGCGTCGCTGCCGTCCATCGCGATCCGGTCGCTCGCGGTGACGACCTGGCCGTCCAGGCTCGCCGATGCCGCGCTGTCGAGAAACAGGTGGCGCGCGCCGGTGTCGGCGATCATCGCCGCCATCTGCTCGCCCGTCGCGCTGTTGGTGATCAGCCCCGCGACCCCGCCGGCGCGCAGGGTGCCGACGATCGCCGCCATCTGTTCGACGCTGTTGAGCCCCGCGATCGCGGTGCGTTCCCCCTTGGCAAAGCCGTCCTGCTGCAGGCGCGCTGCGATCCGGTCGACCAATGCGTCCAGTTCGGACCAGCTCAGCCGCCGGACCGGATCGGCCGCGGCTATGGCATCGGGACGTTCGGCGGCGTGGGCGCGGACGAGATCGGGAAGGGTGGCGAAGTCGCCGGCGAGCATGTCGGTACTGGTCATGGAGCGTTTCGTTAGCACAGCCTTCATCAGGTGCAACGAACCGAAGGAGGGGCCGGCCGGAAAAAGGGTCAGACGGGGGACGCGCGATGGAGCAGAGCGATGGCCGCACCGCGCCTGCCGCAGCGCCGCTCGTCGCGCTTTATCATCCGAGCCTGCTGCGCGCGAACCGGCTGGTCGAGGCTGTGCGCAATGCGGGAAATCGGGTGGGGGTTTTGCCGCCTTTCGACGCCGACGGTGCGGCGTGGCGCGACGGCTGTTTCGATCTGTTCGTCATAGATCCCTTCGATGAGAAGGCGCCCGCCGACCTGATCATGCTCGCGCGGTCGATCGCCGCGCGCCGCCCGCTGCTTGTCCTGTCCGACCGCGACAGCCGCGCCGACCGCATGGCCGCGCTGGCCGGCGGCGCCGACGATGCGGTCGGCTGGGGCGAGGACCCCGCCGAGGTGATCGCGCGCATCGCCAGCCTGCTGCGGCGCAGCCGTCTCGCGGCGGGGCAACTCGGCTGCGACGAACTGCGCATCGACCTGATCGACCGCCGCGTCGAACGCGCGGGGCAGCGCATTCACCTGCCGCTGCGCGAATTCGACCTGCTCGCCAACCTTGCCCGCCTTCCCGACCGGCCGGTGTCGCGCACCGCCTTGCTGAAGGCGGTGTGGCGGATCGATTTCGACCCCGGCACCAACCGCGTCGAGGTGCTTATGTCGCGGCTGCGCGCCAAGATCGATCGCGGCTTCGGCTGGCGGATGCTGCGCACCGTCAAAGGCCGCGGCTATGCCCTCGCCTCGCGGCCCGACGGCCGGCCGGCAGCCGCCCCATATCATCCGCCTTGACCTCCCGGCTTTTCGATATAAATATGATATCATCTTTATATCGAGTCGGAGGGCAATATGGTTGATGGAGGAACACCCGCGCTGAATCGCAGCCGCGAAACACGCGCGAACACGCAAAGCGGCTATCTGATGCTGCTTATCTGGTTGCTACTGCTTGGGCTCGCCGCCTGGGCGGCGATCAGCAACGGCACCGCCGAATATCAGGTCGCGTGGAAATGGGCCGTCGTCGCCGCGTCGGGGGTCGTCGGCACGCTGATCCTGTGCGGCTTCTACCTGATCAATCCCAATGAAGCGGCGGCGATCCAGCTGTTCGGGGCCTACAAGGGCACCGACCGGCAGGAGGGGCTGCGGTGGGTGCTGCCGTGGCTGACCCGCAAGAAGATCGCGGTGCGCGCCAACAACGTCATTTCCGACAAGATCAAGGTCAACGATCTGCGCGGCAACCCGATCGAGATGGCGGCGCAGGTCGTGTGGCGCGTCACCGACACCGCGCAGGCTTTGTTCGACGTCGACGATTACAAGGAATTCGTGATGGCGCAGATCGAGGCCGCGGTGCGCTCGATCGGCTCGCGCTATCCCTATGACGATATCGAGCATCAGGAAGTGACGCTGCGCGGCAATCACGACGAGGTCGGGGTCGAACTGCGCAAGGCGCTGATCGAACGGCTGAGCGTCGCCGGGATCACCGTCGACGAATGCGGCCTCACCCATCTCGCCTACGCGCAGGAGATCGCCGGCGCGATGCTCCGCCGCCAGCAGGCCGAAGCCGTCATCTCGGCGCGCAAGAAGCTGGTCGAAGGTGCGGTCGGCATGGTCGAAATGGCGCTCGACCAGTTGAGCGCGAAGAATGTCGTCGAACTCGACGACGAACGCCGCGCCGCGATGGTGTCGAACCTGATGGTCGTGCTGTGCAGCGAGCGCGACACCCAGCCGGTCGTCAACGCCGGGTCGCTCTACTAGGCGCGCCGACACATGCCTGCGTCCACCAAAAAGGCCTTTGCCCTCCGCCTCGATCCCGCGCTCTACGCGGCGATCGAGCGGCTGGCGGCGACCGAATTGCGCAGCGCCAATGCCGAGATCGAAATCCTGCTGCGCGAGGCGCTGGGCCGGCGCGGCGTCGCCACCAAGCCGCCGGTGCCACCGAAGCGCGGCCGTCCGCCGAAGGAGTCCTGACGATGCTGCACCTGTTCCTCGACCGCCGCCCCTGGTTCCGCGCCAAGACTCGCGGCTATGGCACCGGCCTCCCGATCGCCTGGCAGGGCTGGCTGATGCTCGCGATGCATATCGCGCTGATCGCCGGCATCGCTGTCCTGCTGCGCGACCGGCCGGTGCTGATGACGGTCTTCGTCATACTGGCGGCGCTGGCACCGTTGCCGATCTATCGGGCGCGCGCCGAAGGGGGATGGCGCTGGCGGTGACGCGCGTTCCGCTCCCGCGGGCGGAGGGTCGCAAAGGCCTTTTCCACCGCTGGTCCCTTACCCCCGCTTGCCCCCCTAGGGGTTGATGGTTAAGGCCTCTCGTATGACCGCCGACCATAGCCCCGCCATCCGCATCGCCCCTTCGATCCTCAGCGCCGATTTCGCAGCACTCGGCGAAGAGGTGCGCGCGATCGAGGCGGCGGGCGCCGACTGGGTCCACATCGACGTCATGGACGGCCATTATGTCCCCAATCTGACCATCGGCCCGGCGGTGGTGAAGGCGCTGCGCCCGCATTCCACCCTGCCCTTCGACGTCCATCTGATGATCTCGCCGGTCGATCATTTCCTCGACGCCTTCGCCGCGGCGGGCGCCGACATCATCACCGTCCACCCCGAGGCCGGCCCGCACATTCACCGCACCGTCCAGCACATCAAGTCGCTCGGCAAACAGGCGGGCGTATCGCTCAATCCCGGCACCCCGGCCAAGATGCTCGATTATCTGATCGACGACATCGACCTGGTCCTGATCATGAGCGTCAATCCCGGCTTCGGCGGCCAGAGCTTCATCACCAGCCAGCTTCGCAAGATCGAGGCGGTGCGCAAGATGATCGACAAGACCGGGCGCGATATAAGGCTCGAGGTCGATGGCGGCATCGACGCCGCCACCGCGCCGCTCGCCATCGCCGCGGGCGCCGACGTGCTGGTCGCCGGCACCGCAACCTTCAAGGGCGGCCCGGACGCGTACGCGGGCAATATCCGGCGGCTGCGCGGCGGCGCCTGATCATGGAGGGGAGACCGCTCTCGTCGGCTCCTGCCGCGCCGCCGCTCGACCCCGGCGATGAAGCGCCGCCGCTCGACGATTCGATCGAACCCGGCAAGCGCCTCATCCGCCTGCCCGCCGACAAGGGGCTGTCGCTCGGCGACCGCATCGCCAACGCGATCACCCGGCTGACTTGGCGCACCCCCCTGCACGCCTTCCGCCTCAAGGGGCGTTTCCCGCTCAAGCTGCTCGGGGTGCCCGCCGACCCGATCCCCGGCGATACCCGCGCCGGCACCGCGATCCGCGCCGGCCATTTTCTCCACCGCGGGCTGAAACTGCCGCTGGCCGAGCTCGATTTCGCCAATCTCGGCGTCGTGCCCACCTTCGCCGACTATCTCCACAGCTTCGCCTGGCTGCGCGACCTGGCGGCCACCGGGACGCGCGCCGACGGCGTGCCAATCGCCGAAGCCGTCGTGCGCCACTGGCTCGGCACGCATGGCGAGACGGTGAGCGAACCGGCGTGGAAGGCCGACAACACCGCCTGGCGCATCCTGTTCTGGGCCGCCCACGCGCCGTTGATCCTCTCGTCAAGCGACCTGATCTATCGCTCGGCCGTGCTCAATCATCTCGCCCGCGCCGCGCGCCACCTCGACCGTGTCGCCGACAAGACGCGCCCCGGCACCGGCCAGATGGTCGCGTGGACCGGCATCGTCGCCGCGTCGTTGCTGATGCCCGGCGGCGAGCCGCGGCAGATCTTCGGCGAAGCCGGGCTGCGCAAGGTGCTGGAAACCAGCTTCTACGCCGACGGCGGCAATATCTCGCGCTCACCGCAGGCGCAGCTCGACGCGATCATGGCGCTGTCGATGCTCGCGAAAATCTATGACATGCGTCGCATTGAGGTGCCGCCCTTCGTGCAGGAGGTGCTCGCGCGCGCCGTCCCGGCGCTGCTCGGCCTCGTCCACAGCGACGGCGGCATGGGCAGCTGGCAGGGCAGCGGCGCGACCGGCGCCGAGCGCATCCAGGCGATCGTCGCCGCCAGCGGGGTGCGCACCCGCCCGCTGAAACAGGCGCGCGACTGGGGCTATCAGCGGCTCGTCGCGAACAAGGTGGTGCTGCTCGCCGATGCCGCGCCGCCGCCGATCGCGCGCGTGACCGAAGCCGGCTGCGCCTCAACCCTCGCCTTCGAACTCAGCGACGGCGCCGAACGCATCGTCGTCAATTGCGGCGGCGCGGCGCTGACCGGCGCGACGATCCCCGCCGACCTCGCGCGCGGCCTGCGCACAACCGCGGCGCATTCGACACTGATCCTGGCCGACAGCAATTCGACCGCGATCCTCGCCAGCGGCTCGCTGGGCAAGGGGGTGACCGAGGTCGAGCTCGACCGGCGCGAGACGCCGCAGGGCAGCCGGCTGGAGATGAGCCACGACGGCTATGCGCGGCGCCACGGGCTGATCCACCGCCGCCTGTTGATCCTGTCGCCCAACGGGCGCGAGCTGCGCGGCGAAGACCTGCTGCTCCCCGCCCCGCGCACCCGCCGCAAGGGCGACAAGCGCTTTGCGCTGCGCTTCCACCTCGGCGCGAACCTGTCGGCCAGCCTGACCGCCGACAAATTGGGGGCGCTGCTGCGCATCAACGGCGGCCCTTTGTGGCAGTTTCGCACCTCGGAGGGCGCGCTAGAGGTCGAGGAAAGCCTGTGGGTCGACGGCGACGGCCGCCCGCACCCGACCGAACAGCTCGTCGTCACCGGCACCGCGCCCGCGGGCGGCGCCAGCATCGGCTGGATCTTCAAGCATATCGGCTAACGGCGGCGACGCGCGACCGCAAGCGGACCCAAGGGGCAAAGGTAGCGTACGAGCCGACACGGAGCGCTGTGCCGCCGGCGCCGGCGCCGGCAAAGATTATTTCACACAAAGGCACAAAGGCACGAAGATGTCGTGCAGACCGCGAAGCGTTTTCATTGCTCAACCGTTGCGAAGCGGCGCGGCGATGATGTGGAAGCGGCCTTGCGGCCGAGAACCTGCATCTTCGTGCCTTTGCGCCTTTGTATGAAATAAAAAATCCAGACCCATCGACCCTGGATAGAGCTCGCTGCGCGAACCAATTCTTATTCCACCCCTACGTCCGCCTCCCCAAATCCGACACTTCGCACCGCATTTCCAACGGCCGGCGCCCCAGGGACTGAGCGCCGGCCGCCGAACCGTCAAAAAGCGTAGCGCGCCATCAGCTGGAACACCGGCCCGGCCTTTTCGCTTTCGAGTTCATATTCGTCGAAGTCGCGATCGAGCTGGTCTTCCAGATTATCGAACTTGTTGAACGTCTCGCGCTTGGCGCCGTTCAAGAGGTTCGATCCGACCGCGCGGATCGTGAAATTGCTGCCGAAGCGCTTTTCGACGAAGATTTCCAGATCGGCGCCATAAGTCGTGCGCACCTCTTCGCTGATCACCCGGTCATAAGCGGCGCCCTGCTTGCGGTGCGTCGCACCGAACGCGACGCCAATCGACGGAATGTCCTGGATGAAACCGATGTTATAGACATAGTCCGACTGGCCGTTGAAGCGGCGGTCGCCGGCGAAATCGGTGATCTCGCTGTCGAGCCACGACACGTTACCGAAGATGCCGGTGTCGGGCAGGCCAAGGAAACCAAGGTCGGTCGACAGGTCGAATTCGACCCCCCACACCTTGCCGTCGCCGACATTCTGCGGCTGATAGACGAAGGTGCCTTCGCCCTCCGACCCTTCCAGCCCGGTGTTGGTCAGCTCGATCAGGTTGCTGACATCGCGATAGAAGGCGTTGATCCCGACGACGCCGGTGCGGCCGATGCGGCGTTCATAGCCGAGGTCGACACCCCACGCGGTTTCGGGGCCGAGCTGCGGATTGCCGAGCAGGTCGCTGTCGCCGACCTCTTCCTCGAGCAGAGCGGGCGAGACGAAATTGAAGTCGGGACGACGGTTGGTCCGCGCCACCGATGCGGTGATCCGGTCGCGTGCGGTCAGGTCGAACTTGACCGACGCCGACGGCAGCCATTCTTCATAATCGTTGCTCTGGGTCGGCACCGCCGCCGCTTCGGTAAAGTCGGTGATGTCGAGCTTGGTCGTCTCGTACCGAATGCCCGCTTCCCACGTCAGCCCGCCCGATTTGCCCTGCACCAGCGCAAAGCCGTCGAGCCGGCGTTCTTCGAGCCGGTTGACCCCGCCATCGGTGGGTTCGAGATCGCTGGGATCGAACGGATCGAGCAGGTCGTCGGGATTGTCGACGAACTGGTCATAGCTGGTTTCGAGGCCCGGAAACTCGATTTCATCGTCGACGTCGAGGATCGCGGTGTTGCGTTTCTTCTTCTGATACAGGCCCCCGACAACCAGCTGGATATCGTTGCCGAGTTCGAATTCATGGTCGAGCTTGGTGGTGAATTCCTTGTCGGTGATATCGGTCGCGGTGAACGCCTGTTCGAATACCGGCACTTCGCCATCGTCATAATCGACGTCGAAATCGATCTGGTTCTCGCTCTCGCGCTGCTTGTCGTCGAAGCGGGCATAGCCGACACGCAGGGTCGTCTTGCCGAGCGACCATTCGTGCGACAGGCGGGCGTCGATGCTGTAATTTTCCTGATCGATGTTGTTGATGTTGCTGTTGTCGCTGACCAACGCGCCGTCGGGCAGCGGGCCGGTGAGCGCCGTCGGATCGTCATATTCGCGGCTGCGCTCGGTTTCGGTGCGGTCGGTGCGGACATAAAAGCCGCTGATCCTGAAATCGGTCGTTTCGCCGTCGATCTCATAGCTCGCGTTGGCCGAATAATCCTTGCCGTCGCGTGTATCGATCTGGTCCTCCCGATTGTCGAACTCTTCGGTGGCGAAATCGGGGTCGTTCTCGGGCGAGTCGCCATAGCGGAGCGAGAATTTCTTTTTCGGGTTGTGGCGACCCTGGAAATTCAGCCCGACGAGCAGGCGGCCCGGGCCGACCGCGCCGCCATAGACCAGCCCCAGGCTCGGCTCGAATTCCTTGTCGTCATAATAGAGCGTGCCGGCGCGGACATAACCGCCGTCGAGTTCGAATGCGTCGCGCAGTTCGATATTGATCGTGCCCGCGACCGCGTCGCCGGTGCGGCGTGCCGACGACGAACGAACGATCTCGACGCGGTCGATCAACTCGGCGGGAATGCGGTCGAGGAAAAAGCTGCGGTCCGACGCATTGCCGGGAACGCGCTCGCCGTTGATCAGGATCTGGGTATAGCCCGGCGGCAGGCCGCGCAGCCGCGCGCCGTCGCTTTCGATGACGTCGGACAGGAAGGTCACCGACGGCACCCGCTTCAGCGCGTCACCCGCGGTCAGCGGCTCGAAACGCTGGAAAAATTCGCTGTCATAGGACAGCACCGGTTCGGCCTCGTCGCTGCGGTTGCGATACCCGACGCTGCCGAGAACGACGATGTCCTGCGAGGTCGTGATGTCGTCCTCTTCACGCTGGATCGGCGCGGTGTCGGCCGGTGCCTGCTGGGCCGCGGCGGGGGCGGCGGCAAGCGCCGTGGCGAGGGCGAGAGCGGCAGCGGAGTGCAGGCTGAAAGTTCGAATCATTGTCGTTGGACCCCCTTGATGGTTGCCGGGCGTCTAGGGGGCGTGTGTGACAGTTTGCGGCGAGCCAAATGACGGTTCGATGACGCTTGAATGACGGAAATATTGTGCAATTGACGCGGCCGCGCTTTGCTGGAAGGGGGCGCGGCCAACTGCGCCGCGGCGCGTTGGAACACAGGGGAAATGCCATGATCGCCATCCGCCAGCCGAAGCTGCTGACATCGCTCGCTTTTGCATTGGCGCTCGCCGGCTGCGCCGCCAGCGAGCCGGTGATCAACGGCCTGCCGCCGGTCGCGGTCACCGCCAGCGGGGAGACCGAGCCCGTCGGCACCAACCGCGCCGATGCCGCCGACGATCCGGCGATCTGGATCGATCCCGCCAATCCCGGCCGCGCGCTGATCATCGCCACCGACAAAAAGGCCGGGCTTCACGTCTATGATCTTGCGGGCAAGGACCTCGCCTTCGTCAAGGGCGGCCTCGTCAACAATGTCGACATGGCGGGCGACATCATCGTCGCCAGCGACCGCAACGACGGGGTCAATGCGCATCTCGCGATCTTCCGCCTCGACCCCGCCAAGCCGGCGATCACCGCGCTCGGCCGGGCCGCCGCCGGCAGCGGCGAAGCCTATGGCCTGTGCGTCAAGAAGGGCGCGCCGGGCGAACCGATCACCGCGGCGCTGATCGTCAAGGACGGCACCGTGCGCGTCGGCACCCTCGCGCTGCCCGCGGGCGCGGCCCCGACCTTTGCGGTGCAGTGGGAGCACAAGATCCCGACCCAGTCCGAAGGCTGCGTCTTCGACGGCGACACCCTCTATGTCGGCGAAGAAGTCGGCGGATTGTGGGAACTCAAGCAGGACGGCAAAGGCGCCGCCGCGCGCCTTGTCGCGCCGATCGACAACCAGCGCCTCGTCGCCGACCTCGAAGGGCTGGCGACGATCGATCACAAGGGCCAGCGCTACCTGATCGCGTCGAGCCAGGGCGACAACGCCTATGCGGTGTTCCGCCTGCCGGGCGTCGACTATGTCGGGCGGTTCGCGGTCGCCGCGGGCGCATTCGGCGCGACGAGCGAGACCGACGGCATCGAAGCGGTCGCCGGCAATTTCGGCGCCACCTACCCCGATGGCATCTTCATCGCGCAGGACGGCGACAACGGCGCCAAGGCCCAGAATTTCAAGCTCGTGCGCTGGGACCAGATCGCGGCGGCGCTGGGGCTTTAGGCTACTGCATTAAAACAAGTTGCGCGCTCCCGCGAAAACAAGCTGTACACCCGCGAAGGCGGGTGCCCATCACCGGGCGGTGCCGTTTAGAACCGGCAGGTGATGGGTCCCCGCCTTCGCGGGGACACGGTGCTTTTGTGGTCCACCCGCTCGCGACTTGCCCAAAAGCCGCCGCGCGCCTAGGGGGGCTGCGACTTTCCACCCGCCAGCCGAGGCTCCCTCCCCATGACCGATCTCGTCCCCGTCCGCCGCGCCCTGCTGTCCGTCAGCGACAAGGCGGGGCTCGCCGATCTGGCCGCGGTGCTCGTCCGCCACGGGGTCGAACTGGTATCGACCGGCGGCACCGCAAAGGCGCTGCGCGACGCGGGCCATGATGTGCTCGACGTCGCCGACCTCACCGGCTTTCCCGAGATGATGGATGGCCGCGTCAAGACGTTGCACCCGACCGTCCACGGCGGCATCCTCGCGGTGCGCGACGATGCGGCGCATGTCGCGGCGATGGACGCGCACGCCATCGGCGCGATCGATCTGGTCGTCGTCAACCTCTACCCCTTCGCCGCGACCGTCGCCAAGGGCGCACCGCGCGACGACATCATCGAGAATATCGACATCGGCGGCCCCGCCATGGTGCGCTCGGCAGCCAAGAACCACGCGTTCGTGGGCATCGTCACCGAACCCGAAGACTATGCTGCGGTGATCGCCGAGATGGACGCCAACGACGGCGCCACGACCTTTGCCCTGCGCAAGCGCCTCGCGGCGACCGCCTTCGCGCACACCGCCACCTATGACGGGATGATCGCCAGCTGGTTCGCCTTTGCCGACCAGGGCAAGCTGTTCCCCGACACGTTGCCGCTGACCGCCAAGCTGGCGACCGAGCTGCGCTATGGCGAGAATCCGCACCAGCAGGCGGCGCTCTACCTTCCCGCGGGCCCGGCCGCACGCGGCATCGCGCAGGCCGAGCAGGTCCAGGGCAAGGAGCTCAGCTACAACAATATCAACGACGCCGACGCGGCGCTCGAGCTGGTGGCCGAGTTCCGCGCCGCCGACCCGACCTGCGTCATCGTCAAGCATGCCAACCCCTGCGGCGTCGCGAGCGCGGCGACGATCGCCGAAGCCTATGACGCGGCGCTGAAATGCGACGACGTCTCGGCGTTCGGCGGCATCATCGCGGTCAACCGGCCGCTCGACGGCGCCACCGCCGAGGCGATCAGCGGCATCTTCACCGAAGTCGTCTGCGCCCCCGACGCCGACGCCGACGCGCGCGCGGTGTTCGCGAAGAAGAAGAATCTCCGCCTGCTACTGACCGGCGAACTCCCCGACCCGGCGCGCGGCGGTCTGGTGCTGAAAGGGATAACCGGAGGCTGGCTGGCGCAGAGCCGCGATAATGGCCGCATCATCCGCGCAGACCTGAAGGTCGTGACCGACCGCGCGCCGACTGAGGAAGAACTGACCGACGCGCTGTTCGCGTGGACGGTCGCCAAGCATGTGAAGTCGAATGCGATCGTCTATGCCAAGGGCGGTTCGACTGCGGGCATCGGCGCTGGACAGATGAACCGCCGCGACAGTGCGCGCATCGCCGCGGTGAAAGCGCGCGAAGCCGCCGAATCGCACGGCTGGAGCCAGCCCCGCACCGTCGGCAGCGCGGTCGCCAGCGACGCTTTCTTCCCCTTCGCCGACGGCCTGCTCGCCGCGGTCGAGGCGGGCGCGACCTGCGTCATCCAGCCCGGCGGCTCGATCCGCGACGACGAGGTGATCGCGGCGGCGAACGAAGCGGGCCTCGCGATGGTCTTCACCGGGATGCGCCACTTCCGGCACTGACAAACACGCCCTCCCCTTCAGGGGAGGGCAGCGAAACTTGGCAGCTTGCTGCCTAGTTGCAGCGGGTGGGGTCCATCGGCCTTGCGCAAGGCCGATGGACCCCACCCCGTTCGACTAAAGGCCCGGCAATAGCCGGACCAAGTCTCACTACCCCTCCCCTGAAGGGGAGGGGCTTTAGGTGTCTCGACTTCGCTCGACACGAACGGCTAAGGGAGGCCGTGGTCATCCTGACCCGGCGACAAGGACCAGCATGACCGCCACCCCCCGCAACAAGTCGCTGATCCAGAATATGTACAACTGGACGATGGAAAAATCGGCGCACCCGCACGCCGAATATTGGCTGGCGCTGGTCGCGTTCGTCGAGGCCAGCTTCTTCCCGATCCCGCCGCACCCGATGCTGGGGCTGATGTGCCTCGCCAATCCGCAGCGCGCGGTGCGTTACGCGCTGATCTGCACCCTCGCCTCGGTCGCCGGCGGCGTCTTCGGCTACGGGATCGGCTTTTTCCTCTATGAAAGCGTCGGGCTGTGGCTGCTCGGCGCGCTCGGACTGACCGACGCCTTCCCGCCCGCCGCCTGCTATTTGCGCGAATTCGGCGCCGAGATCATCCTGATCAAGGGCGCGACGCCGATTCCGTTCAAGCTGCTGACGATCACCGCCGGCTTCATCCACATGAATTTCTGGACCTTCCTGTGGGCGAGCCTCGCCAGCCGCGCCTTTTCCTTCATGCTGGTCGGCATCCTGTTCAAATTGTTCGGGGCGCCGATCAAGGCGTTCATCGACAAATATCTGATCTGGGTCACCGGCGCGTTCGTCGTCGCGGTGGTCGCGGGTTTCCTGGTCATCGGCGCGCTGTCGGGCGACGGGGAGTCGAAGGAGGCCGACAAATGCAGCGGTGCGACGCTGGAAAGCATCGGGCTGGACAGAAAGTAGTCAAGCCACTTGTGCCCCTGCGAAGGCAGGGGCCCATCACCGGAGCTATACGCTCTCAGCTACGGTGGGTTTAAAAGTTGACGGCGGGAGATGGGCCCCTGCCTTCGCAGGGGCACGCAGCCTTTTACTCATTAGCCGCCGTGTGCAGCCAATCCGCATGCCGCGGCGCCTTCTTCGTCTGGCTCCATTCCTCGAGCATCAGCGGCGCGACGCGCTTCAGCTCGGCATATTGTTTGTCGGTGCCGATGTCGCACGCCAGCTCGACGCGGTGCCCGTTGGGGTCGAAGAAATAGATCGACTTGAAGATGCCGTGGTGGGTCGGGCCGAGCACGTCGACGCCCTCCGCCTCCAGATGCGCCTTCGCGGCGACCAGCTCGTCGACGCTGCCGACCTTGAACGCCAGATGCTGGACCCATGCCGGGGTGTTCGAATCGCGGCCCATGTCGGGCTGGTTCGGCAGTTCGAAAAACGCCAGGATGTTGCCGTTCCCCGCATCAAGGAAGACGTGCATATAAGGGTCGTACTCGCCGGTCGACGGCACATGATCCTCGGCGAACGCGGTGGTGTAGGTCATGCCGAGCATGCGCTCGTACCAGTCGACCGTCTCTTTCGCATCCTTGCAGCGATAGGCGGCGTGGTGGACGCCGCCGAGTTTGATGGGGCTGGTCATTCGGCGGGTTCCGTCACATTGAGCGCGCCGCGGCGGATCTGGTCCATCTCCATCGACTTGAACAGCGCGGTGAAATTGCCCTCGCCGAACCCCTCGTCCTTCTTGCGCTGGATGAATTCGAAGAACACCGGGCCGATCACCGTCTGGCCGAAAATCTGGAGCAACAGGCGCGGATCGCCGTCCTCGGTCGAACCGTCGAGCAATATGCCGCGCGACTGGAGCCCATCGACCGACTCGCCATGCCCCGGAAGCCGCTCTTCGAGCATCTCGTAATAGGTCGCCGGCGGTGCCGGCGCGAACGGATTGCCGAGCGCTTTCAGCTTGTCCCACGCGGCGTAGAGATCGTCGCAGCTGAACGCGATATGCTGGATCCCCTCGCCATTATAGGCGCGCAGATATTCCTCGATCTGGCCCTTGCCGCCCGCACCCTCTTCGTTGAGCGGGATGCGGATCTTGCCGTCGGGGGCGGTCATCGCCTTCGACGTCAGCCCGGTATATTCGCCCTTGATGTCGAAATAGCGGATTTCGCGGAAACCCGCGATGCGTTCGTAGAACGCCGCCCAATGCGCCATGCGGCCACCATAGACATTATGGGTCAGGTGATCGATCAGCTGCATCCCCGCGCCGACCGGATGGCGGTCGACGCCGTCTTCATAGATGAAATCGATGTCGTAGATGCTGAGGTCGTCGCCATAGCGGTCGATCAGATAGATGATCGAACCGCCGATGCCGCGGATCGCGGGCAGGCGGAGTTCCATCGGGCCGGGATTGACCTCGACCGGCTCGGCGCCGCGCTCGATCGCCTCGGCATAGGCCTTGGCGGCGTCGCGGACGCGCCACCCCATGCCGCACGCCGATGGACCATGCTCGGCGGCGAAATAGGCGGCGGGCGATTTGGGCTCGTAATTGGCGATCAGGTTGATCCCGCCCTGGCGCCACAATTGCACGTCCTTCGAGCGGTGATGCGCGATCTGGGTAAATCCCATCGCTTGGAACACCGGTTCGAGAATGCCCTTTTCGGGCGCCGAAAATTCGACGAATTCGAAGCCGTCGAGGCCCAGCGGATTGTCGAACAGGTCCGCCATGGTCATCATCCCATCTAGTTTCAATTGAAACTATTATGATGGAATGGGGGGTGAGAGTCAATGTCGGACGATGCGCGCGAATATGCCCCTCCCCTTCAGGGGAGGGGTTGGGGTGGGGGCTTGTAGCCTTGCGCAAGGCCGATGGCCCCCACCCGCTGCGACTAAGCCAGCACAAGCTGGCAAGTCTCGCTGCCCTCCCCTGAAGGGAGGGCTTAGAAATTAAGCCCCCGCGGCCTCGAACGCCTCCAGCGCCTCGCCCGCCGCGATCCAGCGCGCCTCGGCGGCTTCCTGAGCGGCGACGATCTTGCCGCGGCGCTGCGACAGCTCGCTCATCGTCAGGCCTTTATATTCGTTCGCCGCGCCCGCGGGGTCGAACATCGCGCGGTCGATCGCGGACAGGATGACCTGATATTTGGCAAGGTCGGCCTCGGCGTCGCTGACGTCCTTCTTGATCTTCGCCGCCGCCTCGCGCGCCGCTGCCGCCGCCTTGCGGTCTTCCTTCTTGTCGGCCTTCGACACCCGGTCCTTTTGCGGACCTTTGCCCAGGATCATGTCGACATAATCGTCCATGCTGCCGTCATATTCGCGCGCGGTGCCGTCATCGACGAGCACCAGCCGGTCGGCGGTGAGTTCGAGCATGTGGCGGTCGTGGCTGACCAGCACCACCGCGCCGTCGAAACCGTTCAATGCCTGTACCAGCGCCTCGCGCGCATCGACGTCGAGGTGGTTGGTCGGCTCGTCGAGGATCAGCAGGTGCGGCGCGTCGCGGGTGATCAGCGCCAGCGCCAGCCGCGCCTTTTCGCCGCCCGATAGCTTCGCGACCTCGGTCACCGCCTTGTTGCCCGAGAAACCAAAACGGCCGAGCTGGGCGCGTACCGCGCCCTGCGTCTTGCCCTCCATCACCCGCGTCATATGCGCGAGCGGGGTGTCTTTGCCGTCGAGTTCTTCGACCTGATACTGGGTGAAATAACCGACCCGCATCTTGCCCGACGCCGCCATCGCGCCCGCCATCGGGGCGAGCTGCGCCGCGAGCAGCCGCGCCAGCGTCGTCTTGCCGTTGCCGTTGCGGCCGAGCAGCGCGATCCGGTCGTCGGGATCGATCCGCAGGTTCAGCCGCTGCAGCACGGCCTTATCGGCATAACCGACGCTGGCGAGGTCGAGCGTGATCAGCGGCGGTTTCAGCTCGTCGGGGCTGGGGAAATCGAACGCCAGCGTCTGGTCTTCGGCGAGCGCGGCGATCGGCTGCATCCGCGCCAGCATCTTGGCGCGCGACTGCGCCTGCTTGGCGGTCGAGGCGCGGGCGCTGTTGCGTGCGACATAATCCTGCAATTTGGCGCGCTGGGCGTCCTGCGACGCCTTCGCTGCCGCGAGCTGCGCCGCGCGTTCGGCGCGCTGGCGCTCGAACGCGTCATAGCCGCCCGGATACAGCGTCACCTTGCCGCCCTCGAGGTGCAGGATATGGTCGACGACATTGTTGAGCAGGTCGCGCTCATGGCTGATCACCACCAGCTGCCCCGGATAGGCGCGGAGGAAATTTTCGAGCCACAGCGTCGCTTCGAGGTCGAGGTGGTTCGACGGTTCGTCGAGCAACAGCAGGTCGGGTTCGGAAAACAGCAGCGATGCCAGCGCGACGCGCATCTTCCACCCGCCCGAAAAACTGTCGAGCGGCTGGCCCTGCATATCCTCGTCGAACCCCAGCCCGATCAGGATGCGCGCGGCGCGCGCCGGGGCGGTGTACGCATCGATCGCGATCAGTCGCTCGTGGATGTCGCCGAGCTTATCGGGGTCCTGCTCGGTTTCCGAGGCGATGAGCAACGCCGCGCGCTCGGTGTCGGCGGCCAGCACGGTGTCGAACGGGGTCGCGGTGCCGCTCGGCGCTTCCTGCGCGATATAGCCAACGCGCGTCTTGCGCGGCATGTCGATGCTGCCTTCGTCGGCTTCGAGCTGGCCGATCATCACCTTCATCAGCGTCGACTTGCCCGCGCCGTTGCGCCCGATCAGCCCGACGCGGCTTTTGGCCGGCAGGCTCGCGGTGGCGCGTTCGAGGATGGCGCGCCCGCCAAGGCGTACAGTGATTCCGTTGATCGTCAGCATGGCGCGCCCCCTAGCATGGTGCAGCGCACAACCCAAGAGGTGCGGGCGACGCGGGCGCAGATCAGTCTGGCAGCGCCTTGCAGTCGCCGCCGGCCGCCGGCTTCGCATCGCCGAACAGGATGCGCACCGCGACCGGCGCCATGCCGGCATTGTCGTGGCCGACGCGCCGCACGAACACACAGCTCCAGTCGAAAGCCACCTTGTACACCGCGGCGCGGGCGCGGGCGCGGTTATAGAAATTCTGGCCGCGCGCGAACCGGTGCGCACCCTGCGCCATCGCCTCGGGCTGGCGCGGCAGGCTCTTGTGGTTGGGATCGGTGTCGGCGGTGCCGAGCAGCACCGTCATCGGCGTCGCGAACACCTTTTCGGCGTTCCACACCCCCTTGGGCAGCCCGGCGACCCCGAACGGCCACGCCGCCGCGTCGGTCATCGCGTAGGAACCGGCATTCGCCGACACGACGCGCGCCAGATGCGGCCCGCCGCCGGCGAGGACATAGCGGTGCGCGAATTGGGCGCCGCCCGAATGGCCATAGATCGAATAGGTCGGCGCGGTCAGCGCCTCGCGCGCCTTCACCGCGGCAAAGATCGGTTCGACCGTCGCGAACGACCAGCTTGCGGGCGCGCGCGGCGTCCCGTCCTTTTCGGTGAACCAACCGTGGCTGTACGCCGCGACCCCCGGAAAGGCGGCGCGGCTATATTCGGGGACGATCAGGACGATCTTGTGCGTCCGGGCCAGATCGACCCATTGGCCGATATAATTGTCGGCATCGCGCTGCACCCCGTGAAAGACGAACAGCACGGGCGCGTCGGCGGGGGTGTCGGCGGCGCGATAGGTCCACACCGGAAACGCCGGTCCCGCCCAGCCGTCGAAGGTGAAGCGCTTCACCCCGGCCGCGAACAGCCGCTTCTGCAAGGCGGTTTCGCCCTGCGGGTGAGCCTCCGCTTCACCATGCGGGGCGGCGCCGGCGATCGCCTGACCGGGCGCGCACCCTGCCAGCATTACCAGCGCCGCCCACGACATGGCCTTCATCGCCCCCGTGGACGGGAGACGCGAAGCTCGGCGATCGGCGCGCGGCATCAGAATTTCACCGTCGCGCCGACATAGAATCGGCGGCCGGCGATGTCATAGACGCCGTTCTGGTTGGTCAAGCGGCCGCTTTCGGTGCCGCTCGGCAGGAAGGGGCTGATCGAATTGAACAGATTGTTGACCCCGCCATACAGCCGGAATTCCTTGCCGCCGCTGTCGACGTCGAACGACAGGAACAGGTCATGTTCCCACACGTCGCCGATGTTGAGGAAGATCGGCACCTCGGCGTCGGGGTTGGTTTCGAGCAGCGCGGCATATTGATCGGCGAGCGAATTGCTGTCGTTGATCTTGCCATAATAGGTCGTCGTCCAGCGGATGCGGAAATTGTCGAGCCGCCAGGCCAGCGAGCCGCGGGCGCGATATTTGAAGCTGCCTTCGGCCAGGTCGCCGGCGAGGTCGTTGGTCACCGTCCCCTCGATTCCCTGGAACTCCACCTTCTGCTTCAGCACATGCGTGCCGTCGTAGCGCAGGTCGAAACGGCCGGGAATGCCCAGCGCATCGTCGAGGCGGAAGCGATAGTTGAACGCGACATCGACCCCCTGCGTGTCGAACCGCGCCAGATTCACCTGGCGCTGGACCAGCGACACGATCTGGCCGTTGTTCGCGTTGCGGGTGATGTCGGCGCAGAACGGATTGTCCGCCTGCGGCACCTCGGTGTCATAGCATTGCAGCTGGATGTCGCGGTTCGAATAGGCGTCGATCGCGTCCTTGATGCGGATGTCGTAATAATCGACCGCGATCGTCAGCCCGGGGATGAAGCGCGGCGCCAGCACCGCGCCGAGCGTCAGCGTGTCGGCGGTTTCTTCCTTCAGGTCGAGGTTGCCGCCGTTGGGGCTGTAGAGGCTGTTGCCCGCCTGCGTATAACGCTGCGTCGCCCCGTCGGCCGCCTGCTGCGCGAACAAGGCCTGGATCCCGGGATCGAGGCGGCAACCCGCGGCAATCTGTCCGGTCGTCGTCGGGGTCACCCCGTCGCACAAATCGTTCGCGGCCTCGAAATTGCCGCGCGGCGGCGAATATAGTTCGGCGATGTCGGGCGCGCGCTGGGCGCGGGCATATTGGGCGCGGAAGCGGATGTCGGGGATCGGCGCATATTGCACCCCGCCGCGCCAGCTGAACACGGTACCGACGTTGTCGATATTATAATCGGCGACGCGCGCCGAGGCATCGACGCTGAGCAGATAGGCGCCCGGCGCATCACGCAGCAGCGGCACGCTGACTTCGCCATAGCCTTCGATGGCGCGGATCGAGCCGCCGAAATTGGGCACCGCATTGCCCGTCGTGCCGCCGGTCTGCGACAAGATGTCGCCGGAGAGGTCCTGGCTGTCCTTGCGGTAATCGATGCCGAACGCGGCACCGACCGGGCCGGCCGGCAGCTGGAACAGCTCGCCGGTGACGAACGCCTGGCCGGTATATTGGCGGATCGTCAGCTCCTGGTGCAGATCGGCGCGGATCCACGCCGCCGCGTCGGGGGTGATCGATCCTTCGCCGAACAGGTTGATCGGCACGCAGCCCGCGGCGCGCGCATCGGCATCGACGCAGCGCGGGGCACCGTCGGGGCCCAGCTCGGCGTTCAGCGCCTGCGTCAGGTTGATGCCGTTGATCTCGTTGCGGCGCCACTGGTCCTGCTTGTACTGGCCGTAACCGACGCTCGCTTCCCAGTTCCAGCTGTCCGAAATCTTGCCGCGGAGTCCCGCCCAGCTGCGGATCGTCTCGCGCTTGTTCTCGGTGATCTGGCCGCCGACCTCGTCGAACCGGCGGTCCCACGCGATGCCGACGCCGGTCGACGGCGTCTCGCTGCCGCGCAGTTCGGGCGGCACGAAGGGGTTGCAACCGCCGGTACGGCGGCACGGGATCTTGCCATATTCGATCTCGGTGGTCGCCCCGGTGACCGGGTCGGTGATCGGATAGGTCGAATCCCACCCGATGCCGATCGATTCGCGCGTCTCGCCCGACGTGATCCGCGAATATTGCAGCTGCGCAAAGCCGGCGATCGCGTCCGAAAATTCATATTCCAGCTTGGCAGCGCCCAGATAGCGTTCGCGCGCCAGGATCAGCGAGCGCCCGGTGCGCTGGTTGTATCCGTCGCGATTGGGCAGGAAATAGCCGCTGTTGCCGTTGTCGGTCGTGCCGACGTCGATCGGCTCCCCGGTCTGGACGTCGGGGCCCAGCGGCACCAGCTCGCCATTCCGGTAGAACCGGTCGCGCGACGAATTGCCGCCCGAAAACACCCCGCCGGGAATGAAGCTGCTGAGGTCGCTCATCATCAGCGGCGGAAACTCCGACGCCGGGCGCGACCCGCTGGTCGGGGCGCCGCTCGCGTTCAGGAACACCCCCTCGAACTCGTTGACGCCATTTTCGAAGTCATAGCCATAGGACACCGGCCGCACCGCCCATGCACGGTCGACTGCACGGATCCCCCAATCCCGATCATACGTCCCACTGATCAGGAAATAGCCGCGGTCGTCGGCAAAGCGCGTCCCCCAGGTGGCGCCCAGCGTCAGCTCCTGCCCGTCGCCCTCTGCCGTGATGCCGGTGCGCGCGCGCAGCGTCAGGCCGCGCTCGTTCTTCTTGGTGATGATGTTGACCACCCCGGCGACGGCGTCCGAGCCATAGACCGACGAGGTGCCTCCGGTGATGATCTCGACCCGGTCGACGAAATCGCTGGGGATCGTCGACAGGCTGACCAGATTGGAAATTCCGCTGTTCGACACGGTGCGGCGACCGTCGACCAGCACCAGCGTCCGGTTCGAACCCAGATTGCGCAATTCGATCGAGCTGAGGCCCGAATTCTGGGTGTTGCCGGTCACCGTCGAATCATTCGTCGCCGACGACAGCTGCGGCAGGTCGGCGAGCGTCTCGCTGAGTTCGCTATCGCCCGATTCGGTCAGATCTTCGCTCGACACGCCGATCACCGGCGCCGGCGTGTCATAAGTTTCGCGCGCGATGCGGCTGCCGGTAACGACGATCGCCTCATCGCCTGCCGCAGTAGCGGCGCCGTCCGCCGGCGCGTCCTGCGCGGCGACGGGCGCGGCAAAGGCGCCGATCCCGGCGAGTATCAGCGCGGTGCGGCTGCTGTGGCGGGCCCAGCGGGCTTTGGTCGAAATCATTGTCACACTCCCCATATTTTTCGTTGTTCGATCAGTCGCTGTCGGTTTCGACCGGCGCCGCGGCGAGCGGCGCCGGATCGCCGCCGAGCGCGCGGTGCAGCGCGTCGCGGTCGAGCGCCTTTTCCCATCCCGCGACGACGATCGCCGCGAGCGCATTGCCGATGAAGTTGGTGAGCGCGCGGCACTCGCTCATGAAGCGGTCGATCCCCAGGATCAGCGCCAACCCCGCGACCGGCACCGACGGCACGATCGACAGCGTCGCGGCGAGGGTGATGAAGCCCGCGCCGGTGACCCCGGCCGCGCCCTTCGAGCTCACCATCGCGACGAGCAGCAGCGCGAGCTGGTCGCCGAGCGACAGGTCGACCCCGACCGCCTGCGCGATGAACAGCGCCGCGAGCGTCATGTAGATGTTGGTGCCGTCAAGGTTGAAGCTGTAGCCGGTGGGCACGACCATGCCGACGATCGGCTTGGCGCAGCCCGCCTTTTCCAGCTTTTCCATCAGGCTCGGCAGCGCCGCCTCGGACGAAGAGGTGCCGAGCACGAGCAGCAATTCGGCCTTGAGATAGGCGATGAGCCGAAAGATCGAGAAGCCGCAAAGCCGCGCGACCGCGCCGAGGATGACGATGACGAAAAACAGCGAGGTCAGGTAGAAGGTCGCGATCAAGAGGCCGAGGTTGGCGAGCGAATCGACGCCATATTTGCCGACCGTGAACGCCATCGCGCCGAGCGCGCCGATCGGCGCGAACTTCATCAGCATGCCGACGAGGCGGAAGAACACCACCGACACTTTTTCGAGCAGCCCCAGGATCTGCGCGCCGGGGGCGCCGCTGTTCGACAGCGCCAAACCAAACAGGATGGCGACGAACAGCGCCTGCAGAATCGAGCCTTCGGTCAGCGCCGACACGAAGGTCGTCGGGATGATGTCGAGCAGGAATGCGGTGAGCGTCGCCTCGTGCGCCTTCGACTGATATTGCGCGACCGCCCCGGCATCGAGCGTCGCGGGGTCGATGTTCATCCCCGCCCCCGGCTGCACGACATTGGCGACCACCAGCCCGACAATCAGCGCGAGGGTCGAAAAGAACAGGAAATAGGCGAAGGTCTTCGCCGCGACGCGGCCGAGCGTCTTCGCTTCGCCGATCGAGGCGATACCGGTGACCACAGTCAGGAAGATCACCGGCGCGATGATCATCTTGACGAGTTTGATGAAGCCGTCGCCGAACGGTTTCAGCGTGACCGCGAAATCGGGAACGAAATGGCCGAGCAAGACCCCGGCGAGGATTGCGCCGAGCACCTGGACATAGAGGTGCGACCACCAAGGCCTGGGTCGTACCGGTTCGCGCGGCACCGTCAGATCGATCGTGGCTGCCACCAGCCTCTCCCTTTTTTGTCGCGCCTCGCGGGGCGGTGGGGCCGTTCGAGCGACCTTTTGCACAGGCTATGGATCCGGGAAGTCGCGGTCAAATGGGCAGCTAATTTTCTCTTCGGCATTGATAATAGACGATTTTAGGTCGCGTCGGAGCTGCCGCACCGGAAATCTGTGCGCTTTACCGCATGACTTTGATCAGGATTGTGCGATAATCCGCACATGTTAGCTGAGGCTGATTCGTCGCGCGCAACGCGCCCTTGGCTCGACCGCCGCCGGCTGCTGCTCGCGTGCATCGTCGGCTCGCTGATCCTGCTGCTCGCGGCGCTCGCCCTCACGCGCTGGGCCGCCGACCATGCCCGCGCCGACACCGACGGCGAGGCGCGCCAGAACGCCCGCGCCCACGCCAGCCTGCTCGAAAGCGAGCTGCAGAAATTCCGGTTGTTGCCGCGCGTGCTCACCGAATTTCCCGACGTCCGGCTGGCGCTCGCCGGCGACAGCGATGCCGCCTCGCGCCGGCTCGACCGCGAGCTCGAACAGCTTGCAACGCGCACCGACGCCGCGGTCATCTATGTCCTCGACCGCGACGGAAACACGATTGCGGCAAGCAATTGGCGTGCGCCGACCAGCTTCGTCGGACAGAATTACCGTTTCCGCCCCTATTTTCGTGGCGCGATCGATCGCGGCGAGGCCGAACTGTTCGCGCTCGGCACGGTCAGCGGGCGCCCCGGCCTCTATCTCGCGCGCAAGGTCGCGGCCGGCGGAGACGCGCTTGGCGTCGTCGTGGTCAAGGTCGAGTTCGACCGGCTCGAACGCCGCTGGTCCGATTCGAGCGGCGCGACGCTGGTCACCGACGACGCCGGGGTCATCATCATGGCGAGCGAGCCGACGTGGCAATTCCGCTCGCTCGCCCCGATCTCGACCGCCGGGCGCGCGCGGCTTCGCGAATCGCGCCGCTATGGCGAACGCTCGCTTGCGCCGCTGCCGGTCCGCCGCGCCGGCGGCGACCTCGGCATCCGCACAGGTGACGGCGGCGAGACGCTCTACCGCATGGCGTCGGAGCGCATCTCACTGCCCGGCACCACTCTGCACCTCCTCCAGCCGCTCGATCCGCGGCAGGGCGCCGCCAATGCGACCGCGCGCGTCGTTTTCCTTGTCCTGCTGATCCTCGTCGGCGCGGCGATCGTGATGCTGCTGCGGCTCGTCGAACGCCAGACGATCCGCCAGGCCGCGCACGAAGCGCTCGAGCGCGAGGTGGCAGCACGGACGGAGGACCTCAGCGACGCCAATGACGAGCTGAAGCAGGCCGCGCTGCGTCAGGCCGAAACCGACCGGCGTTATCGCGCCGCCCGCGAGGAACTGGCGCAGGCGAGTCGCCTCGGCTCGATCGGCCAAATCACCGCCGGGGTCGCGCACGAGATCAACCAGCCGGTCGCGGCGATCCGCACCTTTGCCGAAAACAGCCTGCGCTATCTCGAGCGCGACGATCCGGCGAAGGCGCGCGGCAATCTGACGACGATCATCGACCTGACCGCGCGCGTCGGCGCGATCACCAACGAGCTGCGCAACTTTGCCCGTCGCCAGCCGGCGCCGCTCGGGCCGGTGGCGTTGCAGTCGGCGATCGACGGCACCTTGCTTCTGATCGGCGACCGCTTGCGCGCGCAAGGCATCGCGCTCGACATCGACATCGAAGATCCCTCCGCGACGGTCTACGCCGATCGCGTCCGGCTCGAACAGGTGCTCGTCAATCTCCTGCAGAATGCGGCCGAGGCGCTGCACGGCACCGCGTCGCCGCGCATCACCATCCGTGCCCATGGCGACGCGCCGCTGGTTATCGACATCTGCGACAACGGCCCCGGCGTCCCCGCCGACCTGGTGCCGCAACTGTTCACCCCCTTCGTTACCGGGCGCCCCGACGGGCTCGGGCTGGGGCTGGCGATCGCCGGCACGATCATGGCCGAGTTCGGCGGATCGCTGGCGCTGATTCCCTCGCCGCTCGGCGGCGCCGGCTTCCGGCTCGAATTGAAACCGGCATGAGCTTCTTCACCGATTGCCAGTCCGTCCTCTTCGTCGACGACGACCCCCGGCTGCGCGAGGCGAACCTGCAATCGCTCGATCTCGCGGGCCTGTCGGTCGAGGCATTCGGCGACGCCGCGAGCGTGCTCGCGCGCATCGCGCCCGACTTCTCGGGCGCGGTGGTCACCGACATTCGGATGCCCGCGATGGACGGTCTCCAGCTGCGTGCCGCGATCCACGCGATCGATCCCGACATCCCGGTCATCCTGATCACCGGCCACGCCGACGTCGCGATGGCAGTGCGGGCGCTGCAGGACGGCGCCTTCGATTTTCTCGCCAAGCCCTTTGCCGCCGACCATCTGGTCAGCGCGGCGCGGCGCGCGCTCGCGCACCGGGCGCTGATCCTCGACAACCGCCGCCTCGTCGCCGCGGTCGCCGAGATCGACAGCCCGCTGATCGGCGAAAGCGCTGCGATGAACCGGCTGCGCGAAACGATCGCGCAGCTGGCCCAGGCCGACATCGACGTGCTGGTCGAGGGCGAGACCGGCACCGGCAAGGAACTGGTCGCGCACATGCTGCACCGTCAGAGCCGGCGCAGCGCGGCGCCGCTCGTCGCGGTCAATTGCGCCGCGCTGCCGCACGAACTGGCCGAGGGTGAACTGTTCGGCAGCGACCTCGTCGATCGCGCCACCGGCAAGCTCGGTCATGCCGGGCGCATCCGCAGCGCCCATCGCGGCACGCTGTTCCTCGACGAAATCGACACGATGCACCCCGCAGTGCAGGCCAAACTGCTGCGCGTGATCGAGGAGCGCGAGGTCCAGCCGATCGGCGCCGCAGCGCCCGAGCCCGTCGACCTGCGCGTCGTCGCGGCGACCAAGACCGACCTGATGGACGCAGTGCGCGTGGGCGATTTTCGTGAAGATCTCTATTACCGGCTGCACGTCGTAAAGCTGCGCATCCCGCCGCTGCGCGAACGGCGGACCGACATCCCGCAGACCTTCGCCTATTTCCTCGACGAAGCCGCCGCGAAAATGGGGCTGGCAGGCTTTCGCATCGACGACAGCGTCCGCCGTTACCTCGTCGAGCACGATTGGCCGGGCAACGTCCGCGAGCTCAAGAATTTCGCCTATAGCGTCGTGCTCGACCTGCCGGCCGATCCTGCGCTCACCCCGATGCAGCCCGACCTGACGCTCGCCGAGCGCGTCGCGCGCTTCGAGGCGACCATCATCCGCGACACGATGACGGCGGTAGCCGGCGACATCGCCAAGGCGATGGCAATGCTCGCGGTGCCGCGCAAGACGCTCTACGACAAGCTCACGCGGCACGGAATCAACCCGAAGGATTATCGCTAGGACAGCAAAAAGCCCGCCAGATCAGCGATCAGGCGGGCTTTTTGTTGGTTGCGGGAGTAGGATTTGAACCTACGACCTTCAGGTTATGAGCCTGACGAGCTACCGGGCTGCTCCATCCCGCGCCACCAATGTCGCGGCTGCCCCAAAAGACTTTCAGGGACGCGCATCGCGAAAACAGCAAAAGGCCGGCATCGCTGCCGGCCTCTAACTTTGTGAATGGGTTTTTCGTTTCGACCTTACGCCGGCTACAATGCCTGGCGACGTCCTACTCTTCCGGGACTTAAGTCACAGTACCATCGGCGCTGTCAGGTTTCACGTCCGAGTTCGAGATGGGATCGGGTGGGTCACTGACGCCATGGTCACCAAGCAATGAAGCCGGCGTAGGTCAAAATTGGGTTCAATCGATGCCCGTGCAATATGGACTGTTTTCTACAATCATCCACGTCGCGGACAATCCTATCAGGACTGTCGTTGATGGTGGGACTCTTAAGTGCGAATAGAGCAATTAGTATCGGTTAGCTCCACACGTTACCGCGCTTCTACATCCGATCTATCAACGTGGTGGTCTTCCACGGCTCTAAGAAATCTTATCTCGAGGGAGGCTTCCCGCTTAGATGCTTTCAGCGGTTATCCCGTCCATACATAGCTACCCTGCTGCGCGGCTGGCGCCACGACAGGTACACCAGAGGTATGTTCAACCCGGTCCTCTCGTACTAGGGTCAACTCCTCTCAAATTTCGACGCCCACGGCAGATAGGGACCAAACTGTCTCACGACGTTCTGAACCCAGCTCACGTACCACTTTAATTGGCGAACAGCCAAACCCTTGGGACCTGCTCCAGCCCCAGGATGTGATGAGCCGACATCGAGGTGCCAAACGATTCCGTCGATATGAGCTCTTGGGAATCATCAGCCTGTTATCCCCGGCGTACCTTTTATCCGTTGAGCGATGGCCCTTCCACTCGGGACCACCGGATCACTATGACCGACTTTCGTCTCTGCTCGACTCGTCAGTCTCGCAGTCAGGCAGGCTTATGCCATTGCACTCTAACAGACGGTTTCCAACCGTCCTGAGCCTACCATCGCGCGCCTCCGTTACTCTTTAGGAGGCGACCGCCCCAGTCAAACTACCCGCCACAGAGGGTCCCTGATCCAGTTTCATGGATCGAGGTTAGACATCAGAAAACAACAGGGTGGTATTTCACCTATGGCTCCACGACAGCTGGCGCCGTCGCTTCAAAGCCTCCCACCTATGCTACACAGTTCTTTCCTAATGCCACTCTGAAGCTGCAGTAAAGGTGCACGGGGTCTTTCCGTCTAACCGCGGGTACTCCGCATCTTCACGGAGAATTCAATTTCGCTGAGCATCTCCTGGAGACAGTGGGGAAGTCGTTACGCCATTCGTGCAGGTCGGAACTTACCCGACAAGGAATTTCGCTACCTTAGGACCGTTATAGTTACGGCCGCCGTTTACCTGGGCTTCATTTCGCAGCTTGCACCACTCCACTTAACCTTCAGGCACCGGGCAGGCGTCAGGCCCTATACGTCGTCTTGAAGCCGACTTAGCAGAGCCCTGTGTTTTTGCTAAACAGTCGCTACCCCCTGGCCTGTGCCCCCTCATAATGGTTGCCCACTATGAGGGCCTCCTTCTTCCGAAGGTACGGAGGCAATTTGCCGAGTTCCTTCAGGAGACTTCTCTCAAGCGCCTTGGTATACTCTACCATCCCACCTGTGTCGGTTTAGGGTACGGTCTATAATGGAGGGGCTATTTCCTGGAACCTCTTCAAAGCCTGACCAATCCAATAAGGTCAGACAATTTACGAGATCCGTCACACACCTCCAGGCCCACGAATATTAACGTGGTTCCCATCGACTACCCCCTTCGGGCTCGTCTTAGGGGCCGGCTTACCCTGCTCAGATTAGCTTTAAGCAGGAACCCTTGGGATTTCGGCGAGAGGGCATCTCACCCTCTTTATCGCTACTCATGTCAGCATTCGCACTTCCGATACCTCCACGACCCATTACCAGATCGCTTCATCAGCCTACGGAACGCTCCGCTACCGCGTGTAGTAAACTACACACCCTAAGCTTCGGTGCACGTCTTGAGCCCCGTTACATTTTCGCCGCAGGAACCCTTATTTAGACCAGTGAGCTGTTACGCTTTCTTTAAAGGATGGCTGCTTCTAAGCCAACCTCCTGGTTGTTTTGGGATTCCCACATGCTTTACCACTTAGACGTGACTTGGGGACCTTAGCTGTAGGTCAGGGCTGTTTCCCTTTTGACGACGGACCTTAGCACCCGCCGTCTGTCTGCCAGATATTACTCATGGGTATTCGGAGTTTGGTTAGAATTGGTAGATCTCGCGACCCCCGCATCCATCCAGTGCTCTACCCCCCATGGTATTCGTCTGACGCTCTACCTCAATAGATTTCGCGGAGAACCAGCTATTTCCCGGTTTGATTGGCCTTTCACCCCTAAACACAACTCATCCGACAATTTTTCAACATTGAACGGTTCGGCCCTCCAGTGCGTGTTACCGCACCTTCAGCCTGGTCATGCCTAGATCACCGGGTTTCGGGTCTAATGCAACAAACTCATTCGCCCTATTCAGACTCGCTTTCGCTGCGCCTACACCTAACGGCTTAAGCTTGCTTGTTACACTAAGTCACTGACCCATTATGCAAGAGGTACGCTGTCAGGTCTCAAGGACCCTCCAACTGCTTGTAGGCGTTCGGTTTCAGGTACTGTTTCACTCCCCTCATCGGGGTGCTTTTCACCTTTCCCTCACGGTACTAGTTCACTATCGGTCATACAGGAGTACTTAGGCTTAGAGGGTGGTCCCCCTACGTTCAGACAGGATTTCACGTGTCCCGCCCTACTCATATCCTTTGACATCACTTTCGCATACGGGGCTGTCACCCACTATGGCGCTCCTTTCCAGAAGCTTCTGCTAGTTGAATCAAAGGCATTGGCCTGGTCCGCGTTCGCTCGCCACTACTAACGGAGTCTCTGTTGATGTCCTTTCCTCCAGGTACTGAGATGTTTCAGTTCCCCGGGTTCGCTTCACCAAAGCTATGTATTCACTTCGGTGATACCCTTCCCATTTAACCTTCGCCGTCGTCGAAACGGCAGCGAAATTAAATGGTGAGGGTGGGTTTCCCCATTCGGAAATCGTTGGATCAAAGCTTGCTCACAGCTCCCCAACGCTTATCGCAGCGTGCCACGTCCTTCATCGCCTCTGTATGCCAAGGCATTCACCAAACGCCCTTACCTCACACTTGAGAGTCCACACCACCAACG